>CAVVPZ010000013.1:0-9011 GCA_963750255.1 uncultured Actinomycetes bacterium | reverse complement strand
CGGCCGATTCGGTCGAGGAGGCTGATGAACGGGCCGCGCAGCTCCTGGATCGCAGCGACGTCGGCGGAGGCGACGGGCAGGGTGACGAGGGCCGACACCGCAGCGACGTAGGCCTCGCACGCGAACCGGTCGTCGGGGTCATTGGCGTCGAATAGCGTGGCGAGTGAGTCGACGACCCGCGCCTGGAGTCCTGCGCGCCGACGGAGAGCATCGGGTCCGGCGGCGTGGACTTCGACGATATAGAGGCGTGCGAACGCGAGGTTCTCGGTGATGGTGTCGAGGTAGCGGTCGACGGCCGTCGTGGCCCGCTCGACCGGCGAGCCGGAAATGCCGTCGAGGGCCTCGGCCAGCTGCGCGACCAGCACTTCGCCGACGAGATCGAGGGCATCGAGGAAGCAGTCGAGCTTGCCGTCGTAGAGGTCGTAGAAGGTGAGGCGCGAAACGCCAGCCTTCTCGAGCACGGCCCGCACCGGCGTGTCGGCGAACCCGGCGTCGGCGCACGCCTCGGCCATTCCCACCGCCAGCCGAAACCGCTGTGACTGCTCGACCTCATCGCGGCTCAGCGTGTGCCGGCCCCGGGGGAGCGCAGTGACCCCGTCGCTCATCGGCGAGTTCGCCCGGTCCTCATCGACCGCGATGCGCAGCGTGCCGATCGTGGTGGCCAGCATCTCGTAGTGGGCGACGAGCAGCACGAGCTCGATCGCCGTCGCCTCGTCGAGGTGGCGACGCACGAGCGCCCACGTCTCGTCGGTCAGGTCGCGGTCGCGCGTGCAGCTCGTCGATCGCGTGCGAGCAGCATGCCGCTCGCGGTCGGACCAGCCGGCGGCGTCGGGGCCGGCGGCCACCCGGTCGACCTCGGTCGTCGTCAGCCCGGCCCGGGCGGCGAGGCGGCGATGGTGCTCGGCCTCGTAGCGGCAGCCGGTCAGGTGGGCGACGCGGAGGATGACGAGCTCGGTCTCACGGCGGGCGAGCGTGCCGCCCGGCATCAGTCGGCCGGCGAAGCGGAGCCAGCCGTGGAACAGCCGGCGCTGGCGGCCGAGGGTCAGGAACAGGTTGGGCGGGTTGGTCCTGGTGACCCGCCCTGACGCGATGGGCGAACAGCCAGGTGAGCAAGCCGACGTCGCGTCGACCGCCTGGCGCGATGCGGGGCTCGTCCGACGTCACGCATCCGTGCGGCGTGGTCAGCTCGACCGTCTCGCCCCGGGCGATGTCGAGCACCCGATCGACGCGCCGGCGCAGGGCGAGGTCGACGACCGGCTGGGCGACGGCCATCGGAACGGGAGGATGGGGCCGACCCACCACGGGGCGACGATGCGCCGGCTCCGCGGGCGATGCCCCGCTCGAGCGCGTCGATGCCGACCTTCAGCGGGGTGACCGTCGTGATCGTCCGGCCGCCGAGGAACGACTTGGCCGCCTCGGTGCCGAAGCCCCGGCGACGTCATGTCGGTGTCGAGCTCGGCGAAGTAGGCGACGCCGACCCGGGCGCCGGACGGCGCCAGCTCGGCGCGCAGCGTGTTGCCCAGCGCCTCGACCGCCGGCCTTCGACGCGGCGTACGCCCCCATCAGCGGCAGGTGCACCGCGCCGCCGAGCGACGACACCGCCAGCGCGTAGCCGTTGCGATGGCTGATGTGCGGGCCCGCCGCCCGCAGCGTGTAGTAGCTGCCGAGCACGTTGACCCGCTGCATCTGCTCGAACATCGTCGGGGTCGCCGCCGACGAGTGGGAGCTGGGCGGCCACGCCGGCGTTGGCCACCACGACGTCGAGTCCGCCGAGCGCCTCGGCTGCCTCGTCGACCACTCGGTCGACCTCCTCCCGATCAGTGACGTCGCAGCGCCACCACGGAACGTCGACGCGGCCAGCGGTCTCCGCCAGCAGGTCGGGCTCGAGCCCGGCGAGCGCGACCCGGGCGCCCCGCTCGTGCAGGCGCTCGGCGAGGGCGGCGCCGATGCCGCGGGCCGCGCCGGTGATGAACACGCGGCGACCGCGCAGAGCGTCTGAGTGATCCATCGGACCGACACTAGCGCTCGATAAACACCTCTGTCTATGATTCGGTCGTGATGGGGAACAACGGAGTACATCGAGGATGGGTCGGGGCTGCGCTGGCCGCACTGGTGGCGCTGAGCGCGATGTGGGCCGCGCCGGCGAGCGTCGCCCAGACCGACGAGCCCGAGCCACAGGTCACCCAGGACGTGCGGGTGGCGACGAGCGACGGCGTCGAGGTCCTCGTCCGGCTCGGCGGCCGCGGCCCACTGGTCGACGGCACGCTCCCGTCCCGTCCGGTCATCGCCGAGTTCTCGCCCTACGGCCAGGGGTGCTGTGCGGAGTACGGCGGCCCCGACTTCAACTACCTCCAGGTCCACATCCGCGGCACCGGCGACAGCGACGGCTCGTTCGACGCCCTCGGCCCCCGCTCGCAACAGGACGTGGTCGACGTCATGGCGTGGGCGTGCACCCAGCCGTGGAGCAACGGCCGGTTGGGCATCTGGGGGTTCTCGGCCAGCGCGATCATGACCTACAACAGCCTCCACGCCGAGATCCCCTGCCTCGAGACGGCGGTGTTGGGGTCCGGCACGTTCGAGCTCTACCGCGACCTGCTCCATCCCGGCGGCATCCCCAACGCCCTGCCGGCGCTCGGCGTCTATGGCCTCATCGGGGCCCCCGCCGTCGCTCTCTTCCCGGACCGGCTGGGCCGCGACCCGCTGTCGCTGGTCGACCTCGCCGACGGATTCGCCAACACCCTGGTCGACTACAACCTGCACCCCACGCTCGACGAGTGGTGGCAGCAGCGCGGCTTCCGAGGCGACGCCAACGATGTGCCGATCCTCATGATCGACGGGTTCTTCGACGTGGAGTCGCGTGGTGCGTTCGAGGCGTTCCAGGAGCTGCGCGACGACGGCGCCCACCTCTACGTGGTCGGCGCTCACGACGGCATCCCCGAGGGATCGGGCGGCGCGGCCGAGCCGACCGAGCGGTGGTTCCGCCACCACCTACTCGACGAGACCAACGGTATCGACGCCGAGCCGACCGTGCAGTTGTGGATGGCCAACGGCGACCGGGCCGAGATGCTGGCCGGTGACTTCGTGACCGACAGCGCGGACCGACTGGCCGGTGCCGGGCACGACGTGGGCCGCGCTGTACCTCGACGCCGAGCGCAGCGGCTCGGCCTCCTCGACAAACGACGGGACGCTCGCGCTCGAGCCGGCGGCCGAGGACACCCAGCAGCCCTACCTGCCGATCTTCTCGATGCCGACCGCCACCGACCCGCCGACGACGTCGCTGCTCGGCATCTTCAACGGATCACCCGAGCTCACGTACATGAACAACTCGGAGCCGCTCGGACTGTCGTACACCACCCCCGCGCTCGCCACCGACGTGGTGACGGCCGGGCCCGCCAGCCTCGAGCTGGTGCTGACCAGCACCACGCCCGAGACCGACCTGTACGCCGTCATCTCCGACGTGTGGCCCGACGGGTCGGCCCACCCGATGGCCGTCGGCCGCCTGCGGTCGAGCTTCCCCGACCTGGTCGACGGCCGGTCGCGCGACCAGCGCCGGCGAGATCATCCAGCCCTACAACGACTTCTCCGAGAAGCGCCAGATCACACCCGGCACCGAGCACCGCTACTCAGTCGAATTCTGGCCCATCGGCAACCAGTTCAAACAGGGCCACCGCATCCGGCTTCACATCGTCGGCGTGTCCGGCTACCACGAGCCCACCACCGTCGCCCCCAACCTGGTGCGGGTCGGCGGCGACGGCGGCGGCTCCATTCTTCGCCTGCCGATTCTGCCGGGCTACGACCTCCCCGGCGCGCTCGGAGGCGAGACGCCCGGCCCATCCGATGGCGGGGCCACGCCTGCACCGGACCCCGAGGACCCCGATGATGTCGCCGCCGCCGCCGCCGACCCGGCCGACACTGGGACCCTCCCGGCCACCGGCTCGAGGCCGCCATGGCCGGTTGCGGTGGTGCTCGGGCTCGCCGCCATCGTCGTCCTCCGGCTCCGTAGCGCTTCGCCCTGAAGCGTCTCCAACGCCACTCCTGAGGGCTCGCCCTCGTTTGGCCCAGGCGGGCAGACTTCTGTTTCCTCAACGATGGAGCGTCCGTGTCCGCATCGGCCAACAACCCCGCCTTCTCCGATCCGACAACCTTCCTCTCCGGCGGTACGAAGTGCGCGGTCACGGTGCTGCGTCCAGACACCTCTTCGGACGAGGCAGTGCCGGCGATCGTGATGGCGCACGGCTTCGGGTCTCCACGCGCTCTCCGCCTCTACGCGTACGCCGAGCGGTTCACGGCAGCCGGCTACGCAGCAGTCGTCTTCGACTACCGAGGATTCGGCGACAGCGAAGGCGAACCGCGCCAGCTGCTGGACATCGACATGCAGCACGAGGACTGGAAGGCAGCGCTCTCGTTCACCCGGTCGCTCCCAGGAATCGACGCCGCCAAGATCGTGGCCTGGGGCACGTCGTTCGGCGGTGGCCACGTCCTCACCGTCGCCGGACGCGGTGAACCTCTCGCAGCCGTCATCGCCCAGGTGCCGCACGTCAGCGGCCCAGCCGCCGTTCGGGCCACCGGACTCGCCTCCTCGGCGAGGATTGCGCCCTACGCCATTCGCGATCAGATCAACGCCTTGCTGGGCCGGGAGCCCGTGTACGTGCCGCTCGTGGGTCGTCCCGGCGACCTTGGAATCATGACCACCCCCGACGCACTGCCAGGCCTGGAGCGACTGATCGTCGACTCCAACCTCGCACCAGATGCCTACCGACAAGACGTCGCTGCGCGGATCGGTCTCAAGATCGGCCGCTATTCACCCGAGCGGGTCGTCTCGAAGATCACCTGTCCCACGCTCGTTCAGATCGCAAGGAACGATGCCATCACTCCCTGCGCCGTGGCCGAGAGGGCCGCTCGACGAATCCCACGCGCAACCGTCCGCATCTACGACTGCAGCCACTTCGACCCCTACGTCGAGCCCGCGTTCACGGACATCATCGCCGACCAGCTTGCCTTTCTCCGAGAGAACGTCCCGGTGCATTAGGCCGAGGTCGGCCGTCCCACAACGCCGGCTCCGCGACATGGCCCGGAAGGTCCCACAGTCCCGAAATCCCGGCGGACGGCACCACGAAAGACGCGCCGATAGGACGGCCCGGAGTTCTCGCTACGAGTGATATTCGGTGCTGCCGATAGGTGCTCGCGTCTACGGTGTCCGCCTCGTTCGTGTGACGTTCTTCAAGCTCGTGGAGGACCGCTGTTCGTACTGGGAGGCGGTGCGAGGCAAGCGCACGCGGGTTCCGGGCACGCCCATGGCTCGTGGCTGGGGCGGCATGCCGCATGACCTTCTTCAGATGCTCGTCGAAGGCACCGTCGGCATCGACTATGGGTTTCTGGGGCAGCGTCGCCGGTGGAGCGACGTTCAAGAGCACGGGCCGCAAACGGACCACGCCCGGCCGGGCCGTGATTGCACTGAACCGGGACGGTATCGACCGGGCTGAACGTGTCGTCGGCCACCATCTGAGCCGTTGGGGGCAAGGGAAGCCGACACCGTGTGTGCCGCGGGCCTCGACGCGTACGCCGCCAGGTGGGAGGCGCTCAGGTACGGAGACTTCGCCGACAGCCGGTCACGGCTTGCTCCCGGGATCTGTAGTCGAATACGCGCCGATAGCCCGCAATCCGGCTGCAACCCGACTGTGGTTCGGCGCGGACGATAGGTGCGGGTGAGAGACGAGTCAGGGTCGCGCTTGCTCGGCTCGTCGGGGGACTGCAGCGTACCTGCGGCCGTCGTGCTCCTTCCGCGCCCGTCCGCTGCGCATTCGACAGCCGCCACGGTTCACGGTGACCACTCGCTCGCCGATTCGGTGTCCCAGTACGACACGGTGAGGGTTCTTTTGATCCACGTGAGACTCACGACCGGCCACTGCTTCGAAGTGCGGTGGCGATGCGATTGCGGCGCGGTGCAGCCTTTGCCCTGGTCGACACGTGGCGGAGCAGTACTGCTTCGTCGCTGCTTGGGTGGCGTCGAGGTAGGCGTCGACGCAGTCGTGTGCTGTGCAGATGTCGAGTCGGTCAAGGAACGGATCGGTCCGAGCGTGTTCCACGAGTCCGGCGAGCGCGGTCCACGCAGCCATGGTGCTGGCACATCCATCCCGACCCGTCGGCGTCGACGCCGCTCGGGCGTTCAGTCGGTCAACGAGATCGGCGAGTACTTCGATCGGCGCAACAGCCGTTGCGAAGACTCGGTGTAGTTCCTCGGCCAGCACCGAGATCGCCTCATCGGTGATCGGTTCGTGGTGCTCAACGCCGTTGGTTTCGCAGAGGTCGTCGAGGTGCATGGAATGGCCGTGTGGTCCTCGCGGTCGTTCTCACGTGGGCGACCAGGCGTTGACGACCTGCACGACGAAACCGATCGGAGCGGGGCGGACCAACACTCGAAGAGTGTACCTGGTTCAGCGTCGAGATAGTTGCTTTAGCGGATCGAGGGCGTACCGTGCTGGACGCGGTGAGGCAGGTACACGCCGATCTCCTCGTGTTGAGGCACTCGGACTTTCGGCGGCTCTGGTCCGTTTCGACGGTGTCCTCCTCGGGTCCGAGATCAGCGAGCTCGCGCTCCCGCTGCTGGCGATCGCGGTCCTAGGCGCGTCGGATACCGAGGTCGGCGCGCTCCGCGCTGCCCCTCTTCGCTCCCTTCCTCATCGCGACGTTGGCTGTCGGAGTGATCGCCGACCGGCGCCGGCGTCGGCCCTGATGATCGGAGCCGATCTGCTTCGATTCGCGACCACCCTGTCGATCCCGGTCGCCATCTGGTTCGGAGCCGGTGGAGTGATCTGGCTGCTGCCGGTCGTCTTCGTCACCGGGATCGGCACGGTCGTCTACCAGACCGCCGATTACGCCTACCTCCCGACGCTGATCGACAAACGACGTCTCGTGATGCAAACAGTTGGCTCGGAGCCTCCCAGTCAGCTGCAGCAATCGGCGGCAAGGGTATCGGCGGCGCGCTCGTCGCCGCGGTGGGAGCACCCGCTGCGGTGCTCATCGACGCCGTTACCTATCTCTTCTCAGCATTCAACCTGTCCCGAATCGACCCGGCCCGAACCCAACCCCAACCCACCGAACCAGGAACTCGCGCCGAGATCTCGTCGTCGGCCTCAAGACGATCTTTCAGAGCGCGTTCCTCCGGCCGCTGCTGGGCGAAGCAGCCACCTACAACTTGTTCAACGAAGCATTCGTGACTGCGTTGATCTACACCGCGGGCACCGTCGGGCTCTCCGCTGCCTTGATCGGCGGCATCTTCGTGTTGGGCGCGTTCGGGCCCTTCTGGCGCAACGATCGGGCACGCCGTGTGCGGAACGACTCGGCTTCGGGCGAGCGCTCCTCGTCACCATGGCCATCGGCAACACCGGAGCGCTCATTGCTTGGGCCGCAACGCCCACCGCTACCGCTACGGCACTCGCCACCGGTGGCGCGCTGTTCGTCATGGGGTTCGGGTCCGGTGCAGCCAACGTCCACACGACCAGCCTTCGTCAGAGCGCCGCCCCGAACCACGTCCAGGCCAAGCTCAACGCTGCCTACCGGTTCATCTCATGGGGAGCCATCCCAATCGGCGCCGCCGCCGGCCGACTCGCTCGCCGCCCGATACGGAAGCCGAACCGCCATGAACATTGCAGCACTCGGCGTACCACTCGCCACCCTTTGGGTCGCCGCGTCCGATATCCCGCAACTCACCCGACTCGACGACGTCGACGCCGCCCACAAAGCCACCAGCGGATGACCTGGACCGGATGATCTGATCGCCACCTGCGTTGAAAGAAGAGGTCAGTCAGGAGCGGGTGGTTCGGGCAGCACCCCTCCGCCATGACGCCCGTCGCTCGATCGAGACGACGTTTGGAGCTACAAGGCAACGGCGTCCTTCAGCAGCACTTCGAGGATGGTTCAAGGCGACGAGCGTTTCACAGCGCATGGTGGAAGGAACGATTCAGTACACCATTTGTGCACCTTGCCGACCTCCACCGAGTCCGGTTCAACAGCTACGTCGAGGCAACGGCCAGATGTCTACCGACCCGTGCCGCGCTATGCCACCCCTCTCACCCGGGTCGCACAGCCAAGATGCGCCTCGCATCTATCGACGCCCAAGCCCGTCGATCTCAGACGCTGGGAACCCGCGAGAGAAGCGGCGATAGCGAAGTCACCGAACGTCCCATATCACTCGGCCAAGTTGACCGCGCCCCTCCCGAGGTGCCGTTGAAGGTCGCTCGCCAGGGGTGCCCCAAACGACGGCGAGACTCAGGTCGCCAGCACCTCGACCGAGCAGCTGATGCCCGGCGCCGCGGCGAGCCGTTGATCGGCGGTGACAAGTGGGCAGTCGAGGCGCTCGGCGAGCGCGACGTAGACGGCGTCGTACGCGGTCACGTTGTCGCGGAGTTCGAACGCACGGCGCATCAGCGGAAGAGCGGGATACCGGACGAGGTCCAGATCCTCGAGGTCATCGATCGCGGCGGAGAATCGATTCTTCGAGAGGTCGCCGGCCATCCAGCGCTTCCGGAGCACCGCCACGGTCTCGACATCGACGAGGTCAGGCGCGACCAGATCGTCACCCGCCGTCAATCGAGCGCGTGCCACTCCCCCGTCGGATCCGTCGTCGGCGAGTGCGTTCGCCAACACCGACGCGTCAACGACGATCAAGACGCAGAGCGTTCGGCATCGAGATCAGCGACCGCCTGGCCGAGGCCGACCTTCCCGCCTCGCCGCTTGGCGACGCGATCGAACAACTCGTCCGCAGTCGGCCGTTCTGCGAGTCGGGTCAGCTCGGAGCTCAGGTACTGCTGCAACGACTGCCCTCGGTGCTCGGCGCGGTGCGCCAACGCTCGGTGGACGTCATCGGGGAGATCTCGCACGAGAATGTTCGGCACGCTTTCATTCTGCAAGCAGATCGTCGGGAAGGCAACCCCCTGTCAGCAGCCGCAGTCCGATCCTCGGCGATTGGACGTCTGTGGACGTCCATGGACACCGCCCGTTCGAGCGCCTGT
>CAVVPZ010000012.1:0-135839 GCA_963750255.1 uncultured Actinomycetes bacterium | reverse complement strand
GCACCTGCAGCGACCTGCTCGTCGGGCAGCTCCACGCACCAGGTGCGCGGCGCGGGCGGCCATGTCGCCGGCGGCGCGCTGGTCACCGAGCACGATGCTGACCACGGGCGGCCTGGCTGCGCAGCATCATCGCCGCCCACTCCGGCGACCGGGCCTCGGTGCGCTCGGCGAGGTCGAGGAGCTGGTCGCGGGCCTGCGCGGGGTGCCCGCTCCACATCTGGATGCGGCACCTGCAGGTGCTGGGCCGCGGTGAGCAGGTCCTCGTCCTCGGTCTCGGCGATGGCCGCGTCGAGCAGGGGGGCGACGACGTCGAGGGCGCCGGCGGCCTGCCCGGCGAAGGCGGCCTCCAGGATGCGCCCGGCGCGGTCGGGACCAGGCAGGCTCAGCCGGGCGGCCTTCTCGAACAGCACCGCGGCGGTGGTGTGGCTGTGCCGGGCGGCGGCGGTGCGGGCGGAGGAGGCGTGCTGCGGCAGCGGTCGGCCTCGTCCGGCCCGGCGGTGGCCGCGGCCAGGTCGAACGCGCGGCGCTCGGCCGCGCCCGGTAAGGTGCGCCCGGAGTACACCTCGACGAGGGTGCGGTGCGCGGCGCGCTTGGTGGCCGGCGAGGCCGGAGTGGTAGACCGCGCTGCAGACCAGCGGGTGGGTGAAGGCCCCTCGCGACCCGACCTCCTGCACCACCAGCCCGGTGTCCTCGGCCGGTTCCAGATCGGTCCCGGGCGAGGCCGCGCTCGGCGGAGCGCCGCGTCGAGCATGTCGCCGGCCCGCCCGGCCACCGCGAGCAGCAGCAGCGCGTCGCGGGTGCGCGACGGGCAGCCCGACCAGGCGCCGGCCGTAGGCGCGCAGCAGCCGCGCCGAGAGCTGCAGCGGCTCGTCGAGCACGTCGGCGCTGGTGGAGGCGGTCATCTCCAGCAGCGCCAGCCAGTTGCCGGTCGCGGCTTCCCACGCCGCGACCAACAGCGTGCCGCGCTCGGCGGTCACTTCGCGGGCGGAGCGCAGGTCCAGGCCCTGGACGCGGTCTGCCTCGATCGGCTCGAGCCACTGCTCGACGACCGGCAGCCACGTCGGCCTCCGAGCGCGCGGTCATCACGACCGCGACGCGGTCGGAGTGCAGCCGGCGCAGCGCGAAGAACAGCGTCTCCAGCGAGGGCATGTCGAACAGGTGGACGTCGTCGACGGCGAGCAGCACCGGGCCGCGATCGGCGGCGCCGGCCAGCGCGGCCAGCGTCGCGGGGCCCACGGCCAGCCGGTCGCCGTGCACGGCGGGGCCCAGGTCGAGCGCGCCCTCCAGCGCGGAGACCTGCGCGTCGGCGAGCTCGGGCACGGTGGCCAGCAGCGGCCCGACCACCATCGACAGGGCGGCGAACGGGATCTCCCGCTCGGCCTCGTGCCCGGCGGCGCGGACGACGCGGAAGCCCTCGGCCCGCTCGACCACGTGCTCCAGCAGGCGGGTCTTGCCCAGTCCGGGCTCCCCGCGCAGCGCCACGACGCGCGGGGTGCCCGCAGCCGCGGCGACCAGGACGTCGTCCAGCCGGCCGCACTCCACGCCGCGGCCCACCAGCACGCGGGGAGGCTAGCACGGCGTGTGACCGGCCCGTCCCTCGTGTGGGCGTACGGGTGTGAGCGGGCACACCCGTACGGACGGCTGCCGCCGAGCAGGTGCGCCTGCCGCCACATGCGGTTGACGACCGCGGCGGCCGTTCGGCGGTGGCCAGCGCGGCGCTCTGCCCGCCCCAGAAGTTGACGCCGTCGAGGCCGGCCGGGCGGCCGGCCCGCCATCGGCCGACGAGCCGGCGCTGGGCGGGGTAGGGCGCGGCGGCGGCGCGCCGGATCCGTCCACGCCGACGTACGGGGTGGGCGCCGCGCGACCGAGGCGGCCGGAGTAGGCGCGGGTGGCGACCGTGTGCTCCGGGGCGAGGCCCTCGAGGGCCGCCGACCACTCCGTGCGATGCCGGCCTCGGGGGAGCGCAGCAGCGCGGTGCCGACCTGCACGGCGCTGGCGCCCAGGGCGAGCGCGGCGGCGACGCCGCGGCCGTCGGCGATCCCGCCGGCCGCGATCACCGGCACCCGCAGCGCGTCGGCGAAGCGGGGGACCAGCGCGAAGAGCCCGACCGCCGTGGCCTCGGCCGGGTCCGGGTCGAAGGTGCCGCGGTGGCCGCCGGCCTCCATGCCCTGGGCCACGACCGCGTCGGCGCCGGCCTCCTGGGCGGCGAGCGCGTCGTCGAGGGTGGTGGCGCAGGCGAACCAGGCGATGCCGCGCTCGTGCAGGGCGCGGACGTAGTCGGGCCCGAACAGGCCCATGATCGAGGAGACGACCGCCGGGCGGGCCTCGAGCATCGCGGCGCACTGTCGGCGAACACCGGTGCGCCCGTCCCGCTTCGCCGGGCTCGCCGAAGCGGGACAGGAAGCCCCGGCGGCGGCGACCCGGTCGGGCTCCGACGACCGGGTCCGGGACCCAGATGTTGAGCTGGACCGCGCCGCGATGCGGTCGCGGTACCGCCGCACCCACTCCGCGATGCGCTCGGGCGGGTCGAGCACGACACCGTTGGCCCCCATGCCCCCGGCCCCGGCGACCGCGACCGCCAGCTCCGGGGGGCAGGCCCCGGCCATCGGCGCCTCCAGGACGGGCGCCCGCAGGCCGTAGCGGCGGCAGAACTCGGCGGCGCGCTCGCGCGGGCTGGTCCTCGGGCTCGTCATCGTCCCGATCATCGACCGGTCAGCGGGCCTCGTCCAGGATCGCCTCGAGCCCTCTGGCGAGGGTGCGCCGGGCGACGGCGGGGTCGGCCAGGTAGCCGGCGACCATGGCCCCGTCGCGCAGCATCATCAGGTGCGCCGCCGCCCCGGCGGGGTCGGGGTGCCCGGCGGCGGTCAGGTCGGCGACGAACAGCGCGGACAGCCAGCCGCGGTGCGCGGCGACGGCGCGGTGCACGGGGCTGTCGGGGTCGGCGAACTCGGCGGCGGCGTTGATGAACGAGCAGCCGCGGAAGCCGGGGGAGCAGACGGTCTCACCCATCACGCCGATGGTGCGCCGCAGCCGCGGTGCGCCCCGGCTCGTCGCCGGCGGTGGCGAGCACGGCGTCGTGCACGACTCCGAGGTAGGCGACGACGAGGTCGTCCTTGCCGGGGAAGTGCCGGTAGAAGGTGGCGCGCGTGATCCCGGCCTCGGTGATCACCCGGTCGACCCCGACGCCGCGGATCCCCTCGGCGTAGAAAAGCGCCGACGCGGCGCGCAGCAGCCGCTCGCGGGCCTCGGACGTGCGCCGCACGGTGGTGATTGGCACCTCTTCAGCCTGACGGGAGAACGTTCGGTCTTGCGGGATCGGTGGGGGCGTGCCGGCTGGGGGAGAGTTCAGTCCGATCGTTCTATCTGTTCGAGTTGAAGGAGTCCGCCACCGTGAAGGTCCTCTACACCGCAGCCGCCATGTCCACCGGCGATGCCCGCAACGGCCACGTCCGCTCGTCGGACGGCCTGATCGACCTCGACCTGGCCACTCCCAAGGAGATGTCGCCGCGTCCTGCACTGAGCAGGGCTGCGACGTCGAAACACTGGCGACGAACGCCACCCGAACCGCCACCTACAGCGACGCCGTTCGCAACACGATCAAGGTGCGGCCCGGCGACCTCGTCGCGCTCGACGGCGACGTCGTGGTGTGGCGCTGGTGGCACGGAACCGTCACGTCGCTCGACGGCGCGATGGCCCACGTCGAGCGGAACGTCACCCAGCGCGAGGACGGCGATCCCCGGCGAGCGGCAATCCCTGTCGCCGTCCCCGACGAGCTCGCCGCTGATGTCGAGGTGGGAACGGTCGTGTACTTCGGCCAATCCGACGAAGGGCAGCTCACCGTCGTCGCCACCGCGGCGTCCGAGACCGTCGTCGAGCGGATGGCGCCCCGGCTGCCCGGCATCGCCACCGCCCTTGGGTAGCGGCCGCTCAGACGGCGACGAACCGGGCCACGTACTGCCAACCGACGCCCGACCGAGCGTCGAAGGCGAAGCCGGCTGGCTCCACGATCGATCGGAGCTGGGCCAGCGGGATGAAGTCGCTGTCTCGCCGGGTCTCGGAGATCGACACCGCCCCGCCGGGTCGCAGCACCCGGCGCACCTCGCCGAGGCACGCCGGTGGATCGGGGACCTCGCCGAGCATCGTGGCCAGCAGCACGGCATCGAACGTCGCCGATGCGAACGGGAGGTGCATTGCGTCGGCCTGGGCGAAGCGGACGTTGGTGTGGCCGGCCAACCTCGACGACGCCATGGCCACCATCTCGAACTGGAGGTCGCCGACGACGAGTTCGCCGTTGGGAACGGCGGCGGCGATGGACGGGCTGAAGAAGCCGGGACCGGCGCCGAGCTCGAGCACCCGGTCGGTGATCCCTAGTCGCATTGCGGCGACCGTCCGCCCCGGTGATTGCACCAACCGGCGCAACGGATTCAACAGCGAACGGGCCTGGTCGGCGGGGAACACCTTGCCCCGACCCATCCCGTAGTCCCGCTGCCCCTCCGCCACCGCGGCGACGGTACTCTGGTTGTCCCGTCCAGCCGCTCGAGTGCTTGACGATATACGCCGACGTATATATGTTCGCGATATGACACCTTCGACTGCCGATCTGGATGTACTGACCGGGATCCCCCACCGCGAGGCGTTCGTTCGCTCCTTCGACGCCTTCGAGAGCGGGACGCTGGTCTCGTTGGCCATGATCGACCTCGACGGGTTCAAGGAACTCAACGACGAGTTCGGCCACGCCGTCGGCGACGTGCTGCTGCGAGCCCACGCGCAGACGATCAAGGGCAGCCTCCCCGACGACGCGCTCGTCGGTCGCTTCGGTGGAGACGAGTTCGTCGTGGCGCTGCCGGGCGCCAGTCCGGAGTCGGCGCTGATCGTGCTCGAGGAGGTCCGGGCCTACCTCGCCGTGCACGTGCCGGTGCCGGAGATCGGCCACGCCGTTCCGATCACGATCGGGATCGCCGCCCGTCCCGGCTCATGGCACGGCCTCGACGAACTCCTCACCGCCGCCGACGCCGCCATGTACCGGGCCAAGTCCGATGGCCGCAACCGGGTCGCCATCCACGTCGACGAGAAGATGGTCATGAAGAGCAACTACTACGACCGTGCCGCGCTGGCCCGGCTCAACAAGCTGGCCGAGAACCTCGGGCGCACCGAGGCCAGCTTGTTGCGGGAGGCGTTGGCCGACCTGTTCGACAAGCGGCAGGGCGACCTGTGACGGCGAAGGCGACGTCAGCGACATGGCGGCCGAGTTGGCGGCCGAGATGGCCGAAGCCCGCTGGCAAGCCCGCCACGACGAGCTCGACCGGCCTGCTCAACCGTCGTGGCTTGCTCGAGCACCTGCGCGCCTCACAACCGGCCACGAGCCTGGCCCTGATCGACCTCGACCACTTCGGCCGGTTCAATCACCGTTCGGGGCTGATGGCCACCGGTGATGGCGCGCTCCGGCGACTTGCTCAATCGCTGGGCGCGGGCCGTTCCAGCGACGCCGTCGGTCGATGGGGAGGCGACGAGTTCGTCGTCCTGTTCCCTGAGCACCGATGTGGACGGCGCTGCGCAACGGATGCGTCTGGTTCTTGGCCCAGGCCCGTTCGCTGCTCGACGCCCCCGACGACGACCAACTCACGTTCTCGTGTGGCATCGCCGCCATCACCGAGGCGGGACGTTGGGAGCCGGCGTTCGCTCGGGCCAACGAGCTCCTGGAGTCGGCCAAACGACAGGGCCGGGCCCTCGTCCTCGTGGCCTGAGCACTTCTGATTGGCCGCTATCGAGCGGGCGAGGGCGGATATCGGCGGGCAGACTCCTAGATCGCCTCGGCGACCACGAGCCCGTGCGATTGGCCGATGCGGCCGGCTTCCACGCGGCTGGCGACGTCGAGCTTGCGCAGCAGGTTCGACACGTGGACGCTGGCCGTCTTGCGAGAGATGTAGAGCGCCTCGGCGATCTCGCGATCGGTGTGACCGGCGGCGAGGTGGCCGAGCACCTCGACCTCCCGGGGCGTGAGGCCGAGGTCGCGGCCGGCCGACGACACCGGCGCGACCACATCGTCGTCGCCGAGCACGATGCGGGCCCGGCGGGCGAGGTCGTCGATGCGAGTGAGGAGCGGACGGGCGCCGAGGTCGGTGGCGATGGCGGAGGCGTGGGTCAGGCTGGCGGCAGCTCGGCTCCGTGCCGACCGAGCGGCGAGCAGCGCCTCGGCCTCACGCCAGCGGCAGTAGGCCTCGGGGAAGGGTTCGGTCGCAACGCGCCACAACTCGGCGGCGCGGTTCCACTCGTCGGCGTCGGACGGCGCTCAGGCGGGATCGTTCGGCCCGGCATTGGCTGACCAAGGCAGAAATGCGGGGCGGGACTTCGCCGCCCCGACTCTGACGCCCGACGACGATGGCTTCGACCTCGGAGATCAGAGCGTCGGAGCGCAGGATTGCCTTGTCGAGGTCGAAGCGCGACCGACGAGCACGGGCGTCGGCGGCGAGGTCACCGAGGGCCCGGATGGCGAGGCTGCACATCTCGGGGAAGAAGTCCTCGTCGTCGGTGGTCGCGGTCGTTGCCAGCGCCCGTTCGATTTCGACGTCGGCCGCCTCGGGGTCATCGCTCTCGAGCAGGAACTCTGCCCGCTGCATATGGAACTGGCCTCGCAACTGCACGTCGTCCATGCTCGATGTGAGTTCATCGCAGCTGGCCAACAGCGACTCGGCAACCTCGAAAGCGCCACGTCGCACGGGAACCGACGAGGACATGGCCACCGTCACCAGTGCACAGGACCCGAGGCCGCGTGTGTCGAGGAGCTCGTGCAGTCGAAGCGCTTCGTCCCAGCGGCCCAGCCGCACCAAGGCGTCGGCTGCGTTGCCGGCTGCACCACTCACCCGGACGAACCCGTCGACACCATCGACATCGCTTCCGGCCAGGGCGACGTTCGCTCCCTCTTCGAGGCGGCCCGAGCTGATGAGGATGTAGCTGAGATTGGTGTACGCCCGATTGATGTCGGCCGGATCGCCCAGGTCGTCGGCGATGGCCAGCGCCTCTCGCAGCAGCGCGATCCCCTCGTCGAAGAATCCCAGCGAGCCTTGGCACACACCCAACGTGTTGAGGGCATGACCTTCCTCGGCCCGAGCGCCCACCGAACGGGCCACCTCGAGCGCTTGGGTGCACGAACGGATTGCATCGGTGGTTCTCGATAGCAACATCAGGCGCGAGGCCTCTTGGCAGAACGCCCGGGCGAGTTCGGGCGACGGCGTGTCGCCCATTAGGGCGATGGCCCGACGGACAGCAACCAGGGCATCGTCGCTCCGACCGGCATTGAACAAGTTGCGGCCGTAGAGGCACAGCATGCGGGCGGTTCGGGCGGTGTCGTTGCGTCGCTCGGCCTCGAGCACGGCGTTGGCGGCAAGCTCGGCCGAGCGTCCCTGGTGGCGCGCACTCAAGGCCGCTACCTCGGCGGCATGCTCCAGCAGGTCGAGAAGATCGGGCGCGCCAGGCCCGATGTCATCACCCAGGTTGGCGTGAGCCTCGATGGCCCGTTCGAGATGGGCGAGCGCTTCGGGGAACGCCCACACCGCGGCAGCCGCATCGGCGGCCGACTTGGATGCCGACAAAGCGACACCCCAGTCGCCGGCGGCAGCCGCGTGCAACGCCAGAGCGGTGTCGCGGTGTCCGGCCCCGAGCGCCGACGACGCCGGCTGCGTGACGATGGCATCGGCCAGCGCCTGGTGTAGCCGCTGTCGTTCGCCCGGCATCAACATCTCATAGACAGCGTCACGAGCGAGCACGTGGCGAAAGTGGTACTCGGCCCGTCCGTGATCGACGACCAGTACCCGGGCGGCGACCGCTTCGTCGATGGCCGTCTCGAGTTCGCCGTCGACGAACCGGGCCACGGCCACGAGCAATTGGTGGTCGATCGACGAGCCCGCCGCCGCCGCCAGGCGCACGAGTTGCTGGGCGGGCCTGGACAGGGCCTCGACGTTGACCAACACGACGTCTCGGAGCCCAGGGGTGAGCACGTCGCTGTGGCGGGCGGCGATCAGTTCCTCCACGAAGAACGGGTTGCCCTGCGAGCGGGTCGAGATCCGTTCGATGAGGGCCTCGTCGGCCTCAGCTCCCACTGTCGATCGCACCAGGGCGGCGACGGCGTCGCGGTCGAGGGCGTCGACGCGGATGACCGAGACGCGGGCGTGACGGGTGAGCTCGGTGATCCACCGCTGCCGGTCGTCGGCGGCAGCCAACGCGTCAGCCCGGAAGGTGCCGACCACCAGTACGCGGGCGTCGCGGAGGTTGCGGACGAGAAAGTCGATGAGCTCCCGGCTGGCCGAGTCGACCCAGTGAAGGTCTTCGATCACGAGCACCACCGGCGAGCGGTCCCCCATCATCCGACAGGCTTGGGTGAACGAGTCGAACAGGCGGGTCTTGGCGAGCTCGTCACCCGCCGGCGTGTCACCGCCGGGCAGGAGGTCGAGGCCGGCCAACACCGACCCGAACGCGCGCACGACCGCATCGTCTGGCCAGTGACGAGCGGCGATGCCAGCGAGAGCCCGAACGATGGCCACCACCGGCGCCAGCGGCAGCCCCGCGCCCTGGGCCGGCACGCACGCGCCCACTGCGATCGTCGCACCCGAGGCGCTGGCTTGAAGTGCAAACTGTTCCACCAGGCGGGTCTTGCCGATGCCGGCCGGGCCCACCAGGAGGGCCATCGCCGCCCGGCCGCCCTCAACCGCACCGAGGAGCTCCCCTAGCCAGGAGAGCTCCTCGACCCGTCCGGTGAATGTGTCCGAAGTCCCCGCCCGCATGCCGGAATTGTCCCACGACCGGTTCCCGGATGGGCGGAAAGTTGCGGCCGAGGTGCGACCGGCCCCGCCGCCGGTCGACACCTCGGCTCGCCCGCCGATCAGTGGCCTTCCTGCACCGGAATCAAGCGGTCGGCCACGAGGCCGTGCGCCTCCCGGTGGACGGTGTTGGCCGTCTCGGCATCGGGTGCGTCGACGAGGCAGTAGACCTTGCCCGAGCCCTCGTCGAACCAGTACTGCAAGTACTTGACGCCGTAGGCCTCTTGGACCTCGAGGTCGCGCTTGTGGGCGCCGGCCACGGCCTCAGCGGTGAGGCCGTCGACGTGATCGTGCTCATCCATGAACAGCGGCATGACGATTTCCTTTCAGATGTTTGGTGGTTGGTACTGGGTATTGATGGGGTCAGCAGGGGACGCCGGCGCGGCAGCGGTCGCCCTGCTCGTAGCTGTCGTAGGTGGGGAGTTGGGTGGTCACGGTGGACGCCTTCGTCGTGAGCCGGGCGGTGGCCGAGCCGGCGGTCACGCGGCCGACGGCGAAAGCGGCCAGCAGCAAGGCGACGAGCACCGCCGCCACCACCATCGCCCGCAGCGAGCGGGTGGACGTCGGCTGGCCTTGGTGCGATCCGGGGATGGTGGTGGCAGTCATGGCAGTTCCTCTCGGAGATCTCGGTTGACTCCGGCCACGTCGTGTGGCCTGCCACCACCGTGCGCCTGAGGAGCGGGCGCGCACATCGGGAGAGCTCCTTAGATCCCGTCATCGGAGTACCTAGATTCCCGGGCGATGGCGGCGCAGGTGAAGTAGCGGGCGGTGTCGTAGCCGTCGACGCGTCCATCCCGAGCGGACCGAGGAGCTCGGCCAGACGAGCGGGCGAGCGCTTGACCTTGACGATGGTGAACGTGCGCCCGTCGTTGAGTTCGCGCAACGACTCCCCCGCCTGGTCGATGGCCGCCTCCCGATAGCTGGGACTGTCGACGATGTGGTTTTCGTCTCCTGGCCCGCCCAGGTTGTCGATCACGGCGACACGTCCGCCCGGCGCCAGCGCGGCATCGACGAGGGCGAAGAACTCCCCCACCCGCTCGTCGGGCACATGGCTCAACCAGAACGAGAAGAACACGTGGTCGAAGCGTCGCGGCGGCGTCCACCTGAACAGGTCATCGACCACGAAGTCGACCGGCGTGGCGTTGTCCGTGTCGGCCAATTTGGTGCGAGCGGTGTCGAGGGCCTCGGGCGACGAGTCGACGGCGGTGATGCGTTCGGCATGGCGAGCCAGCTCGACGGTCCAGTTGCCGGTGCCGGCGGCCAGTTCGAGCACGTCACCGGTGGCACCGAATCGGTCGAGCCACGCCACCGTCTCGTCGACCTCGGCCCGCCACTGCCGCTCGAACTGGGGGCCTTTGTCGTAGCGACCCTCACGCCGCCACCACTCGTCGTACTCGGGCGCTCGGGCCCGGTAGTAGGCGATCTGTTCGGCCATCCGCTCGTCGGTCATTGCGCTGTTTGACAGTCGTCAGAACTGGGGGATGGCGGGCGCGCTCGGACGGCGGGGATCGTGAGCAGGGTCGTCGGCCGGGAGGCGGCCGTCGAACCAGTCGAGGCGTTTCCAGTCGGGCACTGGCGCCTCGTGATCGGCGGCGGGCACGAACACCGAGCGCGCCGTCTGTCGATACGTGTGGACGTAGCGCCGGCAGTTGGCGAACACGGCCTGGGCCCGCACCCGCACGACGAACAGTGCGCCCGGGTACTCGCCGACCAGCGGATCGTCGTCGGCGATCGACGCGTGGCCGTTGAAGCGCAGGCGGCTCCCGCCTTCGAGGTCGACGAAGAGGATGCCGACCTTGCCGTTGGCGGCGAGGTTGCCGGCGGTGAGGAACATCCCGTTGCCGTCGTAGACCGGAAAGGCGATCGTGTGCTCGTCGACGCACGCGCACGAACCCGGGTTCGCCGCCCTTGTACGAGCACTGCGGGAACCCGTCGTCGTCGGTGGTGGCGACGAAGAAGCAGTCGCGGGCCTCGATGAACGCCCGGTGCGAGTCGTTGATGCGGTCGCTCGTGCCCTCGGCCAACCGGTCGGCCAACCGGCGGGTGTCGAACCGGTCCTGGAACTCCCGCTGCGACGGCTGATACGCCTGCGGCATCTCGTTGCCTCCCCTGCCTGTTGGCGGAAGTGTCCCACGGCAGCGCCGCCGGCGGGTGGAGAAATTTCGTTCGTTCTCGACCCGGCAATCCGGGGGCGTCAGATGCTCTACTGAGTGATGAGAGCGTTGACGTTCGCCGAGTGGTACCGCCAAGCCCATCCCGGGCTGGTCGAGGCCGTCATGCGTGCCGTTGGACGGGGCGCGCTGGCCAGCGATGCCACCGACGCCGCCTTCGAGAAGGCGTTCGCCCGGTGGGATCGAGTGCAGGTGATGCGATCGCCGAACGGCTGGATCTACCGAGTGGCGGTCAACGAAGCACGAGCACAACTGCGACGTGAATCACGTGAGGCAGAACGCGCCTCGTTCGCCGTGAGCGCTGCTCCGGTACCGCCTCCCGGCGGGGAGACCTGGCTGCTGGTCGCCACCCTCCCGCCCCGGCAACGCATGGCCGTCGTCTTGCGCCACGTCGCTGGCTTCACCGAGGCCGAGATCGGCTCGGCCATGGGCGTCACCCGCAGCACGGTGAACTCGACCCTCGCATCGGCCTACACCACGCTCCGCCTCCAACTGGCTGAGCCCCAAACGAAGGAACCCCTGCACATGTCACAACTCGAACTCGCCGTCGTCCGTGCCTGCGATCCCGACGGATGCGACGTCGACCTGGTCGCCGCCGGCAGCCGGCGCGTCTCCTACAGCGTTGCTGTCCGCGACACCGTGAAGGTGCGTCCCGGCGACCTCGTTGCCGTCGACGGAGACCTCCTCGTCTGGCGCTGGTGGCACGGCACCGTCGTGTCCGTCTCAGAGCCCGGCACTGGCGAGAGGACGGCTCGGATCGAGCGCAATGTCACCCAGCGGGGCCCGGGTGATCCCCGCACCTCGACCGCCCAGGTCGAGGTGCCCGCCGATCTCGCCGCCGACATCGCAGTCGGCGACGTCGTGTACTACGGCACCGTTGACGGCGGCGCCCTCACCGTGATGGCCACCGCCGCAGCCGAGACGATCCTCGACCGCGTCGCGCCCCGCCTCCCCGCCATCGCCACCGCCCTCGGGTGAGGCGCCGACATCGCACGTTTGCGCTTGACCGATACATAACCCGCTAGGCATACTCGGTGGGTGGCGGTGTTCGAGGTGCTGGCGGAGGCCAATAGGCGGGAGATCCTCGAATTGCTACGGGGCGGTGAGCGCTCGGTGGGCCAGGTTGTCGAGGCGCTCGGGGTGAGCCAGCCGCTGGCGTCCAAGCACTTGCGCGTGCTCCGTGAGGCGGGGTTGGTCGAGGTGCGTCCCGACGGCCAACGCCGGCTCTACCGACTGCAGCCCGAGCCGCTGGCCGACCTCGATCGGTGGCTCACCCCCTACCGGGCGCTCTGGACCCGCGCCCTCGATCAACTCGACCAGCACCTGGAGGCTCATCCGTGACCGACCTCACCGACGGCGTTCTCGTCACCATCGACGGGCGCGCTGCGCTTCGATTCGAACGTCGCTACCCGCATGCGATCGAGCGGGTGTGGCGGGCGGTCACTGACCCCGACGAGATGGCATCGTGGTTCCCAGCTCGCGTCGTCGGCGAGCGGGCGGTGGGCGCTCCGTTGCGTTTCGACGACGGCACCCAGCGGGAGGCCGCCGCCGCCGATGGCGAGCCAGCTCGGGCTGATGGTCCCATGTTCAGCGGCACCGTCGTCGTGTGCGACCCGCCCCACGTGTTCTCGTTCACGTGGGGTGGCGAGTTGCTCCGTATCGAACTGCGGGCCGCTGACGACGGCACCGTGCTCGAGTTCACCCATCACCTCGGACATCGCTCGACGGCGGCTCGCAACGGCGCCGGGTGGAACGCATGCCTCGCCGGTCTCGATGCCGCCCTCGATCCAAGCGGTGGATCAACGGCGGCCGGCGACTGGAAGGACGCCTACCTCGCATTCGTCGACGGGGTCGGACCGGGGCTGGGCCACGTAGACGCCGACGGCTCGCTGGTGTGGGAGCGCGCCATCCACCTTGGTCCCGATCGGGTGCAGACGGCCATCGGCGACGAGGTCGCGTCGTGGAGCAACGGTGCGCTGTTGGACGACGACATCGAGTGGACGATCGACGCGGCGCCGTTCGGATCGATCTACTCGCTGCGATGCCACTCCGTGGGGCGCGACGCAGAGACGGCGGCGCAGTGGCATGCGCTGTTGCTCCAACTCGACATGTGGATGGCCGCCGGACAAGTCGTGCCCGTCGACCGCGAGCGGTTCGTCCCTGCGTATCGTCGACTTCTCAGCCAACAGGACTAAGGCCCGTGCGGTAGGCGGGTTGGCGAGGTACGGAGGAACGGTGTTCCTGGCGAGACGGGCGCGAGCGCGGTTGCGGTCGGAGTTGGGGATCGACACATCGGCGTGGCTCGTCTGAACTTTTCTGGGATTTTCTCGATTGTTCGTTGACATCGAACATATGTTCGAGTAGCTTGGTCACTACACCTCGAGTGGCCGGGTGCGACGGCCCTCCCCCGTTCAGTTCGAGAAGCGTGTTGTGCTCCCCGGAGCGAGGTTGTCGATGGTGGAAGCAATCAGAGTCGCGGCGGCGGCATTGGGTTCGTTGTTGCAGGCGGCCGACGTGTCGGCGTGGCCGGGCGAGGCGTGCGTCCGGCTCGCCGGCGACCTCGCCCGGATCGAAAAGGCAGCCGGGGCGGTGCGAGCCATGGCCGCCGCTCGGGGCGCCGCTTGCGGGGCTCATCGGGCCAGCGGGTTCGATTCGGCCGACGACTGGGCCGCCGCGCTCACCGGCTCGTCGCTTCACCAGGCCCGAAGTGAGCTCACGACGGGGGCCCGCCTGGCCGACTGCCCGGTGACACGTCACGCGGCCGCGGGCGGCGAGTTGTCGCTTGGCCAGGCGGGTGAGATCGCCCGCACCGAGCGCGAACGCCCCGGGAGCGAATCCGACCTCGTGGCGCTGTCCCGATCGTCGAACCGCAGCCAGTTGGCCGACGAGTGTCGCCGGCGACGCCACGACGGGGTCGACCGCAAGAAGCTGACGGCCGACCAACACGCGTTGCGGTCGTTCCGCTCATGGAACGACGGCGACGGCATGGTTTGCGGCCAATTCCGGCTCGAGCCGGCGGTGGGCGTGGCGTTGTTGGCTCGGGTGCAAGCCGAGGCCGACCGCGTGCACCGCGCCGCCCGCCAGTCGGGATCCGATGAAGGATGGGCCGCTCATGCCGCCGACGCAGTGGTGGCCATGCTCGGGGGCGGCGTCGTTTCAGGCAGGTCGAAACGGAGCCGCCGGGCGGACGTGGTATTCGTCATCGACCTCGAGACGTTTCGCTCCGGTGAGCGGGCGGGGTCGGTGTGTCACATCGTGGGCGGCGGTCCCGTCGACGTCGACGTCGTGCGAGAGGTGGCCCGCGATGCGTTTCTCAAGGTGGTGTTCCACGACGGCGTCGACATCCAGCGGGTGAGCCATGTCGGGCGCTACATCCCCGCCGAGTTGCGGACGGCGCTCGAGCTTGGGCGACCACCCAACTTCGAGGGGGTGGCGTGCTCGGGCTGCGGCCGGCGATTCCACCTCCAATGGGATCACCTCCAACCGGTGTGTGCCGATGGGGTCACCAGCTACGCCAACGAGGACGCGAAGTGTTGGGACTGTCACGCGGCCAAGAGCGCCGCCGAGCGGGCCGCCGGCATGTACGGACGAAGGGAGCGCCGAGTACCATCCGCGGCCAGCGGGAGGCGGAAGGCGGGAGGGGAGGCGGGAGGCGGAGAATGCAACTGACCGATAGCGGACTCGAGACGTGGCTGGTGTTCCTGCGGGGCGTGGAGTTGCCTGACTTCGCCTCGTTCCCGCTGCTCAACGACGAGCGGGGCCGAGAGTTGCTCTCGGAGTACTTCCGAGACCACCTACGGATCGCCGAAGGTGCTGGCCGGGGGCTGGTGCTGGAGACGCCGACGTGGCGGGCCAACGCCCACTGGGGGGCGCGGCTGGGCTATGACGCTGCCGGGCTCGACCGCATCAACCGCCAAGCGGTCGAGTTGGTGCGGGAGCTGGGGCGGGAGTTCCCCTCGGTCGAGTTGATCGTCAGCGGCAACCTCGGGCCCAAGGGCGACGGGTACAGCCCCGAGGAGTTGTTGACGGCCGACGAGGCGGCGGCCTATCACCGGGCCCAGATCGAATCGTTCGTCGCCGCCGGCGCCGATCGCGTGACGATGCTGACGGCCACGCATGCAGGCGAGGCCACCGGTGTGGTGCGAGCGGCGGTGGCGGCGGGGATCCCGGCGGTGGTGTCGTTCACGGTGGAGACCGACGGCCGGTTGCCCAGCGGCCAGGCGCTGGGGGATGCCATCGGCGAAGTCGACGCCCTCACCGACGGGGCTGCTCTGTACTTCGGCGTCAACTGCGCCCACCCCGATCACTTCGGCGACGCGCTGGGGGGCGACGCCGGCGGGCGGATCGCTTTGGTGCGAGCCAACGCATCTCGGGCCAGCCACGCAGAGCTCGACGTCGCCGAAAAGCTCGACGACGGCGATCCCGACGAGTTGGCCGGGCAGTACGCCGAGCTCGTGCAGCGCCACCCCAATCTCGACGTGCTCGGAGGGTGCTGTGGGACCGACAGCCGACACATCGCGGCAATTGCCGCCGCCATCTGAGCTAACCTTCATCCGCAGTTCTGCAGGGCCAACGTCGTCCCGGGCAGGCAACAACGCATCCCAGCCCGAAGAGGACGACCGTGAACCCTGATCTCCCTGCCCCCCAGGGTCTGTATGACCCCGCGTTCGAGCATGATGCCTGTGGCGTCGCGTTCGTCGCCGACATGCACGGCCGCAAGAGCCACCGCATCGTCGAGCGCGGCATCGAGGCGCTGTGCAACCTCGAGCACCGGGGCGCCGCAGGCGCCGAGACGAATACCGGTGACGGCGCCGGGATCCTCCTGCAGATGCCCGACGCATTCCTGCGGGCGGTCGTGCGAGCCGGCTTCGAGCTGCCGCCGGTGGGGCAGTACGCCACCGGCATCGGCTTCCTCACCGCCGATCCCGGCGGGCGACGCAGCCCAGGAGGCCATCGACAAGGTGGTCTAGAGCGAGGGTCTGACGCTGCTCGGGTGGCGTGACGTGCCCGTCGTCGACGACATGCTCGGCACAGGGCGCGGCCGACGTGCGAGCCGACGTTCATCGTCAGCTGTTCGTCGGCAGCTACCAGACACCGATTGGACCTCGAACGGCGGGCGTTCATCCTGCGCAAGCGGATCGAGCACGAGGTCGGCGGGAGCGCCGACGACACCGGCGACACCAAGGTCTACTTCCCGAGCTTCAGCTGCCGGACGCTGATCTACAAGGGGATGCTGACGGTGCCCGCAGCTGCCCGAGTTCTTCCCCGACCTCACCGACGAGCGGATGGACTTCGGCGCTGGCGCTGGTCCACTCGCGGTTCAGCACCAACACGTTCCCGAGCTGGCCGCTCGCCCACCCGTACCGCTACGTCGCCCACAACGGCGAGATCAACACGGTGCAGGGCAACCAGAACTGGATGCGGGCCCGTGAGGCGCTGCTCGAGAGCGACCTGCTGCCCGGCGACCTCGAGCGGATCTTCCCGATCTGCACGCCCGGCGGCAGCGACACCGCCCGCTTCGACGAGGTGCTCGAGTTGCTGCACCTCGGCGGCCGTCAGCCTCCCCCACGCCGTGCTCATGATGATCCCGGAGGCCTGGGAGAACCACGAGTCGATGAGCGCCGAGAAGCGGGCGTTCTACCAGTACCACGCCAGCCTCATGGAGCCGTGGGACGGCCCGGCCAGCGTCGCCTTCACCGACGGCACGGTCATCGGCGCCGTGCTCGACCGCAACGGCCTGCGTCCCTCCCGCTACTGGGTGACCGAGGACGGGCTCGTCGTCATGGCCAGCGAGGTCGGCGTGCTCGACGTCGACGTGTCAAGACCGTCGTGCGCAAGGGCCGGCTGCAGCCCGGGAAGATGTTCCTCGTCGACACCAGCCAGGGCCGCATCGTCGACGACGAGGAGATCAAGTCCGCCCTCGCCGCCGAGCACCCGTACGGCGACTGGCTCCACGACAACCTCGTCCACCTCGAGGACCTTGCGCCGACAAGGACTTCCTCACCCCGCAGCACGGCACGCGTGATCCGCCACCAGCGCCTGTTCGGCTACACCACCGAAGAGCTCAAGTTCATCCTGGCGCCCATGGCCAAGACCGGCGGCGAGCCCATCGGCTCGATGGGCACCGACACGCCGATCGCGGTGCTGAGCGACCGGCCGCGGCTGTTGTTCGACTACTTCAGCCAGCTCTTCGCCCAGGTGACCAACCCGCCCCTCGACGCCATCCGCGAAGAGCTCGTCACCAGCCTCGGCAACCGCCTCGGCCCCGAGCGCAACCTGCTGGCGCCGACGCCCGAGAGCGCCCGCGCAGATCGCGCTCCCCTACCCGGTCATCTCCAACGACGAGCTGGCCAAGCTGCTCTACATCAACGACGAGGGCCGGCCCAGCCCGGCTGGAAGTCGCTACGCCATCGACGGCCTCTACCCCGTGGCCGAGGGCGGCGAGGGCATGCGCCGTGCCCTCGAGTCGCATCCGGGTCAAGGTCACCGAAGCCGTCAACCTCGGCGCGAGCATCATCATCCTCAGCGACCGCCACTCGAGCGCCACGCATGGCGCCGATCCCGAGCCTGTTGCTGACCAGCCGCCGTCCACCACCACCTGATCCGGGAGAAGACCCGCGACGCGGGTCGGCCTCGTGGTCGAGTGCGGCGACGCTCGCGAGGTCCATCACATGGCCCTGCTCATTGGGTACGGCGCCGCCGCCGTCAATCCCTACCTCGCCTTCGAGACCATCGAGGACGAGATCCGCACCGGCGTGATCGAGGGCGTCACCGTAACGCAAGGCCGTGCGCAACTACATCAAGGCGCGCCGGCAAGGGCGTGCTCAAGGTGATGTCGAAGATGGGCATCAGCACCGTCGCCTCCTACACCGGCGCCCAGGTGTTCGAAGCCATCGGGCTCGGCCAGGACTTGGTCGACGAGTACTTCGTCGGCACCGTCAGTCGCCTCGGCGGGGTCGGCCTCGACGAGTTGGCGGCCGAGGTCGCGGCGCGGCATCGCGTGGCGTGGCCCGACCGGCCCGCCGAGTTGGCCCACCGCGAGCTGCAGGGCGGCGGCGAGTACCAGTGGCGGCGCGAGGGCGAGCACCACTTGTTCAACCCCGAGACCGTGTTCCGCCTCCAGCACGGCACCCGCACCAAGCAGTACAAGATCTTCAAGGAGTACACCGCGCTGGTCAACGACCAGTCGTCGAAGTTGGCCACGCTGCGGGGCCTGTTCCGGTTCAAGGACGGCGCCCGCCCGCCGGTGCCGATCGACGAGGTCGAACCGGTAGCGAGATCGTCAAGCGGTTCAGCACCGGCGCCATGTCGTATGGCTCCATCAGCATGGAGGCCCACTCGACGCTGGCCGTGGCCATGAACTCGATCGGGGCCAAGTCCAACACCGGCGAGGGTGGCGAAGACGCCGAGCGGCTCTTCGACCCCGAGCGGCGCAGCTCGATCAAGCAGGTGGCGTCGGGTCGCTTCGGCGTGACGAGTGAGTACCTCGTCAACTCCGACGACATCCAGATCAAGATGGCCCAGGGCGCCAAGCCGGGCGAGGGCGGCCAGCTGCCGGGCTTCAAGATCTACCCCTGGATCGCCAAGACCCGGGGGACGACGCACCGGCGTGGGGCTCATCAGCCCCCCGCCCCACCACGACATCTATTCGATCGAGGACCTGGCGCAGCTGATCCACGACCTCAAGAACGCCAACCCCCAGGCGCCGCATCCACGTGAAGCTGGTGGCCGAGGTCGGGCGTCGGCACGGTCGCCGCCGGCGTGTCCAAGGCCCACGCCGACGTGGTGCTGATCTGCGGCCACGACGGCGGCACGGGCGCTTCGCCGCTGACCTCGCTGAAGCACGCGGGCGCGCCGTGGGAGCTCGGTCTGGCCGAGACGCAGCAGACGTTGTTGCTGAACGGGCTGCGCGACCGCATCGTCGTGCAGGTCGACGGGCAGCTCAAGACCGGCCGCGACGTCGTCATCGCCGCGCTGCTCGGGGCCGAGGAGTTCGGCTTCGCCACCGCCCCGCTGGTGGTGAGCGGCTGCATCATGATGCGGGTCTGCCACCTCGACACCTGTCCGGTCGGCATCGCCACGCAGAACGAGGAGCTGCGCGCTCGCGCTACAGCGGCAAGCCCGAGTTCGTCGTCACCTTCTTCGAGTACATCGCCGAGGAGGTGCGCGAGCTGCTGGCCGAGCTCGGGTTCCGCTCGATCGCAGAGGCCATCGGTCAGCGCCGACGTCATCGACACCGACGACCGCCGTCGACCACTGGAAGGCGGCCGGCCTCGACCTCGTCGCCGATCCTCGACATGCCGCCGGTGCCCGAGGGCACCAAGCCGTACCAGACCCAGACCCAGGACCATGGCCTCGACCGGGCCCTCGACAACCGGCTCATCGAGCTGGCCGAGCCGGCCCTCGAGCGGGGCGAGAAGGTGCGCGGCCGACATCGAGGTGCGCAACGTCAACCGCACCGTCGGCACGATGCTCGGCTACGAGCTCACCAAGCGCTACCGCGCCGCCGGCCTGCCCGACGACACGATCGTCTTCAACATGACCGGGTCGGCCGGCCAGTCGTTCGGGGCCTTCCTGCCCAGGGCATCACCCTGCGGCTGTCCGGCGACGCCAACGACTACGTGGGCAAGGGCCTCTCGGGCGGGCGCATCATCGTGCGCCCGCCGGCGACCTCGCACGAGAGCTTCGTGGCCGAGGACAACATCATCGCCGGCAACGTCATCCTCTACGGGGCGACCGGGCGGCGAGGCCTACCTGCGGGGCAAGGTCGGCGAACGGTTCTGCGTGCGCAACTCCGGCGCCACCGCCGTCGTCGAGGGCGTCGGCGACCACGGCTGTGAATACATGACCGGCGGCCGGGTGGTCGTGCTCGGCCCGACCGGGCCGCAACTTCGGCGCCGGGATGTCGGGCGGCATCGCCTACATCCACGACCCCGACGACCGAGCTTCGCCGGCAACCTCAACGGCGAGATGGTCGACCTCGACCCGCTCGACGACGACGACCGGGAGTGGCTGCGGGCGGCGGTCCGCCGCCACGCAGACCGAGACCGGGTCGCCGGTGGCCGAACGGCTGCTGGCCCGGTGGCACGAACAGTTGCGTCACTTCGTGAAGGTGATGCCCAAGGACTACAAGCGGGTGCTCGAAGCGGCCGCCATCGGCCGAGGAGAAGGGACTTTCCGTGGACGAGGCGATCATGGTGGCCAGCCGTGGGTGAGGTCACCGGCTTCCTGAAGCACGAGCGGGAGACGCCCACCCGCCGGCCCGTGCCGGTGCGCATCCTCGACTGGAACGAGGTCTACGAGCCGTTCCCCGAGGACGCGCTCGAGACCCAGGCGTCGCGCTGCATGGACTGCGGCATCCCGTTCTGCAACAACGGCTGCCCGCTCGGCAACCTCATCCCCGACTGGAACGACCTCGTCTACCGCGACAACTGGCAGGACGCCATCGAGCGGCTGCACGCCACCAACAACTTCCCCGAGTTCACCGGGCGGCTGTGCCCGGCGCCGTGCGAGGCGGCCTGCGTGCTCGGCATCAACCAGGACCCGGTCACGATCAAGCAGGTCGAGGTCGAGATCATCGAGCGGGCGTGGGCCGAGGGCTGGGTCGCGCCCGTCATGCCCGAGGTCGAAGACGGGCAAGCGGGTCGCCGTCGTCGGGTCCGGGCCGTCGGGCCTGGCCGCCGCCCAGCAGCTGACCCGGGCCGGCCACGACGTGGTCGTGTTCGAGCGGGCCGACCGCATCGGCGGGCTCATGCGCTACGGCATCCCCGAGTTCAAGATGGAGAAGAGGTTCCTCGACCGCCGCCTCGAGCAGATGGACGGCCGAGGGCACCGAGTTCCGCACCGGCGTGAACGTCGGCGTCGACGTCACCGTCGAGGAGCTGCGGGCCGAGTTCGACGCCGTCGTGTTGGCCGGCGGCGCCACGGCGTGGCGCGACCTGCCCATCCCGGGGCGCGAGCTCACGGGCATCTACCAGGCCATGGAGTACCTGCCCGGCGCCAACAAGGTGCAGCAGGGCGACCTCGACGACGCCGCCCGATCACGTCGCGAGGGCAAGCGGGTCGTCATCATCGGCGGCGGCGACACCGGCGCCGACTGCCTCGGCACCGCCATCCGCCAGGGCGCCACGTCGATCCACCAGTTCGAGATCATGCCGAGGCCGCCCGAGACCCGGGCCGACTCGACGCCGTGGCCGACGTGGCCGCTGCATGTTCCGGGTGTCGTCGGCCCACGAGGAGGGCGGCGAGCGCGTGTTCTCCGTCAACACCGAGTGCTTCCTCGGCGACGACGGACGGCAACGTGCGGGCGCTGCGGGCCCACGAGGTCGAGATGGTCGACGGGCAAGTTCGACAAGGTCGAGGGCACCGACTTCGAGCTCGAGTGCGAACGGGTCTACCTGGCCATGGGCTTCGTCGGCCCCGAGCAGGGCGGCCTGCTCGACGACGCTCGGCGTCGAGCTTGACCGACCGCGGCAACGTCGCCCGCGACTCGACGTGGGCCACCGACGTCGACGGCGTGTTCGTCGCCGGCGACATGGGCCGCGGCCAGTCCCTCATCGTGTGGGCCATCGCCGAAGGTCGCTCGTGCGCCGCCGCCGTCGACCGCCACCTCATGGGCGAGACCCTCCTGCCGGCGCCGCTCGTCCCGTAGCCCTGGCCTCGTTCTGGGCGGGCTGATCGACCTCATAGGTCGCCCTGCGCCCAGTTCGTTGCGAGTCGGCGAGTGGCTGCTCTAGGAACTCGACGAGGCGGGCGATCGTCCGGCCGGGCCGCTCCCGCATGGCCCGAGGGGTGATGGCGTCGCGAGCCGCCAGCCTGCGGCCCGGATGTCGGACTCGCGCTCGTTGTCCTCGTCCTGGACGACTAGTCCCCGTGGGCCGCGAGGCCCTTCATCTCGATGACCGACCGCCGGCGGGGCCAGGTGAAGTCGGGGACCACCCGCTCGGTGCCGTCTCGGATCTCGATGACGTGCTGGAGCTCCGGTCGCTCGATGGCGGCGGCGTCGAGGGCGGCGAGGAAGTCGAAGAGAAAGTCGGCCTCCGCCTCGCTGCCCGGACCCCGGCGGGTGCTCGTCGTAGAGCTCGGCGACCGCTCGAAGCCGGCGCACGCCGCTTACGCCCCGGCCGCCGTGGCCTCCAGGTGGATGGAGCACCTTGCGGGGCGTGGTGTGCACCTTCCGCCAGGCGTCGTGAGGAGGCGATGGACTTGACGGGCGGGCAGCTTGGCCGCCACCTGGAGCAGCGCCTCCTCGAGGCAGACGACGCGGATCCCATCGATCACCTTCGTCGGCACGCCCCGGCGGCTGCGGTGGCGGGTGACGCCCGGCGGCGACGAGCTCCGTGCCGTGCGCGACCTGGACGTGCATCGACCTCGGCACGTAGTCCGGCAGGCCGCGCAGCCGCGAGGGCCGAGAATCCGGCCGCGGCGCCCGTCTCCCCGCCGGCGAGGACGCCGGCGTTCGAGCCGTTCGTGCCACGACAGCGCGCCGGCGCCGGCGAGGTACACCTCGTCGTGGATGCGTTGGAGGGTGCCCCGCTGGCACCGGACCTCGATCTGTCGGTTCGTCGCTCCTTCCGCGATGAGCTCGGCATGGGTGAGAAGGCGGCGGCCGCGACGCGAAACCGCTGCGAGGATCCGCCGGTCGAGCCCGGCCTCTCCGTCCACCCGTCCACCCTCGCATCCGCGTGCGACAGCAATGCCCTGGCGGCCGATCCGTTCTGGGCGGCCTCATCGACCGATGGGTCGTCCAGCCCGCCCAGAACGGTCGGGCGGGCGTTCGAGGCGACGGTGTGCTGGGGGCGTGCATCGACGGCGTCACCTTCGCCACGCCTACAGTCTCCCGGCGGTGAAACCTCCCTCGTGCCGTAACCGATCATGATTGACCGCGAACGCTGGAATCGGTCGCATGGCGCGGTGTCCCCGACGCTCTCGCGTATCAAAAGGCAGACGCTGTCCGCGGCGCTGCCCGAAGGCGTCGAGCCGACCACGATGTGGCCGTCGTGGCCGCTCGAGTAGTGGCCGCCGCGCTCGAGTTGTCACCCGGCGAGACGATGGTCGACCTCGGCTGCGGTCGGGGCGAGGTCGGCATGTGGATCGCCGATCACCTCGACGTGACTGGATTGGCGTCGATCCCTCTCCCGGTCGGCCTCGAGATCGCCGGCCAGCACGCCAACTCGAGGCGCACGGTGGTCGAGGGTCACTTCCTGGCCACCGGTCTCGAGGACGACGTCGCCGACGCCGTGCTCGTGTTGGATGCCCTGCACTTCGCCACCCAACTGGAAGCCACGTTCGCCGAGATCGGCCGCATCCTGCGACCCGGCCGGCGGCTGGTGCTGGTCGGGCCCCAACTCGTCGACCCCCGTGCCGCCCTCACCGAGGCCGGTTTCGTCATCGAGCGCGACGAGCAATCCGCCGATTGGCGCGACACCCTCGGCCGCTTCCTGGCCTTGGCCCATGCCGAAGCCGACGCCCTCCGATCCGAACTCGGCGAACAGCCGGCCAACGACATCTTGGCCCGCGACCTCTCCCAGCTGACCGAGGCCGGCCACGGGCTGATCGTGGCCCGAAGCTAGGCCCCGAGGAGCTCGTCGACGGCGGCGCGGACTGAGCGCTCGAAGCGGGCCCGCACCTTGAGGTTTGGCTGCTGCACGAAGAAGACGCCCGAGACGTTTCGGCTCGGATCGCTCCACGTCATGGTGCCGAACGCGCCGCCCCAGCCGAAGGCGCCGTTGCCGCGAGCGCTGTTGGCCTTCTCTGCGTCGAGGACCACCTGCACCGTGTACCCGAAGCCGATGCCCTCGACCGGGATCTGGAGGCCCCGGAAGAGGTCGCCGACGTGGTTGGTGGCCATGAGCTTGACCGTGTCTGGCTCGAGCACCTGATTGCCGTCGATCGAGCCGCCAGCGGTGAGCATCTGCTCGAAGCGGAGGTAGTCACCGGCCGTGCTCATCAGCCCGCCGGACCCGCTGAAGTAGGTGCTCGAGGCCATCATGTTGGCCATCTTGGGATCGGCCTTGACGAGCTTGTCGTCGACGAGTCGATAGAGCGGCAGGAGCCGGTCCTTCTTGTCGTCGGGCAGGGAGAAGTGGGTGTCGACCATGCCCGTCGGCTCGAAGATCTCCGTGACCAGGTACTGGTCGAGGGGTTGGCCGGAGACGATCTCGACGATGCGGCCGAGCACGTCGATGCCGGTGCCCGGGCTGTACTGCCACCGAGAGCCGGGCTGGAAGTCGAGCGCCACTTGGCCGAGCTTGGGGATGTAGCTGGCCAGCGTGTCGCCCCGCTCGCGCTTGACGGTATTGACGGCCTGGCCGAGCCCGCCGCTCAACAGCCCCGAGGTGTGGGTGAGCAGGTCGCGGACGAGCAGGTCGCGCTCGGCCGGCACCAGGTCGACCTCGGGCGGCGGCCCGGCGGCCCCAGGACCGAACCCGGCGCCCATCGACACCGTCGCTGTCGGCGCCGCCTCGGGCGCTGGGCGCGCTGCCCGGCTTCTTGACCGCCACCATCGTGTTGGTGAACTCGGGGATGAACTTCGACACCTTGTCGTCGGGATCGACCGTGCCCCGCTCGATCTGTTGCATCACGGCCACGCCGACCACCGGCTTGGTCGACGACGCCATGCGGAAGATGGCGTCGGCCGGCATCGGCTCGCGGGTCTCGAGATCTCGATAGCCGTGGGTGGCGAAGTGGACCACTTCCCCGGCGATGGAGACGGCGGTGATGGCACCCGAGATCTCCCCCGCCTCGACCTGCGCGTTCATGACCTTGGTGACCGCTTCGAGTTCCCGTGCTTCCGACATTTCGCCCCCCGGAGATTGTTCGATCATCGAACCATAGTCAGATCGAATGCCGTGAAGCCACGCCGACCCGGCAGACCCGCTCCGAATTCTGGGTGGGCTCATCGACCTCTGGGGTCGCTCGGCCCGCCCAGAAAGAGGAGGAGGCGGGCAATGACGGCCCCCGGCCGTTCACGCATCGACCGGGGCGTGACGACAGCAAGCTCCCATCCGGCGGCGCGGATGGCCTCCTCGCGCTCGTTGTCGTCGTCCTGGATGACGTAGTCGCCGTGGGCCGAGAGGCCCTTCATCTCGATGACCTTGCCCCGGTCGGGCCAGGTGAAGTCGGGAACGACCTTCTCGGCGCCGCCTCGGATGGGGATGGCGTACTGCATCTCGGGCTGCTCGATGCCGGCGGCGTCGAGGGCGGAGAGAAAGTCGAAGAGGAAGTCGGCCTCGGCCTCGCTACCAGGACCGCGACGCGTGGCCTCGTAGAGCTCGGCGACCTCCCGCAGCCGTCGGACGCCCCGCACGCCCCGACCGCCATGGTCGGCAAGGTGGACGAGCACCTTGCGGGGCGTCGTCTGGTTCATGCGCCACGCCGTGGTGAGCAACCGGTGGAGCGAGCGGGTCGAGACGTAGGGCGCAACCTGCAACAGTGCCTCTTCCAGACACACGACCCGGATGCCGCCGATGACCGTCGTCGGCACAGTGCGGCGGGGTCCGGTGGACCGTGACGCCCTTAGCCACGAGCTCCCTTCCGTGGGCGACCTCCACATGGACCGAGCCAGGCGAATAGTTCGGGAGGCCGAAGAGGGCGACGGCCGAGAACACGTCCGCCGCTGCGGTCGCGCCGCCGCGAGCACGCCGGCCAGCACGCGTTCGTGCCAGGTCAGCTCGCCGGCGCCGACGAGGTACACCTCGTGGTGGATGCGCTGGAGGGTGCCGCGATCCGCAGCGTCCCTCGATCTCCTTGTTTGTCGCCCCCACCTCGACGAGCTCAGCATGGGTCAACAGGCGGCGGCCGCGACGCGAAACCGCTGCGAGGATCCGCCGGTCGAGCCCGGCCTCTCCGTCCACCACTCCACCCTCACATCGGGGTGCGACACGATCGGTCGCCGACGCCTTCTGGGTGGGTCAATCGACCTCTGGGGTCGCTCGGCCCGCCCAGAAGCAGGAGGAGTGGATAAGGTCGCCGGACTGTGAAGCCGCCCCCGTTCGACTACGTCGCCGTCGCACTCGCTCGACGAGGCGCTCCAGCCTTGGCCGAAGGAGGCGACGAAGCCAAGGTGCTGGCCGGAGGCCAGAGCCTGATCCCGCTGATGTCGCTGCGATTGGCCCATCCCGAGCTGCTCGTCGACGTCAACCGCGTCGCCGAGCTGGCGCCATCGAGCGGGTCAACGGCTCGCTGCGCATCGGCGCCACTCGTCCGCCACCGGCTGCCCACCGCTCGGCCGAGATCGCGCGCGGCCGTGCCGCTCATCACCGAGGCCATGCCGCTTCATCGGCCACGCCGCCATCCGCTCCCGGGGCACGGTCGGCGGGAGCATCGCCCACGCCGACCCGGCCGCCGAGCTGCCGGCGGTGGCCCTCGCCTTGGGCGCGACGTTCATCGCCCGCTCCGAGGCGCGGGGCGAGCGGACGATCAGCCGCCGACGACTTCTTCGGCGGCTACTTCACGACCGCCCTCGAGCCGGACGAGATCCTGACCGCCATCGACTTCCCCGTGCTGGCGCCGGGCACCGGCGTCGCCGTCGAGGAGGTCGCCCGCCGCCACGGCGACTTCGCCATGGTCGGGCGCCGTCGTGGCCGTGAAGCCGGGTCGGCGACGCCCGCATCGCCTTGATCAACGTGGCCGAGAAGCCGGTGCGGGCGACCGACGGCCGAAGCAAGCCTTGGTCGCCGGCGCCGACCATCGCCGAGGTGGCCGACCTCGCCGCTCGCGACCTCGAACCGTCCGACGACCTGCACGCATCGACCGCCTACCGCAAGAAGGTCGCCGCCGTCTGCGTCAAACGAGCCCTCACCCGCGCCCTGGAAGGAGCGACGAAATGAACGTCGAACTCACCGTCAACGGCGAGGCCCGCACGGTCGACGCCGTCGAGGCCCGCAAGACCCTGGCCGACTTCCTCCGCGAAGACCTCGGCCTCACCGGCACCCACCTCGGCTGCGAGCACGGCGTCTGCGGCGCCTGCACCGTCATCGTCGACGGCGACGCCGTCAGCGTCGTGCCTGATGCTGGCCGTGCAGGCCGACGGCGCCACCGTGCGCACCATCGAGGGCCTCGGCGGCGACCCGGGACATCCTCGGTCCGCATGCAAGAAGCAATGCGCGACTCCCACGCCTTCCAGTGCGGGTTCTGCACGCCCGGCTTCCTCATGCAGACTCACGGCGCTGCATCGAGGACGATCCGACCGCCGACGAGCACGAGATCCGCGAGATGCCTGTCGGGCAACATCTGCCGCTGCACCGGCTACGAGAGCATCCTCAACGGCGCCCTCAAGGCCGTCGCCGCCGCCGCAGGAGGCCACCCGATGACCGCGCACCCAACAGCCCATCGCCCAGCGCTTCGTCGGCGAGAGCGTGAAGCGGTCCGAGGACCAGCGCATCCTCACCGGCACCGGCAACTACGTCGACGACGTCCAGTTGCCCGGCATGCTCCACGCCGCCTTCCTCCGCAGCCCGATCGCCCACGGCCGATCACCGGCATCGACATCGCGCGCCGCCAAAGAGCTGCCCGGCGTCGTGGCCGTCTACGACGGCGGCCGGCATGCAGGCGCTCCTGTCGACCCGACGCTCGCCCCATGGGCATCGTTCGGGCCGGCGCCGGTCGCCTTCACCCTGTTGTGCACCGACAAGGTCCGCCTCGTCGGCGACCCGGTCGCCGTCGTCGTGGCCGAGAGCCGCTACATCGCCGAGGACGCGCTCGAGCTGATCGAGGTCGACTACGACGACCTGCCGATCCGGTGGCCACCGCCGCCCAGGCCCTCGATCCCGACAGCACGCCGATCTTCGCCGACCTCGGCTCCAACATCGTCGCCGGCCACGCGCACCAACGTGCACGGCGACGTCGAAGCCGCCTTCGCCAAGGCCGACCGCGTCGTGTCGCGCCAACCTCAAGGTGCACCGCCACCAGAACGTGCCGATGGAGTGCCGCGGCGTGCGTCGCCGACTTCGATCCCGAGACCGAGGCGCTCGACCATGCACGGCTCCAACCAGGGCGTGGGCATGGCCAAGACCGCCCTCAGCGGCCAGCTCGGGCCTCGACGGCGACCACGTCCGCGTGCTGTGCGGCGACATCGGCGGCTCGTTCGGCCTCAAGATCGGCACTGGCCGCGAGGAGATCGCCACCGCGGCGCTGTCGAAGGTCGCTCGGCCGGCCGGTCAAGTGGATCGAGGACCGCAACGAGCACCTCGCCTTCTCCGGGCCAGGCCCGCGAGGAGACCCTCGACGCCGAGTGCGCCGTCACCAACGAGGGCGACATCCTCGGCCATGAAGGTGACGATGACCGTCGACACCGGGGCCTACCCGGGCATGGGGGCCATGGTCAGCCGCATCGTCGAAGGCATGATGCCCGGCCCGTACTCGATGGAGGCGCTGGAGTTCACATCCCAGGCCGTCGTCACCAACAAGGCCACCTACGTCGCCTACCGGGGTCCGTGGGCGTCGGAGACCTTCTGCCGCGAGCGCATGGTCGACCTCGTGGCCAACGAGCTCGGCATGGAGCCGCTCGAGGTCCGTCGCCGCAACATCGCCTTCCAGGGCGAGAACCCGGGCACGATGGTCACCGGCCGCTCGCCTCACCAGCGCCACGGCCCGCGAGTCGCTCGAGAGCATCGCCGAGCGGATCGACCTCGCCGCCTTCCGGGTCCGCCAGGAAGCAGCCCGCAAGGAGGGCCGCTACCTCGGCCTCGGCATGGCCACCTACATCGAGGGCGCGCCCGGGCCCGCGAGGCGACAGCCCGCTCGGCAACGAGCAGATGCGCATGCGCCTCGACGAGGACGGCATCGTGCGCGTGTTCACCGGCCAGATGCCCCACGGCCAGGGCCACGAGACGACGCTGGCCCAGATCGCGGCCGACGAGTTCGGCGTGCCGATGGAGCTCGTCAAGATCGTGGTCGGCGACAGCGACCAGGTGCCCTTCGGGTTCACCGGCGGCTCGCGGTCGGCCACCATGGCCGGCGGGTCGGCCCTCCACACCGCCCGCGCCCTGCGCGAACGGGTGCTCGACGTCGCCTCGCACCTGCATCGAGGCCAACGCCGACGACCTCGAGATCGTCGAGGGCCAGGTCGCCGTGCGCGGCGTGCCCGTCAGCGCCAGTCGCTGGCCGAGGTGGCGGTGGCGGCGGCGGCACCCGGTGCGCTGCCCGACGATGTCGACGCCAGCCTCGAGGTCGTCCGCAACTACGACGGCGGCCAGGGCGGCTGGTCGGGCGGCACCCACTGCGCCATCGTCGAGGTCGACGTCGAGACCGGCCTGGTCGAGATCGAGCGCTACGTGGTCGTCGAGGACTGCGGCAAGCTGATCAACCCCGCCGATCGTCGACGGCCAGGTCCGCGGCGGCGTGGCCCAGGGCATCGGCGCCGTGCTGCTTGAGCGCTCGGCCTACGACCCCGAGACGGGCCAGTTCCTGGCCGGCGACGTTCATGGACTACCTGCTGCCCACCACCACCGAGGTGCCACGCATCGAGATCCACCACCTCGAGACCGTGCCGCTCGACCCCGACGTGAACTTCCGGGGCGTGGGCGAGGGCGGCATGATCGTGTCGCCGGCCACGCTGGTCAACGCCATCGAGGACGCGCTGTCGCCCTTCGGCGTGAAGATCGAGGAGCAGCACCTGCCGCCGCTGCGGATCCTCGAGCTCATCGGCGCCCTCGACTGACCCCACACGCGCCGATGCAGCTGCATTAGTCTTTTCGGATCGAGGCAAGGGGGAGCCATGTCGGTCACCGACAGCGACGAAAAGCTGCGTCAAGAAGTCCAGTCCTGGATCAAGGAAAACGCCATCGAGGAGGTCAAGGGACTGTCGGCCATGCGCCGCGACCCCAAGACGACCGAGGCGATGAAGGCGTGGGAAGCGCGGCTCATCGAGGGCCACTGGATCTGTTCGCACTGGCCCGAGGAGTACGGCGGCCGCGGCCTCGACAGCTTCCAGAACGGGATCGTGTCCGAAGAGTTCGCCAAGGCGCGGCTATCCCCGCGCCAACCGGGGCATGGGCGAGTCGCTCGTCTCCCCCGCCATCATCGTGTGGGGCACCGAGGAGCAAAAGCGCGAGTTCCTGCCCAAGATCCTCGACGGCACCCACCGCTACTGCCAGGGCTTCTCCGAGCCGGGCGCCGGCTCCGACCTCGCCGGACTCCAGACCCGTGGCGTCGTCGACGGCGACGAGCTCATCATCACCGGCCAGAAGGTGTGGACCTCGGGGGCGCAGTTCGCCAACATGATGTTCTGCCTGTGCCGCACCAACCCTGACGCCCCCAAGCACAAGGGCATCTCCTACGTGCTCGTGCCGATGCCCGACAACGGCTTCGACATCCGGGGCCTGCGGCAGATGACAGGCGGCAGCGGCTTCAGCGAGGTCTTCATCGACGGCGCCCGCGCCCCGATCACCAACGTCATCGGCGGGCTGCACGACGGATGGCGGGTCACCAACACGACCCTCGGCAACGAGCGCCGCGGTGGCGGCGGCCGCCACAACGGGTTCAAGGCGCCAGTGGGACCGCGTCGTCAAGGAGGCCACGGCCAACGGCAAGATCGCCGACGCCACCGTCCGCCAGGACCTGGCGTGGGCCTACACCAAGATCGAGATCATCCGCTACCAGTCCGAGCGGATGACTGCACTGGCGGCCAAGGGTCTCGAGCCCGGGCCCGAGGCCAGCATCGGCAAGATGTTGTGGTCGGAGTACACCCGCCGCTTCGGCGAGATCGCCATGAACATCGCCGGCATGAAGTCCACGATCCGGCCCGACGGCGAGGGCTACACCCAGAACGAGTGGATGGGCATGTTCCTCGGTTCTCGTTCCGGCACGATCTGGGGCGGCACGGCCGAGATCCAGCGCAACATCGTGGGCGAGCGCGGCGCTCGGCCTGCCCAAGGAGCCGTCGGCCGAGGCCGAGAACTCCCGCAGCCGCTCGTGAGAGCCGTCGTCCTGCAGGGCAAGGGCGACGTCACTGTCGAGGATGTCCCGGATCCGGTCCTTCCTGGCCCGGATGGAGCCATCGTCCGGGTCGAGCGCACCGCCATCTGCGGCTCCGATCTCCACCTGTACCACGGGCAGATGGGCGCGGCCGGAGTCCGGCTCGGTCATGAGTTCGTCGGCACCGTCGACGAGGTCGGCCCGTCCGTTGATCGGGTCAAGAGGGGCGACCGGGTCATGGTCAGTGCCGTCATCGGCTGCGGCCGCTGCGACCCGTGCCGTCACGGCGACCCCGTGGTGTGCTCGGGCGGTCTGCCCGGCAAGGTGTTCGGCACCGGCGTCGATCTGCCCGGCGGCCAGGCCGAGGCCGTCGCCGTGCCCGCCGCCGACGCCTTCATCCGCACCATCCCCGAGGCGATCTCGCACCGAGCAAGCCGTGCTGCTCACCGACATCCTCCCGACCGGCTACCTCGGCGCCGTCCGGGCCGACATCTCCCCCGGCGACACCGTCGTGGTCATCGGCCTCGGTCCGGTCGGCATCATGGCCCTGCAGAGCGCCCGGCTGTTCGGCCCGGCACGCATCCTCGCCGTCGACACCATACCCCGAGCGCCTGGCCCGGGCCGAGGCCCTCGGCGCCGAGCCCATCGACGCCTCCCAGGGCGGCCACGCCGCAACAGGTGCTCCAGGCCACCGGGGGCCGGGGGGCACAGGCCGTCATCGAAGCCGTCGGCGCCGACCAGACCATCACCGACGCCATCTTCAGTTGCGCGGCCGGCGGCACGGTCAGCGTCATCGGGGTCAACCTCAACTTCGCCTTCCCGTTCCCGGTGCCGCTGGCCCTGATCCGGCGTCTCACGTTCCGGGTCACATTGGCGTCGGTGCCGCTGGCCTGGCCGGCGCTCATCCCCCTGCTCGAGGCGGGCAAGCTCCACCCCGAAGAGGTCTTCACCCACCGGATGGCGCTGGCCGACGCGCCCGACGCCTATCGCATGTTCGACCAGCGCGAAGACGGCTGCCTCAAGGTGTTGCTGACTCCCTGATGCGCTCGTCCCGGCGGGTCTTGCGCTCGCTGAGCACGACGGCAGCGACCAGCATCGCCGTGATGATGGCCAGCGACACGTACGTGTTCATGTGGAACCAGTGCGACACCGACATCTTGAGGCCGACGAAGATGAGGATGCTGCCGAGGGCGTGGGACAGGTAGTGGAAGCGTTCCTTGGCGTTGGCCAGCAAGAAGTACATCGCCCGTAGACCGAGGATGGCGAACGCGTTCGAGGCGAAGACGAGGAACGACTCGTTGGACACGGCCAGGATGGCGGGGACGGAGTCGACGGCGAAGATCACGTCGGTGACCTCCACGACGACGAGCGCGGCGAGCAGCGGAGTGGCCGCTCGCTTGCCGTTGAGCTTGGTGAAGAACTTCTGGCCGTCGAGCTCGTCGGAGACCGGCATCACCTTGCGGAGGAGGCCGATGCCCCTTGTCGTGCCCTGTTCGCCCTCGTCGGCTCGGTGCCGGATGATCTTCGCTCCGGTGTAGACGAGGAAGACGCCGAACACGAGCAGCAACCACCAGAACCGGGCGATCAGCGCCGTCCCGAGGAGGATGAAGCCGGCCCGCATGAAGAGGGCGCCGAAGATCCCCCAGAACAGCACGCGGTGCTGATACTTCACCGGGATGGCGAGGGTGGAGAACAGCATCGACCAGACGAACACGTTGTCGACGCTGAGCGACTTCTCGATGAGATAGCCGCTGATGTACTCCCCGAACGCGGCACCGCCGAAGGCGACGGCGACCACCCCGGAGAAGGCCAAGCCGCACGACACCCACACGATCGACTCGATGAGCGCCTCCCGGGTGGTCGGCGCGTGGGCCTCGCGGTGCCGGTAGAGGTCGATGCGCCAACAGGGCGACGATGACGGCGAGCAGGGCCAGCCACGCCCAGGCCGGCACGTCCAACTGCACGAACTGCGAACGGGTTGATTCGATGACGGCGAGCACGTAGGCGTTTCCTCTTCGACTGTCGCAAGCGGTGGACAGTCGAAGGTCTCGCTCCCGCCATGGTGGCGGTCGGGGGGCCGGGCAGCGAGCTGCCGTGATGACGACCGTCCCAGTGGGGCTACTCCCCTTCGACGTCGAGATACTACCCAACGTCGGGCACATCGGAGAGACTGGCCCGATGGCCGACATCGAGGAAACCGAGCTTCCAGGTGTGGGCGTGTTGCACGAGTTCGTGTCCCAGGGCGGACGCCGGGTGGGTGTGATCACCCGTCGAAGCGGTCGCCGAGACTTCGTCGTCTACAACGCGTCCGATCCCGATGCGGCCGACTCATCGATCACGTTCACCCCCGACGAGAGCGCAACGCTGGCCGAGTTGTTCGGCGGGACCCGCGTTGTCGAACGCGTGGCCGACGTCCAGCGACACATCGAAGGTCTGGCCATCGATTGGCTGCCATTGGGGCCGAACTCCGCGGCGGCGGGTCGCACGATCGCTTCGCTGCAGGTGCGGACGCAGACCGGCACCTCGATCGTCGCCGTCGTCCGCGACGGGAGCCCGACCCCGGCACCAGGTCCCGAATTCCTGCTGGCCGACGCCGACACCGTCGTCGTCGTCGGCACGCCCGACGGCATCGAAGCCGCGGCGCGGCTCCTCGGCGCGGGCTGAGGTCATGCTCGTCGCTGCAGGCGGGCCAGGCACAGCTGCAGTGCTTCTCGAGCTTGGCGGCGTGCTGCTCTTCGTGGCCGTGCTCGGCCGGCTCGCCGGGCGTTGGTCGTTGTCCCCGATTCCGCTCTACCTGCTGGTCGGGCTCAGTCTCGGGGACGGTGGCGCCCTCGACCTCGCCGCCGGCCGACAGTTCATCGAGACCGGTGCCCAGGTGGGTCTGGTGTTGTTGTTGCTGTTGTTGGGGCTCGACTTCTCGGGCGCCGAGCTCATGCACGCCATCCGGGGCTCGGCACCTGCCGGCGGTCTGGATCTCGCCCTCAACTTCGCACCCGGTGCGGTCCTCGGGCTCGTCCTGGGTTGGGGTCCGACCGCCGCCCTCCTGCTGGGCGGGGTCACCTACATCTCCTCGTCGGGGATCGTGGCCAAACTGCTGAACGACCTCGGCCGGACCGGAAACCGCGAGACCCCGACCGTGCTGTCCATCCTGGTGATCGAAGACCTCGTGATGGCGCTCTACCTGCCCGTCGTCGCCGGCCTGCTCGGTGGAGGCGGCCCACTCCGCATGGCCGTCGACACCATGGCCGCAGTCGCAGCCGTCGTCGCCGTCCTCGCCGTGGCCATTCGGTTTGGTCCACGATTGAGCAGCCTGGTTTTCGATCGCTCCGACGAGATGCTCGTCCTCACCATCCTCGGCATCGCGTTCCTCGTCGCCGGCCTCGCCGAACACGTCCACGCGTCGGCTGCCGTCGGGGCATTTCTCGTCGGCATCGCACTGTCGGGGCCGGCGGCTGACAGCGCCCGCCCCCTCCTGACGCCGCTGCGCGATCTTTTCGCTGCTGTGTTCTTCGTGTTCTTCGGCCTCGAGATCGACCCGGGGAAGATCCTTCCCGTCTTGGGCCTGGCGGCGGCACTCGCCGTGGTCGGCGTCGCCACCAAAGTCTTCACCGGCTGGTGGTCAGCGGGCCGCGTCGGCGTCGGCCGGCCGGGCCAGCTCCGCGCCGGCACGGCGCTGGTCGCCCGGGGCGAGTTCTCGATCGTGATCGCCGGCCTGGGGGTGGCCGCCGGCCTCGAGACCGATCTTGGAGCCCTGGCCGGGTCCTACGTGTTGATCCTGGCCGTGGCCGGGCCCGTGCTCAACCGCTTCAGCGACGCGCTCAGTCGACGAACGAGTCGCGGAGCTCCCGCTTGAGGATCTTGCCCGCAGGGTTGCGGGGAAGTGCCTCGGCCACGAGGGCGATGCGGCTCGGCACCTTGAACGAGGCCAGCCGTTCGCGCACGTGGGCCTGCAACTCCTCGATGGTGAGGGATTCGCCGGGGCGGACGTAGCACGGTGGCCGCCACCTCTTCGCCCAGACGTTCGTGGGGCACGCCGAAGACGGCCGCCTCGTAGACGGCGGGGTGTTCGTAGATGGCGGCTTCGACCTCGGCGCAGTAGACGTTCTCGCCCGCCCGCAACACCATGTCCTTGGCCCGGTCTTCGACGTAGACGAATCCCTCGTCGTCGAGGCGGCCGAGGTCGCCGGTGCGCAGCCATCCGTCGACGATGGTCTCGGCCGTGGCTTCGGGCTTGTTCCAGTAGCCGCGGATGAGATTGGGACCCTTGAACCAGATCTCGCCGGACTGGCCCGTCGGCACGGCTTGGCCGTCGGGGTCGCGGACCTCGACTTCCATGACGGGCACGACCCGGCCCGTCGACGTCGGTCGCTGGACGTAATCGTCACCGTTGTTGCCCGGGCCGTAGGCGTTGGTCTCGGTCATGCCGTAGCCAAGCGAGGGGCGGGCCTTCTTGAACGATGAGTCGACGCGGGCCACGAGTTGGGGCGGCGCCGGCGCGCCGCCGCCGCCGACCGAAATGAGCGACGACGTGTCTCGGGTGGCGAACGAGGGTGACTCGAGGAGGTCCCAGGACTGCGTCGGGACGCCCACGAAGTTCGTGACCTTCTCTCGCTCGATGAGCTCGAGCGCCCGCTCGGAATCCCACTTGTACATGATCACGAGCTTGATGCCCGAGGCGAAGCACGACAGCATCACCGGCACGCATCCGGTCACGTGGAACAGGGGCACGATCAGGATGAAGGACGGGGCGCCGTCGGGGCGCCCAGCGTCGGGCTTGCGGGCCCGGTCGATGGCGGCGCGGCACCCGAAGGCGGTGAGGGCGTTGGTGACGGCTCGGTGGGTCGAGACGGCGCCCTTGGGCCGGCCCGTGGTGCCCGAGGTATAGAGGATGGTGGCGTCGTCATCGGGGTCGATGTCGACCTCGGGCATGGTGGCACCGGGCTCCACCACGTCGTTCCAGCTGTCGACACCGGGCAGCGAGGTGCCGGCGGGCAGGCGCACGCCGAGGGTGGCGAACCCGAGTCGTTCGGCCGCCGCCCGCGACCGTTCGGCCCGCTCGACGTCGGCGATGAGCACCTTGGACCCCGAATCCTCGAGGGCGTAGTCGAGCTCGTCTTCGGTCCACCAAGCGTTGAGCGACACCGACACCGCACCCACGCTGGTGATGGCGGCGAAGGCGATGACCCACTCGGGGTAGTTGCGCATGCCGATCGACACGCGGTCGCCCTTCTCGACCCCGTAGCGGTGCACGAGGGCGGCGGCGAGCCCGTCGACCGACGCCATGACGTCTTCGAAGCTCCAGCGCTCGTCCTCGTAGACGAGGAACGTGGCGTCGCCCCGGAGGCGGGCAGGATCGAAGATGGCCCGCAGGCTGCGGGGCGCGCTCTTGAACACCTTCATCGAGCGTGCCGCGGACTTCGGTCTCCTCGATCTCGAACCGCTCCCCGGGGGCAGTGACCTGCGCGGCGGCTTCTTCGTAGCTCAGCATGGCCTTGGTCTACACGCGACGACCGGCGCTGGGCGAAACTGCAGCCCATGGAAACGATCCGGGACCTCGACGTCCACGTCGAACGGGTGGCCGCCGACGGCTACACGATCATCGAGGACGCGTTCGACCCCTCCTTCGCCGACGAGGTGCGAGCCGACCTCGAGCGCCTGGAGGTGGACCTCGGCATCGTTCCCGCCGGCAACCGCTTCGAGGGCACCCAGACGGTGCGCATCTACAACTTGTTGCTCCATGGGTCGCTCTACGAGACCATCGCCACCGCCCCGAGCGTGCTGCCGGTGGTCGAGCGGGTCCTCGATCCTGGCTGCCTGGTGTCGAGCCTGTCGTCAATCGCCATCTGCGGCGGGGAACGGGCCCAGCCCATCCACGCCGACGACCAGCTCATCCCCATCCCCAAGCCCCATCCGCCGACGGTGTGCAACACGATGTGGGCCATCACCGACTTCACCGAGGCCAACGGCGCCACCCGCCTCATCCCCGGTTCGCATCTCCGCGACACCAACCCCGACTTCGTCACCGACTACGAGACCATCCCGGCCGAGATGGCCAAGGGCAGCGTGCTCGTGTGGCACGGGCAGCCTCTGGCACGGGGGCGGCGCCAACGTCACCGACGAGCGTCGCTACGGCATCGCCATGAACTACTGCGCCGGCTACATCCGCCAACAGGAGAACCAGCAACTCGGCCTGCCCGCCGATCTCGTCAAGCGCTTCTCGCCCCGCCTCCAAGAGCTCGTCGGCTACGGGATCTACTCGGGGCTGATCGGCCACATCGACAAGGCCAGCCCGGCGTCGCTGTTGGGTCGGACACCGGCGGGCGGCATGATCTGGGACGCCGTCCGTGGTTGACCTGGCCAAGGACCGCATCGACGTCGGCTTCTACACCAGCCGCTGGCCCGAGGCCGAGGGCTTCTGGCGCGACGAGGTCGGGCTCGGCCTACGAGGAGTTGCTCAAGGTCGGTGGCGGCGTTCACCAGCACCGCTTCGGCGTCCGGGGTTCGGTGTGCAAGGTCAACTCGGCCCGGGCCGAGCTGTCCCCGGCGCCGACCGCCTTTCGCCGCCTCCGCATCGCCGCACCAGGTCAGCGACCCCGTCGTTCTGCACGAGCCCGACGGCACCGAGGTCGAGTTGGTGCCGGCCGGCCACGAGGGCGTCGACGACATCGCCGTCGTGTGGGCGACCGCCGACGTCGACGAACTCGGCCGCCTGCTCGCCGACGGCTTCGGGGCCGAGGCCGAGGAGCACGGGTGGCGGCTCGGGACGTCGCTGCTCCAGTTGGTACCGGACGCCGGACGCCGGCGACGTGGGCGGGATGTTCGCCGCCGGGCTCCGCTACCTCACCGTGCAAGTGCGTGACGTCAAGGCCGAGCACGCCCGGCTCCTGGCCGCCGGTTGGACCGAGGGCCGGCCGCCCGTGCGGCTCGGCGACACGGCCTACATCTCGTTCGTGCGCGACCCCGGCGGCAGCTGGGTCGAGGTGTCCCAGCGGGCGTCGCTCACCGGTCCGCTGCCGGAGTGACGTCGGTGCACAGACGTCCGTGCACGTGCTCGTCGTGTCGCACACCGTCGTAATCTCCTGAGCTGCGCAGCGTGCCTTCGTGCACGAATCCGGCCTTGACGGCCACCCGGCACGACGCCTCGTTGGGCACGGCGTGGAGGAGTTGGACCCGAACGAGGCCGAGCTCGGCGAAGGCGAAACTGGTCACGGCATCCACGGCGGCGGTGGCGATACCGCGTCCTCGGTGGGCGGGAGCGATCCGATAGCCGATTGACCCCGACGACTGCTCCGAGTCGATGCTGTGGAGCGACACGTTGCCGGCATACGCAGCGCCGGCCTCGATGGTGAAGGTGGCGTGGTCGCCCGTCGTCCAGTCGCCGCCCCTCTGACACCAGGCGCGGGCTGACGCGAGGTCGACCACGGCGGGGCACGGGTTCCAGTGCCGGACGTCGGGGTCGAGGACGAGCGCCAGCGCCTCGGCGGCGTCGCTGGCGGCGGGCGGACGCAACACCAGCCCGCCGACCAGCAACGTGGTCACGCCAGCAGGTGGCGGCGGAAGAAGTCTTCGGCGGCGGCCCGCTCGAACATCGGGGTCTCGACGTGACCGCCCGGATTGAGATGCATCGTCTTCTCCTTCGACCCGATGGCCTGGAAGAGGGCGATGCCCGACTCGAGGGTCATCAACTCGTCGTCGGCCTGGAAGACGAACATGATCGGGATCGACAGGCTGCGGGCTGCGGCCTCGAAGCGCGTCTTGACCGGGTCGGTTGGACAGCCCGGCGAGGCCGAGCACGGCGGCGGTGATGCGGGGCTCGGCGGCCACGAACGGCAGACCGATGGCCGTGCCCATCGAGACTCCCCAGTAGCCGAAGGGGCCGCTCGCGAGGTCGGGCCGGGTCTGGAGGTCGTCGACGAGCGCCTGCCACTCGGCCACACCGTTGGTGGTGCGATCGACCCACGCCTTGGCCTCCTCCGGGCCCATCTGCATGGGCTGGGGTGCGCCCTCCTGACGTCCGCCGGCGATGCGGGCGCCGAGGCGGCGCTGGGCCTCGGCCGCCGCCTCCTTGTCGACGATCCGGTCGCCGTGTCCGGGCGCGTCGATGGCCGCAACCGACACGCCGAGGTGGCGCACGAACATGCCGGGCCAGGCCGAGCACGTTGGCCACCCGCTTGTGCTGGGTGCCGCCGTGGCCGATGAGGATCGTCGGCCCGCGGCGTGGCGTCGGCCAACGCCTGCTCGGGCTCCCACAGGATCCCGGGCACGACCTCGTTGCCTGCCTTGAGGTCGAAGCGGCGCTCTGTGACGCCCCGCTCGGTGGTCTCTTCGATGATGTCCATCATTCCCCCCGGATTGTTCGGTACTCGAACAATCCTAGCTAGCTCCAGCCCGAGCCGGCGCCGCGGGTCATCCCGAAGGGACCGGTCGGCCAGCGGAAGCAGTCGACCATCAGCTGGTCGACCTGCTCGCGATCGGCGATCGCCCTCCTGCACGACCTTGGCCGCCTCGGCGACCATGGCGAAGTAGACGCGGTTGGCCACGTAGCCCCAGTTGCGGGCCTGAGTCCTTGACGACGACCGGGTTCTTGCCCGCCCCGGCGGCCAGGGCGCGGATCGTCTCGACCGTTTCGTCCGACGTCTTGGGGGCCACGCACGATCTCGGCCAACTTCATGACCGGCGCCGGCGAGGCCCAGTGCCAGCCGACGACGCGGTCGGCGCGGTCGGTGGCGGCGGCCAGCGCCTGGATCGGGAAGCCGCTCGAGTTCGAGGCGAGGATCGTCGCCTCGGGCGCTTTGCGGTCGAGATCACGGAACACCGAGATCTTGAGGTCGAGGCGCTCGGGCACGGCTTCGATCACCACGTCGACGGCGGCGGCCTGGTCGAGGTCGGCGGAGAACGTGAGCCGGGCGAGCGCGGCGTCGGCCTCGTCGGCGGTGAGCTTGCCCCGTTCGACTGCGCCCTTGACCCCGAAGCGGCCGGTGTCGACGATGGCCCGACCCTTCTCCAGCGCCTCCTCGGCCACGTCGTAGCAGATCACCTCGTGTCCGGCGATGGCCATGACTTGGGCGATGCCCGACCCCATGACGCCGGCCCCCAACACTCCGATGCGTACGTTCTCACTCATGGAGGACAGTCTGGCGCTCAAGCGAAGGCGTCGACCACGTCGTAGCGCCACTGGCGGAGCAACAGGCTCGCGGGCAACTTCGGTCTTGCCCAGCCGTACGACGACGAGGTCGCGAGCCCGGGCAGACCAGGATCGACTGGCCTTCGTACCCGTTGGCCCAAAAGCAGCCGAGCGGATCGTCGGCTCGCACCCACCACTGCCAGCCGTACCCGTTGCCGTTCTCGGGGTCGATGGCCTGCGGGGTGCGGGCCGTGTCGACCCACCCCTCCGGCAACCGCCGCCGCCCGGCCCAGACGCCGTCGCGAAGGTAGAGGAGCCCGAAACGAGCGAAGTCGGTGGCCGACGCGTAGACGAAGCTCGAGCCGATGAACGTGCCGGCGTCGTCGAAGGTGGCGCGCGCCGTTCGCATCCCGATGGCGTCGAACAACCGCTCCTGAAGGAAGCGCTCGTAGGGCTCGCCGGTACCGATAACGTCGGCCACGATCCGGGAGATGATGTTGGAAGTGCCGCTCGAGTAGCTCCAGCGCTCGCCGGGATCGGCAGCGAGCGGTCGGTCGATGGCGAAGGCGGCGACGTCGCCTTGGCCCGGTCCGAACAGCATCTTGATGACATCGGAGACCTCGCCGTCGACGTAGTCCTCGACGAAGTCAAGCCCGTCGCGCATCTCGAGCAGGTGACGAAGCGTGATCGCCCTGCGGGGGTCGGCAGGATCGGCATGCCAGAGCGCCACGGCAGCGGCGGCCTCGACATCGAGGCGGCCGTCGGCGACCAGCATCCCCACCAGCGCGTGGAGCACCGACTTGGCCATCGACCACGACAGCAGTGGTGTGTTCGGTCCGATCGGCTCGTCCGGCGCGTCCGAAGTGTTCGATGACGTCGGCGTACCGCTCGGCCACGATCCTTCCGCCGTGCACGACGACGACGGCGAAGGTCCTGGCAAGTTCAGGCCCGAAGGCTGCGTCGATCAGAGGGGCGAGGGCGTCGGGCGCCTCGCCCCGGGGCCAGGAGTCGGTCGGCCACGGCACGTCGGCCGGCTGGGCAGGGAGGGGCGGCAGCACGATGACAGGTTCCGCGCCCGCCTTGCCCGCGTGCTCCTCCCGGGGCGACGACCCATGGCATGGCCCTGGCGTGGCATGGTCTTGGCGTGGCCGGAGCGCTTGATGACCTGACCGTGTTGGAGCTGTCGAACTGGGTGGCAGGGCCCAGCTGCGCAGCCTTGATGGCCGACATGGGGGCAACGGTCATCAAGATCGAGCCTCTGGGTGGTGACTCGATGCGGGGAAAGCTGCGCCAGCCCACCTCGCCGGCGGGCGTCGCCGCCCACGACATCCCCTTCCACTTCTCGAACCGGGGCAAGAAGGGGCTGGCCGTCGACCTCGGCCATCCCGACGGCGGTGCGTTGGTGCGCGAGTTGGCGGCCAAGGCCGACGTCGTCATCACCAACCTGTTGCCCAAGCGGCTGGCACGGTTCGGGCTCGGCCCCGAGCAGCTCCGGGCCGATCACCCCGAGCTGATCTACGCCATGGTCACCGGCTACGGATCGAGCGGCGACGACGCCGACCGCATCGCCTTCGACCTGACCGCCTTCTTCGGTCGGGGCGCCATCATGAGCCTCATCGGCGAGCCCGGCGAGCCGCCGCCCGCCTTCCGACCCGGTCAGGGCGACCACCCCACCGGACTGGCGCTGCTCACCGCCATCCTCGCCGCTCTCCGAGTGCGTGACCGTACCGGTGAGGGTCAGGTCGTCGAGACCGCCCTCATGCGCACGGCGGCGTGGACGATCGGTTGCGACGTCGCCGTGGCCTTGGTCGACGGCGTCCAGCCCAACAAGCGGTCGCGCGACGAGGCCATCAGCCCCATGAACACCCGCTATCGCTGCGGCGACGACGTGTGGATCAACCTGTCGACGCTCGACCAGGGCGCATGGGGACGGTTCTGCACGTCGCTCGGCGTCCCCGAGTTGGTCGACGACGAGCGCTTCGCCACGCCCGCCGACCGCTTCCGCAACAACCGCGCGATCGTCGGGATCTTCGACGACCTGTTCGCCTCCCAGCCCTACGCCCACTGGGCGCCGCTCCTCGACGCCACCGGGATCATCTGGGGCAAGGTGGCCGAACTCCCCGACCTCATCGCCGACCCGGCGGCCAAGGAAATGGGCATGTTCACCGCCGTCGAGCATCCGGGGATCGGGTCGTTCGACATGCTGGCGGCCCCGTTCGCCATGTCGTCGAGCGATGTCTGCCGTGCGGGGGCCGGCGCCGGGTATCGGCGAACACTCGGCCGAAGTGTTGGCCTCGTTCGGCTTCGACGACGAGCGCATCGCCACCCTCTTGTCCGCGGGCGTGGTCGGGACCTCAGCGTGACGGCGCGGCCGCTCGACGGCAAGGTGGCGTTCGATCACCGGTGGCGGCTCGGGCATCGGCTTGGCGTGCGCCCGGGCCTTCTTGGCCGACGGCGCATCGGTCACGCTGGCCGGACGCACGCAGGCCAAGCTCGAGGCGGCCGTGGCGCAACTCGCGCGCCGAGGCGCCCGATGGCCCTGCCGTCGGGCTCTCGGTCTGCGACGTCGCCGACGAAGACGACGTCAAGCGCGCCGTTGACAGCGCCGTTGCCACTCGGCGGCTCGGTCGGCCTCGACATCGCCGTGGCCGCCGCCGGCACCGGGAGCGCGGGGCCGGTGATGTCGATGGACCTCGCCGGGTGGCGTGCCGTCATGGCCGTCAACCTCGACGGGGCCATGCTCACCATCAAACATGCGTCGCAGGCGATGGCCGGCTCGGGCGGAGGCTCGATCGTGGCCATCTCCTCGATCGCCGCTCCACTCACCCACCGGCTGATGTCGGCCTACTGCGTGTCCAAGGCCGCCCTCGAGGCGCTCGTGCGCAACGCTGCCGACGAGCTCGGTGCCGCCGGCGTACGGGTCAACGCCGTGCGCCCCGGCTTGGTGCCCACCGACATAGCCGCCGGCCTCACGACCAACGAGGCAATCGTCGGCGACTACCTCGCCCAGATGCCGCTGGCCCGGCTGGGCGAGGTCGACGACATCGCCGCCGGCGTTCGCTACCTCGCCGGTCCCGAGTCGTCATGGGTCACCGGGCAGTGCCTCGGCATCGACGGCGGCCACACCCTCCGACGCGGCCCCGACCTCACCGTCGCCTTCCGCTGAGTCGCCTTCCGCTGCGTCAACGCAACCCGCTGGCGCCGAGGGCGTCGACGTAGAAGATGGCCAGCGCCAGCGCGGCGGCAACGGCGTTGAGGATCCAGAACCGCACGAGCACGGTGCCCGCCGACCAGCCCGCCACCTCGAAGTGATGGTGGATGGGAGCCATGCGGAAGAGGCGACGCTTGGCGCCCCGGGGCTTGAAGTACCACTTCCACGTCGAGATCTGGAGTCCCACCGAAGCGCCTTCGACGACGTAGAGAGCGCCGAGCACGAGGATCAGCAGGCTCACGTGCATGCTCAAGGCCAATCCGGCGATGGCGGTGCCGATGGCCAGCGACCCGACGTCGCCCATGAAGATCGACATCGGGTTGCCGTTCCACCACAAGAACCCAACGCAAGCAGCGCAAAGGCAGGCGGCAATGACGGCGAGGTCGAGGGCGTTGGACACGCCATAGGTTTCGCCGTGGCGGAACTGCCAGAAGGCAATCACCAACAGGGCGACGAACGTGATGGCTCCTGACCCAGCGAGCAGACCCTCGAGCCCGTCGGCAAAGTTGACAGCGTTGGTGGTGGCCCAGAAGAAGCCGACAGCGAAGACCATCCACACGATCGGACCGAGGTCGATGCCGGACGCGCATCGGGTGACGGAGATGGCGGTGCACGATCCCGATACGAGGTACGAGGCGCAGAACGCGACGATGACCGGCAATTGCAGAGCGGTCTTGGCCCGACGGCTGAGCCCGCCTTGGTTGCGCCGGCTCCGTACTTTCAACCAGTCATCAATGCCGCCGACCACGGCGGCGGCGGCCGTGGCCAGCACGAGCCGCAGCCCCGTACCCGTGGGCGCCGAACCCAGCACCGCCCGCGCCGCCAGGTACCCGACGAGCGCGGCGACGGTGATGATGGCCCCGCCCATCGTCGGCGTGCCTGCCTTGGCCGCGTGCTGGGTGACGGCATCGTGGATGGGTTGACCCACGCCGCGAGCCTTGAGGAATCGGACCAACAGCGGCGTGCCCAGGAGCGAGACCACGATTGCCACCGCGCCCCCGACGACGATCCCCAACATGGCGGCAACCTCCACGGGTCGACAACCGCCCGCCGACCAACACCGCCGACTCGTACACTCGCTCTGGTGGAGGCGGAGCGAATCGCTACGAACGGGAGCGAGCCCACGCCGGCCCGGCCCGGACCCATCACGCGGCGACAGTTCATCATTACGCTGACGATCGCCGTCCTCGCCGTGCTGGTGCTGTGGGACACCCCATTCCTGTTGCCACTGCAACTCCTGGTCACCTTCGTCCATGAAGCGATGCATGCGACGGTCGCCATGGCGGTCGGGGCTGACGTCAATAGCGTGACGATCAACGCGCACGGAGGCGGGCTCACGTACTACTCGGGCGATCACGGGACGTTGGCGCCGTGTGGCCGTCGGGTCGGCGGGATACGTGGGGACGGCCATCGTCGGCGCCGTGCTCTTCGAGGTCTGCTCGCGGATGCGCTCTGGCCGTGTGGTGCTCGGCGTCGCCGCGTTCGCCATTACCGCCACCGGGCTGGCCTGGGTGCCGTGGAGCACCCGACCCGACGGTGACGCCGCTGCGGTGACCGGATCGACGTCAGGCGACGGCCGGTTCACCATCGTCTTCTGCGTGCTCGCCATCGTGGTCATCGCCGGACTCGTGTGGCAGCGCTCCACCCAGGTGCGGCGGGTCTTCGTCGTGGTCGTGGCGACGGCGCTCTCGCTCGGCGCCGTCGAGGATCTGCGTCAGGTGTTCGTCTCGTCCCGCCGGGGCGGCGGATCCGACGCGTCGATCCTGCAACACGCCACGGGGCTGCCGGCGTGGCTGTGGGCCAGCGCGTGGATGGTGCTCGGGTGCAGCGCCTGCGCCCTCGGCGTCTGGTCGGCACTGTCCAGGGGGGCCGGCGTCAAACCGTCACCCATCGACGCCCCGAGTACGACCTAGACCTCGCCACCGTGCCCAAGTCGACCCTCACCATCCGCCTCGGCGCGCTCGGAGCCGACGGCCGGCACCAAATCTGCGCTGCGCTCGGCGCCCTGGCGGACTGCTGACTCCGCCCGACCCGGAGTCTCCGAAGGTCAGGTCTTGGTGCGGTGACCGGTGGGGTCGTCGTCGGTGACGTAGATCTCTCGGAGTTTGCGGCGGTACAGCTTGCCGTTGTCGTGGCGTGGGAGCTCGTCGAGGAAATCGATCGTGCGCGGGCACTTGTAGTGGGCGAGGCGGTCACGGCAAAAGGCGATGAGCTCGTCGGCGAGGCCAGGTGAATCCGTGATCCCCGTCTTGAGCTCGACCACGGCCTTCACCTCCTCGCCCCAGTCCGCGTTGGGGATGCCGATCACGCCGACGTCACCGACGGCAGGGTGGGTCAACAACACGGCGTCGACCTCGGCCGGATAGATGTTGACGCCGCCCGAGATGATCAGCTCGGCGCTGCGACCGGTCAAGAACAAGTAGCCGTCGTCGTCGAGGTAGCCGTGGTCGCCGAGGGTGAAGTAACCCTCGTCCCCGAGGTAGCTGTTGGCCGTCTTCTCCTCGTCCTTGTAGTACCGGAACCGCCCGGTCGCCGGGGCCTTCAGGTAGACGGTGCCCACCTCGTTGCGCGGGCAGCTCCTTGCGGTCGTCGTCGAGGATACGGACGTGGTCGTCGGTGGCCGGCTTGCCCACGGTTCCGGGCTTCTTGAGCCACTCCTCGGAGTCGACGAACGACCCCGAACCCTCGGTGGCGGCGTAGTACTCGTAAACCACGGGGCCGAGCCACTCGATGAGTGCCGCCTTGACGGCCACGGGACACGGCGCAGCGCCATGGATCACGTAGCGCAGCTTCGAGGTGTCGCTTGCGCCCTGCGTTCGTCTTCGGGAATGGCGAGGAGCCGGTGGAACATCGTCGGCACCATGTGGGTGTGGGTGATGCCGTGGCGCTCGATGAGATCGAGGGCCTCGCGCTCGTTCCATCCGTCCATGCACACGACGCCGACCCCGGCGGTGAGCGGACCGGTGAGCGAGAACGCCAGCGGGGCGGCGTGGTAGAGCGGCCCGGTGCACAGGTGGAGGTCTTCGCCGGCCACGTAGCGGCTGGCGGTCTGCGACGGGGTCTGGGCCGTGGCTGCGGCCCGGGCGGCGGCAGCACCGCTTGCGGCTCCACCTGCGGCCGCGGCCGCCGTCGGGCGGTCGACGCCCTTGGGCCGGCCGGTGGTGCCCGAGGTGTAGAGCATCGAGCGGCCGAGTACGGGGTCGTCGATGTCGCTGCCGTCCTCGGCCGAGATGACCGAGGCGTAGTCGTCGAAGCCGGCCACGCCTCCTTCGATGGCGAGGCGGATCGAGGGGGGCGACGCCAACTCGGCCATGGCAGCCTCGATGGCGGCGGCGAATCGAACGTCGCCCACCACGGCCTTGGCCTCGGAATCCTCGATGATGTAGGCCATCTCGCTGCCGGTGAGGTGCCAGTTGACCGGGGTGATGCGCACACCCATGCGCTGGCATGCGGCAAGGACCTCGGCGAACTCGGGGCGGTTGGCGCACACCAGCGACAGTGAGTCGCCGGCCTGCAATCCCCGGGCCCGCAGCACCCGCACGAGGCGATTGGCGTTGGCATTGAGCTCGCCGAAGGTGCGGTCGCCGTTGACCGACGAGATCGCGGGTCGATCGGGGGCCTGCTGGGCGTGCCAGGCGAGGGTCATGCCCGTCAGGCGCGGCTTGGATGCGGGCCTCGCGGGCTTTGGCCTTCTCGTCGGCCTCGGTCGTCGTCGTCGTGTCGCTCGACTTCTCGGCGTCTCCCAACGAACCGACGACGAGTGACCGCCGGGCGGCCTTCTCGGCCTCGCGGTCGAGCGGCACGTGGGCCTCGTCGATGTCTTCGTCGGTGAACCCGGCGAGCTTGCGGTAGGCCCGGGCCCCTTCTTGGTCGCCGCTGCGACCGGCGGCGCTGAAGATCTTGTCGACGAGACGTTGGAACTCGAGGGCCCTTGTGCGCCGCTCGGGGTCGTCGGCGGTGAGGCGACGGAGCCAGTCGGAGCCCATCTTCACGTGGGTGACCTCGTCGGCCAGCATCCAGTCTTCGCAGAACTCCATGACCGGGTCGCCGCAGTCGGTGCCGAACGCCTTCATGTTGGCGAACACGTCGATGGCCAAGCCCTCGATGCCCCGGTTGACGGCGGTGAGGCGGAGGGCCGGATCGGGGTTGCAGCCGGCCTGGTAGAGGCCCCGGCCCTCGGCGAACTCGCCGAGCTCGGTGCCCATCCAGTCGCTCAACTTGACCGAGATCTCGACGTGGCGCGACTCGTCCCAGCACTGGCGGGCCATGTCGAGCTTGAGGGCGAACGGCGCCTCGTCGTCGCCGTTGCCGATGGGGAAGTCCCAGCACGTGCGGCCGGCGGCCTCGAGGGCTTGGATCTCGCCCATGAAGATGCCGTGCATCAGCGAGCGCGAACGCTCGGGCGCGTCGTCGCTCGTGCGGGTCATCTTCGGCGCCCGACCGAAGCTGCCGGTGCCCTGTTGCCCGCTGCGCGGATCCTTGAAGCGGTCGCCCTCCGACACCCACGTGAAACGATCGTCCCGAGCGAGCTCGGTGACCGGCAGGAACTTCTTCATCGCTACCCCCCGACAGCGTCTTGGTTCGACCATCAAACTAGCTGCTGGCGATCAACCCGGCAGGTTCTCGCCCCGGGCGACCGGGAAGTAGCGGTGGTGGTGGGCGCCGGTCAGCTCGTAGATCGCCGTGCCGGTGCGGCCGTCGTCGGTGCGCACGACGACCTCGCTCAGCCCGCCGCCGACGGCGCCGTAGCGCTGGGCCCAACGGCCCTCGGCGTCGATGCCGATCACTCGGCCGCCCTCCAGCGTGAAGTCGACGTGGCCGGCGATCCCGGTGACGTCGACGCCGTCGCGCTCGTAGCGACACCTCGTCGCCGGCAGCGTTGGTCCAGTGGAGGTCGTGGCGGAAGTCGACCACCGGGATCGGGTCACCGCCGTCGGCCGGCGCCCAGCAGCCGTCGGTGTAGATGCGGGCGCCGTTCGGGCAGCTCCCAGTACCAGACGGCGAGCATGCCGTCGGGCAGCTGGATCGCCAGCCACATCCAGAACGGGCAGCGGGCGTGGTTGCGGATGCCCCACGAGTGGTCGCGCTGGCCCCACCAGTCGTCGATCTCGTGGTGCGCGCCCTGGTGGGTGACGGTGCCGCGAGAAGTTGCCCGACTGCACCATGTGGCTCTGGTCCCAGATCGTCTCGTGGCCCGCCTTCATCGTGCCGCGGCGCAGGCCGTAGGCGGCGGTGCGGGCGTGAAGGTGAGGTCGAGGGCGACGCGGCGCGGCCGGGTCGTCGACGACGTGCAGCGTCACCGTCTTGAACGGCTCGACGATCTCGACCGTGACCGGCCCGACTGCCATCGTGTGCGGGTCGCCGTCGTAGGGCGCGGGCGTGGCGACCGATGGTCGGCGCGTCGCCGATGCGGCCGAGCTGGAGCGAGTCCATCTCCTCGCGTGGCCGGGAACGTCGCCATGGTGAGGATGATCACGTCGCCCAGCCGCGTCGCGCGGGTGGACGATGAAGAACAGGCTCTCGCGCCAGTGCTCGTGGTGGGTGACGACGTTGGGCAGCGGCTCGGGGATCTGGTGGACGAACAGCTCGTCCATGGCGGTGAGCTTCGGGTCATCGCTGCAGAACCCTTCGCTGTCGAGGTCGAGGGCGTGGAGCCGGGCGCGCTCGGCCATGGCGACGAACATGTCGTCGCCTCGGTCGGTGCGGCCGACGAGCATCGAAGCGAGGATCGCCATGTTCAGGCCGCTGAAGCGCGAACCGGCGGTAGCCCGCCCAGCGTCATCGGCGCGAGACATCGACCGCCCTGGTCGGCGAGCCGCGCGCTATAGCGCTCGACAAGCCGCCCTCGTGGGCTCGCCGGTCTTCCGGCCACCAGCTCCCGCCGAGGAAGTAGCCCACGTCGGCCATGCCGTGCCCGATGAGACCGTCTGCCAGTCGAGCACGCAGACCCGCTCGCCGCCGAACATCAGGTTGTCGTTGCGGAAGTCGCCGTGCACGACGGTCACCGGCCCGTTGGCAGGCGCAGCCGACGCCAGCTTCGGCACCACCCGCTCGATGAGCGCGAGGGCGTCGGCGTCAACCGTTCGCCGTACCGCTCGAGGAACCCGGGCAGCAGGTTCTGCAGAAAGGCGCCGATGCCCGGGCTCGACGTGCCGCCGCCGCCGCGGAGCCATTCCATTCCCGACAGCCCCTCGGCTCCCCAGACGGGGCCGTGGAGCAAGCGCGAGCTCGTCGAGGGCGGCACCGGCCTCGTCGACCGAGCATCCCGCCATCTGGTCACCTTGGTGCGGCCGGGGCGAGATCCTCGAGCACGACGGCGTAGGCGCCGGTGGTCGGGTCGAAGCCGGTCCAAAAGCAGTCGGGGCGGCGCACGTCGACCCGGTCGGCGAGGTCGCGATAGAAGCCGACCTCGACTTCGTACGTGCGGGTGGCGAGCGCGGCCTGCTTGCTGGCCTCGACGGCCGACGTCACCTTGGCGACAAGGCTGGCCGGGCCAGCCCCCGGGGGGTCCCAGGTCAGGCCGAGCCGGATGCTGTCGGCGATCTGGCCGGTCCCGATCGGCGTTGCGTCGGTTTCGACAACGGCGGCCGAGAACGCCGGACCGATGGCGTCGGTCAGCCAGCCGGCGGTGAGGTCACCTGCACCCGTCGGGATCAGCACGCTGGTCGGGTCGGGCGTCATCCGGTCCGTGACGTTATCGTCATCGCCATGGCTCGAACATGGACGGGTGACCGTCGACCAGGACGTGGTGTACGGCACGGGGGGCGGCCGCGAGCTTCGCTGCGACGTGTACCGGCCACCCGGACACGAGGTGGGTGCGGCGGCGCCCTGTGTGCTGCTCGTCCATGGTGGCGGCTGGCGGTCGGGCGACAAGAGCCAGCTGCGCGGCTACGGCATCCTCCTCGGCCGGGCGGGCTACGTGTGCGTCGCGCCCGAGTACCGCCTCGTGGGCGAGTCGCCGTGGCCGGCCCAGATCCACGACGTCAAGGCCGCCATCCGCTGGGTGCGGGCGTCGGCCAGCGAGCTGGGCATCGACCCCGACCGCATCGCCATCGAGGGCAACTCGGCCGGCGCCCACCTCGCGCTCCTGGCTGCGCGGCACCCCCGGGGTCGACGCGCTCGAGGGAGATGGCGGCAACCCCGGAGTGTCGACGGCCGTCTCGGCTGCGGCCGCCATCTACCCGCCCACGTTGTTCTTCGACAGCGCCACCGGCCCGTCGTCCGGCTCGCTCCCGCTGCTGGCCCTGATCGAGGACGGCGACGCCGATGCCGCCCGCCTGGCGTCGCCCGCACGCCACGTGACCTCCGACTTCCCCCCCACGCTGTTGATCCATGGCACGTCCGACACGACCGTGCCCGTGTCGGCGTCGGTGCGGATGTACGAAGAACTGGTGGCGGCCAAGGTCCCGGCCGAGATGCACCTCTACGCCGAGCAGCCCCACGCCTTCGACGCCGAGCCGAAGTTCGGCCGCCAGGTGGCGGCGGAGATGCTCCTCTTCCTCGACCGCTACCTCCCGGCTGCCGGGCGACGCGGCCGAGACGCGGCCGAGGTCGTGGCCGGCACCTGAGCGCCGACCTGTTGCGCCCGGCACTCCCCTCCTGGGTCGCCGGGCCGGACGCTCTATCACCTGCACTCGCTGCGGGCAGCGGCGGGCGGTGGCCTCGGCGCGCTCGGCGGGTGGCTCGACCATGTCGCCCGGCTGGGCTGCGGCGGGGTGCTGCTCACCCCCGTCCACCGCTCGGCCGACCACGGCTACGACACGCTCGACCCCTTCGCACTCGATCCCCGCCTCGGCGAAGAGGCCGGCTTCGACCGGTTCGTCACCGCCTGCCACGAGCGAGACCTGCGCCTCGTACTCGACGGCGTGTTCAATCATGTCGGGCGTGACTTCGACGCCCCCGACGGGTTTCTGCGGCGTGGGCCCGACGGCTCAGTGCTGGCCTGGGAGGGCCACGACGAACTGGTCGAGGTCGACCACGCCAACCCCGCTGTTCTCGAATGGGCCGTCGCCGTGGCCGACCGGTGGCTCGACCGAGGGGCCGATGGCTGGCGTCTCGATGTGGCCTATGCCATCCCGGCCGACTTTCTCCGCGCCTTCACAGGACCTGCGGTGCTCGACCACCATCCGGACGCCTTCGTCTTCGGCGAAATGATCCACGGCGACTATGCGGCGTTCGTCGAGGCGTCCGGCCTCCACTCGGCCACCGCCTACGAGTTGCACAAAGCCATCTGGAGTTCGCTCCACGATCGCAACCCACACGAGTTGGCCTGGACGCTGCAGACGCCATGCCGAAGCGGCGGCCACGTTCGCTCCGGTCACGTTCGTCGGCAACCACGACGTCACCCGACTCGCCTCGCTGGTGGCCGCCGCAGACACCCAGGTTCCGGTGGCCCTGGCCGTGCTCTTCACCGCTGCCCGGGGTGCCCTGCATCTACTACGGCGACGAGTTCGGAGCGACCGGCATCAAGGAGGACCGTGCTGGAGGCGACGACGCCGTGCGGCCCTCTCTCGACGACCTCTCCCCGATCGCCGACGGCAGCGGCCCGCTCACTGAGTTGCACCGCGAGTTCATCGAATGGCGACGAGCCCGCCCATGGCTCACCCAGGCCGCGCTCGAGATCGACGCCGTCGACAACCAGGCGCTGCGGTACCACGTGACGGGCGAGGGCGGCCGCGTCGATGTCGTCGTCCGACCCGACGGGTACGAGCTCACCGAGGGCTGAGGGGTCTTCGAGACCAAACGCGGGCGATGGCAGACTCGACCGGTGCGACGACTGCTTGTCCTCTCCCCGTCCTGCTCATCCTCGGCGCCGGCACCCTCCCGGCTGCAGCCGAGACACCGGTGACGCCGGGCAACCGCCGACGCCGCGTCGAAGGCCGCGAGAACGGCCGGCTCAAGGCCGACGGCCTCATCACGGTCCTCGCCCGGTTGCCGAGCCGTGCGGAGGCGGCGCCGAGCCTCGCCCTGCTGTTCCGCCAGGCCGCGGCCGTGAACGTCCCGCTGTTCGGAAACGACTGCTACCGCCCGATCGACGATCAAGTCAGCCTGTACGCCATACAACACGTCGAACGGCGGCCCGTGCACGGCGACACCTTCCTACTATCCCGGACGGCCGGCGAAGGGCACGTCGAACCACGGCTGGGGCAAGGCCATCGACTTCGGCAACACGGGGCGGCACCTCAACTTCTCGTCGCCCGGCTATCGGTTCCTCAAGCCCTACGCCGCACGGGTCGGCTGGAACCATCCCGGCTGGGCCGAGCCCGGGCAGAAGTGCGCCGAGCCCTGGCACTGGGAGTGGGTCGGCGACGGTGGTACGGCGGGCGCCGACGCGATCCGCGCCGACGTGGTCGCGCTCTGCCGGCCGCCGACGAGCGGGGCTACGCCGCCGTTGGGGCCCTCGGCAACGTGCACCCCGAGCGGGTCGTTCGTGTCCCGCGGTGATGCCAGTGCGTTGTCGCTGAGTTGGGTCATCGTCGGTGCCGCCCCGACGACCTCGACGGCTCGGCTACTGGCTTCTGGGCGCCGACGGCGGCATCTTCACCTACGGCGACGCCAAGTTCTTCGGCAGCACCGGAGACCGCCGGCTCAACTCGCCGGTGGTGACGATGGCGACCGACGCCTGTCGGACCGGGGGTACTGGCTGGCCGCGGGCGACGGCGGCATGTTCACGTTCGGCGACGCCAGGTTCTTCGGCAGTACCGGCGACAGAGAAGCTCAACTCCCCTGTCGTCGGGATGACGCCGACGGCCGACGGCGGCGGCTACTGGCTCGTGGCCGCCGACGGCGGCATCTTCACCTTTGGCAACGCCCCGTTCTTCGGGAGCATGGGCGACCGCAAGCTCAACTCGCCGATCGTCGGTATGCAGGCCACGCCGTCGGGCCGGGGCTACTGGATGGTGGCGGCCGACGGCGGCATCTTCACCTTCGGCGACGCCGCCTTCCCCGGGTCGGCGGCCGACACAGCCGTCGGCCCTCCCGGTGGTCGGCATGACCGCCTCCCGACCGGCGACGGCTACTGGATCACGGCCGCCGACGGCACCGTGGTCAGCAAGGGACGGGCCTACTCGGCCGCAGCAGGCTGAGGGGCGCGCTCGCGCCCCAGCGCCTTGAACTGGCATTGGGAGAAGAATTCGCCCGCCGGGTGATAGAGCTTCACGAACTGCCCGTGGGCCTTGCACCACCCGTATCCGAGGTCGTCGGCCTGGGCTTCGAACTGCTTGCAGTCCCGGCAGTCACGGTGCTTGGCGCCACGGGCAGCGGCCACTGCTTCGAGCGATGCGCCTTCGGGAATTTCGTCGTCGGTGCTCATGGGCGTACGACCTCCTCGGGTATTCGGCCATGGGGATCGGCCACTTTGACTCCCAGAACCCTGGGCGGAACTCGTCGAGGACCGACACTCGGGTGGCCCACTTCACGTGCTTGTAGGCCCAGTACTCGGGCGGAGCCACGAAGCGGAGCGGACCGCCGGCGTCGGCCGACAGGGGCAACCCATCACGCTCCCAAGCGAGGATGCCCCGGGAGGCGTCGGCGATCGGGAGGCACGACGAGTACGTGCCCGAGGCCGAAGCGACGGTGACCCACGCTCCTCGGGCATCGGCGAGGTCGAGCACGTCGCCGAGGCGAACGCCGACCCAGCGAGCGTCTGGCCGAGACCACCCCCACACGCAGTGAACCGGTACCGAGGATTCGACCGGGCTGAACACCTCGAGCGAGGGCAGGGACAGCACGCGAGGATGCACCACGAGCCCGTCGATCGTCAGGTCGTCGACCGGCGCGGGTGTCGCCTCGAGATGGACCACAGGCCATTCAGACGGGACCCGCTGCACCCGCAGCACACCCTCGGCGACGGCCGTCACGACGACGCCGCCGTCGCCGGTTCGACTTCTGCTTCGGCGTTCGGTTCGCCGGCGTCGCCCGCGTATTCGCGGAGTCGGCCGATGATCGCCTCGGCCATGACGTCGAGGCCGATCCTCCGGCACGTCCGCCCCAGCGTTTCGCCCGGGCGACGAACGGCTACCCACACCTCGGCGACGGCGACCACGGCGCTCGGCACCTCGGCCTCGAGCAGACGGAGCACGGGTTCGCCCACCTGACCGGCGGGGAGGTCGGCACCCAGGTACATCTGATAGCCGAGTCCGATCTTGCCCAGCACCTTGACCTTGGCTCCGGCCAAACCGATGTCGGCGGCCTGCTGCTTGGCGCAGGAGTTGGGGCACCCCGAGACCGCGATCGTCAACAGCCTGGGCAGGTCGGGTCGGCTGTTGAGGGCACGCTCGATCTTGAGAGCCAGCGGCTGGGAGTCAGTGATGGCGAGGGGGCAAAAGGCCATGCCCGGACACGCCCGCACGTCGGCCGCCCCACGAGCACCGTCGGGGCCGAGGCCGTAGTCGGCCAACCCGCCGACGACCCTCGGTACGTCTCCCAGGGGGATGCCGTGCAACAAGAGGTTCTGATCTTTGGTGATCGTGACCGCGCCGGTCGGGGTGAGCGCGGCCACGGCCTCGAGCTCGTCGACGAGCAGGTCGCCGAGCGGCACCCGGACCGTCACCGTCGCCCGACCCGGGGTGCGCTCGGGCTGGATGCCCGCCCTCCACCCCAACACGGGAGCGGCGCCGAGAACCCGGGCCAACGACTCGGCCTGGGGAACCTCGACACAGGGAAGGGGAGGCTGCTCTTCGGCCTTGAGCGCGTTGAATCGCTTGGCGAAGGAGGAGCGGAAGGCAGCCTCGCCGGCATCTTCGATGACGAACTTGAGGCGGCCGCGGGCGACGGTCTCGGTCGACCCCGTTTCGCAGAACCACGAGAGGATCGCCCAGACCGCAGGCCAGACCTCGTCGCGGGTCAGGAATGGACGCAACAGCACCGAGAGCTTGGGCGAGGTGCCGAGACTCCCTCCGGCCCACAGCTGATAGCCGGGCTGACCGTCGCGGACCTTGGCCACGAGGCCGATGTCGTTGGTCAGCGCTTCGAGACCGCAGTCTTGGCAGCCACCGAGGACGATGTTGACCCGACCCGGGAGTGTCAGGTTGAGGCTCTCCGAGCGGGCGACGAGGAGGTCGGACAAGCGCTTGGCGTCGGGCCGGACGTCGAATGGCTCCTCCGTCGAGGTCCCGGATTCGGGGCAGGCCATGACGTTGCGGATCGTGTGGCCACAGGCCGACCGCCCGACCAGGCCCGCCGGGCCGAGGATGTCGTAGAGCGCGGGCACGTCGCCGAGCCGCACCGAGTGGAGCTCGATGTTCTGCCGGGTGGTCAGGTGGACCCAACCGCCGGCGTAGCGCCGCGCGCCGTCGCTCAAGGCAGCCACCTGCGTGGCATCGAGGCGGCCGGCCGTGACCCGCAGGCGCACCATGAACAGGTCGTCTTGTCGTTGCGCACAGACGCCGTAGGTCTTGAGCCTGTAGTGGTCGTCCTGCTCGAGCGCATGGGGCCCGGCCGCACACACCGCGGCAAGGTCGAGAGCGAGGCCGTCCTTCTTGGCTCTCGGGATGTTGGGACGGGTCGTGGCCATCAGCTGACCGCCGCCGAGGTCGGCGCCGGAAGGGCGAGAGTGGGGAGGTCGAGGTGTTCGGCGGAGAAACTGCCGTCGGGCTCCACCAGCCACCTCACCGTGAGCGTGCCGACCACCGACGCGGCAGCGATGATGAGGAAGAACGCCGTCGTCGGCACGAAGAGAAACGCGGTGAGAAAGAGCAGCGCTCCGATGTTGCCGTAGGCGCCGGTCATGCCGGCCACCTGGCCCGACGACGACGGCCGGACGAGCGGGACGATGGCGAAGACCGCTCCCTCGGTCGACTGGACGAACACCGAGCACGAGACGACCACCACCATCGCCAGCACGAGCGGCACGGCGCCGGAGCCGAGCACGGCCATCACGGCGTACCCGCCGCTGAGGCCGGCGAGGAGCACGCCGAGGGTGCGCCGCCGGCTACCCAACAGATCCGACAGCAGGCCTCCAGCGGGACGGGCGATGAGATTGGTGAGGGCGAACACGCTGGCCGTCGAGCCGGCCACCACCGGCGACAGCTTCCAGGTGTCGGCGAAGAACGACGGCAACATCGACACCACGGCGAGTTCAGAACCGAACGAGCAGGCGTAGGCCAGGCACAGCACACCGAGCGATCGCACTGGCCAGGCGTCGTCGACCGGGGCTGTCCCGGCAAGGGCGGGGCGGTTGACGACGAGGACCTTTCGCACCTGGTAGCCGAGCAGGCCGGCGAGGAGCACACAGACGCCGACGAGCTCAGGTCCGGCGAGCAGACCGACGCGATTGATGCGCCAGGCGATGAGTCCGAGGATGGCCGTGAGCGGGATCGTCAACAGGACGAGGCCGATCACTCCCGAGCGGGTGCCGACGACGAGGGCTCCTTGGCGGGATGGACGCCGGTAGGCGCGGCCCGACGGGGTGTCGGTGACGGCCCGCAAGTAGTAGAGGCCGTACAGCGCCGACGACACGCCGATGGCGCCAGTGGCCCATCGCCACCCGTCGGCGCCGCCGACGATGGCGGCCGCGGTCGGGAGGATGAGGGCCGATGCCGCCGAGCCGGCGTTGCCCCAACCGCCGTACACGCCCTCGGCCATGCCCACCTCGGCGGGCGGGAACCACTCGGCGACGAGTCGGATGCCGACGACGAAGCCAGCGCCGACCACACTGAGCAACAGGCGGGAGACGAGCAAAGCACCGAAAGAATGCGCCGTCGCGAACAGCAGGCTCGGTACGGCGGCGAAGATCAGGATCGAGGCGTACACCCGTCGCGGCCCCCACCGATCGAGGGCCATTCCGATGGCGACCCGAGCGGGCACGGTGAGCGCCACGTTGGCAAGTGCCAGCGTGCCCAACTGTGGCTTGCCGAGTCCGAACTGTTTGCCGATCACCCCGGCGAACGGGGCGAAACCGAACCACACCATGAACGTGAGGAAGAACGCGAACCACGTGAGGTGCAGGACGCGGAACCGCCCGGTGAACGACCGAAGCCCGACGACCCGCTCGACAGCGGCCGCAGCCGTCGAGACGGAGGCAGGAGATGCCGGAGGAGACATGGGGCGACCCTACGAACGCCATGTTTCCAAGCCTCAACGAACGGGTTTCTCCGGCGTCACCTTTGGCTTGCTGGCTCCTGACGTTTCTGAACTCACCGTTCCGGGGGACAGATCCGCCCAGTGAACTGGCGTCACCTCGATCGGCCGCTGCGTCCCTTCGTCGTCGCTCTCGTCGCGGTCGTGGTCGCACTCGGATCGGGCGCCTGCACGGTCCCGGTTCCCCGCGCCTCGTCGCCGAGCGACTACGACCGCAAGGCGGGCCACACCGCCGAAGTCGTGGCATCGGCCACCGAGACGGCTCGAGTCGCGCTCGACGGCCCGGCGTGACGCCAAGATCCTTGCCACCACACTCGACGTTGTCGTCACCGAAGCCGAGAGCGACGCCGCCGGGGCATCGTCGACGTTTCGACGGGTGCAGCCACCGGCCTCGAGCACGGTGACCCGCAGGCGCCTCCTCGCCATGACCGACCGGGCCGACGCCGCACTCGCTGCCGTCCGCATCGCCGTGCGCCACGGTGACGACACCTCGCTCCGTCCCAAGGCGGCCGAGCTCACGGCCATCGCCCGCGACCTTCGATCATTTGCCGAGAGCGTCGGATGAGCGGACGGCCGTGAAGCGGGTCCTGGCGGTCTTCCTCGGCGTGTTGAGCGCCATCGGCGGCTTCGTCGACATCGGCGACCTCGTGGCCAACGCCGAGACCGGCGCCCGCTTCGGGTTCTCGTTGGCCTGGGTGGTCGTCCTCGGCGTGATCGGAATCGTGTTCTACGCCGAGATGGCGGGCCGGGTGGCCGCCGTCTCGAACCGCCCGACGTTCGATCTCATTCGCGAACGGATGGGCGCAAAGCCGGCGCTGGCCAACCTGCTGGCGTCGTTCTTCATCAACTTCTTGACCCTCACGGCGGAGATCGCCGGCGTGTCGCTGGCCCTGCAATTGCTGAGCAGCGTCAGCTACCTCCTCTTCATCCCACTCGTCGCCTTCGTGGTGTGGCTGGTGATCTGGCGGATGAAGTTCAACCTGATGGAGCAGACCTTCGGCATGCTCGGCCTCGCCCTCCTCGTCTTCGGGGTCGCCGTCTGGCGGCTGAGTCCCGACTGGTCGTCGGTGCTCCACCAAGCCACCCATCCGACCGTTGCCTCGGGAGAGGGCCTCCCGACATGGATCTTCTTCGGCATCGCCCTCTTCGGTGCGGCGATGACCCCCTATGAGGTGTTCTTCTTCTCCTCCGGGGCCGTGGAGGACGACTGGGGCCCCGGCGACCTCAACGTCAACCGGGTCAATGTGTTCCTCGGCTTTCCGCTCGGCGGGCTCCTGTCGCTGGCGATCATGGCCGGGGCCGCGCTCACCCTCGGCCCCCTCCACATCTCCGTGAGCCACCTCTCCCAAGTCACGCTCCCGGTCGTGCTGGCGACCGGAAAAGTCGGGCTCGGGTTCCTGCTCGTCGGCTTGTTCGCCGCCACGTTCGGCGCCGCACTGGAGACCGGTCTCTCGGCCGGATACACCGTGGCACAGTTCTTCGGGTGGTCCTGGGGCAAGACGCAGCGTCCGGTCGAGGCGGCGCGGTTCCATCTCGTGGTGATCGTGTCGCTGGTGCTCGCCGCCGCCCTCGGCCTCACCGCCATCGACCCGATCAAGGTCACCGAATACTCCATCGTGTTGTCGGCCGCCGCCCTTCCCCTGACCTACTTCCCGTTGCTTGTCGTGGCCAACGACCGCGACTACATGGGCGACAGCGTCAACGGGCGATTGGCCAACTCGGTGGCGACGTTCTACCTCGTGCTGCTTCTCATCGTGTCGGTGATCACCATCCCGCTCATGATCGTCACCAAGGCCGGCGCGTGACCACCGACCTTCCGCCGCGGATCGAGGCGGAGTTGCAGCTCCTCGATCGCCAAATGGTCGACTGCGATGGGCGGTCGGCGGGCAAGGTCGACGACCTCGAGTTCGTCGATGGCGACGATGGACGGCCGGTGCTCGTCGCCATCCTCTCGGGACCCGGCGCGCTCAACGATCGACTCGGGGGCCGGGTGGGGCGATGGATGTCGCTGGATCACCACTCGAGTCCACGACGATGCCGATCCGGAGCCGGCGCGGATCGACTTCAGCCACGTGGTCCGGATCGGCTCCGACCTCGGCCTCGACGTCCGAGCTGACACCCTCGACAACCATCGGGCCGAGCGATGGGCTCGAGATCGCGTCATCAGCCACCTGCCTGGATCCCGCCATGCGCCTGACTGATCTGTTGGCCAAGCCCGTCGTCGACGGCGCCGGACACCACGTCGGCCGGGTTGGAGACGTGCTGCTCGAGAAGACGTCGGACGGCGGCGCCCCGGCCACCTACGCCATCGCCGGACTCCGGATCACGTCCCGACGAGTGGCCAACCTCTACGGCTACGAGCGCCCCGACGCCGGCGGCCCGGCCGTCGTCCGGTGGATGTTCCGCCGCTTCCACCGCGGCGATGTCGAGATCGAGTGGGCCGAGGTCGACGACGTCGGCTCCGACGCGGTGCGACTACGGACGCGAGCTCCCCGCTCAGCGGTAACGGTCGGCCATCTCGGCCACCGTGCGGTGGAAGCCATCGACAGTGTCGGCCAGGATCTCGGCCACGGGCAGCACGGCGTCGATGCGGCCGGCCACCTGTCCGGTCAGAGCGATCGATGCTTCGAGGTCGCCACCGAAGTAGAGCTCCTTGACGGTGCCGAACTCGGCCATCGACACGTTTTCCTCGCGTTCGAGGCGAGAGGAGCGCTCGGTACGAAGGGCCCGCAGGCCAGGCTTGGAGTGCCGGTTGAGGAAGACGGTGTCGGTTTCGGCGGCGTTGACGATCGCCTGTTTCCAGTTGTCGTGCACGGGCGACTCGAGGGCCGACACCATCCGCGTGCCCATCTGGACGCCCTCGGCGCCGAGGGCGAACGCGGCGGCCATGGTCGGCCCGTCGACGATGCCACCGGCGGCGATGATCGGAAGGTCGGTGTGTGAGCGGATCAACGGGAGCAGCACCATGGTCGAGACGTCTTGCGGGTTCTTGAAGCCGCCCCCTTCGCCACCCTCGACCACGAGACCGTCGACGCCGGCGTCGATGGCCTTGAGGGCGCCTTTGAGGGTGGGAACCACGTGGAAGACGGTGAGGCCCGCATCTTTGAGTTGCTTGGTGTAGCGGTTGGGATCGCCGGCTGACGTGGTGACGAACCGCACGCCCTGCTCGATGACGAAGTCGACGATCTTGGGGTCGCGGACAAATGCCTGGGCGACGTTGACACCGAAGGGCTTGGTCGTGAGCTCGCGCATCTTGGCGATCTCACCCCGGACGGCATCGAGTTCGCCCGACGACGTCTCGATGATGCCGAGGCCCCCGGCCTCCGAGACCGCCGACGCGAGCTGGGCGCGAGCGATCCACCCCATCGGCGCCTGCACGATGGGGATCTCGACCCCGAGCATCTCGGTGACCCGGTTCACGATCTTCGGCATGCAACGACCCTAGGCCGCTCGAACTTGACCAATCAGTCAAGAGATTGGAAGTCTGCGCACCGTGAGCACGTCTGCACCTGCCATGCGCAAGGCCGAACCGAGGCCGTCGCCCGAGACCGAACCCTTCTGGGAAGGATGCGCCGCCGGCGAACTGCGCCTGCAGCGGTGCACGTCCTGCGACGGCTGGCTTCTACTTCCCACCCCGCCCCTTCTGCCCGTCGTGCCTCTCCGATGCCGTCGAATGGCAGACGGTGAGCGGTCGGGGCACGCTGCACACCTACGTGATCAATCATCGAGCCGCACCCGGGTTCGAGCCGCCCTATGCGATCGCTGTCGTCCAACTCGACGAGGGTCCTCGCATGATGGGCAACATCACCGGCGTCGAGCAGACGCCGGAGGCGCTCGTGCTCGACATGCCGCTGCACCGTGACCTTCGAGGTCCGCGGCGACATGCACGCTGCCCGTCTGGGAGCCGGCCACGATGAGCGGCACTCAAGGGCAAGATCGCCATCGTCGGCGCCGCCGAGACGACCGAGCTCGGGCGCATCCCGCACCTGTCCACCATCGGTCTTCACGCCGACGCCGCCCGCAACGCCATCGCCGACTGCGGCATCGACAAGTCGGAGATCGACGGCATCGCCTGCGCCGGCCAGAGCCCGGTCGCTGTCGCGCAGTACCTCGGCATCACGCCCACCTACGTCGACGGCACCAGCGTGGGCGGGTGCTCGTTCATGCTCCACGTCCGCCACGCCGCCGCCGCCATCGCGGCCGGGATGTGCGAGGTCGTGCTCGTCACCCATGGCGAGTCGGGCAAGTCCCGCGTCGGCGCCGGCGGCTGGGGCGGGGGCGACGCCTCGAGCCCCCAAGCCCAGTTCGAGATGCCCTATCGGCCCGACCGGCCCGCCGACGATGTTCCCGATCGGCGTCCTTCGCTACATGAAGGAGACCGGCCTCACCCACGAGCAGTTGGCCATGGTCGCCGTCGTCCAGCGCCAGTGGTCGTCGCAGAACCCCCGGGCGATGATGCGCGACCTCATCACCGTCGACGACGTGCTCAACAGCCGCATGGTCGCCTACCCGATGCACCTGCTCGAGTGCTGCCTCGTGACCGACGGCGGCGGCGCGCTGATCGTCACGTCGGCCGAGCGGGCCAGCTCCATGGACCTCTCCGCATCCGCCCGTCTACCTGGTCGGGACGGGCGAGTCGTCGGAGACCCCGATGGTGTCGCAGATGGAGGACTTCACGACGTCGAAGGCCTTCCGGGTATCGTCGAAGAAGGCGTTCGACGAGGCCGGCATCAGCCACGACCGACGTCGACCACCTGATGATCTACGACGCCTTCGCCCACCTCCCGATCTACGGGCTCGAGGACCTCGGGTTCGTCGGTCGGGGCGAGGCCGGAGCCTTCATCACCGAGGGCAACACGGCCCCCGGCGGCAAGCTGCCGCTCAACACCAACGGCGGCGGTCTCTCCTACACCCATACCGGCATGTACGGGATGTTCGCCATCCAGGAATCGGTCCGCCAGCTGCGGGGTACGGCGCCGGCGCAGGTGCCCGACGTGAAGATCTCGATCGCCCATGGCGTCGGCGGCATGTTCGCCGCCTCCGGCACCCTCGTGCTCACCAACCAGGAGTTGTGATCAGGCGAACACGTCGAACGTGAAGCGGACAGCGGCCGCTTGACGCTCAGGGCGATCGTGCGGAAAAGGTCGGCCGTGCCTGGCGTCACCTCGAGGCGGGAGAAGCCAAGATGGCGCAACAGATCGCCGGAGGGCAACATCCCACCGAAGCCGATGACCGAACGGATCCCGTAGGGCTCCACGAAGTCGTCCTGGGCCGGCACCATCGGACTCCGCACGGCATCCGGCACGAAGAAGAGGTCGTAGTCGCGGTGGTGCAGCCTGACCGACAGTCCCGATCAGGTGCGATCACGGCCGCCACATCGAGGCCCATGCTGACGGATGAGCGAAGCGATCATCGGGGACTGTTCGACCGCGGCTTCGCTCACCAGCGGAATGGCGCGGTGGCCCCGCGACTGGCGTCGGTCGTTCCACTCCGGCATCTCGCCGCGCTCCCGAGCAACACGAGGCAGCGGGTCTCCGGTCCGAGGTCGTCGCCCCCGACCGCCTCCTGGGCGAAGACCTGCAGATCGGGAGGCAGCTGGGCGAACCTGTGGGTCTTGTAGAGCCGGACCAGGGGGCAGGCGGGGGCGCCGTCGACGCCTACGAGGTTGTCTCGGAGGTGCTGGGCGATGCCCTGGGCCGCGACCTCGAGCGTCGAGGAGTCGGCGCCTGATCGCCCGAAATGCTCGGCTGAACTCGAACAGGTCGTCGACCGCGAGCTGGTCCAGCCTGGGCACGGCCGACACTCTACGCACGACCTCCACCGAGTCAGGGATCCAGGAAGCCCGTGACCCTCACGTCGCAAGCGGCCTTCGCCGGGGTCGGAGGAGAAGATGAACACGAGCTCCTCCGACGCCTGGCCGGCCAGAAAGGCGACCACCTGGTCGGACGTCTCCTCGCCGCTCCCCGTGTCGAGCGACGCTTCGACCTGGACGTTCTGCGCCGTCTTCTGCCCCTCGTTCTCGACGGTGACGGCGACCGAGAAGTCAGCGCCGCGGGCCACCGCGTCGGCCGTGTGGACAACGGGATGCGCCGGCGTCTTACTTCCCGGGATCTCGATCCCGATGGCCAAGACGACGGCGGCGACCACCATCGAGGCGACGGCGAACGTGATCCACTCCGCCGGCGCTCCTCGCGTCTCGTTCGCTCACACTGCCAACCTTCCTGCCGCTCCACCGACGGCGGCCGGGAGGCCGAGCACGACCGTCTGGCGCAACACGACGTCGAACGGGTCGCCGACCTGCCATCGCTGGAAGAACCACAGCATGACCACGGACGGCGACCAATGCGAGAGGTAGCAGACCATCGTCTCGGTGAGCGGGTGCTGGATCACCCCGGTCTGCGCGTGCCGGCCCGACCTGGTCGGAGAATCCGGCCTCGAACACCATCCCGTAGGAGACGGCGAGCGAAACGCCCACCGCTCCCACGATCCACGCCGGAGACATCGCTGCCGTGATCAGCGGGACCTCGTCGGTCGGAGCGATGTTGAAGGCGACGAATGCAGCTCCGAGCAGCGTCGCCCCGATGTCTGCCAGAGGCTGATGGCGTTCATCGTCGGGCCCATCCCGTCGCCGTCGCCCCTCGTCTCGCCCCTTCGGTCTCCTAGGAACTGGCCGGCCAACGCCACGCCGATGGCTGAACGGCGACGCCTCGTACACCATCTTGCCGAGCGCCTCCCGGAAGGGTGTCGCCGCCGTCACCTGCGGATCAGGACGAGAAAGACGCCACCAACACAATGCCGATGGCCAGGGCCTCGACGGAGTCGATGAACACTTGCCCCAGATCGACGTCTTTGGTCGAGCGGAACCCGCGGTGCGGTTGAGCACCAACACGATGACGAAGGTGCCTGACGAGCACGGCGAGCAGCGCCACCGGCCCCGACAGACGTGCCGACCCACCAAACCTCCATCGTGTAGAGCAGCGGGACGCCGAAGAGGAGCCCACCGCACGCCCCTCGAACGAGGTCGTCGAGCTCGGAGCGGAGCCCGGCCAGCCGCTAGAGCCAACCTCGCCGTCGGAAGGCGACGAACAGGCGCCGGAACCCGGGGCCATCAGGCGCGAGTGCCAACGGGTAACCGAACGCCCAGCCAGCTCGGGCATGTGCTCGAAGTTCATGCCGTAGAGCCCGGCGATCATCGTCGGGACGGCGATGCATCGCCACCCAGGCCGAGATCTTGCGCATGTCCTCGTTCTGGCGCACGCCCGACCTGGGCCAGGTTGGCGCTGAGCACGCTGCTGAGGAGGGCGTCGACCGCCTCGATCCGCTCGGCGGCCCGCACGACGTGGTCGTGGACGTCACGGAAGTACTCGTGGGGGACGACCGCCGTGTGCGGCACGCGGCCGCTCGGCGAGGGCTCGACGCGGGTCGGCGAAGGGGACGACGGCCTGGCGGAACTCGAGCACTTCGCGCTTGAGCCGGTAGATGCGCTCGGCCACGTTCTCGCGGACGTTGGAGAAGACCTGGTGCTCGACCTCTTCGATGTCGACGTCGACGAAGCGAATGACGGTGCCGTAGTCGTCGACCACCCGGTCGAGGATGGCGTGCAGCACGCCCGATCGGGCCGCACTTGAGTTCGTCCGGGCGCAGCGGCCAACTCCTTGCGGACCTCGGCCAGAGGTTTCGCTCTCCCCGTGGCGCACGGTGATCAGGAAGTCGGCGCCGAGGAAGACCATGATCTGGCTCAGGTGCACGATCTCCTGGTGGTCGATGTAGTCGGCCGCCTTGAGCACGACGAAGACCGTCTCGCCATACACCTCGAGCTTGGGCGCTGGCGGGCGTGGACGGCGTCCTCCACCGCCAGCGGATGGAGCCCGAACTCGGCAGCCACGGCTTCGAACTCCTCGGGCGACGGCGCCACCAGCCCGATCCAGACGAAGGCGCCTTCGGAGCGGCGGGCCAGGGCGACGGCTTCATCGAGCGGGACGCGTCCGCCGAGCCGCTCCCCCGCCTCGTACACCGCACAGTCGACGATCACCCCGGGAGTCTGCCCGCGTGTGGGACCTCAGGAATCGAACTGATCGTCGGTGCTCAGGTTCTCGACGGCGTCGCCCTCGCGCGTGGCCAGGTCGATTCGGATCGGGTGGTGGCGCTCCATGACCATGCGGACCTGCTCGACCTCGTCGGGGGTGCGCACGTCGATGACGACCGTGGTGCCGATCTCGGCCGCCATCCGGCGATCGCCGCCCCGGGCGGTGAACCCGCCGAACATGAAGCCGACCGTGGCGCCGGCCGACGCCCCGACAATGGCGGCGATGACGAGTCGGGTGCCGAACTCGAGGGACATCCACGGAATCAGCGCGATCGGAAGGGCGAGGACGGCGCCGGCGACGGCGCCGGCGACCACGCCGCGCACGAGGCCACGCCGCATCTCCTTGGTGAATGGCCCAATGTTGCCCGGCCCCACGACGGTTTCGTTGATCTCCTCATGCATCTCGGCCTTCAACGAGGCCACGTCGGCGTCATGGTCGTCCACCCGCGGGCGGGACGAGCGGGCGATGCCGGCGACGGCATCGGCGGCAGCCTTGGCCTCACCCGGCGTCTTGAACACACCGATGATCTCGTGGGTGGCGGTGGCCATGGGTGGTCCTCCTCTTGCTCCGGCGACCCCGACGTTCGGGCTGCCCCAACAGGCGTACCCGATCGGGCGACGTCGTCAACCTTGCCGGTCGTGTGGTTGGCTGGATCGCGTGGCCCCGATGTCGACCACCACGCTCCACACCGAAGCCGTCCGCCGACTCGGCGGTGTCGGCCAGAGGTTCACGAGCGGTCGCCGGCGGCTGGTCGACGTGCTCGAGCACACCGGGCGTCCGCTGACGGTGCCGGAGATCTGCGAGCGGGCCGAGGACGACCTACCGCAGAGTTCGGTGTACCGCAACCTCACGGTGCTGGTCGAGGCGGGTGTGGTCCGGAGGATGTCAGGGACCGACGACCTGGCCCGCTTCGAGTTGGCCGAAGACCTCGCCGGTCACCACCACCATCTGCTCTGCACGGCGTGCGGCGACGTGAGCGACGTCTCCGCCGCCCCCAAGCTCGAGCAGGCGCTCGGCGAGGCGGCGCGGCTGGCGGCAGAGGAGGCGGGCTTCGAGGTCACCGAGCACCGCATCGATCTCGTCGGTCTCTGCGCGCGGTGCCGATGAAGGGCTACTCCAGGTCGTAGACGGCGGGGTGGCGGGGCTCGTAGAGCATCATCTCTCCGCCACCCGGGATTACGAACATGGTCGTGACTCCCCACCCCTCGTTGCGGGGCTCCTGGGTGAACTCGACACCCTTGGCTCGCAAGTCGGACACCGTCGCCTCGAGGTCGTCGCACACGAGGGAGATCTGGTGCTGGCGCGACTCGGGCGAGTCGGTCGGATGGATGCCCATCTCGCTCGGTCCGGTCTTGAAGATCAACCAGCCGTCGCCCACGTCGAGGTGAGCGAAACCGAGGGCGTCGCGGAAGAAGTCGCGGGCTCGGTCAGGTTCGTCGGCATACACGATGGTGTGGACGGCCTTGATCATGTCCCGACGGTACCGCTCCTCGTCGTCCGCCCGACGAGCGCGGCCAACGCGAACGTGGCCGCGGCCACCAACACGATGGTGCCGCCGGGAGCGAGTCCGCCCCACCGGGCCAGCGCCAGTCCCACGATCGCCGACCCCGCTCCCAGCGCCGACGCCAACAACAACGTGGTGCGGAACGAACCCGTGAGCCGCTGGGCGGCACCGACCGGAAGCACCATCAACGCGGCCACCAACAAGATGCCGACCACGCGCATGGCCGCCACCACGGTGACGGCCGCCGCCGCCGCGACCAACAGGTTGAGTCGGTCCACGGGAAGTCCGGCCACCCGAGCCGCCTCCTCGTCGAGCACGATCGAGAACAGCGCCCGCCACGTCCGCCACACGACCAGCGCGATCACGACGCCGAGGCCGACGATGGTCCAGGCGTCGACCGCCTCCACGGTGAGGATCGACCCGAAGAGATACGAGATGATGCCGCTGTTGAGACTGCCGGCCAAGCCGGTGAGCACGACGCCGCCGGCGATGCCGCTGTAGAACAAGAGGGCCAGCGCGAGGTCACCAGATGCGCGGCCCGCGCGTTCGCAACCATTCGATGGCAACGGCGCCGGTCAGGGCAGCGGCGAGCGCTGTCCACACGGGCCAGACACCGAGAAGCAGTCCGGCCGAGACCCCAGCGAAGGCGACATGGCCGAGGCCGTCGCCGAGCAGCGACAACCGACGCTGGACGAGGAAGGCGCCGATGAGGGGCGCGGCGATTCCAACCGCGATGCCGGCCACGAGAGCGAGTTGCATGTAGTCGCGGTCAAAGGGCCAAGGCAGCCCGAGGCCGGTCACCGCCAGCACGCTCATCCCTCGAGCCAGAGGGGAAGGTCGTCGCGGTGGACGCCGAGGCTCACACCGCGGGCGGTGAGGGCGTCTGGCGGCCCGTCGAAGACGATCGTTCCCCTCCGCAGCACGAGCACTCGGTCGAGGTCGTCGGCCACCGCACCCAGCTCGTGCGACACCAGGAGGATGCCGGCCCCGTGTTCTTCGCGCAGGTGCACCAGCGCGTCGCGAAACCGGGCCTGGGAGTCGGTGTCCACGCCCGCCACCGGCTCGTCGAGGATGAGCAGATCGGGGCGAGAAACGAGCGCCTTGGCGATCAAGACCCGCTGCTGCTGTCCACCCGACAGTTCACGCAGCGGGTCGCCGGCCCGATGGGAGAGCGCGACCGACTCGAGGGCGTGTGCGACGTCGACCCGGTCACCGGCGGTGAGCCCTCTCCGCCACCCCCGCCGGCTCAGGCACCCGGCGGCCACGACCTCCTCGACGGTGGCCGGAAGGTGCTCGGGAACGGTGCTGCGCTGCGGGACGTAGCCGAGGCGCCACCGGTCCTTGAGATCGGCGGGCGGCTTTCCGAACAACTCGATGCGACCCCGCTCGGGCCGGGCCAACCCCAAGAGGAGACGCAGGAGCGTCGACTTGCCCGATCCGTTCGGTCCGACGAGCGCGACGAACTCGCGCGCCGCGACACGAAGACCGACGTCGGAGAGCACGGGCTCTCGCCCATATGCAAAGGCCAATCCCTCGGCCTCGAGCAACAAGTCGGCGCTCACCGGCAGCCCAATGCGTCGGTGAGGACAGCCAGGTTTTCTCGCATCACCGTGTCGTAGCCGATGCCGGCCCGGGTCCGCTCGGGCGACAGGCCCTCGAGCGGGTCGAGCACCCGGGCCCGCACCCCGGCCTCTCGGGCGAGGGCGTTGGCGACATCGGGAGGGACGAGTGCCTCCGTGAAGACCGTCGTCGCCCCCTCGGCGCGGATGCGGTCGGCGAGTTCGGCCAGACGGCGGGGGTCGGCCTCGCTCTCGGGCGAACGTCCGGCGATCGAAACCTGCACGAGGTCGTATCGCTGGGCCAAGCGGCCAAATGCTTCATGGGCGGTCACGATGGTGCGGCGATCGCACCGGGCCAGGGCCGTGGCGTAGGACCGGTCGAGCGCCGACAGTTCGGCCAAGTAGGTGGCGGCGTTGGCGGAGAAGCGGCCACCCGAGGCGGGCTCGACTGCGACCAGTGCGTCGCGCACGCGGACCACGATGCCTGCCATCTCGACCGGGTCGAGCCAGACGTGGAGATCAGAGCCGGCGACCCCTTCGAAGACGTCGATGGTGGCGCCCCGGGCCCGCTTCGACGCAGCCTCTACCGCGGGCTGGAACCCACCACCCAGGAAGACGACGAGGTCTGCGTCCTCGATGGCATCGAGTTCGTCGGTGGTGATTTCGAGGTCGTGGGGTTCGGCACCCGGCGGGGTGAGGTCTCGCACCGAAACTCGGTCGCCGCCGACGCGGCGGACGGCCTCGGCCAAGGGAAAGAACCCGGCCACCGCCCGGAGTCGGCCATCGTCGACGCTCGGCCCGCCGCGGGCGCAGGAGGCGAGCACGCAACCCGCCAGCACCACGACGGCGGTCATACGACCCGCGACCGATCGATCCATAATGAGAATCAATCTTACTTCGAGGGACCCCGGCGGCAACCCCGAATCTGGTCAGCGACCGAAGTGGGCTCGCAGCTGCCCGTAGCGGCGACGGGCTGAGGCCGTCGCCCGGAAGGTTCTCGTGGCGAGGATCGCGTCGCGCTCGGCCTCGGCCTGTTGCGCTCGGCCCGCGGCGTCGTCGAGGCGGCCGCGGAGCACCTCGTCGTCGTGCAGTACCACCAGCCTGCGGTGGGTCGAGGCCACCGACTCCTTGACCGCCCCGGCCAGCCCGTCGAAGTGCCGATCGAGTTGGTGGCGCAGCGCGAACACCCGCGCCGGCGAGGGGGGCGACGTCAACGCGGCGGTGAGCGCGCCGCCCAAATCCCCCACCTCGTGGATCACGTGCTTGGCCAACCCGGTCTGGAGACCGAACCCATCGAGTTTCGACTCGCGGCCGAAGTTCATCGTGACGAACGGGCGCTCGAAGGCGACGGCGGTCACGGCGGCATGCAGAGAGCTCCCGACCACGACGGCGGCGCCGGCGAGAGCGGCGGCGACGTCCTCGAGCGGCGCAGTGCCGGGGAGCCGATAGGGACGGCGGCCCAGCCGGACTTCGAGGGCCCGGCTGACCGCATCAGCGAACTCACCGTCGGCCCGACACCGTCCGGTCTCGACGAGCACGATCTCGGCGTCGGCGTCCTCCTGGCACCGAGCCACCACGCCGGCGATGGCCTCGGCGTCGGGGACCAGCAAGTCGCAGCCCTGGAGGACGAGCGCAGGACGGCGCGGATACTGGCCGCGTGCTCGCAGATCGGCGAGCCGAGCGTCGAGCACCTTGCGTGGCAACACCCGATCGATGAGCAAACCGGAGTCGGGCACGATGTCGATGTCGCCCGAATACCCGCTGGCTGCGAGTCGTTTGGCCGAGAGCGGGTCACGAACCGCTGCGCTCGTGCGGTGAGCGGTGGCCGCTGCCATTCGCGTCAGTTGCTCGGGGGAGAGGTCGTAGGGAATCCCGACGCCGTGCCAGAGCACGCGGACAGCGTTCTTCGCGCTCTGGTCCCAATCCCTCGACGAACCACGCCGAGGGCGCGAGCCCGACCATCTCGGCCGGGGAGGCGTCGTAGAACGCGGCCAGAAGCGGGTCGTTGAGGTGGAGCAGCTCACCGCCTCCGACCAGCACAGCGTCGTAGGCGTCGGCGAATCCGTCGAGCCGGCTCTGCGTGCGAAGCCCGAGGGGGCGGACTCGCTCGCCGCCGTCGAGGCGGGTGGGGTGGAGCCAGCCGAAGGGCGAGAACGCGTCGAGCGGTGAGCCCCGGAAGTCGGGCGGTGAGCTCCCGCCTGGCCACCATCGTGAAGAGGTGGTCGCCGTAGTTGTCGACGTCGAACGTTCCGAACATGGCCACGGAGGCCGGGCGGGGGGCCATCGGTGCGTTCTACCCCTCCCCGACCCCGCCCAGCCGGTCAGGCCCAAACAGCACGGGACGTGCCGGCCATCGAGAGACACAGGGCCAACACCAGCGTGACGACGGCGGCTCCGGCGAACCACTCGGCGACGTCTTTGCGCCCCTCGTAGACCGTCACCTCGGAATCGACCTGCGCGTAGATGCCGGCCAACTGCGCCCGCGTCGCCGCCGGTGAAGAACGAACCGCCGGTGCCGTCGGCGATGGCCTTGAGCGCAGAGCTGTCAACCGGCACCTCGACGACCTGGCCTTGGCTGGTCACCGAGGCGTTGGTCGTACCGAAGGCGATCGTCGACACCGGCACCCCGGCCAGGGTGGCGGCGGCGATGGCCTCGGAGTCGGGCCGCCCCGTGGTCGTGACCCCGTCGGACAGCAGCACGATCCGGGCCGCCCGCTGGTCGGTGGCCGTGGTCGGCCGAGGCGGGAGCACGGACAGCGACGTGAAGATGGCGTCGCCCAGCGCGGTTCCGGGACCCGAGCTCGAGCGTGCCGAGTGCATCGAGCACGCGGCCGTGGTCGAGGGTCGGCGCGACGAGCACCGACGGCGACGACCCGGCGGTGACGAGCCCGACGTCGAACGTCGAGGGCAGATCGGCCACGAACGTGCGAGCGGCGCCGACGGCGGCCTCGATGCGGCTCGGGGCGACGTCGGTTGCACCCATCGAGTCGGACACGTCGATGGCGACCACGATCGTCGCCTGCTTCCGCTCCTGCTGGCCGGGCACGGTGGGCTGGGCGGCGCCGACGGTGGCCAAGACGATGGCGGCCACGAACAGGATCGACAGACCGTGACGCCAAGGCCCGGCGCCGCCCGCCGTCAAGCGACCCAGCATCGACGACGAGGCGAAGGCGGTCGACCGCCGACGCCGGACGACGATCGTGGCCACGTAGGCGGCCAGCAACACCGCCGACGCGACGAGAAGCCAGAGCCGATGCGGGGCGCTGAACTGCAGTCCGTCGATCACACCAACCTCCCGTTCCAGAGCAGGCCGAGGCCGAGGCCGGCGACGAGCAACACGGCAGCGCCGCCGAGCACGCCGCCGCTGACCTCGCGCCGTTCGGTTTCGAATCCGACCCGGGTCCCGATGTCTTCGTAGACCTTCTTCAGCTGCGCGCCCGACACGGCCTCGAAGAACGTGCCCGACGTGATCTCGGCCACCTCGGCCATCGTGTCGGGGTCGGCGGGCACGGGGATGATGCGCCCCTGGACCTCGACGGCGCCGCGGTCGGTGCCGAAGGCGATGGTCGACACCGGGACGCCGGCTTCGGCGGCGATCTGCGCCGCCTGGGTCACCGGCCGGCCGACGGTGGTGACGCCGTCGGAGAGCAACACGATGGCGGCCCCGCCGTCCTTGGTGTCGATGCCCGCCGGCGGCGTTGGCGGTGTTGATGGCGTCGAGGGCGGCGGCGAGCGCATCGCCGGCGGCAGTCCCCGGACCGAGGCGGAGTTCACCGATGGCGGTGCTCACGGCGAGGTGATCGGTGGTCGGCACCGCCTCGATCCGGGCCTGGCGGTCGAAGGAGACGAGGCCGACTTCGAGACCTGGGCGGCAGCTGCTCGACGAAGCCCTGTGCCGCGGCGATGGCCGCCTGCAAGCGGGTGGGCGTGACGTCGATCGCCTGCATCGAGGCGGAGGTGTCGATGACGAGCATGATCGTCGCCGCCTGCTTGGGCACTTGGACGGTGCCGGCGGGGCGCGGCGAATCCGATGATCAGTCCGGCCAGGGCGAGCGCGGTCACCGCGGCCGGGACGTGGCGGCGCCATCCGGGACGGGGCGAGGCCACCTCTCGGAGGAGGGCGAGGTTCGAGAAGCGAACCGACTGTTGGCGGTGGCGGCGCCGCTGGGCCAACACGTACACGGCGGCCAACACCGGGACGATGGCGAGCAGCCAGAGCCGGCCCGGATCGAAGAAGCTCATCGCCGCCTCCTCGTGGCCACGACGTGGGCGACGAGATCGCGCAACCAGTCGCGGTCGGTGGAGAGCACGAGGTGGGAGGCGCCGGCGCGCCGGACGGCAGTCGCCCGCGTCTTCGCCTGCTCGGCGGCGGCGTCGGCGAAGCGGCGCCGCAACTTGCGGTCGGAGGTCTGGACCTCGAGTCGCTCGCCGGTTTCGGGATCGACGAGCGTCAGCAGGCCCGACGGCCGGAAGCTCCCGCTCCCGGGGATCTTCGACGGTGACGACCACGACCTGGTGGCGGAGGCTGAGCGCCCGCAACTCGCGCTCCCAGCTGCTGGCGTCGAGCAGGTCGGAGATGACGACGATCAGGCCGCGGCGACGAGCGACGAGACGGGCCCGGCGGAGGGCGGTGGCGAGATCGGGACCGCCCTGGCCGGCGCGGGGCCGGTCCTCGATGGCGTGCAGCAGGGCCAGCACCGGCGTCGCGTCCGCCCCGGGGCGGGAAGGTGGTGGCGCCTTCGGGGCCGAACACGACCGCACCGATGCGGTTGCCGTTGCGGGCGGTGAGGAAGGCGAAGGCGCCGGCGGCGGAGACGGCCAGGTCGCGCTTCTCCTGGTCGGTGGTGCCGAAGTCGAGGCTGGCCGAGCCGTCGAAGACGATCCACGTCTCGAGCTCACGGTCGGCGATCGTGGTGCGGACGTGGGCCACGTTCGACCGGGCCGTGAGGTTCCAGTCCATGCGGCGCACGTCGTCGCCGGGCGCGTAGAGCCGGCCCTCGCCCGGCTCGCTGCCTCCGGCGGGGACGAGTCCCTGGTAATCGCCCTGGAGGAGGCCGTCGAGTTTGCGGGTGACGAGCAACTCGAGTTGGCGGAGCCGTCCCTCGCGTCGGACGACCTCGGTCGTCCGGATCACGACGCTTGCGTGTCGCCGTAGTCGCCGTCCTGACCGGGCGCGACGCGGGGAGCGATGATCGTGCGGAGCACTTTGTTGACGACGTCTTCGGCGACGACGCCGTCGGCGAGGGCCTCGTAGGACAGAAGCACGCGGTGGCGCAGGATGTCGGCGGCCACGTCGTAGACCTCCTGGGGCAGCACGTAGTCGCGGCCCCGCAGGAGGGCCAAGAGCCGCGAGGCGGCGACCAGCCCGAGGGTGGCCCGGGGGCTGGCGCCGTGGGCGATCAGCGGGCACGAGGTCGGCGAGGCCGTGCTCGGCCGGCGCTCGGGTGGCCAAGACGAGCCGGACGGCGTAGTCGACCACGGCCTCGTGGACGAACACGCCGTCGGCCACCGACTGGAGCGCGATCAGCTGCTCGCTCGACAGGACCGCTTCGGGCGACGGGCGGTCGACGCTCATGCGGTGGACGATCTCGACCTCCTCGCGGGCCGTGGGGTAGTCGACGAGGACCTTCATCAAGAAGCGGTCGCGCTGCGCCTCGGGCAGCGGGTACACGCCCTCGCTCTCGATCGGGTTCTGGGTGGCCAGCACCAGGAACGGGTCGGGCACGGCGTAGGTCACGCCACCGATCGACACGTGGTGCTCGGCCATCACCTCGAGCAGCGCAGATTGGACCTTGGCCGGCGCCCGGTTGATCTCGTCGGCCAGCACGATGTTGGCGAAGATCGGTCCCAGCTCGACGTCGAAGGCCTCTTGGCTCGGACGGTAGATGCGGGTGCCGACGAGGTCGGCAGGCACGAGATCGGGGGTGAACTGGATGCGAGCGAAGTCGCCTCCACTGACGGTGGCGATGGTCTCGGCGGCCAAGGTCTTGGCCAGGCCCGGGCGCGCCCTCGAGCAGGCAGTGGCCCCGCGACAGCAGGCAGACGAACAGCCGCTCGATCATGCGGTCCTGCCCGACGACGATGCGCTTGACCTCGAACAGGGCGTGCTCGAGGACGGCCTTCGCCTCGCGGGCACCGAGGAACTCGTCGTCGGTCACCGGGTTGATTCGACGGGTGCGGCTGGGGCTCACGACATCTCCTTGGATCGGTGCATGACGACGAGAATGGCGGCATCGCCTGGGTGTTGGCTGAGAACGCCCTGCGGGTCCCGTGGGACTTCCAGTCTCACAGCAAGTTCCCAGGATGGAAGGTCACCATTGGGCGGCATGGACTCTCGCCTCCCGTCGGCGCCGAAGGTCGGCGACCGCCTGGCCCGCGTGCTGGTCGTCGATGACGAAGAGAACATCACCTTCCTCCTCGACTCCGCGCTCCGCCACTTCGGCTTCGACGTGGCCGTGGCCGCCAATGGCCGCGACGCACTGCGACTCGTTGCGCAGTTCGATCCCGACGTGGTGCTCCTCGACGTCATGCTCCCCGACCTCGACGGCTTCGACGTGGTCAAGCGCATGCGAGCCGACGGCCACAAGGTGCCGGTGCTGTTCCTCACCGCCCGCGACACTGTCGACGACAAGGTTCGGGGCCTGACCCTCGGCGGCGACGACTACGTGACCAAGCCGTTCAGTCTCGAAGAGGTTGTGGCTCGCATCCAGGTCATCCTCCGTCGCCAGGGCGCCGTGTCCGAGCCGGCCCGACTGTCGGTGGCCGACCTCGAGATGGACGACGATGCCCACATCGTTCGACGATCGGGCCAGACCATCGACCTCTCCCCCACCGAGTACAACCTCCTGCGCTACCTGCTCCTCAATGCCGGGCGCGTGCTTTCCCGCAACCAGATCCTCGACCACGTCTGGCAATACGACTTCGGCGGACACGCGACCGTCGTCGAGACCTATATCAGCTACCTCAGGAAGAAGATCGACACCCTCGGCCCACCGCTGATCCAGACGGTGCGAGGCGTCGGCTACTCCCTGCGTACCGGGTGATGTCGCTCCGGCACCGGCTCCTCCTGGGGCTGGTGGCGGTGGCCTCCGTGCTGGTGGTCACCAACCTCGCGCTCTCGAATCGATTCGACCACTTCCTCCTCGACCGCATCGACCGCCAACTCGTCGACGCCACGTCGAGCGCGGCATTCGGCCGGGAGAGACCGGGCCGCCCCGACCGGGCCCGGGGGCCGCAGCCCGACGACGAGACGCTCTCGGAGTACTACATCGCCGTCGGGCGTCCCGGCGTGGCCATGGCCCGGGTCGGCTCCGCCCTCGGAGGCAAGGAGCGGCCCGGTCCGAGCCTCGACCAGGACACCCTTGTGGCCGCCGCCGCCTCAGGGCGCCGGCCATTCACCGCTCCGGCCGTGAGCGGCAGCGGGTCGTGGAGGCTGGTGGCCCTGGAGAGCGGGCCTCGTGGTGTCGTGACCGTCGTAGGGCTGAGCCTCGACGAGGTCGAGGCCACCATTCGCCGCATCCGAGCCGTCCAGATCCTCGGCACGCTCGCCGTACTGTCGACCCTCGGCTTGGTCTCGTGGTGGGTCGTCCGCTTGGGTGTCCACCCGATCGAGAGCATGGCCGAGACCGCCGACGCCATCGCCGCCGGCGACCTGTCGCGCCGGGTCGAGCATCCAGGCGAGGAGACCGAGGCCGGCCGTCTCGGCGTGGCCTTCAACGCCATGCTCGAACGAATTCAGGAGGCCTTCCGCCAGCGGGCGGCGTCGGAGGATCGTGTGCGTCGCTTCGCCGCCGACGCGTCCCATGAGCTCCGGACGCCGCTGACCTCGATCATCGGATACACCGAGCTCTACCGGGCCGGCGGCCTCAAGTCCAAGCCCCAACTCGATGACGCGATGGGGCGAATCGAGGGCGAGGGTCGCCGGATGGCCGAGCTCGTCGAAGACCTTCTCCTCCTGGCCCGACTCGACGAGCGCCGGACGCCAGGCCGCTGACGACGTCCGCCTCGACACCCTTGTGGCCGAAGCCATTCGCGACGCCTCGGCGGTCGAACCCGATCGGCCGATCGCCGCCGAACTCGCCCCCCTCACCGTGCGGGGCGACGAGAGCCAGTTACGCCAACTGATCGGCAACCTCCTGGCAAACGCCCGCACGCACACGCCGGCGGGCACGCCCGTGCGCGTGCAGCTGACGACGCTTGATGACGACCGGGCCCTGCTCGAGGTGGCCGACGACGGTCCCGGCATGGCCCCCGAAGTGGCGGCCCACGTGTTCGACCGCTTCTATCGGGCCGACGACTCACGCGGCCGGGCGGCGGGAGGCTCCGGGCTGGGGCTGGCGATCGTGGCCGGCATCGCCGCCGGCCACGGTGGATCAGTGGCCGTCGACAGCCGCCCGGGCGCCGGCACTCGCTTTCGCATCGAACTTCCCTCCATCCCCGACTACCGCCGGCCCTGACGAAACCCGCACCCCCCTCACAGGGGTTTCCCAGCTTGCGGGCCGAAGATGCATGACAGATCGAGCCCATCTACAAGGAGCCGCACCATGGACAGCATCGAACAGCACCCTGCAGAGCCCAACCCGATCCCGCCGCATCGGGCGAGCCGTCCGACCCGCCTGACATCGGGCCTCGTTGCCGGCGGCGTCGCCCTCGGCGCCGTGCTCGCCGGACTCGGAATCGCCTCGGCCCAGACGACCACCACGACGGCCGAGAACCCGCCGGCAGCATCGACCGAGGCGACCCCGCCGGCCGACGCGCCGGCCGACGGCGCCAAGGACGGGCGCCGCGGCCACCCGCACTTCGTGCGGGCTGAGATCGGGGTCGCCGCCGACGCCCTCGGCATGACCAAAGCCGACCTCGCCACCGAACTCAAGGCCGGCAAGAGCATCGCCGCCGTCGCCGGAGAAAAGAACGTCCCCGTCGACACCGTCATCAACGCCATGGTCGACGCGGCCAAGACCCGCCTCGCCCAAGCCGTCACCGACGGCAAGCTCACCCAGGCCCAAGCCGACAAGATCTCGGCCAACCTCACCGAGCGCATCACCAACCTCGTCAACCGCACCCCGCCCGCCGACGGCGAAGGCAGGGGACGGGAGGGCCACCCGGGTGTTCGCGCCGAGATCGGGGTCGCGGCAGACGCCCTCGGCATGACCAAAGCCGACCTCGCCACCGAACTCAAGGCCGGCAAGAGCATCGCCGCCGTCGCCGGAGAAAAGAACGTCCCCGTCGACACCGTCATCAACGCCATGGTCGACGCAGCCAAGACCCGCCTCGCCCAAGCCGTCACCGACGGCAAGCTCACCCAGGCCCAAGCCGACAAGATCTCGACCAACCTCACCGAGCGCATCACCAACCTCGTCAACCGCACCCCACCCGCCGACGGCGAAGGCCCTGGCGACGGTCCCGGACGGCGCGGTCCCCGTGGCCAGCACGGTCCCGATGACGACGCTCCCGACGGCACCAACCCTGCACCGGCCGCCCAGCCCGCATCCGTCGTGAGCGCCTGAGCCCGGTACTCCACGATCGCAGCACCTCAGCGCAGGCGAGTCGGGCCGCACCCTTCGGGGTGCGGTCCGATCCGCGTCGGGGGTGCGGAACGGGCGCCGGTGGTGTTAGCCATGGCGGCATGGAACGTGTGCCCTACGACGAGTTCTCGTTCTTCCACGAGAACGCGGCCGAGTTCGGCCTCCCCTACGACGGGCCGCCGGTCGTGCGGCGCGAGTCGGTACGCCCTCGGCGACGGCCGCCACCTGAGCGGACTGGTCTGGGGCGCAGAGGAGCCACGACTCGTGCTGTTGCACGGGGGCGGGCAGAACGCCCACACCTGGGACACCGTCGCCCTTGCGCTCGGACAACCGCTGGTGGCGATCGACCTCCCGGGCCACGGCCACTCCGACGGACCCCGAGATGGTGCCGCCGGCTTCGGAGCCAACGCCGAGGATGTCGCCACCACCATCCGTGCCCTGGCGCCGAACGCCGCCGGGGTGGTCGGCATGTCAGCGGGCGGACTCACCGCCCTCGCGCTGACGTCGATCGCGGCCGACCTCGTCCGCAAGTTGGTGCTGGTCGACATCCTCCCGAGTCCCGACCCAGCAATGACGAAACGGATCACCGACTTCGTGGCCGGGCCGGAGACCTTCGCCGACTTCGACGAGATCCTGGCCCGCACCGTGCAGTTCAACCCGACCCGCTCCGAGTCATCGCTCCGCCGCGGCATCCTGCACAACGCCGTCCAACTCGACGACGGGTCGTGGCAATGGCGCCATCGCCGCCACCGACCCGATCCCGCACCCGAATCGACGAGTGCGCCGGCCGACTCCGCGCCGGCGCGGCCCGATCCGTCGCAACGGATCGCGGCCCTGTGGGACACGATCTCGGCCATCGAGGTCCCGACCATGCTCGTGCGGGGCATGGCTACGGGGTCGGTGGTGACCGACGACCAGGAAGCCGAGTTGGCCCGCCGACTCCCGCTCGGCCCGCATCGAACACGTCGAGGGCGCCGGCCACAGCATCCAGGGCGACAAGCCGGTGGAGCTCGCCGCGCTCATCGCCGGCTTCGTGAACTGAGCGCCCGGACGTTCAACCCCGGTCGCGACGAATCGGCGGCTTCTTGCCCTTGATCGTGGCTCCCTTGAGGATGGCGATGACCTCGTCGGCGGACGTCTTCGGGCACCTCGACGAGCGAGAACCGCTCGGAGATCTGAATGGCTCCGATGTCGCGGCCACTCAGGCGGGTCTCGCCGGCGATGGCCCCGACCAGATCCTGGGGCCGGATTCCCGAGCCGCGGCCGGCACCGATGAACAACTTCGCCATCGGACCCGACCCCCCTCGCGCCGGACGCCCTTGGCCCCCACCCGCGCCCGGCGAGCCACCCGTGCGGCCGCGGGTCGCGGTCGCGTCCGGCCGACACCGAGGCTTCAGGGATCTCCTCCTCGTCGGCGGCGGCCGCGCCCGTCGCCTCGTGGGCCAGTTTGATGGCCGCCAAGGCGACCTCCATGAGATCGAAGTCGTCGGTCAGGGTCTCGACCACGACGCGGAAGGCGTCGAGGTCGTCTTCGAGGAGGCTCTCGTGAATGGCGGCACGCGTCAGCTCGAGCCGCCGGGCGCGGAGGTCGGCCACCGTGGGGACCTTTTCGATCTCGATGCGCTGACCCGTCACCCGCTCGATCGTCTTGAGCATCCGGTGCTCGCGGGGCTCGGCCAACGTGATGGCGACCCCCTCGCGACCAGCGCGACCCACCCGTCCGATGCGGTGGACATAGGAGTCGGGGGCCGACGGGACGTCGTAGTTGACGACGTGGGTGAGTTGTTCGACGTCGAGGCCGCGGGCTGCGACATCGGTGGCCACCAGCAGGTCGGCGGTGCCGGCCCGGAGCCGGCCCATGACGCGGTCGCGCTGCTCCTGGGTCATGCCACCGTGCAGGCCTTCGGCCCGGTAGCCGCGGCCGTTGAGGGTGTCGGTGAGCGTGTCGACCTCGTCGCGAGTCCGGCAGAACACGACGGCGGCCGTCGGGGCCTCGACGTCGAGGATGCGCCCGAGCGCAGCCGGCTTGTGCGACCGGGCCACGACGTAGGCCCGCTGACGAACGAGGGCTGTTTCACCTGGGGCGGTGCCGGGCTTGCCGATCTCGATGCGGATGGGGTCGCGTAGGTGCCGGCGGGCCATGCCATCGATACGAGCGGGCATCGTCGCCGAGAACAGAAGCGTCTGACGCGACGGCGGGGTCGCGGCCAGCAACGACTCGATGTCCTCGGCGAAGCCCATGTCGAGCATCTCGTCGGCCTCGTCGAGCACCACGACCTCGAGGTCCTGGAGTTGCAGCGTGTTACGGGCGAGGTGGTCGAGGGCCCGCCCCGGTGTGGCCACCACGACGTCGAGCCCACGCTCGAGCGCACCGAGTTGGCGACCGATGGGCTGCCCGCCGTAGATCGGCAGCACGCGAGCGCCGAGTTGGCGGCCGTATTTGTGGATGGCTTCCGACACCTGCACCGCGAGCTTCGCGGGTGGGCACCAGGATCAGGGCCATGGGTGGTCGGGCTCGGCGGCCGGCTTCGAGACGTTGGAGGATGGGAAGAGCGAAGGCGGCCGTCTTTCCCGTGCCGGTGGCCGCCTGGCCCAGCAGGTCGCGGCCATCGACGACCGGCGGGATGGCCTCGCGCTGGATGGGGGTGGGCTCCTCGTAGCCGAGCGCCGTCGAGCGCAGCGAGGATCTCGGGCCGAAGGCCCAGTGATTCGAACGTGGCGGATGGGTCGTCGGTCGGGCTCGGGGTGTCGGTGATGGGGCGAATCTACCGCCGGGTCGATGGGCGCCCTCAATCGTCAACCGGGCGCGGGCGGGGGCACATCACGCCCCGCCTCGCCGAAGGGATCGCCGCCGCCTCCGAGGGGTCGCCTGCCGCGCCGATGTTTGCCGCCCTTGGCATCGACCTCCGCTAGCGCTTCTGGGCGCGCCGGACAACCGCATCCGTCGTCGAACGCGCCCAGAACGGGGAGGGGTGGGCGCGGATGCGACAGCATGTCGGCATGGCGCTCGACTTCACTACCGACCTGGCCACGGCCGACGAAGACACCATCCGCGCCGCGTTGGCCCGCGGCCGAGGTGCCCGCCTTGCTGCCCGCCGTGGCGTCGGCGCTCGACGACCTCGCTCATCCCGGATCACCTGCGCCCGGACCTCTCGGTGATGATGGACCCCAATGCCGGACTGTCGGCCGACCAGCAGACCGAGGCCCGCCGGCTGGCGTTCGAGGCCCTGAAACGGCTGCGTGACGGCGAGGGGACCGCCGACCCGGCGCCCAGCGAAGATGACCTCCGGGCGCTGCTCGGATTCGTCGCCGGCGGTGAGCCGGTCGACGACTACCTCGAACTGCTCCGTGAGGAGCTCGCCCTCGGCGAGGATCTGCGGGCGCCCGATTGGAGCAAGGACGAGGTCGCCCCCGATCGCCAGTTCCGAGTCGCTGTCATCGGCGCCGGGATGTCGGGCTTGGTCGCCGCCCACCGGCTCCGCCAAGCCGGCCTCGACGTGATCGTGATCGAGAAGAACGGCGACGTCGGCGGCACCTGGCTCGAGAACCAATACCCCGGCTGCCGGGTCGACGTGTCGAACCTCTTCTACAGCTACTCGTTCGCGCAGCGGCCCGACTGGCCCGAGCACTTCTCGTCCCAGCCCGTGCTGCTCGACTATTTCCGGACCGTGGCTGACGCGCATGACCTTCGACCTCTCATTCGCTTCGACACCGAGGTAACCGCCGTGGTGCTCGACGAGGCGACGATGACGTGGTCGCTCGAGGTGGCCGGTCCCGACGGCGAGGACACGATCGAGGTACAGGCGGTCGTGAGTGCAGTCGGTCAACTCAATCGCCCGAACCTGCCCGACATCCCCGGCGTCGAGTCGTTCGAGGGCCCCGCCTTCCATTCCGCCCGTTGGGACCACTCCGTCGACCTGGCCGGCAAGCGGGTGGCGATCATCGGCACGGGAGCCAGCGCCGCCCAGTTCATCCCCGCCGTGGCCGAGACCGCCGGCCACCTCACCGTCTTCCAGCGGACGCCGGCGTGGTTCCTGCCCACGCCCGATTATCACGACGCGGTCGAACCCGAGGTCGGGTGGCTCCTGCGCAACGTGCCCGGCTACGCCAACTGGTACCGATTCTGGATCTTCTGGCGCAACGTCGAAGGGTTCATGTCGGCCGCCACCGTCGACCCCGAGTGGGGCGGCGACCCCAGCGTGTCCGTCGGCATGCTCAATGACCTCGTGCGTCAAATGCTGGCCGGGTATCTCGACGCCGAGTTCGCCGACCGTCCCGACCTCCAAGCCAAGGTCAAGCCTGACTATCCGCCGTTCGCCAAACGATTCATCCGCGACAACGGCGTGTGGGCCCGCACCCTCAAGCGCGACGACGTCGCCCTCGTCACCGAGCGGATCACCGAGGTCACCCGCGATGGTGTGCGCACGGCCGACGGCGAGGTGCATGCCGCCGACGTCATCATCTACGGCACCGGCTTCCAAGCCTCCGACTTCCTGATGCCGATGAAGGTCGTCGGGCGCGACGGCGTGGAGTTGCACGAACGGTGGGGCGGCGACGCTCGCGCCCACCTTGGCATCACGTTGCCCGGCTTCCCCAACCTGTTCCTGCTCTATGGGCCCAACACCAACATCGTGGTCAATGGGAGCATCACCTACTTCTCCGAGTGCGAGGTCCACTACGTCACCTCGTGTCTCCGCGAGTTGCTCGCCGGAGGCGCGAAGTCACTCGAACCGACGGTCGAGGCTCACGACGAGTTCAACGCGCGCGTCGACGCCCAAAACCTCAAGATGGCCTGGGGCGTGTCGTCGGTGAGCACCTGGTACAAGAACAAGACGGGACGCACGGCGCAGAACTGGCCTTTCAGCTTGTTGGAGTACTGGCAGGTGACCCGCCAGCCCGACCTCTCCCAGTACACGCTGCACTGAGGGGCGATCTCGGCGTCGAGGCACCGCCCCTGTGGCCGGTGGCCGCGGCCTTCGTCGTGTTCGGCACCTTCTGGGGAGGATGGGCGGTTGTCGCCGCCGACGTCGAGGCGGGTCTCGGGCTTTCGCACGGCGGCTTCGGCACCCTCCTCTCCTTCGGTCTCGCCGCCGCTGCGGTCTCGAACGTGGCCGGTGGCGCACTGGCCGAGCGCTTCGGCACCGCCCGCGTGCTGTGTGTCGCGTTCGCGATGTGGTCGCTGGCCCTGGTCGCCTCGGCCGCCGGCGGGAGGACGTTGGCGACCTTCGCCGTGCCGTTCGTGCTCGTCGTGGCCCTCGGCGGGCTGATCGACGTGACGATGAACGTGGCCGCCACCAGCGCCCTGGCCGGCCAACCCGGAAGACTGGTGCGGTTCCACGCGTTGTTCAATGTCGGCGCCGCCGCGGGCGCGGCGTCGGCCGCCCTCGCCGCTGGCGCCGACGTGTCGTGGCGGTGGCTTCCGGCGGGCGTGGCCGTGGGCGGGGTGGCCATGGCGGCCCTCCTGCGTCGACGATCTCTGCCCGCGGGTGAGGCGGGCGAGCACGTTCCACTCTGGACGTCGCTCGCCCTGTTGCGCCGCGGTCGCCTCCTGCTGCTGGCCGCTGCCTTCGCCGTGGCCGCGATGGTCGAGGGAGGCGTCGAAGTGTGGGGCGTGCTGTTGCTCCGCACCGGCCACTCGGGAGGACTGGTGCTCGGTGGTTCGAGCGCGGTGGCCGGCTACCTCGTCGCCGCCGCATCCCGCGCCGGTCTGGGACCCATGGCCGGTCGCCAGGGTGCGGCGCGGGGGGTGGCGATCGGCGCCACGATCGCCACGGTCGGCATCCTCGTGCTCTCGCTGTCGGCGTCGTCGTGGATGGCGGGTGCCGGCCTGGTGCTGGCGGCGGGCGGGATCTCGATGTGCTGGCCGTTGTTGTTGTCGGTCGTGGCCGGCGATCGGGCGCGACCCGGAGCCATCGTCGGGGCCGTCACGTCCGTGGGCTACCTCGGCTTCGTCGTCGGGCCCTCGGTGGTCGGTTGGCTGGCCGGCGCGTCGGGGCTGCGGGGCGGTCTCGTGTTCCTGGCCGGCGCTGCCGCCTTCGTAGCCATTGCTCCGTTGGTCTCAGGGAGACGAGAGACCGATGAGGCCAGCCATGGCTGAGCGCCGGACCTTGCCGGTCGGCGAATGGGGAAGCGCGTCGACCACCGTCATCCGCTTGGGTCGCTTGTACGGGGCGAGGTGCCGTCGAGCCCAGTCCGCCACGTCTGCCTCCGACACCGAGCCCACGACGGCGGCGCACACCATCTGCCCCCACTGGTCGTCGTCGACCGGAAACACGACGGCGTCGATCACCTCTGGGTGGTCGAGCAACACCCGCTCGACCTCGAGCGGATACACATTGACGCCGCCGGTGATGATCAGGTCGTCGCGTCGACCGTCGAGGTAGAGGTAGCCGTCGTCATCGAGACGGCCGAGGTCGCCCACGGTGAACCAGCCGTCGCGCCACGCCGCCGCAGTCTTGGCCGGGTCACGCCAGTACTCGAAACGGGCGAAGGCAGGTGGCTGACACCAGATCGTGCCGTCGCTGTCGACACGCAGTGTTCGTCCGGCTCGGGCCCGGCCGACGGTGCCGGGCCGGGCGGCCCACTCGTCGGGGCCGCACACGGTGAACTGGCCCTCCGTCGAGCCGTAGAACTCCCACACCGATCCGTCGCGAAACGTGTCGATGGCCCGCTGCTTGAGGGGGGCAGGACACGGCGCGCCAGCGTGGGCAACGAGGCGCAACGAATCGAGGTCGCCAGGCGAGGATCCCTCGAGGAGCCGGCGCAGGTGGACGGGCGCCAGGAAGGTGGTGGTGGGACGAAACGAGCGCACCGCATCGGCCAAGGCATGGCTGTCGGCGGCGATGGCGACGCTGCCCCCGGCCAGCAGCGTGCCCGACGCGAACCGAAAGGGCGCCGAGTGGTAGAGCCGAGAGAGTACGAGGTGACGGTCGTGGGCGGCGAAACCCCAGAGGTCGGCCTCGTCCCGTGCCAACGCTTCGGCCTCGGCGTCGGTGAGCAGCCCCGTCCACACCCCCTTGGGGCGGCCGGTGGTACCCGACGTGTAGAGCATCGGTCGGGTCCGGGGCCACGGTGCGAGCTCGACGCCCGCGTTGGCCGGGTCGCCATCCGATGCCATGGCCGCCACCGCCGGCCCGTCGAGCACCAGCCGGGGTTGGGCGTCGTCGAGAATGAGGCGCCGCTCCCCCGCGGTGAGGGCGGGGTTGACCATCACCGGCACGATCCCCGCCCGCAGCGCCGCCATCCCCACGACGAGCACGTCAAGCGACGAGGGGGCGACGATCGCGACCCGATCACCCTCAACAGCTCCCGCCGCCGTCAGCGCGGCCACCGCTCGGCGCTGACCGACCGCAGCGGTCGGCCCGTCGAGCACGTCGAGGCCGTCCACCCGCCCACGTTACGACGGCCTCCATGCGCGCGAAGGTGCCGGGTGCACTGACTCCTGGTGGGATGGGGTCAGCGCACCCGGCGGGCCGCGCTCTTCGCCGTGGGGGCGGCTAGAGGTCGGCGGCGACCGGCGACCGGCGGACCGGATCGCCGAGGCGACGTTGGCGGCGGAGCCGCTCGCGGGAGCGCTCGGACTCGCCGCCGAACACGCCGTGTTGGATGTGATTGTCGAGGGCGTAGTCGAGGCACGCCTCACGCACCGGACAGCGCCCGCAGACGGCGGCGGCCCGCTGCACGCCGAGTCCGTCGGTCGGGAAGAAGACCTCTGGGTCCATACCCCGACAACTCGCGTCGGCGGACCACGGCGGCAGTTCCATGGCTGTCACCATGGCCCCCCGATCTGAGCCTTGACTGGAGCCGGGCTGTGAGCCCGCTGTGAGTGCCGTCAGCCGATACGCACGGGCAGTACCCGCGGGCCCCGCACCTGGCCACCCGACCAGCGCACGGCGTTGGGATCCTCGTCGGCCAGCGAAAACTGCGGGAACCGCTCGAGCCACACTTCGAGGGCGACGCGAAGTTCCATCCGGGCGAGATGGGACCCGGCGCAGCGGTGCACGCCGAGGCCGAAGGCTGCGTGACGATTGGGGGAGCGGTCGAGGATGACCTCGTCGGGGTTCTCGAAGAACTCGGGGTCGCGGTTGGCGGCCGGGAACGAGAGCAGCACCCAGTCCTCGGGCTTCATCGGGCAGCCACCGATCTCGACCTCTTCGGTGACAAGGCGGGCCATGGTCACGGGGGCGTAGGCGCGGAGAAGCTCCTCCATGGCCACCGGCAACAGCTCGGGCTCGTCGACGAGGCGCTGGCGGTCGGCCGGGGTGCCGGCCAGGTGCCAGATCGACGCGCCGATCGCGCTCCAGGTCGTGTCGATGCCAGCGATCAGCAACAGGGCGATCGTGCGGGCCACCTCGAAGGGGTCGAGCGGCTTGCCGTGGAGTTCGGAGCCGAGCAGGAACGAGATCAGGTCGTCACGCGGATTCTCGATGTGGTCCTCGATGTGGTGGCGCAGGTACTCGAAGAGGCTCATGAAGCCCTCGGCCCGGTCCTCGATGGGACGGGCCACGCCTTCGAGGATGCTGTTGACGAACACACGGAACTGGTCGCCGTCCTCCTCGGGCAGGCCGAGCATGTTGGCGATCACCCGCACCGGGATGTGCTGGGCGTACTGCTCAGCGGCGTCCACGACGTCGGCGTCCTTCATCGCGTCGATCAGTTCGTGGCAGTAGGCCCGGGTGGCGGGCTCCAGCTTGTCGATGGCCTGCGGGGAAAAGATCGGCAACAGCATCCGCCGCGAATCCATGTGGTAAGGCGGGTCCGACGAGATCGGGGGCGCGATGCCGGCCGGCGCGATCATTGCCGGCGGACGGTTCTCGGACACGATGATGCTCCGTGACGAGAAGTGGGTCGTGTCGTAGGCGACCGCGGCCACGTCGGCGTGCTTGGTCGGCATCCAGACGCCGCCGTAGCGCTCGGAATGGGGCACGGGGCAGGTGGCCCGCAGCTCGTCCATGATCGGGAACGGGTTGGCGGCCCACGCCTCGTCGGTGTGGTCGAAGTCGGTGGCCCAATCCTGGACGGGGGGGTGTTCTGCCATCACTGCTCCTTGTTGTTGATGCGACGTTGGGATGAAACGGGTGCGGCCGGCGCCGCGTTGACTGGCGTACGGAATCGATCGACGAGGCTCTCGATGAGGGCCGACCAGCCGTCGTGGTCGACGGCGGGCATGTCGAGGGCCGAGACGAGCAGCGAGCCGAGGGCGATCACGAGGATCAGCCGGGCGCCCGCCTCGGGCGAGACGGTGTCGTCGAGGCCGCCGACCTGCTGGGCGGCTTTGAGCAGGGTGGTGAAGTGCTGCTCGCGTCCGCCCGAACGTCTCGACCAGCAACTCGGCCACCTGCGGGTCGCGTTTGGCGGCGACGATCGCCTCGACGAGAAGTGAGCCGTGGGCCCCGTGCGGACGGTCGAGGTCGGCACCCCGGGTGGCGATGAGGGCGGCGACGTCGAGCCCCTCGCCGGCGCCCAGAAGGCGCTCGACTTCGCGGGCCGAGTGGACTCGTAGCGTGGCCACGAAGAGCTCAGCCTTGGAGGCGAAGTGGCCGTAGATCGAACCCGAGCTCAGGGACGCTTCGGCGGCGATATCGCTGATGCTGGCCTTCTCATAGCCCAAGCGACCGAACACATCGGCGGCGGCGGCAAGCAGACGCTCCCGCGTCTCTTCCGTGGTGACGCCCGCGATCCGGCCCATCCCGAGAATATAGCGGACGTTCGTTTGTTATGCGACGACCTGCGGTTCAGGCGATGGGTTCGAGCAACACGAGCGGGATCTCGCGCTCGGTCTTGGTTTGGTAGTCGCCGTAGTTCTTGTGGTCGGCCACGATGCGCGGCCACAGGCGGGCCCGCTCGTCAGCGTCAGCCACCCGTGCCCGCATCGGCGTGCGGTTCTTCCCCTTGTAGGCGACCTCGACCTCGGGGTGGTCGCGCAGGTTGAGGAACCAGGCCGGGTGATGATCGTCGCCGCCTCTCGACGCCACCACCACGATGGTGTCGCCCTCCTGGAGCGGTGACGTCAACATCACCGAGCGCTTCTGGCCGCTCTGGCGACCGACGGTTGTCAGTTCGAGCACGGGCATGCTGGCCGCCTCCCACCCGAGCCGCCCGCCGCTGACGGTGAGGATCCCGCGATGGACGAAGTTCATGGCTTTGAGGGCGAGGTCGCTGGGCACTCCCCTACCTTCGCACGTTCGTCCGACCCCGGACCGGGTAGCAGACCTTTGTGGCCATCGACGCCGGCGCGCTGCAGGACCGCCTACGGAACGTGCTCGGTCGCGTGCCCCAACCCGCACGCGACGCCGGGGCGTTCGTGGCCGACGTCGGCCGCGGGGCCAAGGACGATCGCCTCACCGGTCTGGCGGCCGAGGTCGCCTTCTTCGGCGCCCTCAGCATCCTGCCCGGATTGGTGGCGACGGCCACCGCGGTCACGCTGCTGGCCAAGGTGGGCAGCGACGGGGTGGCCGGTGTGACCCAACAGACGATCGTCGGATGGGTCGAAGGCGTGGTCACCGACCAGGGGTCGGCGGTCGTCGATGCCGTCCGGGGCTTGTTCGAGCGGTCGAACGGCGATGTCTTCACCTTCGCCCTGCTCGCGTCCTTGTGGAGCGGGTCGCGGGGCGTCGACGCCGTGATCCAGGCAGTGGTGCAGGTGGCCAACGACGTCGAGCGACGATCGTGGCTGAAGCGGCGTCTGCTCTCGCTCGCCATGCTCGTCGGGACCGTTCTCGCTGCCGCCGTCGTCGTCTCGATGTTCGTCGTCGGCCCCCTGCTGGGCGGGGCCGTCGGCCTGGCTGAACGATTCGGGGCCGGCGACTTCTTCGTCGCCTCGTGGCGTTGGGTGCGTCTGCCGGTTGCCGGCGTCGCACTCGGAGGCTGGGCCCTCGTCATGTTGCACCTCTCCCGACCAACGCCAGGACGGTGGCGTCACGACCTTCCCGGTGCCCTCACCACCACCGTGCTCTGGGTCGCCGTTTCCATCGGGTTTCGGGTGTACCTGGCCACGCTCGGATCGGTGAACCCGGCCCTCGGCGCGCTCGGCGGTGCGTTGATCGTGTTGTTCTGGTTCTACCTCTTGGCCGGGTCACTCCTCGTCGGCGCCGAGGTGGCCCAACAAGTCCGCAACCGCCTCGAACCCTGACCCCCCGCCGCTTTCCACCCCGCCGCTTTCCGGCGCGAAAAGTCGCTCCAGCGACATCTTCTGCCGGAAAGCGGCGGTTGGAAAGCGGACGGGGTCAGGAGGTCATGCCCTCGAGGCCGACGAGGGCTCGGGCGTGCTCGATCTCGCCCATGTGTCGGAGTCCGTGCTGGTAGATCCAACACTCGGTGGCGTCGAGGCGGGTGATGCCCTGGGGTCCGGCGACGCGGGCGCTGTAGGTCGAGGCGATCTGGGGAGGAAAGGGCGGGGCGACGATGACGTCGGTGAGGGTGGCAGGGTCCAGGTCGGCCAGCCACCCTTCGGTCTTGGCGAACACGGCGGCCATGTACGTGCAGAACTCGGGGTAGTCGCCGATGCGTTGGTTGACCATCTCGTCGACGGTCTTGGCCTTGCCGTTGTCGGCGATGGCCAACCCCATGCGGGTCGCCCACGCGTCGTCGAAGAGGACGGGGCCAGCGCCGAGCATCGATGCCGAGCCGTCCTCGATCTGGACGAAGTGAAACAGCGAGAAGGCGATCGGCAAGACCGGCTCGCGCTCGACGTGGTTGACGTGGTCGATGGTCATCGACTCGACGCATTGCTCCCACAGCGAGTGCATGGCTCGCATCCGACGGCGGAGCGAATCAAGCACGAGATCGGACATGTCGGGGCCTCCGAGGGGTCGAGCGGGGGGTCGACGTCGAACCTACGCCACTCCTCCCCGCGATGCCGGGGCTACCCTCCGGCCGTGACCGATGAGCGATTCAGCGGCGGGGCCAAGGCTGAACGGGGCAGCGTTCGTCGCCACGTTCTCATCCGCCGTTCGGCCTACGACGTGTGGGCCGTCGTGGGCCGGGCCGAACGCATCCAGGAGTGGTTTCCCGGCATCGTGTCGTCAGTGGTCGAGGGCGACCGACGCGTGATCACCACGGGCGCCGGGATGTCGATGCCAGAACAGATCGTCACCAACGACGATCTCCAACGTCGCTTTCAGTACCGAATCACGGCGCCGATGTTCCGAGAGCATCTCTCGACCATCGACGTGATCGAGCTCGACGCCGACTCGTGCTTGGTCATCTACGGGGCTGATGCGACCCCGGCGACGATGGCGCTCGTCATCGCTGGGGCCGCCGGAAACGCCTTGGCCCACCTGCGAGATCTCATGGAAGGCCGTGACTGATGGGACGCAAGATCCTCTTCATCACCACCGATCAGCAGCGCTACGACACCCTCGGCTGCAACGGGGGGGCGTTGTCTCGCACGCCGGTCGTCGACGCATTGGCCGCCGCCGGTCACCGGTACGAGCGCGCCGTGCCGCAGTCGGTCGTCTGTATGCCGTCACGATCCACGATGCTCACCGGCCAGCATCCCTCGACCCATGGCGTGTGGATGAACGGCGTCCCGCTCCCCGTCGAAGCCCCTTCGGTGGCCGCGGTGTTGCGCGACAACGGCTACCGCACCGCCCTCATCGGCAAAGCGCACTTCGAGCCCTACTTCGACCCGTTCGCCCGCTTCACCGAGAACGCGTTGAGCGCACAAGGGACGACACCGACCGGCGGATCCCATCGCGGCTTCGAGCATCTCGAGTTCGCCACCCACGGCGCCGCCGGCCAACTCCATTACGCGAAGTGGCTCCAGCGGGAGCACCCCGAGGCGACGGGCATGTTCTATCCGGCCATCGACGGCGCCTTGCAGGTCAACTCCGCCGGCGACGGCGACACGGGAGCGCCCCAGGTCCACGTCAACCCGGTGCCCCGCGACTGGTACCACACCGATTGGGTCGCCGACCGCACCATCGGATGGCTCGACGGCCTCGACGCCGCTGACGACTGGTTCTGTTGGATGAGCTTCCCCGACCCGCACCATCCATGGGATCCACCGCAGTCGGAGATGGGACGCGTCGACTGGCGCGACGTGCCGCTGCCGGCTGGGTACCCGGAGAAGGCCGCTGACCGCGAGCGGATCATCGCCGACAAGCCTCGCCATTGGCGGCTCTGGTACGAGGGCCGGCTGGTGTCGAACTACGAGGCGCCGGCCCGGTGGGTGCCGGCCACGATGACTGCCGACCAGGTCCGAGAAGTCAACGCCCGCAACGCGGTCGAGGTCGAACTCATCGACGAGGCCGTGGGCCGGGTACTGGCCGCCGTCGACCGTCGCGGATGGGCCGACGACGTCGACGTCGTCTTCACCACCGACCACGGCGAGCTCCAGGGCGACTTCGGGCTCCTGTTCAAGGGTCCCTACCACGTCGACTCATTGATGCGACTGCCGTTGATCTGGCGACCGGCACCCGCGAGCCAACCCGTTGCCTCGACGGTGACCGAAGCCGTCGGACTCGTCGACCTCGCCCCGACGTTCTGCGCCATCGCCGGCATCGACGCCCCAGAGTGGATGGAGGGCCGGTCACTGCCCACCGTCGACACCGGCTCGACTTCGTCGGTACTCACCGAGTGGGACAGCGAACTCTTCGGCATCGATGTCCATCTCCGCACCATCAGCACCGGGCGCTGGGTATGCACGACGTACCGCCCGGGCACGGTCCACGACGGCTCCGAGGGGGAGCTCTACGACCTCAACGACGACCCGCTCCAGATGCGCAATCTGTGGTCGGATCCCGCCCACGCCGACACAAGGGACGACCTCATCGACGAGTTGACTGCCCTGCAGCCGGCGACCCGCCCGGAGCGGCTGCTCCTCCAAGCTCCGGTGTAATCGGTCGCGTTCAGCAGCGGCGGGGAAGGATGCACCCGTGCGCCTCCGACTGAACGCATTCTCCGAGCGACTTCGAGCCAGCCTCTTCTTCGTCCCGATGGTTGCGGTGGTCGCCGCCATCGCCCTCGGGCTCGTGCTGCTCCGAGTCGACAGCCGGCTCGACCAAGGCGCAGCTCGGCTCCCCTTGGGTCTGACGTCGACCGTCGAGAGCGCCACGGGCGGTGCTCAGCACCATCGCCGGCGCCACCATCTCTTTTGCCGGCATCGCCTTCTCCGTCTCGCTCCTCATCATCCAGCTGGCTTCGAGCCAGTACTCCCCGCGGGTCGTGCACACCCTCTTCCGCGAGCCGTTCAACAAGCGGATCATGGCCCTGGTCGTCGGGACGTTCACGTATTGCGTGATCGTGCTCCGCTCGGTGCGCTCGGCCATCGAAGACAGCGGACGGCCGGTGATCCCCAACGTCTCGGTGGCGGTGGCCGTGTTTCTCGGGATCGCCACCATCCTCGCCATCGTCGCCTTCATCAACCACAGCGCGCACTCGATGGACGTGAGCGAGATCCTCAGCCGTGTCCGTCGCGACGCGTCCAAGCACCTCCGTCACGAGTGGCGCGAGACCGATCCCGAGCACGATGTGCCCTCCTTCGATCCTCACCTCGAAGAGCCGACCTCCGTCGTTCGCTTCGACCGCACCGGCTGGGTGCAACAAATCGATGCCCGTCGACTCCTCGAGGCGCTCCCAGCGGGGTCGGTCATGCGCCTCGACACCTTTCCCGGGCGCTACGCGGTACAGGGCACCCCGGTCTGCACGATCTCACCGCCCCCCGACGACCGCCACCCGATCGACGAGGCCGTTTGTGATGCGCTGGCCATCGGCGAAACGCGAACACTCCAACAGGACGTCTCCTACGGGCTCCGCCAACTCACCGATGTCGCCCTCAAAGCATTGTCACCCGGCATCAATGACCCGACGACGGCGCAGGACGCGATCTTTCACGCCGGCGTCGCTGCTCGGCGAAGCCCTCCGGCGCGATCCCCCGCCACGGGAGCGAGAGGGAGACGACGGCCGGCGTCTGCTCATTCCCCAACAGCACACCCACGACGACCTCGTGTCACTCACCTTTGACGAGACCAGACGAGCGGCGGCGCCGCACCCCACCGTCGCGGTGTACTTGCTCGAGAGCATCGAGTTGTTGTGCCAATCGCTCGAGGGCGTCGGGCTCGAGCGGCGCACCCCGCCGCTCCGCAAGCAAGCGGCCCTGGTGGTGGCCGGATGTGCGTCAGCCGACCTCCTGCCCAGCGACCTCGACATCGTCCAACGGGCCTACGACAAGCGCTTCCGGTGACGAGCGACAAGAGCCGCTGGCACCCGCCGCGTCGAGAAGCGCGGCGAGCCGGCCAGCTCGCGGTCACGACGACCGGCGACGGCACCCCGGTCGTGCCTGTTGCACGGCCTGCTCGGTTCGGGCCGCTTCTGGGGCCACGAATACGACGTCCTCGGCGACGGGCATCGACTCGTGGTGCCAGACCTTCTCGGCTTCGGCGAGCTCCGACCGGCCGGCACAGGGCTACCGACCGGACGATCACGTCGACGCCTTGGTCACGGCTCTCGATGCCCTCGGCGTCGACCAGCCTGCGATCATCGGCGCCCACTCGCTCGGCACCGTCGTCGCCCTCCGTCTTGCCGCCACCCATCCCGAGCGGGTGGCCCGGCTCACCGCCTTCGGACCGCCTCTCTACGCCGACGCCGAATCGGCCCGGCGAAAGGTTCGCTCGGCCAGCACGATGGCTCGCCTCTTCGCCCTCCCGGGGCCGATCGCCCGACTGGCGTGCCAGTGGGTCTGCAATCACCGAGAGTTCGCCGCCAAGGCGGCGCAGCGTTTCCACGATGAGCTTCCCTCCCAGCTGGCGGCCGACTCGGTCCAGCACACGTGGGCGTCGTATTCCGAGACCTTGCAGACCTGCCTCTTGACCGGCGAACCAGCAACGTGGATCGACGACATCCGCGCTCCCGTGCGTCTCGTGGCCGGCGACGACGACCCCGTGGTCGACCGTGCCTTCCTCGCATCGGTCTCGGCCCGAGCGGGCACGTCGGTGTCGCTCGAGTGGTGGCCGGGGGACCATCGCCTGCCCCTGACCGACCCCGATCGGTGCCGAGCGGCAATCGTCTCGTCGGACCCGAAGGCCGAGACTCCAACCCGCCATCGACAACCCGCGCGATGATGCCCCCGCGGGTCACTGGGCGCGCGCGGGGAGGCAGTCATGGCCAACGAAGCGGTGTGGAACACGATCCACGGCGAACGGGCGGCGCTGGCCGACGACCTCGCTGCGCTCACGGCTGACCAGTGGGACACAGCCTCGCTCTGTAGCGATTGGACGGTGCGCGACGTCGTCGCCCACATGACCGGAACGGCCAAGCTCACGCCGATCGGGTTCGTCGGTGGCATCCTCAAGGCAGGGTTCAACATCGCCAAGATGCAGGCGAACGACGTGGCCGAGGAGCGGGGTACTTCGGCGGCCGACACCCTGGCCCGATTCCGATCGGTGCAGCGCTCGACCAAGAGCCCGCCAGGGCCGACCTTGAGCTGGCTGGGTGAGGCGCTCATACACGCCGAAGACATTCGCCGCCCGCTCGGCATCGCTCACGACTATCCGACGGAGGCCTTGGTGCAGGTGGCCGACTTCTACAAGGGGTCCAACCTCATCATCGGGGCCAAGAAGCGGATTGCCGGCCTGCGACTGGAGGCGACCGACGCCGAGTGGTCGACCGGCGACGGGCCGGTCGTACGTGGGCCGGTACTCGCCTTGGTGATGGCGATGACGGGGCGCAAGGCAACGCTGAGCGATCTCACCGGTGACGGCGTGACCGCGCTGGCCGACCGGCCCTAGCGTTCACCCATGGACGAGTCGAACGTCTCCGCTCTGCGTCGGGAGCGCCGCGGCCACGTGATGGTGCTCACGCTCAACCGACCCGAGCGCCTCAACGCCCTCGACGCCGAACTCCGTACGGCGATTCCCTCCGCCATGGCCGAGGCCCAGTCCGATGGCGACGTCCGGGCCGTGGTGATCACGGGCGAGGGACGGGGCTTTTGCTCGGGCGTCGACCTTTCGGGCGCCAGTCCGGGCACCGCGTCGCCGGCCGAGGTCGATCCGATCGACGAGTTGGGCTGGGTTGGTCGTCAGGCACTCGCCGTCCACGGCTGCGACAAGCCGACCATCGCGGCCGTCAACGGTGTGGCCGCCGGAGCCGGCATGAGCTTGGCCCTGGCCTGCGACCTTCGGGTCGGCTCGGCCGCGGCTCGGTTCCGCACCGTGTTTCTCGAACGCAACCTCAGCCCCGACTCGGGCATGAGTTGGTTCCTGCCCCGCATCGTGGGCTACTCGAGGGCGGCCGATCTGCTCTTCACCAGCCGCGACGTCGACGCCGACGAGGCCCATCGTCTCGGGCTGCTCGACCGCCTGGTTTCCGACGGCGACCTCGTCGATGCCGCCGTCGAAGTCGCCGAACAGATCTCGTCGCTGCCCCCGCTCGCCATGAGGTCGGCCAAGCGGGTGCTGCAACACAACCTCGAGGTCGGGCTCGAAGACGCCCTCCGCTACGAGATGGCGGGGCTCAGCTACGCCCGTCGAGCTCGCAACGACGGTCTCGAGTCGATGGCCAGCTTCCGCGAGAAGCGGCCGCCGAACTTCACCGGCACCTGAGTCAGGCTCTGGCCCGCGCCGGAACGCGTGCGTTTCGCGGCTTCGGAGCGGGCACCTCGAGATACGAGCGGACTTCGGCCTCGTCGAGTGATTCGTGTTCCGCCAGGGCGTCGGCCAGCTCGTCGAGCGTCCGGCGATGGCGCTTGAGGATGGCGCCGGCAGCCGCCTCGGCTTCGGTGATGAGTCGGCGCACAGCTGCGTCCATGGCGTCGAGGGTGTGCGGGCTGAGGTGTTGTTCGGAGAGCATGTCGCGCCCCAAGAAGAGCTCGGTCTCTTTCTGCACCACCCGGATGCGACCGACGCCCTCGGCCATGCCGTAGTAGCCCGCGTAGCTCCGGGCCAGTTCGGTGGCGCGCTCGATGTCGGCCCCGGCCGCGGTGGAGAGTTCGCCCGTGGCGATCAACTCGGCGGCGGCGCCGGCCATCACCATCGTCAACTCGGCCTTGAGCTCGGTGTCGGTCAACACGACCCGGTCGGATCGCGGCAGGGCGTCGGTGTGGGCCGTGTCGCGACCCGCGCGACACGATCGAAACGCGGTGCACGTCGCAGGGGAACGGGACGTGGTGAGCCACGATCACGTGACCGGCCTCGTGATAGGCGAGTCGGGTGAGTTCGTCCGGCGTGAGGATGTGACCCCGGCGCTTGGGTCCGACCAGCACCCGCTGCACTGCCTCGTCGAAATCCTTCGACGAGATCATCCGAGCGTTACGGCGGACGGCGAGCAAGGCGGCCTCGTTGACCACGCTGGCCAGATCGGCGCCGCTGAAGCCCGGAGTGGCTCGGGCGACAGTCTCGAGGTCGACGTCGGCTTCGAAGCGGCGGCCCTTGGCGTGCAGTTGGAGCACTTCGAGCCGACCGGCCACGTCGGGCGCCTCGATGAAGATGTGGCGGTCGAAGCGACCCGGGCGAAGGAGGGCGGGGTCGAGAATGTCGGCCCGGTTGGTGGCTCCGATCACGACGACGCCGAGGCTGGGTGAGAACCCGTCCATCTGGACGAGCAACTCATTGAGCGTCTGCTCGCGTTCGTCGTTGCCGCCCCCGACGCCCGCGCCGCGGCGGCGGCCGGCGGCGTCGAGCTCATCGATGAAGATGATGGCCGGCGCCACGGCCTTGGCCTGGACGAACAGGTCGCGCACTCGGGCGGCACCGACGCCGACGAGCGATTCGACGAACTCCGAACCCGAGATGGCGAAGAACGGGACGCCGGCCTCTCCGGCCAACGCTCGCGCCAGCAGGGTCTTGCCGCAGCCGGGCGGCCCGAAGAGCAGCACGCCCTTGGGGGGCAAGGCAGCCATGTCGGCGAACCGTTCCGGACGAGCCAGGTAATCCTTGACCTCGGCGAGTTCGAGCACGGCCTCGTCGCTGGCGGCGACGTTCTTGAACCGCACCGGGTTGGACTCCACCGACGCGCCCTGCCGGGACAGCTTGGAGAAGGCGAACAGCTCTCGGACCTGGCTGGCACCACCGCGAGCCAACAAGATGAAAATGCCGAACAGGTTGCCCAACACCAGCAGGGGGAGGATGAACTGCGACAGCAGGCTCAGGGTCGCCTTGCCCGCTTGCTGGTCGACGCTGACGACAGCGCCCGAGGCAGAGGCCTGGTTCACGAGTTGGCCGGCTGCGCCTGCATCGCTCGGGTACGCCGTCCAGAGCGTGCGGCCGTCGGTGGTCTTGGCCACGATCCGGTTGTCGTGATCGCGGAACGTCACGTCGGACACGCCTTTGGCGTTGAGCACCGCCGTCATCTCGCTCAGGCTGATCTGATCGCCGGGTGCGTTTGGCCGACCTCGCGAGATCGACCATGTCAGGAGGAAGGTCAACCCCAGCAGGGTGACGAACAGGGCGGTGAGCGCCTTGGGGAGGCGACGAATCATCGGCGGAGGTCTCGTCTCGTGGATGCGGGTCGAAGCTGCAATTGGCGACGACGATCGGGAATGGTGATCATGGCGACGGCGGCGAAGCCCACGGCAGCGGCGACGCCGACGCCGAGCGACGCCCAGGCCAGTTGTTCGGGCGGGCGTCGGGAGGCCGACAGGCTGTAAACGGGCTGTTCCTGCTCGGCATCGGAGAGCCCGACGTTGACGCTGGTCACGGCTTGGGGCGCGTGGGCGGCGGGACCAGCTACCGCAGGAACGGCCGGCGGTTGCACGGGGGGGCCAGCGTTGCCTGCCGGGGGTGTCGGCGAACTGGGGGCGCCCGGCTTGGGCACTGCCGCCGATGTCCCGGCGGGGCCGGACGCAAGCTCGACTTTCGGGTCGCCGGGGGCGGTGACCGGCGGCGCGGCGGCCACCGGTTGCTTGGGTGGCAGCCAGCCGGGGCAGGCGAGGATGACAGCCTCCGTACGACGAAGCGTTAGCATCTGACCGTCGGCTGTCACCCCGGCCACACTGGTGCCGCCGGGTCCGCCAGCGGCGATGACGTGGGCTCGGGACGCCTCACCCGTGGGCGTGGCGGCGTTGGGAACCACCCACGTCGTGCCGTCGTACGCGGTCATCACCAGGGCACCGGCGAAGCAGGTCGACGGCGCACCGACCCGGAAGTCGTCGATGGGCCGGGGCACAGCGAACGAGAAGCGAAGCGCCCCGTTGCGCTCGCGCACGTCGACTGCGTTGGCGCCGTTTCGCGCCGTACCGACGAAGAGTGTGCCGCCGTCGGGACTGAATGTGACCCGGAAGATCTCCTCGCAGATGTGCATCTGATCGCGCTGTGATGCACACGTTCCAGAGCCACCGACATCGGCGTCGAGCGCGTCGGGAAGCAGCAGGGTCGATCGCTTGGTGGTCGGGTCGTAGCGGACGAGTTGGTGACGGACCACGGTCGGTTCGGGAGGCGCGGTCGAATCGACATCGCACTGGCCCGAGCAGTCAAAGGTCCAGAGCACGAGCTCGTTCGTCTTTGGGTCGACGGCGAGCTCAGGGAACCACCACGAGCCGTGATCGGCGACGAGGGCGCCGGTCCGGGCGTCGAGTTCAAGGAGTTCGGCCCGCTGCCCGGTGCGGTTACGGTCGTCGGGCAGCGACGTGAGCCCGAACAACCGGTCGCCTCGCGCCACCAACCGCGTGAACCCGAACGTGCGGGCGACACGGTCGGGCGGACGCCCGAACGGCACCGCCGCCCCTCCCCACGGGGGCACGATGCGCAGTTCCCCGCCCACGAATCGATCGCCCTCGAACCGCTCGCCGTCGGCCACCACGAGCCAGCCGTCGCTTCGTACTGCGGCCGCCGTCATGGGAACGGTCGACGCCGCTCGGGTCCACAGCCACTGTTGGAGCCCGTCACCGACCGTCTGGTAGTCGGCCTTGGCTTTCGGCGCGACGACCGTCGCCGCCGCCACAAGCAGTGCGACGATGACGAGAGCGTGCCGGGTTCGCTCTCGGGTCAAAAGAGCGTGCAACCGAACCGTCCGCCGTCCTCGGGCACGGTCACGAGGCACTGCGAGGTCTGCGATTGGCCACCGGGCTGAATGCGCGCATCCTTGAACTCATTGACCGTGTCGCGGTCGTGCAGGTGCTCGTTGGTGGTTCCGGACGTCACCGCCGTCGCCGTGACCAACACGGGCGTGCCAGCCAGCGCCACGCCGAGGCTCCCGGTGAAGCTGCAAGCGCTCTCGTCGATGCGAGGAGTTGGCGTGGGCGTGCACGAGATGGTCGAGCCGGCCACAGGCTGGAAAGCGCCTGCGATCGTCTTTGCGCCGTCGCCGCAGGCCCGGGTGTAGAGCACGATCACTCCCCGGAGGCCGAACCCACCGCCCGGGAGTTGGACGTCGGCCAGCAACGCGGCGTTGCCGCCGACGATCCGACAGGCGCCGTCAGTGTTCTCGGAGTGCGCTGGGGCCGAGCCAAGCGCGCTGAAGAGTGCGACGGCAGCCGAGATGGTCAGAAGCCGACGCCAACCGCTTCGGCGCGGCTGTACTCCGACCGTCGTCGACGTTCCCAGCTCCCCCAACGCTCTCCCCCTCCCCAACTGCTGGCGAGAGGATACGCCGCCGACCCTCGTGACCGCAGGTCAGCGCCAACCAGCGAGCTTCCGTCGTCAGTCGAGGAAGAGCCGCCAGGCATGCGCGGTGGCCAGCACGATGCCGACGGCGATGACGGCGGCGTAGCTTCGGCCGGTGAGCTTCGGCACCCGGAGCGGGCTCACCATGAGGGCACCGAGAACGAGAGTTCCCGCCAGCGATCACCACCCGGAACGTTCCCAGGGCGAGCGGCCCGTCGAGGAGCATCAGCGCCACGAAGCCGAGCAGCGTCAGATCGGTCGGCAGCCCGGTATATCGCCCGGACGACGCGTCGAGGCCGTGGACGTTGAAGTAGCTCAGTCGGAGCGCCGTCGCAGCTCCGAGCAGCGCCGCGACCGGGAGGTAGACGGCGGCGAAGTCGCCGTAGGCCAACACGATGACCCCGAGCGCCACCCCAGCCGAAGCCATGTCGGCAAGCGAGTCGAGGCTGGCTCCGAACGCACCCTGCTCGGGTGTCCGGCGGGTCGACCGCTTGGCCACGGGTCCGTCGACGACATCGAAGATGAAAGCCGCCACCAAGCCGATGGCGGCGCCGGTGAACTCGCCTCGCACCGCCAGCGCGGTGGCAACGAAGGTCGAGGTCAGCCCGGCGAGCGTCAGGAGGTTGGCGGCGTCGGCCACGTGGGAGACGATCGTCGGCGATCGATCACCATGCGGAGCGCTCAGGGCGCGAACCGAGCCCGGATTGTGCGAGCGCCTCGACGAGGTGCATGTTTTCCGCCGGCGTCCGCGACGCAAGCCGAACCCAGCGATCGCCGTCAGGCATCGTCTTTTCCGAGCAGTCCTTGATGAGGATCCCGTGCTCGATGTAGAGGCGGCGGGCCAGCGCGGGCCCGGTCACACCCGGGGCGTCGATCCGACAGAAGACGAAGTTGGCGTCGGGACGTAGCGGGGTGAGCCCGGCCACACCACACAGCGCTCGGTAGAACCCCTGACAGTCGTTGCGGACCGACTCGCAGCTCGCCTCGAAGTCGCTGCGATAGCGCCCGACACGTCGCAGGAACGATTCCGCCACACCGTTCACGTTCCAGATCGGGAGGTGGCGCCGAACTGCGGCGGCGAAATCGCGGATCCGCCGTAAGCAAGTAGCCGATACGGATGCCGGCGATGCCGAACACCTTGCTCATGCTCTTGAGCACCACGAGGTTGGGGTGCTCGTCGAAGGTCGCCCTCGATGGTCTCCCCGCGGGAGAACTCGATGAACGACTCGTCGACGATCAGACGGCACTCGTGGTCGGCCAGGCGGCGGGCGAGCGCAAGGATGTCGAGACGGTCGACCGAGAGTGCGGTCGGGTTGTTCGGAGTCACCAGCACGGCCACGTTTGAACCGCGTTGACGGGCAGACTCGGCGAACGCGTCGAGGTCCAACTCGAGGGTGAGCGGATCGAGCGGCACGCGATCGAGCTGATCGGGTCGGAGAACGTTTTCGTACTCGTTGAACGACGGCACCGGAATCGTCATGCGTTCGATGAAGTGCTCGCCGAGAATCTTGATCAGTTCGGCGCCGCCATTGCCGACGACCAGCATGTCGGGGTCGGTCGAAGTCCACTGCCCGACCAGGCGAGCAAACTCCTGCTGCCCGGCGGGATAGTTGGCCACGAGATCGCCAAGCTCGTCCCGAAGGTCGGCATACATCTGCGGGGGCGGGAAGTAGAGGTTGTAGAGGTAGTAGTGATCGACGACGCCGTAGCGCCAATGCGCGCCGTGCAACGACCGGATCCGGTCGTAACGTTGGTCCGGACTCAAGAACATGAACTCCGCGAGCTCGAGATCGCGGTGGTCGTCGAGCTCGTACCAGCGACTCGACGTGACGTCGACGGCCGCCAAGTCGGACAACGATCCGTCGGCGACGAGATCACGGAAGACCGTCTCGTAATAGGCGTCGACCTTGCCGTCGGCCACCTGCCGACAGAGCTCGGGCATGATCGCCGCACGAAGCACCTCGGCCCGCAGCAGGTAGATGTTGACCGTCTTGCGAGTCGTGTCGGCCCGGGCGCTTCCATTCATCAACGCCAACTCGGCGCCGAGGATGAACGCCGTCACCATGCCGTGCTCGTCGCTGCGGACGACGGTGCCCGACAGGTTCGGGTTGTTGGCGGCAACAGCAAGGCTGCTCCCGGCCTCGGCGCAAAGTCGCTCGATCACGTCGAGGTCGAACAGGACGTCGCCCTCGAGCAAGAGGATGTCTTCGTCGCAACGAAGGCGTGCCTCCCAGAGTGACCGAATGTTGTTCGTGCTCGCGTACAGCGGCGCGTCGACGTATTCGACGTCGATGCCAGCGAACCGGTACCCGACGCGCCGGCGGACCTGGTTGGCCTCGTGGCCGACGACGATGATCACTTCGGTCACGCCGGCGGCGGCGAGGACGCGGAGAGCACGAAAGACGATGGGCACCCCGTTGACCTCGACGAGGCACTTGGGCACCATCGTCGTCAACGGGCGCATCCGCTGGCCGATCCCAGCGGCCAGGATGATGGCGCGACGGACCGCAAGCGAGCGCGGCGGTGCCGTCGAGTCGACCTCGGGATCGCCGAGGGCGGTGGTCTGCGTCACTGCAAACCTCTACGCACCTACTGTGGCTCCCATTCGGGTTCCCGCGGCTGCGAATTCAACGACGGCAAGGTGCAGGGTAGCAGTTCACCCACCGTTTTCCTCCTGTTCACCTCACAGTCGGGCAGGCGCTACCAGCCTTCGGTGCCCTCCCAATTCCATTGGGGCAGGGGAAGGTCGCTCGGGACGTCCTCGGCCGATGTCCATCGATGGTTCAACAGTGCCGTCGCCCACGTGAACCACGCGATGAGTTGGAACCGCAGACGAGAATCGTTCGGAATGTTGACGTCGTCGAGGGCGAGTACGAACGCAGCGACCCCCCGTCCATCCATCTGCTCGTGCGGTCCGTTGCCGGTGTGGACACGCACGACATTGGAGTAGTCGCCGATGGTTTCGGTGTAGGTCTTCGGCCCGCCGAGTTGCTCAGCCCAGTACGCCGCCAGCCGCTCGGTGTGCTGCGCGTGAACGCCGCCTTCGAAGGGGTGAGCGAGGATGGCGTCGGCCAGGCAACGTCGATGCCACGCCTCCGCCAGCGCCACTACCGCATCGGCCCCGCCCATGGCGTCGTAGATCGTGCCGTCCATGAGACCCGACCGTAGGCGCGGCGGAGAGCCGCACGCGAGAATCGCGACGTGAGCGGCGGTGCTGCATCGCACAGGCTTGACGTGTTCGAGACAGCCGCCAGCCACGGCCTCAACGTGCGTTCGCCGCTTCGAGCCGCACCCGGAAGTCGGGATCATCTTCGAGTCGAGCGATCGTGGCGCGGCTCGGGCCCACGCCGAGGACGGCCAGTCCGTGGACCGACTTCCATCGGATCCATGCATCCGGGTCTGCTGTCGCCAGTTCGAGGAGCGGGCGAAGGGACTCGCGCTCGGCACCGGCGACCGCGTCGACTGCTGCCCGGCGCACGCTTCGACTGGGATCGACCAGCAGCTCGCTCCACATCGAGGCCGCCACCCCATCGGGAGCGTCGCCGAGCAGCTGGGCGGCGACCTGGCGTCGAGCGCTGTCCGCATCGCGCGCCGCGCTGAGCACGATCTCGAGGTCGTCGGTGTCGCCCGACCGGAGCGTGCCGAGCTCGTCCCACGCTCGATCCAGGCGCGAGATGCGTCGATCGTCCGCCGCGGGCGCCGCCCCCGAGGCCGTGACGCCACGAACGTCCACGCCCGGGCGCTCGACCGCTGCGGAGCCGTCGACGTCAGAGGCATTGTCGACGTCGGCGTCCCCACCGAAGGTCGACGCCACGGCTTCCAGCATGGGCTCGAGTAGTTCGGGCCAGCGGCCGGGCCGGACAAGACTCACGGCGACGAAGTCGGCGGCCACCAAGACGTCGACGACGTCCTCGGTGACGGCGAAGATCGCCGCGACGGCCTCGTCATCGAAGTCATCGTCTCGCCGAAAGCTTCTGCTCACGGCCATGGTCCGGTGCGCCGTCGCAAACCGCAGCGTGCGCGGGTTCGGCGTGGGCTGTGGCACCACACCTGAGCTGAACGTTCGGCTCAGGTCTACCGATCGGCTCGATGGGTGCTCGTCGAGGTCTTCCTCAACGCCGACTTCGACGTCGATGAGGAACGTTCCGTCGACCCAACCGGCATGAAGCGTGAGACCGCGGTCGAGCTGGTGACGCGTCATCGCTACGTCATCGCTGACGCCGACTGGCGGGCGACCGACTGCAGCGGCGAGCGCACCGGCGTCCATCGACGTCCAAGGGCCGGCGGAGAAGAACCGCTTGAGCAGGGCCTTGACCAGACCGAGTTCCTCGAACCCGACGCTGCTCATCAATGGGATCAACGCTCCCACGGCGGCCGTTGTCAAACCGCGTTCCGCAACGAGCTGCCTCCCGGCGTCGGCCCTCACCCTGAGAACGCTAATGGCCATCGACGCCGCGCCTTGATCGAGTGACTTACCCTGAGCGCGATGCGGATGGACCACCACGCGATGCTCGGGAGCGATCCAGATGCGGTGAAGGACTCGAAGCTGGAGCGAGCGCTCATGCGACGGGTGTGGCAGCTCGCCCAGCGCTATCGGATCATGCTCGTGGGCTTTCTTGTCACCATTGCCCTTGACACGATCGTTGGCATCGGACCTCCGCTGTTGATCAAGCGCATCCTCGACGAGATCGGCGGGGGGAGGAACGAGCGTCTCGTCACGACCCTCGGGATGTTGATGATCGGGCTGGCGTTCGTGGAGGCGCTCCTGTCACTCGCGCAGCGGTGGTGGTCGGCGCGCATCGGCGAGGGCCTGATCTTCGACCTGCGCGTCGCGCTGTTCGACCACGTGCAGCGCATGCCGATCGCCTTCTTCACCCGCACGCAGACCGGCGCGCTCGTCAGCCGCATGAACAACGACGTGATCGGCGCCCAGCGGGCCCTGACCGGGACGCTCGGCACGGTCGTGTCGAACGTCGTCACACTCGTCGTCACTCTGGCCGCGATGGCGTACCTCGAGTGGCGGCTCACGCTGCTGACCGTGGTGCTGCTGCCGGTCTTCATCCTCCCGGCCAAGCGGGTCGGTCGCCGGCTGCAGGCGATCACCCGCGAGGGCATGAACCTCAACGCCGAGATGAACACGACAATGACCGAGCGGTTCAACGTGTCCGGGGCGTTGCTCGTGAAGCTGTTCGGCCGGCACGACGAGGAGGCGAGCGCGTTCGCCGAGCCGCGCCGGACGGGTCCGCGACATCGGGGTGCGCAGCGCCATGTATCAGCCGCGTCTTCTTCGTTGCGCTCACGCTCGTCGGCGCGGTCGGCACCGCGGCCATCTACCTGATCGGCGGTCGGCTGGTCATCTCCGGCGCCATCACGCTCGGCACGCTGGTGGCGCTCGCCGCGTTCGTCGCCCGCATCTACGGCCCGCTCACCGCGCTGACCAACGCCCGCGTCGACGTCATGACGGCCTTCGTCTCTTCGAGCGGGTCTTCGAGGTGCTCGACACGCCGACGCCGATCGCCGACCGCCCCGGCGCCATCGAGCTCGTCGCGCCACGCGGCCGCATCGAGTTCGACGACGTGACTTCCGCTACCCGGCCGCCGCGCCACGTCTCGATCGCGTCGCTCGAGGCGGGCCGGCAGCGGCGCCGGCTGCCCATGACGGCGGACGGCCCTGGTGCTTCGCGGCGTCAGTGCCTCGATCGAGCCGGGCCAGCTCGTCGCGCTGGTCGGGCCGTCGGGCGCCGGCAAGACCACCCTAGTCAGCTGGTCCCCCGCCTCTACGACGTCACCGACGGGCGGTGCGCATCGACGGCCACGACGTGCGCGACCTCACGCAGACGTCGCTGCGGGCGGCGATCGGCGTGGTGCACCAGGACCCGCACCTGTTCCACGACACCGTGCCGAGAACCTGCGCTACGCCCGACCGGACGCCACCGACGAACAGATCTGATGCCGCCTGCCGGGCCGCGCGGATCCACGACGTGATCGCCGCGCTTCCCGACGGCTACGACACCGTCGTCGGCGAGCGGGGCTACCGCCTGTCGGGCGGCGAGAAGCAGCGGCTCGCGATCGCCCGGATGCTGCTCAAGGACCCGGCGATCGTGATCCTCGACGAGGCGACGAGCCACCTCGACTCCGAGAACGAAGCGGCCATCCAGGCAGGCGCTCGCCACGCGCTCGCCGGGCGCACCTCGATCGTCATCGCCCACCGGCTGTCGACCATCACCGACGCCGACCAGATCCTCGTCCTCGACGAAGGCCGAATCGTCGAGCGGGGACGTCACGCCGACCTGCTGGCGGCCGAAGGGCTGTACTCCGAGCTCTATCGCACGCTGGTGCGCGGACGTGCCGTCGATCTCGGATTGAAGACGTCGCTGCGCGGGGCTCCGTGACTCGACGACCTGCTTGCGAGCATCATTCAGCTTGGGTGACCACGACTGTCAGAGCTCGACGGCGAGCCGCTTGTTGCCATCGGGCAGCGGGTGGTTGCGGGCGATGCGCACAGCGAGGACGGCCGCGGCACCGACGTCACCGTCGTCGCCGGATGGATCAAGCAGGTGACCGCCGACCGCAACGCCGCCACCGCCCGCATCGCTGCTGCAAGGCAGTCGACGGTCTTAGCGATCACGGCCTACGACATCCGCGCCGAGCTTGACCGCATCTGTGGACTGCTGCCGCTGCTCAAGGTGAGCGACCCGAAGCGGTGTGGACGAGCGAAGCCGGTGACTGTCGCGCCCTATCCGGCGGCAGGTGCGCATTTGGTTCTGTGCGCGCCGAGCGACTTATGCGGTCGTTCAACGCGCCCAGAATGCGGGCGGCTCCAGCTCGGACACGCGGTGCTTCTCAAGACGCTCTGAGGTCCCGACGCTGACGGCAATAGCTCAGGCGCCCCAGCCACCGGAAGCCGACCTACAGCACTGAGGCGTACAGAATCGCTACGACGCGGTGGGTCCAAAGCGGCAGATCGAAGATCAACCACCACGACAGCGTCAGTCCGAGCAGGTAGAGGTACTCCAGCCCGTCGCCACTCCTCGAGCAGGTCGCCATCGGCCCAACGTGCTGCGTTCTGAAGTGGGACTCGGGGAGTCGCAGATCAGTGGTGTCGGAGGGGGGACTTGAACTCTCCGTCAGGCGGTGACCGCCCGTATCGGTGCGGTGCTGTCGGTGCCTCTACCTGGGGGTTCTGTCAAAGCGCCGTCCAGCCGCTCTCGCCCCCTGTCGTCTCATCGCGACGAGTCCGTGACCACGTTGTGACCACGACGGCATCATCGATGGGGTGACCATCACCCAACGACGCCGCTCGTCGGCAAGCTGGCACAGCTGTCGGAGTCCCGTCCTGCCGCACTAGGAGTGAACACCAGAGCCGCAGTTCCCATCATGCACAACCGTCGTCATTCGTGGCCTGTCTCCACAGGGCACTTGCGGCTAGCACCTCCCGCTCTCGAAAGCCCTGTGCGTCGGTGAGGGTAAGAGTCCGGACTCCGTGGCCTTCTGTGATCGGGCGGCCAACGACAGCCGCCGCCAAGTCGATTGCGTCCGACAAGGGGGAACGTTGTGGAATCGCGGCCAGCCAGGGCAAGAAGGGCGGCAACCGGTTCGAGGCAACGCGGCGGTGAACACAAGCGTCCTCGCCTACGGCTTCAGCAGTCGCGTCGCTAATCGCGTACGCTGAACGCGAAAGGTAGCGCGGCAAGCGAACTCTGAAGGAGCTGCTGGATAGTGGACCAGACATCGTCGAGCGCTCGAGAAGGTACAGACAAAGCAACGACGTCAAAGATGGGCTCGTCGGGGAGGTGCTCCATCTCAAATCGCAGAATCCCATCGCGACGATGCACCGACAGGTCGACCGAGAGGTCCCCCATCTGGAGAGGAAGCAGTCCCTCGCCAGCGGCGAGCCACCTCGCGGCCCGTTCCAAGGATTCGAAGGGAATTGATCCGGAGCCGTCAGGGGAAGTTGCCCAAACCGCGTCGTTGCCGGTAGGAGCTTGATATCCCAGCGAGCGGAGGTCAGCTATGAGATTTCGAATATGCGATGCCAGCAACTCTTCCGGTGCGCACAGGATTCTGAACGACCACCAATCGCTCATCCGATTCGTCTCGCGTTCCCAGCGCCGAACCACTTTTCCGCGAGATCAATCGCCGCCTGTGGCGTTCCCGGGGCATATCGGAATATCGCTGTCCCGCCTTGATCTTGGGCGTACCAAGCGACTCGTTGCAGTTGTTGGCCGAACTTCGCGAGGTTCTCGGCCTTTGCAGGTCCACCGACTTCGATGAACTGGTTCGTCCGAGTAACGATGTCGATGTCAGTACTACCGTACGGCGTTGTGATCCAGCGACTCGTCTGGGCCACGTTGCCACCAAGCTCCGACATTACCGCCGCCACGCGCGAGGCCCCGATGCTCGAGGCACTTTCAGCGGTCCCGAGATAAGCACCCTCGCCGCCAGCGACCCCGCCAGCGCCGACGCCCGCGCAGACCCCCGCTGTTGCGGCGGTACAAGCTGCGGCGCCAGCGCCGATGACAAGAGTCACGCCTGCGACGACAACCGTTCCTACGAGGATCTTGTTCTTGTTCTTAGTGAGGAAACAGGCCGCCTCGTGTGAACCGGAGTAGGACCCTGATCGCTGCATGTAAGCCGCTACCGCTCGCGCCTTCGTGTCCACCTTGCACTGCAAGGGTCTCGCGTCCTTCTGGCGTGACCACGGCCAACGTGGGGAGTGTCCGTCGTCGATGAGGCCGATCGGGTTCGCTCCGGCGTAGAGGTAGCGGTTGCCCGTGAGGGCGTCGGATTGGAGCGCTTGGTCTTGGCCAGACCACAACATGGAGTCGGCGCCAACGAACCGGTAGCTAGCGGGGTCATAGATGCGCGGGCCGATGGTGTAGCTACCGGAGGTTGGGTTTCGGGGCGCGGTTTGGAATCGCATTCTTGAGTCCCAGCCGGTGGCGAAGCTGGTGCCGGTTGGCTTGCCTTTGCCGAAGGCGTCGTAGGCGAAGGTGACGCGAACGTTGTTGGCGTCGTCGACGACGGCAGCGACGTTCCCCCGCGGGTCGGAGAGGTAGTGCCCGCGTCCCGTGGTGCCGGGCTTCGAAGCGTCTTCGTTGGCGAGGGGCGCACCGTCGGGGCCGAGGACGTATCGGGTTTTGGCGACGCCGAGGTCGTCGGTCTCGAGCGCGATTTGGCCGGTGAGCCCGTCGTGGAAGAAGAGGCGGGTCTCGGTGTTGGTGCCTTGGTAGACGAGGCGGTCGGCGTGGTCGTAGCGGTAGGCGGTGGTGTTAGCGCCGCCCTGGCCGGTGGTGTGTCCGGCGGCGTCGTAGGTGTAGCCGACGATGTTGGTGGCGGTGACGTCTTGGGTGCGGTTGCCGACGGTGTCGTAGGTATAGGTGGTCGTACCGGGCAACGACACGGTCGGCGGCGGGCCGGGGTCGAGCGTCGGGCGTAGCGACTGGGTGGAGACGAGCCGGTTGGCGTTGTAGGTCCGTACGCTCGACGAGTCGCCGAGGACGTTGCCGGCGTCGTCGAGGACGTAGGGGACGATCTCGGCGTCGAAGGGATGCTTGAAGGTTTGGAGGCGTCCGAGCTTGTCGTAGTTGTAGGAGGCGTTCCCGGATTGGGTTGAGCCGTCGGTCTGGAGTTGGGTGACTTGTTCGGCGATGCGGTTGTCGTCTTGGTCGTAGGCGATGTTCTCCCACTTGGCGACGACCTGGCCGCCGCCGACGACGAAGCTCTGAGAGCTGGGCCGCTCCGCGGCATCGTAGGTGTAGCCGACCCCGGCACCGGTCGGGAGCCCGGCGAGGGTCAACGCCCCAGACGGCGCCCAGTTCCAGGTGTAGGACGGTCCGCTTCCCCACGGCGTGGCGCGAGTGGGCATCCCGCGGCGGTCGCTGGCGTAGGTGACTGTTTGACCGTCCATAGTGCGCGATGACACGAGCCCGTCTTGGGCGTACGTGTAGGCGCCGGTCTTGGCCACCGTCGTGCCGAAGGTGTTGGTGAGTGTCTCGGTCCACGACTCGAGCTCGCCGGCACTCGTGTAGGTGCCGGCAAACCTGGAGAACTCGCCCCCATGGGGGAGGTCACAGGGATCGACGCCGGCGCCGGTCCCATTCTGGTAGGTCTTCGCGAGCCTCAGCGTGCCTTCCGTATTCCAGCAGAACGTGGATTTGTGCTCGCCGTTTGTGCCTGCCGGGTAGGTCGCGTCGTTGGCGACGACGCGGCCGTCGTTGTCGTAGACGGTCTCTGTCGTGCGTTCGACGGGGCGGGTGGTGAGGTTGGGCGAGGTCCCCCATCGGTCGTAGCGGAACCGTTGGCGGCCCATCGTGTCGTAGTCGTAGTCGACGACGTGGTTGGGGTCGGCGGGGTCGGTCGACACGTCGATCTCGTTGCGGACCGTCTCGTGGAGAAAGTCGATCCACGTTCCGTTGTCGGTGAAGACGTCTGCTTCGACTTCTTCGGCGTCGCGCTTCGTCTCGTGCGCGTACGTCACCAAGAACTTCTTCATCCGTCGACCTCTTGTGACCAACTTGTGACCACAGGTGGGACTTCGATGCATTTCGCTCCGAGCCCCGAGGCTGTGACCAGCCAGTGCCGCCGAGAAACAGCGTGTCGGAGGGGGGACTTGAACCCCCACGCCCCTAAGGGCACTAGCCCCTCAAGCTAGCGCGTCTGCCTATTCCGCCACTCCGACGTGACTGCCCCGGCGAGCCGGGAGCGGAGCGACTCTAGCAAAGCCCGCGAGGGTCTCAGCCGCCGCCGTCTACGCCCGCACGCCACCACTCCCATGCGTTCCAGGCTGCACTGGCGCCGTACCCGTTGGCCTTGACCCCGGACAGGTCTCCCCGCCAAGCGACCAGCGTGACCGGGCGCCAGAGCGGGAGCAGTTCGGCGTCGTCACGCAACGCCGTCTCGAGCGCCACGACTGCAGCGGGCGAACCGCCATCGGCGGCCACGGCCAAGAGGCCGCGCCCAGGGAAGCGGCAGGTCCAGCAGCCACCCGGGGGGTCGAACCAGACGGCGATGGCGGCGTCGTAGGAGCCGTCAGCCAGCCAACGTTCGGTCCGAGAACGCTCGGCCTGGCGCAACTCCAGCGTCGCCTTCGATCCCGCCCGTACGCGCTTTTGCATCGACCGGTGCAGGAGGCTGCTCATCGGCTCCTCGAGGTCGGCCACGAGGTCGACCGATTCCGAACCGAGGGCAGCCACGTCGCCTGGCCGGGAGTCGGGCCAGGTCGCTGTCCTCGGGCGAGGAGAACCCCCGCAAAGGCTGCGCCTCGCCGGCGAGCAGCGTCGACACGAACTCGGTGCGGTCCACCGAGGCGAACAGGGCGCGACGCCGATCGGCGTCGACCTTGCCGGGGTTGGCCCGGAGCACAACCGACCAGCCGCCGGCATTGGCGCGATCGACCGTGACTCCAGAGATGGCGCGGAACTGCTCGGTGCGGTGGGTGGCCGCCGGCGACACCACGGCGTCCAACTCTCCACCCGCCAGGAGGAGCCGGGCGGTGGTGACGTCGGGAACGAGTACGAGTCGAACCTCGTCGAGGAACGGGCCGCCAGCACCGACCCATCGATCGTTGCGAGCCAACACGGTCTCGAGACCGCGCTCGACCGACCGGACGAGAAATGGCCCTCCCCATACGCCGGGCGCCGGTGCGGCGATGGCATCGGTGGCGGACCACAGGCGGCGCCACCCCGGCAGCGGCATGGTGAAGCGGACGGTGATCTCACCGTCGCCGCCGGCATCGACAGCGGCAACGAACCGCGGATCGAGCGAGCGACGCAAGTCTTCCGCCGAGATGGGCGACCCGTCGGACCAGACGGCACCGGAGCGAAGGCGGAAGCGGGCCGACATCCGGTCGGGCGCGGTCCGATCGGATCCGGGTTCGGCGAGCGACGACGACCAGCGTCCGTCGGGACGGGCGACGAACAACTGGGGCAGCACCAGTGCTCGCACGGCACTGCCGCCGACCGTCGCGGCCGAGGGGTCTGGTTCAGCCCACACCCCGACGCGGGCCGACCCTCCGACCGGATGGGATGCCACCGTCGACTCGATGGCGGGAGCGTCAAACAATGCACCGATCGTGGTCGTGGGGGTCGACGTCGAGGTTGTCGAAGCCGCCGGCGTCTCCGTCGGACGCGACCGACAGGCACCGCCCGCGGCCAACACCAACATGAGGGCGAGGAACAGGGTCCGGCGGCTCACTTCCGCGACGCTGACATCGTCACCATTCGGGCGTCGAATGTGCCCGTTGCGCCCACCACGAGACCGCTCACGCCAGGAGCCGCCACCGAGTGATGCACGAAACGCACGAGCGGCACTACCGGCCACTGGCCGAGGATCTGTGTCTCGGCCTCCTGCCATTTCTGCGCTCGCGCCGAGGCGTCAGATTCAAGCCGGGCGGCTCGAAGCAACTCGTCGACCGGCGGCGAAGAGAAGCCGATCACGTTGTTGGGGGCGCCGGTCTCGAACAATGGCGACAGGACGGCATCGGCCGAGGCGAACGGAGGTATCCAGCCGAGCCGGAACACCTCCTGGTCACCCGAGACGGCGAACTGCTCGTACTGGTCGAGCGGCTTGGGCCGAAGGGCGGCGGGGATGCCGGCGGCGACGAGGTCGTCACGAATTTCTTTGGCCACCACCGATTGGGTCGACTCATCCTCGAAGTCGATCTGGATCTCCGGCACCGCGCCGCCGCCCGCGACGATCTCGGCGACGAGTGCTCGGGAGCGATCGGGGTCAAAACCACAGGGGGCGGCGCAGGCACCGTCGGGAGAGCCGGGCAGGCCCTCGAGAAGCAGCCGATCGGTGGCGAGCACAGTGCCGTCGTACACGTCGCCGACGATCTTCGAGCGGTCGACGGCCTTGGCGATCGCCTCGCGCAGCCGGGGATCGCCCAGCTTCGGACTCCGCAGGTTCATGGCGTAGAACAACTCGGCCAGGGCAGGGCGGAACAGGTTGGCGCCAAAGATTCGCTGTGCCTCGGCCACCCGCGCCGGCGGCACGCGTGCCCAGTCGACATCGCCGGCCACCAGGGCGTCAAAGGCGCCATCGGCGTTGTCGAAGAAGTCGACGTCGAATCGCTCGACGCCCGACTCGACGGCCTCGGCAGGCACCAGCGAGAGGCTGTCGGCGCTGGTAGCCCGGACGACGAACGGACCGCTGGTCACCACCGCCGAGGCGTCTGCTGGCCACGGCTCGCCGACTTCGCTGGCCGCGACGACTCCGAAGGCAGGGTTGGCGAGAACCGAGGGCAACTCCGACCAGGGCGAGTCGAGGTCGACGGAGATGACGGTGGGCGACACCACGTTGACACCCGACAGCGAGGTCGATCCCTCACTGTGAACCGCGGCGTACCCCTGGACCCGCTCGAGGAGGTCGGAGACCGACGACCCCGTCGCCGACAGCGCGACGCGGTCGAGCGTGGCCTTGACGTCGGCCGCCCCGATCGGGGAGCCATTGCTGAAGGTGATGCCGGGCCGGAGGGTGAACTCCCAGTGCATCTGATCCGGACTCGCCGTCCACGACGCGGCGAGTCCCGGTATTGGTGCCAGCGTCGCCGGGTCGAGCGTGACGAGCGTGTCGAAGAGGTGGTCGGCGACGAGGACCTCGTCGACGCTGCGGGCCCGAGCAGGGTCGAGCGACGCGGGCCGAACCACCCCGGCGCGGAGCACGGGCAGGACGGTGCCTCCGCCCGTGTCGTCGCTCACCCGGGCCTTGCACCCGCTGACGCCGAGCGCGATGGCGATCACCACCGCCACGTAGCGCTCGCTCCCCCGTCGCATGGTGTCGGCCCGCTCGGTCAGAGGAGGGTTTCGACGCGCGCGAAATGGCAGGCGGCGGGATGGCCCTGACCGCGATCGACCAACTCTGGCTCGGCGTCGACGCATTGCTGGCGCTGCGACGCATCGAGTTCGTTGGCGAACAGCTGACAGCGGGTGCGAAAGCGACAGCCGGAGGGTGGGCTGCTCGGACTCGGGATGTCGCCCTCGATCACGATGCGCTTACGACGCCGCTCGGCCCGCGGATCGGGAAGCGGCACGGCCGACAACAACGCCTGTGTGTACGGGTGCGACGGGGTGTCGTAGATCTCGTCGCGGGTTCCGAGTTCGACGATCTTGCCCAGGTACATCACCGCTACTCGATCGGAGATGTGACGCACCACAGAGAGGTCGTGAGCGATGAACAAGTACGACAGTCCGAGCCGGCGCTGCAGGTCTTGGAGCAGGTTGACCACACCAGCCTGGATCGAGATGTCCAACGCCGACACCGGCTCGTCGAGTACCAGCAATTTGGGCTCGAGTGCCAGAGCGCGGGCGATGCCGATGCGTTGGCGCTGCCCGCCGGAGAACTCGTGGGCGTACCGGTTACCGTGCTCGGGGTTGAGTCCGACCATGGCCAGCAACTCCCGCACGCGCTTTTCGCGACCGCCCTTGGCGAGGTCGTGGATGATGAGCGGCTCACCGACGAGGTCGTTGACCGACATCCGCGGGTTGAGCGAGGCATAGGGATCCTGGAACACGATCTGGATGTCTCGACGAACGGCACGTAGGTCTCGCTTGGACAGGGTCGTCATCTCGCGTCCCTGGAACCTGATGCTGCCGGCCGTGGGTTCGTGGAGTCGCAGGATGGCTCGCCCGGTCGTGCTCTTGCCGCACCCCGACTCGCCCACCAGCCCGAGCGTTTCGCCGTGGGCAACATCGAAGCTCACTCCGCAGACGGCGTGCACCTGGCCTGTGACCCGACGCAGCACCCCGCGTCCATGGATCGGGAAGTGCTTGACCAGTCCATCGACGGCGAGGATCGGCTCGTCCGCAGTCATCGTGCTTCCTCGGCCACGACATCGTCGTCGGTGCGCTCGGTGAACACCGAACGCGCTCGCTCGTGGTCGTCGAGCTCCTCGGCGTAGTGGCAGGCGGCGACGTGGTCAATCCCTTCGACCGGGCGGAGGGCAGGCTCCTCCTCGTCACAGAACGGTCGGGCCATCGGGCAGCGGGGCGAGAAGGGGCAGCCCGGCGGCAAGTTGATGAGCGACGGGGGCGATCCGACGATCGGCGTGAGCGGACGGTCGGCGTGGTCGACCCGAGGCAGCGAACCGAGCAGGCCCAAGCGTGTAGGGCATGTGCGGCGAGTAGAAGATCTCGTCGACCGTGCCGATCTCGACGGGCGACCCGGCGTACATCACGAGCACGTTGTCGGCCACCCCGGCGACCACCCCGAGGTCGTGGGTGATGAGGATCATCGCCGCGCCCGTCTCCGCCTGCGCCTTGGCCAAGCTCTCGAGGATCTGGGCCTGGACGGTGACGTCGAGGGCGGTGGTCGGCTCGTCGGCGATGATCACATCGGGGTCGTTGGCCATGGCGATGGCGATGACCGCCCGCTGCCGCATGCCGCCGGAGAACTCGTGGGGGTAGTTCTGAGCCCGGTCCTTGGCGTTGGGGATGCCCACGACCTCGAGGAGGTCGACGGCGCGGGTCCACGCCTCGTTCTTGGAGACGTCCTGGTGCGCCATGACCGCCTCGGCGAGCTGCCAGCCCACCGAGTACACGGGGTTGAGCGATGTCATCGGGTCCTGGAAGATCATCGCCACCTCCCGTCCCCTCACCTCGGTCAACTCGCGCTCGGACACGCCCAGCAACTCCCGACCCTTGTACTTGGCCGATCCGCTGACGCGGGCGTTGCGAGGCAGCAGACCCATGATGGCGAGTGACGTCACCGACTTGCCCGACCCCGACTCGCCGACGATGGCCAGCACCTCGCCCGGGTGTACCTCGAAGGAGACGCCGCGGACGGCGTGAACGATGCCGTCGTCGGTCGGAAACCCGACGGTGAGATCCTCGACGGCGAGCGAGGGCGAGTGGTCGACCATCAGGCCCGGACCCGTCGCTGGGTGGGGTCGAACGCGTCGCGGAGGCCGTCGCCGACGAAGTTGACCGTGAGGGCGATGATGATGATGAACAACCCGGGGAAGTAGAAGAGCCACGGCCGGGTCTGGGCCGCCTGCGCCCCGTCGCTCACGAGCAACCCGAGCGACGTGTCGGGCGGCCGGATGCCGAGGCCGAGGTAGGACAGGGCGGTCTCGGTGAGGATGGCGACGGCCACGGCGATGGTCGCATTGACGATGATCGGGCCGACGGCGTTGGGCAGCAGGTGGCGGAAGATGATGCGCGCGTCGCTGGCACCGAGGGCGCGGGCGGCCTCGACGAACTCCTTCTCCCGCAGGGAGAGGAACACGCCACGCACCACCCGGCAGATCGACGTCCACGCCAGTGCGGCGATCACGAGCGAGATGAAGAACCATCCGCCAGCCTGGTTGGCCAGTTTCCGGGAGAGCAGGGCGAAGATGGCCAGAGACGGGCACGGTGAGCACCAGGTCGATGAAGCGCATCAGCAGGCTGTCGACGATCCCCCGGTAGTAGCCCGAGACCGCGCCCAACACGGTGCCGACCGTGGTGGAGAGGAAGGCCACGAGCAGCGCGACGGTGACCGAACGCTCCGCGCCCCGCAGTACCTGGGCGAACGACGTCGTGGCCGGGCCCATCGGTGCCCATCGGATGCTTCCACGAGGGTCCGGTGGAGAACTCGGGCGTGATCTCCTCGTAGGAGTAGTGCCAGAACTTGCCGCCGACGAGCGCGAGCACGATGACGGCGACGAGGATGATCAAGCTGGCGACGGCCAAGCGGTGCTGGAGGAATCGACCCAGCACCAACCGCCACTGGCTGCGGGCCTCGACGGTGAACTCGCGCTCGGGTCGGGATGCCCCGGGCTGGACCTCGGCCACTCCGGTCGTGTCGAGATCTGGGGTCTCAGCCAACGCGGATCCTCGGGTCGAGCACGCCGTAGAGGAGGTCGGCGAGCAGGTTGAACAGCACGACCATGACGGCCGAGACCATCAGCCACGCCAGCACGATGTTGACGTCGTAGAAGCCCAATCCGTCTGGATGAGGAGCGTGCCCATCCCCTGCCAGGCGAAGACGCGTTCGGTGATGATGGCTCCGCCGAGGATGCCGGCGAAGTCGATGGCGACCACCGTCGTGATGGGGATGAGCGCGTTGCGCAGGGCGTGGCGCGTCATCACCCGGAAGGGCTTGAGGCCCTTGGCCCGGGCCAGGCGGATGTAGTCGCTGTTGAGCACGTCGAGCATGCTGGCCCGTTGGAACCGCGACCACGCCGCATAGCTGATGAGAGCCAACGCCAGGGTCGGCAACACGAGATGACCGGCGTAGTTTCCGAGTCGGTCGAACAACGAGCCGGTCAGGTTCGGCGTTTGGTCGCCAACGGTGTAGACGAGCGTCCGCCCGAAGAGCTTGTTGACCCGGATGGCGAGGTACTCCTTCAGGAGCACAGCCAACCAAAAGGCGGGCATGGAGAGAAAGAGGAACCCGATGAAGGTGGCGATGTAGTCACCCACGCTGTATTGGCGGACGGCGGAGAACACCCCGACGACCACGGCCAGCACGAGGGCCAGCGCCATCGCGCCGATGACCATGCGCAGCGTCAGCTGGAGTCGCCGCCACAGCAGCGGCGCCACCTCGCGCCCGTCGACCGCCTTGCCCATGTCGCCGACGGACGAAGGCCGACAGCCAGATCACGTACCGGGCCAGGACCGGCTCGTCGAGGTGCAGCTGGGTGCGCCGTAGCTCGACCACCGACGGGGGGGTGGTGGTTGCCGATTCTTCAAGTCGGCGAGCGGATCGCCAGAGTTGGCCACCAGCGTGAACACGATGACCGACGACAACAGCAAGACGAGCACGGAGCTCGCCAGTCGGCGTACCACGAAGCCGAGCATCGGTCTCCCGGAGTGTACGGCGACGGGGGGCCGGTAACCCGGCCCCCCGTCGTCATTTGTTCAACTTGTTGCCGCTACCCGAACGGGGGGCCTCACTGGCCTTGACGCCAATCTGCGGAGCGTTCCACAGGGGACCCTAGGTGGTCGCGTTGACGATCACGTTGCCGAACGTCGAGCGGTACGGCTGGTACTGCGGCTTGGCGTAGAGCGGCAACGTCGCCATGTCAGTCCACATGATCTCGTCGATCTGCTGGGAAAGGTCGACCGACTTCGCCTTGTCGGCCGTCGAGATGGCCTCGGCGTAGAGCGTGTCGAGCTTCGGGTTGCTGTACTCACCGAAGTTCGAGCCGCCCGAGCAGGGACCGGTGTCGCCGGCGGTGCAGGTGAACAGCGCCTTGGTCGAGCTGACCGAGAAGGGCGTGCCGACCCAGGCGAACAGGGCGATGTCGAAGTTGCCCTTGTCGATCTCGTCGAACACGGCTGAGCCCTGCACGTTGGCGATCTGGATGTCGATGCCGACCTTCTTGAGCTGGGCCTGGATGAGCTGCTCGGTCTGCTCGCGAAGGGCGTTGCCACCCGTGGTCGAGATGCGAAGCGTCAGCTTCTTGCCGTCCTTGGCGTAGATGCCGTCAGCGCCCTTGACGTAGCCGGCTTGCTTGAGCAGCGCCTCGGCCTTGGTGGTGTCGGGCTTGGCGTACTCCTTGCCGTGGGCCTCGTACTCGGGCTGGCCCGTCAGCCAGATGCGGTTGTCGAGGCGCTTGCCACGATCGTCGAACTGCTTGACGGTGCGGTTCGACGATGTCGTCACGGTCGAGGGCGTAGGCGATGGCCTGACGAACTTCCTTGTTGGCCAGGTGCTCGTTCTTGAAGTTGAAGTCGATGTGCTCATACGAGAGCCCGTAGGCGATCTCGGACTCGACGCCCGGGATGGCCTTGATCTGTTGCACCAGGTCGATCTGGGGCTGGGGGTAGGCGAGGTCGACTTCTTTGTTCGCGAGGGCCTGAGCCAACGCCGGGGTCGTGATCCCGAAGCGCACCACGATCTGATCGAGGTGCGGCTTGTCGCCCCACCACTTCTCGTTGGGCACCAGGGTCAGGCTCTGGTCCTTGGTGTACGAGGCGATCTTGAACGGGCCACCCGACCAGGTCGGGAAGCTCGCCAATCCTTCGTTCCACTGCTTGGCGAGGTCGCCGGGCGCGGTCGCCTCGAGGATGTGCTTGGGCACGACGTTGGTGAACAGCGCCTTCCAGTCGGCGAAGGGCTTCTTGAAGACGAGCGTGGCCGTCTTGCCGCCGTCGGAGCCGGTGATCGACTCGATGTCCTCGTACCCGTGGTCGAGGCCGCATCGACCTTTTCGTTGCTGCCGTTCTGGGCCGTCCAGTTGTAGATCAGGTCATCGGCCGAGATCGGCACGCCGTCAGACCACACGGCCTTCTTGTTGAGCTTGATGACAACGGTCTGCGGATCGTCCTTGGTCTGCTCCGCACTCTCGACGTAGTTGGGGTCGGGAGTGACCTTGAAGTCGGGGCTGGTCCGGAAGATCTGGGGATACACGTTGATCACGATGTAGGCCAACGACGCCTTGTTGTCGGTCGACGTGTTGTTGTTGAAGCCGCCGACACCTTGGTCAGAGGCGTAGGTCAGGGTGCCGCCGTCGGTGACATCGACCAACTTCGCCGTGGTGCTGTCGGTCGTCTTGGCGACGTCAGCGCCGTCTTTGGTGTTGTCTCCGCCCCCGCAAGCGGCAGCCACCAATCCGAGGATGGTGACCAGGACGAACAACGCGGTCCGCCGATTCGTGCGTTCCAAGGTTGGAACCTCCTTCGCCGCGGCGCCAGTGCCGAGACGGTAGATGTGTTACTGCAGCCGGATGGCCAGGATGATGGTGGTGAAGCCGAAGATGACGCCGGCCGCCACGGTGATCCGGTCGAGGTTTCGGTCGACGACCGTCGAGCCCGCGGCAGCGTTGCCGACGGCACCTCCGAACATGTCGGAGAGCCCGCCTCCCCGTCCGCTGTGCAACAAGATGAGCAGGACGAGCAGGAGCGACACCACCACGTGAACAACGACGACAGCTGCAGTCAGCACGGTGTAGAGCCCTTCCTCGTAACCTGTTCGCAAAGAACGGTACCACTCACCGTCATCAGTTCGCGACCTCCCACCGAACGATACGGGCGAAATCGTCCGGCTCCAGCGATGCGCCGCCGACCAAGGCGCCGTCGATGTCGGGCTGCGCCATGAGCTCGGCGATGTTGGTCGGCTTGACCGACCCGCCGTACTGGATCCGCACTGCGGCCGCAGCCTCGGCGCCGGCGAGGTCAGCCACCAGGCTACGCACCGAGCGCGCAGGTGGCTTGGGCGTCGTCGCTACTTGCCGTGCGCCCCGTGCCGATGGCCCAGATCGGCTCATAGGCGATGACCAGACGGGCGACCTGATCAGGAGAGAGTCCGTGCAGGATGGCCGTCACCTGCCCCCGGATCTTCTCGTCGGTCGCACCCGCCTCTCGCTCGTCGAGGGTCTCGCCACAACACACGATCGGCGTCATGCCGTGGCGGAAGATGGCCTGGATCTTCGCGTTGACCATTTCGTCGGACTCACCGAAGACCTCGCGACGTTCGGAGTGGCCGGCGATCACCTAGGCTTGACGTTGAGCTTCTCCAGCATCCCGGGGCTGACCTCACCGGTGAACGCGCCCTTCTCCTCGAAGTGGCAGTGCTGCGCGCCCAGCAGGATCGGGATCTTGTCGGCGTCGAGCACGGTCTGCACCGTGCGGAGGTCGGTGAAGGGCGGGATGGACCGAGACGTCGACGCGCTCGTAGTCGTCCTTGGTGATGGCGTAGCTCAGCTTCTGCACCAGCTGGATGGCCTCGAAGTGGTTGTGGTGCATCTTCCAGTTGCCGCTGATGAGCGGCTTGCGGTCAGGCATTGGGAGCTCCTCTGAGGGCCTCGAGTCCGGGCAGGTCGCCTTGTTCGAGCAGCTCGAGACGGCGCCGCCCCCGGTGGAGACGTGGTCGATTTCGTCGTCGAGACCGAACTTGGCCGACCGCCGCTCGCGCTGTCGCCGCCGCCGACCACGGTGAAGCCACGGGTCTCGGCGCACGCCTCGGCCACCGCCCGTGTGCCCGCCTCGAAGCGTGGGTCTTCGAAGACACCCATCGGGCCGTTCCAGAACACGGTCCGCGCCTCGATTGATGACCTCGCCGAACGCAGCGGCGGCGCCGGGGCCGATGTCGAGCCCCTTCCATCCGTCGGGAAGGCCACGGCCGAACATCCGCATGTCGCCCCCCGCCGCCGGGTTACCGATCTTGCCCTCGGCGCTCAATCCCGACGATGTCCTCAGGCAACAGGATCTTGCCGGCCCTTCGAGGAGTTGCCGGCAGGCGTCGACCTGATCGGCCTCGAGCAGGCTGTCGCCGATCGAGCGCCCCTGGGCGGCGAAGAAGGTGAAGCACATTCCGCCGCCGATGAGAAGCTGATCGACCTTGTCGAGCAGCGCCGAGATCACCCCGAGCTTGTCGCTCACCTTCGAGCCACCGAGCACGGTCACGAACGGGCGGGCCGGGTTGTCGAGGAGACCACCGAGCACCTCGACCTCTCGCGCCAGCAGGCGGCCGGCCGCGCTGGGAAGGTACTGCGGGGGGCCGACGATGCTGGCGTGAGCCCGGTGGGCGGCCCCGAACGCGTCGTCGACGTAGAGGTCGTGACCCTCGATCAGCTCGCTCGACGAAGGCGGGGTCGTTGGCCTCTTCGCCGGGATCGAAGCGGAGGTTCTCCAACAACTCGACGCCCGGGGCGAGCTCGGCGAGCCGGGCACGCACCGGGTCGAGGGAGTACTCGGCCACGGGCTTGCCCTTGGGGCGACCGAGATGGCTGCACGCGGTCACCCTGGCACCTGCGTCCGAGAAGCCACTCGATGGTGGGCAGAGCGGCCCGGATGCGGAGGTCGTCGTCGATGTCGCCGTCGGCGCTCAGCGGAACGTTGAAGTCGGCGCGGAGGAGCACGGACTTGCCCGACGGGTCGGGCAGGTCCTCGAGCTGCGGAACGGGCGGGCACTACTTGCCGGCGGTGCGACAGGATCAGGTCGACGACCCGGTTCGAGTAGCCCCACTCGTTGTCGTACCAGCCGAACACCTTGACCAGGTTGCCCATCACCATCGTCAGCGGGGCGTCGAACGTGCACGACGCCGGCGAGCCGACGATGTCGCTGGACACGATCGGGTCCGTCGGAGTAGTCGAGCACCGGCGCCAGCGGGCCGGACTCCGATGCCGCCTTGAACGCCGCGTTGATCTCGTCGACCGATGGCCTCGCTGTCGAGGATGGCGGTGAAGTCGGTGATCGAGCCGTCGGGGATCGGCACCCGCAGCGAGCTGCCGTCGAGCTTGCCCTTCATCGACTCGAGCACGAGGCCGTGGCCCTGGCCGCACCGGTCGACGACGGGATGACGTTGACGGCCGCGGCACGGGCTTCGCGCAGGTCCTTGCTCGGCCCATCGACGATGGCCTGGGTGGCCGTGTAGGCGTGGACGGTCGTCATCAGACCCTTCTCGATGCCGAAGGCGTCGTCGAGCACCTTGACCATGGGCACGAAGCAGTTGGTCGTGCACGAGGCGTTGGAGATGACCTTGTGCTTGGCCGGGTCGAAGGTGTCGTCGTTGACGCCGACGACGAAGGTGGCGTCGGCGCCTGGCGGAGGGCTGCGACACGATCACCAGCGGTGCGCCGGCCGTCAAGGTGGGCCGAGGCCTGCTCCTTCGAGGTGAAGACGCCGGTCGACTCGATGACGCAGTCGACGCCGAGGTCGGCCCACGGCAGGTCGGCGGGGTCGCGGTCGGCGAGGATCTTGATGGTGTCGCCGTCGACGGAGATGCCCTCGTCGGTCGACCTGGACATCGACGTCCCACCGGCCCTGGATCGTGTCGTGGCGGAGCAGGTGGGCCATGAGTTCCTTCGACCGAACGGGTCGTTGGCGGCGACGAAGTCGATGTCGACGCCACGTTGCTTGGCGGCCTTGAAGAAGTTCCGTCCGATGCGTCCGAACCCGTTGATGCCGACTCGTACGGCCATGTCGATGCAGCCCCTTTGCTGTCTCGGTGGGAAGAGGTGGGCGGTGGCCCTGAGCGGGTCCTACCCCGCCCTATCCGACCAGATCGGCCAGCGCCCGTGCCAGTTTGGTCGGGTCGTGCCCTCCGGTTCGGGGATCGGTGAGATCGGCGCACTCGACACGAACCGAGGTGTCGACACGCCCCAGCTCCATGGCGGCCGTATCGGCGAGCACGACATCTGGATCGAGGCCGTGGGCGGCGAGCGCATCGAGATGTCCGGCGACATCGAAGCCGGCCGTCTCGCCGCTGGCCCGGAGGTTGCAGACGTAGACGATCGGCGCTCGACTTTCGATGAGCGCGTGTCGCAATTCTTTGACCGCGACGACAGCGAGGACGCTGGTGAAGAGGCTGCCGGGCCCGACGACGAGTTGATCGGCGGCGGCGATCGATCCGATGGCAGCCGCCGGTGGCCTGGCGTCGGCGGGCACGATGCCGACGTGGGCGATTCGGCCGGCGGCGGCCACGTTGACCTGGCCCTCGACCTCGCCTGCGTCGGCCACCGCCTTGAGCACCACCGCATCGATGGTGGCGGGCAACACGCGGCCCTTGGCCTCGAGGAGCCGGCCCGCCTCATGGAGGGCCTCGGTGAAACTCCCGGTGGAGGTCGTCAATCCGGCGATCACGAGGTTTCCAAGTGCGTGACCGTCGTCGAATCGGTGCTCGAACGCGGCCGCCAACGGGCTGGTGTCGACATCGCTGAGCGCCACCAGGCAACGACGCAAGTCGCCGGGGGCAGGGATGCCCAGCTCGGCTCGGAGCCGGCCGCTGCTCCCCCCATCGTCGGCGACGCTCACAATGGCCGTGATGTCGCTCGCGTACTCGCGGGCCGCGGCCAGCGTCACCGCCGTTCCGTGCCCACCGCCGAGGGCGACGACGCGGGGCCTCAACGCTCGATGTCCCGGTGGCTCACCGTCGGGGTCAGGCCCCGCCCCTCGATCAATCGGGCCAGCGCCTCGGCAATGGCCACGCTGCGATGGTGCCCGCCGGTACAGCCGACGGCGAACGTCAGGTAGCTCTTGCCCTCCTTTTGGTACGCGGGCAGGAGGAGGTCGAGGAGCGCGTCGAGCTGCTCGAGGAACTTCGCAGCCTCGGGTTGGCCGAGCACGTAGTCGCGCACGGGCCCGTCGAGTCCGGTCAGCGGTCGCAGTTCGTCGACCCAGTGCGGGTTGGGGAGGAACCGGCAGTCGAACACGTTGTCGACGTCGAGGGGGATGCCGTGCTTGTAGCCGAAGCTCACGACTGCGGTCTGCATGACATCACTTCGTTCGTCCCCGAACAGCGCCGTCAACCGCTCACGGAGCTGGTGCACGTTCAGTTCGGTGGTGTCGACGACGACGTCGGCGCGGGCCTTGACCGGTTCGAGCAGCACCCGCTCCTGTTCGATGCTCTCGGCCACGCCGCCGGCGGCGACGGGGTGGCGGCGGCGCTTGTCCTCGTAGCGGCGGATCAACGCCTCGTCGCTGGCCTCGAGGAACAGGATCTTCGGGTCGCGGCCCGACGTGGCGAGCGCGTCGATGGCGGGCAGGAGTTCCTCGAGGAACGGGCTCGTCCAGACCACCAACGCCACCCGATCGGTTTCGTTGGTCGTCTGCTTGGCGGCGAGCTCCGCAACCTTCGAGATCAGCGCGGGCGGCAGGTTGTCGATCACGAACCAGCCGAGGTCTTCGAAGACGCTGGCCGCCGTGCTTCCTCCCGGCCCCGCTCAGTCCAGTGACGACGAGGAACTCGTTCACGATCGCCGACCGATCTTCTCGCATCGCAGCAGCAGGAGCCGAGGGATGGTGGCGGCCTCGGCGTACTCGGCCGCCCGCTGCAGGAAGCCAGGAGGCGGCGCGGGTTCGTCCATGTGCGTGACGAGGAGTCCGTTGGCGCTGAGGGCATTGACGTAGCGGACTGAGCGGCCGGTGGATGAAGGGGATGAACACGTCCTTCTCCACCTCCTCGATGCTGAGATCCTCAGTCAGGTAGGGCCCGATCCGCCAGTACTGCTCCTCGAGAATGGTGTCGTCGATCCAGCCGCTGTTGGGCGTCTGCAGCAACGGGTGGTTGAGGAAGAAGAGGAACCGCCCGCCCAGCTCGAGGACCCGGGCCACCTCAGCGATGGCGTCGTCGACGTCGGCGATGTGTTCGAAGACGAGGCAAGCGACGACGGCGTCGAACGTGGCTGCTCGGAACGGGAGCGCCGCCGCGCCTGAGCGGGCGTACGCCGGTCCCCCGCCGCGTTTGGCCGCCTCGAGGATCTGTGCCGCGGTGGGGTCGACCCCGATGGCCTCGATGCCGAGCTCAGTCGTGGCCAGACGGGCCACTTGCCCCTCGCCGGTGCCCACATCGAGGAGCCGGCGGGTGCCCCGCAGGTGGGCGATGGCGAGGGGGAGGATCTGCTCCTCGTATTCGGGGTCGGCTCCCTCGCTGAATCCGTCCTGCCACCACTGGGCGTGGGTTTCCCACAAGTCGCCGTCGTCGGTGGCCGTCACGCCTCCAGTCTCGCGCCCGGGCACTTGCCGGCTGGCCTCCGGGTCGAGCGCTTCGCTTGACACTTCATGATGTTTCATGCTTTTTTGTTGCTCGTGCCGACCGTGAGCGCCGACCCTGCCGCACTGCACGACCTCAGCGGCGGTGGTCGCGACCTCGACGACGAGTTGCACCGGGGTGCTCGCCGTTTGCTCGGCCACCACGCAGACCTCGGCGCCGCCGTCGCCTCGTTGGGAGCGACCTTCTCCTCTCTCGATCGCTGGGTCGGCGACGTCGGCGCCGCCTTCGCCGCCGCCGATGGTGCAACTTCCGGAGTCGTGACGCTCGACGAGCGCCGGCTGGCGGTGGCCCCGTACGGCATCGAGCGGCCCGCCGGTGCCTCCGGATTCGCTGCCCTCGTCGGGTGGTCGGGGGCCGACGATCCTTGGATCGACGCCGCCTTCCCCGACCTCGCTGCCCGCCGCCTCCGCGACCCCAAGGCGCGGGCCAACCCCGACGAAGTGGCGAGGTTCGTGGGGCTGCTCTCCGAGTCGGAGGTCTGGCTGATGGCCCGCCAGGTCGCGAACGCGCTCGAGGGCGCTCTCGACCACCTCGGACCCACGAATCGCAGCTACCTGCTCGCCGCGCTCTGGGCCGTCCGGACCCGACTCGACGCTCGCTGGCCGCGGGCCGCGTTCGTCGATCCCGATCGGTGTCGGACCTCGACCGCGCCGCCTGATCTCGCCCGGGTTCGCCGCGTCCTCGAGGTCCGTTCCCCCACCCGCGACGCCGATTTGCTCACGGGACTGGCCGACGGGTTCGTGCTCGGCGACTTCGACGACAAGGGCTACACCAACGGCTGGGGCGAGTTCGGCCGCATCGCCGGCCAGTTCGCCAGCGGCCTGATCCCAGTCGCGGGCGACGCCCGCGACGCCACTGCCAACGGACTCCACCGGCGGTGGGGGGCGATGGCGCTCAACGCCGCCTTCGCCGTGCCCGGGTTCGGCGACGCCGGCCGTTTGATCAAGGACGGCGACCGCACCCTCGAGCTCCTCGGCCGCCTCGACGATCTCGCCGAACCGCACACCGCCGCCCGCCTCTTCCGCGAGGCCTCCGAAGGCGCGGAGGCCTGGAAGCACCTCGACGGCCCCCTCTGGAGCGCCGGCGCCGAGACTCCCGCCCGCAACGTCGTCGAACACTTCGTTCGCCACGCCGACGAGTTCGAAGGCCTCGACACCCCCCTCGACTACGCGTCTGCCGCCCATCGCTTCCTTCACGACCCGCCTGCCGGCACGCTCAGCCTCGTCAGGGAGAATGGCGACATCGTCCGCTATCACCCTGACTCGGAGTCCTTCGGCATCCTCACTCGCGACGGCGCGCCGCGCACCTTCTTCAAGCCCGACCCCGCGGCGCACGGGTACCACTCGAACTTGGAGTACTTCCATGACCAAGGATGAGATTGCTGAGGACGTGCCGGGTCTGCGGCCGTCGCTTCGACGACTCCTACCCCTGGGGCCCCGACGGCGACCTCGCCAGCTTCGAGATCTGTGAATGTTGCGGATCGGAATGGGGCTACCACGACGGACTCGTCGAGGCCGCACGTCGGGCCCGCGAGCAATGGTTGCGGGCAAGGTGCACCCTGGTTCCATCCGTCGGCGCAGCCCGACGACTGGGACCTGCTCGCCCAACTCGGGCAGATCCCCGAGCGGTGGAAGTGAGCTCAGGCCGGGCCGTGGATCTTCTCGAACACGGCCAGACCGACGGCATTCGGCAACCACGGCAAGTCGTGCAACGTCTCGAGCGACGCCGCCTTCACCGCGCCGATCCCCCCGAGTTCCTTGAGGAGCCGCTTCTTTCGGGTCGGGCCCAGTCCGGGGATGTCGTCGATGACCGACTTGATCATTCGCTTGTCGCGAAGCTGGCGGTGATAGGTGATGGCGAAGCGGTGGGCCTCGTCGCGAATCCGTTGGAGGAGGTACAGCGACTCGGACTGGCGAGGGATCCGCACCGGATCTGACCGGCCCGGGAGATACACCTCCTCGAACTGCTTGGCCAGTGAGGCCACAGGGATCTCCTCGTCGAGACCGAGGTCCTCGAGTACCCGCACAGCGACCGACAACTGGCCCTTGCCGCCATCGACGAGCAACAACTGCGGTGGATAGTGGAACTTGCCGGGCCGCTCCCCCACAGGCTTGTCCCGCTCGGCCAGCAAGGCGGTGAGGCGACGCGTCAGCACCTCTTCCATAGCGGCGAAGTCGTCGTTGCCATCGACGGTCTTGACCTTGAAGCGGCGGTACTCGCGTGTGTTGGGCAGCCCGTCCTCCATGACCACCATCGACCCGACGTAATCCGACCCCTGGATGTGGGACATGTCGTAGCACTCGATGCGCAACGGAGCCTCGGGCAGGTCGAGGGCCTCCTGGAGCGCGTTGAGGGCGCGGGCCCGTGAGTTGTGGTCAGCCGAGCGCTTGAGGCGGTGGCGGACGAACTCCTCCTTGGCGTTCTGGGTGACCGTGTCCTGCAGCGTGCGCTTGTCGCCCCGCTGCGGCACCCGGATGCCGACCCGGGTGCCGCGCAGCAGGCCGAGCCACTCCTCGTAGAACTCGAGGTCGTCGGGCTCCCACGGGACGAGCACTTCGCGGGGCACGTCGAGGGTGGGCTCGGTGTACATCTGTTCGAGGATGCGCGACATCAACTGCGGCGAGGTCAGCTCTTCGACCTTGTCGACGACGAACCCCTTTCGCCCGACGACGCGGCCACGACGGACGTAAAAGACCTGAACGGCCGACTCGAGCTCGTCCTCGGCGATCCCGATCACGTCGAGGTCCTCAGTGCGCTCGGTGACCATCTGTTGCTTCTCGATGGCCTTGCGGACCGTGGCCAACCGGTCGCGGAGGCGCGCCGCCCGCTCGAAGTCGAGAGCGGCCGCCGCATCTTGCATGTCTTGTTCGAGCCGGTTGACGACCGGGCCGGTGTCGCCGTCGAGGAACTGACACAGCTCGTCGACCAGCGCGTCGTAGGCGGGCTTGTCGATCTCGCCGACGCACGGCCCGGCGCACTTTTCGATATGGAAGAGCAGGCACGGCCGGCCCTGCTTGTGGTGGCGCTCGAACTTGTGGTCGCTGCAGGTGCGGATCGGGAACGTCCGCAGCAGCAGGTCCAACGTCTCGCGGATGGCGTAGGCGTGCCCGTAGGGGCCGTAATAGCGGGTGCCCTTGTCCTTCTGCCCCCGCCGGACCATGGCCCTGGGCCACTGGTCGCTCAGGGTTACGGCCAGGAACGGATAGCTCTTGTCGTCTCGGAGGCGGATATTGAACCGCGGCTGGTGCTCCTTGATGAGGCTGTACTCGAGCATGAGCGCCTCGACGTCGTTGCGCACCTGGAGCCACTCGACCGACTGCGCCGTCTCGACCATCTGAGCCGTGCGGACGTGGAGGTTCTTCGGGTTCTGGAAGTAGTTGTTGAGCCGGCTCCGGAGGTTCTTGGCCTTGCCGACGTAGATGACCCGGCCGTCGCGATCCTTGAACTGGTACGACCCGGGCGCTTCGGGGATCGTGCCGGTCGGCGGGCGGGGCGGCGTCACGCCCCCATTGTCTCGCGACCGGGATGGAAGATTTCGCCGACCTTGCTGGTTACAATCAGGTGAACGCCGGCCTGGTATCCGGCGCACATACTCCAGTTCCGGGGCCGACATCCCCGAGGTGAGGCGACCAGGCTGTCTCCCTCCGGCCACCACCGGGGCTTCTCCTTCGGAGGTCACCTCCTACATGCTCCGCCTCCAGACCCCGCTCCCCGAGGAGTACACGGGCGCCCCAGCCGACGAGCTCGAAGCCCGCATCGCCGCGGCCAAGGCCACGCTCGGCTCCCGGGTGTTCATCCTCGGCCACCACTACCAGCGTGACGAGGTCATGGCCTGGGCCGACGCTCGGGGCGACTCGTTCGGGCTGTCCCGCATCGCCGCCGACCAGCACGAGGCCGAGTTCATCGTCTTCTGCGGCGTCCACTTCATGGCCGAGTCGGCCGACATCCTCACCGGCGACGCACCAGCAGGTGATCCTCCCCGACCTCAACGCCGGGTGCTCGATGGCCGACATGGCCGACATCGAGTCGGTCGAGGAGGCGTGGGAGGCGATCGCCGCCGTCACCGACATCGAGCGGGTCGTGCCCATCACCTACATGAACTCCTCGGCCGCCCTCAAGGCGTTCGTGGGCCGCAACGGCGGGGCGGTGTGCACGTCGTCGAACGCCCGCGCCGTGCTCAGTTGGGCCTTCGAACGGGGCGACAAGGTGCTGTTCTTCCCCGACCAGCACCTGGGCCGCAACACCGGCGTCCAGATGGGCTACTCCCTCGACGAGATGCGCGTGTGGAACCCTCGCCGGGAGCTCGGCGGGCTCGAGGAGTCCGAGGTCAAGTCGTCCAAGTTCCTGCTCTGGAAGGGCCACTGCACCATCCACCAGCGCTTCACGCCGGCCAACATCGACGCCTTCCGAGCCGCCAACCCCGGTGGACTCGTCGTGGTCCACCCCGAGTGCCCGCACGAGACCGTCGTCGCCGCCGACCGGGTCGGCTCGACCGACTTCATCGTCAAGGAGATCGACGCCGCGCCGGCGGGCACCCACATCGCCGTCGGCACCGAGATCCACCTCGTGCAGCGCCTCGCCGCCGAGCACCCGGACAAGACCATCGTCTCGCTCGACCCGCTGATCTGCCCGTGCTCGACGATGTTCCGCATCGACGCCCCCCACCTCGCGTGGGTGCTCGAGAACCTGGTCGAGGGCAGCGTCGTCAACCGGATCACCGTCGACGACGAGACCAAGGAGTGGGCGAAGGTCGCGCTCGAGCGGATGCTCGCGATCGTAGGGGCGGCGACCGCAATCTTCGTCGTCTACAACACGGCCGAGCTCGACCTCAGCTGGATCCCGGACGACAACCAGATCATCGTGGTCCACAACGATCGGACACTCGATCCGGCTTCCGTCGTCCACCCCGGCGCGACGCACGTGCTCTCTCCAACCAACGTCGGGTTCGGCGCCACGGTGAACCTCGGCCTTGCTCAGGTCGAGGCGGCACGCGTCGTCCTCGTCAACCCAGACGTCACAGGGCTGAAGGTTGATCACTGGACACTGTTGTCGGGCGGCGATCCCGACGAAGTCCGCACCATTCCAATCGTGCTCGCCACGGGTCAGCCCACCTCCGTGGTCAATCGCTACCCCACGGTCCTGTCTCACGTGGCGACCGCCTACCGCGCCGGTCGGATTGCTCCACTCGGATCCCTCCGTCGGCGGATCCTCGGCAGATTCCTCGGACGGTGGGCGCGACCATCAGGCTGGGCAGGCGCTCGGTGATCACACGTGGCCGCTCGCCACCCACTGGGTTAGCGGAGCGGTATTCAGCGTCGATCGGAAGCGCATGCTTGGCGTCGCCGGATTCGACGAGGCGTACTTCCTGTATTTCGAAGATGTCGACTTCTGTTGGCGGCTTGGCCGGGCCCATCCGGCGATGGTGATTCGGATGTGCGCCTCATCCCCGGTCGTTCACGCCGTCGGTGGGTCGGCGCACCGCCGTGACGACGGTACGCGTCGCAACGGTCCGCCGCTCATCGGCTCGGCGCTGGGCTCGATCCCAGTCCGGGGTGTCGTGGGCGATCGCTTCGCGGGCGACAGCTGGCCTCCGGCGGGGCAAAGGATGAGGGCGGTCATCGTCCACCTCGGACGGGACCGCGCCCTTGGCGAGCGGGCGAGGGTCCGGACCTGGCGGCGCCTTCTGATGGAGCTCGAGGCGGACGTCTACGAGCTGCCTTTACTCACGGACGCCCGGGGCCCGGGCAACGTCGGAGGAGTGCTCCGTCGATCGGCAACCTTTGAGTCACTCTCCTGGTCTCCGAGAAAGGCACGCCGAATTCTCGACCGGATCCAACCCGACGTCGTCGTGATCGTAGAACGGCGCGGGCCTGGCACCCGACCCTTCAAACGGGAGCCACGGTGCTCGACTTCGTCGATCTGCTCTCGCGGAACTCCCGCGACCGCGCCACGATCGCGTGGGGCGTGCGGTCCGTCGCGTACCGGGCACTCGCTCGACGTCATCAGCGAGTGGAGCAGGCCGACAGCCGGTTTGCATCCGGATCGCCGCCGGCTGCGCCGACGCCGATGCCTTGGGTGCTACCTGGATCCCGAACGTGTTCGAGGTTCCGGAGCGTCGTCCTCGGCACCCGTCGGTCGACCTCCTGTTCTTCGGCACCCTGTCGTACCCACCCGAATCTCGCGGCGGTCGAGCGACTGGATCGGATCTGGCCAGCTTTGTTGGCGGCTCGCCCAGCCACGACGATCACCGTGGCCGGAGCTCACCCAACGGGCCGCGTCGTCGACGCCGCCCCACCGAAACCAATGGACGCTGCAGGCCGACTTTCCCGATCTGGGCGACCTCTGCGGGTCGGCGCACGTTGGGGTGTCTCCGCTCGAACACACAGCAGGTGCAGAACAAGGTGCTGGAAGCCGCCGGTTGGGAGCTCCCACAAATCGTGACACCTCACACGTTGGGAGGCCTCGACAGTGCGTTTCCCGCCGTAGTCGCCGAGTCAGATGAAGAAATCGTGGACGAAATCGTCTCCTTGTTGAGCGATCCACGTCGGCAGCTCGAGCTTGGATCCACCGGCCGCAAACACGTCGAGGAGACCTACCGCCCTGTGGTGTGGTCTGCGGCGCTGGCGGACTTGCTGGCAACTGCCACGCGGAGCCCCCCATGATCTCGCCAGGCAACCGTCCTCGCTAACGTCAGCCGATGCTTCAACTGCCGCGACGACTCGCCGCTCGGGCTGTTCGATCGATGGCGCGTCGCCCGCTCGACAGGCTCTACGACGAAGTCGACGACTTCCGCATGCGCATCGGCGCCCAGACCGCCGCCGTCACCCGTGATGGTGCCGTCAACACGCTGGCAGACGCCGAGTTCCGGGTCTTCTCGCAGTGGGGTGAGGACGGGATCATCCAATATCTCATCGGCGCCGCGGAGGTCACGACCCAGACATTCGTCGAGATCGGCGTCGAGGGCTACCGGGAGGCCAACACCCGTTTCCTCCTTCAGCATGATGACTGGCGGGGATTGATCGTCGACGCCGGGCAATCGCATGTCCGGCTCCTGCAGCGAAATCCGATTGGGTGGCGGCACGACATCACGGCGCTCTCGACATTCGTGACGAGCGCCAACATCAATGAACTCGTGCTCGAGTCCGGATTCGGCGGTGAACTGGACTCCTGTCGATCGACGTCGACGGAAATGACTACTGGCTTTTTGACGCCCTCCACGCCGCCACTCCGACGATCGTGGTCATCGAGTACAACAGCATCTTCGGGCCCGACCACGCCGTGACTGTCCCTTACGACGAACGCTTCGACTATGGCTCGGCTCACTACTCCCACCTGTACTACGGAGCATCCCTGCGCGCCCTCTGCGAAGTGGCATGGAGGAAGGGCTACATCTTGGTCGGCAGCAACAGCGCCGGATGCAACGCCTTCTTCGTCCGCGAGGATGCAGCCGGCCCCTTGAAGGCTTGCCAGCCGGCAGACGTCTGGGTCCGAAGTCGGTTTCGTAGCTCTCGGAGTCCCGACGGGTCGCTCACCTACCTTGACGACCACCGATCTCGATTGGCAGTTATCCGAGATCTCCCGGTCCTGGACGTAGAGAGCGGACAGCATCGGACGATTGCTGAGTCGTTCGGCATCTGAGCGTGGCCGACTTGTTTCGCCGGGTGCCGAGCGGCATCCATCTCACCGCCCTACGGCTCGCAGGTCAGGGCCTCGAGTTCCTGGCTTTCGTCCTCCTCGCCCGGCGTCTCGGCACGGCCGACTTCGGACGGTTGTCGGTCGCCTCTGGCGTGTCGATACCTCGGGCTCGTGGCCGACTGGGGGGCAAGCGTGCGGGGCGTCCGTGAGATGGCACGGGAACGCTTCGATGTGGCCCGATCCCTCCAACGACAGCGGAGGCGGGTAACCGCTGCAGTCACAGGCCTGTACCTCCTCGCAACGTGGGCTACAGATCCCCGAGTTCGCGATCCTCGCGGTGATCATCCCCAGTCGGGGGCTCAATCTCGATTGGATCTCCCTGGGCCGCGGCCGTCCTGCTCGGGCAGGCCTTCCTGCCGCCGTACAAGGCACCCTGATCCTCGCCATGGTCGTGGCGTTCCGACGCCCGGATCAAGCGGCACTCGCTCTCACGATCGGAAGCATGGCGTCATTAAGCCTGTCGTTGTCTCTGAACCGGCTGTCGACCGATCAACTCGGCCGAGGAGGCGAAGGTCCTCCGTGGCTCCTGGTCGCCATCCTCGCCGAGCAGGTACTCGCCACGACCGACACGCTGATCCTGGCGTCGCTCCGATCGGCGAGCGAAGCCGGTATCTACGCCGCGATGTACCGGATCCCGAACGCATTTCTGTCCGTCATCGGCCTCATGGTGCTGTCCGCTCTCCCGGCGACGGCGCGCGCCACGTTGGATGCCCAAGATCATCGCAAACTTCGCCAGATCGCGCAGCGACGAGGGCTGGTCGCTGGAGCGATCGTCCTGGCGCTCGCTCCGCTCCTCGTTTGGTTGGCGATGTTGCTCTTCGGAAGCGCGGTACCATCGTGCGGCGCCACTCGCCGTCCTTCTGGTGGCGACGGCCGTGACGGCCTTCGCCGCCCCGCTCCATCCCCTCTACATCTCGCTGGCCCGTGACAAGGTGCAAGCCCTGGCCACCTGCGCGGTTGCCATCGTGAACCTGGCACTGAACGCCGCTCTGATCCCCCGGTATGGGATGCTCGGGGCGGCCGCCGCCACCCTCACCTCTCAGGTCGTGCTGTGTGCGGTATTCGTGAGCGGTGTGGCCTCGACGTCCCGAAACCGTTCTAGTTCGGGAGGCACAATACGTTCCGATAGACCTCCTTCAGATCCGGCTCGATGACGTGTGTCGGAGGAGTGGTGTGTGGACCGCGGGAGCGTCTGGAACGAGTACTCATGCGCCCGGAGGATGGATTCCACCTCGCGTGTCGGACCATCGGGGTTGCACTCCACGATCAGCGCCGGACGCGTGTCCCGGAGAAGTCGGCTCATCCCGGAGAGCACGGTGTGCTCGAACCCCTCGACGTCGATCTTGACGAGGTCGGGAGTTCTGGTCGCGAAGAAGTCGTCGAGCGACGTGCACGCACTGTCGGTCACGGCGCCCGCCTGACCACGAAACCCCGCGGGATCGAGCGACCCCGACATCGGGTGGTCGCCGAGGGGGATGTGCAGCGGGGTCGTGCCCGTGAAATCGGTGACCGCCATCTCGACCACCTCGGCGTGCTGCGCCCAATCGTTGGCCACGAGGTTGGCCCGCAGTCGAGACGCATTGACGGGCACGGGTTCGAAGGAGACGACTTCGACCGACGGGTTCGCCGCCAACGCAGCGAGGCTGTAGAGGCCAGTGTGGGCCCCGACGTCAGCGACGATCGATGCAGCGGGGCCAGGTCATGGAATGGGGCGAGGCTCGCTCCTTCCGGGGCACCGAGGCCCCTCCAAAAGAGTTGACGGACGAAGGGATCTTCCGGATCGACGGCGTAGGTGAAACCGGTGCCGTCGTCGAAGGACACGGCGAAGGACTCGGCACCGGGCGGGAGGCGTTGGTATACGGCTTGCGGGAGCCACCCTCGTTGTGCAGCACGTCGGAAGATCTTGCGGCTGGCCTCGGAAGCGGTGATGCGCGCCGTGGCGCGACGGGCGAGCGGCTTGACTCGGAGATCTCGCATCAGGTGGGTCCTTGCTCGGTGCGGCCCGCCGCCGAGGCGACGAGATGGTCGAATCGCGCCGCGGCGGCAGCCCAACTGAAGAAAGGGATCACCGTCGCACGGACCGACTCTGGATCGAACTCCACGCCCGGCTGCAAGACGTCGGCCAATCGGGCGGCCACCGTCCTCGGATCCCGCTCGGCCAAGTAGCCGTTCACGCCAGAGATGACCGACTCCCGGAACCCACCCTCAGCTACGGCAACTACCGGAGTTCCGCTCGCCATGGACTCCAACGTGGCGAGACCGAAGGGTTCGAGCCGGGCCGTCAGCAGGGTGACCGCGGCCGAGCGATAGTGCTCGGCGAGTACCTCATCGGTGACCCCCCGCTTCAGCCGGAGGTCGACGCCGCTTCGGGCCGCGGTTTTCGTCAATCGCTGATGCATCCGGGGCTGCTCGCGCTCGTAGATGATCGTGAGCGGCGGCCGGGCCGCTTTGGGGATCTTCGCAACCGCAGCGACGGCGAACTCGGGATCCTTCGACTCATCGAGCGCGCCAACGGAGAGGATCCCTGAGCGGGAGCGACCCTCGGGCCGGAACCGCTCCGGATCCACGCCGAGATAGGAAACCTTCGGGTAGCGGCCGTACGACCGATAGACCAGCTCGTAGGAGTGGAGGCTGTTCGCTGCGAGCGAGGTGGCGGCGCGGTCGAGGCGATGTCCTGGTCGCGGACCCGTCGGTCCGCCGTCGTCGCCACCAGCCGCCGGAGACGGGCGCGGGAGGTGTCGGCCACCCGGTACCGCTGCATCAACGGATATTCGAACGACTGCCGACGCGCTTCCTGGACGAAGTAGAGCGACGGCGTCCCCAAGAACTGCAAGAGGGGTGGGGCGTGGTGATAGCGACACGAGTGCACGACGACGACGTCGAATCCTCCGGCGTCGATGTCGGCCGCGATCTGCACCTCGAGGCGTCGGAGCTGACGCAGCCGAACCAGCCGACGCGGATCGGCGGGCAAGCGGCTGGGCCACCCCGAGGGCAGCTCGTAGGTTCGATCGGACACGCACCCCGGAACCGGCTCGTCCGTCGGCATGTCGCGGTCGCCGACGACCCGGAACTGGTGAAACTCGTGTCCGGCCGTACTATGGCGCACCAGCTCGCGACTGGCCCGTTTCGCGCCACCCAACGGGAGATTGTCGAAGAGGGCGACCCTCATCGTCCGCCCCGCCCGAGGAGGCTGCGGACGGTAC
>CAVVPZ010000011.1:0-12092 GCA_963750255.1 uncultured Actinomycetes bacterium | reverse complement strand
CGCCGTTCTGTTGGGCTCATGCGCCGAACGCGAGGGACATTGGGTGCGGGCGATATCTGGTGTCCCCCTACCGGCACATGAGGGGCATGCCCGCTTGCCGTTGGGTTGTCGATGGCCTGACGCCGCTACTCACCGCCGAGTCGCTCCCAACTCGACCGGCTGTGGTTCCGACAGTGCTCGGCCACGCAGCCGCCGCCGAACGATGACCAACGCTGTGATGGCGACACCGGCGACGGTTAACGCGGCGACGCCGAAGGTGACCGTACCGATCGCTCCCAATGCGGCGACGCCGCCGATCGCGGCGCGGAACGGGCTGGCTCAGGAGTCCAAACACGCAGCCACAGCGAAGCCGACCAGGTCCCGGCGGATCATGCCGCGACTCCGAACACGGCGGTGAGGAGGTCGGAGGCATCATCGGGTGCTCGCACCTCGAGTGCCACGCCTCGGCCGTCGACGGTGATGGCGAAGGCGAAGAACGAGCAGCATCCCTGCTCCGCAACGGCCAGTCGAGCCAGCTCGGCGAGCGGTACACCGGCGCCGAGCGACAATCGCAAGGCGCCATCGAGCGTCTGCTCCCGATCAGTGACGTGGGCGAGAATGGTCTGCCAGTCCTCGACGCGGCCAGCCATCTCGCCGGCGGGCAGGGTGCAGGCGATGGCCGGTTCTACACGTTCGCCCAGCACGACCGGGATCGACTCGGAGCCCGAGGTCTCGATTGGGTCGGAGAGGCAGGCGCACCTGTCGCTGCACGGCCCGTCGACCGGTACCCCGCCGAGGTTCGCGGCTGCGGTCTGCAACTGCGCGGTGAACGCAACCAGCTCACCACTACGTCGCTGGGCGTCGGAGATTCTGCTGCTGACGAGTTCGTGGAGACGAGCCTGCACAGGACCACACTCGTCGGTCTCCCACAGCTCGGCGAGGTCGCCGATCTCCTCGAGCGAGCAGCCGAGATGCTTGGCCCGGGCGATGAACCTCAGCCGCGCCAGTGACCTGTCGTCGTAGATCCGGTAGCCGGCATCGGTACGTCCAACGGGCTTGAGCAAGCCATGTTGTTCGTAGAAGCGAAGTGCCGAGGTCGAGAAACCCGTGCGGTCGGCGACCTGACCGATCGTGTACGTACTCATGCGCCCACCGTAAACCTTCGACCCAGATTGAAGGTCAAGGCAGTTCGAGCGCGGCGCGTACATGATCACCGCCACCCCGACGAGGCAGATGGCTGCACCGATCAGGTCGAAACGGTCGGGGCGGAAGCCGTCGACCACCACCCCCCAGCCGAGCGAACCGGCCACGAAGATCCCGCCGTAGGCGGCCAGGATCCGCCCGAAGTTCGGGTCGTCCTGCAACGTGGCCACGAACCCGTAAGCACCGAGCGCGGCGACACCGGCACCGATGAATGCCACGCCCCGGTTCTCACGCACGCCCTGCCACACCAACCAGGCACCGCCGATCTCCGCCAGCGCCGCGAGTACGAACAGGGCGAGGGAGCGCGCAACCGACATCGAGACGACCATAGGCACCGTCTTCCTGCAACGCCTCGTCTTGACGCCGGTGGCGCTGTCGACTCGAGGCATCTACGAGGGACCACGTGCCACACAACGACGGCAACGGCGGCGGAACAGGACCATCCCTGACGGCCGGGCGAGGGCACTCACGAAGCGCCGTTATAGCTGGCGCTTCGGTTCTCTCGCGATCAGGTGATCGGCGCGAGTGATATCAGGCGTCCCCGACTGGCACATTGGTGACGCACCGCTCGAACCGGAGTGTCACCATGGTTCTGTGCTCGGACACGTGGGAATCAACGTCCCCGAACTGGATGTCGCGCGTCAGTACTACCGCGAGCTGCTCCCACTCGTGGGCTTCGAGCCATTCGTCGACGACGAAGATCAGTTCGCGTTCATGCCAGCTCTCGGGAAACGAGGCACGTTCTCTTCTTCTACCCGACGGCCAGCACGGAGCCGTACTCGCGACACAGCACGACGGGCCTTCAGCATCTGGCGTTCACGGTTCCGACTCGGTCTGCAGTCGACGAGGTCCACCGCTGGGCCGAGAACAACGGCGCAACTGTCGTGCACGAACCATCCGAGTTCCCCGAGTACCCGCCCCCGTACTACGCAGCGTTCTGGCTCGACCCTTTCGGCATGATGCTTGAAGCTGTGTGCCACCACGACCGGGACTGAAGCCTGCCCCCAACGCCGGCTCCGCCGCGCCTCGGTCAACGATCAACATGTTCCCGAACCGCCGCATCGACCGTCCCGATACGCGCCTGATAGTTGACGCCGTCGTCGTGTTGACGACCGAGATTCGGGGCGGTTGATCGGAGCGTTGACTCGGATCGCTTCGCCGGAACTTGCTGGCACAGTTCGTCCCGCTCTGCGACGGTGTCGGCGTGGATGCCGCAGGAGATCGCTACGACTCCATTGGGCGCTCGTACGCCAAGACGCGACGGGAGGACCCTCGTATCGCCACGCAGATCCATGCGGCTCTGGGCGCCGGCTCGGTGCTCAACGTCGGTGCCGGATCCGGGAACTACGAGCCCACCGGACGGTCGCGTCGTGGCGGTCGAACCGTCGTTGGCGCATGCTCGCCCAGCGGGCCGGTCGGCCTGCTCCGGCCGTGCGAGGCGTCGGGGAGGCGCTGCCCTTCGCCGACCCTCGTTCGACGTGGCCATGGCGGTGCTCACGATCCACCACTGGTCCGATCCTGGCGGCAGGGCTCCGCGAGATGGCGCGGGTGGCCGAGCGACAGGTCGTGTTCTTCTTCGAGCCACTCCGAACCCACGGCTTCTGGGCGCTCGAGTACTTCCCGGCCGCCTTGTCGCTTCCCACGGAGCAGGATCCGCCCGGAGAACGGCTCATCGCCGACCACCTCGACCTGCACGAGATCCGGCCGTTGCTCGTGCCGCTGACTGCACCGACGGCTTCGGCGTGGCCTTCTGGGCTCGGCCCGAGGCCTACCTCGATGCGGACGTACAGGCGGGGATGAGCTGGTTGGCGCTGCTGTCCGAGAGCGAACGAGAGCGAGGGTTCCGCTCGCCTGCGAGCCGACCTCGACTCGGGACGATGGGACAGCCGGCACGGGTACCTCCGAGAGCAGGACGTGTTCGACGGCGGATACCGGCTCGCTGTCGCCGGCGGACGATGAAGCGCCGATCTATCGCGAGTGGACGGACAACCGATCAGGTGATCGGTGCCGCGCGATATCGGACGCCCCAGGCTGGCAACTGCTGGCTGCGTTCTCTGATGTCGTTGGATTGAGCGCTCTACTGTTGGCCGATGGCCGACAGTTGGCTCAGCAACACTCGGGATTCCTACGACGCCGACGCTGACGGCTATGCCGAGAAGGTGCAGGGATTGCTGGAGACCAGCCCCTACCTACGCGCGAGCCTGGGGTTGTTCGCCCAGCTCGTACGCGACTCTGGTGGCGGGTCCGTGGCCGACATCGGTTGCGGCCCCGGCTACGTGACCCGCTACCTCCGCGACGTCGGTGTCGACGCATTCGGCATCGATCTATCGCCGGAGATGGTCGCCCTCGCGAGGCGCGATTACCCCGACGCCCGCTTTGAGGTGGGGACGATGACAAACCTCGACCTAGATGATGCCTCCCTCACCGGCGTGGTGGCGTTCTGGTCGGTGATCCACGTGCCCGATCAGGCCATGCCCGCGGTGTTCGCCGAGTTTCGTCGGGTGCTGTGCCCGGCTGGTCCGCTGCTTGTCGGCTTCCATATCGGGGATGAGGCGCACAACACCAACGAGGGCTACTCCGGCCGTTCAATCAACGTCGACAGCTACCGTCGCCCGCCTGCCAGGGTCGCCGGGTGGCTGCGGGAAACCGGATTCACCATCGAGGCCGAACTCGTGATGCGTCCGGACGAGGAGGTTCCGGGCGGCATCCTTCTCGCCAGAAGCCCCGCTTGACGAGCGTGCAACCGCTGGTTGGAGGTGTCGTCTCTGGGCCCAAAGCCGCCGAATTCGAGGCAGACACGAAGCTGCCGATAGGGCGGGGATCGAATGGCCGTGCCGTCGTCGTTCGGCGTGAGCGATAGGTGGCGGGGTTGGGGCGCCAACAGCATGCGGGGCTCTCGACGATGCTGCGTTCCTCGCCCGCGTTGGGGGCGGTACTCCCCCTCGAGCACACGTCAGATGTGCCGCAGGCGTCGGCGCCGACGGGTACGGACTGGTTGGCATCGGCGAGTCCGAGGCCGCCTGGCGGATGATGTGCCTGCGGGGGCCCCAGCGGATCATCGTTCGCGCTCGCCGAACGGGTCGGTTCGTGGGCCGTCGCGGCAACACCCCTGTCGGAGGCGACCGGAAAGTCCTGGGTGACCGATGAGTACGTGGGCTCCACACCGTCTCCATCAGTGACCCCTGTGATCGGAGAGACCGTGATCGTCGAGTACCTGTCCGCCCAGCGCCGCATCGACGCGCCGCCCCACACCGTGTTCGCCCTACTGGCGGACCCGGCCAACCATGCCGCGATCGACGGCACCGGGTGGGTCCGGGGCCCGCTCGAGGACGGCGTCCGGATCACCGCTGAGGGCGAGGTGTTCGACATGGCGATGTACCACCCGCAGCACCCCGACGGTCGAAGCGTGGATCGAGGCTCAGGTTCGGCGGTGGTCGCGCTGGATTCGCCGGGCGTGGTCGGTGGCGTCGGACATGATGTCGTTGGTCGCCTCGAGGAACTCCACGATCACGCGGAGGTCACGATCCGACAGCGCCTCGCGATAGGTCTCGATCGCCTCGGCCAACGGTCGGTAGGCCTCCCACAACACGGGTTCGTCGATGTCTGCGAGGTGGACGAACACGCGCCGGCGATCGGTCGGGTCCCGCTCGCGCCGTACCCATCCGCCGGCCTCGAGTCGGTCGATCAGGCCGGTGACTGCGCCCGAGGTGAGGCCGAGGTGGGTGGCGATCTCGCCGGCGGTGAGGGGTTCGGCCCAGTCGAGGAGGTCGAGGCACTCGTGGTCGGTCTGGTGCAGACCCACCAGGTCGGCGATCGCGTGATTGTGGAGCGTCGCCATCGTGCCGACCCGGCGAGCCTCGCGGTCGAACGCGGCCGCCAACTCGTCGCGGGTGCGCCCCGTCGACGTCGCGGCCTGTGACATCTGGCGGGCAACACGGCGCTCTCTTGACATCGGCACTCGATTCCGGTGATCATCGCCAGAGATCTCTCAGTGACTGAGATATATCAGTAGCCAAGACAATAGCCCTGACAACGGTCCGCCCGCACGTCGGCGTCCGTGAGGAGTCTGTCCCCATGTTCTCCCGCATCGGCCCCTGGTGCCACGACCACCGCCGCATCGTGCTCGGTCTGTGGATCGCGGCCCTCTTCCTCGCCAATGGCATCGCATCGTCGGTGGGCGAGGACTACCGCCAGGACTTCACCCTGCCCGGCGCCGAGTCGACCGAAGGCTTCGACATCCTCAACGAGTCGTTCGAGGGCCAGGGTGCCGGGCAGACCGGCACCATCGTGTTCCAGGCCGACCAGGGCGTCGCCGACCCTGTGGTCCAGGCGGCGATGACCGAGCTGTTCGACGAGGTCGCCGCACAGGACGGGGTGAGCTTCGTCGAGAGCCCCTACGGCGAGCGGCCGGGACTCATCTCCGAAGACGGCACCATCGCCTACGCCAACGTCGAGTTCCCCGAGGACGTCGACTTCGCAGGTCGCCGCCGACGTCGCGCGAGTTCATCTCCGACGAGGCCCCGACAGACGTCGACGGACTGCGGGTGGAGCTGGGCGGCTACATCTTCGCCGAGTTCGAGGAGCCGACCTCCGAGGCGCTCGGTCTCGCCTTCGCCATCGTGATCCTCATCGTGGCCTTCGGGTCGGTGCTGGCCATGGGCCTCCCGGTCGCCGTCGCGCTCATCGGCATCGGCATCGGCGGCGCCGGCGTGATCCTGTTCAGCAACCTGATCGAGGTGCCGGAGTTCGCGCCGTTCATCGGGATCATGATCGGTCTCGGCGTGGGCATCGACTACGCGCTCCTGATCATCACCCGATACCGCGAACAACTCCACGTCGGGTCACACCGTGCGTGAGTCGGTCGAGATCGCCATGGACACCGCCGGGCGTTCGGTGCTCTTCGCCGGCGCCACCGTGGTCATCTCGCTGCTCGGCATGCTCCTCATGGGCATCGGCTTCGTGCAGGGCCTCGCCGTGACCGCCGCGGTCACCGTCGCCCTCACCGTCGCGGCGTCGCTCACGCTGCTGCCCGCGCTGCTCGGCTTCGCCGGCGAGAACATCGAGCGCACCAAGTGGCGCGGGCTGATCGCGGCCGGCCTCGTCGCGGTCGGCCTGGTCGGCTTCGGGCTCGACCTCGGCGCCGCTGATGGTCGGCTTCCCGCTGGCGCTCGTCGTCGCTGATCGTCGGGTTCTTCGTTCCCGCCCTCAAGCGCGAGGTCGCAGCACCGCCCGCCCGAAGCCGCGCGAGAGACGGTGGCCTACCGGTGGAGCCGCGGTGATCCAGCATCGCCCGTGGCCGGCGGCGATCGGCGCCAGCGCACTCCTGCTCCTGCTCGCCGATCCCGGTGCTGTCCTGCGGCTGGCGTTCTCCGACGAGAGCAACTTCGCCGAGGACACCACCACCCGGCAGGCCTACGACCTGCTCGTCGACGGGTTCGGCGCCGGCTTCAACGGCCCGCTCTTCCTCGTCGCCGAGCTCCCCGACGGGCACCGACCTCGCGCGCTGACCGCGGCGGTGAACGAGGCGCTGGCCGCCGACCCCGACGTGGTCGCAGGTCCTCGGCCCGCAGCCGAACGAGGCACGGCACCGCCGTCCGCTGGTTCGTCGCTCCCCGCACCGGACCGCAGGAGGAGGCCACCGATGCGCTCGTCGCACCGACTGCGCGACGACGTGCTGCCGCCGGTCGAGAGCGCGACCGGTCTCGACATCAAGGTCACCGGCATCGTCGCCGCCAACATCGACGCCTCGGCGCTGATGGCCGACCGGCTCCCGATCTTCTTCGGCGCCGTCCTCGTGCTGTCGTTCCTGCTGCTGATGGTGGTGTTCCGGTCGCTGCTCGTGCCGCTCAAGGCGGTGATCATGAACCTGCTGTCGATCGGCGCGGCCTACGGGATCATGGTCGCCCTGTTCCAGTGGGGCTGGCTCAGCGACATCACCGGCGTCGCAGCCCGGCCCAGTCGAGCCGTGGATGCCGATGATGCTGTTCGCCATCGTGTTCGGCCTGTCGATGGACTACGAGGTGTTCCTGCTCTCCCGGGTCCGGGAGGAGTGGCTGCGCACGGGCGACAGCCGCACCTCGGTGGCCGACGGTCTGGCCGCCACCGCCAAGGTCATCACCGCCGCCGCCGCGATCATGGTCGTGGTCTTCGGCAGCTTCCTCCTCGAGAACGACCGCACCTTCAAGCTGATGGGCACCGGTCTGGCCTCGGCGATCTTCCTCGACGCCACCATCGTCCGGATGCTGCTCGTGCCGGCCACGATGGAGCTGCTCGGCGACAGGAACTGGTGGCTGCCGGCGTGGCTCGACCGAATCCTTCCCACCATCGACGTCGAAGGAAGCCACGAGGCCGCGCCGATCGACGGTGGGCCGGAGTCCGACACCTCGGACGGAGAATCCGTCCTCGTCGACGCCTGAGTCCCGACCTTCAGTTCGCCGGAGCGACCGCGGGGGTGGCATCCCACCCGATCAGCGAGTGGGCTCGCTCGTCGCCCACGACGATGAGCCGCGGCCACGCGGTTTGCGATGGGGTCGGCGACGACACGCCGTCGCGCCGGAAGAGTCACTTCACGACAATGACCTCGCGACCGGCGAGCGCCAACACACATCGGGGTGCGCCGCCTAAGGGACGGTCTCTCCGTTGACAAGACGTCCCCGAATGTCGTCGTCAGCCGCCCTCGACTACGCGCCGTTAGGGACTCTTGCCGAGTCCGGCTTCGTGGATGTTCGGAGTGGCCGATATCTGGTGTCATCTACGGGCACACCGGCGATGGGTCGGAATACCACTCCATCAGTTGCGCTCGATCAGGAGCCTCTGCACCTCTCGGATCATCTCGCCCACGTGCCCGAAGCTCAGGCGGCCAGTTGCGAGTGGGCCGCTTCGGTTCTCCCCGATCCCCGGGAGCGACGCGAGGGCGAGGGCGACCGCGTCGGTCATCTCGGCAACTTGGCGGCGACACTCCGAGCGCGCCACTGCATCATCCTCGCAGTTGGCATCAAGCATCGATGCCTTGGCGGCGTATCCGGCCGCGCCCAGGGCGTGGGCTCCCATGTGGGCCACTGCGGCGGCCTGCTCGGCGGCGCATGCCGCTGCTCTCGCAGCCGGAGTGGGTGTATTGCGAGCAGCTGCGCCGGCGTCGCCGCCTCTGCGTCGTACTGCGTCGCGGACGTCGAGATCACCTGCAGAGAAGGAGCGCGGTCCGATCGATCGCGGCTCGCACTCTTGTGTCACCAGGAACGGCAGTCTCGTAGATGGCGAGGACGTGCTCGGCACAGTCAGCCGCCCACGCGGCGACTGCGCGGCGATCGTCAACGCTGAGGGTCTGTGGAGAGGGAGCCACCCCGGAAGCGAGCTACGACCTGGCTTTGATCGTCCTCGCCAACGGCGACGACATGCACGCCGGCATGGCCGTGTCGACTGCCAGGGAGAGAGCATCGCGGCAGGGCGGAAGCGTTGGGATCGTCCTGGTCGGCGTCGGTTTGACCCGCCGGCGCCGTCGTCGTTGGGGCGAGGCGAGGTCGCGTCGGATGCCTTCGTCGAGGTGTCCTCAGGCGGGCTTCGGGCGGTAGGTGACGACGATCGTGCCTGTGCTCGTGGTCTCGGTCTCGGCGACCTCGAGCTGGAGGGCGCGCTGCCTGGGGAACAGCTTTGCGTAGCCGTCGCCGGCGACGACGGGGTGCACGAACAGGGTGAGCTCATCGAGGACGCCGGCCTCCAGGAGGCTCCGGACGAGCGTGGGACTTCCGGCCGTGCCGATGCTGCCGCCGTCCTGCTGCTTGAGGTTGTTCACGAAGTCGATGGCGGACCCTGGGATCAGCGTGCTGTTCGGCCACGCTGTCGACCGAGTGCAGGGTGGACGAGGCCACGTACTTCGGGGTGCTGTTGATCCAGCTGGCGAAGGGCTCGTCGGTGGATGTGGGCCAGTAGCTGGCCCACTCCTCGAACGTCTGGCGGCCGAGGAGGACGGCGTCCTGACCCTCCGATGATCCGGCTCATGGCCGCACCCATCCCCTCGTCGAACGCGTGCTGCCACTCGTTGGGGGCCTCACGGCGCCGTCGATCGAGCTGAACAGCGAAGCGAACACCTTGCGCATCGAACTTCCTCCTGTTGGTGGTGAATGGCTCTGCCACAACCACGAACGGCCCCCGTGGAATCGACAGGCGAGCTGAACAATCTATTTCGACCTTCCCCTGTCGATTCCGGCGAGCCCGTTCGTGGACGTGGTGAGCGGCGCACGACGGCGCCGCCGACGAAAGGAGCACACGATGTCCGTCACCACGACCCTCGCCACCACGCGGCCACCGCCCGCCCGGCCCGCAGCCACCGCACCACTCGACCGTCGTCGCCGGCCTCGGCGGCGCCGCCGCCGTCACCGCCGTCGCCGCCGCCTCCACGCCGCCGGCGTCTCGTTCGACATCGACGGCGAGATGATCCCGCTCCTCGGCTTCGCCCAGATGACCTTCCTCGGCGCCGTCATCGGCGGCCTGCTCCTCGCCGGCTCAACCGGCGGAGCGCCCGGCCCGCCGCCGGTTCTTCCAGGTCGACGGTGGCGCTCACCGCGCTGTCGTGCATGCCGTCGGTCGCCCTGCCCGACGACGCCGGCACCAAGGTCGCCCTCGTGGCCCTGCACGTGCTCGCCGCCGCCATCATCGTCCCCGTCCTCGCCCGCCACGCCCGCAGCTGACCCGCCCGACCACCCACCGACAACAACCCGATCCGACCCAAGGAGAACATCACCATGCCCCAGTACCTGCTGTCCGTCTGGCACGACGACGACTACGACGACCTCGACTTCGGTCCGACCCCGAGATCCAGCGCATCGGCGCCCAGGTCGGCGCCCTCAACGACGAGATGCAAGCCACCGGCGCCTGGGTGTTCGGCGCCGGCCTCCAGCCGCAGTCGACGGCCACCGTGGTCCGCGCCGCCGGCGGCGAGCGTGTCGATGACCGACGGCCCCTACGCCGAGACCAAGGAGCAGATGGGCGGCTTCTGGGTCATCGAGGCCGCCGACCTCGACGCCGCCCTCGACTGGGCCGGCCAAGGCGCCGCCGCCTGCGAGCGGGCCCGTCGAGGTCCGCCCCTGCCGAAGGTGGCTGACCGACGCTGCGACGAGCGATCTTCCGGCGCGAGGCCGGCCGCTGCACCGCCACCCTGATCCGCGTCCTCGGCGACATCGACCTCGCCGAGGACGCGGTCGCGGAGGCGTTCGCCATCGCCGCCGAGCGGTGGCCGGCCGAAGGGCGTGCCGCCGAACCCCGGCGGCTGGATCACCACCACCGCCCGCAACCGGGCCATCGACCGGCTCCGCCGGGAGTCGACCCGCGACCGACCGCCACCTCGCCGCCCACCGACTGCACACGACGACGACATGGAACCCGAACCCGACCCCGACCTCGACGACCTCGACGACTTCGTCGACGTCGTCGCCGACGACCAGCTCCGGCTGATGTTCCTGTGCTGCCACCCGGCGCTCGCCGCCGACGCCCAGGTGGCGCTGACGCTGCGCCTGCTCGGCGGGCTCGACACCCCCGAGATCGCCCGGGCCTTCCTCGTGCCCGAGGCGACGATGGCCCAGCGGATCGTGCGGGCCAAGCGCAAGCTCCGCGACAACCACGCCCCCTACCGCATCCCCCGCGCCGGCCGAGCTGCCCGACCGGCTCCACGCCGTGCTCGCCGCCATCTACCTGATCTTCACCGAGGGCCACACCGCCACCTCGGGCGACGTCGCTCGACCCGGACCGACCTGTCGCGCGAGGCGATCCGCCTCGGCCGGGTGCTCGTCGAGCTCATGCCCGACGAGCCCGAGGCGGTCGGCCTGCTCGCCCTGATGCTGCTCACCGAGGCCCGCCGCCCGGCCCGCACCGCGGCCGACGGCTCGATGGTCCGCCTCGCCGACCAGGACCGCACCGCTGTGGGACCGCACGCTCATCGCCGAGGGCCACGCGCTCGTGCGGGCCTGCCTGCGCCGCAACCAGCCCGGGCCGTTCCAGATCCAGGCCGCCATCGCCGCCGTCCACGCCGACGCGGCGACGGCCGACGACACCGACTGGGCGCAGATCGTCGCCCTCTACGACCAGCTCCACGCTGCTGCGCCCCAACCCGGTCGTCGCGCTCAACCGGGCCGTCGCCGTCGCCGAGCTGCACGGCGCCGACGCCGGGCTCGCCGCCCTCGACGCGCTCGACGACGCGCGCTCGACCGACTACCAGCCGTTCCACGCCGCCCGCGCCGACCTCCTCGCCCGGGCCGGCCGCCCGGACGCCGCCGCGCCGCCTACGACCGCGCCATCGAGCTCACCACCAACCCCACCGAGCGCCGCTTCCTCGAAGCCCGGAAGGCCGAGCTCTGAGCTCCTCGGCGGCCCGTCTTCGAAAGGACGTGCCCCGTTGTTTGACGCGACCTGTTCGCTGAGACACCCGTCACCACCGCTCAGGCAGCAACTGCGCCTTCCGTCGATCATGGCGGCTAGCCGAGCTTCGCTACCGGCAGGTGGTGGATGCGTCCGAACCTTGCCGTAGGCATGCCCATGTTGAGGGCGACCAGGACGTGCGCATCCATACTGCTCATCTTACACATCAGGGCGGCGACATGTCCGTCGCCACGGGGCTCGCGGGCAAGGAAGCGGCATGGAAGTGCAGTGCGGCGTCCATCGCCCCTCGATCGGTGCGCTCCAATGGTGTTTCCTTGTGCGTTGAGGGTGGGTTGTGGACGGATGAAGAGCGTGGTTCTCCTGGTACGGGCGTCGCTCTACCCAACAGGTAGTCGCAACCGGTAACCAGCGCTGCGACGCCGCCTGCATGAACAGCACACGACAGAGCCGAGGCTATGCAGTCGGAATCCTGAACGACGTTCGCATCGGCCCCGACGTGATCGAGTACTTGGAACGGATCGACGCAACGCTCGCGCCCTTTG
>CAVVPZ010000010.1:0-15336 GCA_963750255.1 uncultured Actinomycetes bacterium | reverse complement strand
GGCCCAACGCTCCATCACCTCGCGCTGCAAGGCGGGCGATTGGAACCGCTCGTCACGCCGGCCGGCGACTGACGAGACCCGTACGTAGCCCACGAGCGGGACCCGGTTTTGAGCGCTCCTCTGGACCACGAAAGTCCAGCGTAGCAGCTATTCTAGCTCCAATCTGTAAACGTTGGTGTCGCGGGCCTCGAAGCCGAGACGCTGGTAGAGGGCATTGGCCTCGACGTGGGATGGGCGCGACGTGAGCTCGACGGTCTTGGCCCCGTCGTGACGGGCCTTGTCGAGCGCGGCGCGGGTCAGCGCCTCGCCCGTCCGCCATCCTTTGCCCCGAACAGCATCGCCGTCGACCACGACGTCCTCGATCCAGGCGCGGACGCCGGTGGGAATGCGGAACACCACGAGGGTGAGCGAACCGACGATCAGCCCTTCGTCGTCACTGCGGGCCACGAAGACGGTGGTACCCGGGTGGGCGATCATCTCGGCCAGTTGATCGGCGTCAGGCGGAGGCGAGGACTTCGACAGTTGAGGGATCATGCGCCCGAAGGCACTGATGAGATCGAGGCCAACTTCGTGAGCCTCGGTGACCGAAACGCCCACTCAGCCCTCGATTGCCGGGACGGGCTGCGGCGGAGGCGGGCCGACGTAGCGGGCGCCGGGCGGATGATCTTGTTGTCGGCCGCCTGCTCGAGGATGTTGGCGCACCAGCCGATGACCCGGCTCGACGCGAACGTCGGGGTGAACATCGACCGTGGGAGGCCGCAGCAGTTCCATCACCACGCCGGCGTAGAACTCGACGTTGGTGTACAGCTCCCGGCCGGGCTTTAGCTCGTCGAGGATCTCGACGATGCGCGTCTCGACCTGTCGTCGCGAACTCGACGAGGTCGCCGCCGAGCTCGCTGCGCGATCGCCTTGCAGCATCATCGAGCGGGGGTCGTCGGTGCGGTACACGGCGATGGCCGAAGCCCATGATCTTCTCGCCCGCTTCGATGCGCGGACGCACCCAGTCGTCGACGCTGTCGGGCGTGCCGATCGCGTCGAGCAGCGTCGAGCGCCCGGCTCGGCGCGCCGCCGTGCAGCGGACCGGAGAGCGCACCGATCGCGCCGGTGACGGCGGCGGCGAGGTCGGCGCCGGTCGAGGCGACGACCCGGCCGGTGAACGTCGAGGCGTTGAACCCGTGGTCGACCGTCGAGATCAGGTACTGCTCGATGGCCCGGGCTCGCTTCGGCTCAGGCTCCTCCCCCGTCATCATGTAGAGGTAGTTGGCGGCATAGCCGAGGTCGGGGTGGGGCTCCACCGGATCCTCGCCCTGGCGGATGCGGTGCAGCGCGGTGAGCACGGTCGGCACCACGGCGCAGATCTGCATGGCGTTGGCCCGGAGCTCGGCCCGGTCGATGTCGATGTTGGGCTTGAACCCGCTCGCCGCACCGATCAAGGACACCGCCGTCCGGAGCCCGTCGAGGGGCGAATCGCCGGCCTCGGCGATGGCGGGAAGCAGCGGGCGCACCGACTCGGGCAGGTTGCGGAGCGGGGCCACCTCGCGGCGAAAGGCCTCTCTCGGCCCCGATCGGGCAGGGTGCCGTCGATCATCAGGTGCCAGACGTCTTCGAGCGGACGCTGCTCGGCCAGGTCGATCGCCGAGTACTGGCGGTAGTGGTAGAAGCCCTCGTACCCTCGGACGTCGCCGACCTCGGTCTCGGTGACGACAACCCCCTTGAGCCCTTGGGGTACGTCGATGGCGGCCCCCGGGAGGGGTTGAAGCTGCGACACCCTCATCAGGTCGCGGATGGTGACGATGCCCACGAGTTCGGTACCGGTCACCACCGGAATGTGCCGATAGCCGCGTTCGCCGAAGTTGCGCCACGCTTCGACCACCTCGATCTCGGGGCCGATCGTGTCGGGCTGGGGCGTCATCCACTCCCCAACCTTGGCGGTGGCGAGGTCGCCACCAGCGGCGGCCACGCGAATGAGATCGCGCTCGGTGAGGATGCCGACGGGGCGGTTGCCGTCGACGACGACGACCGATCCGACGCCTCGGTCGTCCATGCGCCGGGCGGCTTCGGCCACCAATTCGGCCGCCGTGGCGGTAACGGCCGGCTGGCTCATGACGTCGGCGATCGTGCGGATCTTGCCGTCCGGTTCAGCCATGCCAGTTCCTCCTGCTCGCGTGCGAATTGTCCCTCCGGGCGACTGTAGCGGCACGGTGCAGGCGCCCCGAAGGCGAGGAACCGCTGGGGGGACAGTTGGCTTTCACCTTCCGGTCACGCGATCGCGACGCCGCGGTCTCCGGGACGACATAGGCGGCTCGTACCGTCACCGACATGGCCCCGATCACCACCCTCGTCCGTTCGCTCGGCAATGCGGGAGCGATTGCCAACGCCTACCGGGCTTGTGAGGAACGCAAGCTCGAGCAAGCCCGCATCGACGTCTTGGCCACCCGCCTGACCCCCTGTCCCCCCGGGGAGGTCAGGCGGCGCCCTGACACGACGGGCACCAGTAGGCGAGGCGGGCGTGTTGCCCGAGCCGAGCGACACGAATGAGTTCGCCGCAGCGCCGGCAGGGTCGTCGGGCCCGTCCGTAGACCCAAGGCTTGCCCACGCCTCCGCCGGAGTCGCGCTCGCCCGACCCGACTGCGTGTGCGCTGGCCAGCATGAGGGTCGACGCCGACGACACGAGGACGGCCAGGGTGGCGTCGTCGACGTCGACACGGGCACGACGAGGGTCGATGCCTTGGACGAACAGGCTCTCGCAGCGCCAGATGTTGCCGATGCCGGAGACGACCTGTTGGTCGAGCAGGAGATCGCCGATCGCCATCGACGGCGGACGTTGCGCCGCACGTCGACAGACCTCGACCAGATCGACGGGCGGAACGAGGATGTCAGGCCCGAGCCCGGCGAGGGCGGGATGGCGCTGTTCACCTCCGGTGGCCAGCAACTCGACGACCGGCGCGTTGAAGCACACCGCCATCCGATCGCCGGCCTCGAGCACGACCCGCGCCTGCCATGCCGGCTTCTTCCATCGGGCGCCGGTGGGGTAGGCGTGCCACGACCCTGTCATCCGCATGTGGGTGTGGAGAGCCGAGCCGCCCTCGAATCGGATCAGCAGGTGTTTGGCCCGCGCTTCGACGCCGACGATGCGTCGCCCGATGACTCGACCGATCGGGAGGCCCTCGACGGTTGTCCGGGCCGCCGTGACGTCGCGTCCCGCAAGCCACGTGTGCAGCGCGGCTGCGGCCCGGAAGATGGTGTCGCCTTCGGGCATCAGCGGTAGCGGGCCCACCCCTTGGGCGTGGGCACGAAGTCGGCATCCTTCAGGTAGCGCTGCAACTCGATGTCGACCTTCTCGACCACAACCCGCGAATAACGCCCGGCGACGAGGAGATGGTCGCTGACCGCTCGCACGGCGTCGGCCTCCCACGTCCCGTCGAAAGGGCGAAGGGCGATGAGACCCCGGCACGCGACGTTCGACGAACAACGAGGCGCGACCGTCGAGGAGTACGACGTAGGAACCCGCGGCCCGGGCGGCACGGCCGCCGACGTCGCCCACCACCTCAGGCCACCCGAAGGCGACCCCATAGGGATTGGCCGGATCGGTAGCCGCCAGCACCACGGCCGAGGTGGCGGCTCCGAGGCGTTCTCCGGCCAGATCCCGATAGGCCCGAAGCCGGTCGACCGCGCCAGGCAACGCAAACTGCGCGCCTCCGAGTCCCGACACGAAGTAGCCCCGCCGGATTCGACCCGCGTCTTCCATGGCCCGGAGCACGGGGTACACGGCTGCGTAGCCTCCCGCGAGGCCCTCGCCCCGAGCCGCCTCGCGGGTGACGACGCCGTGGCGTTCGAGCAAGGCGGCCGCCACAGCATGGGCGGTGACGGTCGGGTCGGCGGGACTGCGGTCGACCAGCGACCAGCGGCCCTGGGCCGTCGGTGGGCCGAGCGCGCTCAGAGTGCCGAGACGCGGGCGGCCCCGAGCCCCTGCTCCGCCGCGGCGCGACGTGCCCGACGTGCGCTTGCGCATCGACAATGCCCGCACGGCGGCGAACGCGTCGTTGGTGACCTCGCCGGCCCACACCAGATCCCACAGCGCCTCGAGCGCGACCCGGTCGTCGATCGACGGATCGGAGAGGTCTCGAAAGAAGCGAGCACCCCCGCCGGCCAGTGCGGCCCGGAGGCGCTCGTGCTCGTCGCCGGAGGGTCGGTCGTCGGCCCCGGCGAGTGGCGCGGCGCGGGCGAGCAGAGATCCACGCGGGTAGAACAACACCCGCCCGTCGTCGCGTCCGATCGGGCCGGCACCCACCCAGACGACCTCGCCGGCGGCGCACAGCTCATCGAGCAGATTGGGCGTGTAGTCGCGGATTCGAGCCGACAACACGTCGCGCTCGAGCACGCTGGCGGGAATGGCGACGCCTTGGAGCTGCGTGACGACCTCGTAGAGGCGATCGATGCCACGGGCGTCGACGCCGACCCCCTGCCAGGCGGGCAGGAAGCGGCCCAGCACCTCGACCTCGACCGGCTCGACCTCGCGCCGGAGAACGGCCAGCGACCGCTGACGCAAGAGCCGCAGCACCTCGTTGTCGCACCACTCGCGCTCGACCCCATCGGGCCTGAATGCCCCGCGAGCGAGGGTCTCGGCCGCCACGAGCCGGTCGAGCACTTCGACCACGCGCTCGACGCCCACGCCGAAGCGAGCGGCAGGCTCGGCGGCCACGAATGGACCGTGTGTCCGGGCCCAACGACGAACGAGCTGGTCGAGGGCGTCGGGCACGGGCTCGAGGAAGGCATCGGGAACGCCGCGGGGAACGGCGACGCCGAGGCCGTCGCGATAGCGCCCCGCGTCTTCGGCCAGGATCAGGCGCTCCTCGCCCGCGACGCGCGCACGGTCACGGCACGACGCTCCCGCACCAACGCCGAGGCGAAGTCGTCGCTCGAGCGGGCGCGCAATTCGATGGGCGACAGGTCACCGAGGCGTCGCAGGAGGTCGGCGGCGGCGTCGAGGTGCTGCGCCCAGCGCCGTTCATCGAGAGCCTGGAGCTCGGCTTCGAGGCCATCGAGGACCGATGAATCGAGGAGCTCGCGAAGCTCGTCGGCGCCGAGGAGCTCGGCCAGCATGTGGCGGTCGAGGGTCAAGGCTTGGGCCCGGCGCTCGGCCACCGGCGAGTCGCCTTCGTACATGAAGTTGCTCACGTAGCGGAACGCCAGCGACGACGCGAACGGCGACGGCGACGGCGTGTCGACCGACACCACGCGCACCTTGCGACTGGCGATGTCGGCCATCAGCTGGTGCAAGGCGGGAAGGTCGAAGACGTCTTGCAGGCATTCGCGATAGGTCTCGAGCAGGATCGGGAACGAGCCGTAGCGCGAGGCGACGGCGAGCAGGTCGGCTGCCTTCTGGCGCATCTGCCACAACGGCGTACGGGACCCGGGACGACGCCGAGGCAACAACAGGGCGCGAGCGGCGTTCTCGCGGAAGCGAGAGGCGAAAAGGGCCGACTGCCCGACGGCATCGACGACCAGCGCCTCGACCTCGTCGGGGTCGAGGATGACGGCGTCGGCCGGCGGAGCGTCGTCAGCTTCGGGAAGGCGCACCACGATGCCGTCGTCGTCCCAGATGGCCTGCACCTCGAGCCCGAGCCGGTCGTGCACCCTTGCTTCGAGGGCCAACGCCCACGGCGCATGCACCCGCGCGCCGAACGGGGACAACACGCAGACTTGCCAGTCGCCCAGCTCGTCACGAAAGCGCTCGATGACGATCTGGCGGTCGGTGGGCAAGACGCCTCCGGTGGCCTCTCGCTCTTCGTCGAGGTAGGTCCGCAGATTGAGGATGGCGAGGTCGTCGAGACCGCACTCCTCCCGCAGGCGCTCGTTGGTGTAGCCGTCGGCTTCGCGAAGGAACTCCCCCAACGCGGCGCCGAGTTCGTAGGGCCGCCCGATGGCGTCGCCCCGCCAGAATGGGATCTTGCCGGGCTCACCCGGGGCGGGCACGACGACGACGCGGTCGCGGGTGATCTCCTGGATCCGCCAGGTCGATGCGCCGAGGAGGATGTTCTCTCCCACCCGGCTCTCGTAGACCATCTCCTCGTCGAACTCCCCGACGCGGGAGCCCTCGGGGGTGAACACGCCGTAGAGACCACGATCGGGGATGGTGCCGCCGCTGGTGACGGCCAACATGCGCGAGCCGGGGCGCGGGTCAGGGTGCCCTCGAGGCGATCCCAGACCAGCCGCGGTCGGAGCTCGGCGAACTCGTCGGACGGGTACCGACCCGAGAGCATGTCGAGCACGCCCTCGAGCGCGTCTCGGGTGAGATCGCGGAAGTTGGCTGCGGCAGTGACGCAGCCGAAAACGTCGTCGACCGTCCAGTCGTCGAGTGCGACCATGGCCACGATCTGTTGGGCGAGGATGTCGAGGGGGTTACGCGGCATGCGCGTCTCCTCGATGAGCCCGGCCTGCATGCGGCGGGCGGCGACGGCGGCCATCACCAGATCACCCCGGAACTTGGGAAAGATCTTGCCCTTGGACGGTTCGCCGACCTGGTGGCCGGCACGGCCGATGCGCTGGAGGCCCGAAGCGACCGAGGACGGCGCCTCGACCTGGACGACGAGGTCGATCGCTCCCATGTCGATGCCGAGCTCGAGTGACGAGGTGGCGACGAGGGCTGGCAACCGGCCGGCCTTGAGCGCGTCTTCGATCTCGAGCCGTTGCTCCCTGGCGATCGATCCGTGGTGGCTCCGGACGAGATCGGGCGCCTCCGGGCCGGCCTGCTCGCGATGCAGCTCGTTGAGGCGGAGGGCGAGCCGCTCGGCCAGTCGCCGAGAGTTGACGAAGATCAGCGTCGATGTGTGCTGGTGGATCAGCTCGAGGAGCACGGGGTGGATTGACGGCCAGATCGACGTCCGGACCTGAGGGTCGCCGGCGGCGGCGCCGTTGAGCACGAAGTCGGGTGAGCCGGGGTCGACCCGTTTGCCGAGCTCACCCATGTCTTCGACCGGGACGATGACCTCGAGGTCGAGTTGCTTGCGCACGCCGGTGTCGACGATCGTGACCTTCTTGTGGCGCCCGCCGAGATAGCGGGCGACCTCGTCGAGTGGTCGCTGGGTGGCCGACAGCCCGATGCGCTGCGGCGGACGCTCGGCGCCGGCCGCCTCGCACAACCGATCGAGCCGCTCGAGCGAGAGCGCGAGGTGGGCGCCACGCTTGGTCGCCGCCATCACGTGGATCTCGTCGATGATCACGTGCCGGACGGACGCCAGGATCTCGCGGGCCTGCGACGTCAACATGAGGTAGAGGGATTCAGGCGTCGTCACCAGGATGTCGGGCGGATGGCGGACCAGGTCACGACGCTCCTTCTCACTCGTGTCGCCAGTCCGTGTGCCCACCCGGATATGGGTGGCGCCGATGCCGATCAGGGGCGCCCGCAGGTTGCGCTCGACGTCGTAGGTCAGGGCCTTGAGCGGCGACACGTAGAGCACCTTGCATCGCGCTCGCTCGTCGGCCGGGGGATCGCGCTGGGCCAACCGGTCGATGGCCCAGAAGAACGCGGCGAGCGTCTTGCCCGATCCCGTCGGGGCGAGGATCAACGTGTGGTCGCCGGCGCTGATCGCCTCCCACCCCTGCTCCTGGGCCGCGGTCGGACCGGCGAACGACGACGAGAACCACTCCCGGGCCGCGGGGGAGAAACGGTCGAGAACAGCCACGCCCCGAGCGTACGCCGGGGCTGCGACAACGTTCCCGGGGCAACTAACCTGACCGACACATGTCCCACCTCCGGTGGCAGGGGGATCGCCCCCGTCTCCACCGACCTGTCCTCCTGTCGGCCTTCGAAGGCTGGAATGACGCTGGCGAGGCGGCGACGACCGCCGTCCGGTTCCTGTCCCGCACCCTGGGCGCCGAGCGAGCCGCCGTCATCGACGCCGAGGAGTTCTACGACTTCACGGTGGCCCGACCCCACGTTCGTCTCGGCGACGACAACGAGCGGGTCATCGACTGGCCCGACCCCGTGCTCGACGTGGCCCGCCTCGGCAACGGACGTCACCTCGTGCTGCTGACCGGCATCGAACCTGCGCTGCGGTGGCGGACCTTCGGGAGCGAGGTGGCCACGTTGGCGAGGTCGCTCGACGTCGAAGGCGCCTACACGCTCGGCTCGCTCCTCGCCGACGTACCCCACACCCGTCCGGTGCGAGTGACCGGCACGGCCACCGACCCCGCGCTGGCCGCCCGCCTGGGCTTCACCCGGAGCCGTTACGAGGGTCCGACCGGGATCCTCAGCATCCTCGGGACCTCGTGTCAGGCGGCGGGGATTCCGTCGGCCTCCCTGTGGGCCACGACCCCTCATTATCTCCACGAGACGGCGTCGCCCAAGGCGGCGTTGGCACTCGTCGACCGCCTCGCAACCCTGCTCGAATTCTCGGTCGACACCACCGAGTTGCATCTGGCCACGCTGGCGTACGAGGCCCAGGTGGCCGAGATGTTGGCCGGCGAGGACGACATCGCCGACTACGTCCGCCACCTCGAGGACGAGGCGAGCCACCAACCCGATCCTTTCGAGTTGCCCAACACCGACGAACTCGCCTCCGAGGTCGAGCGCTTCCTCCGCGACCAGCGAGGCCCGAACTAGTCATTTCGGGCCAGGCGCGAAATGGCGTCCAGTCCGCGGGCCCTTCCGGTCGATCACTGAGGGTGACGGGAAGGAGCGCAGATCGTGCCGGTAGCGGTGCAGCACGCACACGGAAGCGACGAACGCGGCTTCACCATGGTCGAGATGGTGGTGTCGCTCACCATCCTCGCCATCGGCATCGTCGGCGTCATCGGGGTGATGAACTCCTCGTTCGGCGTCAGCGTCCGGACCAACCAACGCTCTCGGGCGGTGGCGCTGGCCACGCGCGAGGTCGAGTCCGTCCGTGCCGTCACCTGGTCGCAACTCCCGGCCAGCAGCACTGCCACCACCCGGCAGGAGGAGGTGGGTGGAACCACCTTCACCGTAGAGAAGGCAGTGACCTGGCAGAGTCGCAGCGGCAACGCGCAAGCCGTCAAGCGGGCCACCGTCGCCGTGCGATGGACCGATGCCGACGGACGCGTGCGCGACGTGTCGCAGACCACCGACGTCTACCCCGGCGGCCTGGGACCCGCCGCCACGACGCCGACGACGGCGTCGTGCTCCAACAGCGCGGCGCCCTCGGCACCCGGCGGGCTGTTGGCCAGTCTCCCGCCCCTGGCGGCGACCGCAGACATCGGCGTCGACCTCGTGTGGACACCGCCGATCGCCTCCACCGTGCCGGTGGCCACGTGGCGGATCGAGATGTCGAACAACAACTTCGGCACCGCACAAGTGGTCACCACCACCCAGCCGGTTTCGTCGGTCACGACGCGGGTCGAGGGCCTCTCGGCCGGGACTGCGTACCAGTTCCGGGTCGTGGTCTGTCGGCGTGCTCGACCATGTCGACGTGGTCGCCTGTCGCCACCATCACCACCGCCGTGGCCGTGTCGTCCACGTGTGCACTCGGGACTCCGAACGTGACCCCGCAGGCCGTCCGCCGGTCGAACAACGGCAACAACAGCGGACTGGCGTTGTCGCCGACCATCACCGCGAACACGACCGGGAACTGCACGGGTCTGTATGTCAAGTACCAGGCCGTCGCCGGCACCTACCGTACGCAGACGCTCATGGCTGCGGCCAGCGTGTACTCGGTGGTCCTTGACGACACCGCATGGGATGTCGGCGTGCACACCCTCGACCTCTACGACGCCGCCAACACCAAACGAGGTTCGATCCTGCTCACGGTGTGCCTCCACAACGCAGTGGTCTGTTGATGAAAAGGCCCCGCAACGAGTCGGGCTTCACGGTGCTCGAACTCACCATCGTGATGATGATCTCTGCCGTCGTCATGGCCACGTTCGCCGGGATTCTCGACTCCCAATCGAAGGCGGAGCGGCGAGTCAACGCGCTGGCAGCCAACCAGGAGCAGGTGCGGTTGGCGTTGGTGGCGATCCAACAGGATCTCCGCTCGGCCGAGCCGCTCGTGCCGCTCGCCGACATCACCAAATACCCGACCCAGATGGAGATCATCCACGCCGATTTCGACACCGACGTCACGACCCGCCTCCGGTGGCGTTTCGACTCCACGAAGCAGGAACTCGTCCGCGAGACGCTCTCCACCTCCGGAACGGTGACGGCCACGACCTTTCGCCTCACCGGTGTCACGGGCAAGACCACCTTTCGCTACTTCAACGCGTCGGGCGACGAACTGGTGCCAGACCCGACCGCCCAGACGTCGGCCACGATCGCCGGCTGCACCGTCAAGGTCCGCGTGCTCATCGACGCCGCACCCCAATCGGGCCCGAATCCGCTGACCAACTGGTCCGAGGTCCAACTTCGCAACCGGCGCCCAGGGGGGGCCGGATGTTGAGATCGGCCGGCGCGCGCCGGTCGGCGACGACGGATCGACCCTCATCGTGGCGATGATGATCATGTTCATCCTCGCCACACTGTCGTTGGCCGTCCTCAGCCGCACGCTGTCGTCGATGGCGTTCATCCGCAACGGTCAGGACTTCGATGCCGCGCTGGCGGGCGCCGACGCCGGCCTCTCCGATGCCCTGTACCGCATCGACCAGAACGCCCCGGCGACCTGGACGGCGACCGGTGTCGCCGGGAGCGCCAACTACACCTACAAGGCCATCAAGAAGAGCGAGACGGAGTACGAGGTTCGCTCGATCGGAGAGATCGGCAAGTCGAAGCACGGCATCCGCGCCAAGGTGACCCGCACGGCCAAGTATCCCTTCGTCCTCTTCTCGAACCAAGACCTGACGTTCAACGGCAACTCGACCCTCAACCTCTACTCCTACGCCATTCTCGGCGGTCCCGCCACCGGGCAGGCCAACGTCGGGTCGAACGGCAAGATCGTCGTCAACTCGGGCAAGGGGGCCGGCGACGCGCAGCACTACTTTGCGCCGAACGGCGGCTGCAGCGGCTGTCCCAACGGCATCGAGCACAAGGAGGGCCCATACGCGACAGCTCCAGTGGTGGCGCCAACCTCGTTCTCGCCGTGTCCCGACCTGTTCGGCACCATCACCGGCGTCGTGACCGGCGGTACGTACGTCTGCCGGAAGAACCTCACCTTCACCGGCGTGGTGACGGTGGCGCCCAACACCGGGCCGTTCGTCCTCTATCTCCTCCCCACCACGGCGACGCCGCCCGTCCAGTCGAGTCTCGACATCGGCAATGCGGTCATCAACGCCACGGGGAAGTCGCGGAATTTCCAGATCCTCAAGTCGGGCGACGCCACGCTCAACGTCGGGACCGGGAACACGTCTGCCACGCTCACGTTCAACGGCATCATGTACGCCCCCGAATCGACGGTGACGATCAACGGCGGCAAGTACTTCAACGGTTCGTGGACCGTGAACAAGCTGGTCGTCAACGGCGGCCCGAACTTCAAGGTCGGCTACGACCTCGACCTGGAGACCTACCTCGGCGACGACTGGCGGATCGCGAAGTACGACGAGGTCCCGTCGTCGGCCATCCCGCTCTCATGAATCGTCTCTGGAGGCATCGTGTTGTTGCTGCGTAGGCCGGAAGGTGCACTCTCGGTGGGACCGGTCGCTCCCGTCCCCGCTGAGCCCGACCCCGACGCAACGGACGTCGACAGTGTCCGCGCCCGGCTGGCGGCCCGCGGACTCGTGCGCAGTACCCCCTCCGTGCGCATCCGGGAGTTGGCAGGTGGCCCTGACCCCCTCGCGCCGCGACGACCCGTCAACCCGTACAAGGGCACCCTCGACCGCGGCACGCCACCGACACCCGCCCCGGCGTCGACGCACAGCGTCGAAGACCCTGAACTCCTCGAGGCCGAACCATTCGGCCCGAAGACCGTCACCCGTTGCCCCAGCTGTCGCACTGGTCAGCCCGTGGCCGTCGATGCCACCGGCTACCGGTGTGGGTCGTGTGACAAGGTTTGGCGCTGGGCGGTCTGCGGCTCCTGCGACAGCCTGTCGCTCACCATCGCCAGGCAGGAGTCGTGGCGATGCCGGTGCGGCGCCTACTCGAGGTCGTGGTGGCGGACGCCGACTGCGTTGCGCGACGCGGCGGCCGTCGCGGCGCGCAAGCGATCGGTTGCTGCCGACCAGGAGCGAGCCCGCATCCTGACCCTGGCCCGCCGCCGCCGGTGGAAGGTGCTGCTCGCCGGCGCTGTCGTCATCGTCCTCGCCGGCCTCTCGGCCTTGGTCTTCACCGCCAACGACGCCGCCGGTCCGGCCGAGGCGACGCGGGTCACCTGCGCCCGATGGGACTCCTTGAAGTCGGCGTTGGCCAACGGATCACTCGGCGGCGCGGAGATCGACGCGGCCACGAGCGAACTCGCGGCCGGTGCCGAGACGGCGGCGTCCGACGTGCAACTGGCGTCCCACGATCTCGCCGATGCTGGGCGTCCCGGCCGAGCTGCTTTCCTCATTGCCTCAACCCGGCTCTCCGACGCCTGCGCGGGCGCCCGCTGAGGGCAGCGTCACCCGAGCTCAGCCGATACCGAACCGAGCCAACACCTCGCCGGCGTCGGGGGCGACGAGCGCGAGGGCGGCGATGACTTCGCTGTTGCCCACCACCCGGTAGGCCGACCGCGCGACGAGCTGGCGGAGGGCGCAGTCGACGAGATCGCCCGATCCCAGCGCGGCGACGGCCTGCGCGCCCTGGATGTAGATCGACCGGTAGTAGATCGACTGGCGAGGCTCCCAGTAGGTCATCGGTTCGCCGGCGTGGGCCTTCCCGGCGGCTGGGATGTCGCGGGCCTTCAGCGAGTCGAGCGTGCCTTCGTAGCGAGCCTCGGCATAGGTGGCCAGGCCCTCATCGATCCACGGGGTGGCGCCCTGGTTGGTGGCGACCAACCCGTAGAACCACTGGTGGCCGATCTCGTGGCTGGTCGTGCGGCCAAGGGTCCCCGGACCCTGCATCACGTGCATCGGGTATTCGATGCCGCCCGACAAGTCAGGGGTCAGGGCGAGGGTGTACGACGGCCACGGATAGGGGCCGAACCTTTTCGAGAAGTCGTCGAGGACGGCGACAGCCTTGCGCAGGTACGGCCCGGCCGCGTCACCGAGGCGGCGGTCGACCCCGACGGTGACGGCGACGCCAGATGCGGTGGTCGCCGACTCGAGCCGGAAGTCGCCGACCGACACCGCCCAGTCGGGAACGCCGGAGGCGATCCAGGTCCCCGGCTCGGGGCCGGCCACCCCGGTAGCGAGAACAGAGAGCCCATCGGGAACCTTCAGCCGCACGGTGAAGTCGGACGGGAGAGACAGCGACGCTTCGGCAAAGCCAGTCGTCGGTGGCTCGGTGGCCCAGCCCAAGCCGGGGTGCCAGGCCAACACCGGGAAGAACGACCCGAGCCGGATCGACGATCCCGACCGAGCGATGCGGTCGTTGGTGGCCGATGCTGGCAGCGTGAGTTGCCAGTTCATCGTCACCTCGGTGGTCACCCCGGCCTGCACGGCTCGCTGAAGTATCAGGGTGGTGGGGTCGGGCTGCGTGGCGCCGTCCAGTCCGACCTCGATGCCACCGCCGGCGCGGGTGATCCGCGGCGCGTTGGCCCAGAGCCGGAAGACCAAGTGGTCCACGTCGCGATCGGGCGTGAAACGGACCGTCTCGGAGCCGACGACCACACCGTCGTCGGGGCGGACGTCGACAGTGAGGTCGTACACCGGACGATCGGTGCGGGGGAGGTTGCGAACAGGTACGGCCGGACACGAGTCGGCCGCCGGCTGGGCCGGGCCTGGCCGCACCTGCGCCGGGCCCGTGACCTGGGGCGTGGCGGCGGGAACGGTCGTGGTCGTCGGGCGCTCCGACGGCGCAGACGCCGACGTCGTCGCGGGAGCCGCCGGCGCCGGGTCCTCGCCTGGGCTCTTCGCACACGACGCGAGCACGAGAGCAGCGACGACGACAAGAGTCGGGATGGGGCGGCGAACCATATGCTCGACAGCATGCACGGCTTGATGCAGGACTACCCCCTCACCACGGTGTCGTTGTTCGAGCGGTCCGAGCGCCTCTGGTCCTCGAAGGAAGTCGTCACCGGCCTCCCGGGAGGCGAGCGCCATCGCTACACCTACGGCGACTTCGCCGAGCGAACCCGGCGGGTCGGGGGAATGCTCGACGAGCTCGGCATCTCCGACAGCGGGAGGGTGGCGACGTTCGGGTGGAACAGCTATCGCCACCTCGAGTTGTACTTCGGCATCCCCAACACCGGTCGAGTGCTCCACACCCTCAACATCCGCCTCTTCGCCGACCAGTTGACCTACATCATCCAACACGCCCGCGACGAGGCCATCTTCGTCGATCGGTCGTTGCTCGGACTGCTGTGGCCGCTCGTCGACCGTGACGAGCTGGCCAAGGTGTGGCACATCGTCGTCATGGACGACGGCGTCGGCGAGATCCCCGACGACCACCGCATTCTCTTCTACGAAGAGCTGCTGGCCGAGTCAAAGTCGGTGGCCTTCCGGGTCGAAGACGAGAACCGCGCCGCGGCGATGGCCTACACGTCGGGCACGACCGGCAACCCCAAGGGCGTGGTGTACAGCCACCGCTCGACGGTGCTCCACACGCTCGCGTGCATGACGGCCGATGCGCTCGCCGTGAGCGAGCGCGACGTCATCCTCCCGGTGGTGCCGATGTTCCACGCCAACGCGGGCCTCGCCCACGCCGCCGTGACCGCCGGATCCAAGCTCGTGTTGCCGGGCGCCGATCTCTCGCCCGGGAATCTCGTCGACCTCATCGAGCAGGAGAAGGTCACCGTTGCGGCTGGGGTACCGACGATCTGGATGGGCGTGCTGCCCGCACTCGAGGGACGCGATGTCTCGTCACTGCGAGCCATCCCGTGCGGCGGGAGCGCCCGTGCCCAGAGCGCTGAGCGAGGGCTTTCGCGACGCCATCGGGCTCCCCATCCTCCAGGCGTGGGGCATGACCGAAACGTCAGCCGATCGCCCACCGACCGGTCACATCAAGTCCGGCCCTGGCCGACACGTTGACCGACGACGAGATGGCCGATCTCCGCGCCCTGCAGGGTCTGCCCGCGCCGCTGGTCGAGCTGCGCATCGTCCACCCAAGACACCCTCGAAGAGTTGCCGTGGGACGACGAGGCCACAGGCGAGCTGCAGGCGAGGGGCCCGTGGATCGCCCGGGACTATTACGACGACCCCCGCTCCAAGGAGTCGGCCACCGCCGATGGCTGGCTGCGCACCGGCGACGTCGCGGCCATCAACCCGAGGGCTACGTCCGACTCACCGACCGTACCAAGGACGTGATCAAGTCGGGCGGCGAGTGGATCTCCTCGGTCGAGCTCGAGAACGCGCTATGGCCCACCCCGATGTGGC
>CAVVPZ010000009.1:0-489377 GCA_963750255.1 uncultured Actinomycetes bacterium | reverse complement strand
GTCATTGTGGGCTCGGAAGCGGCAAGCCGTTTTCCATCTTTGAAGTTTCGGACGATGGTTCCCTCAAGCCAATGGTCTCTCTCCCAAACGAGTGGACGACGGAAGACTCCACCCTCGCATTACCTCGTTCGGGCGCATGATGCGACGGCATACATCGACGAACTCCCACAAATGGCGAACGTGGCCCGGGGGAACTCTCGATAGTGGGCCCGTGTCGATAGCAACCTCGTTACGTCGAGGAGCTCGTGGTGCAACTTCGTGCTCTATAACTTGAACACCTCGTCACACCGGGCCTCGGCCGGCCACAGGTGAAGTATGGGTACGTGGGCAACGAGAACGACGACACTCCAAAAGTTGCAGTACGAGTTTCATCACCTCCGCCATCAGAGCCTCGCCCTTGACTTCAACACTCCTTTCGCAGCCCCGTCCGCACGTCCTCAGTGTCGGTGGGCGGTCCCAGGCGACGCCGAAACTTGCCTGGACTCAGAGACTGCCAGGCGTGAAACACGAGTTGGTTTAGAGTTGCACCGTTCGGGCTCCGTCCTGTATCCCGTTGCGGTCTCGTGGGCTACCGGTGGTTCGAACGAACGGGAACAACCCCCCCTATCGCCTACTCCGCGGAATGGCGGAAGCTCTTTTTCCGGCAATCGCGGACCCGTTTTTGAGCGACTCGTCATGCGAGCTGAAACGGCGAGACCCAGGCCGACATCTCCATGGCCTTGCTTTGGGTCACGTTGCCGAGGCCGTGGCTGGCCTCCGAAACGGCAGCGGGTATGCCGTTGTTCCGACGCGACTCGACTCAGTGCGAGAGCTCGAATCTGGCATTGCGAACGGCCTGCTCGGTTGTTGCGTGGGGTTGTGAAACGTGCCGCCGTCGATCTCCTGCGGCCGGATGGAGTCAGACATCGTCGCCCTGGAAGCAGCGCAGCGCCTCATCGGCGACCGTTGCTTGGCTCGTCGCCAGCGAGTACCTAGGTACCGAAGCGATTCAGGACCTCGCTGATGTGGTGGAGCGCCGCCGTCCCTGGCTCCGCCCGCGGCACCTCGGACGCCTGCTCAGCAGTTTCACTTTGACCTCGATCGGCTGAGATTTGTAAAGGTCTTTGTCTCACCGGAGCGACGTCGGTCACGAACACGGACTGCACGTCTAATAAGTTCGGGGGTCGCATCGAAATCTCCCTGAAAAGTTTCGGCGCGCAACGGGGAGGCACCCCTACTCCTGCGTTACTACCGCATTCGCGTGACATCAAGGAGAATCCCGGCTCGTGCACCGTCTTCCTTGCGGACACGCGGGGCTTGCACAGTGGGCTTCTCAAAGTGCCGAAGGAATCGACTGGTCTTCCAAACCGAGTACAGCTCTTCGCTGTTCGGGAGCCCCTACGCGCGGGTGGTTGTTCGCGGTCCACTGCAAGTTCGCCAAAGCGATTGCCAACAACGGTCTCACGTCCAGCGTATTACCGGGTGGAGCGGCCTTTCTCTACCGCGTTCGCCGGACGCTGAGCCTGGCTCGAAAGCGAGTACGCGGCCTGCGTCGCTCAAGGCCGGGCGATTAAGGCCGCTCGCCCAGACTGAAGCGCTGGAATGTGAGACCGTTGTTGGCAATCGCTTTGGCGAACTCCGGCGATGGACGGCGAACAACCACCCGCGGGTAGGGGCTCCCGAACAGCGAAGAGCTGTACTCGGTTTGGAAGACCAGTCGATTTCCCTTTCGCACTTCAAGCCCTTTGTGCAAGCCCCGCGTGTCCGCAAGGAAGACGGTGCCGCGGAGGCCGAGAATCTCCTTGATGTCGGCGCCGAATGCGGTAGTAACCGCGGGAAGTCGGGGTGCCTCCGTCGCGCCGAAACTTTTCAGGGAGATTTCGATGCGACCCCCGAACATAGACGTGCGGTCCATTCTCGTGACCGACGTCGCTCAGGTAGACAAAGACCTTTACAAATCTCAGCCGATCGAGGTCAAAGTGAAACTGCTGAGCCGCGTCCGAGGCGCCCGGCGGGCGGAGCCAGGGACGGCGGCGCTCCACCACATCGCAACGAGGTCCTGAATCGCTTCGGTACCTAGGTACTCGCTGGCGACGGCCAACAGCGACGGGTCGCCGATGAGGCGCTGCGCTGCTTCCAGGGCGACGATGTCTGACTCGTCGAGATCGAATCGAATCCCATCCGGCCGCAGGGGATCGAACGGGCGCCGGTCGCGTTCGCGACCCCCCACGCCGACGACCGAGCAGGCCGTTCGCAATGCCAAGCCCTCAAGCTCTGCGCACAGGTCTTCGTCGAGTCGCGTCGGAACAACGGCATACCCGTCCGTTCGGAGGCCAGCCACGGCCTCGGCAACGTGACCCGGAAGCAAGCCCCCACGATGGAGATGTCGCCTGGGTGCTCTCCGTTTCAGCTCGCATGACGAGTCGCTCGAAGAGGGCCGGATCGCGATTGCCGAAGAGCTTCGCATCGCGGAGTAGGCGATAGGGGGGGTTGTTCCCGTTGTTCGAACCACCGGTAGCCCGCGACCGCAACGGGATACAGGACGGAGCGTCCGAACGGTCGACTGTAAACCAACTCGTCGATCTTCACGCCTGGCAGTCTCTCAGTCCAGGCAGACGGCGTCGCCTCAACGCCCACCGACACTGAGGACGTGCCGGACGGTACGAAAGAGGATCTTCAAGTCGAGGGCGAGGCTCTGATGGCGGAGGTAATAGAACTCGTACTGCAACTTTTGGAGTGCATCGGTCTCGTTGCCCGCGTACCCATACTTCACCTGTGCCCAACCCGTGAGGCCCGGTGTGACGAGGTGCCTCAAGTTGTAGAACGCGAGGTTCGCCGCGAGCTCCTCGACGTAACGAGGTTGCTCTGGACGCGGGCCCACTATCGAGAGTTCCCCCCGCAACACGTTCGCCATTTGTGGGAGTTCGTCGATGTGTGTCCGTCGCATCATGCGCCCGAACGAGGTAATGCGAGGGTCGTCTTCCGTCGTCCACTCGTTTGCAAGACCGTCGCTTGAGGGAACCATCGTCCGAAACTTCAAGATGGAAAACGGCTTGCCGCCCTTTCCAACCGCGGCTGTCGATAGAACAGCGGACCCCTGTTCCCGACCATGTTGCCGAGAAGGACGACGGGAACGGCGACGACAAGCGCCAGCGTTCCGGCACGGCCAGCGCCAGATCCATCACCCGTGACCGCGCCCGTAAGTGGACCGGTGAACCTCGCTGATGTCGTACATCGAGAGATGCACGTTGCGGAGCTCGGCGAGGGGGAGCTTGCCAAGCCACTGCTCGTAGAAGAGCGAAAGCGTGGCACTGCTGATCCCGGACTCATGAAGTTCGCCTGCCTGACGCACAACGTCATCGTCGCCTTGGGCGTCTCGGCTCAGAACGAGCACGGTGGCCTCAGCGTTTCTTACCCCATCGATGAGCAGACGTCGACCATCCGGGGCTGTTCGCGCCTCGGCCACTTCCATAGCCCCGCGGACCGCGAGCCGGAATCTCGGTGTCGCCGGCGAGGTCTTGATTGAGCAAGGCGGCGTCCGCTCCCGGGCCGACAAAGAAGACCGGGTCACAGATCCTCTCGCCGGACGTGGTCACGCCGAGCAAAGGCCCAACACGCCATGAACCATGGGAACAACAGGAGGACCGCTGTGCCGAGTACGAACCTGGGTAGCGGCGCACCGCGTCCCCAAGGAACAGCTGGAGTAGCGAAATACCGATCCCGGCCGACGCGAGGACGGCGGCCGATGCTTTCGCTGCAGTCCGCGCCGACTGGGGAAGATCCGGCAAACCTGCGCCGTACGACGCAACGACCAACATGGCGATGAGCACGAACGACCACGCCAGGCGTGACGAGCCAGAGAAGTCGTATGCGTTTGAGCACGGCGTGCACTTTTGCAGCGGCACAATCACGACCGCCACGATCCCGAAGACTAGGACCGAGCGAGCGACCGCTCGGCTACGCACCGAAGGTTTGGGCAACGGGACGACGGCACCGTGGAAGTATTCCCGCTCGAGGCGACCAAGAAACAGAACTTCGATCACACCCCAGGCTCGCGGCGGCTCCCCCGGCTCGTGGGATCGTCGTGCTCGACCGGATGTTCGGGGGGATGGTAGAGAGGCCATCGCTGGGAGGTCCCGTCCAGCGTATGGGTGCCCTCGACACTCCTGCACCCATCCCCGGCCACCGTGTAGGGCTGGAGCCTGAGTCAGATCTGGCCCCGAGCTACCTCAACCTCAGATCAGCGCAACGGCGGTCGTCGAAGCGAGGGCGACTGCGATAGCGGCGGTCAGCACTAGTCCCGCGAGCACGATGGCCAAATACCGCGGCCCCGCGAGACCGACCACTGGAAGCACGCTAAGGCCATACCGAGCCGGGATGGCAAAGTAGGAGGCGCTTAGGAAATACCTCGTCACGACGAGAAATGGTCCGCCAACCATGAGCGTGACGAGACCGGACTGGCCCAACGCAGAGATCCGCGTCTACCTGTCACGCCGGCCGCCGCCACGACGAGCCCGGACCCGACGAGCCAAGCGGCGGCGGCGACTGCCATTAGGTGCCCTGGCGTTTCGAGTTGGGGGAACAGGTAGCCCTTTGTTGGCGGAAGCATGGCAAGCAAGGCCGCCTCGCCCCAGACCATCGGCCCCGTCAGCCCAGCTACCGAGAAGAGGCCCTCCTGCGGATTCCCCGTGTCATCGACGACGCCAAGCCAGCTCAACAGGAATCGGTTCACGATCTCTCCGACCACTACGCCACCGAGCAAGTGAGGGAGCAGGCGGACCCTTTCAAGGACTGTCGGACCCCCACTGAGAACCAGGTAGCCAATGACGGCCAAAACGGCCAGCAGGTTGCCAGGGTCCAGCAACATGCATGTCAACGCCGCAAGAAAGACCCAGATGGGAGAGGCCACACGCTGAACCGCCCTCACCGCTGCCAACAACACCAGCGACCCAGCGAAGACGCTGGTCGCGTCCGGATTGACTATCGTCGCGGCATGCTCGGTGGAGGGGCTCAGGGCGAGGACAATCAGGAACGGCACCACGCTCCACGGCTCGACTCCGACCCGTCGGCCAACCCGAAGCGTCAACGCGAAGCCAGCGAGCAACCACACCGATCCCAACGCCCGGGCCCACGTCACGATGCTGTCGCCGGGCAAAATAGCTCGGAGTAGTAGGACCGCGAGCCCGGTGGCCACGTAATACCAAGGCGAGTGGCTACTGGCGAGGTTGTGGCCTTTCCAGCTGAACTCCTCGGGGTTATACGGCTTGTCGCCGCATACTGGAAGCGTCTGCGTGGGATGACCACGACACACGATCTCATTCATCGCCGCTGGAGTGAACGTGTCTCGCATCCGAAGAAAGCCCGGCGCCGATCCTCGCTCGAGGTAGTCGATGTGCATCAGTTCGTCGAGCGGCGAGATCTTCGTGAGCTTGGCCACGTGGAGCAGGTTCAACGGCAGCACCACGGCGACGAGCACCAACATCGGAGCGACACCCGAAGCAAATCGTTCGTCCGTTGTCGCCGCGGACCAGACTGGCCGACCGCCACCCTTGCTTGCGACGCCCCAGCGAGCGTCGCATCGTCCGCTACCGGTTCCTGCACGGCCGTAAAGCTATGTGGTGAGCTGTGCCCGCTCGTTAGCAGGCTTCAGGATGCCGCCGATAGCATCGAATCTCCCGGATGAATGGCTCAGATGCACGTACCCGTTGTAGGCGTCACCGCTCAAGAGGCAAGATTCGGAAGCGGCGTCGCCGATCAACCCACGCCGATCATCGTCGGGGACCCGGGCTGGTCAGAACGCCTCTTGCCCGGAGTGCCCGTCGCCTTCGTAGTGGGTTCCCGGGCATCGTCGGCCCGGCTGCTCGCAGAGGACCGAGGACTTGAGGTTGCCTCAGCTGAGGCTCTCTGGGATGAGCTGGTGCGCTGGGCCATCACAAGGCTGGCGGGCCAGCCCGTGTGCATCACGAAGCCACACGAACTCGAAGGAGTTGTACGCAGCTGGCCGCCTCGTTTACCGCCCGTTCGACGAGCACGGTCTCACAGAGCCTTACCCTTGATGAGTGGATCGACGGCATGGCTGGGACCCACGTTTCGCTTCCTGTGCCGGCGCACTTTGAGTTAACCCCGGACGTCGCAGCGCTTCTCCACGAACGAGAGCAACTCCTCGAGGGGATCGGAGGGACTCCGCAGCGCCACTCTGGCCACCGTTGCGGCCAGCCTGCCCAGCCGGGCTGACGAGCTGTTGGATGTGGCCGGGGTCGCTCCGGCTGTCTATAGATCCGACATCACTGGCAACCCACGCCTGTACCAGCTCTGGCTAGAAAGCAACGAACCGACACGGCGTCACGAGGCACGCGTTGCACTGTCCATGATGCGCTCGCAGCCCACCTTCAGCATCCTGGTGCCGGTGTACCGGCCCGACCTCGACCTGCTGGAGCGTTGCATCGCGTCTGTGCAAGCACAGTCGTATCCCCACTGGCAACTGTGCCTCTTCGACGATGCATCGGGCGATGCGGAGGTGATTCAGGCCATCTCGGAGGCCAGTCGACTCGACCCTCGAGTCGTGTGGGGGGCTGCCGAGGAGAACGGCGGAATCTCGTCCGCGACCAACGGCGCAGCAGGCCTAGCCACGAACGCCTTCTTTTCGCTGTTGGATCAAGATGACGAATTGGATCCGGACACGCTCACCTACGTGGCAGCCGCCCTCGACGCAGACCCATTGGCCGACCTGGTGTACACCGACGAGGACAAGTTCAATGGCAGCGGATCGAGCCGTACTTCAAGCCGGACTGGTCACCTGAGTTGCTCCTGTCCAACATGTACATCGGACACTTTCTTACGGTTCGGGCCAGCCTGTTTCGGGACATTGGGGGCTTCCGATCGACCCACGACGGTAGTCAGGACTACGACCTCGCACTCCGTGCGACGGAACACGCCGGTCCATCGTCCATGTGCCTCGAGTGGCCTACCAGTGGCGTAAGACCCGGGGCTCGACGGCGCTCAACTACGGCAACAAGCCGCAGAGCGACGTCGCCGCTCGCCTAGCCCTTGACGCGCTGGACCGCCGAGCAATCGATGGATGGGTCGAGAGCGGCATGCACGAGGGAACCTTTCGGATCCGCCGCCGGATCCCGACACCACCCAGCGTGTCAATAATCATCCCCTTCCACGACGGTGCCCCGCTCCTCGACTTGTGCCTACGAAGCCTCGAGGCGACGATCGATCACCCGTCGTGGGACGTAATACTCCTCGACAACCGCAGCTGGGAGCCGGAGACCTCCGCGCTCGTCCGCGATCTTCGCCGAAACCCTCGGTACAAATTCCTATCCTTCGACCGCACCTTCAACTGGTCAGCGATGACCTGGCCGGCACGGCAGCCTCGGACGCCGACGTCTACCTGTTCCTCAACAGCGACATCGAGGCCCGTGAAGCGGGCTGGCTCGAAGCTATGCTTGAACCCGCGCAGGACCCCAACGTCGGGGCCGTGGGCGCCCGTCTCCTCTATCCGGACGGGCGGATTCAACACACAGGGCGTGGTCCTAGGGCTTGGTGCCGGGGTCGCCTGGCATCCGTTCTGCTTCCTTCCCTCGGACCAACCTGGCTACTTTGCTCAACCCCGTGTCCTCCGCAACTGGTCAGCTGTCACTGGCGCCTGCATGCTGGTGCCGCGTCGGCAATATCTCGAGTCGGAGGATTCGACGAAACGCTGCCGACCGCATTCAATGACGTCGACTTCTGCCTCCGGCTCATCGCCCGCGGCGATCGGGTCGTGTACACCCCCTTCGCTGAACTCATCCACCACGGAGCGCCGCACGGGGAACCTCAGCCATGGAGATCAACGAGAGCCTCCAAATGCTCGAGCGCTACGGCGATGCGATCAAGGCCGACCCGTTCTTCAATCGCAACCTGGACATCCACCGCCAGGAATACACCGTTTCCGTCGCATCTGAGGAGGTTGATCCGTGGATCTGGATCGAATGGCTAGCCGAGAGCTTGTAGAGCAAGTCTGGGAGGACGTGAGGAAGCGAGACGCCATCCTGGCTCCACTTCCCGAGATTCAGGCTGCCGAATTGCAGTACTCGCTTTATCTCAGGTACCTCAACCTCCATTGGCGGCGCGGAAGTCGTCGATCCTTTCGCTGGAAGCCGGGCGCCGAAGCACCGCGTCCGCGAGTCGGCTGGTCAAGCTGGTCGCCCATCTTCTGGCGCCCGTCTTCGCTCGCGATGAGGAGTTCCGCGCCCACGTGGTTCGAGTGGTGAACGAAGGGATTACCGCTCATGACGACCTTCTTCGGGAGGTACGGCTGCTCCGCGCCGCGCTCGAAGATCGGACAGCCCGGATGACCGAGCGGATTGACAGTCTCGGCGGGATGATCGGGGGCAGCTTCACTGATCGCCAACCACCTTCAGGGTCGGAGACCACTGCGTGAAGGTCGCGGTCGTTGCTGGCGGCGTAAACGATCGTTGGGACGAAGGACACGTCGTCGCCCGTCGACTTGCTGGCGCACTTGCACACGCAGGCCCCGTCACCGTGCTCGTCACCGGGGCCGGATCTAAGTCCTGGTCCGAAGGACTCCTCGAAATTCACCAACACGCAGCCATGCCCAGGAACGACCACCGAGCGATTCAGCTTGCACACGCCGTGCTGGGCGCGACGGCCAATCGGCCGGACCGGGACCAGACATCGCGGTAGTTTACGCGCCCTGGAGCGGGGGCTTGCTGAGTACGGCGGAGTCGTACTCGCCGGGCCTGATCGCCGAGGCCTGCGACCGGAGCGTTCGACCTCATCGTCCTCGTCGGCACGACGACGGGTCAAGCCGTCTTTACCGCCCGCACGCTGGCCAACCATTCCCGCGTGCTCGTCGCCCCGTGCCACGGAGTCGCGATGCCCTCGACCTCCCATCAACACTCGATGTGCTCGATCACGCCGACATGATCCTGTACTCGACTTCGTCCGAGGAAGCAGACGTGGTGGCCACGATGGCGGCACGCAAGCCGAGCACTTCCCGTTCTGTGGGCTTTGTGGTCAAGACCAACGACCTCGCCACGCTCTCACTCCCGAACGCCTATCCGACGCTGCCCACCGTTGTAGTTGCAGCGGACTGGACCAAGGTCAAGCAACCATCGACCTGGGCCCAGTGGGCCAGATTTCTCACCATGGATCTCGACGGCAGGGTGGCCATCCGGGCTGTGGGACCATCCGCAAATCGTCTACCTGCCGACTTCGCCGGCGAGATTGGAGCTTCAAGACTCGACCTCTGGCGTTCGACCAGTCACGCAGTAGCTCTCGTCGACCCGATGTCATACGGAGCTGTCGGCATTGCCGCCATCGAAGCGATGTCGTATGGAGTCCCCATCCTTGCGCACGCCACCAACGGGGCGTCCCAATATCACGCCCAGGTCGGAGATGCGGGACTCTGGTTTCGAAATTACGGGGAATTTGAGGAGCTAGTCGAGCTCCTCCTGACCGACCCTCCCTCCGTAGCTCTATCGGGGAGCCGAGCGCGCACCTATGCCGATGAAACATTTGGTGACTCCGAACGGTACGTCGCGGACGTGTTGAATGCAGCGGAGTCGATGGCCTGACACGGCTCAGAGGTCACGTTCGCTCAGCGAGGAGCAGAATGCTGGCACCGTTCTGGCTGCCTGGGTCGTCAAACCCAAGTTCAATTCTGTCGAAGCCAAGTTGGCCCAGATATCGCAGGAGTTCATCTCGCTCGAGCCAGTTCGCCGTCTCGGCCGGCCCCCCGCAGAATCCACCCCATGCGAGAGCGTCAAGATAACGACGCGGGTGAAGGACGTATTGCTGTCCTTGCACCTCCCGGGTCTCCATCGGAAGGTCGAAAAGTCGGCCGATCTCGGGCTCGTCCAGACGACTTGAATCGAAGTAATGCGTCCAGAGAACGAGCCGGGAGGTGACACGTGCAATCGAGTCGAGAAGCTCGAATGGATCCCTCATGTGGTACAAGACGCCGCTGGCCAGAACGACGTCGAATTGCTCGACTCCGTTCCTCAGGTGAGCAACGAAATCGCCATGCAAGAAGCGAGCTCGTTGCAGGCCAGCACTTCTTTCGTGATTAGGCACTTGAGATACGCCCGTTGGTTGGCTTCGATCGCGACCACGTCGGCACCGGCTCGGTCAAGCATGTAGGTATGCCCGCCCTCCAACGGACCCAACTCGAGAATCCGAAGCCCTTCCACACCCTCGAGCTGGTCAATCATCCAACTGATTCGGCGATCTTCGAACAATTCCGCCTGACCGCCGTCTATGTCGGAGCCGGGTGGGAACCGAGACGACCACTCGCCCGCAAAGATGTCGACCGCTAGCTGGGGCGAGGGCGCCTCGGAGGCATAGATATCCAAGATTCCCGGTGTCGGGTCCGGCGCTGGGACCTCTGACGGAGGGGCTGACGCCGCACTTGGCCCTCGCAGTTGGCGCCTGAGGGCGGCGAGAAGTCCACCGGGATCGGTCCGTCACTGACATGGTCCTTCCTACAACCCCAGCAATGGGGCCAGGAACTGTCCGGTGTAGGAGTCGGCGGTCTTGGCCACCGTCTCGGGGGTGCCCTCGACGAGCACGGTGCCGCCGCCGTCGCCTCCCTCGGGGCCGAGGTCGACGACCCAGTCGGCGGTCTTGATCACGTCGAGGTTGTGCTCGATCACGAGCACGGTGTTGCCCTGGTCGACGAGGCGGCCGAGGACGGTCAACAGCTTGCGGATGTCTTCGAAGTGGAGCCCGGTGGTGGGCTCGTCGAGGATGTACATGGTGTGGCCGGTGCCGCGCTTGGACAGCTCCGAGGCCAGCTTGACCCGCTGGGCCTCGCCGCCAGACAGCGTGGTGCGAGGCCTGGCCGAGGCGGACGTAGCCGAGGCCGACGTCGACGATGGTCTGCATGTGGCGGGCGATGTTGGGCTGGTTGCCGAAGAACTCGAGCGCTTCCTCGCACGGGAGGTCGAGGACCTCGGCGATGTTCTTGCCCTTGAACTGGATGTCGAGGGTGTCGCGGTTGTACCTGGCCCCCTTGCACACTTCGCACGGCACGTAGACGTCGGGGAGGAAGTGCATCTCGATCTTGATGGTGCCGTCGCCGGCGCACGCCTCGCAGCGCCCGCCCTTGACGTTGAACGAGAACCGGCCCGGCTGGTAGCCGCGGACCTTGGACTCCTGGGTGGTGGCGAAGAGCTTGCGGATGTGGTCGAAGACGCCGGTGTAGGTGGCCGGGTTGGACCGCGGGGTGCGCCCGATCGGCGACTGGTCGATGTTGATGACCTTGTCGACCTCCTCGGCGCCATCAACCGACTTGTGCCGGCCCGGGACCATCTTCGACTTGTACACCTTCTGCATCAGCGACTTGTAGAGGATGTCGTTGACGAGGGTCGACTTGCCCGAGCCGGACACGCCGGTGACGGCGACGAAGCAGCCGAGGGGGAACTCGACGTCGATGCCCTTGAGGTTGTGCTCGCGGGCGCCGCGCACGGCCAGCCAACGCTCGCCGGTGTCGCGCCGGATCGAGGGCACCGGAATCGACTTCTTGCCGCTGAGGTACTGACCGGTGATCGACTTCTTGTTCTTGATCAGGTCTTTGTACGACCCTGACACCAGCACCGAGCCGCCGTGCTCGCCGGCCCCGGGACCGATGTCGACGATGTGGTCGGCGATCTTGATCGTGTCCTCGTCGTGCTCGACGACGATGACGCGTGTTGCCCAGGTCGCGCAGCCGGATCATGGTGTCGATCAGCTTGCGGTTGTCGCGCTGGTGGAGTCCGATCGACGGCTCGTCGAGCACGTAGAGCACGCCGACGAGCCCGGAGCCGATCTGTGACGCCAGGCGGATGCGCTGCGCCTCGCCACCGGCCAGCGTGCCCGCCGACCGGTTGAGGGTGAGGTAGTCGAGGCCGACGTCGAGCAGGAACTGCATGCGGGCGTTGATCTCCTTGACCACCCGCTCCGCGATCATGCGGTCGCGCTCGGAGAGCTCGAGCCCGGCGAGGACACCGGCCGACTTGCCGATCGACAACTCGCACAGCTCGTTGATGTTGTTGCCGTCGATGGTCACGGCCAGCGACTCGGGCTTGAGGCGGGCGCCGCCGCACGCGTTGCACGGCACCTCCCGCATGTAGCCCTCCATCTGCTCGCGCACGTAGTCGCTGTCGGTGTCGGCGTGGCGGCGGGTGAGGTGCGGAATGGCGCCCTCGTACTGCGTCGAGTAGCTGCGCACGCGCCCGTAGCGGTTCTTGAACGAGACCTCGATCTTCTTGGTGCCGGCGCCGTGGAGCAGCACCTTCTGCTGGGTCTTGTTCAACTTCTTGAACGGAGTGGTGGTCTTGAACCCATAGGCGTCGGCCACGGCGGCCAGCACCCGCTGGAACCACTCGCTCGACGTGTTGGCCCACGGAGAGATGGCGCCCTCGTCGATCGACAAGTCGGGGTTGGGCACGACGAGTTCGGGATCGACCTCGTACTTGGTGCCCAGACCTGAACATGTGGGACAGGCGCCGTAGGGCGAGTTGAACGAGAAATTCCTCGGCGCCAACTCGTCGAAGCTCAGCCCGCAATGGGTGCAGGCGAGATGCTGGCTGAAGGTCATGGTCTCGTCTTCGGGACCGGGCTCGCCGTCCTTGGGGACGATCTGGACCTCGGCAACCCCCTCGGCCAACCGCAGCGCGGTCTCGAGGGAGTCGGTCAGCCGCCGCTCGATGCCGTCACGACGCACGAGTCGGTCGACGACGACCTCGATGGTGTGCTGCTCGTAGCGGGCCAGCTTGGGAACGTCGGTGAGCTCGTGGACCTCGCCGTCGACCCGGGCACGACTGAAGCCTTGCTTGGACAATTCCTCGAGCAGGCCCTCGTATTCGCCCTTGCGACCACGCACGACCGGCGCCAAGACCTGGAACCGGGTGCCGTCGGGCAGCTCGAGGATGCGATCGACGATCTGCTGTGGGGTCTGACGGTTGACGACGCGACCGCAGGTCGGGCAGTGGGGCACGCCAATGCGGGCGAACAGGAGCCGGAGGTAGTCGTAGACCTCGGTGATCGTGCCGACCGTCGATCGGGGGTTGCGGGACGCCGACTTCTGGTCGATCGAGATGGCCGGACTCAGCCCCTCGATGAAGTCGACGTCGGGCTTGTCCATCTGACCGAGGAACTGACGGCGCGTACGACGAGAGGCTCTCGACGTAGCGACGCTGCCCCTCGGCATAGATGGTGTCGAACGCCAGCGACGACTTGCCGGAACCCGACAGACCGGTGAAGACGATGAGCTTGTCTCGCGGGAGCTCGAGGTTGACGTTGCGGAGGTTGTGCTCCCGGGCGCCCCGGATGACCATCGCGTCCTGCATCGGGCTCAGGATACCGGGAGAACAGGTGTTCGACTAGCCATTCCGACTCCACGTGGTCACGACGAGGTCGACGCCGGAGAACAACGGCAGCCGGCGGGCCCCGCCGCGGTGGTAGCCCGGGAATGACAATGGTCGACTTTCGGTGTCTTGCACCGAGGCGAATCGGTCGATCCCGGCCTCGTCGAGGACCCGGGCCGCGTCGGCGGGCCGCCCTCGCGTGCCACCGCTCAGAGTGAGCCAACGTTGCTCGGAGTAGAACGCGCCGCCTTCGCGTCCGAGGAAATAGACGTCGCTGACCACCACCGGGTCGTGGCGGTCACCCAAGGCGGTGAAGGTGCGATCGATGTCGTGGGATCGCACCGAGAGCCAAGTCAGACCGGCGACGGTGACGAGCGCCGCGAGGGCCCCGAGGCCGGCCCGCAATGCAAGCGGCCGGTGCTCGACGCCAGCCCAGCCGACGACGGCGAGGAGCAACCCGCTGATGAGGAGGTAGCGGCCTGCCCACTGGGGAGCGGCACCGCCGCGGAACTGGGTGGCGAGGACGAGCGGCACGGCGGCCAGTGCCACGGCGAGAAGGAGGGCGCGCCCGTCGCGTCCGCCGGTCAATCGTGACGGCAGCCTGGCCGCGACCGCGACGACGACGACCCAAGCCGGCGCCAGGCCGGGCACGAACCCCAACCCGCCCAAGAGGAAACGCAGGCCAGTAAGGGCGCCGGCACCGATCACGGCCACCAACGCCATGCCCCGATCTCGGGTCCGGACGGCGAAGACCAGCAGGGCGACGACACCGGCACCCAAGAGGATGCCGCCAGTCGTTCCCTCGACGCCGAAGAGCGTGATGGCGGCCTCTGCGACACGTCCGGACGGGTCGTCGCCGGCCGATACCGCCGTGCCTGCCGCCCGACCAGCGCGGACCGTCGACCCGACCACGGCTCGCTCGGCCACTTCGTTGAGGGCCAGTGGGACCAGGGATGCCAGGCCGAGCACCAGCCCCAACGCCACGACGCGCACCAGCGACGCCCGCCGCCGCAGGGCGATCGCGGCCCAGGCGAGTCCGGCGCAAGCGACGTAGACCAGCACCTCGGTGCGCATCGTCGCCGCCCCACCGAGCAACGCTCCCGCCCCCGCGATCCGCCACCATGCACGACCGCTCGCGTCGCGGGCGTCGACGAGCAGCACCATGGCCCACGCCGCCATGGCGACCCCCAGCGAGTGCTCCCAGAAGTCGAGGGCGTAGACGGCCATGGGCGAGGCCAGACCCACGATCCAGAACCCGGCCCAGGCGTGCCCCGGAGCCGAGCCGAGGCGCCGCAGCAACGCGCGCGCCGCAAACGCAGTGGCGACCGAGCCGAGCATCGGGACGAGGAGCGCCAAGCGGTAGCCGCCGGCTACGTAGAGCAGCCAGCCGACCCAGAGGGCCGGGAGGGTCGTGACGTTGACCCACCGCCCCGATGCGGTATGGGTCGTGAACGCCAGCGGGTGGAGTGCACCCTCGGCGTCCCAGCGCTCGGCCCAGTAGCCGAGATCGGGGTCGAACCGGCCGGCGGCCGACATCACCTCGAGGGTGGCAACCTTTCCCCCGGTGTCCGTCCCGAGGAACCCGCGGGGCGAGTTGCCAAGCGACAACCCGGCGTAGGCGGCCAGCAGCAGGAGGCCGGCGAGGGCCGCCCGCCTCACACGGAGACTTCCTTGAGCTCCTTCTTCAGATCGTTGATCTCGTCGCGCAACTTGGCCGCGTACTCGAAGCGAAGGTCGGCCGAGGCCTCGTTCATCTCGGCGGTGAGGACTCGCACCAACCGGGCGATTTCGTCCTTGGGCAGGTTGGAGAAGTCGCTCTTGTCCCGCTTGCGGTTGCGCTTGTCGGAGCCAGGCACAGGGGCGCCGCCCGAGCCCCGGCCGACGAGCGAGAGGATGTCGGAGATGCCCTTGGCCACCGAGACCGGCGTGATGTCGTGGTCGATGTTGTACTGGCGCTGCAGCGCCCGCCGCCGCTCGGTCTCGGAGATGGCCCGCTGCATCGAGTCGGTGACCTTGTCGGCATACATCACCACTTGCCCGTTGAGGTTGCGGGCCGCCCGCCCGATGGTCTGGATGAGTGACGTCTCGGACCGGAGGAAGCCCTCCTTGTCGGCGTCGAGGATGGCCACCATCGAAACCTCGGGGAGATCGAGACCCTCGCGCAGGAGGTTGATGCCGACCAGGACGTCGAACTCGCCCTTGCGGAGGTCGCGGAGGATCTCGATGCGCTGGATGGTGTCGATCTCGGAGTGGAGGTAGCGGACCCGGATGCCCATCTCGAGCAGATAGTCGGTCAGGTCTTCGGCCATCTTCTTGGTCAGCGTGGTGACGAGCACCCGCTCCTCGTTGACAACCCGGGCGTTGATGGCCTCCATCAGATCGTCGATCTGTCCCTTGGTCGGCTTGACGATGACTTCGGGGTCGATGAGGCCTGTGGGCCGGACGATCTGCTCGACGACCTGCGACGACTGGCCGATCTCGTAGGCCGAGGGCGTGGCCGAGAGGAAGACACACTGGCCGACCCGCTCGTAGAACTCGTCGAAACGCAGCGGTCGGTTGTCAGCCGCCGACGGGAGCCGGAAGCCGTGATCGATCAGGGTTTCCTTGCGCGACCGATCACCCTCGTACTGGCCGTGCAGTTGGGGCACGGTGACGTGGGACTCGTCGACGACGAGGAGGTAGTCCTTGGGAAAGAAGTCGAGGAGGGTGTGTGGCGGCGTGCCCTTGGCCCGACCGTCGATCGGCGCCGAGTAGTTCTCGATGCCGTTGCAATACCCGACCTCCTGGATCATCTCGAGGTCGTATTGCACCCGCATCCGAAGCCGCTGGGCCTCGAGCAGCTTGCCCTCTCTCTCGAAGCGGGCCAGCTGTTGTTGCAACTCGTCTTCGATGCGGGTGATGGCCGTCCGGAGGCGGTCCTCGCCGGCGACGTAGTGCGTGGCCGGAAAGACGGTGACCTCGGCGAAATCGCCGAGGAGCTCGCCGGTCAAGGAGTCGGTACGGGTGATGCGCTCGACGGTGTCGCCGAACATCTCGATACGAAGGGCGAACTCCTCATAGGCGGGGTGCAGCTCGACGGTGTCGCCGCGGACCCGGAACTTGCCCCGCACCAGGTTCTGGTCGTTGCGCTCGTAGTTCATGTCGACGAGCTGACGCAGCATCTTGCGCTGGTCGATCTCGTCTCCGGTGCGCAGGAAGAGGATCTGCTTGGCGTACTCCTCGGGCGAGCCCAAGCCGTAAATGCACGACACCGACGCGACGACGATGACGTCGCGCCGGGTGAGCAACGCCGAGGTCGCCGCATGGCGCAGGCGGTCGATCTCGTCGTTGACCGACGAGTCCTTTTCGATATAGGTGTCGCTCGAGGGGATGTATGCCTCGGGCTGGTAGTAGTCGTAGTAGCTGACGAAGTATTCGACCCGGTTCTTCGGAAAGAACTCTCGCATCTCGTTGGCCAGCTGGGCGGCCAGCGATTTGTTGGGAGCGATGATCAGTGTCGGACGCTGCGTCTGTTGGATCGTCCAGGCGATGGTGGCCGACTTGCCCGACCCGGTGATGCCGAGCAGGGTCTGGAACCGGTCGCCCCGCTCCAGTCCCGCGCTCAAGGCGGCAATGGCGGCGGGCTGATCGCCAGCCGGCTCGAAGTCGCTGACGACCTCGAACCGCGGCGAGGTAGCAGAGGCGGCGGTCACGAACCCAGTCTACGAGGGGGGTGTGACAACGGGTTTCCCGACGGCGAGCGCACGGCCGCTGTCGAGGCGGGCGTCTCGATAGCCGTCGGTGGCGGCACGGTCGGCCAGGTCGAGCAGCACGACCATGCGGTTCATGGGGCGGAGATCCTCCTCGGGACCTGGCATGTCGGCCAGCTCGCTGCGGAGCGTCTCGACCAGCTCGGTGAGGAGTTCGGCGGCATCGCCGCCGGCCGAGCGGACCCACTGCTCCATCACGTCGAGCACCTCGCCGGCGGCCACCGCCTTGCCCGCTCGCGAGATGACGGCGTGCGCTCCCCGGAGTTCGTCGGCTGCCAGCCGTCGCAAGCGCAGCTCGGCCCGCCCGCCGGCAGTCGAGAGGGGAAGCTCCGTCTTCGGCATTCCGTGGAGGAGCCCGTCGACAACCCAGTCGGGGATGTCGGCCAGCAGCCGGCGCTGCTGGGCGCGCAGGGTGACCAGTTCATTGTCGACGAACGGGGCGAGGGGATCGAGCGAGGTCATTGGCGTGGACTCCAAAAGTCGAAGGAAGCAGCGCGTCGAAGGCGACTGCCGGCGGCGAGACGGACGAACACGGAGCCAAGGCCGACCAACATCGCCCCCGGCACCACCAGCCCTCCGTCGATGCCAGTACGGGGTAGTTCTGTGAGGGTGACCGAGTCGCCAGGCGGCGACCCCGTCGTGCCCGTCGTGCCCGGCGGGTTGGCCCCGCCGGACCCTGGCGACGCAGTCGTGCCGCCTGCGTCGCCGCCCGGCGGGACGTTCGACGCCGGCTGACTCGTGGTGAGACCACCGGAGGGCGTTGACGTCGTGGTCGTCGACCCGGGTTCGCCGCCGCGGTCACAACCACGAGTCGTGATGGTGTTGTGCTGGAGCGTGACCGCACCGTCGAGGGCCAGGAGGCGACCTTGGACCGAGGCGCCGTCTCCGGCTGAGATCGAGGTGGACGCCAGGATGGTCCCGACGAGGGCGGCATCGGAGCCCAACGTGGCCGACGACCCGACCTGCCAGAAGACGTTGCACGCGGTCGCACCGCCGAGAACGACGACCTGACTGGCCGACGCAGTGATCAGCGTGGAGTCGCTCTGGAAGACGAACACGGCATCGGGATCACCGAGGGTGTCGAGGGTCAGCGCCCCGGTGATCTCGAGTGTGGCGCCGTGGTAGACGCCAGGGGTCAGGGTGGAACCACCCAGTTCGGTGGCCACGGCGGTGGCCGGGGCGCTGGCGAAGGCCTGGTCGTACCCGGTCCGCAGGTCCTGCTTGGCCTGCTGCGACACAGCGTCACCTCCGTGGTTGACCCCGGCGAGCACCACCGTGTCGAATCCGGTCATCGAAGCCGTGGGAAAGGTGCCGACGTCGCCGGTGATCGTCGTGGCTCCGGTGTTGGTGAGACCGGAACCAGCCAGAACGGCGAAGGGACCGGCGGTGCCAAGGCCGATCGTCGTGGCCGCCCGAGCCGGTATTCCCACCGCCAGCATGGCAATGGTGGCGACAGCGACAGCCCCGCGCCGCGTCCAGCTGCCCGGCAGCGGTGAGGGGCGAACAAACGACATGGAGTCTCTTCCGTTCGGAGAGGTCGCGTCGTGCCTCGGCGACGGGGAGCGAAAGCCTCCTGCGTCCAAACCAGGCGTCCCCTCTCAGGGGTGCTCCAGCGTATCCACGAGCGGACTCCAGCGCGCACGCGGTCGCCGCAGCGCTCGCTGGACTCAGGGGCCGTCAGTCCCCCGGGCGGTCAGCCGCCAGTCGGCGCGGCACCCGTCGACGAGCGGAGGCCCTCGATCCAGTTCCACACGCCGGCCATCTGCGCCTCGAGGTCGCCGATCGCTCCCCCGTTGTCGACCACGACGTCGGCGATGGCCCGACGGTCCTCTCTCGAGATCTGAGCCGCGACCCGTGCCCGGGCGTCGGCCTCGGTGAACCCCCGGTGGGCCACCAGGCGTTCGACGGCAAGGTCGATCGGGCAGTCGACGACGATCACGCCCGCCACCGGATAGGCGCCGCGGCCCCGTTCGGCGAGGAGGGGGATGTCGAGAACCACGACGTTGTCGGTGTCGGCCTGGGCCGCCATGCGGGCGGCCATCTCTCGACCGACGAGCGGATGGGTCAGCTTGTTGAGGTCGAGGCGGGCGGCCTCATCCGAGAACACGAGAGCCGCCAGCGCGGGGCGGTCGAGGGTGCCGTCGGCGGCAACGACCCCCGGACCGAACCGTTCGACGATGCCCGCATAGGCCTCGCCGCCGGGCGCCTGAAGCTCGCGGACGATCGCATCGGCGTCGACGATCACGGCTCCCCGCGCCGCCAACAAGCTCGCCACCGTCGACTTGCCCGACCCGATCCCACCCGTCAATCCCACGATCAGCACGGGTGAGGAACGTACCATCGGGCATCGATTCACGGGCTGACGCCGCCACCGGCGTGTCGAACGCCGATGCGCCGACCCGGCGCCGGGGCGTACCACGCCGCACGGCGCTGGCGACGCCGGCGATGGACCTGCCGACGCGCTTCAGCCCACTCGTGGTGGCCGTCCGCTGGGGCACGGTCGTCCTCGGCCTGGCCGTCGCCGCTCTCAACGGCGGGACTCCCGTCCGCTCTGTCGTGGCCGGCGTGCCGCTCGTCGCCTACGCGCTCTACCGCACGTTCGTGCCCCTTCGCTACGTGGGCGATGACGTCAGCGGGCTGTTGGCCGTGCTGGGCGAGGTCGCACTCAGCCTCGCCGTCGTCGTGGCCACCGGCTTCTGGGCCTCGCCCTACGTCTTCTGCGCCGCCAGCGCAATCCTCGCCGCTGGGTTCTCGCGAGGCTTCGGGTTCGCCATCCGGACGGCGTTGGCCGGTGCCGCCGCCGTGGCCATCCCCTACCACTTCCGCACCCCCGACCCGTCGGTGCTGGTGACGATCCAATGGAGCGGTGAACTCCTGCTGATCGCCCTCGTGGCCGGCTACGCCCGTCGCCTCTTCGGTGAAGCAGAGGAGGAGGGGGCGCTCGCCATGCAGGCCAACGTGCTCCTCACGCAACTCACGGCACTGGCCCAGACCCTGCCCGCCAGCCTCGACCTCGATCAGACCGTGATGGCCACCCTCGACCAGCTCCGGCAGTTGTTTCCCGCCGACGTCGTCGCCGTCCTGCTGTGGGACGAGTCGGCGGCGGCGGCATGGACGGTGGCGGCGGCATCGGGAGCCCGCCTCCCCACCGTGTGGTCCGACACCGGGTTGCCCGAGCCTGTGCGATCTGCCGCCGCGGGCCGACGGGCGGCCGTCACCGATCGCGGGCCGACCCTTTCGGCCGGCGCCCGCTCGGGGCTCTACGTGCCGTTGTTGGCCCGACAGGAACTGGTGGGGATCCTGGCCGTCGAGAGCCGATCGGAGCCCGTGAACGAGGGGCAACTCCGGATGACCGAAGCCATCGCTTCACAAGCCGCCCTCGCCCTCGACAACGCCCGCTGGTTCTCCCGCCTACGGGCTGTCGGCGCCGACGAGGAGCGGACCCGCATCGCCCGCGACCTCCACGACCGGGTCGGGCAGGGACTTGCCTTCGTGGCCTTCGAACTCGACCGCATCAGCCGTGTTGCCGCAGGACAGGCGGTGGAGGCCGACCTCGTACGGCTCCGTGGGGAGGTGCGCAACGTCGTCACCGAGGTGCGCGACACCCTCTATGACCTCCGCACCGACGTCACCGAAGGGCGCGACTTCGTGACCACCACTGCCGAATTCCTCGACCGGGTCAGGGAGCGATCGTCGCTCGATGTCCACTTCGACTTCGTGACCGAACATCGCCTCCCCCTCCGCATCGAGCGAGAGCTGTGGCGGATCGTGCAGGAAGCCGTCACCAACGCCGTCCGCCACTCCGGGGCCGCCAAACTCCAGGTCACGTGGGAATGCGGGCAGGCTGGTGCCTTGCTCGAGATCATCGACGACGGCCGGGGCGTGCCCGAGAGCGGCGCGCGGGCGGACGCATTCGGTCTCGTTGGTATGCGAGAACGAGCGGCGGCTATCGGCGCCGACTTCGAGGTCCACTCGCCACCCGGCACCACGATCCGGTGCCGCATCACGACGGAGGCCCATGACCGACGCTGACTCCAGAAGCGTAAGGCTGCTTCTCGTCGACGACCACACCATGGTGCGCCAGAGCATGCACCGAGCGATGGTCGACGCCGGGTTCGACGTCGTGGGCGAGGCATCAGATGGGGCCGAGGCAGTCGAAATGGCCGCCGCACTCACACCGGACGTGATCTTGATGGACGTGTCGATGCCTGTGCTCGACGGCGTAGAGGCCACCCGGCGAATTCGGAGCAACGGCGGGCCCGAGGTGGTGATCCTCACCATGCATGCCGATGCTGATGTCGTACGGCGCGCGCTCGACGCCGGAGCAATCGGCTACCTGACCAAGGACTGCGCCATCGAGGAGGTCGTCGAAGCAATCACGTTGGCCGCCGACGGCGAGAAGGCGGTATCGCCGGGTCTCGCCGCCGCTCTCTTGCGCGAGGCACACGCCATGACTGCCGCTGGGGCCGCCTCGGGCGTCAGCCCGCGCGAGATCGAGGTGCTCCAACTGATCGCCGAGGGCGCCAGCCCGCCCGAGGTCGCCGAGGCGCTGTTCATCAGCGTGAAGACGGTCAAGAACCACCTCTCGTCGATCTACGAGAAGCTCGACGCGCGAGACCGCACCCAGGCGGTGCTCAAAGGGTTACGAATGGGGATCATTCGGCTGCAATGACCGTTTCCTTGGGGGAAATGGGCCGATCGGCCTATGGAAGCCCCCCCGAGGTCGGCCGATACCGTTGGGGACGTACCTGCCGCACTCTCAACAAGGAGACACTGTGAATCTCGTTTCGTACCACCAGCAGTATGTTGCGCCGTACGTGCGCGCCCGCTGGGGTGGCGATGAGCGCGGCGCCAGCCTGGTGGAGTATGCCCTCCTCGTCGCCCTGATCGCCGTCGTGTGCATCGTGGCCATCACCTTCCTCGGCAACAGCACGTCCACCAAGCTGAGCACCCTCGGCTCCAACATCGAGAACTGAGCCGGCGGGGTCCGGTCATCTCGCTCATGCCCGGACCCCGGCAGCGCTCTGAGCGCGGCGCCTCGATGGTCGAATACGCCCTGCTCGTCGCGCTCATCGGCCTCGTCGCGCTCCTCAGCCTGCGGTTCTTCGGGACGGCCCGCGACAACAGCTTCTCCCGTAGTGCGTCGTCGTTGGGCGGCGTGATCGTGCTCCTGCACCTCACCTCCTGACCCAGACGCCCCACCCATCACGAGATCCCGCTCGCCGCCAGCGCCTGCTGGCGGCGAGTTGCGCGGCTCAAGGGCGTTCCGTCCTCCCACACCACCGTCTCCACGTCGTAGTGGTCCAAGAGGCCGAGGGCTCCGCCCCGGCCGGCCTGGATCCTGACGTAGTCGGCCGTCTGGGCCACCGGGTAGAGGTCGACGCGGTCGTCGATGAACACCTGGGCCCCACGACCCTCGGCGAGGATGAGGTACCCGGCCGCCGTGTCGGTGGTCAACACCCGCGTCCCCGCCGGACGAAGACGAGCGGCGGCCACCGGATAGCCCTCGAGGTCGAGCGCGTTCTGTCTTCCGGCGCCGGCCACGAAAACGGCGGCGAGGAGCGCCAGCGCGCCGAGGACGAGACCGTGGGCTGGCAGACGGCCGCCGGGCGAAGGCCGGCGAGCGGCGAGGGCGCGACCGAGCACCGGGGCCGCGACCACGGCCGCCATCGGAAGGTTCCGTTGGGCGGCCAGACCGGCGACGACGAACGCGACGAGGGGCAACACATCTCGCCAGGCCGTGGCGCGACGGGCCACCACGATCACCAACAGCCCGAGCGCGACGAGCGTCACCATCCCCGCAGGGGTGGAAAAGTCGGCCGATCGCCACTCGACCACGTGGGCGAACGCTTCGCGTTTGGTCAGCACCGAAGCCGGAAACGCGAGCAACCGCGGTCCGAGCGGGTTGACCGCAGCCGCCACCAGCCCAACTGCGAATCCGCCGATCCAGGGCAGGACGGCCGGGCGACGGCGATCGTCGAGCCGCTCTCCCGCCGCGACCAGCACGAGCCAGCCGAGTCCGAGGACGAACGACCCGTGGCTGTTGACCCAGCACCACACGACGGGCACGAGGAGCCACCACGGCCGGCGCTCCTCCACGATCACGATCGTGAGGGCGAGGCCTACGAGGCCGAACGCCAGCGGCCGGGGCGACCAGAACGCGATGCCCATGCCGATGGAGACCGCTCCGGCCAGCGCGGTGTGGCGAGCCGACCCGGTACGGGCCAAGCGGGCCATCAGCCAGGCCAGCACGCCGTAGAGCAGTCCCTGTTCGATCCGGACGAGCGGGAGCCCTCCGAGTCGTTCGGCGATCCCGTAGGTGAGCGACGCCAACCAACTCTGGACCACCCACGGCTGTCCCCCGGCCGTGAACGAATACGGATCGACGCGGGGGACGTGGCCCGTGCGCACCATGTCGATGCCGGTGCGGAGGTGGATGAAGAGGGAGTTGTCACCAAGTGGACGGAGTCCGATGCGAAGTCCGAGAAGTCCGAACGTGGCGACGAACAGCGACTCGAGGGTGGGCCAGCGAACGCGAGTGGGCGTGGGCCCTGACACGACGCTCAGAAGCCGACGCCGGCGAAGTTCAGGGCCGCCGGGCCCAGCAGGACCACGAAGATCCCGGGGAAGACACAGAACACCATCGGGAAGAGGAGTTTGACCGGCGCCTTCATGGCCTCCTCCTGGGCCAGCTGGCGGCGCTTGATGCGCATCTCCTCGGATTGCCCGCGGAGGATGCGTCCGATCGAGACACCGAACGTCTCGGCCTGGATGAGCGCGAGCACGAACGAGCGCAGTTCGGGGACGTCGGTGCGCTCGTCGAGGGCCCGCATCGCATCAGCGCGTCCGGCGCCGGCCCGCATCTCGCCGAGCATGCGGGCGAACTCGTCGGTCAGTGGGCCGGGGACCGAGGCCACCGTCCGCTCGAGGGCCTGATCGAAGCCCAGACCGGCTTCGACGCTGATCGTGAGCATGTCGATGACGTCGGGCAGCCGGACCCGCATCGAGTTGCGGCGCTCCTCCATCTGGCGGTTGAGGACGGCGTCGGGGCCGAGCAGGAAGGCCGAGCCGAGGAACAGGAACAGCAACACCCGATCGCGGGTCGAGCCCGGATAAAGGATGGCGGCCACGAGAGTGGCGGGAACCGCGGCGGCGCTCAACACACGGATGGCGCGGAATCGGTCGAGTTCGGCGGCCCCGGGCCGACCGGCGATCAGCAAACGCTTGCGGACGCCCTCCATGTAGCCGCCTGGCATGAACCGGCGACCGACGGCGATGAGCGACTGGCCCACCGGGCGGAAGATGCGCTGGACGATCGGGGCCTCGAGCTCCTTGGCTCGAAGGTCTTGCTCGTAGCCTTCGATCGAGCGCAGTGATGCCCGCACGGTGGCGCGTTCGTCGGCGTTGGCCAACAGCACCCACAGTGCCGACGCGACGGAAAGAAAGATCGAGAAGACGGCGAGAAGCAACACACCGGATCCGACCATCAGACGTCGATCTCGATCGTCTTCTTCATCCACACGAACCCGACGAGAGTGAGCACCGTGGCACCGAGCAGCATCATCTGGCCCATCGACGTCGTGAAGAGCCCGTTGATGTAGCCGGGGTTGAGCACGGCGATCACGCCGCCGATGACCACCGGAAGTGCGCCGATGATGATGGCGCTCAGCTTGCCCTCGGCGGTCAGCGCGCTCACCTCGCGCCGCAACCGCTCGCGACCGATCATCGTCTCGGCCACCGACGTCAGGAGTTCGGCGAGGTTGCCTCCGACCTCTCTCTGGATGCGGATGGCCATGACGACCCACTCGAAGTCCTTGCTGTCCATGCGGTCGGACAGGTCCTGCAACGCAACTTCGATCTCACGTCCGAGTCGCGTTTCGAGCACGACCCGCCGTAGCTCACGCCCCATGGGGTCGTCGATCTCGTCGGCGACGGCCTCGAGTCCCTGGAGGAGCGAATAGCCGGCCCGCAGCGAACTGGCCAACAATTGGAGCGCGTCGGGCAACAGGGCGGTGAATGACTTGCGTCGCCGACTGCCGAGCGACGTCAACAGGGCGACCGGGGCAAGGGCGCCGACGATCACGGCTGCCAGCGCCACCGGCCATCCGCCGACGGCGAACGCAGCGACGGCGAGCGCGAGGACGCCGGCGCTGACGAAGACCACTGCCTCTTGGGCTCGGAGCTTGAGGTCAGCGGCGTCGAGTTTGGCGTCGAGCGCAGCGAGCGAACCGCCGCTGCCGGCGATGGCCGCCGTCCTCTCGACGGCCCGGCGCACGGAATCGGGCACCAGGCGACGCTCCTCGTCGACCGGCGGAGGCGCAACACCGCCCCCCGTGTACGCCTCGAGCACGGTGTCGAGACCGGGGCCGTCACGGCGCATCAGGATGACAAAGGCGCCCAGTAGCCCGGCGGCGAGCCCGACGACGAGCGCGATCAGGCCAGGACCATGGTCGGCCAGGAAGCCGGGGGTCCGGGGGGCGTTGACGACCTGAGGAGCAGCGGCCGAGCCACGCGTGACCGAGTTGACCGTCACCGATCCGTCGGCGACAGCGGACCCGATCTTGACGGCCACGTCGACACTGGGCCCAGCCGCCTTCGAGGTCCACGTGATCTCGTATTGGTTCTGCAAGACGCCCTGGAGCTCGGAGTAGATACGTCCGAGGTCGGCTGCATCGCGGGTCTCGGCGAACGTCCCGCCCGAGTCGTCGGCCAGGTTGCGCAGGGCCGGCGCGTCGCTTTCGCCTTCGCCGGTTATGGCGATGGCGAACACCCCGGCCTGCACCGTGCGGGCGGCGGCCGACGCGGCCGCGGCGTCGCTCTGGGAGACGGTGTCGGCGCCATCGGAGAGCACGACGAGATAGGGAAGGAGTTCACTCCGTCCGGCGAACAGGTTGGCGCCGACTCGCACTCCTTCCCAGAGGGCGGTCTCGCCCCCGGCTTGGAGGCCTTCGATGGCACCGAGGAGCGGCGTGGGGTCAGCGGTGAAGTTGACCGCGACCCGGGGCTCGTTGGCGAAGGTCACGAGCGCAATCTGGTCGTTGGGCAGCTTCCGTTCCACGAACTGCGCGGCGGCGGCCTTGGCCTGCACGAGCCGGCCGCCGGTCGACATCGACCCCGACGTGTCGATGACCAACACGATGCCGACCGGGGTCGCGGACTCGGCCACGGGTACCACGTCGATCTCGGGGACGAGCCCGCCGTTTTCCCGCAACGACACGTTGGCGAGGTCGGGACGGGGCCCGGTGAAGAGGGTCGACATCTTCACGGTCGGGAAGCCCGATGCGTCGATCTTGCGGATGGTCAGCGTCGACGTTTCGGGGGCGGCCTGTGCAGCACCCGAGCCGGCCACCGAGACCACGACCAGGAAGAGGACGCTGGCAAGCGCCCGGGCGACGCGCATCAGCCGGCGGCGGATCGACGGATGAACTCGCCGGCCTCGAACAACTCGGGCGCGAACGTCACGCCGAGATCGGCCAATCGCTCGGCGAACTCTGGGCGGCGGCCCGTGGCTTTGAGGTGCCCGCGGAACTTGCCCTCGTCGTCGACGCCCATGCCGAAGTCGAACAGGAACAAGTCGGAGGTCAAAAGCTGGTCGTCGCGCATGCCGAGCACCTCGGTGACATGCGTGACCCGCCGGGTGCCGTCGCGGCAGACGGGACAGGTGCACGATCACGTCGAGGGCCGACGCCATCTGCTCGCGGATGGCCCGAACGGGCAACTCGAATCCGGCCATCAACGTCATGGTCTCGATGCGGGCCAGCACATCGCGAGGACTGTTGGCGTGGATGGTGGTGAGGGATCCGTCGTGGCCGGTGTTCATGGCCTGGAGCATGTCGAGCGCCTCGCCCGACGCGGCACTCCCCCACCACGATGCGATCCGGGCGCATGCGCAGTGCGTTGCGGACCAGGTCGCGGATGGTCACCTCGCCCCGTCCCTCGATGTTGGGGGGTCGCCCTTCGAGGGGGAGCACGTGGACCTGGTGGAGCTGGAGTTCCTTGGCGTCCTCGACGGTGACGATGCGCTCGTCCGACGGGATGAACGAGGACAAGACGTTGAGCGTGGTGGTCTTTCCCGTGCCGGTTCCGCCGGAGACGACGATGTTCATGCGACCGCGGACGCATCCTTCGAGAAAGTCGGCCACCGGCTCGGAGAACGTTCCGAAGCCGACGAGGTCCTCGACGCTGAACGGCTCGGCGGCGAATTTCCGGACCGTCAGGAACGGCCCGCCGATGGCCAGCGGGTGGACGACGGCGTTGACGCGGGATCCATCGGGGAGCCGGGCGTCGACCATCGGCGTCGCCTCGTCGATCCGCCGGCCAACCTGTCCGACGATCTTGTCGATGATCCGTCGGAGGTGGCTCTCGTCGATGAACGTCGTGTTGGTGACCTCGATCCGTCCGTTGCGCTCGACGAACACGCGGCGAGGGCCGTTGACCATGACCTCGGTCACGCTCTCGTCGTGCAGGTGACGGTCGATGGGCCCGTAGCCGAGGATGTCGTCGGCCACGTCCTCGAGCAGCTGCAACCGATCGGCACCTGAGATCGGTGCCGTCTCCCGAGCCAGAGCTGCCTGCAGCGAATCGGAGACCTTGGTGCGAAGGTCGTCCTCCGACACGCGCTTGTCGTAGAGGACGGCGCCCAACTCATCGATGAGTTGGTGATGGATCTTCTGGCGGAGCTCGTCGAGGACCGGGTTGCGGCCTCCCGGGACAGCCGTGCTCGAGCCCTGAGCGTCCTGGAGGCGCCGGTAGAGGGACATGGCGCTGCCGGACTACCGGGCGCCCGTCTGCTCGTCCACGAATGCCGGGAAGAGGTCGGCCATCCGTTCGAGGTTGCGAGCGACGCCCGAGCGGGGCGAGTCGAGAACGATGAGCACGCCCTTGTTGATCGACTGCGGCACGCCGATCTCGCTGGGCAGGAGGCAGTCGGCCTTCATCTGCAAGGTGCGCTCGACGTCGGCGATGTCGAGCTTGACCTTGGAGTTGGCGCGGTTGAGGGTGAGCTTGACCTTGGACGCCGGGATGTGGAGGAGGCGGAGGGTCTGGAGACCGATCTTGGTGTTCTTGATGTGGGGAATGTCCATCCCCGCGATCAACACGATGTCGTCGGCCAGCTCGAGGACGCCGAGGACGATGTCGTTGAACGACGCCGGCGTATCGATGATGACGTGCGAGCAGAACGACGTCAGGATCTCGAGGATCCGACGCATGTGGGGCAGGCTCACCGAGTCGGCGAACGCGGGCTCGATCGGCGCCGCCAGCACCTGCACGCCGCTGGCCGGGTGTCGGATGAGCAGGCTCTTGAGCAGGTCTTCGTCGAGCCGGTCGATGACGGTGACGGCGTCGATGATCGTGTGCTGCGGAGCGAGCCCCATCATCACGGCGATGTCGCCGAACTGGAGGTCGGCGTCGACGATCACGACCGGCTTCGAGCTGCGCTTGGCCAGCGAAGCAGCCAGGTTGGTGGCCACGAAGGATTTGCCCGCACCCCCCTTGGTGGAGAAGACCGTGACGATTCGGCCTCGGTGCTCCTTGGCGCCGTCGGGCACCGCGGTGAGCGACGGCGGCAGCACCGCAGCATGCAGCTGCTCGGCGGCTCGGTCGACGGCTTCTCGGAGCTGACCATTGTCGGCCGGGAGCTGGACCACGTCGCTGATCCCGGCCCGGATGGCCCGCTGGAGCAGGTCGGTCGAGAGCTCATGGACGACCATCACGGCGCTGCAGCCCCGCCGGGAGCGCACCAGCCGGTTGATGTCGGCCATTCCTTGCTCGCTCGCCAGCGACGGCCCGACCACCACGACGAGCGGATCGTCGTCGGCCACTCTGGCCTCGACGACGGACAGCGACGCGAAGGCAGCCGCCCGCGCCGACTCGCCCAGTTGCATGGCCAGTCGAGTGCGAAGCTTCGGGTCGTCATCGACGACGGCGACGCTGAGGGCGTTGGCGTGGGAATCGACGGAGGAGAGGCTAGCCACGGTCGTCAGCCCTTCGGCGTCAATGCGCCGGTGAACAGATTGCCGCCGTTGATCGGCGCCACCGGCGCCGGCTGGTTGTCGCTCGGGACCAGCGTGAGGTAGAGCCCGCCGCCCTGGGTGGCGGCGTAGGCGATGCGGGAAGCGGCTTCGGCGGGTACGGCGAAGGTGATCAATCCGCTCCCGGGGTTGGTCACGGCCTGGGTGTCGCCGGCTTGAGGAGCCGCCGTCGTCCCGATGGCGATGATGTCGACGTTCTGGAACAGCACCCGTTGCGCGCCCCCGTCGGCCACGAGAATGTTGACCTTGTCGCCGGGAACGAGAAGTCCAGCCACACCGCGCACCTGGTCGACCGAGACCGTGATCGCGACCTGACCAGCGGGGATCTTCTGGGAGAAGGTCACTTGTTCTTGGCGAGGATCGACGAATTGGCCGGCGACCAGGATCGTGTTGGTGGCCAGGGGGGCGACGGCGACCTTGCCCGCAAGCGCATCGAGGGATGTCACGGCGCTGCTCGGGAAGAGGTCGCGGGGCACTTTGGCCGCCTTGATCGAGTCGGCGGCAGCTTGTTCGCCGGGAAGGCCCCGTGGGATGTCCTTGGTGACGACGAAGACCTGGACCAGTTCGGCACCACGGAAGGCGCGCGCCTCGATCCCGCGGACGTAGACGAAGGTCATGGCCGCCGCCGAGCGCGGCCAACACCACCGACACCACCACGATCATCGTGCGTCGAGAACCCAAGACGTTGCCTTTCCTCATCACCGGAGACGGGCAGGTCAATGCACCCCATGACGCTCCGGTCCGAGTAAGCATCGGCTCGTGGAAGGGCCGAGGCAAGCATCTCCTGGGAAAAATTCAGGTACTGGGCCAGAGCGCCGATGAAGTACTCGTGAAGCGGGTCGGTCCCCTTCGCGCTCATCGTCCGTGCCCTCGGGAGGAGACGGGCGCGTCCCTCGTCGAATTCGCGTTGGTCCTTCCGGTGTTCTTGATGCTGATGCTCGGCATGTTCACCGGCGGGCTGGCCTACAGCCGCAAGCAGTCGGTCGCCCAGGGCGCTCGCGAGGCCGCTCGATACGGCGCGACCCTTCCGATCACGGCGAGCCTGCCGGTCGACGCGTGGCTCGACCGGGTCGCCACCTTGGCGAAGTCGTCGTCCGACGGCGAGCTCGGAGCGGCCAAACCCGGACAAATCGTCTGTGTCGCCTACCTCCCCGCCACTGGCACCCCACGGAGCCGACAAGAGTCCAGTGGCGCCGTCTCGTTCACCGACGCCCCCTGCGTCGTCGACGACGGGCGAGCGGGCGAGACCCGCGTGCAAGTCGTGACCCGCCGCGTCTCCAAGCTCGAGGCCCTGGTCTTCAGCCGCGATCTCTCCCTCGACGCCCAGGCCGTCGCCCGCTACGAGGCGCCATGAGATCGCGGGACGAATCGGGCGCGTACCTCATCCTCTACGCCCTTCTCGGCGTCGGCTTCGTGACGATGGCCGCCATCGTCCTCGACCTCTCGTCGCTGCGGCAGGGGCGCGGCGCCGACCGGGCCGCGGCCGACCTCGCCGTGACAGCCGGCGTGGCCGAGCTCGATGCCGGAGATCCGCAGACCTTTGCCGGCGCCTGCGAGGCGGCGTGGGGATACGCATTGGCCAACCGGACCACGGCCGGCGCAACCACGGCGCCGCCGTGCACCACGACGTTTCCTGACACGGTCGCGTGCGACGCGGCAACGGCGCAGCGGACGGCGACCGGCACCATCGGGACCGTCACCGTCGAGATCACCCATCCCGTGCCCGACACCTCCCCCCTCCTCCGAGCCGAGGCCCAAGGCGGCGACGTCAGTCAGAGCATCGTCGCCGCTGCGGATGGCACCGCCTGTGAACGGCTCGCGGTACGAATCATCCACCCCCACCGCTTCCTCTTCGCTCAGGTGGCGGGCGACAACGGCGGTACGACCGATGTCCACGCCGTCGCCCGAGCGTCGACCACGCCGTTGTCCACCGAGATCCCCGGCGTCGTCGCCCTCGAGCGCACCGGCTGCGATGGCGTCGCCAGCCCGCCGGCGGGCGGCGCGCTGCGCGTCGGCAGCGCATCGTCGGCCGGACTCATCGTCGTGGACTCCGACGCGTCGACGTGTCCGGCAGGACACACGATCTCGGCCGGGGTATCGGGCGATCCTGCCGGGCGCGTCGTGGCGTCGACGGCGGGCGCGGTAGCGGGACGGATCCAGTCCTACGCGTTGTCGACGGCCAACTTCGCCCGGGCTTATGACCCGGGCGCCGTGGGCGACGGACGTTTGGCGCCGCAACCCGACCCCTCCCTTGTGCGCACCGGACACGCCCTCATCGACTCGCGCTACAACTGCGCCAGCTGCGGGACCGGAACCTTCATCGACCAACTCACGGCGGCGCGGTCCGGTCCCGGGGCGCCGGCCGGATCCGTGACGTACGCCGGACCGTGCACGATCCTCGCCATCGACCCGCCCGTCCAACTCGCGGGCCACGTCTACGTCGACTGCGACCCGTTCGTGGTCGCGGGCCAGGTCACGTTCCTTGGCGACGCCGTCACCTTCCGAGGCGCCGTCCAGGTGGCTGACACCGGCTGCCTCGCCGTCAACGACGCCACCTGCGGCGCCGTCGGCGTTGTCCTGCAGGACGTCGCGGCGTACGCGAGGGGCTCGTTCATCAAGGCGCCGCTCGGCCGGGTGATCCTGCCCCGGACGATGCTCTACACCGGCGGCGTGCTCGATGCCCCCGGCGACCCGCTCGCAACCACCGGCCTGCTCTCGTGGACGGCGCCCCTGGGAGGCGACTTCGAGGACCTCTTGCTCTGGTCCGACAACGCCGGCCCGTTCGTGATCGGCAAACAGTCCGTCGACCTGGTCGAGGGCACGCTGTTCACCCCCAACGCGACGCTGATCTTCGTGCCCGCGTCGGTCGGCGGCGCGACCTGGTCGGCCCAGGCCATCGCCGGCCGCGTACACGTCCAAGGATCAGGAACCGTGACCCTCGATCCCGACGCCACCCGGGCCACCGGACGCCTCGGACGCCAGGTACGCCTCATCCGCTAACCGTTTTGGGCAGCGTGAGAGCGCGATCGCGCTCTGACGCTGCCCAAAACGAGGGGTTAGGACTCGGGCTCGGCCTCGGGCTCGGCTTCGGTGGGCTCGCCGCCGACGGAGTAGGTGCCGCCGGCCAGGTCGGCCCACGCCGCCTGCGACTCGGTCTCGGGCTCGAACTCGCCGTAGTCGATGTTGCCGATGTACTTGCCCTCTTCGTCGAAGGCGTGTTCGCCGAAGTGCTCGCGGAACTCGGCGGCAACCTCGCCGCCCTCGGCGGCCTGCTTGATGGACAGGCTGATGCGCCGACGCTGGAGGTCGAGGTCGATGATCTTGACCCACAGCTCCTCGCCGGGGGTGACGACCTGCTCGGGCAGGTCGACGTGGTGCGCCGCCATCTCCGAGATGTGGACGAGACCCTCGATCCCTTCGCCGACCTGCACGAAGGCGCCGAAGGGCACCAGCTTGGTGACCCGGCCGTAGGTGAGCTCGCCGACCCGGTGGGTGCTGGCGAACTCGTTCCACGGATCCTGCTGGGTGGCCTTGAGCGACAAGGCGATGCGCTCGCGGTCGAGGTCGACGTCGATGACCTTGACCTCGACCTCGTCGCCGACGGTCACGACGGACGACGGGTGGTCGACGTGCTTCCAGCTCAGCTCCGAGACGTGGATGAGGCCGTCCATGCCGCCGATGTCGACAAAGGCACCGAAGTTGACGATGCTCGACACCACGCCGCGGCGGGTCTCGCCCGTCTTGAGGTTGGCCAGGAACTCGTCGCGCTGTTCCTTCTGCGTCTCTTCGAGCCAGGCCCGACGGGACAGGACGACGTTGTTGCGGTTCTTGTCGAGCTCGATGATCTTGGCCTCGAGCTCACGGCCCACGTAGGGCTGGAGGTCGCGGACCCGGCGGAGCTCGACGAGAGAGGCGGGCAGGAAGCCGCGAAGGCCGATGTCGAGGATGAGACCGCCCTTGACGACCTCGATGACGAAGCCCTTGACGGTGCCCTCGTCTTCCTTGACCTTCTCGATGGTGCCCCACGCCCGCTCGTACTGGGCCCGCTTCTTGGACAGGACCAGGCGACCCTCTTTGTCCTCCTTCTGGAGAACCAGGGCCTCGATCTCGTCGCCGAGGCTGACGATCTCGGACGGGTCGACGTCGTTGCGGATGCTCAGCTCGCGACTGGGGATCACGCCTTCGGACTTGAAGCCGATGTCGAGGAGGACTTCGTCCTTGTCGACCTTGACGACGGTGCCGTTGACGATGTCGCCGTCTTCGAACTCCACGATCGTGCCGGAGATGGCGTCCTCGAGCGACATGGAGCCCAGGTCGTTCTCGGTGATCGTGTTGTAGACGTATTCCTCTTCTTCCGGCTGAACGTCGTCGGCCGGGGGTGCTTCGGTGGTGTCAGACATGTGGTTGGTAGGTAGCCTTTTCTTTCCGGACCGGCGCTAGCAGGGCTGCCCGCGCCAACCGGCAAGGCTACCGGCTGGCGGCGTTCCTGGCTACGGGCGGTGGGCCACGACCAGGAATTCGGGGTGGTCGAGGTCGGGCGGGTTCCGGGCGTAGGCGCCGGGCGACGTCGACCAGACGTCGTCGACGACGAGGCCCACCGAACCGGCGAGCAGGCGGAGTTCGCGAGGCGTGAAGCACGTCGTGTCGAGTTCGAAGGGGATCTCGACGCCCTCGGCGTTCTTCAGCGTCGTCTGCTCGACGTTCATCCCCGTGGCCGCGTCGAAGGCGTCTGTGTCCTCAAGGAACCGGACGCAGAAGTAGGCCGAGAAGGCGGTCAGCGCCACCCGTCCGCCCGGCTTCAACGCCCGGACAATCCCCTCGAGCACCGAGACGTCGTCTCCCTGGACGAGCCCGAACCCGCCCTGGCACAGCGACACCACGGCGTCGAACTCGGCCTCGAAGCGCAGGTCGCGGGCGTCGCCGACCGCGAACGACGCCCCCGGCGGCGCCCCCTCGGCCGCCAGTTCGACGAAGCGCGGGGAGATGTCGACGCCGACCACCTCGATGCCTCTCGCCGCCAGCGCCCGGGAGTGTCGTCCCGGTCCACACCCGACGTCGAGCACCCGCTGCCCGGGCACGAGGCCGAGCGCCTCGACCAAAAAGCCGACCTCCTGCTCGGTCCCTTTGGTGAACGAGTACCGCAGATAGGCCTCTCCCAAGAACTCGGCCGCCCCCGGCCACGCCCCTCCGCCGCCTGCTGGGCTCACAAGTGCTTCTCTCGCCAGCACAAATGCGCCCAGAACGGAGGGAGTTGGCGGGTCAACCCTTGGCTTCTTCCCAGTTGTCGCCCCACGCCAGATTGACCTCGAGGGGCACGGCGAGGTCGGCGGCGCCGTGCATGGCGTCGAGGGTCAACTCCTTGGCCCGGTCGCGCTCGTCGGGCGGCACCTCGAGAATGACCTCGTCGTGGACTTGGAGGATCAGGCGGCTGGACAGTCCCTCGTTCTCGATCGACTGGTCGAGGCGGACGATGGCGACCTTGAAGATGTCGGCGGCCAGACCCTGGATGCCGGCGTTCATCGCCTGGCGCTCGCCCGCTTGGCGGATGCGGTAGTTGGGCGACGAAAGCTCGGGGATCTGGCGGCGGCGCCCGAACAGGGTCTCGGTGTAGCCCCGGTCGCGGGCCTCGGCGACGGTGCGGACCATGTACGACTTGACCCGAGGGAAGGCGACGAAATACGCGTCGAGGATCTCGGTGGCCTCATCGACAGCGATGTTGAGACGCTGGGCGAGTCCATAGGACTCCATGCCGTAGGCCAGCCCGTAGGACACCATCTTGGCCTTGGACCGTTGTCCGAGGGTCACGTCGTCATCGGCCACGCCATAGATGCGAGCGGCCGTCGTGGTGTGGATGTCGCGGCCGGTCGTGAACGCCTCGATCAGCCCGGGATCTTCGGCGAGATGCGCGATGACCCGCAGTTCGATCTGGTTGTAGTCGGCGACGAGCAGGCTGCAGCCCTCGGCGGGAATGAACGCCCGCCGGAAACGACGACCTTCGTCCGTGCGAACCGGGATGTTGTGCAGGTTGGGCTGGTCGCTCGAGAGGCGACCGGTGCGGGCCACGGTCTGGCTGAACGTGGCGTGGATACGCCCGTCGTCGGCCACCTCGCCGAGCAGGCTCTCGCCATAGGTCGAGCGGAGCTTCTCGACCTCGCGGTAGCGGAGGAGCTTCTCGATGATCGGGTGCTGACCGACGAGTTTCTCGAGCGACGCAGCATCGGTCGAGAACCCAGTCTTCGTCCGCTTCTGCGGGGCGAGACCGAGCTCGTCGAACAGCACCGTGCGCAGCTGTTTGGTCGAGTTCACCGTGAACGGGTGGCCGGCCAACTCCTGAATCTCGGCGTCGAGTGACCGCACCTCGTCGGTCAGTTCGTCGACCAACGACCGGAGGAAGTCGACGTCGACGCGCACGCCGGCCACCTCCATTCGCGTAGCGCGCGAACGAGGGGACGTTCGATCTCGTCGTAGAGCCGAGTGAGGCCGCGTGCTTCGAGCACCTCGGCCAGCACGGGAGCGAGCCGGGCGACGGCGGCGGCCTCGCGAGCCGGCTGCTCAGCCGGGTCCTCGGCTTCGCCGCTCAGGTCGAGCTGGCCCTCGGGCGGCGCATCGGGCGACCGAACCTCGACGCCGGCGTACTTCAGGGCCACGTCCTGCAGGAGATAGGTGTCCTGCGAGGGCTCGATGAGATAGGCCGCCAGTTGCGAATCGAGCCCCAGGTTGGGTCCGTCGATGCCGAGCGGGGCCAATCCTCGAAGCAACGCTTTGGCGTGGTGGACGTGGAAGAGCCGCGAGGTGAGGAGGATCTCGAGTTGGCCGGCGACTGCCGGATCGCGAAGCAGGGCGCCGTCGAGCCACAGGACGACATCGTCTTCGAGGGTCACGGCCAGCCCGGCGATGGCCGAGCGCCCTTCGGGTCCCGTCCACGTCGGGGCCACGGCCACCCAGCCCGCTTCGTCTCCCGACGCCTCGCACCGCTCGCGGAGCAACTCGACGGCCTCCGCCTCGTGGCGCGGTCGGCGTACTTCGACCTCGAGCGGCTCGCCGTCGGCCTCGGGAGCCGGAAGGCTGCCGTCGCCGGTCGCAGCTGTAACGCCCACCGCTTCGAACAGGCGGTCGAGGATGCCGCCGCGGAACTCGAGAAAGGCGAAGAGGTCGCGGATCTCCTCGGCGTCGAAGCCGCCCATGCGGAGGTCATCGAGGTCGCAGTCGATGGGGACGTCGCGGATCAAGGGCGTGGCGAGGTAGTTCTCGCGGACGCGTGGCTCGTGCTCGGCGAGGTTCTCACGGAGCTTCGGGGTGTTCTTGTCGATGTTGGCGAACACGCCCTCGAGGTCGCCGTAGGTGTTGATGAGCTTGGCCGCCGTCTTCTCCCCCACCCCGGGGACGCCGGGGAGGTTGTCGCTGGTGTCTCCCCGAAGCGCGGCGTACATCGGGTACTTGTCGGGCGTCACGCCGGTGCGCGCCTCGATGCCCGCTTCGTCGTAGAGCACGTAGTCGGTGACGCCCCGCTTGTTGTAGAGCACCTTGACGAACGGGTCTTCGACGAGTTGATAGGCGTCTCGGTCGCCGGTGACGACGATGACGTCGTCACCTCGGTCGCGGGCCTGCGTGGCCAGCGTGGCCAAGATGTCGTCGGCCTCGTAGGTGGCGAGTTCGAGCACCGGGATCTTGAGCGTCTCGACCACCTGACGGACGAGGCCCATCTGCTGGCGGAGGATGTCGGGCGCCGCCTCTCGTCCCCCCTTGTAGTCGGTGACGAGCCCGTGGCGGAACGTGGGTTCGGGCCGGTCGAAGGCCACGGCGATGCCGTCGGGCTGATGCTCACGCAGGAGGTACACGAGCATGTTCGTGAACCCGTACACCGCGTTGGTCACCTGCCCGCTGGCCGTCGCCATGTCGGTGGGCAGGGCGAAGAAGGCGCGGTAGGCGAGCGAGTTGCCGTCGAGGAGGAGGTACTTCGCCATGGGCCGCCGAGCCTAGGCGGGGGTCTCGCCGCCGGATCGGCGACGCCCGACGAGGACGAGGACCGCCACCGCCGCACCCCAACCGAGCGAACGGGCGACCTCGGTGAGTCCGAAGGATCGGAAGTCGGGGAAGAGCGCGGCAGGGGCGAGCGGGAATCCGAGGGTCCACGGATCGACCGCCAGTCGGATCTGGCCATGGTGCGCACCCCAGGCGGTGGCGGCCCCGATGGCCAATGCCCACGCCGCCAGGCCGAGGGCCATACGAGGGAAACGGGCGGCGCCGAGGGCCACCAGCACGACGAGGGCCGGGAACGCGGCAACGAGCATTCGCCCCGGAAACCAGTACCCCATGATCGTGATGCTCACGAACGCGCCGAGTGCGACGGCGACGCCCATCAGCATCGACGGCAGCCAGGTGCGACGGCGGACCCCGACGGCGGCGAGCACAGCCAGGGGCGACCAGCGCAGGAGACCGAATCGGGCGTCGAGGAACAGCCCATAGACGCGATAGCCGCGGGCGCCGACCCGCACGTGATCGGCGACGATCGCAGCCGTGCCCTCACCGGCGAACACGACGTTGGTCGAGTACGGCGTCAAGCCACCGAAGGTGACCAGGTGCCACCAGACGGCGTGGACACCGGCCACCGCGGCGACGGCTCCGGTCGCGGCGAGGCGCGAGCGGCTGGCGCGGTTGTTCCAGGCCCACAACCCGGCGAGCACCAGGGCGTAGGGCAGGTACTTGACGCCCAACCACTCGAGAGAAACGACCGACGACACGACGCCGACTGCCGCCCACCAGGTGCGGCGACCGGCGGCCAGCATGCCGACCGCGAGACACAGCGCGGCCGGTCCCTCGGGGTACACCTGGCTGGCATAGACCACCCCGGGGGCACCAACTCCGAGTCCGACTGCGGCCAGAAGGGCGAAGCGGGCGGGGGCGCCCCATCGGCGGGCAGCGAGCGCGCCGAAGGCCATGGCCGCGGCCCAGACCACGACCAAGAACCGTCGCACGCCCTCGAGGCCCCCCACCGCGTACGCGGGCGCGATGAGGATCGAGAGGCCGGGGTCGTGCGGCGACAGGAGTCGCCCGTCGGGCGCCGGCTTCATCTGCTTCCAGAGCGGCTTGGTGCCGTCCCAGAATCGGGCCATCTCCGCCTCGGGAAAGGCGTACTCGTCGCCGAGGTCGAGGTCGCCGTCGGACACCAGCGACTGCGCCGTCGCGAGGTAGAAGGGTTCGTCGCCCGTCACCGTCGCCGTGGTCGAGGCCCGCATCCCGACCGCGGATTGCCCGCCCACCAGCACGAGGAAGAAGGCCACCCACCACAGCCGTCGGGGGCTCATCGGCGGGTCACCGGGCCGAGGTTAGGTGGACCTAACGGACTACCATGGGCGGCATGTCCGACGGCTTCCACCCGCCGCTCGAGGAGTACCTCGAGGCCATCCACGAGTTGGAGGAGGAAGGCACGCCGGTCATCCAGGCTCGCCTGGCCGAACGGCTGGCCCACTCGGCGCCTTCGGTGTCGGAGATGATCCGGCGCCTTCGCAGCGAGGGCTATCTCGAGCCCGACGGCCGCGAAGTCTCGCTGACGGACAAGGGCCGGGCGCTGGCCGAGAGCGTCGTGCGCAAGCATCGCCTGGCCGAGCGCCTGCTCACCGACATCATCGGACTGCCGTGGCACAAGGCCCATGTCGAGGCCTGCCGGTGGGAGCACGTGATCTCCGACGAGGTCGAGGCCCGACTTGTCGAGTTGCTCGAGCACCCCACCACCTGCCCGCACGGCAACCCGATCCCCGGCGCCGGCGTGGCCCGCGACGACCTGGTCGCACTGTCCGACACCGAACCGGGGGCCGTCGTCCGCCTCGAACGAGTGACCGAACTCGTCGAGATCGACATGCCGTCGCTCACCTACCTGAGCGAGCACGACTTCACCCCGGGCACCGGGGCGACCGTTCGCACCAAGGCGCCAGACGGCACCATCACCTTGGACATCGAGGCCGACGGCGGATCGATCGCACTCGGACCGGCGCTGGCCGCGCAGCTCTTCGTGGCCATGGCCGCGGTGCAGCCGGCGTAGCCAGAGGGACCCGATCCTCTGGTGTCCGTACGCACCGTTGTGCAGCGTGGACCGAAGAACAAAAAGGCGGTTGCCTTCGCCGTCGATTGGCCGGGCTGGAGCCGGGGTGCGAAGACGTCCGAAGGAGCCGTCGAAGCACTCGAGACCTATCGACCGCGCTATCGGCCGATCGCCGCGCTCGCGGGTCTGGCCCGCGAGTTCGATCGGAGCGGCCCGCTCGAGATCGTCGCCGACGAGGTTGGCGTCGGTTCGGTCGACTTCTGGGGGATCTCCCTTTCCCCATCGTCCCTCGAGACAGAGCCGGTCGGCGCGCGCGAACTCGATCGCAAGATCGGATTGCTCCGCGCCTGCTGGTCCTACTTCGACACCGTGGCCGCTGAGGTCTCGCCCGAGATGCGTAAGGGGCCACGGGGCGGCGGACGGGATCGAGACCACATCATTCGCCACACGATCCGGACCGAGAGCGAGGAATTCGCCAAGCGATTGGGACTGCGGATCGCCGAGGAGAGCGCCCTCACGCCCGACGGTCTGCGGGACCACCGCGAGGCATTCATCGACACGATGCGCGCCTACAACGCCGGCCAGGGCAAGCGGATGCGAACGTGGAATCTGCCGTTCCTGATTCGCCACAGTGGCTTCCACACGATGGATCACGCGTGGGAAATGGAGGACAAGGATCTCTCGTCTCCTGCGTGATTCGGCGATCAGCGGGTGCGGGTGGCGAGCGCCATCGCCGGCACGACCCGGCGGAGGTAGCGGCCGAGTTTGACGAACGAGCGCCCGTGCCGGCGCCGGGAGTAGTTGATGGGGACCTCGGCGTAGCGGAAGCCCTGACGCAAGAGCCCGAGCGTCAGCACTTGGGCGTAGTTGTAGTCGTGGTGGACGATGGCGTAAGCGGCGGCGTCGTGGCTCAGAGCTCGAAACCCCGATTGGGCGTCGCTCAGCCGGCGCATGGCCAGCACCGATGTCAACCAGGTCAGCAATCGGTTGCCGACCCGGCGATGGACGAGCATCGACTCGATCGTCCCGGCAAAGCGGCTGCCGACCACGTAGTCCGCGGATCCGTCGAGGATCGGGGCGAGGACCGCGTCGAGATCGGCGGGGTCGTACTCGCCGTCAGCGTCGAGGAACGCAACCCCCGCCGCACCCCTGGCCACGGCCTCGGCCAGCCCGGTGCGTACGGCGGCCCCGAGGCCGAGGTTGGCGTCGTGGCTCACGACTTTGGCGCCGGCGGCCAGCGCCAAGTCGGCGCTGCCATCGGTCGAGCCGTCGTCGACGACGACGACCTCCACCGGGCGGCCGGCGACGAAGGCCGGCATGCGGTCAATGACGTCGACGAGGGTGGCGGCCTCGTCGTGGACGGGAAGGATCACGGCGATCGGCGCCTCGCCTCGGGCTTCATCGGCGTGGTCGGCGCCGTCGCAGAGCAGGCACCGCCCCACCGACCGCCGGGGAGCGCGGACGCCGGCACGGTGGCTCAACGTGGCCGTGACGTCCATGACCGACACCTCAGGACGGAGCGATTGGTCCGGGACGCCCTGCCCCCACCAGATGCACGGGACGTAGCGCTCGGTCGGCGTCCAATGGCCGTGGCCGCCGATGCCACGGCCCTGGCCGTGGTCGGACAACACACCAATGGTGACCCCGTCGAGGCCGCCCCACCGGTCGGACAACCAATCGACGAGCGACTCCAGTTCGCGGTCGGTCGACTCGATGTGGGCCAGGTACTCGTCGTAGAACGACCCGCGAAAGTGGCCGGTTTGGTCGACCGACAAGGTCTGCACGATCAACACCTCAGGGTCATCGGCCTCGACGACCTCGCGGGCGCGCCGGCACAACGCGGCGTCTATCTCGTCGTTGGGCATCACCGCGGTCACCGTTGACACGGCGCCGCCGAACGCGTCGACCAGGTGCGCGATCCCCACCATGCGAGCGTCGGGCACCACGTCAAAAATCGACTCGCACTTGACGCCCCTGTCGGGACGGACGACGAAGTTCGACCGCAGGCCGTGGACGACCGGCGGCGCTCCCGTCAACATCGAAGAGAAGCCGGTGACGGTGCGGGCCGGATACACCGTGCTGCACCGGTCGTAGGAGATGCCCTCGACAGCGAGCCGGTCCAGGAAGGGAGTGTCGGCCTCGGCCAGGCGGTCGACCCGGCAGCCATCGATGACGAGCAGCACGGTCTTGCGGCTGGGCGGGCCACACCGGGCCGGGCCGGCGTCGACGGGGCGGCGGTCGGCGGGCCGCTCACCTGTCGCCCACGCCGGAACCCACGTGACCAGGTGCCGATGCACGAGGGCGCCGATGGCCCACGCCAGTACGCCGCTGAGCCAAAGCAGGGGCAGCGGTTGGGCGCTGTGGCCGACGGCGAGCAGGGCCGCCACCTTGGGCACTTGTTCGAGGAAGTTGCCCGAGGTCGGGTCGGGATTTTCGAGTACCAGCCGCCAGAAGCGCCAGAAGTTCGTGAGTGGGGCGTCGATGCGGAGGTGGTAGTAGACGGTGCCCCAGAGCACGACGGTGAAGAGCAAGAAGGTCGTGAGTGCCAGGAACGCCGGCCCGATGGGTAGTCCACCGGCGACGACGACGACGGCGCCGGCCAGAAGCCACAGACCCGCCCGCAGGCGCAGGGGCCAGGGGTGACGCCACCACGCCACCGCCAGCGGGGCGGCGGCGAGCAGTCCGGCGGCTGGTGCGCCGGTGACCAGCAGGAGGCCGACCCCGAAGACGAGCGTGAACGGCTTGCCCTCGTTGAGGATGTTCCACGCCCGCGCCGCTTGCTCCTCGAGGGGACCGGCAGGACGCGTCGTGCCCGACGTCCGCTTGTGGAGGACCGACACCTACTCGACCGTGATCGTCGTCTTCATCCCCAGTTGGGCGTGGGTCCGGCTGCCTTCCTTCACGAGGCACTGCAAGGTGTAGGTACCGGGGGCGAGGGCGACGGCCAATTCCTTGGTCGGCGCCGGCGGTGAACGAAGGAATCTCGGCTACGGCCTTGCCCGACGCATCGAGTACCTCGAGCTCATGATGGTTGCCGCCCGCCACCTTGGCCACGAACAACACATTGGGTCCCGTCACCCGGGCGGGCACGCCGGTGAATGCGTAGTCACGCAAGGTCACGTCGATTTTCGTGTCAGCGTTGGCAGCAGCGAAGTCGGGTGGTGTGACCGCGGCGGGCGCGCCGTCGGAACTGCCGGTCACCGTGCCGCTCGCCGACGCATCGTCGGCCGTGACCTGTCCCGGTCGGTCCTCGCCCGCCCCACAGCCGGCGAACGCCAGTGCGGCCAAACCCACGGCTCCTACCGCGGCCCACGTCGATCTCACCGGTGCGACTCCCTCGTCTTAGGCTTACCTAACGAAAGGAGATACTAGAACCGAAGACTAGGACGGACGCAATTCGCCGGTGATGACCCGCTCGGCGATGACCTTCATCTTCGTGCGCTCCTGCATGGCCCGTTGCTGGATGAAGCTGAAGGCGTCGCCTTCCTTCATGCCGCACTCATCCATGAGCACGCCCTTGGCCCGGTCCAGCGCCCGACGGGTCTCGAGTTGCTCTTCGAGGCTGTTGACCTCGGCCTTGAGGGCGCGCATCTCGTTGAAGCGGGCGAGGGCGACTTCGATGGCCGGGATGAGCTCGGAGCGCTGGAACGGCTTGATCAGATAGGCGAGAACGCCGGCGTCGCGGGCCTCCTCGATGAGGTTCCGCTGGCTGAAGGCGGTGAGGATCAACACCGCCGCTCGGTGCTCGGCCGTGATCTCCCGGGCGGCAGCCAATCCGTCCATGCCTGGCATCTTGATGTCGAGAATGGCCAGGTCAGGGGCCAGTTCGGTCACCAACGTGACGGCTTCGTCGCCGCGACCGGTCTCCCCGACGACCTCGTAGCCCTCCTCTTCGAGGATCTCCTTGAGGTCGAGTCGGACGATTGCCTCGTCCTCTGCAATCACCACGCGCACGCCCAAGGGTCGCTTCCTTCCTAACGGCTTTCGAGAACGAGTCGGTCTAACAGGTCGTCACGGGCCTGCTCCAACTCCGTCAGTGAACGGACCAGCCCGTCGCGGCTCTTGGTGTGGGCCTCGGCGTGTCGGCTGGCGTCGCGGGAATCGGCCGCCGAGAGGCCCGATTCGTCGACCAGCGCCTGCAACCGGGCTTCGTCGGCCGTCTCGCGGAACGCGAGCAACTGCTCCTCGGCGACGGCCAACTCCTCGCGGACCTTGCGGATCCGATCGGTGACGTCGCGGAGCTTGCCCTCGATGGCCGCTCTCGACATGGACGGAGTCTACGAGGCACAGCGTCCGCCCCTACGCTCGTCGGCGATGCCGGCCACCAGTCCCCTCATCGACGCCGCCTCATTGGCCGCTCGACTCGTTGACCCGGGGGTCATCGTTGCCGACGTGCGCTGGTACCTCGACGGTCGATCTGGACGGGCGGCCTACGAGGCCGGGCACATCCCGGGCGCCGTGTTCGTCGACCTCGATTCGGTGCTGGCCGGACCGCCTGAAACCGGGTCGGGGCGCCACCCGCTGCCCGACCCGGGCGTGTTCGCCGGCCACCTCGGCCGCCTCGGCATCGACGACGCCTCCACCGTCATCGCCTACGACGATGCCGGGGGCCAGATCGCCGCCCGGCTGTGGTGGATGCTCCGTGCCGTCGGCCAGCCGGCGGCCGTCCTCGACGGCGGGTTGTCCGCCTGGACCGGACCGCTCGAGGTGGGATCCGGACTCGACCGGCCCACAGTGGCCCGCATGCCGGTCATGTGGCCGGCCGACCAACTGGCGGCGGCCGACGAGGTGGCTGCCATCTCCGAGGGCCGCAGCCGGGGCGTGCTCGTCGACGCCCGGGCCGAAGCCCGGTACCGAGGCGACACCGAACCGGTCGATCCCCGTGCCGGTCACGTTCCTGGCGCGCGCTCGGCACCGGCGGCAGCCAACCTCGATCCCGCGTCGGGCCGCTTCCGCGCCCCGAACGAACTGCGAGCCGCGTACGCCGCCATCGGAGCCGACGCCGGCGAGGTCGTCGCCTATTGCGGATCGGGGATCACGGCCTGCCACGACCTCCTCGCCCTCGAGGTCGCCGGACTTCCGGGCGGACGGCTTTTTGCCGGGTCGTGGTCGGCGTGGACGGCGCGCAGCGACCGTCCCGTGGCCACCGGCTCCGAGCCGTAGCGTCGCCGGGTGCGTCGTCTCGCCCTGCTCGCCCTGATCTGGGGATGGTCGTTCCTCTTCATCAAGGTGGCGGTCGCCGGGATGACGCCCTCGACCGTGGCTGGCGCCCGCATCGCGCTCGGCGCGCTCACGATGCACGTCGTCCTCCGAGCCCGACGGGTGGTGCTGCCCCGCGATCGGAAACTGTGGGGGCACTTCGTGATCATGGGGCTCGTCCACAGCGCCCTCCCGTTCACGCTGTTGGCCTGGGGCGAGGAGCGCATCACCTCGGCGCTCACCGCCGTGCTCAATGCCACCACCCCGATTTTCGCCGCCCTGCTCACGGCGCTCGTGCTCCGTGAGCGCTTACGTCCGCCGCAGCTCCTGGGGATCGTGCTCGGCTTCGCCGGCGTCGGAGTCGCAGCTGGACTCGGCGCCGGCGATTTCGGCGGGTCGTCCCTGGGCGGTTCGGCGGCGGCCATCGGAGCCGCGGCCTGCTACGGGCTGGGTTTCACCTACGCCCGTCGCAACCTCGCCGGCGTCCCGCCGCTCGTGGCCGCCGCCGGCCAACTCACCGCCGGCACGCTCCTCATCGCACCGTTTGCCGTCGTGACCTCGGTGCAGCACGGCATCCATCTCGAGCCCCACCGCATCGTCGCCGTCGGCATCCTCGGGGTCGTCGGCACCGGACTGGCCTACGTCCTCAACTACCAGTCGATCGCCGAGTTGGGGCCGACCCGGGCGTCGGTCGTCACCCAGTTGGTCCCGGTGGTGGCGGTGGTCGTCGGCGTCGCCTTTCTGGGCGAGGCCTTCCACCTCCGGCTGGTGGCCGGCGCGGCCCTGACGCTGGCCGGCCTCGCGCTCCTCAACGACCGGATTCGGCGTTTCCGGCCGACGCCGGTCGCCACCTGAGCTCCATCCACACCGACAAGGGGTGGCCGTGGACGACCACGGCCGCCTCGCCCAAGTTGACCGCATCGGGGGGACCGGTCTGGGGCTCGACGCACACCGCGGTGCGGGGCTCGGTGTACACCACCAGATGGCTGGCGCCCGAGGCGATCTCGAGCGTGCCCACCCCGGGCCATTCGACCTCGGGGGCGGAGCGGAGGCCGGTGAAGCAGTCGTCGAAGGGACCGGGACCAGGCGCGGCGCGCTCGCCGTCGGGAATCCCGTCGCCATCGAGTACGTAGACCGACTCGGCGTCGAAGCAGACCTCGGCACCCACGCTCTCGGATCCGTCGGCCAGTTGCAATCGGCGGCGGAGCCACGGATGCCAGCCGGCCGTCACGGGCATTGGCCAAGCCGAGTCGGCGGCGTGGACCTCGAGATCGAGCCGGAGCCGCCGCTCGTCGAGGTCGAGACGCTGTCGAACGAATCCGGGGTAGGGCCAGCGCTCGTCGAAGGCGCACGTCCACACGTTCTCGGACTCGGTCTTCCAGGGACGATCGCAGACGAGGCCGTGGATGGCGTGGCCCTCGAAGTCGGCCGGCACCCGATGGGGGGCTTCTCGAAAGGTGAACTCGCCATGACGAAGGCGTCCGGCGAACGGGGCCATCGGAAAGATCCCGTGGTGGTACGGCGACCGGCGGGCACCCGGCGTGTCATCGTCGAGGCCCACCAATTCGACGCCGCCGGCCGCCATCGAGGTGACCCGACAACCATCCTCGGGATCGATCGTGACCTGCAGGGAGCCGGCCGAAAAACGAGGCACAGCCGGTAGTCTCCCCAATCGTGCCGATGCTCATCGAGGGCCTACCGCTGTGGGTGGCCGAGACCAACGCCTGGATCGTCGCTCCTGACGGCCCGGGTGGCGAGTGCGTGCTCGTCGACGCTCCGCCCGACCCGTCCGCCATCCTCCAGCGACTGGCCCATCACGAGTTGCGGTTGGTGGCGCTGCTCTCGACCCACGGCCACGTCGACCACGTCGGCGGCGTCACCGAGGTGGTCAAGGCCCAGCCCGAACCGGTCCCGGTCCACATCCACGACCTCGACCGCCACATGCTCGACGACCCGGTCGGCACCAGCGGCGGCTTCGGTCGCTACCTCGAACAGGCCGGCCTCGACGTCCGACCTCCGGAACTCATCCACGACATCGCCGACGGCGAGGTCATCAAGGGCGCAGGCATGACGTTCACGGCGTTGCATACGCCCGGCCACACCCAGGGGTCGGTCTGTTTTCGCCTCGACGCCGACGGGTCACCGCCGATCCTCTTCAGTGGCGATCACCTGTTCAAGGGATCCATCGGTCGCTTCGACCTTCCCGGTGGCTCCTACGACGCGTTGATGGGTTCGATGGCCGAGAAGATCCTTCCGATGAGCGATGACACCGCCGTCCTCCCCGGCCACGGCGAGACCACCACCATCGGTCACGAGCGCCGCACCAACCCGTTCCTGCTCGAACTCCAATCGGATCTCCGGCCTCGCCGCTCCTGAATCGAACTCTGTTTGGCCGGGCGACCCTTGAGGGAACGGCTCGGGGGTGAGTCCCTCCTTGGCCCAACACAAGGCGCGCGCCGAGAGGTCGGCCACAGACGACGGTTGGCCGGCTCTGATGGGCCGCATCGGCATATTCGCCCGTGGCGTGATCCACCTGCTCGTCGGGTGGCTTGCGGTTCGTATCGCCACCGGCGACGGATCGGAACAGGCCAATCAGAAGGGCGCGATCGCCCTTGTCGTGAGACAACCCCTCGGGCGCGTCCTGGTCGTTGGCCTGGCTGTCGGGTTCCTCGCCTATGCGGGTTGGCGTCTGGTCGAGGCCGCCCTCGACCCCGAGGACAAGGGACCGGTCAAGCGAATCGGCTACGCCGGCCGAGGAGCGCTCTACGTGGGCCTGTTCGGCACCGCCCTGCGGGCCGCGTTCGGGAGCGAGCACACCCAGTCGGGGGGCTCGGGTGGGGCGTCACAGAAGGTCGCCACCGGCGTGTTCTCCCTTCCGATGGGGCGCTGGTTGGTCGTCGTCGCCGGCGTCGCCGTCGTGGCCATGGGTGCGTGGAACGGCTACCGGGCGGTCTCGAGATCGTTCGAGAAGAAGCTCAAGAAGGCCGAGATGTCCTCGATCGAGCTGACGTGGACCGTGCGCGTCGGGGTGGTCGGGCACGCCGCCCGAGCCGTTGCCTATGGCCTCGTCGGCCTCTTCCTGGTGCGGGCAGCAGTCCGCTACGACCCGGCCCAGCCGGTTGGACTCGACGCCGCCCTCCACGAACTCGCTCGGCGGCCCTTCGGGCCGGTGTTGCTGATCGCCGTCGGCACCGGGTTCGCCGCTTTTGGCGTCTATCAAGTGGTGCTGGCCCGTTATCGCGAGGTGCTGGACTCGTGAACCCGCGCTGCCTAGACCGGGAAGGACGCTCGTGCCGTTCTCCTCGAGGGATGGGCCTCGTCGAAGACCAACCGCTTCTCGAGGTGCACGATCGTGCCCTCGTCGGGAACGATCGTGAAATTCACCCGGTCGACGAGCGAACGCATCATCGAGATTCCCCGTCCGGACTCAGACGTGAGGTCGACAGGGGCGTCCTCTTCCCGCTCGGACACCTCGAACCCGTGGCCGGCGTCCTTGACCCGGATCGCGCACCGTTCGTCGTCGATGCTGATCGTGACCTCGTAGACCTCTCCCGCGTTGGTGACGTGGTCGAGGACATTCGTGCAGGCCTCGGTAAGGGCCAACGCGATGTCCTCCAGACACGTCTGGTCGACCCCGACCTCGTTGAGCGTGTAGCCGCAGATGTGGCGGACGACAGCCACCGAAGAGGCATCGGTTGGCAGGTTGAGCGCCAGGTTCACCTCGAGGGACATGCCTTCCTTGTTCCCTGAGCGACGCCTTCCATGCGTGGTCCGGGCGATCGGCTACATTTCGGCGCAGCAGGCGGCGGTGGCGCAATTGGCTGACGCGGCAGATTCAAGTCCTGCTGTCCGAAAGGACGTGTGGGTTCGATCCCCACCCGCCGCACTTCACAAACCTCGACGGCGCTACGCTCGAAAGCGTGTTCCGTCGACGCTCCGTCCGCCCTCGCCGCCGCCTCGTGCGGCGTTTGGCGACGCTGGGAGCGCTGACCGGCGGGGCGCTCGCACTCCGCGAACGGCGCCTCGGCGAGAATCAGCGCAAGTTCGACCTGCCCTGACCCTCAGCGGGCCCGCAGCGCAGCCAGCAACTTGGTCGGCGTGTCCTTGGGCGAGATCTTGTACCAGGTCTGACTGAGCCGGCCGTCGGGGCCGATCAGGAACGACGAGCGGATGATGCCGAGGTACTTGCGGCCGTACAGCGACTTCTCGCCCCACACCCCGTAGGACTCGGCCACGGCGTGCTCCTCGTCGGCCAGGAGGGGGTAGCCGAGGGAGAACTTGTCGTCGAACTTCGCTTGTTTGGCCGGCGTATCGGGGCTGATGCCGATGATGACGGTGCCGTCGACGTCGCCGGCCACGTCGCGAAGACCGCAGGCCTGCGTCGTGCACCCGGGCGTGTCGGCCTTGGGGTAGAAGAACAGCAGGTGCGCCGCCCTCGTCTTCTTCAGCGACTTCGAAAGGCTGAAGGGCTGACCATGCTGGTCCAGCAGGGTGAAGTCGGGCGCCTCGTCACCTGAGTTGAGCGGCATCTCGCGAAACTAGATCGCCGGTCACTCCTCCCGTCGGCTGCCGCGCTTCTTGCCGGCAAAGCCTTCACGAGCTATCGACACAACCGAGGAAGCGCCTCCGTCCCGCTCCCCGACTTCTTCATCGGAGCGCATTCGCGCCGACTTCCCCACCGTCGCGCTGCTCTCACCCGAGGCCTGAGGGCCATCTTCGCTTCGGCGACGGCGGCGCCACCACCACAAGAGCAAGCCCAACAGCACCAACAACAGGAGGAGCAGGGCGATCACAAGGGCCCAACGACCCGTGGACGTGCCGGTGACGTCGCGGAGTTCGGCCTTGACCGCAGCACCCTTCGTGCCCGCCGCGGTGGGGAACGTGATCGTTGCCGTCGCCTGCTCGGTCTTCTTGCCCGATCGCAGGGTGGCGGTTGCCTTCCACGGACCACGAGGCAGGCCAGACTTGAGCGGGACGGTGACCTTGCCGCAGTCGGCCGGCGCCAGCGTCGTGGTGCGGTCAGACTCGAACGGCCCAGCCGACGTCCCTCCCGGGCCATCGTCGAGGCCCAACTCGCCCACGATGTCGAGAGCACGACCCCCCGTGTTACAGGTGTCGATCACCACTGACGGCGTCCCATCCGCACTCAGCGCGGGAGCGAACGTGTCGAGGCGAAACGACGACTCGGGTTCGGTCCCCTTCCCGACAGACAGGTAGATCCGGATGCCAGCTCTGCTCACGACCGTGACCGATTGGGAAGGGTCCGGGGGCGGCGGCGGCAATTCAGCCACGATCACGCCGTAGTACTCACCGGCGGTTGCGTCGGCGGGCACGGCGATCGTCACCGTGGCCTTCGCCCGGCCCCCCGGGTCGAGGGTCACCTGATCGGGTGCAACCGTGCTCCACGAGGTGAGGTCGTTGGCCTGTCGGTTGCCGCTCGGCACGAAGGCCTCGTCGCGGATGGCGGCCGCCTCGGCGTAGAGCGGCATCGTGACCCGGCGGTCGGTGCCGTTGGAAACCTCGAAGCGGCGGCTGATCGTGGCGCCCGGAGCGACGTGGTCGATGATGTAGCGGCGCGCCCTCGGATCGTCTCGGCGATCTTCGGGCGCTTCGAGCAGGCGCACGCCGACGCCCGGGTCAGGAGGCGGGCCCGCGGTTTGGGCCGAAACCCGCACCGCCGTCCCCGGCGCCATCACGAAGATGGCGCTGAGGACGGCGGCGAGAACGAGGCGAGGGGTGGGCACGCCTGATCGTTGTAGTCGGCTCAAGCGACGGTCTGGGTCACCGTGGCGGTGTAGGTGCCGGCCTGCGAGGCGGCCGGGACGGTGAGCGTGACCCGACCCGAGACGTTGTAGGCGCCGGCGCCAGCGAGGGGCAAGGCTTGCGCAACGACGACCGGCACGTCGGTGCCGCTGGCGCTGAGGAACGGTCCGCCGGTACCCGGGGTCACGACGGCCGACCCGCCGATGTTGGTGAGGGCGCCGCCAGCGCCGGCCGTCAGCGACAAGGTGTCGAAGCGCATGTTGAGCTTGGCGATGGTCACGGAGGGGGCACCGGTCTTGACGAGGTCGGTCGCCGTGGCCGACACCGTCCAGCCCAACAGGCTGCCGGTGTTGTCGGTCACGGTGGTGGTGCCGAGATCCGACGTGATCTGGGTCAGGGCAGCCACCGAACCGGTGACGGCGGCAGGGTTGGCGGGTGTCGTGATGGCCAGGCTGCTTCCGGCCAGGGTGAAGGTCACGACGGTGCCGTTGTTGGCCACTGCCGATGCTGGGCTGGCAAACGCCGCTCCGGTCAGGGCGAGCCCGGTGGCGGCGGCGGCGAGTGTGCGGCGGATGTTCATGGTCGTTCTTCCCCATTGGTCGGAGGTACTCCACCGTCTTCGTCGCACTCCGTGAAGTTCTGCATGGCCCGGTGAAGCCATTTCCGCCACCGCCATCGGACTAGTCACAGGCCCAGCCACTACCGTCCCTCTGTGACATCTCGCGATCTGGACATCGGCGCCTTCACCGACGAGGGCCCGTGGGTGGTGGAGCCCGACGAGCTTCCCTGGCGGCGGGGTCTCGACCTCGTGCGGGAGCGCACCCGCCAGGACGTCCCTGTGCTCACCCGTCGCCGCCGGCTGCCGCCGGGGGCACGCGTGTTGCTGACGGGCTTCATCGTCGCTCGCGCCCTCGTTCCGTGGGCACTCTTCGACCGCAAGAAGGAACAGTCCGCGTCTCGAGCGTCACTGTCTCGCCGGCTCCGCGTGGCCTTCGAAAAGCTCGGCCCGACCTACATCAAGCTCGGCCAGATCCTCAGCAGCGGCGAGGGGATCTTCCCCGAAGAACTGGTCAGTGAGTTCCGCCTCCTGCGCGACAAGGTGCGACCCGAACCCTTCGAGACCGTCAGGGCCACCGTCGAGAGCGACCTCGGGCAATCCCTGGAGGCCGTGTTCTCGCGCTTCGACGAGACCCCCCTGGCCGCCGCCTCCATCGCCCAGGTCCACTCGGCCCAGCTGCGGAGCGGTGAGGAGGTCGTGGTCAAGGTCCAACGCCCGCAGGTCGCGGACCTCGTGCGGAAGGATCTGGCCGCCATGAGCTGGATCGCACCGGTGCTCGTCGGGCGCATCCCGGTGAGCGCGCTCGCCAACCCGCCGGCCCTGGTCGAACTGTTCGCCGAGACGATCGTCGAAGAGCTCGACTTCCGCCTCGAGGCCGAGAACATGCTCGACATCGCCAAGATCCTCGCCGAGACCGATCAGCGCTCGATGGTCGTCCCCCGCCCCCACCCCAAGCTCGTCACCAAACGGGTGTTGGTCATGCAACGCCTCGACGGGTTCTCCTTCGACGACGTGGCCGGAATGAAGGCCGCGGGCATCGACACGTCGGCTGTCGTCCGGGCGGGGATGGTCAGCTTCCTCGAGGGCGCCATCCTCTACGGCGTCTTCCACGGCGACCTCCATGGCGGCAACCTCTTCGTGATGGCCGACGGGCGTGTTGCGCTGCTCGACTACGGCATCACCGGCCGGCTCGACGAACCCCGCCGCCTCGCCTTCCTCCGCCTCCTCATGGGTGGCACGGTCAACGATCTCACCGTCCAGCTCGAAGCGCTCCGCGACCTCGGTGCCCTCCCCATGGACGTCAACATCGCCGAGCTCATCGTCGAACTCGGTCTCGACCGCCCGCCCGTCGATCCGACCCAGATGGATCCTGACGAGCTGATGGCCGAGCTGCGCGAGGTGACCAAGGCCCTGCTGGGCTACGGGGCCCGCCTGCCCAAGGAGCTCATGCTCTTCGTGAAGGACATGCTCTTTCTCGATGGCGCCCTGGCCACGCTGGCGCCCGACCTCGACCTCTTCGCCGAGATCACCCATGTCGCCACCTACATGGCGACCCGCCACGGCGAACGCATCGCCGGCGACGTCGGCATCGACCCCCGCGAACGAGAGATCGATCTCGACGGGATGCGAGCATCGATGGGGCTGGCGCCGGGCACGGCCGGCATCACCCACCGCGAGCTCCAGGAGCGGCGTCAGCTGATCCAGAAGCGAATGCAGGACCGCAAGGGCAAGAAGAAGATCAGTCGGTGAGCTCGGTGGCCCGCCAGCAGTACCAGGCGGCCACCGACCGATACGGGCGCAACGGTTCGCCGAGGACGGCCAACTCCTTGGGTGTCGGCGTCGGCACCCCCCACGCCAGCCCGTAGCCCTTCCGGACGCCGAGGTCGTCGACCGGCCACACGTCCTGGCGCCGCAGCTGGAAGATGAGAAACATCTCGGCCGTCCATCGTCCGATGCCCCGCACCACGACAAGCCGATCGATCAACTCGTCTTCAGGCAGCTTCTTGAGCCCGTCGAGGGGAACGGTGCCATCGAGCACCTTCTGGGCGAGATCGATGACCGAGGCCGCCTTGTTGCCCGAGAGACCGGCGGCACGCAGGTCGTCAACCGGCGTGCCGAGCACGGCTTCGGGCGTCACCTCGCCGCCGACGGCGGTCTCGAACCGGCCATAAATGGTGCCCGCCGCCTTGCCCGACAACTGCTGGAAGCAGATCGACCGGGTCAGGGCTTCATAGGGCGTCCGCTTGCTGACCGGAATGTCGGGGAGTCCGACCCGGGCCACGAGCCCGGCGACCACCGGCTCACGGGCGGCGAGCGCCTCGGCAGCTTTCGTGAACGGGGACGACCGGGGCACGGCCGGAGGCTAGCGACCGTGCCGAACGGGAAGGATGGGGCCATGGTCGCCGCTCCCGAGACTTCGTCCGACATTCGTCACGTCCTGGAGGATCTCGTGACCTGGGCCGTGGTCGGCTGCTCGCCCGATCCCGCTCGCGACAGTCACGAGGTGGCTCGCTTTCTCCAATCCAAAGGCAAGACCGTGATCCCCGTCCATCCGACGTCGGGCGAGATCCTCGGCGTCGTCGCCTATCCCGACCTCGCGTCGGTGCCGAGAGACAGCGGCATCGAGGTCGTCGACATCTTCCGACGCGCATCGGATGCCGGGACCCACGTCGACGAGGCGATCGCCATCGGGGCCAAGGCGGTATGGATGCAGCTCGGCGTCATCGACGAAGCAGCCGCCGGCCGTGCGCGCGAAGCCGGGCTCATCGTCGTCATGGACCGCTGCCCGAAGATCGAGTGGCCCCGCCTCTCCCGGTCGGCGTGACCGGGTGGCGATCCTGCTGGGGCTGCTGGTGGCGGCCACGTACGGTGCGGCCGACTTTCTCGGGGGCCTGAGCTCGAAGCGGGCCTCGGTGCCCGCCGTCGTCGTGTTGTCGCAGTTGTTCGGGGTTCCGCTGCTCGTTGCGCTCCTCGTGGCTGCGCCAGGAACCCCGTCGGCACACGACCTGACCCTCGGTGCCGCCGCCGGAGCCTTTGGAGGATTCGGCCTCGTGTCGCTGTACCGCGGGCTCGCCGTCGGCCGCATGAGCGTGGTCGCCCCGGTTACGGCTGTCGGCGCCGCCGTCGTCCCCGTGGCCTGGGGACTGGCTGCGGGCGAACGGCCCTCTGCGCTGTCCAGCATCGGCGTCGCCTTGGCTCTCGTCGCTGTCGTGCTGGTGAGCCGGACGCCAGAGCCTGCTCCTGGACATCCGAGCGCCGACGGCGCTCCCGTTGCCGCCGGCAAGGTCTTGCCCTTGGCCGCGCTCGCCGGGGTCGCCTTCGGCATGGTCTTCGTGCTGTTGTCCTTGACCGGCTCCGACGCCGGCTTTTGGCCGCTGGTGGCGAGCCGGGCCACGTCGATCGTGCTGCTCGGCCTCGGCGCCGCCGCCACCGGCCGGTCGTTCGCTGTCGCTTCCCGCCGCGTCACGGCGACGATCATCGGCGCCGGCGCCCTCGACATCTCCGCCAACGCCATCTTCCTCCTTGCCAGTCGACGCGGGCTTCTCACGATCGTCGCCGCCCTCAGTTCGCTCTATCCCGCAAGCACCGTGCTCCTTGCCAGGATCGTTCTGCGAGAACGCCTCGTCGCCGCCCAGATCGCCGGCTTGGCGCTGGCCTGCACGGGGGTCGTCCTCATCGCCGCCTGAACGCCTCGATAGGTTCGTCGCGTGGACGCCTTCGTCGTGCAGATGAGTGGCTGGATGGGATCGGGCAAGTCGACCCTGGCCGCGGCCATCGCGAAAGCCACCGGCGCCGTCGTGCTCGACCACGACACCACCAAGAGCGCAGTGATGGCATCGGGCATCCCCCACCAGCAGGCGGGTGCCGCGTCGTATGAGGTCCTGTTCGCCTTGGCGGCAGACCTCGTCGCCCAGGGCCGAGCCGTCGTCATCGACAGCCCATCGGTCTACGCCTCGATCCCAGAGCGAGGAATGGCGCTCGCCGCCGCCGCCGGAGTCGGCTACTTCTTCATCGACTGCGTGTGCTCGGTCGAGGTAGCCGACCTTCGGCTCACCACCCGCGCCGCCCGACCGAGCCAGGTGGTGAACGCCGACGAGGCGGCCGCCGTTCGTGATGACCCACGTCGCGTTCCGCATCGACCGGCCTTCGGAGTCCTCGAGGTCGACACTTCGTCGAGCGTCGACGCCGGCATGGCGGTGGTGCGGCCCTACCTCGGGTCCAAGGGCGCTCACGGCCCCGCAATCACACCTTGAAGCGGCGACTCCACCAGGTGCGGTTGCGGGCGTGGGCGTGGAAGTGCGTGGGGATCTGACGCATCACCCGGTCGATCTCGAACTCCTCCTCGCCGAACACCTCGCGGGCCACACGATCGAGGTGGGTCAGCATGTGATCGAGGTCGGCCGCCGATGGTTCGGTTCCGTGGCGGTTCCACACCACCATCGGGATGCAGCACACCTCGCACTCGGCGATCCAGCAAGTGTCGTCTTCGTGGAACCAGGGCGTGAATCGCGCCGCCTCGCAGAGTTCGCAGCCATCGACCTTGCCGTCGACCCTGCCGGTGTCGTCGCTCATGTCAGACCTCGTCCAGCGCCTTGCGCAAGGCGCCCACGGCCCGGCCCAGGTCGTCGGGGCTCTCGCCGTCGAGGAGGCGGCGCATCAGCGCCGAAGCCACGACCACGCCGTCGGCCACCGACGACACCTCGGCCGCTTGAGCCGGTGTCGAGATGCCGAACCCCACGATCACGGGGAGGTCGGTGGCCGCCTTGCACCGTTTGGCCAGCACCGCCGCCGACTCGGCTACCTGGGTTCGTTCGCCGGTGACTCCCATGAGTCCGACGCCGTAGAGAAACCCGCGGGACCGTTGGGCCAGACGGGCGAGGCGGTCGTCGGGCGTCACCGGCGAGGCGAGCAGGACCGTCTGCACGCCGCCCTCGTCGGCGGCGCGGGCCCAGTCCGGCAATTCCTCGAGCGGGAGGTCGGGCACGATCGCCCCACTGATTCCGCTGTCGATCAGCGACGCCGCGAAACGCCGGTGCCCGGTCCGGAACACCACGTTGTAGTACGTCATGACCACGAGGGGGACGCCAACGTCGACGCCGGCGAGCGCGGCGATGATGCCGAGCGGGGTGGCGCCCTCGTCGAGGGCCCGTTGGGATGCGGCCTGAATCGTGGGGCCGTCCATCACGGGATCGGAGAACGGGAGCCCGATCTCGATGGCGTCGGCACCATTGGCCGCGAACGCCCGGATCACGTCGAGCCAGTCGGTGCCCAGGCCGCCGGTGACGTAGGGGACGAGGAGCTTGGCTCCCCCATCACGCCGGGCGCGCAGGGTTACCTCGAGGTCGACCAGACCCGTCATGTGATGCCGCCCGGAGCGAGGATCTCCATCACCTGTTGCGCGTCCTTGTCGCCCCGACCCGACATCGTCAAGAGCACGGTCGATCCGGCCGGAATCTCGCCGGTGCGGGCCGCCCGGACGAGCCAGGCCACGGCGTGGGCGGGTTCGAGGGCCGGGATGATCCCCTCGGTGCGAGAGAGGAGTTGCAACGCGTCGAGGACCTCGTCGTCGGCGGCCGGCACGTAGCGGGCGCGGCCGATGGCGGCGAGGTGCGCGTGTTCTGGCCCGACCCCGGGGTAATCGAGGCCGGCGGAGATCGAATGCGCCTCGAGCACCTGGCCGGCTTCGTCTTGGAGGAGGAACGACTTCGAGCCGTGGACCACCCCGGGCACGCCGTTGGTGATGGCCGCTCCCCCGGCGGGCTCGACCCCGATCAACTGGGCCTCGGTGTCGACGAATCCGGCGAAGGTACCGGCCGCGTTCGAACCGCCGCCGACGCACGCGAGCACGTATTCGGGGTCGGCGCCGTCGAGGAGCACCCGGCACTGCTCGCGGGCTTCGTCGCCCACGAGGCGCTGGAACTCGCGCACCATCCACGGGTAGGGATGCGGGCCCATGACCGACCCCAGGCAGTAGTGGGTCGTCTCGACCGTCGCCACCCAGTCGCGCATGGCTTCGTTGATGGCGTCTTTGAGGGTGCGGCTCCCCGACGAGACGGGGCGCACCTCGGCGCCGAGCAACTGCATGCGGAACACGTTGAGGGCCTGACGCTTGACGTCGACTTCGCCCATGTAGACCACGCACTCGATCCCGAAGAGGGCGCACGCCGTCGCCGTGGCCACACCGTGCTGCCCGGCGCCCGTCTCGGCCACGATGCGATGCTTGCCCATGCGGCGGGCCAGCATCGCCTGCCCGATCACGTTGTTGATCTTGTGCGACCCGGTGTGGGTCAGGTCTTCGCGCTTGAGGAAGACACGGACACCGAGATCGGCCGACAGCCGCTTGCACTCGGTGACGGGAGTCGGACGTCCGGCGTAGTCGCGCAGGATGGCGGCGTACTCGCTGCGGAACTCGTCGTCCGACCACGCCTCGCGGAAGGCCGCCTCCAACTCCTGGCACGCCGGGATCAGCGACTCGGGCAGATACTGCCCGCCGAAGTCGCCGAAGCGTCCACCCGGATCGGGGGCCTTCATCGCTGCCATGGTTGGAGATCCTCCTGCCAGTCGTAGGGTCCACGGTCTTCGCCCTGGTACGCGGGACGGCTGGCGCCCTTGGCCGCGGAGATGAAGAGCGCGCAGCTTGCGGGGATCCTTCTTGCCGGGACTCGCCTCGAGCCCCGACGCGGCGTCGACGCCCCACGGGCGCACCTGGGCGATGGCGTCGGCCACGTTGCCGGCATCGAGGCCACCGGCCAGCAGCAGCCGTTGCCCAGAGGGCACGCCCTCGGCCAGCCGCCAGTCGAACACCGACCCCGAACCCGGCGAGGCAGCGTCGAGCATGAGCACGTCGGCCCCGAACGACGCGGCGTCGGCGACCTTGGGGTCACCGGCCGAGAAGACCTTGATGACGGTGCGCACGCGCCGTCGGATCCACACGACGTCGTCGGCCGACTCTCGCCCGTGCAACTGCGCGGCCCGAAGTCCCGTCGACTCCATGATCTCCACGACCCGCTGGGGCGACTCGTCGCGGAACACGCCGACCGTGAGCACCTCACTCGGCAAGCGCTTGACGATGTCTCCCGCCACCGCCGGCGCGATCTGGCGGGGCGAGGGGGCGAAGATGAAGCCCACGGCGTCGGCCCCCATGGCCACGGCCAGCAGCGCGTCTTCCTCGCTCGTGGTGCCGCACACCTTCACGAACACGCCGACCTCAGTTCTCGGACGGCGGTGGCTGGGTCGACGCTCATCACCAGGTGTTCGCCCACGAGCACGGCGTCGTAGCCGGCGTCGGCCAGGCGCGCGGCGTCTGCCGGGGCCGCGGATGCCGGACTCGGCGACCTTCACCACGCCGTCGGGGATCGCCGTCACCACCCGGTCGGCCCGGGCGGTGTCGACCTCGAAGGTCACCAGGTCGCGCTGGTTGACCCCGACGATGGTGGCGCCGGCGGCCAGCGCACGCTCGACCTCGGCCTCGTCGTGGGTCTCGACCAGCGCGTCGAGGCCGAGTTCGCCGGCCAGCGAGTGGAAGTCGGCGCAGCTCGACGTCGTCGAGGGCGGCGGCGATCAGAAGGACGGCAGTCGGCCCCCATGAACCGGGCCTCGGCCACGTCTCGAATCGAGACGGTGAAGTCCTTCCGGAGCACGGGGACCGAGACCGACGACCGAGCCTCGACAAGGTCGGCGGCCGACCCGCCGAAGTGGGCTGCGTCGGTGAGAACCGACAACATCGCCGCGCCGCCGGCGACGTAGTGCTTGGCCAGCAGTCCGGCGACCAGGTCAGGGGCGAGGGGGCCCTTGCTGGGCGACCGGCGCTTGATCTCGGCCACCACCGACAACCCAGGTTGCGTCAGCGCCGCCCGGACGTCGCGCACGGGCGGCGCGCCTTCGGCTCGCTGGATGATCGATTCGAGCGAACGGCGCTCGCTCGCCGCTCGGGCCCGGTGCGCGGCCAAGATGTCGTCGAGATAGGTGGCCACAGCCCGATCAGCCTACCGGTCGTCCCCCGACCTCCCGGGGACAAGATCGACATCGATCCGACTCAGGGCGCGGTCGTGGTCGTGGGGCGGGCGGTCGTGGTCGTGGGACGAGCGGTGGTGGTCGTTGTCGACGGACGACCGGTCGTGGTCGTGGTCGGCGCGGGTTTGGCCGTGGTCGTCGGGCCGGCCGGGGTGGCCTCGGCGGTCGTCGGTGGCGCCCCTTCGTCGGTGGGCTCCTGGCTGGGGTCGGGGGGCGGCACGGTGCAATTGGGCAGGTTGAGATTGAAGGCGGCCGACTCGCCGATCACCACCGACAACGGCTGCTGGCCGACTCGCTGACAGACGAGCGTCCAGCGGGCGCGGCCGGCGCCGTCGGTGCCGGTGGCGACCGGCGTCTGGACCCGCCAGTCCCCAGTTCCGAACAGCTCGGCCCGCACGCCCGGGATGGGCACCGAGCGCACGATGCCGTTGGCGTCGACGGCTCGGTCGACGGCCTGGACGACGAGGTTGGCCGGCGTGTCGATCAGCGGCGGGTCCGGGGCGATGGCGGCGGTGACGGCCACGCCGGTGTAGGGCGTGACCTTGAGGGTGGTGTCCTTCTTCTCGCTGCCTTCGAGGAAGAAGACCTGCGGCTCGACCAGCGCCAGATTGTCGGGCGCCTGCTTCCACGCCCGCAGCCGGTATCGGCCCCCGAGGACGGTCGCCATCTCGAATCTGCCGTCGCCACCGGTGAGCACGTCCATCGTCGCCGCGCCATCGCCGACAAGTCGCTCGGCGTGCACGACCGCAGTCGGGACGGGCGCGCCGTCGGGCCCTACGACCACACCGGCCAGCGTCGCCTTTCCGGGACCCATCGCCACGGTGGTCGTCGTGCGTCCCGGAATCTCGGGAAGGCCGAGAGCACTGAAGTCGATCGTCGTCGACGTCGTGGTCGCGGGCACGCTCGGCGGGGGCGGCAACGGGGGGATGGTCTTGGGCTGGCACGCCCCGGCCAGGGCGACGACGGCGGCCGCGATCGCCACTGCTGCACGCCGTCCGGCCCCGATCCGTGTCACCTGTCGAATGGTAGGAGGGGCAACGCCTCGATCCGGGCCACCCGTCCGTCGACCGTCCCACCGGTAGGGACCTCGACGTCGCGCTTGACATACGCCAAAGCGACGACGACTTCGAAGCGGTCCGACCACGCCGCGCTGGTCACCGTCCCTGCCGGCTCGCCGCCGACCAGGAGTGCGGCGCCGTCCTCGGGGATTGCCTCCCCGTCGATCACCAGTCCCCGAAGTCGCCGCGGCACGTTGCCGCCGCGGCTGTCGATTCGGGCCACGAGTTCTTGGCCCGTGTAGCACCCTTTGGTGAAGCTCACCGATCGATCGACGACCCCGGCCTCGGCCGGGATGGTGCGTTCTGTGAGTTCGCGGCCCATGGCGGGCACGCCGCACTCGATGCGAAGGCTCTCGTACGCGGCGCTCGTCCCAGCGGCGATGTCACCGGGGACGGTCGCCGACGGCCCCAGGAGGTCATACCCGTCGGTCGCCCACCCGGCGTCGACCACCCACACCCCTCCACTCCCGCCTTCCCCAACCCCGCTTTCCGGCGCCAACGTGTCGTCGGGCGACATCTTCTGCCGGGAAGCCGGCGGGGGGCCGGGAAGCGGCGGGGGGCCGGGAAGCGGCGGGGAGGGGGAGGCCACGGACGGCCACGGCCGACCAGCCCTCGAGTGGGGCGACCTGGGCCTTGGTCCGGAGGAGGAACCGCTCGAGTCGAGACACGAGCGCCGGGCCGAACCCAGCGTCGACATCGAGCACGAAGGACGTCGTCGGCCGGTCCGGAGCACCCGGAACCATGCGTCGACCTTGCCCTGGGGTTGCAGCACGAACGACCACGCCGAGTCGCCGACAGCGAGCGCCTCGACGTCCTGGCTCACCTGCCCCTGGAGGTATCCGGCGGCATCGGCGCCCTCGACGCCGATGACATCGCGGGAGATCGGGAGTGCGAAGCGGTTGGACGTTCACGGCGGCCTTCGCGGTCTGGCGGCGGTCATCGCTTCGCGCCGCCGGCACGGCAGCGAGGAGGGCGGCGGCCTTGTTGCGGCACTCGAGGTCCTCGAGGTCGGCGTCGCTGTCGGCCACGATGCCGGCGCCGGCCTGCACCGACGCCCGCCCGTCGGGCCGGCACGACCATCGTGCGGATGGCGATGGCGGTGTCGAGGTTGCCGGAGAAGTCGAGGTAGCCGACGACCCCGGCGTAGGGCCCGCGCTTGGTCGGCTCGAGCTCGTCGATGATCTCCATGGCCCGCACCTTCGGCGCGCCCGACACGGTGCCGGCGGGCAACGTGGCCCGCAGCACGTCGATGGGGCCGAGCCCGGACCGGAGTCGCCCGACACCTGCGAGGTGAGGTGCATCACGTGGCTGTAGTGCTCGAGGGTCATCAGCTCGTCGACGTGTCTCGGTGCCGAACTCGACGACCCGGCCGACGTCGTTGCGGGCCAGGTCGACGAGCATGATGTGCTCGGCCACCTCCTTGGGGTGCTCGCGCAGCTCGGCCGCCATGCGGCGGTCGTCCTCGTCGGTGCGCCCGCGTCGGCGGGTGCCGGCGATCGGCCGCGAGATCGACCCGGCCGTCGAGCAGCTGCACCATCGGCTCGGGCGACGAACCGACGAGCGTCACCTCGGGGTGGCGCACGAAGTACATGTACGGGCTCGGGTTGACCTGGCGCAGCGACCCGGTAGACGTCGAACGGGTCGGCGTCGAGGTCGAGGTCGAAGCGCTGGGACAGCACCACCTGGAAGATGTCGCCGGCCAGGATGTGCTCCTTGGCCACGGCCACAGCCGCGGCCGTAGGTTTCGCTGCTCACCGTCGCGCTTGACGTCGGGCAGCGCATCGGCGGGATCGGGCGGCGCCAGCACGGGCTCGTCGAGCGGGCGGGCGCCGTCGGCGGCGAGGTCGTCGAGGCGGCGCACGGCGGCGTCGTAGGCGTCGTCGAGTTCGGCCTCGGACCAGCCGCGGTCGACGACGACGTTGCTCGATCAAGGTGACCCGCTGGCGCCAGTGGTCGATACGCCGCCAATTCGCCGATGACCGACAGCACGGCGTCGGGCAGCCCGTGGTCGTCGGCGGGGACGTCGGGCAGGCGCTCGACCTCGCGCACGACGTCGTAGCCGAGGTAACCGACCACGCCGCCGTGCAGGGGCGGGAGTTCGGGGAGCGACGGCGACCGGTAGGTGGCGAGCAGCTGCTCGAGGGCGGCGAGTACGCCCCGGTCGGTCGGTATCAGCGGCGTCGAGGCGACCCTCGACCTCGATGCGGCCGTTGCGGGCGACAAGGGTGGCCGTCGGACGGCGGCCGACGAACGACCAGCGGCTCCACCGCTCGCCGTGCTCGACCGACTCGAAGAGGAAGCCCGGTTCGCCGTCGGCATCGGAGCCGGCCAGCCGAGCGAACGCCGCCACCGGCGTGGTGAGTCGGCCAGCACCTCCCGCCACACGGGTACGACCGTGTGGCTCCGCGCCAGTGCGTGGAAGTCGCTCACGGCTTGGCGCACGAGGTCACGGCCGATCCCGGAAGAAACACGAGTACTCGCCGGTGTGGCAGGCGCCCTTGCCCTCCTGCTCGACCACGAACAGCAAGACGTCGCCGTCGCAGTCGAACTACGCCTCGCGCACGACACTGGCGGTCGCCCGACGTGTCGCCCTTGGCCCAGCGCTCCTGGCGGCTGCGGCTCCAATAGACCATGCGGCCGATCGTCGAGGGTCTCGCGCAGCGTGGCCTCGTTCATCCAGCGCCATCATCACGACCTTGCCGTGCTCGTCCTGGGCGATGGCAGGGACCAGGCCGTCGGCGTCGTACCAGGTCAGAGGTCGCTCGATGGCATGTCGATCGTAGGCGGCTGTCGGAGTGTCGATCAGATAGAGGCCGGTGTTTCCTTCGATGCGTTCGGCGGCCACGGCGTGGATGTCACGTTCTCGGAGGATGAGGTAGTCGTCGCCTCGCACCTCGACCTCGTAGCGGTCTTCGGGGTTGAACAGCACCTGGTCGCCGACTTCGATGCCGCTGACGTGCGGCCGGCGGCGACGACCTCGGCCCAGGCCAGCCGCTTGCTCACCTGGGCGGTCGCGGGGATCAGGATGTCCTGCCGTGGTCGTGCGCTCGCCCTCGTCGGTTGCGGGATCTGCACCAGGATGCGGTCGGCCAGCATCTTGATCGGTTGCTTGTTCTCGACCTGCGGCGCGCTCGCTTCGCCCGATCCCACGCTTCGACGTTAGGTGAGGCCTGCGGGGTGCGAGTTCACAATGCGGGGCGGACGATGAGGCCGGCGGCTTCGATGGCGGCCTTGGCTTCGGCCACGGTGTGCTCGCCGAAATGGAAGATCGATGCCGCCAGGACGGCGTCGGCGTGGCCGTCTCGGTGCCCCTTCGACGAGGTGGTCGAGGGTGCCGACTCCCCCGCTGGCGATGACCGGCAGCCGGCAGGCGTCGACCACCTGGCGGGTCAACTCGAGGTCGAAGCCGTCACGGGTGCCGTCACGGTCCATCGAGGTGAGGAGGATCTCACCGGCGCCGAGTTGCTCGACCTGGGCGGCCCACGCGACGGCGTCGAGCCCGGCCGGGCGACGACCGCCGTGGGTGTAGACCTCGAAGTCCCTCGCCCGGCTTGTCGCCGGGCACGAACTTGGCGTCGATGGCGACGACGACGCACTGGGCCCCGAACTCCATGGCGATCTCGCTGATCAGCTCGGGCCGCTCGATGGCTGCGGTGTTGACGCCGACCTTGTCGGCGCCGGCCCGCAAGAGGCGCGCGCGCGTCGTCGACGGTGCGAACCCCACCGCCAACGGTCAGGGGGATGAACACCTCTTCGGCCGTGCGGCGCACGACATCGACCATCGTGTCTCGCTGCGTCGGACGACGCCGTGATGTCGAGGAACACGATCTCGTCGGCCCCTTGACCGTCATACCGCGCGGCCAGCTGCGACCGGGTCGCCGGCGTCGCGGAGGTCGACGAAGTTGCACGCCCTTGACGACGCGACCGGCATCGACATCGAGGCAGGGAATGACCCTTACCGACTGCATGCCGCGATCGCCTCTTCGATCGTGAAACGGCCTTCGTACAGCGCCCTGCCGACGATCACGCCCGCAACCCCCAACCGGCGAAGGGCGCGGAGATCGTCAAGGCCGGAGACACCGCCACTGGCCACGATCGGTACATCGGTGAGCGACACGAGGCGCTCGTATCCCTCGAGGTCAGGGCCTTCGAGCGCGCCGTCACGCGAGATGTCGGTCACGACGAACGCCCCCGTCCCGCCGAGTTCGGGGCGGACGACGGCGTCGAGCAACTCGACGCCGCCACGTTCCTCCCAGCCGCGCGTGCGAAGTTCGCCGTCGCGGTGGTCGAGGCCGATTGCTGTGCGCGTCCCGTACCGCTCGACGAGAGCGCCGGCTGCAGCGGGGTCGTCGACGGCAATGCTCCCCAGCACGACCCGCTCGATCCCGCGGTCCAGCAACGAGCCGTCCCTCACTCCGCCGCCCGTCTGCACGGGTATCGAGACTGCCTCCGCGATCGCCACGACGAGTTCGACGTTCGAGCCGTCGCCGCGCGAAGCATCGAGGTCGACCACATGGATCCACGATGCTCCCGCCGCCTCGAACTGTTCGGCAACGGCGAGGGGGTCGTCGCCGTACACGGTCTCCTTGGCGAAGTCGCCGTGCAACAACCGGACGCAGCGGCCGTGGCGTAGATCGATGGCCGGATAGAGGTCCATCACGCGGCCTCGACGAGGTCGACGAAGTTCTTCAACAGACGGAGGCCGATCGGCCCGGACTTCTCAGGGTGGAACTGGGTGGCCCGCAGGTTGTCGCGGCCGACGACGGCAGCCACGGTGCGGCCGTACTCGCACGAGGCAATCAGCCCGTCGGGATCGGCGTCGGCGGCGTAGGAGTGCACGAAGTAGACCCACGGGGCCACGCCGAGGCCGGCCACCAGCGGGTCGTCGGGCACGGCGACGTCGAGCAGGTTCCATTGCATCTGCGGCCGCTTGACCGAGTCGGGTAGCAGACGGATCCGCCCCGAGAGGATGCCCAACCCGACGGCCGAGGTGTCCTCGTCGGAGCCCTCGTAGAGCAGTTGCATGCCTACGCAGATCCCGAGGAAGGGCTTGCCGGCGTCGACGGCGTCGTGGGCGGCGCGGTCGAGGCCCGACGCCCGCAGCGCGTCGATGCACGCCCCGAAGGCACCGACGCCCGGCAGCACGACGGCGGCGGCGCCGGCGGCCTCCGCCGCCGTCGTCACCAGCCGGGCATCGCCGCCGACGAACTGGAGAGCCTTCTCGGCCGAGCGAAGGTTGCCGATCCCGTAGTCGAGCACCGCGATCACCTAGAGCGACCCCTTGGTCGAGGGCACGCCCGAGCCCTCGACCCGCACGGCGTCGCGCAGGCAACGGGCCACGGCCTTGAAGACCGCTTCGAGGATGTGGTGCGTGTTGCGTCCGGCCCGCAGCCGGACGTGCAGCGTGATGCCGGCCGCGGTCGCGAACGACTGCCAGAAGTGTTCGCCCAACTGCGGGTCGAACGGGGGCGTGCCCAAGGGCAGCGGGTCGAGCGGCCCGGGAAACTCGCACTCGTAGACCACGAACGGACGGCCCGAGAGGTCGAGCGCGACCTCGACGAGCGCCTCGTCGAGGGGAAGGAGGATCGAGGAGAATCGGCGCACGCCAGTCTTGTCGCCCAAGGCCTCGCGCAGCGCTTCGCCCAACACGATGGCGACGTCCTCGACTGTGTGGTGGGTGTCGACCGTGAGGTCGCCGACCGCCGTCACCGACAGATCGAACCCCCCGTGCTTGCCCAACTGGCTGACCATGTGGTCGAAGAACGGAAGCCCGGTGTCGACGGTGGCCGAGCCCCCTTCGGCGCCGTCGAGGTCGATGGTGACGTCGATCGACGTTTCGGCCGTGCGGCGGGATCGGGTGGCGGAGCGGGGCGTCGTCATGCAAGGACCTCGGAGAGCGCGGACAGGAACCGGTCGTCTTCGTCGGGGCGCCCGACGGTGACCCGGAGACAGTTGTCGAGTCGGGGCCACGATCCGCAATTGCGGACGAGCACCGACCGATCGACGAGACCCTGCCACACGTCGTCACCGGACCGGCCGAGGGGCCGGAAGAGCACGAAGTTGGCGTCGCTCGGCCAGGTCTCGACGGAGAGATCGCTCAGACCGGCGACGAGGCGCTCGCGCTCGGCGACCAGCGCGCTGACGCGAGCCTCCATCTCCGAGGAGTAGCGCAGGGCGAGCAAGCCGGCCCGCTGCTTGAGCGTGTCGAGGTGATAGGGCAAGCAACGCTTCCAGAGTTCGGCCACCACGGCCTCGGGCCCCACCAGGTAGCCGAGGCGGGCGCCCGCCATCGACCACGTCTTGGAGTAGGTGCGGGTCACGACCAGGGGCCGATCGCCGACGAGGTCGAGCGCCGTCCACGAAGAGAACTGGCCGTAGGCCTCGTCGACCACCACGAGACCGGGGGCGAGGTCGAGCACGGCCTCGACCACGGGCCGAGGTTCGGCTCCGCCGGTCGGGTTGTTGGGCGAGCACACGAAGGTGAGGTCGGGCGACCCACCGCCGAGCACGCGGCCGACCTCGTCGAGGTCCAACCGGAAGTCGGCACCACGCTCGCCCTCGACCACCGTGGTCGAGGTGAGCCGGCCGATCTGGCCGTGCATGGCGTAGGTGGGCTCGAACACGGCACACGAGCGCCCCGGCCCGCCATAGGTGAGGAACAGGGTCTGGAGCACTTCGTTGCTGCCGTTGGCCACGAAGACCTGTTCGGGCGAGACCCCGTGCAATGCGGCGATGCCCTCGCGCAGGTCGGCGGCCGAGCGGTCGGGGTAGCGGTGGAAGTCGATGCGTTCGAGTTCGGCCACGACATCACCGATCCACGCCGGCGGCGGGCCGTAGGGGGATTCGTTGGTGTTGAGCCGGACGTCGACGTCGACCTGGGGAGAGTGGTAGCCCTGCAGCGAACCCAGGTTGTCGAGCGGGGCCGGCAGCCCCGCGGTCACTGCCGGCTCCGAAGCCGAACCGACTCGGCGTGGGCCGGGAGACCCTCGGCCTCGGCGATGGCGGCGACGTGGGGCGCGAGGCGGCTGAGCGTGGCCTCGTCGACGGAGACCACGTGGATGTGCTTCGAGAAGTCGTCGACCCGGAGGGCACCGGCGAAGCGGGCCGACCCGTAGGTCGGTAACACGTGGCTCGGTCCGGCGATGTAGTCGCCCACGCTGGCGCGGCGCGTAGGCCCCGGTGAAGACGGCGCCCGCATGGCGCACGAGCGGCAGCAACGCGTCGGGGTCGGCGGTCATCAACTGCAGGTGTTCGGGGGCGATGGCGTTGGCCAACTCGATGGCTTGCTCGGGTCCGTCGACGATGGCGACGTAGGAGTTGCGCTCGAGGTTGTCGGCGATCGTCTCGCGACGAGGCGACTCGGCCGTGAGCTTCTCCACGAAGGTGGTGATGCGATCGGCGACGTCTTCGCTCCACGTGATCAACCACGCCAGCCCGTCAGGTCCGTGCTCGACCTGCACGATGAGGTCGATGGCGGCGAACTCGGCCGGCGTCGTCTCGTCGGCAACCACGACGACCTCCGAGGGTCCGGCGAACGACGAGGGCACGCCGACCACGCCGCTCACCTGGCGCTTGGCCTGCGAGACGTAGACGTTGCCCGGGCCGACGATGACGTCGACGGCGCGGATCGACTCGGTGCCGTAGGCCATGGCGCCGATGGCGGCCGGCCCGTTGCAGCCGTACACCTCATCGACGCCGGCAAGGGCAGCGGCAGCCAGGATGCCCGGCGCCACCTTGCCCGTGGCCCGGTCGGGGGGCGAGCAGAGTACGACCTCGGCCACGCCCGCCACCCGAGCCGGCACCGCCGTCATGAGCACGGTCGACACGAGCGGCACGGCGCCGCCCGGCACGTAGACGCCAGCCCGATCGACGGGCCGACGCATCTCGCGCACCACCAGCCCGTCGCGTTCGTAGCGGGCATCGTCATGGAGTTGCTCGCGGTGATAGGCGAGCACGTTGGAGCGGGCAGCCTCGAGTGCTTCACGCAACAGCGGCGGGATCGACGCCAGCGCCGCCTCGATCTCGGCCTCGGGCACCCGGAGCGACTCGGGGCGAATGCCGTCGAAGCGTTCGGTCAGGTCGAGCAACCCGGCGTCGCCCCGCTCACGGACCTCGGCCAGGATCGCCTGCACCGCCTCCACCGGGGGTTCGGTGGCGGCCTGGGGGCGGGGCAGGTCGACCCGGAGGTCGCCCGTCTTCCCACGAAGGTCGAGGCGGCGGAGCATGAGGGCTCGATGTTACGGGGGCGGGTAGGGCAGGATCGACCCAGTATGGAAGACCCCCGCCCCGAGCTGTCCTCGGTGTCCACCGCCCTCGACGAGCTGACCAAGCGCCTGTCGGCCATGGCCGACGCGTCGGTCGGAGCCAAAGAAGACCTCTCCGTCGAGTTGTTCGAGATCGAGCGCTCGCTGCGTGGCGCGCAACGCCGGCTGCACAAACTCCTCACCGACCGGCGGTAGTCGCACTGGGCTCGAGCCGCGACTCGACAGCGCCCGAAGGCGCCGTCGAGCGGGAGCGGGCCAGGCGGCGGATCCCGGCGCCGGCTCCTGACGGATGAACGAGGTGGCGGGAACCCTGTTCTCCGGTGTCTCCCACGGTAGACCGGTCGCCCCCGTTTCAGGTATCGGCTGAAGCGGTCGAAGGTCACACTTCGTCGAAGGCTCAGACGGCGTGCGCCGAGGGGCAGAAGTCCTGGAGCACGCACTCGCCGCAGCGGGGTTTGCGAGCTGAGCACACCCGCCGCCCGTGGAGGATCAAGCGGAGAGAGAACAGGCCCCGCTCGGCCGGCGGGACCATGGCGTTGAGGACGTGCTCGACCTTGACCGGGTCATCGAGGTCGGTGAGTCCGAGCCGCTTGGCCAACCGGCCGACGTGCGTGTCGACGGGCAATCCGGGCTGGCCGAGGGCGACGCTACGGACCACGTTCGCCGTCTTGCGCCCGACGCCGGGCAGTGTGACGAGGTCCTCGATGGTCGACGGCACCTCGCCGCCGAATCGCTCGACGAGCGCTGCGGCCATACCCACCAAGCTGCGGGCCTTGCTGCGGAAGAACCCGGTGGCGTGGATCACCTCTTCGAGCTCGGCCAGGTCGGCGGCGGCGAGGGCTTCGGGCGTCGGATAACGGGCGAACAACGCGGGCGTGACCCGGTTGACGTTGGCATCGGTCGACTGAGCAGAGAGGATGGTCGCCGCCAGCAACTCGAACGGGTTGTGGTGCTCCAACTCACACAGGTCGACGGCCGAGCCGGGGTACTCGTCGGCCAAGCGGAGGGAGGTCTCCCGGGCGCGTCCCTTCGGTGATCGGGGTCGGGCCACGGAGAGCGGACATTACTGTGCGGCCCGTGCACCACCTCGAGGTCAAACGGCAGATGGGTGCCGAAGACATCGCTTCGGTGCAGGCGTTGCTCGATGTCGCCACCGAGGCCGACGGCCACCAGCCCCTCGGCGAGCACCAGTGGCTCGACCTCGTGCACGGCGGCCGTCAGGGATTCGCCGGGCTGGTCGCGTGGCGACCAGGCCACGATCACCCGGTCGGCTACGCCCAGGTCACCCGCGGGCCGCTGAGCTTCGCGCTCGAGTACGTCATCGACCCGCACCACCGCGACGACGAGGGCGACGCCATCGGGACCGATCTCCTCAACGCCGCGCTCGACGTCGTTCGGGGCGACGGCGGCGGCCACGTCCACCTGTGGGTGCCCAAGCCGACCCCACTCCACGACCGGGTGGCCGCCGCGGTTGGGCTCCAGCGTGGGCGCGAGCTCCTCCAGATGCGCCGGACGCTGCCGGTGAAGAACGAAGACTCGGGGTTGACGCCGCTGCGCGCCTTCGTCCCGGGCAAGGACGAAAAGGCGTGGCTGGAGGTCAACAACCGCGCGTTCCACTGGCACCCAGAGCAGGGAGGCTGGGACCTCGACACCCTCGAACAACGCGAGGACGAAGCCTGGTTCGACCCCGCCGGGTTCCTGCTCCATGAGCGCGACGATCGCCTCGCCGGGTTCTGCTGGACCAAGGTGCACGCCGACCACGATCCGCCTCTCGGCGAGATCTACGTGATCGCCGTCGACCCCGATTTCGCCGGCCAGGGCCTCGGTCGTTCACTCGTGCTCGCCGGGCTCGATCATCTCGCCGCTGCAGGCCTGCGGGTCGGCATGCTCTACGTCGACGCAGACAACGCGCCCGCCGTCACCCTCTACGAGAAGTTGGGCTTCACCGTGGACCACATCGACCGGGCCTACACCGGCGACATCGCCAGCGCTTTCCGGCAGAAGTCGCTGCCCTGACGACAGTTCGCGCCGGGAAGGTAGGCGACGGCTAGGCGACGGCTAGGAGACGGCGACGCCGACCATGTTGCCGATGGCGTACGGCACGCCGGCAGCGAGCGCGGCGATGGCCACTTGGCGGGCCGCCGACGGGAGGACGGGGCGCTCGGTGAAGCGGGCCAGGAGTGACCCGACGACGACGGCGGCGAGCACCCCGAACACGATCGATGCCACGACCGCGGCCATCCCGGCGCCGAAGAACCAGGGAAGCAACGGGACGATGGCGCCGACGGCGAACGACCCGAACGACGTGACCGCAGCCCGTACGGGCGAACCGAGTTCGCCGGGGTCGATGCCGAGCTCTTCGCGGGCGTGGGTCTCGAGGGCGAGCTCAGGGTCGGCCATCATCTCGGCCGCCAGCCGGTCGGCGACATCCGAGGCCACACCACGGCTGCGGTAGATGGCCGACAACTCGCGCTGTTCGTTGTCTGGTCGGTGGGCGATCTCGCGTCGCTCGATCTCGAGTTCGCGCTCGAGCAGCTCCTTCTGTGCCTTCATCGACACGTACTCGCCGGCGGCCATCGAGAAGGCTCCACCCAACAATCCGACCACGCCGGCCAGGCGTACGACGCCAGGCGCCGGCGACGCGCCAGCCATGCCGAGCACCAACGCCAGGTTGGACACCAGGCCGTCGCTGACGCCGAAGACGGCGGCTCTCGCCGTACCTCCTTGGATGTTTCGGTGGTGATGCTCCAGGTCGCCGACCCCGGCGTGAGCACGATCCTGCAGGTCCATGGCCCCACGGTACCGAGGCAGGGCCACCTATCCGAGGAAGAAGGGATGGCCTTCGGCGGCCCTTACGCTGGGGGGATGGCGAGCCGCTACGACCTCACGCGCGACGACGTGGCCCGCCTTCTGGACTCGATCGGCGCTCCTCGCTACCGCACCGACCAAGTGTGGACTGGGCTCTACGACCATGGCCTCGGTCCGTCCGAGCTCACGACCCTGCCATCCGCGCTACGGGACCGGCTCGCAGCAGAACCCGCCCTCGCTCCCGCTCTCGTCCCCGCGCTCGAGTCGGTGAGCGACGACGGTGAGACGCGCAAGTGGCTCTGGACCCTCGACGACGGACGGCAGGTCGAAAGCGTCTTGATGCACTACCCCGGTCGGTCGACGGTGTGCATCTCCTCGCAGGCTGGGTGCGCCATGGGCTGCGGGTTCTGCGCCACGGGTCAGGCCGGATTCGACCGCCACCTGACGACCGGTGAGATCGTCGAACAGGTCGTCCGGGCCAAGACCGCAGCGGCGGCGTCAGGTCGACGCCTGTCCAACGTCGTCTTCATGGGAATGGGCGAGCCGATGGCGAATTACGCGCCGGTGTGGGCCACGGTCGAGCGGCTCCACGACTCCCTCGGACTCTCGGCCCGCCACATCACGATCTCGACGGTCGGGTTGGTGCCCGGCATCCGACGGCTGGCCGCTGAGGCGCTCCCCGTCAACCTGGCCGTGTCGCTCCACGCCGCCAACGACGAGCTCCGCAACGAGCTCGTGCCGATCAACCGCCGCTACCCGCTGCCCGCGCTCGCCGAGGCATGCAGTGACTATCTCACCGCCAAAGGGCGCCGACTCTCGTTCGAGTGGGCGATGATCGACGGGGTCAACGACCGACGATCCGACGCCGTCGAACTCGCCGCCTACGCCCGGACGCTCGGCGCGCACGTCAACCTCATCCCGCTCAACCCGACGCCCGGCTACCCGGTGCTGGGGAGCCCGCCCGAACGGGTGTCGGAGTTCGCCGCCCGACTTCGCAACCTCGGCGTCAATGCAACCGTCCGGCAGAACCGGGGCACGTCGATCGACGCAGCCTGCGGCCAACTACGGGCAACGGCGGCGGCCGGGACGGCATCGGTCGGGCTGCCGCTACCCGGACGCAGGCTGGCAGACTGATCCGGTGGAGACGAAGCGCTGGATCAACCAGGCCCATCCGCAGACGCTGCTCTTCGGCTGCTTTCTGCTCTACTTCGACGCGGCCATCGGACTGATCAACGTCGTACTCGGCGGTGGCGCATCGCTCCTCGGCCTGGTGCTCGTGCTCGGAGCGGGTGCGGGCGCGTTCGGGATCGCCAACGACCAGAAATGGGGCTACTTCCTCGGGGTCGGCGTGTCGGTGCTGAGCCTGCTCGTCCTCCTCGTCTTCGGCGGACTCTCCAACCTCTTCGGACTGATGTTCGCCGTCGCCCAGGTCGCGCTGCTCGTGCATCCGATGAGTCGTGAGTACCAGAAGATCTGGTTCCACTGACGTGGGATCGGTGGCCGACAAACTGCTCGTGGGGCCGAAGGCAAAGGCCGATCTCCACAATCTCGACCCCGCCTCGACCCCCGGCGCTCCCGGCGACCGCAAGGCCACGGAGGCGGCCTCGCTCGAATTGAGCGCAGAGTTGGCCGACCTCCAGGAGCGACTCTGGGCCGAACACCAACAGTCGCTGCTCGTCGTACTCCAGGCGCTCGACGCCGGCGGTAAGGACGGCGCCATCCGCAAGGTGTTCACGGGCGTCAACCCCCAGGGTTGTCGGGTGACCTCGTTCAAGGTCCCGACTGAGGAGGAGCGGGCCCACGACTTCCTCTGGCGCATCCACAAGGCGGTGCCGGGCAAAGGCGAGATCGGGATCTTCAACCGCTCGCACTACGAAGATGTGCTCGTCGTGCGGGTCCACGACCTCGTGCCCCGGTCGGTGTGGTCGAAGCGCTACGCCGCCATCAACGCCTTCGAGGCCAACCTCACCGCCGCCGACACGACCATCGTCAAGTTCTTCCTCCACATCTCCAAGGAGGAGCAGGCCGAGCGATTCCAGAAGCGCCTCGACAACCCGAACAAGAACTGGAAGTTCAACTCGGGCGACCTCGAGGAACGAAAGCTGTGGGACGACTACCAGGAGGCATTCGAAGACGCCCTCACCAAGACCAGCACCGCCAACGCACCCTGGTACGCCGTCCCCGCCGACCGGAAGTGGTATCGCGACTGGGCCCTCCTCTCCGTGCTGGTCGAGACGCTGCGGACCATGGATCCGAAGTTTCCGCCTCCCGAAGAGGATCTGTCCGACATCGTCGTCGAATGAGCGAGCCGGCGGCTTCGTACAACCTGGCCGACCTGTTTTCGTTCGTCGCCGGCGCCGTGCCCGACCGCGAGGCCGTCGTCGCCGGCCGTCGCCGGTCGACCTTCGGAGACCTGCCGCGACCGATCCCTGCGCCTGGCGGCGGCGATGTCGGCGGACGGCATCTCGGCCGGTGACCACGTCGGGCTCCTTCTGTCGAACGGGGTCGAGTACCTCGAGGCGATGCTGGCCGCCTTCTGGCTGCGGGCGGTGCCGATCAACCTCAACTACCGCTACACCGCGGCCGAGTTGTCGGAGGTCGCGCTCGACGCCGCTCTTGTGGGGTTGATCCACGACCCCGACCTCCTCGAGCAGGCTCGAGCGATTGCCGAGGTGGCCGATCTCATGTTCGTCGTGCCCGTCGGCGACGACTACGAGCGACTCGTTGCCGGCCGACCGCCACTCGACCCGTCCGTCGTCAGTGGCCGATCGGGCGACGACCACTACGTGCTCTACACCGGGGGCACCACCGGCCGGCCCAAGGGCGTGGTGTGGCGCCATGAGGACATCTTCTTCGCTGCCATGGGCGGTGGCGGGGTTCCCCCGATCGAGCATCCCTCCGACCTGGCCGAACGAGCACGAGCAGGGGCACGGGCGCCTCCTGCCTGCCTGCCCGTTCATCCATGGCACCGCCCATTGGATGGCATTCCACGCGCTCTTCCGGGGCAGCGCCGTGGTCATCGACCCGAGCCCGAGTTTCGACCCCGACCGGACATTGACGCTGGTGGCCGACGAACAGGTCACGTTCCTCGTCATCGTCGGAGACGCGTTCGCACGACCGCTCGTCGAGTCGTTGCGCACGGGCGTCGGCGCCGGACTCGACGTCTCGTCGCTCACCGTCATCCTCTCGGGCGGCGCCATCCTGTCGCCCTCGGTCCGCGACGACCTGCTCGAAGCGCTGCCCGGATGCATGGTGGTCGACGGCTTCGGCGCGTCCGAGACGGGCGGGCAGGGCCAGATGGTCGCCGTGCGAGGAGACGATGCCGCCCATCCGCGGTTTCGCATGGACTCGTCGAGCGCCGTGCTCGGCCCCGATCTCCGGCCCGTGACTCCGGGATCAGGAGTCGTCGGGCGGATGGCCCGGCGTGGACGAGTGCCCCTCGGCTACCACGGAGATGACGACGCCACCGCCGCCGCCTTCCCCGTCGTCGACGGCGTGCGCTGGGCCCTGCTCGGCGACGACGCCACCGTGGAGTCCGACGGCACCATCACGGTCTTCGGGCGGGGCGCAGTGACGATCAACACCGGCGGCGAAAAGGTGCACCCCGAAGAGGTCGAGTCGGCCCTCAAGAGCCACCCCGCCGTCTTCGACGCCGTCGTCGTCGGCGTCCCCGACGAACGCTTCGGCGAGCGGGTGGCCGCCATCGTCCAGCGGCGAAGCGGCTCCGTCGGCGTGGCCGAGATCGACCTCGTCGACCACGTCCGTACTCGCCTGGCTGGCTACAAGACCCCGCGCACCGTCATGTTCGTCGACCACGTGCACCGGGGAGCTTCGGGCAAGGCCGACTATCGGTCGGCGCGCGACGCCGTCGCCCAGGGCGAAGGGGCCGGGTAGGGATGGACGCCGACACGCTGGTCCGCGACCTCCTCGAAGTCCTGATCGTCATCGCCATCGGCGGCATGTTGGTCTCGACCATTCGCCGCCTTCGCCGCGGGCAGATCGCCGTCTACCGGTGTCCGTCGTGCCGACGGCCCACGACGCGAGCCAACGGCATCTGCAAGCACTGCGGCACCGAACTCCCCGACGCCCCCCACTGACCCTCCAAACCCGACGTTGGTGTGGCCGATACGGTGGCGAAAACCGGGGAAATGTCCGATTTCAGCGACCTGATCGGCCACCTCAATGCGAGTCGGGGAGGACGCCGTGGACGCGGCACCAGCGGCCGCCGAGGCCGGGGACGATGGCGATGTCGCGGAGGCGCCAGCCGCAGCGGGGGCAGAACCGGACCACGTCGTCGGGCCCGCCCCGGCCGCAGGGACCGAGCGCACAGTCGGTCAACGTGCGGCCGCAGCCATGGCAGTGCGTGACAGCGTCGTCCACGATGCAACCTTACGAGCGATCACTCCTAGAGTGGATGCGTGGACTACCGGGTCGATGCTCTTGCGGCGAAAGCCGACGTGTCGGTCGACACGGTGCGCTTCTACCAATCCCGGGGACTGCTGGCCCCGCCCCGCCGCGAGGGGCGGGTGGCGTGGTACGACGACGAGCACGTCGCCCGCCTTGCCCGGATCCGCCGCCTCCAGGCCCGCGGCCTCACGTTGGCCACCATCGCCCGACTGCTGGCCGGCGAACTCGACGCCGCCGACGAGGCGCTCGTGACCGCCGTCTCGGCCCCCGACCCCGACAGCGACGAACGGCTCACGCTGGGCGAACTGGCCGAGCGGTCCGGCATCCCGCTGCCGATCCTCCAGGCCGTCCTGAGCGAGGGGTTGCTCGTCCCCAGGAGGACGGGAGGCGACGACCGCTTCACCACCGACGACGTGACTGCGGCCGCCGCCGGTCTTCGCCTGCTCGAAGCTGGCCTTCCGCTCCCCGAGGTGCTCGAACTCGCCCGGCGGCACCACGAGGCCATGCGGGCGGTGGCTGAGCAGGCCGTCGAACTGTTCGACACCTACATTCGCCATCCGCTCCGAGAGTCAGGGCTGCCCGATGAGCAGGCCGCCGAACGTCTGGTCGCCGCGTTCCAGACGCTGCTCCCGGCGACGTCGGAGTTGGTCACCCACCACTTCCGGCGCACGTTGCTCGACGTCGCGCAGGAGCACATCGAACGCGTCGGTGTCGCCGCCGAGCGCAATGCGGTGGAGCGAGAGGCAGCGCGGACGCCGTGACCGCTCCCCTCCCCCAGGGCGAGGCCAAGGTCAGAGCCGTGCGGTCGATGTTCGACGCCATCGCGCCTCGCTACGACCTCGTGAATCGGATCATGACGTTCCGCCTCGACGTGGGTTGGCGGCGCACCGCCGTCACCTCCCTCGGGCTCGCCCCGGGTTCGCTGGTGCTCGACCTCGCCGCCGGGACCGGCGACCTCTGTCGCGACCTCGAGCGGGCCGGTCATCACCCGATCGGCGCCGACCTGAGTTGGGGAATGCTGGCCCACGCTCGCACCGACGCCCCGCTCGTGCAGGCCGACGCGCTTCGTTTGCCGCTGCCCGACGCCAGCGCCGACGGCGTCACGTGCGGGTTCGCGTTGCGCAACTTCGTCGACCTCGCCGCCTTCTTCGACGAACTCGGGCGAGTGGTGCGTCCCGGCGGTCGAGTCGCCCTGCTCGACGTCGCCGAACCCGCCAACCCGGTGCTGCACTGGGGCCACGGCGTGTACTTCGGCAAGGTCGTGCCCAAGATCGGCGGACTGCTCTCTGACGGCGCCGCCTACCGATACCTCCCGCAATCGGTGGCGTATCTGCCTGCCCCCGGGGTCATGGTCGATCGCTTGGCCGAGGCCGGCTTCGCCCAAGTCGACCGTCGCTTGTTGACCGGCGGCATCGCCCAACTCCTGACCGGCACGCGCCGATGACCGACTCGCTCGTGGCTCGCACGGTCGAAGTCGACGCCGCCGACCCCTGGGACCTCGTGGCCTTCGCCGGCAACGACGGCTTCGTGTTCGAACAAGAAGGCCACGGCCTGGCCGGCCGCGGCGTGGCCCGCCGTATCGACCTCCCGGCCGGACTCGACGGCGCCGCCGCCGCGGTGGCCGCCGTGTTGGCGTCGATCGAGGTCGACGGCCCCGACTGCGACGGGGCGCCGGCTCCTGGCGCGGGACCGGTGGCAGCCGGGGCGCTTCCCTTCGATCGGACGGCGCCGACCTCGATGGTGATACCGGCGGCCACCCTGTGCCGGACCGCCGAGGGACGGCAGTGGCTGACGACCATCGGCCCCCACTCGACCACGACCGAGGTCGACCCGCTGACGGCGCCGACGGAGTCCGACCATCGCCGATGCCTGCCCGATGGGTTCGCGCTGCGCTCGCCCCGACCGCACGCGGCGTGGGAGGCAACGATCACCGATGCCGTCGGCGAGATCACCGCCGGGCGCCTCGACAAGGTCGTCGTCGCCCGCGAGGTCGTCGTCGAGGCCAACCGTCCGATTGTCATTCCCGACGTGCTCGAACGCCTCCGCGCCTTGTATCCGGCCTGCGTCGTCTTCATGGTCGACGGCTTCGTCGGCGCCAGCCCCGAGTTGCTCATCGAGCGCACGGGAGACCACGTGCGGTCCCATCCGCTGGCCGGCACCTTCCCGCGAAGCGGCGACCCCCACGCCGATGAACTCCTCGCCGCCGAATTGGTCGCCTCGGTCAAGGACCAGCGCGAGCACCGCTTCGTCATCGAAGCCATCGACGCCGCGCTACGACCGGTATGCGCACGACTCGACGTGCCCGACCGACCGTCGATCATGCAGTTGCGCAACGTGTTGCACCTCGGGACCGAGATCGACGGCACCCTCACCCAGGACCGAGCCTCGGCGCTCGAACTCGTCGAGCGCCTCCATCCGACGCCAGCCGTGGCCGGAACCCCCACCGACGCCGCCATCCGCTGGCTCGACGACAACGAGCACCTGACCCGCGGCCGGTACGCGGGACCGGTCGGTTGGGTCGACGCCGCCGGCGACGGTTCGTTCTCGATCGGCATCCGATCGGCGGAGATCGCGGGGACCACCGCTCGGCTCTTCGCCGGGGTGGGTGTGGTCGAAGGGTCCGATCCGCAACGCGAACTCGTCGAGACCCAACTCAAGCTCCAGGCCCTGCTGGCTGCGCTCGTCCGTCCCTGACCGCGGTCGTCTGTAGCCTGCGCCGATGCACGGCGTGATTCTCGTCAATCCCCACTCGGGCCCCGACGAGACGTCGACCGACGACCTTGCGGCCCTGTTTCCCGACAGCAGAGTCGAGGAGCTCGGCAAGGACGTCAAGGAACAGGTCGTCGCTGCGATCGCTACCAAGCCCGACTTCCTGGCCATCGCTGGCGGCGACGGCACCATTCGCTGCGCAGCAGCAGAGACGGCCGACACCGGACTCCCCCTCCTACCGATCCCCGCCGGCACGAGGAATCATTTCGCACGTGAGCTCGGCCTCGACACCATGGAGAAAGCAGCGTCGGCGGCACGGGGGAACCACGAAGACGATCGACGTCGGCGACGTGAACGGCGAGACGTTCATCAACAACGCAAGCGTCGGGGCGTACCCGAGTCTGGTGCGCGATCGCGAAGCGATCGAGGATCGGATGCCGAAGCAGGTGGCGATGTTGATGGCGGCTTGGAAGCAGTTTCGTCAACTCGAGAAGTTCGACGTGACCGTCGACGGCACCGCCTATCGCGCATGGATGGTGTTCGTCGGAAACGGAAGATATGGCAAGTCGATGCTCGACCTCGGCGACCGCGAGCGACTCGACGCCGGCGTGCTGGATGTCCGGGTCCTGCGGGCCGAGGGGAAACTCGCTCGGTTGCGGGTGGTGCTTGCCGTGATCGGTGGTCGACTCGAGTCATCACCGGTGGCCGCGCTCGACGAGACGGCGACCGTCGAACTCGAATTCCGCAGAGCCGAGATCGACGTCGCCCTCGACGGCGAAGTCGTGCGGATGTCCGCGCCCCTCAAGTTTCGGTGCCGTGCCGGAGCGTTGACCGTGCTCGTGCCGCCCGACGACGAGGGCGAGTCCGAACCAGGCTGACGTTCAGCCGACGGCGGCGGCCACGGCCGCGTGCAATTCCTCGTGGACGGCGACGTTGGCCCCGCGATCGGTGCGGACGACGACGAGGCGCACGCCACCGGCGTTGACGGATGCCGACACCGCCGGTCGGAGGCTGGCGGCCTCGTCGACCACGACGGCGTCGATGCCGTGCACGGCGGCCAACGACGTGAGGTCGACATCCTGGGGCGTGCCGAAGAGGCGCTCGAAGTCATCACCCTGAAGGACCGATGCCTGGGGCAGGAACGAGAAGATCCCACCGCCGCCGTTGTCGACGACCACAAACGTGCAATCGACCCCGCGGCGAGTGGCGCCCGAGCAGCCCGCCGCTGTCATGGAGGAAGGCGAGGTCGCCGAGCAAGGCGACGACCGGGCCCCCTCCCGCCGCAGCTCCCAGGGCTGACGAGACCACGCCGTCGATGCCGTTGGCGCCCCGGTTCGACAGCACTCGGTGGGGCGATGACGGGTGCGCCGAACCATTCGACGTCGCGCACGGGCATCGACGACGACACGAAGAGGGAAACCTCGGCGCCGACCACGTCGATGTCGGTGACGGCCCGAGCGACACCCGGCTCGGTGGCCTCGGCGTGGCCGGCGAGCACGGCGTCGATGGCACCCTGCGCCTTGGCCTCGGCGCCGAGCCACGTCGTCAACCAACCAGCGGGCGCAGGATGGACCGCATCCATCAGTTCGGCGCAAAACGCCGTGGGATCGGCGTGTACGACCCGGTCGGCTCGCCGCTCGGGATCGGGCCACCGGCCGTAGGGGTCGACCACGATCTGCTCGGCGTCGGCGAGGCCGGCCAGCCACTGGCTCAGGACCTTCGATGCCGGGGGCTCGCCCAACCGCAGCACGGTCTCGACCTCACCGGCGGCAAGGAAGCCGGGCGTCCGCAACACACCGTCGAACGCGGCGACCGAATTCGGACCGCCGCGGACTTGGGAACGGGCGTCGGCCAGCACCGGCCAACCGAGCGCCTCGGCCAAGTGGTGGAGGCTCGTGCGTCCGCAGCGGCGACCGGCGACGATGACGCCGCGACGACCGTGCAGCTCGGCGGCGAACTCGCGTGACGGCGCCGCCGCCGGGCGGGTCGCTCGGTGCCAGGGCTGTCGGCCCGACCGTGGCGGCGGAGCGCCGCCGGGTGTCTCGACCAGTGGATCGCGAAAGGCGAGGTTGAGGTGAACCGGACCGGGCCCGCTGACGTTGGCGGTCGCCTCGGCGACGGCCCGTGACGCGAGCGAGCGCCACGAGTCGACGGGGATGCCCGTCGGCCACGCCGGGCTCGGCGAACCACCGCACGGCGGCGCCGTAGAGGCGGGTCTGCTCGACGGTCTGGGGTGCGCCGACCGACTGCAGCTCGGGCGGCCGGTCGGCGGTGCAGACGAGCATGCGGCACGCCGGCCTGCGAGCCTCGACGACCGCCGGGTGCAGCTCCACCGCGGCCGTGCCGCTGGTGGTCAGCACGACGGCGGGTCGGCCGAGGCCAGCCCGATGCCGAGGGCCAAGAACCCCGCCGCCCGCTCGTCGAGGATGACGTGAAGGCCGCAGTCGGCCGTCGGCCGCGAGCGCCAGCGCCAGCGGCGTCGACCGGGATCCCGGGCGAAACGACGGCGTGGCCACCCCGGCCCGCACCCACTCGTCGACCAAGGTGGCGGAGAAGGTCGCCTGTACGTCTCGCCCGTGCCGACGCTGCATGCCGACCACCACGGCGATCCCGCCGCGCCGCCCGTCGTGCTGGTCCACGGCTTCACCCAGACCCGCACGTCGTGGGCTCCGCTGCTGCCCCGCCTCACGCCGCGGCCACGACGTGGTCGCCGTCGACGCTCCCGCCCACGGCCGATCGGAGGCTGTGCGCGTCGACCTCGTAGCCGGCGCCGCGCTGCTCGGATCGGTCGGGGGTCACGCGGCGTACTTGGGTTACTCGATGGGCGGCCGTCTCGCCCTCCACCTCGCCGTCAACGATCCCGAACTGGTCCGGTGCTCGTGCTCCTCGGTGCCACCGCCGGCCTCGACGACGCCGACGAGCGGGAAGCGCGAGTAGCGGCAGACGAGGGGCTGGCCTGCGACCTCGAACGCGATCGGCCCCGACGCATTTCTGGCCGCTGGCTGGCGCAACCCGCTGTTCGCCACCCTTCGGCCGGAGGACGCGGACCTCGACGGCCGCACGGAGAACACCGTGACCGGCCTCGCCGCCAGCCTCCGCCTGTGCGGTACCGGCTCGCAGGAGTCTCTCTGGGGCCGGCTGCCCGAACTGCGCATGCCCGTGCTTGCTCGTCGCCGGCGAGCGAGACGAAAAGTTCACTGCCCTCGCCCGTCGCCTCCAAGACGCCGTGGGGCGGCCCAGCCGAAGTCGCGGTCATCCCCGGCGCCGGTCACGCCTGTCACCTCGAGGCGCCTGACGCCTTCCTCGACGTCGTGCTCCCGTTCCTCGACCGTCATCGCACAGACAGACCGGCGGCCAGTAACAGCCCGTAGGCCAGTTGCGCCTGCCCGGTGCGTACCAGCACGGGCACGAGATCCCGTCCTCGAGCGCCGGAGCGGATGGCGCGCACCGCGGGCAGCGACAGGAACAGGCCGACCAATGAGACCAACGCCAACGGCCGCACCACGGCCAACAACAGGGCGGCGCCGATCGGCACCGCCGTGAGCAACACCAGGTACAGCACGCGGCTGTCTTGATCACCGAGGCGCACGGCCAAGGTCCGCTTGCCCGCAGCGGTGTCGGTGGGAATGTCGCGCAGGTTGTTCACGACGAGAAGCGCGGTGGCCAGAGCACCGACGGGCACGCTGGCGCCGAGGGCGAGCAGGGTCACGTGCTCGCTGTGCACGTAGGCCGAACCCGCGGTGGCGACGACGCCGAAGAACACGAAGACGAAGACCTCGCCGAGCCCGGCGTAGCCGTAGGGACTCGGCCCGCCGGTGTAGAACCAGCCGGCGGCAAAGCACACCGCCCCGACGGGGATCAACCACCAGTCGTCGCCGCCGCCAACGCCGAGGCCGGCCAGCGCGGCGACACCGAAAGCGGCGAACGCGGCCCGCTTGACCGCACGGCGCCGGTTTGAGCCCGGTGGCCACGAGGCGGACGGGGCCGACCCGCGCGTCGTCGGTGCCGCGAATGCCGTCGGAGTAGTCGTTGGCGTAGTTGGTGCCGATCTGGATGGCCAGGGCGACGACGAGCGCGGCGAGCGCCCGCCACCACACGATGCCGGACTGGCTGAACGCAACGGCCGTGCCCACGGCACGGGCACGACGGCGGCCGGCAGCGTCCGCGGCCGGGCCCCTTCGACCCAGACGTTCACCGGCGCCGTCAGGGCCGGCGGGGGAAGCGGGTGAAGTCGGGGGTCCGCTTCTCCTTGTAGGCGTCCCGCCCTTCCTGGGCCTCCTCCGATCCGTAGAAGAGCAGGTTGGCGTCGTGGGCCAGCTGCTGGATGCCGGCCAGGCCGTCCTCGTCGGCGTGGAAGCTGGCCTTGAGCAGCCGGAGGGCGAACGGCGAGAGCGTCAGCATCTCGCGGCACCACGGCACGGTCTCCTCCTCGAGCGTCTTCGAGGGCGACCGACCGTGTTGACCAGCCCCATGGCGACGGCCTCGTCGGGGTCGTACTGGCGGCAGAGGAACCAGATCTCCTTGGCCTTCTTCGGGCCGACCTGCTCGGGCCAGCAGGCGGCGCCGAAGCCGCCGTCGAACGAGCCGACCTTGGGGCCGGTCTGGCCGAAGCGGGCGTTGTCGGCGGCGATGGTGAGGTCGCAGACGACGTGCAGGACGTGGCCGCCGCCGATGGCGTAGCCGGCCACCATGGCCACGACCGGCTTGGGCAGGCGACGGATCTGCACGTGGAGGTCGGTGACGTGGAAGCGGCCGACGCCCTTCTGGCCGAGCGCGTCGTCGCGCGACGTAGCCCGAGTCGCCCCGGACCCGCTGGTCGCCACCGGAGCAGAACGCCAGCGCGCCCTGCCCCGGTGAGGATGACCACCCCGACGGCCGCGTCCTCCCGGGCCAGTTCGAAGGCCTGGGCCAACTCGATGACCGTCTGGGGCCGGAAGGCGTTGCGCACCTCGGGCCGGTCGATGGTGATCTTGGCGATCGATCCGCCCGGTCGATCGGCCACCTCGTAGCGACCATCGGCGAACTCGTCGGCGCCCTGCCCGCTCGCCACTCGGCCCCGGGACGGATCTCGCCGTCGCGAGGCTTGTCGAGAGCACTCTGAGAGTTGTCACTCATACGGTTGCGTACGCTCCCGCCGGTGCGTCGGCTCATCGCAATCGCCCAGCCCCCGGGTCCGGGCTTCGTCCGAGCCCTCAGCGAGGCGTGGGCCGACGGAGACGCGGTGCTCCCCGTCGACCCCCGGTTGCCCCTCCCGTCCGCGCGCCGGCTGGTCGCAGCGATGGCTCCCGCCGTGTTGATCGACGAGACGGGGTCGCAGACACGGCTGTCCGGGTCGCGGCCCGTCGAGGACGGGGACGCGCTGGTGGTGCCGACGAGCGGCACCACCGGTGAACCCAAGGGCGCGGTGTTGACCCGTGCCGCCGTCGAGGCAAGCGCTCGGGCCACCAGCGCACGACTCGCCGTCGACCCGTCCGACGATGCCTGGCTCCTTCGGCTTCCCGTCGCTCACGTCGGGGGCCTGAGCGTGGTGACGAGGGCGCTCCTGACCGGCACTCCCCTGCTCTTCGACGAGGACGAACGTCCGGCCACCCTGGTGTCGCTCGTCCCCACCCAAGCCAATCGCGATGCCCTCGACCGCTACCGGGTGGTGCTGGTCGGAGGCGGCGCCGACTGGCGAAGCCGCCCCGACAATGTCGTGCGCACGTACGGGATGACCGAAACCGGTAGCGGGGTCGTCTACGACGGGCGACCCCTCGACGGGGTCGAGGTGCGCGTCGACGCCACTGGCCAGATCCGGGTGCGGGGACCCATGCTCCTCCGCTGCTACCGCGACGGCACCTCGCCCCTTGACGCCGGCGGTTGGCTCGGCACTGGCGATGCCGGCTCGATCGACGCCGACGGCGTGCTCCACGTCGAGGGCCGCATCGGCGACGTGATCGTCACCGGTGGCGAAAAGGTGTGGCCGGTGGCCGTCGAGGAAGCCCTCGGCGCTCACCCGGATGTGGCCGAGGTCGCCGTTGCGGGCCGGCCCGACGACGAATGGGGCCAGCGGGTCGTGGCTTGGATCGTGCCCGCCGCCGGCGCTGTCCCCGTGACGCTGGCCGAGTTGCGCGACCACACCAAGAGCCGACTTCCGGCCTACGCCGCGCCCCGTGAGGTCGTTGTCGTCGACCGCCTCCCCAAGACGCCCTCCGGGAAAGTCCAGCGCCACCTCCTTGCCGGACACCGCAGCGACTGATCTGCGTTAGACCGGCCCGGTATGGGTACACGTCTTCTTACGTCCGGCGGATGACGAGGAGGAAGTGCCAACCGATGCGACAGCCACTCACCCGTGAAGCGATAGCCGCAACCGCCCGCGACATCCTCGTAGAGGAGGGCCTGCACGCCGTATCCCTGCGGCGTGTCGCCGCTCGACTCGGCGTGACCGCCCCCGCGTTGTACGCCCACGTCGACGACAAGCGCGACCTGCTCCAGGGGATTGTGTCGCGCGAGGTCGATCTCCTGCTCACCCGCTTCGACGCCGTCGGTGAACCCGGCGACAAGTTGCAGAGCATGGCCCTCGCCTACATCGACTTCGCGTGCGAGAACCCTGACCTGTTTCGGGCGATGTTCCTCTTCCGTCCCGAACTCACCGCCGACCCGCGAGGCGACGAACCGGCGCTGGGCACGGCCATCCAGCGTGCCTTCGAGGCGGCCGCCCGAGATGCCCAGCGGGCCGGAACCCTCGACGGCGACGACGCGACGATGGCAGGTCTCTGCGTATGGACAGCAGCGCACGGCGTGGCGACCACCCTTCTGTCCGGTCCTCCCATCGACCTCGCCGTCAAGGGCAGGTTGGCCGAAGCTGCCGTCGGCGCAGTGCTGACCGGCCTCGGGCGCGGGTCGCTCGTCGACGTCTGAGGATCTGCCCGTTACACGGCGCCGCGGCCGATCATCGCCCCACCGTCGATGACGAGGGTGTGGCCCGTCATCCATGAGGCAGCGTCGCTGGCCAAGAACAACGCTCCGTTGGCGATGTCCTCGGGCGTGCCGAGGCGACGCAGCGGCATCCGTTTGGCCACCTGCTCCTCGGCCGGCTCCCACAAGGCCCGGGCGAAATCGGTCTTGACCAACCCGGGCGCAATGCCGTTGACCCGCACCTTCGGTGACAACTCTGCGGCGAAGTGGCCGGTGAGGTGGATGAGCGCCGCCTTGGTGTTGTCGTAGACGCCGATGTGGCCGCCGTATTGCATGCCGCCGATCGAGGCGATGTTGATCACCGACCCACCGGCGTCCTTCATCGCCATGTTCCAGGCCTTCTGGATCCAGAAGAACGGACCGCGCAGGTTGACTTGGAACGTCTTGTCGTATCGGGGTTCGTCGATCTCGACGGCTCGCCCCATGTAGGGATTGGTGGCTGCGTTGTTGACGAGGATGTCGAGGCCGCCGAAGGCGTCGAGCGTGGCCTGGATGGCAGCCTCGGCTTGGTCGGGTTCGCCGGCGTTGGCGGCGAACACCGCCGTTTCGCCACCGATCTCCTTCGCCGCCGCTTCGAGCGCGTCGATCTTGCGGCTGACGAGCATCACCTGTGCGCCGGCGTCGACGTAGGCCTGAGCGATGGCTTGGCCGATGCCCCGCGAGGCACCGGTGACGAGAGCAACCTTGCCGTCGAGTCGGAGTTCCATGGCCGAAGGCTACGACCCCTGATGCGCGCGCCTCAATTTCAGCCGGGCGGGGTGGGTAGGGTCGACGACCTCATGCCGAACCGCCTGGCGCAGGAAACGAGCCCGTACCTCCAACAGCACAAGGACAACCCAGTCGACTGGTGGCCGTGGTCGGACGAGGCGTTTGCCGAGGCGCGCACAACCGACCGGCCCGTGCTGTTGTCGATCGGCTACTCGCGCGTGCCATTGGTGTCACGTGATGGCCCACGAGAGCTTCGAGAACGAAACCGTCGCCGCCGTGATGAACGAACTCTTCGTCAACATCAAGGTCGACCGCGAGGAACGACCCGATGTCGACGCCGTGTACATGGAGGCCACGCAGGCGATGACCGGCGGCGGCGGTTGGCCCATGACCGTCTTCCTGCTCCCCGACGGCCGGCCGTTCTTCGCTGGCACGTACTTCCCCCCGTCGTCGCACCATGGACGGCCCGGGTTCGTGGAGGTCATGCGGGCGGTGGCCGAGGCGTGGAGCGGACACCGCGACGACCTCGTCGGACAAGCCGAGGAGCTCACGACGAGCGTGCGGGCCCGTTCGCTGCTGTCGACGGCGAGCACCAACATGCCCTGGACGACTCCATGGTCGGGGCCGCGGTACCAGCCCTGCGGGGCATCTTCGAACCCGAATGGGGTGGCTTCGGCCGGGCGCCCAAGTTCCCCCAGGTCGAGCTTCCTCGAACTGGTGCTCGCCACCACGCCCACCACGGTGACGCCGACAGCCTGGGCATGCTCACGACCACGCTCGACGCCATGGCATCGGGCGGCATCTACGACCATCTCGGCGGCGGCTTCGCCCGCTATTCGGTCGACGCCTTCTGGATGGTGCCCCACTTCGAGAAGATGCTCTACGACCAGGCGCAGCTCGTGCGGGCATACCTCCATGGCTGGCAGGTGACCGGCGACGCCGCTGGCGACAGGTCGTGGAGGAGACCGTCGCGTACGTCGCTGCGCGACCTCGGCACCCCGACGGCGGGTTGTTCTCGGCCGAGGACGCCGACTCCGAGGGCGAAGAGGGCAAGTTCTACGTGTGGCGGCCCGAGGAGACTCGCGCGAGGTGCTCGGCGACGCCGATCGCACGGACGCCGCCATCGCGTGGTGCGGCGTCACCCGGTCGGGCAACTTCGAAGGCTCCAACATCCTCCACCGCCCGCACGCGGCGACCTCCTGCGATCCCGCAGACATCGAGAAGGGCGCGCGGTCGCACTGCTCGCGCGCCGCAGTCGACAGCGGGTCCGTCCCGGTCTCGACGACAAGGTGCTCACCGAGTGGAACGCCATGTTCGTGTCGCGCGCTCGCCGAAGCCGGCGCTGCCTTCGGCGAACCGACTGGATCGACGCCGCCGCCGCGACGGCCGACTTCCTCCTCGGCCAACCTCCGCGCGCGACGGGCGGTGGCGCCGCGTCTGGCAGGACGAGCGGCGGCACGCGCGCCACCTCGCCTACGCCGTCGACTACGCCTGGCTCGTCGATGCCTTCACGCGGCTGGCCGAAGCCACGGGGCGAGGCACGCTGGATCGACGCTCGCCCGACAAGCCGCCGATGCGCTGCTCGACCTCTTCTCCGACGAGGACGAGGGCGGCCTCTTCACCACCGGGCGCGACGGCGAGCAGTTGATCGTGCGTCAAAAGGACTCCTACGACGGCGCCACGCCTTCGGCCAACGGCGTGGCTGCGGTCGCGCTGCTCCGCCTGGGCGCGCTCACCGGCGACGACCCGTATCGAGACGGTCGGGCACGCCATCCTCGCTTGGCTGGGCGAATCGATGGCCCACCACCCACAAGCCTTCACGTACGCCCTGGCCGCCGTCGACCTTGTCGCTCGCGGCATCGATGAGGTCGTGATCGCCGGGGACCGAGCCCGACCTCGTGGGCGCCGTCCAGCGCCGCTATCTGCCCAACGCGGTCCTGACGTGGGGCGAGCGGTTCGGTTCTCCGCTCTGGGAGGGTCGCGATGACGGGGCCGCCTACGTCTGTCGCGATTCGGCCTGTCGGCTGCCCACCACCGACGTCGACGCGCTCGATGGAGTCGCTCTCGGGCTGAAGATTCTCGACAGGATCCGTGCGCGGGACGGGCGACGGGGCCAACATGGAGGCGATGCCGCTCCGGCTCCTGCTTCTCGGCAACAACCCCACGGACAGCGTCGCCGTCGATCTCGACTCGGGATCGCTGCGCCGGGTCACGTGGTTCGGTGACGTGCCCCCCTTCGCGACGTACGACGTCGTCGCCGCCACCGCCGTCGTCGACGTCGACTCGCCCTTCCCGGCCGACACGATCGGGGCCACCGACCCCGTCGTCCTGGGCCGCATGCGGGGCCGCAAAGCCGCAAAGGTGCTCCGGCCGCTGGTCCACCCAGGCACCCAACCGCTGCTCGGGGCGCCGACCGCCACCGTCACGTACTGGACGCTCGGCTCGACCTCGCCGTCGGTGGCGCTGCTCGACCCCGCGGCCGGCCCCGTCGTCGAGCGCGACGTCGACCAGCACCTGCACTGCCGGTTCCGGTGGCGGCGCCTCGACCACGACCTCCCCCTCGACGACCCGAGCCTCGACGAGCGCCTCAGTCACCCGACGGCCACCCGCTTGTCGGGCACGACGCTGGCCGGCGCCCTCGGGTGGAAGCCCGAACGGCTCCTCGTGCGGCTGGCACCTCCGGTGGAGGGCCGCTGCCAGAAGGTCGTGGCCGGCCTCCTTCCGAGACCCTGAGCTCCGCCCGCCGGTCACACCGGGTTCGTATGCTCCCCGCAGTGGCATTCGCCCGCCGACCCCGGCCCCCGCTCTACGGCCTCGACATCGAGACCGACACGAGCGACGACGGTCTCGACCCGGGCGTGGCGGCGATCGTCGCCGCCGCCGTCGCGTCGGCCGACGGCGAGGTCACCTTCACCGGGGTCGAAGCCGATGTCTTGTCGGCCCTCGACGTCCACCTGGCCAGCCTCGACCCCGGCGTGATCGTGACGTGGAACGGGGGCGCCTTCGACCTCCCGTTCCTCCGAGATCGCTCGTCCCGGTGCGGCCTCGCCCTCGGTCTCGACCTGGCCTGGGACCCGAGCGGCTACCGCGAGGGGCGGCGGCCGCTGCCGGGCCACCTCGGCACCTACGCCGCCGCATGGCACGGCCACGCCCACCTCGATGCCTACCGAGCGTGGCGATCGCTGTCCGAGCCCGACGCGTCGTGCCGGCTCAAGGCGGTCGCGCCGAGCCGAGGGACTCGCTCCCGTCGAACTCGACGACATCACCGAGGTCCACCTGCTTCCCCTCGACCTCCTCCGCCGATACGTGGCCAGTGACGCGGCCGTCACCCGGAACCTGGCCGTCGCCCGCTGGCACGAGATCCACGCCTTCGTCGATCGCCTCCCGGAGGGCGGTCAGCTAGCCCTGGGTTGACCCCCGGCGGTCAACCCGGTCGATAGCGCGCCAGGAGTCGTCGGGCGGCATCGCGGCCGACGTCGACCCAATCAGCCGGCGCCTCGACCTCGGCATCGGGGCCGAGGCGCAACAACAATCGCTCGAGCCAGCGTTCACCGGCCACGGCCAGGGTGACCCGGGTGCGTCCGTCGTCGAGCGCCTCGACGTTGGTGGGGTCGTAGGCCTCGATCACCCATTCGGCGCCCGCTGGTACCACGAGCGTCGCCGAGGTCGCCCTCTGGGCGCTGAATACCTGTGCGGGCGGCGCGGTCGGCGCCTCGGGTCCGGGCGTGAACGTGTCGCCGGTCGGCACCGCCGAGCGCATCCGATCCACCCGGAAGTGGCGGACCTCGCCGCTGAGGGAATCGGCGGCGCTCGCATACCAGCGGCCGTCGGCCGAGAACACCACGTAGGGGTCGATGTCGCGCTCGGTGACATCGTCGCGCCATGCGGCGTAGTGCGACACCCGAAGTCGCTGATGGCGCTCGGCGGCCTCTCGGACCAGCCCGAGCAGGGGGGGCGACTCGAGGTCGACAGCCACCGTCCCGGCGGAGTCGAGAGCGGTCTCCAGCTTGGCCAAGGCGCTGGCGAGGGGCCCGGCGGGGTCGGCGCCAGGCACGGCGAGAAGTGTCCGACCCGCGGCCAGGAGCACGAAGCCCTCGGTCGGGGTGAGCCGCATCGGCCGCGTGAAGTACGGCCCTTGCCACGCCATCACCGACCCGTCGTCGTCGAGGACCACAGTGATCATCTGGTCGGGTCCGTACGGCGGGGCACCGCAGCACATGACGAGCTCGAGGTCACGGACGATGTCGTCCTCGGACACCTCGAAGCGGCGGGCCAACTCCTCGACCGTCGACCCCTCGGCCTCGAGAAGCCACGGCACCATCAACAGCATCCGCCGGAGGCGAAGGGCGAAGTTGCTCGTCGGCCGGGCCATCAGCCGGCCATGCTCTCGAGCCAGGCGACCACGTCGTCGCGGCAAGCCGGGAGGACCCACCACCTCGGCGTGGTCCAGGAAGGCCACCAGCCAGGTCCGGAACGTGGCGCGGACGTGCACGGGCATCGTGATCGTGACCGAGCCATCATCATGGCGATCGACGGTGGCGGTGGCCCCCGCGTCGGCCACGGCTTTGGCGGCCAGCACAGCGTCGACCACCACCACGGCCTGTTCGAGGTCGGCGTCGTCGCCGCCGTACCTCCATGGCTCACGAGGCATCACCGAGTCGGTCGATGACCCCGCCGCCGTGTCGCCGTCGCGGACGCGAGAAGCCCCCAGGGGGACCGACAGCAACGTCGCCGGCGATGCGATCGACTCGGTAGTTGCGCCGATCGGCGCGGACATGGTCGAACCCCGACAGGTACCAGTTGCCCTCGCGGAAGAAGAGCATCTGCGGCTCGACGGTGCGCTCGATGTCGCGATGGGTGAAGGTGACCAACGAGCGACGACGGATGGCCGCATGCAGGGCGGGCAGATGGGGGTGAGCGCCCACGTCGGCGAGTGGCGCGATCGCCGGCCCCCCATCCAGAACGCGGCCCAGACCCAGTTTCTGAAGCGCCGACCCACCTCCGTCGCCGCCGAGGGGCACGGCGTTGATGGCGAGCGCCAACGCCAGGTGTTCATCGTCGGTGAGGCCGAGTTCGGGCAGGTAGTACTCCTCAGGCGGAATCCAGTAGTGACCGTCGTCCTCGACGAGGGGCACATCCTCGTCCCGCAGCACCTTCTTGTCCCGTTCGAAGGCCCGGCGGCGCGACTGGGTGCCTCGGGGTAGCCGGGGATGTCCGTGACCAACTCGGCGTAGGACGCGCCACGGCCCCGTTCGCCCGCGTCGAGCAGGTAGGTCACCAGATTGGCCAGTCGTTCGAAGCGGTCATCGGCCATCCCCGAAGTCTGTCCGCTGGTGCAGCGCAACGCTGCCTTGACGCGAGCGTCACAACCGGGAACACTTGGGACAAACGTCACACCGATCCGGGGGGAGGTGCGTGACGCTTGTCCGAGCCGTCAACGCACGATGACCGCAAGCTGGCCGACGCGATCGAGGACCCGTTCCTCCGACGATCCGTCCACATGGCACTCCATTTGCGGCGATATATGCCGTTCTACGTGTTCGGAGCCATCTGGATCCTGACCCTCGCTGCCTTCCCGATCATCCGGGGTGATGGCCCGTCGCAGCAGGCCAACGGCGATCTCGGCGCGTCGGTGGTGGCCGAGGACGGCACGCTCCCGCCGATCGATTCCACGACCGGAGCGACCCCGACCGTCGACGCCGCCGGCAACCCGGTGGCGACGCCGACCGGGGCGACGAAGACGGCATCTGGATCGACGGCAGCCAAGAAGACCACGACGGCCGCCGGTACCAAAGCCGGCGCCACCGGCGGATCGGCCGGGGGCTCATCGGCCAACGTCGCCCTCGCCGGCGAAGCCGCTCGGGCCGCCATCCAACGCGGCCAGGGCAAGACCCGACTCGGCAACGCGTGCGACGCGTCCACGACCCAGATCCCGGGGGGCTCCTACGCCATCCCGTGCCAGAACGTGTACGACGGCCCCAACGGCGGCGCGACCTATCGGGGTGTGACGGACAAGGAGATTCTGATCGTCAGCCGGCAGTTCCCGGAGAGCGCCAACTCCAAGGCCGTGGCCGAGGTGTCCAAGCAGGCCGGCTTCGCCGATCCGAAGGTCACCGAGGCCGTGCAGGCTGAGTTCCTCGACTACTTCAACAAGGCCTACGAGCTCTACGGCCGCAAGGTCAACTACGTCAAGTACGAGTCGGAGAACGGTGACTCGACGGCCGAAGCCCAGTCCAAGGGCAAGGAGGGCGCCTGCCTCGACGCCGACAAGATCGTCAAGGAGATGAAGGCGTTCGCCGTGGCGGGGAGCAGCCAGCCCTTCGGCGACTGCGCCGGCGAGCGCAGCCTCGTCGTGTTCGGTGCCGCCGCGTACTTCCCCGAGAGCTACTTCGCCAAATACCACCCCTTCCTCTGGAACACGACGATGGAGTGTGAGCGCATCGCCCATCAGACGGCCGAGTACATGGGCAAGCGGCTCATCAACAAGCCGGCCAAGTACGCCGGCGATCCCGTGATCCGGGCCAAGACCCGCAAGTTCGGCACGTACGTGCCAGACAACGACGGCTACCAGCGCTGCGTCGCCATCTACAAGAAGGACCTGAAGGAGCAGTACGGGCTCGCCGACACCGGACCGCAGTACAACTACCAACTCGACGTGAGCCGGTTCCCCGACCAGGCCGCCCAGGCTGCGGTCCAGTTCGCCGCCGCCGGCGTGACGACGGTCGTGTTGGCCTGCGACTACATCTCCGTGGTCGTGCTCACCGGTGCTGCCAGCCAGCAGAACTGGAAGCCCGAGTGGTTCACCATCGGCGTGGGTGGCGTCGACCTCGACAACACCGCCCGCCTGTACGACCAGAGCCAGGTCAACGGCCACCTCTTCGGCCTGAGCCAGTTGGGCGACGCCCAGAAGCTCATCGGCCCCAACAGCGAGCCCGGGGTCGTCTACAAGCTGGCCACGGGCAAGACGATGCCCGAGGGCACGTCGGGCGGCTACCACGGCCTGGTGCACATCTTCAACATGCTCCAGGCCGCCGGCCCCAACCTGACGCCCGACAACATCGCCGCCGGCACTCGGACCATCCCGGTGCGGGGTGCCGAGCCCTATCCGGCCGGCCGGTGGTCGTTCGCCGACTCGGTCACCGGTGGCGAGGGATATGACCACACCGAGGTGCAGGACGCCCGCGAGGTGTACTGGGTCTCCGAGCCGGGCACCGACACCGCCAGCGGCAACAGCGCCAACGACAAGTACTACAACGGCGCCGACTCCAAGAACGGCACCTTCAAGGTGACGTACAACGGCCGCCGCTTCCTCAGCGGTGAGTGGCCGTCGGGCGACCTCCCGATCTACCCACCCCGCTAAAACAACCGTTTTGGGCAGGCTCAGAGCGCGATCGCGCTCTGGCCCTGCCCAAAACGGGCGGCGGTGGTCCGCACCTCCCTTTTCGTGCGGACATCGGGGAGCCGGCGCAGCCATCGGCGGAGCTGGCGTCCGTCGCCGACGGGCGTGCGGCGACGCCATCGACGCACGCGAGCGCCGTGCACGCAGAGATAGCCGTACACCGGCGTGTCGTCGCCGACGGCCCGCAGGGCCCGCTCGACGGCCTCGACCTGCCACAGCACTCGCTGGCGGTACACCCGGGGCGTGCGGCGCCACGTGCGCACCGGTGTGCGCCACTGCTTGGACTCGACGACCACGACGCCGGCGGGGCCGATCAGGAGATGGTCGAGGTTCCAGTCCCGTCCAATGAGACGCCGGTCGTGGAAGACGACCCAGCCCGATCGTTCGAGGCCGTCGAGGGCGCGGGCCGTGGCCCGCTCACCGGCGGCCCCGGCCGCCCACCGTCCGGCTCGCGAAGGCCACGCGGCCCCCACCAGCGCCACGGCGGTGCTTGCGCCCGCGGCGGCCGCGCCCGGGATGTCACCGCCGATCCACGCCCTGCGTGCGACCCAGAGCGATACGGCGACGACGGCGACCGCCAGGAGACGGCGCCGGCGGGCCCTGCGGGTCAGGCGGCGAGCCTCGTCCTGCGCCGAGGCGCCGGCGGTCGAGGCTCCGGCGGGCGAAGTGGGCGCTACTTGCCGGCGGAGAGCTTGGCGGCGAGGTCTTCGGCCATGGCCCAGCCGAACGCGATCAGCGAATCGCCCCGATCGCGCTTGAGGCCGTCGAAGAATGCACCGATCTCATCGTCGAGGTTCTCTGGCTTGAGAGCCTCGTGGTCGAGGCAACCGGCCGGCGAACCGTCGCCGGTGACGACGAAGCTGCGGTCGTTGATGCGGCCCTCGGCGCCGAAGCGCTTGGCCAGACGGCGGCCCCAGGCCCGCTCCTCGCCCGACGCCTTGTGGCCGGGGCGGGGCACGACATCTTCGAGACCCTTGAACGCGAGGTAGCCGGCAGCGTCGATCAGCCGCGTGCCGACGAGCACGTCTTCATCAGGAAAAGCCAGCACCGCCCGTCGGTACTGGTCGGCCATCAGCGCCTTGAGCACCGTTTCGCGCTTGGAATGGCGTTTGACCGACGCCAACCCCACCAGCAGGCACGGAGTGCCGCCGATGCGCTCCAGCGTGCAGAACGAGTACCCGAGCAAGCGCCCGTTGTCTCGGGCCTGGCTCACCAGCACCCACTCGTCACGCTGTTTCGACAGCAGCCCGATGTCGTATCCGGCGGGACCGTCGGCGCAGATATCGGCCATCTCGCCCATCTCGACATCCGTGAGGGCTGTGCAATCCTTGGTCTCGACCGAAATCGCCATGCAGCCGGTGCTCCCCTCCTGGTGGTGACGGTGGCAGGCACCGCACTTGACCGTTCGGTCGGAGAGTTTAGGCGCGACCCAGGAACCGGGCGAACGGGCCCTCACGGGCGGGCGATACGGTCCCCTGGAGATGAGCGTTCCCGGGCCTCCCCTTCTCGGTCGCGGGGTTGTCGTGACCGGCGACGACCCCGTGCCCTCGGCCTGGGCCGACGCGCCCGAAGTCGTGGTCGACGAACCCGCGTTGGCTGACCCCGCCCCGACCGTCGCCACCCTCCACGACGCCTGGCTCGGGCGTCACCCGGTCGTGATTCGCCTGCTCGTCGACCCGGAGCGCTTCCGGGCCCCCGAGACGGTGAACGTGGAACCGTGGCGTCTCAGTCCCACCCACGAGTTCTGGGCCGACCGTCTCCACTTCCTGGTCTGGGCCAACACCTACGACGCTCGTGGCGGCGATGACCCGGTGTGGTGGTGGGCCCGCAAGGCCGCCCGGCTGGGCGTGACCGAGGTGGCGAGCGGCGGCGACGTCGCCTTCGACGACGGTAGCCGTGCCTGGGTCGACGGCGGCCCGCGAACGGCGTTCACGGCCGACGAGTTGGCCTCGCTGGGGGCAGAGGTGATCCACCGGGAGACGGTCGAATTGGGCGCGCGTCACCACCCAAGCGCCGGTGCCGGCGCCGGCCGACGTGCTGGCACCCGATCAACTGGCCGCCGTGGTCCACCGCGCCGGGCCGGCCCGTATCGTCGCCCCGGCCGGTTCGGGCAAGACCCGAGTTCTCACCGAACGACTGCGGCACCTGCTCGTCGACTCGGGCTACGAGCGTGAGTCGGTGCTGGCCGTGGCCTACAACAAGCGAGCCCAGCTCGAGCTCGAGGCGCGAACGGCGGCCTTCCGCCCTCGGGCCACGACCCTCAACGCCCTCGGCCACCGGCTCCTCGGCCAGCACCGGGGCCAGGCGCCAAGGGTGCTCGACGAGCGAGAGGTGCGGCGCATCGTCGAGGGCCTCGTCCCGTCCCGCCAGCGTCGGGCCAACACCGACCCGCTGGCCCCGTACCTCGAAGGGCTGTCGGCCGATCCGGCTCGGCCTCCGCGACCCCGACGACGTCGAGGAGGAGCGCGACGACGTCCCCGGCCTGGCCGACGCCTTCGGCCCGTTCCGGGCCGCCCTGGCCCGCCGGGGCGCCGTCGACTTCGACGAGCAGATCTACGGCGCCATCGAGGCGCTGCTGCAGCGACGGCGCGTTCCGGCGCAGCGTGCAGGCCGCGCCACCGCCACCTCCTGGTCGACGAGTTCCAGGACCTCACGCCGGCCCACGTGCTGCTCGTCCGGCTGCTCGCCGCGCCCGGCGCTCGACGTGTTCGGCGTGGGCGACGACGACCAGGTGATCTACGGCCACGCCGGCGCCGACCCGCGGTTCCTCATCGACTTCGCCGACCTGTTCCCCGGGGCCGCGTCCCACCCGCTCGAGGTCAACTACCGCTGCCCGGTGGCCGTCGTCGACGCCGTCGGCCACGCTCCTGCTCGGCTACAACCACCGGCGGGTGGCCAAGGAGATCCGGCGCCGGCCCGGCGCCGACGCCGACCCGGCGCGCCCTCGTCGGTGCGTCGACCACGCGCCCGAAGACGGCGCCGCCGACCTCGTCGACATCGTGCAGGGCTGGCTCGACGAGGGGGTCGCCCCACGCGACGATCGCCGTGCTCACCCGGGTGAACTCGTTGCTGCTGGCGCCCGCACGTCGCGCTGGCCGAGGCCGGGCTGCCGGTGGAGCTCGACGCTGCCGCCCGAGGTGCTCGAGCGCACCGGCATGCGGGCCGCGCTCGCCTACCTGCGCCTCGGGGCCGGCCGCGACCGCCTCGACCCGGGGACCTCGCCGAGGTCCTGCGCCGGCCCAGCCGCGGCTTGCCCGCAGTGGATCACCGAAGTGGTTCGACGCCGCCGCATGTCGATCGACGAGCTGCCGCCATCGGCGATCGCCGATCGACGACGCCAAGGTCGGCGCCAAGGTGCACGCGCCTGGCCGACGACCTCGCCGCCGTCGCCGCCGCCGTCGCCCGCAGCGGCACGACCCGCGACGGTCCTCGAGCCGTGATCGCGACGACGTCGGGCTCGGCGGCGCCATGTCGCATGCTCGACAGCTCCGAAGGGCGGCCAGACGGCGTCGCCACCTCGACGACCTCGACGCCCTCGCTCCAGGTCGCCGACCTCCACCCCGACCCGGCCGACGTTCGAGCCGTGGCTGCGCGGCGTGCTCGACCGGCGACGCCGACGCCGCGACGGCATCACCCTCTCCACCGTCCACCGGGTCAAGGGCATGGAGTGGGATCGGGTGGTCGTCGCCGGCGTGACCGACGGCGTGCTCCCGCACCGCCTCGCGAAGACGTCGAGGAGGAGCGCCGGGTGCTCCACGTCGCCATCACCCGCAGTCGCCACCGGCAGTCGTGCTCGCCGACGCGTCGCGCCCTTCCCCGTTCCTCGACGAACTGGCCGGGGCTCGGCCCCACACCCCGGCAGCGGCGCCCGGGACGGGCACCCGGACCACTGCCAGGATCGCCACCAAGACCGCCGCATCGGCCTCGACGCCCGAATCCTCGGCCCGGGAGTCGGCCTTGCGGGCCTGGCGCACCGAGCGGGCGCGCGCCGACGCCATGCCCCCCTACATCGTGGCGTCGAACAAGCTCGTGGCCGCCATCGCCGCCGCCGACCCGACGACGGCGGCGGAGCTGTTCGCCGTATCGGGCATGGGACCGGTCAAGCTCGAGCTGTACGGCGACGAGATCCTGGCCCTGCTCGACGACTTGCGCTGACTAGCGGACGGCGTTCGGCCCGAGCAACACCCGCACCTCGGCGAGGAGGCCGTTGGTGGCGTCGACGCAGAACTCCTCGGGCAACTTGAGCAGCTTCTCGCCCACGTGGAGGTAGACGGGCGAGTCGCCGGGATGGTCGAGGAGCACCATCTTGAGCGCGTCGACGGCGGTGTCGGTGAGGGTGGCCAACGGCAACTCGAGATGGACGGGCGGCCCGAAGTCCTGGCTCAACTCGACGGCCCGCAACTCCATCACGATGAGCTTGGCCGGCTCCTCGCGCTTGTCGAGTCGTCCTTTGACGCACACGATGGCGTCGTCGCGGAGCAAGGCGCCGTACTCGAGATGCGTGCGGGGGAACACCCATGCCTCGATGGCTGCCTCGAGGTCTTCGAGGACGAACGTGGCCATCAGGTCGCCCTTCTTGGTGTACTTGCGCACCAACGAGGTGACCACGCCGCCGACGGTCTTCATCTCGCCCTCGGCGCCCTCGCGGACGTCATTGATCGAACAGTCGACCAGCTTGCGGAGGGCGGCTTCGGCGCCCATGAGCGGGTGGTCGCTCACGTAGAGGCCGAGCATCTCCTTTTCGAACGACAGCCGCTGCATCTTCTCGAACTCGTCGGGCGGGATCGGCACCCGGTCGATCGTCGGCGGCGCCGCGTCGTCGTCGCTCCCCATCGAGAACAGGTCGAATTGGCCCTCGGCTTCCTTCTTCCGACGGGTGAGGGTGCGGTCGATGATCTGCTCGTGCACCAGGCACAAACCCTTGCGAGGATGCCCGAGCGAGTCGAAACCGCCACCCTTGACCAGCGACTCGATGGTGCGCTTGTTGAGCACCGACGGATCGACCCGGTCGCAGAAGTCGTAGAAGTCGGCAAAGGGACCGTTGGCCTCGCGCTCGGCCACGATGAGGTTGACGAGCGCGGTGCCGACGTTGCGGATGGCGGACATGCCGAAGGGGATGGCACCGTCGCGCGACCGTGAAGTTGGCGTCGGAAACGTTGACGTCGGGCACGAGCACCGGGATGCCCATGGAGCGGCACTCAGCCAGATACTTGGCCGTCGCGTCCTTGTCGTCCTTGACCGAGGTGAGGAGGGCGGCGAGGTAGGCCACCGGGTGATGGGCCTTGAGCCACGCCGTCTGGTAGCTGACGAACCCGTAGCCGTAGGAGTGCGACTTGTTGAAGGCGTAGTCGGCGAACGGCTCGATGATGTCGAAGAGCTTCTTGCCCAGGTCCTTGCCGTAGCCGGTGTCCTCACAGCCCTGCTCGAACTTGGCCCGCTCGAGGGCCATGATGCTGCGGTCCTTCTTGCCTGCGGCCTTGCGGATCGAGTCGGCCTCGGCCAGCGAATAGCCGGCGAACTTCTGGGCCACCCGCATGACCGACTCCTGGTAGATCATGAGCCCGTAGGTGTCGCGAAGGATGGGTTCGAGCTCGGGGTGCTCGTAGTCGATCGGCTTGCGACCGTTCTTGCGATCGGCGAAGTCGTTGTGCATGTTGGCCGCCATCGGGCCCGGCCGGTACAGCGCGACGAGGGCGGCGACATCGTCGAACGACGTGGGCGCCAGGGAGCGCATCAACGCCCGCATGGGTCCGCCCTCGAGCTGGAACACCCCCATCGAGTCGCCTCGGCGGAGTAGCTCGAGCGTGGTCTCGTCGTCGAGAGGGACGGTGTCGATGTCGGGACGGGTGCCGGTCGATTCCTGGATGAGGTCGAGGGCCCGCTCGATGACCGAGAGGTTGCGCAAACCCAGGAAGTCCATCTTGAGCAGGCCGAGCTCTTCGACCCCGTGCATCTCGTACTGCGTGACGATGGGCGCCTCCTCGGCCTTCTCCCCGGCCCCGGCTTTCGCTGAATGGGCAGATAGTCGGTGAGGGGGTCCTTTGTGATGACCACGGCGGCGGCGTGGATGCCGTCTTGGCGGCGCAGACCCTCGAGCCCCTTGGCCACGTCGACGACCTTCTTGACGTCGGGGTCGGTGGCATACATGTCACGCAACTCCTGGGCCGCCTTGTACCCGTCGGCGTACTTCGGGTTTTCCTCGAAGCACGCGTAGAGCGGCGTGTCGCGACCCATGACCAGCGGGGGCATGGCCTTGGCCACCTTGTCGCCCACGGCGTAGGGATAACCGAGCACCCGCGCCGCGTCGCGCACGGCGGCCCGCGCCTTGATGGTCGAGAACGTGACGATCTGGGCCACGTGGTCGAAGCCGTAACGATCCGCCGCGTACTTGATCATCTCCGAGCGGTAGCGCTCGTCGAAGTCCATGTCGATGTCGGGCATCTGTTTGCGCCCCGGGTTGAGGAAGCGCTCGAAGATCAGGTCGTAGCGGATCGGATCGAGGTCGACGATGCGTAGGCAATACGCGACGCAACAGCCAGCGGCCGAACCACGACCGGGACCGACGCGGATACCGCGATCCTTGGCGTAGCGAATCAGGTCCCACACGACGAGGAAGTAGTCGCTGAAGCCCATGTCGGCGATGACGCCGAGCTCGTAGTCGAGACGCTCGGTGACCACGGCCGGCAACTCGGCCCCGTAGCGCTCGTGGGCGCCGGCAAGGGTGAGGTCGCGGAGGTACTCGGTCTGGGTGGTGAATCCCTCCGGCAGAGGGAACTTGGGCAGCTGGGGTTTCCCGAAGTCGATCTCGACCTTGGCCCGCTCCGCGATCCACAGCGTGTTGTCGCATGCCGACTGCCAATGCGAGAACAGTGCCCGCATCTCGGCTGCCGACTTGAGGTAGTGCTGGTCGGAGTCGAATTTGAACCGGTTGGGGTCGTCGATCGACGAGCCGGTCTGCACGCACAACAGCGCGTCGTGGGCGACGTGGTCTTCGCGGTGGGTGTAGTGGCTGTCGTTGGTGGCCAACAACGGGGCCTTGATCTTGCGGGCGATCTCGATCAGGCCCGGGTTGGTCTTGCTGCTGCTCGGCCAGACCGTGGTCCTGCAATTCGACAAAGAGGTTGTCGCGGCCGAAGATGTCTTGGAGGCGGGCGGCCAACTTGGTCGCCTTCTCGGGCTGTTCGTTGAGGAGGGCCTGGAGCACGACGCCGCCGAGGCAGCCGGTGGTGGCGATGACGCCGTCGTGGTGGGCCTCGAGGAGCTCCCAGTCGAGACGGGGCTTGTAGAAGTAGCCCTCGAGGTAGGCCCGCGACGACAGCTGGAGCAGGTTCTTGTAGCCCTGGTTGGACTCGGCCAGCAACGTCAGGTGGTAGTAGAGCTTCTCGCCCCGCTCGCCGTCGCCTCCGGTGTCGTCGATGCGCCCGCGGCGAACGGGGCGCTCGGTGCGGCTCTCGGCCGCCATGTAGGCCTCGATGCCGATGACGGGGTTGATGCCCTGCGTCGTTGGCAGGCCTTGTAGAAGTCGAGGACCCCGTACATGTTGCCGTGGTCGGTGATGCCGATGGCGGGCTGGCCGTCGGCCGCCGCCGCAGCCACGACCTCGCCGACCCGGGCGGCGCCGTCGAGCATCGAGAACTCGGTGTGGAGATGCAGATGCGTGAACGAATCCGCCACGGTGAACCCTCTCGACGTCCCGGCCGGAGCAGGCTTATCCACAGGCTGTGGACGAACTTACACCGGTGTGATTCGGTTCCTGCACGGTATCGCGACCGGCGTCCCCGCGTCACCGGCTCGGTACGCTGCATCGGGTGAGCGCCGCGCGACCGACCGTTCTCCTGGTCGACCCTGGCGACGGGGTCGAAGAGCTGCTGGCGTCGGCGCCGGTGACGGTCCACATCGCCCCGTCGCTCGATCGCGCCGATCTGACCACGGTGGTGCCGACTGTCGTCGTCATCGGCCCCGACAACCGGCACCTCGGCCTCGAGAGCCTCGGCGTCCCGGTGGTGGCCATCGTCGGCTCGGCTGACGACGTCGACCCCGCGCTGCGACGCGGGGCCCACGACGTGATCGTCGAGCCCGTCTCCCAGTCCGAGCTCGTGGCCCGCCTCCGAGCCGCCGATCGCCTGTGGCGGGCCCGGCGGGAAGCGATCGAATTGACCCGCACCGACCTGCTCACCCACCTGTCCAACCGCCGACACCTCGAGGAGCAACTCGAGAGGCTGTCGAGCATGGCGCGGCGCTTGCGCACGGCCTTCAGCCTCCTCGTCGTCGACGTCGACCGGATCCGGCGAATCAACGAGGCCCACGGGCGGAGTGCCGGCGACGCCGTGATCGCCGAGGTCGCCGTCCGGGTTGGCGCCGAGTTGCGGAGCGAGGACCTCGCCGGGCGGTGGGGCGGCGAGGAGTTCCTGATCCTGGCTCCCCACACCCCTCTCGACGGTGCCTGGCGCCTGGCCGACCGGATCCGAGCCGGCGTGTGCGACAGACCCATTGCCGTCATCACCGGCGAAGAAGGCCTCGAGCGCAAGGACGAGGTGCTCGTCACTGTCTCGATCGGGTGCGCCGAGGGCTACGGCGACGACATCGAAGACCACATCCGGCGGGCGACGGCCGCCCTCGACGAGGCCAAGGCGGCTGGTCGCAACCGGGCCATCGCAGACACCTCGGCCCTCGCGCCCTGAGGCCGCCGCCGGCCCGAGCTCAGAGGTAGGTGCCGGGTCGGGTTTCGGACTCTGCGCTGCCGGCGGGCAGGCTCCGCTGGCGCAGCTCCTCGAGCTGCTGGCGGGCCTCCATCTGCTGGGCGAACAACGTCGCCTGGATGCCGTGGAAGAGGCCTTCGAGCCACCCGACGAGCTGGGCCTGAGCGACGCGAAGCTCGGCTTCACTCGGGGTGTCACCGTCCTCGAGGATCGGCCCGACCAGCCGATTGAGCTCGTCGCGAAGGTCGGGCGACACGCTGGCGCTCAGTTCCTCGATGGCTGTCCCGTAGATCTCGGCCAGGCGGGCCCGACCGGGCTCGTCGAGGGGTGCCCGTCGCACCTCTTCGAGGAGCTGCTTGATCATCGAACCGATCCGCATCACCTTGGCGGGGTGCTCGATCGACTCGGTGGCACCCGGGCCGCTGGCGGGGGAACCGTCGACGGGTGCGGGGTCGACGGGTTCGGGGCTGAGAACGTTGGGATCGGACATCGGGGACGATCCTACGGTCCGTTCCTCAGGGCCGGGGCCGGCCGGCGACGTCGCGGATCGCGGCCAGCATGGAACCGATGTCACCGGTCTTCAACAACAGCGGGACGCCGAGCCGGTCGGCTTCGGATCGGACGAATTCGCTCGCCGTGGCCGAATAGGCCACGACCCCTACCGCCGGGTGCTCAGCCGCGAGTTGCTCGATGGCCTGGAGGCCCATCATCCGCGGGAGGAGAAGGTCCATGATCACGACGTCGGGCCGCTGCTCGGCGCACGTCGTGACTGCTCCGATCCCGTCGCCGGCCTCGCCGACGACCTCGACATCGCCCGCCGATTGGAGCTGGAGCCGGAGTAGGAGTCGGACGTCGGGCTCGTCGTCGACAATCACGACACGGATCTTCGACACGTTTCGGAACCGTACTCGGGCCTACGATGGCGGGTGTGAAGGTGTCGACGCGGGGCGACTATGCGAGCCGGGCCCTGCTGTCACTGGCCCTCCACGTCGAGGGCGAAGTGCCGACCCCGACCTCGGTGCGCGACATCGCCGAGCGCACCGGCCTCCCCCAGCCCTATCTCGAACAGATCCTCCTCGCCCTCAAGGGCGCCGGCCTGGTGCGTTCGAAGCGGGGCGTCGGCGGCGGCTACGTCCTGGCCCGGGCGCCGGAGGAGATCACCCTCGGCCAGATCGTCAGCGCCGTCGACGGCCCCATTGTGGCCGGCGACTTCGGCGAACCGCACCAGAACGGTGCCTGTGACCACGAGGGCCAGTGCGTGCTCCTCGCCGTGTGGGCCGACCTGAGCGTGCACATCCGCGAGCACCTCGACTCGTTCACCCTCGGCGACATGGTCCACCGCGCCCAGGACACCACCGCACCCGCCACCCCCCTGCACTAACCCCCAGGCCGGCTTCCCGGCAGAAGATGTCGTTCTGGCGCACGTTCGCGCCGGAAAGGCGGGTTGGGGGGGTGGGGTTCAGGAGAAACGGGCGAGGGCGGTGGCGAGGTCTGGGGGGAGGTCCGAGGAGAAGGCCAGGGTCGCGCCGGAGACGGGGTGGGTGAACGAGAGGCGTTCGGCGTGCAGGAAGGGGCGATCGAGCTCGAGCGCCGGGCGCTCGCCGCCGTAGCGGCCATCGCCGGCCACCGGGTGGCCGATGGCGGCGAGGTGTACGCGGATCTGGTGCGTGCGGCCGGTCTCGAGCCGACAGGACAACTCGGTGGTCTCGACGGGATAGCGGTAGCGGCCGAGCACCTCGTACCGGGTGCGGGCCTCTCGGCCACCCGTGGCGACGGCCATCTGGGTCGGGTCGCGCTCGGAACGGCCGATGGGCGCGTCGACCTCACCGGCGTTGGCCTCGACCGAGCCGAGAACGAGGGCGCGGTACTCGCGGCGCACGGTGCGTGCCGCGAGTTGGGCCACGAGCGCGTGGTAGGCGTCGGGGCTACGGGCCACGACGAGGAGGCCCGAGGTGCCGGCATCGAGTCGGTGAACGATGCCCGGGCGATCAGCCTCGCCGGCTCCCTCGACCGGCAGGCGAGCGAGGTCGGGGTAGCGGGCCAGCAGGCCCTGGACGAGGGTGCCGGTGTGATGGCCGGCCCCCGGGTGCACGACGACACCGGGCGCCTTGTCGACGACCAGGACGTCGTCGTCTTCGTGGACGACGACCACGTCGACGGCGGGGTCAGCTTCGAGGACGGCCTCGACCGGCCGCGCCGGGACGGCGACCTCGACGACGTCGCCCTCTCGCACCTTGCGGCTTCCCCGACTGACGGGGGCGCCGTTGAGATGAACCTCGCCGGCGGTCACCAATTCGGCCACCTCGGCCCTGGGCAACTCGGTCAGCATCGACACGACGCGATCGATGCGTTCGCCGTCGAGCGCAGACGGGACAGTGTCTTTCACAACGCTCGGTCTTTCACAACGCTCGGTCTTTCACGACGCTCGCTCGGCCGGCGTGGCCAGGGACACCACGACAAGAAGGATGGCACCGGCCGAGATGGCGACGTCGGCCACGTTGAAGATCGGCCACCACTGGAGGTCGACGAAGTCGATCACAGCGCCGCCGTGGGCTCGGAAGAGGCGGTCGGCAAGGTTGCCCGCGGCGCCGCCCAACAAGAGGGCGGCGGCGACGACGGCGACGGGTCGGGTGAGGCGAAAGCTCCACCACACGAGGCCGGCGACGAGGGCAACGGCGACGATCGTGATGAGACCGGTCATGCCGGTGCCCTGGCTGAAGGCGAGCCCGGAGTTGAACGAGAGGTTCAACCGGAGCGTCCAGAACAGGTCGACCGGACCGTCGGAGAGCCGGTCCACGGCCAGTGACTTGGTGATCTGGTCGACGGCGACCACGGCGGCGGGGAGGCCGAGGCGAAGCAGGTGGAGGCGAGAGGTCGGACCGACGCGCGTGGCGTCGGCCGGAGCGCTCACCGTCGGGAGGACAGTCCCCCGCTCTTGCAGGCCACGCACAACGCCGCGTACGGCAGGGCCTTCAGGCGGGGCTTCGGGATCGGCTGGTGGCAACGCTCGCAGGTGCCATATGTGCCGTTGGCGACCTTGGCCAGCGCCCGGTCGATCTCTTCGATGGCGGCCCGGGCCTGGCCGGCGAGTTGGAGGTCGCGCTCGCGCTCCATGCCGATCGAGTCGCCCTCGCCGGACTCTTCGTCGAACTGGACGTCGCCCGGCTCCATCTCGGCCGCCAACTGGTCGGCCTCGGCCTTGAGCTCGGTGGCCTGGCGGTCGTAGCTCTCGCGCTCTTCGAGCAGCAGCTTCTTCTGCTCGGCGAAGAACTTCTTGTCGGCCTCGCTCAAGGGCCCCGGGGCCTTCTTGGCCACCGGCGTCGGCGCCCCCGGTCGCTTGGGCGGGATGTTGGCCGCCCCCATGGTGCGGGGCTGCGGTTTGACCGCGGCCTCGGCGGCCTTGGTCGCCTTGGTCGCCTTGGTGGTCTTGGCCGGCGTCTTCGCCGCCTTCGCCGGTGTCTTCGCCGACTTGGCCGGCGCCTTCGTGGCCTTGGCGGTGGTCTTGGCCGGGCTCTTGGTCGCCTTGGCGGCCTTCGTCGCTTTGGCCGGGGTCTTGGCCGCCTTGGTCGCCTTGGTCGCCTTCGCCGCCGCTGTCTTGGCTGCGCCCTTGGCGGCGGCCCGCGACGGGGTGGCGGCCTTCTTGGTGGTAGCTGCGTTGGATGCTTTCGGCATCAGCGGGTCCCCTCGGGGTTCGCGAAGTCGGAGGAAGTTAGCACCCGACGTCGCCCCGACGGAGCCATCCAGGGTCGTCAGCGGGCGCCGGGCTTCGGAACGCTGCCGCGACCCCGGGCATTCCCGCCCGCTTCCTCGAGGGCCAAGTCGAGACGGTGGGTCACATCCTCGACCTCGACGCCGGCCACCCGAAACCGTTTGGAGCGGCTCGTCGCTCCCGACACCAACTCGACGGCGGCAGCCTTGATCCCGAGCAGGTCGGCGAGGAGCGACACGCACGAGTCGTTGGCTCGTCCTTGTTCGGGCGGCGCCGCCACCCGGACCTTGAGGGCATCGCCGTGGACGCCGAGCACCGAGGTGCGGCCTGCGCCGGGCTGAACGTGCAGACGAAGCACAAGGGCACCGTCGCCCGAATCGTCGAAGAGTTCGTGGACCACCGCCGTACTGTAGGGAACATGGCCGAGCAGTCCGCACCCGATTCTTTGCCGTACCCGCGCGTCCCTCAGCAGCCGTCGTTTCCGGCCATCGAGGCGGATGTCATCGAGTACTGGCGAAAGGACGACACATTTCGCGAGTCGGTTGCGTCCCGTCCCGCGGGAGAACAGGGCGAGAACGAGTTCGTGTTCTACGACGGGCCGCCCTTCGCCAACGGCCTCCCCCACTACGGCCACCTGCTCACGGGGTTCGTCAAGGACGCCGTCCCCCGCTACCAGACCATGCGTGGGCGTCGGGTCGAGCGCCGCTTCGGCTGGGACACGCACGGCCTCCCGGCCGAGATGGAGGCCGAGAGGGAGCTGGGCATCTCGGGCCACGAAGACGTGCTGGCCATGGGCATCGACAAGTTCAACCGGGCCTGTCGGCGATCCGTGCTCCAGTACACCGAGGCCTGGCAGTGGTACGTCTCCCGTCAGGCTCGATGGGTTGACTTCGACAACGAATACAAGACGCTCGACCTCACCTACATGGAGAGCGTCATGTGGGCGTTCAAGCAACTGTGGGACAAGGGACTGATCTACGAGGGCTACAAGGTGCTCCCCTACTGCTGGGAGTGCGAGACGCCGCTGTCCAACTTCGAGACCCGCCAGGACGACGCCTATCGCGAGCGGCAGGACCCGGCTCTCACCGTGCGATTCACGCTCGCCCCAGTGGCGAGCACCGAGGACGCCGGCATCGAAGAGATCCTGGTGTGGACGACGACGCCGTGGACGTTGCCGTCGAACCTCGCGCTCGCCGTCGGTCCCGACATCGACTACGCGGTGCTCCAAGACGGCGACACCCGCATCTACGTGGGCGATGCCACCCTGGCCAAGTACGACAAGGAGTTGGCCGGCGCCGAGCGTGTCGGCACCGTCAAGGGATCGGCCCTCGTCGGCCGCACCTACGTTCCCCTGTTCGACGACTTCGCCGATACGGCCAATGCGTTCCAGATCGTCGGCGCTGACTTCGTCTCGACCGACGACGGCACCGGCACGGTCCACGTGGCGCCCGGTTTCGGCGAGGACGACCAGCGGGTGTGCGAGGCCTACGGCATCCCCGTGGTGGTACCGGTCGACGAGGCCGGGCGGTTCACCGACGCGGTGTCGGCCTACGCCGGGCTCCAAGTGTTCGAGGCCAACACGCCGATCATCCGCGACCTCAAAGCGCGCGGGGTCGTGGTGCGCCACGACAGCTACACCCACAGCTACCCCCACTGTTGGCGCACCCGGACCCCGCTCATCTACAAGGCCGTTTCGTCGTGGTTCGTCAAGGTCACCGACATCAAGGACCGGATGGTGGCGCTCAACCAGGAGATCAACTGGGTGCCCGACAACGTGCGCGACGGCCGGTTCGGGCGCTGGATCGCGGATGCCCGCGACTGGGCCATCTCCCGCAACCGGTTCTGGGGTTCTCCGCTGCCGGTGTGGAAGAGCGACGACCCCCGTTACCCCCGCATCGACGTGTACGGGTCGCTCGACGAGATCGAGCGCGACTTCGGTGTCCGGCCCGACGATCTCCACCGTCCGGCCATCGACGAGTTGACCCGCCCGAACCCGGACGATCCGACCGGGAACTCCACGATGCGACGGGTCGAGGAGGTGCTCGATTGCTGGTTCGAGTCCGGATCGATGCCGTTCGCGTCGGTCCACTACCCGTTCGAGAACCGCGAGTGGTTCGACGACCACTTCCCGGCCGACTTCATCGTCGAATACAACAACCAGACCCGGGGCTGGTTCTACACACTGCACGTGCTCGCCACCGCGCTCTTCGACCGTCCCCCGTTCGAGAACTGCATCGCCCATGGGGTGTTGCTCGGCGACGACGGACTCAAGCTCTCCAAGAGTCTGCGCAACTATCCCGACCCGAACGAGGTCTTCGACACCTTCGGGTCCGACGCCATGCGCTGGGCGCTGCTGTCCTCACCCGTGTTGCGTGGCGGTGACCTCGTCGTCAGCCGCAAGAACATGACCGACGCAGTCCGGTCCGTGCTCAATCCGATCTGGAACGCGTACGGCTTCTTCACGCTCTACGCCAACACCGACGGCTACCGAGCGAGCTTCCGCACCGATGCTCCCGGGCTCCTCGACCGCTACATCCTGGCCAAGACCCGGCGGCTGGTCGAGGACGTCGAGACCCGTTTTGACGCCTACGACATCGACGGCGCCTGCGCCGAGATCGAGGGGTTCCTCGACGCGCTGACCAACTGGTACATCCGTCGCTCACACGATCGCATCTGGGCCGGCGACCACGACGCCTTCGACACGCTCTTCACCGTGCTCACGCTGCTCTGCCAGGTCGCGGCTCCATTGTTGCCCCTGCTCACCGAGTCGATCTACCGAGGCCTGACCGAGGACCGGTCCGTACACCTCACCGACTGGCCCGACGCCGCATCACTTCCCGCCGACGACGCGCTCGTTTCGTCGATGGACCGCGTCCGTGACGTCTGCTCGGCGGCGTCGTCGGTGCGCAAGGCAGCCAACCTCCGCGTGCGCCTCCCGATCGCTTCGGTCACGATCGCGGCTCCCGGTGCCGGCGACCTCGAAGGCTTCACCGGACTGATCGCCGACGAGGTCAACGCCAAACTCGTCGTACTCACCGACGACGTGAGCGCCCACGGCGACCACGTGCTCCAGGTGGTGCCGGGCGTGCTCGGACCTCGCATCGGGGGCGACGTGCAGAAGGTCATCAAGGCTGTCCGGTCAGGCGAGTGGACGCGCAACCCCGACGGGTCGGTCGAGGCCGCCGGCCATCGCCTCGCCGACGACGAGTACCAGCTCCGGCTTCAGCCCAAAGACGAGGCCACCGCCCGAGCCCTCCCCGGCGACGACGGGCTCGTGATCCTCGACACGGTCACCACACCCGAGTTGGCGGCTGAGGGACTGGCTCGCGACGTCGTGCGACTGGCCAACCAGGCCCGCAAGGACGCCGCGCTGGAGGTGTCCGACCGCATCCGTCTCACGTTGGTGGCACCCGACGACGTCGCTGCCGCCGTCGAGGCCCACCGGCCCTACATCGCGGCCGAGACCCTGGCCACCCAGGTGCTGCTCGTCGATGCGCTGGTCAACGGCCACCGGCTCGAACTGCCCGATGGCCGCCACCTGCACGTGGGCGTCGCCCGGGACGACTGAACTCCAGCCCGGCGATTCGGCCGCCGGAGCAGCCGATCAGCGCTTGGTGGCCCGCTTGGTCGACTTCGCTGCCTTCTTGGCCGGTGTCCGCTTGGTCGTGGTCTTCTTCGCCGCCGCCGTCTTCTTGGCCGGCGTCTTGCGAGCCGCGGTCTTCTTGGCCGTCGTCTTCTTCGCCGCCGGCGCCTTGGCCGCCGCCGTCTTGCGGGCCGGGGCCTGCGTGGCCGCCGTCTTCTTGGCTGCGGTCTTCTTGGCTGCGGTCTTCTTGGCCGCGGTCTTCTTGGCCGCCGTCTTCTTGGCCGCCGTCTTCTTCGCCGCCGTCTTCTTCGCCGGGGCGGCGACCACGCCCTCGAGCACGTCGAGGCGATCGTCGATGGCATCGAGCACGGCGTCGCGGTTGGCGCCGGCCTCTTCGCGGTCGGCCACCGTCTCGAGTTCGTCGGCATCGAGGTCGGCGAGTAGGGCGATGAGCTCGTCCTCATCGAGATCGTCGTAGCCGGCGATCGGGAAGTCGTCGTCGCTGGTGGCGCTGCGCACCGCAACGATCGGCTCGCCGATCTCCTCGATGGACGCTGCCGCTTCCTCGGCCACCCCGCCACCGCTGGGCGAGGCCGCCTCGTCGGCCTCGAGACCGTCCATCAAAGCGTCGATCTTGTTGAGGACCGTCGCGCGGTTCTTGTTGGCCTCTTCGTGCTGCGCGACATCCTCGAGCTCATCAAGATCGAGGTTGCCCAAGAGCGGAAGGATCTCGCTCACCCGAAGGCTGTCGTAGTCGTCGATGGGCAGCCCCACGGTGGTGCTCGTGTCGCGGGTGACGGGAGTGGCCTGGGTCGGCGCCTCGCCGCCCGTCTTGCCCACGGGCTGGCCCACGCCGGCGATCGAGGCCGCAGCGTGCTCCTGGACCTCGGACTTGGCCGCCAGGTCGGCGGTGGGGGCGGCATCAGCCGGCGAGCGGCGCTTGTTGGTGGCCGAAAGCACGGCCAGCACGATGGCGGCGACGGCGCTGGCGCCGATCGACACGAAAATCAACGCCAGATTGTCACCGACGATGCCAATAGCCAGGGTCAACGCAGCCAAGAGCACCAATACGATCGTCACCAGCAGCAACACGAAAGCTCACCATCCTCCGAAGGAACGGGCGGCATCCTAAACGGTTGCCAGCGGGGGACGCGGCATCCCCGCTCGGATCAGCGCCGCCGGCGGAGCCGGGAGCCGAACCGACCGGCGTCGTCGTCACTTCGGGCAAACAGGTCGAAACCGTCGTCATCGGTGTCGTCGGCGCCACCCGAGGTGGTCGGCTCATGGTCGCGGGGGCCAAGCGGCTCGTCGTCGGTGACGGCCCGACGCAATTCGGCCAAGAACGCGTCGTCGTCGGTGTGGCCGTCGTCGACGGTGTGGGGATCGTCCACGTGGTCGGCGGCGTCGCCGGCATCGACGGAGTCATCGTGGGCGTCGTCGTCGTAGACGCGAGGGCCATCAGCGGCGCCCGCCGAGAACTCGTCGACGGCGGCGGGGTCGAGGCCGTCGTCGCCCACGACGACCGGCTCGGGGTCGGGCGGGCCTTCGGGCTCGGGTGCCGGAGCGATCGACGGGTCGCCTTGATCGACGCGTCGGAGCTGGTCGTTGAAGTAGATGCGGAGACGTTCCCGCTCTCGAGCCAAGTGGTCGTGGAGGGCGTCGACATCGCGTTGGAGCGCGGCCCGCTGGGCGAAGAGGTGGTCGCGCAGCTCGCGCTCCTCGGCCTCGATGTCGGCCCGAAGCCGGTCGCGGAGCTCGGCGGCCTCGGCCTCGGCCCGACGCCTCGACTCGGCGGTCTCCGCCGCCAACTGCGCCGCCTCGGCCCGCGCCTCCTGGATGGCGAGGTCGGCCGTTCGCTGCGCCAGCACAAGGGTCCGCCGGAGCGAGTCCTCGGCGTCGGTGGCCCCCGCCGCCCTCGTCTCCAGCTCGGCCAGCGCGACCTCGGCCTCCCTCGATCGAGCGGCGAGGTCTTCCAAACCCTTGGCGACCTCGGCCACGAAGGCATCGACGTCGTCAGGGTGGTACCCGCGAAGCTTCTCCCGGAACTGCACCGCCCGGATGCTCTCGGGCGTCATGTCCATCAGAAGGCGCTCCGGACCAACGGGATGAGAACCAGGTTGACGCCGAAGATGACGATCATCGGCGACAGGTCGAGCATGCCGAACGACGGCACCACTCTGCGAATGGGACCGAGCACCGGCTCGGTGATGGCGTAGAGGGCCCGGGAGATCGACGCCACCGGACTACCTGGGCTGATCGGGAACCAGCTCAAGATGATGCGACCGAACACGCAGAACACGTAGAGGCGAAGAAGGTTGATGACGAGTTCCTGCAACAACGTGAGTTCAGCCCCGGCTCGTAGGTGTCAACAGGTAGACGCGATCGGCGGTGCGCTCCATCTCGCCGCCGATGCCATAGGTCAAACCGCTGGAGAAGTCGATGATGCGGCGCATGAGGTCGCGGTCGGCAGCCTGGAGGTTGACGATCACCGAGACGCCGGCCTTGAGCCGATCGGCGATCTCTTGGGCATCTTGGAACGACTTGGGCGTGACGGTCTGGGGCTTGGTCGACGCCACCGGGATGATCGGGCGCACCACCGACGAGCGCTGTGGTTGGACCGTCACCCCCGATGACTGCTCGCCGTAGGACGGCAACGTCCGCAACCCGTTGCTCACCGGCTCGGGCTCGGGCGCGGGCGTCGGACGCGCCGTGCGCATCGGGGCCTGCCGCGGTTCGTCGAACGGTTCGTAGTCGTCGTACTCGTCATCGTCGACGAGCCCGAGATAGCTCATCATCCGCTTCAATCCGGCCATGTTCGCCTCCTGTCAGCGAGCCTATCGTCGCACCTGAACGGGTCCGGGGCGCGCACCGAACAATGCGGTGCCGATACGGACGAGGGTTGCGCCCTCTTCGACGGCGATCTCGTAGTCGCCGCTCATCCCCATGGAGAGGTGCTCGAGTCCCTCGGTCGCCGCCAATCGGGCCAGCCGGCGAAAGGCCGCTCGGGCCTCGTCGGGGTGACGTGGCGCCACCCCCATCAGCCCGTCGACGACCAGGCCTGCCGCTCGACACCGCGCCACCGAGCGCGGCGGCGTCGTCCCACGCGCAACCCGGGCGAGCGGGGTCGCCGGTGAGATTCACCTGCACCAGCGCCGGCGCCGGCCCGCCCCGAGCGACGATCGACCGGCCAACGGTGTCGCGGTCGATGGCGTGCCATCGAGCGACCACCGGGACCAGCGCGTTGACCTTGTTGCGCTGCACGGGCCCGAGGAAGTGCCATCGGACAGCGTCGGCGACGAGCGGCGCCTTGGCCAAGAGCGCTTGCGCGTGGTTCTCACCGCAGTCAGCCACGCCGGCCGCGAACGCGGCCGCCGCGGCCTCGGGGCCGAAGCCCTTGGTGACGGCGACCACGGTGACGTCGCGTCCGCCGCCGGCGGCGGCGATGCGAGCGCGTAGCTCCTCGACCCGCTCGCCCACCACCTCGGGCTGCACCCGGGCGGTCATGTCCGCCAGATGACGAGGGCTTGGCGACTCTCATCCCCGCGAGCTCGGTACGAGAACCAGCTCGGATCGCCGTCGCGTCCGCGGGCACAGGCCGTGCACGACGACGAGTCGACGACGAGGTCGGCGCCGACACCCTCCAACTCGGCCCTGACCGCGCCGGGCAGGTCGAGGGCCGGCGCGCCCGTCGATGTGACCGAGCGGACGTGGGGACCGAGTCGCGCCGCGACCTCGTCGAGGTCGCCGGGCGAGAACTCATAACAGCCCGGGTGGATGCAGGGACCGAGCCAGGCCTCGACGCGGCTGGCGCCCTTGTCTCGCATCGCGCTGACGGTCGCTTCGATCACGCCCTCGGCCAGACCTCGCCAGCCGGCGTGAGCGACCCCGATCACCCCCTCAGGGCTACTGAGGGCGATCGGGGCGCAGTCGGCGGTCACGACGGCGAGGGCCACGCCGGGCTGGTCGGTGACGGCGGCGTCGGCTGTCGCGCCTGCGCCGCCACCCGGCTGGGAAACGTCGACGACCTCCCGGCCGTGCACCTGGCGCAGCCAGGTCCAGGGAAGATCCACGATGGCGCGGCGGCGCTCCTCGACCTCGGGCCCAGGGCCGTCGGGACCGCGTTCGACCATCGAGCCGAGGTCACCCTCGGCCCGCCCGGTGATCCGGACCTCGACCGCCTCGAAGGGCACGGCCTACTTGAGGAAGGACGGAACGTCGAAGTCGTCGTCGGGGTCGAGATCGACCTCGTCGTCGTCGAAGTCGTCGTCGGCTTCGTCGAGACCGAGCCCGCTCCGACCGAGCGGTCGGTCACCGGTCCCGGTGCCGGCGTCGTCCCACCGATTGAAACCGGCAGCGATGACCGTCACCCGCACCTCGTCACCCATGGCGTCGTCGATGACCTGGCCGTAGATGATGTTGGCGTCGGGGTGGGCGACCTGGTGGATGGTCTCGGCCGCCTCGGTGACCTCGAACAACCCGAGGTCGGTACCGCCGGCGATGTTGAGCAGGATGCCCTTGGCGCCGTCGATCGACGCTTCGAGCAGCGGGCTCGTGATGGCGAGCTTGGCCGCCGTCACCGCCCGGCCCTCGCCCGACGCTGTGCCGATGCCCATGATGGCCGAGCCCGCGTTCTGCATGATCATCTTGACGTCGGCGAAGTCGGTGTTGATCAGGCCCGGGGTCGTGATCAGGTCGGTGATGCCCTGCACGCCCTGCAGGAGGACCTCGTCGGCCATCTTGAACGCGTTGACCATCGAGGTCTTGTCGTTGGCGATGTCGAGCAGCCGGTCGTTGGGGATCACGATGATCGTGTCGACCCGGTCCTTGAGGCCGTTGACGCCGAGCTCGGCCTGCACGGCCCGTCGGCGTCCCTCGAACGCGAAGGGGCGGGTGACGACGCCGATGGTGAGCGAGCCCTGGTTCTTGGCAATCTCAGCGATGACCGGGGCCGCACCCGTTCCGGTGCCGCCGCCCTCGCCGGCGGTGATGAAGACCATGTCGGCACCCTTGAGCGCCTCCTCGATCTCATCGCGATGTTCCTCGGCTGCGGCCCGACCGACGTCAGGGTCGCTCCCGGCGCCGAGCCCTCGGGTGATCGTGCGACCGATGTCGAGCTTGAGGTCGGCGTCGCTCATCAACAGTGCCTGAGCATCGGTGTTGACGGCGATGAACTCGACGCCCTTGAGGCCGGCGTCGATCATGCGGTTGACGGCGTTGACGCCACCACCGCCGACGCCCACCACCTTGATCTCCGCGATGTAGTTGGGTCCTGCGCCGGCCATCAGCTCTCCCTCGAGAAACGGGCGAAGAGGCCGGGCGCGTGCGCGCTCGGCCTCAAACTCTCACCCTCATGTGTAGATCGAGAGTTACTGTGAACCTCTCGAAGTGGTGGAAAGTCTACGTTGACGTTCATGGTCTGGTCAAGACTGGAGCGGTGGGCACCCGCACGTCGATCGCTTCGACCCGCCTGAGGTCGGCCTTGGCCACCAGGGTCTCGAGGGCGACGACCTTCTCCCTGACCTGGGTCGGAGGACCGAAGCGGACCACGGGCAGCCCGGTGGCGTGGACATCGACACTGCCGTCATCGGCGACGGTCAACCCGTTCACCCGCTCCCCCAGCGAGGGCGGCAGGTGGTCGAGCACGGCCAGTGGCGCACGGGTCACGTCGGGGAGTTGGTCGCCGACGCCGGGGGCGGCGGGACCAGCCACCGTCACCATGCCCGGCGGCGGCGCCTCCACGTTGGTGACCACCCGGCCGGTGCCGTCGACGAGGGCCCAGCCCCCGGCAGCGGCAGGGAGCGCGGCCACGGGCGCACGCTCGACCAGACGGACCTTGACCGTGCCCGGCCACTGCCGGGACACGACGGCGTCCTTGACCCAGGGCAGACCCTCGATCGTCCGGGCCGAGGAAACGGGGTCGATGTCGGCCAGCGCCACCCGGGCCCGAAGCCCGGCGGCCTGTTCGATCTCGGCCGGCGTGGTGTGCCGGGCGCCCTGGACCACGACCCGATCGACGTCGAACAACGGGGAGCGGGTGGCGCCGTAGGCCACCCCGAAGGCGGCGACCACGCTGCCAGTGATGAGCAGGATGCGAAGCCGTCGCCGGCCCTCGTCTCGCCGCACGGCCACCCGGCGCTCGCGAATCCGCGGGTCCATGCGCAACCGTTCGCCGGGAGCGGGTTCGGCCCCGATGGTCGTGTCGCTGATGGTCGTGTCGCTCACGAGGTCGTCCCGCCTGCGTCGACGAAACCGACCATTCGGAGTTCCGGCACGAGGCGGATGCCGGCGTGCTGCTCCACTCGCTCGCGTACCTCGTCGATCAATGCCCTCACGTCCTCGGCCGAGCCGCCCTCGGCGGCCTGGAAGAAGTTCGCATGCTTCTCGGAGACGAACGCGGATCCCCGCCTGTGGCCCTTCAGTCCGGCCGCCTCGATGAGCCGCCCAGCCGAGTCGCCGGCGGGGTTGGTGAAGACCGATCCCGCGTTCTGTCCGCCGGGTTGGTGCTCGCGCCGCCAACGCACGATCTCGCGGATCTCGGCCTCCGCCTCGGCCCGATCGCCGGGGGCCAAGGCGAGGTCGGCCACGAGGACCATGTGGTGGCTGGCGAGGGCAGAGTGCCGATAGGAGTAGTCGAGGTCGGCGGTGGCCCACGTCGCCGTCTCCCCGGTGCGGAGATCGGCCACGTCGCACGAGACGAGGCAGCGGCTCATGTCAGACCCGTGACCACCGGCGTTCATCCGCACCGCGCCACCCAACGAACCGGGCACGCCGACGGCCCACTCGAAGCCGGTGAGGGCGGCGGCGGCGGTCCGGCGGGCCAGCACGGGAAGGCTCACCGCACCGCCGGCCGTCACCCGACCGTCGGAGCCGACGGAAATCGCCTCGAATTCTCCGCCGAGCACCACGACCAGCCCGGGGAAGCCCGCGTCGGCCACGAGCAGGTTGGAGCCGTTGCCGATGACCAGGGTCTCGATACCCGTGGCGGCAACGGCCGCGCCCACGGCTTCGAGGTCGTCGCCGTTGGCGAGTTCGACCAGCAGCGCGGCTGGCCCGCCCACCCGGTAGGTCGTCAGCGGCCCCAGGGGCACGCCGACCCGGGCTCGCGGCCCGATGATGGCGGCGGCCTCGGCGACCTTGTCCATCACGTGACCCGGCCGAGGAGTTCGTCGGGGAGTTGGGTGAGGTCGCCGGCACCGAGGGTCAGACAGAGGTCACCGGGCCGGAGGATGCGGCCCACATCGACGGCCAGGTCGGCACGGCTGGGGAACCAGAACGCTGGCCGCCCGGGCCGGGCCTCGAGCACGGCCTCGAGCACTCGCTTGCCGGACACCCCGGGTCGGGGCGCCTCGCCCTGGGCGTATATCTCGGTCACCACCAGCACGTCGGCGTCGTCGAAGACTTCTGCGAAATCGGCGGGGTCGAGTGTGGCCATCCGCGAATAGCGGTGGGGTTGGAACACGCACACGATCCGTCCCCACCCGCCCTCTCGGGCCGCGGCCAGCATCGGCCGGATCTCGCCCGGAAGGTGGGCATAGTCGTCGACGAACGTCACGCCGTCGCGTTCGCCGCGGAACTGGAACCGGCGGGCGACGCCGGCGTAGCGCGAGAGGGCCGATGCGGCGGCCTCGAAAGGTGCGCCGAGTTCCATGGCCGTCGCCGCCGCCGCCGCCGCGTTGCGGGCGTTGTGGATGCCTGGCACCGGCAGCCGGACCTCGCCCAAGGGCGTGCCGCGGCGGCTCAGGGTGAACGCAATGCCGGTGCGGCCGCCGGCGACATCCGACATCCGATAGTCCGCACCGGCGGCGGTGCCGTAGGTAACGGCCGAGCAGCGGGAGCCAGCCGCGGCCGCGCCTGGATCGTCGGCGCACACGATGCGAGGCCCGGAGGCCTCGGCCAGGAATCGGTCGAAACCAGCCTGGAGCGCTGACCACGAACCCCAGTGCTCGAGGTGGTCGGGTTCGACGCTCGTCACGATCGCCACCTCGGCGCCGAGCTCGAGGAACGTGCCGTCGCTCTCGTCGGCCTCGACGACGAACCAGCCCCGCTCCCCCTCTTCGGGTTGGCTCCACACCGCGTTTCCGCCGGCGAGTTCTCCACCGACGATGAACGACGGACGCATCCCGGCTTCGCCGAGCACCAGCGCCAGCATCGACGAGGTCGTGGTCTTCCCGTGGCTGCCCGCCACGGCGATCGTGCGCCGTTGGGCGCAGATCCCGGCGAGGATCTCGGCTCGGCGCAACACGGCCACGCCCCGCTGCCGGGCGGCGACGACCTCTGCGTTCTCGTCGGGGACGGCGGTCGAACGGGTCACGGCATCGAGGTCGGCGCCCAGGTTCTCAGCCCGCTGCCCGAGCGACACGTCGACCCCGAGGGCGCGGAGGCGATCCAGGATCGGACCGTCCTTGAGATCGCTGCCGCTGACGTCGTGGCCCATCGCAGCCAGCACCGTGGTGATCGGCGCCATGCCTGTTCCCCCGCACCCGATGACGTGCAGGCGACGGCGGCGTCCCAGGTCGATCGGGTCGGTCATTTCTTTCTCCTTCGAGCCGAGCGTTCGACGAGTTCGGCCACGGCCCCAGCCGCGTCGGGCCGGCCGATCGTGGTCGCGGCCCGGCCCATGGCCTCGAGCCGGTCGGGACCCGCTTCCAGGATCCGGTGAAGTTCGGCGGCGAGCCGCTCCGGCGTGCACTCGTGGTCGCGGAGCATCACCGCCGCCCCAGCCTCCACCAGTTGGCGGGCGTTGTGGGCTTGGTGGTCGTACGGCGCAATCGGCAGCGGTACCAAGATCGACGCCCGTCCCACCACGGCCAACTCGGCGACGCTGCCCCCCGATCGCGAGACCACGACGTCGGCTGCGGCCAACAGCTCGGGCATGCGGTCTTCGTAGGCCACAGTTTGGTAGACGACCACCCCTGCGCCGGGCTCGGGGGGATCGGCTTCGAAGGCCGGCCAGTCGCGGCGACCGATCACGTGCCGGACGGCCAACTGGGGGCCGTCCCAGTCCCGGACGACACCGGCCACTGCTTCGTTGATGGTCCGAGACCCCAACGACCCCCCGAAGGCCACGAGAACGATCGCATCGTCGGGCAGCCCGAATCGGGATCTGGCCGCGGATCGGCCCGCCTTCGACGCGTCGACCGTGAGGATCTCCGGGCGGACGGGGTTGCCCGTGACCACGGGATGCGGCAGTGGGGTGCCCGCATAAGGAACGGCCGAGGCGGTGGCAAAGCGGCCCACGAGTCGGTGGGTGGCCGTCGGCACCGCGTTCTGTTCGGAGAGCACGAGCGGAATGCCGAACAGCGCCGCGGCCAGCGCACACGGCGCGGCGGCATACCCGCCCATCGACACGACGACCCTGGGACGCTTACGGGCCAGCAGCACGACCGCCAGCACGAGGCCGGCGGCGAAGCCAGCCATGGCTTGGACATTGTCGAGCGTCAGCTTCCGGGCCAGGCCCCTCCCCGGGAGCAGCGCGAGAGGAAACCCAGCGGCGGGAACGAGCTCTCGGTCGATGCCTCGCCGCGACCCGACGAAGAGGATGGTGTCGGGGTCGTGGCCGCGTTCGACGAGGGCGCGGCCGATGGCGATGGCCGGCACCACATGACCGGCGGTGCCGCCGCCGGCGATCACGGCGAAACAGTCGCTCACGCCGCCGGGCGCCGCTTGGCCGGGCCCCTACCCTGCCTCGTCACGTTGAGCAGGACGCCGAGCGAGGCCATCATCGGTACGAGCGACGATCCTCCCGACGACACGAACGGCAGCGGGACCCCGGTGATCGGAAGGAGGCCGACGACGGCGCCGATGTTGATGACCGCCTGCCCGACGACCCACGCCGTGATTCCCCCGGCGAGCAGAAATCCGAAACGGTCCGGCGCCCGCAGCGCGGCCCGGGCGCCGAGCCCGGCGAAGGTGACGAAGAGCGCGAGGACGGCGAGGCTTCCGGCGAGGCCGAGCTCCTCGCCGAGGATGGCGAAGATGAAGTCGGTGTGCGCGGCAGGGAGAAACCCCCACTTGGCCCGACTGCTCCCGAGTCCGACACCGCTCCACCCGCCGTTGGCCAAGGCGATTCGACCCTGCGCGGCTTGGTAGCCGGTGTTGCTGGGATCGGCGAACGGGTCAAGGAACGAGGTCATCCTCCGCCAGCGATACGGCTCCACCTTGGCCAGCAAGAGGGTGAGGCCGGCGGAGAACAGCCCAATTCCGCCCATCCAGTGCAGCGGCGTGCCGGCGAGGAACAGCATCGTGAGCACGATGCAGCCCAACACCAGCGTCGTACCCAGGTCGGGCTGGAGGAGGAGGAGCACGGCGGCGATACCGAACAGGGCGAGCACCGGACGGGTCGTCAGTCGGAAGTCACTCACCTTGTCGCTGCGTCGAGCCAGCAGGTCAGCGCACAGCAGGAGCAGGCCGAGCTTGGCCAGTTCCGACGGTTGCAGCCGGAGCGGCCCTGCACCCAGCCAACGACTCGAACCACTGACCCGGATCCCCACACCGGGCACCAGGACGAGGACCATCAGGCCGATCGCCAGCCCGAACACGGGCACGGCGACGGTCCGCCAGCGCCTGTAGTCGACCCGCGACGTCGCCACCAACGCCACGAGGCCGAGGCCGACCCAAATGATCTGTCGATTGAAGAAGTACCAAGACGAACCGTGATTGCGCAGGGCCTGCACGGATGACGCCGACAAGACCATGACGAGCCCGAGCACGGTCAGCGCCCCGACGACGAGGAGCAGCATCACGTAGGTCGCCGGCGGCCTCGCCTTAGCCGCGGTCCGGCGGCGGGCGACCAGGCGGTTGGCCGTCGGGCGGGCGCTGGTCGCCGTCATGAGACCACCGTGGCCGTGTCGAGTCCGAGGTGGTCGCGCACGGCGCGGGCGAAGTCGTCGCCCCGCTCGCCGTAGTTGCGGTACCAGTCGTACGAGGCGCAGCCAGGCGAGAGCACCACGGCGTCGCCGTCGCGGGCCATGGTGGCGGCCACGGCGACGACCTCGTCCATCGTCGACGCGTCGGCGACCGGCACCAGCCCCTCGAAGGTCGAGCGGATGTCGGCCGCGGACTCACCGATTGCGACCACGCCGCGCAGCGCGGGGGCGAGCACCCGTAGTTCGCTCAGGTCGAGCCCCTTGTTTCGGCCACCGGCGACGAGTACCACTGATGAGAAGCCCGAGACGCCGGCCACGACCGACGCCGGCGTCGTGGCCTTGGAGTCGTCGTACCACGTCACCCCACCAGCGTCGCCGACCCGCTCCACACGATGGGGGAGGCCACCGAAACGTTCGAGCACAGCGCGGACGGCGGCGACGTCGACGCCCGACGCGATGGCAGCCGCCGACGCCGCGAGCGCGTTGGAGAGATCGTGCGGCAACCGTCGCGGAAGGCGCGCGACTTCGGCAATCACCAGTCCGTCGGGGCCGACCAACTTTTCGTCCTCGATCCGGAAGTCGGCGGCGCCGAGGCCGAAGGTCTGCACGGTGCCGGGAGCCTTCGCCGCCCACGCCATCACCTCGTGGTCGTCGGCGTTGGCGAGGGCCACGTCACCCGGCTGCTGATTGGCCCACATGCGGAACTTGGCCGCCGCGTAGTGGGCGAGGTCAGGGTGCCAGTCGAGGTGGTCGGGCGCCAGGTTGAGCCAGACGGCGACGGCGGCCCGGAACCGGTCGGTGAACTGCAATCGAAACGACGAGGCCTCGACGACGAACACCTCGACCGACTCGTCGGCGAGGGCGTCGACCAGAGGGACGTCGTTGTTGCCGGCCAGGGCCACGACCCGCCCGCTCTCGGTCAGCATCTCGGCGATCAACGTCGTGACGGTCGTCTTGCCGTTGGTGCCGGTCACAGCGACGATCGGCCGGTCGTCCCACCGAGCGGCGAGCTCGAACTCGCTCCACACCGGTACGCCGGCGGTCTCGGCCGACACGAGGATCGGGTGGCTGATGGGTACGCCCGGTGACGGCAACACGACGTCGCTGCCGGCCAACAGCACGTCGACGTCGACCTCGTCGGTGACGTGGAGCTCGATGCCGAGGTCAAGGGCTCGACCACGGGCCGCCTCGCCGGGGCGGTCGTCGACGACGACCACAGTGTCTCCCCGAGCCTGAAGACGGCGGACCACGGCCTCGTTGGTGATGGCCAGACCGAGCACGAGGGCGTGCATCAGTCAGCCGCCCCGAGCGCGATGAAGTCGGCGTAGAAGACCCCGAGGGCCATCGCCGTGCACAACCCGGCCAGGATCCAGAAGCGAACGATGACGGTGGTCTCGGGCCATCCGATCAATTCGAAGTGGTGATGGAGCGGCGCCATCTTGAAGACCCGACGGTGGAACACCCGGAAGCTGAAGATCTGGATCAGGTTCGAGAGCCACTCGAGCACGAACAGACCGCAGATCACGGGCAACAAGAGCTGCACGTTCATCAACAGACCGAGCGCAGCGATGCCGCCCCCGATCCCGAGCGCGCCGGTGTCACCCATGAAGATCTTGGCCGGCGGAGCGTTCCACCAGAGAAATCCGATGCAGCCACCGGCGAGTGCGATGGCCACCAGCGCGAGGTCGAGTGCTTGGGGCACCTCGTACACGTCGAGGTGACGGAACTGCCAGAAGCCGATGATGGCGAAGGCCGACAGTGCAAACGTCGAGGAGCCGGCCGCCAGCCCGTCAAGGCCGTCGGCAAAGTTCACCCCGTTGGTCACGGCGTAGATGATCACGAAGGCCCAGATCACCCAGAGCCACGTCGGCATGGGATGCGCCAGCAGGGAGTCCCATCGGGTGAACGACAAGTTGGTCCGAACGTGGGCGTAGCGGATGGCGATCACCGAGAACGCACCTGAGGCGAGCACGAGACCGAGACTCTTGGCCCGCTTGGAGAGGCCGAGGTTGCGCTCGTTGCGCACCTTGATCCAGTCGTCGCACAGGCCGGTGGCGCCGGCGCCGAGCATGAGGGCAATTGCGGCGAGCCCGCCCCAGGTGAAGATCTGCCCCGAGAGGTGACCGGCGAGGTACCCGGCAAGGGCGCCGAGCACGATCGTGAGCCCGCCCATGGTCGGCGTGCCGGTCTTGACCACGTGGGCGTGGGCCAGCTCCTCGAGAATGGGCTGGCCGATGCCATTGGCTTGGAGCCAGCGAATGAGGATCGGGGTCCCGATGAGCGAGACGACGATCGACACCGCTCCGGCCATGAGCAGGGCGATCACGGGGTACGCCTTCCTGTCAGCAACTCGATGGCCACCGCTCGGTCGTCGAAGGGCAGCACACGCTCACCGACGACCTGCCCGGTTTCGTGACCTTTGCCGGCGATGACGACGACGTCGCCGGCCGACGCGCGGGCGAAGGCGAGGCCGATCGCCGTGCGCCGGTCGGGCTCGACGACCACCTGTGCACCGCCGGTGGCGCCGTCGACCACCGTGGCGATGATCGCGTCGGGGTCTTCGTGGCGGGGGTTGTCGGAGGTCACGACGACGACATCGGCTTCGCTCGACGCCGCCCACCCCATCGGCTGACGTTTCGATGGGTCGCGACCGCCGCCGCAGCCGAAGACCACGATGACCCGTCCACGTTCCGCCGCCGCTCGCCGGGCAGCTTTGAGCACCGACGCCAGCGCTACCGGCGTGTGGGCATAGTCGACGACGACGCGGAAGTCCTGTCCCGCCTCGACGGCTTGTCCGTGGCCCGCCACGCCGTCGATCGACGACAGACCGCGTGCGATGTCGGCGACAGGAACACCGAGTTCGGCGGCCGCGGTCGCCGCCGCCAACGCGTTGGCCACGTTGTACTCGCCGTCGAGGGCCAGGTCGATCTCGGCCCCCCGCCACCCGAACACGGACCGACCGGGCGAGAGGTGCAGGTCTTCGGCGTCAGCCATCGAGTACGCGCGCACCGGCATCCCGACCGCGATCGGCGAGGCGGGGACCGTACTCGTCGTCGACGTTGATCACCGCCACGCCCGCCCTTCCCTCGTCGAAGAGCATCGCCTTGGCCTCGAAGTACGCCTCCATGGTCCCGTGATCATCGAGATGATCCTGGGAAAAATTCGTGAACACAACCGCAGCGAACCAGACGGCGTCGACGCGATGCTGGACGAGGCCCATCGATGACACCTCGATGGCCGCCGCGGCTTTGCCCTCGGCGACGAAGGCCGCGAGCGCAGCCTGCAGCTGCGGGGCCTCGGGGGTCGTCCGGGCGCCGGACATGGTGCCGAGCACCCCCGTGGGCCGGCCGCCGGCCTCCAGGGCCGAACGGACGAGGTAGGTGGTGGTCGTCTTGCCGTTGGTGCCGGTGACGCCGACGACGTCGAGAACACGCGACGGATCGCCGTGGACGGCGGCGGCCAACGGGGCCATGGCCGACCGCGCGTCGGCCACGACGATCTGCGGCAGGTCGATGTCGGGCAACACCCGTTCGACCAGAAGGGCGACCGCGCCCGCGGCACGTGCGTCGGCCGCGAACTCGTGTCCGTCGCGTCTCGCCCCTGGCAGGCAGCAAAAGAGCGCACCGGCGCCAACGGCCGTCGAGTCATGGGTGACGTCGGCGACGTCGACCCCACTGGCGTCGCCGTGGACGTCAAGAGGGGCAACGACACCGACGAGGCGGGTGAGTTGCAACGCGGCGACGTTCTCTCTAGGGCTTCGGGTCGGGAGTGGCGGGGGGAACAGTACTGGTGGTCGAGGGGCCGGCCGGTGGCGCGACACCCACCGGCTCGCTGCTCCCGGCCTTGATGGCCTCGACCGACACCTCGGGCACGACGCCCGCCAGAGCGGTGGCCGGCGGCGGAATGCGGAACTGGCGGAGTCCGTAGCGGTTGATCTCGGCGAACACCGGCGCGGCGACGAGTCCGCCGTAGATCGGGCGGGGCTCGTCGAGCATCACGATCGAGGTGAGGGCGGGCTTCTCGGCCGGCACGAATCCGGCGAACGACGACATGTACGCGCCCGTCCTTGTACCCCCCGCGTCCTCGAGGGGTTTGCGGGCCGTGCCCGTCTTGCCGGCCACGGTGTAGCCGTCGATGGCGGCATTGGTGCCAGTGCCGACGCGGACGACCTCGGCCAACATGCCCGTGACCTCGCGGGCCGTCTTGGTCGAGATGACCCGGCGCCGGTCCGAAGGCGGCGTCGGGTGCGTCACGCCGCGGCTGTCGACGGTCGCCTTGACCAACTTCGGGGCGACGTACTCGCCCCCGTTGGCCACGGTGTTGTAGGCGGCGAGCATCTGCATGGCGCTCACGGCGATGCCCTGGCCGATGGCGATGGTCGGCAGCGACGTGCCCGACCACTTGGCCGGGTCGAGCATGATCCCGCCGCTCTCCCCGGGGAAGGCGAGGGCGGTCTTCTCGCCGAACCCGAAGGCCCGGAGATAGGTATCGAGGCGATCCTTGCCCAACCGTTGGCCGATCTGGATCGAACCGACGTTGGACGAGTTGGCCATGATGTCGGTGACCGACCAGTCGACGGTGGGATGCGGGTCGTGTTCTTTGAACACGTGGTCCGACACCTTGATGCTGCCGGGCACCGACAGCGTTGCATCGGGACGCACGAGGCCCTCCTCCAGCGCCCCGGCGATGGTGATGAGCTTGTTCACCGATCCGGGCTCGTAGACGTTGGTGACGGCGGCGTTCTTCGCCGCCGGCACCGGCGGCCCTTGCCCTCGGGGTCGGCGGTGAGGTTGGCCAACGCCAGGATCTCGCCCGACACGGTGTCCATCACGATGGCGACGCCGCCGTGGGCGTTGGCCACCGAGATCTCGTCGGCCAAGGCCCGCTCGGTCTCGAACTGCAGCGAACGGTCGAGCGTAAGCACGAGGTCATCGCCCCGCACCGGGGCCGTCAACGAACGAAGCCCGTCATAGGGCTGACCGGCCGGCGTCTGCTCGACGATCTTCGTGCCCGCACGACCGGCGAGCACCTTCTCGTACTGCATCTCGACGCCCGAGAGTCCGGAGTTGTCGGTGCCCACCTTGCCGAGGACGGGAGCGGCGAGGCCGTCGGCGGGCGTGAACCGTTTGGGCTCCTCGAGCAGGTGCACTCCCGGCAGTCCGAGGTCGTCGACCTGGGCCGCGACCGAGTCGGGCACAGTCCGGGCAAGGTAGACGAACGCAGCGTCGCGGCTGAGGCGCGCCCGCAGAAGGTTTTCGTCGACGCCGAGCATCGGTGCGAGGGTCGCGGCCTCACCGGCGGGGTCGGTGACCTGCCGCGGATTGGCCCACACGGTGGACTGCCGAACCGACAGGGCCAGTTCCTGACCGTTGCGGTCGAAGATGGCGCCGCGGGCCGCGGGCAGGGTCAGGTGGTGCACCATCTGTCGCTCGCTGAGTGCCGTCGCCGCCGCTGGCGGGTTGACCTGCAGCGAGACGAGACGCCCGCCGAGGGCGCAGAAACCGAGGACGGCCACGACCAGGAAGGCCACGAGACGACGACGTTCCGCCACCCGTTCACGGGCGCGCCGCGCCGTCGTCGGCGGGCGACCGGAACCACCGGTGCGGGGGACCGGAGGTCGGGAGGGAGGTCGGGGGCGGGGACGAGGTGGGGTAAGCGTCCCCGCCATCAGCCGTCCGCCAGGTGGGGCTTGACCACGGACCACCCCGTGCCGGCGGCGGCGCCGGCGGGATCGTCGGACGGCCGGATGCGGGAGGCGGCGTCGGCGGCGCTGGAAGCGGGCTGCCCATCGATCACGGGCGCCAGGTAGGTGACCTTGTCGGGCGTGACCAACCCGAGGCGCTGGGCATCAGCGACGATGCGATCGGGCGACTCCAGTTCGGCGACATCGAGGCGGAGCCGGTCGTAGCGAGCCTGACGGTCGAGGGCATCGTTCTGGAGCGAGTCGAGACGGAATTGATTCTGGGTGAGCACCACGTGAAAGACCACGACGCCGAAGAGGCACAACAGAGCGGAGACCACGACGGCGGCAGCCAGGAGCCGAACCAGTCGCCGTCGTTCGGCCTCGGTCTCGATGTCGTCGCCCCGCAGCACACGAAGATTGGGCCGGGGAGCGGGCCGCGCCCTCGGGACGCCCCAGCGGGCGGGCGGTGGCAGCGGTCGGTCGGTCGAGCACGGGTGCGGTCATGACGGGTCTCTCGGGGTGGGTGCGATGGACGGTGTCGGTGGTACGAGCTTTTCGAGGGTGCGAAGGCGGGCGCTCTCGGCCCGGGGGTTCCTTGCGACCTCGGCCGGCGACGGCTTGCGGGCTCCGCGATGGAGCAGTCGGACGGTGCGCCGGTCGGCGGCCCCGCAGACGCACGGCAGCCGGGGCGGACACGTGCAGGCTGCGCCCTCGGCGGCCAAGAACCGGTCCTTGACGATGCGGTCCTCGCCCGAGTGGTAGCTGAGCACGGCCAGCCGGCCACCGGGCACGAGCCGCTCGATGGCGGCGTCGACCGCCACCGGGAGCACGTCGAGTTCGGCGTTGACGGCGATACGGAGTGCTTGGAAGACCCGCTTGGCCGGATGCCCTCCGGTGCGTCGCGTGGCGGCTGGGATCGCGTCGCGGACGATCTCGGCCAACTGCGTCGTCGTGGTGATGGGCCGCTTCCTGGCGATGGCCGAGGCGATGCGGCCGGCGAAACGACGTTCGCCGTTGTCAGCGAAGAGTTCCGCGAGTTCGCTCACCGACGCGGTGTTGACCACGTCGGCCGCAGTCGCGCGACTCACGGCGATCCATTCTCATGTCGAGGGGGGCATCACCTCGATAGCTGAAGCCACGCTCGGCGCGATCGAGTTGCGGCGAGCTGACCCCGAGATCGAACAGCGCGCCGCTGAGACCTTCGATCCCGAGGGCGTCGAGGGTGGCGGCCAGCGCATCGAAGCGGGTGTGCCGGAGCGTGACCCGGTCGCCGAGGTCGGACAGGCTGGACGTGGCTGCGGCGATCGCGTCGGCGTCGCGATCGAGGCCGACGACACGGAGATGGGGATGAGCGAGAAGGATCGCCCGGGTGTGGCCGCCGCCGCCGACAGTGGCGTCGACGACGGTGCCGGCCGGGACCGGCCCGAGAAGGTCGACGATCTCGTCGACCATGACGGGTCGGTGCTCGAAGACGCTCGCCTGGTCCGTCTGGCTCATCCGCAGCCCCCCGACGCGACGGGCGTCGTCGGGATTTCTCCCCGATCGAACTCGGCAGAAGTGGGCGGAGTGGGGTTCTTCCACCGTGCCGGCCGAGGGGCTGCGCATGCTCCAGACGTCGGACGTCGCCGACGACACACCTACTGCTCCACCATCTGCTGCTCTGAGGGCAGCACCCGCTCCTCCCACACCGAGGGGCTCCACAATTCGATGCGGTCGATGGCCCCGATGACCAGGACCTCGTTCTCCAACTCGGCGAAGGATCGGAGGAAGGCCGGGATCGGCATCCGGCCCGACTTGTCGACCTCGACCTCGGCCGAGCCACTCGCCCAGATGCGGGCCAGGTTGCGGTCGTCCTTGCTCTGCTCGGCCCGAGACCGGTTGGCCTCCAACTGCAGGTCGAACTCGTCGGGTGTCCACAACGCGATGCAGCCCTGGGCGTGCTTGGACAAGAAGCCACCCCGCTCGAATTCCATGCGGAACTTGACCGGAAGGATGACGCGGCCCTTGGCGTCCAGCGAGTGCTCGTACCTCCCGATGAATCGCGCCACTCGCTCGCCCTTGCACTCGGTTCTCCCTCAAGACACGGTTGGGGCCCCCTCAGGCTCCCCTTCGCGCCACTTGCCGCCACCTTACGCCCCTCCGCGCCACCGGTCAACACACCAACACCCCCAATCCCCCGTTGGTGTGGCCGTTGCGGCGGCCAGATCGACCGCTACGACGCCTTTCGACCGCCGGAACGGCCACACCAACGCCCCGGAGGCCCGCGGCGGTGGGTGAGAATCGGGCCATGTCCGTCTCGTCCGGTGCCCGGGCCGCTGCCGCCGGCCTCGTGCTGGTGGGACTGGCGGTCGTCGCGGTCTGGCCGTTCCGCGCTGACGTGTCGCCTGCGTCTCCCGCGTTGCTCCTCGTGGTGCCGGTCGTCATCTCCGCTCTGGTCGGAGGACGGCTCCCGGCACTCGTCGTCGCCGCCGCCGCTGCTGCCGCCCTCAACGTCGCCTTCCTCCCGCCGTCGGGAACGTTCAAGGTCCGCTCCGGTGTCGACGTGTTGGCCCTGGCCGTGTTCGGACTGGTCGCCGCCGTGGCCGGGACGTTGGTGGCACGGGAAACCGACCGTCGGTCGTCGGCCGAAGTGCGCGCCGCCGAACTCGCGGCCCTCAACATCGAACTCCGGTCGGTCGAGGACCGCCGGGCCGAACTCGAGGACGAGGCCCGACGCATCGACGTGCTCGAACGCGTGGATGAGCAGCGATCGGCGCTCCTGCGCTCGGTGTCACACGACTTGCGCACCCCGCTCGCCACCATCGCTGCGGTCGTGTCCGACGTCCTCGATGGCGACCACTACGACCAGGCCGCCCGCAACGACTTGCTCCGTCTGGTGCTCGACGAGACCGGACGGCTGGATCGCTTGGTCGCCAACCTCCTCGACCTCAGCCGGATCGAAGCCGGCGCGCTGCGACCCGACCGCCGCTCGGTCGACGTGGGCGAACTCGTCGACCATGCCGCCCATCTCCTCGAACGGGCACTGACGGGCCACCGCATCGAGATCGATCTCCCCACCGGGCTGCCCCCCATCGACGGCGACTTCGTGCAACTCGCCCAGGTGGTGATCAACCTCCTCGAGAACGCGGCCAGACACTCCCCCGCTGGCGGCCGCATCCGGGTAGGGGGCGCGGCCGATTCCACGGCAGTGCGGGTCTGGATCGACGATGAAGGACGCGGGATTCCGCCATTCGAACGGGCCAGGATCTTCGAGCCCTTTCGCGTCGGCGAAGGCAGCACGTCGAGCGGCATCGGACTCGCCATCTGCCGCGCCGTGGTCGAGGCCCACGACGGACGGATCGAGGCCACCGAGGCGCCTGGTGGCGGGGCGAGGTTCCAGCTCAGCCTGCCGGTGCGCACATGAACGACGGCCCCGCCCTCGTGCTCGTCGTCGACGACGAACCCGGCATTCAACGAGCGCTCACGTCGGCCCTCGAGGCGCGGGGCCATCACGTCATGGCCGCCACGACGGGGGCCGAAGCACTGGCTGCCGCCACCCGGCGCTCGCCCGACGTCGTCATCCTCGATCTCGGCTTGCCCGACATCGACGGGATCGAGGTCTGCCGACGTCTCCGTCAATGGAGTGAGGTGCCGATCATCGTCCTGACCGCTGAGGGGTCGGAGCACCGAAAGGTCGAGGCGCTCGACGAGGGCGCCGACGACTACGTCACCAAGCCCTTCTCCACCCCGGAGTTGCTCGCCCGGGTCCGGGTCGCGCTCCGCCACCGCCGAGCACCCCACTCCGAGACGGAAGACGAGGCGGTCTTGACGGTGGGCGGCCTGGTCGTCGACATTCCCGGCCACCGGGTCATCGTCGATGGCCGGCGAGTCGATCTGACCCCGAAGGAGTTCGCCTTTCTCGCCACCCTCGCCCGCCACCCGGGCCGGGTCATCACCCAGCGGATGCTGCTGGCCGAAGTGTGGGGCCCGGAGTACGAGAGCGAGACCCAATACCTCCGGGTCTACGCCAGCCAACTGCGCAAGAAGTTGGGCGAAGACGCGCAACGACCCCGGCTCATCACCGAGCCCGGGGTCGGGTATCGCTTGGTCGATCCCGAGGCGTCGCCGGCCGAGTGAGGCCGGCGACGCCACCGGGATCGGGGGCCGCTGGACGACGCTGGCTGAACTACGCGGTGACGTCCTTGATCCGCTGCTGGAGCTTCTGGGCGTCCTCGCTGGGGGCTCCGCCGCCGCCACCCTGCATGGCCATGAGCTTGGACATGTCGCCCTCGATCTTGATCTGGCCGGACATGAAGGCCTGCATGGCCACCGACTGGTTGCCCTCGACGAACATGGACTTGGCCACGTCGAAGGGCACGATGACCTTGGTCGGCGCATCGTCGACGAGGCCCTTTTCGAACTGGCCGGCCTTGAGGTGCATTTCCTTGTCGCCCTCGGGGCCGCCGGTGACGACGATGTTGAGCTGCAGGTCGTCGCCCAGACCGGCGTCGGCCCCGCCGAGTTCGTCGCGGATCTTCTCGACCTCGGTGAACCAGGCGTCGGAAAGGAAGGTTTCGGGCATGTGGGGTGATCTCCTTGGGGGGTCGACTCGACGGTGTTCCGGCGACACTCTTCCCCATTCGCGGCGGTCGGTGCAACAATGAGGCCGCTTTGTTGCAGGCCGACCCCTCCCCTCCCTGGCCGGGACAGCGCCCCGGCGCCGATCCGTACCTCGACGCCTTCGCCCGACTCGTCCTCGACCGTGGCCTGGCCGGAACCAGGGTGCGCGACGTCGCCGATGCCGTCGGCGTCAACCGGGTCACGGTCTATCGCCAAGTCGGCACGGTGCGGGACATGACCGAGTTGTTGTTGCAGCGCGAGATCGGCCGCTCGCTCCCCGATCTCGCGGCGTGGGCCGCGGCCGACGACGCCGTGTCCGCCCTCATCACGTTGTTGGGCGAGGTCGTGACGGTCTTCCGCTCCCACCCGGTGCTGACCAAGGTCGTGGCCGACGAACCCGAACTTCTCGGTCCGTACCTGCTGCGCGACCTCCCCGAGGTGTTGGGCCGATCGGCGGTGGCCACCATCGCCATGTTCGATCGGGCCATGGCCGAAGGACGCATCGCCCGCCGCGATCCGGTCGCCCTCGCCGACTGGATCGCACGGATCGTCATCACCGCCATCCTCGCTCCGCCGCCGATGCCATTGGCCGACTTCTTCGCCGACGGCCTCCGACCGCTCCTGGAGCCCTGAACCTCGCGCCGGTCAGCCAGCCGGAGGCGAGAGCGGCTGCACCACATGGCGTTCGATGGTGACGCCGGCCTGGCCGAGGCCCCGCACGCTGATGCGGTCGTAGGCGACGAGTTCGCTCGTGAGACGATCGAAGTAGAGCACCGAACACGCGAGCGGCACCGGGTCGTCCTTTTGCAGGCCCCGCAGGCCCGCGCCACCGGTCGAGCCCTCGACGAGCAGTCGGGTGGACGCGCCGATCCGACCTTCACGCGCCTTGTGCGTGTGGCCGGCGAGCACAAGATCGACGGACCCGCCCACGTCTTTGGCCGCCCGCGCGTCGTGCACCATGACGACCTCGACGGGTTGCTCGCCCTCGCTGACCGAGAGCCGATGGGCAACCTCAGGCGCGAACGCCAACGCCGCGTCCTGCTCGACCTTGCCGCCTGTGGGCTGGTCCTTGTTGGGCGTATAGCGCGGGTCGCCGATGCCCCAGATGCGCAGTCCGGCGACGGAAGCGGCGTCGCCGTCGAGCACGACTGCGTCGGGTTGGGCAGCGACGGCGGCCTGCGTCTGCATCGAGTCGTGGTTGCCCCGCACCCAGACGTAGGGCACGCCCAGCGTCGGGATCTCGTCGAGCAACGCGCCCTCGGGCTCTGAACCCCAGTCGGTGATATCACCCGTGTCGAGCACGGCCGAAATGCCGAACTGGTCGACCAACTCGCGCATCAGGTCGAAGGCTTGGGGGTTGAGGTGGATATCGCTCACATGCAACACGCGGATGGTGCTGGCGCCAGGGTCGAGATCCGGAAGGCCTTGCGCCGCCTGATAGAGCGTGGCCACGTTGCCCACGAGCTCGGCCAACTGCACCCGGTAGCGACCGAAGTTGTCCACGATCGACCTGACGTCGCCGACGGCCGTGGGTGCGATCGTCAACAGACCGGTGTACTGCGGTTCGGAAATGGCCGACGCCCGGTAGGTGAGCGCAGCCGCCCCGCCGGCGGCGGCGACGAGCAGCGCGCCGATAGCGCTGCCCGCGAGCGCGACCCGCCAACGGACGCGGGCGACGAGGGCTCCGGCCAGTCCGCCAACGGCGCCGACGGCGAGACAGCGCAGCGCAAGGTGGATCATGACCCGGCGCACCTCGCCAATCAGGTCGTCGCCGACGGTCTCGATCAGGGCCGGATTCTGGGCGAACCGCTCAGCGTCGCCGAGGCGCAGTTCGTCGACCTGCAGCACCAACCCGATGGGCGCGTCATGGGTGTCGAGGCGGATGCGGCCCAACGGGGCGAGCAAGACCGTCGTCTCCCCGCCCCATGAGGGACGCACCCAGGCCGAGGCCTCGAAGGGCCCGACTACTGCGGTGGTTCGCCCGGCGAGGGCGACGGCGATGATCGCACCAACGATGGCGAACGCGACCACTTGGAGTCGCCGGATCCAGGTGATCGGCACGGCTTGGCCGCGTCGAAGTCTCATCGCGCGAGGATGGGCCCATGGGGCCGCGAGAAGTGCTGGAGCAGTTGCACGAGACGATCAATTCCCATGATCCGATCGCCGGACGCACCCTGTTTCATCCCGACGCCCGCATCGTGGCCGGCAGTGGTCGGGTCATGACGCTGGCCGGTCTCGGACGCCTCCTGGCCGACACGCTCGAAGCCTTTCCCGACGTGAAGGTCCGAGTCGAGCGCTGGGTTGTCGAAGGCGACATCGTGGTCACGGAGGAAGTCATGGAGGGAACCCACGACGGCATGTTTGCCGGTCTGGCGCCCACCGGTCGCGCGGTCACCCTGCCGCTGTGCCACGTCACTCGCGTCGTCGACGGGTTGATCGTCGAACGGGTGACGTATCAAGACACCGCCGGCATTCTTCGCCAGTTGGCCTGAGGGTCGCGCTCGGCGCCGAGGGCGAGCGCCAAACCCGAACCGCCCTCGTCCCGGTCCCACCGGAGAACCGTGGCGTGAGGTCGGCGCGGATGCACCACGACGTCGGCGCCGGACCACTCGACTCCGGGCGCCCAGACGTCGGTCAGCCAGGTGCGTGCGACGGTCACTCGGACGATCGCTCGCGTGCCCTCGCATCGGCCGACGCCCTCGAGATCGTCGGGATCATCGCTGACGATCACGACGACGTCGGGGTCGACCGCCCCCACCGATCGAGCCTGCACGACCAGCACCTCGCGTAGCCGACGGGCCACGGCCCGGTCGTAGAACGTCTGGGCTGCGGCGGCCGATGCCTGCGGTTCGCGAAGGCCGCGGGCCCAGGTGGCGGCGATGCTGGTCTCGCGGAGACGCCGGAGCGGCTCGGGGAGGTACACCGGAAGCGGACCGGCGCCACTCATCCAGCGGGCCAGGCTCGACAAGGGGCGCACCAGGCCGGCGACGGCGCCGTCGTGTTCAGCCTCGACGTAGCCGTCGCGCCACGAGCGGAGCACCTCGAGGCACGCGGGGGCCTCACCGCCGAGCGCGGCCACGGCCGCTTCGGCGGCCGCGTCATGGTCGACGAGCACCAACGAGCCTCGCCGCCACCGCACGGTGTGACGTCGACCGCCGCACGCGACCTCGACATCGAGAGCCGGCACACCGCGACACCACGTCACGCTTCGGAGTTGCGCGTCGTGGGCCCAGCCGGGGCCAACCGGGCCACGACGGCGCCGTCACCGGCCGCCGCCCATGCCACGACGAGGGCGGGGGTCGGACCCAGCCGGGCCTGGACCACGAACGTGTTTGGCTCCCCGGGCTGGGTTGCCGACTGAGCCATGCCGACGGTGCGCAACCAGTCGGAGGTGACGCGGACGAGCAACGACGAGCCCTGGTCGTCGATCCTCCCCCACGCCCAACACGACGAGCCGATCGAGAGCTCGAGCCGCTCGACGGGTCCGCCGCCGTGGCTGCGTATCGCCGACGCCAGTGCCGACCGCAGGGTTGGCTCGGCCCGAGCTCGCGTCGCTCGATCGAGCATGCCCGCCGCCGCGCCCCCTCACGATCGGCCCGCCGCTCCCAACCCCGCACGACGCCCCGTTCGAGTGGCATCGCCAGCTCCTTGGGCAGGGGCGGCCGGCGGTACAACTGGTGGAAGCCGGGGCCGCGAGGTTGCAACGCCTCCTCCCACAGCGGGCGGGCTCGCCAGCTGCGAAACACCTCGAAGCACGGCGGCGAAGGCGCGCCCAACGACACCGCGACGGCTTCGGCGCCGACACTGTGGTCGGCGAGCGCCAGCCGCCCACGACGCAGGACGACGCGATGCACGGCACCGCCGCACGGGATTTCCACGCTCACGGAAGGGAGCCGGCGGGCCCACCGGCGCGACGCGGGCCGTGCTCGAGGCGGGCCTGGGTTCACCGCTCGTCGTCGATGCGGACGACCCGGGCCCAACCGGGGGTCGGCGGGAGGCGGCTCGCCCCGGGAGCATCGGTCAGCATGCCCACGACGACACGAACGCCTCGGGGCGCCCGTTCGGGCCACGGCGTGAGGCCGTCGGTGAGCACGACGAGCACCGAGGGGCGGGGCCGGAGCGCAACCGCGGCCTCGATGCCCCGCGACATGTCGGTACCACCGCCACCGATCAGCTCGACCTGGCGGGCCGACGACACCCGGCGCACGGTCTGCACGCTGGCGTCGACGGCCAGCACCCGCACCCCCCGGGAGCGCAGGCCGATCCCGCCGAGAATGCCCTCGACCTCACCCAGCACCCGGGCCAGTTGCCGATCGCCCATCGAGCCCGACGTGTCGCACACGACGGCGACCTCGGGCACCGGCTTCTCCAGCGCTGGTAGGACGATGGTCGGACTCGTCGAGGCCCGTCGCGACGGGCGTCGATAGCTGTAGTCGACGGCGCCGGCCACATGCTGGACGCCGCGCCTGACCTCGGCCGCGAGGGCGTGGCGCCAGTCGACGGTCGGCGCCAGGAGCTCTTCGGCCCATCGCTGCCAACTGCCGGGCACGTTGCCCTGCCCGGTGCGTACGGCGTCGAGCATCTGCTGGGCGGTCTGGGCCCGCAACAAGTCGCGCTCGTGCTTGGTCAATCCCGGTGGCTGGTCGCCGGCGCTCTCGTCGCCGCTCGGGTCCTCCCACGGCCGGTGGTGTCCGTGCGCGCCGCTGCCGTGATCCGACGTCGGCTCCCCGGCGTCCCCGTCGGGGTCGTCTTCGTCGGGTTCGGTCGGGGGCTGTGCCCGCCTGCGAGCGAAGTACTCCTCGGCCAACCGCCCGCGTTCGAAGCCGAGGTGCTCGGGAAGGATGGCCTTGCCGGGCACGACGATGCCGACGTCGGCGAGATCGTCGTTGAGTTCTGCGTCGGCCGCTGTCGACCACCGCTCGGCCGTCGACTCGCCGACGCCGAAGGTCTCGGCTCGTCCAGCGTGGTCGCGAATGAGGTGGCCGGTGTGATGCACGAGGAGCGCGCCGAGTTCGGCCACCGAGAACCGGGCCGCCACCGCGGGCTCGATGTAGAGCCGCCACTCGGCGTCGACGGCCACCCCGTCGCCGCCGAGGCCCTCACGTTCGATCACCCCGGTGGCGAACAGGGCCGACGCGAGGTAGGGGAAGCGGTTGGCGGCCCACAAGCGAGCCGCCGCCAACGGTGGCGGTCGAGGTGCGTCGCGGACCCGGTTCGACGATCAAGAAAAGAGGCCGGCGTCCCGGAGCAAGGGGAGGAACAGCTTGACCTCGGGCGGGGCCGCGGCCCCTTCCGGCCGACACTGGGCCAGCACGCGGGCGGCGACGGCGGCGACGTCCGGCGCCCGTTCGCCGGCCCGGGCCAGCACCCGCCAGCCGGCGTTCCACCGCTCGATCGTCGGATCGGCGGCGACGGCCGCGGCCACCGACGCACAACACGGCGTAGGCGCGGTCGCCGCGGTCGGGCAACTCGACGCCATCGGGGTCGGCCAGCACGGCTTCAGGGTCGGGCAGATCCATCTCGTGGTGCCAGGTCAGCAACTCGAGGCCGGCGGCATCGCCGATCGCTCCCGAGATCAAGGCGGCTCGGCGCCTCGAGGCTGGCGCCGGCCACATCGGCCGCCGTCCAGAGCCGAGCGGCCATCTCCCAGGTGCGGGGGCTGGGCCACGCCCGCCCGGCGCGGGCGCCGTCGACGGGCACGTCGAGGGTGAGGACGGGCGAACGGTGACGAAGGCCGAGACCATGCCGCGGGCGCGCGGCCAGGTCGTCTCCCAGCCCTCGGGCAGCGTCGGCACCCGGGCCGGTTTCCAGCCCCCGGCGATGCCTTCGGCGAATCCCATCGGGTCGACGTCCCAATCGAGATGACAGAACCGGTTGGCCAGCGGGGCCGAGAGGTCCCACCCGTCGGCGGCCTGCTCGGGCGGGTTGGCGGCCGCCACCACGACGACGTCGGACGGGAGGGCGAGGTCGCCCACCACCCGTTCGAGCACGACCCGCAAGAGTGCCGCCTGCACAGCCGGCGGCGCCGTCGAGATCTCGTCGAGGAAGAGGAGCCCCCGGCCCGCGTCGGCCAGGCGCTCGGCCCACCGCGGGGGCGCGAAGCGAACCACGCCATCGACCACGACGGGCAGGCCGCTGAAATCGGACGGTTCGCGGATGGCGGCGATGACCGTCTCGAACGGGAGGCTGGCGGCCTCGGCCAACGCGGCGATGGCGCTGGTCTTGCCCGTCCCGGGCGCGCCCCACAACAGCACCGGAACGCCGGCGGCCACCGCGAGTCCGAGGGCTTCGACGGTCACGTCCTGGGAGGGCACGGCACCACCTTGTCACGCTCGAGCTCAGGGGGCAGGCGGGGTGGGCGGCGGCTCCTGTTCCAGCCGCTGGCGCAGCCACTCGACCAACTGGGCCGGGGTGCGATCTCCGGTACCGAACCACGCCTTGGCCTGGGCCGCGAGGTCGTCGTCGCCGATCGTCAGCGCCATCCCGGCGCCGAGCGGGAACACGGCCGGACCGGGGGGATCGGGCATGGCGTCGGTCGAGCCCGCCGTCCCCAGTTCGGCCACGCGGACCTCGACCGCGGTGCGGGTCACACCCAACGACTCCAGCACCCGTGCCGCCAGGCAGTTGGGGTCTTCGAGGAGCGCGGCGAGGAAGTGGTGGGAACCGAGCGGCTCGGCCCCGGCACGAGCAACCGCCCTGGTGCGCAACAGGTTCACCGCCGGGGTGGTCGCTTTTGCCGGCGCCGCCGGCGGGGTGGCCGACACCGGCCGGGGCGCAGGGGTGTAGCCGGCGAGCAACTCGATGACCTTGGCCCGAACGTCGGCTGCCTGGAACCCGGACTGCCGCAACACCTCGGCGCCGACGCCTTCTCCCTCCTTGATCAACCCCAGGATGATGTGCTCGGTCCCGATGTAGTTGTGCCCGAGGTCGAGCGCCTCGCGCAACGACAACTCGAGCACCCGCTTGGCCCGGGGCGTGAAGGGCTGAGGACCGGTGACCGACCCAGGCGCACCGGCGGCGACGGTCTCGACGACCCGGGTCCTCATTGCCTCGAGGTCGGCCCCCAACTCGACGAGCACCTTGGCGGCCACGCCCTGGCCCTCGGCCAGCAGGCCGAGCAGCACGTGCTCGGTGCCCAGGAAGGAGTGGTTGAGGGCGGTGGCCTCGTCTTGGGCCAGCACCAGCACCCGGCGGGCCCGATCAGTGAATCGTTCGAACATGAACCCATTCGACCACCATGCTTGACCCCTGTCAACACCCTGTCTATCGTGAGCTCCGTGCCAAACGAGGAAGTCGCCGAGGAAGTCGCTGAGGAGATCGTCGAACTCGGACACCTGGTGCGCCAGTGGAGCCGAGAGTTCGACCTCGAGGCGGAGCTCGCCACCCTTCGCCCCCACCCCGGAGACACCTGGGTGTCGCTGGCCGACGCCGAGCGCCAGGCCGGCGTGTCCCGGCTCGACGCTGCGTACGTGGTACCGCAACGGCGTCATCGCTTCGCGCCTCACCCCCGGCCCCCACGGGGTGCAGCGGCTCGTGCCCCTCGAAGCGGTGCTCGACCGGGCGTCGCGCTCGCCCCGCACCGGGCCACGTACCGGCGCAGCCCGATCCGAAGCCGCCGAGGAGTCCGCCATGTCGACCCCTGCGGCCATCGTCCGCCTGGCCGAGCTCGCCTGTGCTGCGGCCACCGAACGGGCCCGGGTGGCCGAGGCCCGGGCCGAGGCGGCCGAGGCCGCCCTCCGCGCCGCCCTCGAGCGGGCCACCACCCCGTTTTGGGCTTCGTGAGAGCGCGATCGCGCTCTCACGAAGCCCAAAACCGCTAGGTAGGGAGGCCCTCGCAGAACCGAGCGACGAGCGCGTCGCCGTCCACGGCGGCCACCGGGGAGGCGACGGAGGCAAGCGAGCCCGTGGCGGCGGCCGGGAGGCCGAGGAGGTCGACATAGGCCCGGGGGTCCCACAGGAGGGGCACGGCGCACTGGAAGAGGGCCCAGTGGCGGGTGCGGCGGGCGGCCATGCCCACGACCTTGCCCTGGCCTCGGACCACCTCGCCAGGGCCGACGCCGGCGAAACAGACAGCGTGCGACCAGGGCGTTGCCACCAGCCCACCCTCATGAACGACCACGCCGGCCACCCCGACGGCGGTGAGCAGCGTCGGCCCACACGCGACCGAGCCAGAAGAACGCCCGGCCCACGTCGTCGGACCAGAGCGGATCGCCGGCGGGTACCACGACGTCGACCCAGACGACCTCATCGGTCCGCAACAACACGGCGCCGCCGCCGCTCCGGCGCCGGACGATCTCCACGCCTGCGGCGCTCGCTCGTCCGCCGAGCCCGTCATCGACGATCTGGGTCGACCCGAGCACCAACGCCGGACGATCGACGGTGAGGATCCGCACCGATCGGGCTGCGGGCGCGGCCGGTTCGCTGTTCGAAAACAGCGAACCGGCGCCCCCACGGTTCTGCTCCACACGCCAGTGAGTGGAGAGCGAACCGGGCTGGCGCGGGCGGTCCCCCCGACCGCCCCCGCCAAGCCCTGGTGTGACATTCGCCATCAACGGCCCCGATCCTGCTTGAGACAACCGTCAATTAGGCGGAAAGCCCCGCTGGGGTACGAACCTCGCCTTCCGGAAGGCGCAGGTAGGGCCGCCACTCGGGCCGCAGCGCGCCCATGGCCAGCAACATCCAGGTGCGGCCGGTGGGGGCGACGGGGGCCGGCGCAGCCTCATGGTCGTGACCTCGGTGAGCAGCCGGTCCTCTTTGCGAGCGTTGCACGGGTCGGCAGGCGGCGACCACGTTGTCCCAGGCGTGCGTCCCGCCCCGGCTGCGGGGAACGACATGGTCGATGTTCTCCGCGGGCGCGTCGCAGTACTGGCAGCGGTGGCCGTCGCGGAGGAACACGGCCCGGCGGTTGAGGGCGACCCGGGTGCGGAACGGCACGCGCACGAAGGTCAACAGGCGCACGACCGACGGTTCGGGGAAGGCAGCGCGGGCGGAATGGAACTCGCGGCCCGTGTCGGACAACAACTCGGCTTTCTCGTCGAGCACCAAGACGAGGGCCCGTCGGGTGGCGACGACGCAGAGCGGCTCGTAGGACGCATTGAGGACGAGCGCTCGCGACATGACCGGGACCTACCGTGGCGCCCTTCGGCGCCCGCCCGGTGGTGGGAGGACCCGCATCGTCGGGCAGATTACCGCGCCGCCCGTCCGTAGCCCCGGCACCAGTGGAGGTAGGTGACGACGTCGGCCGGGTCGGGCTCGCGATCGATGTCGCCGTACTGCGTCTGCAGACGGAAGCGGAGGTAGGCGGCGTCGGGCACGGGAAGCGGGGGCCAGTGGCGCCACCACCCCGGTCGTGCCAGGCGAAGCACCTGGACGAGCGCGGTGATCCACAGCCCCGGGCGGGAGAGGACGGCCAGCGCCGCGCGTCCGAACCAGCGGCCGCTCACGACGTCAGCACCATCGGCCGGTGCGCGATGCCGTCCTCGTCGAACTCGTCGCCGTCGACGGCGAACCCGAATCGGGCGTACCACTCGGTCAGGTGGGCCTGGGCGTGGATGCGAACCGGGCGACGGGCCCCGACGAGGGCCGCGGCGATGAGCGTGGCCGCGTGGCCTTGCCGGCGGTGACGCGATTCGGTGACCACTCGGCCGAGCGATCGAGCCCGATCCGTCGACGCCGGCCAGGACGCGGACGGCGGCGATGATGTCTCCGCCATTGTCGATCCAGAAGTGGTGGGTCGTCGGATCGAGGTCGCGACCGTCGAGGTCGGCGTAGACACAGTCCTGCTCGACGACGAACACCTCAGATCGCAGCCGCAACAAGGCGTACAACTCGCGGGCCGTGAGTTGGGGCCCTAGGGCGTCTCGGACGATGTTCCCGCTCCGGTGCGAGCCCACGGACCGCCGTCGGCACGTGGTTCCTTGGGCAGGCCGAGCACCATCTCGCCGATGATGTTGCGCTGGATCTGCGACGTTCCGGCGTAGATGGTGCCCGCCCTCGCGTTGAGGAAGACGCCGGCCCACGAGGCGCTGTCGTTGGGCGCGCCGGGGTCGTCGGTCTGGAACGCGCGGAGCCGGCGGACGGCCCGTGGGGACGAGGCCGTCGAGGCCGAGGATGTCCATGGCCAACTCGGTCGACTGCTGGTGGTACTCGCTCCAGAACACCTTCGAGATCGAGGCCTCGGGACCGGGCTGGGAGCCGGCGAGGAACGCGGTCAGCGCCCGCATGCCGAGATAGCGCATCAGCTCGACCTTGGTGAAACAGTCGGCGAGTCGTTGGCGGACGATCGGGTCGTCGGCCCGGCCCCGCTCGCGGGCCAACTCGATGAGCCGGTCGAGTTCGGTCCGGAACCGGATCGGCAACGTGGCCGCGGCCTCGCCCCGCTCGTAGCCGAGAAGGGTCATCGCCACCGCCCACCCGCCGTTGGCCTCGCCGATCACGTTGGACTTCGGGGTGCGGGCGTCGGTGAAGAACACCTCGTTGAACTCCGACTCGCCCGAGATCATCTTGATGGGCCGGACCTCGATGCCGGGTTGGTCCATCGGCACCAACAAGAACGTGATGCCCTTGTGCTTCGGGGCCGTCGGGTCGGTGCGAGTGAGGACGAAGATCCAGTTGGCCAGATGGCCGGCCGACGTCCAGATCTTCTGGCCGTTGATCGTCCACTCGTCGCCGTCGAGCGTGGCCCGGCAGCCGAGGTTGCCGAGGTCGGATCCGGCGTTGGGCTCGCTGTAGCCCTGACACCAGCGATCCTCGCCCGAGAGGATGCGGGGCAGGAAGTGTCGCTTCTGCTCCTCGGTGCCCCACTGGATGATCGTGTTGCCGACCATCTGGATGCCGAACACGTCGTTGGGTCCACCGGCGGGCACGCCGGCTCGAGCGAACTCCTCGGCCAGGACGACCTGCTCGAGCGAGCTGAGCGCTTGACCCCCGTACTCCTTGGGCCACGACACGGCCAGGTAGCCGTTCTCGAAGAGGATCGTGCGCCAGTCCTCGGTGAACGCCGCCGCCTCGTCGTGACCGAGGGCGCCGATGCCCTGCCACCCGGCCGGGAGATGTTCGGCCAAGAAGGCCTGCACCTTTTCCCGGTACGTCTCGGCCTCGGGGGGATAGGCGACGTCCATGCCCTCCACGCTACCGAGCGGCTAGGGCAACGGCGGCGGCGCCGACGAGGGGTCCGTCAGGACCAAGCGCCCCGGGCACGATGCGGGTGCCGGCCGAGAAGTCCAGTCGGGCCGACCGGTCGACTTCGTCCTGCGCGGCAGCGAAGAACGGTTCGCCGAACCCGAGGGCGACACTCCCGCTGACGACGGCGAGGCGGAGGTCGAGCAGGTTGGCCACCGACGCCACCGCCCGACCCACGAGCGTGCCGGTCTCGCGGCGGAGGAGGCGATCGGCGGCCGCCGCCGGACGTCCGGTGCGGGCCGCCAACGCAGTACCCGACGCCTCGGCTTCGAGGCACCCACGGGCCCCGCACACGCACCGGCGGCCTCCGGGCACGACGATGACGTGGCCGATGTGGCCGGCATTGCCGGCGGCGCCGTCGAGGAGGCGGCCGTCGAGCACAATGCCGCCGCCGACGCCGGTCGACACGACCATGGCGATGTAGTCGGCGACGCCAACCGCAGCACCGACCCAGCCCTCGCCCCGAGCCAGCGCCTTGGCGTCGTTGTCGACGGCGGTGGGGAGCCCCGTCGCCTCGGCCAGCGCCGTCCGGAGCGCGAAGCCGCGCCACTGGGCGATGTTGAGGGGCGAAACCGCCTCGCCTCCCGCCGTCATCGGACCGCCGCACCCGACCCCGCACGCCGTCGGAGGTTCGACCCCGGCCGCGTCGGCGTCGCGTCGAACGGCAGTGATCAGGTCGGTCAGGCGGGCGAACAGGTCGTCGCCCGGGGTCGGGGCCGAGGCCGAATGCACCAGGGTGCCGTCGGCGGCGTCGACGATGCCGGCGGCGATCTTCGTGCCGCCGATGTCGACGGCCAACACGGTGCCCACGGGCGGACCGTAGCGTGAGCCGGATGGACCCCGGATCCTTCCCTCCGCTCACCGATGCGCTCGCCGACGCCATCGAGGCGAGGGGCGTCGGGTGGGGGCGGTCGTGGCTGGCGGGCGTCGCCGGACTCGAGCTGGCCGAGGTCGCTGACCACCTCCTGGTTCCCTGTCACCCGGAGCGACCCGACCTCGACTTCCAGAACCGGGTCAACGGGCTGCGGGCTACCGATGCCGGCCTGGTGGCCGGGATCGCGGCGTGGTACACCGAGCGAAACGTCCGGCCCTGGTTCGAGATCGTGCCCCACGACGAGAGCGACGACCTCCTCGCTGCACTGCACGCCGTCGGCGCTCGGCCGATCGGCTACCACGGCGTCGTGTTCGGACCGGTCCGGGCCGACGCGCCGCCGCCGGCGTTGCCGGCCGACATGGTCATCGACGTGATCGACCCCGGCGACGAGGAGGACTTCGCCACCTTCTGTCAGATCCGAGTGGCCGGCCACGATCTGCCTCGAGCAGTGGTCGAGCAGGCGACGGCCGATCTCGCGGGCTGGCGCACGGCGGGCGACGCCGCCCTCATCCTCGCCCGCGTCGGCGGCCAACCCGCAGCCACGGCCGCGCTCACCGTCGGCGACGGCATCGCCTACCTCGCGGACGCGGCCACGTTGCCTGCCTTCCGCGGCCGTGGCGTCCAGCGAGCGCTCATCGAGGAGCGACTCGCTCGGGCCCGCAGCGCTGGATGTCACGTTGCGTGCAGTCAGGCATCGTTGGCGTCGACGAGCCACCGCAACCTGCAGCGGGCCGGCCTGTTCGGCGGGTTCACGAAGACGGTGTGGCGCGTCGCGGGCGACGGAACCGAGACGGACCTGGCCCGCTAACCTCCCGCCGATGGCCAGACAGCGAACGTCGGCAGCGCGGCATTTCGTCCTTCGCCGACCGGTTCGATTCCGTGGTCGACAACGTCGCCACCGTGATCTCGGGCAAAGAGGACGCCATCCGCCTCGCGCTCGTCTGCATGGTGGCCGAGGGTCACCTCCTGATCGAGGACGTCCCCGGCGTGGGCAAGACGAGCCTGGCCAAGGCGCTGGCCCGGTCCATCGATGGTGAGTACAGCCGGATCCAGTTCACGCCCGACCTGTTGCCGAGCGACGTGACCGGCGTGATGGTCTACAAGCGCAACAGCGACAAGTTCGAGTTCCGCCACGGCGGGATCTTCGCCAACGTCGTGCTCGGCGACGAGATCAACCGGGCCAGTCCCAAAACCCAGTCGGCACTCCTCGAAGCCATGGAAGAACGTCAGGTCACGGTCGACTCCACCACCTACCTCCTCGACAAGCCCTTCATGGTCATCGCCACCCAAAACCCGATCGAGCACGAAGGCACCTATCCGTTGCCCGAGAGCCAACTCGACCGGTTCCTCATGCGGATCGAGATGGGCTACCCGGACAAGGTGTCGGAGATCGAGATCCTCGACAACCACGGCATCAGCCAGGTCGACGCCGTCAAGCCGGTGGTGACGTCGGGCGACATCGAGGAGATGGCCGGATTGGCCGCCACCGTCCACGTGGCGCCGAGCCTCAAGGGGTACCTCGTCGATCTGGCCGACGCCACCCGCCGCCACCCTCGCCTGGCCCTCGGCGTCTCGCCCCGCGGCACCCTTTCGCTCATGCGGGCCGCTCGCGCGTTGGCCGCCTCGGTCGGACGAGAGTTCGTACTCCCCGACGACCTCAAGGCGCTGGCCGGCCCCGTGCTCGAGCACAGGCTGGTCCTCACGCCCGAGGCCTCGATGTCGGGCGCAGGGCAGGGCGACCTGCTCGACGACGTGCTCGGCTCCGTTCCCGTCCCCACGGCCAAGGGGTAGGCGCCCAGGGTGCCGACCCGTCGGGGATGGACCCTCGCCGCCAGTTCCGTCGCCTTCTTCGTCGGCGGGTGGGTCTTCGACATCGTCGAGTTGACGATCCTCGGTGTGATCGTGCTCGTCCTCGCCGGTGGGGCGGTGGCCGCCATCGCCTTCCAGCCCGTGCAGGTCCGCACGGTGCGCACGCTGCACCCCCCGCGGGTCCACGCCGGGTCCTCGAGCCGGGTCGACCTCGAGGTCCGCAACACGGGCACCCGACGCACGCCGGTGCTGCAGGTCCGCGACCCGTTCGACAAGGGATGGCGCTGGGCCCGCTTCCTCGTCGCGCCGCTCGCCCCCGGGGCAACGACGCGGGCCGCGTACCGATTGCCGACCGAGGAGCGAGGCATCTTCGACGTCGGCCCCCTCGAGGTCTCGTTGGCCGACCCGTTCGGACTGGCCACGTCGAACTTCACCTCCGTCGGCGCCACGCAGCTCACGGTGTACCCCCGCGTCGATGACATTCCTCCGCTGCCGAGCGCCCAGGGGGCCGATCCGCACTCGGGGGCTCGCCACCCTCGGGCCCTGCTCGGCTCGGGCGAGGACTTCTACGCCCTGCGGCCCTACGAAGTGGGCGACGATCTGCGCCGCGTGCACTGGGCATCGTCGGCCCGCCTCGACGACCTCATGATCCGCCAGGACGAGATGCCGTGGCAGACGCGGGCCACGATCCTCCTCGACACCCGCCACGCCGTCCACACGCCGGCGTCACTCGAACTCGCCGTGTCCGCCGCCGCCAGCATCCACGCCGCCAGCCACCGTTCGGCCTCCCTCGTGCGCCTGCTCTCGACCGACGGCAAGGACTCTGGCTACGGCACGGGACACGTCCACTCCGAGGCGATCCTCGAACACCTGGCCACCGTCGGGATGACCCGGTCCAACCACTTCGCCGGCGTCGTGGCGTCGCTTCGCCGAGCCGGCAACGGCGGATCGCTGGCCGTCGTCACCACCGACCGGACCCCAGCATCCGACCTCGAGGCGCTGGCCCGGCTCCGCACCCGCTACGGGACGATCGTGCTCGTGATCTTCGAGCGCTCGAGTTACGAGACCGGCGGACCGCTCCCGTCGAAACCTGCCGTCCCGGTGGTGTCGGCTGTTGTTCGGGTCACCGACGACCTGCCCTTCGCCGCCGCATGGGCCCGCGGCGCGCAGACGGCAACGGGGCGACGGTGACTGCGCCCGCCCTCCTCACCGGGTGGCGCGACGACCGGACGCTCCCAGGATCGGTGGCGCTCACGGTGCTGACGGTGTCGGTGGCCCTCGGATTGTCTCGACTGTTCGCCGGCGCCGCCTTCCTCGGCCCCGTCGTGCTCTCGGCCATCGTCGGCCACGCGGTGGCGTGGTGGTGCCGGCGCAACGTCCTGCCCACAGCCGTCGCCTTCGTCGCCACCATGGGCGCCGTGGGCCTGGTGACGGCGTGGACCGTTCTGGGCCAGACGACGGCCTACGGGATTCCCCTCCCGCTCACCGTACGGACGGCGGCCGAGGCGTTGGGCAACGCCAGGGCCTTGTTCTCGACGGTGAAGGCGCCGGCGGCACCGCTGGCCGGCTTCGTGTTGGCCTCGTCCCTGGCCATGGGCTCAGCCGCGTTCATGGCCGACTGGGCCGCATTCCGACTGTCGGCTGCATTCGAAGCGCTGATCCCAGGCTTCACCGTGTTCCTCTTCACCGCCGCCCTCGGCACTCCGAGGCACCGGACGTGGACTCTCGTGCTCTTCGTCGGGTCGGTGCTCGCCTTCCTGTTCGTGAACGGGTTGGCGCGTACCAACCGGACGACGGCGTGGTTCGGCGGACGACCCGCGGGCGGACCAGGCGCATTGATCCAACGGGCGGCCACGCTCTCGGTCGCTGCCCTCGTGATCGGTCTGTTGATCGGTCCGCTGCTGCCCGGGCCCAGCTCCCCCTTGGTGAAGTACAAGAACCGGGTCGAACCCGGCCCCTCGAGTCGGGCGACGATCAGCCCGCTCGTCGACATCCGCGGTCGCATCGTCGACCAGCGCGAAACCGAGGTGTTCACGGTCAAGTCCGACCGACCCGCCTACTGGCGGCTCACTTCGCTCGACACCTTCGACGGCAACATCTGGTCGTCGAACAGCACCTACCACGACGTCCGGGGCGCCATCCGCTCGGACGAGGTCCTCCAAGCCGGCCTGCCGGTGGCGTCGACTGATCAGCGGTTCTCGATCTCCGACCTTGCCTCGATCTGGTTGCCGGCTGCGTTCCGGCCGGTGCGGGCCTCGGGCGTCGACGTCAGCTTCGCCCCCGACACGTCGAGCCTCATCACCGCCGAAGACACGACCGACGGGACGGTGTACAACGTCTTGTCGGCCATCCCCCAGATGACGCCGCAGATGCTGGATCAGGCCCCGCCGCAAGCACCCCAGGCGATCATCGACACCTACCTCGCCCTGCCCCCGATCCCCGATCGCGTCCGGACCGAGGCGCTGCGCATCGTCGCCGGCGCCACCACGCCCTATCAGAGGGCCATGGCACTGCAGAACCACTTCAAGACCACGTACCGCTACGACATCAACGCCGGCGCCGGCCATGACGAGCGCACGCTCGAAACCTTCCTGTTCAAGTCCAAGGCCGGCTACTGCGAGCAGTTCGCCGGCGTCTACGCCGTGCTCGCCCGCAGCATCGGCCTGCCGGCACGCGTCGCCGTGGGCTTCACCCCCGGTGTCCTCGATCCCGACGACGGGCTCTATCACGTCAAGGGCGGCCACGGGCACGCCTGGGCCGAGGTGTATCTCCAGGGCTTCGGCTGGGTCGAGTTCGACCCGACGCCGGGCCGGGGCGACCCCCAGGCGGCCAGCTACACCGGCCAACCGGCGGCCCAAGATGATTCGCTGGCCCAAGACGGCGCCGGCGCCGGCCTCGAAACGCCGAGCACGGTCGCCCCTCCGTCCGAGACGCCGACCACCGATCCCATCTTCGGGTCGGACGACACGCCGGCCCCAGAGACCGCGACACCTGACAGGGGCCCGAGCGGGATCGTCAGGTTGCTCTTGGTGCTGCTCGCCTTGGCCGGGGTGTGGGCCGTCGTCGTCCCCGCCCTCCACGTCCGGCGCCGCCGCCAGCGACGCGCTCGACCCGGCTTCGCCGGCCAGGTCCTCGCCGACTGGGACGACACCGTCGAAGTGCTGACCGGTGCCGGCATCGGACGCCGCCCGTCCGAGACGATGGACGAATACGCCGAGCGGGCGGTGGCGTCAGCCGGACTCCAGCCCGACCCGGCGATCTCGCTGCGTCGCCTCGCCGGCGACGCCGCCATCGCCGCCTACACCGACGGCGACGTACCCGAACCCCTTGCGGTTCGCGCTGCCCACGATGCCCACGTCGTGCGGGTGGCCGTGCACGACCAGGAGTCGCTGCCCGAACGTTTCGCCACGTGGCTCGACCCCCGCCCGCTGCTCACGAGCGGCCGCCGGGAGTGAGCGCTACTCGCCCTCGCGCTTGAAGCGCTCTTTGAGCTTTTGGCTGCGACGACCCATCAGGTCACTGATGTTGCCGGTGCGCTGCGACACCGACTGCAGCCCGGCCCGGCCCATCTTGGCCAGGTTGACGTAGAACCAGAAGGCGCAGGCGACCATCACGAGGAAGCCGAGGAACCCGAGCAGCACCGACTGGGTGAAGCCGGCGATCAGCACGGCCAACCCGACGACGAACCCGACGCCGGCCCACTTGAGGTTGCGGCCCGCGTGTCGATACAGCGTCGTGGTGCTGACCTCCCGCGCGAACGCCGGATCGGAGTCGTAGAAGTTCCTCTCGATCTCCTGGAGGATCCGCTGTTCGTCTTCGGAGAGCGGCACGCTGGGTTCCCTTCCACCCCTTCGTCCCGGCAACACGGGAACACCGTCATCATCGCGCAGCCGACGAGCTACGTCACCTCACCGCGGTCAACGATCGGCCCGTCCCTTCGGGCCCCACTGCGTGTCGCCCTCACGCTTGCGGCGCAGGCCGCCGCCGTCGAGGTCGACGAGGGCCGCCGGGCCGACCGCACCGTCGCCGAATCGGGCCCGAATGGCGTCGACAGCCCTCGACGCGTCATCCCACCCTGCGTGGTCATCGGCGCCGGCGGGTGCGGGGGCGGCCTCGAGGTCGAAGCTCAGCTGCTGGTCGGCGGTCTCGGCCAAGTTCGACACCGCCACGCCGAAGCGTCGCACGCCCGACCCGGGATCGACAGTGGCCAAGAGTTCCTTGGCGACGGCGGCGATGACCGCGGCCGTCGACGTCGGCGCTGCCACCGTCCGGCTGCGGGTGATCGCCCGGAAGTCGTGGTAGCAGACCTTGATGGTGATCGTGCGCCCGTCGACCGCCGCCTTGCGCATCCGGTGGGCCACCGCGTCGGAGAGCCGCACCGCCTCGCGACCCAACGCATCATGATCGTGGAGGTCGCGGGCGTAGGTCTCCTCGTGGCTGATCGACTTGACCCTGGCTTCGGGCACGACGGGCCGGTCGTCGCGGGCCCAGGCCAGGTCGTGTAGGTGGCGGCCTGCAGCCTGGCCGAGGGCGCCGACGAGGGTGTCGACGGGAAGCTCGGCGAGGTCGCCCACCGTGACGATGCCGAATCGGTCGAGGCGTTGGCGGGTCGACGGACCGACCCCCCAGAGTGCGCCGACCGGCAGAGGATGCAAGAAGGCGAGCTCGTCACCGGGGAGGACCACCCGCACGCCCACCCCAGCGATCGGCCCGCGTCCTCGGGGACCGGGTCGGGGCTTGGCCTCCTTCGACGCCAACTTGGCGAGGAACTTCGATCGGGCGACGCCGACGGCGCACCGAAGCCCGAGGTCGGCCTCGATCTGGGTGCGGATGGCGGCGCCGATGGCCGGCCCGTCGCCGAAAATACGGCGTGAGCCCGTGACATCGAGGAAGGCCTCGTCGAGGCTGATGCCTTCGACGAGCGGCGTGTACGAGCGGAAGATCTCGTGGAAGCGGCGGCTGTAGTCGCTGTAGGCATCGAAGCGGCCGTGGACGAAGACGGCGTCGGGACAGAGCCGCCGCGCTCGCATCGACGGCATGGCCGAGTGCACGCCGTAGGACCGGGCCTCGTAGTTGCACGACGCGACCACTCCTCGCTCGCCGCTCCCACCGACGATCACTGGCTTCCCAGCCAGGGAAGGATCGGCCAGCACCTCGACCGACGCGTAGAAGCTGTCCATGTCGACGTGGAGGATGGTCCGGGGCTCGTCGGACACGGATCCGGAACTCAGAGACGCACGACGGTCATCGCCGCCCGGTCGGAGCCGTCGACCCGGTAGCGGAAGCTGCGTGGGTCGTTCCAGCGGTCCGTCAGGTACGACGAGAGCGGTTCGCGCACCCACACCGGGCAGCCCTCGAGGTGGGGACCGCACTGGCCGGGGTCGACCCATTGCGCGTCGACCACGATGCCGTCGAGGTCCTCGAGCACGAGGTCGCCGGCGTAGTCGACGGCACGGTGCACCTCGACTCGCAGCGACCATCCGAAGCCCGACGCCTCGGCCGCCACCTCGTAGACGGGTCCCGACCACTCGCTCACGCGGATGCCCGTCTCTTCGTGGACCTCTCGGGTCAGGCCGTCGAGGACGGTCTCACCGTCGGCCACCTCGATGACACCGCCGGGAGTCGACCAGTCGAGCGACCCGTTGCGGCGGCGGTTCTGGACCAACAACAGCCCTTCGGGTCCTTCGATGATGCCGGAGGCCACCACCCACTCGCGCACGCGGCTCATTCTGTCAGGCCGGGAAATCTGTCAGGCGGTTACGTGCCACCTGCGGTTGCCGCTGCGGGACGGGCCCGCTGCACCAGCGCGCGTCCGTAGGCGATGACGGCGGCGGCAACGAGGGCCGTGGCGCCCGCCATGGCCCACGCCGCGCGGTACGAGCCCGCTTCGACGACTGCACCGAATACGACTGGCCCGAGAACGGCGCCGGCGTACGTCCCGGTCTGCGTCACGCCCGAGGCGCGGCCGGGCGCATCGGGATGGGCTCGGACGATGGCGAGGTTGAACAGTCCCGGCCAACCCCACCCCGCGCCGAACGCAAGGGGCGTGGCCACGACCAGCACCCAGGCCACTTCCGTGGCGTAGGCGGCGTAGGCCAGCGAACCGACGACCAGCATCAACGACACGGCGCGGAGATGCCCGCCGGTTCGGCGATCGGCTCGGCGTCCGGCGAGGAGGCGCACGGTAATGCCGATGGCGCTCCCGGCCGACACGAGCAGGCCCGCCGGACCTTCTCCCACCCCGGCGGCGACGGCGGCGTTGACGAGGAAGGCGCCCAGGGTGCCCGCGGCCGCGGCTCCGAATCCGATGCCGATGCCGAGCACGACCAGCGGGCGCAGCGTGATGCGGCCCTCGCCGCGGGAACGATCCGGACGCGGACGCGCCCCCCGACCCGGGGCAGCGTGAGGCCGCCGCCGAGGGGCACCGCGGCGCCGGCGACGAAGGCCCACCGCCATCCCACCGTCAGGGCGATGGCGGGCACGGCCAGGCCGCCCAGGAGGGTCGCGGCCGGGATGCCAGATTGCTTGACGGCGAAAGCCATGCCCAGCCGGCTGGCCTCGACGGTGCGGGCGATGAACAGGTTGGCCGCCGGTTGGGCCAGTGCGTTGGCCACACCTCCGACCGCCAACCACAACAACAGCGTGGTGAACGAACGAGCACCGGCGGCCACGCCGAGGAGCGACACCACGCTCACGACCGCGCTCGCTTGCATCGCGCGCGAGGGCCCGAGCCGCTCAGCCGTTCGGCCCAACACCGCCGACGAGAGCGCGGCGGCGGTGAAGAAGGCGCCGACGGCGAAGCCCAAGCCCGATTCGCCGAATCCGAGGTCGGCCCGCAGTTGCACGCTCACGCCGCCGGTCAGGAAGCCGGGGAGCGCGCCGCCGGTGACGACCCCGATCACCGACGCCAGAGTCCGCCATCCGGGCCCGCCGCCCTCAGTCGTGGTGGTCGTGGTGCTGGGCGTGATGGGCACGGAGCAGGTCGTCGCCGAAGTCGCCGGAGGGATCGCGCACGACGGTGTGCACGTGGTTGGCACCGTTCTGGGTGTTGTCGTATTCGACGAGCAGCGACGGACCGATCAGCCGGTAGTAGTGGGGTCGGAGGTGGGCCGCCTCGCCCGCGAACGCGAACCGCATGTCGCCCCACTCGGCCTCGAAGGTTCTCCACCGTCGGGTGGCGATGTCGTCATGCAGGCGGCCGACGTAGAGCCGGGCCAGCGTCTTGGCCGACGCCGTCGCTGATCCCGACAGATCCGCGAGTCGCACGCCGAGGGCGGCGTCGATGACGCCCGGTTCGACGGCGGCCGCGGTGGCGCTGAGGATGTCGTCAGGTGCGTCGGGCGCCACCAGGGCCGCATCGCGTTCGGGACCGGTGAGCGCGGCAAAGAGTTCGAGGGCGAGGTCCTCCTCGGCCGCCAAGGGACGGGCCACCGGGATCGCCCCGGCCGGAGCAAGGACCTCGGCCGGGTTGGCGCCGAGGAACAGCGGGAGCGCAGCAACCTCACCGTCGACGATCGTCACGTTGATCGACACGTGGTGGCCCTCGAACCTCCACGCCCACACCGGTTCTTGTGGGTCGCCGAAGATCGAGACGGCGTAGTCGCCTCGGTGCCGGTGCCGGTGGCCGCCCTCGGCCCTGTCGAGCACATCCTCGAGAGCCATGACCGCGGTCGCAACTGCGTACGCGCTCGCGCTCAAGCCGGAGGACAGCAACGCCATGGCTCGCAGGGCGCTGGATTGCCCCAGATCGCCGATGGCCAACCCGGCTCGGTCGCGGGGGACGTAGCTCCAATCCCGGCGTTGGGTCTCGTCGTCGAGACCGAAGCGGGCGCGCTCGTCGGCGACGGGATCGAGACGATCGAGCAAGGCGCGGGCGGCGCCCGCCATCGCCGCGGCCGACTCGGAGTTGGGCACGGGCGCACTCTACGATCCACCCGTGCCCACCCCCGACGAGCGGCCGCTCTCCGCCCTTCCGTCGCCACTGGCTCGGGGGCTCGCCGTCGCCGCCATCGTGCTCGCCGGACTGTGCGGTGCCCTGATCGGGTGGTCGTTCGTCGACCTGCAATGCGTGGGCGACTGCACGACGCCGGGCGGGATCGGCGCCCTCGTCGGCGGTGTCGGGGCCGCCATCGGCGTCGCCGTCGTCGCCGTGCTCACCCTGCGTGCGATGGGCGAGTGGAAGCGCATCAACGACGACGAGATCTACAACGAGCCCTGACGGCCACCCGTCACCATCCCTAGGATGCGCGTCGTGGAGACGCTCTGTCGTACGACGCTCAACTACGTGCCCGCCACCGTCGGCGGCCGAGGTGGAGGCTCGACCGAAGTCGACGTGCACGACGGACGCCGCGCCGACCTCCCCGGCTGGGAGACGTGCGGGTTCGAACTCATCCGACACCCGTCAGCGGTCACCGATTGGGACGACGACGACCAGATCGTGTCGACCCACTACCAAGAGATCCGACACCTGGCCCAGCAGATGACGGGCTGCGACCGCGCCCTGGTCAACGGCCACATCAAACGCAACCCGCAGAAGGCGGCCCAGCACCACGACTTGCAGCCGATCACGCTGGTCCACTCCGACTTCGCCGACAGCTACGTGAAGGTGCTCGAAGCCCGCCTCGGCGACGACGGCGACCTCGTGGCCGACGCCTCCCGGGTGGTCATCCTGCAGTTCTGGCGCAACGTCGGTCCCGCCCGCATGGACATGCCCCTTGCGTTCTGCGACGCCCGCGGCGTTCCCCGCGAACAGATCCGGGCGTTTCCGGTGAAGAACTACGCCGGCGGCGGCATCGATTTCGAGGCCCTCGCCGTCGTCGCTCCCTCCGATCCTGCCGACCACGACTGGTACGCGTTCCTCGACATGACCCCCGACGAGGCCGTCGCCTTCCGCACCTACGACAGCGATCGCGCCGCCGACGGACGCCCGTTCTGGACGCCCCACTCGGCCTTCCGCGATCCGAGCGTCCCCGTCGGACAACCCGCCCGCTCGAGCATCGAGCTCCGCGCCACCTGCCTCTTCACCTGACCCCGCACGTTGGGGTGGCCCTTCCGGTCGCCACAAGGGCAGAACGAACCACTTTCAGCCACCGTTTCGGCCACGCCAACGCCTCAGCGGAACGTGAGGCGACGGAAGCCTTCGGCGTAGCGAACACCTGACTGGCGACCGGCCTCCTCGGCCCGTTCCTGCACGAAGGTCCGTAACCACTCCCCCGCCTCGGCCAGTTGACTCTCGTGCGCCCGCAGGGCTTCGGTCTTGGCCTCGAGGACGTCGGCGATGTCGACCCACACGTCGGGCTCGAGTGAACCCGACAGCCAGACCTCGTTCACGCCATGGGCCGTACCGGCGTCGGGAAAGTAATGGGGATTGCCGGCTTCGTGGGCGACGGCGTCGAGCGTCGCCCACCCGACGACGCGGTGGTCGCGGTGGTTGAGGTAACTCGAGCCGAAGAACACCGCAGTTGGATCGGGACACACGACCACGTCGGGGCGGAGGCGGCGCACGAGACCCACGATCTCGGCCCGGAGCCCAGCGTCGTTCACCAATTCGCCGTCGGGATGGCCGAGGCCGTGGTGATCGGCCACGCCCAGCGCGCGAGCGGCGGCATCCACCTCAGCCGCTCGTCGCGATGCGAGGTCATCGCTGTCGACGTCGGGGTCGAGCGAACCCTTGTCGCCCGCGGCGCAGACGACCACGTGGACCTCGGCGCCCGCAGCAGCCCAGGTTGCCAACGTGCCGCCGCACGACACATCGGCGTCATCGGGATGGGCGTAGACGGCGAGCACGCGGTCGGGCATATCAGCCGGACCCGGGCACCGAGGCGATCGCCTTGACCGCTCGCCGAGTGCCCTCATCGTCGATGTCGCAATGCGTGACGAGGCGCAGGACCCCCGGGGCGATGGTGCCGACGAGGACGCCTTCGTCCGCCAGGTGTTCGACTACCGCTGCGGGGTCAGGGTGTGTCCACGTGACGACGTTGGTGCGGATCGACGCCGGGTCGACGCCCGCCTCGGGCCACCGCTCGGACACCGCGGTGGCCAACTCGCGGGCGCGGGCGTGGTCTTCGGCCAGTCGCTCGACCATGCCTTGCAGGGCGACGAGACCGGCGGCGGCGACGATGCCGGCTTGGCGCATGCCGCCCCCCAGCCGTTGGCGCTCCCCCCGGGCGGCGGCGATGAGGTCGGCCGGTCCGGCCAGCACCGACCCGACCGGCGCCGCGAGTCCCTTGGAGAGACAACACATCACGGTCGTGACCTCGGCGGCGTAATCGGCCGCGCTGGTACCGGTGGCCACCTCGGCCGAGAACAGCCTGGCCCCGTCCATGTGGATGGGCAACCCGGCACCTCGAGCGACCTCGGCCACCTGACGGAGTCGCTCGATCGCCCAGGGCGCGCCATCGGCGGGCATGTGGGTGTTCTCGACGCAGAGGAGTCCGGGCTTGGGATAGTGATGGTCGGCGGCCTCGATGTGCCAGGCCACGTCGGCCGGATCGAGCGTGCCGTCGCCGTCGGGCAGCGAGGTGAACTGCACGCCGGCGTTGCGACCCCCGGCGCCGTTCTCGTAGACCACGACGTGCTGGCGGGCCCCACTCAACACGGTGCTGCCTGGTGGCGCGAGGAGACGAAGCGCCAGTTGATTGGCCATGGTTCCCGAAGGGACGAACAGCGCCGCCGGCTTGCCCACCCGCTCGGCGAAGGCGTCTTGCAGGGCGTTGACGGTCGGGTCTTCGCCGTAGACATCGTCGCCCACTTCGGCATCGGCCATGGCCCGCCGCATGGCCGGCGTCGGTCGGGTGACGGTGTCGGAGCGGAGGTCGACGGGCGGTCCAAGCATCGGTGCGAGGCTATTGCGTGCCCGACGCCGATCCCGCCGCCCTCTGCGACCTCGCCGCCGACCTTGCCCGAGAGGCCGGCGCGCTGCTCCTCGCCGGGCACCGCCAGGTGCGGACCGACATCACCACCAAGAGCAGCGCCACCGACATGGTGTCGGAGATGGATCACGCCTCGGAGCGCTTGATCGTCGAACGGCTCCTCGTGGCCCGGCCCGACGACGGCGTCCTCGGCGAGGAAGGGGCCGAACGCGCCGGCCGAACCGGCGTCCGATGGATCATCGACCCCCTCGACGGCACCACCAACTATCTCTACGGATTCGGCGCCTTCGCCGTGTCGATCGGCGTCGAGATCGACGGCCGGGCCGTTGCCGGCGTCGTCCACGACCCGCTGCACCACGAAACGTACCGGGCCGTCGCCGGCGCCGGGGCGTGGTGCGGCGACCGACGGTTGGAGGTCGCCGGTCCGCCGAGCCTCGCCACCGCCCTCGTCGGCACCGGTTTCTCCTACGACGCGGGAGTGCGGGGCGAGCAAGCCCTGGTGCTCGCCCGGGTCCTTCCCGCCGTCCGCGACCTGCGCCGGGCCGGCGCCGCCGCACTCGACCTGTGTTGGGTGGCCGCCGGGCGACTCGACGCCTACTTCGAACGCGGGCTCGCTCCGTGGGACTGGGCCGCTGGTTCGCTCGTCGCCGCCGAAGCGGGTGCCCGGACCGCCATCCTCGCCAACGGCACCTACCTCGTGGCGCCCCCTGCGCTGTTCGATCCCCTCGTCGCCCTCGTGGGCTGAGACGACGCCCGACCGGCGATCAGATGCCGAGCCCGAGGCGCAGGAAGCGGTCCTTGAGGAAGGTCGGGGTCAACGCGTCGGCCACGCTCATCGCTTGGGCGTCGAGGCCGACGAGGTAGCGGGAGCGGGGCAGGCGAGAGGTGAGCGCGGTGGCGATCACGCGAGCGCAGGCCTCGGGGTTACCCATGATCGGCTCCATGAACCGTTGGCCCTGCAACGACCGCCGGTACGCGTCGACGTAGCGGGATCCGGCCGCCTCCCGCTTGGCGACGTCGCGCTCGAACTCTTCCCAGATGCCGGTCTTGAACCCGCCCGGCTCGACCAACACCACCTTGATACCGGCGCCCGCCACCTCCATCCGGAGTGCGTCGGACATCGCCTCGAGGGCGTGCTTGGCCCCGGTGTAGTGGCCGGCGAAAGGGGCCGAGGTGCGTCCGGCGATCGACGATACGTTGACGATGCGGCCTCCACCGGAGATGCGCATGGCCGGAAGCGCGAGGCGGGCCAGACGCATCGGCGCGTGCACCATCGTCTCGAAGAGGGCGCGGGCCTCGTCGTCGCCGACGTCTTCGATGGCCCCGGTCACGGCATAGCCGGCGTTGTTGACGAGTCCGAAGAGGTGGAGTCCGGCGATGGCCCGCTCGCACTGGTCGGCATCGGTCACGTCGAGCAGCACCGTCTCGACCTCGACACCCGCGGTCTTGGCCGCGTCGTGGACGACTTCGGCCTTGGCGTCGGATCGCACCGAGCCCACCGAACGGAACCCGCGGCGCGCCACCTCGATCACGGTGGCCAAGCCGATGCCTGAGTTGGCGCCCGTCGTCAACACGGTGCGGTCGTCGCTCACGCGGTCTCCCGCCGTTGCTCGGCGGCCATGACGTCGGCCAGCCGCTCGAGCGTGCGCTCCATGGCCGGCTGGTTGCGGGCTGGCGCCCCGATCAACTCGATCACACGGGGGCTGACTGCCGTCGACCAGTCGAAGGTCTCCCGCACGAGGGTGCGGTCGTCAGCCTGGGGTTCGAGCTCGTACCGCCACCGGTGCTTGCCGAAGTGGCACCACGCGATGCGTCGGTTCTCCTCGTATTCGACGACTTCGTTGGATGTGCGGTAGGGCACGCCGAAGCGCATGCCCATCGAGAACTTGGAGCCGAGCGTCAGCCGCTCCGGGGCTGAGGCTGCGGCGCGCACGGTGCCCGATCCGTCGATCTCGTGGTGCCGGGCGGCGTCGCTCAACAGGGCGAAGATGCGTTCGGCGGGGGCATCGATGATGCGCCCCACGCTGATCTGGCGGATGGGTTCAGCCATGGAACAACTCGGCCACGGCGACGAGGCCAGGGTCCACGGTCTTGAGTTCAGTGACAGCGTCGGCGAGAGGCACACGAACGATCTGCCCAGCCTGGAGCGCAACCATGCAATCGAAGTCGCCGTCGTGGGCCGCGTCGATGGCCGCGACCCCGAATCGCGTGGCCAAGACTCGGTCGAACGCCGTCGGCGTGCCGCCCCGCTGGATGTGGCCGAGCACGGTCACCCGGGTCTCGAATCCCGTGCGTTTCTCGATCTCCTCGGCCAGCATCTGGCCGATGCCGCCGAGACGGACATGGCCGAAGGCATCGACCTCGCCGGAGGACACGACCATCGTGCCCTCTTTTGGCCGGGCCCCCTCGGCCACGACGACGATCGAGGCGTAGCGCCCCTTTTCGTGGCGCTTCTTGAGGTCGGAGCACACCTTGTCGATGTCGAAGGCGACCTCGGGGACGAGGACCTCGGCCGCGCCACCGGCGATACCAGCGTGGGTGGCGATCCACCCGGCGTGGCGTCCCATCACCTCGCACACGAGCACGCGATCGTGGCTCTCAGCGGTGGTGTGGAGCCGGTCGATGGCGTCGGTGGCCACCTGCACCGCGGTGTCGAAACCGAAGGTGACCTCGGTCGCGTTGAGGTCGTTGTCGATGGTCTTGGGCACGCCGACGACGGCCACGCCTTCACCGGCCAACTTGTGGGCGACGCCGAGCGTGTCCTCGCCACCGATGGCCACGAGCGCGTCGACGGACAGGTCGGCCAGCGTGGCCTTGAGCCGGTCGACGGCGCCCTCGATCTTGTACGGGTTGGTGCGCGACGAGCCGAGGATGGTGCCGCCACGAGGCAGGATGCCGCGGCATCGCTCGACGTCGAGCTCCATCGTCAGGCCCTCGATCGGTCCCCGCCAGCCGTCGCGGAAGCCGACGAAATCATCGCCGTAGTGCTGTTCGCCCTTGCGGACCACGGCTCGAATGACGGCGTTGAGGCCGGGACAGTCGCCTCCACCGGTCAGGACACCGATTCGCATGGAGATCACCCTACGGGCTGGGGTCGGCCTCCGAAGACGGCGAAGCGGCGTCGCCGGGCGGCCGGGTGAGCAGCACGACCTCGCGCTCGAAGTCGGTCAGATCTTCGAATCCCTTGTAGACGCTGACGAACCGGAGGTAGGCGACCTCATCGAGTTCGCGCAAACGGTCGAGCACCGCGCGACCGATCTGCCTCGGTGGCCACCTCGGGCCCCTCGAGACGCAGCGCCTCCTCGATCTCGAACACCAGCGTGTCGAGGGCCGACTCGTGCACGGGACGGTTCTTGGCCGCGGCCCGGATGCCGGCCACGATCTTTTGTCGGTCGAAGGGGGCCCGCTGGCCCGATCGCTTGACCACGATCAGCGGCGCCTCTTCGAGGCGTTCGTAGGTCGTGAACCGTCGCCCGCAGGTGAGGCACTCCCGCCGGCGGCGAATGGCGGCGCCCTCGTCGGCGGTGCGGGAGTCGATGACTTTGTCGTCGACTCCTGCACACCCCGGGCAACGCACGCCGGCCACGCTACCGACGCGACCAGGGCGGCCCGTCACCGCTCGACGCTACGGCGTGACGCCGAGAGGCAACTCGAGGCGTTCGCCGACCTGGAGGGGGCGTCCGTTGCGGTGGGCGGCGAGCGCGTCGACCACCGGTCGGACATCCCCCTCCGGGGCGAAGCGTCGGGCGATGGACCACAGCGTGTCGCCGGGAGCGACGACGTAGGTGGACCGGGCCACGGGCTCGAGGGTCAGCGTCGCCGACCCAGATCCAGCCTCGGAGGCGGTGAGGGAACCGCCCCCGAGGGCACCCAGCACCCAGCTGCCGGCCAGGAGGATGCCGAGAACGAGGGCCACGGCGGCCAGCCGCCGGCGGAGGTACACGCCGGACGGGACCGGGCGGCGACGGGGCGCCGGGCGGAAACTGCGATCGGGGGTGAAGGTGATGGCTGCCATCGGGGCCTCCGGGCGGGTGGTTCGTGTGGGGTGGGAACCGAACGTGCGTTCCCTGGCCACCATCCAATACCCGAACGCCCGTTCGTGTCAACCAGAAACCGAACAAATGTTTGCCACCGCCCACCAGCGATGTTACGTTTCTGTGGAACACACGTTCGACCCCTGACCGCCCGACTCCCAACTCTCTTAGGAGCTGCCGACGTGCCCGACACCCAGCTGAGTGGCAAGAAGCGAGCCATCCTCGACTTCATCGAGTCGTGCCTGCGCGAGCGCGGCTATCCGCCCTCGGTGCGCGAGATCGGCGAGGCCGTGGGGTTGACGTCGTCGTCGACGGTCCACGCCCACCTCGCCAGCCTCCAACAGCTCGGGTATCTGCGCCGCGACCCGACCAAGCCCCGCGCCATCGAGGTCCGCTACGACGCCGAGTCTGGTGCCGCCGTCGACAAGGGCCGGGTTCGTCACGTGCCCCTCCTCGGCGACGTCGCCGCCGGCACCGACGTGCTCGCCCACGAAAACGTCGAAGAGCTCCTGCCCCTGCCCGAGGACTTCACCGGTCCCGGCTCGGTCTTCATGCTCCGGGTCCGCGGTGAGTCGATGATCGACGCCGGCATCCTCGACGGCGACTACGTCGTCGTCCGCCAACAGCCCGAGGCCAACAAGGGCGAGATCGTGGTCGCCGGCATCCCGGGCGAGGAGGCCACGGTCAAGACCTACACCCGCAAGGGCTCCAAGGTCGTCCTGCTCCCTGCCAACGAGCGCTTCTCGCCCATGGAGTTCGACGAGGCCGACGTCACCATCTTCGGCAAAGTCGTCACCGTCCTTCGCAAGCTCTAACCCCTCCCGTTTTGGGCAGCGTCAGAGCGCGATCGCGCTCTGGTCCTGCCCAAAACGGTGCGGGTGGTGGCTCCGGCGGCGAGGACGACGGCCAGGCCGCCGACGATCACGGCCAGCAGCGGCGGTCGGGAGGCTGGGGCGCCCTCGGCGATGGCGGCCTCGGCCTCGCCGATCGAGAGGTCGGTGACCCCATCCGAGGCCGGCGGCTCGGCCGAGGGCACCGCCGGTTCGGGACCCGACGTGGCCGTGGGGTCGTCGACGGATGGAGTCCCGGCCGACGTCGACGACGACGAACGAGGCGCAGTGGTCGAAGGAACTCGACTCGGTGTCGACCCGCCGCCGGCGGCGGGTCGAGCCGTCGTCGACGTCACCGTCGTCGCCGGGATCGTGGTCGACGCGGACCCTCCGCCGCTCGACCCGGCCGGCGCCAGGCCAGACGCCGCCTTGGCCACGTCGAGCCGTCCGGCGCAACTCGACCCGCACGACAAGCCCTTGTTGGCCGTCGACAACAAGCGATCAACCGTCGCCTGATTCGAGAGGCCGGCTCCGAGCAGGAGCGCGGCGGCCCCGGCCACGTGTGGTGTGGCCATCGAGGTGCCCTGCAACAAGGCGTACTCCCCACCCTTGTAGGTCGACAGCACGCACTTGGCCGGTTCGTCGTTGCACGACGACGCGTTGCCGCCGGGGGCGGCGACGGCCCACTTCGTGTTGCCGGTCGGGCTCGAGTAGCCGGCCAGCTTGCCGTCGGGACCGGTGGCGCCGACGACGATGGCGTGCAGGTTGCCGTAGTTGGACGAGCCGAGGCCGAAATAGTTCTCGTTGCCCGAGGCCAGCACCGACAGCCATCCCGCGCTCCAGGCCGCCTCGATGCCGTCGGAGAACGACGCCGACAACACGGTCGTCACGACGAAGTCACCCCCGAGGCTGAGGTTGAACACGCCCGGGCCGGGGACGTGACCGATCACCCACTTCATCCCCGCGTTGATGTCGTCGGATCCGGCCGTGAAATCTCCGTTGCTGTCCTTGGCGAAGACGCGCACGGCGATGATCCGGGCGCCGGGGGCGACGCCCGACACGCCGATGTCGTTGGCGGCGGCGGCGGCGATGCCGGCCACGTGGGTGCCGTGCCCCTCGATGTCGGCGCCGTCGGTCACGCACTTGGCCGGATCGCCCTTGGTGCCGACGCAGGTGACGGCCGTGGCGATCTGGCCTTTGAGGTCGGGGTGGGTGAGGTCGACACCCGTGTCGATGATGGCGATGGGCACCCCGGCGCCGACCAGCGCCCCACCGGCCCAGGCCTGCGGAGCACCGATCTGGGCCAACCCCCACTGTTGGGGCAACCCCGGGTCGGTTCCGACGGCCAGCGCCGGCGTGGTCACGAGTGCCAGAGCGAGGGCGCCGGCCACGGCGACCGAGGCCCTCAACCGTCGGATTCCACGCGTCGACACCCGACCATGGTCGCACGGTGATCGAGGGTCCGGGCCGCGTGCGAGCCGCTAGGTTCGCTCCCGACCGACGGCCCACTCGCCGGCGGACCCCGACCGCAGGAGGACCCACATGCCCGCACGCAAGGCCGACGCCCGCTGGGAAGGCTCGCTCCAGAAGGGCAACGGCACGATGCGCCTCGGCGGGGGCGCCTATGAAGGGCCGTACTCGTTCCAGAGCCGTTTCGAGGACGGCAACGGCACCAACCCCGAAGAACTGATCGCCGCCGCCCACGCCGGCTGTTTCAGCATGGCCCTCTCGGGTGCGCTCGGACGCGCCGGCCACGAGCCCAACAGCGTCGCCACCACGGCCTCGGTCCACCTCAACAAGACCGACGCCGGTTTCCGCATCGAGCGCATCGACCTCGTCACCCAGGCCGATGTTCCTGGCCTCGACGACGCCGCCTTCCAAGAGATCGCGAACACGGCCAAGGAGACCTGCCCGGTGTCGGTGGTGCTGGCCGCAGCCGAGATCACCCTCGACGCCACCCTCACGACGAGCTGAACGAACCGGCAATCAGCGCCCGCTGGTTCTGGCCGTAGTCAGTGAGCTCCCAGGTCGTGCAACCCACCCCGGAATGGCGGCCGACCCGCTTGCCCGCATTCAGGTCAACGGGCTGTCGAACGCACCACGAGTGTCAAGCCCGAAGGCAGAGTCGCTCGACCTGGGCGACCACCTCATCCACGGTCATCGACGAGTTGTCCAGCACCCAGGCTCGTTCGTCGCCCCGCCAGGCCTCCCAGTCGTAGCCGTAGGCCCGCTCGATGCTGGCTCGACCCGTGTGGGCCCGACCGGTCCGCGTCTCGTCGCGTTCGAGCGCGGTCGACATCGGCGGAAGGAGTACCACGATGATGGGATCGAGCGTGTCCAGCACCGACCAGCAGCCCTTCCATGCGCCGGGTGGACGGAAGGCCGAGAGTGCGAAGTCGACGCCCTCGGCGATGAACGCCTGGGCCATGGCTTCGCACACCGACGCGGCGAGGAGCCATTGACGGTCGGCCTCGGGTCGCAACGACTCGTCGGCCGCCGCCGCGCTCCTCGAGACATAGCCGGACTTGAGGACGAACCGAGCCTCGTCGTGATCGAACCAGGCCGTGTGTCGGGCTCGCTGGGACGCCCATGCCGAAGCGCACGTCGTCTTGCCCACGGCCCGTCGGCCCCGTGAACAACACGACACGACCGGTCTCGTGATCCATCCCACCACTGTTGTCCAGGTATCGGCGACTGCGCTCGGGTTACGGCGCGTCGACGTCGCGTCGTAGCGCCCGGCAGAGGGCCACTGGCTTGAACGAGCCGACTTGCAGAACGCGGCCGTTGCTGAGGGTGAGTCGCACCGCCTTGTTGCCAAAGGACCGGTCGCCCTCGAGGTCGTTGATGAACGCGCCGCCGATCGAGTCGCGCACGCTCCACCCGCCGAACAGTGGCGTGTTGTAGTCGCTCAGCACCACCTCAAGGTTGTCGACGTCATCGAGACAGACAGTTCGTCTCCACCATGGCGGCGAGAGCGCCACGGTCAGGGAGTCGGCCGTGACCACGGTGTCCACGGCGAAGAACACGGGCAAGGCGAGGACCGGACCCACGAGCAGCAGCGCGCCGCGGAAGACATCGATCGGACCGTGCAGCCAAAGACCGAAGGCGAACATCAGCGCCCCGAGACCAGCGTGAAACAACGGAAGCGGTCCTCGGCGGAACCGGCGACGCTCGACGAAGGTCGGCTCGCTCACTCAGCCGGCGGTGATCAGCCGGTGGAGCGCGGCGAAGGCGGCCTCGATCGACGAGCCCGCTCGACCCGCTCGTCGCGGGTGTGGGCGAGGGTCGGGTCGCCGGGACCGAAGTTGGTGGCCGGGATGCCGGCGGCGGCGAAGAACGACACGTCGGTCCAGCCCAGCTTGGCCCGTGGCGCCTGCGCCGGTGGCGGCCACCAATGACGCCAGCAGCGGGTGGTCGAGCGACGGCGGCGCCGGCGACGGCCGAGTCGAGCACCTCGAAGGAGTCCCCGCCGCCTCGTCGAGGGCGTCACCGAGCACCGCGCGCACGTGGGCGACAGCCTCGTCGAGCGACCGGTCGGGGGCGAAGCGGTGGTTGACGCGTGACCTCGGCCTCGGTCGGGCACGACGTTGCCGGCCACGCCCCCGCTCGACGCGCACCGCCTGCAGGGCCTCGCGGAACTCGCACCCGTCGAGCACCGGCCGGCGCTCCGTCGTACGCCGCGAGGCGGTCGAGCACGACGCCGAGGCGGTGGATGGCGTTGCGGCCCATCCACGGCCGGGCCGTGTGCGCCCGCGCGCCGGCAAGGCGAACCGCGGCGCGCATGGTGCCCTGGCAGCCGGCCTCGACGCGGGCGCCGGTGGGCTCGCCGAGGATGGCGGCGTCGCCGGCCAGCAGCTCGGGGCGCTCGGCCGAACAGCTTGACGCAGCCCGTTGAACTCCGGCGCCGACCTCCTCGCACTCGTAGAAGACGTAGGTGACGTCGACGGCCGGTTCGGCGACGGTGCGGGCCAGCTCGAGCATGACGGCCAGGCCGCCCTTCATGTCGCGCGACCCGAGCCCCCACAGCGTGTCGCCGTCGACGCGGGCGCGCGGCGTTGCCGTTGACCGGGACGGTGTCGGTGTGGCCGGCGAGGATCGAGCCGCTGGATCGCGGCCGAGCTCGGTGCGGGCCACGAGGTTGTCGCTCGACCCGGGTCACCTCGAGCCACGGCAGCGGCGCGGAGGCGGGCCTCGATGTGGGCGGTGATGGCCTCCTCGTCGTGGCTGACCGACGGGATGTCGACCAGCTCGGCGGTGGCGGCGAGCAGGTCGGTCGCTGTGCTCACGCTGGCGCACGCCGTGCTCGCGGAGGATGTCGTTGAGCGTGGCCTTGTCGTGGCGCTCGCCCTCGGCGAGGCGGCGGATGATCAAGCGCGCACGGCATACCGAACTCGCCGCCGGGGAACTCCTTGGGCCGGGTGGCGGTGACGGCCACGCACCAGGGCGGCACGTCGCCGCGGCTGACCTCCTCGCCGGTCTCGGCGTCGATGACCGGGATAGACGGGTTGAGGATCACGCCGGCGCCGAGCATCGCGCCCTGGCCGACGCGGGCGCCCTCGGTCACCATGCAACGGCTCCCGATGAAGGCAGTCGTCCTCGATCATCGACCGGCGCGGCCTGCGGCGGCTCGAGCACGCCGCCGATGCCGACGCCGCCGGACAGGTGGACGTTGCCGCCGATCTGGGCGCACGAGCCGACCGTGGCCCACGTGTCGACCATGGTGCCGGACCCGACGCGGGCGCCGATGTTGATGTAGCTCGGCATCAGGATGACGCCGCGGTCGAGGAACGAGCCCCAGCGGGCCGAGGCGCCGGGCACGACGCGCACGCCCGGCGACGGCGTAGTCCGTCTTGAGCGGGATCTTGTCGGCGTACTCGAAGGGGCCGACCTCGATCGGTCTCCATCGACGACAGCTTGAACAGCAACAGGATGGCCTGCTTCAGCCACTGGTGGACGACGACCTCGTCGTCGACGATCTCGGCCACTCGGGCCTCGCCGCGGTCGAGCAGGTCGATGGCCTCGAGTGACGACGGCCCGGGCGTCGGCGTCGTCGGCGGCCAGTTCGGCGCGGACGGTCCCAGAGGTCTTCGATGGATTGCTGCAGGTCAGCCATGGGCGGCCACGCTACCGTCGCCTCCATGTACCGGCCCGCTCGAATGCGTTGTCGCCGAGGATCCGCCCAAGCCGCCGGACGGCGGCGGTGCCGAGCACCCGATGCGGGCCGTCACCCGGCAGGTGGCTTTCGAGCCCGGAGGGTGGACGGCGGAGCGTCGCCGCAAGGTCGCCGACCTGTTCGACGGTTTGGCGCCCGAGTGGCACACGCACCGGAACGATCCCCAGCGAGGCGCGGCCCTCGAGGACGCCTACGCCCGAGGCGCCATCACCCCGGGTGGCGTTTGCCTCGAGGTCGGGTCGGGCGATGGCGCCAATACCGCGTTTCTCGCTGACCATCACGACACCGTCGTGGCCGCCGATCTCTCCTTCGAGATGTTGGTACGCGCCACGGGCGACCGGGTCCGAGCCGACACGTCGGCCACCCCGATGCCCGACGGCTCCTTCGACGCCGTCGTGCTCGTCAACGCGCTGTTGTTCCCAGTCGAGATGGACCGGGTGCTGGCTCCCGCCGGCGTCATCGTGTGGGTCAACACCGCCGGTGACCGCACGCCGATCCACCTGTCCGCGGCCGAGGTCGAACAGGCCCTGCCTGGCACGTGGACGGGCATGGGCGCCGACGCGGGTTGGGGTACCTGGTCGGTGTGGCGTCGCGTCAGCCGGTGACGCGGTAGTCCTTGGTGAGTCGAGCGGGTGCACAGGCGAGCCACGCGTCGAGGATCGCTTCGCGTACGGCTCGCTTGCCCGCCTTTGGCAACTCGATCAGGACGGCCGGGTACCCGGCGAAGTGCTCCATGTCGAAGAATCCCTTGGGCGCCGACGCCAACACGGCGGCCTTCTCCGCCATGTCAGCGACCGCCACGGCCACAATCGGATCGGTCGGAATGCGAGCGTCGCCGAAGCGCTTGATGTCGGCTTTGGTCAACGGTCGCTCCCACGCGAACGCCTTCTTGCCCACGAAGAAGGTCCGGTTGCCGTGTCGAAAACCCTCGGTTACCTCGGGGAGGGCGAGAGCCATCTCGGACGCGTCGTCGAGGGTGACCATTGGCCGGCGACGCTAACGGAAAATGACACACAACCGACATGAACCCGCCGACCTCTGGTAAGGGTGGGGGGCAGGTCCTGGCGTGACTGCGCCGGGATGGAGTGACAGGGGGAAGTATGCAAAACCAGTTTCGGTCCCGATGGTGGCGACTCGCCGCCGGTGTCGGTGTCGTCGGTCTTATGGCCTCGGCGTGTGCACAGGACAAGTCATCGAGCAGCGACTCGGGCGCGGCCAAGAAGACCATCACCATCTCCGGCCCGGAGACCGGTTCCGAGGCCGACGGATTCACGGAGGCCTTCGTTCCGTTCACCGAGGAGAGTGGCATCAAGGTGAGCTACACCGGCTCGCGCGACTTCGAGACCCAGATCCGCGTGTCGGCCGAGGGCGGCGACCTGCCCGACATCGCCGTGATCCCACAGCCAGGTCTCGTCAAGGATCTCGCCGACAAGATCACCCCGGTCGCGAAGACGACGCTCGACGCCCACGAGGACCAGTTCAACCCGTATCTGTGGGAGTTGGTGACCGTCGACGGCAAGGTGCTCGGCGTGCCCAACAAGGCCGACGTCAAGAGCCTGGTGTGGTACTCGCCCAAGACCTTCAAGGACAAGGGATATGAGATCCCCACGACCTGGGACGCCATGCTCAAGCTCCAGGACAAGATGAAGGCCGACGGCATCGCGCCGTGGTGCATCGGCATCGAGTCGGGCGACGCCACCGGTTGGGCCCTGACCGACTGGATGGAGGACATCATGCTGCGCATGCACGGCCCCGACGTCTACGACCAGTGGGTCAAGCATGAGATCCCGTTCAACGATCCCAAGGTCCAGGCTGCGGCGGCAGAGGTCGAGAAGCATCTGGTTCACCGACGGCAACGTGCTCAATGGCCGCCAGTCGATCGCCTCGACCGGATTCGCAGCAGGCCGGCATCCCCGTGGCCGACGGCACGTGCGGCATGCATCGCCAGGCCAACTTCTACGCCGCCCAGTTCAAGGAGAAGGGCTACACGCTGGGCGAGAACGGCGACGTCAACGTCTTCTACCTCCCGACGATGAGCAACGACTTCGGCAAGGTCCTGCTGTCGGGCGGCACCTACGTCGTCGCCTTCAACGACAACGAGGCGACCATGAAGGCCATGGAGTTCCTGGCCAGCCCCGACTACGCCAACGCTCGCAACAAGGCGGCCAAGGGCGGCTTCCTGTCACCCAACAAGGCCCACGACACGTCGGCCTACGCCGACGACCTCGACCGCACGTTGGCGAAGACGCTCGTCGAAGCAGACCCCGTGCGTTTCGATGGCTCCGACAACATGCCGAGCGAGGTCGGAGCGGGCACCTTCTGGAAGCAGGGAACCAACTGGGTGCTGGGGACGATCGACCGCAAGACGTTCCTCGACAACGTCGAAGCGTCCTGGCCCAAGTCGTGACCTGACCCCATGGACACGCTCGTCTCCACCGTTGTCAGCGTCACCATCGCTCTTGGGATCGTCGCCGGGCTCTTCACGGGCCTGAACCTTCTCCTCGATCGTGCCGGACAACGGTGGGACGAGCGGCTCCGTCCGTGGGTGTTCGTCGGGCCCGCCCTCCTGTTCTTGGTGGCGGCCCTCATCATCCCCGCCGTCCGCACCATCGGACTCAGCTTCCGCGAGGGGCGGAGGGGTGACGATGGATTCGGGCTCGGCACCTGGCGCAACACGCTGGGCGACCGCAACACCATCAGCGTGGCCAGATTCGGCGACATCTTCACCAGCCGCCTCTTCCTCCTCGCCCTCGCCATCCTCCTCGTGGGGGTGGTGGCGGCGTGGTGGAGCGCTCGTCAGGATCGGGCCGGCGGCGGGGCTGGCCCAACCTTCGACGCCTCACACCCGCTGGCGTCGTCAGCCCTGGCGGTCGCCGTCATCTGTGTGCTCCTCGCGGTCTTCTCGACGCTGCGGGGCATCATCTGGAACAACCTCTGGTGGGTGGCGGCCGTGGCTGGCCTCGCCACCGTGTTCGGGCTGGCACTGGCCGTGCTAGCCGACCGCTCGGCCAGCGAGTCGGTGGCCAAGACGCTGATCTTCATGCCGATGGCCATCTCGCTCGTGGGCGCGGCCGTGATCTGGAAGTACGTCTACGACACGCCGGGCGCCGGGCAGGCCGAGGGCCTGCTCAACGTCCTGTGGCCGGGCGAACCGATCGACTTCCTTCGGGGCACGTCGGGCAACAACACGGCACCATCGCCCCATGGAACAACTTCTTCATCATGATCATCATGATCTGGATCCAGGCCGGATTCGCGATGGTCGTGCTGTCGGCCGCCATCAAAGGCGTGCCCGGCGAACTGATCGAAGCGGCCAAGGTCGACGGCGCCAACGACGTGCAGGTGTTCTGGCGGATCACGCTTCCGCAGATCACCAGCACGATCGCTGGTCGTGGTCACCACCCTCACGATCACCGTGCTCAAGATCTTCGACCTGGTGAAGGCCACCACGGGTGGCACCGCCGGCACCGACGTACTCGCCAACCGCATGTACGACGGACTCCGGAGCGGCAACTTCACCTCATCGGCCGCGTTCGCGGTGATGATCCTCGTGCTCGTCCTGCCCGTGATGTGGGTCAACGTCCGGCGCACACCGCCGAGAGGTGCGGAGCGTGACCGCCCTGCAGGCGCCGCCCGACGAGGGGGCCACGCTCGAACCCGTGGGCGGCCCGCACGCACCGAGCGCTCACGGCGGTTCCGACCGTCGTGCTCTGGGCGCTGGTCATCGTGTGGACCCTCCCGACCCTCGGGCTTCTCGTCAACTCGTTCCGCACCGGGGGCGACCAGTTCGCGTCGGGATGGTGGACGACGCTTCAGCACCCCGATCGTCACGCTCGGCAACTACCAGCGGGCGCTGTTCGACCCACCCGGTGGTTCGCTGCCGTTCTGGAAGGCGTTGCTCAACTCCTTCGCCATCGCCATCCCCGGCACGGTCGTCCCCATCGCCATCGCGGCTGCCGCCGCCTATGCGTTCGCCTGGATGGACTTCCAGGGCCGGCACTGGCTGTTCATCGCCGTGCTGGCGATGATGGCCGTGCCCGTCGCAGATGTCGCTGGTGCCCCTCCAACAGCTCTACTCGGGCGGCGCCCACCTCACCGTGGCCGGCACGACCTATCATTCTGTTCCCCGACCTCAACCTGAACAACAAGCCGATCGCCGTCTGGCTGGCCCACACCGCGCTTCGGCCTGCCGCTCGCCATCTACCTGCTCCACAACTACATCTCGTCGCTGCCCCGCGACGTCTTCGAGGCGGCCCGCATCGACGGCGCCAACCACTTCGGCATCTTCTGGCGCATCGTGCTGCCGCTGGCCAAGCCGGCCATCGCCGCCTTCGCCATCTTCCAGTTCCTCTGGGTGTGGAACGACTACCTCGTCGCCCTCATCTTCCTCAGCCAGAACAAGGACGCCAGCCCGCTCACGGTCCAGCTCGTCAACCTCGTGACCTCGCGCGGCCAGGGCACGGAGCTGCTGCCCGCCGCCGCGTTCATCTCGATGGTCGTGCCCGCTCGTCATCTTCTTCTCGCTCCAGCGCTACTTCGTCCGCGGCCTGCTGGCCGGCTCCGTGAAGGGCTAGGAGGCATCGCCATGGCCGAGCGTCACCCTCGACGAGCGTCAACAAGGTGTACGAGAACGGCTTCCACGCCGTCCACGACCTCGACCTCGACATCAAGGACGGCGAGTTCCTCGTGCTGGTCGGCCCGTCGGGCTGCGGCAAGTCCACCGCGCTGCGGATGGTCGCCGGGCTCGAGACCGATCACCGTCGGGCACGCTCCACGATCGGCGACCGGGTCGTCAACGACGTGCACCCCAAGGACCGCGACATCGCCTTCGTCTTCCAGAACTACGCGCTGTACCCGCACATGACCGTGCGCGACAACATCGGCTTCGCCCTCAAGCTTCGTCAAGACCCCCAAAGACCGAGATCACGACGCGAGTCGAGGAGGCGGCCCGACTCCTCGAGCTCACCGACCACCTCGACAGCAAGCCGGGCCAGCTCTCCGGCGGTCAGCGCCAGCGGGTGGCCATGGGCCGGGCCATCGTGCGCCGCCCTCAGGTGTTCCTGATGGACGAGCCGCTGTCGAACCTCGACGCCAAGCTCCGGGTGCAGATGCGGGCCGAGATCAGTCGCCTCCAGCACGACCTCGGAGTCACCACCGTCTACGTCACCCACGACCAGATCGAGGCGATGACGATGGGCGACCGCGTGGCGGTGCATGTCCAACGGCTACCTCCAGCAGGTCGACACCCCGCAGAACCTCTACGACCAGCCCGACAACCTGTTCGTCGCCACCTTCATCGGCTCGCCGCAGATGAATCTCGTGCTCGGTGCGGTGGCCGATGACGGCGAACGTGTCACTGTGACCGTGGGCGAGACCACCCTGCCGCTGTCCGGAGAGCGGCTCCTAGAGAGTCCTGCGCTACGAGGATTCGCTGGGCGTGACGTCATCGTCGGGATCCGACCCGAGATCCTCGGCGACCCAACGATCGGCGACCAAAGCGACGTGACGCTGCCGGTCCACGTGCTGCTGCGGGAAGGACTCGGTTCCGAAGTCGTCGTGCACGCCCGACTTGATGCCAGGGCTCCCAAAGTCGCCACTGCGCAGGGCGAGAACGCGATCCTCACCCGCGACGGGGTCGGCATCATCGCTCGTCTCGATCCCCGCACGTCGGTGATCGTCGACGAGCCGGCCCGGTTCTCGGTCGAGATCGACCGACTCCACTTCTTCGACCCCGACAGCGGCCTGGCCATTCGCAGCTGACGCCGCGTCGGTTCAGCTCGCGAGGCGAGCGGCCACGAGGCGGAGGCGATCCATCGGCTGTACGAGCGCGACCCGCACGTGCCCCGCACCCTGGGGGCCGAACGTGTCGCCCGGCGTGACGAGCACTCCACCATCCACGGCCAAGCGGTCGGCGAAACCCCACGCGTCGCCCTCCGGGGCCGCCACCCACAGGTAGAACGATCCCCCGGGGGTGGCCACGGCGTGGCCGGCGGGGCCGCTGAGCACACCGGCGAAGTAGGCGAGACGTTCTTGGTAGCGCTCGCGCTGTTGGTCGACGTGGGCTTGGTCACCCAGCGCGGCGACAGCGGCGGCCTGCACGGGACCGGGCACCATGAAGCCCGCGTGCTTGCGCACTTCTTTGAGGTAGTCGACGAGGTCACCGTCACCGGCGTAGAAGCCGGCCCGGGCGCCGGCCAGGTTCGACCGCTTCGACAGCGAGTGCACGGCGAGGACGCCGTCGAGGCCGTGTTCGAGGATGGTGTGTGGGGGACCCTTCCAGGTGAACTCGACGTAGCACTCGTCGCTGAACACGGGCACGTCGTGGGCGCGGCCCCATTCGGCGGCGGCGCCGAGGTCGTCGAGTTGGCCGGCCGGGTTGCCAGGGGTGTTGACCCAGAGCAGCAGGGCGCGGGCGGCGTCGTCTTCGGAGATGGCCGACAGGTCGAGCCGCCACTGGTCGTCGACGGGGACGGCGACGGCGCGACACCCCGCCAGGATTGCGCCCATCTCGTAGGTCGGATACGCGAGGGCGGGATAGAGGACGGTGTCGCGGTCGGGGGTGCGGAGGCGGAGGTACTGGGGCACGCTGGCCACGAACTCCTTGGTGCCGACGCAGGCAGCCACCAACGAAGGCGAGACATCGACAGCCAGCCGGTTCGCCAGCCAGCCGCTGGCAGCGTCGCGAAACGCCGCACTGCCGATCGAGGCCGGGTAGCCCCGCTCGCTGTCGGAGGTGGCCAACGCCTCGAGCACGACGTGGGGCGGCGGGTCGTTGGGGGTGCCGATCGAGAGGTCGACGAGACCGCCGTCGTGGGCGGCCGCCTTGGCCTTCATCGGGTCGAGACGGTCGTAGGGGTACGGCGGAGGCGTGAATCCCATGGGAGGCCGAGCCTACGAGCCAGCGACCACGAACTCCCGGAACCGGCTGGCGCCGGCGGCATCGACCCGCACCCGCAGATGCGTGCCGCCGTTTTCGTGGCTCTCGGTGATGACCTCGCCCTCACGATGAGCGGCGGCCACCACGTCGCCGCGGTCGAAGGGAACGAGGAGCTCGATGACGTCGTCGAGGGCGCGGAGCCGATCGCTCAGCGCCGTGAGCAGCCGACCGACGCCATCGCCGCTGGCAGCCGAGAACAGCACCGAGCCGGGGTGGTCGGCAAGGAGCCGTTCGACCTCGGGCGGCGCGATGTCGGCCTTGTTGACTGCGACGAGCACGGGGATGTCGTCGGCCCCGATCTCCCGGAGCACCTCGTGGACGGCGTCGATCTGCTCCGTCGCGTTGGCCGCCGAGCCGTCGACGATGTGGAGCAACAGGTCGGCCTCGGCCACCTCTTCGAGTGTCGAGCGAAAGGCCTCGACCAACTGCGTCGGCAACTTGCGGATGAATCCGACGGTGTCGGACAACAGCACCGTCTCGCCCCCGGGAAGCTGGAGCCGACGAGTCCGGGGGTCGAGGGTGGCGAAGAGCCGGTTCTCGGTGAGCACGCCGGCGTCGGTGAGGGCGTTGAGCAACGTCGACTTCCCCGCGTTGGTGTAGCCGACGATCGATACCGAGTGGAATGGCGACGAGCTCCGCTGCTTGCGTTGGACCTCGCGGTGCTTGCGCAGCTCTTTGAGCTCGGTCTCGAGCTTCTGCATCCGCCGCACGAGGCGGCGGCGATCGACCTCGAGTTGGGTTTCGCCCGGGCCTCGTGTTCCGATGCCGGCGCCCTGTTGTGACAGGGCCGTGCCCCGGCCGCGGAGGCGGGGCAGGCGGTATTGGAGCTGGGCCAGCTCGACTTGCGCCTTGCCTTCTTGGGTGCGGGCGTTCTGGGCGAAGATGTCGAGAATCACGGCCGTGCGGTCGATAGCCGTCCGGCCGAGCAGCTTTTCGAGGTTGCGTTGCTGGGCCGGCGTCAACTCATCGTCGAAGACCACGGTGTCGGAGTCGACGGCCAGCGAGAGCTCGCGTAACTCCTCGACCTTGCCCTTGCCGATGTAGGTCGCGGCGTCGGGGGTGGTACGCCGCTGGACGATGCGGGCGAGTACGTCGGCGCCGGCGGTGTCGATCAGCTGGGCAAGTTCGTCGAGGTGGGTATCGACCGACTCCTCGGTGCCGCCGGGGAACAACACACCGACGAGGATGATCTTCTCCCGGAAACTGCGTTCGATCAGCGCCATGGGGAAGGGCTCACCTCCACTCGTCCGACATAGGTGGCGGGTCCGGTGAGCAGCGCGGTGTCGCCCTTGAGGTCGACGACGAGATCTCCGCCGGGATTGCGGACCGTGAGGCGATCGCCGGTGTGGCCCCACGCCCGAGTGGCCACCGCAACTGCACACGAACCGGTGCCACAGGCCTGGGTGAGGCCGGCTCCGCGTTCGTGGACACGCATGGTGACGGTGGCCTGATCGTCGATGCGAACCACCTCGACGTTGACGTCGGGGTTCTCGGCTCCGAGCGCTTCGAGCGCCTCGGCCGCGGGATCGGTGACCAGCAGCACGAGGTGAGGGTTGCCGGCGTCGACCTCGGCTCTGCGCATCTCGATGTCGGTGACGCGCACCTCGCCCATGTCGACGGTGAAGCTCTGGGTCGGCCCGTCGTTGTCGTAGACGGCCGATACCCACTTGGGTCCGGCGTCGGTGGCGATCTCGAACTCGGGTCCCCCGTCGACGCCGAAGTCGATGATGGCCTGCGCCAGGCATCGGATGCCGTTGCCACTCATCTCGGCCCGGCTGCCGTCGGCGTTGTGCAGATGCATCCGGAGGCCCGGCGCCAGACGGATGAGGCCATCGGCCCCGATCCCCCGTCGGCGGTCGCACAGGGCGCGCGCCATCTCCCCCTGATCGGCCCGGGCGTAGCGGTCGTCGGTGTCGAGCAGGATCAGGAAGTCGTTGCCCAAGCCGTGGTGCTTGGTCAAGACGAGGGAATCGGAGAGGTTCGGCATCGCTGCTCCCAGTCTCCCAGCACCCGGGCGCCAACAGCGACCGGATTCTCGGGATCGGCGGCCAGCCAGTCGATGCGGGGATCGCGACGAAACCACGACTCCTGCCGGCGGGCGAACTTGCGGGTGCGTCGGATGGCCTCGTCGATGCAGTCGTCCAAGGGGCGCCCGTCCTCGATGTGGGCCAGCAACTCGCGGTAGCCGAGCGCCTGGCGGGCGGTCGGCGACATGCCGCGAGCGGCAAGGGCACGGACCTCGTCGAGCAGTCCGGCCCCCATCATCCCTGCGAATCGCCGAGCGATACGGGCATCGAGGTCGGCCCGCTCGAGTCGGAGGCCCACGACGTGGAACTGGACCGGCGGATACGCCTCGAGTCCCGGACCGAAGGCCGAGAACGGCGTTCCGCTCCCGAGGGTGACCTCGAGGGCGCGGACGATGCGCCGTCGGTTGCCGTGCTCGGTGCGACCCGCGGCCACGGGGTCGAGCGCGGCCAACCGGTCGAACAGCGCCGCGGTATCAGGATCAGCCTCGAGTTCGGCGCGGACATCGGGCCACCGACCCGGGATGGCGAGGTCGTCGACAATTGCTCGCACGTACAGCCCAGTACCGCCGACGATCACCGCCCGCTTGCCCCGGGCGGCGATGTCCGCGAGTGCGCCTCGAACATCGTGCTGGTACCGAGCGACCGAGTAGTCCTCGTCGGGCGAAGCGACATCGAGGAGGTGATGGCGAATCTCGAACCGTTCGTCGCTGGACGGTTTGGCCGTGCCCACGTCCATCCCCCGGTAGACCTGCATCGAGTCAGCGGTGACGATCTCGGCGTCACCAGCGAATCGCGCGACCTCGAAGGCGACAGCTGACTTGCCCGAGGCGGTGGCGCCGACGATGACGAGGGGGACGGCACCCACCGGGGCCAACCGGATCAGCCGGCCGCCACCGGGATGCGGATCTTGTGTCGAGGCCTGGCCGTGACCGCCTGCAGCGTGCCCAGCAGGTGGTGCGGGGCGGCGGCGGTGACTTCGACATCGGCGAAAGCGCCGGCCGGCACGGCAGCGTGGCCGGCGGGGAGCGGGAAGTGGATGAGCTTGTTCTGCTCCGTGCGACCGGTCAGGACGCCGGGGTCCTTGCGGCTCGGACCTTCGACCAGCACCTCCTCGACCTTGCCCACTCGGGCCTCGTGGCAGACGAGCGCCGAGCGCTCGATGACCGCCTTGATGCGATCGAAGCGCTCGGCGACGACGTCCGGGGCCACGAAATCCTCGACCATCGTCGCCGCCTCGGTGCCCGGCCGGGGCGAGAACTGGAACAGATACACGCTGTCGAAGGCAGCTTCGGCGGCAACTTCGAGGGTGCGCTCGAAGTCGTCGTCGGTCTCGCCTGGGAACCCGACGATGAGGTCGGTGGTCACGGCGAGGTCGGCGACCATGCTCCGGGCCTCGGCCAGTTGGCGGAGGTACCGCTCGACGCGATAGCCGCGGTGCATGGCGGCCAGGATCCGGTCGCTGCCGGACTGCAGCGGGTAGTGGAGGTGCGCACACACCGCCGGCACCTCGGCCATGGCCGCCATCGTCTCGGGGCGGAGGTCTTTGGGGTGGGGGCTGGTGTAGCGCACGCGACGGATGCCGTCGATACCGCCGACGGCCCGAAGCAGGTCAGCGAAGAGCGGGCGGCGGTGGGTGAGGTCGCGCCCGTAGCTGTTGACGTTCTGGCCGAGGAGCGTGACCTCGACGACCCCGGCCGCAGCGAGGTTGGTCACCTCGGCCACGATGTCGTCGAAGGGCCGGCTGATCTCGACCCCCCGAACAGCGGGCACGATGCAAAAGGCGCACGAGTTGTTGCACCCGACTTGGATCGTGACCCACGCCGCGAACGGCACGTCACGCACCGCGGGGAGGGCCGAGGCGAACTCGCCTTCGGCCGGCCCGTCGAGCACCTCGACCACCCCCACGCCCGCGATGGCGGCGTCGGCCAACAGTTCTGAGGCCCGCCCCACGTTGTGGGTACCGAAGACGGCGTCAACGTAGGGGGCGCGCTCGAGGATGGCGCCGGCCTCGGACTGGGCTTGGCAGCCGCCGACGGCGATCTGCATGCCGGGACGGCGGTCCTTGAGCGACTTCAGATGGCCGAGGGTGCCGTAGAGCTTGTTGTCGGCGTTCTCCCGGATGGTGCAGGTGTTGACCACGACGACATCGGCGAGGTCGGCCCGGTCGACGGCGACCATCCCGTCGGCTTCGAGGAGTCCGGCGATGCGCTCACTGTCGTGGGCGTTCATCTGGCACCCGAAGGTGCGGACGAAGTAGGTGCGACGGGACGGCTCGGTCACCGCCCCAGACTAGGGGCGGTGATGGGCTCGGCCAGCGGTGGCCGGCGCGGCGCCGTTGTGCCCAGCGGCGCTGTCGCCGTTGGTGGTGCCATTGACGTGCCGGACGACGCCGTCGCTGACCTCGGCCGGATCGCGACGCATGTCGATGGTCACCGGCATGCGCTGGTGGCGGTCTTCGACCAGGAGGCGGATGGCGGTGCGGCTCTCGCCGTCGATCTCGATGTCGGCGAAGGTCGGGACACAAACGAGGTCGAGACCGGCGTCGGCCACGAATCCACGGGCGATGGCCACGGCTTTGATGGCCTGGTTGAGGGCTCCCGCCCCCACGACCTGCACCTCGACGGCACCCGACTGGCGCAGGACGCCCGCCAGCGCGCCAGCACAGGAGTTGGGATTGGATTTGCTCGAAACCTTGAGGACTTCCACTCTGCCCCCCAGCAGTGTGCCGCGTGCCTCCGAGTAGTTCGCCTACCGAACCACCGAATCCTGCCCCGAAAACGAAATTTCGCGGTCGGAACCGGGAAATCTGTCCCCGGGGCCGGATTCGGCGTGGATGTCAGTCGTCGAGGCTGATCGGCTCGTCGTCGCCCACGCCAGAGCCGAGCGGTACCTCGATGGGCACGCCCATGCCCTTGGCCGCTCGCACCTTCTCGTAGAGCTCGATCATCAGCTCAGGGCTCTCGATGAGGAACTCCTTGACCTTCTCGCGGCCTTGACCGAGCTGCTCGCCGTCGTAGGTGTACCAGGCCCCCGACTTCTTGACGATGCCGATGTCGACGGCGACGTCGAGCACCGAACCCTCGCGGCTGATGCCCTTGCCGTACATGATGTCGAACTCGGCCTGCCGGAAGGGCGGCGCCACCTTGTTCTTGACCACTTTGACCCGGGTGCGGTTGCCCACGATCTCGACGCCGTCCTTGATCGACTCGATGCGGCGGATGTCGAGGCGGACCGAGGAATAGAACTTGAGGGCACGACCGCCGGGCGTCGTCTCGGGCGAGCCGAACATCACGCCGATCTTCTCTCGCAGCTGGTTGATGAAGATGCAGATGGTCTGGCTCTTGTTGAGGTTGGCCGTGAGCTTGCGCAGCGCCTGGGACATGAGGCGGGCCTGGAGGCCGACGTGGGTGTCGCCCATCTCCCCCTCGATCTCGGCCCGGGGGGTCAAGGCGGCGACGGAGTCGATGACGAGCACGTCGAGTGCGCCTGAGCGGATCAACATGTCGGCGATCTCGAGGGCCTGCTCGCCGGTGTCGGGCTGGGAGATGAGCAGGTTGTCGATGTCGAGGCCGATGTTCTTCGCGTATTGCGGGTCCATCGCGTGCTCGGCGTCGATGTAGGCGCAGATGCCGCCGTTGCGTTGGGCCTCGGCCACGACGTGCATGGCCAGGGTCGACTTGCCCGAGGACTCGGGGCCGAAGATCTCGACCACCCGGCCACGGGGCAGGCCGCCGATGCCGAGGGCGAGATCGAGGGCCAGGGCGCCGGTGGAGACGCAGGCCATCGGCACGATCTCCTTGTCGCCCATACGCATGATCGAACCCTTGCCGTACTGCTTGTCGATCTGACCCAGAGCCAGTTCGAGTGCCTTGTCACGCTCCACGGTTGTTACCCCTCATCGGTTGTCGGTGCCGGACGGTTGTCACCCTACGAAGGGGGTGTGACAACAACTTGCACGAGCGTAATTGCGAACGCCTGTTCGATGGTGGATCCCCCTCCCAACCCCTCCCCATCCCCGTTGGGGTGGCCCTTCGGGCCGCCCATTCAGCCACAGCAACGCCATCTGACGACCGCAACGGCCACCCAAACGCGCAGGACCGCCGGCACAAACGCGCAGGAACGCCCGACTCAGCTGTCGGTCGGCGGATCGTGGCCGAGGAGGTGCTTGCGCAGGAGGTCGAGACCGGAGATGGTGGCGAACTGCCGGACGCGCTCGCGGTCACCGGGCAGCGTCAGTCGGGTCGAGACCGGCGGTTGGTCGCCGACCGCCAGCCCGACGAAGACCGTGCCTGGCGCCTGGCCGTCCTGCTCGGCCGGGCCGGCCACGCCGGTGAACGAGAGGCCGACGTCGCTGCCGAGCACCCGGCGAGCGCCGGCGGCCATCGCCTCGGAGGCTTCGGCCGACACCACCGGACCCTCGGGTACACCGAGCAGGGAGAACTTGACCTCGCTGGCGTAGGAGACCACGCCGCCCCGGAACCATTCGCTGGCGCCAACCACGTTGGACAGGCGCGACCCGACGAGGCCACCCGTGAGCGACTCGGCCACCCCGAGCGTGAGTCCCGCGGCTCGCAACAGGTGCCCGACGGTCGACTCCATCGTGTCGTCGTCGAGGCCGAACACCAGGTCTCCGAGCAGGATGCGCACCTGCGCCTCCTCGGCCCCGAGCAGGCCCCGGGCCGACTCGGCGTCGGCTGCCTTGGCGGTCAGCCGGACCTTGATGCCCTCGATCCCGCTGGCGAGGAAGGCGATGGTGACCCCGCCCTCGCCCTCGAGCGCATCGAGGCGGGGCGCGAGGATCTCGGCCAGCCGCGATTCGGCCACACCCCAGGTCTTGATGGTGCGCGAGAGGATCGTGGCTGCCGTGCCCGCCCGGACCTGCAGGTCGGGAATGATCGCCCGCTCCATCATCTCGGTCATCTCATGGGGCACGCCGGGCACGGCGTAGATGACCTTGTGTCCGACGGGACAGATGAGTCCGGGCGCCGTCCCCCGCACTTGGTCGATGACGGTGGCACCGAAAGGCACGTCGGCTTGGCGCAGGTTGCTCTCGGGCATTTCCCGCCCCCGGGCCCGGAACATCTCGGCGATCCGTTCGCCGATGGCGTCTTGGCGGATGAGGTCGACGTTCATGACCTTGGCGATCGCCTCGCGGGTGATGTCGTCCTGGGTCGGCCCCAACCCGCCGCACATGATCACTGCGTCGCTGCGGGACAGGGCGATCCGCACGACCTGGACGATCCGCTCGAGGTTGTCGCCCACCTTGGTCTGGAAGTGCGAGTCGATCCCGGCCAGCGCCAAGCGGTCGCCGATCCACGAGGAGTTGGTGTCGACGAGTTGTCCGAGCAGTAGTTCGCTGCCCACGGCAACGACTTCAGCGCGCACCGAGCGCCGCCTTTCGTCCGTCGAGGAGGTACTGGGCTCCGGTGACGACGGCCAACACGACGCCGACCCACAGCGCGAACGGGGCAATCACGGGAAGCTCGGCCGTGAGGGGCAACAGCGCCAACCCGATGGCCACCTCTTGCACGACTGTCTTGACCTTGGCCCAGTATCGGGCGGGGATCGACACGCCTCGCCGGCCCATCCAGCTCCGGTAGCCGCTGATGGCGACCTCTCGTGCGGTGATGACGGCCACCGGCACCCACCAGAAGGCGCCGGCGAGCACCAGCGCGACCAGTCCTCCGACGACGAGGAACTTGTCGGCCAGCGGATCGAGGAAGGCGCCGGAGCGGGTCGTGCCCTGTCGACGGGCGAGGTAGCCGTCGAACCCATCAGATGCGGCCAGCACGAACCCGATGAGGAAGCTCGTCCATGACGGCCCCTGGGCGACGACGACGGCCAGCCAGAACGGCGTCAGCACGAGTCGAGCGATGGTGATGGCGTTGGCCGGCGTGAGGAGGGCAGAGGGCCCGAACGAGGTGGTGGACACGGCCCCGAGCTAGGCGGCGTCGAGGTCGGGGCCGAACGCTCCCCGAACCGTCACCTGTTGGAAGGTTCCCGCCGGCAGCGAGTCAGGAATTTCGACGATGCCGTCGATCTCGGGTGCCTCGCGGTGGGACCGGCCGACGCCGGGCCCGTCGACGAGCACCTCGATCGTCGTCCCGACGAGGGCACGGCGCCGGGCGGCGGTGATCCTGTCCTGCAGTTCGGTCAGCTCGACGAGGCGCTCCTTGACGAGTCCGTCGTCGACCGTCCCGTCGAGCCCGAGGGCGTAGGTGCCGTCTTCGGGCGAATAGGAGAAGAAGCCGACCCAGTCGAGTTGGGCCTCCTCGACGAACGCAAGCATCTGATCGTGGTCGGCCTCGGTCTCGCCCGGGTAGCCGACGATGAAGTTGGAGCGGAACGCGGCCTCGGGATAGCGCCCTCGAATGTCGCCGATGCGCGCCAGGAACCGGGCGCCGTCGCCCCAGCGCCGCATGCGGCGGAGCAGCGGCTTGGAGACGTGCTGGAGCGAGAGGTCGTAGTAGGGCACGCCCGACTCGCCGCCGATCACGTCGATCAGCTCGTCAGACAAGTCGGACGGATAGAGGTAGAGCAAGCGCGTGCGAGCCACCCGCTCGGCCACGGCCTTGACCAGCGGAACGATCGAGCCGGCGCCCATGCCCTCGACGTCCTTGCCGTAGGAGGCGAGGTCTTGGGCCACCAGCACGATCTCCTCGGCCTCGAGTTCGTCGACCTCGGTGAGGATCTCGGCCACCGACCGCGACCGTTGCTTGCCCCGGAAGCTGGGAATGGCGCAGAACCCACAGGAGCGGTCGCAACCCTCGGCGATCTTGACGTAGGCCCACGGTCGCGGCGAGCGAGGTCGGGGCAGGTTGAGGAGGTCGAGCGACGGCACCGCCTTGCGGCTGAGCGTGACCGGCACGCCGAACCCGGCAACGCGATCGGCCTCGGGAATTGCGGCCGCGAGTTCGTCGCCGTAACGCTCGGCCATGCAGCCGGTGACGATGAGCTCGGAGCCCGATCGCCGGCCGTCGGCGAGGGCCAGGATGGTGTCGATCGACTCCTGCCGGGCCGCCTCGATGAAGGCGCAGGTGTTGACGACGACGACATCGGCCGAGTCGGGCCCGTCGGCCACTCGCAGTCCGTCGGCCTCGAGGGTCCCGACCAACTTGTCGGAGTCGACCTGGTTCTTGGGGCAGCCGAGCGTCTCGACCCAGTACGTACGTGTGGCAGCCACCCGGCGAGTCTACGGGCAGCCCGTGGGCTCGGGATCGGCGGGTGGCGTGGGGTCACCGCCACGCCGCCCGCACCGGCGCACCCCAGCCACCCGCTCCGCCGCTGCAACTGGTGGAGGTCGAGGGAGGAACGCTCGAACGCGGGCGAACTTACGGTGATCCCTCAGCGCCGTCCGCCAGCCCGAGGTCGCGATAGAGGGCGTCGACGACGGACTGGGTGCGCCGATGATTGGCTGGCTCCCCCGGGCGCCCGTTGAAGGCGAGCGCGACGGCCAGACCGGCATCGGGGTCGGCGAAGGCCAACGACGACTGTTGACCGCCGTGTCCGAAGGCACGAGGTCCGGCGAAGTTGCCGTACCCATAGCTCGTGGGCCTCTGAAGGTACGACCAGGAGTTGACCATCAGGCCGAGGCCCCAGTCGATGACCATGCCGAAGGTCTCGTCCCGCATGCCGCGTCGGCGCCTGGCGGTCATGGCCGCGACGGTCTCGGCGGCCAGGACGCGCTGGCCGTCGCGCACGCCGCCCCCGAGGAGCATCTCGAAGACGTGGACGAGGTCGGCCATCGGTCCGACGCCCCCGCCGGACGGGGACGCACGGCGAAACCCGCGCTCGGAGTCGAGTCCCCTGACCGGGCGGCCGCCCCCTGTCGCGCTCGGTGTCGTACATCACCGCCATCCGGTCGCCGTAGAAGCGGTACCGCTCCGACGTCAGACGCATCCACGAGTCGGGCATGTCGAGTGGCTCGAGGATCTCCTCGCTGACCACATCCGCGAACGCCCGCCCCGTCACCCGCTGGACGATCTCGCCGAGGATGTGGAATCCGGTCACGGCGTGATAGCCCGCTCGACGCCCCGGCTCCCACCCGGGCTCGAGTGGGGAGGCGCAGATGGCGGCCACCAACTCATCCCACTCCATCCGCCAGGGATCGGCCGCCGGCACCAGCGATCGGAAGCCGCCGGTGTGGGTCATGACGTCAGCGATGGTGACCGCGCCCTTGTCGCCCGCCGAGAACTCGGGGACGTGGTCGGCCACCCGATCCTCGAGGCCGAGCCGGCCCTGCTCGACCAGTTGCAGCACGGCGATGGCGGTGACGGGCTTGGTGCAGGAGAACCACGGCACCAGCGAGCGCGCCGTCATGGCCACACCGGATCGGGCCTCGCCCCACGCCACGTCGATGGCCGTCCCGCTCGTGCCGCGAACCGCCAGCTGCGCGCCGAAGTGCCATCCCGCCCGTCGACCGTCCTCGACGGCCGCCGAGGTCTGGTCGAGGTTCAGAGCTTGGCCTGCATCGTGAGCACGCCCTCGCGCTCACGCTGCACCTCGAAGCCATGGCGGCGAAAGAGGGAGACGGCGGGCAGGTTCGACCGGTGGACGTTGAGCCCGATCGAGGGTTTGTCCTCTTCGCGCGCCTGGTCGAGCAAGGCGGAGAGCAGGAGGCCTCCGACTCCCTTGCCGCGGTGCTCGGGGACCAGAGCGATCAGCAATTCGGGGGTCTCGCCACCGACGAACCCTCCGTCGGGATCGTCGTCGGGAAAAACACGGAACCACGCCGCGCCGACCGGGTCGAGTTCAGCCTCGGCGATGACGCCATGGTCACCCGGCCGACCCCAACCGTCGACGAACGCCGTCACCTGCGGGTTGGACAGCAGTTGGTCGGCCGGTGGCCGGTCGCGCCCGATGGGTGCAGCCGCTTCGTACAGCATCGAGCGGAGGAAGATCCCGTCGGAGATCATGGCGAGCCGGGTCGTGTAGTTGGAAAGCGGCATCGCGGATCATTCTGGCGCAGTGGCGGCGACGATCCGCCGACCCTCGGTTCAGAAGGCGAGCGCCAAGCCCGGGTGGGGCCACTCGAACGACGCCAGTTTGCCGGTGGCGGACAGGGTCACATAGGCGATTCGCCGGTCGGGACCACCGAAGCAGATGTTGGTCACGAGCGGGTCGGGAAGGGCGGCGTGGCGCACCGACTGGCCATCGGGCGACACGACCGTGATGCCGCCGTTGCCGAGCGTGCCGATACAGATGTTGCCCTGGCTGTCGACGGCCAACGAATCGAACAACGTGTTGCCTGGCGCGCCGTGCACGAGGGTGCCCCCGTTGCCGAAGGGAGGCGACGGATTGGCCAGCCGTCCGGGGGCCGCGAGCGGCCACGAGAACAGGCGGCCGGTGTGGGTTTCGGCCACGTAGACCGTCGCCCCGTCGGGCGACAGCCCGACGCCGTTCGGGGCATCGATCGGAAATACGACCTCCTTGATCGCCGAGCCGTCGGCGGCGGCGTAGTACAGCCCGCCCCGATCGCGCTCGCGCTCGCGCATGTGGCCGTGATCGGTGAACCAGAAGCCGCCCTCGGGGTCGAACACCAAGTCGTTGGGTGCTCGAAGCGGGTGGCCGTCACACTCTGTGTACAGATCTCGCACCTCCCCGGTGGCCACGTCGAGTCGCTGGATTCGTCCTCCGATGTAGTCGGCGGCCTGCGTTCCGTGGTGGTCACCGGGCAGCACCAGTGGCCCCAACTCGGTGAATCGCCAGCCGCCGCTGTTGCACAGGTAGACGGCGCCGTCGGGTCCGAGGGCAGCGCCGTTGGGGCTGCCGCCACAGTGGGCGATCACCGACGGCTGGCCGCCCCCGGCCGGCACCCGGCTGACCGTCGCGCTCTTGAGTTCGCACACGAGCAGGTCGCCGTCGGGGAGCACGACTGGGCCTTCGGGAAAGTTGAGTCCTTCAGCCAGTTCGGTGAGCGGTGCTTCGTCCATGGCCGCCGAGACTAGGTGGTCACTCGATGGGAACGACTGGCCGCGCGTCACCGTCGAGTTGGTGCAGGTACTCGGCGATCCCGTACCCGGTGCGACCCTCGTACGACCACCGAGCCAGACCCTCGTTGACGATGGTGCCGTTGGGTCGGAGGCCGGCGGTGCCGGGATCGACCCGCAACAGATCGGCGCGCAGCTCGTGCACCCGACCCCGCTTGTCGGTGGCCCGCACTTCGGTGACCTGCTGCGTGACACCGTCGTCGGCGACCTCGGTGCGGACATCCCACTCGGCGATCGATGTCGCCTCGCCGTCGCGCCACACCCAGCCGCGATGGAGGTCGCCGTCGTCGGTGCCGATGCGGATACCGCCGAAGTGCACGTCGTCGCCGATGTTGATCGAGAACCAGCGCCACATGCGTGGCCCACCCCACCGACGCGGACCCCACGACTTGTCGCGGTTGCCTCGGGCGTCGGGGCCGAGCACGGAGCGACGCCCGTCGACCTCGATCCAGCCCGACCAGCGGCCGGCCTGCTCGAGGTGACCTTTGCCGACCACCTGTCGAGTGGCGGCCGACGATCCGCTCCCCTCCCGCCCCTGCCCGTCTGCGCCGATGGCCGGGGTGAGCGCGTCGAACGTGACGTCCATCGCGACGGTGCCGGCTTCGGACTCGGTGGCGGCGGTGAGGCGCCAACGACGGAGCGGCTCGATCCGCTCGTAGGTGACGGGTCCGACCACGAGATCGTCGTCGATCATCTCGGTTTGTTCGCGCACGTGGCGAAGGGCGCGAAGCCCTCCGCCGGGCACCCACACCGAGAGTCCGACGTCGATGGTGCCCTCGTTGGGCCGAATGCCCATGCGGGTGAAGAACCCGGCGTCGGTGTCAGGGCAATAGGCGTTGAAGTAGTAGCTCTCGCTCCACGCCATGTCGCCTTCGACCGGGTGGGCAAAGTCATGTCGTTCGTCGAGGACGGGACTCATGCGGTTGCTCCTTCGTGGGTCGCGGTCACGACGGTGTGGATGCCACCTCGGACCAGCCAGTCGGTGACCACCGTCATCCGTCTCGGGGTGATGGCCGCCACAAGATCGTCGAGGATTCGGTTGGTGACGTCTTCGTGGAACGCGCCCTCGTCGCGGTAGCTCCAGAGATACAACTTGAGCGACTTCAGCTCCACGATCGACCCGCCCGGCACATACGTGATCCGCACCGTGGCGAAATCGGGCTGACCGGTCATCGGGCAGACACAGGTGAACTCGGGCGTCTCGCATGCCACCTCGTAGTCCCGGCCGGGGTGCGGGTTGGGAACGGCTTGGAGATCCTTCGACGGCGAACTGGGCACGTCGAGGTTCTAGTCCACCACCAAGCCTTCGAGGTCAGGAGCGAGGCGAATGCACCGACCGTCGACCCCGTGTTCGACCAGCAGTCGCTCGCCCGCATGCTGCACGGCATCGACCGAATCCGGTGAGCACACCGCGAGCAGGCTCGGGCCCGCGCCCGACCACGCCACTGATGCGGCGCCCGCGCCGAGGAGCCCCTCGAGCAGTGCGGTCGACTCCGGGAAGAGCGGCGCCCGCTGTTGTTGGTGGAGCCGGTCCTCCATGGCCTCGGGCACCAGACGCCGGTGGTCGGCGAGTCCGGCGAGCAGAAGGCCCATGCGCCCGAGATTGAAGGACGCATCAGCATGCGGGACGGTCACAGGCAGGGCCTGCCTCGCCTCTTTCGTGGGGAGCCTGCGATCGGGCACGAGCACGACGAAGGCGAGCGCCTCGTCGAGATCGAGCCGGAAGGCCAGTGGCCGGCCGTCGATCGTCGCCGCGGTCACGAGCCCGCCCAGCACCGATGCCGCCGCGTTCTCGGGATGACCGTCGACCTCGGCAGCCACGGCGAGGGGATCCTCGGCACCAGCGGCGGCGGCGGCCGCCGCGGCCAGGGCCGCCGACGAGCCCAGTCCGCGACCGACCGGGATGTCGGAGTGGATCGTGATCGCGAATCGGTCGTGTCCGCAGACCTCGCGCACGACCTGCGCGGCAAGGTGGCGCGGCGAGGCGGGGATGTCGAATCCCTCCCCGGTTGAAGTGATGCGCAACTCGTCGGCCGGTTCGACCTCGACCTCGACGTACAACGCGAGTGCGAGCGCCAACGCGTCGAAGCCTGGGCCGAGGTTGGCCGACGAAGCGGGGACACGGGCGCGCACGGCGGCAACCTAGCCACGACCGCGCCCGCGACGAGAAACGTGTCACCTCCGTCGCGCTGGACGAGTCAGAACCTTCGACGGTGTGACCCCACGATCACCCGTCAGGAGGAACCAAACATGTATGACTTCGCCATCGTCATCTTGATGGGACTCGCCATCTTCAAGGTGGTCGACCTGCTCGAGGATTTCGTTCCCCGGCTGGCGTCCTTCCACCTGCTGAGCACCCTCGCACTCGGTGTGCTCGCCGCCTTCGCCCTCGACTACTCCGTGTTCGCTCGCTTCGGCGTAGAACTCCGGTCGGCCGACATGGGCGTCTGGATGACCGGTCTCATGATGGCCGGCACCACCAGCATCTGGCGGGCCGCCTTCCATTGGACCGGCACGGCTGAGGGCGAAGAGCCCGAAGTGCGCCACCAACGGCCCCGCATCGCCGCCTGAGCTTCAGTCGGTCGGCGCGGCAGCCGACAATTCACATCAGCTGTACCAACCAGAGGGACAGGGGTGCCGCCAACGAAGCCGGCGCCCCTGTTCCGCGTCAGCTCGACCGAAAGAGTCGAAGTCCGGCGCCGTTGCGGATGCGATCCAGTGCGGCGAGGAATGGCGGTGGTCCGTCGCCTTCGGGCGGCTCCAACACCTCGAGCGCCCCGTCCTCGACGAGCGAGTGCAACAACAGACCGAACAGCGTGCGCTGGGCAGCCCGCAACTCGTCGACGCGGGCAAGGATGGCTTCGACCTCGGTCGGCGGACTCCCGGGGCCGGCCAGGCGATACCACGACCGAACGTGGGGACGGCTCGATTCCTCGACCGCAGCCGCTTCTTGTTTGCGACGCTCCCACGCCCGGACCGCGACACGTCGGGCCGCCAGCCCTCCCATGGTCTCGAGGCCGGTGGCCTCGAGCGCGGCCACCCAGCGGGCCCGAGCGGCGGCCACGCTGCGAGCCGACCTCGTCGCCCGTCGGGCCGCCAACCAACTCGCAGCGACCGGTCCGACGGGCGAGACGGCAATGGCCGCTGCCACTGGGAGCTCCATGGGCGACCATCCGGCCCCAACCAAGGCGACCGCACCGCCGAGGGTGGCGACGCCGACGGCGTTGCCCTTGATCAACAGACGGGTCCGCGCCCGAGCGCCGGCGACGTGCTCGGCGCTGGCCGCCTCGACGTCGGCTCTCGCCGCCATCACGGCGGCGTCGGCGTCGGCGTCGAGGGCCGGTTGCTCACCAACGCGCGCCTGCCACCTCGTCACCGAGGCTTCGGCGCAGGCAGCCCGCTCAGCGATCGAGCGAATGACGTCGGGCGGCGTGCGAAGCAGCGCCGTCGGCAAGCCGGCCGCCAATCGATCGACGGTGGCGCGGGCCTCGATGAGCCGCTCGTCCGGACGGTCATGGTCGTCGCGATGTTGCACAGCCAGCACGGCGACCGAGCGTACGGTCTTCACCACCCTCGGAGGCGGATGGTCGCTCAGACGGCGTCGGAGGTCGCGCCGCCCGCAAGGCGGGCTTCGAGCTCTTCGACCGTCATCAGCACGTCGCGGGCTTTCGAACCCGTCGAGGGTCCGACAACGCCCTTGTTCTCGAGTTGGTCCATGATGCGCCCAGCGCGGGCGAAGCCGACCTGGAGCTTGCGCTGCAGCATCGACGTCGAGCCGAGTTGGGAGCGCACGACGAGTTCCATCGCCTGGGTGAGCATGGCGTCGTCGTCGCTGTCGGAGCCGCCGTTTCCGCCGCCACCCGCACTGTCGGTCTCGGACCCCTCGACCCCTTCGACGAACTGGGCCTGGCCCTGACGGCGCCAGTGGGCGACGACCTTGCGCACCTCGTCCTCGGAGACGAACGGACCCTGGATCCTTCGAGCCACGCTGGACGAGGCCGTGAGCAACAACATGTCGCCCTTGCCGATGAGCCGCTCGGCGCCAGGCTGGTCGAGAATCACGCGGCTGTCGGCCAGGGATGAGACGGCAAAGGCGAGGCGGCTCGGGATGTTGGCCTTGATGACACCCGTGATGACATCGACCGACGGGCGCTGGGTGGCGATCACGAGGTGGATGCCGACGGCGCGTGCCATCTGAGCCAGGCGACAGATCGACTCTTCGACGTCGCGGGCGGCGACCATCATGAGGTCGTTGAGCTCGTCGACCACGAGGAGCACGAACGGGAGTCGGTGATACACGGTGTCGCTCCCGGGCTCTGGCGTGAGCTCGTTGCGGTCGAAGGCCGCGTTGTAGCCGGTGATGTCGCGGACGCCGACCTCAGCCAGCAGGTCGTAGCGACGCTCCATTTCGTGCACGGCCCACTGCAGGGCGTTGGCTGCCTTCTTCGGGTTGACCACCACGGGAGTCAGCAGGTGGGGCACGCCGTTGTACTGCCCGAGTTCGACCCGCTTGGGATCGATGAGGATCATCCGAACCTGCTCGGGCGTGGCCCGCATCAGCACCGACGTGATGAGCGAGTTGATGCACGACGACTTGCCGGCACCAGTGGCGCCGGCAATCAGGATGTGCGGCATCGACGCGAGGTTCTCGAGGACGGGCCGCCACGCGATGTCGCGGCCGATGCCGACTTCGAGAGGATGGACGGCGCGGCGCGCTTCCTCGCTGCCGAGGATGCCGCCCAGGTCGACGAGCTGTCGCTTGACGTTGGGCACCTCGATCCCGATGGCGCTGCGCCCGGGAATCGGGGCCAGGATGCGCACGTCGGCCGCAGCCATCGCGTAAGCGATGTCCTTGTGGAGGCTCGTGACCTTGGCCACCTTGACGCCGGGGCCGAGCTCGAGCTCGTACCGGGTGACGGTGGGGCCAGTGGTGGCGCCGACCACGCGGGTGTCGACACCGTGGGCGGCGAGCGACTCTTCGAGCGTGCGTCCAGCGGCGTCGATGGAGCGACGATCGATTTCGGCCGTCGCCCCGCGCTTGAGCAGCGGGAGGGGCGGCAGTCGCCACGCGCTCGGTGTCGTGGCCGGACCGAGATCGATCGAGAGTTGCTGTCCGGCGATCGGTACCGCCTCGGGCTCGGGGACCTGGATCGGGATCGGTTGCGGCTCAGCGGTGGTCTGAGCGATGGCGCCGTCGGCGTCGGCCTCGTCGTCGGGAGTTGCGGCCGCAGCGCGACGAGCGCGCGCGTCTTCGGGGCCGGCGTCGACGAGGGATGGCGGTCAGTGGCCTCGTCGAGTTCGTCGGTGTGGCCGACAGTGGCGAGCCACTTCCATCCCGCCGCCACCAGAGCCCCGGTCGATCGCGCCGCGTCGGCCAGCACCTCGGCCGCCGACCGCACCGACGTCCGGGTGAGGATCAACAGCGAGAGGACCAGGGTCGTGGTCAGGACGAGGCTTGCCCCCCACACGGCGATCAAGCGCCGCAGCGGCTCGGCGACCGCCAGGCCCAAGGCACCGCCGGTCTCACGGAAAACGGCGAACGACGGGTCCCAGAGCGGACCGCCGAGTACGAGGTGGAGCAGGCCGCACAGCGAAACCAGGCCCACGACGCATCCGATGACGATCCGACCGGGCTCGGTGCGCGGCGTGCCCCGGACGAGCACCGCGCCGACGCCGACGATGGCGACGGGGACGAGCACTCTGGCCAGACCGAACACGGCGCCGGCGCCATCTTCGAGCACGCGACCGAACGGTCCCGTCAGGTCGGCGTAGATCCCGAGACCGGCCAGCACGCCGGCCAGGATGAGCAGGAGACCCCACACGTCGTCGGATTGACGACCCAGATGGGTGGCCACCAGCTCACGGATCTGGGACCAGAGCGACGGCCTCTTGGGCGCCGGCTTGCGCCGAGCGGCCGGCTTCTTGGCCGCCGTCGGACGCTTCTTGGGCCGAGCGCGGGTCGCTGTCACAATGTCAACAACAGTAACAGTGGCCCCAGGGCAGGAAGCGGGATCTCAAACTTCCATGACCACGGGGACGATCATCGGCTTGCGCCGGGTCCGCTCGCTGACGAACGACCCCGCCGCCCGGCGGACGTGACGGCGAAGGGTCTCGAAGTCGGTGGCGTCCTGAGCGAAGGCTTCCTCGAGCGAGACCCGGACGGCGTCAGCGGCTTCTTCGAGCAAGTCCTCGGCCTCCGGGGCGTAGACCCAACCCCGGGTGACGATCTCGGGCCCGGTGACGATGGCGCGGTTCTGTACGTCGACGGTCACGATGACGACGACGACGCCCTCCTCGGCCAGGATCCGCCGGTCGCGCAAGACGCCTTGGCCGACGTCACCGACGATGCCATCGACGTAGAGGTAGCCGGCGGGCACATTGCCGGCGAAGTCGATGCCCTTGTCGGACAGTTCGATCACGTCGCCGTCCTCGCACAACAAGACGTTGGCCGCGGGTACCCCCATCTCCATGGCCAGACGCGAGTGGTGGACCATGTGGCGGAACTCGCCGTGGACGGGAATGAAGTACTCAGGCTTGGCGATCGAGAACAGGGTGCGGAGTTCACCGCGCTGGGCGTGTCCGCTCTCGTGCACGTCGGCGATGCCGGCATGGATGACGTCGGCACCCAGGCGGCACAAGCCGTCGATGACCCGACCGACGGCCGACTCGTTGCCCGGGATGGCGTGGCTGGAGAGGATCACGACATCGTCGGCGCCGACCCGCAGCCACCGGTTCTCGCCCGCAGCCATGAGCGCCAGAGCCGACATCGGCTCCCCCTGCGATCCCGTGGAGATCACGCACACCTTGGTCGGGTCGAGGTCGGCGACCTTTTCGATGTCGACGAGCGACGCGTCGGGAACCCGCAACAGGCCCATGGAGCGAGCCAGCGCGACGTTCTTTCCCATCGACCGCCCGAGCGTGGCGACCGTGCGACCGCTGGCGACGGCGGCGTCGATCACCTGCTGGATGCGGTGGAGGTGGCTGGCAAAACAGGCGACGATGACCCGCTTGCCCTCGGAGTCGCGCATGAGGTCGCGCAGCACTCGGCCGACTGCGGTCTCGCTGACCGTGTAGCCCTCCTCCTCCGCGTTGGTCGAGTCGCCGAGCAGAAGGCGCACACCACCATCGGGATCAGACGAGATGGCCCCGAGCCGGGCCAGATCGGTCGTGCGACCATCGACGGGCGTGAGATCGAGCTTCCAGTCACCCGTGTGGTACACGACGCCCTGGGGCGTGTGGAACGCAAGCGCGAACGCGTGCGGGACCGAGTGCGTGACGGGGATGAATTCAACGTCGAAGGGGCCGATGCGGCGCCGCTCGTTGTCGGCGACGGTGATGAGTTCGGTGCGGCCGAGGAGGCCCGCCTCCTCGATGCGGCTGCGGGCGAGGCCGAGAGTGAGCGCCGAGCCGTAGATCGGAAACGAGAGGTCGCGCAACAGATACGACAGCGCGCCCACGTGGTCCTCGTGGCCGTGGGTGAGGACGCAGCACTCGATCCGGTCGGCGTTCTCCCGGAGGAACGTGAAGTCGGGCAACACGAGGTCGACGCCGGGCATCGTCTCCTCAGGGAACATCAACCCGCAGTCGATGAGCAGGAGCCGGCCTTCGACTTCCAAGACGGCACAGTTGCGACCGATCTCACCGAGGCCACCGAGGAACGTGATGCGGACGGGATCAGGCATGGGTCAGTCCGAGCTCGGCGATGATCGCCTGGGCCGCAGTGGCGAGCGCATGGCCGTCGACCTCCACGTGAGGAAGCCGCGGCGGGCCGACGGGAAAGCCGAGCTCTCGCATCATCCGCTTGGCCGGCACCGGGTAGGGGTTGTCATCGGAAGTCTCGTACGCGAACGACGAGAGGAGGCGCCGGTGGGCGGCGAGGGCGCCGGCTGCGTCGGCGCCGTCATAGGCGCTGACCATCTCGGCGAAGATCTCTCCGGCCCAGTGCGTGGCCACCCCGACGACGCCGCTCCCGCCTATCGACAACAAGGGAAGTGTGAGGGGGTCGTCACCCGAGTACAACTCGAAGCCCCTCGGCGCCGCCGCCAACAGGGCGGCTGATGCGGCTGGGTCACCGGCGGCGTCCTTGACGGCAACGATGTTGGGCACCTCGGCCGCCAAACGCAGCAGCGTCGCCGATGCCACTTTGCGCCCCGTCCGACCAGGGATGTCATAGAGCATCACCGGCAGCGATGTCGCGCCGGCGACGGCGCGAAAATGGGCCTCGATCCCGGCCTGTGAAGGGCGGACGTAGTACGGGCACACGGCCAGGATGGCGTCGACGCCGGCCGACTCGGCCGCCTTCGTGAGTTCGATCGAGTGCGCGGTGTCGTACGTCGCCGTCCCCGCCACCACCGGGCCGGTGCTGACCTCGGCCGCCGTCCGCCAGAGGTCGATCTTTTCCTCGTCGGTGAGCACGGCGCTCTCGCCGGTCGTGCCGGTCACGACGAGACCGTCGTTGCCGTGGTCGAGCAACCAGCGGGCCAACCGACCGGCGGTGTCGAGGTCGACCCGGCCGTGGTCGTCGAACGGTGTGACCATGGCGGTGAGAACCGATCCGAAACGTCCACTCATTCCGTGCTGCCTTCCTTGGAGCGCTCGATCCCGAGGGTCACGAGCAAGTCTTCGTGCAGCTCGAACCACACCGTGTGGAACGAGTCGATGCCGGGCTTGGCGAACCACTCGACGTCGCCGGCCTCGACCTTGGAGCGGGCCGCCGCCAGCCGAGGGCCGTAGCGAGCGAATCGATCGGCCAGCGCGGCGAGGTCGGCGCACACGGGCTGCACCGCTTCGTCGACGGCCACCAAACGGGCCACGACAGCGGCGTCGTACGCCTCGTCGCGATGGTCGTTGGTTTGGCCGTCGCGCAACTGCCAGTCGGTGCACACCGCCAACAGCTCGCCGTTGAGGCCGAGAAACCGCTCGTAGGCGGCGACGAGACCTCCGCGCCGGTCGGACGAGGCCAGCTCGTGGGCGACGGCGACGGCATGGCCCGCCCGCCCCGACGGACTGAGGGCGAAGCCCGTGATCCGGCCGTCGCGAAAGGTGGCCTGCCCGTCGTCCACCGCTCGTTCGAGCTCGCGGCGGGCGACATCCACGTCGAGTCCGGTGGCCGCCGCCACCTCGTCGACGCCGGCGAAGCCCTTGAGCCGGAGGGCGTGCAGCACCAGGAAGCCGGGGTCGGACGGCGCAGGCACGAATGCACGTTACCGGCCGGTCCACGACCGGGACGCGCCGAGACCGCCCCCGGGGGGAGGGGCGGTCTCGGGTGGCCGCCGATCCGGCGAAGCCGGTCGGGACGAGAGGATCAGCTCAGGCCGTATTGGACGACCCGCTGAGCTCACCCTCGGCCAGAGCGAACATCTCGTACTCCTCGCCGGTGTCAGCCCAGTCCTCGAACTGGATGACGCCGAGCTCTTGGAACTTGGTGCGGAGCCAGCCGTCAGCGGCGTCGAGCAGCCCGAGCTTCTTGCAGTTGGGGACGATCTTGGAGAAGAGCATCGACTGGAAGAGCTGCCGCTCGGGGGCTTGCAGGACGAGGGGCACCGCCACCTTGGGGCTGATACCCATGCGGTCCCACACCTCCTGTTGGAGGAAGCGGTCGCGCATGCGGACCGCGGCCTCGAAGGCGAACTCCTGACGCTCGCGCAGCTCCTTGGCGTCGAGCTCCTTGTAGTACTCCTGCAGGGAGAGCACGCCGAAGGCGACGTGGCGGGCCTCGTCACTCATGACGTAGCGCAGAAGTTGCTTCAGGAGCGGCTCGGTGGTCATCTGGTGAATGAACCCGAAGGCGGCCAGTGCCAGGCCCTCGACCATGATCTGCATGCCGAGGTAGGTCATGTCCCACCGGCTGTCCTCGATGATGTCGTCGAGCAGCATCTTGAGGTGGGCGTTGACCGGGTAGTGGCCGGTGAGCTTGGTGTCGAGGTACTTGGCGAAGACCTCGACGTGGCGGGCCTCGTCCATGACCTGCGTCGACGCGTAGTACTTGGCGTCGATCCACGGCACCGTCTCGACGATCTTGGCCGTGCAGACCAGTGCGCCCTGCTCGCCGTGCATGAATTGGCTCAGCGTCCAGTTCTGGCTCTCGATGCCGAACTGGATCCACTCCTTCTCCGACCACTTCTCCATGGGCGTGCCCGAGATGTCGATGCCCGACTCGGGTCCGATGTTGCCGTTGGCGTTGGCCATGACGACTGCCTCTTGGTCGACGTCGGTGTCCCACGGGAGGTCGGTCTCCCCGTTCCACATCGACGACTTGGCCTTCTCGTAGAGACGGTTGAGTTTGGGGCGGGCGCCCTTCTCGTAGTCCCACGTGAAGATGGCCTCTGCGTTGTCCTTGACCGCAGAGATCGTGGCGTCGATGTCGGTGTTGGAAATGGCGAGGATGGCTTCGAGGTCGTTGATGTCCTCGCGACCGATGAGATCCTTGTTGCTGCTGAGATCGTTGCTGCTGAGCGACATGGGGGGTCTGGCTCCTTAGTTGACGATGGGGACGGGGATGCCGGGAAGGACGTGGGTCCGTACGAGGGAACGCACCGACGCAGGGTCGGTGAGGTCGACGGCGGGCGATGGGCTGCAGGTGAAGCTGATGACGAGTCGGGCCAGCCACTCGACGACGCGAGCGGCCTCGACCGGATCGAGGTGGTCGTGCAGCAGCGGGCCACCGAGGGCTTGGACTCGCCCGAGGAGTCCGTCGAGGGGCCGGAAGGCGAGATGGGGCAGGACGAGGCCCGGCTCGTGTTCGAGGAGGAACTGGAAGGCGTCCGAACCGGCGAGGTGTCGGCCGATGGCGACGAGGGTTGCGGTGAGCGCGCCCTCGAGATCGTCGGCGTCGGCAACGGCGACAGCGATGGCGGCGAGGAGGGTCGTCTGCTCGTCGAGGAGCACCGCGCCGAGCACGGCATCCTTGCCGCCGGGAAAAGCCCGGTAGACGGTGGCCCGGCTGCACGAAGCCTCGCGGGCGACGTCTTCGAGGGTGGTCTTGGCCACGCCCCAGCGGGCGACGCACCGACGAGCAGCGTCGAGGAGCCGACGACGGTCGGACTCGGCGGGACGCGGATCGCTGCGGGAGATGGCCTCCATCGGCTGAGACACTAAGGCACGATGTGTCTCACCGTCAAGGCTGTCTCATCGTCGCGTCGGTTGACTCACTGGTCAGCGAGGCCGGCAAGCAACTGGGTGGCGACGAGGTGTCGGACCTGGTCGCGGTCGGTGAGGTCCCATCCGCCCTGCCCGCTGATCAGACTCAGCACCATTCGAGCCAGGTAGTCGCTCGCCGCCGCCGGGTCGACGCGGTCGCCGATCGGGCTGCGGGCCATGGCCAAGGCCAGGAACTGCTTGACGAGGGCGAGGATGCGGTCGCTCTCAACGGTGAGCAGCGGCAGCAGGCGATCCGGCTCGGTGGCGAGGATCTTCTGGAGAACCGCGTGCTCCTCGACTGAGCGGTGGGCGAACACGAGTGCCTCCTCGAGGACGTCGGCGAGGTCGACCCGGTCGGCGACCGCCCGGGTCAGGCGTTCGAAGAACCGGCCCGCCTCCCACGTCACGACCTCACGGACCAACTGGTCCTTGCCCAGAGGGAAGTACCGATACACCGTGGCCCGCGAAAGCTGCGCCTCCCTGGCTACGTCCTCCATCGTGGTCTTGACCAGGCCATAGCGACCCACGCACGTGTACGCCGCTTCGAGCAGGCGGGCCTTCGAAGGCTGGGCCACGGCTCAGATCATGCTCTGCGGCACGGCCGACGCAGGCACCCGACGAGCGGCCGACGCTCGGTACGCCCCGCCCGCGTGCCGGATCTCGACCTCGTCGAATCCGTCGGTGGCAGAACTCCAGGTCGTCAGCGCGCCGGCGGCCACCCGCGCCGAGCCCTTGGCCAGATCGGTGTGGGCCACCACCGATGGGGCGCCGTCGACCACGTCGACGGCGAGGGTCGACGCGTCGTCGCGGCGGTGAAAACCGAAGACCAACTCGGGTTGGCCGTCGCCCGAGACGTCCTCGCCCCGCACCCCGATCCGGGTGAAGGAGCGGCCGTCGACATCGGCAGCCGACAACACGATGAGCCAACGACCCGCGGTCTGCTCTTTCAAGACGAGGGCCCGCGACGCCTTGCCCTTGGCTTCGACCAGCCAGACCAGGACGGTGCCGCTCGTCCGCAGCGCGCCGCAGTCTTCGATCGTCCAACCGTCGGCGGTGGCCGAGGTGCAGCCCTTCGCCTTGTCGACGCGGCGGGTGGCGCCGCTCGGCGAGCGGGTCAACACGGCGCCAGCAGCGGTGACCTCGGTGCCCACCGAGGTGCCGGCCGAGGCGGCACGAGGCGATGCTGGCGTGGCCGACGGCGCCTCGGTGGCCGGCGGTGCCTCGACGGCATCGGGGATTGGCACGCCCGTCGTGAGCGGGACGAGGGGCACCGTCGTCGTCGGGTCCCCGTCGGCGGTGGTCGTCGATGTCGTCACGGCCGCCGGTCCGTCAGCTGCCAGTCGCTCGGTGTCGGTACCCCGGCTTCGGGCGACGATCACGGCGCTGGCGATGAGCGCGAGCGCGACGACGCCGATCACGGCGATGGTCCGTCGCCGGCGCGTGACCGCGACCGCGGCGGCGCCTTCATCCCCAATCACGGTTGTCCCCCAAGCACGCTCGCCAAGGTACCGAGCGTTCTCGACTTCCCGACGGATGCCCGCTCGTCGCCGCTGATACGTTCGGCGCCCATGGACGCCGCCCCGGAGCCCGCCGGCGCCACGACGGCCAAGCGACCCGATCGCCGGCGGCTCACGCTGCTTCTCGTCCCGATCGTGGTGCTCACCGCCCTCGCCTACGTGGGCGACTTCGCCTGGGCCGGGCTGGTCAAGACCCACCCCCTCTGGCTCATCTCCCTCAACACCCGCAAGCGGTATCTGGCGCTGGTGGTGCCCAATACCGATCCCCTCCCCTTCTACTTGGTCGGCACCATCCGCCAGGTCATCTCTGATCCATTGTTCTTCCTGCTCGGCCGGTGGTACGGCGACGCAGGAGTGCGCTGGCTCGAGAAGAAGTTGGGCGAGGGCGGCGGCATGGTCCGCTTCATGGAGCGAGGATTCGCCAAGGCAGCGTGGCCGATGGTGGCCATCTTCCCCAATGCGCTGATCTGCATGTTGGCCGGCGCCTCGGCCATGCCGGTCTGGCTGTTCCTCGTCCTCAACGTCGGGGGAACCTTCGTGGCCATGGTCCTGCTCCGGACAGTGGGTGACGTGTTCGGCGGGCCGATCTCGACGTTCACCAACTTCGTCAACGAGTATCGCCTTCCGATCATCGTGATCTCGGGTGTTCTCGTCGCCATCAACATCGCCGTGAGCCGACGCAAGGGCAGCTCCGACCTCACCTCGATCACCAAGCTCGAACAGAGCCTCGAGGAGGAGGCGGCTCGCGACGACACGCCGTCCGCACCGCCCCCCGAAGTCCCCTAGTTGCGGGGCACGTCCTTCCAGGGCAGGTCCTTGGAGGCATCGGGCTCGCGAGGCAAGCCCAGCACGCGGTCGCCCAGGATGTTGCGCTGGATCTCCGACGTGCCGCCTTCGATCGAGTTGCCACGGGACCGGAGGAAGGACCGCACGCGGATGCCGGCGGCGGCGTCGTCGGGCATCCACGCCGTGGTGGCCATGCCCATGAGATCGACCGAGCCGATCTGCAGCTTCTGGTTGTAGGTGGTCGAGAACAGCTTGCCGACTGAACCCTCGGGACCAGGCTGTCCTCCTGCACGGCGCACGGCCATCGCCCGCTGGCCGTTGAAGACCGACACCTTGCCTTCGGCCCACAACTTGACGAGGCGGTCGCGGGTGGCGCCGTCGTCCCAAGCGCCGATGTCCTTGGCCCGGGCCACGACCTCGTCGGCCCCCATCCGCGGGCGAGCGGCGGCCGGACGGTCGCCGGAGGGCCGACGCCGCGCCGGGGCACCGCCGGCGGCGCCCCCGAAGGCTCCCGAAAGAGCGACCCGCTCGTTCATCAGCGTGGTCTGGGCCACCGCCCAACCCCCGCCTTCTGGGCCGAGGCGGCACGAGTCGGGTACCCGGACATCGGAAAGGAAGACCTCGTTGAACTCGGCGTCGCCCGTGATCTGGCGCAAGGGCCGCACCTCGACGCCCGGCGACTCCATGTCGAGGAGGAAGTAGGTGATGCCCTTGTGCTTGGGCTGGTCGGGGTGGCTGCGAGCGATGAGCATGCCCCACTTCGACATGTGCGCCCCCGACGTCCAGACCTTCTGGCCGTTGACGACCCACTCGTCACCGTCGCGCTCGGCGCGGGTGGCGAGTCCGGCCACGTCTGACCCATTGCCGGGCTCGGAGAAGAGCTGGCACCACACGTCACCCTGGGCCAACCGGCTCAGGTAGAACGCCTTCTGCTCGTCGGTGCCGTACTCGCGGATCGTCGGCGCTGCGAGTCCGAAACCGAGCACGTTGAAGGACCTCGGCGTGCGGAAGCGCGACTTCTCCTCCTCGACCGGCGCGGCCTCCTCGTTGGTCAGCCCGCGGCCGCCGTGGGCCACCTCCCACGTCGGTTGGGCCCATCCCGACTTCCCGATCTCGCGCAGGAAGGCCCTGGTGTCGAAGCCCTGCTGGGCGGCGCGGAGCGCGTCGTCATCGTCGGCCTCGACGGCGGCCACCCAGGCTGCCGGGAGGTGTTCTTCGAGCCAGGTGCGGACCTCGGCTCGGTGATCGACGGTGCTCATGCGTTCACGACCTCCTCTTCCAACCAGGCGCTGACCTTTTCAAGTGCCAATTCTCGCTTGGCCGGGAGGTGTTCGCTCGGCCACAGCCCCTCGTGCGGGGCGTACGACTTGAGCACCTGCTGGGCCACGGTGACCTTGTGGACTTCGGTGGGGCCGTCGGCGATACCCATCGTGGGCGCGCCCATCCACATGCGGGCAAAGGGCATCTCGTTGGAGACCCCGATGGCACCGTGGAGGTGCATGGCCTTGTAGATGGTGTCGATGAGGACGTGGGGAAGGCGAGCTTTGACGGCGGCGATGTCCTTGCGAACCTTCATGTAGTCCTGGTACCGGTCGATCTTCCACGCCGTCTGGAGCACGAGGAGCCGGAACATCTCGACGTCGGTCCAGGCGTCGGCGATGCGCTCTTGCACCATCTGCTTGTTGGCCAGCAACTCGCCCTTGGTCTCGCGGGAGAGGGCCCGCTCGCACATCATCTCGAGGCAGCGGTGCAAGGTGGCCACCGAGCGCATGGCGTGATGGATGCGCCCGCCGGAAAGGCGGGTCTGGGCGATGACGAAAGCCTTGCCCTCTTGGCCGAGCAAGTTGCCCGCCGGCACCCGCACGTCGGTGTAGCGGATGTAGGCGTGGCCACCACGGCCGAGCGGCTCGGTGCCGGTGCCCACGTTGCGCACGATCTCGACGCCCGGCGTGTCGCGCGGCACCACGAACATCGAGGCGCCGTCGTGGGGGTCGACGTCGGGGTTGGAGATGGCCATCACCACGAGGATGTTGGCGAAGGCCCCGTTGGACGTGAACCACTTCTCGCCATTGATGACCCACTCGTCGCCGTCGCGCTCGGCCCGGGTCTTGAACATCGTCGGGTCGGCGCCGCCGGTGGGCTCGGTCATCGAATACGCCGAGTAGATCTTCCCGTCGAGGAGGGGCTGGAGCCACTTCTCCTTCTGCTCGTCGGTGCCGTAGTGGGCCAGGATCTCCATGTTGCCCGTGTCGGGCGCCTGGGCCCCAAAGATGCGCGGCGCCGAGCCAGTGCGACCCAGGATCTCGTTCATCAGCGCCAGCTTCACCTGCCCGTAGCCCTTGCCGCCGAGCTCGGGGCCGAGGTGGCACGCCCAGAGGTCGTGGTCCTTGACCACCTGCTTGAGGTGGTTGGTGCGGGCGCGGTGCTGGCGTCGATCGATGCCGCCGGCGGCCATCGCATGGTCGAGCGGCTCGATCTCCTCCTTGACGAACTCACGGATCCAGTCCAGCTTCTCCTGGAACTCGGGCTCGGTTTCGAATCCCCACGTCATGTCGTCTTCTCCTTGGTCAGGATCTCCTTGGCCAGCCCGGCGCGATAGAGCACCTGGCCGCCGAACATCTCGGCCCCCTTGACGCCGTCGGCACCCATGGCCCCGGCGGCGTAGCGGGCGTAGACGCCCTCGATGATGCAGGCCAGTCGCCAGTGGCCGAAGGCGGTGTAGTAGTCGAGGTCGGACGTGTCGCGTCCGCTCTTGTCGCGGTAGCGGGCCGTCAACTCGTCGCGGGTCAAGAACCCGGGAAGACCGGTCGTCGCCACGGGCCGGCCCGGGCGGTTGTCGGTGGCGTCGGGGTAATAGACCATCAGCGTGCCGAGGTCGGCCATCGGGTCGCCGAGCGTGCACAGTTCCCAGTCGAGGACGGCCAGCATCCGGCCGTCGGCGCCGATGATCGTGTTGTCGAGTCGGTAATCGCCGTGGGCGATGGTGACCTCACGCTGGGCCGGCATCTGTGCCGCCAGCAGGTCGTGGACTTCGTGCACCTCAGGAGCGGGCCGCCCCGCGCCGGCCGCCTCGGCCTGCTGTTGTGAACTCTGGAACTGGCCGTACCACCGCTTGAGCTGGCGCTCGATGTAGCCCTCCGACCGGCCCAGGTCGCCGAGGCCCACCGCCGGCGGGTCGACGGCGTGGATGGCGACGAGCACGTCGACGAGGTCCTCAGACGCCTGGCGTCGCGCCGCCTCGGTCAGGTGCTTCTCGGCCAGGTCCGCGGTACGCAGCACCAGACCGTCGACGAATTCCATGACATAGAACGGTGCCCCGTTGACGTCGACGTCCGTACAGATCCCCAGGGCGGCGGGCACGGGCACCTCGGTGCCGGCCAGCGCCGAGATGATCCGGTGTTCGCGGCCCATGTCGTGGGCCGTCGCCAGCACGTGGCTGATCGGCGGCCGTCGCAGCACGAGGTGCCTGCCGTTGGCATCCGTCACCCGGAAGGTGAGATTCGACCGCCCACCGGAGATGAACGAGAAGGTTAAGGGCGCGACGACGCCTTCGATGTTGGCGCTCAGCCAGGCCGACACCGGCTCGACATCGATCCCCTCCAGCGGCTTGTCGCCCACGGAACCCTCCCCACGATCTGGTCCGGGCGGCGCGCCTCGGACTGACAGGGCAGAGCGTACCGCTTCGTCTAATGCACGCGCCTCATCCGGCCAGACGCTCGTCGACGAGAAAGCCGCCTGACTGCCTGGCCCAGAGGCCGGCGTAGGTACCCGCGGCGGCGACGAGGTCGGTGTGCGTGCCCTCCTCGACGACGACGCCTCGGTCGAGCACGACGAGCCGGTCCATCTGTTGGACGGTGCTGAGTCGGTGGGCGATGACCAGCGAGGTCGACCGCTCCATCAGCGTGTGCAGCGCGGCCTGGATGAGCGCTTCGCTCTCGCTGTCGAGCGCGCTCGTCGCCTCGTCGAGGACGAGGACGGGAGCGGCGCGGACGATGGCCCGGGCGATGGCGATGCGCTGGCGCTGACCGCCGGAGAGCTTGATGCCGCGCTCCCCGACCAACGTCTCGTAGCCCTCGGGCAGGTCCTCGATGAACTCGGCTGCGTGCGCAGCCGCGGCGGCGGCCCGCACGTCTGCTTCGGTGGCGTCCAGGCGACCGAAGGCGATGTTGTCGCGAAGCGATCGGTGGAACATCGACCGGATCCTGGGGGACGTCGCGATCAGCGAACGAAGGTCGGCTTGGCGCAGGCGGGCGATGTCCTGCCCGCCGATGAGGATGCGACCGCCGTCGATGTCCATGAGCCGGAGCAGAGCTTGGTGATCGTCGTCTTGCCTCCGCCCGATCGCCCGATGAGCCCGACTCGCTCGCCGTCGCCCACGCGAAGATCGAGCCCCTGGAAGAGCGGCCCGGACGAGTTCGGGTGGGTGAAGGTGACAGCGTCGAACTGCACCGAGGCGCTGCGGGTGCCAGCGCCTCGGCGTCGGGCGCGTCGAGCACGGTCGGCGGGTCCAACAACAACTCGCTGAACTGTGCCGCCTCGGCCAGGCTCGTCTCGAGGTTGCGGTAGATGTGGTTGAAGTCCCACATCACGCGGGTCACGTTGGCGTAGAAGCTGAACGTGACGAACACGGCCTCGAGCGACCGAACGCCCCCACCACCGACGGCGAGGGCGAGGAGGAGTCCGCTCACGTTCGACAGCACGTACATCGGCGTGGTCACGAGGTCGACGCGACGGTTCTGGTAGTCCCACGAACGCAGCGCCCGGCGGGCCCAGCGCTGCACGTTCTTCTCGTGGATGGCGAACTCGTGGGGCTCGCGGGCGAAGGCCCGCACGGCTTCCATGTTGGAGATGGAGTCGGCGACGTGGCCGGCGGCTTCGTTGCTTGCCTCCTCGCGGCGGTCGACCAAGTGCTTGCGGCGACGGATCAGCGGGACGACGAGCGCGATCGTTGCCACCAGCCAACGCGACCAGGGTGATCGGGAGCCAGGGCGAGTAGCGCCACAAATAGACGAGGACGAAGAAGAGCGGCAAGACGTTGGCCACGATCGAGAAGGCGAACGTGTCGACGAAACCCTCGAAGCTCTTGGCGTACCCGATCACCTTCTTCGTCAGCGACCCGGCGAAGTTGTCGTGGAAAAAGGCGAGGTCCTTGGCCAGCAGTTCCTGCATGCCGGTCAGATAGAGGCGCTCGATCCCTCTCGAGTCGGTGCGGTTGAGGAAGTGGATGCCGATGCGCCACATGACCTCGCCGCCGAGCCAGGCCGCTCCGAACAGAACGGCGTAGCCGAGGAAGTCGCGAGTGCCGAGTTCCCCGGGGGCGCGGCCTGCGAATGCAACCAGGACCTTGGCGATGATGAGCGGAGGCAGGTAGACGGTGAGTACCCCGCCGACGCCGGGGAGCAACAACGCCGGCGCCGAGACGCGCCAGTCGAAGAACATCTGTGCGAAGTACGACCGCACGGCCAGTCGCATGGCGCGCGAACGCCGATCGTCGGATCCCCCCATGCCCGGCAGTCTCGCCGCCGGACCGCCGACGGTCGAAGCGATTTTCCCCTCAGGCGAGGCCGAGAAGGGGTTCGAGGCCGATGGTCAGCCCCGGGTGCTCGCCGATGTGCTTACAAGCCAGCACCACCCCGGGCATGAAGGACGACCGGTCGTAGCTGTCGTGGCGGATGGTCAACGACTGGCCTTCGGCCCCGAGCAACACCTCTTGGTGGGCGACGAGCCCGCGGAGGCGGACCGAGTGAATGCGAATGCCAGCCGGCCCGGCACCACCACGAGCGCCGCCGATCACCGTCTTGGTCGTCGGGTCGGCCCCCCACTCGCCCGATGCGTCGGCCATGCGTTCGGCCGTGCGCAGTGCGGTGCCCGAAGGGGCGTCGATCTTCTGGTCGTGGTGCAATTCGATGATCTCGGCCGTGTCGAACCAGGGCGCCGCCATCTCGGCGAAGCGCATCATCAGCACCGCCCCGATGGCGAAGTTGGCCGCCACGACACAACTGCTCTTGGTGAACGCGTCTCGGAGCTCGTCGAGTTCGTCGCTGCTCAAGCCGGTCGTGCCCACCACGGCGTTGACAGCGTTGGCCGCGCACCACCGGAGGTTGTCCATCGCCGCCGTGGCCACGGTGAAGTCGACGGCAACGTCGATGTCGTCGCCGACCAGCGAGTCAGCCGTTGACGAGATCTGGATGCCGTTGGCCTCTTGGCCCAGCACCGATCGGAGGTCGAGTCCGGCGTGGTGGGGATCCACGGCGGCGACGAGTTCGAGGTCGGGGTCGGCGATCACCGCCTGGCACACCGTCGCACCCATCCGTCCGCCGGCGCCGAACACGGCTACGCGATTCACCCGCCGGAGCGTAGCCCCGAGGCCGGGACGCGGATCCGCCCGGCCGAGGGCCGGGCGGATCCATTCGCTGCGTACGGCTGATGTCAGTTGCGACGGCCGCGTCCGCCGCCGTTTCCGCCGCGACGGGGGCCGGAGCCGCCGCCTGAGCGCCGGGGCGCACCGCCGCCAGGGCCGCCGGTCTCGGACGGACCGAGGTCGCCGAACTCGCTGCCTGCCTCCTGCTCGAAGAACTCTTCGAACGAGGCGGTCTTGGTGTCGCCCAACTCGGCGGCCGACTCGGCCGACGAAGCCGTCTGCACCGGCTTGGCATTGCCGCCGCCACCCGCCGGAGCGTCGCCGGCGATGGAGAGGCTGACCTTGCCCTGGGGATCGATGTCGTCGACCCGGACCTGGATCTCGTCACCGAGGTCGACGACGTCTTCGACCCTCTCGACCCGCTTGCCCTGGCCCAGCTTGGAGATGTGGACCAGGCCGTCGCGGCCCGGGAGGATGTTGACGAAGGCGCCGAACTTGGTGATGTTGACCACGCGCCCGCTGTAGATGGCGCCGACCTCGGCCTTGGGCGGGTCGAGGATCAACTCGATGCGGCGACGGGCCTCACTGACGGCAGCGCCGTCCTTGGAACCGATGGTGACCGTACCCACGACACCGTCGTCGTCGACGGCGATATCGGCGCCCGTCTCCTGCTGGATCGTGTTGATGACCTTGCCCTTGGGTCCGATGACCTCGCCGATCTTGTCCATCGGGATCTCGAACGACACGATCTTCGGCGCTGACTCGTTGACCTCGGGCCGGGGCTCGCTGATGCAGGCGTTCATGATCTCGAGGATCTCGAGACGGGCCTTCTTCGCCTGCTGCAGGGCGTCGGCCAGGACGTCGGCCGGGAGGCCGTCGATCTTGGTGTCGAGCTGCAGGGCGGTGACGAACTCGGACGTGCCGGCGACCTTGAAGTCCATGTCGCCGAAAGCGTCCTCGGCCCCGAGGATGTCGGTGAGCGACAGGTACTTGCCACCCTCGTAGACGAGGCCCATGGCGATGCCGGCGACGGGCGCCGAGATCGGCACGCCGGCGTCCATCAGCGACAGCGACGACGAGCAGACCGACCCCATGGAGGTCGACCCGTTGGACGACAGCACCTCGGAGACGAGCCGCATGGCGTAGGGGAAGTCGGCCTGCGCCGGCAGCACCGGCACGATGGCCCGCTCGGCCAGGAGGCCGTGGCCGACTTCGCGGCGCTTGGTGCCGCCGACGCGACCCGTCTCGCCGTTGGAGTAGGGCGGCATCGAATAGTGGTGGATGTAGCGCTTGCGCTCGGTCGGCGTGAGCCCGTCCTGGAACGGGATCATGAGGTCCATCTTCGGCATGCCGAGGGTGGCCACGTTGAGCACCTGGGTCTCGCCTCGCTGGAAGAGACCCGAGCCGTGGGCTCGGGGCAGGATGCCGACCTGGGCCGATACGGGCCGCAGATCAGAGGCGCCGCGTCCGTCGATGCGGACACCGTCCTCGACGATGCGCTTGCGGATCAGCTTCTTCTGGAGCGAGCGGACGGCGGCCTTGACCTCGCCGGCGCGTCCTTCGAACTCGGCGCCGAGGGTGGCGATGATCTGGGCGGTGGCGGCGTCGGTGGCCTCGTTGCGCTCGGCCTTCTGCGCGATCTGGCTGGCGGCGTTGAGGGAGTCGGTGCCGACCTCGGACACCCGGGCGAACACGTCGTCGCCGTAGTCGGCCTGCGCGTCGTAGGGGATGGGCTCGCCCACGCCCGCCTTCTCGACCAACTCGAGCTGGAGGTCGATGGCTTCCTGGATCCAGGTCTTGGCCGCCTCGAGGCCCTCGGCGATGACCTCTTCGGTCACCTTGGGGGCACCGTCGTCGTAGTAGCGGACGGCGTTCTCGGTGCCGCCAGCCTCGACCATCATGATGGCGACGTCGTCGTCACCGCTGTCGGAGGTGACCTGACGGCCGGCGACGACGATCTCGAACGTGGCCTCCTCGCCCTCCTGATAGGTGGGATGCGGGATCCAGGTGCCGTCCTGGGAGTAGGCCAGGCGCACAGCACCGATCGGCCCCTCGAAGGGAATGCCCGAGATCATCAGCGCAGCCGACGCACCGTTGATGGCGATGACGTCGTGCGGGTTCTCGAAGTCGACGCCCATGACCGTGACGATGACCTGGGTCTCGTTGCGATAGCCGTTGGCGAAGCTCGGCCGCAGGGGGCGGTCGATGAGGCGACACGTCAGGATGGCTTCGTCGGTGGGACGGCCCTCACGACGGAAGACCGAGCCGGGAATGAACCCGGCGGCGTACTTCTTCTCCTCGACGTCGACCGTCAGGGGGAAGAAGTCGATGCCGTCACGGACCTTCTTCTCGGCGTTGGCCGTGACGAGGACGAGGGTGTCGCCAACGCGGGCGATGACGGCACCCTGGGATTGGGGGGCGAGGACGCCCGTCTCGAATGACAGGGTCTTGTCGGTGCCACTGATCGGGCCCGACACGGAGATGGCTTCAGCCATGCTCACTCCTTTGATTGGAGCGGCGATGTGGCCAGTTCCCAGTGGTGATCCACCCGATCTCGAACGCCGGACGTTCGGGGACCGAGGAGGCCGCCACTGGCAGCTGACCGCAGCATCGCCGCAGTCTGATGATGTGCAACGACCGCCCACCCGGGCGGTCGATGGTGGAACCTAGCGGCGAAGGCCGAGGCGGGCGTTGATCTCCCGCAGTCGCTCGATGTCCGTCTTGCGGAGGTAGGCCTGGAGTCGCTTGCGCTGACCCACCAGCTTCAACAACCCCCGCTGGGTGTGGAAATCGTGCTTGTGCACCTTCAGATGCTCGTTGAGGCGGTTGATGCGCTCGGTGAGGAGCGCGATCTGCACCTCGGGCGATCCGGTATCGGTCTCATGTGTCCGGTACTCGGAGATCGTCGCTGACTTGTCGGGCATGCAGTGGTACCTCGGGAACATCGCAGGTAGGCGGGGACGGCACACTGCCGTCGCCGGGCATCAGGGTAGCAGCCGACCGTTCAGGGAGCGACTCGCGACATCCGTACCACGCCCAGGTCACCGTCGACGGTGACCTCGGAGCCCGACTCGATGGTGGTGGTGGCCGACCCCGTCGACAGCACGCAGGGTATCCCGAGCTCTCGACAGACGATGGCCGCGTGCTGGATCGTCCAGCCTTCATCGAGCACGAGGCCACCCAGGAGGGCGAACACGGGAGTCCAGGCCGGCCCGGCGTCGCGGGCCACGAGGATGTCACCGGGCTCGACGTCGGGGAACCCGGCCGTGTCGGGAGCTACCACGGCGCGGCCCAGGGCCACGCCGGGCGATGCCGCCGTGCCTCGGAGTTCTGTCGCCGCCGACTCGGCGATCGGCGGGGCATCGGGAGCGATCCCGGTGCGGGGCGGTACCGCTGGGACGGTGCCCAGGTACGGCGGCGCCTCGAATCCTGCCTGTTCGGCGAGTTCGGCGGCCCGCTCGGCCACGAGGTCGTGGACGTCGCGGGGGCGGCGGGCGATGTCGCGCAGTTCGTCGAGGTGGAGATGGAACACGTCGTCGGGCGCGGCCATCAACCCGGCCGCGACGAACGCCACGCCGAGGCGATGGACCGCATGGCGCAGCAGACCCTCGGTCTCCTGTTCCATCAGGTGGTTGTGGTTCTCCATCGCCTTGACCCGAGCGATGGCGGCCCGATGCGCTCGCGCAGAGCGCCGGCCACTTCTCCGTCGTGGCGAAGTCGCGCCGCAAGCGCCGTTCGACGCGTCGTCGTGCCGCTTCCGACGCCAGCTCTCGCTCGTCGAGGCGGTCCAGGTCGGCTCGGGCGTATACGGCAATCAGGTCACGGACCACCGACGGGTCGATCGCCCACGTGACGTCGCGGAACCCCGACGCCGATCCGTAGCCGCGGCCCGTCCGGGTGCCGAAGCGGGCGAGGAGGCCGGCGAACTCGTCGTCGAACGCGGGGTCGCCATCGCGTTGGAGGCGGGCGAGGTGGCGCAGGCGCTTGAGAAGGCGGGAAGTGGCGTGGTCGAGGCCTTGGAGGAAGGCCGTCGCCTCGTTGGCCGTACCGCCGGTCAGCGTCGGGTAGTCGGTTGACCACTCCCCCGGGATCCCGAAGGCCAGCTTCCAGTGGAGGTCGCCCATGACGTGGCCGGCGACATCGAGCGCGTACTCGACGTGGGACACGAGGCCGGGAAGCCGCTCGGTACGCGGGCGTCGGCGGCGCACCGACGTGAGCAGGGATTGCACCTCGGGCTCGATGTCGCGAACCCAGAGGTCGGTGCCCTCCTCGACCGCCGCTCGACCCTTCGCCGCATAGGCGTCACGGCGGCGTTGCGCCTCATCGTGGGCGACGTCGGGGACCCGTTCGTAGTGGTAGCCGTTGACGAACACGATGGCGTCGAGGTTGCAGGTGTAGGCCGCAATCTCGTCGAAACAGGCGATCGCGCTCTCGCTGTAGCGGGCCAACCAGTCCTGCTCGAGCCGGGGCGACGGGCCACCCCACCCCCTTCGCCACGTCCGACCGGGGTCGGCTTCGACCTCAGGCACCCGCCAGTCCATCGGGCCGACGGTACCGTCTTCGGCGTGGACGATGACGGCGAACTTCGGATCTCCCGCTCGTGCGTGATCCCACTCGCCGAGCTCGAATGGCGATTCACGGCCAGCGGCGGCCCGGGCGGTCAGCACGCCAACCGGTCGAATACGCGGGCCGAAGTCCGATTCGACGTCTCCTCCTCACCCTCGTTGCTCGAGGTTCACCGCGCCCGCCTCCTCGAACGCTTCGGCCCGGTCGTGCGGGTGGTGGCCAACGACGAGCGGTCCCAACTCCGCAATCGCGAACTGGCGCTCGATCGCCTACGGGCCAAGCTGGCCGAGGCCCTCCGGGTCGAACGCACCCGACGCCCCACGGCGCCCACCCGGGGCGCCAAGCTCCGCCGGCTCGAGACGAAGAAGCGCCGGGCCGACCTCAAGCGCTCCCGCCGACCCCCCGACGACTGACCCAGCTCTCGTTGATGTGGCCCTTCCGGTCGTGAAATCGGGCGAATTGCCCGATTTCAGCGACCGTTTCGGCCACATCAACGTCAGGATTCGTGGGCGAGTTGGTCGATGCGGTCGGCCGGTGCCTGACCGGAGTCTTCGGCGTCGAAGGTCCAGTCGGGCTGTTTGTCGGCGTGGCGTTCGTCGAGGATGAAGCGCTTCCCGTCGAAGTGCTTGATGGCGGCAATGAGGACGGCGGGCGGACGTTCTGGGCTCGGGTTCGGAGCGGCCTCGGCCCTCACCGATGCCGGGAACCGTTCGAGCAGGCTGGTGACCACCGTCTCGTGCTGGGTGGCCAGAAAGCAGCCGCGCCTCGACCGACACGGAACGCGCACGGTCGGCGATCTTCACGGCGGCATCGGGCTCGGGGGCGCCGGCTCTCAATCCCTCCAAGAGGACGGACAGCGCGAGGCCGTCTTGTTTGCACGGCGTGCACTGTCCGCACGATTCGACGCCGAGGAAGCGCGAAACGCCCGCCGTCACCGCCACCGGGTCGCGGTCTGGTCCGAAGACCAGGAAGCCGCCGGTGCCGAGTCCGCCACCGGCTTCGGCCATCGCCTCGTAGTCGAGCGGCGTGTGGATGCGATCGACCGGGAACAATGGGTTGCTCACGCCCGACAGGACGAAGCCGACCTCGGTTGCGGGGTCACCCATGCCGCCCAAGTCGGCCAGCACCTCCGACAGCGGCGTGCCCATGGCGTACTCGGCCACGCCCTCGGTGGGACAGTCGCCCGACACCGTGCACACGATCGTGCCGGGCGAGCCCTCGGTGCCCACCGACCGAAACCACTCCGGTCCCTCGACGACGATGCCGGGCACGTTGGCGTAGGTCTCGACGTTGTTGACGAGGGTGGGCGCGGCTTCGGTCGCCCCGGCGGATGAGGCCAACTCGGCGCCGGCGGCGGTGCCGTCCGAACCGAGGGGCTCGTCGACGCCGCGTCGGTACGGCGGGGACAGACGCGGGAACGGGGCGCGTCCGTCGAGCACCTCGAGCAGCGCCGTCTCCTCCCCGTACAAGTACTCCTCGGGACCGGTGGCGACGACGACTTCGACCCCCTCAGTCCACCCGGCCGACTCGACCTCCGCCACAGCGCGGAGCAGTCGGTCGTGGATGGCGGTCTCGCTCGCCTTGATGGCGACCACAACCCGGTCGGCGCCCACGACCTTGGCCGCAACCAGTGCGCCTTCGAGGACCCGGTAGGGGTTGGCAGCCAGGATGGCGCGGTCCTTGTACGTGCCGGGTTCGCCCTCGGCCGCGTTCACCACGACCGTCGTCGGGTTGACGTCGCTGGCGTTCTCGGCCACGGTGCGCCACTTGGTCCCCGTGGGGAAGCCACCGCCGCCCCGTCCCCGCAGACCTGACGCCTCGATCGCCTCGATCACGCCCAAGGGGGGCGCCGCCGCCGCCAATTCGAGGGCCTTGCCGCCGCCGACATCCAGATACCCCGTGAGACCGTCGACGGGCACCAGATCGAGAACACGTTGGACGCGAGCCATGCCTGTCGTCCTTCCCCGAACGGCGGAACCCCACCCCGTTGATGTGGCCGCTCCGGTCGTTCGAACGCGTTGTTGTGGTCGAAATGGCGGCCCCAAGGGCCACCGCAACGCTCGATTAGGCGAGGAGCGAGCGGGCCTCGTCGACGTCGCGGGACATCTGGTCGACGAGCGCGTCGACCGAGTCGAATTTGGCCTCGCCCCGGAGGCGGGCGACGAAGCGGACCTTGGCCGGCTCGTCGTAGAGGTCACCCTCGAAGTCGAGGAGGTAGCACTCCAGGAGACTGAGTTCGGCGGCGGCGTAGAAGGTGGGGCGCCGTCCGAGTGAGAGGGCCGTCGGGTGGACGGCGCCGTCGGGCCGCTCGTACCAGCCGGCGTAGATCCCGTCGGCCGGCAGGAGGATGTCGGCGGGAACGGCGACGTTGGCGGTGGGGAACCCGAGGTCGCGCCCGCGGGCATCGCCGTGTTGGACGACGCCGCGCACCTCATGTGGTCGACCGAGGAGTCGAGCGGCGCCGGCCACGTCGCCTTCGGCCAGCAGGCCGCGGATGCGGGTGGAGCTGACGACCTCGCTGTCGTCGACATCGGCGACGAGGTTGATGCCCAGGACATCGAAGCCGAGCTCGGCCCCGAGCTTCTGGAGCATCGGTACGTTGCCGCCCCTGTCGCGGCCGAAGTGGAAGTCGTGGCCGACGACCACGGCGCGAGCGTTGAGACAACCCACGAGGACCTCGCGCACGAAGTCCTCGGCCGACTCGGCGGCACGGTCGGCGTCGAAGCGGATCACCAGCGTGTAGTCGACGCCGGTGCTTTCGAGGAGTTCGAGGCGTTGGTCGAGGTCGGTGAGGAGCAGCGGCGCCGACTCCGGCCGCACGACGGTGGCCGGGTGCCGGTCGAACGTCACCACCGCGCTGGCCGCCCCGAGCTCGCCAGCCATGGCCCCGACGCGCCCGATGAGCGCACGGTGGCCGAGGTGGACACCGTCGTACACGCCGATGGTGACCACGGTGCCCGCCGGCGGGTGCGGGCACGACGCCGGATCGGTGATGACCTCCATCGGCGACGAGGCTAGTGGGGCCGCCTCGCTCTCCTGCGGAGACGTCAGGCCGGGGCGAGGACCACGGCGGGCCGGCCGTCGTCATAGACCGCCACCAGATCGCCGGCTGCGCTGCGCACCCCGACCGTGCCGGCCGGAACCCATCCAAGGGGCGGCCGTGGCCGACCCGCACGAGGTCGTCGGCGCCGATCTCGACGAAGGGATAGTCGCGGAGGGCCTCGGCGGCCGAGATCACGTCGTCGTCGCTCAGCGCCATCAGTGGCTTGGCGGCGACAACGGCGAACGAGCCGATGGCCGTCCGCCGCAAGTTGCGGAGGTGCGCTCCACCCCCGAGCGCAGTCCCCAGGTCGGCGGCCAGGGTGCGGATGTAGGTGCCCGACGAGCACTCGACCTCGACGCCGAACACGCCCGGTTCGCTCGTGGTGTCGACGTCGAATCGGTGCACTGTGACCGGCCGAGGCTCACGCTCGATCTCGACCCCGGCCCGGGCCAACTCGTGCAGTCGTTTGCCGCCGACCTTGACCGCCGAGACCATCGGCGGCACCTGCAGGATCTGACCGGTCAACGACGCCGCCGCCGCGCGGACGGCACCGAGGTCGACGCCACCCATATTCCATTGACCCGTGATCTCACCCGACGCATCGAGGGTGGTGGTGGAAGTGCCGAGCACCACCTCGCCCGTGTAGGTCTTGGGCAGATCGGTGAGGTACCGGAGCAGGCGGGTGACACGACCGAGGCCGACGAGCAAGACGCCGGTGGCGTCGGGATCGAGCGTGCCCGAGTGCCCCACCCGCTTCTGGCCGAAGCGGCCGCGGAACTTGGCCACGACGTCATGCGACGTCCACCCGGGCTCTTTGTCGACGACGACCAGCCCGTCGATCATCCGCCCTGGAGGTGCGAGCGCTGCTCCCGAAGGGCAGCCTTGATGTCGTCGAGCACGGCAGCCACCGGTTCGGACGCAACGAATCCCGCCGCGTAGCGGTGGCCGCCCCCGCCGAAACGGGCTGCGATCGAGGCGACATCGATGTCGGTCACCGAACGGAGTGACACGCGGACGCCTTCGGGCGTCTCCTTGCACACGCAGGCGACGTCGGCCTCAGACGTGCGGCGGACGAGGTCGATCAGGCCCTCGGTCTCGTCGATACCGACCCCGAACCCGTCGAGGTCGAAGTTGGTCACCCACGTCGCCACGAACCGAAGCTCGGCGTCGAGCTCGGCTCGGGCCAGACAGGCACCGACCATCTGGAGGTAGCGGAATCGGTGCTCCTCGAAGAGCTGACGAGTGACGTCGGCGATGGGCAGGTCGAACGTCGACAGTTCGCGAGCGAGCTCGAACACCTCGGGGGTCGTGTTGTCGTACTGGAACCGTCCGGTATCGGTGACGAGCCCCGTATAGAGACAGAGGGCGGCGTCGCGGGTGAGCGGCCAGCCGAGTCGGCGGGCGAGTTCGCGCACGACCACGGCGGTGGCGGCGGCGTCGACGTCGACGACGTTGATCGAGCCGTAGCGGTCGTTGGACACGTGATGGTCGAGGACGACGAGCGTGCGAGCGGCCTTGGCCGGCCAGGCGAGGTCGCCGAGGCGCTGCACCGAGCCGCAGTCGAAGGTGACCATCACGTCGGGCGACTCGGGGAACGATGCCGGCGGGGTGGTCAGGTCGAGGCCGGGGAGGAAGCGGTAGTGGGGGCCGTATTCGAAGGGCTCGGACCACGACGCCACCGAGGCCACGCCCTGCGATCGGGCCAAGTGATGCAGGGCGAGCATCGAGCCGAGGGCGTCGCCGTCGGGCCCGACATGGCACGCGAGCGCGAGCGCGGGCGCCGCCGCGATGGCGGCGACCGCAGCGTCAAGATCCTCGCTCGTCCCCGGCCTCATCACCCTCACCTTCGGAACCCTCACCTTCGGAACCTTCGCCATCCAATCCTTGCAGCAGCGCCTCGATACGCCACCCCGTCGTCACGCCCGAGTCGACCACGAACGAGAGGTGGGGGGTGCGCTTGAAGCGCGTTTCCTTGGCGATGGCGGCCTGCAACCGCACTCGGTTGGCGGCCAGCGCGGCGTCGGCCCCCTCGGTGCGGGCTGTGTAGAACACCGTCGCCGCCCGCAGGTCGGGATCGGTTTCGATGCCCGTGATCGTCACCAGATCGAGCCGGTCGTCGTTGCCGCCGAGATGTTCGAGCGCCTCGGCCAGGATCTCGCGCAGCACCTCGTTGACCCGCGCCGTACGGGGATAGCGGCGGGTGTGGGAAGAGCGGCCGCGGCGGTTGCCGGCCGGCATCAGGCGTCGACCCAGTTGCGTTCGGCCGACACGACCTCGACTTCGGGGAACGACCACACAAAGCGCTCGACGGCGTCAAGAACCTCGGCGGCGTGGCCCGGCGTCGACGCCACTGACGCCATTCCCAGCCCGGCCCGCTGCCACTTGTCGTGATGGTCGACTTCGGCCGCAGCGACGGCGAAGCGGTGGCGACACCCGTCGAGGATCGGCCGGATGACGGCCCGCTTCTCCTTGAGGGAGTGGCAGGCCGGCAGGCGCAGGTCGAACCGAACGGAGGCTACGTGCGTGGGATCTCTCGCTCTTCGAAGGTCTCGATGACGTCGCCCTCACGGAGATCCTGGAAGTCGGAGAGCATGATGCCGCACTCGAAGCCGGCGGCGACATCGCGGACGTCGTCCTTGAAGCGACGGAGCGACGGCAGCGTTCCCTTCCAGATGATGGCGCCCTCGCGGAGGTAGCGGACCTTGGAGTTGCGGGTGATCGTGCCGTTGAGCACGTAGCAACCGGCCACCTTGCCCCGAGGCGTCGAGTAGATCTCTCGCACTTCGGCGTCGCCGGTGACGACCTCTTCGTACTCGGGCTTGAGCATGCCGAGCATGGCGGCCTCGAGATCTTCGAGGAGCTTGTAGATGATCTCGTAGGTACGGATCTCGACGTCTTGTTGCCCGGCCAGTTCACGGGCCTTGCGGTCGGGCCGCACGTTGAAGCCGATGATCGACGCGCCTGACGTCGAGGCCAGGCTGATGTCGTTTTCGGTGATGCCGCCGGCCGCCCGGTGGACGAAGCCGACCTTGACCTCGTCGCGCTCGAGTTTCTGGATGGCTTGGGTGACGGCCTCGAGTGAGCCCTGCATGTCGGCCTTGAGGATCAGGTTGAGCGTGGCCTTCTCGCCCCGCTGGATCTGTTCGAAGATGTCCTCGAGCTTGGCTCCCCCACCGGTGGCCGATGCCGTGCCGGCCTGGTTGGCGAAGCGCCGGCGCTGGGCGCGAGCCTCGGCGACAGTCTTGGCCGTCTTGTCGTCGACGGTGACTCGCAACTCGTCGCCGGCCATGGGCACGTCGGACAACCCGAGCACTTGCACGGGCGTCGACGGCATGGCTTCTTTGACCCGGTTGCCACGGTCGTCGATGAGCGCGCGGACCTTGCCCCAAGCCGCGCCGGCGACGAGCAGGTCGCCGACCCGGAGCGTGCCGGACTCGACCAGCACGGTGGCCACGGGGCCCTGGCCGACGTTGAGGTTGGCTTCGAGGACGATGCCCCGGGCCCGACCTTCGGGATTTGCCGTCAGCTCTTCGAGGTCGGCGACGAGGAGAACCTGTTCGAGCAGGTCGTCGAGTCCGAGGCTCTGGAGGGCGGAGATCTCGACGCAGATGGTGTCGCCGCCCCAGTCCTCGGGCACGAGGCCGTGCTCGGAGAGCTGCTGCTTGGTGCGATTGACGTCGGCCTGCTCGCGGTCGATCTTGTTGATGGCAACGACGATGGGGACCTCGGCCTGCTTGGCGTGACTGATGGCCTCGACCGTCGTGGGCATGACGCCGTCGTCGGCGGCCACGACGAGGATCACGATGTCGGTCGCCTCGGCGCCGCGGGAGCGCATGGAGGTGAACGCCTCGTGGCCCGGGGTGTCGATGAACGTGATCTCGCGCCCGTCCTGGCTCACCTGGTAGGCGCCGATGTGTTGGGTGATGCCGCCGGCCTCGCCGGCGACGACGTTGGACTCGCGAAGGCGGTCGAGGAGCAGCGTCTTGCCATGGTCGACGTGACCCATGACGGTGACGACGGGCGGGCGGGGACGCTGGCCCTCGTCGTCGTCGTCGTCGTTGTCGGCGAAGAACTTGGCGATGAGCTCGGCTTCCTTCTCCTCGCCCCGGTCGACCAGGCGCACGGTGGCGCCCAACTCGAGGGCGAAGAGCTCGATCTGCTCGTCGGTCAAGGACATGGTGGCGGTGACCATCTCGCCCTGCTGGAGCAGGTAGCGGATGATGTCGGCCGGCGACCGGTTGAACTTCGGCGCGATCTCCTGTGCGGTGGCGCCGCGCTCGATGATGACCTCGCCCTCGGGGACGGGGGCATTGGACGGCGTGTAACGGGTGAGCTCCTGCGCCTCGAGCTCTTCGTAGTTGCGACGACGGCGACCGGAGCGACGGCGACGTCCACCGCCGGCGAAGCGGCCACCACCGGGACGACCACCCGGACCGCCGGGTCCGCCACCGGGGCCACCGGGACGACCGGCGAATCCGCCACCAGGAGGGCCGCCGGGTCGACCGGCACCAGCGCCGGGACCGCCGCCACCACCGAAGGGGCGTCCGGCGCCACCGGGAGGACCGCCCGGACGGGAGAACCCGCCCGCCGGTCGCCCAGGTCCGCCAGGTCGCCCGCCGCCGCTGGGCGGCATGGGACGGCCGCCCATACCGGGAGGCGGAGGAATGGGCTTGCCCGAGCGAGACACGGGCGGCGCGCCCGGGGGCGGCGGGATCGGCTTGCCCGTGCTGCTCAACGGCGGCTTGCGGGGCGCGGCGGGAAGGTCGGTGGGCGCGCCAGACGCGGCGGCCGGGCGCTGGGCGGGATCGTCGGTCGGCGACGGGCGCGGAGCCTCGGTGGCGGGACGGGGGGCCTCAGCCGCCGGCGCAGGCGCCGGGCGCTCGGCGGGCGGGGCTGGGGGCGCGGTCTGGGGGCGAGGCGCGGCGGCGGCCGGGCGCTCAGCTGGCGGGGCGGTCTGGGGCCGGGGCGGCGGCGGCGGGGTGGACGGGCGGCTCGAGATACGGCCGGTCGGAGCCGGCGCCTGGCGCTGCGACTCGCCGTCGCTCGAGATGGTCTGGGGTGCGCGGGCGGGCGCCACCGGGGCCGGGCGGGCCGGCTCGGGTGCTGCAGGCGGCTCGGTGGCCGACTCGGCGGCAGCGGCCGCCGGTTGGGCGGCATCGGGCGCCGCCGGCGTGGCGGCCTCGGGAGCGGTATCGGTCGCCGCCGGTGCGTCCTTCTTGGCTGCGGCCTTCTTCGCCGCCGATTTCTTGCGGGGCGACTCGGGCTCGGGAGGCGAAACCTCGCGGCGCAGGCCCTCGCTGTCGGCCTTGCGTCGGGCCCGGTCGGCCTGGGCATCCTCGATGCTGGAGGAATGGGTCTTGACGCCGATCCCGAGGGACAGGCACAGGTCGACGGCTTCTTTGTTGGTCAGCCCGAGTTCACGAGCGAGCTCGTAGACGCGGATCTTCTTCGAAGGCAAGGGGTGAAGGTTCCTCTCGAAACAACGACTTCTACATGTCGCAGCTACCTATCCTCGCACGTTCCTCGAGGTACGCACGAAGCGATTCGGGGGCCTCGTCGCTGAGCGGGGCCGTGAACGCCCGCCCGAACGCCTTTCGGCGCAGGGCGAGATCCAAACAGGCGGGAGACGCATCGCAAAGCCACGCGCCCCGACCGGGAAGCGTCCGCCCGACGGCCAGCGAGCCGTCGTCGCAGCGGACGATACGAACCAGTTGAGCAGGTGGAGCCACCTTGCGGCAACCGACACACGTGCGCAGCGGGCCCGTGGACGACGTCAGGCGGTGTCTCCGCCATCGACCGCCGCCGCCTCGGCGGACGCCTCGGGTGCCTCATCAGCCGCAGCGTCGCCGGCCTCATCGGCGGAGGCTCTCGGACGCTCGGACGGATTCGGAGGACTCGGCGCCGGCGTGGGCGTAGTCCTCGACCGTCATGGCCTCGCCACCCTCGGCCGACTTCCAGACGAGTTCGCCCGACGCCTCGTCGGTGACCCACTCGCCCTCGGCCCAGTCCTGGTTGTTGTACTCCTCTTCTTCCTGGAGCTGGGTCTCGGACTTGATGTCGACTCGCCAGCCGCTCAGCCGGGCGGCGAGACGGGCGTTCTGGCCCTCCTTGCCGATGGCCAGCGACAGCTGGTAGTCGGGCACGATGACGGTGGCGGTGCCGGTCTCCTCGTCGAGGCGGACCTCTTTGACCTTGGCCGGCTGCAGCGCCCGCATCACGAACTCGGGCATGTCGTCGGAGTAGGGGACGATGTCGACTTTCTCGCCCCGCAACTCGTTGGTCACCATGCGCACGCGGGCGCCGCGGGCGCCGACGCAGGCGCCGACGGGGTCGACGTTGGGGTCGTTGGACCACACGGCGATCTTGGTGCGGTGGCCGGGCTCGCGGGCGGCGGCCTTGATCTCGACGACCCCCGAGCTGATCTCGGGCACCTCGAGTTCGAAGAGTCGCTTGATGAGGCCCGGGTGGGTCCGCGACACCACGATCTGGGGACCCTTGGTCGTCTTTCGGACCTCGACGATGTAGGCCTTGAGTCGGGCGCCGTGCTCGTAGCGCTCGTAGGGGACCTGTTCGGCCTGCGGCAACAATGCTTCGACCTTGCCCAGGTCGAGCAACGTGTAGCGGTTGTCGCTCTGCTGGATGATGCCGGTGACGATGTCGCCCTCGCGGCCGGCGTACTCCTCGTACTTCTGGTCGCGCTCGGCTTCGCGCACCCGCTGCGACATGACCTGCTTGGCCGCCTGGGCCGCGATGCGCCCGAAGGCGGCTTCGTCTTTCTCGACCTCGAACTCGGCGCCCATGGGCGCTCCGTTCTCATCGAGTTCCTGGGCCCAGATGTGGTACTCGCCGGTGTCGGGATCGATGTCGACCCACGAGTTCTCCCAGGCGCCGGGCATGCGCTTGTACGCCGTCTCGAGGGCGTTGGCGAGAGCCTCGAACAGCGTCTGGACCGGGATCCCCCGGAGCTCGGCGATCTGGCGCATCGCGTCGAGCATGTCAACGTTCGGAGCACTCATGTCGTGGTCGCTTTCTTGGAGTTCTTGGTGCTGCCCGGCTTCGGGGTGGGGCCCCATTCGAAGACGGTTTTGGCCTTCTCGAGGTCGCGGTAGGCCAAGCGGCGCCCGTCGACCACGATCCCGTCGTCGTCAGCGGCCTCGAGCACGCCGGCGAACCGGCGATCGCCGGGCACGCCGGCCTTGGTCTTGATGCTGACCCGCTGGCCGACGAAGCGCTGGAAATGGGTCGGCGTCTTGAGCGGACGCTCGAGCCCGGGGCTCGACACCTCGAGGGTGTAGCGCCCGGGCACGGGGTCATGGACGTCGAGGAGGTCGGAGATCTGTTCGCTGGCCCGGGTGATGGCATCGAGGTCGATGCCCCCCTCGCGGTCGAGATACACCCGAAGCAGGCCGGGTCCGTGCTCGACATCGACGAGCTCCAGGCCGTCGGCCGACACGAGCGGGTCGATCAGGTTGCGGACATCGTCCTCCACACTCATCTCGACCTCCTTCCTCTCGTTGGCAACGGATCACGACATCGGCGGTAAAGAAAAGCGTGGGCTTCCGCCCACGCTTTGCCCAACCACCCGAAATCGAACGGAACAGCCCCGGAAGTATAGCCCCTAGCGGGTGGTGGTCTGCCTCCAGGCGTCCCAGTAGACGACCTCTTCGACCGGCCGGCGCTCGGCCTCGCCCCACTTGCCGGTGGGGTATCCGACCGGGATCAGGGCGAACGTGGCCACGTCGTCGGGGATCCCCAGCACGTCGCGAACCTCCTGCTCATTGAGCTTGTGGACGGTGGTGAGCGTCGTGCCGAGGCCCAATGCCCGGGCGGCGAGGAAGAGGTTCTGCACGCCGGGGTACACCGACGCCGGGTCGCCGTTCTTGGCGCAGGGCACGAGGATGACGGGGGCGTCGCCCATGTGCTCGCCGAGGTAGTCGGCCGAGTTGAGCACCCGGTTGGTGGTGGTGTCCTCGGCCGGCGTGCGCTTGCGGTACATCTCGGCCACCGGCGCCCAGGACTTCTTGTAGATCTCGCCGAGCTTGGCCCGCTTCTCGGCGTCCTTGACCACCAGCCAGCGCAGGGGCTGGCCGTTGCCCCCCGACGGGGCCTTGGTGGCCGCTTCCAGAATCGTCCAGAGGTCGGCGTCGCTCACCGGCTTGTCGGCATCGAGGCGGCGCATGGCGCGGGTGGTCCGGATGGCTTCGAAGACGTCCATCACCCGTGTCTAGCGCTTTCCCCCCACCCCCGCCTCCCCCATCCCCCGCTTCCCGGCAGAAGCGTGGGGCCCTACGACAGTTCGCGCCGGAAAGCGGGGACGACGTCGGCCAACGGGAGGTCATCGCGCTCGCCCGTGGCCCGGTCCTTGCGCTCGACGATGCCCTTGGCCAGTCCCTTGGCGCCGACGATGAGTTGGGTCGGCATCCCGAGAAGGTCGGCGTCGGCGAACTTCACGCCGGGCGATGCATCAGCCCGGTCGTCGTAGAGCACCGAGACGCCTGCCCCGACCAGTTCGTCGTAGAGACGGTCGGCGGCGGTGGCCACCTCCTCGTTGCGGTTGGCGCCGAGCGCGAGGAGGTGCACCCGGAACGGGGCGATGGACGCAGGCCAGATGAGTCCGGCGTCGTCGTGGTGCTCCTCGGCCACCACGGCGGGCAACCGGGAGATGCCGATGCCGTAGCACCCCATCCAGAAGGGCTGCTCCCTGCCGTCTTCATCGAGGAAGTTGGCGCCCGGCACCTTGAGCGAATAGGTGAGGCCGAGTTGGAACGTGTGACCCGCCTCGACCGACCGGCCGAGTTGGACGGGCTGCCCGCATCGAGGACAGGGGTCGCCGACGACGACCGTCGCGAAGTTGCCGAACGCGTCGGGCGTGAAGTCGCGCCCGAGGGTGGCTCCGCTCACGTGGCGGTCGGCCTTGTTGGCCCCCGTGACCCAGGTCTGGGGGGCCTTGACCGACTTGTCGGCCAACAGCCGCACGCCGACGGCCGGCAAACCCATGGGGCCGATGTAGCCCTTGACCAACTCGGGATGATCGGCGAAGTCGGCCTCCTCGAAGGGGCGCATCCCACGGGGGACCTTGACGTCGCGATCACCGGGGACGAGGACGACCACGGGGCGTCCATCGGCGCCCTCGGACTCGTCGACGAGCGCGATGCACTTGAGCATCCCGGCGGCGGTCAGGGGATGGCCGGCGTTGACGAAGTGCTCGACGACGAGGTCGATGCCCGGGCGATCGGGCGTGTGGTGCTCCTCGAGCGCCTCGGGTGGCGCGGGGCTGTCGACCCATCGATCGCCGGCGACGGCGGCCTCGGTGTTGGCCGCATAACCGCAGGAGGGGCAGTTGACGAAGAAGTCCTCGCCGATGTCGGACAGGACCATGAACTCGTGATTGACCTCGCCGCCGATGGCGCCCGAGTCGGCCTCGACCGGGGTGTAGGACAGGCCACATCGGTCGAAGATGCGGCAGTACGCGTCGTACATCACCTGGTACGAGGCCTGCATGCCGGCCGGGGACGGCGTCGAAGGAGTACGCGTCCTTCATGATGAACTCGCGGCCGCGGAGCAGACCGAAGCGGGGACGGGCTTCGTCTCGGTACTTGAGCTGGATCTGGTACACGTTGACCGGCAGATCTCGGTAGGAATCGACCTCGGCGGCCACGGTGGCGGTGACGACTTCCTCGTGGGTGGGACCGAGGACGAACTCCCCTCCCCGACCCTCGAGTCGGAAGAGGATGTCTTCCATGGTCGCCAGCCGGCCGGTCGACTGCCACAACTCGGTCGACTGCAACACCGGCATCAACATCTCCTGGGCGCCGGCGGCATCCATCTCCTCGCGGACCAACGCCTCGACCCGCTGGAGCAACTTCCAGCCGAGGGGGAGGTAGGTGTAGATGCCGCTCGCATGGCGGCGGATGTAGCCGCCGCGGACGAGCAGCTGATGGGAGACGGCCTCGGCGTCGCTGGGCGCATCGCGCAGAGTGCGAAGGAGGAGCCGGGACAGACGCATCCCGGCATCGTACGAGCGGGCGTCGCCGGTTCACGACAGAATCCCGGGCATGAAAGCCGCCGTCCTCAACTCCTGCCCGGGCGAGCTCGAGATCGAGGACGTGGAGATCGACACGCCCGGCCCCCGTGAGGTGCTCATCCGCACCGCCGCGGCGGGCCTGTGCCACAGCGACCTGCACTTCATGGAGGGCAAGTACCCGCACGCCGATGCCCGTGGTGCTCGGCCACGAGTCGGCCGGCATCGTCGAGGCCGTCGGCGACCAGGTCACCTACGTCAGCCCGGGCGACCACGTCATCACCTGCCTGTCGGTGTTCTGCGGCCACTGCGAGCCGTGCCTCACCGGGCCGACCTGTCGATCTGTGCGACAAGGCGCCGAGCCCGCCGCGCCCCGTGGACCGCCGCCGCGCCTGACCCGGCCCGATGGCGCGCCCATGAACCAGTTCCTCGACCTGTCGTCCTTCGCCGAGCAGATGCTCGTCCACGAGCACGCCATCGTGAAGATCCGCCCCGAGATGCCCCTCGACCGGGCCGCCCTGATCGGGCTGCGGCGTCATCACCGGTCTCGGCGCGGTGTTCAACACCGCCAGGGTCGAGCCGGGCACGACGGTAGCGGTCATCGGCTGCGGCGGCGTCGGCCTCAACGCCATCCAGGGCGCGGCCATCGCCGGAGCGGGCACGGTCATCGCCGTCGACATGCTCGCCTCGAAGCTCGAGCTGGCCAGGGCGTTCGGTGCCACCCACACGGTCGACGCTTCCGACGGCGACGCCGTCGCCCAGGTGCATGAGCTCACCGGCGGCGGCGTCCACTACAGCTTCGAGGCCATCGGCCTCAAGGTCGCCGCCGAGCAGGCCTTCGCCATGCTCCGCCGCGGCGGCACCGCCACGATCATCGGCATGATCCCGGTCGGCCAGATCGATCGAGCTCCCCGGCTTCGCACTTCCTCGACGAGAAGAAGATCCAGGGCTCGAACATGGGCTCGAACCGGTTCCGCGTCGACATGCCCCGCTACGTCGACCTCTACCTCGACGGCCGGCTCAAGCTCGACGAGCTGGTGTCGGCCCGCATCCCGATCGAGGACATCAACGACGGCTTCGCCGCGATGAAGACGGGCGAGGTGGCCCGCTCCGTCATCATGTTCGACTGACCCCGGTCAGCGACTCCGGGAGGACAGGAGGAACCGGCCGACGACGATGAGCAAGGCGACGGTGAAGCCGCCGATGCTCACCGCCGGGAACACGGGCGAGATGTGCGCCAAGTCCTTGCGCACGACCGGCACGGTGGTGTCGGTCGGCGCAGGGGAGTTGGACCCCCGCTCGGCGGCCGGCAGGGGCGGCAGGGTCGGCAGTTGGTCGGGGGTCGTCGTCGTGGGCGGCGTGGTCGTCGTGGTCGGCGCCGGCTTCTTGGTGGTCGTTGCAGCCGCAGTCGTCGTAGGCGCCGCCGTGGTGGGTGCCGCCGTGGTCGGCGCAGCCGTCGTCGGCGCCGCCGTCGTCGGCGCAGCCGTGGTCGGCGGTGACGTGGTCGGCACCGTCACCTCCTGGGCCGCGGCGGGCGCGGCGGCGAGGCCCACTGCAAAGGCGACTGCGGCCGCCCATTGGCCTACCGTCCGCATCCTCGGCTCAGTCAGCGTCGGGACCGACGGTCTTGCGAATCAGGTCGACGCGAGTGCCGGCATCGTTGGCGTCGGCCCCCTGCTCCCCCAACAACGCGGCTCGGTCGGCGTCGGCCGCCTTCTTCGCCTTGTCGAGGTCTTCGGAGGCCAGCACGGCCTCGACCCCCTCGTCCATGATCCGCTCCGCGTACCGAACCAGGGTCTCGACCATCTCGTCTTCGGGTACGACGGCGACGTTGCGACCCTTGATGAACAAGTGGCCCTTCTTGCGGCCGGCGGCGATACCGATGTCGGCGTCGCGAGCCTCTCCCGGTCCATTGACCACGCAGCCCATGACCGCAACTTGCAACGGGATCTCACGGTCACCGAAGGCCTCCATGGCCGCTTTGGCCACGGCGATCACGTCGACCTCCGCCCGGCCGCACGACGGGCAGGCGATCAGGTCGACGTTCTTGCGCTCACGCAATCCCATGGCTTCGAGCAGTTGCCGTCCGGCCCGGGCCTCCTCGACCGGGTCGGCCGTGAGCGAGTAGCGGATGGTGTCGCCGATGCCCTCGGCCAGGAGAGTGGCGATCCCGGCGGTGGCCTTCACCAGTCCGGCGGGCGGCGGCCCGGCCTCGGTGACACCGAGGTGCAGGGGGTAGTCGACGGCCTCGGAGAGTTGGCGGTAGGCCTCGATCATCAGCGGGACGTTGGACGCCTTCACCGAGATCTTGACGTCGTCGAATCCGACCTCGGCGAAGTAGGCGAGTTCTTGTTGGGCCGACTCGACCATGGCCTCGGGGGTCACCTTGCCGCCGTACTTCTCGTAGAGCTTCGGGTCGAGCGAACCGCCGTTGACGCCGATACGGATGGGCACGCCGCGGTCACGGCACTCCTCGGCCACGGCCTTGATGTGTTCGGGGCGGCGAATGTTGCCGGGGTTGAGGCGTAGACAGTGGACGCCGGCCTCGAGAGCGGCGAGCGCCATCTTGTACTGGTGGTGGATGTCAGCGACGATCGGCACCGGACTGCGGGGCACGATCTGGGCCAGCCCCTCGGCGGCCTCGATCTCGTTGCAGGTGCAGCGCACGATGTCGGCACCCGCTGCGGCCAAGGCGTAGATCTGTTGCAGCGTGCCTTCGACATCGGCCGTCTTGGTGATCGTCATCGACTGCACCGTGATCGGGGCGTCGCCGCCCACGGGAACGGAGCCGACCATGATCTGGCGGGTCTTGCGGCGGGGGGCGGAGGTGACGAAGTCCATCAGCGGAAGTTGAGCGGACGGACGATGTCGAGGTACAGGGCCGAAACGCCGAGGAACACCATGAGGAGCACGACGGCATAGGTGAGTGGGAGGAGCTTGGCCACGTCAGCCTGATATCGCTTGCCTCGGATCCTCGAGCGGATGGCTTCGTAGACCGCGATCGAGACATGGCCGCCGTCGAGGGGCAGGAGCGGCAGGAGGTTGAACAACCCGACGAAGAGATTGATGGCGATGAGCAGTCCGACGACGGCGAAGAGGCTGTTGTCGGCGGCCTGACCGGCGACCCGCACGAAGCCCACCGGCGAGAGGAACCGAACGCCATTGGGGTCGCCCTTGCCATCGGCGCCGCCGGTGATGTTGGTCCACAGGCTCGAGGCGCCCGACGGGCTGGCGATACCGGCGAGGGCTTTCGCATTGTCGATGAGGCCCGGCGACACATCTTGGACGCTCGAGTAGTTGCCGCCGAGCCACTGCTTGGCCGACCGGCCGACGGCGGTGACCGGGTTGACGGTCGCATAGCGCTCGGCCGGTTCGAGCCCGAGGAAGCCGCGCTTGTCATTGGAGATGGGCTGGCCGTCGATGCGGACTTCGCTGATGTCGGTCGGTGTCGCCGTCAATGCGACCGGCTGGCCGTTGCGCTCGACGGTGAGGGCGATGGGTTGGCCGGGGCGGGCGGCGATGTACTCGCGCACCTGATCCCACTCGGTGACGGCGGTGCCGTCGATGGCGGTGATCGTGTCGCCGACCTCGAGGCCCGCCTCCTGGGCGGGGCTGGGTCCGCCGCCGTCGAAGGCCAACACCCCGCCGACGGTATTGGTGACCGTGGGCACACCGATGAAGGCGTTGACGGTGAAGAAGAGCAGGAAGGCGATGATGAAATGCATCGTCGAGCCGGCGACGGCGACGGCGAGGCGCCGGCCGAATGACTTCTGCCTATAGGTGCGGGGCTCGTCGGCGGGGTCGTCGATGGTGTCGAGGTTGTGCATCCCGATGATCTTCACGTAGCCGCCCAACGGCAGGGCCTTGACGCCATACTCGGTCTCGCCCTTGCGCACCGACCACAGCCGGGGGCCGAACCCGACGAAGAATTCGGTGACCTTCATGCCGCCCCACTTGGCCGTGAGGTAGTGGCCCAGCTCGTGGAGCATGATCATCGTGATCAGCGCCACCACGACCAGCACGGTCTTGGTGGTGCCCGTCACCGCCGTGGCAAGTGCGGCCGCGGCCAGAACGACGACGAGCCGGACCAGGGCAGACCGCTGTTCGGCACGCGTCGGTGCCGGCCTCGCAGCCGGCCTGCTGCCCGAGGAGCTCTCGCTGGCTTCGATGAGGTCGGTCATGCCGCTCCCGTTCTCTGTTCGACGGCCCGGAAGGCCCGCTCACGGGCCCGGCGATCGGCTTCGACGACGTCGTCCACCGATTCCAGGCAACCTCCATTGTGGCCGTCCAGCGTCGCTTGTAGGACCTCAGCGATGCCCAACCACGAGATTCGTCCCTCGAGGAAGGCTTGGACGGCCACCTCGTTGGCGCCGCTGAGGGTGGCTGGCGCGTCGCCACCTGCTCGCCCGGCGTCGTAGGCCAGGCCCAGGCAGGGAAACGCCTCGCGGTCGGGTGGCTCGAAGTCGAGGCGCCCCAGCGCAGTCCAATCGATGGCGCCCCACGGCACGGCGGCGCGGTCGGGGTAGGCCAACGCGTAGCCGATGGGCAGGCGCATGTCGGGCAGCGACAGTTGGGCGATCGTGGCCCCGTCGGTGTACTCGACCATCGAGTGCACGATCGACTGCGGATGCACGACGACGTCGACGCGGTCATAGCCGATCCCGAACAACTCGTGGGCTTCGATGACCTCGAGGCCCTTGTTCATCAGCGTCGACGAGTCCACCGTGATCTTCGGCCCCATCGACCACGTCGGATGGTCGAGGGCCTCGGCGACCGTGATGGAGGCGAGTTCGGCGGCCGTGCGTCCTCGGAACGGGCCCCCGCTGGCGGTGAGCACCAGGCGGGCAACCCGGTCGAGCGGGTTGCCCCGCAAGCACTGGTGGATGGCGCAGTGCTCGGAGTCGACGGGCACGATCTCGGCGCCTGGCGTCGAGCGCACCCGCTGGACCACGGGCCCGCCGGCGATGAGCGACTCCTTGTTGGCCAACGCCAGCCGGCGTCCCGCACTCAGCGCCGCCATGGTCACCGGTAACCCGGCGAAGCCGACGACGCCGTTGACGACGACGTCGGCGTCGACGGCGATCGAGGCGAGCGCGCCCTCGCCCGCCCGGAGCTCGACGCCCGTGGGAAGCCGGTCGGCGAGGTCTTTGGCCCGCGAATCGTCGGCGATGGCAACGACGCCAGGACGCAGCTCGTTGGCTTGGGCGGCCAGACGGTCGACGGAACGGAACGCACCGATGGCCACGACCTCGTAGCGCTCGGGCTCGGCCCGAACGACGTCGATGGCTTGGGTGCCGATCGATCCGGTCGAGCCGACGAGGCTGACCGTCGTGGGGCCTCCCTCGCCGCTCATCGAGGCCTACTTGCCGGCGAGGTTCAACAACTCGACCAGGTAGTAGGCGGCCGGCAGCACGAACAGCAGCGCATCGAAACGATCGAGCACGCCGCCGTGACCGGGCAAGATCGAACCCGAATCCTTGAGCCCGAGATCCCGCTTGATCAGCGACTCGCAGAGGTCGCCGAGCGGCCCGACGACCGAGACGACGAGGGCGAGAAGCACGGCGCTGCCGAACGACCAGGGCGACAATCGGCTGACGAGCGCAGCCGAAATGAGCAGGCTCAGGACGAGGCCACCGCCCCATCCCTCCCACGACTTGTTGGGGCTGATCTCGCCCGCCAGCGGAGTGTTGCCGAACTGACGCCCGACGAACAGGGCGCCGACGTCATTGGCCACGACGGCGAGGATCGTCCCCAGGAGGAAGGCGATGCCCTCGCGGTTGGGGTAGCGCAACATGAGCGTGGCGAACGAGCCGAGGAAGCCGACCCACAGCACGCCGACGAAGGTGATGCCGATATTGACCGACGGCCGCCCCCGCACGACCCCGAAGAGATACCAGAGCATGGTGAACATGACCGTCAGGGCGAGGACGAGAGGAATGGCGCGCTCACCGCGGACGTAGGCACCGATCATGAGCGACGCAGTGGCCACGAGTCCGAGGAGCGTGGCCGGCTTGTGGCCGGCGCGCCGGAAGATGTCGAACGCCTCGACGGCGGCGAGCATGACCACCACGATCGAGAACAGCGCCGCCCACTTGGGGCCCATGGCGAAGCTCACGAGCGCGACGACCCCGATGCCTAGGCCGGCGGCGACGGCGACGGGAAGGTCTCGATCGGATCGGGCCGGGGTGCCGTAATCGGGCGACTCGAGTGGCGCCCGCGTCTGGATGCGGGTCATCTCGGGTCGCGGAGCGGCGGGCGGGGGCACGGAGCGGCCGTACGGCGGCGGCTGCTCGACGTCGTCGTCGATCTCGTCGCCGAAGCTGAAGACATCACGTTCGGCCTGGTCCTCGTCCAACGCACCCATGCGATCTCCCTCGTCACCCAGCATCGAGTCATCGTCGAAATCTGCCTCTCGCCAATCATTGCCCTCGCGCCAGCGGGGTTGGCGGTTGGTGAGGCCCGACCAGGCCTCGAGGTCGTCGTCGGAGTCGTCGCCAGGCAGGATCCGAGGCACTTCCCCCGTGGGAGGGTCGGTCCAATGGGGCAGCGACGCCGAGGGCGGAATCGGGTTGGCTCGAACGGGGGCGGGGTCGGCGTCTTCGGGAAGCGGGAAGCGAACGGCCGGACGGGGACCTTCGGGCTGGGGCGGCACGTCGCCGTATCGGGGATGGTCGTCGGGAACCCGACCGCTCATTTCCGCCTCCCTGGCCGCCGCCTCTTGGGCGCCGATGATGCGGACCCCTTCACCCGGCGCGCGCGGCGGAACCGGGCGGTCATCGTCTTCGTAGTCGTCAGCCATCGGTGCGGACCCCCTCGCGGGAAGGCTGTCTCAAACCTCGAGGAGCTCCTGCTCCTTGTGGTGCAACAGCTTGTCGATCTCGGCCACGTGATCCTGAGTGATCTTCTCGAGTTCCTTCTCGGCCCGCTCGAGCTCGTCGGAGGAGATGTCGCCATCCTTCTCGAGCGCATCGAGGTCGTGACGGGCGCTGCGCCGAACGTTGCGAACCGCCACTCGTCCGTCCTCGGCCTTCTGCTTGGCCACTTTGACGAACTCCTTGCGGCGCTCCTCGGTGAGCGGCGGAATCGAGAGCCGGATGACAGCGCCGTCGTTGGACGGGTTGATCCCCAGGTCGGCCTGCTGGATGGCCTTCTCGATGTCGCGCAACGACGCCTTGTCGTAGGGCGTGATCACCAACAGCCGGGCCTCGGGCACGCTGATGCCGGCGATTTGTTGCAATGGCGTCTCGGAGCCGTAGTACTCGACCCGCAACTGCTCGACCAGCGACGGGGTCGCCCGGCCGGTGCGGATGGCAGTGAAATCCGATCGCATGTGAGCGACGGCCTTGGCCATCTTCTCCTTGGTGTCGCTGAACACGGCGCCGATGAGGGTGTCGTCGTCCATCACCGGATCAGCGTACCGATCGGCTCCCCCAGGAGGGCGCGACGGAGGTTGCCCGGGGTGGCGATGTCGAAGACGAGGATCGGGAGGTTGTTCTCCTTGCACAGGGTGAAGGCGGTCAGGTCCATGACCCGCAACTCCTTGGCCAGGGCCTCGCTGTAGCTCACTTCGTCGTACTTCGTGGCCGTCGGGTCGAGCCGCGGATCCGCGGTGTAGACGCCGTCGACGCCGCCGTGGGTGCCCTTGAGAACCACCTCGGCCTCGATCTCGACGGCGCGCAGGGCGGCCGGCGTGTCGGTGGTGAAGAACGGGTTTCCGAGGCCGGCGGCGAAGATCACGACCCGGCCCTTCTCGAGGTGGCGCTGGGCCCGGCGGCGGATGAACGGCTCGGCCACCTCTTGCATGTGGATCGCACTCTGCACCCGAGTGGCCTGGCCCTGGCGTTCGAGCGCGTCCTGCAGGGCCAGTGCGTTGATGACGGTGGCCAGCATCCCCATGTGGTCGGCCGTGGCGCGGTCCATGCCGACCGACTCGCCCGTGGCCCCGCGCCAGATGTTGCCGCCGCCGACGACGACTGCGATCTCGACGCCGAGGTCGCGTTGGGCCTCGGCGATCTCGCTGGCAATTCGGGCCACGGTGGCGCCGTCGATGGTCTCGTCGACCTCGGACGAGGCGAACGCCTCACCGCTCATCTTCAGGACGACTCGACCCCAGCGGGGTGCAACGGACGGGGCCGGCACGCGCTGGTGATCAGCCGCCGATGACGACCTGGGCGAACCGGGTGACCGTGGCGTCGCCCAGGACCTGGGTCACGGTCTTCTTGTCGTCCTTGGCGTAGGGCTGCTCGAGCAGCGACCCGCCCGGCATCCGCTTGAACCACCCGCCCAGCTTTCCCTCGACGATCTTGGGCCACGCGCCTTCGGGCTTGCCCTCGTTCTGGGTCTCCTTGAGCAGCGAGGCCCGCTCGTCTTCGACGAGGGCGGTGTCGACGTCTTCTCGACGCAGGCTTCCCGGCTTGGCGAAGGCGATGTGCACGGCGATGTCGTGGGCGAGTTCCTGGCTCCCGCCTTGGACCTCGATGAGCACTGCGTTGACGCCGCGGCCGTTCTGAATGTGGTTGTAGACGTCGATCACCGCGTCGGCGGCGGCCTCGAATCGCACAACCTGGCCGACCTCGATGTTCTCCTTGAGGGTGATCTTGAGGTTGTCGATGTCCTCTTGGCGCTCGGCCAGGGCGGCTTCGCCCGACGTGGCCACCAGTTCGGCGAGGTCGTTGACGAGCGCCACGAAGTCGGGGGCCTTGGCCACGAAGTCGGTCTCGCACTTGAGCTGCACCATGGCCGCGGCGTCGCCCGAACGGGCCACGGCGACGGCACCCTGCGCGTTTTCACGGTCGCCGCGTTCGGCGGCCTTGCCCAGCCCACGCTCTCGCAGCCATTTGGCCGCCGTCTCGAAGTCGCCGTCGTTCTCGACCAGCGCCTTCTTGGCGTCCATCATTCCGGCCCCGGTGAGGTCGCGGAGCTTCTTGACGTCTTGTGCAGTGAAGTCAGCCATGACTAGTTGCTGGTCTCCTGGGAGGTCTCTGGGGCGTCGGTGGCGTCGGTGGCGTCGGTGTTGCTGGCCTCGATCGTCTCGGTGGCTCCCGCCTCGACGGAGGCGAGGGGGGTGTCGCCGGACTCCTCGGCGGCCTTGGCGGCAGCGAGGCGGGACTCGCGCTCGGCTTGCGCGGCGGCAGCCTGGCGGCGGGCCTCGGCCTGCTGCTCGGCACGGGCGGCTTCCTGCTCCGGGGTCAACGGGGCCGGCGTGGCCGCGGCCGCCCGGGGGTTGCGGCGGCTGTGGATGAGGCGGCCTTCCTTGACGGCGTCAGCGATGACCCGGCACAGCAGGCTTCCGGCCCGGATGGCGTCGTCGTTGCCCGGGATCACGAAATCGATCAGATCGGGGTCGCAGTTGGTATCGACCACGGCCACGATCGGCAGGCCCAGCTTGTTGGCCTCGGTGACGCCGATGTGCTCTTTCTTGGTGTCGATGATGAACACCGCGTCGGGCAGCTTGTTCATGTTGCGGATGCCGCCGAGGTTGCGCTGGAGCTTCTCGAGCTCACGGGAGAGCAGCAACGCTTCCTTCTTGGGCATGGCCTCGAAGTCGCCGATGGCCCGCATCCGCTCGAGCTCCTGGAGCTTCTTGACCCGGCCCGAGATGGTGGAGAAGTTGGTGAGCATGCCGCCGAGCCAGCGCTCGTTGATGTAGGGCATGCCGCAATCGTCGGCGTACTGCGAGATCGGATCCTGGGTCTGCTTCTTGGTCCCGATGAACAGGATCGTCCCACCGTTGGCGACGAGGTCACGCACGTAGACGTAGGCCTTCTCGATGCCGGTGAGGGTCTGGTTGAGGTCGAGGATGTAGATGCCATTGCGCTCGCCGAAGATGTAGCGCTTCATCTTCGGGTTCCAGCGCCGGGTCTGGTGTCCGAAGTGGACACCTGCCTCGAGCAACTGCCTCATCGTGACGACGGCCATGGTGGTTCCTTCCCATCGGTTGGTGGCGACCCGGACGCTCGCGTCCTCCCTGGTGGAGGACGACCGTGGGGGCGTTCGGGGGAGTCGAGCTCGGACGGTGTTGCCCGAGCGGTCGATCAGTGTAGTTCGGCCACCCGGCGACGACCCACCCGGAGCGTGGCCGCGGCCACGGCCAGCAGCGCCAGAACGGCGCCGAGGGCGGCGACGGTGCGGTCTGCATCGCCGTCCCCGACCGGGGATCGGTTGGCCGCCTGCGCGGCCCCGTCACTCAGTCGCGGCGCGGGGACGGCGGCGGGGTCGGTGACGTCGACGGTGAGCGTGGACGTCGCCGATCGGCCCGCTCCCGCGTCGCGCTCGACGTCGATGCGGTACGTCCCCGGTCGACTCGTCGTGGCCGGTCCGAGACGAAGCCGCACCGGACCGCTGCGCCGGAGGCGGGGCGGGTCGAGTTCTCGCACCGCACCCTCGGGGTCGACGAGCACGATGCGGGTGACGGCCTGGGGACCATCCAACTCGAGCTTGGCCTCGACAGCGTCGCCGGGCTCGGGCGCCACCGGCTCGATCGAAGCCAGCGCCGCGGTCGGAGCCTCGGCTTGGTCGGCGGGCGGGACGAGCTCGACCCGTCCGTCGGGTGCCGGCCGCGCCGCCCAGGTGCCGGTGGCGCTGTGCGCGACCACGACGCCGTCGCCGTCGACGATGCGAAACCGGCCCGGCGACCCGACCGACAACGCGGCGCGGCCGAGCGCGACGGCGACCCGCACGTGGTCGGGCACTTGGGCGGGGCTGAGCGTCAGCGGACGGAGCCCGCCGTAGTAGGCGGCCAGGATGTCGGCCGCCTTCATCCCCCTGGCCGCCTTGCCCAGCGCGCCGTACTGACTGAGGCCAATGCCGTGCCCCCAGCCCCGCCCCTCGATGCGCACCCCACCGTCGACGAGCGTGGTCGTGAACCGGACCGAAGGCAACGTCAGGGGAAAACCCTCCGGCGCCGCCAAGGCGTTGTTGAGGCGACTGCGGAAGTCGGCCGCCGCCACCCGCTGTTGGCCCGGCGGGCCTGCGTCGGAACGCACCACGGCGACGACGTCGTCGCCGTCTCGGGCCATGGCCAGCGGCTCGCCCGACAACCCGACGATGCGAACCACGTCGGCAAGGGGAATGGTCACCTCCCACTGGTGCAGGGGGCTGTAGACGTCGTCGGGATCGGGGCCGGCCCGCAGATACGGCTGGCCCCCCGCTACCGACTCGCCTCCGTTGGAACTCGAATACTTGGCCGCGATCGGCCCGCCCCGGTAGACGAGCACCTGGTGCGCGGTGGCTTCCACGGCGGCCGACCAGTTGCCGCTCCCGGGCCGCCGTTCCTTGGCCACGCCGGCGTAGACCTGACACGAGTCGGTGGCGCACAGGTCGGCCCCGACGTTCTTGTACTCCGCATTGACCGAACGCCCCATTTCGTAGAGCGCATACGTACGGGCGGCGATGGCCTGGGCTTTCTGGGCTTCGAGGAGCCAGCTGGTCGGCACCTCACTGATCCCCCGCAGGTAATCCTCGAGGGCCGACGTTGTTCACGGCCGCCAGGCCCCCGGTCGCTGCCGTCAGCCGGATATCACCCCGGTACTCACCCACCGTCGGCACCACCAGCGGCACCCCGTCGAGGGGCACGAACTGGGGATCGCGCACCACGAAGGGGTCCTCGCTGGCCGCCGCCGGACCGCGTCCCCGACCAGGCCAACACATAGCAGCGCGACCGCGCCCGTCATCGCCGCGCCCCAGCGCCCCCATCGACCCACTGGGTCGCCAACGTTACCTTCCACCCGCCCCACCCCCCGCCAACCCGGCTTTCCGCCAACCCGGCTTTCCGGCAGAAGATGTCGCTGGACGACACGTTCGTGCCGGGAAGCCCGCTGGTCGGCCCCCACCTCTCCGGCTTTCCGCCAACCCGGCTTTCCGGCAGAAGATGTCGCTGGACGACACGTTCGCGCCGGGAAGCCGGGTGGCGTCAGCGGAGGCGGCGGAGTTTGGCGTCGGCGTAAAGCCCTGCGACGGCGAGGGCCGCACCCATGGCGTCTTGACTTTCGCTCGCCGTTCGAGACAACGCCTCGTCCGTCAGGGTGTCGACCAGGCTCCGGCACGTCGGCGCTTGTCCGGCAATGGCCCGGGCGATCTCGATCGTGGCCTCGGGCGATCCCGGCAGCCGCCCGTGTCCGTCGGAGCGACCCTCGCCGAAGGGGCTCACGATGACGTTGTGCACGGGGGGATCGCCGTCACCGAAGCGAGACTGGTGGCTGGGCACGATCAGGTCGCCCCGGGCTGCGATCGACACGACGTGCGTCGAGGGAGGCCACCCGTGGGCCGGCAGGTCGTCGAGGAACCCACTGCCCTCGGCCATCTGCACGACCGACGTCCCGGTGGGGTCGATGCCTTGTCCTCGGGCCTCGGCGACGATCGAGGCGGCCCGGAAGAGCAGGTGACCGGTGGCCGAGCCGTCGATGGCGACGGCCGCCGACGCCAAGTCGGCCCCTTGGTGGGGTGTCCCGAGCGTGACGACGGTGGCCGGTGCTGCGCCGGCTGAGGTGATGGCGCTTCGGGCCACGAGGCCACCTTGCGAGTGGGCGATGACGTCAACGCCGACGCCAGGGTTCCGGCGCTGAAGGTCGGCGACTCGGACGGCGAGGCGGGCCCCGGCGGAGGCGATGTCGGCCACCGTGTCGCCTGGCCCGTAGGCGCCGTCGGTGTACGAGAACTGGGTGACATCACCCGCGGCGTAGCCCAATGCGGCGGTATCCACGTCGAGCACGGCCGATCGCCCCGTCGCCGAACCAAGGCCCCCGACGAGCACGGCGATACGGCGGCCAGAGGGGTGAGGAACGGGCGCCGAAGGCGACGTGCACTCGGCTTGTTCTTCGTCCCACCGCAACGCGGCCAGCGCAAGATGGACGGGCATCGGAACGCTCCGGTCGATGGCCGCGGCGACGAGCACCTGCACCATCGACACCTTCGCCGCCACCGACGCCGTGGTTCGGTCCCGGGCCCAGCGGGCGCCGCCGGCGACCGACGACGACACCAGTCCCCGTAGCGAGTCGATGAGCCGCTTTCGCTCGACTGATTCTCGAAGGGGCCGACGGTCGTCGGGGTCGGCGACGAGCACCGCCCTCGCCCCCGGCACCTGGCCGAACAGCAGCAGGGGTCCAGGTACGACTCCCCGGCCCGGACGCCGAAGTGCAGTCCGGAGCCCGACGCCGTTCCGAGCGTCTGTCCCCCGACGACCGTCGTGCCCCTCCGGACGCCGTCCTCGATGCCGGCGAGGAAGCTGTAGCTGGTCCGAAGCCCATCGGCGTGCAATACGACGACATGCAACGACCCGCCCACCGACCCGGCGAACGTGACCTCGCCAGGGGCGGCGGCCCCGACCGACTGCCCGTCCGTCGTGGCGTAGTCGATGCCACGGTTCCCCGCGCCGTAGGCCGTCGCCGGCGGGCGGAAGAGGTCGACCACGACAGCATCGATGGGCGGCCGGTAGACGACGGCGTCGCGTTCGGCGGCGCCGGCCGGGACCGAGCGCCCCAGGGTCGACGCGGCGACAACGGCGGCGAGGACGACAGCGGCGTGGCGCACGGCCACCTCCCGAGCAGAGTTGCAGTTGGCTCAGGGGGAAGCGCCGAGTCCGACGCTACCGAGCGCCGGCGGCACGATCAACGACCGATGTCGGAACGCCAAGAGGGCGCCCCGAAGGGCGCCCTCTTGTGTGTCGATCGTCTCGACGCTACGGCGTGCTGTCGATAACGGTGAACTGGAACACATCCGTCGCGAGCACGTTCACGGCGGCTCCGTCGGGGTTGTAGATGAAGACCGTCACAGTGTCGGCGGCACTGATCCGTGCGCCACCGAGGATGAGATTGCCAGCGAGGAGTCCCGGAGGCGCCACGATGACCGAGTCACCGAGTTCCGCTCCGGCCACCGTGAAGACGAGAGCGAGCCGGGAGTTAGCAGGGACAGGAGTGTCGGCCAGGGGCGTCGCTGTGATCACATCGATCCCGGGTCGCCCAGTGATCCGGGTGTAGTCCACCGTCTCGGCTCCCGTTCCGGGCGTCCCGGCCACAGTCGATAGATCGGTGATGCTCTTCTCCACGTCCTCGAATCGGGTGATGACATCTGCTCCGAGCTTCGACATCGTGACGGCTTCTTCTTCGAGTTTGTCGGCGGTGACACCGGTCGAGACCGCGCCAGCCGTGAAGTTCGCCAGCTTGTCGCCGGTGATCGACCCGCCGCCGATCCGTGCGACGTCGATCGTGCCCGTCAACTTCACCGCGTCCAGCCCGGCGATTTCGTCGCTGCTCACGCAAGTGCCGGCGCAAACGAGGTCATTGGCCGTCGCAGCGGTGGTCGCGTTGGCCACGGTGCCCGTGACCTTCGAACCGGCTACGCCATCGATCTCGGCATCGGACACGCACGTCACCGCACAGACGACATCGCCTGCCGCGCCGCCGTCAACATTGTCGGTGTTGTCGGCGAAGCCCGTCGGGACACCGTTGAGACGGCTCCAATCGACGAGCGTGTCGCCAGGTGTCGCCGAGTTCGGCACGCCTCCATTGACCTGCGTAGCGAGGCCGGTGTCAAAGGCCTGGAGCGCGGTGTCGGCGGCAGCGCGGGTAGCGGCCTCGGCGTCGATGTTGGTCTGCAGGGCTGTGTCAGCCGAGGACCGAGCCAAGGCCTCGGCGGCGAGCTCGGCGTCCTTGGCGTACGTGCCGTCGATCGAGGCGTCGTTGAGATCGCCGACCAGGATCGTGCCGTCGAGGATCCTGGCGGTCGTGACTGCGTCGGCCGCGAGCTCGTTCGTCGTGACCGCACCGCTGGTGATGTTCTTGGTGCCCACGGTCCGAGCGGCCAACTTGCCCACGGTGATGACGTTGCCGGGCGTCAGATCGGCGAGTGCCGTGCCGATGACCTGGAAGTCGGCGATCTTTGCGGTCGTGACGGCGTTGTCGCGGATGACGTTCGTATTGACTGCCTCCGACCCGAGCGTGGAATCCAGCTTGTCGTTGGTCACCGCATCGTCGACGATCTTCCCGGTCGTCACGCTGTTGTTCGCAAGGTCAGCCGTCACGACCGTGCCGTCCACGATCTTCGACGAGGTGACGCTGTTGTCAGCGAGATCAGCATTCAAGATCGTGCCGTTCAAGATCTCGTCGGTCGTCACCGCACCCGTGGCGATGTCGTTGGCCAGGATCGTGTCGGCAGCGATCTTGTCGGTCGTCACGCTGTTGCCGGCGAGATCCTCATTCAAGATCGTGCCGTTCAGGATCTCGTCGGTCGTCACGGCGCCCGTGGCGATGTCGTTGGCCAGGATGGTGTCGAGGGCGATCTTGGTGGTGTCGACGGCGTCGGCCACCAGGTTCCGGCGGCCGACCGTCGTGAAGGCGAGGTTCCCGACGGGCGCGGGCCGGACGATGTTGTTGTCACCTTCGCCCGTGACGGTGCCGAGGGCGAGGTTGCCTGTGGCGGCGGTCGCCGTCGGAGGGGCGTTACCGGTGATGGTTCCGGTGGCGAGATCACCCAAGGCGTCGGTGCCGCCGGCGCCGTTGTCCACCTTCTGACCACGCAAGCTGCCGGCCTTGACGTTGGTGTTGACGGCGCCGGGGGCGTGACCCACGACGGAGTCGACACCCAAGTCGGCGGCGACGATGGTGCGGTCGAGGATCTTGTCGGTCGTGACGGCGTTGGCTACGATCTCGTTGTTGTTGATCTGGACGATCGGGGTGGCGACCTGGACCGGGTTGATCAGTTCGCTGCGCAGATTGGCGAGCCCGGCGGCGCGATCGGCGATCTCGGTGTTGAGCTTGCCCTGGAGCACGTCGTCGGCGACGCCACGGTTGGTGACCTCGCTGTTGAGGCTGGAGAGGAGGCCGGCGTCGGCGGCGGCGAAAGTCCTTGGCGATCTTGTCGTCGGCCGCGGTGCGAGCGGCGGCCTCGGTGGTGATGCCGTTGGCCGAGGCGGCGGTGATGGCGGCGTCGTTCTTGGCGCCGGCGGCGAGCGCCTCGGCCTGGGCGGCCTTGGTGGCAGCTTCCGCCGCCTTGCGGGCGTTGATCTCGTTCTCGAGTTCGTTGAGGTTCGGCACCTCGAAGGCGAGCTTGGAAAGCGTGACCGAGCCGGCGGCGAGCTTGGCGGTCGTCACGGCGTCGTTGGCGACCTCGTTGACCTCGATGCACGCCTTCTTGCAGGCGACGTCACCGGCCACGGTGCCCGCGACCTTCTTGGCCTCCTCGGCGGCGGCGTCGGCCGCCTTGGACGACCCGGCGCTCTCGGCCGAAGGCAACTCGACCCGAGCCTTGGACTCGGGATCAGACGACACGGTGCGAGCGACGAAGACCGCCCCCACAACCAGGAGCAAGAGCCCCAGTACCCATTTCCCCGCCGACGTCATGCCGAAACCGCCTTCCTTAGGGCGCCTACGCCCGAGTTGACCTTAGAGTTCGAAACGTTCAAGAGCAAGCCCATCTGACCACTAAACGGCGCAAATCGGCTACCGAACGTCGCTTACTTCTTCACCTGACGTTGGATCTCTTTGAGAATGGGTGAGTCGGTCGGCCAGGTTCTCGATGATGACGACCTGCTCCCGCCGGATCAGCATCGTGTTCTCCGGAGCGTGGATCTCGCGGTTGACGGGCAGAAGCGAGCGGACTGGCTCGGCGTCGGCGTTTTCACGGGTCTCACGCAGGAAGAACGCCTGGTCGAGGCGGTAGAAGTTGTCGTCGACCCGGGTGATGCGACCGAAATAGACCTTGTCATTGGACAGGATCACGGCCTGGTATCGGGTCGAGTCGACGACGCCGGCGAAGGCGGCGCCCGAGTCGGACTTGGTACCGAACAGGGCCACCGCTCCCCCGCCGAGCACCAGGCCGAGCGTGAGGGCGGCGAGGATGGCGGCGATCGGACGGGCGGCGCGGGGTGCGGACCGGGCGGCGGCGGCATCGTCGGGCTTGCGGGCCGGCGGACCGCCCCGATCGTCGGGACCCGGCCGATCGCGACGTTCGGCGGCTGGCGCGTCGCCCGGACGGGGGACGCCGAGGGGCGCCGACGCCGGGTCAGGCTTGCCTTGTGAAGCGCCGGCATTCGGGCGGGGCTGGGGGGAGGTAGGAGTGGCCATTTAGCGGGCGGACTCCCGCTCGGGCTCGGCCATTCGTGAACGCAACTGCAGCACCGCCTTCGTATGGATCTGGCAGACCCGGCTCTCGGTCACGCCGAGCACCTCGCCGATCTCGGCCAGAGTCAGGCCTTCGTAGTAATAAAGCATCAGGACGAGTTTCTCTCGGTCGCCGAGTCGGCTGATGGCGCCGGCGAGGATCTGCTTCATCTCCTCGACCTCGTAGGCGGCCACGGGCCCCTCGCCCTTGTCGGGGATCGTGTCGCCGAGCGTCGTCGACTCGCTCCGCTCGCCGCCCGAGAGCATCTCGTCGAGCGCGACGAGGCCGACGAACGAGATCTGGTTGAAGATCGTCTGGAGATCGTTCTCACTGATCTCCATCTCCTCGGCCAACTCGGCATCAGTCGGGGTGCGCAGCAAACTGGCCTCGAGCGTGGCGTAGGCCTTCTCCACCGAGCGGGCCTTGGCCCGCACCGACCTCGGCACCCAGTCGATCGAGCGGAGCTCGTCGATGATGGCGCCCTTGATGCGGGCGATGGCGTAGGTCTCGAACTTGATCTGGCGCTCGAGGTCGAACTTGTCGATGGCGTCGATGAGGCCGAACACGCCATAGCTGACGAGATCGGCCTGCTCGATGTTCTGCGGGAGGCCGACCGACACCCGACCGGCGACGTATTTCACCAGCGGCGAGTAATGGACGATGAGTCGATCGCGCGCTTCGCGCTCGCCCGTCTCCTTGTACTCAACCCACATCTGATGGATTGCGCCGGTGTCGTCCTGGTCCACGATTCCCCTTCGCCGCCGCGGCACCGAGCCGCCGAGCCGCGCTAGTCCGGGGAAGTGTAACCCCCGGAGGCAGCGTTTTCGGGGGACAGGGCCCGTTCCCACCACGCTCCGCGGCGGCGCAGCAGTCCACGCTGCTCGAGACGGGTCAAGACCACCAGGGCGCGGTCCATGGCGAGGTCAGTGCGGTCGAGCACGGCCTCGGTGGCGGTCGGCGTCCACTCGACGGCCCGCAGCACGGCCTGCTCCTCCTCGGCGAGACGAGAGGGGCCCCAACCGGCGTCGGATGGCCGGCCCTCGCCGGGCGGGGCCGGGGCGACGGGAACATCGGCCCCGGCCAGCGAGAGCGCGATGAGGACGTCGTCGGCGTCGGTGGCGGGTACGGCGCCGTCGGCCAGCAACCGGTTGGTGCCGACCGACGACGGGCTGCGAACCGAACCTGGGACCGCCATGACGGGGCGGTCGCGCTCGAGGGCGGCCCGCACGGTCGAGAGCGACCCGCCCGAAGCGTGACATTCGACAACCACGACCACGGTGCTGAGCGCCGCGAGGATCCGGTTGCGGCGAGGAAACCGCCACCCTTCGGGCAGCGCTGCGGGCGGGGCCTCGGACACGATGACGCCAGCTGCTGCGACCCTGTCCCAGAGATGGCGGTGGCGAGGGGGGTAGACCACGTCGAGGCCGCTCCCGACGACGGCCACGGGCGGGGTCGACGAGGCGCCCAACGCGCCTTCGTGGGCGGCGCCGTCGATGCCGAGGGCGAGGCCGCTGACGACAGTGACGCCAGCGGCGGCGAGGTCGCGCCCGAGTTGGCGGGCCACGTCGGCGCCGTAGGACGTGCAGCGTCGCGTGCCCACGATGGCCACCGCCGGCGATCCCGCCTTCGGGCACGGCGCCACCGTCGCCGAGGAAGAACAACACCGCCGGCGGATCGGGATCGTCGACGAGGGCGACGGGATACCCGGGGTCGCCCTGGACCCAGACGCCGATGCCGGCGGCGACCGCCCGCTCGAATCGCGCGTCGGGGTCGAGACGCTGGGCCGCTGTTCGCCATGTGGACCGCAACTCGCCCGCTTTCGAACCGAGGTTGTACAGCTCCTCGCCGTCGAGCCCGCCCCACTCCCCGCTCGCCACCGCCGTCCACGCCGCGACCGGATCACCGCCAGCAGCGGCAAGGAGCACCGCGAGGCGCTGGTGCCCGCACCCGGGCAGGTCGGTGAGTGCCAGGGCGGCGGCCTCCCGCCTCGGCGGCGCCACGCCGCTCACGCCGCACCCTCGAGCACCTCGACCGCAGCGCGCAGTTCAAGAGCAGCGCACACATCGGCCTCGGAGACTCCGCCGCCCCCACGCAGATCGGCGATGGTTCGGGCCACTCGCTGCACGCGGTGGAGGCCGCGCGCTGAGCGAACCGGCCCGGAGCCGGAATTCGAGCACCCGTTGCGCGCCCGGGTCGGCGTCGAGACACCGGTCGAGATCGGCGGCGGTCAACTCGGCGTTGGCCCGGACGCCCCGTTCCCGGGCCCGGACACGCGCTTCGACCACTCGTCCGGCCACCTTTGCCGTCGCCTCGCCCGGCTGGCGACCCAACAAGTCGCCCACCGGCGGCCTGTCGACCGCCATCCGTAGGTCGAATCGGTCGAGCAGCGGCCCGGACAGGCGTCGGCCGTACCGCAGCCGAGCGGCCTCGGAGCAGCGGCACGAACCAGGCGGTCCCCCGTCACCGCACGGACACGGGTTCATGGCCGCGACGAAGAGGAAGCGGGCCGGATAGGTGACCGCCGCCCGAGCGCGGGCGATGTGGATGCGCCCCTCCTCGAGGGGCTGACGGAGCGCGTCGAGGGTGCTCGGCGCCATTTCGCCAAGTTCGTCGACGAACAAGACACCGTTGTGGGCGCAGCTGATCTCGCCGGGCCGCATCATCGCCGTGCCGCCGCCGACGATCGAGACCGTCGACGCGTGGTGATGGGGCGATCGGAAGGGTGGGCGTCGGATGAGGCCGCCCGGAGGGAGCGGGATGCCGGCCGCCGAGTGGATCCTCGTCGTGGCCAGCGCCTCGTCGCGAGCCAGATCGGGAAGCAACCCCGGCAGGCGGCGCGCCAGCATGGTCTTGCCCGACCCGGGCGGGCCGACCATGAGAATGTGGTGACACCCGGCCGCCGCAATCTCGAGCGCCCACCGGGCCAGGCGCTGGCCCCGCACGTCGGCGAGGTCGGCTTCGGGGATCGGCGGGGCCGCCCGCTCCCGGGGTGGCTCCGGCCACCGACCGGTGTCGAGCGCGGCGACCAGGGTCGCGAGGTTGGGCACGCACCGCACGACATGGCGGCCGACGAGCGATGCCTCCACCGCCGACGCCGGCGGCACGACGACCGTCGCGCTGTCGACGGCATCGACCATGGGGACCATGCCCGTCACCGGTCGGAGGGAGCCGTCGAGGCCGAGTTCACCGAGGAAGGCCATGCCGGCGACGGCTGCCGGTTCGACCTTGCCGGTGGCCACCAACAGGCCGACGGCGACGGGCAGGTCGAGTCCGGCGCCACCTTTGCGCAACCACGACGGAGCCAGGTTGACGGTGACCCTGCGGTTGGGCCACTCGAGTCCGCTCGACAACAAGGCGGCGCGGACCCGGTCGCGCGATTCTCGACACGACGCGTCGGGGAGGCCGACGATCGTCAAGCCGGGCAGGCCGGCCGACACGTGGACTTCGACGGTCACGGGACGTCCATCGACACCGAGCAGGGTGGCGGACGGGATGGTGGCGAGCACAGCGACTCCTCGGACAGGGACTGTCAGGAGGGGCCGTGACGCCGACCGCCGATCGCTCCGTCACGGTAGCGCTGCGCGGTTGCGCCATCAACGCCCTTCGCCGACGTCGTCGACGTCGGCGAAGATGGCGGGCGACATGGGCCTCAACCCCTTCCGCCAGCAAAAGCGCCGACCCTCCGACTACGTGTTCGTGGCCGCCGCCTTCGTCGTTGTGGCCCTGCTGCTCGTTTGGGTTGCGTTCCCCCGCTGAGGGCGCCGTTCTCTAGGCTCGACCGCATGAGCACCAGCGAGTCCGGCACCCCCCAGATCGAACCTTCCGAGGCCGAGGAGCGCATGGCGGCCGGGGCCTTGCTGCTCGACGTGCGCGAAGACGACGAGTGGGCCGCCGGCCACGCTCCCGACGCACAGCACCTGCCGTTGGGTCAGGTCGAGGCCGAGTTCCAGAGCCTGCCCAAGGACCGCCCCATCGTCGCGGTGTGCCGCCTCGGGGGACGCTCGGAGCAAGCCGCGACCGCCCTGCGTCGCCTCGGCTACGACGTCGTCAACCTCTCGGGCGGCATGCGGGCGTGGGCCACCTCGGGCCGCGCCGTGGTGACCGACGATGGCGCCGAAGGCACCGTGATCTGACGAGTTCCGCTAAAACGCGGCTTCGATGACTTCGACATCGGTTGGACCGAGCACCGCAGCGACGTCGAAGCGAACCTCACGGCCGCCCGCCGAGCCAGCTTCGGCCAACCAGCGGGCGGCCAACCGCCGGATGCGCTGCTGCTTGGTGCGGGTCACGGCTTCGGCCGGAGTGCCGAAGGCCGACGACCGGCGGGTCTTGACCTCGCAGAACACGAGCGTGCGTTGGTCGGAGGCCACAAGGTCGAGTTCGCCGTCGCGGCACCGCCAATTGCGGGCCACGATCTCATAACCCCGCGCCTCGTACCAGGCGGCAGCGATGTCCTCGCCCCGTGCGCCGAGGGCGCGGTCCGGCGTCAGTCATCGCAGGTTCAGAGCTCCTTCTCGGGGAGCTCCTCGACGTTGACGTCCTTGAAGGTGACCACGGTGACGTTGGCCACGAAGCGAGCGGGGCGGTACATGTCCCACACCCACGCGTCCTTCAGTGCGATCCGAAGTAGGGACGACCGCCCTCGTTCTGGGGCTGCATCTCGACCTCGTTGGCCAGGTAGAACCGACGCTCGGTTTCGACCACGTACTTGAAGAGCGGCAGCACCGACTTGTACTCGTGGTAGAGCTGCAGCTCGATCTCGGTCTCGTATCGCTCGAGGTCCTCTGCGCTCATGGCTGCATGCTACGGCGCTTCAGAGGAAGCCGGTACGTCGAAGCGGCAGGATCCGCAGGATCGTGCGACCCACGATCGAGCGTTCGTCGATCGGACCGAACACCCGGCTGTCCTGGGAGTTCTGGCGGTTGTCGCCCATCATCCAGAGCTGACCGGCCGGGACGATGACGGGGCCGAAGTCGCTGGTGGCGACGGCGGCGGGAAGGTACGGCTCGACCAGGAGTCGGCCGTCGACGTAGACGTCGCCGCCCCGCCCCTCGACGGTCTCGCCCGGCAGGCCGATCACCCGTTTGACGTAGTCGTCGGTCGAGGGCGGCAAGACACCGACTCGCTCGCCGACGAAGCGGATTGCGCCGACGACGGCGTTCGAGGCCCGGGGCCGCTCGGTGCAGGTGGCCGCAGGAGGACACTCGAACACGACGACGTCACCCCGACGGGGGTCGTGGAGGCGGTAGGAGATCTTCGAGACCACGATCTTGTCGTTGATCTCGAGGGTGTGGACCGGGCACTCCGCGCAGCCCATCGAAGCCGACGGAATGTAGAAGGCCTGGAACACGAAGGACCGGACCAAGAAGGCGGCCAGCATCGCCACCACCAGCAGCAACGGAAACTCCCGGGCCGCGCTCGCCGCCCCCGAACGACGGGGCTCGAACGGCGGAAGTCCCTCGGGTACGACCTCGCCCTCGGCGGGAGCCAGCGGCGGCTCCCAGTCGATCACCGGGCGGTCCGCTTCTCCTTGATCTTGGCTGCCTTCCCGGTGCGGTCGCGCAGGTAATAGAGCTTCGCTCGGCGCACGTCGCCCCGCGTCACGACCTCGATCTTCTGAAGGATCGGGCTGTGGACGGGAAAGGTGCGCTCGACGCCGACACCGAAGCTGACCTTGCGGACCGTGAAGGTCTCACGCACGCCGCTGCCCTGACGGCGGATGACGGCGCCCTGGAACACCTGGACGCGCTCGCGATTGCCCTCGACGACCCGGACATGGACCTTGAGGGTGTCGCCGGAGCCGAACGCGGGGATGTCGTCGCGCAGGCTGCTGCGGTCGACCAGATCGGTGGGATTCATGGGCGGGACGCCGGGGTGGGGCGGCAAGTCATGGCGCGTCGGACTCCTCGGAGGGTGAAACGGGGAAGGCACCAGGGTACCCGAACTCCTCCAGGAGCCGCACTTCGGCCGCCGTCAAGCCGCCCCTGACGTCGAGGAGGTCGGGTCGGTGGCGGCGGGTCCGATCCAGGGCCGCGGCCCGGCGCCATCGGGCCACCCGAGCGTGGTCGCCACTGCGGAGTACGTCGGGCACGTCCCATTCCCGGAACCGGGCCGGCCGGGTGTACTGGGGGTACTCGAGGAGTCCCGACGTGAACGACTCATCGTCGGCCGACTCGGCGTTGCCCATCACGCCGGGCAGCAGCCGCCCGACGGCTTCGATCACGACCATCGCCGCCACCTCTCCGCCGCCGAGCACGAAGTCGCCGATGCTGAGTTCGCCGTCGCAGAGATGGTCGACGACCCGCTGGTCGACCCCTTCGTAGCGGCCGCAGAGGAGGCTGAACCCGTCGCTTTGCGCCAGTTCGACCGCCGTCGACTGGTCGAATCGGCGGCCGCCCGGACTGAGGAGCAACAAGGGGCGGGGAGGTACGACGGCTTCGACGGCGGCGAACACCGGCTCGGCGGCCAGCACCATGCCCGCCCCACCCCCGAACGGGGCGTCGTCGACGCTTCGGTGCACGCCGGCGGCCCGGTCGCGCAGGTCGTGGACCCGCAGATCGAGCAGGCCGTTGTCCGCGGCCTTGCCGAGAAGGCTCTCTGCGCCGAACGCGTCGACCATGGCGGGGAAGATGGTGAAGACGTCGATGCGCATGCCCCGCCATTGTGCGCGCGGGCGCCGATGACCTGTCGTGCCCGCCGGCGTTGTCGTGGCCCCTGCGGTCGTTCGACACCGTTGCCGTGGCCCTAGCGGCGGCCGCCAGGGCCACACCAACGCGATGGACGGGCCAGAAGGGCCACCGCAACGGGTTGGGTCAGAGGTCGAGTAGGCCCTCGGGAAGTTCGACGAAGAGCCGGCCTTCGTCGTCGGTGTCGATGATGAAACGCACCGGAATCAAGATGCTGTTGGCATCGAGCACGAGAAGGTCGCTGGCCGGGTTGGCCTCCACGGCGACGACGGTGCCCAGCGGCTCGCCGGTCGCGGAATCGACGACGACGGAACCGATGAGGTCGTGAACGAACAGTGCGTCGGGGTCGTCGATCGGCTCGGCGTAAAGGAGTTGGCCGTGGACCTCCTCCGCCGCGTTGCGGCTGCCGATTCCCTCGAAGGCGACGATCCACTTGCCCTGGTGCGGTGACGACGACCGGACGACGAGGTCACGACCGGTCTTGGTCCGGAGCACGGCTCCAGGGGTGACCCGTTCGGTGCGGTCACCCGTGAGCGCGACCAGCACCTCGCCGCGAATGCCGTGCGCCTTGGCGATCCGCCCCACCTCCAGCATCCCGTTCATTCAGCGGCGCCGCAGAGCGAGAGAGTCAACTCAGTCGACGATGTCGACGTTGACTTCGGTGCCTTCGCGAGCGGCCGTCGCCCGCACGAGGGTGCGTATCGACTGGGCGACGCGGCCCCGGCGGCCGATCACCTTGCCCATGTCGTCGGGGGCCACGTGCAGGCGCAGGGTCACGCCCCGCCGATCGCGATCGGTCTCGATACGCACGGCATCGGGGTCATCGACGATCGAACGAGCGACGAAGTCGAGCACCGCGTGCGCGGCCCCGGCGTCTGCGCCGTCGTCGGTGGTCTCCTCGTCGGCCTCATCCTCACCGAGGTCGGTGGCGAAGACATCGTCGTCGTCGGTGGCGTCGCTCACTTGGCGGGCTTGGCCGGCTTCGACGCCTCGAACTGCTCCCACGCTCCGGAGAGCTTGAGCAGCTTGGCCACCCGCTCGGTGGGCTGGGCGCCCTGCTGGAGCCACTTCACGCACTTGTCGTTGTCGATCAGAATCGTCGACGGCTCGTGCCGGGGCTGGTAGGTGCCCACGATCTCGATGAAGCGCCCGTCGCGGGGCGAGCGCGCGTCGGCGGCGACCAAACGGTAGGTCGGTTGCTTGGTCTTGCCCATGCGCATCAGGCGGAGCTTCACAGCCACAGAACTTCTCTTCTCTCTTGTCTATTCGTCATGAGGCGAATCAGGACCGGCGGCCCTTGGGCGTCGTACGGCCGCCCTTCTTGCCCTTCTTGGCCTTCTTCTTGGCCATCACCTTGCCGAAGCCCATCGAGTTCATCATCTTCTGGGCTTCCTTGAACTGCTTGAGCAACAGGTTGACCTCTGATGGCGTCGACCCGCTGCCATTGGCGATGCGGAGGCGGCGGGACCCGTTGATGCTGTCGGGATCCTGCCGTTCTCCGGGAGTCATCGACCGGATGATGGCTTCGACCCTTCCGAGCTCGCGATCGTCGATGTCGGCGTTCTTGAGCTCCTTGGGGATCCCAGGAAGCATACCGATGATCCCCTGGAGAGGCCCCATCTTCTTGATCTGTTGCATCTGCTCGAGGAAGTCCTCGAGCGTGAACCGACCCTCCTGGAGCGCTTGCGCAGCCCGCTCGGCGACGTCCTGGTCGTACTCCTGCTCGGCCTTCTCGATGAGCGTGAGCACATCGCCCATCCCCAGGATGCGGCTGGCCATGCGATCCGGGTGGAACGGCTCGAAGTCGGTGAGCTTTTCGCCCACCGAGGCGAAGGCGATGGGCCGACCGACGACCTCTTTGACGCTGCAGGGCGGCGCCGCCGCGGGCATCACCATCGAGCTTCGACAGGATGACCCCGTCGAGGGCGAGGGAGGCGTGGAAGGCCTCCGCCGTCTCGACCGCGGCCTGGCCGATCATGGCGTCGATGACGAGGAACGTGTAGTCGGGGCTGACCGCCTCGGAGATCTGGCGGACCTCCTCCATCAATTCCTCGTCGATGGTCAGCCGGCCAGCGGTGTCGACGATGAGCACGTCACGCCCGAGGCGCTGCGCCTCTTCGAGTCCCTTGCGGGCCACGGTGACCGGGTCGCTGGCCTCGCTGAACATGGGCACGCCGGCTTGGCCGGCGAGCACCCGCAACTGCTCGACGGCAGCGGGCCGTTGGAGGTCGGCGCCGACAACCATCGGATTGCGACCCTGTTGCTTGAACCAGCGGGCCAACTTTCCGGCGCCGGTGGTCTTACCCGACCCCTGGAGCCCGGCCAGGAGGACGACCGTCGGCGGCTTGGAGGCGTAGGTGATCTTGAGTTGCTCGCCACCCAGCGTCTCGATCAGTTCGTGATGGACGATCTTGATGACCTGCTGGCCGGGCGTGAGACTCTTCGACAGCTCGGCGCCGACCGTCGCCACCCGGATCCGGTCGATCAGGTTGCGGACGACCTTGAAGTTGACGTCGGCCTCGAGGAGGGCGAGGCGGATCTCCCGCAGCACCTCGTCGACGTCGGCGTCGCTGAGCCGGCCCTTGCCCCGAAGGCGGGTGAAGATGCCGTCGAAACGGTCGCTCAGGGAGTCGAACATGCGGTTGGTCAGGCTATCGCACGCTTCCCCGCCTTCCGACCTGCCGGCTCAGGGGCGCGCCGGCTCGGCGGGCAGCGGGGCGGGTGCCGGCATCGGCTCGGGCTTGGAAGCCGGGAGGTCCTGGGGCTGGCCCGGACACGGACCGCTGGAGACGGCGGCGGCGGGATCGGCCATGGAGGAATCCTGCACGGCGACGACCTCGGCGCCCGCTCGATCGAGGGGCAGGAGGCGGAAGGCGGGCACGAGCACGATCTCGCCGTCCTCGCATTGCGGCCACACCATCACCAACGCGAGTTCGGCGCCCGTGACCTCGACGATTTCGGGCTCGGGAGTCGGTGCGGGTGGCTCGTCGGTCGACGGCGGCTGCACCCCTGGCGGAGGGCCAGCGCCGGCCCCCGTGCCGCCACCGGGCTCGACGGGCATCACGCTCGACCGAGCTTCGAGAGTCTGGACTCCGCCCCCCATCGACCCGCCCGCCCCGAAGCGCTTGACAGCTTCGGCGAGGGAGACGAGGGGGTAGTCGCCGATCTTCTCGACCCGGCCGAGCATCCCGCTGGCGTAGAGGAGCCGGCCGTTCTCCCCCAGGGCCAGCATCAGGGCGAGCCCGTCGACCGGTTGACCGTCGATTCGGGGGACGAAGGTCGCCTGCCGCTGGTACGCGTCGTCGTCGCCGCTCACGGTGATGGCGCCGGTGGATGCGTCGACGCCGAGGGCGGCGAGCGTCTTGCGCATGCGGGCTTCGGCCTCGGACGCCGACGGCACGCCGGGCGGGGGCGGGGGCGCCGCGCACTCGCCGCCGTCGGGTGCACAGGCCACGGCGGTGCCGGACCCGATTCCGCTCGCGCTGTCGTAGAACCAGCGGCGCCCATCGGTGCCCTGCACCTGCCCGGGCTCACCCAGCGCATCCTTGACGCGGGCGACGACATCGGTGCCGTCGGCCAAGAACCGATACGCCGGCGCGGTCTGTGCCGGGGCCGTGGCTCCCTCTGCCGCCCGGTACTCGATGGCCCGCATGGGCATCAGCGCGGCGTCGGCGCCCACTTCGGCCGACATCGTCGCTGCACTGTCGGCCGCTGCCCCTCCGCTGCCGATGTGAGGCAAAAGGGGCGGGCTGGCGTCATCGGCGCCGGGCGCAGGGCTCCAGTTGCCACACCCGGCCAGGCCGACCGCCGCCAGCCCCATCACCAATCCCAACGCCACTCGTCGTCGCATGTCCATGACCGTACGACGTCACCCGACCCGCTGTCGGTTCCCAACCCCCCCCCCACCCCCGCCCGGCTTTCCGGCAGAAGATGTCGTCAGGGCGCACATTCGCGCCGGGAAGCCGAGGGGATCAGGCGAAGAGGGCGTCGACGAACTCGTCGGGGTCGAAGTCGATGAGGTCCTCGACCTGCTCGCCGAGGCCGACGAGCTTGATGGGGAGGCCGAGCTGACGGCGGATGGCGAGCGCGATCCCGCCCTTGGCCGTGCCGTCGAGCTTGGTCAACACGATCCCGGTGACGCCGACGGCCTCGGCGAATTGTTGGGCCTGCACCAACCCGTTCTGGCCCGTGGTGGCATCGATGACGAGCAGCACCTCGGTGCACTTGGCCGGCGGGCGCTCGGCGATGCGTCGCACCTTCTTGAGCTCCTCCATCAGGTTGACCTTGTTGTGCAGTCGACCGGCGGTGTCGGCCAGCACCAGCTCGCTGCCCCGCGCCGCCGCTCGCTCGACGGCGTCGAAGATGACCGAGCCAGGGTCGGCGCCCTCGGCCCCACGAACGAGATCGGCGCCGGCACGATCGGCCCAGAGGCCGAGCTGTTCGGCCGCTGCGGCCCGGAACGTGTCACCGGCAGCCATGACGACCGACCTGCCTCCCGCTTGCTCGCGTTTGCCCAGCTTGCCGATGGTGGTGGTCTTGCCCACTCCGTTGACGCCGACGAAGAGCCAGACGTTGGGGGCACCGGGCTCGTAATGGAGAGTCCGGTCGCCTTCGTCGAGCACGGCTTTGAGCTCGCCCTTGAGCGCGTCGAGGAGTTCGGTCGAATCCTTGATCTTCTCGGCCTTGACCTTGGCACTCAGCCCGTCGAGCAGCTCCGTCGTCAGTCCCGCCCCGACGTCAGCCCGGATCAGCGCCTCCTCGAGTTCGTCCCAAGTCTCCTGGTCGATGGCTGCACACGACAAGACACTGCCGAAGTAGCCCGAGAGCAGCGTCCGGGCCTTGCCGAGCCGGTCGCGGAACCGCGGCCGGACGGCGACCGGCTCGGGTTCGGGTTCGGGCTCGGGCTCGGGTTCGACGACGACGACGTCGGGCTCGGCCAGCGCCTCGTCGACCTGACGACGAAGGTCGTCATCGACCTCGACCGGTTCGCGGGTCGGCGCCTCGACCTCGGGCGCCGGCCTGGGCGTGACGGGTCGAGAGCGGTCACGGGGCGGCGGTTCGAGTTCGATGCCCCGGCGCCGCCGGGCGGTGAGGGCAAAGGCGCTCCCGCCGACGAAGACGACGACAGCGAGGATGAGGACGAGGAAGATCGGGTCCATTTGCGCCCGAGCCTACCGGCGGTCCGGGCGAACCCTGCCGGCCGCTACGGCTTGGCGGCGACGGTCACGACGGGCCGATTGAGCGGTCCCAACTCAGCCGCCGACCCGAAGTACTTCGCGTCTCCGAAGGTGAACACGCCGCCGTCGGCCGCGGTGAACAAGTAGCCCTTGCCGGTGGCGCTCGGCGCCATGGCCACGATGGGCGAGTTGAGCTTGAGGTCACCTGTCGACCCGAAGAACGCAGCCCGATTGCCGAAGCTGAAGATGCCGCCGTCGGAAGCCACCAACCAGTAGCCCCCGCCTGCGGGGACGGCGGCCATGCCCACGATCGGCTTGTTGAGAACGACGTCGCCGGTCGAGCCGAGGAACGCTGCGTCGCCGAACGCGAAGATGCCGCCGTCGGAAGCCACGAGGTAGTAGCCGTCGCCGGTCGTCGAGGCCGCCATGCCGACGATGGGCTTGTTGAGCTTGAGGTCACCGGTGGATCCGAGGAACTTGGCGTCGCCGAAGGTGAAGATGCCGCCGTCGGCTGCCACCAGCCAGTAGCCGAGCCCGGTGCGAGTGGGGACCATCCCGACCACGGGTGAGTTCAGCGCCAGCGCGCCCGTCGACCCGAAGAACGCCGCGTCACCGAACGTGAAGATGCCGCCGTCGGACGCTGCCAACCAGTAGCCCGCGTCGGACGGGGTCGGCGCCATCGTCACGATCGGTCGGTTGAGCTTGAGGGCGCCGGTCGAGCCGAAGAAGCCGGCGTCGCCGTAGGTGAAGATCCCGCCGTCGGACGCCGCCAGCCAGTAGCCCGTGGGCGGCGTCGAGCGCCGAAGCCCGTAGACGAAGAGGCCCTTGTCGGTGGCCACCTGGAGCAGCCGGCGGCTGATCGAGGGCTGACCGACCGAGAACGTGCTCCCCTTCGATGCGGGCGCCGGGGTGAAGAAGTCGGGACCAACTGGCTGCAGTCGAGCCGAATCGAGCGCCAACTGGGTGCCGCCGTCGGTGACGACGAAGACGAGGTCGCCGGTGGTGACCGGCGTCGTGCGACGGAACCCGCTGTCGACCTTGAGGTCGTCGGTCGGACTGAACCGGGACGAGACGGCCATCGTCGTGGCCGCCAGGCCGTAGAGGTTGGCCGACGTCGGGACGAAGACCTTGGTGCCGTCGGGGCTCAGGGCGAGCGCGGGGGCGGGCTGGCCGGCCAGCGTCGGACTCGAGGTGCGCACCAACTCCTGGGTCGAGCCATCCTGGGTGAAGCGGTGGATGGTCGTGGCGCCGGCGCCGCTGGCGGCGTAGAGGGCTGGGGCCACGTCGACGCCACTCCCGGCCCCTCCAGGCGGCAGGCCGACGGCGGTGACGGGCACCGACGGGGTGGCGACGGCGCTGTCGAGGCCGGTCGAGAAGGGTCCCGGGGCGAGGTCGCTCACCCGGTAGGTCCGAAGCGCGCCGAAGGTCCCCACGGCGATGTAGGCCGTCGGCGTGCCAGCCGCGTCTCGCAAGTACACGAGGGTGGGGCTGGCGGCGACGTTGGCGTTGATGTCGTCGGTGAAGGTCGGGGCGCTGATCGTGGCTGTGGGCGATCCCGCATTCCCGATGCTGATCTTGAACAGCCGGGCATCGGGGCCGCTGCGCTGTTCGGCGACGAAGAACAGGCTGCGGTTGCCGGCGCCATCGGGGGAGGTGAGCAGCGGCGAGCTCTGGATTCGGTAGCCGATCGTGTTGTCGAGGGCGATGTCGGGCCGCGAGCGCTGGCCGGTCGTCTCGTCGACCTGGGCGAGCTCGAGGCCGATCACACCGCCCGAGTACAGCTCGTTGTGGACGGAGTAGATCTGTCCCAGGCCGTCTGCGCTCGACGACTCGACGAAGCTGACGCTGCCGGAGCTCCCGAACGGGAACGGGTCGGCGCCGAGGTCGGTGCCTCCGGCCGGGCCGACCTCCTGGCCGCTGAGCAACTTGCGGATGAGGATGACGCCGTCCTCGGTGCCGTAGGCCAGCCGCTGCTCGGCCACGGGACCGGCGGAGGTGATGATCGAGGTGCGGACGTCGCCGTCGGCGGCGCCCGTGCGCGAGTAGGCGAACTCGATGGGCACGCCTCCCTGATCGACGGGCTGGGACCCGCTTCGTCCGCTGTCGCCGCCGAACTGCGGCCAGTGCGCCGCTCCCGCCGGCATCGCTCCCGCGAGGAGCATCGCCATCGTCGTGACCAGGATCCGCCCGTTCCGCCTCATCGCCAGGAGCATACGGGGGTCGCTCAGGTGCCCGCGGCAATCCGTTCGCTCACGACCCGGCTCGACCCGCCGGGTTGCATGGTAACGCCGTACAGGCAGTCGGCGGCTTCCATCGTCCGCTTCTGGTGGCTGACGATGACCAACTGGGCTTCGCGGCGGAACTCGCTGATGAGATCGAGGAAGCGATGAAGGTTTACGTCGTCGAGGGCGGCCTCGACTTCGTCCATGAGATAGAAGGGAGACGGGCGACTGCGGAACACGGCGAAGAGGAAGGCGAGCGCCGTCAGCGACCGCTCGCCACCCGAGAGCAGCGACAGCTGGCGGACGTTTTTGCCCGATGGCCGCGCCTCGACTTCGATACCCGTCTCGAGCAGGTTGTCGGGGTCGGTGAGCTTGAGCCGACCGCTTCCGCCCGGAAAGAGCATGGTGAAGAGCGAGGAGAAGTTCTCGGCCACGTCGGCGTAGGCGGCAGCGAACACCTCGACGATCTCGTTGTCGATGGCCTTGATGACCTTGAACAGCTCGCGGCGGGCCGACTTGACGTCTTCGAGCTGGCCCTCGAGAAACGTGTGCCGCTCCTGGAGTTGGGTGAACTCCTCGAGGGCGAGGGGGTTGATGGCGCCCATGAGTCGAAGCTCGCGCTCGAGTTCGCGCACTCGAGCGGCGGCGGTGACGCCCTCGGGCAGCACCGGGGCTTCGGCCTTCATCGCCGTCTCCGGTTCGCAGTCGAAGTTCTGCCGAAGGGTCTCGGTGGCCTGTTCGAGCCGGACCCTGACCTCGGCCTCTTCGAGCTGGTTGCGCTGGATGCGTTCGCGTAGTTCGCCGAGTGACCGCTCGGCCGTCTGACGCTGACGTCGCAGCCCGTCGAGGCGTTCGGTCACGGCCCGTGTCTGCTCCGACTGCTTGCGACGCTCCTCGCGGAGGGTCTGGAGTTCGCGTTCGACGATGGCGACGCGATCGTCGACGAGCTTCCAGAGTCGGTGCGTGGCCGCCGCTCGGCGTTCGAGTTCGGTGCGGCCCTTCTCCGCCTCGTCGCGCTTCTCGACGTTGCGCCGGAGTCGCTCGTCGACTTCGGCCGCCCGGCGAGTGAGGTAGGTGCGGCGCTCCTCGAGTCCTGCGGCCCGAACCTCGAGGTCGGTGCGGAGAGCGGCAACGGCCGTCGTCCGCTCGTCGAGGCGGGCGCGGGCTCCCTGCATCGAGGACAGCTTCTCGGCCCCGGCGGCTTCGTCGGCTTCGAGGGCCGGAAGGAGGGTCTCGAGCTCGGCCACGCGTTGTTGCTCGCGGGCCACCCGCTCGCCGAGTTCACCCAAGTGGGCTCGCAGTGTTTCGGCCTCGGTGCCCGCGTCGCGGGCCTCGGCCTCGACGCGAGCCAACGAGTTGGCCGACGACGACTTGCGCACCGCATTCTCATCGACGGACTTGGCGATCTGTTGGGCCGATTGGCGTGCGGCGCCGAGTTCGCTCCGGGCCGCATCGCGGCGATCGGTGGCGACGGCCATCGCCTCGCCGGCGGCGTCGGCGTGTGCCCCCGCCTCGGCAAGTGCGGCCCCGGTGGCGCCGGTACCGCTGGCCCCCACCCGCCAGCCTCCGGCGGCGAACCGATCCCCGGCGCGGGTGACAACGACCAGACCTGGATGGTTCAGTGACAGGTCGAGGGCGTCGGTCCAATCGCCGTCGACGGCGACGGCGACAGCGAGCAGCACATCGAGAAGTTGCTCGACGTCGTGGTTGTGCGAGCGCACGTGGTCGCGGATGGCGTCACCGGCAGCCATGGCCTCGAAGGGGAGGCTGACGGGCTGACCGGCAGCCCCCAACGCGAGCACCGCCCCAGCGGCGTCGTCCGACTGGAGGTGGGCCAGTGCGCGGCGAGCGCTCTCGACCCCGTCGACCACGACGGCGGCGAGGGCCTCCCCCACGGCAGCCTCGAACGCCGCTTCCCAGCCCTCGTCGATCTCCACGAGATCGAGCAGCGTGCCGACGACACCATCGACGGCAGCCAAACGTTCGGCGCCGGCGCGGGCACGGGCCTCGTCGAGGGCCAGCGACAATGCCTCGGCGCCGCGCCGTCCACGAGTGGTAGTCGCCTTCGACCGCCCGGAGGGCTTCCTCGGCCTCGGCTTGGGCCCGTTCGGCTCTGAGCCGTCGATCCTCGGCGTCGGCGGCGGCATCGGCCAGCGGCTTGGTTGCATCGTCGGCGGCCGCTATCTCGTCGCTGAGTCGCGCCGCTTCCCCGGCCAGACGCTCGGCCTTGGCGTCGAGATTGGCCAAACGTGATTCGAGCCGCTGCAGCTCGCCGGCACCGCGACCGGCACTGGCGCGCAGCGCGCGTCAGTTCGCCCCGCACCTCGGCCGCTCCCGTGGCCGGCATCGACGGCACGCCATCGCCCCACTGCTCGGTGAAGTCGGCTCGGGATCGGGCCAGAGCCAACTCGGCCTCACGCAACTCCTCGAGTTGCGGCACCAGCGCTTCGGATTCGCGCTCGACCTCGTCGAGTTCGTCGCCGAGCCGCGAGAAGTCGCTCTCGAGGCTGGCAATGACGGCCTGGTCGACGAACGACGCCCGGTCGCGTTCGATCCCCCGCCGGCGTTCGGTCAGCACCGCGGCCAGGCCGCGGGCGCGCTCGCGCATCGACTCGAATCGCATGAGGGCCTCAGACAGGTCGCTGGCGCCGGCGGCGGAGAGCGCAGCCTCGGCGCCGATCACGTCGGCGTCGAATCGAGCGAGAGACGACTTGAGCGCGGTCTCGGCGTCGGCCAGTTCGGCCCTGGCTTTGACACCGGCCGTCGACCGGGTCGTCAGGGTAGCCAGCTCCCGCCCTGCGAGGTGGAGCCGGAGGGCGCCGAGTTCTTCGACCAACGATCCGTGACGGCGGGCGGCGTCGGCCTGGCGTTCGAGGGGACGAAGTTGGCGGCGGACCTCGCGGAGGAGGTCTTGGAGGCGGAGGAAGTTGGCCTCGGTCGACTCGAGACGACGTTGGGACTTCTCCCGCCGCTTGCGGTATTTGAGGACGCCGGCGGCCTCCTCGATGATGCTGCGGCGATCCTCGGGCCGGGCGTTGAGCACGGCGTCGATCTGGCCCTGGCTGACGATCACGTGCTGTTGGCGGCCGACCCCGCTGTCGCTGAGCAGTTCCTGGATGTCGAGGAGCCGACACGGGGCCCCGTTGATGGCGTACTCGCTGTCGCCGCTGCGAAACAGGGTGCGGGTGATCGTGACCTCGGCGAAACCGATGTCGAGGACGCCGTCAGCGTTGTCGATGGTCAGGCTCACCTCGGCCCGGCCCAGCGCCGCCTTGTTGGCGGTCCCGGCGAAGATGACGTCTTCCATCTTCGAGCCGCGCATCGTCCGGGCCCCTTGGGCGCCGAGCACCCAGGCCACGGCATCGACCACATTGGACTTGCCGCTTCCGTTGGGGCCGACCACCACCGTGATCCCCGGCTCGAACTCGAGCGTCGTGGTCTCGGCGAAGGACTTGAAGCCTTTGATGGTGAGGGCCTTCAGGAACACTGGACCACGAGGTTACCGGTGCCCGCCGGACCGGTCGCGGACGACCGCTTTCCGGCAGAAACTGTGGCCTTGGCCACCGCTGGCGCCGGAAAGCTGGAGGCGCGGGTCGGGCGTGGGGGTCAGATCTGGCAGCGGGGACAGCTGAAGTGCGACCGGCCGCTCATCTTTGCCCGGACGATCGGGGTGCGGCAGCGCCGGCAGGGGTCGCCCTCGTGGTCATAGACGTTGTGCTCGCTGCCGTAGTTGCCGACGACGCCGTAGAGGTCGCGATATTGCTCGTCGGACAGCGACGAGCCGCGGTGCTTGATGGCGTCGTGGAGGATCTCGCTCATGGCCCGATAGAGCCGGCGTACTTCCTGCGACGTCAACTCGTCGGAGGCGCGGTCGAAGCGCAGCCCGGCGCCCCAGAGGATCTCGTCGGAGTAGATGTTGCCGATACCGGCCACGAACTTCTGGTCCATCAGCAGGTCTTTGAGCTTGCGCTTGCGTGCGTGGAGCATCTCGCCGAAGGTCACCCAGCTCATCACGTCCTCGACCGGGTCGAAGCCGAGGTGTGCGAGCTCGGGCACCGCCTCGTCGAGGTCGTCGAGCGAGGTCACGAAGAGTTCGCCGAAGGTCCGCGGATCGAGGAAGCGGAGCTGGCCCGGCGTGGTGAACGTGATGATGACGTGCGTGTGCTTGGCCTTCTCCTCCTTCTCCTCTTTGCCCTTGACCCACAACAGCTGACCGCTCATCCCGAGATGGATGACGAGGACATCGGAGCCCTCGAGCTTGACGAGGAGGTACTTGCCCCGCCGCTCGACGCCGGTGACCTTGCGGGCCTCGAGGCGCGAGATGAACTGCTTTTTGTTGGTGTGACGCCGAATCGACCGCATGCCGAAGACCTCGACGGTCTTGATCCGTTTGCCGGCGGCCTCCTTCTCGAGATCTCGTCGGATGGTTTCGACTTCGGGGAGCTCAGGCATGGTCGGATCCGGTCGGCGATGCCGGAGTGCCTGAAGCCGTGGTCAGCTCGGACTCGTCCAGCAACTTCTGCAATGCGATCCACGCGGCCCGGGCGGCACCCTGCTCGGCCTGCTTCTTGGATCGGCCTTCGCCAGCGCCTCGTCGCTCGCCGGCCAGGAACACGGTGGCGTAGAAGCGCTTGGCGTGGTCGGGGCCCTCGTCCTCGACCTCGTAGCGCGGCAGCTGCTCGAACTTTCGAGCCGCGAGCTCCTGGAGGCGGGTCTTGTAGTCCTGGCCGCCAGGGCCGGCGGCCGCGGACTCGATGCGGTCGCCGAGCAGCATCATCACGAGTTCAGCCGCTGCCGGCCACCCGCCGTCGAGGTAGACAGCGCCGAGCACGGCCTCCATCGCATCGGCGAGGATCGACGGCTTCTCGCGTCCGCCCGAGGCCGCCTCACCCTTGCCGAGCAGCAGGAACGACCCCAGGTCGAGTTCGCTCGCCACCTCGGCCAGGGCCTCGGAGTTGACCAGCGAGGCGCGCACCTTGGCCAGCTCACCCTCGGGCAGGTCGGGGTAGGTCAGGAAGAGGTGATCGGTGACCACCAACCCGAGCACGGCGTCACCGAGGAATTCGAGGCGCTCGTTCGACACCGCCCCTTCGGTCTCCGCGCACCACGACCGGTGGGCGAGGGATCGCGCCAGCAGCGAGGGGTCGTGGAACGGACGTCCGAGCCGTTCGACGAGGGCGGCGACGTCAGCTTCTTGCCCCGCGAACGAGCGCCGGTCGGGCAGGACCGGCGACGACTCGGCAGGTTGGGAGACCGACAGCCCGGCCCCGCCTACGCCGCTTCGAGCTTGGCGACGACGTAGTCGACGGCGTCGCGCACCGTCTTGAGGTCTTCGAGGTCCTCGTCGTCGATGCGGAAGCCGACCGATCGTTCGCCCAGCTCCTCCTCGAGGGCCTCGACCAACTCGATCAGGGCCAGGGAGTCGGCGTCGAGGTCGTCCGAGAACGACGCCCCCTCGGCGATCGTGGAGGGCTCGATCTCGAGGATGTCGGCCAACCGGTCGCGGATGAGCTCGAACACCTGCTGGCGGTCCATTGGTCCTCGTTCAACGTGGGTCTCTGCGGGCATAACGCTCGCACAGTAACGCGCTCAGTGCGCTTCGACGGCCGCTTGCACCTTGGCGACGAGTTCCTGGTCAACCATGTCCTTGGCCACCTTCACCGCGTTCACGATGGCTTTTGCTCCCGAGGACCCGTGGGAGATGATGCAGACGCCGTTGAGACCGAGGGCCATGGCGCCGCCGTGGGTGTCGGGATCGAGTTCTTCTGCCAACGGCACCAAGAGCGGGAGCACCACCCCCGAGGCGGCCACCGCCTCGTCGGTGCTGACCAGGGCGGTGAAGACTGCGTCTCGCAGGAATTTCATCCCGCCCTCGAGCGTCTTCAGGGCGACATTGCCGGTGAAACCGTCGGTGACGACGACGTCGATGTCGTCGCTGAGCAGATCGCGACCCTCGACGTTGCCGAGAAAATTGATGCCTGCGGCCCCTCTGAGCAGGGGAAACGCGGCTTTGGTGAGGTCGGTGCCTTTGGAGTCCTCCTCGCCGATGTTCAAGAGGCCGACGCGGGGCGACTCGATGCCGTAGCGAGCTCGGCAGTAGGCCGTGCCCATCTGGGCGAACTGGACGAGCCAGGCGGGTTGCACCTCGGCGTTGGCTCCGGCGTCGAGCAGCACCGTCGGCGTCGACCCTGGAACAGGGATGGGCGTGGCGATCGCGGGCCGGGTGACACCCCGGAGGCGACCCATCCGCAACAGGGCCGAGGCGACCGTCGCGCCAGTGTTGCCGGCGCTGAGCATGGCCGACGCCTTGCCGTCTCGGACGAGTTCGGCCGCCACCACCAGCGAGGAATCTTTCTTCCGCCTGACCGCCTTGGCGCCTTCCTCGTGCATTTCGATGACCTCGGTGCAGGGGATGACAGGAAGTCCCCGGGGGTCACCGATCCGGTCGGGCGGTCCCACCAACACGATGGGGACGCCGAAGCGCTCGGCGGCCTCGACCGCGCCCGCGACGATGTCCCCGGGGGCGTTGTCGCCGCCCAGGGCATCGATGGCGATGGGGAGTCGCGTCAACGGTGGGTCAGGAGACGTCGATGGCCTGCCGGCCGCCGTACCAGCCGCAGTTGTTGCAGACCACGTGAGGCAGCTTGGCCTCGGCGCACTGCGGGCAGATGCTCCGCGGAGGGACGGACAGCGTCCAGTTGGAGGCCCGGCGAGTGCGGGACTTCATCTTGGAGGTCTTCTTCTTGGGGACGGCCATGGGGGTGCCTAGCTCTCTTCACGGTCGGTGGTACGCAACTCGTCCAGTACCGACCACCGGGGATCCAGGGGCGGTTCGCACGAGCAGGTGCCCTCGTTGCGGTCGGCCCCACATTGGGGACAGAGACCCTGACAATCCTCACGGCAGAGGGGTGCCTGGGGCAACTCGAGCACGACAGTCTCGCGCGCCAGAGGCTCCAGGTCGATCTCGTCATGGTCGAGGGGGTAGGTCTCGCCCTCCACGTGGGGGTCTTCGAAGACCTCGTCGACCTCGCCCTCGACCGTGCCCTCGGCCGGCTGGAGGCACCGGGCGCACACACCCCGCCATGGCGCCCGCACCCGACCTCGCACTTCGAGGGTGGATCCGACCGGCAACAGGTCGACGTCGACCTCGACGATGGATCCCGGCGGCACCTCGCTGGCACTCACGAACAAGTCGGGGATTTCGCCCTCGACATTCTCGTGCCGGGGGTCCTGGTGGCGCAGAACGTTGGCCACGTTCACCCGGAACGGGCTGCGGGGGGCCATGACCGCTAGGACTGGTCCTGATCGAAGAAGGCGTCGGACGTCGAGTCGCCGTCGTCGTCGTGGAGCGCGAGATCGGGTCGATCGGCGGGCGCGGGCGTGACCGCGAGCTTCTCGCGACCAGCGCGCGCCGTCTTGAGGGTGCGTTCGAGCACGATCTCGAACGCAGCGAGCTTCTGGTCACAGAAGTCCTCGGCCTCGAGACGCAGCCGGCGGGCCTCTTCTCGGGAGTCGTCGACGAGACGCTGGGCCGTGTGGCGGGCCTCGCGGACGATCTCTTGGCGCTCCACCATGCGCTCGGCTCGTACCCGCGCCGCCTCGAGGATGTCGTCCCCCTCCCGGGCCACCTTGGCCAGGAACTCTTCGCGTTCGCGCAGCATCCACCGGGCCTGGCGCAGCTCACCCGGGAGCCGCTCGAGGGCGTCCTCGAGCAGTTCGAGGACTTCCTCCTTGACCACCATCACCGAACTCGACAACGGCACCGACTTGCCGTTGGTGACCACCTCGAGGACGCGCCGGATGAGCGTCTCGCTGTCGATCTCCGGTTGTCCGCCTCCGACGGCGGTCACGATCGGGCGTACTTCTCGTGCAGGCGGTCGGCGACGTTCTTCGGCACCATCGAGTCGAGTCGGTCGGCGCCGCCGAACATGGCGATCTGTCGGATCAGGGTGGCGGCGATGAACGCGCTCTCCGGCCCGCACGGGAGGAACACGGTCTGGATTCCGGAGATCGCCTTGTTCATCTGGGCCTGCTGCATCTCGGAGGCGAAGTCGGTCCCGTCGCGCAGTCCTTTGACGATGACGTCGGCGCCCACATCTCGAGCCACATCGACGGTGAGCTTGGTCATCGACACCACCTCGATGTTGTCGAGGTGGCCGAGGGCCTCCTTGATGAGCTCCTTGCGCTCCTCGAGGGTGAACAACGGCTCGCCCTTGCCGGGGTTGCGAATCGTCGCGACGACGACGCGGTCGTACAGCCGGGCCGCGGTCTCGAAGATGTCGATGTGTCCGTTGTGCAGGGGGTCGAACGAACCCGGGCACAGGGCAGTCCTCAACGGGCGCTCCTCGCAGAAGTCAGGGTCACCACGGTAGTGCCGTACCTCTTCACCTTGAGAACTCGCCAGCGGTCGCCGGGGTCCACCTCCCGGTCGCTCTCGAGCACGGCGATGTGCGCGTGCACCCGGGCGAGCACGGTGGGCCAGTCCTGGAACGCGTAGGGCGGGTCGACGAAGGCGAGGTCGACGACCGGAAGGTCGACGAGGGTTGCGTCACCGCGGATGATCGTTGCCCGGTCGGCGAAGCCGAGCGTGTCGAGGTTGGTGTCGATGGCGGCGAGGGCGGCCCGATCCCGTTCGACGAACGTGGCCACGGTCGCGCCGCGGCTCAACGCCTCGATGCCGAGCGCTCCCGTGCCGGCGAAGAGGTCGACGACGTTGCTCTCGGCGACATCGAGGTGGCTCACCAAGGAGTTGAACACCGCCTCGCGCACGAAGTCGGACGTGGGTCGGGTCGTGGCGCCCGCTGGGGCCACGATCCGCCGACCTCGAGCGATGCCGGCCACGACGCGCACGCCCGGTAGTTTCGCCGCTGTGAGCACCTCCGAGGGGACCACCGGCGAGAACCCCCTGGGCCTCGGCCTCCAATTCACCAAAGAGGATCCGGGCATCGTGGCCCTGTTCGCGCCGACCGCCGCCCACCGCGGTCCGCCCGGCTTTCTCCACGGCGGGATCGCCGCCACCGTGCTCGACGAGACGATGGCCTCACTCGGCTGGGCCCTCGACCGCGTTCCATGCGTCACGGCGACCCTCGAGTTGCGCTACCGCAAGCCCGTCCCGCTCGACGGCTCTTCCATTCGTATCGAGGCCTGGCGTGATCGGCCCGGACCCCGCCGGACCCAGCGGGTCAAGGGCCGCCTGCTGTTGGCCGACGGCACGGTGGCGGTCGAGGCCGCGGGGATCTTCGTGCAGTCGCCCCGTCCGTCGACGGCGACATGAGCGATCGAGAGCGCCACGAGCGGGGCGAAGACGGCGAACTCCTCGCCCCGCCCATCATCACCTGCATCGACTGCGGCGGCCGGGCCCACTTGATCAGTCGGTTCGACGACGAAGACCCGCCCCAGCCGGGCGATCTGCTCGTCTATCGCTGCGAGCTGTGCCTCGACCGCTGGGACCTCGTCGTACCCGGAGAGGACGACTGAGGCCGGGCCTGCCTACGATCCCGGACCATGCCGCTGCATCCCACCCTTCAGGCCATGTCCGACAATGCCGCCAGCAGCGGCCGGACGGGCGGCCTCCGCGAGGGCTCGGTCGCCGACGCTCGCACCGCGTACTCGATGATGGCCGCCATCGGGGGCGAGTTGCCCGAACTCGCGTCGGTCGCCGATCAGACCGTGCCCGGCCCGGCCGGTGATCTCGCGGTTCGGGTCTACACGCCGCTCGGCGACGGTCCGTTCCCCGTCCTCGTGTTCTTCCATGGTGGCGGGTTCACCATCGGCGATCTCGACAGCCACGACCCGGTCGCCCGCCAACTCTGTGCTCAGGCCGAGTGTCTGGTGGTCGCCGTCGATTACCGCCTGGCGCCCGAGCACAAGTTCCCCGCCGCCGTCGAAGACTCCTTCGCCGCCCTCGAGTGGGTGGGCGCCAACGCGGCGTCGATCGGTGGCGACCCGTCGCGCATCGCCGTGTGTGGCGACAGCGCGGGCGGCAACCTCTCGACCGTCTGCGCGCTCCTGGCTCGCGACGCGGGCGGCCCGGCGCTCTGCTTCCAGGCCCTGATCTATCCGACCACCGACGCCCGGGGCGGCTACCCGTCTATCGACGAGAACGCCAACGCCTTGATGCTCTCGGCCGACACGATGCGGTGGTTCTACGAGCAGTACTCCGGGGCCGACGGCGACCGGGACGACTGGCGGGCATCGCCCGTCCTCGCCGACCTGAGTGGACTGCCGCCCGCGCTGATCATCACCGCCGAGTTCGATCCGCTCCGCGACGAGGGCGAGGCCTACGCCAAGGCTCTCGAGGCCGCCGGCGTCCCCGCCACCGTCCACCGTTACGACGGCATGACCCACGCCTTCGTCCAGATGGCCGCCATGCTCGAAGATGCCCGCGCCGCCATCAGCGAGGTCGCCGACGCCCTCCGAAAAGCCTTCGCCGCCTGACCCCAAGCTCGTTGCGGTGGCCGAAACGGCCGCCGCTGCGGCCACAACAACGGGTTGGGGCGACCGGAACGGCCACTCCAACGCGGGGTTCAGAGGAGGTCGCGGAGCGCGAGTTCGTCGATGGCGCGGGCGACGCGGGAGTTCATGCAGTCGACGAGGTCGCGCTGGCGGGGGTCGTCGAGGTCCATGCCCCGGCTGGCCACGATCGGATACACGAGACAGAAGAGCGCCGACGACCGATAGTCGTCCCACATGCCGGCCAGATCCGCGGCCGGAATGCCGTGACCTTCGAGGCGGGCCATCCACCGATCGAACAGTGCGCGCTCGTGGGCTGACGCCACCTCGGCGTCGAGGCTCTGGGTGACGAAGTAGGCGAGATCGACGGCGCCGCTGCCACTCCCGAGGAGTTGGAAGTCGATGAGGGCGGGCGTGCCGTCGGCCTGGAAGAGGATGTTGTCGGCCCGGTAGTCGCCGTGGGTCAGCGTGCGCGGGTCACGCGCCATCGACGCCAACAAGGGCGTGATCGCGTCGCCGAACCGGGGGCCGACGTCGCTGATCTCGACCGCGACGCCCATCGACGAGGTCACTTTCTCCCACCCTTCGGCGAACACCATCGGCAGGATGGCCGGGTAGATGGGATCGTCGAGGGCGATGACCTTGCCCGCCTCGGCCAGACCGTCGGCTCCCCGCCACCACTCGGCATGCCAGTCGGCGAGCGCGTCGACCGCTCGTTCGGCGTCGGCGACGTCCATCCCCACGACCTGGTCGACCATGCGGAGCGAACCGAGGTCCTCCATGACGATCACGAACTTGGAGCTGTCGGCGTCGAGGTCGGCGTAGTACCGCTCGGGGACGCGGATCGGCGAACGGGCGGCGAGGTCGTCGAAGAACCCGACTTCGCGGATATACATGCGCAACACGGTGGAGGTGAAGACGGCGGCCTCGTCGAGGGCAGGGAGCTTCACGATCACGCTGGCCGGTCGGGATGCCGAGTCGGGACCCTCGAGGCCGACCCGATAAAGGGCGCTGCTCACCCCGACGCCGACCCCGATCTGGTGAACGTCGATCGAGGTGATCTCGTCGCCCAGGGTTTCGGCGAGCCAGGCTGCGTCGACGTCATCGATGGATGCGGGGAGAGTCGCCATGGCGAGACGGTAGCGACCGGCCGCAAGTCGGGTACGTCAGTCCCGGGACGGACCTGCTTGGACGGCGAGCACGGTGAGGTCGTCGACCCCGCCGACCTCGATCGCTCCGGCGCCGAGTCGGGTCCGCTGCCGCACCTCGAGGCGGCGGGCGATGCGCGACAGCGTGAAGTTCACGGCGATGTAGATCAGGGCGACGACGACGAGAGCCTGCAGCAGGTTCTTGGAGAATGCGCCCACGATGTTGGCCCGCCGCAACAGTTCCTCGTAGCCGATGATGAACCCGAGGGACGTGTCCTTGAGCAGCGTCACCAATTGGCTCACGATGGCGGGAACCATGCGGCGGAGAGCCTGCGGGAGGATCACGATTCGCATCGACTGCCAGTAGGTCAACCCCAACGCGGTCGCCGCTTCTGTCTGGCCTCGGTCGAGCGACAGGATGCCGGCCCGGAAGATCTCTCCGAGGACGGCGCTGTTGTAGAGGACGAGGCCGAGGACGAGGTACCAGAACAGCGACACGTCGATCCCGTACTTCGGCAATGCGAGGGCCGAGAACAGGATCATGAGCAGGAGCGGCACGCCGCGGAAGAACTCGACCCACAACCCGGCCACCCAGCGCACCGGGGCGTGGAGCGCGAGCCGACCGAGGGCGAGCATCATGCCGAGCACCAGCGAGGCGGCCATGCTCACGACAGCCACTTCGGCGGTGTTGCGCAGGCCGACGAGCAGGAACTTCCAGATGGCGAACTGGGTGAACGGCTCCCAGAGCGTCGGGCTCGAGTTGCCCGGCGGACGCGAGCCGTCCGACGGCCACGGCGACGAGTGCGGCGACGAGAAGGCCGGCCACGATCGAGGCGACAAGGACCTTTCGCCGGCCCTTGGGCCCGAGGACGTCGCCGAACACCGGTGCGGCCATCAGCGTTTCACCGCCACGCGTCGCTCGAGGACGCCGAAGGCAAACCCGGACGGCAAGGTCAAGAGAAGATAGGCGATGGCAGCGCCGAGGAAGACCGGGATGGGCCGGGCCGAGTCGGTGTTGAGGTTGTCAGCGACCTTGGCCAACTCGAGGACGGAGATGACCGAGGCGATCGAGCTGTTCTTGGTGAGCGCGATGAAGAGGCTCCCGATCGGCCCGATGACGGTGCGAAATGCCTGCGGCAACACGATGATCCGGATGGTCTGGCCGAAGGTGAGGCCGATGGCCCTGGCCGCTTCGGCCTGCCCGGCCGACACCGTGTTGATACCGGCCCGCACCGTCTCGGCGATGAACGCGCTCGTGTACACCGACAGCACCGTGACCGCCGAAGGGAACGCGGCGTAGCGGATGCCGAGCTTGGGGAACCCGAAATAGAACAGCACGAACAGCACCGTCAAGGGGGTGTTGCGAAACGTCTCGACCCAGAACGCGCCGAAGCCGCGGAGCGGTGCTACAGGACTCACCCTGCATGCCGCCACCAGCGTTCCGATGAGGAAGGCGAAGGCGAACGACAGCAGGGTGAGTCCAACGGTGGTGCGAATACCCTGGACGTAGAGGTCCAGGTTGTCGAGGACGACGTTCAGGGAGCGGTCGTCGTCGTCGCTGCCGCGCCGCTGGTGTAGCGGTCGACGGGCGGCGGGGTCGGAGCCTTCTCACCGGACTGTCCGACGGTCGAGTCGAACGCCTTCTTCCATGCACCGCTCTTGTACGCGGCAGCGATGGTGTCGTTGATGAAGTTGCGGAAGGCGTCATCACCCTTCTTCACGCCGACGCCGTACGGCTCGGTGGTGAAGGTGCTCTTCACGAGCTTGAACTTGCCCGGGTTGTCCTTGATGAGGCCGAGCAGAATGATGTCGTCGGTCGTCACCGCCTCGACTCGTCCGTCGGCGAGCGCCTCGGCGCACAGCGAGTACTTGTCGAAGCTGGTCGAGATGTCGGCCTGTGGCGCCTTCTCCTGGACGTTCTTGATCGAGGTCGATCCCGTCACCGAGCAGACCTTCTTACCGTTGAGATCGGTCACGCTCTTGATGTCGGTGTTGTCGGTCTTGACCATGATGTCCTGACCGGCGATGTAGTACGGGCCGGCGAAGTCGATGACTTCCTTGCGCTTGTCGTTGATCGTGTAGGTGGCGACGACGAAGTCGACCTTGCCCTCTTGGATGAAGGGCTCGCGGTTCTTCGACACGGTCTCGACGAACTCGATCTTCGACTTCGCTTCGTCGGGGGTGCCGCCGAAGATGCCAGCCGCGATGATCTTGGCCATCTCGACGTCGAAGCCCTCGACCTCGTTGGTCACCGGGTTCTTGAGACCGAAGAGCGGCTGGTCGAACTTCGTGCCGACCACGATCTTGCCCTTCTGTTGCAGGGCGGCCATCGTCGTGCCCGCCTCGAACTCGGGCGGACCGCTCTTGGCCGATGTCGTCGTGGCGTCGGACGCGTTGCCATCGACCGCTGGACTGTCGTTGTTGCCGCAGGCTCCGGCGACCATGGCGAGGACCACCAGAAGTGCGGCGATCCATCCTCGTTGACGTTGCATGTGCAGTTTCCTTTCAGTGGGCAAGGATCTTGGAGAGAAAATCGCGGGCGCGATCGCTCTCGGGGTTGGAGAAGAACGTCTGGGGGGGCGAGATCTCGACGATGGCGCCCTCGTCCATGAACACGACCCGCCGGGCTGCCGATCGGGCAAACCCCATCTCGTGGGTGACCACGATCATGGTGGTGCCGTCTTCCTCCGCCAGTTCGAGCATCACGTCGAGCACTTCTTTGATCATCTCGGGATCGAGGGCCGACGTCGGCTCGTCGAAGAGCATGACTTTTGGGTCCATGGCCAGGGCTCGGGCGATGGCGGCACGCTGTTGTTGGCCGCCCGACAATTCGGCTGGCTGGCTCTTGGCTTTGTCGGCGATGCCGACCCGCTCGAGGAGGCGCATCGCCTGTGCCTCGGCTTCGGCCTTGGATTGCTTGCGGACCTTGACCGGCCCGAGGGTGACGTTGTCGAGAATCGACTTGTGGGCGAAGAGGTTGAACGACTGGAAGACCATCCCGACGTCGGCGCGGAGACGGGCCAACGCCCGGCCTTCCTCCGGAAGTGCCGTGCCGTCGATGGTGATCGTGCCCTGCTGGATGGGCTCGAGGCGGTTGATGGTGCGGCACAACGTCGACTTGCCCGAACCCGAGGGTCCGATGACCACGACGACCTCGCCCTTGTCGACACTGAGGTTGATGTCGCGAAGTACGTGGAGCGCGCCAAACCACTTGTTGACGCCGTCGAGAACGACGAGGGCTTCGCCAGTCACTACCCGCGGACCGTAGCCGCGATCACCACGTGAAGCCCGGAACCGCCCCTTTCGCCCATTCCTCGACGTGTCGCCGCGAACCAGGCGATGTGGCCTCCGGGAGGGCTGCCGGGGCGAAGAACCGAGCCGCGCTGATCTCCGCGTCTCCCCCACTGGCATCCCGGCGCTGCCAGTGCTCGACGACCATCACGGTGACGTGATCGCTCTTGCCTTCGCTCAAGTTCGAATACACGCCCAGGAGCCGAACCGGCCCGGTGACGACGACCCCGACCTCCTCTCTCAGCTCACGTTCGAGCGCGGCGAGCAGCGACTCGCGGCGCTTCACGCCGCCGCCGGGAAGGTGCCAGGTCGGGGCCCCGTACGAGTGGCGAACCAGCAGGACCTGGCCCTGTTTGTCGGCGACGAGTCCGCGGATCCCGACCGTTCGTGGTCCAAAAACCCGCCACACGACGCGACGGACGCGGTCGGCGACGCGTAGCACCCCGACGTTCACCGACGACCGTCCACGGTGATCGGGCCCGGGGCGCGGATCTGCTCGACGAGGTGCTCGCCCGCCTGGACCCTGGCGCCCGACCACACCACGCAGCGTTCGACCACCGCTCCGGGCTCGACGATGGCGTCGGCGGCCACCACGCTGCATCCCCCGGCGGCGGCAAGGTTGGCGGAGAGATAGTCGGCTGGGGTGCCGGTGTCGTACCACTCGCCGTCGTGGACGACGACCTCGATCCGCCCCTCGTCCATGGCGAGGCGCCAGCTCACCTCCCAGAGACCGCTCGGTTCGGGGCGCAATGCGCTCAGCACCCCGGCCGGCATCGCACTCACGCCGGCGAACGTGCAGCCGTCGAAGTCGGGAGCGACGCCGTCGCGAACGGGCACGGCCAGCAGACGAATCCGCTCGCCGTCCCAGTCGGCGACGAAGGATCGGAGGTCGGCATCGAACCAGGCATCGGCGTTGTGGACGACGGCGGGCCGATCATCGAGCCAGCGGCGGAGTTGGCCGAGTGCCCCGGCGGTGCCCAACACCTCGGGTTCTTCGACCGAGACGTGCACCTGACGGCCGGCCAAGTGGGTGAACATCTGGTCGCGGCCGTGATGGACGTTGACGGCGAGGTCAGCCACTCCGACATCAGCGAGACGGTCGAGCGCGAGGTCGACCAGCGCCACGTTGCCAACCGGACACAGCGCCTTGGGGAAGAGATCCGTCAACGGTCGAAGCCTGGTGCCGAATCCGGCGGCGAGCACCACGCCGGCGATGTCCACCCACACATCCTCACTGCTGGATGGCCCGAGCACGAAGTCATTGCTCCCGGTTCGCCAACGCCGGCCCCGTTCTGCGCATGAGTGTGGGGCAAGCGCACAAACGCGCCCAAACGGCGGTGGGAGGTCAGCTCTTGAAGAGAAAGGCGGCTTCTTCGGGTTCGAGGAGGTCGCTGACCTCGTCGCGCAGCAGGGTGTTGGCGGCCAGGAACGGGTCGGTCTCGGTGATGGCGAAGGCGACCCGGCGGGCCTCGAGCACGAGGTCCTTGTCGCGCCGGAGGCTGGCCAGCTTGAGGTCGGACCGGCCTTTCTGCCTGGTGCCGAGGATCGTGCCCTCACCGCGGAGTTCGAGGTCGACTTCGGCCAACTCGAACCCGTCGGTCGAACGTTCGAGAGCCGACAACCGTGCCTCTCCGTCGGGGGTGGCGCCCTCGCCGAGGAGATAGCAGTAGCTCACCGCCGCTCCTCGCCCGACGCGACCCCGAAGTTGGTGGAGCTGGGCGATCCCGAAGCGTTCGGCGTCTTCGATGACCATCACGGTCGCGTTGGGCACGTCGACCCCGACCTCGATCACGGTGGTTGCCACCAAGACGTCGAGGTCGCCGTTGCGGAAGGCGGTCATCGCCGCCTCTTTCTCCTTGGCCGGGACGCGGCCGTGGAGCAGGGCCAGCCGGAGCCCTCGCAGTTCGGTCCGTCGCAGCCGCTCGAACTCCTCCTCGGCCGACCTCGCCTCGATCTTCTCCGACTCGTCGATCAACGGGCACACCACGTAGGCCTGATGCCCTGCCCCCACCTCGCGCCGCACGCAATCCCACGCCGCCGGCTCGTCGACGGCTCCTCGTGCCCAGGTCGTCTCGATCGGTGTGCGGCCGGGCGGGAGTTCATCGAGAACGGACATGTCGAGGTCGCCGTAGACCGTCATCGCCGCGGTCCTTGGAATGGGCGTGGCGGTCATGACGAGCACGTCGGGATCGTCGCCCTTGCCCCGCAGCGCGGCCCGCTGCTCGACCCCGAAGCGGTGCTGCTCGTCGATGACGATGACGCCGAGGTGCTGGAACTCCACCGACTCGGTGAGCAGGGCGTGGGTCCCGATGAGGATGTCGACCTCACCGGTCGCGAGGCCGGCGTGGAGTCGGGTCCGCTCGCCGGCCGTCGTCCGGTTGGTGAGCAACTCGACCCGCAACGGGCGCTGCCGGAAAGAGCGAGTCGCCCCGGTCTGGCACTTCGAGCCCGTCGAGGAGCTGATGGATGCCGAGGTAGTGCTGCTCGGCCAGCACCTCGGTCGGCGCCATGAGCGCGCCTTGGAAACCACCGTCGACCGCCACCAGCAGCGCGCTCGACGGCAACCAACGTCTTGCCCGATCCGACGTCGCCCTGGAGCAACCGGTGCATCGGGTGGGGACCGGCGAGGTCGTGCCCGATCTCCGCGATGGCCCGGCGCTGCGCATTCGTGAGCGCGAAGGGCAGGAGGTCGTGGAACGCCTTGACCAGGGGGCCGTCGACCTTGTGACGGATGCCCCCCGCTTCCCGCTCGAAGGCTCGCTTACGCATGACGAGGGTGAGCTGGAGTCGGAGCAATTCGTCGAGCGCGAGCCGGCGGCGGGCGTCTTGCGCGTCGTCCATCGAGTCGGGCAGATGGATCTGACGGAGCGCCCGATCGCGGTCGATGACCGCGAGTTCGTCTCGCCACGTGTCATCGAGTGGGTCGAGCACCCCACCGAGTTCGCCAAGGCGGACGACGGCCTGCTCGACCGCCGTGCCGAGGTCCCACGTGGTCAGGCCCGCCTTCTCCGACTGCGGATAGATCGGCACAATGCGGCCGGTGCGGTCGCCAACCAAGTCGACGACGGGATTCGTCATCTGCCGGCGGCCTTGGTAGAGGTCGACCTTCCCGAAGAACACGGCCTCGGTCCCGACAGGGAGTTGCTTGCCCCGCCATCCTTGGTTGAAGAACGTGCACTTGAGGTAGCTCGATCCGTCGAAGAGGTCAACCTCCACGAGGGCCCGACCCTGACGAGTGCGGCGGGACGAGTTGCGCTTCACCTTGGCCAGGACCATCGCCTCCTCGCCCACCCGGAGGTCTTTGATCTTCGCCTGGTTGGTGCGGTCGAGATAACGACGGGGGTAATGGGTGACGAGGTCGAACACGCTCTCGATCGGTGGATCGAAGTTGGCCAGCGCCTCGGCCTTCTTGTCGCCCACGCCGGCTACCTTCGTGACGGGGATCTGCTTCAACGACGGCAGCGTCCGGCCCGGCACGAACGCGCTACTCGACGCTGAAGAGGTACGGGTACAGCGGCTGACCGCCGTGGTGGATCTCAGCGACGGCGTCAGGATGCCGGTCGGCGAGCCACTCGGTGAGCTGCCGGGTCACCGCTGCGGATGCTCCCTCGCCCTCGATGATCGTGACGATCTCGACGTCGGCGCCGGCGAGGCTGTCGAGCAGAGCGGCCGCCGCTTCCGGCAACGAAGTCCTGACCACCGTGATCTTGCCGCCGGTGAGACCGAGGAAGTCGCCCTCCTTGACGGGACCCGCATCGGTGGTCGAGTCGCGCACCGCCCGCGTCACCTCACCGCTCACCACCCGATCGGCAGCCTCGGTCATCGCCGCGTGCCGTTCTCGTCGACGGTGGCCTGCGGGTCGTACCCGAGCAGGGCGCCGAAACCCTCGGCGACGCCGGTCGTGCGCACGACGCGCACCGACTTGGACGTGAGCGGAGCGACCTGCTCGGCCACGGGGATGATGTTCTTGTTGTTCGGCAGGATGACGACCTCGTTGGCCGGGGCCGCCTCGACCGCCTCGAGGATCTGGGCCGTCGAGGGGTTCATCGACTGGCCGCCCGCGACCATCTGCTGCACCCCCATCGAGCGGAAGATGCGCCGAATGCCCTCGCCCGTGGCCACGGCGACGACGGCGCACGGCACCGGCTCGGTGAGCGGAGGCTCGTCGACAGAGTCGGCGGCGTCGCGGACCCAGCGCTCCTCCTCGACCTGCTCGAGGAGGTCGGTGACGCGGATGCGTTTGGGTCGGCCACAGTCGAGGGCAGCCTCGATGGAGGCGCCGATGTCGTCGGTGTGGATGTGACAGTTCCAGATACCGTCGCCGCCGACCACGACGATCGAATCGCCGATCGACGCCCACACTTCCTTGAACGACGGGATCGTCTCGTCAGGGGCCTCGAGGAAGTACATGACCTCGTACCGGAGGCCGGCGACGTCAGCGGTGTGGGCCTCGGCGACCTCGGCGGCGATCTCGGGCGCAGCACCCGATGGTGCTGGCGGGCTCGGCACGGCTCGACCGTCGACGACGGAGAGGAGCACGTCGAGGAGCAGCAGGTAGCCGGCGCCGCCGGCGTCGACGACGCCGGCCTGCTTGAGGACCGGCAGCAGGTCGGGTGTGCGAGCCAGCGCATCGGCGCCGGCGGCCTGAGCGGCCTCGAGCACGGCGAGGAGGCCGCCGCCGACCGACGTGGCCGCGTCGCCGGCCGCTTTGGCCACGGTGAGGATCGTGCCCTCGACGGGGCGCATCACTGCGCCGTACGCCGCCGCCGCCGCTCCGGACAACGCTGCCGCCAGCGTTGTGCCGTCCCCCGCGCCGCCGGACTCGAACGCCGACAGCGATGCCCCGAAGGATCTGGCTACAGGATCACGCCGGAGTTGCCCCGCGCCCCCATCAAGGAGCCGTGGCTGATGGCTTTGCAAATCGCTCCGAGGCCATCGGCGTCGGCGATCTCCGCCACCACCGACTCGAGCGTGAGAGCCATGTTGGTGCCCGTGTCGCCGTCGGGAACGGGGTAGACGTTGAGCCGGTTGAGGGCTTCTTGGTGGTCTCGAAGAGCGTCTCGATACCCAACAACGACGGCTTTGAGTGCGTCGGCGTCGAGGCGCTCGAGGGTGTTCATGTCCATCGGATGCTAACCTTGCCAGGTCCCCCCGTAGGTCCCTTCGTCAGAGGTGCGCGTCATGGCTTCGGTTTGTGAGGTATGCGGCAAGCATCCCTCCTTCGGCATGAGCATCAGTCACAGCCATCGTCGCACCAAGCGACGTTGGAATCCCAACATCCAGCGCATCCGAGCCGTGGTCAACGGCTCCCCCAAGCGCGTCAACGTGTGCACGTCGTGCCTCAAGGCCGGCAAGGTCGTGAAGCGGGTCAGCTGATCCACTTGGCGAGGTGAGGTCGCACAGGGCGGGCCACCGGCCCGCCCTCGTCGCGTTTCGACCCGCCCTCGTCGCGTTCCAAAGGCGTCAGCGGGCGGTGTCCGTCTCCTCGACCACCCGCTTGGTGTTGGCCGCCATCGACGTGTCGAGCTCGATCTTCATCACCCCGTCGCGCTCGAGCTCGGCCAGCTTCGTCCTCGTGGCCTCGCCCGCCTTCTCGCCCGACTCGCCGTACTTGCCGACACCGATCTGGTCGATGACGGCCTCCTTCGCTCCGCCCAGCGTTTTGCCGCCCGGACGCCATTCTCCGCGATGCGCAGCACCGGTTCGGTCGACCCACGAGCCATACGCCCCGTACTCGCTGCCGGACGGGATCCGGAGGTTGAGGGCCTGTGGCTTGAGGATCTTGAAACGCCAAATGCCATAGTCCGCGGTCTTGCACTGGTTGACCCACGACAGCTTCGGGATGCCGAGCTTGTGCTCCAGGTGGAAGAGGCCGCGACCCGCCACGGCGCCCGCCTCCTTCACGAGGTTGTCGGCGTCGGACAAGGGCGCCACGAAGTTGGATCCCGCGCCCATGGCGTTGAAGTTGGCCTCGGTCATGTGCAACCCGCGGATCTTGAGGTAGGCGTCGTTCGAGACGAAGGCGTGGGCGCCCTTGAAGAACTCGCCCAGGTGCCCCTCGCGCTCCTCGGGCGTCGTGTACGCCGCCGAGGAGCCGATCTTCTCCTTCGAATTGACCTGGCTGGCGAGAAAGGCACCACCGGCCGACGTCGTCTTCTCCTGTCGATGGTTGCGATCGTCGATCATCTGGCGAAGCTTGGCGGCACGCTCGGGACCGAGTTCGGCCGCGACCTTGACGTTCATCCGAAACGACGGACCCAGCTTTCTCGGCTTGTTGAATTGGCGGGACTCGTCGACGAGGCCGCGCATGGCGCCCCACCCGCGGCGGGCGCCGGCCTTCGCCGGGAGCACTGACCCGTCAGCCTCTCCATCGTCGGACTCGCGCTGGAGGGCCGTCGCCGTGCGCTGGTTTCCGACCAGGCGTTGCAAGGCCAGCACGCCCGGCGCAGTGGCTCGGCCCTGGCCCACCCCAAGGGCCGCGAGGCGGGCGGCGGTGGAGACGGGTGCCTCCCGAGCGTCATCGACTCCCGGCGAACCCAGCCGAATCCGAGGGGCGACGAATTCCTCGGCCTCTGCCGCCGATCGCCGACTTCCCACGTATGTCACTCTCCTCGCACTCGAGAGCGACCGTACCCCGCCGCCCCCGACGCGCTGCCCCCAGCCATGCACGAAGTCGCCATATCGGGCGAGAAGGACGCACCCGGCCATCCGTCACTGGCCGAGGGCCCATCCGTCACTGGCCGAGGGCCCATCCGTCACTGGCCGAGGGCCCATCCGGGATTCACCGGGCCGACCCCGGAGCCGAGCGCGAGGCCGTGGGCGATGGCTTGGCTGACGAATCGTTTCGCCGTCTGACAGGCCGCGGCTGCGGAGCGCCCTCGCGCCAACTCCGCGGTGATGGCTGCGGACAACACGCACCCGGTGCCGTGGGTGTGGCGACCCTCGAGGCGCGGCGCTTCGAGCCACGCGACCTCGTCGGTCCCCTCGGCCAGCAGGCAGTCGGGCGACTGGTCGCCGTCGAGGTGGCCGCCCTTGACCAACACGACGGACACCCCGGTGGCCCGAAGCTGGCGAGCGCACTCGATCATCGACGCCCGATCGACGACGTCGAAGCCGACCAACGCTGACGCCTCGGGCAGGTTCGGCGTGACCACGGTGGCCAAGGGCAGGAGTTCGAGGCGGAGGGCCCCGACGGCGTCATCGGCCAGCAGCGTGTCCCCATGCTTGGAGACGAAGACCGGGTCGACGACCAGACGTCCGACCCCGAAGTCGCGAACGGCAGCGGCCACGGCGCCCACCATCTCCGCCGATGCCAGCATCCCCGTCTTTGCCGCGTCGACGCCGATGTCCGTCACGACGCTCTCGATCTGGGCCCGCACCAGCGCCGGGTCAAGGGTGGCGAACGCCTGCACACCGAGGGTGTTCTGGGCCGTCACCGCCACCAGCGCCGTCGTACCCCAGACTCCGAGCGCCTCGAAGGTCTTGAGATCGGCGACGACGCCGGCGCCTCCGCCGGAGTCGGAGCCGGCGATGGTCAGGGCGACGGGAGGCTTCACGAGAACCGATGCTGCCAGCCCGGCGCTGCCGACGGCCGCGCCGCCCGATCGGCGACGATCGCGCCGACCCGAATGGCGCCTGCCGGCGGCTCGACCCCGCCGGGAAGGGTGAACACCAACTCGTAGTCGTCACCCCCGCCGAGTGCTTCGGCCTCGGTCGCGCCCGGAGCGATGGGCAGATGGTCGACGACGACCCCGACATTTGAGGCGTCGATCAGATGGCCGAGATCGGCGGCGAAACCGTCCGACACGTCGATCATCGCCGTCGCCCCGGCTCGCCGGGCGGCCTCGCCTTCGGCGAGTCGCGCCCTGGGCCACCACGCAGAGCCGAGTCGATAGCCGGCGGCGGCCGCCGCGCCCAGTGGACCGGTGACGTACACGACGTCGCCGGGGCGGGCGCCGGAACGCAAGACCGGTGCTCCCCCGTCCGACGTCGTGCCGGTGACGGCAACGTTGACGACGAGCGGGCCGCCGGTGGCGGAGAGATCGCCGCCGGCGACGACGCACCCGTGCGCGACGGCGGCCTCGGCGATCCCCTTCATGATCCCGAGAACATCGGTGCCCTCCGGCGCCACGACCGTGACCAGAAGATGGAGGGCCCGGGCGCCCATAGCCGCCATGTCGCTGGCGTTGACGAGCACGGCCCGGTATCCGATCTCATGCGGTGACGCGCTCTCGTCGAAGTCGACGTCGCTCACGATCGCATCGGTCGACAGCAACAGCGGGCCCGACGGCGGATCGACGACGGCCGCATCGTCACCGACAATGGGAAACCGCCGACGGAACTCGGCAACCAAGTCGAATTCGTCGGTCGGCACGGGCCGAGCGTAAGTTCTCCGACCATGCAGGGAGTCATCAAGGCGTACGACCCGGGAACCCGCGAGGGCATCCTCATGCGTGATACCGACCGCACCGAGTACGACCTCGCTCCCAACGCGCTCGACGGATCCATCTTCCGGATGCTCCGTCAAGGCCAGCGTGTGGTCTTCGATCTCGACGCCCAGCAACGGGCCACCCGGCTCAGGTTGGGCTCCGAGGTCGACATGGGCACCCCTGGCGCGCCGCCTCAGCCCGCCGACTGACCCGCCACCTCCCCGCTTTCCGGCGCCGGCCGGTGGCACGACGACAACTTCTGCCGGAAAGCGTCGGGGACGGACGCCGATTGGGCACAGCCCGGCGCGCCTTGCCTAGCCTTAGGGGGAGTTACCAATGGGTAAACAACGCCTTACCCCGCAATGAGGAGCCCTACGGGGCCCCTCAGCCCTAAGGAGATGCGCGAGCAGATGAGCCAAGCCCCGACGAAGAACCAAAAGCTGCTCGAGTGGGTCGACGAGATTGCGGCACTGACGCAGGCCGACCGGGTCGAGTGGTGTGACGGTTCCGCCGAGGAGTACGACCGGCTGGCTCAGGTGCTCGTCGACAACGGGACCTTCGAGCGACTCAGTGATGCCAAGCGACCCAACAGCTACCTCGCCCTCTCCGACCCCGGCGACGTCGCCCGGGTCGAAGATCGCACGTTCATCTGCTCGGCTGACGAAGGCGACGCCGGGCCGACGAACAATTGGCGCGACCCGGCGGCGATGAAGGTCGAGTTGACCGAACTCTTCAAGGGTTCGATGCAGGGTCGGACGATGTATGTCGTGCCGTTCTCGATGGGACCGCTCGGCTCCGACAAGAGCCACGTCGGCGTGCAGCTCACCGACTCGCCCTACGTCGTCGTCAACATGCGGATCATGACCCGGATGGGCCAAGGCGCGCTCGACGTCCTGGGCGAGAACGGCGACTTCGTTCCCTGCCTGCACTCGGTGGGTTACCCGCTCGCGGACGGCAAGGCCGACGTCGCTTGGCCCTGCGACGCCGACAACAAGTACATCGTCCATTTCCCCGAAACCCGCGAGATCTGGTCGTACGGCTCCGGCTACGGCGGCAACGCGCTACTCGGCAAGAAGTGCTTCGCCCTGCGCATCGCATCGGTCATGGCCCGCGATGCCGGCTGGTTGGCCGAGCACATGCTCATCCTCAAGCTCACGTCGCCCGAAGGTGAGACCAAATACGTCACCGGCGCGTTCCCGTCGGCGTGCGGCAAGACCAATCTGGCCATGCTCGTGCCGACCCTCCCGGGCTGGAAGGTCGAGACCGTGGGTGACGACATCTGCTGGATGAAGTTCGGCGACGACGGCCGGCTGTGGGCCATCAACCCCGAGGCCGGCTTCTTCGGCGTGGCTCCTGGGACGTCGATGAAGACCAACCCCAACGCCATGTTGACCCTTGACGGCAACTGCATCTTCACCAATTGCGCGAAGACCGATGACGGCGACGTGTGGTGGGAGGGCATGACCGAGGAGACGCCGGCCCAGCTCACCGACTGGAAGGGCAACGACTGGACCCCGCAGTCGGGGACCCCCGCCGCCCACCCCAACGCCCGCTTCACCGCCCCCGCCGCCCAGGACCCGGCCATCGCTCCGGAGTGGCAAGACCCGGCCGGAGTGCCGATCTCGGCCATCCTCTTCGGCGGTCGCCGCTCGTCGGTCGTGCCCCTCATCACCGAGGCCTACTCCTGGGACCAAGGCGTCTTCCTCGGTTCGATCATGGCCTCCGAGACCACCGCGGCCCAGGCCGGAGCGGTCGGCAAGCTGCGCCGTGACCCCTTCGCCATGCTCCCCTTCACCGGCTACCACGTCGGCGACTACCTCAACCACTGGCTCCGGATCGGCGCCGCCACCACCGCCGACAAGCTGCCCAAGATCTTCTACGTCAACTGGTTCCTCAAGGACGACGACGGCAAATTCATCTGGCCCGGCTTCGGCGAGAACAGCCGGGTGCTCGAGTGGGTCTTCCAGCGCTGCAACGGCGAGGGAGAAGCTGTCGAGACGCCGATCGGGCTGCTGCCGACCCGCGCCGCCCTGCCGACCGATGGCCTCGATCTCGCCGACTCGGCGTGGGACCGACTGTTGAAGGTCGACGCTGACGAGTGGCGCCAGGAGATCCCCTCGATCGAAGAGCACTTCGACGAGATCGGCGATCGCCTGCCCCAGGCGCTGCGGGACGAGCTCCAGGCGCTGGAGAAGCGCCTCACCAACTGACCGGTCGTTCCGAACCGGAAATGTGAGGGACGGGGCGATGGGCGTTACGATGCCCTCGCCCCAACCCCCCGAGCCCTAGCCCCAGGAGGCTTCCCCGTGGCCGTCAGCGCATACGTCCTCATCCAGACCGAAGTCGGCAAGGCCGCTCAGGTCGCAGAAGAGGTAGCGGGAATCGACGGCGTGGTCTCGGCCGAAGATGTCACCGGTCCGTACGACGTCATCGTGCGAGCCGAGGCCAACTCGGTCGACGAGCTCGGCAAGATGGTCGTCAGCCGCGTGCAGCTCATCGAGGGCATCACTCGCACCCTGACCTGCCCCGTCGTCCACCTGTAGCGACGGCCGGGCTCAGGTCCGAGCGCCCACGAGGAGGGCTCGAATGCCGAGCCCCATGATGAAGAGGCCGCCGAAGCCGTAGAGCTGGTAGAGCCGGCCGCGGAGTTGCTGGCGGTAGCTGTACAGGATGCCGACGGCGATGATGGCGACGAACCCGTAGAACATGTGGAACTGCGCGGCTTCGATCTTCTCCCCCGCCACGAGTTCGACCCCGAGCAGCACCTGGATGAAGACCGACACTTGTACGGCCACGGTGAACCACCACAGCGCCCGCGTCCGAAGTCCAGGGATCTTCCAAGCGCCGAGCGACCAGAGTCCGGCCAGCCCGTTGCCGATGATCACGACCCACGCCCATCCCACGTGGAGGTCTCGGAGACTGGCGACGACGGCAAAGGGCAAGGGATCGATCCAACCGGGAGAGCGAGCGGCCCGAGCGGGGGCCGAGCGGCACTCATCGTACCGACCCCGCTGGTTCGCTCAGGCGGGGTCGACGATCTCGTCGCCGGTCAATCGCGTCCTTGGTGTCGAGGTGAGGGTGCCGGTTGCCGCCAACTCTCGAACGGCGGCCACCGGATCACGGTCACCGAAGAGGACGCCATCGTCGTAGTCGGCCGGACGGGCGGTGGCGTCGACGGCCCACCACGATGCCTCGAGGGCGATGCCGTGCGGGTCGCTGAAGTACACCGATCGCACGAAACCGTGGTCGATGACGTCGGTGACCTCGCACCCGTGTGCCCGGAGACGCTCCTGGAGGTCGACCAGCGAGCGTTCATCGGCGACGTTGAACGCGAGATGGTCGAACTGCGCTTTGCGGAGACGATCGGGAATGCCCGCCGGAGCAGAGAACGTGTCGGCGCCCTTGACCTCGAAGAAGGCGACGGTGTTCTCGGGTCCGATCTCGAAGAAGTAGTGACGCATCGGGCCTGCCATCACCGACGCCACCAGCCGCATGCCGAGCACGCCGTGGTAGAAGCGAACGGTCGTGTCCATGTCGGGCGTGACGAGGGCGAGGTGGTTGACCCCCCGCCAGCGTGGGTTCTCCATCGGGCGCTCGCCCGGGCTCATGCCGACACCGCGGGTCCCGTCCGGCTCTCGACCTCGAACGCGAGGAGCTCGCTGCCCATGGCCACGGGACGGTCGGAGCCCTCGGGTCGGGCGTGACCCTGCCCGAAGGCCATGGAGGATGTCCACGCCTCGAACGCCGCTTGGTCGCGCCACCGGGTGTAGACGAAGAACGTGTTCTTGCCGTCAGCAGGACGGAGGAGTTGGAACTCCTCGAACCCGTCCTGCTGGTCGACGGCGCCGGCGCGGGCCGCGAATCGCTTGACCAGTTCCTCGGCGCCCCCGTCGGGGACGGTGATGGCGTTGATGGCGACAAAGCTCATGCGCCGAGCGTAAGCCCCCAGGGGGGTTTGTGCCTGGTCAGCCGATGGCGGCGAGCAACGCGCGAGCCTCGGACTCGTCCATGGGCCGGGGGTTGGCCCGCACGGCGGCGTTGCCTTCGGCCATCCTGGCCACGGCGTCGAGGTCGCCCTCGTCGGCCCCTACCTCACTCAGCGTGCGTGGAAGTCCAAGTCGCTCGCAGAGCCGGTCGACGGCTCCGGCGGCGTCGCCGTCTTCGGCGCCGAGGGCGCGAGCGATGTTGGACATCGCTCGGGGCACGGCGTCGTGGTTGTAGCGGACCACCGCAGCCAGGAGGACGGCGTTGGCCAGCCCATGAGCCATCCCGGTCCGGCCGCCGAGCAGCTGGGCCAACCCGTGCTGGGCGCCCATCGCCGAGTTCTGGAGGCTCCGTCCGCCGAGCGAGGCGGCCTCGAGCATGATCCGACGCGCAGGCAACTCGTCGGGCGCCTCGACGACCATCACGAGCGCCGCTGCGACCCGCTCGATGCAGGCCAGAGCAATGGCCTCGGCCTCAGGGGTACGCGAAGGGGAGTAGGCCGCCTCGATGCCGTGGGCGAGACAGTTCACGCCGGTCTCGGCGCTGACCCGCGGCGGGGTGTCGGTGGTGAGCACCGGGTCGTACACGACCGCCAACGGGGCGGTGGTCGGGCCGCCGCCGCCGCTCTTGCGTCGGGTCGACTCGTCGGTCATGCCGAAGAACGGCGTCATTTCAGCGCCCGAGTAGGTGAGGGGGATGGCGAGGTGGGGCAGCACCGGCCGGTCGACGTACGAGGCTCCGGGGGTCCCCGCCTCTTGCTCGACGAAGAACGACACGGCCTTGCCGAGATCGGCGCACGACCCCCCGCCGAACGACACGATGCCGTCGACATCACGGTCTCTCGCGAGGCCGAGCGCGGCCTGCACCGTGTCGGTCGGAACGTGGCGGCGAACGCCGTCGTAGGTGGTCGACAGCGATCGACCCAGCCGAGACACCAGCCGCTCGCCGGTCTCCGATGCCAGCCTGCCCTGGGTGGTGATCAGCAAGACCCTGCGGACGCCGATCTCGCGCAGGATCTCGGGCACTTGCTCGACCGCCCCATCGCCGAAGTGGATGCGCTGGGCGTAGGAGACGTGGTTCCAGTCGGTGTTCACGTGGTCAGTTGACGTGGGTCGTAGCGGTCCCGCCGAGTTCGACGACCTCGAGCCGACCGGCGTCGACCTTGAACTCGGTACGCGAACAGTTGTCGGGCGGGAACACGATCACGCGATCGTCGCCCTGGGCCCAACCCACGGCGGCGTTGATGGCCACGAAGTGGCTCACGACCACCGCGTCGTGATCGAGGGAGAGGAGGAAGTCGACGACCCGTTGGCGCCATCGCCGGAGGTCGTCGGGCTGCTCGCTCCACGTCGAACCCATGAACTGTCGCAGCCAGGCGCCACGCTCGGCGAGATCCGCCGTCGGTGACTCGACTTCGCCCACGTCGGGGCACACGACGGGCTCGACGCCCCAGCGATCGCCGAGCGCTTCGGCCGTTTCGTAGCAGCGGCGCAGCGGGCTCGAGTACAGCGGCAGCGGGCCGAACAGATGGAGGGCGTCGGCCATCACTTGGGCCTGCTGGCGTCCGACATCGTCGAGACCGGGGTCGAGGTCGGCGTCCCACCCGGCGGCCGCTTTTCCATGACGAACCATGACCACGTGTCCCATCAGACCAACCCCTCCAACAGCGACGTCTCGGCGGTGCCCTCGGGCGCGTTGCGCCGGATGAACCACTCGGTGCCCCACGCCAACGCGAAGGCCTCGGGCGGCATGGCGAGAAAGAACGACGCCTCGCTGATCTGACTGGCGTGGGCCTGCATCGATCGCTTCTTGACGTCGAGATAGTCGCTCACGTCGACGCGGGTGGTGATCTCGACGGTCGGCTTGCCGATCTCGAACTCTTCCTCCGGCACGTCGGGGACCTCCACGCCCTGCTCGGCCGAGCGACGGAACATCTCCCGGAAATGGTCGCGGTCGACGGTCACCTCGTAGACACGATCCACACTTGCCAATGCCGGCGGCGCGCACACCGACGCGGTGGACCTGGATGTGGTCGGGGTGGCCGTAGTTACCGTTGTCGTCATAGACGGTGAGGACGTCGGCGTGTTCTTCTTCGAGGATGGCGGCCAGCCGGCCCGCGGCCTCGTCGATGTCGGCCTGCCAGAACGACGCCGGGGCGTCGTTTTCTGGGGTGCCCATCATCCCCGAATCGACATAGCCCAAGGAACTCGCCCCGGGCCACGCCGAGCACGCGAGCCGAGGCTTCGGTTTCACGCTCGCGGCGTTGCCACAGTTCCTCGCCCGGGTCGAGGAAACCGTCGGCGACTTCGCCGTGCTCGCCCCGGGTGGCGGTGACCATCACCACCCGGTGGCCGTCAGCGGCCAGCTTGGCCATGGTGCCCCCGGTCACGATGCTCTCGTCGTCGGGATGGGCGTGGAAGAACACCACCGTGGCCATCAGGCGATCGCGCCGGCCTCGCGGAGCTTGGCCACCTCGGCATCGTCGAATCCCCAATCGACGAGGGCTTCGTCAGTGTGTTGCCCGGCGTGGGAGGGCGGGCGGCTGATCGCTCCCGGGGTGCGGCTGAAGCGCGGCGCCGGCGCCGGTTGGGTGATGCCGGCGACCTCGGTGAAGGTGCCCCGCTGCACGAGGTGCGGGTGCTTCGGGGCCTCCTTGATCGACAGCACGGGCGCGAAGCAGACGTCGGTGCCCTCCATGATCTCGGTCCATTCGTCACGGGTCTTGGTCAGGAACACCTCGCCCAGGCGCTCCTTGAGCTTGGGCCAGTTGGCTCGGTTGTGCTGGCCGGCGAACTCAGCGTCGCCGTCGAGACCGGTGAGCTTGAGCAACTCGGCGTAGAACTGGGGCTCGATGGAACCGATGGAGACGTACTTGCCGTCGCTCGTCTCGTAGACCTCGTAGAAGTGGGCGCCGGTGTCGAGGAGGTTCGTGCCCCGCTGGTCGGTCCACATGCCCATGGCGGTGAACGAGTGGAACATCGACATCAGCGTGGCGGCGCCGTCGACCATGGCGGCGTCGACGACCTGACCCTGGCCCGACCGCTGGGCCTCGAGGAGGGCGCAGGCGACGCCGAAGGCCAAGAACATGCCGCCGCCGCCGAAATCACCGACGAGGTTGAGCGGCGGGAGCGGTGGCTGTCCGGCTCGGCCGATCGGCTCGAGCGCCCCGGCCAGGGCGATGTAGTTGATGTCGTGCCCGGCGGCGTGGGCCATCGGACCCTCCTGGCCCCAGCCCGTCATGCGGCCGTAGACGAGCTTGGCGTTGCGGGCGAGGCACTCGTCGGGCCCGATGCCGAGTCGCTCGGCCACACCGGGACGAAAGCCCTCGATCAGCGCATCGGCCGATTCGACGAGGCGGAGCACCGTCTGCACGCCGTCGGGGTTCTTCAGATCGACGCCGATCGAGCGGCGCCCCCGATTGAGCACGTCGCCGGGCGGCGACGACGGATCGCCTCCCCGCACCGCCTGCGAACGGTCGACCCGGAGCACCTCGGCTCCCATGTCGGACAGCACCATGGCTGCGAACGGACCGGGGCCGATGCCCGCGATCTCGATGATCTTGATACCGGAGAGAGGACCGGACATGGGACTCCTTGAGTTCAGGGCAGGGCGTCGCTCGACGCGCGAGGCACGGACGGGATCGTAGTGTCCGGTCCATGACGACCTTCGGGGTCCACACCGGACTGCAGAACACCACGACGGACGAGTTGATCTCGCTCTGGAAGCGCATCGAAGAGCTCGGCTTCGGCTGGATCTCGATCTGGGACCACTTCTACGCCGCCGACGGCACGGGAGAGCCCAACTGCCTGGAGGCCGTGGCCGCCCATGCCGCCCTCGCCTGCAACACGACCCGAGTCCGTTGCGGGTCACTCGTGTACTCGTGCGGCTACCGACATCCGGCCGTGTTGGCCAACGCCATCGCCACCATCGACCACCTGTCAGGCGGTCGGGCCGACATCGGCATCGGCGCTGGATGGAGCGAGGTCGAGTACCAGGCCTACGGCATCCCCTTTCCCGCCGTCGGCACCCGCATGAACCAACTCGAAGAGGCCGTCCAGTGCGTGCGCGGCCTGCTGCGCAACGACTCCACCACTTTCGAGGGCGCGTGGTTCCAGCTCACCGACGCGAAATGCGAGCCCAAGCCGGTGCAGAAGGAGCTGCCGATCTGGATCGGTGGTGGGGGCGAGAAGCGCACGCTGCGGATCGCGGCTCGCTACGCCGACGGCTGGAACGTCCCGTTCATCTCGCCCGACGACTACGCCAAGAAGGTGGGCATCCTCCACAAGCACTGCGACGAGGTCGGCCGCGATCCGGCCGAGATCAAGCTGACCGTCAACGTTGGACTGGCGTGGAACGAGGAGGACCTCGTGCCCCAGTTCGGGCGCATCGCCAACTTCGTGCGCCCCGGCGTGCTGATGGGGTCCGAGGACCAAGTCCTCGACCACGTCAACCGCTACGTCGAGGCCGGCGCCACCCAGGTCAACATCGCCATGCGGGCCCCTTGGGATCGAGATGGCCTCGAGCGGCTGGCGGCTGTTCTTCCGCTCGGCTGAGCCGTGTCAGGCTCTGGCGTGACCATGACCGTCGCCGAACCCTTCGTCTTTCGCTGGGGTGACGAACGCGGCCTGCGGTCGTGGGCCAAGGCGGTCGACGAGACGGCCGTGGTCGTGCTCGACGTCGGAGACGACGAACGCTGGCTCGCCCTCGACGCGCCCGACTCCTTCGCCGACTGGGCTCGCGTCGTCACCGGCGCCACGCCGTCGTGCCGGCGCTGGGTGACGGTCCGAAACCTCAATCGCTGGCCGGTTGAGCGATACCTCCGGCTCCCGCGGCTGGCCACCGGCCGCCTCCTCCGGGCCTTCGATCATCAACTGGCCGGTCACGTCCTGGCGACCGCCGTCATCGGGCTCGCGGCTCCCGGGTCCGACATCGACCCAGGGCATCGCGCCCGATGAGCGGGCCTACGAGTTGTCGGCGCTCCTGATCGATGTCCTCGCCGCCCCCGGGCACGGCGTGCGCCGAACCGCGATCGGCGAACACCTTCGGGCTCAGCGCGTCGCGTTCGGCGCCCGTCATCCGGCGACGACGCCGAGGCAACGGGCCTACCGCGGCCTCGTGGCGAGCGCCATCCCTCTCGAACAGGCCCTGCCGCGGGCCATCGATGCGGCCTACTCGATCGCAGCCGCATCATGAGCCACACCGACGTCTTGTCGATCGAGGTCAACGGGGTCACGGCCCGGTTCGCCGAGGGCCTCGTCGCCGTCGGCGGCCTCGAGGTCGTCACCCGTTCGAGCGATCTCGACGAGGGCCGCCGCCTCGACATCACCGTTCGCAACCCGGGGCGCGACGCGGTGCCGCTCGACGACGTCGTGATCCGAGTCGCGGCGCTCCCCCAACGAGTCCTCGAGCACGGCCACCAGAGTTGGTCGGTGGTCCGGCGCTGTGATCCCCGCGACCTTCGAGCGGAGAGAGCCGATCTCCCCGACTGGGCCAGAGGGCACGCACCTCAGTCGGCCCGAGGGTGCCGGGCGCGTCATCGCCGGAGACCAGTTCCTGCTCACCGACTCCGGCGTCGCTGGGTTCCTCGACGCCCGCCAGCACCTCGGCACGGTCGAGGCCGAGGCCGACGGACTCGCCGTGCGAGCGATGTTCGACGGCGTCCCGCTCGGCCCCGGCGAGCGAGCGGCCCCTCGACCCGATCTGGCTGGCCGACGGCGACCCCGGCATCCGATACTCGGACTTCGCGTCGTTGTGGGGCACCACCGCCGGCGCCCGAATCAGCGCGCCGGCGCCCTTGGGCTGGTGCAGTTGGTACCAGTACTTCTCGGCCGTGACGCCCGCCGACATCCGCGCCAATCTCGCCGGCCTCGCCGGACGGGGCTTTGGACTCGTGCAGATCGACGACGGCTACCAGAACGCGATCGGCGACTGGCTCACACCGGCGCCGGAGTGGAAAGAGGGCACCGCCGCCCTAGCCGAGGAGATCCTCCACGCCGGCATGGAGGCCGGCATCTGGACCGCCCCCTTCTTGCTCGGCGCCAACAGTGAGACGTTTCGCGACCACCCCGACTGGGCCGCGGTGCACGAACCGAGCGGCCACCCGGCCCGAGCGATGTTCAACAACGGCAACTGGGGCGGATGGGCGCTGGCGCTCGACACCACTCGTCCCGACGTGCTGGACCACCTCCGCCGGACCTTCGCAGCGCTCGTCGACCAGGGATTCCGCTACCACAAGATCGACTTCTGTTACGCAGCCGCGCTTCCGGCTCGCCGTCACGACCCCGCCCTCACCCGAGCCCAGTCACTCCGCGCCGGCCTCGATGCCGTGCGCGACGGCATCGGAGACGACGCCTTCCTCCTGGGTTGCGGCTGTCCGTTCGGTCCCGCCGTCGGTGTCGTCGACGCCATGCGGGTTTCGGCTGATGTGCGCGCCGATGTGGACACCCGACAATCACTGGCCCGGCCTTGTCGAGACGGCCCCGGCGGCGGTCAACGCCATCGCCGCCAGCGTGCTCCGGGCGCCGCTGCACCGCCGGGTGTTCATCAATGACCCCGACTGTCTCCTCTTGCGGCCCACCGAGACGCGGCTCGACGCCGGGCAGCGTTCGTTTCTCGCCGCAGTGATCACGGGCACGGGCGCCTTCACCGTGGTGTCCGACGACGTGCGGCGCTACACCGACGCCGAGTGGGGTCTGCTCGAAGCGCTGCACCGGGTGCACGACGACGTCGACACGCTCCTCGACATCGACGATCCGTTTGCCGACGCCGTGGTCGTCCGCTCGGCCGCCGGCTCGCAGCTGACGGTCGACTGGCGCGACGACGCCGACGGTGGGCCCCACGCCGTACTCGGCATCGCGGAGTGAGCGACTTCGATGCCCGCGTCGATCCGCTGAGCGGGACCGTCGCCGTCATCACGGGTGGCCGCCAGGCGCGGCCCAACCTCCCATCCAACGGCTGCCCGTTCTGCGTCGGGGGGCTCGAGGCGCCCGAGCCGTACGACGTCACCTGGTTCCCCAACCGGTGGCCGGCCATCTCCGAGGGTCGGGCCGAGGTCGTGCTCTACTCCCCTGTCCACGAAGCCACGTTTTCGTCGCTCGGTGTCGACGGCGCGGCGAGGGTCGTTGATCTCTGGTCGGAGCGCACGACGGCGCTCGGGCGCCGCGACGACGTCGCCTACGTGATGCCGTTCGAGAATCGCGGCCCCGAGGTCGGCGCAACCATCGCCCATCCCCACGGACAGATCTACGCCTTCCCGACCGTGCCCGAGGCCGCCCAACGCGAGCTGGCGTCGGGAGCGTGCAGCCTGTGCGCGCTGCCCGATCCCGGCGAACGGCTGGTGGGCCGGCACGAGGGGTGGACGTCGAGGTGCCCCGCGCCGCCGGATGGCCCTTCGAGCTGCTGGTGCGACCCGACGTCCACGCTCCCGACCTGCCCGGGGCCGGGACCGATGGCCGCCATGGGCTGGCCGCCGCCCTCGTCGACGCCCTCGGCCGGCTCGACCGGGTCTTCGCCGCGCCCATGCCGTACATGCTCTGGGTGCACCAACGGCCGACCGACGGCGGGGCGTGGCCCGCCGCCCATCTCCATGTCCACGTCGCGCCGCTGTTCCGGTCGCCGGGCGTGGCCCGCTTCGTGGCCGCCGGCGAACTCGGGAGCGGGGTCTTCTTCAATCCCGTCGACCCCGTGGTGGCCGCCGCCCAGCTCCGTGAGGCCAGCTCGTGACGACGGTGCTCGCCCGTGCCCCAGGCCGAGTCAACCTGATCGGCGACCACACCGACTACACCGGCGGCCTCGTCCTCCCCATGGCCATCGACCGGGCCACCGAGGTCGAACTCGAGCGCGGCGTGCCGTGGGTCGAACTCGTTTCCGCCGACGAGGACGAGCCGGCCTTCGTCCACTTCGACGATCCGCGCGAACCGTCGGGCGTCGATCCCCACTGGGCGCGCTACGTGGCCGGCGTCGTCCACGTCCTCCGTCCCGAGCAGGGCGGGATCGGATTCGTGCGCTCCGACCTGCCCATCGGAGCCGGCCTCTCGTCGAGCGCGGCACTCGAAGTCGCAGTCGCGCTCGCGCTCGGATTCGAAGGACAACCGGTCGACCTCGCCCTCGCCTGCCAGCGGGCCGAGACGCTGGCCTCGGGCGTTCCCTGCGGGATCATGGACCAGCTCACGTCGGCTGCCGGCGTGGCCGGCCACGCCCTCTTGCTCGACTGCCACTCCCTCGAGATCACGCCGGTACCGGTCCCCGATGAGGTGTCGATCGTCGTCGTCGACTCCGGCACCCGGCGGGAGTTGGCCACCAGCTTCTACGGCGTGCGCCGGGCGCAGTGCGAGGAGGCCGAGACGTTGATCGGCCCGCTGCGCCTGGCCTCACTCGCCGACGTCGAGTCGATCGCCACCGACCTCCTTCGTCGCCGCGCCCGCCACGTGGTCAGCGAGAACGGACGCGTCCAGGCGTTCGCCGCGGCGCTGTCCGGCGGGGACCTCGACGGCGCCGGGGCGCTCATGGTCGAGAGCCACCGCAGTCTGGCGGGCGACTTCGACGTGTCGACCCCCACGCTCGACGCCCTCGTCGAGCGACTGGTGGCCACACCGGGAGTCTTCGGTGCTCGGCTCACGGGCGCCGGATTCGGTGGTTGCGTCGTCGCTCTCGTCGGCGCCGGGGTTGCGCTCGACCTCCCGTTCGACTGGTGGGCCGTCCGCGCCTCGGCGGGCGCCTCGCTCACCACCATCGCCCCGTAGGACGGCTGGCTACATCCGGTCGAGGAGTTGGGCCTTCTTGGCGTCGAACTCCGCCTGCGACAAGACGCCCCGCGAACGGAGTTCGTCGAGCTTCTCGATCTGCTCGGGGATCGAGAGCTCGCGCCGACCCGCCATCCGATCGTGGTCGCGACCGGCCGCCAGTTCGATCTGTCGGTAGATCTCGTTCTGCACCTTGGCCGGACTACGGATGTCGGAGAAGTTCTGCTGGCCCCGTTCGCCCCCCGACTCGATCATGAGATCTCCGCTACCGAGCAGCCGTTCGATGACGGTCTGGGAGAAGCTGATGTCGTTGAGCCGCTCGAGCGGAATCTCCTTGCCCTGCTTGGACACGACGCCGGCCCGGAAGATCAGGCGATCGGTGGTCACCACGAAGTTGGTCGTCTTCCACTTGGCCAAGCGAGCAAGGAGCCAAATGGCGTCGAGCGCCGTCAAGGCCAAGAGCGCGAGCCACAGCCAGTCGGGGAGATCGAGCACCATCACGGCGATGGTGGCGGCCACGGTCACGACGAGGGCGGCGAAGGGCCCGGCGAAGTAGGACCAGTGCGGGTGGAGGTCGAGTACGACCTCTTCTCCGTCGTTGAGCAACTTCGGGGGGAAGGCCACGCAGGAAACCCTACCGACGCCGGCGGCTGGATCAGCGGTACACCCGACGCTGGAACACCGACGACGGCGAGGCGACCCGATCGAGGAACACCTTGCCGTCGAGGTGATCGAGTTCGTGCAACAAGGCACGGGCCTCGAAGGCGTCGGCCTCGATGATCCGCTCGGCGCCGGTCGGGGCGAGTCCGCGCACGACCACGCGGGAGGGCCGGGCAACGTCGCCGGTGAGATCCGGCACGCTCATGCATCCCTCTCGAGCGATGTCGGGGTCGCTGGCTTCGACCACCTCGGGGTTGAGGAGGACGACGAGACCGGCGCACGACCGAGCCTTGCGGTGACCGGCGATGTCGATGGCGAAGGCTCGGAGGCCGACGCCGATCTGGTTGGCGGCCAAGCCGACGCACGCCGGCGACGCCCGCATCGTGTCGACGAGGTCGACGACGAGCGCGCGCACCCCCGGGTCGTCGAGGTCGTCGACCGCGGTCGCGGGCGTCACGAGCACCGGCGCCGGTAGCTGCAGCACCGGTCGGACGGGCACCTAGAGGATGTCCGCCTCAGAGGGATGCAGGGTGCACTCCACCCCGAGGTGACGCGATTCGGTCGTCAGCCGGCGGTCGAGGTCGCCGGCGTCAAGGCCGTTGGGGAGAGTGGCCTCGATGACCATGGCGTAGAGCGGCGGCGTGCCCGACACCCTCGTCGTGAGATCGACGATGTTGACCCCGAGGCCGGCAAGCACCGAGGCGATGCCGTGCACGATGCCGGGATGGTCGGCACCGTGGACGACGACGGTCCACCGCTCGCCGTCCGGCGGCCGTTGCCGGATCCGGCACGCGAACGTCGCGGACGGTGACGATGAGGTCGTCAAGGTCGGGCGCACCATCAAGACGGGCTTGGAGAGCAACGGCATCGAGGTCGTCGGGACCGTCGACGACGAGCACCATGGCGAAGTGGCCGCCCAGGATCGACATCGTCGAGTCGGCAAGGTTGCACCCCGATCCGGTGAGTGCTCCGGCGACGTCGGCCACGATGCCAGCGCGGTCTTCGCCGATGGCGGTCACGGCGAGATGTCCCATCAGGCCGACGTTAGCGATCGCTCCCAGACCATCGTCCGACCTGACGCTGCCGGCGCGGCGCGTTCGTCGTCGTCGACCACCGCCGTCAACGTGAACCCGGCCCGACGGGCCACGCCGGCGCTCCGGTGGTTCTGCTCGTCGCAGTGGATGACGGCCCGGTCGAACCCGAGACTGGCGACGACGGCGAGAACGGCCACGATGCTCCGGGTCATGACGCCTCGACCGCTGTGCTCGGTGGCCAGCCAATACCCGAGTTCCCGAGCGGTGTCGTCGCCGAGCCGATCGTGGATGCCGATGACCCCGGCCACCTCGCCGTCGACGACGACGGTGTACGAGGCATCAGCGCCGATCGAGAACGCCTCGGCTGCCACCGCGAGGCGGACCGCCTGCTGGTCGAGGGTGGCCGGCGCGGCGGCCCACGCCATCCACGGTCGCAATTCCTCGAGCGACGCGTCGATGGCGGCGACGAGGCCCTCGGCGTCGTGGGGATCTGGTCCCCGCAGCGCGATGCCGTCGCCGACGTCGATGCCCCACGGCCAATCGACGGATGTCATCCCCAACCGAGCTCGTGGAGTCGAGCGTCGTCGATGCCGAAGTGGTGCGCGACCTCGTGGACGACCGTCACCCGCACCTGCTCGACGACTTCGGCCTCCGTCCGGCAACCGGCGCAGATGGTGCGGCGAAAGATCGTGATCCGGTCGGGCATCACCATGCCGCCATAGGTCTCGCGGCGGGTAAGCGGGATGCCCTCGTAGAGGCCGTACAGCCGACCGGGCGGGCTGGTGTCATCGACGAACACGTTGACGTTGTCCATGAGGCGTCCGAGTTCGTCCGGGATCCCGTCGAGGGCATCGCCCACGAGTTCGGCGAACCGCTCGGCTTCCACCTCGACCATCGATGCTTCCTAGCCGAGCTTGTTGGTGATCGAGCCGGCCGACCGAAGGGCCGACCCGTCGGCGCCCTGGGTCGAATACGGCCGGCCTGGGCCGCTGGCTGCCTCGCGGAGCAGGTCACCGAAGAGGTCGGCGGGCGCGATGGGCGGGTCGATCCAGAGGTGCTTCGACATCGAGCCGGGAATGGTGTTGATCTCGTTCACGAACAGGTCGTCGCCATGGGCCAGGAAGTCGATCCGGGCCACGCCCCGCACCGAAGCCAACGTCACCAGCTTGCGAGCCGTCTCTCGAATCGTCGCTTCCCACTCGGCCGAGATGACGGCGGGAAGTTCCTTGGGCGCGCTCACCATCCCTTCGCCACCGACGTACTTGTCTCGGTAGTCGAGAATGGCCGCGCCATCGGTCGAGCGGATGGGCTTCTCGATGGCCGACAGCTGCACCTCGGGGTAGGTGCGCACGGCGATGTTGAGGTCGAAGCTGGCCTCCTTGAACGGCTCGACCACGGCGCCGGCCCGGAGGTGGGGTTGGGGCGACGCCACGTAGGCGCACACCGACGGCCAGTCGGCCAGCACTTCGATCCCGATCGACGAGCCCCCGAACCGCGGCTTCACGATGTACGGCCCGTCGAAAGGCGGCGGCCCGGGGTCGGCGGGATCCAAGGCGACCACGGGAAGGTGAGGGAGCCCGGCGGCGAGGACGGCGGAGGCGAACGCCAGCTTGTCCATGCCGAGCGCGGCGCCGGCCACCGTCGGGCCGGTGTAGCGCACGCCGGCCAGATCGAGGGCGCCTTGCAGCGTCCCGTCCTCGCCAGGACCACCGTGGCAGCAGTTGAGCACGGCGGTCGTGTCCAACCGTCCCGACTTGCGTCGACCGAACCCGCCGCCGCCCTCGACTTCGAAGCCGCCGGCGACGAGTCGAACCGGCCGGGAGTTCTTCGGGATGCCTTCGAGGAAGTGCTCGGCCTCGAGATCGTCGTCGACCAACACGAAGTCGGCCGACTTGGTCCAATAGATGGCGTCGACCCCCTCACCCAGGTTGCGCAGCGCACGCGACGCCAGGAGGCCGAGGATGATGCTGACGTCGTGCTCCGGCGAAGGGCCTCCGAAGAGGATGGCGGGTCGGGGCAAGGTCGCTCCTTCTACGGGAAGTGGTCGGGCAGGTCGTTCTCGAAGAGCACGACATCGCCCTCGCCCGTATTCTCCCGCACCCACGCCGTGGCGGCGGCCCGATCATCGACGAGTACGACGCGGGCCCGGCCTTCGTGACCGCCGGCCATCAGGGCCTTGCGGTTGGTGGCCCCGATCACGACGATGTCGGTACACACCTCCGAGGCGGCCGCGGCGAAGGCCCGGTTCTCCTCGTACTGGCGGCTTCCGAGTTCGACCATCCCGGGCGTGACCAAGGCCACCCCGCTCCCGTGAAGCGTCGCCGCCTGCTGCTGGAGGGTGACCAATGCGGCCCGAGCGCCGGTCGGGTTGGAGTTGTAGGTGTCGTCGATGAACGTCGCACCGGTCGAACCTCGACTGATGGTCCGCCGATTGCGGGCCGTCGGGAGATCGCCGAGCCGGCGGGCGATCACATCATCGGGAACGCCGACGGCGCGGGCGAGGGCGATGGCGATGGCGACGTTGGTCGGCGGCGAGTCGGTTCGCGGCAGCCGAACCAGTTCATGGCCCCCGACACTCACGGTGCGCTCGCCCTCGTCGTCGATCACGGCGACGTCGACCGACGGATCGACCCCCGAGCAGCGGACCACCGCCTTTCCCTCGACGGCCAGCTCGTCGGCCAACGGAGCGAGGTGGGGATCGTCGATGTTGAGCACGCACGTGTCGGCGGTGGCGAAGATCTCGGCCTTCGCTCGGGTGATTGTCTCCTCGTCACCCATGCGCTCGAGGTGCACGGGACCGATGGCCGTGATGGCGGCGATCGACGGGCGCACCCAGGAACACATGTCGGCGATCTCGCCCGGTCCGTACGTGCCCATCTCGGCCACGAACACTTCGGTGCCAGGGGCGAGGTTTTCGTTGATGGCGCGAGAGAGCCCGGCTGTGTTGTTGAAGCTCGCCGGCGTCGGCACGACGGTGCGGCTGGCCGACGCGAGGTGGGTGACGTACCCCTTGGTCCCGGTCTTGCCGAAGCTGCCAGTGATGGCGATCACGGTCGGGTTGATCGACCGGAGCTTCTCCGTCGCCCGGTCCACGAAGACACCCGCTTTGCGTCGCTCGATCGGCGCGGTGATGCGCAGGGCGACGTCGACCAGGACCGGAGCGGCGGCGGCGACCAGGGCGGCCCCGAACGCCGGACGTCCCAGCAGCCCGGTCACGCCGACGACGGCCACCGAGATGGTGACCCACACCGCGGTCAAGGTCTTCAGCCGGTTCGTCCACGCGATCGGACCGGGGGCCGTGCCCCGAAGCTTCAGTCCGAAGGGTCCCACGGCGACGGGAACGGCGACGAGGAACCCGAAGAACGGCGACACGAGCGAGAGCAGCAGGTTGACGCCGACGCCGACGGCGAGGAGGGTGTTGAAGCCGAGCCCCAGCCACCAACGGCGGGCGAAGCGGGTGCACGACCCGACGAGGTAGTGCTCGCGCTGTGCCACCCGCAGCCAACGCATCCCGGCCAACCCGGCGGCGACGAGGCCGGCGAGGACCGCCACGGCGGTCATCCGAGGCACCGCTCGATGGCGGCGGTCAGGGCTTCCGGCGCCGCCGTGGGGGTGAAGTGGTCGACGCCGTCGAGCACCGTCAGGTTGGCCCGATCACCGAGGAGTCGGGCGCCTGCCTCGGCCATGTCCGCCGGTGCCGCGGTGTCCTCGCGCGCCGTAGACGAGTTCGACCGGGCAGCGGATGGCTCGCAGTTGGTCCTCGTAGTGCTCGTTCGTGACCCGCACGAGGACATCGCGCATGACCGGCGACGCCGCGTTGCGGTAGTCGGCCGATCCGCTCCTGCGCCGCCGGGCCTCCATCTTCTCGTCACTCATCAAACCCCTTCGATGCAGCCAGCGGGCCAGGCGGTAGGCGGGCGAGGGTCCAGGACCTGCCGCCGTAGGCGCCACCAGCTTGGGCACCCCCGTGATCACCACGCCCCGCACCAGGTCGGGGTGCGAAGCGGCGAGGTGCAGCGCCACCCGTCCCCCGAAGCTGTGGCCGACAACGACCACCGGAGCGTCCATCTCGACCAGCACCGGTCGCACCACCTCGGCGTACCCAGCCGACCCCGTAGCGCTCGCCGGCTCGGGCGTGGCGCCGCCGAAGCCGGGCAGATCGAGGGCCACCGCACCGACCGAGAGCGGACGCAGCGTCGCGTCCCAGTCGGCCGAGGTGTGCATCCAGCCAGGCAGGGCCAGCACTCCGAACGGCGCCTCGCCGTGCGTCACGCCGAACAGTCGGCCCCCATCGAACGCCCGCTTGGCCACGGGCGGGCAACCTACCCCCTCCCCAAACCCCCCCAATCCGCGTTGAGGTGGCCGATCCGGTCGTTGATCCGCCCGAATTGTCCGATTTCGACCACCACAAGAGCCACCTCAACGGGGGGATTGGGGGGCGGGGACCATCCGCGTTCGTGTCGCACCCGGTCCGTAACGTTCGACGGGTGCCGCACCCGACCACTCCCGACGCGCTTTTGGCCGGCCTCAACGCCGACCAGCGCCGGGCCGTTACGACCGACGACGGGCCGCTGCGCATTCTCGCCGGTGCTGGTTCGGGCAAGACCCGGGTCCTGACCCGGCGCATCGCCCACCGGGTGCTCACCGGCACTGCCGACGCTCCGCACGTGCTCGCCCTCACCTTCACCCGTAAGGCGGCGGGCGAGTTGCGCGAACGGCTGCGTGGCCTCGGGGTGCGGCCCGCCGTCGTCGCCGGCACGTTCCACGCAGTTGCCTACGCCCAGTTGCGGCGCCGGTGGGCCGACCGGGGCGAGAGCGCTCCCGCGCTGCTCGACCGCAAGTCGCGACTCCTCGTGCCGCTGCTCGGTCCCTCCGAGTCGGCCCGGCTGCTCGCCGCTGATGCAGCTTCCGAGATCGAGTGGGCCAAGGCCCGCCTGGTCAGCCCCGAGCGGTACGGCGCCGAGGCCGAGCGCGTCGGCCGCACCCCTCCCCTCCCGTTCGAAGAGATGGCAACGCTCTATCTCCGCTACGAAGCCGAGAAGCGCAAGCGCCGCGTCGTCGATTTCGACGACCTGCTCGGGCGGTGCGCAGCCGCCTTGGCCGACGACGAGGAGTTCGCCGCCAGCCAACGGTGGCGCTTCCGCCACCTCTTCGTCGACGAATTCCAAGACGTCAACCCCGTCCAGTTCCACCTCCTCCGAGGCTGGCTCGGGGATCGGCTCGACCTGTGCGTGGTCGGCGACCCCAACCAGGCCATCTATTCGTGGAACGGTGCCGACCCTGATCTGCTGGTCGACTTCGCGTCCCACTTCCCGACAGCGTCGACGATTCGCCTCGACGACAACTACCGATCGAGTCCCCAGGTGCTGGCCGTCGCCTCGGCCGTGCTGGCCGGCCAGGAAGAGTCGCCGGCGCCGATCCAGGCCCACCAAGCCGACGGCCGTCTCCCGACGGTCCGTTCGATGCCCGATGCCGCCGCCGAGGCGACCACCATCGCCGCCGAGATCCGACGTCACCACGGGCCGACCCGGCCGTGGTCCGATTGCGCCGTGTTGGTCCGCACCAACGCCCAATCCGTCGAGTTCGAGCGGGCCTTTCGGGCAGCGCAGATTCCCTTCCGAGTCAGGGGAGGCGGCGGCCTCCTCCGTCAGCCCGAAGTGACCGCCGCGTTGGCCGACCTCGCCGCGTCGCCGGCCCGCGTTCCGTTCGCCAGTCGCCTTGCCGACCTCGAGTCCGGGCTTCTCGGCCTCACCGACCCCGACCGGCGCGACCACCTCGCTGCACTCGTGCGGCTCGGTCACGAGTACGCGCTGCTCGACGCCCGACCTTCGGTGCCCGCATTCCAGGCTTGGCTGGTCGCCACCGTGCAGGGCGACGAGCCCGAGGCTGGCGCCGACGCGGTCGAGGTCGTCACCTTTCACCGGTCCAAGGGCCTCGAGTGGCCCATCGTCTTCATCGCCGGGCTCGAAAGGGGTCTTGTTCCCATCGGGCGGGCCGAGTCCGAAGGAGAACTGGCCGAGGAGCGCCGCCTGCTCTACGTCGCCATGACCCGAGCCCGAGACGAGCTGCATTGCTCGTGGTCCGAGCGGCGCACGTTCGGCGAACGGAGCATGCGCCGATCCCCGTCGCCGTGGCTCGAGACCGTCGAGGCCGCCCTGCATCGACTCGGTGGCGGCACCGCCGTCACGTGGCGCCCTGCCCTCGACCGCCAGCGCACGCGGTTGCGTTCACTCGGCCCCGCGCTCGATCCTGAGCACGAGGCGGTCCTCACCGCGCTCAAGCAGTGGCGGAGCCGCACGGCCAAAGCGGCGGCCATCCCGCCCCACCTGGTCTTCGCCGACGTCACCCTGGCCGCACTCGCTGCTGGCGTCCCGACGACCGCGCCTCGCTGCTCGGCGTCCCCGGCATCGGTCCGGTCAAGGTCGAGCGATACGGCGATGCCCTCCTCGCCCTCGTCGCTGACCAACGCGAGAGCGCCTGACCGCCGGTAGCGTCGGCCGAATGCGGTTCACCATCGATCAGCACTTCTCCGGGAGCCTTGCCTCGGTCGAGACCGCGTTCACCGATCCCGATTTCATCGAGCACCTCGGCCAACTCCCCGACCTCGGCCGCCCGACCCTGGTGCACCGGGTCGAGGCCGGTGATCTCCTCCACCTCTGGGTCCGCTATGCGTTCACGGGCGAGGTCAACTCCGCCGTACGCCGGGTGGTCGACCCGGGGCGACTGAGTTGGGTCGAGGAGTCGACGCTCGACCGCCGCACCCACCACACCACCTGGCGCATCGTGCCCGAGCATTACCGCAACCTCCTTCGAGGGTCGGGCACCTTCGTCCTGAGCGAAGTCGAGCCCGGTCGGACCTGGCGTCTGACCGAGGCCGAGATCAAGGTCTCGGTGCCGCTCGTGGGCGGAAAGGTCGAAGCAGCCATCGTGTCCGGATTGCGTGAGCACGCCGCCGTGGAAGAAGGCGTCGTCGACTCCTGGATCGCCGCCAAGCCTTGACGCCGGCGCCTTCGGGCGCGAGAACAGATGCATGACTCTGTGGCCCGCAGAAGACGGATGGCCGTATCCGGATGCGCTCGGGGATCTGGTCGATGTGGGGGGCGAAGCTGATGACGACCTGGTCGCCATTCGGGTCGACACCCACCTCTTCGACGATCTCTCCGACCTCGAACGGGAGGTGATCGCGGCCCGCTTCGGGCTGCGGGGCCACGCCATCCGGACCATGACACAGCTGCGCGGTGACCTCGGCGTGGGCGGCGACCGGCTGCGATCGGCCTACGGATCAGGCCTGGAAAAGCTCCGTCTCCACCTCTCGGCCTGACGGCCGGCGCTGAGATGACGTACCCTGGCGCCGTGGCTGGCCCCTACTGGATGTCCATCGAAGTATTCGACGGCGTCTTCGAGCGCGGGGTCGTGGGCCGAGGCGTGGGGCGATCGACTGGTCGAGAACGCCATCGTTTCGGGTGCCACCGACTGGAACTGGGAGCGCAGCTCCTGGGGCGTCATCTTCGAGGTCGCCTTCATCGATGAAGAGGCGTGGGACCGCTACCGGTCGAGCCTCGGCGTCCAAGTCGCCCTCGATGCCGTCCCTGATCCGCTGAGCGGGCTGATCGTCTACAAGGGCCGCGGCGGCAACAGCGCCAGCCGACGCGCCGCGCAAACCCAAGCCGTTGATCGGCTCGGGCGCCGCTGCTTTGCCGCTGCCGCTCGACGAGGAGTGGTCGCTCTTCCATGAGCGCTTCGGGCCGCCGGCTCGCATCCTGAGCTTCGGCTAGTCCGGCGCCTTCGGCGTCATCATCTGGGCCATCTTGGCGAAGTCGACCGAGATGAAGATGCCCTCGACTTCGGCCAGGAGTTCGCCGCCGGCGAAGGATCGGCCGGCGGTGAAGATCTTGCGACCCTCGACCCGTAGGAGTTCGCCCTCGAATTCGATCTCGGTACGTAACGGGTGCGGGCGCCGGTAGCGCACGGTGAGCGTGCCCGTCATTCCCGGTTTCTCGCCGAGCGACTGGGCCATCCCCAGCACCTCGTCGAAGGCGGCGGCGACGTAACCGCCGTGGACGGCGCCCGGCGGGCCCTCGTAGGCCGAGCCGAACGTCGCCCGCCCTGCCACCTTGCCGTCGATCACCTCGAGCGTGAGCGGCGGGGCCAACGGATTCGCCCGACCGATGATCGGACTGTGATCGAAGAAGGCGTGCGGATCGCCTGCCGTCGCCGATTCGGCGAACCCTTCGAAGGAATGGCCCCGACCGAACCCGTCGAGGGTCGCGGCCACCGCCTCGACCGCGTTGGCCGCCTCGGCCAAGGTCTCGACCGGCGCTTGGGTCGCGACGAGGCGCTCCACCAAGAGGCGGGCGGCGTCAGCGAGTCGACGCATCTCCGCTCGCTGGGGCGTGACCTCGGCGGACCGTCCCTCGAGCAGTCGGCGCCCGAATTCAGGCGATCCGAAGGGGACATCAGTCATGGCGGGACTCCTCGATGATGGCCGTGTCGACGTCGAAGTCGACCAAGAGCGGGGCGTGATCGGAGGGAAGCTTGCCCTTTCGGGCCTGGCGGTCGATCAGCGCGAAGGTCACTCGGTCAGCCAGCGGACGGCTGGCGAGCACGAGATCGATGCGCATCCCGCGGTGGTTATGGAAGTCGCCGGCCCGATAATCCCACCAACTGAAGAGCCGATCGCCGTCGTGTTGGAGGCGAAAGGCGTCGACGAGGCCCCACTTCTCGAGAGCGTGGATCGCCGCCCGTTCCTCGTCCGTGACATGGGTGCCCCCGTTGGCTCGGCGGGGATCCCACACATCGCGGTCGTCGGGGGCCACGTTGAAGTCACCACACAACGCCACGGGTGTCGTCGGGTCGCAGGTGGCGACGAGATGGCGACGAAGATCCTCCAGCCAAGAGAGCTTGGCCTCGAAGTGGTCGGTGCCTACCTGCCGTCCGTTGGGCACGTAGACCGATGACACCCGGACACCCGCGCACGTGGCCGAGAGCAGCCTGGCCTCGACCTGGGGCTCACGTGGGGCCGCGAACCCTGCCACGACGTCGTCGAGGCCGACGCGACTGACGATCGCCACGCCGTTCCACCTGCCTTCGCCGTGGTGGGCGGACTCATACCCCAGCGCCGCGAATGCCATGGCCGGGAAAGCGGCGTCAGCCAGTTTGGTCTCTTGGAGACACAGGACGTCGGGCGCGGCGTAGCCGATCCACTCCTCGACCTTTTCCAGCCGGGCTTTGAGTGAGTTGACGTTCCAGGTCGCGATGCGCACGACGATGCCGACCGAACCGGAGGGCGAACCCTCAGCCCGCCGAGCCCGGCGCCGACTTCTTGGCCGGCGCCTTCTTGGCCGGCGCCTTCTTGGCCGGCGCCTTCTTGGCCGGCGCTTTCCTGGCCGAAGCCTTCTTGGCCGGAGCCTTCTTCGCCGGCGTGGTGCTCTTGGCTGCCGCCTTCTTCGCCGGCGCCTTCTTGGCCGCGACCTTCGTCGCCAGCGCCTTCTTGGCCGCGATCTTCTTGGCGGGCGCCTTCTCCGCCGGAGCCTTTTTCGTCGCCGCCTTCTTCACTGGCGTCGCGCGCTTGGATGCGACCTTCGCGCCCGGGACCTTCTTCGTGGCGACCTTCTCGGCCGGCGCATCCTTCGCGGCGACCTTCTCGGCCGGCGCCTTGTTCACCGGCGCCTTCGTTGCCGGCGCCTTCTTCGCTGGCGCCTTCTTCGCTGGCGCCTTCTTCGCGGGTGCCTTCTTCGCGGGTGCCTTCTTCTCGGCGACCTTCTTGGTCGCCGACCCCTTGCGCGGCCGCGACGCAGGCTGTTCGTCGATCTCGGCCTCGATGGTTTCCGGCGTCGGTTGGCCGGACACGTGGGCAAAGCCGGGGAGCGCGAGTTCGATGCCTCGCCGAGGAGCGTCGAGCGACTGCACCACGAAGCTGCGCGACTCGCCCCGCTGGAGGACCTCGCGAGCCGATCGAGGCGGAGGATCACCCATGGCCGACAGTGGGATGTAGCACCGCGCGTCGCCCACCATCACGAACGCGCCATGGCTCGAGAAACTCTCGATCTCGCCCTCGACGCTCGCGCCCGGCTGGTAGTCAGCGATGAATTGGATGAACGTCAACGGCTCGTTGACCGTGGGTAGCGTGGTCGGCGCGCTCTTCGACTTGCGGCGCCGGCGCTTGCGACCCTTGCCCCCGCCCTCGCCGGCCTCGCTCGATCGGTCGCCCGACACGGCCTCCGAGGTCGCCTCGTCGATGGCCTCTTTCAGTCGACCTTGCTTGGGCGGCTTGGCGTTGTCTCCCCCCTTTGCGTCCTTGTTCTTCGGCGAGCGAGGCGGCGGCGCCTTGGGCACCGGCATGGGCGCCGACGCTTCCTTCGACCCGATCCGAGCCTTGCCGCGCTTGGCCTCCTTGACGGCCTCGCGCGACTTGGGGCCCCGAACTGGCGTGCGAGGCACGAAGATCCACCCGACTCCCGGGACAGGCGTGCCGCCGATGAGTCGACCCTTGGTGAAGAGCCACTCGAACTCGCCGTGGAACTCCTGGAACGAGTCGTTCGACAGCACCACGGCGTCGGTCTTGTCAGCGATGCGGAGCAGAAACGCGTCGCCACGTCCGATGGCGCCCGCGGGGGGATAGACGAGTTCGTTGTGGGCCGCGGCCTCTTCGAACATCTCTTTTTCGGATTCGTCGATGCGATGGGCGAAGGTGGCGTCGACGACGACGATGATCTCGGCGTCTGGATGCTCGGCGCTGTAGGCCTTCACGGCCTCGTCCAGCTGCTGAAGGCTCGGCAGCGAACGACCTTCGGTCGCGATGTTGGAGCCGTCGACGACGACTCGGTGGGATGACATCGTCGCTCAGTCAACCATAGAGTCCGGCCGTGCCCGATGACCCCACCGCTGAGGTCACCGACCTCTTGCAGCACCTCATTCGCAACGCCTGCGTGAACGATGGCACGCCGGAGTCCGGCTTCGAGGAGCGCAGCGTCGGGGTGTTGGAGGCCTATCTCGAGGGCTCAGGCCTCGATCTGGCTCGCTTCGAAAGCCAGCGTGGGCGTCCCTCGCTGGTGGCACGGATCGAGGGGCGCGACCCTTCGGCGCCGACCGTGTTGCTCATGGGTCACACCGACGTGGTGCCGGCCAATCCGGACGGCTGGCGACACGATCCATACGGTGGCGAGCTCATCGACGGCGAGGTGTGGGGCCGCGGCGCGGTCGACATGCTCAATTTGACGGCGTCGATGGCGGTGGCGACCAAACGACTGGCCCGGCGCAGCTTCTCGCCGACCGGCACCCTCATCTATCTCGCCGTCGCCGACGAGGAGGCGCTCGGGACTTACGGCGCCAAATACCTCGCCGAGCACGAGTCCGACGCCGTGCGGGCCGACTACGTGATCACCGAGTCGGGCGGCTTTCCGATGGCCTCCGAGGGCGGCACCAAGCGTCCTGTCATCGTCGGAGAGAAGGGCAGTTTCTGGTGCACGCTCCGGATCTCGGGCACGCCGGGCCACGCGTCGCTGCCATTTCGGACGGACAACGCGTTGGTCAAAGCGGCCGAGGTCGTGCGCCGTATCGAGGCGTACCGGCCCGAGACCGAGATACACGACATCTGGCGTCGCTTCGTCGAGGGCCTCGAGTGGGAACCCGGCCTCACACGCTCGCTCCTCGACGCCGACGAATTGGTCGGCTTGTGTGAACAACTCCCGTTGGGACTGGCCCGGCAAGCGCATGCCTGCACCCACACGACCTTTGCGCCGACCGTGATGCACGCAGGCACGAAGACCAACGTCATCCCCGATCGCGTCGACCTGCAGCTCGACATTCGCACCTTGCCGGGCCAGACGGGCGAGGAGGTGCGGGCCCAACTCGACGAGATCATCGGCCCGGATCTCGCCGCCAGTGTCACCCTCATCGCCGCCAATGACGACCCCTCGACCGCTTCACCGATTGACACCCCGCTCTGGGGCGCGTTGCAAAGAGCGACCGATCGAGTGGCGCCCGGATCGCAAAACATTCCCTTCCTCACCGTCGGTGCCACCGACGCTCGGTTCTTCCGAAGGATGGGCATCCCCTCCTACGGGTTCGGGCTCTTCAGCGAGCGAATCGGATTCGAGCAGTTCGGAGCGATGTTCCACGGGGACGACGAGCGGGTCGACCAAGAGTCGCTGCGACTGTCGACGGAGCTATGGACCGAGTTGGCCGAGGACGTGCTCGCATGAGCGAGGAGCGTGAACTGCGGGCCGTGCTGTGGGACTTCGGCGGCGTCATCCTGTCGAGCCCGTTCGAAGCGTTCCGTCGCTACGAGGTCGAACAAGGCTTGCCCAAGGACTTCATTCGCACGCTCAACGCCACCAACCCCGACACCAACGCATGGGCGAAGTTCGAGCGCAACCAGGTGCCTTTCGATGAGTTCTGCGATCTGTTCGAGGCCGAGGCGCGGGGCCTGGGCCAGACGATCGTGGCCCGTGAAGTGATGCCGTTGCTCGCCGGACAAATTCGACCCGAGATGGTGGAGGCCTTGCGCCGATGCGGGACTCGGTTCAAAACCGCGTGCCTCACCAACAACGTCGTGGGCTTCAACGACTTTCCCCGTCAGGGCCGGGCCACCGGACGCGACGAGGTCCTCGGTCTCTTCGACGCCGTGATCGAGTCGAGCAAGGTCGGCGTTCGAAAGCCCGACCCCCGGTTCTACGAAATCGCTTGCTCGACTCTCGAGATCGAGCCCACCGAGGCGGTGTTCCTCGACGACCTCGGCGTGAACCTCAAACCCGCCCGGGCGATGGGAATGCGCACGATCAAGGTCGGCGATCCCAGCATCGCTCTCGCCGAACTCGAGACGATCGTCGGCTTCCCCCTACGAGGTTGACCCGGACCCGACATCGTGTTGCAACGGCTCGACGCAGATCCCGGCCTGGCCAAGATCAGACGCTTCGGTGACGCGAGCCTCTACCGAGTGGAACCAGCGAGGAGTCCATAGCGCACCAGCCACCAGATGGTGGAGAAGCCGTCCTTCCACGTGATCTTCTTGCCCTCCGCGTACCGGCGCCCGTAATACGAGATGCCGACCTCGTAGATGCGCAGATGGCGGCGGGCGACCTTGACCGTGAACTCGGGTTCGAAACCGAAGCGGTCGGATTCGAAGACGATGCCCTCGACCGCATCACGGCGGAAGACCTTGTAACAGGTCTCCATGTCGGTCAGGTTGAGGTTGGTGATCATGTTCGAAAGCAGGGTGAGGGACTTGTTGCCGACGTAGTGCCAGAAGTACACGACCCGGTGAGGGCCGCCGCCCGAGAATCGAGAGCCGAACACCACATCGGCCCGATCCTCGAGGATCGGCTCGAGAAGACGGCGATAGTCGGCCGGGTCGTACTCCAGGTCGGCGTCCTGCACGATGACGACATCACCCGTGGCCGCCGCAAATCCCGTGCGCAGCGCCGCGCCCTTGCCCCGGTTTCTGGTGTGGGTATGGGTGAGGTGCAACTCGGCCAGCTTGACCATCACCTCGGCGGTGCCGTCGGTACTGGCGTCGTCGACGAGCACGATCTCCTTGTCGAGACCGCACACGTCAGCCACTTCGACGCGGCGGACGAGTTCTTCGAGCGTCGCCACCTCGTTGTACACGGGGATGACGATGGAGACTGAAGTGAACTCCACCTACAGGCCCTGGAACACCCGGTGCATCAGGTCAGTGGTCTCGAGGTCGTGCAGCGAGGTCGACCCGGCGGCGGGAGAACCCGACGCCACGCGAGCGACATGCCGCAGTTGGAAGTCCTCGCGCAGCAGTTTGTGCATCCGTCCGTGGACGAAGCTCCAGGCGCCCATGTTCTCGGGTTCCTCCTGGAGCCAGACGACCTCGTCGATGTCGCCGTAGCGAGCCAACACCTCGTTGATGTGCTCCTCGGGCCAGGGATAGATCTGCTCCACCCGGACGACGGCGACGGGGGCCGCCAATCGGTCACGCTCCTTCATTGCATCGAAGGCGACCTTGCCCGTGACCAACACCACTCGACGGACGTCCTCTGGGCGCTCGGCTGTGGCCGGGTCATCGAGCACTTCGGAGAACTGGGCGTCGGTGAAATCCTCGATCGGCGACCGGCTCCACGGCGCCCGCAGGCCGGACTTGGTCGTGAACACGACCAAAGGCTTGCGCTCGGTGCGTTTGACCTGACGCCGGAGGGCGTGAAAGAGCTGGGCCGCGTTGGTGACGTTGACGATCTGCATGTTGCTGTTGGCGCAGAGCGTCAAGAACCGCTCGACCCGAGCCGACGAGTGTTCCGGGCCCTGGCCCTCGTAGCCGTGGGGCAACAGCAGGGTGAGGCCGGAGGTCTGGCCCCACTTGTCCTCGGCAGAGGAGAGGAACTGGTCGATGACGATCTGGGCGCCGTTGACGAAGTCGCCGAACTGGGCCTCCCACACGACGAGGGCGTCCGCAGCCACGACCGAGTAGCCGTATTCGAAGCCGAGCGCGGCGTATTCAGACAGGAGCGAGTCGTAGATGAAGAAGCGACCTTGGCGCTCGAGCCCGAGTTGGTTGAGCGGGACGATCTCCTCTTCGGTCTGCGTGTCGACGAGCACGGCGTTGCGGTGGCCGAACGTCCCACGACTCGAGTCCTGGCCGGCCAGGCGTACGTCGTGACCCTCGGCCAACAACGTGCCGTAGGCGAAAGCCTCGCCGAGGGCCCAGTCGACCTGCCCTTCGGCGTAGAGCTTGGTTCGGGTCTCGAAGACCTTCGTCAGCTTCGGGTTGAGGTGAAAGCCCTCGGGCGCCTGCGTGACGATGGTGGCAATGCGATCGAGGAGTTCACGATCGGGAACCGAGGTGTCGACCGCGGGGAGAAGACGCTCGGCCGGGGGCGGCGGCACCGTCTCGAACTTCGGCGGTGCGGTCGAGCGGGTCTCCTCCAGCGCCACCGACAGTCGAGAAGAGAAGTCCTCCATCGCTGCTTCGGCGTCCTCGAGGGAGATGTCGCCTCGCTTGATGAGCGCCTCGGTGTAGATCTTGCGGACCGGGCGGCGGCTGTCGATGCGCTCGTACATCTTGGGTTGGGTGAGACGGGGATCGTCGCCCTCGTTGTGTCCCATCCTCCGGTAACAGACCATGTCGATGACGACGTCCTTGTGGAACGTCTGTCGGAACGCGAACGCGAGACGGGCGACTCGTGCGCATGCCTCGGGGTCGTCGCCGTTGACGTGGAAGATCGGCGCCTGGACCATCTTGGCGACGTCGGTGGCGTACACCGACGACCTGGCCTCGTCGGGGTTGGTGGTGAAGCCGACCTGGTTGTTGATGACGAGGTGAATGGTTCCGCCCGTGCGGTAGCCCCGCAACTGGGAGAGGTTGAGCGTCTCCCCCACCACGCCTTGTCCGGCGAAGGCAGCGTCGCCGTGGAGGAGGAACGGCAGCACCGGATACGCCGTTCCCTGGTCGAGGTGATCCTGGCGGGCCCGGGTGATGCCTTCGACGACGGGGTCGACGGCCTCGAGATGGCTGGGGTTGGCCGCCAGCGTGACGGGAATGTCCCGGCCGGAGAGTCCGACGAACTTGCCCGAGTACCCCTTGTGATACTTGACGTCACCCGAACCCTGCACCGTGGAGGGATCGAGATCACCTTCGAAGTCCCGGAAGATCTCCCGGTACGACTTGCCGACGATGTTGGCGAGCACGTTGAGCCGACCGCGGTGCGACATGCCCATGACAGCCTCGGCCATGCCCGCCTTGGCCGCTTCGTCGAGCACGATGTCGCAGATGACGATGGCCGACTCGGCGCCCTCGATCCCGAACCGCTTGGCCCCGATGTACTTCGTGTTGAGGAACCGCTCGAACGCCTCGGCTGCGTTGAGCCGGGTGAGGATGTGCAACTGCTCCTCGGTCGGCAACACGCCCGAGACGCCTTCGACCTGTTCCTGCACCCACTGCTTCTGTTCCACCTCCTGGATGTGCATGTACTCCACGCCGATGGTGCGGCAGTACGCGTCGCGGAGGAGACCCAGGATGTCGCCGAGGGCGAGGTAGTCGTGGCCGGCGAGACCGTCGGCGTAGAACTCGCGGTCGAGGTCCCAGATGGTGAGGCCGTACGTCGCAGGGTCGAGTTCGGCGTGCATCCGTGGCGGTGCGGCCTGGAGCGGATCGAGATCGGCGATGAGGTGGCCCCGCACCCGGTACATGTTGATGAGGGTCTGCACGTGCACCTGCTTCTGGAGGCGCACCCGCTCGCTGTTCTCGGGGTTGATGTCCTGGCGCCAGGCGACCGCCTCGTAGGGAACTCCGAGCGAGCTGAAGACGTGCTCGTAGAAGCCGTCCTCCCCCGTCAGGAGTTGATGGACCTTCTGGAGGAAGAGGCCGGACTCGGCGCCTTGGACGATCCGGTGGTCGTAGGTCGACGTGATCGTGAGGACCTTGCTCATGCCCAACTCGGCCAGCGTCGAAGGGTCGGCGCCGCTGTACTCGACCGGGAAGTCGAGGGCACCGACGCCGATGATGGCGCCCTGGCCCGGCATGAGTCGGGGGACGCTGCTCACGGTGCCGATCGTCCCCGGGTTGGTGAGGCTCACGGTGGCCCCGCTGAAGTCGTCGACGGTGATCTTGTTGGTCTTGACCTTGCGGATCAGCTCCTCGTAGGCATCCCAGAACTGACGGAAGTCCATGGTGTCGGCGTTCTTGATCACCGGAACCATCAGCGTGCGGCTGCCGTCGCTCTTGGGGACATCGACGGCCAGGCCGAGACCGACGTGCTCGTTGCGCACCAGGAAGGGTTTGCCGTCGCGCTCGACGAAGGTGTTGTTGAGGTTGGGCACCGACTTGAGGGCCTGCACCACGGCGTACCCGATGAGGTGGGTGAAACTGAGCTTGCCGCCGCGCGTGCGTTGCAGATGGTTGTTGGCGATCCGCCGGTTGACCTCGAGGAGCTTGGCCGGAACCGGACGGACGCTGGTGGCCGTGGGCACACCGAGGCTGGCGGCCATGTTCTTCACGATCGCCGCCGCCGCGCCACGGATCGGATCGCCGGGCGCCGGCGCCTCCTCGGCCTTGGGAGCGCCGCTCGAACTCGGAGCCGGGGCCGAGGTCGAGGTCGAGGTCGCCGCCACCGGAGCAGGGGCGGCCGTCGGAGCGACGCTCTTGGCTGCTGTAGCCGGCGTCGACGCGACACCGTTCGTGCCCTCGTTGTTGAGGGCGGGCGCGGCTGCCTCTTGCTTGTAGTCGGCGAAGAACTCCCGCCACGACTCGCTCACGGAGGTGGGATCGACGAGGTATTGGTCGTACATCTCGTCGACCAGCCAGGCGTTGGGTCCGAACGTCGACGGCGGTTCGTCAGGCATCACGGCCAGCCTATCGGCGCCTGGAATTTTCCCAGATCGACGGTCTGGGTACACACCAGAGCATGGACACCACCGCCGAGGAAAGAACACAAGCCAAGGTCAAGGAGTCGACCGCCTCCACCGAGGCCACCATGCAACCCCAGTGGGTGTCGGTCAACGTGTACGAGACACCGGCGGCGCTGGTCGTCGTTGCCCCGCTCCCCGCCGTGACCGCCGAGGACGTCTCGGTCGAACTCCGCGAGGGCAAACTCCGGTTCTGGGCCAGTCTGCGAAGCGCGGGCCAGCGCGACTACCTCGTCCATGAATGGGAGTACGGCGGTTACGAGCGAGAAGTCGACGTTCCCGAAGGCTACGGCAGCGGCCTCGAGGCGACGCTGGCCAACGGGCAGTTGGCCGTTCGGATCCTGCGTGGCGACTTTGCCGGCGACCAGAAGGTGAAGCCCCAGGCTCACCCCGCGTGACCTCGCCGCGGCTGGCTCTGGTCGCCCCGTCCAGACATCCCCATTAGCGTCGGGGGCATGACGGCGCAGTTCATCTACACGATGCGGGACCTCCAGCGGTTCTACCCGCCCGACCGCGAGGTCCTGAAGGGCATCAACATCTCGATGTATCCAGGCGCCAAGATCGGCGTGATCGGCGCCAACGGCTCGGGAAAATCAAGCCTCCTCAAGATCATGGCCGGCGTCGACGACGGCTACACGGGTGAAGCTCGTCTGACGCCGGGCTTCACCGTCGGCTACCTCGCCCAGGAGCCCGAACTCGACGAGACCAAGACGGTGCTCGGCAACGTGGAAGACGGTGTGGCCGAGATCAAGCAACACCTCGCTGACTACGACGCGTTGATGGCCAAGTGGGCCGATCCCGACGCTGACTACGACAAGCTCGGCGAACAGCAGGCGGCCCTCGAGGCGAGCCTGGAGGCAACGGGTGCCTGGGAGATCGACCGAAAGATCGAAATCGCCATGGACGCGCTCCGGCTGCCACCCGCCGAGGCCGAGATCGGCCCGCTTTCGGGTGGCGAACGGCGCCGCGTCGCGTTGTGCCGGCTCCTCCTGCAACATCCCGATCTGCTCCTCCTCGACGAGCCGACCAACCACCTCGACGCTGAGTCAGTGGCGTGGCTCGAGCGCTTTCTCCAGGATTACAGCGGCACGGTCGTCGCCATCACCCACGATCGATACTTCCTCGACAACGCGGCCGAGTGGATCCTCGAACTCGACCGCGGCGAGGGCATCCCGTACAAGGGCAACTACTCAGGCTGGCTCGAACAGAAGCAGGTCCGTCTCGAGCAGAAGGAACGTCGCGACCGCAAGCGCGAAGAGACCCTGAGCCGCGAGCTCGAGTGGATCCGGATGTCGCCCAAGGCCCGCCAGTCCAAGGGCAAGGCGAGGCTCTCGAGCTACGAGGCGTTGTTGGCCGAGGCCCAGTCGGGCAAGGACCGAGCCGAGAAGCTCGAGATCTTCATTCCGCCCGGACCCCGCCTCGGCGACGTCGTCATCGAAGCCGAGGGCGTGTCCAAGGGATTCGGCGACCGGCTCCTCATCGACGACCTGACCTTCGTCCTCCCCCCCGGCGGCATCGTCGGGGTCGTCGGACCCAACGGTGCCGGCAAGACGACCTTGTTCCGGATGATCACGGGCCAAGAGACACCTGACGAAGGCAACCTCAAGATCGGCCAGACGGTACAGATCGCGTACGTCGATCAGAGCCGGGCCAGCCTCAACCCCGACGCCACCGTGTACGAGGAGATCACAGGCGGGATCGACAACCTCGTCGTCGGCGGCCGCGACGTCCACGGGAGGGCCTACGTATCAAGCTTCAACTTCAAGGGCACCGACCAGCAGAAGACGGTGGGCAACCTGTCCGGCGGAGAGCGCAACCGGCTGCACTTGGCGAAGACTCTCATCGCCGGTGGCAACGTCTTGCTCCTCGACGAACCGACCAACGACCTCGACGTCGACACGCTCCGCGCCCTCGAGGACGCGCTGCTCGGCTTCGCCGGATGCGCAGTGGTGATCAGCCACGACCGGTGGTTCCTCGACCGGGTGGCGACGCACGTGCTGGCCTTCGAGGGCGACTCCAGCGTCTTTTGGTACCCGGGCAACTTCAGTGACTACGAGGCCGACAAGAAGAAGCGATTGGGCGCCGACGCCGACCAACCCCACCGCGTGAAGTACAAGCCCCTGGTCCGGAGCTAGGTCCTTCCCGACGTGTCACCTCGCGCCGTTCGTCGAGTTGTCATCACGGTGTGCGTGGCTGGCATCGCCGGGATGATCGTCAGCTCGATCGCCGACAACAACGGTGCAGCCCTCACCGCCGGGCTCATGACCGCCGTGGCCGTGTTGTGCCTCATCGTCGCCACAGCCGTCTCGCACGACACCGGCGACCCGGCTGCGGATCCGCCACCGACCCACGACGTGCTCGGGCAAGCCCTCGAGAACGAGATCCAGTCGCTGGTCGACGGCGGCAGCGACGAGCGTCAGGTGCGGCAACTCGTCGGGTTGGCCGTGCGGTTCGGCCGGACGGGCGCATGAAAGTGGCGCCGGGGTCAGGTGCACGGCGGACGCACCCGACGCACCCGGCGCCGCCTGCACTTTCACACCGTTCAGTCGGGCCGTCAACTCGGGCACGTGCGCAAAGGTGCCCCGAACCCTTCATTTCGGGCCTCAGATGCCGATGATCTCCATGTGGCAAAGGCGACGACGATGAACAAGAGCCGAGCTGTCGTACGAACGGTCGAGGCCGGCAACTCGGCCATGTGCGCACACTGCGGCGCCCAGGTGAAGTTCATGGCCCGGGCCCAGCTCAAGCAGGTGATCGCCAACGTCTACGAAGATGGCGTGTGGAAGCGGGTCGAGCACTACCACGCCGATTGCTACGGAGAAGCCGACGAGCCGTACGGGCCGGCGGCCATCCCCGAAGGTCGCGGCTGACTCAGCTCGCGCCGGCCGTGAGGTAGCTGCTGGTCTTGGCCATGGCCTGCTCGGCTTCGGCCACGAAGCGCCGCACCAACTCGGCCGCCGGCACGAGGTCGTGGATGGCACCGACGCCTTGGCCGGCCGGCATGAATTCCCGCTCGGTGTCGACGTCGGCCGTCTCGTCGGCGCCGAGGTGGAAGACCCCGTCGCGCATGGCTCGACCGGCCTGCATCGGGAACGCCTGCAGCTCGTCGGGATGCTCCTCGAAGTACTGGGTGTAGGGCGTACGTACGACACGGCAGGTCTTGCCGGTATAGGCCCGGGAGACGACGGTCTCGTCCTCGTGCAGGCGAACGAGGGTGTCCTTGTAGCCGACGACGGCGCGGGCCTCGGGGGTGGCGATGAACCGGGTGCCGACCCACACGCCGTCAGCGCCGAGGGCGAGCGCGGCGGCGAGACCGCGCCCATCGAAAATTCCGCCTGCAGCTACGACCGGGACCCGATCACCGACGGCGTCGACGATCTGGGGCACGAGCGGCATCGTCGCAACCTGACCGGTGTGGCCGCCCGCCTCAGTGCCCTGAGCCACCACGAGATCGCATCCGGCCTCGACGGCGTTGATGGCGTGGCGCACTTTGCCGCACATGTTGACGACGAGCACGTTGTTGTCGTGGCAGAGCTTGATGACGTCGCGGGGCACGCCGAGACCGGCCACGAACACGCGCCCGCCGTGCTCGATGATCTGGCGGACCTGCGCCTCCATGTCGCGAGCGGCAGCGGTGAGGAGGTCGACGCCGAAGGGCTTGTCGGTCGCCTTCTTGACTGCCTCCATCTCCGACACCATCTCGTCGGCCTGCATGGTCGAGGCGCCCAGACAGCCGAAGCCGCCGGCGTCGGACACCGCCGCCACGAGGGCCGAATACGACACGCCCCCCATGCCGGCGAGCATCACGGGGTGCTCGACTTCCAGGATGTCGGTCAGCCGGGTCTTCATGGAGCCGGATACTAAGCCGCGTCCCCCGAACCCGGCTCCTGAACACGGGTTGCAACCAGAACCCACCGGTGCTGTGCCATCGTCGCGACATGACCCGGTGGCTCAAGCGCGTCCTCGTCGCGCTCGTGGCGATGGTCGGCGTGGCCGTCGCCATCGTCGCCATTTGGGCGATCGACGCGTCGGCTCACGACGGACGGGTACTCCGGCGGACGACGCTCGGCGGCCACACGGTGGGCGGACTGAGCCGAGCCGCGCTGCGTCCCGTCGTCGCCGAGGTCGCCGACGAGATCCCCACCCGCCAGGTCGAGGTCCGCGCCCCCGACGGCGGTTTCTCGGTGCCTGCCCGCGAGATCGGTCTCGCCGTCGACGGTGACGCCACGGTCCGGGCCGCGCTCGAGGTGGGCCGCACCGGCGGATTGTGGGAGCGGTTCACGACGTGGGCCGGCTCGTTCACCGCTGACCGTCGAGCCCCCGTGCAGGCCAAAGTCGATGAGGACGCGGTGTACCGGACTGTGGCCGACCGCGATCCCGGGCCCCGAACGGCGCCCGTGGAGCCATCGATCGCCTTCACCAACGGTGCCATCCGGGGCGTGGCCGGCAAACCGGGGCGGGGAATCGACCCGGCCGAAGTGCTTCAGCGTCTGCCCTCGGCAGCGACGGCGGGCGACAACATCGTGGTCAACGTCGACCGGGGTGCGATCCCGCCCCGCATTCCCGTGTCGAACGCCGAACTCCTCGCCGCCCAGATGCAGGCCCGCCTCTCGTCCACCATCGATGTCCGCACCGGCACGACACAGGCGACGGTCCCGGTGTCGATGCTCCGTTCGTGGGTGATCGGACGGGTGGTCGACAGCAAGCTCCAACCAGCCCTCGACCCGGGCCCGACGATCGATGACCTGAGCAAGCTGTTGTCCAAGGCCGGCGAACCGGCGGTCGAGACGTCGTTCAGTGTGGAGGGCGGCGGCGTCAAGATCATCCCGGGCCGACCGGGTACCGCGTGCTGCGCTCCCGAGGCCGTCGCCCTCGTCCAACGCCAGGCGTTCGAGGATCTGAAGGGGGCGCCGCCCGACCTCCCGCTGACGGCCCGGCCGCCGAAACTCTCGGCCGAGGACGCCATCAAGTTGGGGGTGAAGGAACCCATCGGTTCGTTCACCACGAAGCACGCAGCCGGCCAACCTCGGGTCGCCAACATTCATCGGATCGCCGACCTGTTGCGGGGCACACTGATCAGGCCGGGCACGACGTTCTCGGTCAACGACACGATCGGCAAGCGCACGACCGAAAAGGGGTTCGTGTCCGCCGGTGTCATCGAGGACGGGAAGTTCACCGAGGACGTGGGAGGCGGCATTTCCCAGTTCGCCACGACCCTGTTCAACGCCGCCTTCGAAGCCGGGCTCGACTTCGGCGAATATCAGAGCCACAGCATTTACATCAGTCGCTATCCCTACGGGAGGGAGGCAACGCTCAGCTTCCCGGCCCCCGATCTCCAGATCGAGAACAACTCGAAGTGGGGAGTCCTGCTCTGGCCGACCTACACCGACAAGTCGATCACGGTCACCCTGTACTCGACCCGCTTCGCCGACTCCCGCCAGACCGGCCAGTCCGAGGGCAAGCGAGGGAACTGCACCCGGGTCACGACCGAGCGCACGAGAACCTTCCTCGATGACGGGCGCACCGAGGTCGACAAGGTCTTTGCGACCTACCGTCCGTCCGAGGGCGTGAACTGTTGACCACGCAGCGTTGACGGCCGCCGTCCGGCGATGTTGACTGTCGACTCGAATCCAACTGGGGAGGACCACTCATGGCTCGGCGGGACGATGTTCTCGGGTATCTCACGAAGGTGCCGCTGTTCAGCGCCTGCACAAAGAAGGATCTGGCTACGGTCGCCAAGCACTCGGAGCACCTGAAGATCCCCGCAGGTACCGAGATGACGACCGAGGGTCGAGTCGGCTACGAGTTCTACGTCATCATCGACGGCAAGGCTTCGGTCCGGCGAGGCAAGAAGCAGATCAACACGCTCGGCCCCGGCGACGCCTTCGGCGAGCTCTCGCTCCTCGACCGCGCCCCCCGCAATGCCACCGTCGTGGCCGAGACCGAGATCGACGCACTGATCCTGGGCCAGCGTGAGTTCAGCGCCCTCCTCGACATCGTGCCCACCCTGGCCCACAAGCTGCTGATCGGCATGGCCCGTCGCATCCACGCCATGGACAACCAGAAGGTCAACTGACCCTCCCCCCTTTCGTTTTGGGCTTCGTCAGAGCGCGATCGCGCTCTGACCAAGCCCAAAACGAGGCCTAGGTTGCAGGCATGAGCTACACGGTGGATTTCGTGAACGTGTCGACCGTCGGAGTGGACTCGTCGCCGGTGGCGGCGGCGCTGGCCGGCCTGCGGGCCAACGAGGCCCGGTACTTCAAGAACAAGTACGACCACGACTTCACGGTCGAACCGGCAGCCAAGGCCAAGAAAGCCATCGCCTGGGTTCACCGGATTCTCAAAGAGGAGCGCGACATCGTGATCGAGTCGCCTCCTCTCGAGGCGACGAGCTTCGAGGTCGAAGGCATCCGCTGGACCTACGTCTTCTACGAGAGCGGGCTGTCGATCAACGTCCTGCTCGACGAGCCGAAGAAGCGGGCCGTCGGGTTCAAACTGTCCGACGGCATGGAGATCCCCGAGGAGCTCTCGGCGTTCAAGTTCGCCAGGCAGAAATCGAAGCTCGCCGGGACCATCCGAGGCTCCTATTTCGTCATCAAGGGCACCTACTGACCCCTCCACCCTTCCGTTTCGGGCTTGGTGAGAGCGCGATCGCGCTCTCACCAAGCCCAAAACGGGGCGTAGGTTGCGGGCATGCGTGTGCTCGTCAGCGGATCATCCGGACTCATCGGTGAGGCGCTCATCGCGTGGCTGCGCCGCGACGGCCACCATCCGATTCGATTGGTGCGCCAGGCCAGCCATGGGGGCGACGAAGTCTCCTGGGACATCGGCGCCGGGTCGGTCGACCTCGCGGCGGTGCGTTCGGTCGGACCGATCGACGGCGTCGTCCACCTCGCGGGTGAGGGCATCGGCGAGAAGCGTTGGAGCGACGAACAGAAGCGCAAGATCCGCGACAGTCGCGTCCGCGGAACTCGCCTGCTGGCTGAGACCATCGCCGGACTCGACCCCAGGCCGGCCGTGTTCGTCTCTGGTTCGGCAGTCGGCTACTACGGACTGCGGGGCGATGAGATCCTCACCGAGGCCAGCGCCGCCGGCGCCGGCTTCTTGGCCGAGGTGTGCGTGGCCTGGGAGGCGGCGACCGCAGCGGCGGAGGAGGCCGGCATCCGCACCGTCCATCTCCGCACCGGCATCGTGCTCGTCCGGATCGGGCGGCGCGATGGGACGCATGCTGCCGTTCCTCAAGCTCGGCGTAGGTGGAAAGCTCGGGCGTGGCGACCAGTGGTGGAGCTGGGTCAGCCTGGCCGACGAGGTGGGCCTCATCGTCCATGCCTTGTGCACGAACTCGGTGTCCGGTCCGCTCAACGCCACCGCCCCGAACCCTGCCACCAACGCCGAGGTGGTCAAGGCCGCCGGGCGCGTGCTCGGCCGGCCGACGGTGCTCCCGGTGCCGAAGTTCGCACTCTCCCTGCTCATGGGTGGCCAACTCACCGAGGAGGTGATCCTGGCCGGCCAACGGGTGCTGCCCACCGTTGCCGAAGCATCCGGGTACCGATTCGAGTACGCCGACGTCGAAGCGGCGCTGCGGGCCGTGCTGGAGAAGTGATCGCCGACGTGCTCGTGGCCGGCGGTGGCCCGGCGGGGGTAGCCGCGGCCATCACCCTGGCCCGGGCCGGCCGGCGGGTCGTGCTGGTCGACAAGGCGAAGTTCCCGCGGGACAAGTGCTGCGGCGACGGATTGACCACGGGCGCCCTCCGGCGCTTCGAGGGACTCGGCCTCGACCCCGCCGCCGTGCCGAGTTGGACGCGCGGTGGACGACGTGCACGTCCGGGCCCCGTCCGGTCAGTTGGTCGACGTTCCCCCTCCCCCGCGAGCGCGGCACCTACGCCGTCGTCGCCCGCCGCCAGGAACTCGACGCCGCCTTTCTCGACGTCGCCCGCCGCTCCGGCGTCACCGTTTACGAGGGCTCGGCCGTGCTCGGTGTGGAGGCGCAAGCCGACCGGGTCGTGCTCGACGTCGAGCATCTCGGCGCCGTCGAAGCCCGCTTCGTCGATCGCCGCCGACGGGATGTGGTCGCCGCTGCGAAAGACGCTCCTCCCGGTCGACGCCGACGGCGTCGGATACCTCGGCGAGTGGCACGCCTTCCGGCAGTACTTCCACTCGGTGGGCCCGAGGGCAGCCGAAGGCTTGTGGGTGTGGTTCGACGACGACCTGTTGCCGGGCTACGCGTGGTCGTTCCCCCTCGGCAGCGGACGGGCCAACGTGGGATTCGGCATCCTCCGCCAGCCCGGCGAGCCCACCAGGTCGATGAAGTCCCAGTGGACCGACCTCCTTCGCCGCCCCCACATCACCGAGGTCCTCGGTCCCGACGCCACCCCCGAGTCGGCCCACAAGGCATGGCCCATCCCTGCGCGGGTCGACCAGACGGCCTTGCACGGCGGCGACGGACGGGTGCTGTTCGTGGGGGATGCCGCCCGGGCCACCGACCCGATGACGGGCGAGGGCATCGGCCAAGCGCTGGAGACCGGCATCCTCGCCGCCGACGCCATCGTGGCTGCCGGCTCGGCCGACCGCGGCGGGCCGCCGCCCGCTACGAACGCGCCGTGATCGCCGGCTTGGCCGTCGACCACCGCTTGGCCGCAACCCTGTCGAAGGCGCTCGCGCACCGGTTCGGCGCCGACCTCGCCGTACGCGTCGCCGGCACCTCCGACTGGACCCGCCGGAACTTCGGTCGGTGGCTCTTCGAGGACTACCCCCGCGCCGTGCTGGGCACCCCGGCGCGTTGGCACCGGCGCATGCTCACCGGACCCGGCGCCTATCGGGGCTCCCGGGTCAGTTGATCTGGCGCTCCCGACCCTCCCAGTAGGGCTGGCGCAGTTCGCGCTTGAGGATCTTGCCCGACGGGTTGCGGGGCAGCGCCTCGGCGAACGACACCGACTTGGGACACTTGAACCCGGCCAGCCGCTCGCGAGCAAAGGCGATGAGTTCCTGGGCTGTCGGGTCGGACCCCTCGGCCTTCACCACGATGGCCTTGCACGGCCTCGCCCCACCTGTCGTCGGGGACGCCGATGACGCCGACGTCGGCCACGTCCGGGTGGGCCATGAGGGCGTTCTCGACCTCGGCCGGGTACACGTTCTCGCCGCCCGACACGATCATGTCCTTGACCCGGTCGTGGAGGTAGAGGTAGCCGTCGCGCCAGTAGCCGGCGTCGCCCGGTCTTGAACCAGCCGTCGTCGGTGAGGGCGGCCGCCGTGTCCTCGGGCTTGTTCCAGTAGCCCTTCATGACCTGGACCGACCGGATCCACAACTCCCCGACCTCGCCCTCGGGCACGTCCTCGCCGTCGTCGCCGACGATGCGCACCTCGACCCAGGGGTAGGGCTTGCCGCACGAGCGGAGCAGCTCCGGGCGGTTGTCGGGGTCGTGGTCGTCGCCGTCGAGCTGGATGCAGGCCCCGGTCGTCTCGGTGAGCCCGTACACCTGGATGAACTCGCAGCCGAAGGCGTCCATCGAGCCCCGCAGCACGTTCTCGGTGATCGGCGACGCGCCGTAGACGATGAGCTCGAAGCTCGACAGGTCGGTTGTGGCCAGCGTGGGCGTGATGAGCAGGAACTGGAGCACGGCGGGCACGAAGATGGCGTGGGTGACCCGCTCCTCCTCGACCTTGCGGAGGATGAGCGTGGGGTCGACGTCGCGGAGCAGGACGCACTTGGCCGCCATGACCATGCTGGCGATCGACCAGCCGCCGCCGGCGATGTGGAACAGGGGCATCACCACGATCGACACCGAATCCCCGGTGAAGCCCCACGCCGGCGCCACTTCGGTGACGAAGGAGAACAAGTTGTCGTTCGTGAGCATCACGCCCTTGGGCAGGCCGGTCGTGCCCGACGTGTAGAGCTGGAGGGCGACGTCGTCACCATCGGGTACGACGCCGGGATCGGCGGCTCCGGCGGTCCGGGCGATCCAGTCCTCGTACGAGTCATGGCCCGTGCCCTCGCCCAACACGATGCCGGTGCCGTCGCCCAAGACAATGATCGTCTCGACCGTGGTCAGCTCGGGCTCGATCTTGTCGAGCAGCGGGGCGAAGTCGGCTCCGACGAACAAGACCTGGGCCTGGGCGTCGTTGACGATCTGCACCATCTCGGGTGCGGCCAGGCGCCAGTTGACGTCGACCAGCACGCCGTTGCCCTTGGCCGCGCCGAAGAGCATTTCGTAATAGGTGGGGTCGTTCTTGTCGATGCGGGCCACGCGAGCCTGGGCGCCGACACCGGCAGCGGCCAGGCCGGCGGCCACGGCGTTGGAGCGTTGGTCGAGGTCTCGCCACGTGATCTCGCGGTCCTCATAGACGATGGCGGTCCGATCGGGGCGCTCGGCGCCGTGCGTCCGGACGATCGCTGCCAGGTCGGTGATGGCCACGTCGGAATCCCCCTCAGGCGCGGGCGCCTTTGGCCCGAGCCTCGCTCCAAGTCTGACCGGCTTCGACGTCGATGTCGTGCGGCAGATCCAGAACACGCTCGCCGATGATGTTCCGTTGAACCTCAGAAGTGCCGCCGCCCACGGTCAACGCCGGCGCGAACAAGAAGCCGTAGTGCCACATACCGCCCGGCTCGGTGAGCATGCCGCGCGTCCCGGCCAGGTCCTTGGCCGCGCCCATGATGTGTTGGCCGTGCTCGTCGGACAGCGCCTTGCGGACCGAAGCCTCCGGACCGGGCGGGCGACCTTTGACGGCTGCGCTCACGGTGCGGAGCCGGATGAGGCGGAGGACTTCGGCCTCGGTGTAGACCGACGCCAGACGCTGGCGGGCCAAGGGGTCGTCCCGGCCCGGGATCTCACCCGAGCGAACGGCGTCCACGAGGTCGCCGGCGGTCGGTCCCCGACCCCACAACGCTCCCTCGCCCGACAGCGACACCCGTTCGTTGCCGAGGGTGACCTTGGCCAGGCCCCAGCCTTCGTGCTCGTCGCCGACGAGGTTCTCGGCCGGGAGACGCACTTCGTCGAAGAAGACTTCGTTGAACGTGTGGCCTCCGGTCATCTCGATGATCGGGCGGATCTCGATGCCGGGGAGGTCCATCGGACAGATGAAGTACGACACGCCCTTGTGCTTGGGTGCGTCGGGGTTGGTCCGGGCGATCAGGATTCCGAACTTCGAGTTGTGCGCCAGCGACGTCCAGATCTTCTGTCCGTTGACCACGTAGGTGTCGCCGTCCTTGATGGCCCGGGTGCCGAGGTTGGCCAGGTCTGACCCGGCGCCGGGCTCGCTGAAGAGCTGACACCAGATCTCCTCGCCGGAGAGGATGGGCCAGAGGTAGCGCTCCTTCTGCGCCTGCGTGCCGGCGTGCACGATGGTGGGGCCCGCCCACCCGATGCCGATGACGTTGCCGGGCCGAGAAACCCGGGCCGAGCGGAGCTCCTCGTCGATGATCAGCTGGTGGACGGGGTCGGCCCCCTTGCCCCACGGTGCGGGCCAGTGCGGCACCACGTAGCCGGCCTCGGCCAACTGCCGCCCGGTCGGGGAGGGGTTGGCTGCGAGCCACTCCCGCACCTCGACGCGACGGGGGTCGTCTTCACCGGGCAGTTCGAAGTCCATGCTCTGGAATCTACGCTCGGCGACCATGACGCTGACTGCCGTGCCCCGTACGACCAAGGTGATCGAAGCCGGGATCGCCGAGGGCCTCCACCTCGGCGCCCAGTTGTACGTGTCGCTCGACGGCGAGGTGATCGCCGACGGCGCCGTCGGCGAAGCCCGCACAGGCAGGCCGATGACGCCCGATCAGATGGTGATCTGGTTCTCGATGACCAAGGCCACCGTGGCTGTGTCGATGGCGCAGTTGTGGGAGCAAGGCCAGATCGACCTCGACGACCGCATCGCCACCTACATCCCCGAGTTCGGGGTCAACGGCAAGGACGCCATCACCATCCGCCACTGCCTCACCCACACCGCAGGCTTCCGGGCTGGCGACGCGGTCACCAGCTCGGCAAAGGAGCCCGAGGCCAACTGGCACGAGGTCATCGCCGGTATCTGCGCCGTCGACTCAGGAAGAGGGTTGGGTGCCGGGCGAACGAGCCGGCTACCACCTCACGTGCGGGATGACGATCCTCGCCGAAGTCCTGCGCCGGGTCGACGGTCGCTTCTACTCCCAATACGTGCGCGACGAGGTGTTCGTCCCCCTCGGGATGGACGACTGCTGGGTCGGCATGCCCATCGAAGCGGCGGAGGCCTACGGCGAGCGCGTCGGCACCATGCACCACACCGCCGGCGGGTCCGCCATCCCACTCACCCAACTCGACTCCCTGGGCTCGCTCGACCCGCTGCTCGCCCGGCGGCGGAGGGCGGGGCCCCATGCGTCAGCTGGCCCGCCTCTACGAGATGCTCGACGGGCATGGCGAGCGAGACGGCGTGCGCCTCCTCGGCCGGCAGACGGTCGAGGCGGTCACGGCGCGGCACCGCGTCGGGATCTTCGACGAGACGTTCGGGATCACCCTCGACTGGGGCCTCGGCCTCGGCATCGACTCGAGCTCGCACGGTCGGCACTCCTCGCGCCGGGTTTTCGGCCACGGCGGGGCCCAGTCCTCCATCGCCTACTGCGACCCGCAGCACCACCTCGTGGTCGCCTTCCAGACCAACGGGATGCCGGGGACCGATCGCCACTACGCCCGCCTCGCCGCCGTCTCCGACGCCATCTACGAGGACACCGGCCTCGGCGACCCGCCTCCCCCGGCCGGAAAAAGAAATCCCGGTGGATTCGACCGTGAGCGCCTGAACATCAGGGGAAGCTACCGTCGCGGGCGTCGAGGCGAACGAGTCCGGGGGGAGCGAGATGGGCGTGGTCGAACAAGCAGCGGCGTGGGTGTCCGAGACCTGGACTCCCGGTCCTCACACTTCGCGAGTGGTGGGGCCAGTTGGCTGGCGCCGGCTACGCCTTTCCGTCGTTCCCCATGGGCTACGGCGCTGCGGGGCAACCCAAGGCGAGGCCCGCGAAATCGGCGAGGCCCTGGCCGCAGCCGACGCCATCGGCGCCCCCGGTGGCCTGGGCCAGATGATGGGCGGCCCGTCGTGCTCGAACACGGCACCGAGGAGCAACGGAGCGGTTGGTGCTCCGCCCTGGCCTCGGGCATCGAGGCTCGTGGTGCCAGCTCTTCAGCGAGCCAGAGGCCGGCTCCGACCTGGCCGGCGCTGCAGACCACGGCCGATCCGCGACGGCGACGAGTGGATCGTCAACGGCCAGAAGGTGTGGACGTCGGGCGCCGGCAGCACCGACCGCGGCATGCTCGTGGCCCGGACCGACCCCGACGTAGCCCAAGCACCGGGGCATCACCTACTTCATCATCGACATGGATCAGCCCGGCGTCGAGGTCCGGCCCCTGAAGCAGATGGACGGCGGGGCGACGTTCAACGAGGTGTTCTTCACCGACGCCGTCGTGTCCCACGACGCCTCGTCGGCTCGTTCGAACGACGGGTGGATGGTGGCCTGTCTCGACGTTGGCCTACGAGCGCCAAGGCATCGGCGGGGCCGGGCCGGGATGTCTGGCGTCGGCGCGCCGGGCGAGAAGAACGGCATGCTCGACCGGCCCATCAGCGAACTGCGGGCCGCCGCCCGACAGCGGGCCGGCGAGCAGCAGGCGGCGATGACCGCCGGATCGGTGTCGTCGGTGATCGACCTGGCCCGGGAGCTGGGGCGGGTTGGCGAGCCCGTACTGCGGGACCGGCTGGCGTCGATGTATTCCCTGTCGGAGGCGCACCGAATGAGCACGCTCCGCATGCGGGCGGCAGCGGCCAAGGGCAAGATGCCCGGCCCCGAAGTGTCGACGGGCAAGTTGTTGTCGGCCGAGTTGGGCCGGCGAGCCCGCGACCTTTCGCTGGCCATCGAGGGGCCGTCGGGGATGCTCGTCGGCGACGACGCGCCCGCCGGTGGCCGCTTTCAACAGATGGCGCTGCGCATCCAGTCCTCGTCGATCGCAGGCGGGACCGACGAGGTGCAGCGCAACATCATCGGCGAGCGCGTCCTCGGGCTCCCGAAAGAGCCCTCGGTCGATCGCGACGTGCCCTTCCGGGAGACCCGCACCAGCTGACAACTGGGGCGCATGAGTCCACGCACAGCGTGGACTCGATGCGCCCAAAGGGAGGGTGGTTGGTCAGACCTCGGCCAGGAGGGCCGGCACCACGTCGCCGACCTCGGCCGGAGACCAGCGGTCGCCCTTGTCGCGCGACGGGCCCCGCCGCCAGTTCTCGGCCACGCCGATCATCCCGCCGGCGACATTGAACACCTGTCCGGTGACCTCGCCCGATGTGGACCCCCCGAGCCAGACGACCAGCGGCGCGACGTTGGCCGGGTCGCGGCGGTCGAATTCGTCAGCCGGCACCTCGGCGGGAGCGGCCGCGCCGGGGCGAGGCACGCTCAGCGTCATCCGGGTGCGGGCGCCGGGAGCGATGGCGTTGACCGTCACGCCGTAGCGGGCCAGTTCCTTGGCCACGATGACCGAGAACGAGGCGATGCCCGACTTGGCCGCGCCGTAGTTGCTCTGCCCGGGTTGCCGTAGAGGCCTGACCCCGACGACGTGTTGACCACGCGCGCCTCGTTCGTCTCGCCCGCCTTGATCCGCTCCCGCCAGTACGCCGCCGCCCAGCGGGTGGTGCAGAACGTGCCCTTGAGGTGGACCCGGATGACCGCGTCCCACTCCTCCTCGGTCATGTTGACGAGCATCCGGTCGCGGAGGATGCCGGCGTTGTTGACCAGCGTGTCGAGACCGCCGAAGGTCTCGACCGCCAGGTTGATCGAGGCGCTGCGACCCCTCCCAGTCGGACGATGTCGTCGCCGTTCGCCACCGCCTCGCCGCCCATGGCTTCGATCTCGGCGACCACCGACTCGGCCACCTCGCTCTTGGGCCGCCGCCGTCGAGGTCGACGCCGTAGTCGTTGACCACCACCTTGGCCCCTTCGGCCGCGAACAACAGCGCTTCCTCCCGCCCGATGCCACGCCCAGCGCCCGTCACGATCACGACCCGTCCATCGCAGATTCCCGTCATGACCCGAAACCTATCCACCTACAGTCCGGCCATGGCGTCCCGATTGCCCCTGCCCCAGATCGTCTGGCCGCTCAGCGACCGGGGCCTGGCCCCTCGGCTCATGGACCTGGCCACGTTGCCCTTCGTCACCGGCGACCATCCCTTCGCCCGCCAGGCGTTCCTCTCCGATGTCGACACGCTCGAGGGATTGGTGCCCGAGGGGGCGCAGATCGAGCGCGAGTTGGCCCAAGACAGCGGCGATCGCCAACAGATCGTGTCCGGCGAGGGCTGGCAGGCCCACCTGGTGCTGGTCCGGCGGCGGCCCGAGGTGCAAGTGCTGGTGACGGCCGAGTCCGCCGAAGTGGCCGACGCCGTCCTGGACGAGATTCGCGCCGCCGTGCCACCCCCGGTGCGAACCGACGCCCAGGCCAAACTCACGTTGTGGACGGCAGGGACCGGCGGTAGCCCGGTCCGCCACCGTCGTTGGGTCGACGCGCCCCGTTGGGACGCCATCGACCGCAACTATCCCGACGATGTCCGAAAGCCCCTCGCCCAATTGATGGGCCTCGACGACGGGCCGTCGGGCGGTGGTCGCCTGCTCCTCTGGTACGGCGAGCCGGGCACAGGCAAGACGACGGCCATCCGAGCCTTGGCCCACCAGTGGCAGTCGTGGGCCGACGTGCACTTCGTGCTCGACCCTGAGGCGTTCTTCGGCGGGCCGGACTACCTCATGCACGTGGTCGCCGAGGAGGATGCGTGGGACCCCCGTCTCATCGCCGGCAGCCGGTGGAAGGTGCTCGTCGTCGAGGACGCCGACGAGTTGATCCGGGCCGACGCCCGCCAAGAGGCAGGTGCCTCGCTGGGCAGGCTGTTGAACTTGACCGACGGCATCCTCGGCCACGGACTTCGCGTGCTGCTGCTCATCACCACCAATGAGCCGATGCGAGCCCTGCACCCCGCGGTCGTACGCCCGGGCCGGTGCCTGGCCGACGTGCACTTCCGGCCCTTCACCCATCGCGAGGCCGAGGAGTGGCTCGGACGAGCGCCCAGCAGCGCGCCGTCCGACAGCCTCACCCTGGCCGAGCTGTATCGGTCCCGAGGCGACCTCGAGACCATCGCCACCGACCACGACGACCACGTTCGCCCCGGCAGCTATCTCTGACGCTGACGTCCGCCACGGGCGTTTGGGTGGCCGATCCGGTCGTGCAAAGCCGTTGAATCTGCCGAAACGGCGACCACGACGGCCACGACAACGGGAGGGGACGCTTCGCACGGAGGGCGGATTGGGTTCTTAGACTGACGTGCTCATCGCACAACCACCAGTGGGGGAACACACACATGGCCGGATGGAACTTCGCCGACGTCTGGGAGATCGCCGCAGACGAATCTGCCCGACGCGCCCTGCCAGATCCAGGGCGATCGGACGGTGACCTGGGGCGAGTTCGACACCCGGGCCAACGGCATCGCCAACTGGCCTGCTCGGCGCTCGGCGCCGTCCATCAGGACAAGGTGGCCCACTACCTCTACAACTGCCCCGAGTACCTCGAGTCGATGTTCGCGGATGTTCAAGGTCGGGCTCGTCCCGGTCAACACCAACTACCGCTACGCCGACGACGAGCTGCTCTACCTGTGGGACAACGCCGACGCCATCGCCGTCGTCTTCCACGGCGCGTTCGCCGAGCGCGATCGAGACGCTCCGCGACAAGCTGCCCAACGTCAAGGGATGGCTGTGGGTCGACGACGACTCGGGCCCCTGCCCCGACTGGGCGACTCCGTACGAGGACGTCGGCGAACTCGCACGCCGAGCGGGTCGAGGCGCCGTGGGGCCGCAGCGGCGACGACCTCTACATGCTCTACACGGGCGGCACGACCGGCATGCCGAAGGGCGTGATGTGGCGCCAGGACGACCTGTTCCTGCACCCTCAATGCGACCAGCCTCGGCGTGCGGCTCGATCCGTCCAACCCCGACCTCGACCTCGTGCGCGAGTCGATCAAGGCGCCCGGCCCCGAGACGATGCCGGCGTGCCCGCTCATGCACGGCACCGGCGCGTTCACCTCGTTCTCGTCGCTCGGCAGCGCGGGCTGCATCGTCACCCTCTCCAACCGCGCCTTCGACCCCGAGGAGCTGCTCGACGAGGTCGAGCGACACGGCGTCAGCATCCTCGCCATCGTCGGCGACGCGTTCGCCAAACCGATGCTGCGCGCCCTCGAGGCCGATCCCGGTCGATGGGACCTGTCGAGCCTCGTCGCCATCATCTCCTCGGGCGTGATGTGGAGCGAGGAGACCAAGCAGGGCCTGCTCAAGCACCACAGCGGCATGATCCTGCGTCGACCAGTTCTCGTCGTCCGAGGCGCTCGGCATGGGCAGCTCGGTGTCGTCCGCCGGCGGCAGCGTCGAACACGGCGAAGTTCAAGCTCGGCGAGCAACGCCCGCGTGATCACCGACGACGGCCGCGACGTCGAGCCGGGCTCGGGCGAGGTCGGGCATCGTGGCCGTCAAGGGCCGCACGCCCGATCGGCTACTACAAGGACCCGGAGAAGTCGGCGACGCACGTTCCAGGTCATCGACGGCGAGCGCTACTCGGTGCCCGGCGACTTCGCCACCGTCGAGGCCGACGGCACGCTCGACGCTGCTCGGCCGCGGCTCGGTCGTGCATCAACACCGGCGGCGAGAAGGTCTTCCCCGAGGAGGTCGAGGAGGCCCTCAAGACCCACCCCGACGTCCGCGACGCCGTCGCCGTCGGCGTGCCCGACGACAAGTTCGGCGAGGCGATCACCGCGATGGTCGAGCTCGTGCCCGGGCGTCGAGATCGACGAGGCCGACGTCGATCGCTCACGTGAAGAGCCGCTTGGCCGCCTACAAGGCGCCCAAGCGAGTGCTGGCCGTCTCGACACGATCGGCCGGGCACCCAACGGCAAGGTCGACTACAAGCGGCTCAAGACCGAGGCGACCGAGCGGGTCTAGCCACCCGGATCGCGGCCCAGATCAGTGGCGCTTGCAGCGGCAGCCGCAGCAGGCTGACGGCGTTCGGTGTGTCAATCGCCATCTGAATGTTGGCCGGAAACACGGCCACCAACAAGGCGGCGACGAACCAACCGGCCCAGCGGCGGAGGCCGGGCCAGGGAGCGAGCAGGCCGGCCCCGCCGGCCAGCTCGGCCGCGCCGCTGGCGAAGACGAGCGGACGATCCCAGCCCGCGGGGAATGCGGCGGGGATGATGCGCACGAAGGTCGACGGCACAACGAAGTGGAGGACGCCCGCGACCACGAGCAGGGCCCCGAGCCCGAGCCGGCCCCGCCTCGTCCACCGATCCGCGTCCATGATGGAAGGGTTCGGCGCCGGCGGGGTCAGGAGATGCGCACCAGGCGCAGGGTGTCGGTCGTCCCGTTGGGTTCGACCGGCGAGCCGACGAGCACGGCCACCACGTTCGCCGGCATCGACCAGCCCGCGCTCGACGGCCGCCTTCACCGCGAACCAGACGATGTCGTCGGTCGAGCCCTGCGGGTCGACGAGCATCGGGCGGATCCCCCACGCCACCGACAACTGCCGGGCCGTCGTCGCCGACGGCGTGGCGGCGATGATCGGCGCCGTCGGGCGGAACCGGGAGATGGCCCGCGCCGTCGCCCCGCTGTTCGTGCAGGCGATGATCGCCGCCGACGTCGGCTCCGCCGCGGCCCGCCACGCCGCCGCCGAGATCGCGGCGGTGATGCGGTCGTGCGACGCCAGCGTCCTGCGTCGCTGCGACGCCTGCAGCCGGCCCAGGCGGCTGCCCCAGCCTGCGTAGTCGAAGTCGCGCTCGGCCCGCACCGCGATGTCGGCCATCGTGGCCACGACGCTCGACCGGGTCGTGCCCGATGGCGGTCTCGGCCGACAGCATCAGCGCGCTGGTGCCGTCGAACACGGCGTTGGCGACGTCGGTCACCTCGGCCCGGGTCGGGCGTCGGCGCTTGGATCATCGACTCGAGCATCTGGGTGGCGGTGATGACCGGCCGCCCGTAGGCGACACCGACCCGGATGATGCGCTTCTGGTAGTGCGGCACGTCCTCGAGGGCGCAGCGGACCCCGAGGTCGCCGCGGGCGACCATCACGCCGTCGGACTCGGCGATGATCTCGCTCGATGTCGTCGACCGCTTCGACTGCGTCTCGATCTTGGCGATCGACCATCGGCCCGTCGGGCCCGCCGGCTCGCTTGACCGTCCGCACGTCGATGGTGGTCGCGGACGAACGAGACCGCCACGGCGTCGACGCCGACGTCGGCCACGGTCTCGAGCATCCGCAGGTCCTCGGCCGGTGGGCCGGATCGATGCTGAATCGCTCGGGCGGCAGGTTCACGCCGGGCCGCCCTTGCGACCCGGCCGCCGGAGCAGACGACGCGCGGTCGCGCCGTCGGCCGTCGACCGACTCGACGACGAGGAGGACGCCCCGTCACCGAGGGCGACACTGTCGCCGGCCTCGAGGTCGTCGAGGAGGGTCGGGTGGTCGACGGCGATCCGTTCGACGGTGCTGCGATCGCTCGTCCGAGCGGGCCGGCACGAGGTCGACGGCCGCGCCCTCGTAGAGACGGACGCCCTCCTCGGGGAACTCGGCGGCGCGGATCTTGGGGCCGGGGAGATCGGCCAGCACCCCGATGAAGCGGCGGGCCCGCCGAGCCGCTTGACGGACCCGAGCGATCCGGTCGAGGGTCTCCTCGACGCGGTCCGTGGCGAGAGCGAGACGCCGTGCCATGTCCATGCCGGCGGCGATGAGCGCGTCGAGGGCGAGCGGTGAGTCGGTAGCCGGTCCGATGGTGGCGACGATCTTGGTGCGGCGCTCTGTCGTCATGACTGCGTCACGCGCCGAACACTTCGGCAAGTACCTCGGGCACGGGCGCCTCGAGTTGGTCGTAGCGACAGTCCAACGGGTCGCGGTCGGGCCGCCACCGGCGGAATTGCCCGGCGTGGCGGAACCGGTCGCCCTGCAACTGGTCGTAGGCCACCTCAACGACCCGCTCACAGCGCAGCGGCTCCCACGACAGGTCCTTCTTCGCGTTCCAGCGGCTCGCAGCTCCTGGCCGTCGCTGGCCCGCTGCCGCCTCGGCCCAGTCGCGCCACGGGTGACCGTCGAGCGCGTTGTCGCGCAACGGGGCCAGTTCGTCGACGAGGGAGCGCCGCGCCGCCATCGGAAACGCTCCGATGACGCCGACGTGATGGAGAGTGCCGGCGTCGTCGAAGAGCCCGAGCAGCAGCGACCCGATGACTCCGCCGCTCTTGTGCCAGCGGAACCCGGCGACCACGCAGTCGGCCGTCCGATCGTGTTTCAACTTGATGTGAACTCGCTCGTTCTCGCGGTAGGGCGTGTCGAGCTTCTTCGCCACCACGCCGTCGAGACCCGCACCCTCGAACCGCTCGAACCAGTCGCGGGCGACCTCCGGATCGCGCGTCGACGGCGTCAAGTAGAGAGGTGGTCTTGCGCCGGCCATCACCGTCGGTCAGCGAACGCCACCGGTCCTCGAGCGGGAGCGGCCGAGCATCGACGTCGCCGAGGGCCAGCAGATCGAAGGCGACGAACGAGGCCGGGATCTCAGCCGCCAGCTTTTTCACCCGGGATTCGGCGGGGTGCATCCGCAGTTGGAGTGCATCGAAGTCGAGGCCCGAAGGCGTGGCGATCACGATCTCCCCGTCGAGCACGACCCGGTCGGGCAACTGCTCGCGGAGCGGATCGAGCAACTCGGGAAAATACCGGCCCAACGGCCGCTCGTTGCGACTGCCGAGGAACACCTCATCGCCCGACCGGAAGGCAATGCAACGAAACCCGTCCCACTTGGGCTCGTACGCGAAGTTGTCGCCAACCGGGAGCTCTTTGGCCGCCTTCGCCAGCATCGGCGACACCGGGGGCCGCACGGGGAGGTCGTCGAGCGCCATAGGTTCCTTTCTAGCGGCGTCGATTCGTTCAGCGATCCGAAAGCGTTCGAGCCAAGGTGGCGACTAACGGATCCTCGAGCAGTTCTTCGAGCGTCTTGGGAAGCGCTACCGACCAGTTCGACGCCACCGTGGTGCCTGGATAATTCGGGCGGTCCCCTGCGGCGACGGCGTCGTCGAGGGTGGCGGTCAACAACATCGACGGTGCGGCCGCCAGCAACTCGTGCACCTTGGAAATCACGTCGTCGACGGCGGCGTCGGCGTCAAGACCGGTCCAGGTGCGAAGTCGGACGAGCAACTCCTCCGTCGACGCCTCGTTGGGTGCCATGTCGAGCAAGCGTTGGGCGGCAAGGTCGGCTCCAGTCCAGAGCCCGGCCACCGTCGGCAGGTCGTGGGTCGTGACGGCGGCCAGCGCCTGGACCGGGAACGTCGCCGGGCGGCCGTCCTCGAACCAGAGGAGCCGGTACGACAGGATCCCGCGATCGGCCAGCTCGGTGCGGGTGGCCGGTTCGACGGTGCCGAGGTCTTCGCCCACGACATACGCGCCGGCGCGCTCGCTCTCGAGAGCAAGGATGTCGAGCAGGTCGGCATGCGGATAGCGCACGTAGGTACCTACCTGCGGCGACGTCCCGGCCGGCACCCAAAAGAGGCGGAAGAGACCCATCACGTGGTCGAAGCGCAGTCCGCCCGCATGGCGAAAGCCCGCCCTGACGGTCTCGATGAAGGGCTCGTACGCCGCGGCCCGAAGCTTCCACGGGTCGAACGGCGGCAGCCCCCAGTCCTGGCCCTGGGTGTTGTACTCGTCGGGCGGGGCGCCGACCGACATGTCGGGCGCCAGCACGTCCTGCCAGATCCAGGCGTCGGCACCACCGGGGTCGACCCCGATGGCGAGGTCTTGCATCAGGTCGATCTCGGTGCCGGCTGCCGCCAGTTGGCGGTCGACGAGCCATTGCAGCCACGTGTGGAAACCCACGCGGTCGGGATGATCGGCACCGAATTGTCGCGACTCGAACGTGGTCGGGTGGCGCAGGTCGGCCGGCCACCGTCGCCAGTCACCACCGTGCTCCTCGGCCAGAGCACAGTGCAGCGCGAAGTGGTGAAGGGTCTGACCGCCGTCGGCCACGAACCGGGCGAAGTCGGCGTCTCCGTCGAACCCGGCGAAGATGCGTCGAAGGGCGTCGAGCTTGAGCGCGAGGACGACGTCACGGTCGATGGAGGGCGAGGAATTGAGGGCTCGTCCGGCGTTGGCGGCGGTGTCCAGATCGGCGCCCAACCGCTCGGCGCCGGGCACGTCCTCGACGCGCAGATACAGGGGACTCCGGAAGCACCGACTACTCGGATAGTACGGACTCGCCTGTTGGAAGCCGGGCACGGGAATCGACGCGTGGAGGGGGTTGACGAGAAGCAGGCCCGCTCCTCGACTCGCCGACCATGCGCCCAACCGCCGGAGGTCGCAGAGATCCCCCATCCCCCACGATTCGGCCGAGCGGAGGGCGTAAAGCTGAACAGCCCAACCCCACGTCCGCAGACCTTCGGGAAGGTGGCATCGGCCCGGGGTCACGATCAACTTCACGCCGCGCCCGTCGCTCTCGCGGTACAGATCGTGGTAGCCGAGAGGGATCTCTGGCAGGGAGCCGGCCACTGACTCCGTGGCCCCGTCCTCGGTGTGGAGATCCCACCGCCCGGCGATCTCGAGCGGCTCTCCTTGGCGCACGATCCACAACGCCGGCGGTGCCGGCGGCTCGGCCCCCTCGGCTCCCATGGCCGTGCGGATGGCCCGCAGCGTGGCTGGCGGTGCGTCGTGCCACTGCTGGGCGATGTCCTCGTAGCCGGGGTCGATGCCCCAGGCGTCCGGTTGGTGAGGCGATCCCGCCGGGGTCGTGGCCGGGTCTTCGCGCATGTCTGGTCGACGTTACCCACGCAGGCCCTGGCCTAGTCTCGGCCCGTGCCCGACGCCGTCGTCATCGGTTCCGGCCCCAACGGCATGGTGGCGGCCAACCTCCTGGCCGACCGCGGCTGGTCGGTGGTCGTGTGCGAAGCCCAGGACCGACCGGGCGGTGCGGTGAAGTCGAGCGAACTGATCGAGCCCGGCTTCGTCACCGACGAGTTCAGCGCGTTCTATCCGTTGGCGGCAGCGTCTCCGGTGATCCGCGACCTCGGTCTCGAGGACTTCGGACTTCGGTGGAAGCGCGCCCCGCTCGTGGTCGCCCACCCTGGCGACGACGACACCTGCCCGTTCGTCTCGACCGACCTCGAGGCCACGGTCGAGGGACTCAACCTCGGCCACCCCGGCGATGGCGACGCGTGGCGGCGGCTCTACTCGCTCTACGAACGACTACGGCCCGGCATCACCGGCGCCCTGTTCACGCCCTTTCCCCCGGTGCGGGCCGGCCTCAAGCTGGTCGGCGCCCTCCGGCCCTCGGAACTCTTGCGGTTCGCCCGCTTTGCCACCCTGCCGGTACGCCGGATGGCCGAGGAAGAGTTCGGGGGTGACGCCGCCCGTCGGCTCATGGCCGGCAACGCCCTCCACGCCGACTTCTCCCCGGAGACGGCCATCGGCGGCTTCTTCGGTTGGTTCCTGATGGCCCTCGGGCAAGACGTGGGCTTCCCCGTTCCCCAAGGCGGAGCGGGCCGGCTCACCGAGGCCTTCGTGGCGCGGCTCGAGGCGCGCGGCGGGGTCGTGCAGGTGTCCACGCCCATCACCGGAATCGTGGTTCGAGGGGGCCGAGCTGTCGCCGTCGAGACGGCCGACGGGACGATGATCGACGCGTCGAAGGCCGTGATCGCCGACGTGGCTGCACCGAGCCTGTTCCTCGACCTCGTCGGCGAGGGCCACCTGCCGGCGTCGATGGTGAGGGACCTCGGCAAGTTCCATTGGGATCTTGGGACGGTCAAGGTCGACTGGACCCTCGACGGCCCCATCCCCTGGTCCGGCGAGGCCGCTCGACGTGCCGGCACCGTGCACCTCGTCGACAGCCTCGACCACCTCACCGCCGTCACCAGCCACTACGCGATGGGGATGTTGCCGGATCGCCCGTTCCTGCTCGTGGGTCAACAGTCGATGACCGACCCGACCCGCCAGCCGGAGGGCAAGGAGACCGCGTGGGCCTACACCCACGTGCCGCTCCGGATCACGGGGGACGCCGGTGGCAACCTGACCGGGTCGTGGGATGCGGCCGAGACCGAGGAGTTCGTGCAACGCATGGAACAAGAGATCGAGAACAAGGCGCCCGGGTTCCGGGCCCTCATTCGGGGCCGGCACGTGTTCACGCCCCCCGATCTCGAGGCGGCCGACGCCAACCTCGTGGGCGGGGCCATCGGTGGAGGCACGGCCCAACTCCATCAACAACTCGTGTTCCGCCCCGTCCCCGGCCTCGGCCGTCCCGAGACACCGATCGGGGGCTTGTACCTCGGTTCGGCCTCGGCCCATCCGGGCGGCGGCGTCCACGGCGCGCCCGGGTCGAACGCAGCCCGGGCCGCCATCGCCGGTGCACTGCGGGCTCGGTTGCGCGTAGGGCGGCGATCGTGATGCGGGCCACGACGCCGGACGGGGTCCCGGTCGCGTACACCGAACTCGGTGGGGTCGAACTCGAGAACCAGCGACCGGCGATTCTCTTTGCCCACGCCACGGGCTTTCACGGTCACGTCTGGCGTCCCGTGGCCCGTCGGCTCCCCGCCTTCGCCAGTGTGCTCTTCGACGAGCGGGGCCACGGCGACACGCCGCCGAGCGAGGGCGGCCAGAGTTGGCACGGTTTCGCCGTCGATGCGCTCGCCGTCGTCGACGCCGCCGGTCTCGATCGGCCATTCGGCGTGGGCCATTCGGCCGGCGGCGCCGCACTCCTCCTCGCCGAGTTGGCTCGACCGGGCACGTTCCGCGCCATCTGGTGCTTCGAGCCCATCCTGCCGCCGTCGGTGCCGTCCGGATCGGGCGCCTTTCCGTCGCACGCCAACCCGCTCGCCGAGGGCGCTCGGCGCCGCCGCGAGGTGTTCGACTCCCGCGACGCGGCCTACGCCAACTACGCCGGCAAACCGCCGTTCTCCATCCTCGACCCCGAGTCGCTTCGGGCCTACGTCGACCACGGTTTCGATGACCTCGACGACGGCACCGTCCGACTCAAGTGCCGCCGCGACATCGAGGCCGCGACCTACGAGATGGCCGTGCAGCACCACGCCGGCGACCGCTTGTCCGAGATCACCTGTCCCGTCGTGCTCGCTGCCGGCGGCCGCACCGACACGCCCTTTGGTCCCGACCTCATGGCTCGACTTGCCGAGGTGTTGCCCGATGGTCGCGCCGAACCGTTCCCTGACCTCGGCCACTTCGGTCCCTTGGAAGACCCCGAGGCCATCGCCGCCTCGATCGAGTCGGCGTTCGCCGGCCTCGTACCCTGATCGCCGCCCTCGCCGTTGCTCTTGGGGCCGTGGCCCAGGGAGTGACGGGTCTCGGGTTCTCGCTTGTCTGCCGCGCCGATCCTCATCGCCACGCTGGGGCCCCGCGAGGGGGTGCGCACCGCGCTGGTCCTGTCGACGGTGCTCAACGTCGCTCTCCTGGTTCGCACGCACCGGTCGGTCCTCGTGCGCGAAGGGTCGCTCCTGTTCGTGCCCGCGGTCGCCGCGACGCCCCTGCTGGCGTGGGCCAGCCGCCAAGTCGACGGACGGGTGCTCACGGTGGCAGCCGGGGTGCTCACCGTGGTCTCGGCCGCCGCCCTCCTGACGGGGCTGCACTGGGCTCGCGGCACGGCGCCGTGGGCCGGCGTCACCGCCGGCGTCGTGAGCGCGGCGATGAACGTGATCGGAAGCATCGGCGGCCCCGCCCTCGCCCTCTATTCGGTCAACGCCCGCTGGCCACCCGAACGAGCCCGTCCCACGCTCCAGGTCATCTTCCTTGCCTCGAACATCGTCGCGCTGGCCAGTTTGGGCCTGCCCTCGTTCGACCGCAGTTGGTTCCGCCTCGCAATCGCACTCCTCGTCGGCCTCGGCGCCGGGCTGGCGGCCAGCCGGCGGGTACCGGAACACGCGGCCCGCACCGCCACCCTGCTGGTCGCCGCCGCCGGCGGGATCGTCGCCGCCACCCGCGCCCTCTGACCGATCGTCATTTGAGTGGCCCTCCCGGTCGTTCCAGACCGTTGTTGTGGCTGTTGCGGCCGCCGTTTCGGCCACTGCAACGGGTTGGGACGACCGGATCGGCCACAGCAACGAGGGCGGGCAGGAGGACCCACCGGCTCGTCACACCCGGGGCGTACCTTGGGGAACGTGAGCCTCCCGCTGCCGACCTCGCTCAGCCCGTCGAAGGTTTCGTCGTTCAAGGACTGCGCGCTCGCGTTTCGGCTCTCCAACATCGACAAGCTCCCCGAGGAGCCGTCGCCGGCGGCCACCAGGGGCACACTCGTCCATCGCGCCCTGCAACTGCTGTTCTGGCACGAGCCGCAGGGTGCGCGGTCGATCACCGCCGCCCTCGCCCACCTCGAGACGGCCAAGGCCGAGTTGGCCACCCACGCCGAGTACACCGGGCTGGGCCTCAGCGACGACGAGGCCGGCCTCTTCCACGACCAAGCCGAGGTCCTGGTACGCAGCTACTTCGAGCTCGAGGATCCCAACGAGGTCCGCGACATCGGTCTCGAGCTCCGCCTCGAGGCCCGCCTCGACTCGCTGTTGCTGCGCGGGATCATCGACCGCCTCGAGCTCGACGACGAGGGCGAGCTCGTCATCACCGACTACAAGACCGGGCGCTCGCCGGGCGTCACCTTCGAGCAGTCACGATTGGCGGGCGTCCACTTCTACGCGTTCCTCTGTGAGCAGGTACTCGGCCGCCGGCCGGCTCGGGTCCAGCTGCTCCACCTCGCCGAGCCGGTGTCGATCAGCGTCGTGCCGAGCGAGCAGTCCATCCGGGGCTTGCGCAACCGCGCCCAGGCCATCTGGTCCGCCGTCGAGCTCGCCTGCGCCACCGAAGACTTCCGCCCCAAGACATCGAAGCTGTGCGACTACTGCTCGTTCAAGGCCTACTGCCCGGCCTTCGGCGGCGACCTTTCCGCGCTCCCGGCTCGCACCCCCCAGGCACAACTCGCCACACTGGGCTGATGCCCATCGTCTTTCGCCTCCCGAGCGGATCCAAATTCGGCGCCGCCGTCGACGCCTTCGATCGACGGGTCGATGTCGAGTTCGACCGCCTCCGAGGCAATCCGGTCGCCGACCGCGTGTTCTACGGCGCGTCCGCGCTTGGCGACCACGGCCTGATCTGGTTGATCCTCGGCGCGCTGCGCGGTCTTCGATCCGAGCACGAGTGGCACGCCGCGGTGCGCCTCGGCGCGGGCATGGGCGTCGAGTCAGCCCTCGTCAACCTGGGCATCAAGTCGCTGTTCCGGCGCCAGCGTCCGGCGTGGGAGCTCGAACGACCACTCCACCTTCGCCAGCCCCGCACCTCGAGCTTCCCCAGCGGGCACGCAACGTCAGCGTTCACCGCCGCCGCGCTCCTCTCCGACCGCGACCGGCTGCGGCCGCTCTACTACGTGGTCGCCGTGGTCGTCGCCTGGAGCCGGGTGTACGTCAAGATCCACCACGCCTCGGATGTCGTCGCCGGCATGGCCGTGGGCGTCGTGCTGGGGAGACTCGGCCGACGCCTGTTCCCCCTCCCCTATCCGCCTGACGAGGAATCTTCCGCAGCGCCCCGGCGTTGAGCCCCGCATGACCACCGCGTTCTCCGTGTCCTGGGACTACCGCTGCCCCTTTGCCCGCAACGCCCACGAGCACCTCGTGGCCGGCCTCCGTGGCGGCGCCGATTGGGACGTCACCTTCGTGCCGTTCTCCCTCAACCAGGTCCACGTCGAAGAGGGCGGCATCGATGTGTGGGACGACCCGTCGAAGACCGACGCCCTGCTGGCCATGATGGCGGGCATCGTCGTCCGAGATCGGTTCCCCGACCGCTTCCTCGATGTCCACGGCGCCCTCTTCCGGGCCCGGCACGACGAGGGTCGTGACATCCGCGAAGAGGCTGTACTCCGAGAGATCCTCATCGAACAGGGCGCCGACGCCGACGCCGTCTTCACCGAGATCGCCGACGGGTGGCCGCTCGAGACCTTCCGCAAGGAGCACGAGGCCGCCGCCTCGCAGCACTCGGTCTGGGGCGTGCCCACGTTCATCCGTGACGACGCCGCCGTCTTCGTGCGGCTCATGACCAGGCCCACCGACGACACCGCAGCGTCGACCCGCACCGTCGAGCGCGTCGTCGACCTGCTCGGCGGCTTCCCGGAACTCAACGAGTTCAAGCACACCTCGATCAAGCGCTGACTCTCGACGCCTAGCATCGACGACATGGCTGAGCGCGTCGTCCGATCCGATCGGCGGATGTCCGACGCCGAGGCATTGATGTGGAACCTCGAGAAGGACCCGAGCCTCCGCTCGACGTTCCTCAACGTCACGTTCCTCGACCGAGCGCCCTCGTTCGAGGGGTTCCGGGCCCGGATCGCCCACGCCGTGGAAGAGATCCCCCGCCTCGGACAGCGGGTCGTCCCGTCCACCGCCAACCTGGCCCCGCCGGCGTGGGCGGACGACCCCGCCTTCGACCTCGACTTTCACGTCCGCCGGGTCGCGATGCCCTATCCCGGCACCAACCGGCAGCTCCTCGACTACGCCGCAGCCGAGTTCCAGGATCCGTTCGACCGGGCCCGACCTCTGTGGCGCTACACCATTGTCGAGGGTCTCGAGGATGGGCGAGCCGCGCTCTTGGCCAAGATGCATCACACCATCACCGACGGCGTCGGCGGCATCCGGTTGTCGGCAATGTTCATCGATCTCGAACGCGACGCAGCCGACCCAGTCGCCGTCGAGTCGGTCCCCTTCGTCGACCGGCGCGACGGGCTCTTGTCAGAGCTGAGCGAGGCGATGGGCCACGGGCTCCGACGCCAACTCGGGTTCACCCGGCGGGCGGCAGCAGCAACCGTCGACACCCTCCTCCACCCCCAACGGGTTCCGGGTCAGGCCGCCGACGTCGCCGCCATCATCCGATCGCTCAGCCGCCAGCTGCTGGTCACTGACGCCGCTCGGTCGCCGTTGTGGGCCGGCCGTCGGTCACTGCGGCGTCAATTCGAGGTGCTCAACGTCGACCTCGACGCGCTCAAAGCTGTCTCCAACGCCCTGGGCGGGACCGTCAACGACGGGTTCGTCTGCGCCATCGCCGGTGCCGCCGGCACGTACCACCGCGAGAAGGGCTCCGAGGTCGACGAGCTCCGCTGTTCGATGCCGGTGAGCACCCGCACCGACAAATCGGCCGGAGGCAACTCGTTCACGCCGACGCGGGCGCTGGTTCCGGCCGGGACCAAGGATCCTGTCGAACGCTTCGCCGTCGTCCGAGACCGGCTCAGTGCAACGAAGACTGAACCAGGCACGGGTTACACCGACGCGTTCGCCGGCATTCTCAATGTGCTCCCGACGTCGCTGGTGGTCAACTTCGCCCGCCAGCAGGTCGAGACCGTCGACTTTGCGACGTCGAACCTTCGGGGCGCCCCGTGGGACCTGTTCATCGCCGGCGCGGAGATCCTCGGCAACCACCCGATGGGCCCGACCGGTGGCACGGCGTTCAACGCCACGGTGATGTCGTATCGGGGTGGCCTCGACCTCGGCCTCAACGTCGACACCGCTGCCATCGACGACCCTGGTCTGTTGAAGGCATGCATCGAGGCCTCGTTCGACGAGCTGTTGGCCGTCAAGGCCTGACCGGCGGCAACGTGGGTATCCAACGCCTTGGACTTCACCCCGGGGAGGCCATCCGCTTCCGCCGGCTCGACCGGTCGCGGTGGCAGCCCGGCACGGCAACGGGCATCGAGCGAGACGGGAGCTTGTCGGTAGCCGACGCCGAAGGAGCACATCGGGCCGTTCCCATCGAGCTCGTGCAGGTGAAAGGGCGAGGATCGCGCTGGGAACCCCTGGTCGAACGGGCCGCCCGCACCGTCCAACTCGAACTCTTCTGACGCATCGCCGCCTGAGCTCACTTCAGCGCTGGGCTCAGCTCGGCACCCAGTTGGCCGGGTTCACCGGCACACCGCCCACCCGCACCTCAAAATGCAGGTGGCTGCCGGTGACGTTGCCCGAGGTGCCGATGGCGCCGATGGCTTCCCCGGGCACGACGCGATCCCCCACCGACACCGACAGACGAGACAAGTGGGCGTACAGCGTCGTGATGCCGCCGCCGTGATCGATGAGCACCATCCGGCCATAGCCGCTGTAGCCCGACGGGGCGTTGCCAGCGTGGACGACCTCGCCTGCCGCTGCGGCCACGACCCGGTCACCCGTGTTGCCGTCGAAATCGATGCCCGTGTGGCGGTGAGATCGCCGCCCTTCGCCGAACCAGCCCGTCCTCGGTCCCGCCGCCGGACGCACCATCGACCCGGCGGCAACGCCACGAGAGGCCTTGGGCGCGACGCCGGTGCGGCGGTACTCCCACTCCGCGATCGCGGACTCACCGACCCGCACCGAGCCCACCACGGGCGCCGGCATCGGCGCCACCGCCGGCGCCGGCGGAGGCGGAGCCGCGGCCACCTCGCCGGCGGGATCGGAGCGAAAGGCGGTGGACGCAGTGATCGAACCAGCCACGAGACCGGCGATCACCATCGACGCGCGCGGCAGAGCGGAAGTGCTTCATGGGATCCGGCGAGGATAGCGGTCGTTACGGCAACGAGGAAGGACCCGGGGGCTTCGACCGGGTGCCGTCGAGCCGTCCCATGTCGCCGGTACCGTGGTCGGACCATGTCCCCGCCCCGTCCCCCCGGGCGGCGTCGGCGACGGACGGCCGCCTCGATCCTGCCCGTCGTCGCTTTCGTCACCCTCGCCTCGCTTGCTTTCACGCCTGCCACCCCGGCGCTGGCCGAGACCGTCACCGCTCCCCCACCGGTGAGCCGTACGTCGAGCGGGTACCGATTGGCGGCGGCCGACGGCGGCATCTTCACCTACGGCGACGCCGAGTTCCGCGGGTCGGCCGGCGACCTGCCGCTGCGCCGCCCGGTGGTCGGCCTGGCCTCGACACCATCGGGCCGCGGCTATTGGCTCGTGGCCAGCGACGGCGGCATCTTCTCGTTCGGCGACGCCCGGTTCCTCGGCTCGACGGGTGGCCAGCGTCTCAACCAACCCATCGTGGCCATGGCGGCCACCCCCACCGGCAACGGCTACTGGCTCACCGCCAGCGACGGCGGCATCTTCACCTTCGGCGACGCCGCCTTCCTCGGATCCACCGGCAACATCCAACTCAACCAACCCATCGTCGGCATGGCCGCCACCCCCACCGGCAACGGCTACTGGCTCACCGCCAGCGACGGCGGCATCTTCACCTTCGGCGACGCCGCCTTCCTCGGATCCACCGGCAACATCCAACTCAACCAACCCATCGTCGCCATGGCCGCCACCCCCACCGGCAACGGCTACTGGCTCACCGCCAGCGACGGCGGCATCTTCACCTTCGGCGACGCCGCCTTCCTCGGATCCACCGGCAACATCAAACTCAACCAACCCATCGTCGCCATGGCACCGACCGGACTGGGGAGCGGGTACTGGCTCGCCGCTCGCGACGGCGGCATCTTCACGTTTGGTGACGCCAGGTTCTTCGGATCGGCGGGCGGCAGCCCCCTCAACTCGCCCGTCGTGGCCATGGCCGCTCGGCCCAAGCCCGGTCCGGTCACCAGCGCCGCCTTCTACTACCCGTGGTACGGCGGACCCGACGACAACCCGGCGTGGTTCCACTGGTCCGATCACGGCCATCAACCCCCGGCAGACATCGCAGCCAACTTCTTCCCGTCTCGGGGCCCCTATCGCAGTAGCGACTCAGAGGTCGTGGACCAACACATGACCGACCTCGCCGCCGCCGGCGTCGACACCGTCGTGATCTCGTGGTGGGGGCTCGGGTCGTATGAAGACGCCCGTCTCGGCGCCGTCGTGGCGCTGGCGCGTGCCCACGGGATCCGAGCCGCGGTCCACATCGAGCCCTACCCGGGCCGGACCGTCGACAGTGTGCAGCGCGACGTGCTCACGCTCGCCCACCGGTTCGGTATCTACGAATTCTGGATCTACGCATCCGATGGTCCGCCGGCCGACGACTGGAAAGCGCTCACCGACCGGCTGCCCGACTTCACCTTCTGGGCCCACGGTCACTCGGCCAGCAACGGCGTGCGGGGACTCTTCGCCGCCTATGCCGCCCGCGCCGGGTTCGATGGCGTCTACACCTACGACCCGCTCGGGTACACGCCGGCCGAACTCGGGACCTTCTGCGCCCGTGCTCGCGCTCGAGGCTTGGCCTGCTCGCCGTCGGTGAACCCGGGCTACGACGGGCGACGGGGCGTGCCCGACGACACCGTGCGCGAGCGGCGCGCCGGTGATCGCTTCGACGAGTTCTGGGTCGGCGCCTACGGGGCCGGCGCCGACGTGATCAGCATCACCTCCTACAACGAGTGGCACGAGGGCACGCAGATCGAACCGGCCCGCGCCGGGGTGTGTGCCAACAGCGACCCGGCGGCGTACTGCTACCGGTCCTACGACGGCGCCTACGGCCGCAGCGGGGCCGATGCCGAGGGCGCCTATCTGACCCGCACCCGGTTCTGGACCGACGGACTGCGGCGCTCGGGCTGACCCTCAGGCCTTGCCCGCCGACGGCGACAAGTCGCGGATGGCTTGGCGACCGTCGATCCCGAAGGGCAACAGGGCCAACACGGGTGTCGTGACGCCGTTGTCTACGTAGCGGGCCAGGTGCTCGCGGCACTCCTCGGGGGTGCCGTGCACGATGAGGTCGTCGACCACCTGATCGGGAATGGCGGCCAGGGCCGCCTTGCGGTCGCCGGCCTTCCACGCATCCCACATGCCCTGCAGTTGGCCCCCGCGCCCGAGCCACTCGTGGAAGGCGGCGTAGACGGGCACGTTGAGATAGCTGCTGATCAGGAAGCGCCCGGCGTTGCGCACGGCGTCGGCGTCGGGATTGGGACAGACGAACAAGCGGGCCACGACCTCGGGCGAGCCGGGTTTGTCGCCCCACCCCTGCCGCACCTCGGGCACGACCGTCTTCACGTCGTCGGCCCCGAGCCAGTTGATGATGGCGCCCTCGCTCTCGCGCCCGGCGAGGCGCAACATGCCCGGCCGGAGGGCGGCGATCAGGATCTCGGGCGGCTGGGCGATCTTGCGTCCGAGGCGGAAGCCCTTGGACCGGAAGGTCTCGAACTCGGTCTCCACTTTGTTGCCCGTCATGGCTTCTTTGAGGAAACGGGTCATGTCGCGGCGTGCGTTGGAAGGGTTCCTCGAACGGAATGCCGTTCCACCGCTCGACGATGACGTCGCTGCTGGTGCCGATGCCGAAGGCGAAGCGTCCCGGTGCCGCCTCGGCCATGGCGGCAACGCTCTGGGCCATGATCGCCGGACCACGGGTGAACGCAGGCACGATGGCCGTCCCAAGGCGGATGTCGGGGATCCAGGCCGCCGCCATGGCCAGCGGCGTGAACCCGTCGGTGCCGTTGGCCTCGCTCGACCAAAAATCGGTGTAGCCGAGGTCAGCGCACTCCTGCAGGAGACCTTTCTGGTCGGCCAGCGGCGTCCCGTCGAAGGGAATGGTGATGCCGAATCGATCCATGAAATGTGACCCTAGTCTCGGCACAAATTTGCAGGTCAGGCGGTTGAAACGATCGTGAACTCCCGCCGACGACGCATTGTTGTCACACCCCCTGGGCACACTTCAGACATGGAACGACAGCTGGTCCTCATCGAGGAGCGGAGCGCCGACTACCGACTCGACGAGCACACCCGCGAGGTGGGCCGCCGGGGCATCGCCGCCGCCCGCGAGTTGCTGCGCAAGGCCGACGAGCACGACGGCGGCGGGCAGGCCAAGCACGGGCGGCGCGCCGCTGCCTGAGCCCGCCGTCGACAAACGACCCCGGCCTAGGCTCAGGCCATGACCGATGTCGTGATCGTCGAAGCCGTTCGCAGCCCCATCGGGCGCCGCGGGGGCGGCCTGTCCACCCTGCACCCCGCCGACCTGCTGGCTCAGGTCCAAAAAGCCCTGATCGAGCGGTCAGGCATCGATCCGGCCACCGTCGACCAGATTGTCGGTGGTTGCGTGACCGCCGTCGGTGAACAGTCGTTCAACATCGCCCGCACGGCGTGGCTTGCTGCCGGCCTGCCCCTCACCGTGGCGGCCACCACCGTCGATGCCCAATGCGGGTCGAGCCAGCAAGCGACCAACATGGCGTCAGGGCTCATCGCCAGCGGGGTGATCGACATCGCCATCGCCTGCGGGGTCGAGTCGATGAGCCGCATCCCGCTCGGATCCAACACGTCCAACGGGCCCGGTCGCGCCATTCCCAAGAGCTACTACGCCAACTACGAGATGACCTCGCAATTCGAGGGCGCCGAGCGGATCGCCGACAAGTGGGGCATCACCCGCCAGGACACCGACGCCTTCGGGTTCCAGAGCCAACAGCGCGCCGCGCAAGCCTGGGCCGAGGGTCGATTCGAGCGCGAGGTCCAGCCCATCACCGCCCCGGTGCTCGACGACGACGGCAAGCCCACGGGCGAGACCTACATCGTGGCCAAGGACGAGGGGCTGCGCGAGACGAGCCTCGAGAAGCTGGCCAGCCTGAAGCCTGTGGCCCGCGAGAACGGCGTCCACACCGCCGGCACCTCGAGCCAGATCAGCGATGGGGCTGCCGCCGTCCTCCTCATGAGCGCCGAGAAAGCCGCGTCGCTCGGCCTCAAAGCCCGGGCCCGCATCGCCGCCCAGTGCCTCGTCGGGGTCGACCCCGTGTTGATGCTCACCGGGCCGATCGACGCGACCCAGAAAGTGTTCGACAAGTCGGGCATGACCTACGCCGACATCGACACCGTCGAGATCAACGAGGCGTTCGCATCGGTGGCCCTTGCCTGGCAGCGCGAGCTCGGGATCGACGACCTCGACAAGGTCAACCCCAACGGCGGTGCCATCGCGCTCGGCCATCCGGTCGGTTGCACCGGCGCCCGCTTGATCACCACCGCCCTCCACGAACTCGAGCGCATCGACGGCACCAACGCCCTGATCACGATGTGCTGTGGCGGCGGCCTCGGGACCGGCACCATCATCCAGCGGGGTTAGCCTGCCAGGAGGCGCACGGCATCGGCCAGCGTCGCATCGCCGACCACGTTATCGAAGCGCTGTTTCACGATGCCATCGGCGCCAACCAGGAACACCCACGGCTCCTGGGTGTCGCCGACGCCGTCGCGGGGCGAGATCCACTGCGCCGCCGACTCGTTGACGACCCGCTTCTCGAAGTCCTTCCAGACCTCGAGATGCACGAACGCCACTCGGTCGCCGTAGGTCTTGGCCAGGGCGGCGACGCTGTCGGTGATCGGTCCGCAGAATCGGCTCACGCAATACACCGGCGTCGACACGACCACGACCACGGGCTTGCCGGCGTCGAGGGCGGCCGAGACCGTGGTCGAGTGCAGTTCGGGGTCGGGCAGCGGAGCACCGTCCTTGGCCCGGCTGTCGATCGACGCCGGATCGACCCCGGAGTCACCGGCGACAGCGTTGTCGGTGCGGGGCGCGGGCTGACCGGGGAACGGGAGCCGAGGCTCGGACACGACCTCGAATGACGCGTTGGCCGACACCGCTTTGCCGTCGATGGTCGCTTTCACCCGCACGCCCCAAAAGCCGGCACGATCAAAGGTCACCGGGTCGGCCACGTACACGCCCAAGCCCTCGGACGGCCGAGCCTCGCGAGGACCCTTTGCCTCCGGGTCGACCTTCTGGCCCGCGACAGGGGCGAACGCGGCGGTGGCGGTCGGGCCAGGTTGGGCGTCCGTCGGCGCATCCCTCGTTCCGAGCGAGAAGAACTCGAGGTCGACCGACCCGAAGCTCACCACCGAGCCGGTCCCGTTTCCGGCCAGGGCAGCCATGAACCGCTGGTCGCGGCCGGCCACGAGTTCGTAGCTCGCCACCTGTGCGACGAACGGGTCGTCGGCGCCGGATGCCAGCGCGTCGGTGGTCGTGGTTGCGTCGCCCGACCCGGTGTCGGACCCGCCGCCACAGGCGCCCACCACGAGGACGCCGATCAGTGCGAGGGCGAGCAGGAGACGGCGGTGGTGCATCCCGACAGTCTCCCCGATCAAGGACACTCCGCCGGGGCGTTGCCCCCCGTGGCCACAATGGCGGCACCAACCGTCGGAGCCAGCTGGGCGAGGTGGTCGTCGGTGAACGACGCCTCGACCGCCTGCTTGGCCTCGAGCAACCGGGCCGCAGCGCCGCGATCCCTATTCTCGGCCGCCGCCGCCAGGTCGTGGAGCCCGAGATGGACGTCGTCGAACGACCGCCGAGCGCCCACGGCGTCGCCAGCGACGAGTTCTCGTTCGGCGTCGCACACCCCGCGGTAGATCTGACCGAACCGACCGCCGAACGCTGCGGGCGCGCTCGGATCCTCCGCCCGCCCGCACCCGGCGCACGCCAACACCGCCAGCCCCAACCCCGCCGCCCACGTCCATCGCCCGACCATCCCCCCCACCGTATTGGGCAGGACCAGAGCGCGATCGCGCTCTGGTCCTGCCCAAAACGGGGAGGGGTCACAATGAGGGGATGCTCCGCCGACTCGCCGTCATCGTCGTCGTCGGCGTGGCCCTGACCGCCTGGGCCTGTGGGGCGCCACCGCCGACGACGGCGGTCACCGATGGGGCGCTGGCGGGCGCGGCGGTGGTGACCAAGGTCGTCGACGGTGACACCATCCGCATCCGCTTTCCGGGCCAGCGCGACACCGAGTCGGTGCGACTCATCGGGATCGACACGCCCGAGACCCACGGCCCCGGCGGCCTTCGCGAGTGCTTCGGCCAGGAAGCGTCAGATCGCACGACCAAGCTCGTGCCGGCGGGCACGACTGTGCGGCTCGTGCGCGATGCCGAAGCCCGCGATCGCTACGGGCGCCTCCTGGCCTACGTGTATCGCGCCAGCGACGACCTCTTCGTCAACCTCAGCCTCGCCCGCGACGGGTTTGCCGCTCCCCTGACCATTCCGCCCAACGTGGCCCACAGCAGCGAGTTCGTCGACGCCGCCGCCCGAGCGCGACGCGACGGCCGGGGCCTGTGGGGTCGTTGCGGCGGCCCCGACAAACCGCTCTGAGCGGACCTAGGCTGCGCGGCCGTGATGGCCCCGTGATCTCGCTGGCGGAACAGCTCGGCTATTCGCCCGACGACAAGCTCCTCATCGTCAACGCCGACGACCTCGGGTCGAGCCACGCGGCCAACCTCGGCGTGTACGAGGCGCTCCGCACGGGCCTCGCCACCAGCGCCACCTTGATGGTGCCCTGCCCGTGGGCTCGCGAGGCCGCCGCCCGCTACCGCGGAGAGGACGTCGGCGTCCATCTCACCCTCAACGCCGAGTACGACCTCTACCGCTGGGGCCCGATCACGCACGCCCCCTCGTTGCTCGACGGTGATGGCGGGTTCCCTCGCACCGTCGAGGACGTCTGGGAGCACGCCGACCTCGACGAGGTCCGCCGCGAGCTGCGGGCGCAGGTCGAGCGAGCCATCTACTGGGGATTCGACGTCAGCCACCTCGACTCGCACATGGGCACCCTCCAACTCCGCCCCGAGTTCTTCGACGTCTACCTCGAGCTCGCCGTCGACTTCCGACTGCCGCTCCGCCTCTCGGGGACCTCGACCGAGCGCGCCATCGGGTTTCCGTTCCGTCGTCTGGCCGCAGAGGAGGGCGTCGTCTTCCCCGATCATTTCGTCGTGGTCCGAGGCGTCGGCAGCCGAGGTTCGGTGCTGCCGCTCGTCGACCGGCTCCGACCGGGAGTCACAGAGGTCTACGTCCACCCCGCCCTCGACACTCCCGAACTCCGCGCCCTCGCCGAGACCGACTGGACCGGCCGGGTCGACGACTTGTCGCTCGTCACCGAGGACGACTTCGCAACCCGCCTCGCCGACGCCGACGTCCACCTCATCGGATATCGACCGCTGCGCGACCTCATGCGCGCCCAAGCGCCGGTCGCCGTCTAGCCGCGGGCCGGATGCCCGGTCCCCAACGGCGCTTTCCGGCGCCAACGGTCGTCCTACCGACACTTCGCGCCGGAAAGCGGCGGGGGGTCAGGGAGCGGCGGGCTGGCGGAGTTCGAGGCTCCGAAAAGACCGAGAGACCGTGGCCTCGGCGGCCTTGGCGTAAAACCGGATCGGGCCGACCCACGACACCTCGACCCGGTCGAGGCCAGCGGCCATCAGATCCGTGGCCACGGCGCCGAGCAGGACGCGTCCCGCGCCCTCGACCGCGGCGCGTCGGGTCGGTGCCCATCGGACCGAGCCAGCCGAGCCGGTTCACCGAGTGGCACACGAACCCGCGGATCTCCTCATCACCGATGGCCACGTGACACGAGCCGTGGTCGATGGCCCGCTGGGTCTCGGGCACCCAATCGGGAAAGTGGCGGCTCACGAAGGCGAGGGCATGGCGGACGTCGTCGGGTTCGAGCACGCGCCGAACCTCGATGTCGGCAATCGGCGGCGTACGGAACCGGCTCGGGTAGGACATGTTGATCTCAGCGCCAACGCCACGAAATCCGGCCGACTCGAACAAGCACAGCGCAGCGGTCGCGTGGACGTCGACGCCGGGCCACAAATAGAACGGAGCGCCACCGCCGGCCCGGAGCCCCGTTGCGCCGTGCTCGGCGAAGGCCCACTCGGCCACCGAGTCGATGAGGGTGCGGCCCACACCGCGACGGCGACACGACGGTCGCACCGCCACGAGTTGTATCGACGCATGGGGTCCGCGGCTCCCGCGACGCACGACGCCGATGGCGACACCCTCGTCGCCACCGACGACGACCGTCGGGTCCGGGTCGTCGAAGGCGATGGCGACGAGCTCGTCCTCGCTCAGGTTTTCGCCTGGGAGTGCCTCGTCGACGATGGCGGTCAACTCGCCGGATCGTTCCCGAACCCACCGCTGCACGCGGCGACAGTACTGGTCAGGACGTGGGAACGAGACCGGCGACGACGGCGGGATTGTCCGAAGCGACAACACCCGGCTTCTTCTCTGCCGTGATGGCCAAGGCCTCGTAACTGCTGCCGAGCGGGAGCACCATGTGCCCGGGATCGGAGCCGAGGACGCCGAGGGACACCTTGGTGCCGTTCTGCTGGCCCCACAACTGGTAGGTCTCGTCGGCCGCGAGCTTGGGCAGCGAGTGCTTGGCCAGGAAGGCCTTGCCCTCGGACGGCAAGAGGATCACGTCGGCCGAGCGACCTTCGGAGGAAACCAGGTGGACTTGGCGAGCCGCTGGGTCGAGCGCCGCGCTGGCGATCTCGGCGTCGACCGATGACGGCGCCGAGTCACCGCTGCGGGTGACGGCGACGCCAAGGGCGATCAGCGAGATGACCACGGCGGCAGTGGCCACCAAGCGGGCGCCGAGTGACTGCCAGCGGGAGGGCCGAAACGGCACCACCCGGGCGAGAGCGATCTCGGGCGGCGCTTCTTCGAGCGCGGCCTGGATCTTTTGCCAGACGCCCGCAGGCGCTTCCATACCGGTGAAAGCGAGCTGTGCCGCCGCTTCGCGGTACTCCTCGACCTCGGCCCGACAGCGCGGGCACTCGGCAAGGTGCAGCTCGATCTCGGCCAATTCGTCTCCATCGAGCGCGTCGAGGGCGTAGACGCCCAGCAGCTCTTGGACCTCGTCGTGCGGCTTGGTGGTCATCCTTCCAGTCCCTTTGCGTTGATGCCGGCCCCAGCCAGCTCGCTTGCCAGCCGGCGCATGCCTGACCGGATTCGGCTCTTCACGGTGCCCTCGGGGGCACCCAACATCACGGCAACTTCTCGATACGTATGCCCGGCGAAGTACGCGAGCTCGATCGCTTGGCGCTCGTCGGCAGGAAGCTCGGCGACAGCGTCTTTCACCCGGTCGGCGACGGTCAGGTCCCAGACCTCGCGCTCGAGGTCGTATCCGCCCTCGGCCGTGCGACGAGCGTCGGTCTCCTCACGACGCCGGCGCGAGGACTCCGAGCGAATCAGGTCGACGGACCGGCCGTGACACTGCGCCAGCAGATAGGAACGCAGCGAGCCTCGGTCAGGATCGAACTTGTCCGGCGAGTTCCAGAGACGCAGATACACCTCTTGGACGACTTCTTCGGCCAGGGTGGTGTCGCCGGTCACCCGCCGGGCGAGCGCATACGACCGCGCCGGCGTGGCGTCGATACGCCTCGGCGAGTGCGTCCTCGCGCCACCGGCCGATGGCGATGACGAGGGCGCCATCGCTCGCGTCCTTCAGGATCTGTGCCATTGCCCTCTCTACGGTACCGAGGTCGGCTCCGGATGGACGCCTGACGAACCTGGTGGTTCCTCAGAAAAGTCGTCCTACCGTCATCCGGTCTGGAGCGAGGCCCCGTAGAGACCCGTGATGACCCGGAACCCCACCACCCGCAAACTCGCCGCCGTCGCCGCCGCCCTCGCCCTGTTCGGGCTCGGAGCCTGCGGCGGCGACAACAAGGACAGCGCGAGCTCGTCGGGCGGCACCGCCACCACGACGGCCGCGGCAAAGGGCGGCGAGTCGGCCACCGGCGACGCCGTGGCCATCAAGGACTTCACCTTTCAGCCGGACACCTTGAACGTGAAGACCGGCACCAAGGTGACCTTCACCAACAAGGACTCGTTCGCCCACACGGTCACGGCGCGGGACGACTCCTTCAAGAGCGGCAACCTCGATGAGGGCAAGACGTTCGAGCAGACCTTCGACAAGGCCGGCACGTACGACTACTTCTGCTCCATCCACAACTCGATGACCGGCAAGGTCGTCGTGGGCTGAGGCCACCCGGCCCTCGTCCGCAGTAACGCAGCACCGCACCAACCCCCGCAACATTCGCACCCCCGCAGTACCCAAGACCAACACTGAGGAGACAGCTACATGGAGATCAGCGAGCGGCACCTCCGCCAAATGGGCGATGACGTCAACGAGCAGCATCGTGACGGCATGGGCACCATGGCGGCGGACATTGCCGACCTGCATGCCGAGACCCGATCCTTCCGGGCCGGCGACCGCAGGAGCTTCCTGCGCAAGGCCGGCCTCGGCGCCGGCGCCCTGACCGTCGGGAGCTCCGTGCTCACCTTCCGGAGCCTGCTTCCGGCCGGCGCCCAGGAACTGACCGACGGCGACATCGCCGCCTTCGCCGAAAGCGTCGAACTCGCAGCCGTGGAGGCCTACAAGGCCGCCGCCGGCTCGGGCAAGCTGCAGCCGGCCGTGGTCGAGATCGGCACGATGTTCGCCGGTCACCACTCCGAGCACGCTGCCGCTTTCGCCGGTGCGTCCGGCGGCAAGGCCACTGGCAAGCCCAACCCCAAGCTCCTCGACGCCGTGGGCGGACAGCTCAAGGACGCCAAGGATCAGGCCGCCATCCTGGCCATCGCCTACGACTTGGAGAACGCCGCCGCCGCCACGTACCTGTTCGGCCTCGGCGCCCTCAAGAGCGAGGCGGCCCTGAAGTTGGCCGCTTCGATCCTCCCCGTCGAGTCCCAGCACGCCGTCGTTCTCGGCTCCGCCCTCGGCAAGCCGGCCACCGACTACGTGCCTTCCTTCCAGACCTCGGACAAGGCCGTCGACCCGGCCAAGTTCCCGGTCGCCTCCTAACCCCCGTACGAGATCGAGAGAGAGAACAACATGGAAATCAGCAGCGATTTCGTTCGCCGTGAGGCCCGCGAGTCCCAAGTCGAGCACAACGCGTCGATGAAGACGATGCGCGACCTGGTGTCCCGCCTCTTCGGCGACACCAACGAGTCGGGCATCGCCAAGGCGGACTTCGCCACCGGCGGGCTCAACCGACGCAAGTTCATGCAGATCGGCGGCATCACCGTCGCCACCGCCGCCGTCTTCGCCGCCTGCGGCAGCGACAACACCAAGAGTGCCGACGGCGGCACCACGACGACGGCAGCGTCCGGAGGGGCCGGCGATGCGAAGGGTGACATCACCATCCTCCGTACGGCGTCCTCGCTCGAGGTCCTCGCCGTCGACGTGTACCAGAAGGCCATCGACAGTGGCCTGGTCAAGACGGCGGCGATCGCCGACGCGGCCAAGCTGTTCCAGTCCCAGCACAAGGAGCACGCGGCGCTGTTCCAGGGCGCCACGAAGAAGATGGGCGGCACGGCGATGGAAGAGGCCAACCCGGTCGTCCTCCAGAGCCTCCAGGGCCCCATCGCCGCCCTCAAGGATGAGAACGGCGTGGTCATGCTCGCCCTCATGCTCGAGCAAGCGGCCGCCGCGACCTACCAGTCGACGGTCGGTGCCTTCAAGGACGTCACCCTCAACCAGGCGGCCATGAGCGTGGGCGGCGTCGAGGCCCGCCACGTGGCTGTGCTGTCGAGCGTTCTCAAGCAGCCTGCGGCGCCCAAGGCGTTCCAGACCACCGACGGCGCAGTCGCCCCCGGTACTGGCGTCTAGTCACCCCTTTCGAGCGACGCGTCGATCGGACGCCAGCCGGACGACGGCGACACTCGAAAACCGGAGCCCGTCCCCGCAAGGGGGCGGGCTCCTCCGCGTCAGGCCTCGACGCTGGCAGGCTGTTGCGGTGGCGATCACCGTGGCGTGCGGCGTCCTCCTGCTCATAGGTCTCGTCGCCGGAGCGTGGTGGAGCGGCCGCTCCTTCGTTGCTCCACCCCAGGCGGTCGACCTCTCGCCACGGGAGGTGGCCCGGCGCTTCGTCTTCTATGTGGCCGTTGCCCTCGCCAGCGGCGTCGTGACCGGGGTCTCGGTCATCGGGGCTGGCGGCCGCTTGGCCATGCGCCTCTTAGCCGTGACCGCTGGGGCCGACGCCCAGGGTCGAGTGACCGAAGCCGAGGAGGTCGTCGGGAAGATCACCCTCGAGGGCACCCTCGGGTTCGTGTTGTTCACGGGGGTGCTCGGTGGGGCGGCCGCTGGCGTCCTCTTCGTCGTCGTGAGACGCTTCCTTCCGCCGGGTCGGCTGGGCGGCCTGGCCTTCGGCCTGGGGCTGTTCCTCGTCCTCGGTCCGGTCATCGACCCGATCCGCACCGACAATCCCGATTTCGACCTCGTCGGACCCGGGTGGTTGGCCATCGCGGTCTTCGCCGCGCTGGCGTTGGCCTTCGGGATGACGCTGGCCTCGCTGACCAACCGCATCAGCGCCGCCCTCCCCCTCATCTCTTGGGACAGGGGCGTCCTGTTGCGTTACGCAGGACCGGCGCTGATCGCGGCGGTGACCGTCAGCTTCAATGTCGTGCTCCTCGCCGCCTGTTTGATCGCCGTGGCCGCCACCCGGAGGCGGGCCGTGCTCGAGGCGGTGCAGTCGCAACGATGGGTGCTCGCCGGGCGGGTCGTCGCTCTCAGCGCCGTCGCGATCTCGCTGCCCCGTGCCGGGCTGGCACTCGCCGACATCGCCACTCGCTGACGATCAGTACTCGGTGATCTCCCGGATGCGTGACTGAAGCTCTTTGTACTCCGGTGAGCCGGTGATCGGCAGGAGGGCCATCAGCTTGGCCATGTTGCCCTCGACCTTGACCCTGCCCTGCATGAAGGCGGTCTGCTCGTCGAGTTCGCCCTTCTGGATGAGCAGCGCGTCTTCATAGCTCTGGGTCAACGTCACCTCGGCGTCGTCGAGGTCACCGAGACGGTTCTCCACGAGGTGCCCATCCTCGAGAACCCAGTAGTAGCGAATAGCTCCATCGGGGCCGCCGTTGATCACATATTGCATCCGGGCTGATGCCCCGGGTCGCTCGGGTTGGTCCTGGGCCAAACTCGTCTGTTCGTCCATCCACTCCTGGGTCATCCACTTCGGCATCGACGGTTCCTCTCAGTTGGCGGTCTCGAACACGCCGGCGAACAGGTCGTCCTCGTAGTTGCCGTCGGTGCCGAGGTCTTCGGGCACGGACACCCGGCTGCGGGCCAACACGTAATCCTCGATCGGATAGACGGTGTTGGAGATCTCGGGCGGCAGGCCGAACCAGAACGGGCTGTTGGGGTCGATCTGCGTGGCGTGGGCGAGCAGGGCCTCTCGGCGGACATCCATGTGGCCGGACACGTCGACCTTGGTCGTGATGCGCTCGTCCTGGCTGGGCCGGTTGAGGAAGCGATCGCCGAAGGGACTTTCGAGGCCGAGCTCGATGAACTTCTCGTGCATGGCCACCATGCGCTGGCGGCTCCAGGCCGTGTAATAGAGCTTCTTCGGCTCCCAGGGCTGGCCCAGGTCGGGACGGTAGGCCTCGTCGCCGGCGAGATCGAAAGCCGGCAAGGAGATGTCGTGCACCCGCAGATGATCGGGGTGCGGGTAACCCTGCTGATCGTCGCCGTAGGTGACGATCACCTGGGGCCGGGTGCGCCGGATGATCTCCACGAGTCGTCCGATGGCCTCGTCGAGGTCGGCCCGCCAGAAGCACTCCGGATCCTCGTTTGCCGGTGTCTCCGGCATCCCCGAGTCCTTGTAACCCAGATGGATCACCTCGCGGTAGCCGATGATCTCGGTCGCCTTTGCCAGTTCGCCCATGCGGACCGTCGGCAAGTTGTCCTTGATCTCGGGGGAATCCATGGCCGGGTTGAGGATGTCGCCGGCGGCGCCATCGGTGCAGCAGACGAGGACCGTGTGCACGCCCTCAGCGGCGTAGCGGGCGATGGTGCCGGGTCCCTTCGACGACTCGTCGTCGGGGTGGGCGTGCACCGTGAGGATGCACAGACGCTCTTGCGGGTCAGACGACGCAGCGGACATGGGTCCAGGCTAGTTGTGGGCAAGATGACGAGGTGCCCTCGGTCCCCCTTCGCGTCCAACGCACCAACGACGAGCTCGAGGCTGGGTTCGACGCCATTCGGGCCGACCTGCAAGTGGCCGAGTTGTTTCCGCCCGAGGTCTTGGCCGAGGCCGCAGCGTCGATCCAGCGCGGCCCGGTCCCGGCGGCGACCGAGGATCTGCGCCACCTCCCGTTCTTCACCATCGACCCGCCGGGGGCGATGGATCTCGACCAGGCCGTCCACATCGAGACGCGCGGTGCGGGCCACGTCGTCCACTACGCCATCGCCGACGTCGCCGCCCTTGTTCCCGCCGGCGGAGCCATCGACACCGAGGCCAGAAAGCGGGGTGTGACGATCTACCTGCCCGACCACAACACGCCCCTGCATCCGCCGGCCCTGAGCGAAAACGGAGCATCGCTGCTGCCCGACCGCGAGCGGCAGGCCTTGGTCTGGTCAATCACCCTCGATGGGGACGGGGCGCAGACCGATGTCGTCGTGCGGCGGGCCACCGTTCGTTCACGCCGGCGCCTCACCTACGAGGAGGCTCAGGCGGCACTGGGCACCGACGAGCAACTCGATGGGCTGCGGGCGGTCGGACTCCGGAGGGAGGAGGCCGAGGTGGCCCGCGGCGGCGTGTCGCTCCCGCTGCCCGACCAACAGATCGTCGACGACGACGGTCGCTACCGGCTCGAGTACCGGGCACCGGTGCCGATGGAGGGTTGGAACGCACAGATCTCGCTGCTGACCGGGATGGCGGCTGCCGGTCTCATGCTCGAGGGGCGGGTCGGAATTCTCCGAACGCTCCCGCCGCCGTCAGACGAGACGCTCGACACGCTTCGCTCGCGTGCGTTGGCCCTGGGGCGCACGTGGCCCGACGGGCCAGGCGGCTACCAACGCTTCGTGCGCGACCTCGATCCCAACGTGCCCGTCGAGGCGGCGTTGTTGACCCAGGCGGTCCGGCTCTTCCGAGGAGCGGGCTACGTCGCCTTCAACGGCACGGTTCCTGTCGGCGATGCGCAGCTCCACGCCGCCGTCGCCGCGCCTTACGCCCACGTGACTGCTCCGCTCCGGCGACTCGTCGACCGCTTCGCCAATGAGATCGTCCTGGCGCTGGTGTCGGGGAGCCCCGTCCCCGACTGGGTCCTGGCCGCGCTCGATGGACTGCCTGCCGTCATGGCGGCTGCCCGCCGCGTCGAGGGGGCCGCCGACAGTCGCGCCGTGGATCTGGTCGAGTCGGCCGTGCTGCGAGCCTGTGGCACGCGCCCGCTCGACGCCGTCGTCACGGCCGTCACCAAAGGGATGGCCGTCGTGCAACTCGTCGACCCTGCGGTGGTTGCCTCGGCGCCTGCCGTCGATGGTGTTTCCGCCGGTCAGCGCGTCACGGTGAAGGCTGTCGACGATGGCAAACCACGGGGGCCGGGTGTCGCTCACGATCGTCACCAGTCGTACCACCGACTCGTGAGTCGTCGAGCCAAGGACCGCAACGGACGCCAGTCGATGCCGCACCGCTCGAGGACGAGCGCGGCGTGGGCGCCAGGAAAGAAGAAGAGCGCGAGCACGAGATGCACGTCGGCGATTCGGTTGGCCTGACCGGTCAAGTCGATGGCTTCGTTGAGCGCCGCCTCCAAGAGGTGATCGCCAAAGGGCACCCGTCGTCCTGCGCCCGATTCGGCCAACGCCTTCTCTTCGACATCGATCTCGACCAACACGCGGCGCAGGTGCGGACCGAGAATCTTGAGGAGGTCGTCGTCGGCCCGTTCGAGCAGCGAGCGAAGCAGCACGAGGTCGTCGACCGCTCCGTCGCCCCATCGTTCGGTCGCGGCGCCCACGCCGTCTCGCCAGGCGTCGGCCGCGTCCTCGTCGAGCCGGTCCACCAACACCCGGGCCAACCTACCGCCGCTCGCCGTACGCTCGGGCGGTGAGCATCCTCGAGATCAGCGACGCCGGCCGGGTCCGCACCATCCGCCTCAACCGGCCCGAGAAGAAGAACGCCTTGTCGAGCGAACTGGCCTGGGGCGTCGTCGCCGCCGTCGAGGAGGCGGCCCGTGATGACGACGTCTGGATCGTGGCCATCACCGGATCGGGCGACGCGTTCTGCAGCGGGCTCGATCTGGGTGGCAGCGAAGCCGACGGCTCTCCGTTGTCGGGGCACTCGGCGTTCCTCGACGACATCAGCTGGGTCGGTCGGTTCCCGCTCGCCGTGCGCCAGGTGTGCGACAAGCCGGTCGTGGGTGGATTGAACGGGGTCGCCGCCGGAGCCGGCCTGTCGTTGGCCATGGCCTGCGACATCCGCCTCATGGCCCGCAGCGCACGGCTCATCGCCGGCTATCCCCGCATCGGTGGCTTGCCCGACGGCGGGTTGACCTGGACCCTCCCTCAGGCCATCGGTTACGAGCAGGCCATGCGCTTCCTGCTCGAGAACCGGACGGTCGGCGCCGACGAAGCCCGTGCCCTCGGCATGGTCGGCGAGGTCGTCGACGACGACGAGTTCGCCGACCGCCTTGCCTCCTACTGCGCCCTCCTCGCCGAGCGTTCCCCCATCACCACCCGATCGACGAAGCGGACCATCGGCAAGGCCACCACGTCGATCGACCTCGAGAGCCACGTCCGCTACGAACTGTCGGCCATTACCCGGGCCTTTCGCAGCAACGACGCCCAGGAGGCCCGCAAGGCGTTCTTCGAGAAGCGAACCCCCACCTTCGAAGGCCGCTGACCCACGACCCGTCAGGACAAGCCGAGTCGCTCCAGGGTGGCCGCGAAGGCCCCGAACAATTCGAGTTCGGCCAGTTGCCCGAGGGCGACCCAGCGGACTTCGGCCGTCTCCCACGTCAGGGTGTCCGGCAGGTCGAAGCGGCTGGGGACGTCGACCACGAGCGTCCAGTACGACCAACCGCCGTGGTCATCCTCGTGGGTCTCGACGATCTCGAAGCCGACGTCGTGCAGCGTGATGCCGATCTCCTCGACGAACTCGCGCAACGCCCCTTCGAGCGGGGTCTCGCCCTCGTCGAGCGCGCCTCCCGGAATGGCCCACGTCCCGCCCAGGTGGGTGTGCATCGAGCGCCGGGCCAAGAAGTAGGCGACGTCGCCGGACTCGTCGGTGTGACGCACGAGGATGCCGGCGGCACCGAACAGTCCCCAGCGCCGGCTGCCGTCCACCAACGTCACGAAGCCGTCGCCCGATCGCCCCATCAAGGCCCGGAGCCTACCGACGCCCGAACCGATCGAAGGCGCTAGCTTCTTCGAGACTCGAAACAACGATCCGGGGGGCATCACCATGCAGGAACTCGACGGAAAGGTCGCCGTCGTCACCGGCGCGGCCAGCGGAATCGGCCGGGCCATGATCGAGCGGTTCGCGGCGCAGGGCATGAAGGTCGTGCTCGCCGACGTCGAGGAGGAGGCGCTGGCCAAGGCCGACGCCGAAGTGGCGGCCACCGGCGCAGAGACCCTGGCCAAGGTCACCGACGTCTCCTCCCGGGCCAGCGTCGACGAACTGGCCGCCGCCGTCACCGAGCGCTTCGGCGGGGCGAACGTCCTGTGCAACAACGCCGGCGTCTCGGGCGGGGCGGGTTCGCTGTGGGACACGACCGAGAAGGACTGGTCGTGGGTCCTCGGCGTCAACCTGATGGGCGTCGTCCACGGCATGCAAGCCTTCGTGCCGGCCATGGTGGCGTCGGGCGAACCGGGCCACGTCGTGAACACCTCGTCGGTGCTGGGCCTGGCCACCGGCGGTGGGTCGATCTACGGCGTCACCAAGCACGCCGTGACCCGGCTGTCGGAGGGGCTCTGGTACGACCTTCGGGCGGCCAACGCCAGCGTCGGCGTGTCCGTGTTGTGCCCCGGAATGATCGCCACCAACATCATCGGCTCGGGCCGCAACCGGCCGAGCGACCTCCAGAACGAGACCCAGCCACCCACCCCCGAGATGCGTCAGCGCATGGACGCCATGCAGCAGTTGTTCTCGCGAGGGCATGCCGCCGGCCGAAGTGGCCGACATGGTCCACGACGCCATCGTGTCGGATCGGTTCTACGTGTTGACCCATCCCGAGGCGATTCGCGAGGCGGCCCGGTCACGCTTCGACGCCATCCTCGGCGGCGACGAGCCGCCGCCGCCCCGGGCCGACGGCGGCTTCATGTCGATGGGGCGCCGCAAGCCTTGACCGCCGCGCCGATCGAGCCGGCCGACCACCCGTCGAGCTGACGGTGGACGCCCCGCCCGATGGCCCCCTCCACGGGGTCCGGGTCCTCGATCTGACCTCCGTCGTCATGGGCCCGTTCGCCACCCAGACCCTCGGCGATCTCGGCGCCGAGGTCATCACCGTCGAGCCGGCCAAGGGTGAGACCAACCGGGGCATGGGGCCGGGGCCGCACCGACACCTCTCGGGCATCGCCCTCAACCTCCTCCGCAACAAGCGCAACGTGTCCATCGACCTGAAAGCGCCGGAAGGGCGGGCGGCACTGCTGCGAATCGTCGCCACCTGCGACGTGTTCGTGACCAACCTGCGACCGGCACCGCTCGCCCGCCTCAGCCTCGCCTATGACGACGTGGCCGCCGTTCGTCCCGACATCGTCTACTGCCAGGCCCAGGGCTTCCCGATCGGCAGTGGGCGCGAGGACGACCCGGCCTACGACGACGTGATGCAGGCCGCGGGAGGCGTTCCCGACGTGTTGCACCGTGCGGGCTATGACCGAGCCCTGTTCCCCTCGATCATCGCCGACAAGGTCAGCGGCCTGACCATGGTCACGGCACTGGTGGCCGCACTGTTCGAACGCGAACGCAGCGGTCAGGGCCAGCACGTCGAGGTCCCGATGATCGACGCCATCTCGTCGTTCCTGCTCGTCGAGCACGGCAGCGGTGCCATCGCCCAGCCGCCGCAGTCGCAGGCCGGCTACGAGCGGGTGCTCACCTCCCACCGCCAACCCCAACCCACGGCCGACGGCTGGATCAGCGTCTTCCCGTACACCAACGCCCACTTCGCCACCCTGGCCGAGGCGACCGGGCGCGACGACCTCGACGACGAGCGCCTCTCGACGCCTCGGGGAAGGGCCGCCAATCCCGAGTTGCTCTACGGGCGACTGCGCTCGATCGTCGCCACCAAGACGACGGCCGAGTGGCTCGAACTGTGCCGGCGGGTCGGGATCCCGGCCGCCGAAGTCGCCGATCTCGACGACCTCGTCGACGCCCTCCCCGACGCCGACCACCCGGTTGCCGGGCCCTACAAGTCGATCCCGCCGCCGGCCCGGTTCTCACGCACGCCGGCGTCAGCCAAACGGCGTCCGGCCCCGCTCCCCGGCCAACACAACCGTGAGGTCCTCGGCGAGGTCGGTCTGAGTTCCGAGGAGATCGACGCCCTCGAAAAGGCCGGCGTGCTCCGTTCGCCCGGGGCGGACTGACCGCGAGCCGTCAGCCGGCGAAGCGGGCAACGGCGTGGATGGCCACGCCGGCCAGTCCCCCGACGACCGTGCCGTTGATGCGGATGAACTGGAGGTCGCGGCCGAGGAGCAGCTCGAGTTTGTCCGAGGTCTCCTCGGCGTCCCACCGACTCACGGTGGCCGAGATCAGATCGGAGATCTCCCGGGCGTGGTGCTCGGTCACGTAGCGGACCGCTGTCTCGGCCGCCCTGCTCGACGCGAGCCTGCAGCACCGGATCGCCACCTAGCCGCTCGCCGATGGCCACGACCGCCTCGGCCAGACGCCGGCGGAGCACCGGCTCGCCGCCATCCTCAGCCAACTCGGCCCGGAGCGCCCGCTGCAGGTCGTCCCACAGGCTGCGGGTCCACGCCCGGAGGTCGGCCGAGGCCACGACATCGGCCACGAAGGAATCGGCCCGTTCGGCCATGGCTGGATCGTGTTCGAGTCGATCGGCGAGTTGGCCCAGTCGCTCGTCGAGGGTGGCGCGCAGTTCATGGTCGGGGTCGCCGGCCACCGCCGCCAACAGCAGGCTCACCCCGTCGACGATCCGGTCGAACACGCGGTCCTCCACGGCGCCGGGCAGCCACCACGGCGACGCCTCTCCGAACCGGGTGCGAAGCGGCTCTCGTTGTTCGTCGAGGAACGCGACCGCGCCGCGGAGCAACCCGTCGACGAGCGGGCGGTGGCGGCCGTCGACGATGGCCGAGCGGAGGGCGCGGCCGGCCAGCGGGGCGAATGGCACCGAACGCAACGCCCGCTCGACCTCGTCGTGCAACAAGCGGTGGACGTCGTCGTCGCCGGCCAGCTCGAGGGCGGCGACGGCCCCCTCCAACGCCGTGCGGGCCACGGTGGAGGCGTGGGCCGGGTCGGCCAGCCAGCTCGGCCAGTCGGGCCGCCAGTCGGGAGGCCCGCACTCGCTCGGCCACCACTTCCGGGCTGAGGAAGTTCTCCTGCACGAACTCGCCGAGGGTGGCCCCGAACTGGTCCTTGCGTTCCCGGATCACCGCCGTGTGCGGGATGGGCAGGCCGAGGGGGTGGCGGAACAGCGCCGTCACCGCGAACCAGTCGGCCAGCCCTCCGACCAACGAGCCCTCGGCGGCGGCGAGCGCGAAGCCCGTCCAGGCCGCCGTCCCCCGGCGACCAGATCGCCAGCGCCAGGAAGACGGCGGCGACGACGACGAGGAGCGCGGTGGCCCTCCGCTTCATCGACCGCAGATCAGCGGCCCTCCGGTCGTCTTCCATCGGGGGCAACCTAGGACGGCGCCCCGCTCGCGCCGGGGAGGATCAGGCCGGCCACACCGGGGCGCGCTTGTCGAGGAACGCCCCCATGCCCTCCTGGGCGACCTCGAGGGCGGCGTTGCCGGCCATGACCGGACACGCCGCGCCGTACGCCTCTCGCTCGGGAAGGTCGACCTGGTCGTAGAACGCCCGCTTGCCCAGGGCGATGACCTGCGCGCTCGCCCCCGTGATCTGGGCCACGAGGCGGTCGACGGCGCCGTCGAGTTCGGCGGGCGGGACGACGATGTTGACCAATCCCCAATCGGCGGCGGTGTCGGCGTCGATCATCTCGCCGGTGAGGAGCATCTGCATGGCCCGCTTCCGTCCGACGGCACGTGACACCGGCACCATCGGGGTCGAGCAGAACAGCCCGATCTTCACCCCGGGGGTGGCGAAGCGGGCGCCCGACTCGGCGACGGCCAGGTCGCAGGCCGCCACCAGCTGGCATCCGGCCGCCGTGGCCACGCCGTGCACCTTGGCGATCACCGGCTGGGGGAGCTCCTGCAGACCCGACATCACCCGCACGCAGGCCCCGAACAACTCGTCGTAGAAGGGCGCCTCTCGGCCCACCATCTCCCGGATGTCGTGTCCGGCCGAGAAGACCGGACCGGCACCCGAGATCACGATCACGTCACCGGCCGCCGTCCTCGCCGCCTCACCTAGTTCGTCGAGCATGGCAAGCGAGAGGGCGTTGCGTTGCTCGGGACGATTGAGGACGATCTCGGTGACCGGACCGCGCTCGGCGACGGCGACGTGGGCGAAGCTCATCCCCGCAGTGTGGCGCGTCGGCTCCTACCAGGTCGGACCGAGGGGCGACTCGTCGTACGACCCACGCCGGACTCAGGCCCCGTCGAGCCCAAGTCGAGCCCGCACCTGGGTCGCCGCAGCGGCGGCACGGTGGTCGGTGGTTGCCGGCGGGCCGGGAGGTCTCGAGCAACGCCGTGGTCGTCGCCGCGGCCACGGCGTCGACGGCCACCCGGATGGCGGCGGCCGTTGCCGCGGTCGGCTTCTGAACCCCGCTCACCTTGCGGATGTACTGCAGGGCGGCTGCCTCGATCTCGGTCGGCGTCGCCGCCGGCTCGAGCCCGCGGAGGGTGGTGATGTTGCGGCACATGTCCGCAACGTTAGAAGGGCCGCCCGACGTCCGATCTCTCGGGACCGGCCGACGCCGCCCGCTCTTCTTGGAGCTCACGACGAAGCCGGTCCTGAGTGCTGAGCACGGCGGTGTCATCGACCGGGGCCGCGTCGACCGGCGCCCCGGCGATCGGGGGTTGCTCACGGAGATCGACGGTCTCCTCGCCCTGGCGCCGATTGTGCTGGGAGACGGCCCGTTCCTTGATCTTCGGCGCCTCCTCGTCCACAGTCGCCAGGGCTCGCTCCCACCGTTGACGCATGGGGATGATGCCCCCGCCGCCGATGGCAACGATGGCGGAGCCCACGATGACGGCCAACACGCCGTAGAACAACCCGTTCACGATCTCGGGCGCGATCTCGACCTGGTTCAGTGCCATGAAGGCACCGAGCACGACGATGGTGCCCGCAGCCACATTGGCCAGGGTGCGCCCGTACGACAGCCCACCGAGGGCACTGCCGACGATGTCCTTGACGGCCGCCGCGATGGCGGCGACGACGACGACGATCACGATGGCGACGATGAGCTTGGGCAGGAAGGCGATCACGCCGGCGACCAAGGTGCTGACCGGGTTGGGTCCGAACACGCCGAATGCGAGTTGGAGCACGAACAAGACGAGGGTGAATTGGACCAACTTCGCCACGAGGTCGCTGGCGTCGTAGTTCGACGAGGCCAGGGCTCGCCGAACGCCACCGCGCTCTACCGCCCGATCGAATCCAGTCCGCTCGAGGGCCTTGTCCACCAATGTCGCAACGGCCTTGGCCACCACCCACCCGACGAGCAGAATCAACAAGAACGCCACGAAGCGGGGGACGAACGTGATGATCGAGCGCCAGGCGTCCTCGATCCCGGTTTCCCATCGGACGGCGGCGAGCAGCGATGAAGACATGGCACCACCGTTCCCTCAGCGGCCTCCGCGAAACCGGGCGTGGTCAAATGGCGGCCATGCGGATTCTCCTGACCTCGGTGGCCCACGACCACTTCGGCCACCGGCTCCCCGATGACGTCGTCGCTGTCGTAATGAGTGCCGACGGGACGTTGTCGGACGGGACGGACTGGGCGGACGCCGACGTCGAAGTGGCGTGGCCGACGGCCGACCTGTTCGAGCCGGGAGCGCCGCTGCGGGCGTTTTTCAGCTTCATGCTCCAGTCGACGACCATTCGATGGGTGCAGTCGCCCGCGGCAGGCATCGACGCCCCGGTGTTCGCGCAGATGGTGCGCAACGGCATCCGGCTCACGACCAGCCACGTCACGGACATCGCCATCAGCGAGTACGTCCTTCGGGCGGTGCTCGACCATTACCAGCGGCCGGAGGAGTGGCGGGCCGCCCAAGCTGACCGGGTCTGGCGGGGCCACAACTTTCGCGAGGTCCACGGCACCACCTGGTTGATCGTCGGTCTCGGCAGCATCGGGGCCGCCACTGCCACGCGAGCGCGAGCCTTCGGCGCCACCGTGATCGGCGTGCGACGGTCGCCCACCGGCGACGAGCCTGTCGACAGGATGATCACGCCGGCCGAGACGATGGACCACCTCGGCGAGGCCGACGTGGTCGTGCTGGCGGCGCCGGCGACCCCCGAGACCCGCCACCTCGTCGGCCCGGAGTTCCTCGACGCCATGCGACCCGGCAGCATCCTGGTCAACATCGCCCGGGGAGCATTGGTCGACGAGGCCGCACTCCTCGCTGCCCTCGATGGCGGGCGATCGCTGGCCGCGGCGGTGCTCGACGTGACGGCCACCGAGCCACTTCCCGCCGACTCACCGTTGTGGGGGCATCCGAACATCGTGGTCACCCCTCACGACGCCGCCGCCGGGAGTGGACGGCTGGAGCGTTCAGCCGACCTCTTCGTCGAGAACCTCCGCCGATACGGTACGGGCGAACCACTCCTTCACGAAGTCGCCCTCGACGATCTGCCCCCGGCCCCGTGACCGACTGGCACGCCTGGCACGCCGAATACGACGACCCGTCCTCGCGATCGCGGGCGCGGCTGGCCGTCGTCCAACAATTCCTCGTTCGAGCCCTCGATCGTCAACCGGCGGGGCCGATCCGACTTCTCAGCCTGTGCGCCGGCGAGGGTCGCGACGTGATCGGCGTGCTCCGAGACCACCCCCGGCGAGGAGACATCCGCGGCACGCTCGTCGAGGCTGACCCCGCGCTCGCCGATCGTGCCGGCGCCGCCATCGTCGATGCCGGGCTCGAGGGTCAACTGTCGGTCGTGCTGGGCGACGCGGGAACGACCGACACCTTCGTACACGCGGTCCCTGTCGACGTCCTGCTGCTGTGCGGCATCTTCGGCAACATCGCCGACGACGACGTGGACTACACGGTCCGCAACGCCTCGCGGTTGTGCGACGAAGACGCCGTCGTCATCTGGACCCGACATCCGAGGCCGCCGGACCTGACCGTATGGATCCGGCAATGGTTCGCCGAGAGCGGGTTCCTCGAGATGGATTTTTCGGCGCCCGAGGAATGGGAGTTCGGCGTCGGTATGCACCGACTCATCGCCGAGCCCGAGGCATTCGCCTCAGGCGTGCGGTTGTTTCGATTCCTCGAGCGCTGAGGCGCTACGGGCGAACCTCGTAGTAGAGGTTGGCGGGATCCTCGAAGTCGCGCACCTCGAACCTGGAGAATCCGGCATCGCGCACCATGCGTTCGGCGACCTGCGGCGTGAACCCGACCGTGCCCAGACCGGCACCACCGGGCTCCGACATGGCCGACGACAGACACGACGTGATCGAGAAGCCGAGAAACATGGCCAGCATCGGGTTTTGGCGGTTGGTGGTCCAGCGGTCGTCGCAGCGGATGTCCTTGATCAGCCACACACCCTCGGGCGCCAGCGCTCCCCGGATGGCGGCGATGGCATCGGCGGGACGCGTCATGTCGTGCAGGCAATCGAACGTGAGAACGAAGCCGTAGCCATCGGTGCCGTCGGGGGCCCGGACCTCCTCGGCCCTCCGATCGAACAACGTGACGTTGTCGAGGCCGGACTCGGCCACTCGGTCGCGGGCCCGTTCGAGTGCGTGCCGCGAGAGTTCGTACCCGTGAAAGGTCGACGCCGGGTAGGCGCTGGCCAGAGCGGTGAGGGCGACTCCGGCACCGCACCCGATGTCGGCCACGTGGATTCCCTCGGACAGGCGCTCGTGGAGTCCTTCGATGGCGGGGACGATGGTGGGCACGAGCGCCAACCGAGCCCACGGCCCCAGCATGCGCTCGGTGCGGTGGGCGCCGGAGGGGCCGAGGCGGTCATACGGCAGCCCGACGCCGGTGGAGAACGCCTCGGCCAAGTCGTCGATGATGGAGGGATCGAGTGGCGCCGAGAACGCGCCGGCGGCAAAGCGAAGGCTGTCGTCTTCTCGGGCGAGCACGGTGGCGCCGGCGGGCGTCAACTCGAAGGTTTCGCCGTCGCTCGAAGCCAACAATTCGGCGGCGGCATTGGCCCGCAACCACTCCAGCAGCCAGCGGGGGTGGAGGCCGGTCGCGCCGGCCAGCGTGGCCGCGTCGGTCGGACCACGCCCGTCGAGTGCTCGGTACAGCCCGAGTCGGTCGCCGAGGTGGATCAGGACGGCGACCATCTCGCCCTGCTTGTAGCCCCACACCCGAAAGGCGAAGGCTGCGACCTCCCGGTCATCCGACTCGAGCTTTCCGGCAGAAGAGGCGTCCATAGGCGCCGATTCTGCCGGAAAGCTTCGGTGGGACTCACTGCGAGCGGGGGACGTCCTTCCAGGGGATGCCCTTGGAAGCATCGGGCTCGCGGGGCAAGCCGAGGACGCGGTCGCCGAGGATGTTCTTCATGACCTCGGTCGTGCCGCCCTCGATGGTGTTGGCCCTCGACCGCAGGAAGCCCCGGATGCGGCCGGAGGTGGCGCCGTCGTCGGACGTCCAGGCCATGCCGTTGGCCCCGAGCACATCGACGGCGAGGTTCTGCAGTCGCTGGTTGTACAGGGCCTGGAACAGCTTGGTGATCGAGCCCTCGGGGCCGGGCTGCCCCAGCTTTCGCTTGGCCGCCGACCGGTAGTTGGTGATCTTGAGGACGCGCCCTTCGATGACAGCCTGCACGAGACGCTGACGGATGACGGCGTCGTCCCACGCACCGGTCGACTTGGCGAATTGCACGAGTTCGTCGACGGGACCGCCACCGACGTTCTCACCGCCGGAGGAGCCGCCGCCGCTGAGCGCGACCCGCTCGTTCATCAAGGTCGTCGTCGCCACGGCCCAGCCGTCGCCCTCGTTGCCGAGGCGGTGCGAGTCGTGAATTCGCACATCGGTGAAGAAGACCTCGTTGAACTCGGCGTCGCCGGTGATCTGCTTGAGCGGGCGGACCTCGACGCCTGGGGCCTTCATGTCGACGATGAAGTACGACAGCCCTGTGTGCTTCGGCGCATCCGGGTTGGTGCGGGCGACGAGCAGCCCGTAGGAGGCGATGTGGGCCAACGTCGTCCAAACCTTCTGGCCGTTGACAACCCACTCGTCACCGTCACGGACGGCGCGGGTGGCGAGACCGGCGACATCGGAGCCTGCCCCGGGCTCGGAGAAGAGCTGACACCAGATTTCCTTGTTCTGTGCCATCGGCGGGAGGTACCGCTGCTTCAACTCTTCCGAACCCCACTGCATGATCGTCGGCGCGCCCATGCCGAGGCCGATGACGTTGAACGAACGCGGCACCTTGTACTCGGCCTTCAACTCCTCGACCAGCCGGGCCTGGCTCACTTCGAGCCCGGCCCCGCCGTAGGCCTTGGGCCAGGTGGGCTGGGCCCATCCGGCCTCACCGATCTTGACGAGGAACGTCCCGTGGTCGAGCTGTCGACGAGCGGACGCGAGGAGGTCGTCGTCGCCGGACTCGATGGCCGTGATCCACGCAGCCGGGAGGTTGGCGCGGAAGAAGTCGAGCACCGCCTCGTGGACGGCGTCATCGGTTGCGGTTTCGGCCTGTTCGATCGTCGACATGCCGCGAAACGTACTTGACCGTTACGTCAACTGGCGAGCCCGGCGGTCGACCCTTCGGCGGCCCACTGGAGTTGATGGACCGAGGTCGCCAACGCCGAAGCAAGGCGCCCCAGTGCGGCCCGCTGAGGGCCGGTCGACTCGCCGCTCCGGCGGCCGATGGCGTGCACGCCACGAGACTCCGGGCCGACCGTCCACACCGTCAGACACCGCACGCCGCCCACCAATTCGATGCCCGGGGCCGGCACCCCGTCAACGCCGTGACTGCGCTCGAGCAGCGTGCTCAGGTCGGCGAAGATCGAGTAGGCCTGCGGCCCTTTCGCCTCGGCCAACGAGGGCTGGCCGAGGAACAACTGCGGGCCCGTGGCCGGCGAATCGTGAAGGTAGGCGCAGACATCGGCTGCGTCGACTGCGGCCAATGCTTCGAGTCCGGCATACACGAGTTCCTGCAGTCGCAGGTCGAGAGCGCGGGATGCGGCCACCCGCCAACCCTGGCACACGGTTCGTGGTGGTGACAACACTGCCCGTGGTTCAAGGAGCGGGCGGAGCCTCGACTTGTTCGCCGAGGACCTCGAGACGTTCTGGTGCTGCCGGCGCCGTGCGGACGGGGCGGTCGACGGGAGCGGCACGGGTGGCGCCGATCCGAGGATCGGCGGGGGCCGGATCGAGCGCGCGAGCCAGGACGGCCGACCCGGTGGCCGCCAAGACGGTGGCGCCGACGGCGACGCCGAGCACGGGGAGCAGGTCACGCCCGGCCCGGGCCATCCGACGGGCGGCGGGCGGCTCGGCCACGGTCACATGGACCACCAGCCCGTCGGCCACCCGCTCGGCTTGGGCGGTGGCTCGGCGAGCCGCCCGCCCGCCCTCAACGAGGAGGTGGGCGTGGCCGTCGGCGACGGCACAGGCCAGTACGCCGTGAACGGATCGGAGCCGGTGCTCGACTTCAGGCGCGTTCATCGTCGGTCGAACCTTGTCACAGCTTCGAGGTGAACGGTGTCAGGAAAGGCATCCACGAGCACCGAGCCGCTCGGGTGATAGCCGGAATCGGCGAGCAGCCGAGCGTCTCGGGCCAGCGAGGCAGGATCGCAACTCACCAGAACGAGGCGGGCCGGATCCGCCGCCACAAGGGCGGCGACGCCCGGTCGACCGAGCCCAGGACGGGCCGGGTCGGCGACGATCACGTCGACGGACGACCCCTTGTGCCGCCACCGCCCGACTTCGACGTCGCAGATCTCGGCCTCGAGGAACCCAAGATTGACCCGGGCGTCTGCGGCGGCTGACTCGTTGTTCTCGACCGCCGTCACCGTGGCCCCCCGGCGGAGGGCGATCGTGGCCGCGAACAAGCCGACTCCCGCGTACGCATCGACGAGGTGCCCCCCTCGAGGAAGCGCGTCGCCGACGGCGGCATCGACCTCCGCCACCAGCGCCTCGGCCGCGGCGGGGCCGGCTTGGAAGAACGACGCCATCGAAATGCGGAATCGAACGCCGGCGATCTCCTCGTGGACACTCGCGTCCGACCCCAGCGCGACGTCCGCAGGCACGACCGCCGCGGCCATGGCGGCGTCGGGATCGGCCGCTCGTTCCCCGCCGGCCAACCCGACCCGGAGCACCACTTCGGCCGCGCCGGGGAATCGCGCCTCGACGAGCAGTTCCTCGAGGCGCGGGTGGGCGGCGGCGCAGGCGTCGGTCGGCACCGCATCATGGGACTGCGACCGGCGATGGCCACCTCGACCGCTGGGGTCCACTGCGACGCGGATGGTGGTGCGCAACGCTGTCGGCCCGCTGGCGGCCGACCGGACCTCGATCTCGCCGTCGTCGAAGTGACCGATCCGCCGGAGCGCGTCGGCCACGATGTCGCGCTTGAGCCGACGCTGGGCGGCTCGCTCCACGTGCTGCCAGGGGCAGCCACCGCACCCACGGCGATGGGCGGCGCACGGCGGCTCCGCCCGATCGGCCGACGGATCGACGACCTCTACCACCGTCGCTTTGGCGTAGTCCTTCTTGATGGTGTGGACCTGCGCCCGGACTCGCTCGCCGGGCAACGCGCCGCTCACGAAGATCACGCGCCCGTCGTCTTGACGGGCGATGGCGTCGCCGCCGGCGGCGATCGCCGACGGTGTCAACTCGACCAGGTCCACCCCGTCAGCTTGGCCGAACGGCGTCTACGGTTCGCACCATCATGAGTACGTCGTCGTCCGCTTACGAGTCGGTCAATCGCTACTTCGATGTCGCCGCAGAGCTCGTCGGGCTCGAAGACGACCTTTATCCGGTGCTGAAGACCTCGTATCGAGAGGTCCAGGTGCAGGTGCCGGTACGACGGGACGACGGCTCGCTCGACACCTACGTCGGGTACCGCGTGCAGCACAACGGCGCCCGGGGACCGTACAAAGGTGGCATCCGCTACCACCCCGACGGCCAACCTCGACGAGGTACGAGCTCTCGCGTCGCTGATGACGTGGAAAACGGCGCTACTCGACGTTCCCTTCGGAGGCGCGAAGGGAGGCATCACGGTCGACCCCACGGGCATGAGCGAGCGCGAACTCGAAGCGATGACACGCCGGTTCACGCTCTCGTTGAGCCACGTTCTCGGCACCCAACGCGACGTGCCCGCCCCGGATGTCAACACCAACGCACAAACGATGGCTTGGATGATGGACGCGTATTCGGGGCGGTACGGCTACTCCCCCGCCATCGTCACTGGGAAGCCCGTCGACTTGGGCGGCGCTCCCGGCCGAGAGGCCGCCACCGGGCGCGGTGTCGTGTTCTGCCTCGAGGCCGCGTGCAGGCGGTGGGACATCGATCTGTCGGGCGAGGCCGTCGTCATCCAGGGCTTCGGCAACGTGGGGTCGTGGGTGGCTCGGGAGCTCCACCACCGAGGGGTGCGGGTGGTCGGGCTCTCCGACGTCAGCGGCGCGCTCTACAACGCCGAGGGGCTCCCTGTGCCGACCCTGCTGGCCTGGTCTTCGATCCACCACACCCTCGACGGCGCCGAAGGCGACTTCGAACGGATCACCAACGAGGAGTTGCTGATCGCGCCGTGCGACATCCTCATCCCCGCCGCGCTGGGCGAGGTGATCCACGAAGGGAATGCGGCCGATGTCAAGGCCTCGCTCGTCGTCGAGGCGGCCAACAACCCGGTCACCCCGGAGGCCGACGCGATCCTCGCCCACCGCGGATCCGCGTCCTACCCGACATCCTGGCCAACGGCGGCGGCGTCACCGGCTCGTACTTCGAATGGGCCCAGAACATCCAGCAGTTCCGCTGGAAAGAAGACCGGTTCAACGACGAGCTCAAGGACAAGATGGTCCACGCCTTCGAAGCCACTGCGGCCTTCGCCGAGCGCCGAGTGGTGTCGATGCGCACTGCCGCTTTCGCCATCGGGATCGAACGCGTCGCCCGGGCCTCCAAGCTCCGCGGCTACGTGTAACCGACTGACCTACGGGGTCGTCAACCGGGTCGACGTGGTCGGTCGGGCCAACGTGGTTGCAGTCGTGGCGGGCGTGGAGGTCGACGCCGGGTTCGAGGTCGACGACCTCTCCGTCGTCGACGTCGAGTCTTCCGTGGTCGACGCCGGGACCTCGGTCGTCGACGTCGACTCGTCGGGCTCCGAGGGGGTCGTCGTGGGAACGGTTGTCGCCGTCCTCCCCGGAGGGACCGTCACCGGGGTCGTCGCCGGTGCCGAGCGGCGCGGCTCGGGGGCCGGACGGACCTCGAGGTAGGCGACGAACGTGGCCACGAAGGTGACCACGAGGATGAGGGTCGACCGGCGCATCCTCATGATCCGCCCCCCGGGGCCGGCGGCCGCCGCCGTGTGCGAATCGGACGGTCGGCGCTTCCCGGCCCGCCCGGCGATGCTTCGCCGGCCCTGGCGTCGGAGGTCGTGAACGCCAATGACGTAGCCATGCCCGCATCGCTCAGGGCTCTGGCTGCCGCCCGACGAAGGGCGAGACCGACGGCGACTGCGTGCTCGGGCGTCGTCCGTGCCGAGATCCGCATCTGCAGGTAGCCCAGTTCGATCGACTGCACGCCCGAGACGTTCACATCGTCGAGCAAGAGCGGGGCGATCTCGGCGTCGTCGCCGAGTTCGGTCGCCGCCCGCCGCAAGGCGGCGGTGGCGAGGTCGACATCGGCATCGGGCGAGATCGGCGCATCGACCACCACCAGTCGCCAGTCGCGCGACCGGTTGGTGACCTGGCGGGCTTCACCGTTGGGGATGATCACGAGTTCACCGGTCACGGTCCGAAGTTGCGTCGTCCGCAGCGACACGGCCTCGACGGTGCCGGAGATACCCGTTGTGGAACCCGGCGCCGAGATTTGCACGAGGTCGCCGAGGCCGTACTGGTTCTCCGAGATGATGAAGAACCCGGCGAGGACGTCCTGCACCACTCGCTGGGCGCCGAAGCCGATGGCGACACCGGCGACGGTGGCGGGCGCGACCAGCGTGGTGATCGGGATGCCCAGCCTCGAGAGGATCATGACGCCGGCGATGAAGTACACGAGTGCGACGACGGTCCGCTCGACGGCCTGCACGATCGCGGCCCGTCGGCGACCTTGCTCAGCCACGGCCAGCACCCCGCCGTCCCGACTCGGTCGCAAACGCAACAAACCGGCGAACCAGTGGGCGAAGCGGGCCAGGAGAACGGAGCCAAGGCCGATCAGGAGCGCTTGGAGGCCGTCGGTCCTGAGCCAGTGAGTGAAATCGTCGAGCGGCGGCACAACAAAAGGTCCTACCACCGACGGCCGATGCCGACGCTCAGGCCGGCGCCCCCGACGGCACCAGTTCGTCTTCGCCCGTGTCCTCGTCCTCGACCAAACGGAAGCCGCAACGCTCGGCCAGGAGGGCGTGGCCTTCGTCCGGGCCGGTGGCGATGATCTCGTCGTCGGGCCGGAGCCGCACGTCGGGGCGGGGACGGTAGAAGTAACGCCCGCCCCGGCGAATGGCCAACACGAAGAACCCGGTCTCGGTCTCCAACCGGAGCTCGCCCAGCGAGCGACCATCGGCGGGCGAGTCGGCGGCCACGGGCACCCGCACCACGACCTCGTCGGCGTCGCCCAGGGCGAGCGCCAGCACGGGATGGAGTTCTTCGCCCTTCTCGATCAGCCACACCATCTGTTGGGCGGCGTCGCCGATCTCTTCGGCGGCGCGGGACAGGTGGAGCAGACCACGCAGCGGCGTCGGGTCGTCGTGGTCGGCCGCCGCCCGCAGCACCCAGGACTCGAGTCGTTCGCGCATCTCGTCGAGTCGGTCCTCGAGGTGATTGACCTCGGTGGCCAGGCCACGGTCGCGCAGAACGAGCGCTGAGTAGGCGAGCCCGACGGCGACCTCGGAGATGTTCTTCATCTCGACCAGGATGTCGATGGCTCGGTCGAGTTCGGTGACCGTGCCCTCGGCTTGGGGCGGCTCCCATTCGGGAGCGTTGGTCAGCGCCCGCAACACGGCGATGCCCTCGCGAGCGCCTTGGAGGAAGAGGACGTCGCCGGGCACCAACACGTCTTCGCCGTCGACATGGGTGTTCCAACTCCGGCCGCGCCGGATGGCGACCACTCGCATCCCGGCCCGGGTGGGTAGTTCGAGAGCGGACAGCGGCCGGTGGGCGATGTGCGAACCCTCGCGAACGGCGACCCGGTGGGAGACCTCCTCGGCCGACGAGAGGTCGGCGACGAGCGCTCGGGGAATCCCGAGGCGGCGGGTGACGATGCGGCTCACGTCGACGGCGGCGTTGCCCATTCGCTCGATGGCCCCGATGACTTGGAGCACCGACGCCATCGCATCGGCGTCTCGGGGTGAACGGGCCGCGACCACGCAGATGGCCCGCATGTCGTGCACCAGACCCGAGAGGTCCTCCTCGAGACCGGTCACCTCCTCGGCCATGTCGTGGTCGCCGAAATAGAGCGAGGCGTAGGCGAGGTCGACCATCAGCTCGGAAGCGTCCTTGGCGGCGGCCAACATCGCCTTGAGATTGCGGGGTCGTTCTTCCATCGATGGTCGACCTCAGCGTAGCGACGGCGAGGCGATGCCGAGGGAGACGATGGCGAGGATGAGCGTGAAGGCGCCGATCAGATCGACCGACGAGCTGACCACCGGGATGCCGTACGTATCGGGATCGACGCCCGCCCGCACGGCCAGGATCGTGCCGTAATACGCCAGCGCCAGCACGAACAACATCGCCGCGATGCCGCCCGACAGCGAGGCCGCCACCATGTGCACCAGGCCGGGGCTGGCCTGGCCGAGCGACCGGGCCACGAAGTGCCCGCCGACGCCGTTGAACACATACACGGGCACGGCGAGCACGAACGCGTAGAGCAGGTCGCTGCGGGCCTCGCGGTTCGGCCGGACCTGGGGCACGACGATGCCGAGGTGAATTTTGCTCGACAAGCGGCCGGAGAGGATGCCCCCGAGGGCGCCGGCGCTGCTCAGCTGGGCCGGCACCAGCACCAAGAGCGCCGGGTAGGCGTTGAACGCCGCGAACCGCTTTTCCAACACGATGCCGGCCATGGCGCTCACCGCGCCGGCCACGGCCAGCACCGGCAGGGACTCGCGCAAGATGGTGGCCAACTCGGCCAATCGCGAACGAAGCCCCCATGCCGTCGCCAACAATGAGCCGGCGATCAAGGCCAGCCCCAAGGCAGGCGTCACGATGGCAATGCCGGCGAGGAACGTGCCGAGGAAGAGGGCGGGCAGCGTGAGCACGTCGCCGAGGGTCGACACGAGCGGCGCGTTCACGTTGTCGAGGTCCCAGCCGTAGCGGACGGCGCCGACAGTGAGGCCGAGCGTGGCCGCCAGGACGACGAGAGACCCGATCACGCCGCCCACGATGGAGATCACGGCGAGATCGAGCACGGAGATCGTCCCCGGCAGGCTGAGGGCGACCGCGATCACCTTCACAGTCAGCGCCAACACCACCGACATCGCCAGCGTGAGGATGCCGGCGGCGAGCACGTTCTGGCCGAGCACGGTGTCGGCCCGGGTCGAGAGTCGGAAGGTCCCGGCGTGGATGGTCGTGCTGATCCGGCTTCCGAACGTCCCGAAGATGTTGCCCCGGAGGCCGATGGCCGCCGGCACGAGCACGAGGAGACCGGGGAACCGTTGGAACGTCCCTGTGATCGAACCGAGAAAGGCGCCAGCGGCGAGGCTGGTGGTGCTGTTCAGCCCGAGCGCGACGAGGCTCTGGCGGACGCCGGCAGCGTCCGGCCCGAGCATGGCGCGAAGGCGCGCCCGAGGGTGAAGGCGGAGTCGCACGTCAGTGGTTTGGGAGTTGGAGGCACCGAACCCGGAGGCTACCCGCCGGTTAGGGTCCGCCCATGGCCAGGATCGACGAGTTGATCACCGGATTCATCGCCGACGAAGCGGCCGAGAGTCCGACGACGGCGACCCGCCTCGGCATCGCCGGACACGACGATCGTGTGGGCGACTTCACCGCCGCAGGTTTCGCTCGACGGACAGCCTCGGAGGACTCCTGGCACCAGCAGTTCTCCGACCTGGACCCGTCCACGCTCACCTTCGACGAAGCCATCGATCGCGATCTCGTGCTGTCGACGCTCCGGGGACGACAGATCATGCGCGACTGGGCCGTCTGGCGCCGTGACCCGGCCACCTATCTCGGGCCCTGCCTGTCCGGTGTGTTCGGCCTCTTCCTCAACCGCAACGCGCCCGAAGATGAGTTGGCCCGGTCCGCGGCAGCGCGGCTGCGCGAGGTTCCGCAGGTGCTCGAAGCGGCCCGGGCCAACCTCGATCCGGCGCTGGCCTGTTCCCTTTTCGTCGATCGAGCCAAGGGGTCGTGTCGAGCAGGCATCACCTACGCCCGCGACCTTGTTCCCGCCGAGGTCGCCGACGAACGACTTCGGGGTGCGGTGGCCGACGCCGGCGAGATTGCGGCCACCGCGTTCGAGTCGTTCCTGTCCTACCTCGACGACCTCGGGTCGACGGCGACGGGCGACTGGGCGCTGGGCGAGGAGCGCTACAGCGCGCTTCTCGAGGAGCGCGAGCTCCTGGGCTACGGCGCCCGCGCGCTGCGCGACCGGGGCCAGGCGGCCTACGACGCCCTGAGCGAGGAGATGGCGGCCCTCGCATCGCAGATCGACCCGAAAGGGGGTGGAGACTGGCAATCACTGGTCAAGTCGCTAAATCAGGATCATCCGGCGACGCCCGAGGCCATGCGTGACGCCTACGAGGAGTGGACGGAGCGGGCCCGGCGATTCCTGCACGACACCGGCATCGTCACCATGCCCGAGGGCGAGGTGTGCCGCGTGCTGCCCTCTCCCCCGTTCCAACGGCCGGTGCTGGCGGTCGCGTCCTACAGCACGCCGCCCGCTTTCTCCGACTCCATGCGGGGCACCTTCTTCGTGCCGTATCCGCCCGAGGGCACCTCCGCCGACGAGATCCAGAAGCGACTCGAGACCAACAGCCACCACTCGATACCGGCCGTTTCGGTGCACGAGGCCTACCCAGGTCACCACTGGCACCTGGTGACCGTGAAGCTCCACCCCCGGCCCATCCGGCGCGTGCTCGGGACGTCGTACTTCACCGAAGGGTGGGGCCTCTACGCCGAGAAGCTGATGCGCGAACAGGGGTTCTTCACCGACCCGCGCCACGAACTCTGCCAACTCGACGCCCGCATCTTCCGCGCTGCTCGCGTGGTCGTCGACACCTCACTGCACCTCGGCGAGATGACCTTCGAGGAGGCCGTGATCCACATGTCGACCAAGGCGTCGTTGTCCGAGCCGACGGCGCGTGCCGAGGTCGGACGGTACTGCTCCTGGCCGACCCAGGCGGCCTCGTACTTGACGGGGGCCATCGAGATCGACCGGATCCGCGACCGGTACCTCACCGCCGATCTCGGCAGCCTGCGGTCGTTCAACGACACCCTCGCCGGATCGGGGATGCTGCCGATCGCGCTGGCCGAACGTGCCGTGATGGGCGGCGGCTGAGACTCAGCCCGCCCACGTCTCCCGGTGGACAAGGTCGTCCAGGGCGATGCGCGGCGCCCGCGGCCGGTTGGGGTCCATGGGGCCGGGATGGCCGACCGTGATACCCATCGGGCCCTCCATGTCGTCGGGAAGATCGAGGGCCGGCCGCATCCGGTCTTGGTGGTGGAACGTGACGGGGCAGGTGGCCAGGCCGATTTCGTGGGCCGCAAGCATCAGGTTTTGCGCCATCCGACCGAGGTCGAACAACCGACCTCCGTCGACGGGCGCGACGAGCACGAGCACGACAGGCGCGATGTGAATCCACGACGTGAAGTCGCCGCACGCCGCCAACGCCTTTCGGCGCTCCGGATCGGTCACGACCACGATGCGGGTGAGTTGCGCGTTCTTGGCGCTCCCGGCCATTCGGCCCGCTCGGAGCACTCGGTCGAGCACTTCGTCCGCCACCGGATCGGGCAGATAGCTGCGGGTGTCCCGCTTCGTGATGATGGCCTGGTACGCGTCCATGCGGCAGTCTGGCCCACGCTCATGTCACCGCGCCGATCGTCGCCTCCTTCCCGTCGCTGGTACCGAGCGGCCGCCGCATGCTTCGCACTCGGCGTGCTCGCCGCCGGAGCCTGGTGGCCCTATGCGACTACCAGGGTCTACGACGAGGTCGAGACGTTCGCCCGCGCCAGCCGGTTCGGCGGGTCCGTCACCCTGGAGCGGCCGGGCGTGCACACCCTCTGGGTCGAGGGGCCGTGCCTCACCTGCCACGACAACAACCCGAGCGAGTACCGCCGAGCGGCGACGCTCTCTCTCACGGGGCCCGACGGACGTTCGGTGCCGGTATCCGCCGCCCCGCCCCGCCTGTACAACACCGCCCGGCGCGAGGGCCGGGCGCTCTGGGTGTTCGATGCGAGAACCGCCGGCGATTACCGGATCAGCCTCAACTTCGACACCTCCGGCGACTGGGACAACACGCCGCCGTCGAATTTCGCCGTCGGGCCGGGTGTCGGACTGTCGGTTGGCATCGTCCGCCCGATGACAGCCTTCGTGCTCGCAGGCACGGGTTCGGCGGCGCTGATCATCGTCGTCACCGCCGTCCGTCGCCGGCGCTACTTCGGAGCCACGCAATGAAGATCCAGCCGCTCGACGTCATCACCTTCGCAGTCCTCGCCTTCTTTGGCTCCCGGCTCTTCGTCAGCTTCCGCCGATCGCTGGGCCGTGGAGCCAGGAGCCATGCGCTGCTCCTCCTTGGTGGATTGCGTCCGCGACACTTCGGCCGCGTTCCGATCCTGCTCGTCTTGGTCGTCGCCGCCAGCGTGGGCCTGACCTCCATCCCGCCGCTCGCTTTCGGTTGGTGGACAGCCATCGGCGGACAGGGCAATCCGGCGTTCGGCGTCACCGACCGCACTGCGGGCACGGCCTTCGCACTCGTCGTGCCCCTGGTCTTCGTCGTCCTGCTCATCCCTGCCCTGCCGCTGCTCGTCGAGCGGGAGGAGGAGGCCTTCCGGCTGGGGGCCGAATCGTGGACGACCCCGAAGCGCATCGGGAAAGCCGTGCTGTTCGGGCTGATCCACGCCCTCGTCGGTATCCCCGTCGGCGTGGCCCTGGCCCTCTCGATCGGCGGAGCAGGATTCACGCTTGCCTACCTGCGAGCGTTCCGCTCGACCGGCTCGCGGCGAGAGGCCCTGCTCGAGAGCACCCGCCTCCATCTGGCCTACAACCTGACGATCGTCGGCCTCGTCGCGGTCGTCCTCGTGGCCGACGTCGTGACGTCGCTCGCCGCGTAGTCTCATCGCCATGGCCGTGCTTCTGGGGATCCGTCCGATGCTCGAGGTCACCGATGTGTCGGCCTCCGTGGCCTTCTACGTCGACCAGTTGGGATTCACGTGCGGCAACACGATGGACGCCGAACCCGGTCGCCTCCTGTGGGCCAGCCTGTCGCGCGATGGCGTTGGTCTGATGGTCAACCTGCTGCACACGCACGACGACGACGAGGGCGACGACCACGGGCACGACCATCCGAGCGCGCCAGTGCTGACCGGGAGCCTGTACATCAACGTTGACGATGTCGACGCGCTGGCCGCCGACCTCGCCCACCGGGTCACCATCGAGTTCGGTCCGGCCGACCAGCCGCACGGGATGCGCGAGTTCGGCGTTGTCGATCCCGACGGCTACTTCCTGGTCTTCGGGCGCCCGATCGACGGGTGAGGTCGACACTGGTGGCCGCGTCGGCCCTCGTGCTGGCGTTGGGTGGTTGCGCCCGCCCTTCCGGTCATCTCCGCCTGTCCAGCCCTGCATTCAACGACGGCGGGACCATCCCGGCGCGGTTCGGCTGCGAAGACCTCAACCTGTCGCCGCCGCTGCGGTGGTCAGACGTACCCGACGGCGCCGTTCAACTCGCCCTCGTCATGGCGGATCTGGGGGCGCCGGGCGGCACCTTCCACCATTGGATCGTCGTGGGGATCGACCCGGGGGTCACCGCTCTCCAAGCGGGCGAACTGCCGGCGGGGGCCCTCGCCATGCGTAACTCGGCCGACAGCGTGGGCTACGTGGGACCGTGTCCGCCGGCCGGCGAAACCCACGAATACCTCATCACCGTGTTCCCGCTCGGGAAGAAGGTGGCCCTGGGGCCCGACTCGCCAGTGGCCGACGCGTTGGCTGCTATCGACGCGGCCCGCATCGGCGGCGAGGGCGAGTTGCGGGGCCGGTTCCGGAGGTGATCGAAGTCGACGGACTCGTCCGACGACTCGGGCAGGCGCGCGTGCTCGACGGCCTCTCGTTCGTCGCGCCCTCGGGAACGGTGACCGGCTTCCTCGGCCCGAATGGCGCCGGAAAGACCACGACCATGCGGGTTCTGTCGACGTTGCTCCGTCCGACCGAGGGCCACGTCCGCATCGCTGGGTACGACGTCGTCGACGACGCCATCGAAGTCCGCCGCGTCATTGGACTCGTGACCGAGGAACCGAGCCTCCTCGACCGCCTCACCGTGCGCGAGCAGCTCGAATTCAGCGCAAGGGCCTACGGCCTTTCCCGAGCTCGGATCAGCCAACGCATCGACCTGCTCGTCGGACAGCTCGGTCTACACGACGGCATCGACAAGCGAGCCGGCGCGCTCTCCAAGGGCAATCGGCAAAAGGCCGCCCTGGCCCGGGCTCTGGTCCACGATCCGCCCGTGCTTTTGCTCGACGAGCCAACCGCCAACCTCGACATCGTGGCCCAAGCTGGCATGCAGTCACTCCTTCAGGACGGGGAGATCGTGGGCGACAAGACCGTCTTCCTTTCGACTCACGTGCTCGACGAGGCCGAGCGGCTGTGCTCGCATGTCGTTGGGATCGTCGGCGGCAAGACGGTGGCCGAAGGCAGCCCCGCAGACATCGTGGCGGCTGCCGGTGCAACGTCGTTCCGCGACGCGTTCTTGTCGTTGGTGGCCGAAAAGACGATGGAGTCCGAGCGCACCGAGGAGTCGGACGCGGGGTGAGCCAGCGCGGTGTCGACCTCGGGCCGATCCGGCTCATCTTCGGGCGCGAGCTGCTCGATTACCGCCGCCAGCGGCGGGTATGGCGCCGACTCTTCTTCCAACCCGTCTTGTTGATGTTGCTGCTCGCCGTTCCGGTGCTTGGCTTCCGAGCCGCCGACGCCCGCGACAAACGCCAGACCTTCACGGTCGCCCTGCAGGGGCCGGCCAGCGCCGTGAGCGGACTCCGAGGGGCCCTCGATCACGCGCCACTCGAAGTGCGCTCGTCCCGCGACGCCCCGCTCGCCGTCATCACCGACACCGCCGATGTCGCCGTCGTGGTCGCGCCGACGGCGGCCTCCGACGTCCACGTCGGACAGCCGGTCGCCATCGAGGTGCTGTCGCTCCCGCAGAAGTCCCGGTCTCGCTTCGGCGCCGACGCCGTCACCCGTAGGCTGGCGGAGTTTCGATCATCGGTGGCGGCCGGCAGCCTGCGGGCGGCCGACCTGCCCCCCGAGGTGGCATCACCCTTCGCGCTCCGGGTCGTCGACCTCACCTCGTCGTCGGGCGACGGCACCCGGTTCGGTATCGCACAGGGTCTTCCCGCGTTGTTGGTCATTCAGTTGTTCGGGCTGATGACCTCGGCCGAGGAGCGGCTGGCCGGAGCCAAGGACCGCCGCGTCCTCGAACCGTTGCTGGTCCTTCCGGTGCGGCGCCTCGAGATCCTCCTCGGCATCGGCGGCGCGACGATGACGGTCGGGTTCGCTGCCGCCGCGCTGCTCTTCGTGCCACTGGTCGTCGGACTCACCGTCGCCGTCGCGGCGGTCACGTCCACGGTGGCCGGGCCGGTTGAGGTCGCCGCCGCCCTCCTCCTGGGCATCGGACTCTTCGGTGGGTTCTTCACCGCCGTCGGTCTTTACGCCGGGGCACGGGCGCACTCGGGGGGCGAGGGTTCGATCTTCGTCACGCTCGCCCAACTCGGCGTCTTCGCCATGGTCGCGGCGACGCCCTTCCTCATCGACGTCGAAGCCCGAGGTCCCATTCTTCTCGTCCCGGTGTTGGGTCCGATGCTGTTGGTCCGGGATGCGGTTGCCACTGGCTTCGAGGCTGGCCCCACGGCCTTGGCTGCCGCCGGGTGCCTGGCCGCCTGCGTGGTCCTGATTCGCCGAGCCGTCTCGCTCCTCGACGCTGAGGGCTCCGTGCTCAGGCTCGGTAAGTGAACCTCCGCTCGGTGCGCCTCGTCGCGGCCCACGACCTGCTCGATCTCCGGCGCCAGCGCAGCATCTGGCTCGGGCTGCTGCTCATTCCCTTTGTCACCGTGAGCTTCCTGCTCCTCCTGCCCGGAATCCTCGCCGGACGCGAATCCGATCAGCAGGCGCGCGCCGTCTATCGGGTCGCCGTCCAGGGGTCCGCCGATGATGTGAAAGCACTGGCCGGAGCGTTGCCGCCCTCGCGTTTCGACCTCGTCGCCCGCAACGATGCCGCCAGCGTCGTCACCGCCAAGCGGGCCGACGTCGGCCTGGTGCTCGAAACCGCGACGTCGACCCTCGAGCGGCCCGACGGTCAGGTCCGGGGCCGGCTCCTCGTACTCAGTGGCCGGTCGCGCTCGCGGGCAGGAGCCGGGGCCGTTGCCCAGGCCCTCGACCGGAGCGGCCTGGCCATCGCCGATGCTCGGCTGGCAGAGGTGGGACTCTCCCCTGCGGCAGTGCGGCCCATCACCACGATGGCGGTCGATCTTTCGACCACACCGCGGGGCAGACGGCTTGGGCTGGCCACCGCCCTCCCCCTGCTTGTCCTGTTGCCCCTCTCCGGCACCGTCGGCGTCGCCGCCCAACGCATCAGCGGATCCAAGGACCAGCGGGTGTTCGAGCCCCTGTTGTTGTTGCCGTTCCGACGCGCAGAGATCCTCCTGGGCAAGGCGCTGGCCACCTTGGCGATCGGGTCGGTCACGCTCTTGGCAGTGGTCCTGCCCTTGTACGGCGCCCGGTTCATGCCCGTCGGCGACGGCGGTCAACCCGTGGAATTGCCCTTCGCCGACATTTCCGTCGCCGTCGGTCTCGGCGGCGCGCTCCTCTGTCTCCTCGTCGTGCTCGGCACAACCGTCGGTTCGGCCAGTCGCACCAGCGCCGAGTTGGGCTCCGTCCTCCAGATGGCCACGCTTCCCGTCTTCTTGCTCGGCTCGCTGCTCCAGTTCCGCAGCGGCATCGTCACGACGCCGCAACTCCTGGTCCTCCCTTTCTTCGGGCTCCTCCTCTGCGTGCGCGACATCGCCATCGGCGCGCTGACTGCCGGCCACGGTGCCCTCGCAGTTGCGGCGACCGCCGCGTGGTGCACTGCGCTCCTCGCCATCGGCAACCGCGCGCTCAACAGCGAACGCAGCGTGATCCGTACGACGAACTGAGCGGCGATACCCTCAAGGCTCGTGAGGATTCGGCGGACAGGCGGGCGCCGTCTGCGATGGGGAGCAGCGTTGACGGCCTTTTCGCTGACTGTCGCGCTGGTGGCGATAGGTCCGCCGGCGGCCGAACGGGCTTCCGCCGCCCCACTCCGCGACGCCAGCACGGCGGCTGAGATCGACCCGACGCACCTCGTGGTGCGCTTCAACCCTCACGTCTCCGCGGCCCAAGGCGACGCCGTGCTCCGCCGTCATCGCCTGACCCGAGGCCGCACGGATGCGGCGGGCTACGTCAAGGTCGCGACCAGTGGTCGCGACGTCGGGCGACTTCGGTCCCAGTTGGCGGCCGATTCTGCGGTCGCCAGCGCCGACTTCGACCTCGTGCGCCGCGCCTTGGAGGCGCCGAACGACCCCGAGTACACGAGTGGCAACCAACCCGGTCTCGATCTCGTTCGACTTCCCTTGGCGTGGGACACGATCAAGGGTGCCGACGACCTCGTCATCGCCGTTGTCGATAGCGGCATCGAAATGACCCATCCCGACCTCGCGACGCGCGTTCTTCCCGGGTACGACTTCGTTGACAACGACGCCCTCCCCCAAGACGAGGCGGGACACGGCACTGAGGTAGCCGGCGTCGCCGCCGCCACGACCAACAACGCCGTTGGTATCGCCGGCGCCGCATGGACGGCCAAGATCCTGCCCGTCCGCGTGCTCGACAACGTGGGCACCGGATCCGACAGCAACGTCGCCGCCGGCATCCGCTGGGCCGTGTCCCATGGCGCCGACGTCATCAACCTGTCGCTCGGCGGATACGGATCCTCCAATGTGTTGCGCGATGCCGTGGCCGAAGCAGTAGCCGCCGACGTCGTCGTGGTCGCCGCCGCCGGCAACCTCGGCTCCGGCACCCTGTTCAAAGAGCCCGTCTTTCCGGCCGCCTACCCGGGAGTACTCGGCGTGGCCGCCACCACCAACTCGGGCGAGGTCGTCGAGTTCAGCTTGCACGGCCCCTGGGTCGACCTCGCCGCCCCGGGCTACGCGATCCGAGTGACCAAGGTCGGCGCCGACTACGCCACGGTGGCCGGCACCTCGTTCGCGTCGCCGTTGGTGGCTGGGATCGCTGGCCTCGTCCGGTCCCAACATCCGACGTGGACACGCGCACAGGTCGACCAGCAACTCACCGACACGGCTCGCGACACGGGCCCCTCCGGCCGCGACGACGCCTACGGCTTCGGCCTCGTCGACGCTGCCGCCGCCGTCGGTCCAGCGGCGACACAGGCGGCGGTGCCGCCTGCGCCAGGCGACGCACTCGAACCCAACAACACCCGAACGACGCCGTCGCTCCTCTCGCTCGGTACGGCTCGGACGGCGACGATCGCCCCCGAGGAGGATGTCGATTGGTTCCGCCTTCCGGTTCCCGGCAACCAGCGGGTCACGGTAAAGGTCACGCCCCCGGCTCCCGAATCCATCACCCGGGCCTTCGACCCGATCCTGCGCATCTACGGTCCCGACGGCTCCCTTCTCGTCGAACGCGACATCGACCCATCAGGGTTGAGTGAGTCAGCCACCTTCGACGTGGTGGCTGGGGGCGATCATTTCGTGCAACTCGAGAATTTCGTTCCCACCCTCGGCGGGAGCCCATACTCCCTGCTGGCCTCCGCAACGCCGCTCTCCCCGGCGTCGACCACCACGTCATCGACGACGACGGTCGCGCCCGCCACCACGACCACGGTGGCCCCGACGACCACGGTCCGGCCGACGACCACCACGACCGCACCGGCGTCGCCCCCCTCGAGGTCGGGCTACTGGATGGTGAGCGCGGCGGGCGCCGTTTACGGCTTCGGCGATGCCGGCCACTTCGGCAACGCCGGACCGCTGCCGGCCGGCATGCGTGCCGTCGACATCGAGCCGACGCCGAGCCTTGGCGGGTATTGGATCGTGACCGACACGGGCCACCTGTACACCTTCGGCGACGCCCCCTATCTCGGGTCCATCAACGGCGCCCTCAACGCAGGTGAGGCGGTCACGAGCATCTCGGCCACTCCGTCGGGTCGCGGCTATTGGCTCTTCACCACCCGCGGTCGCGTCGTGGCCTTCGGCGACGCCGTCTTCAGGGGGGACATGTCAGCAGCGCGCCTCAACGGCCCCGTGCTCGACTCGATCCCGACACCCTCCGGCCACGGGTACTACATGGTGGCCAGCGACGGCGGCATCTTCACCTTCGGCGATGCTCGGTTCCAGGGCTCGATGGGGGGCACCCGGCTGAATGCCCCCGTGCAGTCATTGGTCCCCGACGGCGACGGCTCGGGCTACTGGCTCGTCGCCTCTGACGGCGGCATCTTCTCCTTCGACGCCCCGTTCCGCGGATCGATGGGCTCGGTCCGGCTCAACGGTCCCATCACCGGCATGGTCCGCTTCGGCAACGGCTACCTGATGGTCGGTACCGACGGCGGCATCTTCACCTTCACCGACAAGGCGTTCTTCGGATCCCTGGGCGCCAACCCGCCGCCCTCCCCGATCGCCGCCGTCGCCGTCGCCGAATAACTCGTTTTGGGCAGGATGAGAGCGCGATCGCGCTCTCATCCTGCCCAAAACCGGATTTAGGGGGTGACGAGTTGGGGTGCAGTGCACGACGGTGCGTGGCCGTAGACGTCGGCGCCGCCGATCTCGAGACCGAGGCTCGACACCAGCGGGGCGAGCACGGCATCGAGACGGGTCAGGACCGGGGCGAGCCGGTTGGAGATGCGGGGCGGGACGGTCCCGAGGGCGGTGGTCAGTGACAGCGACACGCCGAGGGAGTCACCCACCGAGGCATCCGGCAACGACGCCCCCACGGCCTCGGACTGGGGCGGCGTGGTCTCGTTCGTGGCCCGGGACCAGGAGAAGTCGAGGTCGCGATACGAGCCGGCGATCGACGCCGTCGACGAGCCGGTGACCGCAGCCCCGGCGAGGCTGAACACCCGGGCGGGGACCACGCTCGATACGCCGTCGGCCAGCACCACGGCACGGCCGATCGACACCGAGAGCGCCGAGGTGTCGACGCTCAGGCCCGTGGCATACGCACCGGCCACCGGGCAGGCGACCCGGGTGAGCGAGCCATAGCCCTCGGCGCCCTGGAAGTAGACGGGCAGCGACACGACGCCGAGCTCATCGTCGCGAATGGTGAGCTCGAGCTGGGCGTGGATCTGCGACGTGCGGGCCGCCGTCGTCCACTTGCCGTCCGGGCCGAGCAGGGCCGGGCCGATCGACGACTTGGGCGCCTCGACCACCGAGAACTTGAGGGCGGCGGAATCGAACCCCGGTGCGAGAGCCCCGAGGTCGACGTCGAGGAGGTTGGACTTGTTGGCCAGCATCGCCGAGCCCATCACGATGGGCAGCGCCGGCATCGTCCGCACCGCGGCAGCCGCCTCCGAGCCGGTCGAGACCGAGATCATGTTGCGCAAGCGAACCGGGCCCCGGCGACCGTTGATCGACCGGGCCACCGGTCGCAACTCAGCCGCCGCCACCCGGGCCGACGACGACGCTTTCGAATCGAGAATGTCGGCCTGGGCTAGGAGCAGGTCGCTCAGCTCGATGTCGGCGTCGAGCAACTGCTGGATCGTGCCGAAGCGAAGCGCGGTCCGCAGCTCATCGAGGGTGAAGGTGGCGTCAGCCAGGCCCTGGTAGCCGATGGCCGTGCCCTGGACAGCGGGCGAACCCGTGTACGCGGCCAGCAGCGCGTTGAGGTGCGGCGCGGACGGCGTGCCCCGCACGAGGAACGAACCGATGGTCAAGCCCGAGCTCGCCGACGGGACCCGAGGCGGGGACGGTGCCGTGGTCGTCGTCGGCGCGCAAACCCCGACGCACACGGGGGGCGGCGGCGGGGGCGGGTCGATGCAGACCCCGACGCAGGTGGACCCGGCCAGGCGGTGGATGGCCGTCGCATGACGGGCCGGGTTGGCCGAGCCGGCGTTGAACAGGAACTTGACCTGGTCGACGGTGCGTACGTCGACGGCGTCGGGCACCTTGAGGCCGGTGACGGGATCGGTGGGCGAGTACGGCTCGAACGTGCGAGTGATGTCGTCCCACTTGCCGACGGTGACGACCATCTCGTCGATCTCGGCGAGCAGGTAGCCGTTGCGGGCTGCGCTCTCGCGCGCCGCGGCGTCGACCCGCGGATAGATGACCGCCGTCGACACACCGTCCTCGAGGGCACGAGCGGCGTCGATGGCAACGATGTCGGCCAACGACTGTTCTTGGCGCTTGGTCTGGGCAACTCGGCCGAGGTCGATGGCCATCGCGCTCGCCGTGAAGAGCCCCGTCATCAAGAGGGCGACGAGCACGAGCACGGCGCCCTGCTCGTCGCGGGGATGGGTCGGACGGAGACGAGTGAACATCAGGCCACCAAGAGGTTGTCGAGCTGGACGACGGCGACCGATCGCAAGCGATCGGGCATGAAGGCGTTCAGCAGCGGGATGGGTGCGATCAAGGGGTGCACCTTGTTGTCGAGGTTGACCTCGACGGTCAGGCAGTCGGCCACGGCCGGGTTGTTGGGGGTCACGGCGGCGAGCGAGGCGTCGACGCCGCAGTCGTGCATGACGATGTGGCATGCGAGGCCGTCGCCGTCGGCGTCGCCTTCGTCGCAGGTGCGACCGATCCAGTCGAGCGAACGACCCGCCTGGTCGCGGGCTGCGGCCACCGGCGGCGATTCGGCCACCAAGAGGTCTGCCGGCGTGTAGCGGACGACGATGGCGGCCCGGGACGCTTCGGCCGCTCCTTGGGTGACGGTCTGCTTGGCCGCCAGCAGCATGCCGAAGGTAATGATGGCGAAGAGGATGATCATCAAGAGCGTGGCGACCATGGCGAACTCGACGAGGGCGGCCCCGTCGTCGCCGCTCTTGCTCCCTCGCTTTGCCATGCAAACGCTCCCCATCGGGCGGTACGAAATCGGTCCACAAGGGGACGACTTGCCGCCCTCCAAGCTTCCCCCGTCGCAGCTCCGACCGCCATGGCCGAAACAGGGCATATCCAATGACTCCAACGGACTAGTCACCTCCCTGGGCAATTCACCCGAAGTCGTCCCCAATCCCTCCTCACGTGGGCGAGCTGCCACCCAACACCACACCCGACGGCGACCGGACTAGTCCCTTCGGAACTGGCGAATGGCGGGATCGGTCTATTGGCGCGAGCGAGCCGATGCTGGAGACTCTGGCAAAGCCGGTGCAACGTGCACAGGCGGGACGGTGAGGAAACGAATGGCTGCTCGACGATCGAACCTGCCGCTGGTGCTCGGCATCGCAGCACTCCTCGTTGGCGCAACGCTCGTGTTCGTCGTGCTCCGCAACTCGAGCGACGGCAACGACAACAACAGCGCCGCGTCCGGCAAGGTGCCGGTCCTCGTCGCCACCAAGGCCATCCCGCCGGGGACCGTGGGCCGCGACCTCGCCACCTCCGACTCCGTCACGGTGCAACAGGTCGACGCCGCCACCCGCTCGGCCGACGCCCTCTCCAGCGCCGATCAACTCACCGGCCGCGTCGTCGGCACACCGGTGGCCGCCGGGCAGCAGGTGAAGGCCAGTGACCTGCGGGCCGAGACGTTGCGCCAGGGCTCGATCAAGATCCCGGCCGACAAACAAGCCGTCGCCATCCAGATCCCGTTCGTGGCCGGCGGCGCTGGCTACGTGGGTGTCGGCGACAAGGTCAACGTCTACGGCGTCATCAAGAACGCCCCGGGCGGACCTTCCGTTCGTCTCGTGCTGACCTCGGCAGAAATTCTCGACGTGTCCAACGAGGTGGCACCACGAGTGGCCGGTGATCAGTCGGGCGAACGGCCCACCGGCACCCAACTCACCTACCTGCTCGCCCTGTCCCCCGCCGACGCCGGCCGGGCCATCTTCCTCACCTCCTACGAGGGCCTCTACCTAACCCTCGTCCCCGAGAACCAAGAGCCCGCTGGCGCCCCGCCGATCAACTACGGCGAGATCCAGAAGTAGTCGTGGAGCCTGCTCGCATCCTCGTCCTCGACCGTGGCGAGACTCTGGCCGAGATGATCGACGAGGTCGTGGCCGCGTCGACGTTGGCCGGCTCCGACGTCATCCGCTGGACCAAGGTCAGCGACGCGCTGGCCGCCATCGACGACCTCCTGCCACTCGACGTCCTCGTGGCCGGACCGAGCCTCGGCACCCGGGCTGGCGTGACCCGACTCCAGAAGATCCGCGACGCCCATCCGGGCCTGCCCATGGTCTTGTCGTTCGGGTCGACGCCAAAGGTGGCATTGCGCGACGTCGTGCGCATCGGCGCTCTCGATTTCCTGGCCGGCGACGTCGAAGAGGACGAACTCGGCCAAGCCATCGAACGAGCCGTCGACCTCGGGCGGCGAGCGGCGCCGGCGGCCGTGGCCATCGAACCCAGCGGCCCCGAAGTCGGACGAGTCTTCACCGTGGCCAGCGCCACCGGCGGCTGCGGCAAGACGTTCTTCGCCACCAACCTGGCCTACTTCCTGGCCCGCTCGACGGGGAAGCGAGCCTGCATCATCGACCTCGACCTCCAGTTCGGCGAGGTCTCCACTGCCCTGCGCCTGCGGCCTCGCTACACCATCTACGACGCGCTCCATCGCGAGGCGGGCGACGACCTGCAGTTCGAAGACGACCTCGACGAGTTCCTCATCGAACACGAGACGGGCGTGTTCGTGTTGCCCGCCCCCAAGGACCCGGCCGAGGCCGACCAGATCTCCCCCGCCGATGTGGCCCGGGCCGTCGACGCCATCCGGGCCCGGTTCGACTTCGTGATCATCGACACGCCCGGCCAACTCAACGAGGTCGTGCTCGCCGCCTTCGACCTGAGCGAAAAGCTCTACGTGATGGTCACCCTCGACCTGCCCAGCGTTCGCAACATGAGCGTGTTCCTCTCCACCTTGGAGAAGCTGAAGATGCCGGCCGAGGACATCCGCCTCATCCTCAACAAGGCCGAAAGCGACGTCGGCCTCGAGATCTCCGAGGTCGAAAAGGTGTTGCCCGCGGGCTTTGCCGCCACCCTCCCCTACGCCAAGGAGGTGCACCGCTCCATCAACCTGGGGATGCCGGTGCTGGCCGCCTCGCCCGAGACCCAGGTCAGCCGGCTCCTCGCCGCCAGCCTGGTCGAGCTCCTGCCCGAAGAACAGCGCGCTGCGTTCCGCGGCGCCCGACTCCGGCCGCAAGCGATGGTTCAAGCGCGCGGTCAAGGAGGCCGCACACTGATGAAGCTCTCCGACCGACTGGCCGCCGCCAAACAGGCTGAGGCCGACGCCGCCGCCGCCGACACAGCCGCGCAGTCGTCCGGGCCTCGGCGCCGCACCCGCCGGGAGGCGCCGACTGCCGAAGCCGCGGCGGCCACGAAGAACTGGCAGGAGTCGAAGCGCAAGGTCCGCCAACTGGTCCTCCAGGAGCTCGGCCCCCGTATGGTCGACCTCCACGGCGCCGCCCTGACCGCCGAGGTCCGCTCGGCCCTCGACCGCTGCGTCAAGCGCGAGGACGTGAGCATCTCCCCGGCCGAACGTCGCAAGTTCGTCCAGGAGCTGATCCAGGACACCCTCGGCTACGGGCCGCTCGACCCGTTGCTGCAGGACCAGAGCGTGTCGGAGATCATGTGCAACGCCCACGACGACATCTGGGTCGAGCGGGCCGGACAGCTCCACCCCACCGACGCCGCCTTCGCCAACCCCGAGCAGTACCGGCAGGTGATCGAGAAGATCGTGTCGGCCGTCGGGCGGCGCATCGACGAGTCGTCGCCCATGGTCGACGCCCGCCTGCCCGACGGATCGCGGGTAAACGCCATTCTCCCGCCACTGGCCATCCACGGCGCCGTGCTCACCATCCGCAAGTTCGCCGCCGATCCGCTGCAGGCCAAGGACTTGGTGTCGATGGGCACCTTCACCCTCGACGCCGTGACCGTGCTCGAAGCCTGTGTGCGGGGCAAGCTCAACGTGTTGGTCTCCGGCGGCACCGGCACTGGGAAAACCACGAACCTCAACGTGTTGTCGTCGTTCATCCCGGCTGGCGAACGCATCATCACCATCGAGGATTCGGCCGAGCTGCAACTCCAACAGCCCCACACCATCAGTCTCGAAGCCCGGCCGCCCAACGCCGAGGGATCGGGCGAGGTCCGCATCCGCGACCTGGTCAAGAACTCGTTGCGCATGCGGCCCGACCGGATCGTCGTCGGCGAGGTCCGCGGCGCCGAGGCCCTCGACATGCTCCAGGCCATGAACACCGGCCACGAGGGGTCGATGACGACGGTCCACGCCAACAGCCCCCGCGACGCCCTGTCCCGCATCGAGACGATGGTGTTCATGGCCGGCTACGACCTGCCCATCTGGGCCATCCGCGAGCAGATCGCCTCGGCCATCGACGTCATCATCCACCTCGAACGCCTGCCCGACGGACGCCGCGTGGTGGCCGCCGTCACCGAGGTGCAGGGGTTGGAGGGCGACACGATTCTCCTCCAGGACGTCTTCCTCTATCAGGTGAGCCCGGGCCAGGAGCGGGGCACTGGCCGACTCGAAGCCACCGGTCTGCGGCCCCAGTTCCTCGACCGCCTGACCGACGCCGGCATTCAAGTTCCAGCGTCGTCCTTCCGGCCCTCACCCCGCCCGGCCGCCGTCACCAAGGCGACCAAGAAGGCAGCGACGGCAACCCGCAGAGGGAAGGGCACGTGAGCGTCCAGCTCATCGCCGCCCTGCTCGTCGGCCTCGGCCTGGCCCTGATCGTCACGAGCTTGTTGAACCGGGCTCGCGGGCGCACGGAGTCGCTGTCGGAGATCCTCGACCTCCCCTTCGGCGAGCGCGACGTCGACATCGAACGCGCCGTCGAGACCAGCCGTCCGGTGTTCGAGGGCACCGTCCGCTTGGCCGGGCGCGTCGTCGAACAGGTCGACGCGTCGGGAAGTCTCTCGCAGTTGTTGGAGCGGGCCTATATCCCCTTCCGCCCCGGTGAATACGTCGCCCTCACCGCCGTCGCCGCGCTCGGCCGGCGGCGTCGTGGCCGCGGCGATCACCGAACAAGCGCTGCTCGGCATGGCCACCGGCGTCGGCGTGATCGCGGCCGCCGCCTACTACCCCCGCCGGAGAATGGCCCGCCGCCGCCGCGCCATCTCCGAACAACTCCCCGACGCCATCTCGTTGGTGGCGTCGTCGCTCTCGGCCGGTAACACCTTCCTGCGGGCCATCCAGCAGATGGTCGAGGACGCCGACCCGCCGCTGGCCGAGGAGTTCGCCCGCGTCGTGCAGGAGACCCGCCTCGGCGATCCCCTCGTCGACGCCCTCGAGCGCATGGCGTTGCGGGTCGGGCTGCGCGACCTGCACTGGATCGTCCAGGCCATCCGGGTGCAACAGAGCGTCGGAGGCAAGTTGGCCGACCTGCTCCACTCGATGGCCGACTTCATCCGGGCCCGCGAGGAGGTGCGCCGCGAGGTCGACGTGTTGACCGCCGAAGGTCGCATCTCGGCGTTCGTACTCTCGGGGCTGCCGATCTTCTTGTTGCTGGCCATCCAGATCACGACCCCGACGTATATGGCCCCGATGTTCCACGGCTGGGGCTTGGTCGTTCTCGGCGGCACCCTGGTGTCGATCATCACCGGGGCCGTCGTCATCCTCCGCATGGTCAAGATCGAGGTCTGACGTGACCCTCGCCCTCCTCGCCGGTGTGTTGATCCTCGCCGTCGGCGGCTACCTCATCGTGTTGATGCTGACCCAGAGCCGTCAGGACAGCCCGTCGGAATACCTGGCCGCTATCGCCGACACCGACGACGAGCCCCGTTCCGACTACGAAGCCAACCTCGAGACCCCCTTCGCCGGCCGGGTGCTCGGCCCGGCCGCCAGCCAGAGCCTGGCCCGGGTGGCCGGACTCACACCGCGGCGCCACGTCGGCCGCGTCCACCAACAACTGGTGCTCGCCGGCCTGGCGCACCGCATCCGGGCCGAGGAGTTCGCCGCCCTCCAAGTTCTCCTCACCGTGGCCGCCACCGGGCTCGCCCTGGCCTGGGCCATCCTGTTCGACCCCGCCACCCGTCTCGCCGTGCTCGGGCTGTTGCTCATCCCGACGGTGGCTGCACTGGCACCTTCCGCGTGGCTCAACCGCAAGGTGGAGGAGCGCAAGGAGTCGATCACCCGCGACCTCCCCGACGTCCTCGACCTGCTGGCCATGTCGGTCGAGGCCGGCAGCGGGTTCGAGGGTGCGCTGGCACTCGTGTGTCAGAACTTCACCTCACCGGTCGGCGAAGAGTTCGCCCGCATGCTCAAGGAGATGGAGCTCGGCGTGTCGCGGCGAGAGGCGCTCCAGCACCTCAAGAAGCGCACCGAGGTGCGCGAGCTGTCCAACTTCGTGTTGGCCCTCACCCAGGCCGACGCGCTGGGCATGCCCCTCGGGCGCATCCTCCACACCCAAGCCGCCGAGCTGCGGGTCAAGCGCCGTCAATGGGCCCGGGAGAAGGCGGCCAAGCTCCCGGTGAAGATCCTTTTTCCGCTCCTCGTCTTCATCTTCCCGGCCGTGCTCGTCGTGATCATGGGACCGGCCGCCGGCTCCATCTACAAAGCCTTCCGGTAGGGCTCCATCTTGCGCTCGTCGATAGGTGCGGTGGGCCGTTACACCCGGGTGACGTTTAGATCCGCAAGATCTGGAAAGTCGTCGTCCTGAGTGACGACGGGTACGCCCAGAGCGAGCGCCGTCGCCGCGATCCACGAGTCGTTCACCGGCATGCGCTGCCCGCTGTCCCGGAGCAGCACCCGGAGGCGAGCCCACTCGGCAGCGACGCCGCCGTCGATCGGTACAGGGTCCAGCTGAAGGGCTGCGGTCAGGGTGGCCAGTCGCTGGTCGCGCACCTCGACGGTGCTCGCTGCGAGAACGCCGGCCCGCAGTTCGCCGATCGTGATGACCGACACGGCCAGTTCATCGGGCAGCGTCTCCGTGTCCAATGAACGACCGCTCTCGCGGGCGATGAAGACCGAGGTGTCCGCCAGACCGCGACTCACGACAAGGGAACTTCGTCGGTCATCTCGCCTGCGAGTTCGTCGAGGTCCTCGGCGAGGCCGGGATCCGCTTGGTGTGCAAGCACGAGAGAGGCGAACTCGCTGCGAGGAACCCAGCGGGGTCGCCGTCCAATCGGAGCCAGCACGGCAGTCGGGCGCCCGTCGACGGTGATGGTGAGTGTCTCGCCGGACTCGACGCGGTCCAGGAGTGATCGGGTCGAGTTGCGAAGTTCGCGGGAAGCAACCTCGGACATGCGACGACTGTAGCAAATGTGCGACGCCGCCGGCCTCACCCCCTCGTTTTGGGAAGCGTGGGAGCGCGATCGCGATCTGACGCTGCCCAAAACGAGAGGTTTTTGGACTCAGACCTGGCGGGTCGCTGCCGCAGGTTCTTCAGGCGGATCCCACTGAACTCGATGCCGGGCCTGGTTGATCACGTCGAGCCACAGCGCCCAAAGGTCGTCGACGAGTCGCAGCTCGATTCGGGAATCGCGGTGTTTGTCGAGGAGCGGACCGACGGGCTCCACACCGAGAGGCTCGACGGTCGCTGTCGTCACCCACCCACCGCCTTCCGGGTTCTTTCGGAACGGCGATGCGTCGAAGCGGTAGGCGTACAGCTCGCATGCCACGAAGCGATCAAACCACTCCCACTGAATCGCGTGGACGCGACCAGTGCCATCGGGCCGCCGCCAGGTGCCGCGGGGACAGTGGCGCGGGAACCAGTAGCGAGGGCTCGTCTCCTCGGCGTCCGCCCATACGTACGCGCCCTCCACTTGCTGGGTTGGCGCGATTCGGGGCACGAACACCTCGATGGTCGGATCCTCGCTGAAGTGGAAGCGGTACGTGCCCATGGCCCTGCATGGTCGCGCCTTCGCCTCGCACCTTCCACGGTCAGGCACAGAGCGGCGTTTGCGACCGGCGTCTCAGAGGAAACTCACGGCCTTCGCGGCACGCTCGAGTGCAGACGTGGACCGGATCCGGCCGGCGTGAAACTCGGCTGGTATCTCGTCGTCAGGGCGGCGCCAGAAAGTAACGCCATGCCTCGCTGCCAGGATTGGGCAAGAGGTATTGGATGGTGTCGACGGGCTCGCCGCCGACGACACCGTTGGCGTATCGGATACCGGTCTGCACGTAACCAACACCGGTCAACGCCTTGTTTGATCCGATGTTCGGCGCGTCAGCCGCGCTGGTGATCTCCAGCAGGTCGAGTTCGTTGAAGGCATACATCGTCCGGCCCAGGTGGGCGGTGCTGGCGACGCCCTTGCGCCAATACGCTCGGTCAAAGAGGAGGAAGCCACTCTCGGCCTGGCGTCCCAAGCGCCGGAGATGGAGCGTCGTATTTCCGACGAGCTTCCATCCATTCCCGTCCTCGGGCACGTAAACGCCCCAGTGCAGGTGGTCGGGGTTCTTGCTCGCCCCATCCCACCATTCCTCCTCGTCCTGCACCGTCGGAGCGGAGGCCGCGCCGAGGTAGCGGCCGACCTCATAGCTCTGCAGGCCAAAGTCGGCGCTGGGCGCCACGAAACGATGGGCGTCTTCCCGCCGAACCGGACCGAGGCGCACCCGTACGTCGCCCTCCACGATCTCCATCCAGTGCCCGAACGACATGCCGTAGGTTGCCCGCTGATCGTGCAACGAGGCAATCGCATTCGCCTGGATCAGGCTCAGCCCAGTTGGCGAACGCGGAGCCCGCGCACCTGATCGAAGTCACGGCTGTTACGGGTCGCGACCTCGAGCTTGTGTTCGAGGGCCGTGGCAGCAATGAGCGCGTCAGGAAGTCGGATGCCTGCTTCGCGACGTACGCGCCCGGCGCGTTCAGCTATGGCTCGGTCGACGTGAACCTCGCGAAGTGGTCCGAGGAGCTGAGTGACCGTCTCGGTGGCGGAGCTGCCCGCCAAGAGCTCGGCTCGGGTGATGACGGAGTAGTGGAGGCGATGCCGGCCTGCCTTCAACTCTTTCGCCCCGCGCAGGTGATCAATGAACACGTCGGTGTCCACGAGGACGTCAGCCACGTTCCCACTCGTCACGGGAGGGGACGTGGGCGTCGGGATCCCGGCCGAATGTGGCTGCGAGCGCCTCAGTCGGATCGGCGGTGTCGGTGAGGTACTCGTCCAGCGCGGTTCGGATCACCTCGGCCATGGTGATCCCCTTCGCGCGAGCCACCCGGTCGATTCGTTCGCGCTGGGCTTGGGTCAGGTACACCTGAGTTCTCGTCGCCGACATACATCGCTATCGTACAGCAGGAGCCACCGAGTCGGTCTCTCGAAAACTGCCTCGTTTTGGGAAGCGTGGGAGCGCGATCGCGCTCTGACGCTGCCCAAAACCAGTGGGCGTCGGGGGCGGGTGTTGTCTTCTACGATTTGCGCCGTGGAGGCGCGGCCAGTTCTTGGATCCCAAGACGTCGCCGAGTGGCTGCGGTCGTATCACGGCCGCGAGATCACCGGGCTCGAGGAGCTCCCGAGCGGCTATTGGTCGGCCGCGTTCGGCTACCGCGTTGACGATCGTGACCTGGTGTTCCGAGTTGGGACGCAACCTGACGGGTTCGAAATGGACCGCCGTGCCCACGAGTTTGCGCGCCCCGGGCTTCCGGTCCCGGAGGTGCTCGATATCGGAGAGGCCTTCGGGTTCGCGTTCGCCGTCTCGACGCGATCTCGTGGCCGCTTCCTAGAGTCCATCGACGCCGCAGAAGCAGCGGCTGCCCGGCCCGTGGTACTCGGTCTCTTCGGCGCGCTCCGCGAGGTCCCAGCGCAACCCGGGGCAGGGGCGTCGTGGTTTGGCAGTCGTGGCGGCCCGACAACGTGGCGGGAATGGCTGACGGCGTCGTTGGTCGACGACCCGAACTTGACGGTGAACGGGTGGCGGGCCGAGATCGCGGAGGATCGAGCGCTCGAGGAGCTCTATCGCGAGTGTGAGCGCCACGTCGCCGACCAGCTCGATGTGTGCCCGGAGCACCGTGATCTCGTGCACGGCGACCTTCTGAACCGCAACGTCCTCGTCGCCGATGACGTAAGCGAGGTCGAGGCGGTCTATTCGTGGAAGTGCTCGGTGCGCGGCGACGTTGTCTACGACGTCGCCTGGTGCACGTTCTGGTCTCCATGGCATCCAGGCATCCAAGCCTTGGACCTCTGGTCTACCGTCAAGAACCAGCCTTGGGTCGGCGAACACGGCGCAGCGCGCCATCACTGCTACCTCCTTCACATCGGCCTTCGACATCTCGCCTTCCACACGTGGACCGGTAAGAACGACGAACGCGACGCGGTCACAGCCCGCACGGCATCGATACTCACCAGCGAGGGGCGCACCTAACGCACGGACCACAACGGCCCACGGCTGCACCGGCGTGCGTCGCTCAGGACGAGACGTTCTCCTCGCCTTCGGCGTTCGGCGGTTCGGATGTCCGGTTCATGAAGGCAAGCATCTCGCTGATGTCGGGGATGGCCTCCCCCTCGGCACGTCTACGTTCGAGCCTGCTAACCAGCTCTTCGTGCGGCGCGTCGACGGACAGGAGGCGCCACGAGGCGCCGAGAGACTCGACGAATCGTTTCCATTCGTCCCGCTCGACGCGGCGACCCAAGCCATGGTCGACGACGACGCTCCGACCCGCATGGACTTCCTCAGCGACTCGTGCTCGCACAGCCTCGACGGCAGCCGGAAGGAGCGCGAGATGGGTGCCTAGCGGATGGTCCTCACCGATTCGCCCATGCCGAGCGAGCATCTCTTCGTCGACCGAAAGTCGCGTGGCACCCTCAGACTCGAGGCGACGTGCGATGGTCGTCTTGCCGCTACCCGGTAGGCCCACGAGGAGATAGACGACCGGTCCCGGACGGGTCACCAACGCACTGTCGGTCTCACTGCTTGCTCGCTTGTCCGCCAGCCGAACGCAGCCGGAGTTCACTCGTGAGCCTCGCTCAGATGCGTGAGGAACGCCACGTGGTACCGGAACGCGTCATCGTCGTCTCTGTCGTCGTCCCACACCTCGAAGTCGTCGACGCGCCCCACCATCTCGAGCAGCGGCCGCCAGCGGCGTTCTGACCGGCGGCTGAAGAGTCGGCGCCCGGACGTCGGCGCGGGGTCGACTTCGGAGAAGTGCTGACGCCGGGCCGACTCGTCATCGACCACGGCAGCGTCAGGGCTGTTGGGACGTGGCTTGTTGGCGTTCGATCATGCTGGTGATGATCGCTTGAGCGTCCTCGACGATCGTGTGTTGGGCCCGGCGGAGGATGAGGGCACCGACGATGATCGGCGGCGTCACGATGTAGAACGCGCCGACCAACGAATCGATCGTGTCGGAGATGAGGCCGAGCAGCGGCGGGGCGAGAGCGGTGCCGAACACCGTCGACGTGAGGGCGAACGCCGAGGCGCTCACGCCGCGGGATTCGGCCGGGACGACGTCCATCATCGACGCTCGCAGCGCCGGGAAGGCCATGGAGATGGCCAGCACGCCGAGGAACTGCAGCCCGATCCGCACCGGCACGATGGTGACGAGGAACGAGGCCAGGAACAACACGGCGCAGGCGAAGATGGCGTTGGACACGAGCCGGATGCGCCCGGCCGGACCGGCGCCGTAGACCCGGTCAGCGGCCCGTCCTCCATACAGCGTGCCGATGATGCCAGCGACGGCCAGGGTGATGGCGGTGACGCCGGCGGCCTGGGTGTAGGTCATGTTCGAGTAGCGGTCGTGGTACACGGTGAGCCAGTAACCGACGCCCGAAACGGTGAAGAGCAGAATGCCGACGCCGATGAGGATGTAGCGCATCGTCCGGATCCCGAAGATCATCTTCATCTCGGCGATGAGGCTGGTGCGGGCCTCGTTCCAGAACTCCTTGATGCTCATACCGGCCGCCGGTCCGGGCTCGGCCGTGACCGCCGACGGCGCCAGTCCCTGGTCGGGCTCGATCGGGGCCACGGAGGCGGCCGACGCCGCGGCCGGGCCCTCGGGATCGGCCAAGCGAGCGGCCTCGTTGGCTGCAGACGCGGCGCGGGCGATGCCGGCCTCGTCGCCTTCACCGCGACGGGGTTCGTTGAGCTTGAAACAGAAGTAGGCGATCAGCGAACCAGGCATGCCGACGATGGCGAACGCCCATCGCCAACCGAGGGCGTTGCCGACGACGGCGCCGAGCACCAGCCCGAGCCCGCCACCGAGGAAGACCGAGATCTGCTGGAACGAGAAGACCCGGCCCCGGATGTCGGGCGGGTAGTAGTCGGTCAGCAGCGACGTGGACGACGGGTCGTCGACGGCCTGGCCGATGCCGAGCGCGGCCCGCGCTGCGAACAACGTCGGGAAGTTGATGGCGATGGCCGACAGCGCCGACAGCCCGCTCCACGACAGCAACGTCCAGCCGATGATCTTGGTGCGGGAGTAGCGGTCGGCGATCCACCCGGCCGGGATGGTCGCCAGCGCGTTGACGAACACGAAGGCGAACCCGAGCAAGCCGAGTTGGAAGTCGCTGAGCCCGAACTCCTCCTCCAGCTGCGGCAACACCCCCCGCAGGATGCTCACGTCGATCTGGTCGATCAGTGCGACCGCACTCAGGACGTACAGCGGCTTTTTGGCGTATCCCCACTTGGCCATCCCTGGACGGTAGGCGATCCCCCCTCCCCTCCTCCGTTTTGGGCAGCGCCAGAGCGCGATCGCGCTCTGACGCTGCCCAAAACGAGAGGGGGGTCAGCGGAAGTCGCGGGAGCGGAGGCCGGTCGAGGTGATGGTGAGCTCGGTGATCTTGTCGGCGACGACGTTGACGACGCCGTCGACCTTCTCGAGCGTGCCCCGCACGAGCAGGGCCGGCGACGATCGGGCCGCCCGCCGGTAGTGGGCCCAGGCCCCCTTCGAACAGACGATGTTGATGAGTCCGGTCTCGTCCTCGAGGTTCATGAAGGTCATGCCCGACGCCGTAGCCGGACGCTGCCGGTGGGTGACGACCCCGCCCACCAGCACCCGTTCGCCGTGGGCAATGGCGGCCAGGCCCGAGGCGGAGACGGCGCCGAGTGCGTCGAGGTCGGCGCGCACGTATTCGGTGGGATAGGTGTCGGGCGACACCCCCGTGGACCACAGGTCGGCGACGGTCTGTTCCATCGACTGCATGGCCGGCAACGGGGGCGACGTCGCTCCGACCACCACGCCAGGCAACCGGTCGACCCGCGATTGGGCCACCGCGCCGGCCCCCCACAATGCCTCCCGCCGTTCGAGACCGAGCGAGCCGAACGCGCCCGCCGTGGCCAACGCCTCGACCTGGGGCTGGGTCAGTGCCGCGGCCCGCACCACCTCTTCCATCGACGCGTACGGACGGGCCGACGCCACCCGTTCGGCCACGTCGGCGCCCAGCGTCCGCACCGACGAGATCCCCATCCGGACGGCGAACTCCCCCGCCGCCGACGATCTCTCGAGGGTGGCGTCGGCGGCCGAGTGGTTGACGTCGGGACCGTGGACGGTGACGCCATGGCGGCGGGCGTCGGCCACCAGCGACTGGGGTGAGTAGAAGCCCATCGGCTGGGCGTTCAACAACGCGGCGCAGAACGCAGCCGGGTAGTGCAACTTGATCCACGCCGAGGAGTACACGAGGTAGGCGAACGACACCGAGTGCGACTCGGGGAACCCGAAGTTGGCGAATGCGGCCAACTTGTCGAAGATCTGATCGGCGATGTCGCCGGTGATGCCCCGCTCGGCCATGCCGTCGTAGAACCGGGCCCGGAGCCGCTCCATCCGGTCCTTCGAGCGCTTCGAACCCATGGCCTGGCGCAACTGGTCGGCCTCCCCGGCGCTGAACCCGGCCACGTCGATGGCCATCTGCATCAACTGCTCCTGGAACAGGGGAATGCCGAGGGTCTTCTTCAGCGAACGTTCGAGGAGCGGATGGAGGTAGGTGACGGCCTCTTTGCCGTTGCGGCGCCGGATGTAGGGGTGGACCGAACCACCCTGGATGGGCCCGGGTCGGATGAGCGCGACCTCCACGACGAGGTCGTAGAACGTGCGGGGCCGCAGCCGGGGCAGGGTGGCCATCTGGGCCCGGGACTCGACCTGGAACACGCCCACCGAGTCGGCCTTGCACAACATGTCGTAGACGGCGTCCTCCTGGGGGATGGTGGCCAAGTCGACGTCGGCGCCGTGGGCCTCGGCGATCAAATCGACGGCGTAATGCAGCGCGCTCGAGCATGCCCAGGCCGAGCAGGTCGAACTTCACCAGACCGGCCGCGGCGCAGTCGTCCTTGTCCCACTGCAGAACGGTGCGCCCCTCCATCCGTCCCCATTCGACGGGCACGACCTCGGACACCGGACGGTCGCAGATGACCATGCCGCCCGAGTGGATTCCCAGGTGACGGGGGAAGTTCTGCACCGCCTCGGCCAACGCCAGCACCGGGGCCGGGATCTCGTGGTCGGGTTGGGCCGCGGTGGCCGACAGCGGACCCCACCCGTCGATCTGTTTGGACCACGCGTCGAGTTGCCCCATCGAGTGGCCGAGGGCCTTGCCCATGTCGCGCACCGCCGACTTGGGCCGGTACGTGATGACGTTGGCCACCTGGGCCGCGTTCTGCCGCCCGTAGCGTTCGTAGACGTACTGGATGGCCTCCTCGCGGCGGTCGCTCTCGATGTCGACGTCGATGTCGGGCGGACCATCTCGTTCGGGGGACAGGAAGCGTTCGAAGAGCAGGCCGAGCGACACGGCGTCGGCCGCCGTGACCCCGAGGGCGTAACAGACGGCCGAGTTGGCCGCCGAACCCCGGCCCTGGCACAAGATGTCGGAGCGCCGGCAGAACTCGACGATGTCCCACACGATGAGGAAGTAACCGGGGAAGTTGAGTTGTTCGATGAGGGCCAGTTCGTGGTCGATCTGGGCGTAGGCGCCCGGCACCCGCTCGCTGCCCCGGGGCCCGTAGCGGCGGGTGGCGCCCTCCTCGGTCAGATGGCGCAACCACGTCATCTCGGTGTGGCCCGGCGGCACCGGGTAGTCGGGCAACTGGGGGGCGACGAGTTTGAGGTCGAAGGCGCACTCCAGACCGAGCGCCGCCGCCCGCTCGACCACACCGGGGTAGCGGGCGAAGCGGCGGGTCTGTTCGGCTCCCGAACGCAGGTGGGCCGCGCCGGACGGCGGGAGCCACCCGTCGATCTCGTCGAGCGAACGCCGGGCCCGCACCGCGGCCAAGGCCGTGGCCAGCGCCCGCCGCGACGGCACCGAGTAGTGGACGTTGTTGGTCGCCACCACGTCGACTTGTTGACGGAGGGCGACGTCGACCAGCGCGTCGTTGCGGGCCGAGTCGAGCGGGTCGCCGTGGTCCCACAACTCGACGGCCACGTTGTCGCGCCCGAAGGCCACCACCAGGTCGGCCAACTGGCGGGTGGCGGCGGCCGGACCCTCGGCCATGAGAGCGGACGGGACGGTGCCCTTGCGGCACCCGGTCAGCACCAGCCACCGGCCCCCCGACGCCTGGGCCAACGCGGAGAGGGAGAACTCGGGCTTGCCCTTCTCCTTGCCCGCCAACTGCGCCGCGCTGATCGCCCCGCAGAGCCGCCGGTAGCCCTCGGGGTCGCGGGCCAACACCAACACGTGGTGGCCCTCGGGGTCGGCCACCCCGTTCTGCGGTTTGGTCAGGCCCAGGCTGAGCTCGGCCCCGAACACCGTCGGCATCCCCACCGCCGACGCCGCCTCGGCGAAGCGGACCACCCCGTACATGCCGTCGTGGTCGGTGAGGGCCAGGGCCCGCAATCCGAGCCGGGCCGCCTCCTCGACCAACTCCTCCGGGTGGGAGGCGCCGTCGAGGAAGCTGAAGTTGGAGTGGCAGTGCAACTCGGCGTAGGCCGGACCGGTCGAAGCTCCTGGAGACGCCACCGACGGCGGCACGTAGGCCGAGCGCTTGCGGGACCACGCCGGGCTGTCGCCGCCGTTGGCGTGGGACGGGGTGTCGTCGACCCGCCCGTCGGCCGGCCGAGCAGGTCGGTCGGCGAGCTTGTCGTGGAGCTCCTGCCAGCGGACGTCGGGATTGTTGAAGCCCACGTCGGCAAACTATCGAACATACGTTCCCCCCGCCACCGAGTGGTGGACCCGCCCCCCTGCTCGGCGGCTTTCCGGCGCGAAACGTCGCCCGGACGACCGTTTGCGCCGGAAAGCGGAGGCAGCCATTGCGGCAAATGGGCGAATCGGTCCGACAGGCGGGTTCACGCAAGGGAGCAAGCGGGTACGGACAGACTCTGTGGGCGTCTCGTTGACTCTGTGGGTGGCCGGGTTCTCGGTGGCCACCACCTTGTTGCTCATCGGACTGGCCATTGCCATCCCTCCGATCTCATCAGGCACGCTCGCCGGCGCGGTGCCGGAAACGCCCCGGGTCCGACACGTCGTTCGGTTGCGCTCGCGCATCCTCTTTTGTCGGCGCACTGAGGAAGCCATCACCGTCGATTGCGTCCTGATCGAAATCGAAGAGGCAGTGGGCGCCATCGGCGCCCCTGCCGGGCTGCCCTTCACGCTCCAATTCCGCCTTCCGGACACCGACTGGTTCGCCGACCGCGCCGAGGATCTGCTCGGCGAATGGGCAGAGGACGACCTGCCGGTGGCGGTCGACTTGCGGGAGGACGGCGGCAAGGTGCGTATCGCCCTCGCCAGCGACGGCACGCTGCTACGGCTCGAGTTGGCCGGTGCCGCCGGACTCACGCTCACCGCCTAGACATCACCGGCCGGACATCGCCGGCCCGACATCACCGGCCCGACCTGGGTCGTAGCATCCGAAACGTGAACGCGGCCTGGGCGCTGAGCCTCATCCCTCTGCCGGCACTCGTCCTCGTGGCCGCGATGGTGGCCTTGTCGTTCTCAGGTCAGGCGCCGGCGCGGGTGTCGCTCGTAGGCGATCGCGTCGTGGTGACCATGCGGGGTCCGATGCCCCTCTTCGCCCTTCGTCGCCAACTCTCCATAGATGTGGCCACCATCACCAGCGTCCACGCCGACCATTTCGCCAAGAACCTGCTCGGGGGCTTCCGTGTCGGTGCGCACCTGCCCAAGGTGATGACGGCTGGCTACTACTACAGGGGTCGGGGACGGAGTTGGGACTTCTTTGCCGTCTACCGGGCCCGCTCGGCGCTCGTCCTCGACCTCGCTCCTGGCCGGTGGCTGCGCCGGGTCATCGTCGAGATCGACGATCTCGAGGCGACCGCGGCTGCCATCGAAGACGCCCGAGCGCCCGCTCGGTGACCGACGACCTAACGACGCGCATTCGGCCCTGCCGCGAGATCGATGGCATCAGCGTGGTGTTGTTGCCGTGGGTCGATGGTGGGCGATCGATCGACTGGGTCGGATTCGAGGGTCACCTCGAGCGGACCCTGACCGCCGGGCTCACCCCGGCCCTCAACATGGACACGGGTTACGTGCAGGCACTCGACGCCGACCAGCGGCGAGCGGTCCTCGACCGAGCGACGTCGATCATCAGCGGCGGGCGTTTCGTGGCCGGGGCATGGGTGAGCGACGAGCGCGGGGCAACCTTTGATGCCGACGCGTACCGGATGGAGATCGCCGCCATCACCGCCCGTGGCGGCACGCCCATCGTGTTCCCGTCCTACGGTCTCGGCGGCTGCGACGACATCGTGGCCGCCCACGAGACGCTCGCCGCCGGGGTCGACGCGTTCCTCGCGTTCGAACTCAGCCCCGCGTTCACACCCGCGGGACGGGTCTACGACCTCGACACCTTCACCGGGCTGCTCGGAATCACGGCGTGCGTGGGTGCCAAGCACTCGTCACTCGAACGCCAGGCCGAGTGGGATCGCCTGGCTGTGCGCGACGAGATCCGCCCCGACTTTCGGCTCTACACGGGCAACGATCTCGCCATCGACATGGTGATGTACGGCAGCGACTACCTGCTCGGCCTTTCGTCGTTCGCGCCCGATGCGTTCGCCCGGCGCGATGCGATGTGGGCTTCGGGCGACGCCGGGTTCTTCGAACTCAACGACACCCTGCAGTACCTCGGGCGGCTGGCCTTTCGCCCCCCGGTGCCGGCGTACAAGCACAGCGCTGCCCAATTCCTCACGCTTCGGGGATGGCTCGGCGGCGACGACACCCCGCCCGGCGCGCCTCGCCGGCCCGACAGCGACATCGCCCTGCTGGAGGAGGTCGCTCGCGACCTCGGATTGTTGGCCGGCGCGTGATCCAGGTCAGGAAGCTGCGCACGGCCGAAGAGTTCGTCGCTCACTGCGCCTCGCTGGGCGTCACCCTTCCCTTCGTCGATCCGCCCGACCCGGCGCACGCCGAGCGCTACGCCGTGCTCCCGATGGAGGGGTGGGACGCGACCGACGACGGCCGTCCCACCGATCTGGTCGAACGGCGCTGGGCGCGTTTCGGCGAGAGCGGAGCCGGGTTGGTGTGGGGCGGCGAAGCGGTGGCAGTGCGGGCCGACGGCCGGGCCAACCCCCACCAACTCCTCATCGGGGGACACGTCGGTCGACTCCGCCACGCGCTCGTCGACGCCCACCGCCAGCGGTACGGGGCGGACTCGACGTCTGCGTTGCAGATCGGCCTGCAGTTGACGCACTCCGGTCGCTACTCCGCTGCCGGACCGCTGGCCGCCTACCACCACCCGCTGCTCGACCGGCGGGCGTCCGGGCCGGTGCGAGTGCTCAGCGACGACGACCTCGACGAGTTGGTCGACGCCTTCGGGGAGGCGGCCCGGGTGGCGGCCGACGCCGGCTTCGACTTCGTCGACGTCAAGGCGTGTCACGGATACCTCGGTCATGAGTTGTTGAGCGCCGTCGACCGAGAGGGTCGCTACGGCGGGCCGTCGCTCGCGGAGCGGGCCGCGTTCCTTGCCCGGTGCATCGAAGCCGTGCACACCGCGGCGCCCGGTCTCGGCGTCGGCGTGCGGCTCAGCGCGTTCGACTTCGTGCCCCACCATCCGGCCGCCGAATCGGGCGTCGGCGAACCCGACGACACCGGGGGCAGCTACCGCTTCGCGTTCGGCGGCGACGGCACCGGACTCGACATCGACCTGACCGAGCCCGCCGCCCTGCTCGACCTCATCGGCGATCTCGGCGTCGGGCTGGTTTGCATCACGGCTGGCAGCCCCTATTACGTGCCCCACATCCAGCGACCGGCGTTCTTCCCGCCTTCCGACGGATACCTTCCGCCCGAAGACCCGCTGGTCGGGGTGGCTCGACTGCTCGCAGCGACCGCCGCGCTCAAGGCGCACCGGCCCGACCTCACCGTCGTGGGCACCGGCTACTCATACCTTCAGGAATGGTTGCCTCATGTTGCCGCCGGCGTACTCGAATCGGGTGGCGCCGACTGGATCGGCTTGGGCCGAATGATGTTGAGCTACCACGACCTCCCCGACGACCTTCGCAACGGGCGACCGTTCGACCGACGACGGATCTGCCGCACGTTCAGCGACTGCACCACCGCGCCTCGCAATGGACTGGTGTCCGGGTGCTGGCCGCTGGACCCGCTCTACAAGTCGCGTCCCGACAGACCGCTCCTCGCCGCGGCCAAGAAGGCGAGTCGCACGTCGGTGGTCGACGATGCCTGAACCCCGCGGCGTCGCCGTCGTCGGCCTCGGCGTGGGACGGGCCCACTTGTGGGCGTGGAAACGGGTGCCTGAAGAATTCCGCGTGGCTGCGGTGTGCGACCACGACGCCGCTCGACTGGCGGCGACGGCCGAGCGGTTTCCCGATGCACTCGCCGCCTCCGACCTCGACGACGTGATCGGTCAGGACGGCATCGACGTCATCGATCTGTGCACTCCTCCTTCGCTGCACCTCGAACAGATCACGCGGGCGCTACGGGCCGGCCACGACGTGGTCTGCGAGAAGCCGGTGGTGGGCACCGCAGCCGACGTCGACCGGTTGCGGGCAGTCGAGGAGGAGACCGGGCGACGAGTCATGCCGATCTTTCAGTACCGCTACGGCCATGGCCTCCAAAAGCTCCGCCACCTCGTCGACGCCGGGCTCACCGGCCCGCTGCACACCGCGACCATCGAGGTGTCGTGGCGGCGGGGCGCGGATTACTACGCCGCTCCTTGGCGGGGAACCTTCGCCGGCGAACTGGGCGGCGTGCTCCTCACCCACGCCGTACACGCCCTCGACATGCTCACCTACGTCGCCGGCCCTGTCGTCGCGCTGTCCGCCCGCACAGCGACCCGCGTCAACGACGTCGAGACAGAGGACTGCGCCGCCGTGTCCCTCGAGCTCGAGGGGGGCGCATTGGCCACGATGTCGGCCACGCTCGGCTCGCTGGCCGAGATCACGCGGCACCGATTCTGCTTCGAGCGACTGACGGCCGAGAGCGGCACCGAGCCCTATACCAACAGCGGCGACCCGTGGACGTTCACCGCCTCCGGCGGCAGCGAGACCATCGAAGGCGCACTGGCGTCGTTCGAACCCGAGGACGAAAACTTCCTCGGCCAGTTCACCCGCTACGGCCGGGCGCTGGCATCGGGGCAAGAACTTCCTGTGACGCTGGCCGATGCCCGGCGGGCCATCGCCGCGGTGGAGGCGATGTACGAGTCCGCGAAGTCCCGAGTCGAAGTTCGCTTGGAGGGTCGATGACGACCAAACCCCATCTCCACCCCGTGATGTCGCCGGGCGGCCGGCTCTTGACCCGAGTCTCGCCGCCAGACCACGAATGGCATCGCGCCCTCTGGTTTGCCATCAAGTACGTGAACGGGGAGAACTTCTGGGAGGAGCCCGCCGACGAACCCTTCGGCGAGCAGGTCGACCTCGGGGGCGGACGCATCGAGTGGCGTTCGGCCAACGGCGACGCGGTCGTCGACGAACAGCGCACCATCGATCGCCGCGACCTCGGACGGTCCGACGCGTACGCCATCGACTGGACGACGGCGCTGCGTCCCCGCGTTGATGTCACGCTCGACCGCACCCCGTACACCACGTGGGGCGGATACGGCGGACTCACGCTGCGCGGGTCAGGAGACTGGGAGGACACCCGGATCTTGCTGGCCGACGGGTCCGTGCACCGCCGCCCCGAAGGCGTGCCATCGACGTGGTGCGACCTCGGCAACGACGACGCCGGCATCCTCTTCCTCGACCACCCCGACAACCCCCGCCATCCGGTGCCCTGGTACGGGGCCACCCGGTCGCGGGTCTACGGCACCGACGGGTGGTCCAACTATCTCAACGCCGCCTTCCTCTTCCACGAAGCCATGACCGTGCCCGCCGGCGAGGTGCTCACCCTCCGTTACCGCCTCGTCGTCCACGACGGTCAGTGGGACGCGGCCACGTGTGACGACGCGTGGACTGCCTGGTCCGAAGGTACGTTGCCCTTATGATTACGCAGGTGATCCGGGCCGCTGATGCCGGAACTCGTCGGGCAAGCCTCGCCGTGGCGTTCTTCGGCACGTGGATGATCGGCGGACTGTTCCTCGACGGGTGGGCCCATCAGGTCGAGAAGCCCGAGACGTTCTTCTCGCCCTGGCATGGAGTGCTCTACTCGGGCTTCATCGGGGCGGTGGCTTGGTTCGCGTGGGCGGGACGCCACGGGAGCGACGTCAGCGGCGGCATCGACCGCCTGGCCAACGTCGGGCTCGGCCTGTTCGTCGTGGGCGCGATCGGTGACGGCATCTGGCACTCGATCTTCGGGATCGAGGTCAGCACCGAGGCGCTCCTCAGTCCCACCCATCTCGCGTTGATGGTCGGCGGCGCGCTTATGGTGTCGGCGCCGATACGCGTGGCTTCGCCCACCGTCGGCACGCGGCCACCGTTGCGCGAGCTCGGGCCGACCCTCGCGTCGCTCACCCTCGTCACCGGAGTGGCGTTGTTCTTCCTCATGAACCAGTCCGCCGCCACTCCCATCGCCGGAGCCAACCGGCGGTGGGAGCCCGACCAGATCCGTGGTGTCTCAGCAGTGATCATCCGCACCGCGATCCTCCTCGGCGCCATGTTCTTCGTCCTGCGTCGGTGGCGGCCACCGGCGGGGACGTTCACGATCCTCTTCACCGCCTCGGCAGTCGCGCTCGCCGGCCTCGAGGGATTCGACGCCATCGCCCTCGCTGCACCGTTCGCGCTCGGCGGCGCCGTGGCCGATGCCATCGCTGTCCGCGGTCTCGAGGGCCGACACGGTCTCGTGCTCGGCTCGGTGGTTCCACTCGTCTGCTGGCTTGGATACTTCGGCGTGCACGCGCTCGTGTGGGGCGTGCACTGGCCGGCCGAGATCTGGACCGGCTCGGTCATCTTCTCGGTGCTCACCGGCGTCGCGCTCGCTGTCATCTCGGCCCCGGCGGCGGAGGGTCCGGTGCGATTTCATGGGTGATCTCCTCGACCGTTCGATGGCCTGGATGGACCCGTGGTGGGATGCCGGCGTCGGGCTGCTCTGGAACATGGAAGGGTCGCTCGACGATCTGGCCCCACCTCGATCGCTCCACCTCGTGCCCCAGTCGGCGTGGTACGCCGCAGGAGTGTTGTTCCGATCCGGCCCGGGCGACGTCGAGCGAGCCGCTCGCACGTTTGACGCGTTGTGCAACTGCCAGTACTCGTCCCCCGACACCGCCTCGGCCGAGTGGCACGGGACGTTCGCCCGCTTTCTGGAGACACCGGTTCCCCCCCTCGTGGGCGCCACGAGGTGGGTCGACTACGACCCGAACTGGAGGCAGTTCGTGGGGACCGTGTTCGAACTCGTGCTCCAGGACGGACAGCCCGGTCTGAAATTGCCAGCGGACACGCAACGCCGGATGCAGGCCGCCATCGACCTCGCCGTCACCAGCGAGCCGCTCGATCGAGTGCCGCCGACCTATTCGAACATCGCGCTCATGCGAGCCTGGCTCGAAGTCGAGCGCGGTCGCCCTGGCGCCGAGGACTACGCCGCCGCCGTGGTCGATTGCTTCGACGAATTCGGCGCGTTCGAGGAATACAACTCGGCCACCTACTACGGCATCGACCTCTACGCGTTGGCCCTGTGGCGCGACCGCTCGTCGTCTCCCGTGCTCCGCGAGGCCGGCGCCCGCATCGAAGCCACCCTCTGGCGTGACATCGCCCGCTGGTACCACCCTCGTATGCGCAACCTCTGCGGACCGTGGAGCCGTTCCTACGGCATGGATCTCACCGCCTATGCGTCGCTTCTCGGGATCTGGATGTGGCCTGCGGTGGGCGCCGAACGGGCTCCGTTCCCGGATGTTGAGGGGCCCGCCTTCGACCACTCGCACGATTTCACGCACGGGCCGATGGCCGAACATCTTGGGCCCGCCGTGCCCGACGACGCCCTCGCCGCGCTGGTGGAGTTCTCGGGCGAGCACCTCGTCACCCAGCGCATCACCGGCACCGACCGCACCGACCGTGTGGCGACCGGATGGCTGTCCGACACCGTCATGTGTGGCGGTGAGTCGGGCGCGCAGGCGGCATCTGCTCGGGGGCAATACCACCCGGCCACGGTCCACTGGCTCGTTCCCGACGGAGACGTGGGCTGGATCCGCCTCGTTCACTACGTGCCAGCACGAGCCGTGGCCTCGACGGGTGCCCTCGCCGTCACCTGCCTGCCGTCGGACCGACGGGGCCCGGTGGCTCCCGAGTGGTGGGTGTCCGGCGCAGCCGGCGCGGATCTCTCCGGCCGCGAGTGGCGCCTTCCCGGGCTGTCGGTCACGGTCGCCGCCATCCCGGAGGCGGTCACGATCGAGGGCGACGTGGCCAAGGTTCGATTCCCCACCGGCACTGACGACCTCTCGTTGCGTCTCGTCGCCGACCCGGCGTGAGCGACCGGACACCGACGTGCGTCTGGCGGGCGAGCGACGAGGTGATCGCCGCGCTCGACGAGCGTCTGGGTGACCCCGTCGATGCCTACGTCAACGGATCTCAGACCTGGCTGGTCGAGAACGGGCCCGGCGACATCGTGCTCGAGTGGCGACTGCATCCGGTCGCCGGATACGAACGCCCATCGGGTCTCGGTACCTACGACGTCTTCCCGACGATGGCCGCACGCGTGGTGGCCGGGGAGGACCCGCCCGTCCCGGTGGTGTCGCTGTGGGAGGGACTCGAGGCGTTTCCCGCCCACGGCGACGAAACCGAGCCGTCGCTCCTGCGGGCGGCAGTGGTCGCCGCCCTCGGCCTCGAACCGGATGCCTTCGGCCTCGTCGACCACCAACGCATCGGCGACGACTGGGAGCGCACCAACGGGCGCGTGAGCATCGTCGAAGCCCTCCTCACCCAACTCGAATCCTGACCCACCCCCCCTCCGCTTTCCGGCGCCAACATGCGCCCGGACGACATCTTCTGCCGGAAAGCGTCCAGGACTCTTCGGCGCTTTCCGGCGCGAACGTGCGCCCGAGCGACACCTTCTGCCGGAAAGCCGGGTGGGGGGTCAGTCGTAGGTGGCTTCGATCCACCAGCGGGTCGACTCGACGGCGGCCAGATAGGCGACGCCGGAGGCGGTGAGGAATTGGAAGCGGGCCCGACGACGGTGGGCGGGCGGGTCCCACCACCGCTCGTCGACGGGCCAGGGGCCGGCCCAGCCGACGATCTCCTCCCACCGGCCACCGTCGATCGACAGGCGGACGGGTTCGCCCCGGCAACCGCCACGGCTGGTGACGACGACCGCAGCGCCGGCGCGGTCGACGACCTCGGCCGCCAGCGGCACCGGATGCACGAGGGCGGGCGCCGGGGCCGGCACGGCCCCGGGCCACGGCGACCGATCGGCTTCGAGTTCGGGGCGGTCGGCTTCGCGGGCGTCGCCCCAGGGGACGAAGCGGGCCCGTTCGCCTGGGGAGCGTCCGCCCTGCAACACGGCCGTGCCCACCCCGGCGGGACCGAGCATTCCCTGCACGCGGGCCAGTGCGCGGGCGGCCCGCTCGTCGTTGAGGGTGCTGCCACCCCAGAACCCGAGCTGGCGACCGGTGTCGGGACGGACCTCGTCGGGGGTGAGGCGCACCCGCGAGATCCCCGACGTGGGCCGGTCACCCCACGCAGCGGCGTTGAGCCACCCGTCGAGTTGCCACCGCACCCGCTCGGCGATGGCCGTGGCCGTGAGAGCGCCGTCGTGGCGCCACAGCCGGGCCAGTTCCTCGCCGTGTTCGGTCTCGGCCTCGATGAGGATGCGGGTGCAGGCCAGGCCCCGGGTCGCCAGTTCGTCGTGGAGGTCGTCGGCCAACGTCTTGGCCACGAACGCGGCCCGGTCGACGCGGTCGGCCGGTGGGTCGATCTCGGCTGCGGCGCTGAAGTCGGGGGGGACGATGCGGGCCTGCAGCGGGCGTTCGTCGAGGGCCCGGGCCAGCCGGTGGGCCCGCTCGCCCTCGGCACCGAAGCGGGCCAGCACCTGTGCCGGCGGCAGGGCGGCCAGGGCCCCGAGGGTGCGGATGCCGAGGCGGGACAACAGGTCGGCCAGGTCGGGGCGCTCAAGGGTCGACACCGGGAACTCGGCCAGGAACGACCGGCTCTCCGCCGCCGGCACGATCCGGACCGGCTCGGCTGTCGAGAAATCGACGGCGCGAGCCGCCAGCCGGGCGGCGAAGGTGCCGTCGGCCACGCCCACCCGGATCGCGACGGGGACCGTGGCGACCACCAGCGCGGCCATGGCCTCCTCGCCACCGAAGTAGCGGGACGGGCCGCGGGCGGCGAAGGCACAACACCCGGGGCGCAGCACCTCGATGCGGGGACAGAGCTCGTCGAGGGCGGCGACCACCGGCTCGAAGGCGCGGGCGTCACGCCCGGGGTCGTGGTCGACCACCACCAGTTCGGGACACCGGCTCTGGGCCTCGCGGCGACGGATGCCGCGCTGCACGCCCTCGGCCCGGGCCGACGCCGAACACGCCACCACCCGGTTGGCGTGGAACACGGCCACCGGCGCGCCCGCCTCGATCCCGTCCGCCGACGCGGCCGTGACCGGCCAGTCGGGGCACCACACCACCACGGTCCGCTCGGCCCGAACTTCGCTCACGGCAACACCACCGTGGCGCGCCGTTCTCGGGCCGCCGCCCCGCGTCCGCCGCCGACGACCGACAACCGGCGGTGGGTCAGGGCGCCGTGGCCCCGGCCGAGGCCGGACCACTCGGTTCGCTCGACCCGGAGCCGCACGTCGGGACCCTCGGGCCACGCACCGACGACCACCAGTACCGATCCCCGCTCGCGGACCCGGGCCGACAACCGGCGAGCATCGGCGGCCCGCACCCGCTCCGGAGCCCGCAGGGCGACGACGTCGATGGCGTCGATTAGGGCGGCGACCACCGTCGGCCACGACGGGCCGGGGTCGGTCACCAGGGCGCACCGGGCCAGGTCGACGCCGGCCTCCGACGCCGCCACCGCGCCGAGCGCCGGCCACCCCACCACGGCCACCCACGACCCGGCCTGCGACGGGCCCGACACCACGGCCAGGGCCAGCGCCGCACCGGAGGCGGCGTCGACGCCGACCACGCTCCCCCGCCGCAGCCCGCCCCGGGGGAACAACGACCGGAGGGAGTCGGGCACGGCCAGCAACTGCTCGCTGGCCAGGGCCACGGGCGCGGCGCGACCAGCGATGTCCCGCAGGTCCAGCCCAGGCAACCCCACCCGCCCACTGTCGAACATGTGTTCGGTGTTTGTCAACCGGCGGTGGGACCGGCGCGAACGATCCCGGTGGGTAGCATCACGGCCATGCTGACTGCGCCGCTCGCCGCTCTCCTCCTCGCCGCCAACGAGGCCGAGGAAGTGGTCAAGCCGCTCGAGGCCAAGTCGATCTTCGTGATCCTGGCCATGATCCTCGTGGTGTGCGGAGCGCTGCTGTTGGCCGGCTTCGGCTACTTCTCCCCCACCGACGACTGAGCCAGCCGGTCACGTCGTCATCGCCACCACCGGAGCAGCCAGCCGGATACCGGCCAAGCTGCCGACGAATGGCGCGCCACCGAAGGCGAACACCCCGCCGTCGGCGGCCACCAACCAGTAGCCGCGGCCTGTCGACGTCGTCCCCACGGCGACCACGGGGGAGTTCAGGCGGGCGCCGCCCATCGATCCGGCGAAGTCGGCGTCGCCGAAGGCGAACACGCCGCCGTCGGCCGCCACCAGGCGGTAGCCCTTGCCTGACCGCGTGGCGGCCATGGCCACAACGGGCGAGTTGAGACGAATGGCCCCGGTCGACCCGTGGAACCCGGCGTCGCCGAAGCTGAACACCCCACCATCGGCGGCGACGAGCCAGTAGCCGCGGCCCGACGGGGTCGGGCCGGCGGCCACGACCGGCGAGTTCAACCGGATGGCGCCGGTCGAGCCCAGGAACCGGGCGTCGCCGAAGCTGAACACGCCACCATCGGAAGCGATGAGCCAGTAGCCCTTGCCCGAGGACGTGGCCACCATGGCCACGATGGGAGCGTTGAGGTGCATGCCGCCGGTCGAGCCGAAGAAGCCGGCGTCGCCGAAGCTGAACACCCCGCCGTCGCGGGCCACCATCCAATAACCGCGGCCGGTCGCCGTCGACGCCGACCCCACGATGGGGGCGTTGAGGTGCATGCCGCCGGTCGAGCCGAAGAACTCGGCGTCGCCGAAGCTGAACACGCCACCGTCGGCGGCCACCATGCGATACCCGGCGCTCGTGCCCGACGGAACCGGGACCGGCGACGGCATCACCGGTGTGCTCGGGTCTCCGGGCGTCGGTTTCGAGTCCGGCGTCGGCGTGGGTGGCGTGCGGGGCACGGTGGCCGTCGGCGTGGCCGCGGCCTCGATGACCCGGCCGCCGTAGTCGGTCACCGTCGACGGGATCGCAACCGCCACCGAGGTCCCTTCACCGAGCGACGAGGTCGGAGCGAACCGGTACCGCATGGCCAGGAGTTGGCCGGCGACACCCGTTTCGGCTTGGAGGGCTGCCCATGTGCCGGCTACGGGTGAGCCGCCTGCAGTCACCGCCGGAGCATCAGGGCCGAGGACGGATGCGACACGCACCGGGCGGTTGAACACGACGTCCACGGCGCTCGGCGCCGCCGTGACCTCCTTGACCTTCGGCAGTCCGTCGGCGGCCATGGCCACGTTGACGTCGAGTTGCGGCGGCAGCACTCGGAGCGCCTCGCTGGTAGCGGGGGCGTAGCCGTCCTTCTCGAAGGCGACCATCCACCACCCGACCGGGACGTCCCAGCCGTAGCGGCCCTCCGTGTCGGTGGTCAGCGGGTTCTGCTGACCGAACCATGCTGCGTCCCACACCGTCCACGGTCCGGTCGGCGACGGGGCTTGGAGGAGCCGAGCGGTGACGCCATCGATGCGGTTGGACGGCACACCTTCATAGACGTATCCCGACGGGTCGTAGATCCAGGTCGGGTCGGCGATCTTGCGGGGCTTCTTCGGCTCCTTCTTCTTGCAGTCGGGGCTGGCCTGGATGTCGGCTTCGAGGGCGTCGGTCGCCTTCTCGATGCCGTAGCTGGTCGCCTTGTCGAGCAGCACCCCGGCGACGGCCAGCGCCAGCGATCCCAGACCGAACGTGGCCGGAGCCAACACGAGGGACGCCACCGAGAAGATCGCCCCGGTCACGTCGGCCGCGAGGGCTGCGTTCGCAATGTTCTCCGCCCGGTTTCGCAGGCCACCAGCGGCTGGGCCGCACTCCTCGATTTGATTGAGGAGCTTGGTGAGCCGGTCGTACTTGTCGCCCGACGTCAACGCCGACAGCAGTGAGTCCAGCGAGGTGGCGCCCGTGAGCGCCCATTCGAATCCGACCCGCACCAGGCTGTATTCCCCAGCTTGCGCGCTCCGGGCGCCGTCGGCCGACCGGGCCGACGACGCCTTCGCTGCCTGACCGTCAAGGCGGTCGACGGGGATGAGGCCCTCGACCCGATAACCGTTGTCGACCTTGGTGAAGCGGGCTCCCCACACCGGGGCACCGGTATGGGCCTCCGACGCCAGGTCGGCTGCCGTCGGCGTGTACGTCTCGGGCGTGACCGTCATCGTCACCCGGGCCGACGTCGACGAGAAACCGGGGATCGTGGTCACGAACGAGCCCCGGCGGTCCGAACGGGATTCCGACACATCGCTCACGGAGAGGTTCTGGAGGTACCACGGCAAGTTGGCCCGGGTCTGTGCCGGTGTGGGGCCCGGCTGGGTGAGATCGAGGGGGGCTGGCAGTCCGGCGCTCTCGACCGCCATCGAGCCCGACGGGTAGCCGGTGAACGTGCCGCGGTATTTCCCGTCGTCGCCGGCCGTCATCGGGATGGCGCGGTCACCGATGTGGATCCTCGCCTCCGCCACCCGCTCGGGATGGTCGTAAGTCATCTCGATGATCGTGGCCTGGTTGGGCACGACGACGAACGGGAACCGGGCCATCCCGCGCCGGGGATCGAAGGTGAAGCGACGCCCGTTCTTGAATTGCGGATCCTGTTGGAACATCGACACCGAGGTGATGACTGGGCGGCCGCTGGTGTCGACGGCCACCGTGCGCTCGAGGGAGTGGATCGAGCCGCCCGACGAGACGGCAGCCACGAGGTGGTGGTCGGGCTGGAACATGCCGAGGTCGCTCAGGGCGAGGTCGGTCCGCCAGAAGCCACCGGGCCCGGCGGTCGTCTGGCCGACGACAGCCCCGTCGTCGGCCAGAACGACGGTCGTGCCGGCCGGTGCCCGCCCCGAGACCGGCACCAACAGCGACTCGCTTCGTTCCGGGGCGTCGAAGGTCAAGGCCGCCACGTCGATCGACGTCGGTACCAAAGCGTCGCGAAAGGCGGTGCCGCCGGCAACGAAGCGGATGGCGGCCGAACCGAGGAGGATGCCGGCGGAGTCGGCTGCGGCCCGAAGGCGGTAGCGCAGCGACCCTTCCTGGGTGGGGGCGATCGTTCCGAGGTCGACCTCGAACCCGGTCGCCGTGGGACGCACGGCGACCGGCGAGGTCCCGAGCACTGCGCTGTCCGGCACCAGCGTCGAGCCGGTGGGGACGGTCACGTCGAGCACGGCCGTGGTGGCCGGCTGGGCGCCGTCGTTGCGCCACGAGGCTCGGAACTCGACGTCTTCGCCGGGGAGCACCTCGGGTCGCTGCGCCAATACAGCGTTGACGGCCGACGAGAACTGGCGCGCCGCCACCAGCGCAATGGTGCCGAGATCGATGTCGGCGGTGCCGTCGGTGGAGAAGGACGCGCTCCCCCGGCCACCGGCGCTGGCCACCTCGAGCACGTAGTTGCCCGGCGCGGGAACGGCGACGGCCACGTTCGGGCTCTGGCTGGCGTAGGTCCCCACCAGCTCGCGGGCCGACCCAGTCACCTTGAACAGCCGGGCCGTCGGGGCGTCTGCACCGGGACCGGACACGTGCGCCCGCGTGACGACGCGGGGACCGAGGTGGAGTTCGACCGTCGGATGGACGTCCGTCGTCAGCATCGAGGATGCACAGGCCGGTGCAAACCCGCCCTCGACGCCCGAGGCACACACCTGCACCTCCTCGCCGGGCCTGGCGGCGACGACGGCGCGGGGGACGCCGGCCTCATCGGAGCTCAGGTCATAGGTGGGCGCGATCCGCCCGGCGACCTCGATCCGCAAGCCGAGGTGGACCGCCGTGCGCCAGTCGACGGGGATGGGGCCGATTTCCTCTGCCGCGCCCGGAGAGCGGGTGAAGAGTCGGATACCGAGCAGGTAGCCACGTTGGCCGCGCAGGGTGAAATCCTCGATCGCCGGTGCCACGCCGAGGGTGACATCCCGGGCGTCGCGCAACACGCCGGCTCGCGCCGTGATCATGGCCTGACCCGGAAGGGCCTCCACCTCGTAGCTGCCGTCGGAGGAGATCGGCGCCGAGAAGCTGTGGTCGAAGTTCCGCGCCCGTTGGGTCACCGTGACCGTGCCCTCGGTGACCGGATCTCCATCCTCGAACTTGACGCGGCCGGTGACGGAGCGGCGCGGCACACTCCGAAGGCGGAGGGGCACGTGGTTCTCGCCGGGGACGAGCGTGACGCGGGGCTGTTCCGGTTCCTCGAACAGGGTGTCGAGGGGAAGGATCGCCCGGAGGTCGACCGTGGTTCCGGCCAGCAGGTTCGAGAACGTCGCCGGGCCCGACCGAGGGGCATCGACGCCCGCCAACCACTGTCCGTCGGGCCGCGTCAGTTGCAGCGGGAAGCCGCCGACAACCGCATCGGTCTCATCGGTGACGTCGACCCGAAGGGTGGCCGGGAGGGTGGGAGCCACGGTGACGTCGGTGACGAGCCCCGGTCGGACGGACACCGGTTGTGCCAATGCGGTCTCTCGACGGAGGTGGTCGAGCACGGCCACGCGGAAGTCCGCTGCCGGGGCGTTGGGGCCGACGACCGTCACGCCCCCGCCAGAGATCGGCGTGGAGAAGCCAACGGTGGCCGCGGCGCTGGAGACCTGGAGCAACGAGTCGTCGATCGAGCCGGCCGGGGCGTCGACGCGTACGCGAAGGTCGCCGCTGACTGCAACGGCCGGGCGGGCCGCCACCCGCTCCACCGACGAGCCGGACCCGTCCGAGATGATCCCCGTGACACCGGTGACCGATGCCGTGCCGTCGAGCAGTGGGAAGGTGCCGCGGTAGACGCCGGGCGTGGCCGGGTCCTCGCCCATCGGCACCTGGGCCGTGCGGGCCACCGGCGCTGCCTGCATGACGCCGCCGACGTCGTACCAGCTGGTGTAGGAGACCAGGCCCGCCATGGTGCGACCCCGCTCGCCACGAGCCACGAGCTTGGCCTCGCCACCCCGTCGGGCCAGTCCGGCTCGGACGAGGTCGACCGACCAGTCGACGACGGTGATGGTGAGTGGCGGCACCGTGATGGTGGTCGTCGTCGTGTAGCGGCGGGTGCCTTCCGCTGTCGTGGCCAGCACCTCCACGGCGTTCACTGACCCGGCGGGCAGGCCGGCGAAGTCGTACGTGGTCGCCGTCTTCGCCAGGGTGGCCTCCGAGGCGATCGTGTCGCCGACACTTCGGCGCACGATGAACCCGGTCACGTCATCACCGGCCAGATCCCACGCGAGGTGGATCACGCCGCCTTCGGACGCGGTGGCCCGCAGCGGGAGCAGGGCAGTCGTGTTCGACGGCAGCGTGCGCACCACGAGGCGCGGTCCGTCGGTTGTCTCGTTGCCGCCGCCGTCGACCGCTTCGACCTTGAAGCGAAAGACGGTGTCGGGGGCCAGACCCTCGATCAGCGCCGAACGCGCCGCAGCTCCGACCTGTCGCACGAACACGCCGTCCTGGTAGATCCGATAGCCGGTGACGCCTTGGTCGTCGGTCGCCGCCGACCAGTGGATCCGCACCGACCTCGTGCCGACATCGCCGTCACCGGCGACCAGGGAGGCGTCGTCAGGCCACACCGGTGGCGTCGTCTCGGCCAGTCTGGCCACGACGACGACCAGGCCACCGCCTTGATTTGGCACGAGGTTGGTGGCCTGGGTCTCGAGCGCAACCGCCGTCGCGTCGTCGTTAGCCTCGGCCGAGTACACCGAACGGTCGGCGCGGCGACGTCCCGGCGTCTCGGAGATCAGTGTGCGTTCGCCGGAGACCAGGTTCAGCCGCCACGCCTGGGCTTCCTCGGCATCGACCTCCGGGCCCGAGGCCGCGAAGACCAGCATGGTTGCATCGGGGCTGAGGTCGACGTCGGTGACACCGCGCCGAGTGGCCGGCCCGTCAGAGCCGAACACGTCAACGGCCCCGTCGACAACCGCGCCGCCATCGCGGCGATCGAGGAGACGGGCGACCGAGGGCGTGTCATACCGCGAGCGGATGTAGGCCACTCGGCTCCCGTCCTCGCTCAGCGACGGGGCGGCGATGTCGTCGCGGTCCCACCGGGTGCCTTCGGCGTACACGTCGGGAGTCAGAGGGTCGACGAGGCCGGATCCGAGATCGAGTACCCGCAAGGTCCAGCGAACACCGCCGTAGGGGTCGCTCGGCGGCGCATCGAGTTGCGCCCAGGCCACCGTGGTGCCGTCTGGGCTGAGGCCGGGTACGCCGATCCCGCGAGCCGCGGCCACCACGTCCTGGCCGGTCAAGGCACCGCCCGTGTCGAAGTGGGCGACGATCAACTCCTGGATGGGATCGCCGGTGTCGAAGGCGAAGCCGTCGACGGCGTACGCGACCGTGTTCCCGTCCGCGCTGAGGGCGATGCCATCGTTGTTGTCGGGCAGCCACCGATCGTCGGCCAGGGGCAGACGAGTCAGGGTGCCGGTCGTCCGGTGGTGGACGAATAGCTCCTCGTTGCCGTTGTCGGGCTTGGCCGGGTCGAGATTGGTGGCCTCCGACCAGAAGGCGGCGACGTTGCCGTCGCGGCTGAGTGCCGGCCGGCCCGAGAAGCCGCGGTCGGGGTAGTCGCCGTCGGCGTTGGTGAGCAGATCGAACGATCCGCCGGCGCCCCGGTAGGCGACCGTCCTGATCGTCTCGTGCGAGGGCGTGCAGGTCTCGCTGTCGCAGACGCCGCCGCCCGGAATGGCGTCACCCTGAAGCCGGACGAACGCCGCCGTGATCGCACCATCACCGCTAACTGCCGGCGCCCGCACCTCCAGCACCGGGTACCCCTTGATCGTGGAACCGAACGGGGCGAGCGCGTAGGCCGGTGCTGCGCTGGGGCCGAGGTCGAGGTTGACGACGATCGGCTCGGCATCGGGCCCGAAGATGTCGACCGCGGCGCGTCCCCACTGGGCCGGATTGGGTTCAGGGGGTTCGGCGACCACGCGCCACGTCCCCGGCGACAGCCGCATGGCGTAGCGCCCGAGTTCGTCGGTGACCGAGTACGTCAGGTCATTGGAGGCGCCGGTACCAGGCCCAGCGAAGGCCTGCACCGTGAGGTCAGCCGCGGGCGCTCCGTCTGGGCTGCGAACAGTGCCCGTCACGTTGGGCGCGTCGAACGTGAGGTCGCGCACGAAGGGTGCGGGCCCGACGGTGAAGTCCACGGTTGTGTTCAGGTACTCCACGGTCTGGACTGCCGGGTAGAGGTAGATCGACACCGGTCCCTCGGGCGTGACCAAGCCGTAGTTGCCGTTCTGGTCGGCGGACCCGAAAAGCAACTGGCCCGAGGCCGGGTGGAAGAGGTGCACGAAGGCGTTCGGCGCCGGGGCGCCGGAGGGCGTCAGCACTCGACCGCGGAGCGTCGGCTGGCGAAGTTCGACGTTCTGGTGTCGAGGGGCCGCCGCCGTGTCTCCCGCCGAAACAGCGAACGACACCGTGTTGTCGACCCAACTGTTGGGGTTGTCGCTGGGTGGGAAGGCCTGGATCCGGTAGTTGCCGGGTTCGACAGCGAAGCCGAACGTGCCGTCGTTGGCCGCCGTCGTCGTACCGCCAGGCACGGGCCGGTCGAACTCACCAGTGAGCACGACCATCACCCCGCCAACGCCCGTGGTGCCGCCTGGGGCGAAGACCGAGCCACGCACGTTGGGCAGGCGAAGGGTGACGTCGGCGGTCACCGGCCCCGAGGCCGGCACCGTGACCGGCTGGCGGGTGGTGACGTGGCCCATGGGGTCGCCGACCGGAGGCGACGCAACGACCTGCTGTTCGCCGGCGGGCACCGCCAGCCGGTAGGAGCCGTCGGCATAGGTGCGCCCATCGGTCAACTCGTCGTAGCCGTCGGCGCTGAACGCCTCGACCCTGGCCCCGGCGGCCGGTGTCGAGTCCGCGAAGCGGACCACACCGCGCACGTTGCCCACTTCGAGGCGGAAGTCGAGCGGCGCGCGCTTGGCATCGACAACGGTGACGAAGTCCTCTGCTGACACCAGCATGTCGGGATCGTCGACCGGCGGGACGGCGGCGAGGCGATAGCGGCCCGGCGCCAGGTCGATGGCGTAGGCGCCGCCTGCGCCCGATGTCGCCTGTCCGGCCGGTGCTGCGTCGGCGGACGCCGAGGAGTCGTAGGCCGAAACCACGATCCCCGACCGCCCGGTCGCCCCGGGGCCGAGCACGGCACCGCCGACGCCCGTGCCGGCGCCCGCCGCAGCAGCCGGGGTGGTGGCCGCGACCGGCAACCCGACCGCCAACAACGCCACCAGCAGTACTCCGACCAGGCCCACGAGCGAGCGCGGCCGATGTCGATCCGTCGTTGTCACTGCTACCTCCGCCGTGCCTCCGGGAATCCCCGGCGCGTCCACCGCCATCCAGGCGGCTATCTCCGGCGAAAATATCACCCTGAGCGGCGGTTGGAACGAACTCCCAGGTGATCCCTGTTCAGAGTGCAGCGGGCTCCGAGGCGGCCAGCGACGGCTCGTCGCGCAGGTTCCGGAACGTGCGACGCCTGGCCCGCATCAGGCCGTTGGCGGCGCCGAAGGCGCCCACGATCGAGGCGACGCCGCCGACCACGAACCCGACCCGGGGGTTGAGGGCTTCGGCGATGGCGCCCACGATCGGGCCGCCGATCGGCGTGCTGCCCAGGAACACCAACAGGTAGAGCGACATGACCCGACCGCGCATCTCCGTGGTCGACGACAGCTGCAGCATGGTGTTGGCCGTCGACAGGAACGTGATCGTCGACGCCCCGGTCAAGGCCAACAACACGGCGACCACGATGAGGTTGGGGGAGGCGGCCACGCCGAGCATCGACAGGCCGAGCGCCCCCGACGCCCCCATCAAGAGGCGCGGGGTGGGCTTGGCTCGGGCGGCGGCGACCAACGCCCCGACCATCGAGCCGGCGCCCATGGCCGAGGTCAGCAGTCCCAGCGTCCCCGGTCCTGCCTCGAAGGTGAACTCGACCAGGAGCGGCATCAACACCGTGAAGTTGAGCGCGAACGTCCCGACCACGGCGACGAGAAGAATGGTGGATCGGAGCTCGGGTGTCGCCCAGGCGTAGGACAGTCCCGCCCGGATCTGCCCCTTGCTCCGGCCCGTCGGCTTGCCCCGGAACAATTCGTTCGGACGCATGCGGGTCAACGAGAACAACACCGCCAGGTACGACACCGAGTTGTAGGCGAAGCAGGTGCCGGTACCGGCGACGAGGATCAACAGGCCCGCCAATGCGGGGCCGACGATGCGGGCGGCGTTGAACATCGCGCTGTTGAGCGCCACGGCGTTGGCCACTCGTTCGGTCCCGACGAGTTCACTCACGAACGCCTGCCGAGTCGGGTTGTCGATCACGGTGCCACAGCCGGTGAGGAGCGCGGCATGCGAACACCATCCACACCTGGACGATCCCGGTGAGGGTGACGATGGCCAGCAGGCCAGCGGCGAAGGCGAGGATCGACTGGCTGACGAAGAGGATGTGGCGCTTGTCGAATCGGTCGGCCACGACCCCACCCCACACGCCGCCGAGGAGCATCGGCACGAACTGAGCAGCGGTGACGAGACCGACGAGCGTGCCGCTCCCGGTCAGCTTCAGGACGAGCCAGCCCTGGGCCACGCTCTGCATCCACGTGCCACTGGCCGAGATCAACATCCCGAAGAAGAAGACCCTGTAGTTGCGAACCGAGAGGGATGCAAAGGTCTGGCGGGCGATCGACTTCACCGCTCGTCCTCGACCAGGCGCTCGAGCAGCGGGAGGGCGGCAGCCAGCGTGGCCTGCTCGGCCTCATCGAGGTGCGCGAGCCGCTCGGCCAGGAACACGTTCTTGAGCGTCCGGCTGCGTTCGACGTAGTCGGCGCCGCGATCGCTCACCTCGACCTGGACGACGCGGCGATCGCGCTCGTCGGGCCGGCGGGAGACGAGCCCGTGCTCTTCGAGCTTGGCCACGATCTTGGTCATCGAAGGCGGCTGGACCTGCTCGACGGCGGCGAGGTCGCCGAGGGTGAGCGGGCCGAGCCGGGCCACGCTCGACAGCGCGGACAGCATCGACGCGGTCACGTCGCCTTCGGCCTGTTGTCGCAGTCGGCGGCCGAGCCGCATCACGACGAGACGGAGACCGGCGACCAGCGAGGCATCGACGTCGACCGCCGGCGATCCGGAGGAGAGTGCTGAGGCGGGCATCATGGCTGACCAACTGTTTAGCCCGGCTAAAGATTCCCTCCCAATCAGGGAAAGAGGCCGCGAGCGGCGATGGCGTCGGCCACCCGTTCGACAGCCACGGCGAACGCCGCCCGCCGCATGCTCACGCTGAGCGCCTCGGACTTGGCCCACACCTCGGTGAACGCATCGTCCATCTTGCGCCGGAGACGAAGGGCGACCTCGTCCTCTTCCCATGCCATTCCTTGACGACTCTGCACCCACTCGAAATACGAGGCCGTCACTCCGCCGGCGTTGGCGAGGATGTCGGGCACGACGACGACGCCCCGTCGGTGCAGGACGGGGTCGGCGTCGAGGGTGGTGGGGCCGTTGGCCGCTTCGACGACCACCTTGGCGCCGAGGGTCTCTGCAACCTCGGCCGTGATCGCGCCAGCCAGCGCCGCCGGGACGCAGAGGTCGCTCGGCACCGACCACAAGTCGTCCGGGTCGATCTCGTCGCCTCCCTCGAAGCCGGCCACCGACCCGGTGCGAGCAACATGATCGCCCAGGTCCCCGGGATCGAGACCGCCCGGGTTGTGGACGGCGCCGCGGACGTCGCTCACGGCCACCACCCGCATACCGGCCGAGGCGAGGAGGAAGGCGAGCGGGCCGCCCACCTTGCCGAAACCCTGGATCACCGCTCGGCCACCCACGAAAGGCAAGTCGAGTGCCGAAAACGCGGCCCGCGCCGTCACGAGCACGCCGGTCGAGGTGGCCCCGGCGTGGCCGCGGGTGCCGCCGACGGCCAACGGCTTACCGGTCACCGAGGCCGGCATGTCGACTCCCGCAGTCATCGACAAGGTGTCGTACAGCCAGGCCATCACCCGTCCGTCGGTGTTGACATCAGGTGCAGGAATGTCCTTGTCGGGGCCGAGGATCGGCGAGATCTCGTAGGTGTAGCGACGGGTCAGCCGCTCGAGTTCGCCGAGCGAGAGCGACCCCGGATCGCAACGCACGCCACCTTTGGCCCCGCCGAAGGGGAGGTTGAGCACGGCGGTCTTCAGCGTCATGCCGGCTGCCAGCGCCGTCACCTCGCGAGCATCGACCTCGGGATGGAAGCGGATGCCGCCCTTGGCCGGACCCCGTGTCGTGTCGTGGTGTACCCGCCACCCGGTGAAGATCTCGACGCTGCCGTCATCCATTCGGACGGGTACCGAGACCTCGAGCACCCGGCGAGGCGCTCGGAGCAGGCGATGGACATCAGGGTCGATGCCCGTGAGAGCGGCCGCATCGTCGAGCCGCTCCACGATCGCCGACCACGGGTCCGATGGCAGGGGCTCGACCTACTCGCCGAAGGAGGGGGTCACGCCCGGGCGGTAGTGCGTGTAGAGCTCGCGGATGATGTCGTCGAACCCGTCGGCCTTGGCCCCGGACTCGAGCCCGACCGACACCATGTTGGAATGGATGTGCACCGTCCGGACGCCGCCTGCGGCGAACAATCGTCGAGCGAGTTCGTCGGGCGGGCGCTCGCCGGAGACCTCGACGGCCGAGGTGTAGCGCTCGTGCCCGGTCCCCGTGAGCGTCCGATTGGTCTCGAACCGGACCGTGTCGGGGCTGGAGGACGGCTTGAGGACGACGGAGATCGGCTGGCCCATGGCGTGATCAGGCTAGCCGCCGGGTCCCGGTCGGAACGAAGCCGACAGGGGTACGGTGGGGCTGATGGCGATCTCCGACGGGCCCTTGCTCCAGAGCGAGCGGCGACCGGTGCCGGTACGCACGATCCTCGCCACCATCGCGTTGGTACTGGCGACGTTGCTCGGCCTCGTCATCCTGCAGCGACTCACCCACATCATCGGACTCCTGATCGTGGCCGGATTCTTCGCCGTGGTCCTGACCCCCGCCGTCGACTTCCTCGAGCGCAAGGGCCTGCGCCGTTCCTTGGCCACGATCGTCGTCTTCCTCCTCGGCCTCTCGCTGCTCTCGGGGATGCTGGCGCTGTTCATCCAGCCCATCGTGCGAGAGGTAAACGGCTTCATCGACGACCTCCCGCAGTTCGTCGAGGAAGCGCGCCAGGGGCGGGGCCCGGTCGGCCACCTGGTGCAGCGCTACAACATCGACCAATACATCGCCGACAATCAGCAGCGTTGGCAAGACAGCCTCCGGAGCGCTGGCGCCCCCGCGCTCGAGGTCGCCCGCAGCGTGGCCAGCGGTGTCTTCGCCTTCGTCACCATCTTCGTCCTCACGTTCATGATGGTGCTCGAGGGCCCCAAACTGACGGCCGCGACCCTCGCCATCGTCGACGAGCGTTACCGCCAGCGGGCCCGGGCGGTGGCCGCGGACTGCGCGAAGGCAGTCACCGGCTACATGGCCGGCAACCTCGCCATCAGCGTGGTCGCCGGCCTGTCGACCTTCCTCTTCCTCACGATCGCCGGCGTCCCGTTCGCCGGTGTCCTCGGCCTGTGGGTCGCCTTCGCCGATCTCATCCCGCTCGTCGGCGCCACCCTCGGCGCCATCCCCACCGTCGGCGTCGCCTTCCTCGCCTCGCCGGGCAAGGGGATTGCGGCCCTGATCTTCTACATCGTCTACCAACAGTTCGAAAACCACGTGCTCCAGACCACGATCATGAGCCGCACGGTGTCGCTCAACCCGTTGGCCGTCTTGGTCAGCGTGCTCGTCGGCGTCGAACTGTTCGGCTTTCTCGGCGCGCTTCTGGCCATCCCGGCCGCCGGCATCCTGCAGGTGCTGGTGCGCAACCTCTACGACGAGGGCGCTGGCCGCCTCAAGCTCGAGCCCACCGTCGGCGCCGACGAGACCCCCTTGACCTCATCGGAGCCGGCCTGACCATGGCTGTCACCGAGGTCGTCGATCTCGAGGGACACATCATCGACTCGCTGCTCCTGGCCAAGGTCATGGACGTCGTGCTTGCCGCCGGCGCCACCTATCGACTGGTCGAGGTCGACATCGGCACGACCAACGTCGATCCGAGCCACGCCCGCCTCGAAGTCACAACCGCCGACGAAAACGCCATGGCTCGGTTGCTCGTCGAGTTGCAGATCCAGGGAGCCAACCCCGTGTCGACGACCGACGCCGAGATCGTGCCCGCTGATCGCGACGGGGTCCTGCCGCCCGGCTTCTACTCGACCACCAACCTACCCACCCGTGTGCGAGTCAACGGTCACTGGCTCGAGGTGGCCCAACCCGAGATGGACTGCGCTCTCGTCATCGGCCGAGGTCAGGCGCGTGCAGTGCCCATGCATCGCGTGCGCGTCGGCGACGCCGTGGTCGTGGGTTTCGAAGGCGTGCGGGTGTCCGCCCCCGACCGGGCCCGGGGCGCGGCCTCCTTCGAGTTCATGACCTCCGACGCCTCGTCGGAGAAGCCCAAGTCGGTGCTGGTGGCCCGGGTCGCCGATCGGATCCGTTCCGCCCGTGAAGCCGGCGGCAAAGTTCTCGCCGTGTGCGGGCCCGCCGTGGTGCATACCGGCGCCAGTTCACCGCTCGCCCGCCTCGTGCGCGAGGGCTGGATCGACGTGCTGTTCTCCGGCAACGGGTTCGCCACCCACGACATGGAGTCCAACATCATGGGCACGTCGTTGGGGGTGTCGGTCAGTGAGGGCACGCCGGCCGAGGGCGGACACGCGAACCATCTCCGGGTCATCAACGAGATCCGCCGTTACGGCTCGATCAGCGCGGCAGTCAACGCGGGATACGTCGACGGTGGCGTCATGTACGAATGCATTCGGCGCGACGTGCCCTTCGTGCTGGCAGGCTCGCTCCGCGACGACGGACCTCTGCCCGACGTGTACACCGATGTCGTCGAGGCCGCCGACGCCATGCGCTACCTCGTACCGGGTGTGACCGTGGCGCTGATGCTTGCCTCGACCTTGCACGCCATCGCCACCGGCAATGTGTTGCCTTCGGGCGTCGAGACCTTCTGTGTCGACATCAACCAGTCGGTCGTGACCAAGTTGGCCGACCGCGGCAGCCACCAAGCGCTCGGCATCGTCACCGACGTCGGCCTGTTCGTGGCCATGCTGGCTGACCAACTCGGGGTCTGACGTCCCCATGTCCGAGTTGACGTGGGGACGTCGGTTCCTGATGTGCCCACCCGAGCACTTCGGCGTGCTGTACGAGATCAACTCGTGGATGAGCACCGAGATCCCCGTCGACCGTGACCGCGCCGCGGCGCAGTGGACGATCCTGCGGGCGACGCTCGAGGAGGCCGGCGCCACCATCGACATCCAACCTCCCGTGGAGGGGTTGCCCGACCTCGTCTTCACGGCCAACGCCGGGATCGTGAACGGCACCCAGTTCGTCCCGTCACGTTTCCGGCACCCCGAGCGTCAGGTCGAAACGCCGTATGACATCGCTTGGGCCGAGCAGGCTGGGTTCACTGTCGATGAACTTCCACTCGGCGTATCGCACGAAGGCGCAGGCGACGCCCTGCCGTTCGGGCCCGTCCTGGTGTCGGGGTACCGAATGCGTTCCGACGCCGCCTCTCACGCCTACCTGTCGGAACTCACCGGGGTCGCCGTCCGCTCCGTCGAGCTCGTCGATCCCCGGCTGTACCACCTCGACATCACCTTCTGCCCGCTCGACGACCAGCGGGCCATCGTCGCTCCGCTGGGGTGGGATCGTTACGGCCTGAAGGTCATGGAGGCCCTCGTCCCCCAGCCGCTCGTGCTCGACGACGACGCCGCGCTCGCGTTCGTGGCCAACTCCGTCGTGGTGGGCACCACCGTCGTCATGCCGTCGTGCCCACCGCCAGTCGGCCGGCAGCTGGAATCGTGGGGATTCGACGTCGTCGTCGTCGACGTCAGCGAGTTCCAAAAGGCTGGCGGCGCGTGCCGCTGCCTCACCCTCGCCCTCGACGTCACCCTCGGCTGATGCGTTGCGGTGGCCGTTCCGGCCGCCGCCAAAGCCGCAACAACGACGTTGGACGACCGCATCGGCCACCGCGACGACCCGGTTGACCGCCGCGCGCCCGAGGTGCAGACTCCCCGCTCGTGGGAGACGGACCTGAAATCACGGACGCAGCCGCGTTTCCGATCGCCGCCATCGCCGTGCACGTCAGCCGGGGGCAGCTCGCCGACGCCATTCGGTCCAGCCTCGACAAGGTGTGGCCGTACCTCCGTGCTTCCGACCGCGGCACCGGCCACAACGTGGTCATCTACGACGGTGACCCTCACAGCGAAGCAGGCGCCGATGTCTGGATCGGCGTGCAGGTCGACCGCCCCTTCGACGACGACGCCGCGCCCGACGACATCCGCTGCGTGACCGTGGCCGGATGTGAGGTCGCCCGCATCGTTCACCATGGCCCCTACGACCGCCTGGGCGAGAGCTACAGCGCTCTCGCGTCCTGGTGCGCGGCCGAGGGGGTCGCCACCGGTCGCCGCTCGTGGGAGATCTACGGCGACTGGCACGACGACCCCGCCGCCGTCGAGACCGAGGTCTACTTCTCCCTCGCCTGAACCACCTCTGCGAGGCGCCGAAGGCTCTCGTCGATGTTGCGGGCGTTGTGCTCGGTCCGATCGCCGACCACCTTCTTCTCTGCGAAGGCTCGGAGCCGCGACAGCTTGGCTACTCGCTCGAATCCTTCGGTCACGGCCGTGCCCGATCCGTCGCGCACGCACCGATACCACCACCGAGTGCGGGTCTGCCCCTTGGCGTCCTCGGTGTGGAACTCGAGCGCCTGACCCTCGTCGTACCGGTCGACCACGCAGGTCATCGCCCAGGTGCGGGTCTGATCGCGGTTGTTGCCCCGGAAGCGACTACCGATCGATCGTCCGTCGCCCGTCAGAAGGTCGACCCCGTCGAGTTCCTCCGACCATTCGGCCATACGACGCACGTCGCCCAGCACGGCCCACACCTCGGCGGGTAGCGCCGACAGCACCCGTGTGCGTTCGATCGATTCGCCGGCCATCCGGCAACGGTACGCCGGTCGAGCGTCAGACGGAAAGGCGCACGACGACGTCGCGATCGCGTTCGCCGACGACGACAAATCCGCGCTCGTCGAAGAGGTGGCGAGGGCCACGGAACTCGCCGGCGTCGGCCGAGACCGTGTGATCGTCCTCCCGGGGCTTGAACGGGTACGCCTCGACGAAGCCCGCGCCCCGCCCGGGAGCGTCGGCGATGACCCGATCGAGCAGGCGGGCGGCCAAGCCGTGCCGGCGGTAGGGCGGGGCGATGACGAAACACGAGACGACTGCGACCGCGGCATCAGGCGGGTCGGCGCCCTCGCCCTGACGGTAGAGGCCGGCATCGGAACGGAGCGACGCATTGACCCAACCGGCGACCTCGCCGTCGGCGTAGGCGAGGTAGCCGAACGCGGCGCCCGAGCCCAGCATGGTCATCATGGCCTGCCGTCGCTCGTACCAGCGCGGATCGTCGTCGTCGTCCGAAGCGGGTTCGAGCATCGGCTCGAGGCAATAGCAACTGGCCCAGGCGGGGTTGCCGGCGAACCCTCGGTGGTCGAAGAACTCGAGCCAGTCGTCGAGACGAGACTCGTCGACGGGATGGATCTCGACGGCGAAGTCCTCGGCCACCCGGTCGGCGGCCTCGACCAGACGTTGCGTGGCGGCAGCGAAGTTGCGCACCGCGTTGTCGGGATAGGGAAGGTCAGGGTGCTCGGCCCGAATGTGAACGAGGAACGCCTCTTCGAATTGCTCGATGGAGTCGCCCTCGACCGTCGTTCCGCACGCAAAGCAGTCAGTCGTTGCCGTCGACATGGGCCCGAACCTACCCCGGACCCATCCGCTCGAAAAGGCGGTCCAGGCGCCCGGTCGGGTCAACGAGCCGGGGACGCACGACGACGATCGACGGCCGGCGAGGCGGTTCGCTGAAGCCGAACCGGCCCGGGCGATCGAAGTCAGAGAGCGGCCCCAAGTCCGCGCCGCCCACCGACGCCGAGCCCGTCACCACGGGGCGGTATTCGTCGGCGCGATACCACTCCCGCACTCCGGTGGGGCTGACCCCGTAGGTGCGCACCCCCATCGCCAGCCTGGCGATCGGACCCTCGACCCAGCGGGTCACGCCCGGGGTGCGGAGCACGGCGAAGGGCAGACGCCAGCCTCGTCCGGAGCGCAGCTCGAGCGAGACGTTCCCCGTCGACACGTCCCCGGCCAGGAGCACCAGCGAGCGGCGGTCGGCGCGCCCGGTGAGGGCCACGACCTCTACCCGGTCGAACCGGTACACCGACGTGATGAACTCGGCCGCCGCGGCACGGTCGACGAGAAGGATCCGCTCACCATCGGGGCGGGCCCACATGACGTCGATCATCGGACCGATCGGCGTGCGCTCCCACCACCCGACGACGAAGCGGTCTCCGGAGGAGAACCCGGCGCTCGAGATCGTGCCTAGGAGATCGAAGCTGGCTGGCGTCCTCGTGCCTTCCGCTGCACGTTCGAAACGATGACCCAGGTCGCCACCGCGAACGCAACCGAGATCACGGCCAGCACCGAGTGCACGGCCTTGAACGCCGCCGACTGGGTGTCATCACCGATGATGTTCCAGATCCGGGTGCCCCAGACGTAGACCGTCCAGAGGGCAAAGGCACGAAGCACGAGTCGTTGCGAACGGGTCACGTCAGCGAATGTAGGGGCGTCACGGACCTTCGTCGGTAAAGAGGTCGAGTTGATCGGGGTCGACGCGCCGAATTCGAGGCGGCCCCCACACGAGGTGGTCCATGAACACCCAACTGCGGCGGTGGATCGGCGCTCGGCCCATAGGCCTGCAGCGCGGCCTTGTGCCGAGGGCACGGGTAGCCCTTGTTGAGCTCGAACTCGACAGCCGGGAAAGTGCTCGGCCTCTTCGCGCATGATCCGGTCGCGGGTCACCTTGGCCAGGATCGACGCCGCCGCGATGGTCAGGCACGTGGCGTCGCCCTTGATGACCCGCTGCGTCGTGCCCCGGCCGACGAAGTCCCAGTTGCCGTCGACCAACACCTTGTCGGGCTCACCGACGCCGAGGCCGTCGATGGCCCGGGCCGCAGCCAGCTTCTGCGCCGCCGCCATTCCGAGGTCGTCGCACTCCTGCTGGGAGGCGTGACCGACGGCCCACGCCTGGCACCAGCCCGCCACCCGGTCGAACATCGCCTCCCGCTCGATCTCGGTCAGCATCTTCGAGTCGCGGACTTTGTATACCCGCCGGTCTTGGGGCAGCACGGCCGCTCCGACGGTGAGTGGACCGGCCCACGCTCCGCGGCCGACCTCGTCGATGCCGACGACGACGTCGTGGCCCGACGCCCACAACTCCTGCTCGAGTCGCAGCGACGGCGCGTGCTTCTTCGTCGGTTTGCGCCGCATTCGGAGGGCGGGCGGGGCGGGCGGGATGGGAGTCGGCGGGATGGGTCCGACCATACCGGCTCAGCCCAATTCGACCGAGGCGCCGCCGTCGACCACGAGCCGACCACGACGAAGCCCTCGGCCTCGAGGTGTGCGGCCGCTGCTTCGGAGACCGATGCCAACAGTCCTCCGGAGGTCTGTGGGTCATACGCAATCGCCTCGAGAGCCGACGGCGCCGACGAACGGACGTGGGCCTCGAGGTCGGCCCGGTTGCGGGGGTCGCCGCCAGTGCGGGTACCCGCCTCGGCGGCCTGCGAGTGCGCCGGCGTGCAGCGGTAGGTCGGCGGCCGCGAATCGCAACACGACGCCACAGCGCTCGGCCATCTCCCACCCGTGGCCGAGCAACCCGAACCCGGTCACGTCGGTCACCGCGTGTGGCGCCTCGTCCGCCTGGTAGCGACGCCAGGGATTCGGCCGCAGCTCGGTTGAGCGTTCGCATCCTCGCCGTAGCCGATGCCTTTTCGTCGTCACTGCCCCCGGCGAGCACGATGCCGGTCCCGAGCGGCTTCGACAACACGAGCACATCGCCGGGTCGGGCCCCGGCCTTGGTCCACACCTTGTCGGGGTGCACCAGCCCCTGGACGGCGAGGCCGAAGATCGGCTCCTCGCGAACGGATGGTGTGCCCGCCGGCTATGGCCCCACCGGCGTCGACCACCACGGCGGCGGCGGCGGACAAGATGGCCTCGACGGCGGCGATGGGAGGCGTTCGGGAAAGGCCGAGATGTTGAGGGCCAGCACGACGCGCGCCACCCATGGCGAAGACATCGCTGCAGGCGTTGGCGGCGGCGATGGCGCCGAAGTCGCCGGGGTCGTCGACCAACGGAGGGAAGAAGTCGGTCGTCGACACCATGGCCAGGTCGTCACTGAGCCGGTAGACGGCGGCGTCGTCGAAGGGCGCGAGCCCGACCAGCAAGCGCGGGGTCGGCCGAGCCGACCAGGTCGCGCGACCAGCGCCGCCAGCGGCGCCGCCCCCCACTTGGCCGCACATCCGCCACAACTCGTCCACTCCGTCAGGCGCACGATTTCGTCGGTCACCGGACGAGTCTGTCCCACCCCCCAGCGTTTTGGGCACCGTCAGAGCGCGATCGCGCTCTGACGGTGCCCAAAACGGGGGGGGTATCGTCGGGCATGACCGAACGGGAACCGCTCACCGTCGCCATCGTCCCCCACACGCACTGGGATCGCGAGTGGTACGCGACGTTCCAGACGTTTCGACTCCGGCTCGTCGACCTGCTCGACGAGTTCCTGCCAGCGCTCGAGGACGACCTGTCCTACGCCCGCTTCCTGCTCGACGGGCAGATGGCCGTCGTCGACGACTACCTCGAGGTGCGGCCCGAGGCCGAGCCCGTTCTCCAGCGCCTCGCGGCCAGCGGGCCGAGTGGCCATGGGGCCTTGGTACACGCTGCCCGACGAGTTCCTGGTCTCGGGCGAGACCCACATCCGCAACCTTCAACTCGGCATGGCCAAGGCGCCGCGCTTCGGCGGCGCCATGAACGTCGGCTACCTGCCCGACATGTTCGGTCACGTCGCCCAGATGCCCCAGATCCTCCAACAGTTCGGGTTCGGGCACGCCGTCGTCTGGCGGGGCGTGCCCGAGGCAGTCGACCGCACCGCCTTCTGGTGGACCGCCCCGACGGCACCACCGATCCGGGCCCAGTACCTGCTCGCGGCGGCTACGGCAACGGTGCCGCCATACCCGATGACGCCAAGGCCCTCGTGCGGCGGGTCGAGGCTCACGAACGCGAGCTCGGCGACCTGCTCGTCGGTGGATCCTGTTCATGAACGGGACCGACCACCAGGTGCCCCAGCCCTGGCTTGGACGGGTCGTCGCTGAGGCCAACCAGATCCAGGATCGACTACCGCTTCGAGGTCACGTCGTTGGCCGAATACCTCGATGGTCCTGCCGCCGCCACCGAGGGGCTCTCCTCGTGGACCGGCGAGATGCGGTCGGGGGCGCGGGCCAACTTGCTGATGGGGGTTGCGTCGAACCGAGTGGACACCAAGCAACTCGCGGCCGCGGGCAGAGCGGTGGCTCGAACAGGTCGCCGAGCCCCTCTGCGCGCTCTTCCTCCCTGCCGAAGCGTGGCCTGGTCGACTCCTCGAACTCGCCTGGACCGAGGTAGTCCGCAACGCGGCGCACGACTCGATCTGCGCGTGCTCGCACGACGAGGTCGTCGCCGCCGTCAACCACCGCTACGCCGAGGCCCGCCAGATCGCCGAGGGCCTCACCGACCGGGCGGTCAAGGCACTGGGCAGCTCCATGGCCGGATCGGGCCCCGTCGTCCTCAACCCGATCGCGCGCAACCGGGGCGGGCTCGTCGAGATCGTCGTCGACGACGACACTCCCGTCCCCGGCACCCAGGTTCTCCGGGCCCGGCCAGGCGGGTCGACCGAGGCGCGGCGAATGCGGCCCTCAGACGTCGCATCGTTCCTGGGACAGATCCGGGGCCAGCGACTGAGCGACAACTTCTTCGTCACCGCGCTCGAGATCGCGGACGGGGTCGACGGAGACGACGACGAGATCGTGGTCACGCTCGACACCACGCCCAAGGCTGGCAGCACCATCGAGGAGACCCGCCGCGAGTTGTATGCCCGACTCGGAGAGGGCGGGCGCGAGTGGTTCCGCCTCCGCATGATCCGCCCCCCGATGCAGCGGTACCTCGCTCGAGTCGGCGACGTGCCCGGATACGGATGGCAGCGGTGGTCGGCCGACCTCGTCGACACCGACCACGCCGTCACCGTCGCCGACGGCGGACTCGGGCTCGCCAACGGTCTGGCCGACGTGATCGTCGACCCAGAGACGGGCACCTTCACACTCAACGGCGTCGCCGGCCTCGGGCGGCTCGTCGACGACGGCGAAGCCGGTGACACCTACAACTACTGCCCGCCCGTCCAGGACACGGTCGTCGATCGACCCGAGGCGGTCGAGGTCAGGGTCGTCGAGGGCGGACCGGTCCGGGGCATCGTCGAGATCGCGGCGACGTATCGCTGGCCGGAACGCCTCGATGACGCCACCGGCACCCGCGTCGGCGAGGTGTCGACCGTCGTCTCGACCCGGCTCGAGCTCCACGCCGGCGAGTCGCTCGTGCGAGTGACAAGCACCTTCGACAACCGTTGCCGCGACCACCGCCTCCGGGCTTGGTTCCCCCTGCCCGCCCGAGCCAATGTGAGCCGAGCCGAGTGCGCGTTCGCGATCGTCGAACGCGGCCTCGTCGCCGAGGGTGGACCGAGTGAGCCAGCGCTGGCCACGTATCCGTCGCGGCGATTCGTCAGCGCCGGCGGCGCCACGATCGTCCACGAGGGCTTGCTCGAATACGAGCTCGTCGACGGCGGCCGAGCGCTCGCGCTCACCCTGCTGCGGGCCAACGGTTGGCTGTCGCGAGGCCCGATGCCGAGCCGGCCCGAACCTGCCGGTCCGGTCAACCCCCTCGAGGGCCCCCAGCTCCAGGAACGAATCGAGGTCCGCTACGGCATCCACGTGGGCGACGGTGATCCGTACGCGCTCGTCGATCAAGCATTCCTGCCGCTGGCCGTGACGCCGGCGGCCGGCGGCGGCACCCGCGCCGACCGCGGCCAGGAGCTCGAGGTCTCCGGGGCCGAGGTGTCCGCGCTTCGGCGGGCCCCGGGGGGACTCGAGTTGCGGGTGTTCAACCCCACGACCGAGACAGCCACCGTGCGGGTGGCCGGTCGACGGGGATGGCTCGTCGACCTCCGGGGCCGCCCGCTCGAGCCCTTCGAAGGACAGTTCCCGCTGCGAGCCGGAGGCATCGCCACCGCCCGCATCGACGACTGAACCGACTCAGCCCGCCGACGGATGGCCGCGGCGGGCTCGCCAAAGACGGACTCGCCCGATGTCCTTGAGCGACCGCTGCCGAAGGGCGTGGAACAGGTAACGCGTGTCGCCCGCGAGCGCGTCATGGATCGAGTCGGAGACCACGACCGCGCCGGGGATGGCGATGTTGACCATCCGGCTGGCGAGGTTGACCACCGGCCCGTAGTAGTCGCCCTCGCGGGCCAGGACGTCGCCGAACGCCAATCCCACTCGCACGTCGGAGAGGATGTCGTCGTCGGCGTAGGCCTCGGCGAGGGCGAGTGCGGTCTCCAACGCAGCGCCCGGGGTGTCGACGACAAACATGACCTCGTCGCCGATCATCTTCGCCACCCGACCGCCGTGGTGGGCCACCTCGTCGAAGGCGAGAGCTTCGAACCGGTCGACGACACGTGCCAACTCACCGGGCGACACCTGCTGGCTCAGCGCCGTGAAGCCCACGAGGTCGGCGAACCCGACGGCCAGCGCCGTCGATCCCCGCCCGGGCTCGCCCGAGGCCATGATGCGGCGACGGCCGGCGGCTTGGAGATGACGCCGCCAGACATAGTCGAGCAACTGACTCTGCGTGCTCAGGGATGCAGGAGCGGCCAGTGCCATGACGTCGTCGCTGACGGCGACCACTCGGTCGAGCCCGTCGATCCCCTCGGCGGGCGACGAGGCGTCACGCGCCCCGACGATGGCCTCGGCCACCCGCGCCATCGAAGACCCGATGACGCGCGTGAGCTGGATCGACGTCTCGGCGTCGGTCACGCCGAGAGAGAGCAACGCACTCACCGTCGACAGCGCCTCGACGTCGGCCTCGGTGAAGACGCGGTCCTCGTCGTCGACATCGGGAAACCCCATCGCCCGCCAGAGTCGCTTGGACAGAGCCCGATCCATACCGACCTTGGCCGCCAACTCGTCGCCGGTATAGCGGCCCCCGCCGGGAAGCGCCGCCTCGGCCAACGCCAACAATCCCAAGAGACCCTGATCGCGGGCATGATCGATCTCGTGCTGCTCGACGCCGGCGTCGAGCAGGCGGCGGTCGGCCTGTTCTCGGAGGAGTCGCTCGCCGTCGTCGCTCATGAAAACGACCCCTCCTCGCTGATCACGGTCGGCCGAGTCAGCGCGCCCGCGGCCAGCAAGGCCTCGCCCTTTGCCTCGGTGGTCGACCACGACGAATCGAGGCCCGGCGCCCGGAGCCTTACGGGAGCGTCGCCTCGGGAGCGGAGGTCCCACAGGAGTGCCGGCCGATCGCCGTGCCACCGGACGGCGAACGAGATCGGCCCGAAGTGGGTGGGCGCGTCGTGCACCTCGAGGTTCTGCCCCATCCACGCCTCGGGCAGCATCGAGCACAGGTCGAGCCCGGCGTCGACCTCTCGGACGAGCAACTGCCGGACGAGCGAGAGGAAGTCGGCCGCGGCCCAGCCGTGATGTCCGTCGCCCATGCAGCCCCCACCGAGTCCGGGGTGGATCGCCTCGGGCCAGGTGAACGTGGGCGTCGCCGCGTCGACCATCCATGCAAGACGTTCGAGGCAGCGAGGATCACCCGCCGCGAGTTCGACGGCGGCCAACTGCAGCGTGAGGTAGGTGCCGAGGCCGGTATGGCTGATGCCTTGGTAGAAGGCGGGACCGATACAGAACCGCTCTCGCACGGCTTCGGCCGTGGCCGCGATCGCGGGATGGTCGGCGGCAAATAGCCCGAGCGGCTCGCATGCCACCAACGTGCCGATGATGCCCGGGTCGATTCGCCGCCGAGGCCCGGCCGGCAACACGTCGCTCCCGAGGCGCTCGGCGACGATGGTCATGGACGCCTCGAGGTCGCGCCGAAGGCCGGCCGCCCAGGAGTCGCCGTCGTCGGCTGATCGTGCGCGACCGCCGGCCCGCAACAGCGCAGCACCGTCGAGCAACCCGCGCAGCGACCAGAAGTCGTCCCAGTAGAAGTAGTCGAACGGGCCGAGGTGCTCGGCGGAGATGCTCGCCGGCATCAACCCCCGGAGCGCCGGGTCCTTGCGGCGGCGACGGCTGTGGCGCTTGCGTTCGATCCACCGGATGGCCTTCTCGACGTCGTCGAGATCGACGTCGCCCATCGACCCAGTCAGCCGCCAGTGCTCGGCCATCGCCGACAGCGCGGCCCCGTTGGCGTCCCACTCTTGGCGCTGGGAGAAGTAGAACCCGTCGACTCGCAGCCGGTCACCGAAGCCGGCGATCACTTCGGCCGACTCGCGGTGGAAGCCGAACCGATCGAGCGCACCGAGCAGATACGCGGCGTCGCGGAACCAGAACCGGTGATAGGTGAACGGACCCGGCACGACGTCGTGGCCCTCGTGGAACAGGAGCAGGAACCGCCGATTGGCCTCGATGGCCGACGACAATCGGCCCTCGGGGACGACGAGTCGCAACCCACGGTTCTCGGTCTGCGCCCGCCACCCCTTGACCACGAGATCGCTGGCCGTGAGTCCCTTCGGGTGGTCGGGCATCCGCTCGACACGCCGGCGGGCGAGGCCCCGACGACGCGTCCGCCGTTCGGCGTCGAGGGGAATGGCGATCCGGAGCGTCGCCGTGTGCGCCAACGGAAACAAGAACGCGGCCGTGGCCAGCCCCGCCTCGCAACGCAGATCCTTCGGCAGCGATTCGCCGGCTTGGCCCGACGTGACGATCTGGGCTGCGTCGCCGTCGTGGAAGGTCGACGCCGCCATCCGCTGCGGAGCCCTCGGCAACAAGAGCGCAGGGCGACCATCGACCGTGACGGTTCGATCGACGAGACCGACCGTCTCCACGACGGCCAGCCCCTCAGGGTTGTAGGGACGCACGCCGAGGGCCACCGCGAACGGCGTGGGCGTTCGATTGGTGATCTCGACCACCACGAGCGGCCCGTCGTCACCAGGCACGGCGTAGACGCGCTGGACGGCGTCACCTCCCGGCACCCGCATCGCCGTCTCGACCACGGGCGTGTCCTCGACGAGTTGTTGACGGACGGCCGCCTCCCGCGAGGGGAAGTGCCAGCGGTCCTCGGCCCCGATCCACCAGTCGAGCGACCAGCCGTCGTACCACGGCGTGACCAGACCACGAGGGTCGACGATGGCTTTGGTGGTCGACCCGACCGTGCCAACCGCCGTCCAGTTGCGCAGCGTCACGTTGGTGAGCACCGGCAGATGGCCGCGGGGCACGAAGGCGGGGCTCCGGGGGTCCAGTTGCCGCTCGAGCCAGTGGGGCCACACCCAATCAACGCCCAGCTGGGCGGCGGCCCGAGTGCGCACCGCTCGGAACACCGTCCGAGCGCCGACGGGCAGGAGCTCGGTCGGCATCTCGACCTCGACGGTTTCGCCCAGCCGTTGGAAGGTGGTCAGGTGACGCACGGTGTCGTCGGTGATGCGCAGGCGGCCCATGAGCCGCCGGAGGGCCCAGCTCTTCGCGCTCACGAAGTAGGGGCGTCGATGCCGTGCAGCTCGGCTTTCGACTGGCGCCGCATCAGCGCCGGAATCACATCGGCGGCTGTCTTGCCCTCGTAGAGCACGGCCACGACCTGCTCGGCGATGGGCATCTCCAGGCCGTGCACCGCGGCCAACTCGACGACCGCTCTCGACGTCTTGACCCCTTCGGCGACCATCTTCATCTCCGTCACGATGTCGTCGATCACGCGGCCCTTGCCCAACTGCTCGCCGACGTGGCGATTGCGGCTCTGGGGACTGATGCAGGTCGCCACGAGGTCACCCATCCCCGCGAGGCCCGAAAACGTCATGGGCTGACCGCCGAGTGCGACACCGAGGCGAGTGAGTTCGGCCAGACCACGGGTGATCAAGGCGGCACGCGTGTTGTCACCGAACCCCATGCCGTCGGCCATGCCCGAGGCGATCGCCATGACGTTCTTCAACGCTCCCGCGACCTCACAACCGATCACATCGGGGTTGGTGTAGACGCGAAAGGATTCGGAGCTGAAGATTCGCTGCAACTCGGCACAGGCCGACTCGTCGCCCAATGCGACCACGCTGGCGGCCGGATGGCCGGCCACGATCTCGCGGGCCAGGTTGGGCCCCGTGAGCACGCCGGCGGGATGACCTGGCAGAAGCTCGCCCACGACCTCGGTCATGCGCCGCAGCGTGCCTTGCTCGACTCCCTTGGTAAGGCTGATGACCGGGACGCCGTTCGGGACGAACGGCGCCGCGTCGGCGAGGACTGACCGGAACCCGTGTGACGGCACGCCGAGAACAACCACATCAGCGCCCGACACCGCCTCCTCGAGATCGTCGGTACCCCGGAGCGCATCGGGGAGATGCAGGTCGGGCAGGTACGAGCCGTTGCAATGGTCGGTGTCGATCTGGCGGGCCAGCTCGCTACGGCGGGCCCACAGCCACGTCGGCACGTTGCCCGCCGTGATCGCGGCGACGGCGGTGCCCCACGAACCGGCACCGATCACGGCCACCTTCGTCATGCAGCGCACGCTAGCGAAGCTTTTCGGCCCGCCGGCCGCCCCGGAGGCGGCCCGTAGACTCCAGGGGTGGACGAAGGCCTCGACGCCGTGGTGCTGATCCCGGTCAAGGCCTTCGCCGCCGCCAAGGCCAGACTGGCCCCTGCCCTCGACGGGGCGGCCCGGGCACAACTGGCCCGAGCGATGGCCGAACGAGTCGTCGCCGCCGCCGCTCCCCTATCCGTCGCCATCGCCTGCGACGACCCAGAGGTCGCGTCGTGGGCCGAGGAGCTCGGCGCAGCCGTCATCGACACGACCGGTCTCGACCTCAACGGCTCGGTCCGGCGCGGGGTCGACCACCTCTTTCACACCGGCGCGGCCTCGGTGGTCGTCGCCCATGGCGACCTTCCGATGGCAGGGAGTTTCGAGCGACTCCTTGGCTTCAATGGCATCACGCTCGTGCCCGATCGCCACGACGACGGCACCAACGTGTTGGTGCTTCCCGCCGCGGCGTCGGACTTCACGTTCGCCTACGGCGCCGCATCGTTCGCCCAGCACCGCCACGAGGCAGATCGTCTTCGCGTCGAGTACCGCGTCGTTCGATTGGCCGATCTCCAGTGGGACGTCGACACTCCCGAGGACCTCACCGAAGCCACCGGGCGCCCGGCCCACCCACTCGTCACCTGAATCGAGGAGCCAACTCCATGGACGTCAGCACGGATCTCGACACTCCCCGCCGCGCCTTGGCCATTGCCGCACATCCCGACGACATCGAGTTCGGAGCCGGAGCCACGCTGGCAAAATGGGCGGCGGCCGGATGCGAACTCGTGCACGTCGTGTGCACCGACGGATCGAAGGGGTCATGGGATCCCGACGAAGACCAAGCCCGTCTCGTCTCGTTGCGCCAAGAAGAGCAACGCGGCGCGTCGCGTGCTCTCGGCGGGACGGGGGAATGCGTCTTCTTGGGTTGGCCCGATGGCGAACTCGAATCCGGCCTTCGCCAGCGGTGGCAAGTCGCGTATTGGATTCGCAAGTACCGGCCCGATGTCGTCCTCGGTCACGATCCTTGGCGTCGGTATCGACTCCATCCCGACCACCGCCACGCCGGCTATCTCGCCGTCGAAGGCATCGTCGCCGCACGCGACCCCCACTTCTTTCCCGAACAACAACTGCCCCATCATCGTCCCTCGACGTTGTTGCTATGGGAGGCCGACGAGGTCGATCACGTCGAAACGGTCGAGACAGCACACGCCGACGCAAAACTCGCAGCCCTGTTGGCCCACGAGAGCCAACTGCGCTCCACCATGGCCATCGACGACGCCGAATCCGCCGACCAGCGGGCGGCGTTCGCCGACCGAATGCAACAGCGTCTGGCCGAGCACGGCGCCCGCGCCGGCGTCGCACTCGGTGAAGCGTTCAAGGTGATGCGCGACCTCTAGCAGGGAGCGGAAAGACCCGGCGTAGGTGCTCGCGATCGTTGGCGGCGCGCGATAGACCGCTCATCGATCCGTCGGATCCGCCGCGTGGTCGAGGAGGCCTGGTTCCTTCTCACCACCGCGACCTACACCGTGGTCCGCACGGGACCTCGTTCTGGGCGGGATCAACCACCGCATCGGTCGTTCAACCCGCCCAGAACGCCGGCGACCTCTAGGCGCGAAACAGGGGGGGCTCATGGGCCCCCCCTGATCGCATGTCCTGCCGGAACGAGGCCGACGTGGTGTCAGCGCGCGCTCTTTCGGGCCGGAGCCTTCTTGGCCGAAGCCTTCCGGGCCGGGGCCTTCTTGGCCGCCGACGACTTCTTGGCCGGAGCCTTCTTCGCCGCTGTCTTCTTCGCCGGAGCCTTCTTGGCCGTCGTCTTCTTGGCGGCGGACGTCTTCTTGGCGGCGGACGACTTCTTCGCAGGAGCCTTCTTCGCCGCTGTCTTCTTGGCCGGAGCCTTGCGGGCCGGGGCCTTCTTGGCTGTCGACTTCTTGGCTGTCGACTTCTTCGCCGGCGCCTTCTTGGCCGTCGTCTTCTTCGCCGCGGACGTCTTTTTCGCCGGGCTTGCTTTCTTGGCTGCCGACTTCTTGGCCGATGGTGCGGCCTTCTTGGCTGCAGGACTCATGGGTGGCGTGTGGCCTTTCGCTCGCTACTTCTTCTTGGTGGACTTGGTGGCCTTCTTGGCCGAAGCTTTCGCTGCTGTTGCCTTCTTGGCTCCGCCCTTGGTGTTCAGGGCAGCCTTGAACGCCGTGCCCGGTGCGAACCGCACCCCTTTCGAGGCCGCGATCTTCACCGGCTCGCCGGTCTGCGGATTCCGGCCTGTACGGGCACCACGCGACGTCGGGTTGAACGACCCGAAGCCGAGGATGGCGACTCGGTCGCCACCCTTGGTCGATTCCACGACGGCGTCGACGAAGGCTTGCAGCGCACCCTCCGCCTGGCGCTTGTCGAGTCCGGACCGCTCCGCGATCGACTCGATGAGCTCACCTTTGTTCACCGCCACCTCCTGGCGTGTTGGGGGAAGTTGAGGAAGTTGTTGCAATGAAAGAGGTTTTGCCCTCCAAGGTCAAGCATTCTCCGTGTTCTGCGGGCCACAGAACCCTTGTGCCACAAGGGTTCTGGACCACCGATCCATCGCAATCCCTTTGTCTGTAAGGGTTTGCGGTCATGAACCCTCTGCCCGACGGCCGCTATGACGTCTTCATCGTTGATGCCGAAACCGTCGACGACGCGACGATTCGCGTGCAGGTCACGATGGTCGCGGGTCCGGACAAGGGCGAGGTCGTCGCCATTCTCGGCCCCCATCTCGGCGACGATCCGATCATGTTGCTCGGCCTTCCCGGCACGCTGGTCGTCACCGACGGCATGCCTCGCCTCATCGTCGACCGTTGACCTATAGGACCACCTTTGGGTTACCGAATCGCGGATCGGGTACACGCCCGCCATGGGCTGGTTGTGTCGAGCGGTCGCGGCGATCGTGGTCGCCACCGCCGTGCTCGCCGGCGGTCTCGGCCTGACGGTGATCGGCGCCGGAACGGTGCGGGCGGCGACGATCCACGACGGACTTCCAGACATCGAACTCCGTCCGCTGGCCCAGCGCAGCGAGATTCTGGCCGCAGACGGTTCGCTGCTCTCGGCGATGTACGACGAAGACAGGGTCCGGGTCGGCCTCGACCACGTACCGAAGGATCTGGCCGACGCTGTGATCGCCGTGGAGGACGCCTCGTTCTACGAGCACGACGGCATCAGCGTGCGGGGGATGGTTCGGGCGGCAAAGGCCAACCTCACGACCGGCGCCGTCGCCGAAGGTGGCTCCACGATCACCCAACAATTGGTGAAGAACAGCATCCTCAGCGCCGATCGGTCGTACGACCGCAAGGCCAAAGAGGCCGTGCTGGCCATCCGAGTCGAACACGAGATGACCAAGGACGAGATCCTCCAGCGCTACCTCAACACGGTGTACTTCGGCCAGGGTGCGTACGGGGTGCAGGCAGCGGCCAATCGGTTCTTCGCCAAGAACGTCGCCGATCTCGACTTGGCCGAGTCCGCCTTGCTGGCCGGGATGATCTCGAGCCCACAGGGCTACGACCCCATCCGGCGTCCCGACGCGGCGCGGGCGAGGCGCGCCCACGTGCTCCGGCGCATGGTGTCCCAGCGCATGATCGACCCGACCGTTGCCGACGCCGCCGAGCAGGAGCCGCTCCCGACCACGATCGTGCGCGACGCCGCCCAGCCCGACGATTACTTCACCGAAGAAGTTCGGCGCCAACTGCTGGCCGACCCCAGGCTTGGGAAGACTCCAGCGGAACGTTCGGCCACCGTCTTTCGCGGTGGGATACGCGTCTACACCACCCTCGATCCCGGACTGCAGCGGATGGCAGAAGACGCGGTGCATTCGACGCTGCCCGACAGCCCGTTCACCGCCGCTCTGGTCTCCATCGACCCCAGCGACGGGGCGGTGCGTGCCCTCGTCGGTGGCGCCGACTTCGCCACGGCCAAGTACAACCTCGCCACCCAAGGCGCCCGGCAAGCGGGATCGTCGTTCAAGACGGTCGCCTTGGCCGCCTGGCTGGCGGCCGGTCACTCCCCCGACGACCTCGTGGACGCCACCGCTCCCTGCTCGTTCGACACCCCCGGAGCGCCCGAACCGACGTGGAACGTCGACAACTACGAAGGTGGGAGCGGAGAGGTACTCGTCACCACGCTGCGCGAAGCGACCGTGCGATCGTCGAACTGCGCCTACGCCCGCCTGGCGCTGGCTCTCGGCCCGGAGAAGCTCGTTGCCATGGCCAAGTCGCTCGGCGTAGGCCGGCCGCTGCCCTCAGTTCCCTCCATCGTGCTCGGGACTGGCGAAGTGTCCCCGCTCGAGATGGCCTCGGTCTACGCCACCCTTGCCGCCGACGGAGTCCGGCACTCACCGATCTTCATCCGCAAGGTGGAGGGCCCAGACGGGAAGGTTTTGTTCGAGAACACGCCGTCGGGTGAGCGGGTCCTCGATCCGCAGGTGGCGCGAACGGTGACCGACGTCCTCCGCGGCGTCGTCGATCGGGGCACCGGACGTCGCGCCGCCATCGGCCGGCCTGTCGCCGGCAAGACCGGGACCTCGCAACTCTGGCGCGATGCCTGGTTCGACGGGTACACGCCACAACTCGCCACCGCCGTCTGGATGGGGAGCCCCACCGGGCAGGAGAGCATGATCGACGTCGGCGGCACTCGGGTGACGGGCGGATCGTTCCCTGCCCGCATCTTCTCGGCCTTCATGGGACCTGCGCTCGCCCCGACGCCGGCCACCGACTTCCCGTCGCCCGACGCGAGCGCGTGGCCTCGGAGCGACTGGATCGGGGGACAACCTGGCGTGCTTCCCCCCGGGCTCGACCTCCCGGCGCACCTTCAGCCTCCGCCGCCCGCCCCGCTTCCGCCGGTGCCGGTAGCCGCGGCCGTGGCGCCGCCGGTGACCACTGCTCCCGCCGCCAACATCACTCCACCGCCGAAGCCTCCGTCGGAGAAGAAGTCGAAGCACCAGCGCGACCACTGACGCGGCCGAGTGCGAAGGCGAGTATCGCGGCCACGGCGAAGGACAACAGCGAGGCACTCGACCACGACGGCGGGGTGAAGCCGAGGTCAGCCTGCCGATCGATCCAGAACCGCTGCCACGGACCGACGAGGCCGGGGTTGACCAACTGATACACGACGAACCCCGCCAACCAGGGGACAACCATCAACGGGCGGGTGGGCGACGTATCGCTGACGTCCCACCGTCCCCTCCGGACCAGGAAGTAGTCGACGACAACAGCGGCGAAAAGCGGTACGAAGACCGAACCGAGCAACAGGAGAAAGCTCTCGTAGGCCACGTAGTCGTCGAACACGAGCGCGAGGGTTGTCGCCAGAGCCCCCACACCCACGGCCGCCACCCTCCGGTCGAGCCGAGGAGCAAGGTTCTGAGCGGACACGACCGTCGAGTACACGTTGGCGAACACCTCGTCGACCTCGTCGATCACGAGGATCAGCAGTGCGATCGTGCCCGCCGGCAACGCCAGCAGCGAGGCGATGGCGTCGTCACCGGCCAGGCCCGTCGCCGTCGCCAACACTCCGAGGATGAAGAAGGCGATGGTGGCCGCGCCGTACCCGACCGCGGCGCCCGTGAACGCCGCACCGGCAGAACGCGAGTGCCGCGAGTAGTCGGCGGCGAGCGGCAACCACGAAATCGGAAGCGCGATCACGATGTCCATCGCCTTCCAGAACCCCGACCACGAGCCCTCGGTCACCGGCGGCAACGGTTGACGCAACACCTGCACGAACAGGTAGGCCGACGACGCCAGCACGACCCACACCGCCACCCGCTTGAGGTAGCCGCGGACAACGCCGAGCGGACGCACCGCCATCCACGTCGCCGTCGCTCCGGTCGCCACCACCGCCACCCAACGAAGGGAAGGGCTGGTGAGGCGCCCCGCTGCTGCTGCGATCACCATGATCTCTACCGTGGCCCAGCCGAGGTTCTGCGCGATGTTCGCCCCCGTCGGCAACCAAGAACCGCGCCGCCCCAACAACCCGCGCAACAACACCATCGCCGGTGCGCCCGTCTCCGCTCCCGCTCTGGCTCCGAGACCAAGCAACACGTTGCCCAGCACCGCGCCGACCACGATGGCCGTGAACGCCGCCGCCAACGACAACGCCGGCAGCGACGGATCGGGGACGAGGACGAACGTGCCCGCCACGACCAACAGCAACGAGATGCCCAGATTGGCCCAGAGCGCGACCTGATCGAACAGACCCAGCGAGCGAGGCGCGTCGCCCTCGGCCAGCGTGCGCGGCACTTCCTCCGTGGACAGCGATGCCATCGTCATCTCCCTTCGCCGGCATGACCCGGATCAGGTTCGGCGGGTCGGGCAACTGCCCCTCTCAGCCCCAACACAGGGCTCCCCGGTGAACGCCCAGCAACCTACTGCCTCAGGCCGGCAGGCCGTCACTGCCTCAGGCCGGCAGGCCGTCACTGCCTCAGGCCGGCAGGCCGTCACTGCCTCAGGCCGGCAGGCCGTCACTGCCTCAGGCCGGCAGGCCGTCACTGCCTCAGGCCGGCAGGCCGTGCCTCCCGGCGCCGGCCGCGAAACGGGCCGCGCCGGCTTGGGTCTCGCCCGAACGAATCGTCTCGAGACCCAACTCGGTCTCGCGGATCAGGGCGTCGTCGGCATCAAGGTCCCACTGCGCCATGGCCGAGGCGCGATCGCTACGCAGACAGCGCTGCGGCAAGGCCGCCAACTCGTGCGCCAGCGCCACGGCGTCGACCAGCGCAGCACCCGGTCGGGCGAGCCGGTTGACCAACCCCAAGGCGAGCGCCTCGTCGCCCGACACCCCTCGTCCCGTCAAGATCAGATCCATGGCCCGGCTCTGTCCGATCAACCGCGGCAACCGCACCGTTCCGCCGTCGACCAACGGCACACCCCACCGCCGGCAGTAGACGCCGAACACCGCATCGTCGGCCGCCACTCTGAGATCGCACCACACCGCCAACTCGAGCCCCCCGGCGACGGCGTGACCCTCGACTGCGGCGATTACCGGCTTGGACAACACCATCCGCGTCGGTCCCATCGGGCCGTGGCCGTCGACCCGCACGGTGTTGCTGCGACGCCGCAACGCCACCGCCTTGAGGTCGGCGCCGGCGCAGAACGTGCCGCCGGCGCCGGTGAGCACCGCCACCGCCAAGCTGTCGTCGCCGTCGAATTGCTCGAAGGCCTCGATCAGCGACGCCGCCGTCGGGCCGTCGACCGCATTTCTGACCTCAGGGCGGTCGATGGTGATGACGGCGACAGGACCGTCTGTTTCAGTGCGCACGGACATGCCGTCATCATGACGCTGTCAGGCCAACATGGGACATGGCGATGGCAACCGAACTGCTCCACCTCGACCTCAGCGGGCGCAACTTCCATGACCTCACCGCCGCCGCCCGATCGTTCTCGCGCCGAATCGGCGGCGACGGCCTGCTCTCGGTGTTCGCACCACACGCCACCGCCGGCGTCGCGCTGTTCGAGTTGGGTGCCGGATCGGAGACCGACGTGGCCGCCACCATCGACCGACTGTTTCCTCCCACTGCGCCATGGCGGCATCGACATGGCTCGCCTGGTCATGGTGCCGACCACGTGCTCCCGGCCTTCATCAGCCCGTCGCTCGTGGTGCCGGTGTTCGAGGGCATCCCAGCCCTCGGCACGTGGCAGTCGATCGTGTTGGTCGACCCAAACGGCGACAACCCGGAGCGAACGGTCCGCCTCAGCCTCCTGTCGGGATGAGCCCCTCGTCGCACCAAGTGCGCAGGCTGTCGAAGGGGAAGATTCCCGTAGCGTGGCCATCGCTCCAGGCGAAGCTGATCCCCCAGTGACCGACGAGTTCGGCGTTGATCACCGCGATCTCCTCTGATCCACCCGGCGGAGGCCAAGCTTCCTCGCCCCGGCTTCGGATGTCACGGCACGTGGCGCACGGGCAGTTTCGTCGCAATTCGGCGTTGGCGAAAAAGCACGTGTGCCCGTCACCGAACTCCACCGTGAGCCCGCGGTCGCGTTCCACGTCGATCTTCCCGGCTTCCCTGGCGGTGGTCATCTCCCCCAGTCTCGCCCATGGCATCGTACGATCCCGGCGTGGAGGAGACGAGAGTCGACCGCTGGCTGTGGGCCGTCCGCCTGTTCAAGACGCGCGGCCTCGCCACCGATGCCTGCAAGGCCGGCCACGTCAAGGTCAACGGTCATCCCGCCAAGCCGGCGACGCCGGTCCGTCCCGGCGACCTGGTCGAGGCGTTCGCCCACGACCGCCATCGGGTCTTCGAAGTCGTCGAGGCCATCACCAAACGAGTTGGTGCACCTATCGCCGCCGAAGCGATCGTCGATCACAGCCCCCCTCCTCCTCCGCGTGAGTTCGTCGCCCCCGCGTTGGTTCGAGACGCAGCCACGGGACGTCCGACCAAACGAGATCGCCGCCAGATCGACCGCCTTCGAAGTCGCTGACTCAGCCGACGCCGGTGACCAGCCAGGCCGTCCCGCGGAACCGTCGGACATTGCCGACCAGTCGCGCCGTCATCAAAAAGGTGAGCGCTCCCCACAGCGCGACAAGGGGGCCGCCGGCTCGCAAGACCAGTGCGGCTGCGGGCAGGAACACACCGAGGCCGCTCACGACCATGGCCTTGGCGAGATAGCGAAGATCGCCGGCGCCAATGAGGACGCCGTCGAGGACGAATACGACCGCGTTCACCGGTTGCAGGACGGCGACGACCAAGAGCACAGCCAAGGCTGCGCTCGCCACGGCGGGATCGGGGGTGAAGACCGGCACGAGCCAGGGGCGCAGGGCGACGACGACGATTCCCAGAGCGACGCCGCCCACGACACCCCACTGGAGCATCCGGGTGGCGGCTGCTCTGGCCTCCGCCACGGCTCCGGCGCCGAGCAGCATGCCGATCATGGCTTGCCCAGCGATGGCGACGGCATCGAGCACGAGCGCGAGGAAGCTCCAGATCTGAAATGCGATCTGATGGGCAGCCAACTCGGCGCGCCCGAGGCGGCTGGCGACAGCAGTGGCCACCGCCAGCGACAGCAGCAGGGCGCCGGTGCGCACGAAGAGGTCGCGCCCAACGACGAGAAGCGCCCGGAGCCGCGCTTTGTCGGGACGGAGCCCGACGCCTGCGTGGCGCACATGGACGCCGAGCAACCACACGAACACGAGCGCGCCCGCGCTTTGGGCGATCACGGTCGCGGCGGCCGACGCGGCAATCCCGAAGCCGAGGCCGTAGATGAGCACGACCTCGAGCGCGAGGTTGGCCACGTTCGCGAACACGGCGACCACCATCGTTCGGGCCGTGTCCTGCATGCCACGGAGGTATCCAGCGCCCACGAGCGAAACCAGCACGGCGGGCGCGCCCAACGCACTGATCCGTAGGTACGTGACCGCTGCGATACGCACCTCAGGATCGGGGGCGAAGAGGCCGACCGCTGTCGGCGCTCCGAACACACCGGCGACCACGAGCGCGGCGCCGATCGCGGCTGCCAACCACATCCCCTGCACCGCGGTGTGGGCGGCGGCGTCGTGCCGGTCGCCGCCCACGAATCGGGCCACGGCGGCAGTCGTTCCGTAGGCCAGGAAATTGAAGAGGAAGAAGCTCGTCGTCAGGATCGTTCCCGCCACAGCCAGCCCACCGAGCGGCGCCGTGCCCAGGTGGCCCACGACCGCGGTGTCGACCAGGATGTAGAGCGGCTCGGCGGCGAGCGCTCCCAACGCAGGGACGGCCAGCCGGGCGATGTCGCGGTCGTAGCGTCGGAGGCCGGACGGCCGGTGGTCGGTCAGATGGGCGAGACTACGACCAGATGCGGACGTACCGGTTCTATGGATTCACGCCTAGTGGCGCCCAGGAGATGGCCACCGCCCTCAACGAGGACGGCATGCAGGCTGCCGTCCTCGAACCCGGGGCGCGTCCACTCTCGGGCTGGGTCGTCGAGGCCGACGGCGAGGACCGCAGCGAGGGCCTCCTCGAGATGCTGGCCCAGTTCTTCGGCGGCGCGTACGAAGGCGAAGACCTCTCCGGGGCCTGACCGCCCGCCGGCTGGGATCGGGAAGAAGCGCATCGCGGTGCTGGACTGGCGGCGCCCCTACCGAGCACGCTTCCACCCCATGAGCGAATGGTCCCCCGTCTTGGTGCTCGTCAGCGGCGCGCCTGGATCGGGCAAGACAACCCTCGGAGCCAGGATCGCCGGACAATTGCGCATCCAGCACATCGACCGCGATTTCATCGCCAACGGGCTACGCCTCACCATCGGGCGCGGGGCGCCGGAAACCTTGGTGCAGCGGGCGCCGGCGACTGCGTGGGGCGTGCTCGAACACCTTGCCGCTGCGGGAGCCACCACCGTGTTCAGCGGGACGATGTACAGGGGGGAAATGGACCAGAGCGTGCGTCGCCTCCGCGACTTCGCCACCGTGATCAACGTCCATTTGACGGCCGAGAATGCGACCGAGCGTTGGATCGCTGCGCGTCGCCAAGAAGGCGTCTCGGAGGCCCTGATCGAAGAGATCCTCGTCGGTCGTATCCAGTTGCTAGGCGGCGCGATCTCCGACCCGGTCGACTACGGCTGCGCTCGCATCGACGTCCAGACCGATGACGGATATGACCCTGGCTTCGACGCGCTCGTGGAACAGATCTTCGCCGGAGGATCGTCAGCTAGCTAGTTGACCAGACGGTCGCGCCCCTCCCAATAGGGCTGGCGCAGCTTGAACTTCTGCAGTTTGCCGGTCGCCGTCCGGGCCAGGGCATCGCGGAACTCGACCGAAGTCGGGCACTTGTAATGGGCGATGCGGCCGCGACAGAACTCGATGATGTCAGCCTCGTCGGCGGACTGGCCGTCGCGGAGCACGACGAGCGCCTTGACGGTCTCACCCCACTTGTCGTGCGGCACACCGATCACGGCGCACTCGGCGACGGCCGGGTGCTGGAAGAGGGCGTCTTCGACCTCGATCGACGACACGTTCTCGCCCCCCGAGATGATGACGTCCTTCTTGCGATCGGCGATCGTGACGTAGGCGCCGTCGAGGAACCCTCCGTCACCGGTGTGGAAGAAGCCCTCTCGGATGGCCTTGGCCGTCTCCTCTGGCTGTTCCCAGTACCCCTCGAACACGTGGTTGCTTCGAGCACAAATCTCTCCCTCGGCGTCGACCTCGACGGTGACGCCGAGCACCGGTGCGCCGGCCCGAGACAGCAGTCGGGCCTGTTCGCCGAGGTCGAGATCGTCCCACTCGGCACGGCCCCGGTTCATCGTGAGCAGGGGCGAAGTCTCGGTCAGCCCGTAGATCTGGATGAACTCCCAGCCCAACTCGTCGATGACCCGTTCGATGGTCTTCGAGGGCGGCGGCGCTCCTGCCACCACGATGCGAACGGTGTCGCGCCCAGGAACGTCCTCGCCGGCGCTACGCCGAGCAGTTGCGGCGTCGAGGACAGCGGCCACGACGGCGGGGGCGCCGCACATCAACGTCACCCCGTGCTCCTCTACTCGTCGGAGGATGTCTTCACCGTCGACCTTGCGGAGCACGATCTGCTTGACGCCCATCGACGTCACCGCATACGGCATTCCCCACCCGTTGCAGTGAAACATCGGCAGCGTGTGGAGGTAGACGTCGCGATCGTTGACCGACGCGTTCCACCCGAAGCTGGTGGCATTGAGCCAGGCATTGCGGTGCGTGATCTGCACGCCCTTGGGCCGCGCCGTGGTGCCCGATGTGTAGTTGATGCTGGCGGTTGCCTCCTCGTCGGGCTCCCATCGAGCCGGGTCGGCATCGGCGTCGGCGAACAACTCCGCATCGGCTGACCCGTCGAGGAGGATCCGCTCCTTGGCTTGGACGCCGGCGAGGCTCTCGTCGAGCTCGGGGTCGACGAGCAGGACCGTGGCCCCAGAATGCTCGACGATGTAGGCGACCTCTTCGGCGTTGAGCCTGAAGTTGATCGGGACGAGGGTGCGCCCGTAACCACTGACCCCGTAGAACGAGATCAAGAACCGAGCCGCATTGGGGCTGACGATGGCGACCCGTTCGCCTTGAGCCACGCCCATCCGGTCAAGGGTGGCGGCCATGTTGCGGGCGCGACGCCGCAGGGACGAATAGGTGATCGCCCCCAAGTCCCCCGGCCGGCCGGGCTCGTCGACGACAGCGACACGATCGCCGTACACGGTGGCCGCCCGCTCCAAGAAGTCCCCCACGGTCAGCGGTACTCGCATGTCACCCTCACCTGTCCCCCGAAATCGGTTGTTCGGGCTGCACGCTAGCGGCCGCCTGCCGCGTCGGCATGGGGGGCGTTGGTGTGGCCCTTCCGGTCGCCCAAACCCATTTCAGTGGCTGAAACGGCCGCCGCGATGGCCACCGCAACGGGGAGGGTCAGCGGCCGAAGAGGCGGGACAACCGTCCCCGGCGTTCGGGCTCGTCGGGCTGCGCCGCCTCGGGCGGCAACGCCTCGGCCCCGAAGGGCGGGGCCGAGGGTGCAGGCTCGTCGCGGTCCCGGGCCCGGGACCCGATGAAGGGCTGACGGTCGGCGGCCGCCGGCGCCGGCCGTGGTGTCGGGCGCACCGGCGGCGCCGAACGAGGGCCCGGGTGCGTGGGCTGGTCCGGTGACGCCGGCGCGGCCTCGGCAGTCGCGGCCTCGGCGGCGGGAGGCGCGGGCGGCGCCGCGGCGGGCTCGGCAGTCGCGGGCGGCGCGGCGGCGGGCGGCACGGCGCGGGTCAGCTCTTCGGCTCGCGCCGCCGCCTCGCGGACCCGCTGCGCGAAGAGCGCGGTCGCCTCGGCCTTGACCACACGGGCTTCGTCGTCGGCGTTGGCCACGATCTCGGCAGCGTTGATCTCGGCTTGGGCCCGTCGCGCCTCGGCTTGTTCGGCGGCGTCCGCCATCAAGTCCTCGGCCTGGCGGGCGGCGTCGTCGACGAGCCCGGCGGCTTGTTCGTTGGCCGAGGCGAGGATCACCTCGGTCTCGGCTGCGATGCGGTGGTCGGCGTCTTCTTGCATCCGGGCCACCGAGGCCCGTCCGTCGGCCACCGCTGCGGCGCGCAGCCGCTCGCCCTCTGCGATGGCGTCAGCGAGGGCGGCTCGAGCCTGGTTGCGAATCTGTTCGGCCTCCGACTCGGCCCTGGCCACCACCGCGCCCGCGGTCGTGCCCGCGTGGCGCACGGTCTCGGCCGCCTCGGCTTCTGAGCGGTCACGGACTTCGGCCGCTTCGGCCTCGGCCCGGGCGCGGATCTCGCTGGCGTCGTCGTCGGCTTGGGTGCGGATGTGGGCGACGGCGGCCTCGGCCCTGCTTGCAGCTTCGCCGACGATGCGATCGGACTCGGCTTGGGCGGTGGCGACAATCCGCTCCGCCTCGGTCTCGGCTTCGGCGAGTGCGGCGCGAAGGATCTGCTCTCGCTCATCGTGGGCTTCGTCGAGCCACTCCTCGATCTCTGCCTCGGCCTGTCGGAGCATCTCGGCCCGGCTTGCAGCGAGCGCCGCCCGCTCGTTCGCCACCTCGGCGCGCTCGTCTTCGAGGACGGCGGCTTGAGCGGCGAGGTCGGTTTCGAGCTGACGCCGGCGAAGCTCGACCTCGGCCAGCAGCCGGCCCTGGCGAGCCATCGTCTGCGCCTCGAGTTCGGCGCGACGGGCCTCGAGCTCGGCCTCTCCGCGCGCCCGAGCGTCGGCCAGCGCTGCGGTTCGCTCGGTCAGCTCACGGGCGAGTCGCACCTCTTCGTCGTCGAGCTCGGCCTGACGCCGGGCCAACAGCCCCTCGACCTCAGCTCGACGGGTCTCGAGCTCAGCCGCGCCCACGGCGGCCAGCTCGGCCTGCTCGCGGGCGAATTGCTCGCGCTCTTGAGCCAGCTCGCGTCGCCTGGCATCGAGCTCGGCTGCGACCACGGCTCGTTCGTCGGCCAGCTCGGCCTCGACGGCGGCCATTGCCTCGGCGTGTCCAGCCTGCAGCCGATCGCGCTCGTGTTCGACCTCGGCCCGCAGCCGCTTGGCTTCGGAACGGAGCTCCGCCCGGGCCCGGGCGAGTCCCTCTTCCGCCTCAGCCAGCTTGGCGGCCACCACTGCCTCGCCCTCGGCCACCGCCCGACGCCGCAGCTGATCAGCATCGTCCACGGCGACTTCTCGGATACGAATGGCGAGAGACTCCGACTCGCGCCGAACCCGCTCTGATGCTTCGCCCGCCTGGCGGCGGATCTCGGCTGACTCGCGCTCTGCTTCCGCCCGCAGGGACCGCCGCTCGCGCTCGTCATCGAGGCGTCGGCGGACGAGGGCCTCGCCCGTCTCCCGCTCGAGGCGACGAATCTCGGCCTGGCGGGCTCGCACCTCTTCGAGCAGCCGGCTGGCGTGGTCGTCGGCGTCCAAATCGCTTCCATGCTGGCTCGCGAAGGGGGCGAGTTGGGGGTCAGGTGCCTCCGGGGTCGGGGGCCGGCCGTTCGTCGCCACACCCCATCATCGCCGACTCAGCCGACAGCTCGGAGGACCTCTTCGATGCTGGTCTCCCCGGCGGCCGCCTTCTGGAGTCCGTCCTCGCGCATGGTGGTCATGCCCTGATCGATGGCAGCGCTTTGGATGTCGCGGGGGATGGCCCGGGACGCGACGAGGTGGTCGATCTCGTCGGACATCTCGAGGACCTCGTGGAGCGCGAGCCGGCCCCGATAGCCAGTGCCCGAGCAGCTGCCACACCCGATGGGGCGAAAGAACGAGTCGTCGCTTCCGTGAACCCAGTCGGGCATCGACCCCTCGAGGAGGCCGTCGGTGGCGGGGTCGAACGGCTCCTTGCACCGTTCGCAGAGCCGGCGGGCCAGCCGCTGGGCGACGATGCAATTGAGCGCTGACGTGATCATGAACGGCTCGATGCCCATGTCGAGCAGCCGCACCGGTGTCGAGGCGGCGTCGTTGGTGTGCAGCGACGTCACCACGAGGTGGCCGGTCAGGGCCGCCTCGCAGGCGATGCGGGCGGTCTCGACATCGCGCATTTCGCCCACCATCACCACGTCGGGGTCGGCGCGAAGGATCGACCTGAGCGCGTTTGGGAAACCCAGGCCCGCCTTGCGGTTGACCTGCATCTGCTTGACCCCGGCCAGTCGGTACTCGATCGGGTCTTCGATGGTGATGATGTTCCGCGACGGGGTGTTGAGCTCGCCCAGGGTCGCGTACATCGTGGTCGACTTTCCCGAGCCCGTCGGGCCGGTCACGACCACCGCTCCCCACGGCCGACGGAACGAGGCCTCGAACACCTTCAGCGATGCCGCCGACATCCCGAGGTCGGTGAGGGATCGCACCCCGTCGGCTTCCTCGAGTACGCGGATGATGACCGACTCGCCGTACGCGGTGGGCAAGGTGACGACTCGCAACGACACCGGAGAGCCGTCGACGTTGAGCGCGATGCGTCCGTCCTGCGGCACGCGCCGCTCGGCGATGTCGATCTCGCCCATGATCTTGATCCGGCTCACGATGCTCGCCTGCGCGGCCCGGGGCACTGTCATGACGGGGTGGAGTACGCCGTCGATGCGGAAGCGGATCTGCATCTCACGATCGCCTGGGTCGAGGTGGATGTCGGATGCACGTTCGGTGACGGCCCGGGAGATCAGTTGATTGACGAACTGGATGACGGGCGCGTCGTCGACCGGTCCGAGGCCACCGATGTCTAGCTCGTCGACTTCGTCGAGGTCGGCCTCGATCCGCATCACAGCGGAGTCGGTGTCGGCGGCACCCCAGACTCGATCGATGGCCCGCAACAACTGTCCCGGCTCGGCCATGATCGCTCGAACGTCGTGGCCTGTCACAGACCGCACATCGTCGAGCGAGAACACGTTGGTCGGGTTGACCATCGCCACCAACAGCTGCTTGCCATCGCGCCCGTACGGGAGCAATTGGTGGTAGCGGGCGAAGCTCTCCTTGACCAGTTGGACAGCCGAAGGATCGATGGTCAGATCCTCGAGGTCGACGAAGGGGAGACCGAAGTGCTCGGCCAGGATCTTGACGAGCTCGACCTCACCGACGTAGCCGCGGCCGACGAGGATCGTGCCCAGCCGCTCTGACGTCACCAGTTGCTCGCGGAGCGACTCCTCGAGCTGGTCGTCGGTGATGATGCCGCGGGCGAGGAGCATTTCGCCCAGCCGCGGGCCCTTCGCTCGCTTGGCCACCTCGCTGTTTCGCTTCATGGACACACCACTGGTATCGGCGGTTCTCGGCGGTTTTGTAGTGACCAGCCCGATTTGCCCTGCCCGGTTGGTTCAGCGGACGGCGAACACAGGCATTGTCTGGCGGCCGAACTGCCGGCATTCCTCCGACGATGGGCGCCAGACATCGATGCGGTTGCCCTTGATGAGGCCACCGGTGTCGATGGCAGTCCGGGTACCCTCGCCGGCGATGAACACCTCGGTGCCGAGGGGAATCACTCGGGGGTCGACAGCGATCCCGCTTCGACGAACGGGAACGCCCGACGCCGTGGTGCCCCGCAGGGCGTAGCACGTGAGTTCGAAGTCGCCGAGGTACCGGCCGCCGGTCGCCAACCAGGTGCCCTCGCCCGACTTCGTCGGAGCCACATCGACGATGGGACCGGTCACCGCGTTGGCGAGCGAACCGTGGAAGTCGGCGTCGCCATAGGTGAAGATGCCGCCGTCACGGGCCACCAACCAGTAGCCGTGACCCGACGGCGTCGCCGCCATGCCCACGATCGGCTCGTTGAGGCGCACACTGCCGGCCGAGCCGGAGAAGGTTGCGTCGCCGAAGGCGAAGATGCCGCCGTCACGGGCCACCAGCCAATAGCCCTGACCCGACGGCGTCGCCGCCATGCCCACGATCGGCTCGTTCAGGCGGATGCCACCGGTGGAACCGAGGAACGCAGCGTCGCCGAACGCGAAGATGCCGCCGTCACGGGCCACCAACCAATAGCCCTGACCCGACGGCGTCGCCGCCATGCCCACGATGGGCTCGTTCAGGTGGCGGTCCCCGGCCGAACCCCGGAATGTGGCTGTGCCGAAGTTGAAGATGCCGCCGTCGGCCGCAACCAGCCAGTACCCCTGGCCGTCCGGTGCGGCGGCGATGTCTACGACCGTAGACGAGGCATCGGCGGGTAGCGATCCATGGAATGGCGCGTCGCCGAAGGCGAAGACCGCACCTCGATTCGAGGTCAGCCAGTAGCCCTTGCCCGAGGGGGTCCTTCCCATCCCGGTGATGGCGTTGCCGGTGGCAGATCCGAAGGCGGCGGCGTCACCGACTCCGAGCACCGTGCCGGGACCTGCTCCGTCGGCGCCGGCTCGGGCCGAGGAGACCAATTGGGTGCCACCGGCGGCGAACACGCCGCCAGACACGACGGCCGCGGCCAGGAGGCCACGACCGGTCAATCGTTTGAGGAACTGGCGGCGACGAACACGCGCCGCGGTATGGATGGAGTGCTGCATACGAGAAGCTCCCTTCGAGGTGTCGCTCCGGCTCAGGGGCAGCCCGCGCGACGAGAGAGGCGGGGGATGCAGCTGGGGCGACAAGGCTCGGGGCGGAGGGCCCAGCGAGCGAGGCGGGCGCCGAATCCTCAGAGCCGAGCAGAACTCGACGGGATCCGACTGCTTGCTGTAGTTAGCGAAACCCTACCCCGGCTGGTAACGCAATGCCAACCACCCCGTCACCAAACCGCAATCTCTGGTTCAGGGTCCGGCCGCGCCACGCGCCATGATGCGGGCGTGCTGGGCTTGAGGATCGCCGTGTTCCTGGTGGCAGCCATCGCCGCCACCGGCACGATCACGTCGGCCATCCGCACCTTCGTCGTACCTCGCGGTGTGCCCGTGGCCATCTCCCGGACGGTCTTCGTCGTCCTCCGCTGGATCTTCACGTTCTCCGTCCGTGGGCGTTCGTACGAAGACCTCGACCGCCGGCTCGCGTTCTACGCCCCGACCGCCTTGCTCAGCCTGCCCGCCGTCTGGCTCACGACGATGCTGGTGTCGTTCGCAGGCATGTTCTGGTCGCTCGAACAGCAGGGCGTCTGGGCCGCGTTCGAGATCAGCGGCTCGTCCCTTCTGACGCTCGGATTCGACCATCCGGCCACGAGGGCGTCCACGGCGCTGTCGTTCGTCGAGGCTGCGGTGGGACTGGTGCTCGTCGCATTGCTGATCACCTACCTGCCGACGATCTACGGCGCCTTCACCCGCCGGGAAGCATTCGTCTCGCTCATGGAGGGACGAGCCGGGAGCCCACCTTGGGCCGTCGATCTCCTCCTCCGATCTCAGCGGATCGGCCTGCTCGAGCGCTCCGACGAACTGTTCGAGCGGGCCGAGTTGTGGTTCTCCGACATCGAGGAGAGCCATACCTCGCTCAGTTCGTTGGCCTTCTTCCGTTCGCCCGAGCCCGACCGTTCGTGGGTGACCACGGCCGGCACCGTCCTCGACGCGGCCGCACTCCTGCTCGCCGTCGTCGACCGCCCTCCCGACCCCCACGCCGCGCTGTCGATCCGCTCGGGGTTTCTTTGCCTGCGCCGCATCGCCGACTTCTTCGGTATCGACCACGACCCCGATCCCCGCCCCGACGACCCGATCTCGATCACCCGCGACGAGTTCGACGAAGCCGTCGACATCCTCGATGCGGCTGGCACGCCGTTGGTGGCCGATCTCGATGCGGCGTGGGGCGCCTTCCAAGGCTGGCGGGTCAATTACGACACCGTCCTCCTCCAGTTGGCGAGTCTCACCATGGCCCCCGCCGCCCGCTGGACCTCGGACCGCTCGCTCAACGGCCGGCCGACCGCGGTCTACGGCCTCCGGTCACGGAAGTCGAGACGTTCCTAGAGCATCGTGAAATACATGGATTGACATGAAAAAGCATCCTGTCTACGGTGAGCGCCATGAAGACCGTGCTCGTCACCCAGGAAGCCAAAGGACGCCGCCGTCCGGATCAAATCGATCGTCCATGGACGGCCTGCAGGAACAGGTGCAAGACCTCCAGCGTCAAGGGGCCACGCTGGCATCGGGCGCGGTGTGGAAAGGCCAGAAGGCCGACCTGTTCCAGGCTTCGGTCTGGCCCGAGACCGATCGGGCGCTCGCCTCGATGATCACCGCCCTCACCGATCTCCAGCGTCGGGTCGACGGCGTGCTCGACGAGATCTTCGCTGCCGGCAACTGACCCCTGCGCCCGCTCGTTCCCCCTGCCGGCCCGGGCAGTTCCCGCCGCTGCCCGGGCCGGCACCCCCTCCTTCGATCGTCTGGACGACGCCATGCCCTCCTGGTCGCCCAACTGGCACGACGTCGGCTTCGACCACGCTGGCGCCGTCGCCGCCATCGACGCTCTCCGCTCGACAGCAGCGCTGCTCGATCGTCAGGTCGAGCACCGCATGCGGCTGGCTGCCGCTGCTCAGCAGGAATGGCGAGGCCCGGCACGCGCCACGTTCGACGACGAGTTCACCCGGCTGGTCCGACGAGCCGGCGACCTGGCCGAGGCCTGCCGCATTGCGGCGGTCCGCATCAGCGACGCCGCCGAGGCCGCTCGCGTCGAACAACGCCGACGCGTCGAGCAACGAGAACGCTGGCACGACGAACGTCGCCGTGAGGCTCTCCGCTCGGGACGTCAACCGGCCGAGAGGTAGGCGCGGCGTAGAGCGTGGAGACGACCGGCGCTGTCGTCGAGCCCACCGGGCCGATTGCGGGCGAGCCAATTCGAACGGTGCGTCTCGATGAGTCCGCCCAACTCCTCGGCCAGTCGCGCCCGCACGCCGGAATCGACGTCTTCGAGGCGGCCGCCGGCACGCAGGCGGGCGCGCGCGTCACGCACGAGCAGATCGAGCAATGCGGCTGACGCGTCGACCTCGCGCTGGACGAGTCCGGCGTCGGCCCGTTGGGAGGCGCTGGCGACGACGTCGGCGTGGGCGGCGGCGATCGTGGCCTCGACGGCGTCGAGGTCGCCGGCTTCGAGCCCGGCGGTGATTCCCTCGCCCATCCGAAACCGCGGGCTGAGCAGGTGGAGCACCAAGATCGAATTGTTCGCCACCTGGGGCGTGACGAGTCGGTGGGCGTCGCCGAGGGCGAGCAGCCCGCGGGCGAGACTCCCCGTGGCGTCGGCGAACGTGTGTCGCGACAACACCGCCCCGAGATCGAGGTCAACATTCGCCGTCGCGCACCACGTCGTGGCGGCCGCGTAGGCGAACCCTGGCTCGCTGACCGGCAGGTACTGCAGATGCCCGTTGTCGCCCCAGTCAGTGGCGAGCACCCCCTCGGCCCCGGTGGCCGTTGCCACCTCGGCCGCTGATCGCACGTTGGCCACCATGTTGGTGACCCGTCCGACGAGAGAGTTCCAGCTCGACGTGCCCGGACTGAGCCAGAACGGTCGCCCGGTGGCCGCCAACCGCTCCGCCCGTTCGGCGAAGGGATGGTCGGCCTCATATCCCCACTCGCAGATCGTCACGCCTTCGGGGAGGTCGCCGAGCCGCTCGGGATGTGACGCCACAATGTCGCCCCACATCAGGACCTGGCGCCCCTCGAGCACGCCGAGCGACCGCAAGAAGCCCACGAAGTCGATGTAGTCGTCGAAGCGATCGTCGGGGAGCTCCCACGGCTCGTCGAGGCCGAGATGCACCCGTCGACTCGTGAACGAGTCCAACAGCTCCCCCACGAGTCCGGCCACGAGTGCTCGTGCCGCGGTCGAGGTCGGCTCGAGGGTGGTGGGACGGCGATGCCGGCCGCGGGCGTCGGTCCATCCGTCGGGACGAATGGCGAGCGGACGGTAGCGGTCATGGGCCAGCCATCGCTCGAAGTGGCCGAGGCAGTTCTGATTCGGCGTCAGCTCGACGAAGCGGGCGGCGCAGAAGGCGTCAAGGCGACGGATGTCGGCGGCCGTGTAGGGACTCGAGGACGCCCACACCTCGTCGTGGCCGGCGTAGGCGAAGGTGTGCTCCATGTAGAGCTCGACGTGGTTGATCTTCCACGAAGCCAGCCGATCGATGAGCGTCTCGAGCGTCTCGAGCGTGGGAACCTTGTCACGGGACACGTCGAGCATCACCCCCCGCAAGGCGACGTCGGGGTGGTCGACGACCAAACCGGCGGGGAGCTCACCGTCAGGACCGAGCAGTTGGTCGAGCGTGCGCCGAGCGTAGAAGGCACCAGCGTCGTCGGCAGCGTCGATGGTGACGCCGCCGTCGTCGATGTGCAGGCGGTACCCCTGCGACGGCACGGTGGCGTCGCGCCGCTCGACGACCGCCGCGGCCGGCACACGAACTTCATCGCCCCGCCACGTCGCCTCCCGGGGCCGGGGAAGGAGTACGGGGTCGATCACGGGAGGTGGAGGTCGGCGACGAGACCCAGGTGATCAGAAGGGAACAATCGAGGCTCCTCGGGGGCAGGGTGGTCGAACGCGACAGTGCACGAGCGCACGGAGAATGAACGGCTGACGAACACGTAGTCGATGGCGTGACCCGCCGCACCGGGGAGGAGGGGGCGGCCCCCGAACGCGGCCTCGGTGTCGATGATCTCCACCAGCGGCGTCGGATGGGTCCACGCCGGTTCTTCGCCGTGCACGACTCGGTGAGCCGACCGGAGTTGCGAGGTGATCGCCTTGACCGTGTCGCCGTGGGCCTCGGAGTTGAAGTCTCCGGCCAACACGAGGGCTCGGTCATCGACGGGACCTAGCCAGCTCACGAGCCGTCGAACCTGCGCCGCCCGAGTCTCGCTGCCCCGTCGACTCGGCCCGAAGTGGAGGTGTGTGGTGGCCACCTCGACGGCTCGGCCGGCCACGACCAGTCGAGTGCGGAGCGCGATGTCCGAGGCGCCGAGGTCGACGCACCCATCGGAGTCTGCGATCTCGAGGCGGGTGGCGATGGCCAGCGACTTTCTGCTTCCCGGTGCCGGATTGGCCAGCGTGACCAGCCGATAGTCGGGCCCGAGGGCGTCGACGACAGCGTGGACCTGACCGCCGCGGAGGTCGCATTCCTGGAAGGCGAACACGTCGGCGTCGAGGTCGCGGGCCTGGGTCTCGACCAACCCGACCCGTTCTTCCCAGCGTCCCGCTCTGTTGTTGAACAAGTTGAGGGTGGCCACCCGGAGATCCGGCATACGCGCGCACGCTACCCACGTGGCAGGCTCCTGCCCGTGGGACTGAGCCGCGAAAGACGCAACCGTTGACGACATCATGGCCGGCCTCGACGAACACGGCTACGTGCTCGTCGAAGACATCTTGAGCCCCGACGAGGTGGCAGCCACGAGGGCCGATCTCAAACGCGTCCTCGACGCCACGCCCCTCGGGCGCAACGACTTCGAGGGCCACCTCACCCGGCGCATCTACGCCTTGTTCGCCAAGACGCGGTACTTCGACGAGCCGGCCATCCACCCGCTGCTGCTCGGCGTGCTCGACCGGGTGCTCGGGCAGTACCAACTCAGCGCACCGACGGGCATCGAGATCGGGCCCGGCGAGGTCAACCAGGTTCTCCATCGCGACGACTCGATCTACCCCCTCCCCGTTCCCCACGGCGAGGTCGTGGTCAACACGATGTGGCCCTTCGACGACTTCACCATCGAGAACGGCGCCACCCGGATCCTTCCCGGCAGTCACCGATGGGAGCCGGGGCGGCGTCCCACCGAGGCCGATGCCGCCGACGTCGTGCAGGCTGAGATGCGGGCCGGGTCGGTGCTGTTCTACACGGGCAGCGTTTGGCACGGCGGGGGCGCCAACCGCACCGACCAGCCCCGGCTCGGCGTCATACTCGAATACGTGTCGTCGTGGTTACGACCGCAGGAGAACCACGTGCTGGCCGTGCCCCGCGAGGTTGCCGCCGCGCTCCCCGAGCGACTCCAAGAACTGTTGGGCTACAACATCCACCCGCCGTTCATGGGTTACGTCGACGGGCGGCACCCTCGCCGGGTGCTGCGCGACGCGCCCGCATGAGCGACGCGCCCCGCCGCTGGGATGCGGCGAGCTACCACCGCGTGTCCGGCCCGATGGAGGCCATGGGCGCCCGCGTGCTCGACCGGCTTCCCCTCGCCGGCGCCGAGACCGTGCTCGACGCCGGGTGCGGCACCGGGCGGGTCACCGCCCTGCTCTGCGAACGCCTGCCCGAGGGCCGGGTGATCGCCGTCGACGGTGACGCGGCAATGGTGGCGGCGTGTCGGGCGACGCTCGGTGCCGAGGTCGACGCTGGGCGGGTCGACGTCCGTCAGGCCGATCTCCTCGAACTCGAACTCGACACGCCCGTCGACGCAGTCCTCTCGACGGCCACGTTCCATTGGATTCTCGACCACGACCGGCTCTTCGCCCGGCTGTTCGCCGCCCTCGTCCCCGGCGGGCGCCTCGTGGCCCAGTGCGGCGGCGCCGGCAACATTGCCTCTGTGCTCGGAGCCGCTGATGCGGTCGCCTCCGCCGGGCCTTGGGCCGATCGATTCGCCGGTTGGATCCGGCCGAGTCTCATGGCCACGGCCGAGGAAACGGCATCGCGCCTCGAAAGTGCCGGCTTCACCGAGGTGCACACCTGGCTCGAACCTGCGCCCCAGGTGCCCGACGAGCCAGCCGAATATCTCCGCACCGTCAATCTGGGCGCCCACCTGCACCGACTCGACGAGCCCGACCACGACGAGTTCGTCCGACTTGTGCTCGCCCGCCTGCCCGAGCCCGTCACCATCGACTACGTCCGCTTGAACATCGACGCTCGACGGCCGGCATGAGCGAGGGCCTCGAGCGACTTTTGGCGCTCCTCCAACTTGAACACATCGACCGCAATCTCTACCGGGGGCCGAATCCCGCCATGTTCGGCGGTGGCGGCGGCCGAGTCTTCGGCGGGCAGGTGGCCAGCCAGGCGCTGATGGCGGCGTCGATCACGGTCGAGGTCGACCACCATGTCAACTCCCTGCACGCCTACTTCCTCCGGCCCGGCCGCCCGGGGCTGCCGATCATCTACTCGATCGACCGCATCCGCGACGGGTCGTCGTTCACGACGCGTCGGGTCGTCGCCCTCCAAGACGGCGAGGCGATCTTCAATCTCGACGCCTCGTTCCACAAAGAGGAGTTCGGTGTCGAGTTCGAGCTCCCCTCACCCCTCGTTGGCGTCCCCGCCCCCGACGAGTTGCCCCGCGAGGAGCACCACGGTGGCGGCATGCACCGGCGACCGATCGACACCCGCGAGCTCGCCGACGGGCCGCGGCCGACCACCACGCGCGCCATGTGGGTGCGGGCCGACGGCACCCTTCCCGACGACCCGGCCCTTCCACGCGTGCATCCTCACCTACATGTCCGACAGCGGTCCGGTGGGCGCAGCGCGGCGTCCGCTGCGAGCCCAGGGCGAAGCCGAGACGTGGGGGCCGGGCTCACGCTGGATGAGCGCCAGCCTCGACCACACGATGTGGTTTCACCGACCGGTCCGCGCCGACGAATGGCTGCTCTACGACCTCGAAGCCGTGGCCTGTGGCAATGCTCGCGGCTTGGCGCGAGGCACCATGTGGACCGCGGACGGCCACCTCGGGATCAGCATCACCCAAGAAGCACTGCTGCGCCCGATTCGCTGATCGGATAAGCACTGTCCATGAAGATCGGACTGAGTGCTGGTGGAACCCTGGATCGAATGATCGGCCAGGTGCAAGAGGCCGAGGCCGATGGCTTCGACTCGATGTGGTTCGCCGGAGGGGTTGGCGTCGACCCGTTGACGGTGATCGCACTGGCGGGACGAGCGAGCGAACGCATCGAGTTGGGCACCTCGGTGCTCCCGACCTATCCCCGCCATCCCGTCTCATTGGCCCAACAGGCCGCCGGCGTCGCCGCCGCCATCGGCGCCGGCGACACTGCTCGATTCACCCTCGGCATCGGCGTGTCGCACAAGCCCGCAGTCGAGGACATGCTGGGCATGCCGTACGACCGGCCCGGCAAGAACATGCGCGAGTACCTCTCGGTGATGCGGCCGCTCCTCCACGAGGGGCGGGTCGGTTTCGATGGCGAGTTTTACAAGGTCCGCGCCGCCATGGCCCCGCCCGTCGGCGCTCCCGTGCCCGTACTCGTGGCCGCCCTCGCGCCGGTCATGCTCCACGCCGCCGGCACGCTGGCCGAAGGCACCATCACCTGGATGGCCAACGCCAAGGCGGTCGAGAGCCACATCTCGCCCCTCATCCGCAAGGCGGCCACCGACGCCGGGCGCGACGAACCTCGCATCGTGGTCGGGCTCCCGGTGGCGGTGTGCGACGACGCCGGCGAAGGTCGAGAGGAAGCGGCCAAGCAGTTCGCTGGCTACGGCCAACTCCCCAACTACCAGCGCGTGCTCGCCCACGGCGGCGCCGATGGTCCCGCTGATGCCGCCATCGTCGGCGATGAGGCGTCCGTGACGGCGCAGCTCCAGGCCCTGCTCGATGCGGGCGGCACCGACGTCTGGGCGGCAATCTTCCCCGTCGGCGGCGACCGCCGGGCGTCACGTCAGCGCACCCGCGCCCTCCTCCAAGACCTCACCCGCTCCTAGACCCCTCCCCCGGCGCGTTGGTGTGGCCCTTCGGGCCGCCACCACAACCACACCAACGGGTTTCGCCGACCACTTCGGCCACCGCAACCCGACGGGGTCAGCGCAACCCGGCGAAGAGATCGTCCTCGGGCGTTGGGGCTCCGGTGATGTCATGCACGCGGATGAACGTCTCGTTGCCGAACACGGTGCCGATGGCCTCGGCCGGGAGCTTCAGCCACCAGCTCTCGGCCAGCTGGCTGGCGTGGGCCGCGAGCCGCGGCGCGCTTCTTTTCGGCCCAACCCGCAACCTCGATCTCGGTGGTGATGCGTGCCTCGCGCTTGGCCATCTCGGCCTCGCGCTCGGCCTGGACCTTGGGGTCGACGGGGGTCGTGGGAGCGGGCGGCGCTGGGAGCTCGATGCCGCTCGCCACCATCAGCTCGCGGATCTTGGCGAAGTCGCCGCGGCGCCGAGCGGTGAAGTAGCCCTTGGACGGGATCGGCTGCTTCTCGATGGCCGCCATCGTGATCCGGTGGGCCTGGATGTGGTCGGGATGGCCGTAGCCGCCGTTCTCGTCATAGGTCACGACCACGTCTGGCTCGTACTTCTCGAACAGCGCCACCAGCCGGGCCGTGGCGTCGTCGAGCGGCGCCTGCCAGAACGCCTGGGCATCGTCCTTGTAGGTCCACTCCCGCATGCCGGAGTCGCGATAGCCGAGCCGCTCGAGATGCGACACACCCAGCGCCTCGATCGCCACCTCGAGCTCGGTCGCCCGCAGCTTGGCCACGGCCTCAGGATCGTGACCCTCCTCGCCGGGCTTGATCCGGCCCGGGGCGTCGCCGTACTCGCCATTGGTACACGTGACGACGACGGTTCGCACGCCCTCGGCCGAGTACCGGGCAAGGATGCCGCCGGTCGACGAGGCCTCGTCGTCGGGGTGGGCATGCACGGCCATCAACGTCAGGGGCTTCGCCATCGCCCGGTTCTAGTGCGTCGCTACATTGGCGGCAACCGACGTCGCCGCGATCAGGCGCGCGACAGGTCGCGCCGCTCGAAGGCGAGCGCAGCCGCTACCACGAGAACCAGCGAGAGCCCGAGCAACCGAACCGCCGACGACACCGGCAGTCCACGGTTGAGCGGATCGGAGCCGAGGTACCACTCGAAGGGCGACATCCGGGACCATGCCGCCAGTTGATTGCCCATGGACAAGATCCCGTTGGCTGCGTACGCCACGGCCACGGCCACGGCTGTCGCGACCGCCGCTCGGCGGGTATCGCCGACCATGGCGCCGGCGAGCAGGGAGAACGAGCCGAAGAGGATTCCGAGGAGTACGGCGAGGAGACTCGTGGCTGCGATATGGCCGGCGTCCATGCCGAGACCGGACACGACCGAGCCGAGTACGACGCCGGCGGAGATGGCAACGCCCACCGCCGCTCCGTGCGCCGCCATCGCCGCCGCCTTCTCGAAGACGACCCGCCGGCGGCTGATGGGATTGGCCAGGAGCAGGCCCATGGTGCGAGCTTGCTCCTCGCCCGCCAACGCCTTCACCCCAGCGGTCACCGTCAGCGCCATCACCGCCAACGGAGCCATCAGCCCGAACGTCTCGACCTGGTACCAGCCCTCTGGGGTGGTGATGTCGCCGCCTCCGAAGAACGCCAGGAGTCCTGACGGGAGGCTGGACGCGAATGAACCCAGCGTCCCGCGGATGGCGACGTACATCGGCCCCATCAGCACGCCCATCGTCGAGAACATGCCCAGCGAAACCAGCACCAGCAGGGCGCGACGCTCCGACATCGCCTTGGCCGTGATGGTACGAACGAAGGGCCGACCGTGGCCGCGACTGCTGATGGCCGCCACCCGGGGATGCATTCGAAGACGCTCGATGAGCGAACCGCCTTGCTCGCCGCGACGAAGGTCCCGTCGCTCCATCCCCAGCGCAGCACCACCGACGCCGATCACGACCCCGATGGCGAGCACACCCATGGATCCACGTTGGATGCCGTTGACGAATGGATCGCCGGCGTCGAACCAATACCACGGGAAGACTTTCCCGGCGCCGGCCAGAGAGGGAGACAACGGTAGGAGTCCGGCGGCGAAGTACGACACCGCCATGACCGCGGCCGACACGCCGGAGGCCAAGGACCGGTCGCCACTCAGCCCCCCGATCAGCAGCGAAACCGCCCCGTAGAAGAGCGCGTTGACCCAGAGGTGGGCAACAAACGCGGCGACGTGCGACGAGCCGAGGTCGATGCGCAGCACCGCCGGCGCGGCCCGCCCTGCCACCAGCAGCACGCCAGCCCCCACGGTCACCAGCACGACGAGCGCCGATGTCTTCGCCGCCAGCACTCGACGCCGACTGATCGGGTTGGCAAGGAGGACTCCGAGCGTCCCCGTCCGCTCCTCGCCGGCGATGGCGGCCGCGCCAGCGGTGATGGCCATCGAGGCGAGGGTCACCGCCCCGATGAATCCGAAAACCACCCCGAAGGCGAGGCTGGCCGGATCGGCACCGTCGGGGATGCCCATCGTGGCGCGCACGGCGGGAGGCAACGACGCGTAGAGCGAGGTGTCGATGGTGCGGTAGGCGGCGAGAGCGCCCAACAAGAGGACGCCGATGGAGACGGTGCCGGCAACCACCCCGACCCACCGGTCAGCCACCGCGCGACCAAACACCCAGCGCACGGTCAGCCCTCCGTCGAGTCGTCTCGGTAGTAGCTGAGAAAGACCTCCTCGAGATCGGGCTCTCGAGTGGTCACATCGACGAGCGTGGCACCGGCCGGCACCGCCGCCAACAGCTCAGCCACCGGCCCGTCGAAGACCACGCTCACCCATCCGTCGATGTCGGCCACGACCTCCCGGGCCCCGGCCACGGCCTCGAACGTGCCAGCCGCGACGGCGGGCGACAACCGCAAATCGACCCGGCGCGCGCCCATCGCCCGGAGCTCGGCCACCCGCTCGACGGCCACCAGTCGTCCCCGGCGGATGATGCCGACGCGGCTGGCGACCCGTTGGACCTCGGAGAGGGTGTGGCTCGACAGGAAGACCGTGCTTCCCCCGGCGGACACCTCGCGCACCATGGCTTGGAACTCGGCCTGCACGAGCGGGTCGAGGCCTGTGCTCGGCTCGTCGAGGATGACCACGTCAGGCCGGCTCATGAACGCCTGGATCAAGCCGATCTTCTGGCGGTTGCCGGTCGAGAGTTCGCCGACCCGTCGACCGAGATCGGCGTCGAATCGGCGAGCGAGGGCCTCGACGTGTGGCCACTCGACCCCCCCACGCAGGTTGGCGAAGTAGCGCAGGGTGTCGGCGCCGGTGAGAGCCGGATACAACGCGAGATCGCCGGGGAGGTACCCGAGCCGGCGGCGGATCGTGCCACCTTCTCGCCGAGTGTCCATGCCGAGGATGGCCGCTGAGCCGGAGGTGGGACGGATCTCGTCCATCAACAAGCGAATGGCGGTGGTCTTGCCCGCCCCGTTGGGTCCGAGGAAGCCGAAGACCTCGCCGCCGACGACGTCGAGATCGAGGTCGACCAACGCCTCGACGCGGCCGTAGTGCTTGGTCAGGCCTCGGGTTTGGATCGCCATCACGTCAGGCATCGGTCCACTCTTGTCGAACCGACGCGCCGCAGGGCGGGCCGACGTCCCTCGAGGAGATGTCTGCCCGCCCTGCGATCACATGATTTTCAGCGAGTGCTGCTCAGTCGAGTCGCTCGACGATCATGGCCATGGCCATGCCGCCAGCGGCGCACATGGTCTCGAGGCCGAACTGCTTGTCGTTGACCCGGAGACCGTTGATCAGGGTCGTCATGATGCGGGCGCCCGTCTGACCGAACGGGTGGCCGAGGGCGATGGCGCCACCGTGGGGGTTGAGCTGGTTGTCGATGTCGATGCCCGTCTCGCGGCACACAGGCAGGACCTGAGCGGCGAACGCCTCGTTGAGCTCGACGATGTCGATGTCCTTGATCGTCATGCCGGCGGCGGCGAGCGCGTAGCCGATGGCCTCGATCGGCGCAACGCCCATGATCTCGGGATTGTTGCCGGAGATGGCCGACGCCACGATGCGGGCGAGGGGCTTGATGCCGAGCTCCTCGGCCCGAGCCCGGCTCATCACAACGGTGGCAGCGGCACCGTCATTGAGCGGGCAGGCGTTGCCGGCCGTGACCGAGCCACCTTCGGGCTTGAACACCGGCTGCAGCGTGGCCAGCTTCTCGAGCGTCGTGCCGGGGCGGGGGCAGTCATCCTTGGAGACGACCGTGCCGTCTTCCTTGACGACGGGCGTGATCTCCCATTCGAAGATGCCGGCCTCTTGCGCAGCGACGGCGCGGTCCTGGCTCAACTTGGCGAACGCGTCCTGGTCCTCGCGGGAGACGGCGTACTTCTCGGCCACGTTCTCGGCGGTGAGGCCCATCGGGATGTAGACGAACGGGAATCCGCTGTCACGGCCGAGGAGCTTGGGGTTGAGGCCACCGGGACCCAGGCCACCACCGGCGCGGCGGGGCGGCTTCTCGCCCTCGGCCAGCGGGGGCGGCGGCGGGGTCGACGTCTTTTCGACGCCGCACGCGATGTAGGCCGTGCCTTCGCCGGCCTCGATGGCGTGGGCCGCGGAGCGGATCGACTGGAGCGACGAGGCGCAGAACCGGTTGAGGGTCAGGCCCGGAACGCTCTGGGGGAACCCGGCGAGGATCCCGGCGGTGCGAGCGACCGAGAAGCCGGTCTCGCCCGACTGGGCGACGTTGCCGGCGATGATGTCGCTGATCTCGGTCTTGTCGAGCTGCGGCACCTTGTCCATCACGGCGTTGAGGATGTCGGCCAGCATCTGGTCGGCGCGGACGTCGGCGAGGGAGCCCTTGTTCTGGCGACCGATCGGCGTCCGGGTTGCGGCGACGATGACGGCCTCGTTGAGCTGCGGCATTTCGTTGCTCTCTTTCTTTGTTTTACGCGTTGGAATCGAGCGGCTGGGCTTCGCGGCCGAGCTCCTCGAGGAGGACCTTGGAATACGTGATCTTGCCGGTGAGCGTGTCGACCGTACCCGTGCAGAGCGCCAGCGCGGCTTCGGCGATGACCTCGACGGGCTCGGCCATGTCTTCGCGGCCGGGCGGGATGAGCTTGTGGTGGACCACCCCGGGCGTGGCGACGACGCCGGCGGGTGAGAGCACGTTGACGGCGATGTTGTCGCCGAACACCTCTGAGGCCAACCCAGTGGTGAAGCGCTCGAGGGCGGCCTTGCACATGCCGTAGACCGTGCCTCCTCCACCGAGGCGCCGGCCGGCGACAGCCTGCGGATGGCGGGCGGCACCCGAGGAGATGTTGAGGATCCAGCCCGTCTTGCGCTCTTGCATCGACGGCAAGACGAGTTGGGCCAATTCGAACGGGGCCCGAACCTGGACCTCGAACATGAGGTTGTAATGGCGCTCGGTGAACTTGGTCACCGGCTCGAAGAACGTGACGGCCGCGTTGTTGACCAGCACGTCGATGGGACCGAGTTCCTTGGTCACGTGCTCGACGAGTCGAGTCCGGTCTTCCTGCTTCGACAGGTCGGCAGCCACGGCGATGGCCGAGCCACCGGCCTTGGTGATGAGGTCGACCGTTTCCGAGATCGAACCCTCGAACTGGCTGTCGCCGGCGTCGACGGTGCGGGCCGTGACGGCCACGATGGCGCCCTCCCCGGCCATGCGGCGGGCGATCGCCTCACCGATGCCGCGACTGGCGCCGGTGACGACGGCAACCTTGCCTTCCATTGTCCCCATGACAGATCCCCCTGATCTTGACCGTACGGTCAAGTTCTAGTTGTCGCGATGCAACTGCATCAAGTGGACGAGCCGAGCGGCCCGACGGAATCAGGACAGGGCTTCGACGGCTTCGTCGAACCAACGGAACAGCGCGGGCCGTCCTTGTCCTCGACGCAGAGCCAACGCCAAGCGACGCGACGTCACCAGGAGTTCGCGGGCCTCGCGTCCGGGCCACGGGCGCGGCAGCAACTCGGGCGGAAGCAGGGGGTCGGCGCTTGCACACTCGTCGTAGGCCACGGTCATGGCGAGCGCCGCCGGCAAGAAGGCGCTGTCGGGCAAGGACTGGCGGCGGGTTCGCATGTCGCGCAACACCTCGGGGAGACGTTCGTGACGCTCGTTGAAGCGCACGTAGGCCGCGGCCAGGTCGGCGATGGGCCAGAGGAATGCGGCGAGGCGTCGAGGATCGCGCTCGCCGCCGACTTCGAGGTCGTCGGTGGTGGCCAGGCTCACGACGTCACTGATGCCGAGGCGCTCGGCCGCGGCCAACACGTCCTTGTGCCAGGGGTGCGGGCTGACGTAGAGGCCGCCCTGCAGTGCCGCGCCGCCCGATCCGGTGAGGTGGTCGCGGAACGCATCACGCGCCGCACGCTGGCGTTCGGGCACGGCGAAGGCGACGAGGCGCCACTGGCGATCCCATCCTTGGCCGGCAGCATCCTGGGTGTAGGCCAGCCGCGTGCGTTCGATGTTGGCGCCGAGGGCGGCGAGGCCGGCGGCGGTGGCGTCGAAGGTTGAGGTCGGCCCCGCTCCCTCGCGCACGAACAGGCCTTCGGCCACGAGCCGTCGCAAGCAACTCCGCACCTGCTCAGCGGTGAGGCCGCACGCTTCGGCGACCGGCTGCAGCTCCTCGGTGCGGATGGTGCCGTCCTCGTGGGCCATCCCCAGAACCAGGACCCTGGTCGGAATGGCCACGGTCGTATTCACCACGACCGCCATCGTTGCCGACACGTCCGGAGGCGTCAAGCGCCGTCGATCAGCAGTCCTCGAGTCGTTGGGACGGTTCGAACACCACGACGTCGGGATTGGCGACACCCTCGACGGCCACGACGAGATAGGGGGCGGTGAGGGCCTGGGTTGTGAAGCATCCCTTGCCCGGACCGATCACGACGTAGGGAAGGCGGACCTCGCCTCCACCGCCCGCCACCGGCGTCCCGACTTCGATCCTCCATCCGCCCGTCGACTTCTCGCCGGCGAAGAGTCCGACGGCGACGGCATCGGCGAAGTCGACCGACGACACGTCGGGCGTTGTGGCCGGCGCGCCGCTCTGAGACCACCGCTGCTTCCATTGCTCTGCCCCGCCAGCCGCGATCTGCCCGGAGCCGTTCGGCCCGTCGTTACCGCCGGCCACGGTCCGCACGACGACATTGGTCACGGGCGCTCCTGCCTTCGGGTTCGTCGATCCGTCACCGCACGCCCCGCCGGCCACGAGCGCAACCAGCACAACCATGAAGGTGATCGGCGATCGTCGGCCGGGCGTCCTCATCGGCCAAGGAGACCACGAGCGGCCGCCTCGTCGGCTCGCAAATACACCTCGCCGTCACCCCATTGATGGCGCACGACACCATCGGGCAGGACTGCTCCAGGTCCGCACACGACCTCGAACTCCTTTGCCGTGAATACCGGCCAGCGGGCGAATGCTTCCTCGGGCGTCGGGTCGGTCCGAGCATCAGCCGTCGCACCGGGCACGGCGAGTTCCATGGCCTCGACGTACGCCTCGAAGGGCATCCAACCGGGCACCGTCGTCTCTCCGCCCGACCCGGAGAACACGAGCGTCGGGAACGCGTAACGGTCGTGGCCCTCGCTGTGCTTCATGCTGCCGATACCGGCTTGGTCGCCGGTGAGGTGTCGGACGTGGTCGTTGGGACGGCGGGTCTCTTCCCAATCGCGCCGGTACTCGGCGGCGACCTCGTCGAGGTGCAGGTCGGCCCGCCACTGCTCCAAATCGAATCCGGGGACGCCTGCCAGCGCCGCGGCCATCGTCTCGTCGTCGTCCGGCCCGAGTCCGAACACGAAGATCGATTCGCGGAAGCGACGCAACACCCGCTCGGCGACGTCCTCACCCTGACGCTCGGCGGCTTTCACGGCCCGACCGGCCGGGTCGGTCGAGCGCAGCATCCGATGCATCGGCTTGGGATAGGGCTGGCCCGTCAGCGACGAAATCCGCTTCCAGTAGTTCTCCATCGGGCGGGCCGCCAGCACCGCATCCCAGTCGGGCCGCTCGCTCGCCGTGTCGCCGACGAGTCCTCCCATGACCCGGCGCCAATCAGCGCGGTGTCCGTGGCGCCAGCGGAGGAGGCGCAGCTTGGGTTCGGTGCCCCAGGCCCACGAGCAGACGGGATCGGTGTACTCGGTCACAGTCACGAGCTCCATGCCTCCATTTGACCCCCCTTTTGCCACCGCTGCCACAACTCCCTGTCCCGAACGCGGTAGGACAGCGCCATGGAACTCGATCTGCACGTCTGGCGTTTCGACTGGGCCGGGTCTCCCGCCGCGATGGGGGGCAACGTCGCCCGCCTCGCGCGACGCGCCGAGGCGGTGGGCGTGAGGACGCTGTCGTTCATGGATCACTACTTCCAGATGGAGATGATGGCGCCCGCCGACCATCCGATGTTCGAGGGCTACACCGCTCTCGGCTTCGTCGCCGGCTGCACCGAGCGGCTGCGGCTCCGACTCCTCGTCACCGGCGTCACCTACCGTCACCCGGGCCTGCTCGCCAAGATCGTGACCACCCTCGACGTGCTTTCGGCCGGACGGGCCGAGCTCGGCATCGGCGCCGCGTGGTACGAGCGCGAGCACCGTGGGCTCGGCGTGCCGTTCCCCCCGACGGCCGAGCGGTTCGAGCGCCTCGAGGAAACCCTCCAGATCTGCCTGCAGATGTGGAGCGATGACGAGGGTGCCTACGAAGGCCAGCACTATCAACTCGCCGAGACATTGTGCCGGCCGATGCCGGTCAGCTCTCCCCGACCGCCGATCATGATCGGTGGGAGCGGCGAGAAGAAGACGTTGCGGATGGTCGCCCAATACGCCGACTCCTGCAACATCTTCGGCGGGCCCGAGCAGATCTCCCAGAAGCTCGACGTCCTTCGTCGACACTGCGACACAGTCGGCCGCGATCCCAACGAGATCGAGGTCACGGCCATGTATCGCGACATTCCGGCCGGCGCCAGCGTCGACCAGGTCGTCGCCGGCGCCCAGAAGTTGGCCGACGTCGGAGTCGCCGGACTCGTCACGTCACCCGTCGGTGATCAACCCGGCGACTTCCTCGAAGCGACGTTCGGCCCTGCTATGGCCGAACTCGCCGCCATCCAGCCCGCCCGCCTCTAGCAGGGTGCGTCGATGCTCACGTCGTTGAGCACCGAGGATCTGATCCCGAAGGATCATCCGATCCGTCGGATCCGCCGCGTGGTCGAGGAGGTGTACGGCGAGCTCGACGGCGAGTTCAATCGAGGTACCCTTCGGCTGGATCAAGACCATCGCCGGAGGACGAAAGCTCGGCTACAAAGGCCGGCAACGCAACCGGGCCACCCCGCAGCGGGACCTCGTTCTGGGCGGGACCAACCACCGCACCGGTCGTTCAACCCGCCCAGAACAGCGGCGCCCGCCAACCACCCCAGCCCGCCCGCCTCTAGATCGGGTGTGGCTCAGCCGGGGACGACGATGTCGTCGAGGTCGGTGCCGAGTCGCCACAGTCGGGCGTAGCCGCCGTCGGCGGCCATCAGTTCGTCGTGCGTGCCGTGTTCGAGGATGCGACCGGCGTCGACGAGAGCCACCGCGTCGGCTCGCTGCGCGACCGGCAGACGGTGGGTGACGAAGATCGTGGTTCGGTCGAGCGCCGTGATCTTCTCGAGCACGGCAGCCTCGAGATCTGCATCGAGGCTCGATGTCGCCTCGTCGAGGATCAACACGTCGGCCTCGATCACCAGCGCTCGCGCGAGGGCGATCAGTTGCCGTTGGGCGGCGGTCAGGTTGCGGCCCTCCTCCTCCACCGGCGCCGCCAGCCCGGCAGCGCGGTCCAAAAGCAACGCCTCGCCGTGCACCGCAGCCACGGCGGCGAGCAGTTCTTCGGTCGTCGCCTCGGGTCGTCCGTAGGCCAGGTTGTCGCGCAGCGTGCCCCGGAAGCAGAACGCGTCCTGCGGAACGATGCCGAGCCGTCGTCGGTAGCTGGCGATGGTGAGATCGCGGCACGTCATCGTCTCCGACCGTCACCGAGCCCGAGTCGACGTCGTAGACCCGTGCCATGAGCTTGGCAACCGAGGTCTTTCCGGCCCCCGTCGGCCCGACCAGGGCCAGCGACGAGCCGGCGGGGACGACGAGGTCGACGTCGTGCAGCACCTCCCGAGCCGTTCCCGGATAGGCGAAACGCACGCTCGAAAGCCGCAGCGCTCCCGCCGCCGACGTGGCCGGCCTCGCCCCGGCCCGATCGACCGGCCGGATCGGCGCCTCGAACGGGGTGCGCAGTGTCCGGAACGAGGCCCGGGCGGCCATGAGGCGTTGGAGGGCATCGGAGAGGAAGGCGATCGGACCCAGGGCGGTGATGAGGTAGAGCTCGAGGGCTACGAGCGAGCCCACCGAGAGCTCGCCTCGGAGCGCAATTCCTCCGGCCGTCGAGATGAGGAGCGCGCCAGCGAGGTTGCCGGCGGTGTTCATCGATTCGACGTACCCGCTGCCCACCAGCGACGACCATCGGCGGGCCTTACGCAGGGCGTCGGCCCGGTGGTGAAAGGCCTCGATGGCCATGGGGCGGGCACCGAAGGAATCGATCACATAGCGGCCGGCGATGTCCTCCTGCATTCGCTCGACAACCTCACCGAGTGCCTTGCGCTGGCGGTCGTAGGCCCGATCGGCCACAGGCACCTGGAGCGCACTGAAGAACAGGAGAACGGGCACGACGGGGACGACCCGAGCCGCGACCTCGGGACTCCAGATCGAGATCACACCCATGGCCGCGACGAGGAGCGTGACGTTGACGAGCAGCGTGTAGACGCCGCTCTCGGTGAACCCGGAGATGCGGTCGAGGTCGTAGACCGCTCGGGCCGCGACCTGGCCCGGAAGCTCACGGTCGTAGTAGTCGACGCCGAGGTTGGACAAGCGCTGGAAGAGGCGGCGACGAAGCACGTAGAGCACGCCCTCGTTGACCTTGGCCGCCGTGATCTTGAACAGGTAGTTGGCCGCGCCGGCACCGAACGCGACGAGGAGAACGGCGAACGCGACCTTGTCCGCCACCCCGTGGGTGCCGGCGTTGAAATCGTCGGTGACGAGTTTGTAGAGCGCAGGCGGGATCAGATTGACCGACGTGAACGCGACCAGGCAGCCGATGGCCAAGAGTGCGGGCTTGGCGAGCGGGCGCAGGATTCCGACCACCGTCGGAGGGTGCTCGGAATCGCGAGCCGCCTCCTCGGTCACAGGCGGCTGATCGGTCTCGGCCGGCAAGGTGGCCAGTGCGCTGAGCAGCTTCGGCGGCAGTTGCCCACCGAACGCAGCCAAGGCGAACGCCATGGGGTCGACGGCCGCCGTGGACTCCGCGGCGCGCGCCCGGTCGGCGGCTTGGGCTCCGGGTTCCCGCCGGTCGGGAAGCTCGATGATGCGATCGGCCAGGGTGCGAAGGCCCTCCCGCCGCGTGATGCAGAGAATGCCCATCTCGGGAGCAAGGACACGCAAGCGGCGAACGATGTCGATCTCGAGCGCCGGATTGACTGCGGCGAGAGCATCGTCGAGCACCAACACGCGGGGCGGTGCCACCAGAGCCCGGGCCAGCGCGAGCCGCTGGCGTTGACCACCCGAAAGTGTCATGCCGCGGTCGCCGAGTTGGGTGTCGATCCCGTCGCTCAGGTCGTTGACGAACTCGGCTGCGTTGGCGGCGACGAGGGCATCGAGTACTTCCTGGTCGGAGGCCGGACGGCCCGACGAGGCCGCACCCATGGCGAGGTTCTCGCGCACGGTGCGCCCGAACAGGAACGGGTCCTCGGTGAGCAGCCGAACGGCTCTCGTGACCTCGAGCGGATCGAGATCGAGCAAATCGCTCCCGTCGAGGAGCACCCGACCGGCGCTAGGCGGCACCCGGCCCGCGGCCAACGCGGCGATCAGCGACTTGCCTGAACCAGGGGCTCCGTGCACGACGACGAGCTCGCCTGGGGCGATACCGAGGTCGAGCTCTTCGAGAAGCAGGCGCCGGCCGTGATCGACTGCGCCCTCTTCTGCGTCGTCGGCGGCATCGGCATCGAGAGAGCGGAACGACACTGCTTCGAGGGACAGACCGGTCGAAACCGGGGGGAGGGGGTCGGGGTCGGCCCGCCGGTCGGGTGGGATCTGGTCGAGGAGTTCCGTGATGCGCGTCGCGCCAGCTCGCGCTGCCTGCCACGCGTCGGCAATGTCGGAGAAGGACTGGGCGAACGCGGTGAGGGCCTGCGCGAAGTAGAGCAGGATCAACAACTTGCCGATGGTGAAGGCGCTGCGACCAATGAGCTGGCCGGCGAGCAGGATCTCGAGCAACGTGAACACGCCCGGCAGCAGCCGCAGGAGCACGTCGAACTTGGCCAGAAGCCGCACCCGGTTGAGCGCGACGGCGTAGGCGGCGCGTGCTGCGGCCGCCACCCGGCCCCGCTCGTAGTCCTCCCGCCCGAACGCCTTCACGACCCGGATGCCGCGCACCGCTTCGTCGATGGCGGTCGTCACCTCAGCCCTGCGGTGGAGTCGCATCCACGACAGCCCGAGCAGCCGGTAGCGGATGCGCATGACCAGCCACCCGTTGATCGGCACCGAGCTGAGCGCGAGTGCGGCCATCAGCGGACTTTGGACGAGGATGACGACAGCGAGCGCGCCGATGATCACGAACGTCACTGCCAGCGTCGGAATGATGACGACGAACAGCTCGAGCATCGCCAAGTCGGTGACGGCTCGCGTCATGAGCTGACCCGTCGCCAGCTTGTCGAGTGTCCTCGGGTTGAGCGCCTGGAGTCGGTCGTAGAGACGAACACGAACCTGGTACTCGATCGTGTAGCCGATTCGAGCAGTGGTCTGGCGGAGGGCGATGCCGATCGGCCAGAGAAGGAACGCCGCGACGACCATTGCCTTGATGAAGCCGGACAGCGGCGCCGACTTGTCCACGATCGCCTTGTCGATCGCGTCACGCACCCCATTGGCGTAGGCCAGCGTGCACGTGAAGGACAGCGCCGACAGCGGGAGCAGGATCAACAGCACCCAACGCCACTGGGCTCGCAAAAGCTCCCAGATGATCGTCTGGCGCATGGCCGCCAAATCAGCTCGCAACTTCCGAATCGCACCCAGCATGGCGGGACGCTATCCCCGAGCGATCGCGCCGGCGGAGCAGCGATCAGTCGGGCGGTTTCGGGTCAAGCAGCGCCGGCCAACTGGCCCGCCGCCGCCAGGACGCCGGTGAGCCCGATTCCGATGGCGACATTGCGCAAGACGACGATGAGGCGAGGTGCGACCGCACCCTTCGCCGGCTCACCCGGAGTCTCGAAGTCGCGCATGGCAGGATCATCGAATAGTGCCCGGTCGTGAGCGAGAGGCGCGGTCATCGTGACCCCGCCCCTGACGCGGCGCTGGCCGTCGCCTTTGCGTTGGACTTGTCATCCACTTTGGACCTCCCGTTCGGGCTTCGTTTGGGCTTGCGCCCGGAGCCATCCTTCGCCGCCCCGCTCGCCCCTGGAATCACCGTCCAGAGGCGGGCATACGGACCGTCTGCGGCCAGGAGTTTGCCCGGACGACCGGATTCGACGATGCGTCCAGCATCGAGAACCATGGCCAGGTCGGCCCGCTCGGCCACGGGCTGGCGGTGCGTGATCAGCACCGTCGTACGACCCAGCGAGAGGACGGCGTCGAGCACTGCGGCCTCGGTCTCGGCGTCGAGGCTCGATGTCGACTCGTCGAGCACGATGATGTCGGGTTGCACCAGCCACATGCGGGCGAGGGCGATCAACTGGCGCTCGGCCGCGGTGAGGTTTCTGCCCTCCTCCTCGACGACGGCGTCGAACCCTCCGTCGATTCCCATCAGCACCGTCGTGGCGCCGACGGCCCGAGCCGCAGCTTCGATTTCCTCGCGCGTCGACTCGGGCCGGCCGTAGGCGATGTTGCCCGCGACCGTGCCCTTGAAGACGAACGCGTCCTGGGGAACGATCCCGAGCCGGCGCCGGAACGTCGCGAGGTCGAGCGACCTGATGTCGGTACCGTCGACGACGACCCGTCCTTCGGTCGGGTCGTAGACCCTGGCCAGCAGCTTGGCGACGCTCGACTTGCCCGCGCCGGTATATCCGACGATGGCGACGACCTGCCCGGCGGGCACCTCGAGGCGGATGTCGTGGATGACCTCTCGCGTCGTGCCCGGGTAGCCGAACGAGACATCGTCGAAGACGATGTGGCCGTCCATCGGCGGGCAGTCGGGGGCGGCCGGATCGACCTGGGGCAGCACCGGCGTTTCGAACGGCAAGCTGAGCTGTCGCATGGCGACCCGGGTCTTGACCCAGTCCTGCCACACCCGGCCGAGGCGGGGAATCGGTCCGAGCGCCTCGTTGATGTAGAGGCGCATCGTCAGCATCGTGCCGGCCGTGATGGCTCCCGACAGGGCGAGGTTTCCGGCCCGGAGGTACACCAGTGCCGTCGCCAAGGCGGTGGCGAACTGCATGGCCTCGATGTAGCCGTAGCTCACGACGTAGCTCCAGCGCCGGGCCCGTCGATAGGTCCTGGCCGCGGTTCCGAAGTCCACGCGCGCCCTGCGCTCGGCGCCGAAGCCCGAGATCACATAGCGCCCGGCGTAGTCCTCTTGCAGCCGAGCGACGACATCGCCGAGGGTCACCCGAGCGTGGTGGAAGGCGCGGTCGGCGACGGGAATCTGGGCAAAGGTCAACACCCCGACCACGACGGCAAAGGCGACGATGAGGATCGCGACCTCGGAGCTGAGCAACATCAACAAGCCCACGGTGAGGGTGAAGCGCACCGCGGTCGACGCCAACAGATAGAGCCCCGTTTCGCGCGTCCCTCCTCCGAGGAACTGGTCGACCTGGTTGAGATCGCTGACCACCCGGGCCGACACGTAGCCCGGCAACTCCCGGTCGTAGTAATCGATGCCCAGTCTGCTCAGCCGGCCGAACAAGCGACGGCGAAGGGTGAAGAGGATCCCTTCGGTGGCCCGGACGCTCCAGATACGGAATCCGTAGGTGACGAGCCCGACGCCGACGGCGACTGCGACCAGACCCAACCCGAGGCGATCGGTGGCGGCGGTGTTGCCCTCACGGATGTAGTCGGCGGCTTCGCCGAAGACGTACTCAGGCACGAGGTTGATCGCCGTCTCGAGGACCAGGAAGACCGTTGCCACCATGATCGGGAACTTGAATGCGGCGATGAGCGACGCCATCCGGGGGCGTTCGTCCGCCTCGGCGTAGTCGTCGCCGATCGGCGGGTTGTCATCGTCGATCTTGAGCCCCGACAGGATCGGCACCAAGCGGGCGTCGTACGGCAGGCCACCCGCCGTCATTGCATCGACGGCCTCGACGGCCGTGTCGGCGTCGACGGGAAAGACGCCAGCTGCGTCGAGGGGCCGTTGGGCGCCGGGCGCTGGGAGCATCACGACCCGGTCGGCCACCGACTCGAGCGTCGTGCGGCGGGTGATGCACACGAGCGCCATCTCTGGAGCGTGGACGCGGATGCGACGGATGATCTCGAGTTCGAGCGACGGGCTCACTGCCGACAGCGCGTCGTCGAGGACGAGTACTCGGGGCGTCTCAACCAGGGCGCGGGCGACGGCGAGCCGTTGGCGTTGTCCGCCGGACAGCGTCATACCGCGATCGCCGAGCGGAACATCGAGGCCGCCGACCTCTTCGACGATCTCCTCGACCGACGCCGCCGTCAAGGCGGCCATCAAGCGATCATCGGGCACGCGGGCATCGAGGTGGATCGAGGTGGCAAGCGCGCCGAGGCTGAGATTCTCACGGAGGGTCCGGGCAAAGAGGAATGGCTCCTCGGGAGCGACGTGGACGGCGCGATGCAGCACCTGCGGATCGATCCGGCCGAGTGCCACGCCGTCGATCGTGACCTCTCCCTCGGTGGGGAAGATCTCGCCGGCACACACCTCGGCCAACGTCGACTTGCCCGACCCCGGAGGGCCGTGGACGACGGTGACAGTGCCGTGGCGCGCCCGGAGGGCCACGTCGGACAGCACGGTCTGGTCGCCGAAGGTCACCCCGACGCCGCGGAGTTCGAGACCGTCGCCCCGATCCGGGAGCTCATCGACCTCGCCGCCGCTGCGCTTGTCGGGCTGGCGCAACAACTCGGTGAGCCGGCCGGCGCCGGTCTTGGTGTATTGCCACAGCGCGACCAGCTCATCGATCTGGGTGGCGATGCTCACGCCCGCCCCCGTGAACTGGAAGAAGATCAGGAACTGTCCCAGCGTCATTCCCCCGCTCACGACGGCGCGAGCACCGAAGAGAAGGAGGGCGGCCCGGATGAAAACCGGTGCAGCCCGCAGCAACAGGTCGTAGCGAGCCTGGAGGCGGATGAGGCCCATGGCGTACCGATAGGCCTTGAGCGACGCCGTCTTCACCCGGCCGCGCTCCTCCGCCTCGCGACCGAACGCCTTCATCACGCGAACGCCTCGGACCGGCTCGTCGATGGCGGTGGTGATCTGCGCCTGCTGGTCGAGTTTGAGAAACGAAAAGCCCCACAGGCGGTGGCGGACCTTGTTGGCCAGATAGCCGTTGATGGCGAAGGTTGACAGCGCCAGCAGGGTCAAGGGCACGTTGGAGAAGGCGAGATAGACGGCGTAACCCAAGATGAGCGGGATCCCGGTCAGGAGGGCGAGCCCGAACTGGATCAGGATCTCGAGGAGGCTCAGATCCGTCTGTGCCCGGGTGACGACCTGGCCGGTGTCGTACCGGTCGAGGCCCCTCGGGTCGCTCCGCTGAAGACGGAGATAGACGAGGTTACGAAGGTCGAACTCGAGTTGGTAGCTGATCCGAGCGCTCACCGCTCGAGTGGCCAGGCCGAGGGCGAGACCGATGAAGGCGAGCACGATCAGACTCGTCACCCGGCTGTGGAGGAGAGCGGACTGGTCGAGCCCGGCCAACTTCTCCTTGGCCGCGTCGGTCGTCGGCGCCACGAGGTCGACGATCGAGGCCACGATGCTGTTCTGGGCCAGCTGGAACACGAACCCGAAGAACGCGAACACGATCGTCGCCCAGAGGAACCCCTTCTGACGCCGCAAGGCGCCCCAGAAGATCGACTGCTGGAAGGCGCGGTAGCCGCGGACCAGCCGGCGGCGCGAGGCGTCCGATGACGGTGATGTCACTCCAACCCCCCCCGGGGAGTGTGGTCGCCCGGTGCGGCGACGGGCGCAGACTAACCGGGCGAAATGTCCGCGCGCCTGTTCACGTCCGGATCAGGCGGTTGGGGATGCTCACGGCCCAAACGGCCAAGCGCTCCAAACGCTCCCGCTGCACGAGCGCGACGAGCAGCCCGAGCGACACCAGCCCGCCGGGCAAGGCCAGCAGGACGACGGCGGGCCCACCGTCGGGTGGAGCGGTCAGGAATGGAAGGAGCGTCGCCACCAGCGGCAAGACCGGCGCTGCCACCCGCAGCAAGATCCGCGGGGCCACGACCTCGGGAGGCAGCCCGATGTCGCCGATTCTCGTGAGTGGCCGCGCCGTTCGCGTGGCCGTCATGACTGCACCGGCGATGGCGGCGAGAGCGAGGAGCGGGCTGGCCAGCGCCCCAGTGAGCAGTATCCGCGGATCGCCGACCAGCGCTCCGCTGGCGGCGGCAATGAGATTGAACGCGACCATGACGAGGAGGGGCACTGGAATGTGCCGTACGGCCAGCACGGCCTCGGGCATCGGGTACCCCCGTTGGAGATCGGGATGGTCCAGCTCCTGGGCCAGGGCATCAACCGCATCGAGCGCCCCCGCATAGACCAAGGCCGCGATCAGGAGGATCACCACAGGGTGGTGGGGCGCGATGACGGTCAGAGCGCCGGCCGCCGCCGCCGCCGCCACGAGCCGAAGGAGCCGACCGGTCGGCCAACGCATGAGCGCCCGGACCGATCGTGTGGGGATCGGATGGTGCCGAGTCCACGGCCCGGTGAACGTATGCCACGGGCGAGCCCGGGGCGCCTCCGCAGATCGCCGTCGCAGGATGAGTACAGCGGTGCGGAGATCGTTCAGTCCGATGGCCGTGCGGAGGCGATCAGCGGCCGCGTGGCGACGCCACGCCCTCTCCAGCGACAGTCCCCCGATCTGGCGAACCCCGAGCGCCGCGATACCGAAGGCCACGGCGACGTAGAACACTTCCACCGCTGTGGGCGAGCCGAAGGGCATGTGGGCCAGGACGGCGACCGGGGACGTGGTGGTGGCGAGTGCCAGATCGGCGACCCACCAGACGACGAGCGCGAGCCGCGCGATCACCGCCGTCGGATTCGACATCCGCAGCCCTGCCCCGACAAGAGCGACACCCGATCCCGCCAGAGCGACCACCGCCCCCGCCAGCGTCCACGGCAACGGCGAACCTCGCCCACCCGCGATCTCGCCTGCAGCCCCAACCCAAGCGACTCCTCCCAGGAACGCGCCCCCAGCGGACGCCAGGAACAGCTGTCGCAACGCGGACCACTGGAGCACCACCCGGCGGTCGACCGGAGCGAGCATCACGAGGTGCACGGTCGGACCTGCGAGCGCAAGCGGCCCGCCACGCACTCCCGAGGAGATTCCCGCCCAGAGCGCCGCCACCACGGCCAGGCCGAACACGACTGCGGCCGTTTCCGCCGAAACCGCGGTCGGCGAGACGGTCACCCGCATCGATGCCCGTACCGCAGAGGCCGAGAGCACGGTCACGATGGCAGCGCCGACGGAATACGCAGCGAGGTCGAGCCGACCCGGACGAAGGTTGCGTATGCGGATTCGTCGCATGGCGATACTCGTCACCGGGCCCGACGATCGGCTCACCGGTCGAAAGATATCTGAGGGCTTCGCAAAATGCTCCCGGGATTTGTTGGGTTTTTGGTGATTCGACGTTGTGGGCCATCGAGGTGCAGGTCGGCGAGGAACTGCGCCACCCAGGATCGCCGACGTCCTGGGCTCCGTGCCGCATAGCCTCTTCCCGTGGCAACGATGAGAGAACGACTCGAACGGGCGCACCAGTCGATCGGCGTTGCTGCCGAGAGCGTTCGCGCTGACCCGGGAGCTTCGCCCGTGCTCCTGGCGGTGGTGGACGAGTTCGCACGGAAGGCCGACAAGGCCCTCGACTCCAACGACGAGACCGCCGCCGTCATCGAGCTCGAGCAGGCCGGCGACAGCGCGAAGGTGGCCGCCGAAGCAGACGCAGGGCTGTCGGATACGGCTCGCCAAGCCGTGCTCGACGCTCACCTTTCCATCTGTATCGCCAAAGGAAAACTGACGAGTTAGTGCCCCACGTGCGGCCAGCGCTCAGGGTCAAGCACATCGCGTTCCACAGTCCACGACGCTGACACAGGCACCCGCGTTACGCCCTCGAACCCAGGTGCGCTTCGAGGACCGCAACGGAGTCTGCCGCCTCACCGAAGCGTGCCCATCCGAGCGGCGTACCGCCGTGCATCTCGTCGACAACCGTCGCGTCCGTGCCGCGCTCGAGGAGGAGGGCGAGGCAACGCAGGCGGCTGTACTGCGCGGCGAGGTGGAGGGCGGTCGCGCCCTTGCCGTGGTCTCTGCCTCCGAAGTCGTGGCGCCGATCGGGGTCCGCTCCGTGATCGAGCAACCATGCGGCCGCCTCGAGGCGGTCGTTGAACACGGCCCACAGCAGAGGCGTGCCTCGGTAGGGGTTGGCGTTGACGCGCGCTCCGAGGCGCACGAGGAGCGCCATGCTCTCGATCTGTCCAGCGCGGGCTGCCCAGCTGAGTGCCTCGTCGAGAACGCCCTGGTGATCCACCGGGGTGGCCCGCGGCGGGAACCACTGCGGCGGGCCGGCGAAGTCGAACCCCCGTGATGCCGACGGCAGCGGCCCGGCGGCGCCGATCAGGGCGTCGATGCGGTCGAGCTCGCCGAGCGCGGCGGCAATGCGAAGGTCGTCCGGCGTGCGTCCCTGGGGTGCCGTGACGAGAACCCGCGCGCACTCGACGTGGCCATAGAAGAGGGCATACGCCAGCGGGTCGCGCTCGCGACCCCGTGGGCGCCCGCACCACCGTCCGCTCCGGCGTCCGCCAGCGCTTCCGACAGCGGCAGATTGCCGCCAATCGCAGCACCGTGGAGCGGCGTCCACCCTTGTGTATCGGGCGCCGATGGATCCACGCCCGCGTCGAGCAACAAGCGGACAATCGCCACGCGCCCATCTGAGCAATCGTCACCTGGATGGTTGTGGTCGTCGGTGATCGCGTCACGGCGGCGCCGAGCAACGTTCCGCCACTCTCGATCCGCGCCGTGAGGAGAGTCGGAGTCGCTGCAAGCGCGTCGCCGAGCGCGTTGGCGTCGCCCTGATGAATCGCGTCGAGGGCCATGTGGAGCGCTCCGTCGTCGAGCGCGGGCACGGTGGCGTCGGTCATGTGACGGTCCTGTTCGTCGAGGTGGTGATGAAGATGGGGAATGAGCGCAGCGGTGGCGTCATGCTCGGCGATCGCGGCCGCCCACCACCGATCGATGAGCGTGTGCGCCGCAGGCAGGTCGGCGCCGAGCACGTCGGCGACGCGGGCGAGCGGCATGCCGGCACGTCGCAGCGTCGCGATCAGCACCGCGTCGCGCAGTTGGGCCTCGTCATAGAGGCGGTACCCAGTCACCGCGTCGACGTTGGCTGGCACGAGCAGGCCGCGCTCGTCGTACAGCCGGAGTGCGCGCGGCGTGAGGCCCGATCGTTCCGACATCTCGCCGATCGACCACATGCGCTCGTCCACGCGGCCACCGTGTCAGATGACGCGGGGTGAAGGTCAAGACCGATCTCGACGGAACTGCTCTGGGCCACCTCAACGTGGAGGGCGCCTCGGCCACCGCATGATTGGGCGTCGTCAGCGGTAGGCGCAGGCTTGGAGCTCGTACAGTCGGCGTAGAGGTCGCCGGCGTGTCGCTTGCCAGTCCCAAGGGACCACCCCGTTGCCAGAAGCATGGGACCACTTCGCGCCCACGTTGACCGGCCGTCGTGATGATCTCGGCAGCCGGCGGATGTGTCAAGTGCGACGGCGTCGGCGGGTGGGCGTCGGGGGCTCGGTCGGGGTCGCGATGGACGGCTTCTCGCGCTGGCGGTAGGACTCTCCTTCGATGACGAGTTCCCAGGCGGCGCTCTTGAGCCGGTCGACCGCGGACTGGGCGAGGAGCGGATCGGCCATGACTGCCAGCCACTCGCTCGGGTCTCGGTTCGAGGTCAAGACGGTCGCCGCGTTGTGGTGGCGCTCGACGCACAGCTCGTAGATGTCGGCTGTCTCGGTGGCGTCGAGCGGCTGGAGCGCGAAGTCATCGATGAGGAGGAGATCGACACCGATGAGTTTGCGCATCTCGGCGTCGTAGCTGGCGTCGAGGCGCGCCGCCTTGAGGCGTTTGTGGAGCCGGTCGGCCCGCTCGAAGTGCACGCTGATGCGCCGTCGGCAGGCGATGTGGCCGAGGGCGGTGGCGAGGAACGTCTTGCCGACGCCGACGGGACCGAGGATGAAGGCGTTGCGGGCTTGGTCGACGAAGCGCATCGACACCAGCTCGGCCCAGACCGCCCGGTCGTAGGTGATCGCCGCGGTGTCGTCCCACGCTTCGAGGGTCATCGACGGATCCAATTTGGCGGCCCGGGCCCGAAGGCCGGCCGAGTCGCTGTCGCGTCGTTGGACCTCGTCGGAGAACAGCTGCTCGAGGAACTGGCCGTGGGTGAGGTCGTGTTGGCGTCCCAGGGCGAGGCGCTCGGGGAGGGTGTCGATGAGGCGGCCGAGCTTTAGGCGCCGCATCAGCACTTTGAGCTCGGGGGACACGCTCGGGGCCGGCGCCGTCATCGGTTGACCGCCTTGGTCGCCGCGAACTCCGATGGGTCGCGGGCGAAGCGCCCGGACACGATCACGCTCTCGGGTCGGGCCTCGGGCTCGGCGTCTTCGCGGGCGCGTTCCAACATGCGCGACACGAGGTTCACGTCGATGGCCTCGGCGTCGAGAGCCCGCCGGCAGGCTTGGTCGACGCGCTGGGCACCCCACTTCTTGACCAACCCCAACAGCCGGTAGACCTGGCGCATCTTGGTCCACGGCAACGGGTTGTCGAGCAGGGCGGCGGCGTAGATGCCGATGGCCTCGCCGTGACCGGCGGCCGTGCGGCGGAGCCGGTCGAGGTCGCGGGTCGCGTAGATCTCTTTGCCGCTCGGGTAGTCCGCCGGGTCGGTGGAGCGTTGCCCTGGGGCCTTGCGGGGATGGACTTTCACCAGCTCACCCCGGAAGTACAGCTTCACCGTGATCGCGTCGCGCCTCGCCTTCACGTGGCGGCCGACGAAGTGGTGCGGGACCGAGTAGAGCGCCTTGTCGACCTCGACGTGGAAGTCGCGGTGCACCTTGGGCTCGGACCATCTCGGCACATCGAACGCCGCGTCCGGCAGTGCCAACAGTCGGGGCAGTTCCTCGGTCCTGAACGCCTCGATCGGCCGGCACTGGGTCGTGCCGTGGACTCGCATGCCGGCGGTCTCGGTGCACCACGACACCGCCCGGGTCCGGACATCGGCGAGGTCGACGAACGTCTCACCAGCGAAGAAGTTGTTGCGGACGTAAGGCACGTTCCGCTCGACACGAGGCTTGTCGGTCGGGGTCGCCACACGCGCCGCGTCGACCACGAAACCCCTCGACTGGGCGTATTCCAAGAACACGTCGTTGAAGCGGGGCGCGGTGTTCTCGGCGGTCACGACGATCGACTTCATGTTGTCGGGGATCACGACCGGAAAGACCCCACCGAAGTAGGCCCACGCCGCTTCGAACCCGGCGATGACCTCCTCGGTCGTCTGGTTGAACGTCGGCCACACGAAGTGGTGGCGACTGAAGCACGCCGTGAAGATCAACGCCCAACACAACCGCCGCCGCTCCCCGTCGGGGACCAGACCGAGGCGGCCGAAGTCGACCTGCAACTCGACGCCCGGCGGCGGGTCGTCGACCCGGACCGTCGTCGATCGCCGACCCGCGCCGCACCGCTCAACGGCGAAGCGGGCCAGTGTCCGGTGCGGGACCACCACCCCGTGGCGAGCCAACAGGATCCCGATCTTCACCACCGTCAGGTCCTGCTTCACCCACTCCTTGATGCGCTCCTCTTCGCCCAGCAGCGTCCGCCACGCCTCGCCATGACCATCGGGCCGATGCGGGCGGACCCGCTCGAGGACCTGGCCGATCAACTCGTCGCTGAGCTGATCCTCGCTGCCGGCCCGATCGACCCCGAGCTCGAACGCAGCGGTGATGTACCGCTTCGCCGTCTTCCGGTCGATGCCCACCGCCTTCGCGATCGGCCTCTCGCCGTCACCCTTGAGCCAGCGCCGCAGCACCTCTCTGACCTGAACCACCGATACCTCCCTGAACGCCATGGGGCCTCCTGATAGGAGGCCCAGCCGAATGACTCCTCGGCCGGCGGAGGTGGACCCTCAGGGTGGTCCCATGACTGGCAACGGGGGTGGTCCCATGCCACTGGCAAAACCAGCGGTCAGGTGGTCCCATGTCGCTGGCAAACGACACGGCGGCGACCAGCGCGGGCGTAGTTGCCGGCCTCGGCGAGGATCAGGACTGTTCTCGCGCCTCGGTCCTTGGCCGCCTGGCGGACCTCCCCATGAAAGCGCTCGGGTCTTCGTCGACATGGCCCGAGGAGGCGACCCCTACCGCCGCTCGAAGCGGGCATCGCCGCCCAACTCGCCAAGAACGGCGAGATCACCGCATGGGACTCGCCGAGAAGCGGACGCACTTTCCCCAATCGACGAGCACAGGAACTGGACCTCGCGAAAGACCTCCACGACTCCAGCTCGCAAGTAAGGCGTGGTTATGGGACGCCTCGCGGCGTCATTAGGGGATGACTCTCGCTGTTCGAGGTGTCCCCCACTGCCGGGCATCTGGGACAACTGCCGCATATTCGATCTGATGCATGTTCTCGAGTCGCGCCAGATCGGACCGCTGACGTGCAGGTTTGTCTCGGTCGAGCGTCGACGTGAGGGATCGTCGACAAGAAGCGACGATGCCGCTGACCAGGTCGTCGTCGGCGGATTCGCATCAGATGAACGAAGTGCGAATCAGCCGCGAGCGGTTCTGGCCGTTGCCGACCGCGGCGAGCTCGCTCGATGAAGGACTACCTGGCACAGTCCGCACACCTCCGCCGTGCGCACCCACCGTCTCGCTTGACGCGACGTCGCCGTCCACCGGCGGGCATTCATCAGCGGCTGGGTGACAGGCGTCGCCGCGCGAGCGCCGGCCCTCGGGGGAGACAAGGGAGTGGCCGTGCCGCCACGGTATTTGGCCATCAACAGGCCGAACTCGTGCGCGTCCGGGTCGAGGCTCGCGAGGACGACCGCGCACACCAAGCGAGGGACCGAGATCGGCATCCAGGCGGCCGGCTTGATCGTGGTCACGGGGGTTTGGAGTCCACCAGCAGCGAGGTCGACGGGGACCGCGTCAGGACAGGCCCATGGTCGGCGTGTCGGCAGGAATACGCGTCAAACGAATATGCGTCTCCACCAGTCACCTCGGGGTGATGAGGCGTGCACGTGGTCTGGGACACAGCCCAGCAGGTCGACCGGATCGCGATGTGCGCGGAGCAGTGTGACACGAGCCCGCGTCTTTGGTTCACTTGTCTCGTGGCTATCGCCGAGTATCTGGCCGCAATCTCAATGCCGACAGCCGGAGTTGCAGCGCTCGTGGTGTTGGTGACCGGAATCGGCATTCTCTTCAATATCCGGGTCTATCGCCGGCAGAGCGTGGAGGATCGACGGACTCCGATGAGAAGTTGGCTGCATCCGGCTGCCGAGTACTTCGCCCGCGTGCGAGATCGAGCCTCCAGCGGATCGTGAGGTTGAGATCCTCGTCGCCAAGTTGTCTAGATGATCAAACCGTCTTAGCCTGCTCGGGGCATGGGGGCGTACGCACGGGCGAGTTCACTCGCTATCACTCTGTTGTGGGTCGGCGCCTCGGCGTGTTCAGGTGGAGTTGGCGGACGCAGCGCGGAGACGACGCAGTCGACACTCGCGCCCTCCTCAACAGCAGCCACCTCGACGACCACTACCGCCGAGACGTCCGAAGTTCCTAAGGCGCCCGCGACCACTGCCCGCAACGTTGCGTTCGTAGCCCCTCGAACGGGTCGATATTCGTATGAGGTCCGATCGTCGTCGTCGATCGGACCGACAACTACTTCGACCTCCCAGGTAGAGCTCACGGTCGCCGCCGTTCCAGGTGAGGCGAACGACTTCGACTTCACGGTCGCGGGGAGCGATGCTCCGACGAGGCTTAGGTTCGGCGGCGGCCCGTCGATTCGACAGTTGCGTCGAGGGAACCTCGACTTCGTCGGTGCTCCGCCACTTGTGGACATGGCGTCCGCCCGGAGCGAGTGGACCTACGAGGTCCGCCGCGACGGCGACACCGTCACATCCGGTACTGGCCGCTTACTCAGCCGCGAGCCGAGGTGCTCGCCGTGTTTGGTCAGACAGAGTGCTACGAGGTCGAACACACCTTCGAGTTCGTCACCCAGAGCGATGCTGTCGTTGCAACCATCAAAGACTGCATCGCTCCCGAGCTAGGACTGTGGTTAACGTCCTCGTTCAGCACGAAGACCGCCAGGGGTGAGAGCGTCTACGAGTTCAGACTCGTCGGCGGAACGCCGCGGGCGATGACACCGAGTTGACGGCGCCAATCGGGCTGTGGTTTCGTGTGCCGGTCCGAGGCCGGGGCGGAACTTGTCAAGCGACGTGAGACAACTTCTCATGCGGATTTGATGAGTGCTTCCGGGCTGGGTTCGTTGATCCAGGCGACGGTGGGCAGCTTGGGTGGTGTGGGTCGGCGGTGCCGGAACCGGGCGGGTTGGCGGCGTAGGCGGCGTCGAGGGTGACGGCCCGTTGCGGCGCGGATTCGCCGGCGGTGCCGTAGTGGACCGACGCCGGGGTGTGGAGGCCGATGCCGGCGTGGCGGTGGACGTGGTTGTAGTGCTCGAAGAACGAGCCGCAGAACGAGCGGGCGTCCTCGATGGAGCCGAACCGGCCGGGGAACGCCGGGCAGTACTTGAGGGTCTTGAAGTTCGCCTCGCTGTAGGGGTTGTCGTTGGAGACGTGGGGACGGCTGTGGCTGCGGGCGACGCCGAGGTCGACGAGGAGTTGGGCGACCGGCTTGGACGTCATCGAGGTGCCTCGGTCGGCGTGGAGGGTGAGCTGGTGGCGGTCGATGCCTTGGGCGGCGAGCGCGTCGGCGATGAACGCCTCGGCGAGTTCGCCGGTCTCGGCCGGCGACACCATCCAGCCGACGACGTAGCGGCTGAAGATGTCGATGATCACGAACAGCTCGTAGTAGACGCCCCGCGTCGGGCCTTGCAGTTTCGTGATGTCCCACGACCACACCTGGTTCGGTCGCCGTGGCGATGAGCTCGGGCTTCTTCTTGGCCGGGTGGGTGCGTTGGCGGCGTCGTTCCCGGTTCTCGCCGGCGGCCGCCAAGCAGCCGGTACATGGTGCGGATCGAGCACAGGTAGGTGCCGTCATCGAGGAGCCGGGCCCACACCTGGGCGGGCGCCAGGTCGCAGTACTCCTCGGAGCGGAGCACCGCCAAGATGTGTTGGCGTTCGGTTTCGCTGAGCGCGTTCGGTGGCGTCGGCCGCGGCGACGGCGGACCCGATCGCGGCTCGCGGCGGTGCCGGTAGCGGGTCGCTCGCGACGCGCCCAGCAACTCGCACGCCGCCTTGGTCGAGGTGACGGCCTCGAGGTCGTCGAAGTGTTCGTCGATCACCGCTTCGACTTCGGGTCGGAGGCCGCGCTCTCGGAGAGCAACTCCAAGAGCGCGTGCGCTTTTCCCGTGATCTCCAAGGCGAGCTTCGTGCGGGCCAGCTCCGCCTCGAGCCGTTCGTTGCGGCGGCGCAGCCGGTCCAACTCGACTTCCTCGGCCGACCGCTTCGACTTCGGCTTCGCCGCCAGACCGTCGAGAGCGCCGGCATCGCGGGCCTTTCGCCACTCCGCCAGGTGCGAGGTGTAGAGGCCTTCGCGTCGCAACAACGCGCCCCGCCCAGTCGACCCCAGCGGGAGCGCGTCGTACTCGTCAAGGATGCGCGCCTTGTACTCGGCGGTGAACGTGCGCCGTCGCGGCCGGGCGGCCGGGTCGGGGTCTTCCACCGCCCCATCATGGGCGCGCTTCATCAAGGATGCAGTTGTCATGGTCATGGTCTTCGTGGAGATCCTGTCTCGCCCTGTGCAGATGAACGGCTACAGCAGGTGTCTCACGTCACC
>CAVVPZ010000008.1:0-970004 GCA_963750255.1 uncultured Actinomycetes bacterium | reverse complement strand
TCCAAGGCGCTGCCGCATCGCCCGGGCCTCTATCAAGTGCAACGCTTGCCGCGACCAGTTCACGGTCACGGTCGGGCACCGTCTTCGAGCGCTCCAAGGTTCCGCTCAACAAGTGGCTGCTGGCGACCTACCTCATGCGTCCAGCAAGAAGGGCATCAGCGCCCACCAGATCGCACCGCACGCTCGGCGTGACCTACAAGACCGCTTGGTTCATGTGCCATCGCATCCGCGAGGCCATGACCGAGAGCCGCCCGGCCCGATGGGCGGCGAAGGCAAGATCGTGGAAGCCGACGAAACCTACATCGGCGGCAAGGAAACGAACAAGCACGCCAACAAGCGCAGACCTCGCGGTCACGGCCCAAGCAAGTCGTCTTCACCCTTGTTGAGCGCGGCGGCGCGCCCGCTCGTTCCACGTCGCCAACGTCACCGCCAAGACCCTGCGCCCGTGCTCGTCACCACACGTCCGCCGCAAGTCGCACCTGATGACGGACGGCGCGGCGCCTATACGAAGTTCGGCCGGAGTTCGCCAGCCACGCCACGGTCAATCACGGCAGCGGCGAATACGTCCGCGGCGACGCTCACTCCAACACCGTCGAAAACTACTTCTCGCATCCTCAAGCGCGGCGTCATCGGCACCTTCCACCACGTCTGCGAAGCGCACCTGCACCGCTATCTGGCCGAGTTCGATTTCCGCTATTCGAACCGCGTCGGCCTCGGCGTCAACGACACCATGCGCACCGACGAGCCCTGCGCGGCATCGGCGGCAAGCGCCTGACCTATCGGCGGCTTAACTTCGTCGCGCCGACCTTTCAGTAAGCCCTACGCAACCCCGCTGACCGCCAAACTCGCGGCGGTTGCGGAGTCTGTCCGCTTCCACGCGGCCTACGTCGCCACGCCCGGCGCAGAGCATTGCCCTGCGTGCTGGGCGCGTCTTCGGCGTCGTCCGTCGCTTGCGCTTTGAGGATCACCACAACGGGGTTGATGTCCCGGTCTCGATCTGCGAAGGCTGCGGGTTCACCCTTCCGCATTGAGCAGCGGCTCAGCCTAAGCACTGCTTCGCAGTGGATTCGCGGCTCGTCTTCCTTGCTGGCTTTGAAGATCAGCACGCGCTCCGCGCGCTGCTCGAAAACTCTCGGCCAAAAACCGAAACTCACTCGTAGAGCCGTTGTAACGATACCAAACGGAGAATTGTTTCATGGCGGGAATCATCCAATCTGGTGGGCTACTTGGAACGGCGGGCTACGTGTTTTCCATTCACATAAACGCGAAGGGAGATCACTACTTCGTTTTCCATAATGCGTACGGCAATACAGAGCCGATTTGCTGGAGCGAGGGCTACTCCTCTCGCCAAAAGTGCGTTGACGCAATCAACAAGGTAAAGGCAGGCGCAGCAGGGGCGGCTACCGTTTAAAAAGCCCGCTACTTGGCGGGCTTCGACGGCGCGGGCTTGGTCGCTGGCTTAGGTTTGACCTTCGGGTCAGGCGGGCGCGAGAGCATGCGCTTCAGTACATCATCGAATTGAGATTCCTTTGCACGTTCACCGGGCTTCTTCACCCGTATATGGCCACCCAAAATCCCCCACCTGTGGCCACCTCAAACTCCTCCACCTGAATTGATCGGGAGAGGGTTGTAGGCCGGCGCCGCCGGCCCCCTTTGGACAGGACGTGAACTGACCTCCCGAGTGTGAGGAGGTCGTGGAGTGAACGTCTTGAAGCCGCAAGCAAACCACCATCGAGACGCTGCTGGAGAGCGGCACGAGTCAGCGGGAGATCGCACGACCACCGGCGTGGATCGCAAGACCATCCGGCAGTACGCGGCGGCGCCGGTCAAATTCCCCCGGGGTGGCCACCGGCTCTGAAGGCGTAGCCCAGGTCAAATTCCCCCACCCCGGCCACCGGCTTCGACACGCCCTCGGCGTGCGAGCCGCATCGCGCGTGTATCGAGGCGCAGGTCACGCTCGGGCGCAACGCCATGAGCATCTACCAGGATCTGGTGGACGGCCACGGCTTTGCCACCGCTACAACTCGGTCAAGCGCTTCGTGGCGACGCTCAGAGCGCGCGCGCCGGAGCGCTTCGACCGTGCTGGAGTTCCCCCCCGGCGAGGAGGCGCAGGTCGACTACGGCGAGGGCGCGCTGACACTGCATCCACACCGGCAAATACAAGCGCCCGTATCTGTTCGTGATGACGCTGAGTACTCGCGGCAAGAGCTTCCGGAACGTGGTGTGGAAGTCCGGCCAGCAGGTGTGGGCGCGAGCTGCACGAGGAGGCGTTTCGCTACTTCGGCGGCTGTGCCGGTACGTCGTGCTCGACAACCTGAAGGAAGGGCGTGATCAAGCCGGACCTCTACGCGCCGGAATTCAACCCGTCTACAGCGGCGCATGCTCGCGCATTACGGCGTCGTCGCCGATCCGGCCGGGTGCGCGACCCCAACCGCAAGGGCAGCGTCGAGAGCGCGATCCAGCACACCCAGGCCACCGCGCTCAAGGGGCGGCGCTTCGAGTCGCTCGAGGCGCAGAACGCGTGGCTCGCCGCACTGGGAGGCAAGTGGGCGGCCAAGCGCATCCACGGGCGCAAGAAGCGCCAGGTGCAGGAGATGTTCGAGCAGGAGCGCGCGAGCCTGCTGCCGCTGCCGATCACGCACTTCGCCTTCTTCCGCGAGATGGTGCGCACCGTTTGCGACGACACCACGGTGCGAGTGGACAGCAGCAACTACGCGGCGCGCCCGGCGACCATCGGCTCGAAGGTGACGGTGCGGCTGTACCCGCACGTGGTGGCGGCGAAGGCGAGCGTGATGATGGCCAGGAACAGCCCTTTGATACGCAGCGCCGGCAGCCCGATGATGACGGCCACGACGGCACCGGCGACTCCGCTGAGCAGAAGACCGATACCGAGATCCCACCCGAGCCGGTTGGTCACCGCCCCGCCGACGGCGGCGCCGATGCCCATGAACCCGACCTGCCCGAGGCTGACCTGTCCGGCCCAGCCTGTGAGCACGACGAGTGACATGCCGAGCAGGGCGTAGATGAGGATGACACCGGCGAGGTTGACCCGGCTCTCGGGCAAGAACACCGGAAGCGCGATGAAGAAGAGAGCGATGAGGCCGATGACGGCCTTGAAGCCGTACTTGACCTCGGGGAATCCGGCCAGCTCGTCGGGGACGGGCCGCACCTCCTTGGCCGACTGCCACGTCGAGGTGTCGTCGGCGCGCGCCACCGTGCCCCGCCGCTGGAAGAGCAAGGCACCGAGGATGATGATGAACAGGATCGGCGCCGTGATGATGCTCCGGCCCGTGTCCCACACGATGACCTGCTCGATGATGCCGAGGCCGACGGCGGCGAAGAAGATCGTGGGCAGACGCTCCATGCGACCGATCACGCAGGCGGCAAGCGCCCGCACGAGGATCGTCGGGCCCAGCACCGAGCCGATCGGCAGGCCCACGATGCCGGCTCGCAGGAAGATGGCCAGGGTTGAGAGCAGCGTGGCGATCACCCAGACGATGGTCTGGATTCGCTTGACCGGAACGCCCAGTAGCGCAGCACGGTCGGCGCTCTCGGCACTGGCTCGCACGGCGATGCCAATACTCGTGTAGCGGAAGAACAGGATCAGGGCCGCGATGACGATCGGCACGGCCATCATCGCCACGATGTCGTTCCCGCGAAAGACGATGGGGGCGATCTCGAAGGAGAAGTCGAACGGCGACGGGAAGCTCTGCGGGGGCGTCGTCAGGTTGAAGAAGCGGGGAAGCGACAGCGAGAGGAAGGTGAGGAGCTGAGCCACGAAGATCGTGGCTGCGGTCATGATCAGGCGAGGCGCCTTGAAGAAGCGGCGGATGATGGCCACCTCGACGAACATCCCCAGGGCCAACCCGGCCAGCAACCCGAGGGGAAGGGCGACGAGGTACGGGAGGCCAGGACCCACAACCAGGAGCACGGCGAACGACGCCGGCGCTCCGCCGAGGTCACCCTGGGCGAAGTTGATGATGCGGTTGGCTCGGTAGATCAGCGAGATGCCGAAGGCGATGAGCGCCGTGAGCCCACCGATGACCATGCCCTGGACGAGCACGCCGATCGGCGCCGGCCACAGCAGCTGCTGCACGAAGTAGAAGATGCATGCGCCGCCGGCGATGACTGCGGCCCGTTGCACCTCGGGCCGGTCGACCGGCGACGTCGGACCCGTGCGCTTCTCGAAGCCCGGAGGCACGGCTTCGCCGCCCCCTGGAGGAGTCGCCGCCAAAACGTCCGTCGGCTCCTCGATGACTGTCGACACCCACTACCCCCCAGTAGTCCCGGCCAGTTGACCGTTGCGTCAAGATTGGTGAAGCAGGGCTGACGCTGTCAAGCACCCCAACGGCGGCGGCGTCTCGAGCCTGGCGTGGCGGGAGACGAGTCAACCGTTCCGGTGGGGTTCTTCGTCGTGGTGTCGTAAAGCACCTGCCTCACCTCCGAGAAATTCCTCGCCCGGATGTGCTTCCATGGTGAGACGCCTGCGCCGGGAGACCGGTGCGACGGGTGTTGGGGGACAGCGATTTGACGAATGCGCCGCGCCCGGGGGGGCCGGCCACCAAGCGAGTGGGTCGACGAGTGGGTCGCGGTCGCGACGCTCGTGATGCTCGGCGCGCTCATGCCCGATCACCGCCCGGCGATCGGCCAGACCGCCTGTCGGATCACCGAAGCCAATGCGTCGGTGTTTGCCGACGTCGATCAGGGTCCTGTGGTCTCCTATTACGGCCAAGTCATCATGTCGACAAAAGACTGCGGCCTCTCCCCGGCCGAAGTCCAAGCAACCTTCCGACCCGTGGCCGGCACTGCCACCACCTGTGACTTCCGAGGTTCGCTGCAGAGCGACGACGCGGTATGCACACAAGCGTTCGGAGTCGCCGCCACCGGAACTCAAATCGTTGTCGACGCCGTCGGACGCACCTACGGCACCGGCGGCGCGGCGCTGTTCGCATCGTCATGCACGATGGTCGTCACGCCGCCCCGCCCCGGCGGTGGCCTTGGCGGATCGCTGAGTCGAGCTTCGTGTCCACTGCCCGTCCAGTGAGGCGAACGCTCGCGTTGGTCGGCCTGGGCATCCTCGCCGTGGCCAGCGGGGCATTGCTTGTGGACCGTCCAGCCGAGGCCTCGTACCAAGCCGTCAACCCTGGCTACGTCCAATGGGAGTGGGCCAAGGCCGGCACGCCCGACCGCCAACGCGTCACCGACGTCGTCGTCCGCGACGACGGATGGATGATCGTGTCGACCGCGACCTACAGCGACGGGTTCCTCCACCTGGTGCCACCCTGGGGCGGGCCGATCGACGACAGCAATCGCATCGGGAGCAGTGACTTCGGCTTCCGGCAACTCGAGTTGCGGCGGGGCCGGCTCTATGGCCTCCGCATCGCCACCGAGCGCGACGAAGATCAGCACGAGCCGGCCGAACTCCTCGAGCTCGACGCCAAGACGGGCGAGCTCGTCCGCCGCCTGGGGCGCCGATGGTGGTTCCAGGATCTGACCGTCGACCCGGCCACCGACGAGCTCGTCCTCCAGGACTTCGGCGGCGGTGTGCCGCCGTACGCTCATCCACTCGTCGCCTTCGACCCCGACAAGGGCTCGGTGCGCACCCTCGTCGCCGACACCGATCCCCGATCCGATATCGCCATGGAGACCGCGTTCAGCCCCGATGGCAGCCTGCTCTTCACCTCCGATGTCACCGGCACGCCACCCACCGTCCAGGTTCGCCGAGCGCGACGGCAAGCTGCTCTACACCCTCGCGTCGGGACAGGTCGACACCCTCACCGCGGGACGACCCGACACATGTTTCGCCGGGATGCTGTTGATCGGCCGGTACGACGGAAGCGTCTGGGGCCTGCCCACGGCCGAGCGCTCGCAGCCGACGCCACTCGCCACCGGCGGGCGAGCTGGCGTGGTGAGCTACGGCGCTCTCGACCGCGACGGATATCTCGCATCGGCCCGCTACGCCGACGTCACACTGCTCGCGTGCCCCGGCTTCGTGCCCCCCAAGGCACCTGTGGATGTCACACCTCCTGCGATCATCGCCGCGCTGCCGGCCAAGGCCGGCGATCCGCCGACAAAGGTCGAGATCGCCGCACCCGCCGCCAACGCGCCGTCGCCGGGCAACCCTCCCCCTCCCCCGTCGACGCCACCTGCTGCGCCCCCGTCTCCGCCGCCGCCGGCGCCGGCTCCCCTCGCTCCGCCCAGCGCGGTCGGTGGAGTCCAGGCTTCGAGCGCGCCGAGTGCGGCAGGGGCCGACGCGCCAGACGAGGAACGTGTGACGAGCATCGCCGCATCCCGTGACAACACGCTCACGTTGGCCCTCGGTGCCGCCGTCGCCGCGATGGCGCTGGCCTACGCGGTGGGCACCACATCTGATCCCGAGCCGGCTCGCCGGACAACGCACAGGAGTTACTCATGACCGCCGGAGCCAAGACGCTGCGGACCCTGTTCATCAGTCTGGCTGTCGTCAGCCTGCTGCTCATCGCCGCACTCTTCAGCCTGCGACCGTCGAGCGAAGGCACCGAGGTCGGTGTCGACGAGGTCCCGCGCCTACTGGCCACGGGACAGGTCAAGGAGGCCCGCATCCTGGGCGAGGACGACCGGGTGATCCTCTCGCTCGCCGACGACACCAAGCGGTGGACGGCCTACTCCTCCGACGGGTCCGGACTCACCACCCTGCTCCCCCAACTCACGTCGGCCAATGTGGCCGTTCGCATCGACCAGCAGCCCGGCAAGCAGACGCTCGGCCTGGTCGCCCAGTTCATCCTCCCGCTGCTCTTGTTGGCCAACCTCTTCGGCATCTTCATCCTCTTGACGCGCGGCGGAAGCGGGCAGATCCGCGATCTTTTCGCCTTCTCCAAGATGGGCCTCGACCGGGCCAAGGCACTCGAGTCCAACCCGTACCGGTTCGCCAATGTCGCCGCCATCGACCAAGTGGTCGAAGAGCTCGAGGAGATCGCCGACTACCTCAAGGAGCCCACGCGCTTCGCCGCCCTCGGGGCCCTGCCACCCAAAGGCGTCCTCCTCTCGGGTCCCCCAGGCTGCGGCAAGACACTGCTGGCCCGGGCGCTGGCCGGCGAGGTCGGCGTGCCCTTCTACTTCATCTCCGGATCCGAATTTGTCGAGTCGCTCGTCGGCGTTGGCGCCGCTCGCGTGCGCGATCTCTTCCGTCACGCCATGGCCACCGCTCCGGCCCTGATCTTCATCGACGAACTCGACGCCGCCGGACGGCGCCGCGGCACCGGTGTCGGCGGCGGACACGACGAGCGCGAGCAGACCCTCAACGAGCTGCTCGTGCAGATGGACGGGTTCGCAGCGACGTCGGGTGTCGTCGTCGTCGGCGCCACCAACCGTCCCGACGTGCTCGACCCCGCCCTCCTCCGTCCCGGCCGCTTCGACCGCCACGTGGTGATCGAGGCGCCCGACGTCGAGGGACGAGCCGAGGTCCTCGCGCTCCACGCCAAGAGCCGTCGCCTGTCGGGCGATGTCAACCTCGTCAACATCGCCAAGGTGACTCCCGGATGCACAGGCGCCGACTTGGCCAACATCGTGAACGAGGCCGCCCTCTTGGCTGTCCGCAATGGCGGGGCGTCGATCTCCCAAGCAGACCTGGCCGAAGCCGTCGAGCGTTCGATGGGCGGTCCCCTCCGCCAGGGCCGGCTCCTGAGCGAGGGCGAGATCGACCGGTTGGCCATCCACGAAGCCGGCCACGTCGTGGTCGCAGCGCGGATCCGTCCCGACAACGTGCCCAAGCGGGCATCGCTCGTCGCCCGGGCCCGCGACCTCGCCCACACCGACCTGCTCGTGCGCAGCGATCGGACGGTGTCAACGCAAGCCGACCTCACCACCGACCTTGCAGTGATCATGGCCGGGGTGGCCGCCGAACTCCTCGTCACGGGAGAGACGTCGACGGCGGGCGAAGCCGACATCGAGCGGGCGACCTCGCTGGCCCGCGACATCGCCGGGCGCTTCGGCATGACCGAAGGCGTCGGGCGGATGCGGGTGCTCGAGCCCGAGGGCGACCTCTTCCTCGGTCGCGAGCTCGCCGGCTCCAAACACCAGAGCTCATCGACGATGGAAGCCGTCGACGACGCCGTCCGCACCCTGCTGGCCGCCGCCGAAGAAGAGGCCACCGTCGTGCTACGCAAGCACCGCGAGCGCTTCGAGGCCGTCCGCGAGGCGCTCGTCGCCCACGAATCGCTCGACGAGGACGACCTGCTCCGACTCCTTCCCCAGCCCTCGAACCGCAGCCGGACGAAGCCCGCGAAGTCGTCGTCGGGCCGGAGCTAACTAGCCCGGGTTGAAGGCGAGTTGGGGTGTGGTCCCGAGGGACGGGATTCGATCTTGTAGCCAGTCGCGCATCTCATCCCGCAAGGGTGGTGGTCGGGTGTCGAGGAGGTGTCCGTTGGGGCGGATGAAGCGCAGTTCGCCGGAGGGCTTGCCGGCGATGTTCCATCCGCCTTCGTGGACGGCGCGGTGGTGGCGGCGGCACAGCAATACGAGGTTGTCGATGACGGTGGCGCCGCCCTTGGAGAACCACACGATGTGGTGGGCGTGGACGCCGAGGGTGCGTCGACAGCCATGCCAGCGGCATCCGCCGTCTCGTCGGCGTAGCTGGCGGCGCAACCAGAACGGGACGGTGTGTTCCATCGCACTGCGGGCCATGGCCGCGTGGCCCGGTCCTTCGGCCACCACCTGGACCCGAGCATCGCACGCGAGTCGGCGCAGCGTCTCGGCCGCCAGCGGCACGCCAGAATCGAGGGCGGCAGCGATTGCTTGGTCGACAAGATCGTCGTCGTGGTTGAACCATTCGGTGGGGACGTGCACGACGACGGTCGCCCGGTCAGGGTCGGCGTCGTCAGCGAGACGGGCACCGGCCAACTCGACGAGCGCGTCGGCGCAGCGACTCTCGAACGGGTCGAAGAGCTTGGTGTCGGGATCGGGACCGGCTTGTTCGGCCATGCGGGTGAGCGCAGCGGCAAGCGTGGCGCCGGCATCGGCGGGGAGCTGGCCCGAGAGGCGCATGCTGGACCCGTCGGCGCTTGGACGCCAGCGGAACGCACGGAGCCGGTCGGCCTCATTGGCCTTGGTTTTGGTGGGCGACTTGGCCAGGCGGGCCATGACCTCGAGCTCGGCGGCGGATCGGCCGACGGCGTCGGCGGCCACGGCTGCATCGGTGTCGGGTGTGGCCAATCGGATCACCGATCGGGTTTGGTCGGCCGAGAGGTGTCCGTTGGCGACGGCATTAGCGACGGCGGGGAGTTGCTCGAAGGCGTGGGCCGCTCGCACCCAGTCGTTGGCAGTGCGGCGGGCGAGGCCGTAGCGGGCGACGAGCCAGTCCTCCATCGACGTCATGGCATCGGCCCGGTAGGCCTCCGTCCGGTCGTACTCGGCGACCAACGACAACAACTGGCGCCACGTCGTCATCGAGAGGGCGTGCAACTGGTCCATGGCCGAGGTCATCTGCTCGGCCGACCACCTCGACACTCCCGCACCGTCCGCTGCGCCAAGCCCGACGTTCGCTCCACCCACGTTCTCAACGTAAAACAGGGGTGTGACAAGAACTCGGGCGACGCACTAGCGCCGAGCCAGCACGCGAGTCCACAGTTCGCGGGTAGCGCCCGACGGATCCGCTTCGACTTGGCTGTCGTGGCCGAACACCATCGTCGCCCGCTCGGGCTCGACATAGGCGGGCCACTTCGGCAGCCCCTCGTGGTTGGGGTCGCCATCGCGGGCGAAGGCCAGCCACGCCTCACTCATCTGATCCGCCAACCGCCGGCGCGAACTCGACGGGGGCGTGTCGCGGCCGAGGTTGTCGAAGGCGAACGCGATCTCATAACCGTGCCCGGCCCGCCCGCCGAGTTGGTAGGTGAAGAAGTACTGGAAGACCGGGGTCGACGTTCCTCGAGCCTTGGCATCCGCCAGTTGGATCGACCCGGCACGCATCCGTGAATCGGTGAGGGTGTAGCTGAGGATGTCGACCAAGGACGCTCCGGGGAAGAGGGTCTGATAGGTCGAAAGGATCTCTTCCACGTGATCGTCCCCGTAGGCGGCCAGACGGGAGCGGAGCCCGGCTTCGTCGAGTTCGCGGGGCAGACCGCCGGCGCCTTCGTCGCGATTGCAACCGATCATCATGGGGACGTCGATGGCCGAACCGTCGGCCAGCGCCTCGACCGGGTGGGCCACGACGGCCGTACCGTCGAGCACGGGTCGAAACCCACCGCGACCAGCGGCAGCACTCGCCGCCACCAGCGTCTCGGCGGGCACATCCCACAGCGCATCAAGGTTGGCCTCGTCGACGCCGACCTTGGCCAGGAACGACCGGGTCGCCTTGGTTGCGCCCGCCGTCGAGCCCACGCGCACTCCGGGTCCGCTCTGGATGATGGCCCGGTGGAACAGCCCGGCGGCGGCGGGCATGGCCAACAGCGTCGACACCTTGGCGCCGCCGCCCGACTCACCGAAGATCGTGACATTGCCGGCATCGCCGCCGAAGGCGGCTGCGTTGTCGCGGACCCATTCGAGGACGGCGACGAGGTCGAGCATGCCGGCGTTGCCGGACGCCGAGAGGTCTGCGTCGTCGGACAACTCGCCGAGGTGAAGGAAGCCGAGGGGGCCGAGTCGGTGGTTGACGGTGATGACGACGACGTCGCCTCGTCGAACCAGGTTGGCGCCGTCGTACAGGGGCCACGACCCGGACCCGATGGCGTACCCGCCGCCGTGGAACCACACCATCACCGGCCGGCGGCCACCATCGTCGATGGCCGGCGTCCACACGTTGAGATAGAGGCAGTCCTCCGACTCCTCGGACTCCTCGGTCCAACCGGCGGGACGTTGCTGGGGCTGGGGGCACGACGGCGCCAGAGCCAGCGCGTCGCGGACGCCGTCCCACGACTCCACCGGTTGGGGCGGCCGGAAGCGCAGGCGGCCTACGGGCGGGGCCGCGTACGGGATCCCCTTGAAGGCCGCGACAGACTCATCGATTCGTTGACCCCGAAGTCGTCCGTCTCTCGTGGTGGCGATCACGTCGTGCATGTGCATTCTCCTCGTCGGCTGCTGGCGGACGCAATAATGCACTCGCACTAATCGTGAGTCAAGGACGAGGCATGCAATCCAGCCGTTTTGGACTCGTATGCTCGGAGACATGCGGCGGTCAACGATGTTCGTGCTCGCTGTCGGTGTCGCCGTGTCGCTGCTTCCGCTGGCAATGATTCGCCAACATGAAGTCGCTGAGTACCGCCAACTGGAGCGGGCCTACATCGCCTCACGACAACCGACCGCGTGCAACACCGCCCGCCTGGCTGCCAGTGCGTACACCATCACCGGAGACCAGATCGATGGCGTCGTGACCGAGCTCATCACCGATGCGCTTGTCGACGCCAAGGAGGAGCGGGCCAGGTACCGGTCGCACCGTGTGCGAAATGTGCTCCCCAACCTCCGCCGAGCCGACGAGCAACTCCTCGTGACGATGGACGGACAGGTGCAGCTCTACGAGCAGCTCCTCCGCGATCCCACCGATGCCGATCGATGGACGCTCAAGATCGGAACCGCCAACAACCGAGTCGAACGCCACCTGACTGCAGCGAGAAACCAGCTGTTGACCTCGGCTTCGCGACGACTGGGCCAAGCGGTTCACGTGCCTAGCCCGGGAGCGAACAGCTCAGCCAGCATCCTCATCGTCGAAGTAGACGGGCTTGAACGAGGCCGACTGCGTCTGGAAGTCGATGACCTCTTCCATGGCCCGCTCAGGGTCGAGGTCATCGCTTGTCGCCGGCTTGATCGTCAAGAGATTGAAGGTGTGGTCGGCGAACCAGAGGTACGTCGACTTGTCGTGGCTGACCGACGTGAAGACCTGGACGTCGCCGACGATGATCTCGTCGCGACCCGAGGGGATGATCTGGGAGATGAGCTGATCTCGATGCGACTTCTTGGTCAGATCGAAACGGGGCAGGAGGGTCGTGATCTGCAACAGGCCGACGAGACGATCACCGGCCCGCAGTTCCCACACTCGACCGTCGGCGGCCAGGCTCTCCGGCCCAGCGTTTGCGAATGCCGCCTTGGCCTGCGGCAGTTCGCTCTCGTGGAAGAGGTACTTGGCCTCCTGCACGCCGGCCGGAACGAGGCCCTCCGGAACGGGCTGCGGCTTCAAGGCGACAGGCTCGCTCCCGCAGGCCGCCGTCATCAGCACCAGGGCCGTCGCCAGCAACAAGAGTCTCTTCATTCATCGTCCCCGGGAGCGGTCGTCGTGGTGGCGCCTGCGCTGTTGGTCTGGAACGCCTTCGCCTCGACCGAGTTCAGCGTCCCGACGTAGTCGTAATACACCGTGATCGGGGTCGGAGCGCCCGCCACCTGGGTGCTGGTCCGCAGCGTCGAGTGGACTTCCTCGCGCAGGAGCAGCATGCCGTGGTCGAACTGGATGTTCCAGTAGTTGTATTGGTCGGACGCGTTGCCCGACGTCTCCGGGGGTGACTTCGACAGGTCGGCGAAGTTCTCCTGGATCTGCACCCTGAAGCTGTCGTACACCTCGCCGCAGACGTCGACCGATTCACGGGACAGGATCTTGGACTGCACGGTCAATGCCGTGTGATTCTCGCGGTCGACGCCGGAGAAGGTGTTCGCAGAGTCGTCACCCTCGGGCGTGTAGAGCTCGATGTAGCGGATGGCCGGCGTGGGCTGGAACACCGTGGTCGTCCCCGAGGCAGTGGTCTCCCGTTTTACCAGGTAGAGGTAGTCGCCGCCCGTCGTCCCGCCTTTTGTGTAGCGCATGGTGTCGACCTGCTTGAAGCCGCTCGGGCCGAAGCGCGTCACGTTGTACTCGACGAACTGGGGGAAGGCCGTGGGACTGCCGGTCTGGGTTCCGGGCGGCAACACCGCGGCATCTCCCGGACCGACCACGGGCGATCCCTCTCCGAAGGTCACGTTCGAGACCTCGACTTTGGCTTTGGGCGGGTACGGGAGCGTGATGTCGAACAGTGCCGTCGATATCTTCACCGTGCCGGTGTAGTGCCGGGTGTAGACGCCCTGGGCCGGAGGGTCTTTGACCACCGGATAGGTCGGCACGTCGTAGCCCTGACCGGGGAGCGCCTCGGGGCAGTCGGGCTCGGGCTCGCGGCGGGGCGGTGTGGCCAGTCGGGTTCGCTTCGGGGGCGCCGCGATCCCGTCGAGGTCGTCGGGGAAATCGTTGAGGGCGTAGTTGTAGTCCGCTCCAGCAATGGTTCGAACGATCTGGCGCGGCGTCGGCGAGTCGGCGGCGAGTTCCGGATCCTTGAACGCGAGGTCCAAGGCAATGCGCCGGAGCCCCACCTCGAGCGGGTTGCTCTTCTTGGCGCAGGCCGAAGCCAGAAGGGCCAACGCCAACAGCCCGACCGCCAGTCTCGACTTCGTGGAACGACGGCTCACCTGGATCTCCTTAGTGCCGGCATGGCCATGGGGCCGAACGACGCGACGCCGCTGCTGGGTGCGACGGCGGGCCTTTCGTGCCACACGGTCTGGCCGAGCGCCATCGCGACCACCGGCCCACGGGGTCGAGCATGGCGATGGTCGGGACCTCTTCGGTATATGGCGCCCGCAGCGAGGCCTTCGACAGGATTGCGAGGACCCGCACCTGGAACGGTTGGGCCTTGGCCAGTCGACGGCGGAGGGATGCGGCCAGTTCTTCGGCGGCTTGGGCGTCGGTGTCACCGATGGTCCGCGACATGTCGCCGTAGAGCGTGCGCGACACCAGCCAGGCCAGCTCCTGGTGTTCGTCGTCGTCCTCGATACGCCAGAGGTACTCGAGCGGGGTGTCGAGCGGGTCGCCGAGGTTCATGTCGTGGGCCGCGTCGCGGAACTCCGCGTACTCCACCGCGATCTGTGCTCGCGGTCCGAGTTCCTCGGCCCACTTCCGCCGCTTCCGCTTCCGGAGGGCGCGCATGACCGAGGGGTTGGCGAGGTAGAGCGCCAGCAACACTCCCGACGAAGGGCAGGAGGGCCAGGAGCTGGTCGCGCACCTTCTGGTACAGCTGCTTGAAGTTCTCGAGCTTGATCGGAATCACGATCTCGGCCGCGATCTGGTCGGAGGCCACGATGTCGGGGTCGATCTTGGTGTCTTCGTCGAGCTCGGACTTCGCCTGCTTCGGCGCCTCGATGAGCGGCACCCAGCCATGCCCCTCGAAATACACCTCGAGCCACTGGGCCGCGTTGGCCGGGCGGACCGTCATCACGCCGCCCTCGTCGTTGACGCCGTCGAACCCGAACCCGATGCGGGCCGGGATGCCGGCCCACCGGGCGAGCATCGTCTCGGCGGCCACGATCTCGTACGGCGACGCCTCGTGCGTCGGTGAATCGAGGATCTCCACGACGCGTTCGGGGGGCACGTCGCCGGGCGCGCCGCCGCCCGCGGCCACCGCGACATCACGCAGTGCCTTTCGGACGTAGGCGAGTCGATCCCACGCCGGGGTCGGGGGCGCCTCCTGGAACAGTCGCGAGATCCGCGCCGGCGGCTTCGGCATCTCGAGGGTGTCGGCGAACGCAGCGGTGTCGTCACCGATCGCCGGAGCCCGGCTCAAGGCCTCGGCGTCGGGATAGATCGGCTGGGCCACCGTGTAGGTGACGTCGGCCGGTGCCCGTCCCCTCGGGAAGCCGGAAGACGTTGGTGCGAGGGTCGTACCGGATGGCGAGGTCGGCTCCGGATTCGATGCGGGTCGGCGACGAGAGGGCGGGCATCGAAGCGGCGTCGCCGAGGTCGCGCAGCGATGATGTCACGGTCTTGTTGTCGCGCCGCGTTGCGCTTCTGGATCGACGACGCCGTTCGGTCGGGATGGACATGAGCCGCTTCTTGTCGAAGGGCGGGAGGCGGAAGGCCTCGCCGTCGTAGACGTCGAGAACGCCGGTCTTCCACGGGCCGGTGATCCCCGAGTCGGTCTTCACCTCGAAGAGCACCCGGTCGACGATGGCGGACAGCGGGATGGGCTTCGGCTTCTGCGCCGACTCGGCGGGGTCGTAGACGGGGGCGGGGAAGAGAAAGGAGGCGTTGGACAAGCACGACCAGGGCCACGACCGCGGCAATGCCGCCGACGACGGCACGAACGGCCCGCTTGAGCTCGAACTCGCGGCCGAGCTCCGACGCCTTGGCCGCGTCTCCGCCGAACAGCACGGCGAGGGCGGCAAGCAGCGGCACGAAGGCGCACAGCCCGGCGATGAACTCGCCGGAGTCGGGCTGAGTGATGGCGGTGAGGGCGAGGATCGGCAGGGGCACGCCGATGGCCGCTCTCGGGCGTTCCAAGGCGGTGGCGACCCAGGTCGCGCCGAAGCCCAGTACCCCGAAGACGAAGAACGAGGATGGGCATCCAGCCGGGGTCGAAGGGCACCGGTGGCCGCAACAGACCGCCCGAGTTGACGGCTTCGCCGAGCAACGCCGGAAGACGCCCGCCCTCTCCGCCGGCGGCGATCAAGGAAGATCGAGCCGACAGCGAAGGCGACCGGGCGCGATCGACAAGATGTAGAGGCTCTCCCGGGCGGGATTCCTGAGGGCCAACCAGGCCCATCCCGCCGCCGAGGAAGACGGCGGCCAGCGCCATGGTCCGGCGCGCCCCATGAGCCGAAGATGCCGCCCGTGACGAGCGCCGCCGCGGAGCAAGCCAACGCGCGCGGCGAGGATGGGACGAAGCGGCGGCGGCGGGACCGACCTCCTCGACCTCGGGAGCCTTCGCGGCGCACCGCCGTCAGGCGTCACCGTCGCCGCGGAACGGCACCTCGGGATCGACCGCGGAGACGGGCATCCTCGGCCTCGCGGTCGAGGGTCGCGGTCACTTCACTCCCCCACCCACGACGTTGTGGAAGGCGACGGCGAGCGGCGAGTTGGGCCGGATCTCGGCCACCTGGCAGCCCAGCTTCGAGGCCGCGACCAGCGTCTCGACGGCGAGCTCGTCCCAGAGCAGGGCGACGACGAGCACCGACCAACCTCGTTCGATCAAGCAGCTCGAGCGCCGAGGCCGACGTGGGGTCGAGAAGCGGCGTGATGACCACCACGTGGGCGTCTCGACTGCGCTGGAACACAACACGGTTGATGGCCTCGAGCAGGGGCGGCTCGTCGATGTTCACCCGGGCCAGGGAGTCGAGCACCTTGTTGTTGGCCTGCGGACCGCGGACCGGGCCGACCAGCCGTTGCCCGTTGGCCTCGAGCGTGACCGACAGCCCTTCCTTGAGGTGATACTGCGCGCACGATGCGGCGGCGCGTACGCCGGTCTCGAACGACTCGGAGAACAACCCCTTGGAGTGGTTCTCCGACGAGGTGTCGAGGATGATGTTGACCTGATCGGTGATGCCCTGCTCGGCCTCGCGGACGAGCAGCTGCTGGGTGCGGGCGTAGGCCCGCCACACGACCCGGCGCACGTCGTCGCCGGGCGCGTACTCGCGCATGCCGTAGAACTCCATGCCCGACGGCCACGGCTTGGAGATCGGCGGACGCACCGGCGGGTCCTCCCACAGGCGGGTGAAGGCGCGGTCCATGACCCCCTCGGTGGACGGGTGGACCAGGAACTCGAAGGGCTCGCACAGGACGGCCTTCCGCTCGGTGAAGCCGAACGGGTCGCCCCATCGGGCCACGAGCGGGCCGAGCTGGTACACGCCGCGGCGCCAGCACGTCAGCTTGTAGGCGTGATCGACCGACTCGCCGGGTTCGAGCGAGGCCACCGGGATCCGGGCGTTCTGGCCCAGCATCTCCGGCACGTACTCCTCGAGGACGAACGTGCTCAGCCGGCGCTCGGCGACCAGCTTCACCTCCATCTCGATGACTTCGCCCTCGCGTCGACGGGCCCGGACCAGCGCCCGCTCACCGACGAGCGGGCAATGGCCGGCGGCCGATAGCCCACGACAGGGCCAGGACGACCGCGGCGCCGTACGACAACAAGTAGAGCGGCCGGCCGGCGATGAAGTACCCCAGCCCCAGGCGACGACGGCCACCGCGGCCAGGATGAGCCCCGACGTGGTCAGACCGGTCGGCTTCGGTGACGGCCCGAACGGCGCGCGCCGACAGCGAGTTGGCCGCCCGGGCTCGCTCAGCGAACGCTCGGGAGTCTGAGAGGCTCATCGCCATCGGCGATCAGCTCGCAGCTGTGGCGCGGCGACGCCGACGGTTTGGTTCCGCCGGCGCTTGCCCCGTTGCGAAGCCGCCTTGACCAGGAGCATTGGCCACGCCGAGGGGCGTCTTGACCCGATTGATGATCCGGTCGAGCACGTCGTCGACGCTCTCGCCGCGGAGGATGGCGTCGGGCGTGAGCATCAGACGGTGGGCGAGGACCGGCCGCAGCAGCACCTTGACGTCCTCGGGGTACACCTGGAGCCGACCGTCGGCGGCGGCCATCACCCGCGCCGCCTTGGCCAGCGAGATCGAAGCGCGCGGGCTGGCACCAAGGCTGAGCGCGTTGTCGTCGCGGGTGGCGTGGACGATCTCGAGGATGTAGGTCTCGACTGCGTCGGGAGCTCGACCTCGGTGGCGAGCGCCTGCATCGCGAGGATCTCCTCGGTGGAGGTCACGGGCTCGAGGCCGTCGACCTCGAGGCCCTTCGATGTTGCCCCGCATGACCATCCGTTCGCCGTCGGCGTCGGGGTAGCCCATCTTCAGCTGAACAGGAACCGGTCGAGCTGGGCCTCGGGCAGCGGGAAGGTGCCGGCCTGCTCGACCGGGTTCTGCGTGGCCAGCACGAGGAACGGCTTCGGCAGCGGTCGGCGTCACGCCGTCGACGGACACGTTGCGCTCGGCCATGGCCTCGAGCAGCGCCGACTGGGTCTTCGGGGTGGCCCGGTTGATCTCGTCGACGAGGAGGATGTTGGTGAACACCGGCCCGGGCTGGAAGACGAACTTCATCGTCCCCTCGAGGTGTCGATGATCGACGACCCGGTGATGTCGCCGGGGAGCATGTCGGGCGTGCACTGGACCCGCGCCGTCTCAGCGTGCATCGTCTGCGCCAGGGCGCGGGCCAGCATCGACTTGCCGACGCCGGGCACGTCCTCGAACAGCACGTGGCCGTTGGCCAGATGGCCGCCAAGGCCAGGCGCACCACGTCGTCCTTGCCGTGGATGACGGGGTTGACGTTGTCGACGATCTGGTCGAACAGTTTCTGGAACTTCGATCCGTCCATGGTCTGCTTTCTTTCGGTTGAGGTTGATCAGGCGAGATCGCCGGAGCGGTTGATGGCCTCGTCGGATGTCCCGAGGTAGGACTCGACGACGCGTGGATGTTCGAGGACGTCGGCTGCCGGACCCCGGGTCGACGTCGTCCCGAGGTCGAGGGCGATCAGCTCGTCGGAGACGGCGCTGATCAGCGGCATGTCGTGCTCGATGAGCAGCATGGCGCAGCCGGTCTCGCACCGGATGCGCTGGAGCAGCGGACCGAGCTCCTCGGTCTCTCGCTGGGCGATGCCCGACGACGGCTCGTCGAGCAGCAGCACCTTGGGGTCGCAGGCCAGGACGCAGGCCAGGTCGACGATGCGCCGCGAGCCGGTCGACAGCTCGCGGACGAACTTGTCCTGAAGCTCTTCGAGGTTCATGAGGCGGATGAGGCGGTCGACGCGCTTGGCGATAGTGCGCTCGGCCTTGGCCACCGAGGGGAGGTGCAGCGCGGCACCGATGGTGGAGCGCGACGTCGAGGTGCCGGTCGAGGGCGACGGCGATGTTCTCGTCGACCGTGAGCGCCGGGAACAGGCGGGCGTCCTGGAACGATCGCAGGAGACCGAGCTTGGCCCGCTCGTCGGGCGCCAGGTCGGTGACGTCCTCGCCGAACAGGCTGATCGAGCCTTCGTCGGGGGTGAGGAAGCCGGAGATGAGGTCGAACAGCGTGGTCTTGCCCGCGCCGTTCGGACCGATGAGGCCCAGGACCTCGCCCTCCTCGAGCACGAAGTCGACGCCGTTGATGACGTGGATGCCGCCGAAGCGCTTGCGGATGCCGGTGAGCTGAGAGCGCAACAGCGGGCGGCGCGTCGTCGGGTCGGGTCAACGCCCGGCGCCGCGCGTACGCGGCCGACGATCCGCCGCCGCCCGTGCCCTTGAGGTAGACGCGACGGAGGATGTCGGGGCGGCTCAGCAGCTCGGCGGTGGGCCCGGAGAAGCGGACCTCGCCCTTCTCCATGAACACGGCCCGCTGGGCCACGGTGAGGGCGACGTTCACGGACTGCTCGACGAGGATGATCGTGGTGCCGTTCTCGGCGATCTCCCGCACGATGTCGAGCAGCTGCTCGACGATCACCGGGGCCAGGCCGAGCGACAGCTCGTCGATCATCAGGAGTCGGGGTCGCGACAGGAACGCCTGGCCGAGCGTCAGCATCTGCTGCTCGCCGCCCGAGAGGTTGCCGGCCGGCTCGTCCCAGCGTGTCTCGCAGCACGGGAAATCGCTCGAGCACGGACTCGGTGGCCGCCTTGACGTAGTCGGCGTCGCGTCGGAACAGCCACGCCGCCAGCCTGAGGTTCTCGGCCACCGTGAGCTGGGGGAACACGCCCTTGCCGCCGGGCACCTGGACGATGCCCTTGGCTGCGTGGGCAGAGGGGGGCAGGAACGTGATGTCCTCGCCGTCGAAGAAGATGGCGCCGTTCGAGGCTTGCGTCAGGCCGGAGATGGCGCGCAGCAGGGTCGACTTGCCGGCGCCGTTGGTGCCGAGAAGGGCGATGATCTCGCCCTCGTCGACCTCGAAGTCGACGTTGAACAGGATCTGCACGGCGTCGTAGTGGACGTCGAGGTCGCGGACGACGAGAAGTTTGGCTTTGCCCGACTTCTTCGACTCGCGGGCGACGTAGCTGGCCGCCGAGGCGGCCTGCGCAGCCCGGATGTCGGCTTCGACGCTGGATCCGGCCGACGTGATGATCGCCGCTCCGATGAGGTAGACGGGCGTCATCAACAGCAGACCGGCCCGAAGCCCGACGCGATCGGCGATGCCGCCGAACAGCGGACCGAGGGCCAATCCGGGAACGATGAAGACCGCCCCGACCGACAAGGCGAACCCGCGTACCCGGGGCGGGATCACCATCGTCATGAGGGCGGTGGTGGCCGGCGCCACGAGCGCACCCAGGAAGGCGCCGAGGTATTTGAACGTGATGGCGATCCACACATACGGCGAGATGGCGATGACGGCGAACGACAATCCAGTACCGACACTGAGCAGGCCGATGGCGGTGATGACTCGACCGGGCCGATAACGAAGGAACCGGTTCACGAAGGTGACGCCAATGAGAAGGCCGACCATGGCGATGGGCTCGTCGACGGCGTTGATCACCCCTCTGGCGCCCGGTCCGAGGCCGAACACCTCGGAGTAGAACAGCCCCATGATCGGGACGATCACTTGTCCGGACGCGACGAGAAAGGGCAGTGACCACCAGAAGCGGCGCAGCGTGCGCACCGACTTGGCGATCCTCCAGGACTCCGTCCACGTCGGCGGGGCTTCTCCGGTGAGCGCCGCGGTCTCGTCGAGCCCCATGGCCCGCCGTTCCTGCTCACCGCGTACCGGTTCGCGGAACTTGATGGCGACCACGGCAGCCAGAACCAACGTGGGGATGCCGAGAATCAGGAAGGGAAGCTGCCAAAAGAACAGGCTGGCCAGGAGCCCAGCGAGGATCGGGGCGATGAAGTTCCCGAACCGGTTGGCCATCTGGTGGAAGGAGAACACGCCACCGCGTGCGCTCGGCGGATAGGAGTCGGCCAAAAGTGCGCCCTGGACCGGCAACAGCGTCTTGCCGATGCCGGCACCGAACCGGAAGGCGGCAAGAGCAAAGAACGACCAAGCAAGCCCGGTACACAGCGCCATGATCCCGACGAGCACGCCACCGGCTGCGGTCATCCAAACCCGGTTGACCCGGTCGGTCATGAAGCCGATCGGCACGGCGAGGAACACGCTCAGCACCCCGGTGAGGGAGTTGGCCAGGGTGATCATGGCGATGGAGACGCCGAAGTAGTCGCGAATCTCCGGCAGAAGCACGCCCACGGCGGCGGCATCGAATCCGTCGACCACGTTGAGGGCGGAGAGCAGGATCAGCGGAAGGATCGGAGCGCCGCCGGCCACCACGTTCGGCCGCAGCTCGCCGACGCTGCGCTGCAGGAGCGCCAGGGGTCCGCTCTTCGCCGCAGGCGGCGGCGGAGCCACCGGCTCCGGCGCGTCAGCGCGCGCCTCGTCGAGCAGCGTCACTTCTGCCACCTCCATCCATGGGCCTGTTGCGACTCGCCCCGGACGCCGATGGCCGATGGGATGCGGTAGCGGACAGGGATGACCTCACGGTCGGTGGCCTCGAGGTCAGCGGGACCGGACGACGCTGCGTACTTCGGCGCCAGCGCAGCACGGGCGCCATCGCCCACCGTCCGCAGGTTGCCCATCAGTGAAGCGACGTAGATGCCCTGCCGCATGGCCACTCGCCGCAACCAGGCGTCGCGGCCGGCGAAGACCAGCCCGCCGAGACCGGTCGGATAGAACATCAGGACGAGGATCACGCCTCCGCCGGATGCCAACAGCTGTCCGGTCGTTCCCGGAACGAAGATGTTGACCGCGGCGATGTATGCCACGCCCATCAACGCACCGGGCACCGAGCCGAGGCCACCAATGACGGCCAAGAGAAACAGCTGGACGCTCTGGTCGGGGGTGAAGGCCGCGGGCCGAACACTGTGCTGCTGGTGGGCCAGGAGCACGCCGGCGAAGGAGGCCATGAAGCCCGAGATGGCGAAGGTGGCCAGGCGCGTCTTGATCCGGTTGATCGAGAAGCTCTGGGCGGTGCGCTCGTTCTCCCGCATGGCGATGAGCACCCGGCCGGCACGACTTCGGCGAAGTCCCGCGGCCAACCACAGCGCGAACATCAACGCGGCCACGCAGAGATAGAAGTAGACCCGTTCGTCCTCGCCGTCGAGGAAGAGGAACTTCGGTCGGGTGATCTGGCCGGGCTGCAGCCACCCGAAGTAGCGCTGGTTGAGCACGACCGACGTGACGGCGAGAGCGAAGCTGAGGGTCGTGACCGCCAAGAACAGACCGGTGATGCGCATGGCCGGCAGACCAACCACGACGGCGATTCCAGCGCCGATGAGCGATGCAACGACAAGAGCAATGAGGAACGGAAGGTGCGCTCTCGACGTGAGGCTCGAACCGATGAGCGCACCCATGGCCACGAAGGCGAACTGACCGAGGCTGATCTGGCCGCCCCAGCCCGTGAGCACCACGATGGAAACGACCACGATCCCGTAGATCAAGAAGATCTGTCCCTGGGCCGTCTGCGTCGGCGACATCACCCAGGGAAAGGCCAGAGCCACCAGTCCGAGGGCGATTCGACCCCGCCGGAGACCCGCCCGTACCTGAGGAAGATCGCGGAGCTCCACCGGCACCGGGCGCACCTCTTCCGACGCCGCCCACGAACCGCTGGCGTCGCCGCCTCGGGTGGCCCGGGCTCGCTGCACCATCAACACGACCACGATCAGGACGAGGAGGCCGCCGTCGATGAGCGCCGTGTCGTCGAAGGCCCAGAACATCGACTGGCGGAGGATCGAGATGCCGATCGCCGCCGACACGGTCACCGGAAGGTTTTCCATCCGGCCCACGACGGCGGCACCGAGCGCGGCGACGAGGGCCCCGACGCTGGCTGCTCCGATCTGTTGCGCCCCGAAGGTCGTGGGGGCGATGGCGAGCTCGAGGATCGAGGACAGCCCGGCCAGTCCCGCAGCGAGGATCCACACCAACGACGACAGGTTGGCGACGTTCACGCCGAGCAGTTCGGCACGGTCGTCGTTCTCGGCTGCGCCCCGCACCGCAATCCCGGCGCTCGACAGGCGAAAGAACGTGGCCAGGCCGGCCATCGCCGCCAGGGAGACGACCACCACCATGATGTGGTTGCCGGTGAACACGAGCGGGCTCATCGCGAACTCGAAGCGCGAGAACGGCGTCTGCAGCCCGCCGGTCGGGAGGTCCTCCAGGTCCCGGAGGAAGAAGATGGGAAGGATGGACGTGGCGGCCAGCAGCACTTGGCCGAGGCCGATCGTCACGACGGTGAGGGCCAAGCGCGGCGCCTTGGAGAGCCGGCGGACGAGGGCCACCTCGGCCACGCCGCCAACGGCGGCCGATGCGGCGAGCGCCAACGGGAGGGCGATGAAGAAGTTCCATCCCTTCACCGTGCTGAGCATCAAGAAGAGCACGGCGGCGACGCCGCCAATGGCCCCCTGGGCGAAGTTGACGATCCGACCTGAGCGGTACACCAGCACCAGCCCGATGGCCGACAGCGCGCTCAGGCCCCCGTAGACCACGGCCAGGAGCAGCGCGGCGTTGGGCACCCAGTGGCCGCTGAAGACGCGGCACATGAGGTTGCCGAAGACCACCGATCCCAGCATGAAGCCGACACAAAGGCCCGCCCGCTTGGTCGACTCCATTTCAGACGGCCGACGTCAGCGCAGGCCGGGAAACCGGCCAGCACGCGTGATGTCAGTCGCCTGATGCAATGTGGCCCCCCAGTCCAGAATCCGCGGCCCCCCCAGGGGAACGCGCACGCCCTGACCGCCAACCATCTGACCAGACGGCGTGGCGGCACGCTACCGACTCGTTTGACTTCCGGTCAATTCACTCCCATTACTTCCGGTCGAGTCATAGGACCATGCCATCGTGGCGAATGCCTGACATAATGCACTCGGTTTAGACGGACAGGGCGTGCGCGCCCGGTCCGCTGGGGACTCGGGGGAGATCCATGGCAAAAGCCACGCCACGCTCAGCGAGCGCACGCGTCGTGCCGATCGGCTACATCGCCGTCGCCATCGCCCTCGCTGCACTCCTGCTGCCCACGGCCCTTCGTCCGCCCGTCGATCAAACCTCGACCACCAGCGCCTTCTCCCCCGACGCGCCGCCCGACGACACCCCTCCCGAAGCGCTCCTCACCGCCATCAAACAAGCATCGTCGTCCACCGCCGGCGGCAAAGTCTCTGCCACCGTGGTCGAGCCCGACGTGATCGAGGAAGTCGCGCCGCCGCCCCCTCGACCCCCGGCCAAAAAGCCGAAAGCCACCCGCAACGGATGCTTCGGCGACCCCCCGCGCCAGACCGAGTCGCTCTACGCCACCCTGTGCGTCCCGGCCTGGACCGGCACCGACAACGGCGGCGCCACGGCCTTCGGCGTCACCGGCGACGAAGTCCGCGTCGGCTACGGCGTCGGCGAGTCATCGACGGTTCCCGAGGGCCCGCTCGACTACGCCGTCACCGACACCGACACCGACTCGGTCCGTCGGCTCAAGAAGCGGATGGAGTACTTCAACACCAACTACGAGTTCTACGGGCGCAAGATGCGCTTCGTCGTCGAACACCAGTCGATCACCGACGAAGACCAGCAACGCCAATCGGTGGCCCGCTTCTACGACGAAAAGACGTTCGCCATCACGGCGCCCGGCTACGGGCAACCCTCGGCGGCCCAGGCCGAAACCGTCCGCCGCAAGATGATCGACATGGGAACCGTGCTGGCGCCCTGTCAGTTCTTTGCCAAGAACTTCCCGTACATGTTCAGCTTCATCGTCGACGGCTGCTCGGCGATCAAGTTCCAGACCGACATGATCTGCAAACAATTCGGCGCCACCAACCCGCCGGGACTCTCAACAAGAAGAAGGACACCCTCTCGGGCTTCGACTACAACGCTCCCCGGAAGTACGGGATCATCGTCTACGAAGACGAAACCCACTTCGGCGGTATCGAGGGCTACCGCGACGGGCTGGCCAAATGCGGCATCAACCCGGTGGCCGACGCCAAGTACAACCTGACGGCATCCCAGGCCGACATCGCCGGATCGATCGCCAAGATGCGCCAAGCCGGCGTGACGACCATCCTCATCACGACCGAGGTCTATCACGCCCGATCATCTTGACTGCGGCCGCGACCAAGTTGAACTACTACCCGGAGTGGATCCAAACGGGGCTGGAGATCAACGCCACGGGACGATTGGGCGACCAGGATCAGATGGACAACATGGTCGGCCTGGCCGGCCTCGAGATTCCCCGAGCCAGTGCCGACACCGACTGGTACCGCGCCTACAAGGAAGTCGACCCGGACGGTCCCGATCCCGAAGAGGGCGGCTTCCGCAGCCTCCAACAGATCGCCAACGGAATCCAGGCGGCCGGCCCGAAGCTGACACCGCGAGACCTTCTGGGAGGGTCTCGACGAAGATCCCGCACCGAGTGCCCAACCCGGTGTGGTCGGTCGGCGGCGGCTACGGCCCCAACGGCATGGGCGCCGGCGACTACACCTACATGGACTACCTCGGCATCATCTGGTGGGATCGCACCGGCAATGGACCCGACCTCGTCGTCGGCCGGAGCCTGGCAATGGGTCTACAAGGGCACAGCGCTGGTTGCCGGGCGAGGCGCCCTCGGAGCCGATTCCTTGGTTCGACAAGAGCCAGTCGTTCACGTCACCGCCACGCGGCGTCCAGGGATAGGGCCAGGCTGACCCCGCTTTGACCCGCGGTCAATTCGATGCGATTATTCGGGCGATCGAGGCGCACGGCCTGGACTGACGAATAACTCGGGGGAGATCCATGGCAAAGGCCACGCCACGCTCGGCGAGCGGACGCGTCGTGCCGATCGGCTACGTCGCCGTCGCCATCGCCCTCGCGGCACTCCTGTTGCCAACGGCCCTTCGTCCGCCCGTCGATCAGACCTCGACCACCAGCGCCTTCTCCCCCGACGCGCCGCCCGACGACACGCCTCCCGAAGCCCTCCTCACCGCCATCAAGCAAGCATCGTCCTCCACCGCCGGCGGCAAAGTCTCGGCCACCGTCGTCGAGCCCGACGTGATCGAGGAGGCCGCGCCACCGCCGCCTCCACCCCCGCCGGTCAAAAAGGCGAAGGCCACCCGCAACGGGTGCTTCGGCGACCCCCCGCGCCAGACCGAGTCGCTCTACGCCACCCTTTGCGTCCCGGCCTGGACCGGCACCGACAACGGCGGGGCCACCGTCTTCGGTGTCACCGGCGACGAGATCCGCGTCGGATACGGCGTCGGCGAGTCTTCGACGGTCGCCGAGGGCCCGCTCGACTACGCCGTCACCGACACCGACACCGACTCCACCCGTCGGCTGAAGAAGTGGATGGAGTACTTCAACGCCAACTACGAGTTCTTCGGACGCAAGATGCGCTTCGTCATCGAGCACCAGTCGATCACCGACGAAGACAAGCAACGGCAGTCGGTGGCCCGGTTCCACGAGCGAGAAGACGTTCGTCATCACGGCGCCCGGCTACGGCCAACCGTCGGCGGCCCAGGCCGAGACCATCCGGCGCAAGATGATCGACTTCGGCACCGTGCTCGCTCCGTGCCAGCTCTTCGCCAAGAACTTCCCGTACATGTTCAGCTTCATCATCGACGGCTGCTCGGCCCTCAAGTTCCAGACGGAGATGATCTGCAAGCAGTTCGGCGCCACCAACCCGCCTGGCCTGCTTCAACAAGGGAAGAAGGACACCCTCTCGGGCTTCGACTACAACGCACCCCGCAAGTACGGGATCATCGTCTACGAGGACGAGACCCACTTCGGCGGCGTCGAGGGCTACCGCGACGAACTGGCCAAGTGCGGCATCAAGCCGGTCGCCGACGCCAAGTACAACCTCACCGCATCCCAGGCCGACATCGCCGCGTCGATCGCCAAGATGCGCCAAGCCGGCGTCACCACCATCTTGTTGTCGACCGAGGTCATCACGCCCATCGTGTTGACGGCGGCCGCGACCAAGACTGAACTACTACCCCGAGTGGATCTCGACGGGCATGGAGACGCTGTCGACGGCCCGCCTGGCGGATCAGGACCAGATGGACAACATGGTCGGCTCGGCCGGCCTCGAGATCGCCCGAGCCAGCGCCGACACCGACTGGTACCGCGCCTACAAGGAGGTCGACCCCGACGGACCGGATCCGGAGGAGGGCGCCTTCCGCAGCCTGCAACAGATCGCCAACGGCATCCAGGGCGCCGGGCCCAACCTGACCCCGGAGACCTTCTGGCAGGGCCTGGCCAAGATCCCCCACCGCACCCCGAACCCGGTGTGGTCGATCGGCGGCGGCTACGGCCCCGACGAATGGCTATGGCGCCGGCGACTACACGTACATGGACTACATCGGCATCATCTGGTGGGACCGCAACGGCATCGACCCCAACTCGACGTCGAAGGGGGCCTGGCAGTGGATCTACAAGGGCCAACGCTGGAAGACGGGCGAAGCGCCGACCGATCCGCTGCCCTGGTGGGACCCCACCCAGGCCTTCACCTCTCCCCCTCGAGGCGTGCAGGGCTGATCGCCTCAGCAGCGAACCAGGTCGGGGGTGTTGAGGGCGCCGTCGCCCTTCGCCAAGCGGTCGAGGTAGTCGCGGAGCGCGGCCCGGGCATCGAAGATGTCCGGCGCTGTGCACGTCGAGGATGCCGACGGCCGCGACCCGCGTGTACCCGGCGCCCGCAAAGAGGGCGTCGCAGTTTCCGCTGGTCGACTTCGACCTTCAGACACCGGTCGCCGGCCGACTCCAAGCGCTCGGACACCCTCGTCAGCGTGACGCCCGACTCTGTCGCCGAACGCGAAGCCGTCGTCGTCGGCGACGAGGTCCTGCGCTTGTCGGATGGGGTCGTCGCGACCGACCGTCCGGCTCACCACGAGCCGGTCACCAACAGCGCCACGGCGACTCGCGAGGACAGCCCGCGTGCCGGGCCGCACCTACACCCCCGAGGAGCGGGCCACGGCTTGACGCACGTAGCGGCTGTAGTTGTTCACGTTGATGACAACCTCGGACGAGGGCGCCGTGACCGGGCGATACCGTTCGCCGGGTCCAGGCCCGACGGCGCCAAGCGGAGGTCGACGGTGACGATGTCGTGGATCCGCGGGAGGTGGCGCTGTTCGAAGCGGAACCGGGCCCGCAGGAGCTGACCGTCGGGAGACATCCAATAGTCGACGGGATTGACGTCGTTGACCATACCGACGAGCCGAAAAGCAAGCGTGCGGGTCGCCACCTCTTCGTCGGAGAGATCGGCCTCGGTGCTGGCCTTTTCCAACGAGACGTTGGCCCGGTAATGGGTCGCCGGCGCGCCGTCGAGTTGGACTTCGCCCACCCGATCGACGCTGCCGGCCAAGGTGCCGAGCGAGAGGTCGACCAGGTAGATCGGGTTGACGGTCTTCGCGAACACCTCGAGCCGCTCGGTCGAACGGAACTCGCTCTGTTGGGGTGATCGCTCGTCGGCGGGCAGCTTGGTCAGGTCGAGTTTGGCCCAGACTCGCCGCTCGGCAGGTCGGCGGGTCTCGCGCTGGACCACGAGTCGAGACCCGTCGAAGAGGACGTCCGGACCGTCGACACGGACCACGCCACCCTCGACGGGGACGGCCCCGCCCTCGGGTTCGTCGACCGTCAACCCGGCGACGATCGCCGAACCGGCGACATGCCGGAAGTCAAACCCAACCGATGCCGCCAGCGATGCCGGCGCATTGACGCCGGCCGCGGAGCCGGGCGCGAACCCGGCGCCGGACGTCCTGGCTCCCGGCTTGTGCTTCGAGGAGTAGCGGATCTGCGCCCCAACGAGGTCGCTGGCGACGAACAGGTCCCGCCCGCGGGCGATTCGTTCGGACTGGGCCTGACGGTCGCCGACCCCGCACGCAGATGACGCCAACGCGACTGCGGCGAGCACCGCCACCAGGCCCCGTCGACGCTGGAGGCGTCACGTGCGCCCTCCCGGCTGTTGGTTGTTGCCATGACTCCATCCATGCTGTTCTCCCGTCGGACCCGAGCCGCCATAATGCACGCGCACCAATTCTGGCGCAACCGACGCATCTCCTCAGTTGGCCGCGGCGCGACCTCCGCCCCGTTTTGCGTGCCACGGCCCGGACGGCGCGACCGAGTCCGTGGGCGGACACGACCCGATCGGCCAATCTGGCGTGAGAGCCAGGCTGCGAAGGATGAATCGCGCCGCCGTGTGGCCCAACTCCTCGTCGGACATCGAGAGGTGACCGGCCGCCGCAGCGGCGCAGTAGTTGTTCACCACGCCGGCGTTTCCGTGGGCGAGTACGTCCAGCCTCGTCATCGCTGCGGATCACCCCGTCTCGTTGTCCACGCTTGATAAGGCGTGCAGCATCGGACGCGTGGGCGGTGGCCGACTCGTGCAGCTTCGGTGCAAGGTCGCTCGTCCAACCGCTGTAGGTGATCAGCCCGTAGATGCGCTGGTGGGCCCGCACGAAACACACGCTGGCCACGGTGGAGAGGTACAGCCGTGCGAGCACGTCGTCGACGCCGTCAGCCGCGGCGAGCTGGGCGGCCTGCAGCCTGGATCGCATGTCGACCACGATCTCGGCCAGCAACGCCTGCTTGTTGTCGAAGTACCAGTAGAGAAGGCCTTTGGTGACGCCGGCTGCCTCGGCAATGTCGGTCATCCGGGTGTTGGTGAAGCCCCGCTCGGCGAAGAGGCGCTCGGCCTCGACGACGATTTCCGCTTTGCGGTCTTGCCCCTGCGGCGTGAGTTGACGCTCGCCGTCGTCCGGCGGGAGCTTGTCCATTGGCACGAGGCTAGCCCTCGGCCTTTCGAGCGGCCCGCTCCCAGGTGTCGAGCCTGGGCAGCCCCAACCGACGTCCCCCGCTAGGGTCGAGCACGTGGATGAGGCGTCGCTGGCTGCGTATGGCCGGAGCATTGCCCATCTGGCCCGTGCCGTCGAGGCGTCGCTCGGTGGACTGACGCTCTCCGCGTACCGCATCCTGTCGTTGGTGGCCGAGGGTAACGAGCAGTCGTCGCAGATCGCCGGCCGGCTGGCCTTGGCCCGTCCCACGATCAGCAACGCCGTCGATCAACTCGTCGAGCGGGGGTTCCTCGTCCGGGCCGCCAATCCCGACGACCGCAGGGCAGTGGTGCTGGCGGTCACCGATTCCGGGCGAGCCGCCATCGCCGAAGCCGACGCCTCGATCGCGGCCCGGCTGCGTCCCGCGTTCGAGCGACTCGACGACCCCGATGCCGTACTCGCGGCCATGGAGCAACTGCGCGTCGCCGTGTCCGAACTGCGCAAGGAGCGCCGGGCGGCGAAGTAGCGGTCTCAGGCGGGCTGCTTCTCCCCGTGATAGGTGCGCCACAGCGAGGCGTACGCCCCGCCGACGCGCTGGCGGAGCTCGTCGGGCACGCCGTCCTCGACCACGCGACCGTCGTCGACCACCAAGATCCGATCGGCTCGGTGAGCAGTGGGGAGACGGTGAGCGATCACGACGGTCGTGCGTCCCTGTGACACCACGCCCATCGCTTGGTTGACGCGGGCTTCGGTGGCGAGGTCGAGGTTGGCCGTCGCCTCGTCGAGGATGAGGATGGCGGGGTCGACGAGGAGCGCTCGGGCCAGCGCGATCAGCTGGCGCTGTCCGGCCGACAGCGACCGCCCTCGCTCGGTGACGAGGTTGTCGTAGCCATCGGCCAACGCAGTGATGAACACGTCGGCGCCGACGGCCTCGGCCGCCGCCACCACCTGGGCGCGGCTCGCTTCGGGCGCTCCATACGCGATGTTGTCGTGAATGGTGCCCGAGAAGAGAAACGCCTCTTGGGGGACGTAGCCGAGTTGCCGGCGGAAGCCCTCGATCTCGAGCGAGTCGAGAGGCAATCCATCGACGAGCACCCGACCCTGGGTGGGGTCGTAGAAGCGGGCGAGAAGCTTGACGATGGTCGACTTGCCCGCACCGGTCTCGCCGACGAGGGCCACTGACTCGCCGGCCCGGAGCTCGAGGTCGACCCCACGCAGAGCCGGGTCGAGCGCGGCCGGATACTTGAAGTGCACGCCCTCGAAGCGAACGGCGCCCGTCAGCCGCCCGGGTCGGACGGGATCGTCGGCCTCAGGGATCGTCGTCTTCGTGCTCAGCAGCTCGCGGAGCTTGGTCATCGCCGCCTTGGCCTGCTGATAGGTGTCGAACAGCGACGACAGCTGTTGGATGGGGGCGAAGACGGTGTTGATGTAGAGCGAGAACGCGATGAGGGCGCCGGGCGTGAGCGAGCCGTCGAGCACCAATCGGGCCCCGACACCGAGAACGAGCACGTTGGCCGCAACCGACATCAGCTCGACGAACGGGAAGTACACCGACGAGATGCGCTGGCTGTCGAGCCGGGCGTCGAGGTAATCGGTCGTGACCTGCCGGAAGGTCGCACTGTTGCGGTTCTCCCGGTTGAAGGCCTGCGCCACCCGGATGCCCGAGATGCTCTCCTGGAAGTTGGCGTTGACCGCGGCCACACCCTCACGCACGCGGGCGTAGGCGAGGTTGGACTGGCGGCGGTAGAGGTAGGTAGCCACGGCCAGCGGGGGCACGATGGCGAGCACGAACGATGCCAACTCCACGTTCATCGAGAAGAGGATGGCCACCGATCCGAAGAACGTGACCCCCTGCACCATCGAGGTGATCAGCCCGCTCTGGAAGAACGAGTTCATGGCCTCGATGTCGGAGGTCATACGGGTCATCACCCGACCCGCCATCTCCCGATCGTAAAAATCGAGGCCGAGCCGCTGGAGTTGGGCGAAGACCCGGATGCGCAGCGCGAGGAGGAGGCGTTGCCCGGTCCGGCCGGTGTAGACGTCTGACGTCCACGACAGCGTGCGACTCACGACGGCGGCGGCGGCGAACATCGCCACTGCCACCCAGAGCGCGCCGAGGTCGCGGCCGACGACGCCATGGTCGATGCCACGGCGGATCAGGTAGGGCCCGGCCAAGGTCGACATGGCGTTGGCGGCCACGAGCGCCATGCCGATCACCAGCGACCGCCGATACGGCCGCAGGAACGAACCGAGCGCGAAGCCCTGGTGGTCAACGGACTCCGCGGCCAAGTCGACGTCGGGCAGGTCGCGGATGGGCGGCAGCGCCGCGATGCGGGCCTCGAGTTCTTCGGGCGGCATCCCGAAGGCGCGCATGCCGCCACCCATCCCCATACCGCCGCCACCCATACCCATGCCACCCGCCATGCCGCCGGCGGGAACGCCGGTCATGGCCGGTCGCGCTACGGGCACCGATGGGGCTGCGATCGGTCGGGCGACGGGAGCGACTGCAGAACTGACCCCGGCGCCCGCCGCAACCGGCGTCGGCCGGTCGATGTCCTCGTCGGGTCCGGAGAGGAGGAGGCGGTATACCTCGCACCGGGCCAGCAATTCGTCGTGGGTGCCCTGGTCGATGGCCCTACCACCCGACACCACGACGATGCGGTCAGCGAGGTCAAGACTCGAACGGCGGTGGGCGATGACGATCGTGGTGCGCCCCTTCATGAGCGAACGCAGGGCTTGGTGGATCTCCTCTTCGACCTTGACGTCGATCGAGGAGGTGGCGTCGTCGAGGAGCAGGATGCGGGGATCGGCGAGGATGGCCCGGGCCAGCGCGATGCGCTGGCGTTGGCCGCCCGACAGGCTGAGCCCGCGCTCCCCCACCACCGTCTCGTAGCCCTCGGGGAGCCGGAGGATGAACTCATGGGCCTCGGCCGCCCGCGCTGCGGCCTCGACATCGGCGTCTGACGCGTCGGGCCGGCCGTAGGCGATGTTGGCCTTGATGGTGTCGGAGAAAAGGAAGCTGTCTTCGAACACCACGCCGATCTGACGGCGGAGCGAATCGAGCGACACGTCGCGCACGTCGACGCCGTCGATGCGCACCGCACCCTCTTGGACGTCGTAGAAGCGCGGCAACAACAGGGCGACGGTGGACTTGCCCGACCCCGACGCGCCCACGAGTGCCACCGTCTCACCCGGCGCGACTCGGAGGCTGAATCCGTCGAGAACGGGTTGTGACCGGAGATAGCCGAAGCTCACGTTGTCGAGCTCGATCTCGCCCCGGAGACCCTCCATCTCAATGGGATCGTCCTTCTCGACGACCTCGGGGGTCGAGTCGAGGATCTCGTTGATGCGCTCGGCGCTGGCCCGTGCGGTCTGGGCCATCACCAACATGCTCGCCATCATCCCGATGGGCGCAATGAGCTGGGCAAGGTAGGTGAGGAAAGCGAGGAAGCTTCCGGTCGTGAGCCGGCCGTTGATGGCCAGCCAGCCACCGAGGGCGAGCACCGCGCCCTGGCCGAGCACCGGCACCACCATCAGCGTGGCCTGGCGTTGGGCCGACATGCGGATGTTGCGCATCCGGCTGCCGAAGAGTTCCTCGGCCGCGGTGGCGAGCCGTCCGAGCTCGCGGCGCTCCTGTCCGAACGCCTTGACGATGCGGACGCCGGTGATGGCCTCGTCGACGACGTTGGCCACCTCGGCCGCCTTGGCCGAGGCGTCCCAACTCGACGGGTACACGACCTTGCGAAGGTGGATGGTGACGTAGAGGAACACCGGGACGATCACCAGCGCCACCAGGCTGAGCGGGGCACTGATACCGACCATGAAACCGAGCGAGATCGGGAAGAGCAGGATGTTCGAGCTCATGATGGGCAAGAACGTGAGCAGCCGCTGGAGGATGTTGACGTCGGTATTCGCCCGGCTCACCAGCTGACCGGTTTGCATCTGGTCGTGCCGGGTGAAGTCCAGGCGCATCAGGTGGTCGTAGATGCTGTTGCGCAGGTCGTAGTCGACGGCGACGCCGACCTTGGAGCCGAAGTAGCGCCGGACGAATCCGATGCCGAACCGGAACACGCCGAGGCCGACCAGGATGGCGAGGAGCGGGAGCAACGGACGCCGCTGGTGGAGGATGGCGTCGTCGACGATTGCCCGCATCACCAGAGGTGACACGGCTTGCGCGGCCATGCCCGAAAGCGCGGCCAGGAAGGTCAGCCCCAGGCTCGGCTTGTGGCGCAGCAGGTAGGGCAGGAGTTTGCGAATCCAGCCCGGCTCACGATTTCGCATGAGCACGATGATAGTTCAGATCTCTTAACCATTCGGTGCCCGAATGGTTACTCAAGCCGAGACGGTGCTCCCCTGGCGCATCGGCCGAGGCGGCGAGGATGTCGGCCCACGTGAGGTCGTCGCCGTTCCACAACCGGTCGAACACGGCGTCGACGGTGTCGTTGAACCCGTGGCGCACTCGAAAGTGGTAGATCCGGCGCTGGGGCCGGCCCTCGATGACGCCCCGAGGCGGGCGAGGCGGCCCTCGATGTACGCCGCCCAGGCGGTCTCCTGGTGCACGTCGAGATCGTCGTCGGCCGGAGGCTCGCCGAAGGCCGGGTCGAGCCGGTCGCGGGCCCGAAGCAGCGCTTGGCCGAGGACGTTGCGACAGCGGGCCTCGTCGAACGTCCGGGCTTTGCGCAAGCTCTCGAAGGCGCCGCCGGTGGCGTCGATGATGATCTCGTCGCCGCTCGATTCGGCTGGCGGTCCGGGCCATGATCGTGGCCTCGTCGATGGTGATGCGGATCTGCGGTGCCGGCGGCGAGGCCGACCGCGTCGGCCACCGAAGTGGCGACGCGGTCGATCTCGGCGGCATCGAAGTCGATGAGTTCGAAGGTCTCCGGCGAGACCGTGACGTCGGCCACCGGCTCAGGCGCCGATGCGGTTGAGCGTCTCGTCGGCGGCCTCGGCGGCCACGTCGGCGATCTCGTCGATCTCGGCCTGGCTGAAGCCGGCCAGCTCGCGGAAGCGGCGGGCGAGCTTGATCGGGCTCTCGTCCTTGTCGGAGCGCAGACCACCGAGCGAGAACAGCTTGTCGACGACCCGCTGGAACTCGAGGGCCCGCTGGCGACGCTCGGGGTTGGTCTCGGTCAGCTTGCGCAGCCAGTCCGAGCCCATCTTCACGTGGGTGACCTCGTCGGCGAGCATCCAGTCCTCGCAGAACTCCATGACCGGATCGCCGCAGACCTCACCGAAGTTCTTCATGGTGTTGAAGACGTCGATGGCCAGACCCTCGAGGGCCCGGTTGACGCCGGTGAGGCGCATGACCGGGTCGGGGTTGCAGGCGGCCTCGTAGAGGAAGGTGTTCTCGGCGTACTCGCCGAGCTCGGTGCCCATCCACTCGTTGAGCTTGATCGAGATCTCGACGTGGCGGCTCTCGTCCCAGCACTGACGGGCCATGTCGAGCTTGAGGGCGAAGGGCGCCTCGTCCTCGCCGTTGCCGGTCGTGAAGTCCCAGCACGTGCGCCCAGCGCCCTCGAGGGCCTGGATCTCGCCCATGAAGATGCCGTGCATGAGCGCTGCGGGCACCTTCGGCAGCGTTCTTCTGCTCGGGGCTGAACTTCTCGGGGCGCTCGACGGTGCCGCGGGACTGCTGGACGGCGATGCGCGGGTCGTTGAACTGGTCCTCGAGGCTTGACCGCGGTGGAACCGGTCGTCGCGGGCGAGTTCCTGGACGGGCAGCATCTTCTTCATCGGGCGTTCTCCGTGTTCGTGTTCGGCGGGGGCATCCGCCCAGCGAGTCGGGACCGACGAGACCGCCGGCCTTGAGCATGAGCGTTTCGAGTTGGGCCTTGCGGTCGGCCGAGCGCTGGACGGCTCATTCGCCGCCCGCGTCAGCAGCGACTGCAGGAGCAGCTCGCCGTCGCGGACGCCGTCGAAGGAGTCCTTGAGGATGAGGTCGTACCACCGCTGGTCGGCGTCGGATGCGTCGCCGCCGAGGGCCCGGACGAAGTAGGTGTAGGCCGAGATGGCCCGGGGCAGCGGCACGCGGTAGATCGCCGGTGAGGAACTCGATCGGCCTGGGCGCCGTCCTTGGGATCGCCCAGTGCGTCGACGAAAGCGGCGACATCGGCATCTTCTACGGAGTCACCGGCGGCACCGGCGGCGTCGGATACCCGCTGGCGGAGCAATCTCGGCGTGATACTCGTGATGGCGGGCGTGGCGGGCCAGGGTGGCGGCGCCGTGGTCGCTCCCGACGTTGCCGGCGAAGGCGTCGAGCAGTTCGAGCCGCGCCGCTCCTCGACGGCGGCGAAGGTCCGAACCCGTCGGGCCGACTCCTCGGGCGAAAGGATGCGGGAAGCGGTCCGCTCGTCCCACGGGGCGAATGCGGGTCTGGTCAAGAAGGATCCTCCTGAAGGCTGCCGACGATGCGGCGGATGAGCAGTCGACCACTCGTTCTCGTCGGGGCGGTCGATGCCGATGGACGTATAGAGCAGGGAGCCGAGGGCGAGCACCAGGGCGAAGCGGGTCAGCGCATCGGCGCTCACCTCGGCTCCGACCGAACCTTCGCCCTTGGCCACGTCGATGATGGACCCGATGGCCCGGACGCGCTCGTCGATCAGACCCCGCACCAGCACCGAAAGGTCCTGGTCGCGGCGGGCGGCGACGAACGCCTCGATCAACAACCCGGCGTGGGGGTCGTCTGGGTCGGTGGCGTCGAGCAGATGGCTGCCGATCTCGGCCAGCAGCTCGCCCGCCGACGACCGGGAGGCGCTGGGAGCGGAGCAGTTCGTCGAGTTCGTCGGCACTCCGGGCGCCGATGGCCTCGAGCAGGAGCTCGGCCTTGCCCGAGAAGTTGGCGTAGATCGCACCGGTGGTCAGCCCGGCCCGGCGGGCGATCTCCTGCACGCCGGCGCCGTCGTAGCCCCGCTCGGAGAACACATCGGTGGCGGCGGCGAGCAGCCGGTCACGAGTCGTCTCGAGCGCATCGGTGGGCGCGTGGGCGGGCAGGGCCATCGCCGACCATGATAACGGTTGTTATCGCCGCTGTCACCCTTCTCCACCGACCGCGGGTGATCTCAGACCGGCTGGGGGTCGGATCCGGCCAGCTGGCGGAGCTGATCGAGCGTCGAGCTCAACAGGCGCGAGACGTGCATCTGCGACACCCCGATGCGTCCGGCGATCTCGGACTGCGTGAGCTGCTCGGCGAAGCGAAGACGGAGGAGTTCCCGCTCCCGCGGGGGGAGTTGACCGACGAGGCGCTCGACCAAGTCGCGGTCGTCTGCCTTGTCGAAGGCGGCATCAGGCCCGCCGTGGTCGAGGCGTTCCCCGTCGATGCCCGGGGCTGGGGCGTCAAGCGAGGGTAGACGGTGCATCGAGCGCACTTCGAGGGCCTCGATGGTCGCCTCCTCGTCGAGGCCGGTCACCTCGCTCAGTTCCTTGATCGTCGGTGGGCGACCCAACGTTTGATGGAGGTCGTCGGCGGCTCGGGCGGTGACGAGAAACCGCTCCTGGACTCGCCGAGGCACCCGCATACCCCACGACTTGTCCCGCAGGTGACGCTTGAGTTCGCCCGAGATCGTGGCCCACGCGAACGTCGTGAACTCGAAGCCCTTGGACGGGTCGAAACGGTCAACTGCCTTGACCAACGCCAGGTTGGCGGCCTGCTCGAGATCGTCGAGTTCGGCCCGACCGGCGTAACGCCCGGCCAGGGATGCAGCCAGGGGCAGGTATGCCTCGGTAAGTTCGTCCCGAAGGGTCGAGTCGCGGGTTTCGGCAAAGCGACGGAACTTCTCCCGCAGGTCGGCGGCGCTCCGCGGCGTCACCGGCTCGCTGCTCGCCCGGGCCATGGCCCCAGTATGTCCTGCGGGGCCGGTTGTGGGCGTCAGGAAGGATCCCCCTCGCCGTCGACGATCTTGATCCGCTCAGCCAGACCGGTCATCTCGAGAACACGGCGGGTCGCGCGAGTGGGGTGGAACACGGAGAGGACGCCGCCGCGGTGTTCGAGCGTCTTCACCGCCGAAACGACCACGCCGAGACCGGTCGAATCGATGAAATCGAGCCTGCTGACGTCGACGGCCACCTCCGCAGTGCCCAGATCCAGGGCCTCGTGCATGACGTCGCGGAAGTCGCCCGCCGTGGCCACGTCGAGTTCGCCCCGCACCTCGACGACGGGCAGGTCCCGGTCAGGGCGCAGGACCACCCCGAAGGGCTGGACCGACATCAGCGCGGCCGCCGGTTGACGGGCGGATCGGTGGGTAGAGCGTGAGTCGAAGACTGCGTTCGTAACACCGGCGATCCCTCCTCTGTTGCGTCTGCCGTCTGACGATTTTCGGCCCGAGCTGTACCCGAAACGGTCGGAAATCCTACCCGGGAATGCCTGGCTTCCGGCATCGGTTGGAAGACGTTCCCCCGTTCGAAAGGAACCCATGTCGACTCGAAGCCTCGACTGGAAAGCGGATGCTGCTTGCCGCGATCTCGATGTCGACCTCTTCTTTCCGGATTCTGAGTCCGACAGCGGTCCGGCCTTGGCCGTCTGCGCAGGGTGCCCGGTACGTGAGGCCTGCCTCGACTTCGCCCTCCGCAACCGGCAGAACGACGGCGTGTGGGGTGGGCACACCGAGAGTGAGCGTCGCCGCATCCGTCGCCGCATGGGACGCACCGCGGCCTGAACCCCCACCGTTTTGGGCAGGACCAGAGCGCGATCGCGCTCTGGCGCTGCCCAAAACGAGGGTGGTCTGGCCTAGAGTCCGGTTGACATGGCCTCTCCGCCCCGCTGGCGAGACGAACTCGACATCGACCCGGTGACCGTGCTGGCGCTCACATGGCTGGCGGCCATCGTCGCAACGTCGTTGACCCTTTGGCTCCTCGTCGGCGTCATCGGCAACGTCTAGCGCATCACTCGGCGGGGGCCACCAATCCCAGCGACTCACGAAGGTCGCGCTTGAGGATCTTGCCCGCCGGGTTTCGGGGCAGGTCTTCATCCTGGAACCAGATCTGGACGGGAACCTTGAATCCAGCCAGCCGCTCCCGGACGTGGGCCTGGAGTTCCTCGACCGTGGCCGTGCGCCCCGGCTTGCATTGCACGACGGCGCCGACCTCTTCGCCGAGCACGAGGTGGGGAATGCCGACCACGGCGGCGTCCATCACCGCGTCGTGTTCGAACAGCGCGGACTCGACCTCGGAGCAGTAGACGTTCTCGCCGCCTCGGATGATCATGTCCTTGGCCCGGTCGACGATGAAGACGAACCCCTCGTCGTCGATCTTGGCGAGGTCGCCACTGTGAAGCCAGCCGTCGGTGAAGGCGGCGGCGGTCGCTTCGGGCTTGTTCCAGTAGCCGGTGACGACGTTCGGCCCCTTGATCCACAACTCGTCCTCGACCAGCTTCACGTCGACCACCGCAACCGGCACGCCCACGCTGTCGGGCTTGCGTTGATAGTCGATGCCGCTGTTCGACGTCGACAGCGAACTGGTCTCGGTCAGGCCGTAGCCGTTCGACGGAAGCTTGCCGGGGAACATCTCAGCGATCTTGCGCACGAGTTCAGGCGGCGCCGGCGCCCCGCCGTACCCGATGCCCTGCACACTGGAAATGTCGCGCTTGGCGAAGTCCGGTGACTGCAGGACCTGCCACACCATCGACGGGACCCCGCCGAAGTTGGTCACGCGCTCGCGCTCGATCAGTTCGAGGGCGCGCTCCGGGTTCCACTTGTGCATCAACACCAACTTGGATCCCGCCCACGTCGCGCCCTGGAGCACCGAGTGGCAGCCGGTGGCGTGGAAGAACGGCACCGACAACAAGCTGGCACCCTGGGTGGGGGCGGCCGTGGCGGCCGGTGGCGCGGGAGCGGCAGTCGGGTCGTCCTCGGCCGCGCTCCGAGTGCGGAGGGCCGAGCGGGCGCCGGCGAAGGACAAGCTCATGAGGTTGGTGGTGAAATTGCGGTGGGTGCCGAGCGCGCCCTTGGGCCTTCCCGTCGTCCCTGACGTGTAGAAGATCGTGGCGTCGTCGTCGGGGTGCAGGCCCGGGTCGGCGGGCAACTGTGCATCGGGATCGACACCGCCGAGCAGGTCGTCCCACACGAGGGGGCCGTCACCGCGCACGGTGATCGTTGTCAGACCGGGAAGCGCGGGGAGGTGCTCGGCCAAGCGCTCCATTCGCTCGCCGTCGGCCACCAACACCTTGGTGCCACTGTCGGACAGGCCGTACTCGAGTTCGGCGCCCGTCCACCACGCATTGAGCGGCACGACGATGGCCCCCACGCTGGCCGATCCCCAGAAAGCGATCGGCCACTCCGGGAAGTTGCGCATGGCGATCGCAACCCGGTCGCCCTTCTCGACGCCGAAATCGTCGATGAGTCGATGGGCGAACGTGGCCGCGGCGGCGTGCAGGTCGGCAAAGGTCGTCCGTTCGTCCTCGTAAACGATGAACGCAGCGTCTCCGTGCTCGATGGCCCGTTCGAGGTGGGTGCGCATGGTGGGCGGTGCGTTCTTCCACGTTTTCGTGGGGATGCCGCGGATCTCGACGACTTCGATCTCGAACGGGCCGCCGGGGGCCAGCAACTGCGCGTGCGCGTCCTCGATGCTGATCATGAAGCGAGACGCTATGGCAGCGGCCACCACCACGGCCCGTGCCACCAGAACAGCGCCGCGCCGGCCACGACGACCAGCCAGTTTTGGGCAGGGTGAGAGCGCGATCGCGCTCTCACCCTGCCCAAAACGGTCGGGGGTCGGCGGAGGAAGGCGAGGGCGGCGACCGCCGTAGCCGCCACCGGCCGCCATGTGGGCACCGCGCCGGCCACGGAGGCCTGGAGCGCCACGCCCGACGCGATGGCCACGGCCACGTCGACACCGGCGATACGCCAGCCCACAGCGCGGCGGCGAAATGCGGGTGCGACGAAGGCGAGGCCGACGAGGGCGGCGGTCACCGTCGGAGCCAGCGCGGCGACCAGCACGGGGACGAGTGCGTCGGGGAGCCAGGAGCCAATCACGGGCGCCGTCGCGCTCCAGGCCCGCGCCGCTCGCCGACGGACCACGGCCGACAACCGGCTCCATGCTCGGGACAGGGCGCCGCTGATGGCCGCGACTACAACTCGCTTGGATCGCGCCCATCGCGAAGGAGGCCGAGGTTGCAGCGCGGATCGTCCTGATGGACCGGGGAACGGGTCGGGCAGACCCCGATCGATGCGGGCGCACCATGGGCAGCGGCGCTGGTGCGGTGCGAACACGTGGTGGGCGGACCGTTCGCAAGTGCGGAGCGAGGCTTCGGCTTCCTCGAGGGCGGCGACCCACTCGGCCGCCGTCGGTCGTGATTTGGGGCGACGCCGTCCGACGGTGAACGTGCGCCACACCAGGCGACGCACCCCTGGGGGCAACGCGTCGAGCGGAAGGGCATGGGGCGGGGCGACGATCCGACTCCCCCGGCGGTACGGAAACGGCCCCGAGCGCATCCGGCGCGGGATGTCGGGCGGCTCGCCGCGTCCCCGCCACACCCCGGCGAACGGGTGGACGCCTTCGCAGAGCAGCTGGAAGACGAGCACGGCCAGGGCGAAGTCATCGGACTCCGCGGTCCGGTCGACGGAGGCGAGGTCGCGACCCTGGAACTCCGGAGCAGTGAACTCGGGTTTGCCGACGCCACCGCGATGCACCGTTCCCGCGATCGGGTCGCGCACCTGCATCGAGTCACAGTCGACCAGCACCGCCAACGCCCGCTTGGTCACCAAGAAGTTGGACTCGTTGATGTCGCCCACGACGTAGCCGGCCTCGTGGAGGGACGCGATGATGGCGGCGACGTTGCGCGCGGTCCGCAGGAGATACCGCCAAGTGAAGGCGGGCGCGATCCGCGTCCTCGTCGCCGGGTTGTAGACCTGGAACAAAGGCACCGTCGACGCCAGGTCGATCCGCGGCATCAAGAAGCCTTCGACCGTCCCGTTCGGCCCTGACACGATCTCCGTCGGCCAGGCGATGGCCACGTGCCCTCCGTCGCGGGTCCCGGCGGGCGGCGCGTCGATCATGACCCGCAACTTGGCCGCCCGGGCGGTCGAGGCCGACCGGTACCGCTTGTAGGCCTGCCCCGGCAGTTCGGCGATCTCGAAGACCTCAGCCTCGCCACCGGCCCCGAGTCGCCGGCTCGGCGTGAGCCCCGAGGTGCCGAGCGCGGTCACGGTGGCGGGATCGGCGTGGCCACGACCAACGTGACGTCGTCGTCGGTTCGCTCGGCGACGCGGTCCGAGCCCAGGAACAGCGCAAGGTCCGTGGCCGACCCGCCGGACGAGGCGAATCCGAAGAACGGATCGAAGAACGGGACGTGGGGGGCACCTGAGGCCAGGTCGAAGGCAAGGAGTTGGAGCCCGTCGGTGAGCACGGCGACCCCGTCGACATCATCGATGGGCACGACGGCATGGCGCTGTTGGGTCCTCCACGACGACGACGTCACGAAGCACGTTTCGTTGAGGTACTCGCCCCGGCAATCGGCGGCCACAACCTCGTAGGTCCTGTCCCGACGGATGACGACGGCGCCGTCGCCCACCTGGGCCGTCGACAGCACCCCGTCATCCACCTTGGCCACCAACAACGTGGTAGCCACATCCGACAGGGGCCGGGCGGCGGCGCCGGCCGCGTCCTCCAAGGCCTCGCGGGCCAAGACGAGCGCGACGTCGACCGCGACCCCAGCACGCAATCCGGCCATCGCCGCCGCCACCGCCGTCCGCGACCCGAGCGCGGCCGCCGGAGCCGAGCCCGCGCCGTCGGCGACAGCGACGAACAGCGCTCCGCGGTCGCCGTCCACCTCGGCGGCAAAGGCGTCTTCGCCGCCGTGCCCCCGCGCCCGGTGGCCCGCGCCGGCCACCGTGGCGCCGACGACCCGCCAGCGGACCGGGTCTAGACCGAGGCCCATCCCTCCACCGACGGCAACGCGGTCTGGTCGCCGGGGCGCGACGACGACACCGTTCGCTGCGACTGTGACAACCAGACGAACAACTCGACGAACTTGAGTCCGTCGAGCTTCAGCGGCGTGCGCACCGCGATCTGACCCAGCGTGTCGAAATTGGCGCCGGCGACCCCGACCGAGAAGAAGGCCAGTCCGTTGGCACCTTCGGCGCTCCGAACCCGGGTTGCGGCCTCCTGCCAGTCGTCGGTCGGTTCGCCGTCGGTGATGAGGAACACCCACGGGCGGTAATAGACGACGCCGTTGGCCTTGTACTGCGCCTTGCGCTCTTCGACCATGTCGATGGCCCGCACGATGGCCTCCCCCATCGGGGTCCCGCCTCCCGCCGTGAGCCGGGCGGGGTCGAACTGGCCCGCGGTGACGAAGTCATGGGCCACGGCCACGCCCTCACCACCGAACGTCACGACCGCCACCTCCACCCGCTGGCTGGCGAGCGGATCGGTGCCGAGGTCAGCGGCGAACGCCCGGAGACCGTCGTTGAGCGCGGCGATGGCGCGTCCGGACATCGACCCGGACACGTCCAACAACAGCACGCACGCGCAGCGCGGCTCGGGGTTGGTGGCGAACTCGACGGACACGTCCAGCTGGGTCGACATGGACATCCATTGCAGCAGCCACCTCGCCCGGAGCGGTGGACCCCCACCGCCGACTTCGTTTTGGGCAGCGTGAGAGCGCGATCGCGCTCTCACGCTGCCCGGAACGATCAGGGAAGGGGCTGGCAGGCGGCCTGCGCGACGACCGGGCTCCCTTGCGCGTTGATCGTGACGTCGTAGCAAACCTGCCCGGCGGCGCTGGCGGCGGAGGCCGTGCCGAAGAGCAGGGCGACGGCGAAACCGGCGGCGACAAGAAGCTTCTTCATGAATGGTTCTCCTGGGGTTGGCGGCCCGTCCGCTGGGCCGAATGACGGGAGAACGCCGCGGGGGCGGGTGTCTTACGGATTGCTCCCGAAATGTCCCGACGATCTTGGGGGTGGCTCCCGTTAGCCTCGGGGCCATGGCCGACCCCGCCGAAACGGCGCGCCTCCACCAACTCTTCGCCGACGAGTGGAACTACCAGATGGCGACCTCGCCCGAGTCGGCGACGTTCATGGGCCACCCTGGTTTCGACGATCGCTGGACCGACTACTCCCCCGAGGCCGTCGCCGACCGGTTGTCGCACGACCGCAACCTCGTCACGGCGCTCGAGGGGTTCATCGACGCGGCGTTGTCCGACGACGACCGCGTCAGCCGCGACCTGCTGGCCGCCGACACGCGGCGATCCGTCGAAGGAGCGGCCTTTCACGACGAATGGCAATCGCTGAATCAGCTCGAGGGCGTGCAGCAAGATCCGGCAATGGTCATCGAGGCCCAGTCGACGACCTCGGCCGAAGGACGCGACGCGGTCGTGGAGCGCCTTCGGCGGCTGCCGGGCTTGGTCGACCAGACGATCGAGAACCTGCGTCGCGGCTTGGCCGCCGGGGTCACTCCGCCGCAGGTTTGCCTGCGCGATGTTCCCCAACAGATCCGCAACCAGCTGGTGTCGGACCCGACTGAGAGCCCGCTCCTCGTCACCCTGGCCGCAGCGGGCGACCCCCGAGCGCTCGACGACGCCGCCGCTGCGTATCGCGATGGAGTTGCGCCCGCGTTCGAACGGTTGTTTTCGTTCGTCGTCGACGAGTACCTGCCTGGGGCCCGCACGACTACGGCGTGTCGGGATCTGCCCGACGGCGAGGCTCGCTATGCCCACCTCATCAGCCGCCACACGACCACGTCCCTCAGCGCCGGCGAGATCCACGACATCGGGTTGGCCGAGGTGGCACGGATCCGAGCGGCCATGGTCGACGTGGCGACCGAGGCGGGCTACTCCGGATTCGACGACTACGTCGAACATCTGCGGACCGCACCCGAACACCGCCACGTCACCGCCGAAGCGCTCCTCGAGGGTTACCGGGCGATCGGCAGGACCATCGACGCTCGGCTCCCAGACTTCTTCGGCCGGCTGCCCCGGACGCCCTATGAGATCGTCCCGGTACCGGCGTATGCCGAGGAGTCCCAGACGGTGGCCTACTACCTGCCGCCGGCCCAGGACGGCAGCCGGCCGGGCCAGTTCTTCGCCAACACCTACGACCTTCCCTCCCGCTACATCTGGGAGATGGAAGCGCTCACCCTCCACGAAGCGGTACCGGGCCATCACCTCCAGATCGCGCTCGCGCAGGAGCTCGACTCGCTCCCTACGTTCCGGCAGAACGCGTGGTACACCGCCTACGGGGAAGGGTGGGGCCTCTACGCCGAAAGCCTCGGCGCCGAGATGGGCTGCTATCAGTCACCGGCCTCGCGGTTCGGTGCGCTCACCGGCGAGATCTGGCGGGCGGCGCGCCTCGTCATCGACACCGGCCTTCACGCCAAAGGCTGGACTCGCGAACAGGCGATCTCCTACTTCGAGGAGGTCACTGGGCGCGACGACCACGACATCACCGTCGAGGTCGATCGCTACATCGTGTGGCCCGGCCAGGCGTTGGGCTACAAGATCGGCGAGCTCAAGATCAAAGAACTTCGAGCCCGTTCGTCCGCTGCGCTCGGCGACAGCTTCGACCTGCGGGCCTTTCATGACGAGGTGCTTCGACACGGTTGCCTCCCCCTCGACCTCCTCGAGGCCCACGTCGACGAATGGGTCGGCGCCGTCGACGGCGGCAGCGCGTGACAAGGGTTGGACTCGTGCTCGGGGCCGGCGGCGTCGTCGGCCAGGCGTACCACGCCGGGGTACTCGCCGCGCTCGAACACGACCTCGGGTGGGATCCCCGCTCGGCCGACGTGATCGTCGGCTCGTCGGCAGGTTCGCTCACGGGCGCCTTGCTCCGGCTCGGCGTGTCAGCTGCCGACCTCGCGGCGTGGACCGTCGAGGCTCCGTTGTCCGCCGAAGGTGCCCCGATCATCGACGCCCTCGGCGGCGCCAACGTCGACCTCCCGTCGCCGTCGGCACGCGACCTCTTCCGACCGTGGCGACTGCCGCCGTGGGCGCTGTTGCGGCGGGTGGCCACCCGTCCTCTCTCGTTCCGGTTCGGACCGTCGGCGTTGACGATGGCGCCGGCCGGGCGCATCGATCTCACCGAGCGGGCCGAGGTGCTCTCCGCACTTTCGGGCTCGGCGTGGCCCGACGGTCTGTGGGTGTGCGCCGCTCGCCGGCGCGACGGCGGTCGGGTCGTGTTCGGACGGACCGGATCACCGCCGGCGCCACTCAGCCGGGCCGTGGCGGCGTCGTGCGCCATCCCCGGCTACTTCGCTCCCGTGCGGATCGGCAACGTGACCTACTTCGACGGCGGGGTCTACTCGCCCACCAACGCCGACGTCGTGCGGGAAGAACACCTCGACCTCGTCGTCGTCGTGTCGCCGATGTCGGCGGCCAACGGCAAGGCCCGCAGCGCCGACGCCGCCCTGCGATGGATGGCGCACCGCAAGCTGCAGCGCGAGATCGGCCGTCTTCGGGCCCGGGGCACGGCGGTCGTGACGTTCGAACCGGGCCGCCATTCGATCTCGGCCATGGGCCTCAACGCCATGGCGACGGACAGAGCCGATGCCATCGTGCAAGCGGCCTTCCTCGAGGCCGGACGGTGGGCCGCACGACGACCGACGACCGACGTCCTCGAACCTCTTCGACGACGCCTTCCCGCGCCGAAACCGACCCGCTCCACCGGGTAAATCGCACGACGCCGTTCGACTGGGCATGAAGACTGCCCGTTCATGGACGTGGTGGAGCCCGATCGGGCCGGGTTCTTGGACATCAACCGCACCCGGCTGCGGGTGTGGGAGTGGGGAGCGCACGACGCGCCCCCGGTCCTCTGCGTCCACGGCGCCTACGACCACGGCCGCATGTGGGACGGACTGGCCCCGCGCATCGCCGATTCGCTCGGCGTGCGGGTCGTCGCCCCCGACCTGCGGGGACACGGCGACAGCGGTCGGATCGGGTCGGGTCACGCGTGGCAGGCATCGACGCTCGACCTCGGTCTGCTGGCCGCCGACCTCGGCCCACCCGTGGGCATCATCGGCCACTCGTTCGGTGCCGGGCTGTCGATGTGGGCCGCTGCGGTCTGGCCCGAGTATTTCTCCTGGGTCGTCAACATCGACGGTCTCGGACCCCCGGGCGACGACGACGGACAGGACCGCGATCTCGCTGCCGATGCCGCCCGCAGCTTCGCCTCGGCCAAACGGGCCATGCTCGGGCCGGGTCGTCTCTACGCCGACCGCAGCGAGATGGTCGAACGCCGGGCAGGAGTCAACACCCGGCTCCCGAGGGAATGGGTCGAGCATCTCGTCGTCCACGGCTCGGTCGAGGACGAAGGCGGGTTCCGATGGAAGGCCGACCCCATGTTCAACGTGGGCTTTCCGGGACCGTTCTCGTCCGAGGCGGCCGACGAGGAGCACCGCCACCTGACCCGTCCGCTGCTCGCCATCACCGGGGCCGAACTCGACACGTGGAGCGACCTCAGCGACGTCGAACTCGAGCGCCGGCTGTCCTCCTTCGCCGACGTACGCCACCTCGAGGTGTCCGGGGCCGGCCACTACGTCCACATCGAACAGCCCGAGGCCGTGCTTGGCGCCATCGTCGAATTCGTAGCCGAGGTGGGGCGATGACGACCCTCGTCGTCCTCCACGACGTGGGCGACGCCGCCGGAGGCGCCGGCTGGGCGGCGGCGTTCGTCACCGCCGGGTGGACAGGGCCGGTACTGGCGCCCGACCTGCCTGGCCACGCCGGTGCGCCGCCGCCGGTGGGCGGCAACCACGAACCGGCCGACGGCGCCTTCTTCCTCGTCGGCTTGCTGGCGTCGGCCAGGGTCTCGACGAACTCGGCGGCGCCGACCGGCCGGTCATCGTCGGCGTCGGCCACAACGGTGCCAACGCGCAACTGGCCGGCCTCGCTGGCCTCGCCTCGCGTGTCGTCGCTCGTCGACGGCCTCGGGGGACCGTTCCGCGGCCCGGTCGCCGACATCGACGCCGACCGGCGCCGACTCCGTTCGATCGCGTCCGATGCCACCGCCGTAGCCCCCATGCCCGCCGGCGCGGCCGTCGACCCCCGCCTGCGCCACGGCGTCGTCCCCTACAGCGACCTCGGCTTTGCTCGCCGCGTCGCCACCGCCCTGCCGGTCCCCGTTCTCGTCGTCGAAAGTCCGGCGTCGGGCACCTCGCCAGACGACGTCGCGCACCTCGTCGCCTCGATGGCGTCGGGATCGACCCTCGTCACGGTGTCTGGGGCCGGTCCAACCGAGGTTGCGGCGGCGATCGTCGCTGCGTTGGCCTCGTAACCGCCCAGTTCAGCAGGCCGTCAGAAGGCCGGGATGAGCCCGGTAGTTCTGAACCGTCGCCTACCGTTGACGGCGTGCACCTTGCCCCTCCCGCCTCGACCTCCCGCTCCGGCGGACTCGGGCGGCCGCTGGCCGAGGTGCTCGAGGCCAACGATCCGCCCGGACGAACCGTCGGCGATGTTCGGCACGGCAGGGAGCGACATCGAGCATCGACTCGCGGCCGCGCTCGAAGCACTCGCCGAGGCGTTCCCCGACGACGTCGCGTTCACCCGGCATCATCCGGCCAACTCGGGGCCGGTGGTGCGGGTCCGCTCGCGCCGTACCCTCGCCCCCGACGCCGCCTTCCGCCTGTCGGGGCTCCTGCGCTGCTCGGGCGACGAACTCCTGGTCGCCCGACTGGTCGCCTTGGGCGACGACGTCACGGTCGCCGTGTGGCGACCGTCGGGCACGTTCGGCCCCGCCGACCGGCGTCGTGTCGACGCCATCGCCGGTCTCGCCAGCCGCTGACAGCCGCGGACAGCCGCGTTGGCGTGGCCGTTCCGGTCGTCGGATCGCGTTGTCGTGGCTGTGGCGGTCGCCCTTTTGGCCACCGCAACGGGCTGGGTCAGGCGGGGCGGAAGCGGTAGAGGGCGCTGCCCTCGCCGGTGTCGTGCCACTCGACCTCGACGTCCATGCCGATGGCGAACATCGTCGGGGTCGATCCCGACCAGATTGGTCAGGATCCGCGGGCCTTCGGCCAACTCGACGTAGGCGACGATGAACGGCGCCGCGTCCTGCCACGGTCCCTGGCCCCGGCGGGGGACGGTGAAGGAGTAGACGACGCCAGTCCCGCCGCCTCGAACCACGACGTGTCGGTGCCGTGCACAGTCGGGCAGACGAACCTCGGATACCAGATGACCGACCCCGCAGGCGTCGCACCGCTTCAGGAGGAACACGCCTCGCGCCGTCGCATCCCAGAACTCCTGGGTCTCGATGCTCACCGGTGGGGCAGGCGTCGGCAGCGTGTCGGTCATGCGTCCTCCGATCCGAGGATGAGGGTGGCGCTGCCCATCCGGGTGGCGAGCGAGCCGCCGGTGCCGTGGGCCAGGGCGAGTCGCAGTTCGGCACCTGCACGGCGGGATGGGCCTCGCCTCGCACCTGGCGGACGGCCTCGAGCACCTTGGTCATGCCGCCCCGGTTGGCCGGATGGTTGTTGCACAGGCCACCGCCGTCGGTGTTGAACGGGAGCCGACCGAACGGCGCCACCAGGGCGCCGTCGAGCACGAACTCGACCGCCCTTGCCCTTCTCGCAGAACCCGAGATCTTCGATCGTCTCGAGGACCGTGATCGTGAACGAGTCGTAGATCGAGGCGTACTTGATGTCGGCCACGGGTCACGCCCGCCTCGGCGAACGCTCTTGGGCCAGACCACACCGCGCCGGTGTAGGTCAGGTCGACGCGGCCGTTGTCGGCGTGCTTCGGTGCCTCCCCGTGGCCGAGGATCTTGACCCGTGGCGCGCGAGAGCGAGCGGGCGACCTCGGGACTGACGACGACGCAGGCGCCTCCGCCATCGGTGACCACGCAACAGTCCATGCGGTGGAGGGGGTCGCTGATCATCGGCGAGGCCAGCACCTCTTCGACGGTGACGACGTCATGCAGGAACGCGTTGGGGTTGTACTGCGCATGGATCGAGGCCGCCACCTTGATCTCGGCAAGTTGTTCGCTGGTGGTGCCGAACTCGTACATGTGGCGCTGGGCGTTGAGGGCGTAGTTGTACGGGCGCGCCGGCCAAGCCCCACATGCCTTCGAAGGCCGACTCGGGCGGACCCTCGCCCCCGCCGCGCCCGCCGCCACCCCGGTTGGGGTTGCGGGGCTTGCCGGCGAGGGTGCACAACGCCACCGAGCACTTGCCGGCGGCGATCGCAGCGGCGGCGTGACCGACGTGCGCGAGGTACGACGAACCGCCGGTCTCGGTGTTGTCGACGTAACTGCAGGTGAGGCCCAGGTACTCGATCATCGACAACGAACCCATGCCGGGCACGGTCGAGTCGGTGAAATAGGCGTCGACGTCGTCGAGGGTCAGCCCGGCGTCGGCGACGGCGCCGAGGGCCAACTCGGCGTGGATCTGGGCCAACGTCCGATCCGGGATGTCGCGGCGCGGGATGCTCGTAGATCCCTGCGATGTAAGCCTTGCCTCGGATCGACAACGTTCCTCCCGTGCGCTCGTCCGGAGGGGTGACCCTAACGGGCGCCGGCCACGCCGTCGGTGATCAGTGCCTCGATGCGAGCCTTGTCGAAGCCAGCCTCAGCCAGCACCTCGCGGGTGTGTTCGCCGAGCGACGGCGCCACCAGCGTGCCGGAGCGCTCGGTTCGGGAGAAGCGAGCGTGCCGGCCGGGCGTCCACCATGTCTCCCTCCCCGGCCGGGGGTCGCGGTGCAAGACGCCGGCACCGAGCGACGCCGGGATCGGCAGCCAACTCACGCATCGATCGGGCGCCGGCGGCCGGCACCCCCTTCGCCCGTAACGCCTCGACCACCTCGTCTCGGGACATCGTCGACCACGCCGGATCCGGCGACGCACCGATCACCCGGACCCAGCCGTCGCCGACCTGGTGGTAGCAGTCGTCGTCAGCCGGACCACGGTGGTCGGTGCCACCGACGGGCGCGGGCGGCCGGCCGTCGTAGCGCACCAGTTCGGCCGCTTGGAGCAGGGTCGACATGGCCGCCAGCGATGTCCACGTGCGGGCACCCGACCCAGTCCGCTGGCGATGGAGAAGGGCGAGCACGACGGTGAGGGCTCCCGATGCCGCCGCGGTGACGTCGTTGACCGGCACGGTGAAGAACACGGGATCGCCGTCGCCTCCCTGCGCCCGCATCATCCCGCTCATCGCTTGCAGCACGGGGTCGAAACCCGGCTCTTGGCCGAGGGGTCCGCCCTCACCGAAGCCGGTCACGGTGAGGGTGATGATTGAAGGGTTCACCACCGAGAGGTCGGCGTGGCGCAACCCGAGGCGTCCGAGCACCCCCGGCCGGTAGTTGTCGACGACGACGTCGGCAGTGGCGGCGAGGTCGAGCAGGGCTCGGCGACCTTCGGGCCGTTGCAGGTCGAGCGCGACACCGCGCTGGCCCTTGTTGTAGGCGGCGAATCCCGGACCACGGAAGCTGTCGCCGGTGAGGGGTTCGACCTTGATCACATCGGCGCCCAACTCAGCCAGCAGCGACGCGGCGAACGGTCCGGCGATGATGGCGCCGAGGTCGAGTACGCGCACGCCGTCGAGTGGGCCCCGTCCACCCGGAGCAGCGCTGGTCCTGTCGGCCTCGCTGGCCGCGGGAGTGGGAACGGGTTCGACGTGGATGGGGTGGCCGGGCATGACCACGCCGTCGTCGTCGAGGCGCATGCCGATGGCCGCCAGTTGTGGGTGGTCGAGCCAGTCGTCGCGAAGGAGCAGCGGACCGGCGGGGCAGCCGGCTGCGCCGAGGGCGGCGAGCCACTCGTCACGCGGCCGGCGAAGCCAACACGGCCGCCACCTCGTCGATGACCCAACCCGCATGGTCGGGGCTCAACATCGCCGCCCGTCCCCTGCCGTCGAGGCGAGGATCGTCGAACAAGTGGGCCAGACCGAGCACGTCGAAGGCGATGGTGGTGAACCTCGGGGTGAGCGCGGCGAGGAAGAGCCACTCGCCGTCACCGCAGCAGTAGGTCCGGTAGAAGGGCACCCCGCCACCGCTGCCGCCGACTCGCAGACCTGCCGGTTCGGGCCCCGCATCGTCGAAGTTGAACGCCGCCGCCGAGGCGATCAACGCGGCGTGGAGGCCGCCCACCAGCACCTGCTGGCCCGTCCCCGACGACTCCCGTTCGTAGAGGGCGGCGACGGCGGCGGCCGCCGCCCACACACCCTGCACGGTCAACAGATGGCGGTATATCGAGTCAACAGGCCCGTCGGCGACCGACGCCTGCCGCAGCGAGATCCCAGTCGTCGCCGCCAACAGGGCATCGGACTCGCCGCCGGCCCATGGCGTCGTGTCGAGATAGGGCGGCGTGGCCACGTGCACCAGACGGGCGTTGGCCTCGCACGCCGTTCGGGGGTCGAACGGCGTACCGCCCAGCGCAGCACTGGGGTCGCTCACGATGCACACGTCAGCGGCGGCCACGAGCGCGGCGACGTCGCGTGCTTCTCCGTCGGTTGGCTGACGTTTGCCGCGGTGCCAGACCCGCGCACCGGGGTCGTCGCCGGCCTCGGTCAGCCGAACGACCTCGGCCCCGAAGTCGGCGAGAAACATGGCGGCCAGCGACCCCGCCATCCCTGTCGACGCGTCGACGACGAGGATGCCGTCGAGGACCGGCGTCGGACTCATCGAGGCCGTGCCCATTCGGCCGGATGGGCTCCGAGCGGGGGCGACGGCAGGTCCCAGCGGGCTGGGGTGGCCGACAGCTGGGCCACGGGCGTGAGGTGACGGAGCGTTCCGGTCGGCGTGTCGGTCTCGGTCATCCACTCGCCGACCGACCCCAGGCCACTGGCCTCGTCAGGATCGAGTTCGGCGCCGAGTTGGGTGAGCCACATCCCGGTCGCGGCCAACGACACACGCACCTGGTAGCTCCCGCCCTCCTGCGACCGTCGCCACAGAGCCGCCATCGTGCCCAGCGCAGCGAGGTAGCCCGTGGTGTAATCGCACGCGGCCGCCGGGAGCAGGGACGGTCGTTCGCTCCCACCCTGGGCGGCAGCGACTCCGGTGACCGACTGGGCCAGCTGTTCCCATCCAGGCCGGGTGCGCCACGGTCCGACGTCGCCGTAACAATTGATCGTCACGTGGATGAGTCCCGGGCGCCGAGCGGCGAGTTCGTCGGCCCCGAACCCCCGGCGCTCCATCGCTCCGCCGCGATACCCCTGGACGAATACGTCGGCCTCGGCGGCGAGGTCGCGGAGCCGTTCGGCGTCGGCGGCCACGTCGAGGTCGAGCCACGTCGACCTCTTGCCGTGGCTGGTGTCCAGCACGAAGGGCGCCACGTTGGGCAGCACCGGTGAGTTCACGAGCAGCACGTCGGCCCCGTGCTCGGCAAGCACGCGGCCCGACGTCGGACCGGCGAGCACACGCGTGAGGTCGAGCGCCTTCACGCCCCCGAGGGGCCGTCGTGCCTCGACGTCGCCGACCGGTTCAGGGTCGCTGTCGCCGACCTTGACCACGTCGACCCGACCGAGGGGCGCGAGGGCCTCGGACTGGGGGTGAAGGGCCCACTCGTCGGCCGTGCGCACCATTGCGCCGCACGTGCCGGCGGCGGCCAACGCGTCTTCGAGGTCGTGCGCCTTCCAGGTGGCGACGGCGCGACCGACCGATTCCGTGTCCTTGGTGTCTGGACCGAGCACGTCGCGGGTCCGTTCCGCCAGCGACGGGAAGGCACCATGGAGGTGGATCCAACGACCGTCGCCCGCTTGGTAGAGCGCGACGAGCGGATTCCCTTCAGCGGTACGCGGCGTGGCGGCACCGTTGAGGCTCTGGAGTGCGAATCCGAGGAGCGAAGCCGCCGCCCGTGGCACGGACACGGCTACGTCTTGCGCCTCGCCCGTCCGCTCCTGCCACAACCAGGCCGCGGCTGCGCCACATGCGGCGAGGGCAGTGGCGGCCGCCTCGCCGATCGGGAATCGGGACGCCAGCACTGGGTCGCTCCCGTCGATTCGTGCCCGGTCGGCGGCGATGGGCGGGAGCCCGACCTCGGCGAGGAGGGCAACCACCCGCTCGTCGGTCATGCCCGGGGCCGGCCGGGTAGCGAAGTCAGTGCCGGTGCCAGCTCTCGCCACTGCTCGTCGGGCACCCCGCGGCGGCTGGTCACCAGCGCCTGAATGCAGACGTGGTCGGCGCCGGCGTCGAAGTGGGCCTGGACCCGCGCTCGAACGTCGTCGACCGAGCCCCACGCCACGATGGCGTCGACGAGTCGGTCGCTTCCGCCATTGGCCAGGTCGTCGTCGCTGAAGCCGAGCCGCTTGAGGTTGTTGGCGTAGTTGGGCAGACCCAGGTAGCCGGCCGTGTGGGCTGCGAGCGATGGCGCGGGCGGTGTCGGGGTCGGTCTCGAGGAGCACCGCCTGCTCCGGGCACAGCAAGGGACCCTCGCCGAGCACCGACCGCGCGATCGCGGTGTGCTCCACCGGCACGAAATACGGGTGGGCGCCGTCGGTTCGGGAGCCCGCGAGTTCGAGCATCTTCGGTCCCGAGCGCGGCGAGCACCCGCCGCATGGGCATCGCCGGCCGCTCAGCTGTGTAGGGCGAAGCGTCCATGCGGTCGAGGTAGGTGCGCATGGCCGACAAGGGTCGGTCGTAATGGTGGCCCCGCAGCCCCTCGACGACGACTTGGTGGCTCACGCCCATCCCCACCAGGGCGCGCTCGGGAAATGCCTCGGCCAGACCCTTGACGCCGCCGACCATCGTCACGGCGTCGCGGCCCCAGATGTTGGCGATGCCGGTGGCGCCGACGATGCGCGTCGTCGCCGAGAGGAGCAACGCGAGGTGCAAGAAGACATCGCGTCCGGCGACCTCGGGGAGCCAGATGGCGCCGTAGCCGAGTTCTTCGAGTTCGACGGCGAACTCGCGCGAGCGCGAGGCGGGAACCGAGTCGAGGTTGCCCGTCCAGATCCCGACCGGATCGAGGCGGAAGGGCGGGGGCGCTGCGGTGACGTCGCTCATGCAGGCGACGATAGGCGCACCATGCGAGGCGACGGCGGGTGCGCTCAGATCGACAGGACGTGGCCCCGATGCGGCGGCGTCTCGCCCCGCAACACGGTGAGGTACGCAGCGACGACGGCATCGGCGCCCTTGCCGTCGACGACCTCGAGCCAACCGTCCGACCACGCCACGCCGGCGCGCCACGCGTCGGTGAGCTTGCCCTCATAGGCCGTCGGACCCCAGTCATCGGCCCGCTTGCGAACCTGGTCGGGGGCGAAGAAGAAGGCGGGCGACGGGCCCGGCAGCGCCGGAGCCGACGGGTCGGCTGCCTCTTGCCAATGGGTACCGCCCACGATGGCCGAGTGCCGCAACTGGTCACCGAAGTGGGTGTGCACTGCTTGGCGGGCCGTCGCGCTACCGGCGACATCGATGTACACGGCCGGGTCGGTCTCGAGGGAGGCGACCTCGTCGTAGGTGACCACGCGGTTGTAGACGCCGAGCTTCTCGACGAACTCGACGTTGCCGGGTGACGTCAGACCCACGACACTCGTCGCCCCCCGCCGGGCGAGGTAGAACCCGGTGCCGGCCGCCGTCTTGGACGACGCGCTCGAGAGGATCACGGTGCCGGCCCCGAAGTCGCCGTTGTCGGCCGAGATAGTCGTCGAGAAGGAACGCAGTGGTGAACAAGGGGCGCAGCAGCGCCTGGGCGGCTTCGTGGTCACGGTCGTAGCCGGGATCGGCGTCGACGCGCGTGTATTGGTTGTAGGCCGACGCCATGGCCTGGCGGTGCTCGGCGCCGTCGGTGAAGCCTCGGTCGCTGACCTTCGTAGGCGTGAACACCACGGTGTCGGACATCGGGAAGTACCCGTAGAGGCGGTCGCCTTCGGCCACCCCGGCGGCGCGCGGACTCGATCACGTCGCCGAACCCCCACACCGGGATGCGGCCCCAACCCTCAGGCGCAGGAAAGAACGACCAGTAATTCATTGCCTCGCCGAACACGGCGTAGGTGACGTTGTTGGCCGTGAAGGCGAACAGGTCGACCCGGAGCCGGGCCTCTCCGTCACCGAGTTCGGCGACCGGCTGGTCGTCGAGACGAGTGTCTCGAGTGCGTCGCGGCGTACGAGGAGGTCCATCCGCACCGTACGCCGCGCCGGCGCCGATGCCCCGGATCAGTCGATCTTGACGCGGGCCAGGAGCGCCTGCTTCTTCTCCTCGAACTCATCGAGGTCGATGGTGCCGTCGTCGTATTCCTTGTGGATGGCCTCGACGAGGCGGACGAGATCGGAAGCCGAGAGGTCGCCTTCGCTGGCGACCCGTGCGTGTCCTCGGCCGCTCGGTGGCGGCCGAACGGTCCTGGCGGCTCTCCCGCTTGGCGGCGGCGCGCTCCTTCTTCTCCCGCTCACGCTGCATCTTGCTGAACGTGCTCCCTGATGATGCCACGGCAATTCTCCGATCTTCACGGCCAGCGGCCCGTCCACCCGGGCCTCGGCCCGGGTCCGGCGACCTGTCCCCCGTCGGACGGCGCGGGGTGCTGGCGCTGGGGCCATCGTACCCGTGGGCGTCGGCGAGTTCGATTCGCGGCGTTCACCACGGTCGAAACCGGCGGACGGGCGACGACGGACGCCGTAGCGTTGCCGGGTGCCTGCGACCGTTGCGGAGCTGCGGGAGCGCCTCGCCGAGCTGACCGGCGCGACGCCCACCGCATCGGGGCGCAGTTCGACCGGGCCGCCCGACCTCGAGCCCTCGAGCGGGCCGTCGCGTGGCCCGAGCAGCGGGTGGCAGCGCGGCCGCCCTGCCGCCGATCCGCTACCCGGACGCCCTCCCGGTCACCGAGCGCAAGGACGAGATCCTCGCCGCCATCCGCGACCACCAGGTGGTGATCCTCGCCGGCGAGACCGGGTCCGGGAAGAGCACGCAGCTCCCGAAGATCTGCCTCGAGCTGGGCCGGGGCGTGCACGGCATCGATCGGCCACACCCAGCCCCGCCGGCTGGCGGCCCGGACCGTGGCCGAACGGGTGGCCGACGAGCTGGGCACCGAGCTGGGCGACGTCGTCGGGTACACGGTCCGGTTCACCGACAGCGTCAGCGACCGCACGCTGGTCGAGGTCATGACCGACGGCATCCTGCTGGCCGAGTTCCAGCGAGACCGCACGCTCAGCCGATACGACACGATCATCGTCGACGAGGCCCACGAGCGGAGCCTCAACATCGACTTCATCCTCGGCTACCTGCGACAGCTGCTCCCCCGCCGTCCCGACCTCAAGGTCATCGTCACGTCGGCCACGATCGACACCGAGCGCTTCTCCCCCCACTTCGGCGGCGCGCCGATCATCGAGGTATCGGGCCGCACCTACCCGGTCGAGGTCCGCTACGACCCGATCGTCGACGAAGACGACGACAGCGGGCGCGACCAGATCGACGGCCATCGCGCGACGCCGTCGAGCAGCTCGCCCACGAGGCGCCTGGGCGACGTCCTCGTGTTCCTCAGCGGCGAGCGCGAGATCCGTGACACGGCCCAGGCCCTCGACGACCTGCAGCTGCGGACACCGAAATCCTCCCGCTCTACGCCCGGCTGTCGGCGGCCGAGCAGCACCGCATCTTCGCCGCCCACCGCGGCCGGCGGATCGTGCTTGCCGACCAACGTCGCCGAGACGTCGCTCACGGTGCCCGGCATCCGCTACGTCGTCGACGCCGGCACGGCCCGCATCTCCCGCTACAACCGGCGGACCAAGGTCCAGCGACTTCCCGATCGAGGCCGATGTCCCAGGCCGCCGCCAACCAACGGGCCGGCCGCTGCGGCCGGGTTGCACCGGGCATCTGCATCCGCCTCTACTCCGAGGACGACTTCGAGCTCCCGGCCCGAGTACACCGAGCCGGAGATCCTGCGGACCAACCTGGCCTCGGTCATCCTCCGCATGGCCGCTCTCGGCCTCGGCGACGTCGCCGCCTTCCCGTTCGTCGACCCGCCCGATTCCCGGGCCATCAACGACGGCCTCGCGCTGCTCGAGGAGCTGGAGCGCTCGACCCCGACGAAGCCGACGACCCGCAAGCGGCTGACCCCGCTCGGCCGCAGCCTGTCCGAGATCCCCCTCGACCCCCGCCTGGGGCGCATGGTGGTCGAGGCCGAGCGGCAATGGCTGCGTGCGCGAGGTCATGGTCATCGCCGCCGCCCTGTCCATCCAGGACCCCCGGGAGCGGCCGGTCGACAAGCGCCAGCAGGCCGACGAGCTCCACCGCCGCTTCGCCACCACCGACTCCGACCTCCTCGCCTACGTCGCGCTGTGGGACCACCTCCGCCAGGACGGCAGCAAGACCGCTCGTCGAACGCAGTTCCGCAAGCTGTGTCGCACCGAGTTCCTCAACTACCTCCGGGTGCGGGAGTGGCAGGACATCTACAGCCAGGTCCGACAGATCGCCGGCGGACTCGGGATCCATGCCGCATCGACGCCGGCCGACCGCCGACGCCGTGCACCTGGCCCTCCTCGCCGGCCTGCTGAGCCACGTCGGCCGGCGTGCGACGAGGGGTCGACCCGACCCGGCTGGAGTACCTCGGCGCCCCCACAACGCCCGCTTCGCCATCTCCCCCGGGTTCGGCGCTGTTCAAGAAGCCGCCCCGGTGGGTGATGGCCGCCGAACTCGTCGAGACGAATCGGCTGTGGGCCAGCGACGTCGCCCGCCGTCTCCCCGGACTGGATCGAGCAGGCCGCCGCCCACCTCGTCAAACGCACCTACAGCGAGCCGCAGTGGAGCACCGTACCCGGGCCGCCGCGGTCGCGCTCGAGCGGGTCACCCTCTACGGCGTCCCGATCGTCACCGGGCGGTCGGTGACTTCGGCCGCATCGACCCCGAGCTCGCGCGTCGCGTCTTCATCGGCCACGCATTGGTCGACGGCGAGTGGGACAGCCCGCATCGCTTCGTCACGGCCAACGACGACCTCGTGGCCCACGTGCTCGCCGCTCGAGGACCGGGTCCGGCGCAGCGACCTCCTCGTCGGACAAGAAGTGCGATTCGCCTTCTTCGACGCCCGCGTCCCGAGCCAGTGGTCTCGGGTCGCCACTTCGACTGGTGGTGGCGCACGACGATCGAGGCGATCCCCACCTCCTCGACTACACCCTCGATGACCTGATCGACGGCGGGGGCGAACCGGTCGACCTCGACGGCTATCCCGACACCTGGGTCGTGGGCGACCTCAACCTGCGCCTCTCCTATCGCTTCCTACCCGGCGCCGACGACGACGGTGTCACCGCCCACCTTCCCCTTCAGGTCCTCAACCAGGTGCCCGGCTTCCGGCCTCGACTGGCACGTGCCCGGCCATCGCCTCGCCGTGATCACGGCGCTCATCCGCTCCCTTCCCAAAGCGGCCCGCCGCAACCTCACACCGGTCAACGATGTCGCGCTGCGCTTCTTGGCTGACGCAGGACCCGAGGACGGTCCGCTCCACGACGTGCTCGCACGCGCCCTGACCGCGATGAGCGGTGACCGGGTGCGACCGTCTGATTTCGAACCCGATCGGCTCCCGCCCTATCTGCGGGTCACCTACCGGGTCGAAGACGACCGTGGCCGGCGGGTGGCGTCGGGCCACGACCTCGCCGCCATCCACGCACGCCTCGCGCCCTACGTACGCGGCGCCGTCGCCCGGGCCGCCGGTCCCACCCTCGAGCGGACCGGACTCACCGAGTGGGACTTCGGTCAGCTACCCCAGATCGTCGAACGCAACGAGGGCGGCCTCGCCGTCCGCGCCTTCCCGGCGCTGATCGACGAGGGCGCCACCGCCGGAATCCGCCTGTTCGCCTCGGCGGCCGAGCAGGAGCGGGCCATGTGGGAGGGGACTCGCCGCCTGTTGGTGCTGGCCGTCCCATCGCCGACCGACAGCCTCCAACGGGTCCTACCCAACGCAACCAAGCTCGCCCTCGCGACCTCGCCCGAGCCCACGGTCATCGACCTTCTCGACGAGTGCGTCCTCGCAGTGCTCGACGAGCTCCTGGCAGCCAACGGCGGACCGGCGCGGGACGCCTCGGGGTTCGAGGCGCTGTCGCGGGCCGTCCGCGGCGACATCGCAGCCCGGTCCAGCGACGTCGCCCGTTCGGTGGCCGCCATCCTTCGCCGGCGCCAGACCATCGGAGAGCGACTCGACTCGATCACCGCCCCGTCGCTGTTGCCAGCTCGTCTCGATGTGCGCCGCCAATTGGCTCGACTCATCTACCGGGGCTTCGTGCCGGCCACCGGCACCCACCGACTCGACGACCTCGATCGCTACCTCCGCGCCGTTGAGCACCGCCTCGAGCGGCTGGCCAAGGACCCGGGTCGAGACGCAGCGTGGATGGCCACCATCCACGCGCTCGAGGCGCGGTATGCCGAACTCGCTGGTTCGTCCGATCCCGCCATCGACGGCGCCCAACTCGGGCGGGCTCGATGGTTGCTCGAAGAACTCCGCGTCGGTCTGTTCGCGCAAACGGTGGGCACCCCCGAGCGGATCAGCGAAGAACGAGTGCGACGAGCACTCGACGCCATCGCTCCCTGAGGATCACTCGCCGTCGAACGCGACCGGCAACACCGCAGGGCCCCAGATGCCGACGCTGTCGGGTTTCCATTCGATCGGGCCGTCGAGGCGGAGATTGGGCATGCGCTGGGCCAGGAGCGGGAGTGCCTCTTGGAGCTCGGCCCGGGCCAGCGAAGCACCGAGACAGTGGTGGATGCCGGCGCCGAGCGTCATCTGGGGCGAGGTGGTCGAACGGCGCACGTCAAATTCGTCCGTCCGCTCTCCGGCGAATCCGGGATCTCGATTGGCGGCGGCGAGACTCATGGCCACAAGCGTGCCCGCCGGGAAGAGCACGCCCTTGTATTCGATGTCCTCCGACGCGATTCTCGCCGTGCCGCCCACCGCTCCGAGGTAGCGAAGGCTCTCCTCCACCGCGCCCGTGGCCAACCCGGGGTCGGCGGCCAGTGTGGCCCACTGGTCGGGATGATCACAGAAGACGGCGACCGCACACGCGAGCTGGTTGCGGGTCGTGTCGGTACCCGCCATGAGTACCGCCTCGGTCATCATGACCAACTCGTCGGTCGAGAGCCGGTCGCCGGCCTCCTCGGCCTCGATCATCGCCGAGAGCAGATCGTCGGCCGGGCTGCTTCGCCGCTCGTCGATCATGGTGCGCACATAGTCATCGAGCTGAGCGAAGGCCGACTTGATCCGGTCGAGGTCGCTGCCGATGTCGCCGTTGAAGATGCGGAAGATGTCGGTGGCCCAGGCCGAGAAGAGCTTCCAGTCCGCCTTTGGCGCTCCCAGGAGCTCGCAGATGATCGGGATCGGGTACGGCTCGCAGATGTCGGCAACGAACTCGCAGCGACCGGCGGCGGCGATCGAGTCGACCAAGCCGCCGACCACGTCGCGCATGAACGGCCGCAACCGATCGGCCGACCGGGGCGTGAACGCGGGAGCCACCAGTCGTCGGAGTCGGGCGTGCTCGTCGCCCTCCATGCCGAGGATCGACTGGCTCTGACGACTGCTGAGCACGTCGTCGCTCACACCCGACATTGCCGGCAACATCGAAAGAGCGGAGTGAAAGCGCCGATCCCGCAACAACGCGACCACGTCGTCGTACGCAACCACGCTGTAGCCAAAGGGCATCCGGGCCAGCCAACCCTGCGAGCGAACCTCAGCGAAGCGCTCCATCGCCTCGGCCCGCGAGGCGCCGAACACGTCGAGTTGGGGCAGATCGAGCTCGGTCACCGACGTCGCCATTTGCGCCTCCTCCTGGTTCGTTGGGTATCGACGCTACTTCGGCGCGGCGATACTGGATCCATGGTTGATCGCAACGTGCTCGGCGGCGAGCTCGAGCCCTGCGGCATGGACCCGGTCACCGGGTTCTTCCGTGACGGCTGCTGCTCGACCGGTCCCGAAGACCTCGGTAGTCACACGGTGTGCGCCGTGGTGACGTCGGAGTTCCTCGACCACCAACGCCAGATCGGCAACGACCTCGGCACGCCGATGCCCCAGTACGGATTCCCCGGTCTCCGGCCCGGCGATCGCTGGTGCGTGACGGCCCGCAACTGGCTCCGGGCCCACCACGACGGCGTCGCGGCGCCGGTGGTGCTGGCCGCGACTCACGAGCGGGCCGTCGACCTCGTTCCCCTCGACATCTTGCGCGAGCACGCCGTCGACGTGCCCCCCGATCTCAGCTCGCTGTGAGCGAGCCGGCCGCTTTGAGCGCGCTGCGGAGCGTGTCGACGGGGGCCTGCCAGTCGGTGTAGCCCCGGACGAGATCAAAGCCCATCTCGATGTTGATGCCGAGCATCGGCGCATTGGAGAACGCATTCCACGTGTCGACGAATCGGACGGTCGGGCGCTCGTCCATCAGTCGGAGGCAGTTGTCGGCCTTGAGCCACCGGCCGATGCCGAGGTTGCGATGGCCGGGGTCGACGGCGGTCCATCCTTGCCACGACACCTCGGGCGCGTGGGGGGCGAAGAACAACTCGGTGAAGCCGGCCAAGGCGCCGGTGGAGCGCTGCCGCACCGCCGACCGCCAGACCGAGTCGCCCCGGGCCAGCGCCTTTTCTTCTCGCTCTCGGAAGTGTTCCGGCGTCATCACCTCGTCGTCCATGTCGAGGTTGTCGCGCGGGGCGGTGTTGGTCACCTTCCACAACTCGACGAAGGGCTCGACCAGGTCGTCGGGACAGCGGTCGTCGAAGCGGAACACCTCATAATCAGCGGCGCGCTCGACGGCGCGGCTGACCCACCCCTCGAGCATGGTTCGGTCGACGTCGGCGAGCACGAGGCGACTCTTGCGCTCGGTCGCCTTGGGCTCGAACCCGAAGCGAGTGCAGAACGCGTCGCCGTCGCTCCCGTCGATGGTGAAGGTGCCGAGAATCGTGCGACCGTCGTCGACGGCAGCCTCGACCACGCGAGCGAGGAGTTCGGTGCCGATCCCCTGGCGACGGGCCTCGGGCCGAACGCCGATCGAGCACCACGCGAGGTGCCGGTTGCTGTCGGTGTACTCCAAGTCGATCTCTGCGATGGCCAGTGCCGACGAGCGGCCAGGTGCCCACGCGGTGAAGAGGCGCGGGCGCTGGAAGCTTGGGCGATCGGTGAGCTGCTGGCGGTGTTTGTCGAATGGCGTGGGTGGGTCCTCAGGCTCCATCTCGGCGTCGAACGCGACGACTGCTTCCCACCGAGTGCGGAACTCGTCGTCCGCTGCCTCCGTCGGATGGAACTCATCGACCTCATAGGCGACCATGCCGGAAGTCTGACGCGCCCGATTCCCCGGCGACAGCGACTTTTGACCGACGAATAGGGTCGGGCGATGGAGATCCTCCGCGATCGATTCGGCGTACCTCACTGCTACGCAGCCTCGGAGGACGAGGCCTTCGAAGCGCAAGGTCGAGTCCACGCCACCGACCGCCTATGGCAGATGGAGTACGACCGGCGCCGAGCCCAAGGCCGTATGGCCGAGATCCTCGGTCCGGCCGCCGTCGCCGGTGACGCGTTCCACCGGCGGGTCGACCTGACGTCGTTCGTTCTCCGCGATCTCGACTCGCTCGCTCCGGCGACGGTGGCGATGCTCGAGGCCTATGCCCGCGGCGTCAACGGCCACGTGGCGTCGGCGCCCCTCCCCCGCGAATTCGCCGTCGCCGGCGTGGGATTCGACCCGTGGCTGCCGTGGCACTGCCTGCTCGTGTTTCGTGTGCGCCATCTCTTGATGGGCTCGGCTCGCAGCAAGCTCTGGCGCAGCGTCGTCGCCGGCGTCGTCGGTCCCGACGTGGCCCGGACGATGGCGTCAGGCACCGACAGCCAGCTGGCATGCGTGCCCCCGGGCGAGGTGTGCGCACCGGTTGAGGGAGACGACGGCGGTGACGTCGAGGGCGGGAGCAACAACTGGGCCATCGGTGGGGGGCGCACGGCCTCCGGTTTGCCCCTCTTGGCGGGCGACCCCCACCGCGAGCTCGAAATCCCCAACGTCTACGTGCAAGGACACGTGGCCTGCCCCGACTGGGACGTGCTCGGAATCGGCATGCCAGGAGTGCCGGGCTTCTGTCACTTCGGACACAACGAGCGGGTGGCGTGGTCGATCACCCACGGCATGGCCGACGACCAAGACCTCTATGTCGTTGCGCCAGGATCGGTCACGCCCGACCGCCGAGAGGTGATCGAGGTGCGGGGTGGCCCCAACCACGAGGTCGACGTCACCCTCACGGGCCGCGGACCATTGATCGGCGACGACCTTGCGCTCTCGTGGACGGCGCTGGTCGACGTCAACACGGGCTTTGACGCCATGGCCCCGATGCTGCGGGCGGCAACGGTCGCGGAGCTGTTCGAGGCCATGCGTCCGTGGGTCGAACCGGTCAACAGCCTGGTAGCCGCCGACGTTCACGGCGACATCGGCTATCTCCTCCGTGGCCGGCTACCGAGACGCCGATCGAGCGCCCCGACGTGGATGCCCGTCGCAGCCGACGACGCCGCGCATGGCTGGGACGGTTGGGTGCCCTTCGATGACCTCCCCCGAGTCGAGAACCCGCCGGAGGGCTTCGTGTTCAGCGCCAACAACCGCATCTGCGCCGACCCCCACTCCCCGTATGTCGGCGTCGACGTCGCTCCTCGGTGGCGAGCCGAGCGCATCGTCGATCGGCTGCGGACCATCCATGACGCCACGATCAGCGACATGGCCGAGCTGCACCGCGACGCTGTCTCCCTGCCCGGCCGCCGATTGTCCGAGACGCTCGCCGACTGGCCACCGTTGGCGGGGTGGGACGGAACCATGGCGGCCTACTCGCTGCCGGCCGCCGCCTACTCGGTGGTGCGCCGAGAGTTGTTGCTCCTCGTCCTCGAACGATCGGGGCTCGCGAACCACCGTCATCCCCACGGCGTTGTCCTTCCGGGTGTCGTGCTGGAGACGACCCTCTGGCGGGCCCTCGACCGCCACGTGCGGGCCGACGACACGTCGCTGCTCGGCGGATGGACGTGGGACGACGCCTGGGCCGAAGCCCGGCGGCGGGCCGACGCGTCGTGGTCGGGCGAGCCGTGGGGCACGATGCACAAGACATCGCAGCGCCACGTCCTCGCCGGCCTCGACCCCACCCTCGATCCTCCCGAGCGGGTGAGCCTGGACGGCGACCTCGACACGGTGTTCTCGTCGTCATACACGCCCACCGCCGGCTTTGCCGTCAAAGCCGGCTCGGTGGCGCGGTACGCCTTCGACCTCGCCGACTGGGACCGCTCGGGTTGGGTCGTCCCACTCGGCGCCGCTGGCGCGGGCGACGCTGTCCACGGCACCGACCAGCAGGCGCCCTGGGCCGACGGCCTCCTCGTGCCCGCCCCCTACACGCGGGCGGCAGTCGAAGCCGCCTGCCTCTAAGGGCAGACCGCAATCAATCACTGTTTGTCAGCCCGCCGCGGGCGTACGCTCCGCAGCGTGAAGACTCGGAGATTCGGCGAGGCGCGGCGGGACCGCGACGAGCCTCATGTGGCGCTACCAGGATCCTCCCTGCCGGCGCAGGCGCGGGCGGGAGACAACGTCACCAACCATCTCCTCAACCTCCAACGCGACTACGGCAACACCGCCGTCACGCTCGAAGTCCAACGCAAGGGCGGTCGCCCTCAGAGCACGGATGCGCCCGGAAAAAGGGGCAAGAAAGTCGTGAAGAAGGCGGCCGAGGACGACTTCTCGCCCAAGACCTTCGGCGAGGCGTCAGCAGGTCGCGACATCGGCTGGCTGATCGCTCAGGGCAACACCTACATGAAATCGGCCCAGTCTTCGCAGACCCCGAAAGGCAAGGCCATGGCCTACGACCGGGCCGCCGACTACTACCTCGGTGTCATGTGGATCGATCCGAGTCCCGCCAACTCCCAATATCTGACGCGGCTCTACCGGGAGACCAAGGACGAGGCTCGCCTCGCATACTGGATGAAGGTCCAGACCCGTCAGATCGTGTTGGCGAAACACAAGGCGGGTGAGGAAGCACCCGAGGACATGACCGGCAAGGAGTTCTGATGCTCTCGGAATATCACAAGGCGAAGCTCCGCACACACCACCGCGCGCTGGACTGGGACGGTTCAGGCACCGTCACCAAGTCCGACTTCGAGCAACTGGCCGAGAACTTCGCCAAGATCCGCGGCGAGAGCGAGGGCTCCGACATCCATGCCGCGCCTGTTGGAGAACTTTCGGTTGATCTGGACCACCTATTGGGCACCGCACGACATGGACCAGGACGGGGAGGTCGCCCCGGACGAGTTCATCGCCGCCATCGAGGGCGCCGTCGACGCCGGAGTGCGGGAGGACAACGAGCTGCTTCCGCTGCTGTTCGACCTGATCGACGGCGACGGCAGTGGCAGCATCTCGCCTGCGGAGCATCAGCAGTTCTTTGAGGCCTTCAACATCGACAGCTCATTGTCGCGGGCGACGTTCGATGCCATCGACGCCGACGGTGACGGATCTGTCACGAGGGTGGAGTTCCTCGAGGCGGGCGCCAAGTTCTTCTTCTATGACGAGCCGGACGCGGCGGGCAACATCTTCTGGGGACCGGTTCAGGCCTAGCCGCTCGACGCGGACCTACAGCCCGGCTGCCGCCGGGTTGCTTGCGGCTCAGCCGGCCCCCTCCGCCGTCCGTGGCGCACGTAGGCTGGGAGGCGAGCGCAGTTCCCGCCAAGGAACTCACGACCTGGGAGCGGTTGAGGTGGGCGTGACGGTGGACGACCAAGAGACGAGGCGGATCGACGCAGTTCGTCGGTACGACATCCTCGACTCACCGCCCGACCAGGCCTTCGACAGGATCACGGCGTTGGCCGCAAGGGCCTGTGATGCACCGATCGCTGTCGTCAGCATCGTCGACGAAGATCGCATCTGGTTCAAGTCGCATCACGGCCTCGACATCGACCAGATCGATCGCGAGGAGGGTCTTTGCGCCTCGGCGATCCTGCAGGATGAAGCGTGGATCGTCGAGAACGCCAAGGTGGACCCGAGAACGCTGGCGAACCCGTTGGTATCCGGTGAGTTCGGGCTGCGCTTCTACCTTGGCGTCCCGCTGCGCACCACGGACGGCTACAACCTCGGGACCTTGTGCGCTCTCGACTTCGAGCCCCGCGAAGCCACCGATCGCCAAATAGCCGACCTCACCGACCTCGCGGCGATCGTCATGGACGAACTCGAGCTGCGCTTGGCCGCACTCCGCCACCATGGGACGCAAGTCGCAATGCGCGCCCAGGCAGAGTCGCTGGCTCGAACCCTCCAAGAGGGTCTGCTTCCCGCCCGGCTCCCCACCTTCGCGGCCCTCGAGCTGGCGGCGCGCTACGAGCCAGCCGACCGCGAACGCGTCGGCGGCGACTTCTATGACGCGTTCGCGTCTGACGACGGCATCGCCCTCGTCATCGGCGACGTCCGCGGCCACGGACCACACGCAGGTGCCGTGACGGCGCTGACCCGGCACACGATCCGCGCCCTGTGTGTCGGCAACTGGAGCCCTGTCGACGTGCTGCACGGACTGAACCGGGCCGTGTTGGCCAGCGGGGACGACGGGGATCCGCCGCACTGCACGGTGGCGCTTCTTCGCCTTCGATCGATCGACGCTGGATACGAGGTCACCGCCGCGATGGGCGGGCACCCGCTACCGCTCGTGTTGCGTGCAGACGGAACGGTCGATGAAGTAGGGGTCCCGGGCGCGCTCGTCGGTTGCTTCGAGACGAGCACCTGGGTCGAGCAATGCTTCACCATCGACTCCGGCGACGCCGTGGTGCTCTACACCGACGGGTTGACCGAAGCTCGCGGCGGGAGCACACAGTTTGACGATGCGCAGCTTCGGCAGGCCTTGGCGAAACTGTCGGGCGAGTCGTCGTCCGCGATTGCAACGACGCTGCTTGCGGGAATGCACCAGACCGAGCTCCGATCGCGCGATGACGTGGCCATCCTCGTCGCGCGCTCTGTCCGCGCCGAATAATAGGCAACTCGCGAGGCGAGAGCGACGCTTGTCGTCCGCGCGAGCCGGCGGGCGGTGCCTGCCCCCAATCCATAGGCAAGCCATTGGCAGGCAGAGCCTCACCTTCGCGGCGGAAGTGCTCTCGGCGCTACGCTGTAGATACTTGTAGCAAGAGAGGGTGACCATGGCCAAGGGACAGCCGTTCAGCGTCCGGCTCGACACCGCGACGGAGCAGCTCGTCGAGGCTGAAGCTCGACGCACGCGACGGTCCAAGAGCGCCGTCGTCGAGTCCTTCACCGAGGAAGCTGCGCCGCGCCCGACGGTTCCCCGGCATCGCCTTCCGCGGTGATGACGTGAACCGGCGCGCCTGGGTCATCGGCTCAGGCCTCGACGTCTGGGAGATCGCCCACATGGCCGAGGACTTTGGATCGCAGGAGTCGCTGGCCAAGGACAGCCACCTCTCCCCTGCGCAAATCCGCCTGGCGCTCGCGTACCGCGACGCTTATCCCGACGAGATCGAGCGGTTCATCGAAGAGAACCGGCAGCCGCTCGACGAGCTGCGGGTGCTCCATCCTTTCATCGAGGTCGCCGGAGCCTGAGTGCGGCTCCTCCTCGACGCCAACCTGTCGCCGAAGCGGGTGGGCCGTCCGCTCGAAGGGCGCGGCCACGAAGTGTTGAGCCTCGCCAGCGATGCCGCCCTCGGCGCGCTCGCCGATCCCGAGGTGCTGGCTTTCGCTGCGGAGCAACGACGGATCCTCGTCACGCGGAACTCGCGCGACTTCGTGCCGCTGCTGCGAGAGTGGGCCGAGGGCGACCGCCACCACCACGGGTGCATCCTCATCTGGACCCTGGCACACAACGAGTTCGGCAAGATCGTCAGCGGCGTTGCGCGCCTGCTCGACGAGCGGCCCAAAGTAAACGCGTGGCGCGACCTGAGCGTGGCGCTGTAGGTGGACGACAAGCACCAACAGGCCTGGTCGACCATCGCCATTTACATTGGCAGAGCCCGCTGGCAAGCGCTCGGATGCGCGAGTCAGCCCCGGCCGAAACCGGGGCTGACCTGCGTTTTTATGGAGCGGACGACGAGATTCGAACTCGCGACCCTCAACCTTGGCAAGGTTGTGCTCTACCAACTGAGCCACGTCCGCAGTGTTGCGCCCGACAGCATAGCGCCGGCGAGCCACCTGTTGCTGGCCCCTTCGGTGGCCACAAGGCGCCGCGGCGGCCCGTTCAGCAACCAGAAGGGGCCACGAAACGGCTAGCCGTCGTGCTTCTCGGCCGCCTTGCGGAGGTCCTCGAGCGCGGTGTCGAGGCCGTGGGCGATGTCCCACACGCTCGGGCACGGTGTCGCGGCAGGCGAGGAGGCCGAAGAACATCGTGCCCATGTAGGACATGACCGTGATGTTGAGGCCGCCGCCGTCGGCGATCGGGCCCCATCGGGTACATGGCCACCATCCGCGCAGCCGGCCGAGTACAGCGGGAAGTTCGGGCCGGGCACGTTGGAGATCGTCACGTTGAACAGCGGGCGGTGGCGGTCGGCCAACTTCATGTTCGAGTAGAGCCGGGCGGCGCGGGCGGCGACGGCGGGAGCGGCGAACTCGGCCCAGTTCATCAGCGTCTCGGCGCCGATGGCCTTCTCCTGCTCCTTGGCGCCCTCGGTGCCGCTGGGAGATGGTGTGCAGCCGCTCGGACCGGGTCGGCCACGTCGGTGGCCAGCGACACGAGCATCTGCGAGACCTGGTTGCCCATCGCGCCCTTCTGGTCCTCGGTGCGCACGGAGATCGGCACCATGGCCGACGAGCGACTCGCTCGGGAGCTCGTCTCGCGCCGTCGAGGTAGTCGCGAAGGGCGCCGGCGCACAGGGCCAGGACGACGTCGTTGACGGTGCCGCCGAGGGCGTTCTTGATCATCTTCACGTCGTCGAGGGGGATCTGGGTGAAGGCGAACTTGCGGCGACCGGTGATGGCCCCGTTGAGCGACGTCCGGGGGGCGGCGAAGGGCGCCGGGGGCGGCGTGATCTCGGGCCGGCGGTTGCGGCGGCGCAGGGTGACCGCGGCCTCGAGCGGTGCGCCGGGCGGCCTTGACGCCGAGGACGGGCTGGCGGGCGAGCGAGCTCGAGCGCGTAGGCCGACGAGCTCGATGTCGGTCGGCATCGCGGTCGGGCTTCCACTCGGTGTCGGGCGACGATCTCGGCGGGCTCGGGCGTGAGGTCGAGGAGGTTGACGGTCAGCTCGTTGCCCGACACGCCGTCGATGGCGGCGTGGTGGGTCTTGGTGACCGTGGCGATGAGCCCGTTCTCGAGGCCCTCGACGACGTACATCTCCCACAGCGGCTTCGAGCGGTCGAGGGGCCGGCCCATGACGTCGGCGGCGAACTCGGCCAGCTCCTCCTCGCCGCCCGGGGCCGGCAGGGCGGCCCGGCGCATGTGGTAGTCGAGGTCGAAGTCGGGGTCCTCGACCCACAGCGGGTGGTGGAGCTGGAAGGGCACCTCGACGAGGCGGCGGCGGAACGGCGGCAGGAGGTGCAGGCGGGAGGCGACCAGCTCCTTGACCTTGTCGAACGAGTAGCCCCCCGGGACCGTCGACGGGTCGAAGATCGCCGTCGAGGCCACGTGCATCAGGTTGCTCGACGACTCCAGGTAGAGGAACGTGGCGTCGAGACCGGAGAGTCGTTGCATGGCCGCATCATCGCCCAGATCGACTGGCCGGCGTCACTTCAACAGGCGCGACAGCCGGCGGTCGGCCAGCGGCTTGCCGCCGGTCTGGCACGTGGCGCAGTACTGCAGCGACTTCGTGGCGAACGACACCTCGCGGATGACGTCACCGCACGCCGGGCACGCCTCGCCCGTTCGTCCGTGGACCCGCATGCCCGAGCGCTTCTCGGTCTTCAACCCCGCCGCCGGCAACCCGGCGGACCGGACGACGGCGTCGCGCAGCACCGCGACGATGGCGTCGTGGAGCCGGGCCACCTCGTCGGCCGTCAGCTTGTTGGCCGCCTTGAACGGGGACAGCCGGGCCGCGTGCAGCGCATCGTCGGAGTACGCGTTGCCGACGCCGGCGATCACCCGTTGGTCGGTGAGCACGCCCTTGATCTGACTGCCGGACCGTCGACAGCAGCCTCGGCCAGGACGATCGGCGGTGAACTCGTCGGCGAGCGGGTCGGGCCCGAGCGTCGAGACGTGCTCGATCGTCGGCGGGATCGTCGCACGACGTAGACGGCCAGGCGCTTCTCCGTGGCCGCTTCGGTGGCGTCGAAGCCGCTCCCGTCCTCGAACCTCACCCGGAGGGCGAGCGGCCCCTTGGGATTGAGCTTCGTCGGCCCGTTGGGGAACGAGTCCCGCCACTTCAGCCACCCGGATCGAGCCAGGTGGAGCACGAGCCACGGGCCGTCCGTCGGTCGGCAGGAGCAGGAACTTGCCTCGACGGGTGACCGCGTCCCAGGATGGTGCGCCCCGGCAGGTGCGTCGACCGGCGGGTCGTAGGTCTTCAGCGCCGACAACGACGCCACCTCGACCCGCTTGATCGACGCGGCCGGCGGCCACCTCGGTGAGGAAGCCGGCCAGCGCCTCGACCTCCGGCAGCTCGGGCATGCGTCGCCTACCGCCCGGAGTGGCCGAAGCCGCCGACGCCGCGCTCGGAGCTCGGCAGCTCGTCGACGGCGGCGAACGTCGGCCTGCTCGACCCGCTGGATCACGAGCTGGGCGATCCGGTCGCCGCGACGGATCTCGTAGTCGGCCGAGGGGTCGGTGTTGACGAGCAGGACCCGCACCTCGTCGCGGTACCCGGCGTCGATCAGCCCGGGCGTGTTGAGCACGGTGACGCCGTGCGCGAGCGCGAGCCCGCTGCGGGGCTGGACGAAGCCGGCGTACCCCTCCGGGAGGGCGAGGGCGAGGCCGGTCGGCACCCAGCCCACCGCCGCCGGCGGCCGCCAGCACGACCCCTCGCGGGCGACGAGATCCGCGCCCGCGTCGCCCGCACGGGCGTAGGTCGGCAGCGGAGAGGTCCGGGTCGAGGGCGAGCACGGGCACGTCGAGCATCAGGCCGAGCCTACGGAAATCGCTTGCCGGAGCGGACGGCGGCCGGTCATGCTCCGCGGACCGAGACCGAAAGGAGGGATGACATGTCAGAGCCTGTGCGAGCCGGAGTCGCCGCGCACCTGATCCGCACCCCTCCTTCGCTCGGCCGCTGAACTCGCGGCGCGGACCGGTCGGGGGTGCACTCACCTCCGAAAGGCTTCCTCCGTTGCTCATCCTGGACCCGTTCCAGCAGCGCGCCGCCGCCGCCATCGATCGCGGCGAATCCGTCCTCGTCGCCGCCCCGACCGGCGCCGGCAAGACGCTCGTCGCCGACCACGCCATCGACCGGGCGCTCCGGTCCGGCCGCAAGGCCTTCTACACCACCCCGCTCAAGGCCCTCTCCAACCAGAAGTTCCGCGACCTCGGCGCCCGCCTCGGCCCGCACAGCGTCGGCCTGTTCACGGGCGACCGCGCCGTGCGGGCCCACGCCCCGGTCGTCGTGATGACCACCGAGGTGCTGCGGGCCCTCCTCTACGACCGCGGCCCGATCCTCGACGGGCTGGCCGCCGTCGTCCTCGACGAGTTCCACTACGTCCAGGACCCGGACCGCGGGCCGGTGTGGGAGGAGGTCGTCGTCCACGCCCCGCCCGACGTCGCGCTCGTGGCCCTGTCCGCCACCCTGCCCGACCTCGACGACCTGCACCGCTGGATCGAGTCGACGCACGGGCCGACCGCGCTCGTCGTCGAGGAGCGACGCCCGGTCACGCTGCAGTTCCTCTACGCCGTCGGGAACCTGCAGGGCTCCCCTCCCCTCGTGCTCCCGATGTTCCTGGAGGTGCGGATCAACCCGATGGCCGAGCTGCACGACGGCGTCCGGAAGGTATCGAACGGGGCGAGGGCCGACGGGTCCGCGATCGGCAACCGATCGGTCGCACCGCCGACGTGAGCACCTGCTGGAGCACCTCCGGCGTCGGGCGATGTTGCCCGCCATCTGGTTCGTGCTCAGCCGCAAGGGGTGCGATCGGGCCGTCGCCGACCTCCTCACGACCGGCCTGCGGCTCACCACGTCGGAGGAGACGGCCGAGCTCGACGCCATGGTGCTGCGGGCCACGGAGGGGCCTCGACGCGGCGGAGCGTGAAGACGCTCGACGCCACCGGTTGGCGGGTCGCCCTGGCCTGCGGTATCGCCGCCCACCACGGCGGCCTCGCCCCGGTGCAGCGGGAGGTCGTCGAGCTGGCCGCCGCCCAGGGCCTCGTGAAGGTGGTCTTCGCCACCGAGACCCTCGCCCTCGGCGTGAACCTGCCGGCCCGCACCGTCGTCATCGACCGCGTCACCCGCACGAGCGGGCCCCACGGCGACACCCTGACCACGGGCGAGTTCGCCCAGCTCGCCGGGCGGGCCGGGCGACGAGGGCTCGACCGCGTGGGCAACGTGGTGGTGCCGTGGTCGCCCGATGTGGCCTTCCACCGCGTCACCGGACTGGCGGGCGGACGGGCCGAGACGCTCCGGTCCCACTACCGCGCCACGCCGGCGATGGTCGCCAACCTCGTCCACGCCTACGGGCCGGAGGAGGGGCGGGCCCGGTTCCACCGGTCGCTCGCCCACCACCTGCTCGAGGGCACGCTCCGCGACCTGCAGCGCTCCTTGCGGCCCGGCAGTCGGCACTGGCCGATGCCGACGCCGACGCCGAGCACCGGGACGCCGACGGTCGGGCCGACGCCGATCCGCCCGAGCACGAGCCCGTCGCCGAGGCCATCGCCCGAATCCGGTCGGGGGACGTGATCGTCGATCCGGGACGAGCCTCGGTCGGACGGTTGCTGGTCGTGGCGGCGCCACGTGTCCGTCGCGGGCAGGCCACGCTCGACACCGTCCGGCCCGACTCCCGGCGCGTCGTCGTGCCCGCCTCCGACTTCCGCCGGCCCCCGGTGGTCGTGGCACGCGTCCGGCTCGATGACCTCCCGCTCGGGGCCCGGGGCTTCGCCCGCCGGGCCGCCGATCGACTGCGGGACGTCCCCGACGAGCAGCACCCGACGGCACCCGCGCCGCCTCCGCGGACCGGTGACCGAGCCGCCGCGTCCGTGCGCCGCGCTCGCCTTGCCGACGAGGTCGGGACGATCCCGAGCGCGCCTGCTCGACGAGGGGCGGCGTTCGACCTCGAGTTCGACGCCGTGGCGACCCTGCTCCGCGACCGCGGGCACCTGGACGGTTGGCAGCTGACGGCATCGGGTCGGATGGTGCGCCGCCTCTTCCACGAACGGGGCCTCGCTGGTCGCCGAGTGCCTGGCGGCGGGATCTTCGATGAGCTCGACGCGCCGACTGGCCGGGTCCGCCATCTCCGCCTTCCGGGCCGGCACCCGCCAAGAGCTGACCCCCTCGCCCTTCCCCGACGGCGCAGCTCCGCCGAGCGGTGGGCGACGGATGAGTCGTCAGATCGACCTCGAACGCGACGAGGGCGAAGCCGGCCTCCCACTCACCCCGCCCCCCGACCCGTCGCTGCTGACCCCGCTTTCCGGTGGGCCGGCGGCGCATCTCGCCGACACCCTCGCAGGGCACCGGACCCTCGGCCCCGGCGACCTCGCCCGAGAGGCGCGGCAGGTGCTCGAGCTCCTCGAGCAGATCGCGGCGGTCGCCCCGGCGCCGGTCGCCGACGCCGGCCGAGGCGGGCGTCACCGACGTCTCGCGGGGCGTCGTCGTTGCCACGGCCCACCCGGAGGCCCGGGCGGGAGGGTGCCGCCAGCGGTCCTGGGGTCGCTAGCGTCGGTGCCGTGCTCGCCTGGATGGACCTCGAAATGACCGGCCTCGATCCCGGGCGCCACGTGATCGTCGAGATCGCCACGCTCATCACCGACGACCAGTTCGAGATCGTCGCCGAAGGACCCGGACCTGGTCGATCAACCCGGCCCGGAGGCGCTCGCCCACATGGACAAGGTCGTGCGCACGATGCACACCCGAGTCGGCCTTCTACCGCCGATCGGCGCCTCCACCGTCACCCTCGAAGCCGCGGGCGCGCCCACCCTGGAGTTCCTCCGGGAGCACGTGCCCGAAGCCCGGTCCGTGCCCCTCTGCGGCAACTCCATCGGCACCGACCGGCGCTTCCTCGCCGCCTACCTACCCGACGTCGAGAACTGCCTCCACTACCGCTCGGTCGACGTCTCCACCATCAAGGAGCTGGCCCGCCGCTGGTACCCGGAGGCCGTCGCCGGCGCCCCGGCCAAGAACGGTGGGCACCGGGCGCTCGACGACATCCGCGACAGCGTCGCCGAGCTCAGCTACTTCCGCGAGCACGTCTTCCGGTCGGCGCCAGCCCGCTTGGGTCCAGCGACGACACCGGAACTGTCGGTGGAGAACCGGCGGGAGATCTGGGCGACCTCGACCCCCGATGACGGCTGGACCGACGCTCGGCACCACCAGGAACCCGTCGAACGCGGTGACGGCTCCCGCCGGTGGCCACCAGCGCACGAGGACCGAGACGGTCCCGGGGAAGATCAGGACCGAGTCGGAACCTGCCGTCCGCCCCGGCGATGGTCGGCGGCCGCCCGATCCCCCCGACCAGTCAACACGACCGGTCCGGGCGGAAACCCGGTCCCGGTCACCCCCGTGACGAACCCCGCCGGCCCCAGGTCGGGCGTCAGGGTCAACGTCGCCCCCGGCGTCGGCACCGGCACATCGACCGGCGGCGGCAAGGTCGTCGGTCGTGACCCGGCCGGGTCGTCGTGGTCGGCCCTTCCGTGCACCGTCGTCGTTGACCCTGGGCCCGGCACCGTCGTCGACGGCACCGTCGTGGACGCACCGTCGACTGTCGTGGTGGTCCCTGGTGGACAGGACGACGCCGTCCACACCAGGTCGGGCGCAGTTCTGATTGCCGTCGAGACCTGCGACGATGACGGCTCGGTTGGGCGCGTCACGGCGAACGAGGCGGTGAACTTGCCGTTGCCGGCGGGCTCGTGGTCTGAGACGGTCCTCGTCGGGACCGCCGAGTCGTAGATCACGGAGCCGAGGACTCGCAGGCAGTGGCCGTTGACGGTGACGACTGGCCCGTGCCCCGCGTGCTGCAGGACGGCCCAAGGGTCGATCTGCGGCACCGCGGTAAAGCTCGCCGTGGCCGAGCCGAGCAGCTGCTCGCCGCAACGGTGTCCTGCGTCACGGTCACCGTGTACGGCCCCGCCGGCCGCCGGGCCGGCGTGATCATGGCGGCCGAACCACCGATGCCGGCGTACACGGGCCACGGCCTGGCCGTCGAACTCGGATCGTCGAGCGGGCGGTCTGGGGGTCCAGTCTGGCCCGTCACGGCGATCGACCAGGTGCCCGATGGGGGGGCGGCGATCCTGGACGGGCGAGGGCGATCGAGGGCGCCGGTCTCGTCGGCGGCGGGGGGACGAGGGCGGCGAGGGCCGGCCGGCAGGACGAGGGAGACGAGGCGCGGCAAGGACGGCGGCGGGCGGGCACCCGGATCAGCCGCCGTGATGACGTAGCCGGCGAAGTAGGCGCCGGGGGTGCAGGCGCCGGCGGTGCACGACGCGGCGAGCTCGAGCTTCTGGCCGGCGGTGAAGACGATGGGGGCGACGAAGTGGTAGTCGAGGTCGCGGAAGTTGCGAGTTCGACGACGAGCAGCGGCGTGCCGTTGCGGCGGATCTGCAGCGAGCCGGTGTCGCCGGTCGGGTTCTGCAGCACGATGTCGGTCACCTGGAGGGTCGACGCCCGCCGGCACCTCGAAGTTGGTGACGCCGGCCTCGGTGAGGAACAGCCGGCCGTCGATGGTCGTGGTCGCCCCGGCGCCCGCGGCGACGCCCGTGGAGACGTCCGCGCCGCCGGCCGCGGTGTTCTCCGTGGTCGCCCCACCGGCAGCCCCGCCGGCGGCCGCCCCTCGCACCCCCGCCCGCGGCGGGATCGGCGATCTGCAGCGAGCCGCCGCCGGCGTCCTCGGCTACCGCCTCTTTGGCCGCCGACTCGACGGCGGGCTTCCCGACGGCGAACCAGAACAGGGCCAGCAGCACCAGCCCGAGCAATCCCCACAGCACGGCTCGACGCACCCAACGGGGGATGGTCTGCTCCTGCACCATCATCCCGGCGGCCACGGCCAAGCGGCGGTCGCCGTCGCACCGTCCGGCGCCCGCCGCCTCGGCCACGGGACCTCGAACATCCGGTCATCGCAGTGCCCTTGCGGAACGGGAGGGCGGCGCGGAGCTTGACCTTGACGAACGTGGCCGAGTCGGCCGGCAGCTCGAGCACGGGAGGGTCGACGGCGAACAGCAGGTTCGCGTCGGCGTCGGGCGCCGTCGACCGCCACCGGACCGCGGCCGGCTGCCACGGTTCTCGATCGCCAGCTCGTGCACGGCGCCCTTGCGGCCTCGAGAGGTGCGGGGCTGGAGCTCGGCAGTCGATCGGCGAGAAGGCGGCCACCTCAGGCTGCCCTCCTCGACGACCGAGCCGCCGAGGGATCCTCCTGCGACCGCACCCGCACGCCGAAGGGCACGGCGCCGGCGGGGCCCCCGGCGGCCATGGGAGGACGGAAGCGCGACGGCGACGGTCTGGTCCTGCCCCGGGAACACACGCGCCGAGGTCGGTTCGACCGTGGCCCACGGGGCGGCTTCGCCCAGACCTCGACGGTCAGCATGTCGACGACGTGGCCGGTGTTGCGGATCTTCGATCTCGACGGACGCCTCGCCGCCCGGCGCGGCACTTCACCAATCGGTGGTCGCAGCGAAGCGGCGGTCACGGTCATGGCACGCTAACCCTGACGGCCTTTCGTGGGTTGCCGAGTGCGTTGCGCCCTCCGTCCACGCCTGGGTGGCACGAAACCCCGCCCGATCGGGCATCCCGACCTTCCCGTTGAGTCGTCGTGGAGTGCCCGATGAGGGCCGTCTGTGACATGGTCCACCTCGGCGGGGGCCTGGCGGCATGCGGCTCCCTTGGAGCGGAAGCAGGAGCACGCATGACTGCAAACGGATCTCGGTGTACGTCTACGCCCACGACCCGATCTCACAGGCGGGTCTGGCCAGCCAGTTGCGGAGCCCGCCCGGAGATCCAGGTCGTCGACCACGACGTCGATCTCGCCACCGGTCGCCATCGTCGTCGTCGACGAGGTCGACGACGAGACGACCCGGGTGGTCCGGGCCATCCAGCGCAGCGACGGCATCCCCCGCGTCGTGCTCGTGGTCACCCGCCTCGACGACGCCGGCATGCTCGCCGGCGTCGAGGCCGGCGCCTGCGCGCTGCTCCGCCGCAGCGAGGCCGCTGCCCGAGCGTCTCGTCGAGGCGGTCCAAGTCGGCTGCCACCGGCGACGGCAGTGTGCCCGCCGACCTGCTCGGGCCGCCTGCTCGAGCACGTCGGCCGCCTCCAGCGCCAGGTGCTGACGCCCCGGGGTCTCACCATCTCCGGCCTCATCCGAGCGCGAGATCGAGGTGCTCAAGCTGGTCGCCGACGGCCTCGACACCGCCGAGATCGCCGACTCGCTGGCCTACTCCGAGCGCACGATCAAGAACATCATCCACGACGTGACCGCCCGCCTGAACCTGCGCAACCGCTCCCACGCCGTCGCCTACGCCGTCCGCCAGGGCCTGATCTAGCCATGATCCACGAGGTCGACGAGACGCTCGCGCGCCATCGTCCGGCGCGATGTGATCAACGGCTCCGACGTCGAGGTGGTCTTCGACGCCCCGACCAAGGACTGGGCGTCACGCCGCAACACGCCCACGATCGACATCTACCTCTACGACATCCGCGAGGACCTCAAGCGCCGCCAGGCCGGGACCATGGATGTCCTCGACGAGGCCGGCCGGATCATCGGTCGCCGGACCGATGCCCCGCGTGTTCAAACTGTCCTACCTGGTCACGGCGTGGACCCAGCGAGCCGAGGACGAGCACCGCCTCCTGTCGGCCATGCTCGGCTGCTTCCTGCGCAACGATCGGCTGCCGGTCGACTGGCTGGCCGGCTCGCTGCAGGAGAACGGCTGGCCCCTCGACATCACCATCGCCTTGCCCCCGCCCGAGGACCGGGCCTTGTCCGACGTGTGGTCGGCCCTGGGCGGCGAACTCAAGCCGTCCCTCGACCTGGTCATCACCACGCCGATCGACGTCGAGCGCTTCGCCGAGGCCGCGCCCCTCGTCGACGTCCCGCCCCGCTTCAACTGGAGCGGCGGCGGCGAACAAGCCGAGTCCGTCCAGCGTGGTCCCGGGTCCGACGGCAACCCCGAGGTGGCACGCGTTCTCCGGATCGCCGACCTCGCCGACGCCGAAGCCGCCGCCAACGGAGCGGCGGCCAAGGGCAAGGGGTGACCGCAGTCGACCCGCCGGTCGACGACGGCGGGCCGTCGCTCGCCTACCTCCTCGGACGGCTGGGCATCATCGAGGCCCGGGTGCGGCTCACCGTCGCCGCCCGACGAGCCGACGATCCGAGCGGCCGACGACCCGTTCCGCGGCCTGTATCTCAGCGACGACCAAGTCGATCGACTGCTGGCGGGCACGACCGCCGTCGCGCCCCCGACGATCGACCACCGCGGCCTACGAGGCGCCGATCTCGGCCGAGGCCGACGCAGGCCGAGGCGGCCGGCATCGCCGTCCGGCTCCGTTCCCTGGCCCGCAACTTCGCCCTCGGTCGCCGCTCGACGTCGAGCTCCTGCTCGTCGCCCTCGCCCCCGACCTCGACAGCCGCTTCGAGAAGCTCTACGGCTACCTCCACGACGACGTCACCCGCCGCCGGGCCAGCATCGGCCTCGCGCTCGAACTTGTCGGGTTGCCGCCCGCGGCCGGGGCGAGCCCGCCAGCGACTGACGCCCAGCGGCCCGCTCATCGCCTCGGGCCTCGTGTGGTCGAGGAGCCCGACCGACCGTTCCTCACCCGCTCGCTCAGCGTGCCCGACCGCGTGATCGGCCCACCTGCTCGGCGACGACACCGACGACCACGACCTGCTGCACGTGCTGGCGCCGGCCACCGCCGACGCCGTCGCCAGATCCGGCCGGGCTGGGGCGCGCGCTCGACGCCGGTGCCCGACTCGTCTATCTCCGGGAGAAGCCGGGCTCGTCGGGGCGGAGCCTTGCCGTCGCCGGCCTCGAAGCGGCGTCGGGCGGCCCGTGGTCGCGCTCGACCTCGGCCGCCTCGGCCCCAACGAAGACCCGCTCGCCGTGGCTCGGATCGCCATGCGCGACGCCCGCCTCCGTGGCGCCGGACTCGTCGCCGGCCCCATCGAGGCGCTCGCCGAACGTGGCATCGGCGCCGTGCGCGCCTTTGCCGACCCGGCGGCCGCTGGCCACCGGGCGCCGACGCCGGCATTGGCCGCACCAGTCATCCTCATCGGCCGGCGCAGCTGGGAGCCGTCGTGGAGCCACGACGTGCCCGTGCTGCTCGATGTCGATCCGCCGACCTCGATCGACCGGGCCGACCTGTGGCGAGCCACCCTCAACGGCAGCTCCGAGGGCGTGCACGCGGCCGAGGTGACCAAGCACTTCCGCCTCACGCCCGAGCAGGTCAGCCGGGCGGCCCGAGCGGCGCGCCTCCAAGCCGTGGCCGCCGGTGACCCGCTGGGCATGGAGCACCTGCGCTCCGGGGCCCGCGCCCAGAACGCAGCCGGCCTGGAGAACCTCGCCCGGCGCATCGTGCCCCGCGTCGGCTGGGACGACCTCGTGCTGCCCGACCCGACGCTGCACGGCCTCCAGCGAGTTGGCCAACCGGGCCCGCAACCGCGACGTCGTCATCGACGAGTGGGGCATGCGCCCCGGTGGAGGTCGCGGCCGGGGCATCACCGGCCTCTTCGCCGGCGACTCCGGAACCGGCAAGACGATGTCGGCCGAGGTCATCGCCGGCGTCCTCGGCCTCGACCTCTATTCGATCAACTTGGCCACCGTCGTCGACAAGTACGTCGGTGAGACCGAGAAGAATCTCGAGCGCATCTTCTCCGAGGCCGACGGCATCAACGGCGTGCTCCTTTTCGACGAGGCCGACGCCATCTTCGGCAAGCGTTCCGAGGTCCGCGACGCCCACGACCGCTACGCCAACATCGAGACGGCGTACCTCCTCCAACGGATGGAGTCCTTCGACGGGCTGGCCCTCTTGTCGACCAACCTCCGGGCCAACCTCGACGACGCCTTTGCCCGGCGCCTCGACGCCGTCATCGACTTCGCGCTCCCCGACGCCGAGTTCCGCGAGGTCCTCTGGGAGCGCTGCCTCGGCCATGAGGTACCTCGGGCCGACGACCTCGACCTCGAGTTCGCCGCCAAGCGCTTCGAGCTCTCGGGCGGAAACATCCGCTCGATCGCGGTCACGGCCGCCTACTTCGCGGCCGAGTCGGGGCAACCGATCGGCATGCTCGAACTCATGCGGGCGACCCAGCGCGAGTACCGAAAGATGGGCCGGCTCTGCGTCGAGTCCGAGTTCGGCCCCTGGTATTCAGTCGTGGTGTCCCCCGCCACCGTCTGACCCCGCCGCCCACTTCCCGATCGGGCAGCCAGGTCGCCCTCCCTGGGCAACGGCCGCGGGCGTACACTCCGGAGGAATACCCAGTCGGAGGTGGGCTACGTGTCCGAGTACGAACTGCTCCAAGATCTCAACGTCGGCACCAAGCCGCGAGAGACCAAGACCGAGGATGGGGGCGCCCTCGACCACGGGTCGCTCTCCAAGGCTGTTGAGCACGGCCGTCCCGACGCCATCGGTGCCCGCGGCGCGATGCACCTGCAACGCCAAGCCGGCAACGCGGCCATGGGCTCGCTCGTGCAGCGTCAAGAAGAGGATTCGCCCGGTCAAGAACGTCGTCGGCAAGGGCGGCGGCTCGAGCCTCGACGACGGCGTGCGCTCCAAGATGGAATCGAGCCTCGGCCACTCCTTCAGTGACGTCAAGGTCCACACCGGTTCCGAGGCCTCCAAGGCGGCGACGTCGGTGCAGTCCCAGGCCTTCACCGTGGGCAACGAGATCGTGTTCAACGAGGGCAAGTACAACCCTTCGTCGCCCCAGGGCCAAGAGACGATCGCCCACGAGCTGACCCACGTCGTCCAGCAGCGCAGCGGCGACGTGCCCGGCGAGTCCCGCGAGGGCGGCATCAAGGTGTCCGACCCGGGCGACTGGGCCGAGCAGCAGGCCGTCGCCACGGCCAGCGCTGTCATGGCGGCGGCCGGCGGCCGGCGACCACGCCACCGCGGGTTCGGCCGGGGCCGGCGGCGCCGGCAGTGCAACGCTCCGAGGACCACGACCACGCCGACGACGTACAGGCTCTGCACGACCCGACCATCCAACGGGCCGAAGCCGGCGCCGAGGAAGCCGTCGAAGAAGAACCCGGTGCCCAGACCCTCCACGACCCGACCATCCAACGGGCCGAGGCCGGCGCCGAGGAAGCCGTCGAAGAAGAACCCGGTGCCCAGACCCTGCACGACCCGACCATCCAACGCGAGGGCGACGACGTCGAGGGCGACGAGGAGTAGAAATCCCCCCCGACACCAACCGCTTTCGACGATGCCCGCTCCCTGGAGCGGGCATCGTCGCGTCCGGGGATGCCCGATCGGGCAGGAGTTGCTTCCCTCACCTTCGCCCCCTTGGACCTAGCGGTCGACCCCGGGGACGACAAGGGTGAGGAGCGATCGTCCCGGTCGAAGAGGAGGAGGCCCGAATGCCTCAGTATCTGTCCCCTGGTGTCTACGTCGAGGAACTCGACGGTGGCGCACGTCCGATCGAGGGCGTCGGCACCGCTGTCGCCGCGTTCGTCGGATTGGCGCAGCGTGGCCCGTTCAACGAGCCCACCCTGGTCACGAACTGGACTCAGTTCGTCACGGCCTTCGGTGAGTTCGTCGAGGGCTCGTACCTCGCGCACTCTGTGTACGGCTATTTCCAGAACGGTGGTGGCATCGCTTACATCGTCCGCATCGGTAGCGACAGCGAGGGCGCCCAGCCGGCCGCCCGCGGCGAGCTCGGTGCCGGCGACGGCAAGCAGCTGCCCTACAAGGTCAACGCGCTCGAGGCCGGTGCCGCCGGCAACGACCTGACCGTCGAGATCCAGCACCCCGAAGGCGAGGGTGCGGCCGACGACCAGTTCACGATCGTGGTCAAGAAGGGCAACAAGGTCGAAGAGACCTTCCCCGACCTGAGCACCAAGAAGGGCAAGCAGAACGCGGCCCAGGTCGTGAACCAGACCTCGAAGCTCATCCGCACTCGAGGAGTCCACCTCCGCCGGCGCCCTCGAGCGTCCGGCCAAGGGCAACGGTCGGCCTGTCGGGCGGCAGCGCCTCGGCCGCTCCGGCTCGCGTCGAGGCCGGCGACTACGTCGGCGACGTGGCCAACCGCACCGGCTTCGGTGCCCTCGAGGCCATCGACGAGGTCACCATGCTGTCGGTCCCGACCTCACCGCCGCCTACGAGCAGGGCCACATCAACGGCGAGGGCTTCCAGGCCGTGCAGCTGGCCATGATCAGCCACTGCGAGTTCATGGGTGACCGCATGGCCATCCTCGACCCGCCCCCCGGCATGAACGCCCAGCAGATCAAGGAGTGGCGGGTCGACAAGGCCGGCTACGACTCGAAGTACGCCGCGCTCTACTGGCCCCGCATCAAGGTCCTCGACCCTGCCTCCGGCCAGAACATCTTCGTCCCGCCGTCCGGCCACCTCGCCGGCCTCTGGGCCCGCACCGACAACGAGCGTGGCGTCCACAAGGCCCCGGCCAACGACGTCCTCCGTGGCGCCGTCAGCCTGGAGATCAACATCACCAAGGGTGAGAACGACCTCCTCAACCCCGAGGGCATCAACTGCATCCGTGCCTTCCCGGGCCGCGGCATCCGCGTCTGGGGTGCCCGCACCCTGTCGAGCGACCCGGCGTGGAAGTACATCAACGTCCGTCGCCTGTTCAACTACCTGGAGAAGTCGATCCAGGTGAACACCGACTGGGTCGTGTTCGAGCCCAACGACCGTGACCTGTGGGCCAAGGTCCGCCGCACGATCGCCGGCTTCCTCGTCATGGAGTGGCGCAAGGGTGCCCTCTTCGGCTCCACGCCGGACGAGGCCTTCTACGTCAAGTGCGACGACGAGACGAACCCGGCCGAGGGCATCTCGCTCGGTCAGGTCGTCTGCGACATCGGCGTCGCCCCGGTCAAGCCCGCCGAGTTCGTCATCTTCCGCCTCCAGCAGCTCGAGGGCGGCGTTTCCCTGGTCGGCGAGTAACCGCACCGAAATCAGAAAGAGAGAAGAGAGCTAGATGCCTGGAACCTGGGATTTCCTCACCGGTGATGCCCTCGTCGCCAACAGCTTCGGCTGTGAAATCGAAAAGCAGAAGTTGATCGTGAAGGAGGTCAGCGGACTGAAGCAGGAGTTCGACATGATCGAGGTCAAGAGCCAGACCGCCACCGGCGCCTATCAGCTCAAGAAGATCCCTGGCCGCCCGAAGCCGGTCACCGTCACGGTCACCCGCGCCCTCACCGACGACATGTTCTTCGCCGAGTGGATGAAGAAGATCGAGAACGGCGCGACGGACCGTCGTGACGTGATCGTGTCGGTGTTCTCGCCGCAGGAGGTGGGCAAGGCCGTCAAGCGGTTCACGATCAAGGACTGCCAGCCCAGCTCGCTCGAGGTGACGACGCCGCAGGCCGGTGGCACCAACGTCCTCGAGGAGAAGGTCACGCTGCAGGGCGTGACCATGCTGGTCGAGAAGGGCTGATGAAGCGGACGATTCCCGGTACCCCTGGGACCGTCCAGCAGCCCGAGGACATCGGAGTACCAGGCGGGGGCGCCGGCAGCGATGCCGGCGCCCCCCCTGCGCACCGAGTACCCGTTCGAGCTGCCCCGTGGGTATCTCGATCACAACGGCGTCCTGCACAAGCGGGGCGTCATGCGGATGGCGACGGCTCGTGACGAGTTGTTGCCGTTGTCCGACGCCCGAGTGCAGGCCCGGCCGGCGTACCTCACCGTCGTCCTCCTGGCCCGGGTCATCACCCAACTCGGCGATCTCGACGAGTCCGACATCGACGACCTCGTCATCGAGCGACTCTTCGCCGCCGACCTTGCGTTCCTGCAGGACCTCTACCGACGCATCAACCAGGAGGGGCACACCCGCGCCGCGGTCAAGTGCCCCAACTGCGAGCACGACTTCACCGTCGATGTGGCGGGTGGTCGCCCGGGGGGATCGTGACGTACGCGGTCGAGGAGCTCTATGAAGAGATCGCGTACGTCGCTTACCACTTCCATTGGGCTCACGACGAGCTCATCGACCTCGAGCACCTTCGCCGCAAGACCTTCGTGCGGGAGATCGCCAAGATCAACCGCCGCCTGAACGAGCTGGCCAAACAGGACGACTGACATGTGGCCTTTCCGTCGCCGAACCAACGAATCCGATCCGCCTGACGCACCCGAGGCGCCCGAGCCCCAAGCGGCGTCGGGCGACGTGGCACGCCCCGAGCGGGTGCCCGACCGGCGACTGGATGACGATGCCGGCGATGACCACGGCGGCGAAGCCGACCATGCCGACGACCTTCCGGGTGCAGACGGCTGCCCGAGATCCTGACCAGCCACCACGACAGCCGCCTGAGCGGTTCGCTCGGCCACGCCATCTCCGCCGACGCTCCGAGCGGGGTCGCCGGCGGCCTCGTTTCGTCGGCTGCGTCGGTCACGTCGACCGCGGGCGGAGGCCCCGGTGCCATGCCGCTGCGCGAGCCTGCGCACCCCGACCACGACGAGCCCGCCGCCGCCGTGCAGCCGTTGGCCCAGCGCCAGTTGTCCACCGTCGATAGCACCCCTCTCCAGACAGTGGCGTCGACCTCGTCCCCGGTCCTGCCCGCGCCCGCAGTCAGTCGCGTGCTGGCTGTCCCGGCGCCCTCCGCCTCGCCGGCCGCGCTCGGATCGAACCCGCTCCCTGTCGCCCGAGTCGTCGACGTGCCCGCGGCGGACACCGCTGCTCCTCCGGCGACCTCGGCCGTGCAGACCCAGCCGGCTGGGACCTCGCCGACGCCATCTCCGGCACCGCCGGCACCCACCGCTCCGACGGCGGGGAGCGACAACCGAGTCGGCGGGTTCGAAGTCGACCTCGCCGCCCTGGCCGGCGACGGCGCTGGCCCAGCCGATCGACCCGTCATCACGCCGCCGGCCGACCTCGCCCCCCCGATCCAGCGTCTCCCCCGTCCCGGGGGTCCTGGAGACCTTCGCTCGCCGGTCCAGCGTCGGGCCGACGTCGGGCCCTCGCCGGCGCCGGCCACGCCTGCGGTCTCCCCCCGGTCGCGGCTCCGTCGCCGAGCGCAGTCGAGGCCACCTCGACCCCCGAGGCGCCGACGTCTCCGCCGTCGGCCCCGGTTGCATCGGCGGACACCACCGACGCCACGAGCCTCACCGTCACCGCGTCGCAACCGTCGTCTCCGGCAAGCGCCGACGCCCCGTTGCTCGGGAACACGAGCCCCGCGGTCGCCGACATCGACCGTTCAACGACTGACACCGCGGGCGAGCCGTCGGCGCTCCCCGGCGAGCGTCTCGACTTGGTGGAGCCGCCGATCCAGCGGCTCGCCGACTCGTCGAGCGCATCTGGCGCCCCGGCGACACCGCCGGCCCCGGCCACGCCGAGCGCACCGTCCGCCCCCGACTCGGCGTCGGCAACCGCGGCGCCGGCCACCGCGGCGCCGGCCACGGGCGCCGGTCCGTCCCCCTCGGTTCCGGTCGATGCAATGGCGTCGTTGAGCGGCCAGACGCCGGTGGTGTCGAGGTCCATGGAGACCGCCTCCTCCGCGTCGAGCGTCCCGAGTCCGGCGCACGACGCGGACGACAACCGACCGACGCCGGCCGAACTGCCGCTGGCCGAGCCCAGCGCCGTGCAACGACGCGGCGAGACAGACAGCCCCGCTGGGGCATCGGCCGGCGACGCGTCCGCCGCGTTGGCGAGTCAGGCGACGGCTGCGCCCTCGATCCAGCGTGATGCCGATGCTTCGACGGCCACCGCCCCGACACTCGGCGCGGACCCGATCTCGACCAGCATCGGTTCGGGCGAAGGGGACGGCGAGGAGTCCGACGCCGGCGCCCCGTCGCTGGCCGGCGGCGTCGGCGACTTGCCCCTCGTGGCGCGAGCGACGACTGAGCCAGCCAGCGACGCGGCCGCCGAAGAAGGTGGCGCGCGAGACGACGAGGTCGTCCCCACGCTCGGGGCTGGCGCACTCACCACACCGGTGTCGACGCCGGTGCAGACACTGAGTGACGGCGCCGGCGGCTCGTCGTCGGCGACCGGTCCGGGCCAGCCCGCGGCGTCGCTGCCCTTGGCACCCCCCGAAGGACCGGCGACGCTCCACGCGCCGACCAGCCGGGGCGAATCCTCCGCACCCATGGCATCGTCGGGCGCCGGCAGGTCGTCCAGCGGGTCGGTCATCCAACGCACGCTGGCGGCCACGGCAGGACAAGGCGCCTCCGCCGGAGCCTCGGCGGCCGTCGTCGCCCGGACGGTCCCGCTTCTCTTCGCCGCCCCCAGTGGCGGTGGGTCGACGACATCGCCGCAACCATCCTCGGAACCCATGACCGTCCTGCGGGCGATGGCACCCGAGCCGGCGCCCGTCGAGATCCAGCGCCGTTTCGACGCCGACGCGTGGTCGGGCGAGGCCCGCACCGCCGACACGGTTTCGCCGACGCTCGCCGCGCCGGCGGTGGCCAGCCGGCCCACCTCGGCGCCGTCGGTGCAAACCTCGCCCAACGCACCAGCAGGTTCCAGGTCGGGGTCGGCGCTCCCCCTGCACACCGCGGCGATGGCCGTGCCGTCGTCGACCGACCTCCTGGTCAAGGCCGGCCTTGGCGAACGCGGGCCAGACGGTTCGTTCCTACGCTCCACGCCACCCGAGGGGCAAGACGCTGAGTTCACGGTGCAAACGCTCCCCAAGTGGATGAAGGGACGCGTCAACGACGCGACCTCGGCCGTCACGTCCGCCGGTGGAGCGGCTTCTTCGGCTGCATCCGCCGTCACAGCCGGGGCTCACCGCATGGCCGGCGAGGTCGAGGGCATCACGGCGGCCGTCACGGGCGGGGGCGGCGGCGGTGGAAGCATGACCGATGCCCAGATCCGCAAGCTGTACGTGAAGCTGCGCGCCGAACTCGATGCCGATCTCCGCCGCCAACTCGAGGCCAAGAACCGGTACAACCGGTTCCGGCCCTAGCCCGAGGAGTTCCGATGGCTGAACCTGCCTCGAATCGCAACACGGGCGACCCCGCCGTCTCCCTGCGGTTCCACCTGCACCTCGACAACCAGAACATCGGATGGTGGAACAGCTTCGAGGGGCTGGGCATGGACACCGCCATCGAGACGCGAGAGGAGGGCGGCAACAACTCGTGGGTCCACCAATTGCCCACCCGCCTCAAGTTCACCAACGTCAAGTTGAGCCGCCCGATCAACGAGGACAGCGAGAAGGTGGCGGTCTGGTTCATGGCCATCTCCCAGAAGGTCACACGCGGCTCCACGGCGCAGATAAAGGCCGTCGACGGCGGCGGCAAGGTCATCGCACAGTGGAGCCTGAACGACGTGGTGCCCGTCCGGTGGACCGGGCCTACGTTCAAGGTCGACAGCCCCCAAGTGGCGACCGAGACCATCGAGCTCGCCTATCACGGCTTTCTCTCCCCGACCGCAAACGGAGGACCCGCAGCATGACCACCACCCAGCGGACATGGACACCAGCCAAGCTCAAGCTCATCAAGCCGAACACCGGCGGCTCCGAGGACGTGGTCTGGGAGAAGGACTTTCCCTTCAACCCCAAGGACTTCTCGATCACCCGGGGAGCCAAGTGGGAGGCCACCAGCAACTCCGGCGGCACGCTTCCCCCCGAATACAAGGGGCCGGTTCCCGCCAGCTTGACGGTGGAGATGTTCCTCGACGAGACGACCGAGGAAAACGGCGACATCTCGAAGATCGTCAAAGAGTTGCTCGGTCACGTGAATCCTGAGAGCGACTCGCAATCCCAGAACCGTCCGTCCGCACCCCACGCCCGATTCATCTGGGGGACGGCGATCGAGTTCAAGGGCTACATCGACCAGGTCGCAGTCAAGTACACCCTCTTCCGGGAGAACGGCAACCCGGTACGCGGCTCAGTGACGATCACCCTCAAGGAGTTCGGCGCCGCGCCCGCACGACAAAACCCGACCTCCGGCGGCGAGCCGGGCGCCCGGGCTCATCGAGTCGTGGCCGGCGACACGCTGGCGTCGATCGCCTATGCCGAATACGGATCGACGACGGGCTGGCGCAAGATCGCCGACGCCAACTCGACCATCGACGACCCCCTCCGCTTGGTTCCCGGGCGCTCGCTCGTCGTCCCGCCGGTCTAACCATGACCATGACCAGCGCCAACGGCGCGGCACGCGGCGTCGACGCGACGCTGTTCGGAACCACACCGATCATCTCCATCGACGGGTCGCGTCTGTCGTCGATCGAGTCGTCACGGATCCTGTCCACCGACGTCAGCTCAGTCATCAACCGGCCCGATCTCTGCGAGATCCGCCTCCTCCACGAGAGCGACTCCCAGGGCACGGCGGCCCAAGCGCTGCCCACGAAATTCAAGCTCGGCGCTGCGCTCAAGATCGAAGTGCCCGCCGGCAGCGCCAAGGTCACGATCTTCGAGGGAGAGATCACCTCGGTCGACTTCTCCGGCAGCAACCACGGACCGACCGAGGTACTGCTTGTCGGCTACGACAAGCGCCACCGCCTCTACCGGGGTGACAAGAGCGAAGTGCTCAAGGACAAGACGGTCGAGGAGATCCTCAAGCCGGCGATCTCGTCGGCCGGACTGTCGCTCAAAGGGATTGGCCTCCCTCGGATGACGATCCCCTACTACTTGCGGACCGGCTCGGCCGGGGAACTCCTCGACACCATGTGCGCGCGGTACGGGCTCATGGCGATGAGCGATGGAGCAGACGTCGTGGTCGCTGACTCGGCCGAGTGGAGCGCGGTGGTCGATACCCTCGATGCAACCTCGACGATGCTCGACTATCGCTTCCGTTCGACCAGCGACTCCGACCCCATCGACGGCAAGACCACGGTGCGGGGCTGGGATCCGAAGAAGAAGGAGGCCATCGTCGCCGACACGAGTCGGTCGGGCGGCCTTCCCCAAAGCGTCGAACAGGTCAAGAAGGCCTCCTTCGGCGACGCGCCGGTGCTGGTGACCCCGTACGTCGCCGACAAGCAGGAGGCGACCGCGGTCTCGCTGTCCGTCGCACGCCAGAACCAGGACGCCGGGATGCAGATGGATGCGACCTGCACACTCCTGCCCAAACTTCGTGCGGGCAAGGTCGTCGAGGTCAAGGCCGTCCCGGCTCCCTTCGCGGGGAAGTACCGACTCACCAGCGTGCGTCACGTCTTCGACCTCGAAGAAGGCGGCCGCACCATGGTGATGTGTCGCGGGTCGGACGATCCCACGATCGCCGGTCTGCTGGCCAGCGCCTCCGACGGACCGGGGGCCAATGGTCCTCCGGGCCTGGGTCGCAATGGCGACTGGGCGCTCCGACCGGCCATCGTCTGCGACATCAAGGGCGACGGCGGCAAGGGAAGCCTCGGCAACATGGCCGAGGTCAAGGTCAAGCTCCCCTGGCTCGGCGACGACATCGAGTCGAACTGGATTCGCGTCGTGAGCCTCGGAGCCGGTGCCGACCGCGGCTGGCTGATCATGCCGGAGGTGAACGACGAGGTGCTCGTCGCCTTCAACGGTGGCGACCACCGAAGCGGCTTCGTGATCGGCGGTCTGTGGAACGGCAAGGACAAGATGCCTCGCCCGATCGGCGACTGGGAGGGCGGCGGGAAGGTCAACCAGCGCGTCCTCCGGTCGCGCACCGGTCAGGAGATCGTCATCAGCGACAAGGACGGCGACGAGCACATTCTCATCCAGTCTGCTGACAAGAAGATGTTCCTCAAGATCGAGAAAAAGGGCGACCTGATCTCGATCGGCGGCAAAGACGTCAAACTCACCAACACCGGGAAGACCACCATCGAGTCCGACGGCGAGATCTCGGTGAAGTCCAAGGCCGACCTCAAGATGGAGGGCCAGAACATCACCATCAAGGCCCAGATGGCCCTCAACCTCGAGGCGGGCACCCAGGCCACCCTGAAGGGTTCCGCCGGCGCCGAGGTCTCCGGTGCCAAGGTCGACGTCAAGGGCAGCGGCCCGACCACGGTCAAGGGCAACCCGATCATGTTGAACTGAGGTGAGCGACCATGGCTGAATCCTTCGTGGGGAGCGGGCTCTCGTTCCCGCTCAAGACAACGGCAAGCGGCGCCATCGCGCTCGTTTCTGCCGACCAGGAACTCAGCGAGTCGATCCGGCTCATCCTCGGTACGGCCTACGGCGAGCGACCGATGCGCCCCGAGTTCGGGTGCGGCATCCACGACCTCGTCTTCGCACCCGCCAACTCGACGACGGCCGGTCAGGCCGCGTACGAGGTTCGTCGGTCGCTGGAGCGTTGGGAGCCTCGCGTCGACGTCGACGACGTCATCGTCGGCTACGACCCCCTCAACACGGCGCTGATGTACGTGTCGATCACCTACAAGGTTCGCGGCGGCAACGACCCCCGCAACCTCGTCTTCCCCTTCTACACGATCCCGCCCGAGGAGTAGTCAATGGCTTTGCCCGCCCCGCATCTGGACGACCGCACGTTCCAGAACCTCGTCGACGAGGCCAAGCGCATGGTGCAACAGCGGTGCCCCGAGTGGACCGATCACAACGTCTCGGACCCCGGCGTCACGCTGATCGAGACGTTCGCCTACATGGTCGACCAGTTGATCTGGCGCCTCAACCGCGTGCCGGAGAAGACCTACATCAAGTTCCTCGAGCTCATCGGCGTCAGCCTCCAGGCGCCGACGGCGGCCCGCACCGACGTCACGTTCTGGTTGACGGCGCCCAGCGAGGACACCATCACCGTGCCCGCCGGAACGCCAGGTCGGCACGCCCCGCACCGACGTCGAAGGCGTCGTCTTCACCACCATCGAGACTGATCTCGATTCCGCCGTCACACCGGGTCTACGTCGCCACCGAGATCGAGAACCTTCAGGTCAACCACACCGAGACGCTCGACAACGGTGCGCCATTCCACTGCTTCGGACGGGTGCCGAACGTCGGAGACTGCTTCTACGTAGGGCTCTCTGGGCGCGATGCCGGGCTCGGCTGTCACGCTCGAGATCGGTGCCGACATCGAAGGCGTCGGCGTCGATCCCCGCTACCCACCCCGGGTGTGGGAAGCGTGGACCGGCAACGGCTGGACGGCCTGCGACATCGAGCAAGACACCACAGGCGGGCTCAACCGTGACGGCCAGGTCATTCTCCATCTGCCCAAGGACCACACCGCCCATGCCGGCATCCTCCGCCTCAGTGGCGGCTGGGTGCGGTGCCGGGTCACCGAGAGTCAAGAGTGGCAGCCGGCCTATCAGCGCGTCGCCCCGGATCCGCTCGATCACGGCATGGACCAGTGGCGGGTCGGTCGAGTGCGTCAACGCCGACATCGTCCGTGACGAGATCGTGGGCCTATCGGAGGCCGTGCCCTCACAGCGCTTTCTCCTCCAGCACCGCCCAGTCGTGCCGATCCCCGGCGGCTACACCGTCGACGTGTCCGCCCTCGAGGGTTGGCAGGAGTGGCGGGAGGTCGAGACGTTCGCCTTCAGCGGCCCCGACGACCAGCACGTGATGATCGAAGAAGCGACGGGCGAGATCGTCTTCGGACCCGCCGTCCGCGAACCCGACGGAGCCCTCCGCTACTTCGGCAAGGTCCCGGAAAAGGGCGCCGCTATCCGCATCCGCGAGTATCGGACCGGTGGCGGCAAGATCGGCAACGTCGCCGCCGGCACGATCACCCAACTGCGCGACTCGGTCCCCTTCATCGGCGACGTCAGCAACCGTGCCGGGGCCATCGGTGGTGGAGACGGCGAGACGATCGACAACGCCAAGTTGCGTGGTCCGATCACCCTTCGGACCCGCCACCGCGCCGTGACCCGGGCCGATTACGAGCACCTGGCCTTCGACTCGAGCCCCGAGGTGGCGCGCGCCCGCTGCGTCCCGGCGGGCGACGAGGGCACCGAGGCCGGGGCCGTGAAGGTGCTGATCGTTCCCCAAGTGTCCGACGGCGAGAACGGAAGCCTCGACTTCAGCCAGCTCCTCCCGTCGGACGAACTCCTTCAAACCGTCACCGACTATCTCGACGAGCGCCGCATCGTGGGGAGCCGCCTTGCCGTGGAGTCGGCCGCCTACATCCCGATCAGCATCGTGGCCCGCATGCGGGCCAAGCCCCGCTACGACATCCGCAAGCTCGAGAAGGCCGCACTCCTGGCCATCTACGACTACTTCCATCCGGTCCACGGCGGGCCCGACGGCACAGGTTGGCCCTTCGGCCGAACGGTGGCACCGGGCGAGGCCTACAGCATCCTCAACCAGGTGCCGGGCGTCGAGGCCGTGGAGGAGGTGCGGCTCTATCCGGCGCTGCCGTTGGAGAACCGACGCGAGGCGCAGGTGCCCGTGATCAACCCCGGACCGAACGAACTGGTCTTCTCTTGGGACCACCAGGTTCAGGTCCGCCCCTCGTGACACCGGTACGCTGCTCGACAGCGGCACGGCGAGGAGAGGTCTGATGCGAGCGATCATCGAGGGACTGGAGAGTCCGCACCCCATCGGGTTGGAGCTGCCGGGGCTCTTTCACGACGACGATTTCACCCAGCGCTTCTGCGCTGCGCTCGACGAGGTGATCAGCCCCATCTTCGTCACCCTCGATGCCATCGAGGCCTACGCCGACCCGTGGCTGGCGCCGAGTGACTTCCTCGCGTGGCTCTCGGAGTGGGTCGGCATCGAGATCGAAGAAGACCTCGATGACGACCGCAAACGGGCCATGGTGGCCAAGGCCACCACCCTCGCCGGATGGGCGGGCACGACCCGCGGAATCACCGAGTTGGTCGAGACCTACACCGGGCGTTCGCCCCGAGATCGAAGAGAGCGGGGCGTCGTCGTGGTCATCAGCGCCCGGCGGTGACCTGCCAGGCACCCCCGACATGAAGCTCACCGTTCGACTCCGGGTCGACGACCCCGCCTCGATCGACACCCATCGGGTCGAGCGTCTGGTGTCGGGCACGGTCCCCGCCCACGTCGTGACGACCGTCGAGGTCGTCAAGGCATGATCGTCTGCACCAACTGCGGCAACCACAACGAAGACAGCGACGAGTTCTGCGGCTCCTGCGGCAAGTTTCTCGAGTGGGTCGGCGAGCGCATCGAAGCTCCGGCCGCCGCCCCCGAACCCGTTGTCGAGGAGTCGGTCGACCCGGCCAAACACGGCATCGTCGAGCGGGTCAAGGCCGCCGTGGGCATCGACGAGCAAGGACGGGCCAAGGCAGCCGACGCTCCGATCGAGCCCGCTGGTCCCGCTGGACCGACCCCCGAGGAGGAGGCCGCCGCCACCGCAGCAGCCGCCGACACCGCCCGGCTCGAGGCCGAGGCGGCCGAAGCCGCCCGCCGAGCGGCGCGCTGGCCGAAGAGGAGGCCAAGCGGCTCGCCGCCGCCGAGCAGGAAGCCAAGGCGCGGGCCGAAGAAGAGGCCAAGGCGCGGGCCGAGGCCGAGGCCAAGGCGCGGGCCGAGGCCGAGCAGCGCCGTCGGGACGAGGCCGATGCCGAGCGACGGCGCCAGGACGAAGCCGCCGCACTGGCCCGAGCCGAGGCCGAAGCGCAGCGGGCCGCTGAGGCGGCCCGACTGGCCCAGATCGAGGCCGAGCGCTCGGCCGCCACCGAGGCCGAGCACCAAGCGGCCGAGGCCGAAGCCGCCCGCCAGGCCGAAGAGTCGCGTCAGGCTGCGGCCGCCCTCGAGGCTGCCCGCCGAGCCGAGGAGGCGGCCAAGGCCGCCGCCGCTGCCGAAGCCGCGGCGCGGGCCGAAGCCGAGGCCCAGGCCCAAGCCGAGGCCGAGGCGCGCAAGCAGGCCGAGGAAGAGTCGCGGCGTCAGGCCGAAGACGAGACACGCGCACGGATCCAGGCCGAGCGCCGCGCTCGCGACGAGGAGGAGGCCCGCAAGCGGGCCGCAGCGCTCTTGGCGCGGCCCAAGGCGCCCGCCACTCCTGCACCCGCAGAGCCCGCATCCGACCCCTTCGTCGCCCAACCCGAGAGCGGCCAGCCGGCGGGGAACCGTCCCGGGGCCATGACACCGACGGCGTCGGCGGCCGCTCCCCAGCGGCGTGCGCCCGGTGGCCCAACAGCCCACCGCGCAGCAGCCCGCCGCCGCCGGCCCCCCCCGTCCCGCCCCCAAGGTGTCGGCCCAGCCCGAGGTCATCAACGCAGGCGACCTCGTGTGCAGCCAGTGCGGGTCGGGCAACGACCCGGCCCGCAAGTTCTGCCGCAAGTGCGGCAACTCCCTGGCCCAGGCGGTGGCCGCCAAGAAGCTGCCGTGGTGGAAGAAGTTCTTCCCGGGCGGGAAGAAGGGCGGCGGGTCTCCAAGGATGCCACGATGCGCAAGACAAGCGCCGGCAGAAGGCCCATGACGCCAGCTTCAAGACCCAGATGGCGCTGGCCAACGTCAGCAAAGTGGCGATGGTCCTGATGATGGTCGGCGTGCTCGGGGCCGGGTTCGCGTTCCCGTCGCTGCGAGGCGAGGTCATGCGACGGGCCAAGGGCGGCGTCGGCGGCATCCAGAACCTCTTCAACCCCAAAGTCAACCTCGTGAACGCCTTGAGCCCACGGCGACGAGCGCCGTGCCCGCCCACGAGGCCAAATTCGCCAACGACCTGTCGTCAACAGCTTCTGGGCCGAGGGCGCCGAAGGCGACGGCGTCGGCCAGACGCTCACCTTCACCTTCGCCGAGCCGATCGACCTCACCAAGGTGATCATCACGGCCGGCAACACCGACACGACCGAGAACTACCTCAACAACCCCCGTCCCAAGACGCTGCACCTGGTGTTTGACAACGGTGGCTGCGCCGATCTCAACCTGACCCAGGATGAGTATCCGCAAGCCCCAGGGCTTCGACCTCAAGGGCGCCAAGGCGGTGACCAAGGTCGACATCGTCATCTCGTCGGTCTACCCGGGCCGAGGCGGACACGACACCGGCATCGCCGAGGTCGAGTTCAAGAAGAAGGGCTGAGCGACCTCACACGCCGAGGTCGCGCAGGATGGCCTCGTAGCGCTCTCGGTGCCGGCGCGCCGCGGCGCGATCCCCGCCGGCTTCGGCCGCATCGATCAGCAGCCGCCACAATCCGTCGCCGTACTGGTCGATGCGAAGCCCGCGCTCGGCCTCGGCCGCGGCATCGGCCAAGGCGCCTTCGCGGAGAAGGGCTTGGCCGCGCAGCAGCGAGGCTTCGGCGGCAAGGAGCCTGATCCGGTCTCGCTCGGGGGTCACCCACTCGGTGGCGCCCTCGTCGGCGAGCAACTCACCGCGGTAGAGGTCGAGCGCCCGGCCGAGGAGGGAGGCCCCACCGGCCACGTCGGTGCTGGTGGTGATCAAATCCCGTCCGGACCCGACGAGCGACTCGAACTGGAGGAGATCGCAGTCCTCAGGGTCGATACACAGCTGATAGGTGTCGTCCTGTCGCACCACGACGGTCGCCTCGCCGCGGGCCACGCCGGGTTCGAGCAACTGGCGGAGCGATGAGACGGCCACCTGCAGGTTGCGGGTTCCGATCTTCAGGTCGCCCTCGCCGGGCCAGAGCCAGTCGATGAGCCGGTCACGGTGTACCGGCCGTCCGGCGTGCATGGCGAGGACACGGAAGAGCGAGCGCACCCGGGGCTTGATCTCGGCGAGCGACAGCGGGTCGCCGCCGAGTGAGGCCTCGAGCGGCCCCAGACAGCGAACGGTCAGGGAGCCAGCGGCGACGGCGCGGCCATCGGGCCAGGCCCAATCGCCCGCTACTGGTCGGAACGAGTCAGGTCGGAGCCCGATCTCGGACCCCGTGGTCTCGGCCAGCCGCAGGTGAATCGGGCCGTGCGGAACGTCGGCGACCGCCATGGACAGCGCAGCGAGGAACAGGGGGCCGCGGGCTCGGCTCAGCCTGGCCGCAGCCAACGCCCGCTTAGCCGGAGCCAGCGGCTCGGCCTCGACCCCGGCCGAGCTGGCCGCAAGGGCGCCGCCGGCCAGCGCCCAGGCTTCGAGCACGGGCGCATCGACGGCGGCGAAGCCGTCGGCCGCGTCGGTGAGCAACTCCACGGCCCGTTCGTCGCCGGCTCGGAGGTAGCCCAGGCCGGCGCAGAGCTGTGCGAGCGGACGTCCCCATGCGTCGTCTTTGGCCACGATCGTCTCGAGCGCGCTGCCGTTGCCGGTGCCAGACAGTGATGCCACCAACCCGACGAAGCCGGCGAGCCAGGGCACCCCGAGCGCCTCGGCTTCCTCGGCCAAGCCCATGACCTCGTCTTCGATGTCGTCGCCGGACAGTGCCGCCGTGACGGCCGCTCCGGTGCGGGCGCCGAGGGCAAGTGCGGGCGAGGCGTCTGCCCGGCGTCGTAGCGCGTCGAGACGGTGGCGGGCCCGCACCACGTCTCCATCGAGCAAGAACGAGATTCCGCTGGCCAGATCGGCGGCCGGGCCGGCGAGGCGCCCGGCTTCGACCCGGGCCACGCCGCCCGGATCGTGGGTCACAGCCAAGCGAAGCACGGCCATCCAATCCGACGGCGTGGGGACGGCCGGCGCGAACCACGCCTCGACGGCTTGGCGCTCGCGACGAGCCGTGGACTGCGGCTCGCCGGGCCCCGACGCCACCTCGGCGCGCAGGTAGGACTCGATCGCCTCGGGCCAACGACCAGCCGCCGTCGACCGCCGCGCCGAGGCGAGGAGGAGCCAGGGGTCGTGGTCGAGGAGGGTCGGCGGCAGGGCGCTCGATCCAGTCGCCGGGCCGCCCGATGACCTGCTCGCCGCGGCCTCCGAGGAGGTTGGTGGCCGCGGCCCAGTCCTCGGCCCGGCAGTAGGCCCGCAACGCCTCGGGGAGCTCGCCGTGGGACTCGAGGAGCATGCCGGCCTCGCGGTATCGGCGGCGCGCTTCGGCCTCGCCGACGCGACTCGACGAGCACCGCTTCGAGGTGGGAGCGAAGCACCTCGTGATAGCGGTACGAACCCTCGTCGTCAAGGGGGGTGGTGAAGATCTGGCGCTGTTCGAGCTCAGCGAGGAGCTGCTCGCTGCTCGTCGCGCCGCGGAGCTCGTCGCACAGCGACGCCGTGAGCCGGCCGAGCACGCAGGTCTGCATCAGGAAGTCGCGGACGTGGACCGGGAGCTCGTCGAGGACGTTGCGGGCGAGGTACTCGCGGATGAGCCGGGACCGCACGCCGAGCTCGGAAAGCATGCGTCGGCGGTCGCCTGCCGGCTTTCCCCGAGTGGCGAGGTGGAACAGTTGCAAGCCTGCGGCCCAGCCCTCGGTGCGTCGGGCGAGTTCGGCCAGCTCGTCGGGGCGGAGCGGCTCACGGTAGAAGTCGAGGAACAGGCGCTCGACCTCCCATGACCGGAAGCGCAACTCGTCGGCTCCGAGCTCGACGAGTTCGCCCGACACGCGCAGCCGGGAGAGGTTGAAGCCGGGCAACCTGCGCGTCGCCGCCACCATCACGATCTCGGGCGGCAAGTGATCGAGGAGTCGCTCGATCGTCGCTTCGGCCTCGGTGCCCCACAGAGCGTGGAGGTCATCGACGACGATGAGCGCCCGACCGCCTCGCCACCCGTCGAGGTGTTCGATTGCCTCGTCGATGGAGGTCCATCCACCGGGGAGGCCGAGGGCACCGGTCAGGGCTCGTTCGAGGTGGGCGATGGCGGTGGCGGCCGACGAGTCGGCCGGCTCGGCGCGGTACCAGGCGACGGGCACGCCGCTCTCGGCCGCGAACTGCGACACGAGGGTCGTCTTACCTGAGCCCGCGGCGGCCACGACGAGCGCCAGTCGGTGCTCCCACACGGCCGAGAGCAACTGACCCACCCGCTCACGGCTCATGGCCTTGACGTGCGGGATCCGGAGCTTGGCCCCCAACACGTTGTGGCCTTCAGTGGACATCGTTCACGTCCCGCCGACGAGGCGGCCGGTTGCCGCTGCCCGAAAGGGTACGCCACGCTGCCCGGCCACGCACTACGCGCTCACGCCGAGGCGGGGCCGGGGCGAGAAACCGCCCGCTTTTCGAGGATGCGGACGAATCGGACCCGGTTGTAGCGCTGGGCTGCGACACACGGACCGTTCGACACCACCGCGTAGCCCAGCATCACCACGCCCACCGGCCACGGGTTCCACAGGAAGAACAGCGGACTGCACGAGGCCGCAAGGGCGTGACCCCACTCGGCCCGGCGGGTCTCTTCGGCGGCCCGCCGGAGCGAGGCGTCGTTGGTGCCCCGGAGCGAGCGCTTGTCGAAGCCTCCGGCGAAGAACGCTCCGGCCTCCGGGAGCCACTTCTTCCACCGCTTGATGCGAAGCCACCGAACATAGACATGGCCGCCCGCCTCGAACTTCCGCGGGCGGGTCAGGAAGGTGTCGGCGGCAAATCGCCGACGGTCGATCCGGTGGACGAGGTAACCGGTGGAGGCGTGGACGACGGCCCACGCCACGACGTCGACGACCACCGCGACCCACGGATCCAGAACGATGGGCCTCACGATCCCGCTCGCCGGGTCGAGAGGTCGCGGCCCCGCCAGCGCACCTGACGCCGGCCGAAGGTAAGGACCAAGGAGCGTCCGAACACGAAGAAGAAGTAGGCCAGCGGTACCGGAAAGGCCAGCGACGCCAGCGGGTGGAAGCGACCGACCCGACGAGCCAACACGAGAAGTTGCACGGCAAACGCGGCGTAGACCACGAGGGCCGGACCCAGGCGGAGGTCGCCCGGCAGCAGGGCCAAGGCCGACATCAACAATCCTGAGACCCAGGCGAGCACCAACAACAGCGTGACGGGCCGGGTGCCGGCGGCGCCGAACGCGAACCCTTTCGTCCATCCCTCGGTCAACTGGGCCAGGCCCTCGGGATACATCCGGAAATCGATCGTCCCGCGTCCGGCTCGGATACGGACCGGGCGGTCCTGTTCTCGCATGCGGTCGGCCAACGCGATGTCCTCGAGCACGGTGCTGCGGACTGCGGGATGGGCGTGGCCCCCGACGGCGTCGTACACGGCGGCCGTCATCACGAGGCACGGGCCGAACGCTCCTGTCGGGCGGATCCGATCGCCGAGCGGGGTGAACGCGTCGACGCCCATCGGTCCGATCAGGTTGAACAGCAGGCTCAGCTGTTCGTATGGGCGCTCGGGGCGATGGTACGGCTGGACCGAGAGCATCCCGTCACGGACCGGATCGTGGGCGGCGAGCAAGCGGTCGAGTCCTCCCGCCGCCATCGTGACGTCGGCGTCGAGAAAGACGAACCGCTCGAAGCCCGCTGCCTCGGCCGCGCCGACGCCGTGATGGCAGGCCCACGGCTTGCCGCTCCAGCCCTCGGGCGGCTCCCCGGGGACCACCACCGTGGCGCCGAGATCAGCGGCAACGATCGCGGTGGCGTCGACCGAGTTGTCGTCGACCACGAACACCGTCGCCCGCGCCGTGGAGAGTGACGGCAGGAGCAGGGCCAGGTTGGCGGCCTCGTCGCGGGCCGGGATGATGACGGCGACCGGTCCCCCGTCGTCGGCGGCCGCCGGGCCAGGAGTGGCGACCCGCCAGAGCAACAGCCAGCCGATCGTCCACCGGACGGCCTCGAGGATCAGCCGGCCGGTGGACATGCCAGCAACTTAGGAGGCCCACTCCTTGACCTGTTCGAGGGTCTTGGCCGGGTCGTCACCCATCGGCGACGCGTTGAGGATGGTGACGCCGGCCTCCTTGTACGCCGCGATCCGCTCCTTGACGAAGCCGGCGGGGCCGATCAGCGAGGTGGCGTCGAGGAACTCCTGGGGCACGGCGGCGGCGGCCTCGGCCTTCTTGCCCGACAGGTAGAGCTCTTGGATCTCGTCGGCTGGCGTCGTCGAAGCCGTACCGGCGGAAGAGCTGGTTGTAGAAGTTCTTGTCGCGGGCACCCATGCCGCCGACGTAGAGGGCGATGCCAGGTCGGGCGCGATCTCGCAGGTGTTCGAGTCCTTCGCCGATGGCGACTGCGCCCCCGGCCACGACCTCGAGCGGGGCGAGGTCGCCGGCTCGGTTGGCTCCGCCCTTGGCCAGGGCCTCACCCCAGACGTCGCCGGCCCGCTCGGGCCAAAACAGCGTGGGGATCCATCCGTCGGCCACCTCGGCCGTCATCTCGACGTTCTTCGGCCCGAGGGCGGCGACGTAGATCGGGATCGAGTCGCGCACCGGGTGGGTGATGAGCTTGAGGGCCTTGCCCAAGCCCGTGCCCTGGCCCTCGGGAAGCGGCAGGTGATACTTGGGCCCGTCGTGCTCGACCACCTCGCGGCGCCACACCTTGCGGCAGATGTCGATGATCTCCCGGGTACGGCCCAGCGGCGCGTCGTAGGGCACCCCGTGAAATCCCTCGATGACCTGGGGCCCCGACGCGCCCAAGCCGAGGATGCACCGACCGCCTGACAGCAGGTCGACGCCCGCCGCGGTCATGGCCAGCAGCGTGGGGGTACGGGTGTAGATGGGCAAGATGCCCGATCCGATCTGCACCCGCTCGGTGATGGCGGCGAGGTAGCCCATGAGCGACACGCCGTCGACCCCGTAGGCCTCGGCCACCCAGACCACGTCGACCCCGGCGCTCTCGAGGTCGGCGACGTGGCGGGCCGCCTCCTTCATCCCGTTGGCGTACCCGATCCCGGTGCCGATTCGCATCACTGCCCCCTCTTGGTCTCGGTCACTTGACCGAACGGTCAAGTAGCATCGCCCCCATGGGGGCCGAGCACAAGCGCGTCATGAGGCAGGAACAAGAACCGGCGGGAACCGAGGTAAGCGAGGTGGCTCCCGGGGTCCTGCGCATGCAGTTGCCGATCTCGATGCCAGGCCTCGGGCACGTGAACATGTACGCCCTGCAGGACGACCGGGGCCTCGCCATCGTCGATCCCGGGCTGCCGGGTCCGGCGTCGTGGAAGGCCATCGTCGACCGACTCGGTGACGGCGGATTCAAAGTGACCGACGTGCACTCGGTGATCATCACCCACTCCCACCCCGACCACTTCGGTGGCGTCGGCAAGTTGGTCGAGGAGTCGGGTGCGGCCGACGTCATCACCCACTCCGCGTTCCGCTCGTGGTGGACGCCGCACTCCCATGACGACGCCGCGGAGGATGCGGTCGTGCACGACGTGCATCCGGACGACCTCCCCAAGCCCCGCGATCCTTCGGCCGGTTCGATGCCCTGGGGTGGCGGCGCCACCCCGTGGGGCACCAAGAGCAACTTCAAGCCCCCCCTGCGTCGCCGCCTCCAATACCGCCTGATGAGTTCGCGGGCGGCCAAGCGGGGCATGCAGCATTTCGGACCGCCCGAGCCCAACGTGCGCCTCAAGCACGGCGACGTGATCAAGTTGGCGGGCCGCGAGTGGTTCGCCGTTCACACGCCTGGCCATACCCTCGACCACCTGTGCCTCCACGACCCCGAGGCTGGCGTGGTGCTCTCCGGCGACCATGTCCTGCCGACCATCACGCCCCACATCTCGGGCATGAACTCGGGTCGCGATCCGCTGGCCCTGTTCTTCTCCTCCCTCGACCGGGTCGCCGCCCTCGACGGCGTCTCCAAGGTGCTCCCGGCCCACGGTCATCCCTTCGACGATCTCCCCGGGCGCACCGAGGCAATCAAGGAGCACCACCTCGAGCGGCTGACCAAACTCGAGTCGGCGGCGGGCGAGATGCCCGACCGGCGGGGGACGGTCGAGGATTTCTCCCACCACCTGTTCCGTAAGGAGCGCTGGGGATCGATGGCCGAGTCGGAGACCTACGCCCACCTCGAACACTTGCGCCTCGCCGGCCGAGCCGAGGCCTTCGAAGAGGCCGGCGTCCTCCACTTCCAACTCTGAGCCCTGGGGAGCGCTAAGCAGGAGGCATGAGAATGCGGACGCTCGGCGCTACCGGAATCAAGGTCAGCCCCCTCTGCCTCGGGGCGATGATGTTCGGCAAGATCGGCAACCCCGATCACGACGACTCGATCAAGGTCATCCACCGAGCGCTCGACGCCGGCATCAACTTCATCGACACTGCCGACGTCTACAGCGGCGGCGAGTCCGAGGAGATCGTCGGCAAGGCCCTTCAAGGTCGCCGCGACGACGTCGTGCTGGCCACCAAGTTCCACGGCACCATGGGCACCGATCCCAACCACCAGGGGAACTCGCGGCGCTGGATCGTGCGTGAGGTCGAGAGCAGCCTCCGGCGGCTGCAGACCGACTACATCGACCTCTATCAGGTCCACCGCCCTGACGCCGCCACCGACATCGACGAGACCCTTGGCGCCCTGTCCGACCTGGTGCACGCAGGCAAGATCCGCGTCTTCGGCTCGTCGACGTTCCCGGCCCACGAGATCGTCGAGGCCCAGTGGACCGCCGAGAAGCGGGGCCGTGAACGCTTCCGGTGCGAGCAGCCGCCCTACTCGATCTTCGTGCGGTCGATCGAGAAAGACGTGCTTCCCACGTGTCAGAAGTACGGCATGGGGGTCATCCCGTGGTCGCCCGCTGGCGGGTGGCTGGCTGAGCGGGAAGTACCGCAAGGGGATGGACCAGCCGACCGGTGGCCGGGCGTCGCGCACGCCGGCCCGTTTCGACTTCTCCCTTCCCGGCAACCAGAAGAAGCTCGACGTCATCGAAGAACTCGAGAAGCTCGCCGCCGAGGCCGGCGTGCCGCTCATCCACCTTGCGTTGGCGTTCGTGATCAACCATCCCGCGGTGTCAGCGGCCATCATCGGCCCCCGCACGATGGAACAGCTCGAGGGTCAGCTGGGCGCAGAGGATGTCCGACTCGACGATGGCGTGCTCGACCGCATCGACGAACTCGTGCCGCCGGGTACCAACCTCAACGTGGCCGATGGCGGATACCAGCCGCCGGCGATCACGGCGTCGTGGCGGAGACGCCGACCCCGCTAGGCGCGCACGTCATGTCCGGCGGCGTCGGAATCGATGTCGGCGCCACCCGCTTGGGCGTCCTTGAACGCGCCGGGTCCCGACCGCCCAACCCGCTCCGACCGCTGCGACCCTCGACCCCGACCCCGCCAGTAGCGTCACCGCCATGCAGACCAGGCCCCTCGGGCGCACCGGGCATCGGTCGTCCCTCGCCATCCTCGGCGGCGCTGCGTTCTCACGTTGCACCGCCGAGGAGGCCGCTGCCGGACTCCGCGCCGCTCTCGATGCCGGCGTCAACCACCTCGACATCGCCCCGCAATACGGAGAGGCTCAACGCAACGTGGGGCCGCTCCTCACGCCCGACGTTCGCTCGCGGATCTTCGTCGCCTGCAAAACCTTGCGCAAGAACGCGGCCGGCGTGCGAGCCCAGCTCGAGGAATCGCTGACGCTGCTCCAGTGCGATCACTTCGACCTGTATCAACTCCACGCCGTCACCGACCTCGCCGAGCTCGATGCGCGCGCCGACGCCGCCACCGAGATCCTCCGCTCCAGGGACGAGGGGCTGACCCGCTTCGCCGGGATCACGGGGCACAACCTCACGACGCCGGCGGCCCAAGCCGAAGCCCTCCGGCGCTACGACCTCGACACGGTGATGTTCCCGATCTACCCCCGGGTCTGGGCCGACGCCGAATACCGGCGTGATGCCGAAGCCCTCCTCGAGTTGTGTGCCGATCGCAACGTCGGCGTGATGGCCATCAAGGCTGGCGCCGCCCGGCCCTGGACGGTGCCGCCCGATCAGAGAACGGCGACGACGTGGTACGAGCCCCAGGCGTCGGCCGCTGGCATCACCACCGGCGTGCGCTTCGCGTTGTCGACACCCGGAGTGGCTGCGTTCTGCACGCCCGGCGACCTCCACGTGCTCCCTCTCGCCCTCGAGGCAGCATTGGCCTACGAGCCGACGAGCGACGCGGACCGCAACGCGGCGATGACCGACTCGCTCGTGGACGACACGATCTTCCCCATCCCGGCATGACCACCGCTGCAGTTCAAGCGCTGTTCGATCGGGTGGAGCGCGAGGTCGACGAGCGACTCCCCGCCGCGCAGGTGGCGCTGGCCCGCGACGGCAAAGTCTTTGCCTCGCGCACGTTCAGCCGATCGGGAGCCGAGACCGACGACACCCGCTTCCTCATGTGGTCGTGCACCAAGGCGGTCACTGCCGGAGTCATCTGGCAACTGGTCGGTGAGGGCGCCCTCGACGTCGAGCGCACCGTCGCGTCGTACCTGCCCGACTTCGCCACCAACGGCAAGGACGGCAGTCACCGTCGAGCAACTCCTGCTGCACACCGCCGGCATCCCCCACGCGCCGCTCGGTCCGCAGCGATGGGGGTCGAGTGCCGACCGGCGAGCCGCATTCGCCCGTTGGCGTCTCAATTGGGAGCCGGGGAGCCGGTTCGAGTACCACGCGCTCTCGACCGGATGGGTCCTGGCCGAACTCATCATCGAGGCCACCGGCAACGACTACCGCGACGAAGTCCGCCGGCGCATCAGCGAACCGCTCGGGCTCTCATCGCTGGCGCTCGGCGTGCCCGAGCACGGCCAGGACGACATCGCCGACCTGGTGGCCGTCGGTGAGCGAGCCACCGAGGACGAATACGTCGGCGCCGGCCTGCATTATCCGGGGCCGCCATCGGTCGACGTGTCTCCGACGCTCGTGTTGTCGCTCAACGCCCCCGCCGCTCGCGCCGTCGGCATCCCATCAGGCGGAGCGGTGTCGACCGCCGCCGATCTGGCCCTCTACTACCAAGCCCTGCTCCACAACCCGGGCCAGCTCTGGTCGCCCGAGGTGTTGGCCGATGCGACCGGCGTCGTGCGCAACACCTTCCCTGACCTCCCGAAGTGGAGCCTGCCAGCCAACCGGAGCCGTGGTCTCGTGGTCCGCGGCGATCACGAGGGCGCGCACTGGATGATGCACTTCGGACCCGGAACCTCACCCCGAACCTTCGGCCACGACGGCGCCGGCGGACAGATCGCGTGGGCCGATCCGGAGTCGGGCCTCTCGTTCTGCTTCTTGACCAACGGGATGGACGCCAACGGCGTGCGCGAGGTGACCCGCAATCAGGACTTCTCCGCACTCGCCGCTGCCTGCGTCTGACGGCGGCGGCTACCGTCACCGCATGGCCAACGACGAGAAGATCGAAGAGCTGCGGACTCGGGCCCAACGGGAGATCGACGAAGGACTGCTGCCGTCGTGTCAGATCGCGTTGGCCAAAGACGGTGAGATCATCCACCACGAGGCGTTCGGCGAAGCGACCACGGACACCCGCTACGTGATCTTCTCGGCCACCAAACCAGTGGTTGCGTCGGCGGCGTGGCTCCTCATCCAGGACGGGTCGCTCGACATCCGCAAACGGGTGGCCGACTACATCCCCGAGTTCGCCACCCATGGCAAGGACGTCGTCACCGTCGAACAGGTGATGCTGCACACGAGCGGCTTTCCCGCTGCGCCACTGGCGCCGCCGGCGTGGTCGACCCGCGAGGGACGGCTCGAGCGATTTGGCGAGTGGAAGCTCAACTGGGAGCCGGGCACGATGTTCCAGTACCACGCGACCTCGGCCCACTGGGTTCTGGCCGAGTTGATCGAGCGGATCGGCGGCGTCGACTACCGCCAGTACATCGTCGACAACGTCACCGCGCCGCTCGGCCTCGACGGACGCCTGCAAGTCGGCGTGCCGGTCGACCAGCAAGGTGACATCGCCGTCCTCGAGACCAGGGGCGACCCTGTCAGCCCCGACGACCTCGAGCGCCTGCTCGGCATCCGCGAGCTCCCGGTCACCGAAGTCACCGACGCCGCCCTGCTCGGCTTCAACGACCCTGCTACCCGGGCGCTGGGCGTGCCCGGCGGTGGTGGCGTGTCGGACGCGGCGTCGCTGGCGCTCTTCTACCAAGCCCTGCTCCACAACCCCGCCCACCTCTGGAAGGACGATCTGCTGGCCGACGTGACGGGCACCGTGCGCAACTCCTTCCCCGACCTGCTCACCGGCGTGCCCGTGGCCCGTACCCTCGGCCTGACCACGGCCGGCAACGACGGCAAGGGCGCGTTGCGGGGCTTCGGCAAGACGGCCTCGGCGCGAGCCTTCGGCCACGGCGGTGCCGCTGGGCAGATCGCGTGGGCCGACCCCGAGTCAGGGCCTGTCGTTCGTCTATCTGACCAACGGCATCGACGCCAGCTTCATCCGACTCGGACGCCGGGGTGTGGCGCTGTCGAGCATCGCCGCCGAGTGCGCCTGACTCAGACCAGGCTTTCGGCCCAGGCCCGGTGGAGCGCGGCGTAGCGGCTGTCGCCTCGAGCCACCAGTTCGGCCGGTGAGCCGTCCTCGACGATGCGACCGTCGTCGACGACAAGCACGCGATCGGCGATCTCCACGGTCGAGAGACGGTGGGCGATGATCACGGCCGTCCGGTCGGCCAGAAGGGTCCGAAGGGCCCGCTGCACCAGGCGCTCGGAGGGAATGTCGAGCGACGATGTGGCCTCGTCGAGGATGAGCACTGCCGGGTCAGCAAGGAAGGCGCGGGCGAAGGCCACCAGTTGGCGCTGTCCGGCCGACAGCCGCCCGCCTCGCTTGCGCACGTCGGTGTCGTAGCCGTCGGGGAGCGCAGCGATGAACTCGTGTGCGCCGATGACCCGCGCCGCCTCCTCGATCTCACCTCGCGGCGCCGACGGGCGGCCGAAGGCGATGTTGTCGCCCACCGAACCGGAGAAGAGGAAGTTCTCCTGGGTCACGGTGACCACCGCCCGCCGCAGCGTCTCGTCGTCGAGGTCACGCAAGTCGATGCCATCGAGCGTCACCCGCCCCGCAGTCGGGTCGTAGAAGCGACCGATCAACCGGGCGACGGTCGACTTGCCGGCACCGGTGGCGCCGACGAGTGCGACCGTTTGCCCCTCGGGAATCACGAGGTCGATGCCGTGGAGAACCTCGACATCGCGGTACCCGAAGCGCACGGCGTCGAACACCACGCCGCCCCGGGCGTGGTCGAGCGCGACCGCGTCGACAGGCTCGGGCACCGCCGGAGGCTCCTCGAGGACGCCGGACAACTTCTCGAGCGCCGCCGCCGCCGACTGGAACAGGTTGTAGAACTGCGACAGATCTTGGACGGGCTCGAAGAATCGCCGGACGTAGAGCAGGAATGCGGCGAGGGTGCCGAGGGTCATCGATCCGCCCACGACGCGATACGAACCGACCAGGACAACGATGGCGATCGTGACCCGACCCATGGCGTTGACGCCGGGGCCGTAGACGGCGGCCAAGCGGTTGGAGCGGAGGTTGGCATCGAGCAGCCGGCCGTCGACGTCTTCGAAGATGGCTTGGTTGCGGGGCTCGCGGCGGAAGGCGTGCACGGCGCGGATGCCGCCCAGGGACTCGACGAATTGCACGATGACGAGCGCGACCGCCTCGCGGGTCTCGCGGTACACGACCTCGGCCCGGGTGCGGAACCACTTGGTCAGCAGAATCACGAACGGGAACGTGGCGATGGCGACGAGCGCCAGCGGCCAGTCGAGGATCAACAGGACGACGCTGATCCCGAAGATCGACAGCCCGCCGCTGGTCACCGCCATGATCCCCGACCCGAGCAACTCCCAGATCGCCTCCACGTCGGAGGTCAACCGGGAGATCACCCGACCGCTGGTGTAGTGCTCGTGGAACGAGAGGCTGAGCCGCTGGAAGTGGTCGTAGAGGCGGCCGCGGAGATCGAACAGGACGTCCTGGCCGAGCTTGCCCGAGATGGTGAGGAACGCGTACTCGAGTCCGGCCCGAAGCGCGATCGACGACCAGGAACAGGCCAACGACGACGCCGAGCACGACCGGCGACTCGCCCCGGGCCACCGGCGGGATGCCGCGGTCGATGCCGTAGCCGATGAGGAACGGCCCGGCCAGCTTGGTGAGGGTCTCGGCCACGATGATCACCGCGCCCCAGATCAGCGAACTACGGCGGGGTTCCAGCAACGACCCGAGCAGTCGCCGGCTCCGGCTGCGGAGGAAGCCGCGAATGCCCGGGGCGAGGTCGTCCTGGTCCTCGGCGGCCACGCCCCGCCAGGTGTCGGGACTCACGTTGGTCGCGGTCACGATGCCTCCTCGACGACCCGGAGGTCCTCGGCTTCCTGGGAGAGGACCTCGGCGTAGGCCGGGACCCGCTCCATCAACTCCGAATGGGTACCGACGGCGACGATGGTGCCGTCGTGGAGGAAGGCGACCCGATCGGCGAGGGCCAGCGTCGACGGGCGGTGTACGACGAGGATGGCGGTGACGCCGGCCAGCACTCGTCGCAGGGCGTCTTCGACCAGCGACTCGGTGTGGACGTCGAGCGCCGACAGCGGATCGTCGAGGACGAGCACCTGCGGACGTCCGATGATGGCCCGGGCGAGCGCCAACCGCTGGCGCTGGCCACCCGACAACGACAGCCCCTGTTCACCCACTCGCGTGTCGAGCCCCCACGGCAGGTCGTGGACGAACCCGGCCTGGGCCGTATCGAGCGCGATCGTGATGTCGTCCTCGGTGGCATCGGGTTGGCCGAGCAGAAGGTTCTCGCGAACGCTGGCCGAAAAGAGCGTCGGCTCCTCGAAGGCCACCGCCACGTGACGGCGTAGCGAACTGACGGTGAGGTCGCGCACGTCGTGGCCGTCGAGGGTCACCCGTCCGGCGGTGACGTCGTAGAGGCGGGGGACGAGCGAGGTGAGGGTGGTCTTGCCCGAACCCGTGACCCCCACGATGGCCAGGGTCTCGCCGTGCCGCACCTCGAGATCGATGTCTCGCAGGATGATGCCCGAGGGCTCTTCTTCGGAGGGGTATTCGAAGGCCACGCCCTCGAAGCGGACGACGCCGGCGCACTCGACGAGGTCGATGGCGTCGGGCGAGTCGGCGATGGCCGGAACGGTGTCGAACACCTCGTAGATGCGTTCGGCCGCCGACGCCGCCTCCTCGGCCATGGCCAGGATCTCGCCCAGAGACTCGATCGGCCACACCAGCAGCACCAGCAGCGACACGAAGGCGACGAGCCCGCCGATGGTCAATGCGCCCCGGCCCACGGCAAGCGCGCCACCGAAGAGGATGGCGGCCAGCGTGAGGTTGGGCACCATGTCGATCAGCGACCAGAAGCGGGCCCGGAGGCGGACCTGCTCCATGGACGAGTCGTACAACTGCTGGGCGCTGACGAGGAAGCGGTCACGCACCAGCCGCCGCCGGCCGAACGCCTTGATGACTCGGATGCCGGTCGCGCCTTCCTCGACGAGCGTGGTGAGGTCGCCATCCTGGTCCTGCACCCGACGAGACACGACGAGGTACTGCTGTTCGAAGCGGCGAGACATCACCACGAGGGGCACGGCAGCCAGCGCCGTGACGCCGGCGAGGGCCGGATCGAGCCGCACCATCAACAGGAGCACGACGAGAAACGTGATGATGTTGACGGCAAAGAAGACAATGCCGAAGCCGAAGAAGCGGCGGATGACCCGGCAGTCGGTCATGGCTCGCGACAACAACTGGCCCGACTGCCAATCGTCGTGGAAGGAGACCTGCAGCCGTTGGAGGTGGGCGTAGAGGTCGTTGCGGAGTTGCGTCTCGAGGCCGAGGGCGACATTGCCGGCCATGAGTCGCCGGCAGAAGGCGCTGAACGTCTCCAACAGACCCAGGGCGAGGACGGCCAGCGAGAGCAAGAGGATGCCTCGGCGGTCGCCTCGAGCGAGCGGCCCGTCGATGATTCCTTTGATGACGAGGGGCACCACGGTGGCGGCCCCCAACCCCGAACTGGCCAGCAGCGTGGCCGCGACGAGCTGCCCGTAGAACGGGCGCAGGTAGGGCTTGAGCCGCCAAAGCGGGTGCGTGCTGGGAGACATGGCCGGGTGGACCCCCGATCTCGACCTCGGCTGGGAGAGCATCTTGCCCGCGCCAGCGCCCTGCGGCACGCGGTTTTCGAACTACGCCGAGTCAGCCGCCACCGGCGCATCGTCGGGGTGGGCGTCGTCCCAGAGGTCGGCGCACGAGGTCGAGCAGAAGCTCTGGTCGCCCCTGGTCACCGCCACTGCATCGACGGGCACGTCCATGCGACAGATCGGGTCGTGGACGGTATGGGCGGCGTCGTCGCGTCTCCGGACGCGAAGGACGGGCACGGGGTTGGCGAACCCTCGTACCTCGACGGCGACGGCCGCCTCCGCTCGAGCCCATGCGGGGATGTGATCCTCGAGTTCGCAGCTGACGAGGATCTCGTGGGGCGCAGCCACATCGCAGAGTCGCGAGGCGAGGTTGACGGCCGAGCCGATGTAGTCGTCGCCCTCGAAGAGGATGACGCGCCCGAACGTGATGCCACCCCGGAGCCGCAGGGGAATGTCGGCCCCGTCGACCTTCTCCTGGATCTCCACGACGGCGTCGACCAGCGGGCCCGGCTCTACGGACACGAACATGGCGCCGTCGCCCTGCCATTTGGCCACCCGCACGCCGCGCCGACTCGAGACCTCGCGAACCGCGGCCCGGAAGCCGGTCAGCACCGCCCCGGCGCGGTCATCGCCGTGGGCGTCTGTGAAGGTGGTGAATCCACTGAGATCCACGAAGGCAAAGCCCCGGCCAACCCGCATGCCAAGCAGTCTCGCCCATCGATCACCGCGGCGGCGACAACCGAGGACTTCAGGCCGTCGGGCCCTCGGCCCGGACCTTTTCGACCTCGGACAGGGCTCGGCGGAGACCGTCGATCCACTCGGCCTGATTGGCGCCGACCAGCTTGACGCACCAGGCCAGTGCGTCGCTGCGGCTGCGGGCAACTCCGGCCTCGACGAGCGTGTCGAGGACCATGCGCTCGTCCTGCCGGAGTCGAGTCATGACCGGAACGGAAAGCGTGGTGAACCGGGTTGCCTCACCGTCGATCGCCGCTCCCCAGGAAACCTTGCGACCGAAGCGGTGCTCGGCCTCGTCGGCGATGCGCATCCGCCGGGCCCGGGTCTCGTCACGAAAGCGCGAGATGCGAGCCGCAGCGGCGGCCGCCTTGGCCGGCCCAGACGCTCCGGCCTCGAGTTCCACGGCGGCCAGGGGGCCGATGACGAGGATCTCCTCACGGTCGACGGTGACCTCGGCGGGACCGGCGAACCAGCCGTCGGGGATCCGGCCCGCTACCCAACCGCGTACCTCGTCACTGCTGTCGTCGGGGTGTGTCGGCATGTCTCCTCCTTGCATCAATTACTTGATTACATCGTAACACCTTGAGCGAGATGGAGCGCAATGGAAGGATGACCACCCTCATGGCGGGCAGGCAGGGAGCCGATGATTCCCCGATGACGATGACCTCGGGGTCTGGGCCTCGGGCACGCGCCCGGCGTCCTGGTGTGGCGATCGTCGTCGCACTGGTGCTTCTCGCCGGACGCTCCCCCGCCGCCGCAGACGAAGTGCCCCCGACGACGAGCACCACGAGCACGACGAGCCAGACGACGAGCACGACGATGGCGCCGGCACCGAGCACCACCGCAGTCGCGCCGTCGACAACGACCACCACATCGCCCGCTGAGGGGTGGCGTCAGGTGATCGAAGCAGACAAGGGCAACGAACTTCCGCCCGCGAGCGCAGGAACGCTTCCGCCCGAGGTTCCCGTCGTCCTCCCGCCGGGCACGCCTCCGCCCCCGCCACCGCCTCCCCCGCCCGGCGCGGACGACGCCGGCCTCGTCCGGGCCCGGGCCGAGGTGCGAGCGGCCGAAGTCGCTCTGCGCCGGGCCGAGCTCGACGAAGCCAGAGCGGCCAAGGCCGTGCTCCCGGCCAACCGCCAGGCAGCGGCGGCACGGGCGCGGCTGGCGGCGCTCGAAGTCGACGACGACGCCGTCGGTACTGCATTGGCCAAGGCGCGGACGAGCGTCAAGCGGATCGCCGTCGCCGGCTACGTGCGAGGGGGAAACAGCCAGCCCGTCGACTACTTGTTGCGAGCCCAGGACCCCATCGACCTCGAACGTCGGCGCACGATCATCGAGACGGCCACCGAGGCTCGCCACGACGCTGTCACCGCCTTGAACACCTTGGAGTCGGTGACCTCTTCACGCGTCCGGGACGCGGTCATCGCGGTCGAAGACGCCGAAGCCACCCTCCGCCCGCTCGAGGCCGAACTCGTGTCGGCCCAGGCCATCTCGGCCCTCCTTCGGGCCGACGTCGACGACAAGCGGGCGTTGCTTGACCACGCCAGCGCATCGCAGCCCGTGCTCGGCACCGACATTCCCCGCCTGGTGGCCGACGCCTACCGCAGCGCCGCCCGCACGATGGAACGGCGGGCACCCAACTGTCGGGTCAGCGCTTCGGTGATCGCCGGTATCGGCAAGATCGAGTCGAACCATGGCCGCTACGCGGGCGCCACGTTCGCCCTCAACGGCGACATCTACCCGCGGATTCTGGGCATCCCGCTCGACGGCACCCGCTCCGCGCTCATCACCGACACCGACGCCGGCGTCTACGACGGCGATCTCGTCTTCGACCGCGCCGTCGGACCGATGCAGTTCATCCCCTCGACGTGGAGCCGGATCTTCGAGGACGGCAACGGTGACGGCACCCGCGACCCCAACAACATCTACGACGCCGCTTTGGGCACCGCCGCCTATCTCTGTCGGGCGGTTCCGACCGGCGGACTCGACACCGTCGAGGCACTTCGCACCGCGGTCTTCTCCTACAACCACTCGACGGCGTACGTCGACGCGGTGATCGGATGGGCGACGGGCTACTCGACCGCCGGCTTGGTCTGACCTCGGCTCCTGGGCCACCGAACGCGCCCCCGCTCGGTGTCGACATCGATGCCCTCCGCCCGCAGCCGGCGAACCTGTTCGCCCTCGTGGCCGGGCACGAGGCGGCCGGCGGCGTTGACCACCCGCCACCACGGGAGGGGCTCCGCGGCGGCGCCCGACCCGGCCAGAATTCGCCCCACCGCCCGCGCTGCTCCGGGTCGCCCCGCCATGGCGGCGACGTCGCCGTAGGTGCAGACCTCGCCGCTCGGAAGCCTGGCAATCACCGAGCGGACCTCGTCGGCGAACGGCGGTGCCTCAGGCGTCGGGGAGGCCGACGACGCCATCTTCCCGTTCGACCCCGAGGCTGTTGAGGGCATAGGAGACGAGGTGGTAGTGGCCGATGACCATCACCAACTCGATCAGTTGCTTTTCGTCGAAGTCCTGCGCCAGCCGATGCCACGTCGCGTCGGAGATCGTCGAATCGCGGTGCAACTCGTCGGTGGCCGACAGCACGGCGCGGTCGAGATCGGACCAGCCATCGGCCTCCGGACCCATGGGGATGCGGGCGATCTCGGCGTCGGTCAAGCCCGCACGTCGTCCGATCGGCACGTGTTGGCCCCACTCGTAGTCGGCCCGGCACAGCCACCCCACGCGGAGAACGGCGAGCTCTCGTTCTCGGGCCGGGACCTTGCCGTTGAGGAGCTTTCCGCCGAAGGGCATCCACTTGCGGAACAGTCCCGGGTGACGAACCAAGGTGGCGAAGATGTTGGTCGTGCCCCCGGGCACCACGACGCCCGACAACAGTTCGCGTTGCTGATCGTCGAGGTCTGCCTCGGCCACGGGCGAGACCCGAAGCGGGTGCGAGGTGGGCCCGGCGTGTACGCCTCCGGGAGCGGCGAGGCCGTCGCCGTCGACAAGGGGCGTCGACCAGCGGGGCTGGCGGCGACCGGGCCCACGCTCGTGCAGTCGCGTGAGCGGCCCTTCGCGTTCGGCGAGTCGCCCGAGGATCGCGCTCGACGGCGGCCTCGTCGCCGACGTCGGCCAGGCGCTCGGTGCGGGTCCGCAGTTCGTTGACCGTCTGGTGCCCGCGCAGCAACAACACGGCGACGAGTGCGACCTCGCGGTCGTCGAGGCCGAGTTCTTCGTCGAGCACGTGGCGATACTTCGTCGTGCGATTCGACCCGCCGGCGGGCAGCACCCGCACGAGCCGTTTGGCCCGGAGGCCATCGAGCGCCTCGGTGATCGTGGCGTCGTCGAAGTCGACGACGGGCTCGCGACTCGTCGACTGGTTACACGCCGCTCGGAGGGACGCAAGCGTGAGTGGATAGGCCTGGGGGGTGGCCAGCGCCTTCTCGGCCAGGCATCCAACCACCCGCCCTTCGGCAAAGGTGAGTTGCAACGTCGTCCTCCCGTCGTCGGAGTCGCTCATGCGGTGTCGATCACCCGGAACGCCTCGGCCGTGCGCCCGGAGGGAAGCCCGCCCGCGGCGGCGATCATTTCGCCCCAACCTCGCATCCTCGCCTCGAGCGACGACGGGTCGGGCAGTTGGCTCACGTGGCAGAGGAGCGCCTTGACCTTGGCGTCGAGATGGTCGGTGGTGTCGTGGTAGTGGTTGGCGTCGGGGCCGCCCATGACCCAGACCTCGGGCACCGACCAGGGAACCAGTCCCTCGTCCATCAGTTCGGTGAACGTGAACTCGTTGCGAGCATCGGGATAGACGGCGCACAACGCCGCCTCGCCCGCAGCCAGATGGTCGGGGTGGCTGGCGTAGATGCGCTCCCAACTCCGTTGGGGTGACTGGCACACGACCCGCTGCGGGCGCACCTTGCGGATCACCCGCGAGAGATCGCGGCGGAGGTCGAGGGTCACCTCGAGGCGACCGTCCGGGTACCCCAGCCAGTGATAGCCACGCACGCCGTGCACAAGGCCGGCCGCCTCCTGTTCGGCCCGCCGGATCTTGGGGATCTCGCTGCGGGCGACGGAGGGGTCGAACCCGCCTGCGTCGCCGTCGGTGATGAGGCAATACGAGATCTCGATGCCCCGGGCCGCCCACTCGGCGACCGTGCCGCCGGCGCCGAAGTCGACGTCGTCGGGATGGGCCGTGATGACGAGGATCCGTTCGATGTCGTCGTCGCTCTGCACGGGAGCGAACCTAGCGCCGGTAGAGTGCGTGTCCTATGGGTACGGGTGCGCACAGCAAAGTCCGGGTCAAGAACGATCGAATCCGAAAGAAGAAGGCCCGCGACAAGAAGCGCGCCGCCGAGGCCGGCGCCGCCCGCGCCGAAGCCAAGGGGTAGTCCCGCTACTCCAGCGAGCCGTACGCCGCCTGGCGCCCGTCACCCGACGACGCCGCGATCTCGTCGCAACAGGCGTCCACGGCGGCAACGAACTCCTCGATGCGTCCCGGCGCGGCATGGACGGCGTTGACCATGCAATGAAGCGACGGCGGCGGCGCCTGCTGGTCGCAGTACCACCCACGGGCCGACAGCGCGTTGCCGACGGCGAACGTGTCGAGGTCGGGCATGCGGAAGGCCACGAGCGTCGCCTCCGGTGGAGCGAGTATCTCCACGGCGGGGATCGCACTCAGGCCATCCGACAGTCGCAGCGTGGCCTCGCGCGCCGCAGCCGTCAACCGCTCGTAGCCCTCCGCTCCGAGGTGGGTCATGACCGCCCAGGCTGACGCAATCGGGCCGCCGCTCTTGGTGCCGAGGATGCCCGACGAGGCGTAGAGACCCCCGAGCCAGTCGTCGGTGGCGAAGGTCTGGTAGCGGCGCAGGTGCTTGTCGCGGTAGAGGATCACCGAGGCCCCCTTGGCCGAGTACCCGTACTTGTGCAGGTCGACCGACATCGACGTCACGCCCGGCACCCGGAAGTCGAACGGGGGGATGTCATGACCCAGCCGTTCGAGCATGGGCAGTGTGACCCCGCCCATGCAGGCGTCGACATGACAGCTGCATCCCGAATCGATGGCAAGGGCGGCGATCTCCCCGATCGGGTCGATGACGCCTTGGGGATACTGAGGCGCCGACCCGACCACGAGCACGGTCTGGTCGTCGATGGCCCCAGCCATGGCGCCGACATCGGCCCGGAAATCGTCGCCGACCGGGATGCGCCGAATCTCGACATCGAAGTAGTCGGCCCCCTTGGTGAACGCCGCGTGGGCCGAGGCGGGCAACACCAGGTTGGGTCGATCGATCCCCCGCTCGCCTTGGCCCCGCTTCTTGGCCGCCTTGACGGCGAGGAGGATCGACTCGGTTCCCCCCGAGGTCATGAAGCCGCTGGCCTCGCTCCCGCCGTGGAGCAGGTCAGACATCATGGCGACAACCTCGCGCTGCATCTCGCCCACGCTGGGAAACGCCGCCGGGTTCAGGGCGTTGACGGAGAGGAAGCGCGACGCCGCTTCGACGGCCAGGTCGTGCACGACGTCGCCGGCGTCGTAGGCGAGGCTGAAGACCCGTCCGCCCCGCCAGTCGACATCGCCGGCCTGTCTGGCCTCGAGTTCGGCCAGGACGTCGGCCACCGGGCGGCCATGGGCGGGGAACATGAGGGCCGAAGGTAGTCCCCGCGGTGGGAATCCACCCCCGGTGCCGCCGGTTGGAAGACGCATGCTCGTGGAGATCTGGTCCGACGTCGTCTGCCCGTGGTGCTACATCGGCAAGCGCCGCTTCGAGAAGGCCCTCGCCGGGTTCGCCCATGCCGACGAGGTCGAGATCGTCTGGCGGAGCTTCGAACTCGACCCACACGCCCCCACCGAGCGGGTGGGCAGCTACGACGAACTCATCGGCCGCAAGTACGGGATGGGCCCCGATCGGGCCCGCAAGTCGGTGCAACACATGGCCGACGTCGCCGCCGAGGAAGGCCTCGAGTTCGACTTCGCTTCCGCCCGGCCCGGCAACACCTTCGACGCCCACCGCCTCCTTCACCTGGCCGCGGACTGCGACCGGCAACATCAGGTCAAGGAGCGGTTCCTGCGGGCGTACTTCACCGAGGGACGGGCCATGGGCGACCGGGAGCAATTGCGCGACGTCGCCATCGACGCCGGACTTGATCCGGACGACGTCGATCGGGTGCTGGGGAGCGACGAGTACGCCGACTTCGTCCGCGCCGACGAGGCCGCCGCCGAGGAGCTGGGGGTGACGGGCGTGCCGTTCTTTGTCATCGACCGTCGATTCGCCGTGTCGGGCGCCCAGGACGGCGAGGTGTTCGCACGCGCCCTGGAGCGAGCCTGGGACAAGGGGCACGCCCTCGAGATGGTGTCCGAGTCGACGTCGGGCGATGGATGCGACGACGGGAGCTGCGCCGTCTGATCCACCCGCCCGGGTGCCCGAGGAAGCTTCAGGGCTGCAACAGGCGCTGCAACCGTCGGGTGGCGATGGCTAGGCCGCCGACGGCGACGACGAGCAGGTAGAGCACGTGGCCGGCGTCGGCCCACCCCGGATGGCCGAGGACGAGCGCTCGTTCGAGGGCGACGCCCTGATAGAGCGGCGTGGCCTGGACCACGAGGCGGAGCGCCCCGGGATAGCGGTCGAGCGGGAAAAAGGTGGCCGAGAACAAGAACATCGGCACCAAGGCCGCATTCACGTAGTCGAAGTCGGTCCACGAACGCATCCACGTCGTCGACGCCAGCCCGGCGGCCCCGAAGGCAAGTCCGATGAGCGCGGCGGCCGGGAGGGCGAGCACGGCCCACGGGGAGGCGAGGAGTCCGAGCACACCCATGGCGGCGACGAAGGCGGCGGCATAGATCGTCACCCGCATCAACGCCCACAGCGCCTCGCCCCGGGCCACGTCGGCGATGCCCAGCGGCGTGGCGAGGACGGCGTCGTAGGTGTGGGCGTACTTGTACTTGATGAAGAAGCCAAAGGTCGTGTCGTACACCGCGCCGTTCATCGTCGAGGCGGCCAACAAGCCAGGGGCGACGAACTCCTGATAGCTGACCGCTCGCCCGCCGGGCCCGGTGAGCGTGCCGACGAGAGCGCCGACACCCACGCCGATCGAAAGCAGGTAGAGCAACGGTTCGGCGAACCCGGTGGCGAACACCAGCCACATGCGGCGGTACTCGAGCACGTTGCGCTCGACCATCCGCCACGCCCGGCGGCGCGCTCCACCAGCGGTGGGGAGCACCCGGGTCTCGTCGACCAGGCGGCGCACGCCGGACGCCGCGTTCACGACGACAGCCTTCGAGCGAAGTTGCGGGTGCCGATCATGCCGCCGGCCACCACCATCGCCACCAGCACGGCGACATGACCGGCCACCGACACGGCGTCGAGCGAACCCGTGGTGGCGGCGCGTGCGATTTGCACCGCGTGCCACAGCGGCGACAACCACGCCAGCGGCTGCACCGCGGCCGGGAGTTGGGAGATCGGGAAGAACGTGCCCGAAAACAGGAACAGCGGGAGCACGCCGAGTCGCATGATGACGGCGAAGGGCAGATCGCTGTCCTGGGTGACCGAGAACGACGCCAGAGGGGCAGCCATCGCCAATCCACCGAGCACCGCAGCCGGCACGGCGACGGGAGCCCACGGCGACGACACCGCCCCGAACAGCACGGCGACGAGCAAGAAGATCGACGACGACATCGTGGTGCGCAACGCAATCCAGGCCAGCGTCCCCCAGTACACGTCGCGGGAGCGGATCGGCGTGGAGACCATGGCGTGGAACTGGCGCACCCACTTGACGCCGCCGAGCACCGGCCAGAGCGCCTCGCCGCTCGACGACAACACGGCGCCGGCGGCCAGCAGTCCGGGGGCGACGAAGTCGAGATACGCCAAGCCGTCAACCGAAGATCGCCCGTCGTCGACGAGTCCGCCCAGACCAAGACCCATGGCGGCCAGGAAGAGCACGGGGGTGACGACGCTCGAGAACACCGACGCCCGCCAGAGCCGGCGAAACACGATGATCTCCCGCTCGACAACCGTGAGCACGGCCGGCACCGCCATCTCAGTCCTCCAGCGTGCGGCCGGTGAGGAGCAAGAAGACGTCTTCGAGCGTCGACCGCCGCACCAACACCGACGTGGCGTTGATGCCATCACGTTCGAGTTCACGGGCCAGCGCGTCGCCATCGTCGGTGTACACCACGAACCGGTCGGCCAACGCCTCGACCCGCCCGCCATCGACCTGGTCGAGACGAGTAGCGGCTTGGGCCCGCTGGGCCGGGTCGAGAAATCGGAGCTCGACGACTTCGCGGGTCGCATGTCGTCGGATCAGTTGCTGCGGCGAGCCTTCGCTCACGATGTGACCGCCGTCCATGATCACGAGCCGGTCGCAGAGTTGCTCGGCCTCGTCCATGTAGTGGGTCGTCAACACGATGGTCACGCCGTCCTGCTTGAGTCGCCACAGCCGGTCCCACAACTGATGGCGGGCCTGCGGATCGAGACCGGTTGTCGGCTCGTCGAGTAGGAGCAATTGGGGCTCGTTGATGAGGGCGCGGGCGATCGTGAGCCGCCGCTTCATGCCGCCCGACAGCGGGTCGACACGGTCGTCGCGTCGCTCGGTCAGCTGCACGAAGTCGAGCAGCTCGGCCGACCGTTGCCGGATCACCGCTTTGGACAGGCCGAAGTAGCGTCCGTAGATGAAGAGGTTGTCGCCGACCGACAACTCGGCGTCGAGGTTGTCCTCCTGCGGCACCACCCCGAGTCGCGAACGAATCGCGGCCCCCGAGGTCGCTGGATCCATCCCCAGCACCCGGAGTTCTCCGCTGGTGGCAGGCGACACGCACGCCACCATTCGCATGGTCGAACTCTTGCCGGCGCCATTGGGCCCGAGGAAGCCGAACGTCTCACCGGGACGGACCTCGAAGTCGATCCCGTCGACGGCGACGAAGTCGTCGAAACGCTTGGTGAGCGCCCGACCCTCGACCATCGCGGCGGTGGTGGACGGGGCAGGCACGAAGGCAGAACCTATCGGTCGCCGTCGACCACGCCGGCCGGTTTTTGCCAGTACCCGACCTCAGGACCTGGTGGTCACCCCGCTGGCGCCGAGGGCGGGGCCGCCTGCCCGGTAGACGCCTTCGGGGTCGGCACGGACGGCGGCGTCGAGCGCGTGCGCGTCGGCACCAACAAGGATGCGCCACGACCCGGCAAGCACGCCGTCGAGGATGACGGTGGCGGCCTCGGCCGCCGTCATCGGCGCGTTGTCGCGGAAGCCCTCCCCCATCATCCGCACCACGTTGCGGAGGTCGTCGTCGGACATCTTCGACGCCGGCAGGCCCCGTTTGGCCAGGTCTGCCCGCATGGCGTCCAGTTCGGCTGCCGTCATCGCATCGGGGTCAGAACCGCCGTGGGCGAGTCGGGTGTTGATGGCGATGTCGGTGCCGATGTGTCCGGGCATCACGACGGCCACGCCCACGTGGGGCGCATTGACCTTGAAGTCCTCGAGGAGCGCTTCGGAGAACCCTTTGACCGCGAACTTCGCCGACGAGTACGCCGTGTGCGGCACGCCCGGTCCGAGCGAGGCCCAGAACCCGTTGACGCTGCTGGTGTTGACGAGCATGCCGCCGTCGCTGGCCACGAGCATCGGAACGAAGGCCCGGCTGCAGTTGTAGACGCCGCCCCAACAGACGCCGAAGGTGCGCTCCCACTCGTCGCGGCTCCCCTCCACGAAGCTGCCCCCGCCGCCGATGCCGGCGTTGTTGAAGACGAGGTGCACGACCTCGGTGTCGTGCTGCGTGGCGACCTCGTCGCGGAAGCGCTGCACCTCGGCCTCGTCGGAGACATCGCACCGGTGGGTGGTGATCTTGGTCGCGGCCCCGGCCGGCGAGGCGGCTTCGGCCAGCTTGGCCGTCTGGGCCAGGTTGTCGACGTTGACATCGCAGGTCGCCACCGACGCCCCCGCCGCCGCCAACTGGACGACCAACTCGCGCCCCATGCCCGATCCCCCGCCGGTCACGACCGCCAACTTGCCCTCGAACGATTCCATTTCGGACTCCATTCCCCGTGAGAACGCCCACCCTTGCCCACCGCGACCACCCCCGTCGAATGCCCATTCCTCGTTGGGGTGGCCAAAGTGGTCGCCCCATCCCGTTGCCGTGGCCGTTGCGGCGGCCGTTTCGGCCACCGCAACGGGTTGGAACGACCGCAACGGCCACCTCAACGTGCGAGGACGGGGCCTGAGGACGGGGCGGAGGCCGGGCGGCGAATGTCCGATTCGGCGTAGCGTCTGGCCATGTCGATCGCGATCACCGAAGACCACCGGGCGCTGGCCAGCACTGCCGCCGACCTGCTCACCCGTCGCAACGCTCGCGATGCCGCTCGCGAACTGCTCGAGTCGCCCACCGAGGGCCTCCCCAAGCTCTGGGCTGACGTCGTCGAGCTCGGGTGGCTCGGCCTCCACCTCCCCGAGTCCCAGGGCGGTTCGGGTTATGGCATCGAAGAGCTCGTGATCGTGGTCGAAGAGATGGCCCGCATGGTCGCACCCGGTCCCTTCGTCCCGACGGTCATCGCCAGCGCAGTCATCGCCGCGACAGCCGACGACGCCACCAAGGCCCGCCTCCTTCCCGGCCTGGCCGACGGTTCGGTGATCGGCGGCGTCGCCCTCGGCGGATCGATTTCCGTGGCCGGCGACAAGGCGTCGGGTTCGGCCGGCGCCGTGCTCGGCGGTGGCTTGGCCAACCTCATCGTGGCCACCAGCGGCGACGACGTCGTCATCATCGAAGTCGGTGACGGCGTCGACGTGAAGGTGCCGCCGAACCTCGATCCCACCCGACGCTCGGCCCGCGTCACGCTCGACGGCGCGACCGCAACCGTCGTGGCCGGCGCCCGCCAGACCTTCGTCGACCTGGCCCGGGTCATTCTCTCGGCCGACGCCGTGGGCGTGGCCCGCGAGTGCACCAACATGGCCGCCGAGTACGCCAAGAACCGGCTGCAATTCGGTCGACCGATCGCCATGTACCAAGGCGTCAAGCACCACTGCGCCAACATGGCCGTCGCCACCGAGTTGGCCACCTCCGCCGTGTGGGACGCTGCTCGGGCGTCGACCACCGGCGGCGATCAGTTGTCCTACGCCGCCGCGGTGGCAGCCACGCTGTCGGCCCCGGCCGCCGATCTGTGCGCCAACCTCAACACCCAAGTGCACGGCGGCATCGCCATCACCTGGGAGCACGACGCCCACCTCTACATGCGCCGGGCCACCACCCTGCTCACCCAACTCGAGGCGGGCAAGGCGGCGGCCGACATCGTCGAGCTCACCCGGCGAGGCGTCGTCCGCGAGAAGGCGATCGAGCTTCCGCCCGAGGCCGAGGCCATCCGCACCGAGGTCCAGCGCGTTCGTCGAGAGCGTCAAGGGCCTCGTCAGCCGACGAGCAGAAGGCCAAGCTCATCGACTCCGGTTACGCGGTGCCCAACTGGCCCAAGCCCTTCGGGCGCGACGCGGGCGCCATCGAGCAACTCGTCATCGAGCAGGAGTTCGGGGCCGCCGGCATCCGCCGTCCCGGCTACGGCATCACGGGGTGGAACATCCTCACCATCATCCAGCACGGCACCGACGACCAGGTCGCCCGCTGGGTCAAGCCCGGCGCTCAACCACGACGTCATCTGGTGCCAGCTCTTCAGCGAGCCCGACGCCGGCTCCGACGCCGCCGGCATCAAGACCAAGGCCACCCGGGTCGACGGCGGATGGCTCGTCAACGGCCAGAAGGTCTGGACCAGCGGCGCCCACGTCGCCGGCATGGGCTTCGCCACCGTGCGCACCAACCCCGACGTCCCCAAGCACGACGGCATCACCACGATGGCCATCGACATGCACGCCAAGGGCGTCGAGGTCCGGCCGCTCAAGATGACCACCGGCAACTCGGAGTTCAACGAGGTGTTCTTCAGCGATGTCTTCGTGGCCGACGACGATGTCGTCGGTCCCGTCGATGGCGGCTGGACGGTGGCCCGAGCCACGCTCGGCAACGAGAGCGTGAGCATTGGCGGCGGCGACGGCGGCATGTCGATGCCGGGCGGGGCCCTCGTCGGCCCGTTCGACGCCAACGCCGAGCGGCTCACCGGCGGCGCACCCCGGATCGGGCGCTACATCGCCGAGCACCAGGCCATGGGCCTCCTCAACCTCCGCTCGGCCAACCGCGCCGTGTCGGGCGCCGAGCCCGGTCCGGAAGGCGCCATCACCAAGCTCGTCCTCTCAGAGTTCGGCCACGAGTCGGCTGCCATCCTCACCGAGCTCAACGGCCAGGACTCTGCGTTCATGGATGGCGCCGCCGGCATGTCCAACATGCTCGTGCTGATGCACCGTGGCATGTCGATCGCCGGTGGTACGTCGGAGATCAAGCGCAACCAGATCGGCGAGCGCATCCTCGGCCTCCCTCGCGACCCGCTGCTCAAATAGCCGACCAACCCCCGTCCGAGGCCAGGACGGCGCCGTTCACGTTGGCGGCGTCGTCACTGGCCAGCCAACAGATCGCCGCCGCCAACTGCTCGGGCGTCGCGATGGAAGGAACGGCGGCAACGTGCCGTCCGACAACCTGCATGGCGAACTCGGACCGCGACGCGGCCTCGATGTTGGTCATGACGGCGCCGGGACACACGGCGTTGCAGCGGAGCCCGGACGGTCCATAAAACACCGCCGTCGACCGAGTCAGACCGACCAGTGCGTGCTTCGACGCCGTGTATGCCGCGCCGCTGGCCGAACCCCGCAGCGCGGCCTCCGATGCCACGTTGACGATGGTGCCTCGGCCGGCGGCGAGCATGGCAGGGACCACGGCCCGGATGAGTCGCATCGGCCCGGTCAGGTTCACGGCGATGACGCGCTCCCAGGTGGCGTCATCGAGTTCGTGCGGCGGCAGGAAGCCGTCCATGATCCCAGCCACGTTGGCGAGCGCATCGATGGTGTCGCCGGCTGCGGCCACGATCCGCTCGACGTCGCCTTGGTCGGACACGTCGCCGACGACGCCCACGGCCGTGGGCGGGAGTTCGGCGACGACCGCCTCGACCCGGTCGGAGGACACATCGGCGGCCACCACCAGTGCGCCTTCGGCGCCGAGGCGACGGGCGACCGCCCGTCCGATCCCAGATCCTGCGCCAGTGACGATGGCCGTACGTCCGTCGAATCGATCGCCCACGACGCCGACCCTACGGTCCCGCGGGATTTTGGGGAAGAACCCGGGTATGCGACTCTTCCTCGTCCGTCACGGCGACGCGCACGCAGGGTTCCACGGCGTCATCGGCGGTCCGCGCGGGTGCTCGGGCCTCACGGATCTCGGACGACGCCAAGCTGGCGCCCTCCGCGACCATCTCCTGGCCACCGGCCGGATCCGGGCCGACGCCCTGGTGGCCAGCGTCATTCCCCGCGCCATCGAGACTGCCGATGTCATCGCACCGGGCCTCGGCATCGAGTCATTCGCGCGCGAGTGCGACTTGTGCGAAATCCACACCGGAGAGGCCGACGGACTGGAGTGGGCCGAGTACGGCACGCGCTACGGCTCCTTCGACATGAAAGGTGAACCCGACCGCGTCTTCGCTCCCGACGGTGAGAGTTGGAACAGCTTCCACGCCCGCGTGGCGTCAATGCTCGATCGCTTGGCGTCGACATACGGCGACCAGACGGTGGTCGCGGTTTGTCATGCCGGCGTAATCCAGGCGTCCCTGCGTGTCCTCCTCGGCCTCCCCCTGCTCGGCGGCGGTGGCCGCATCCAGCCGACCAACACGGGCGTAACCGAGTGGTCCCACGACGAGGACGGCTGGACGTTACGTTCGTTCAACGACACCGCCCATCTGGTCGACCTCGAGCGTGAGGTGGTCGAGTCGACCGGGTAAGGACGATCCATGCGTGCCGAACCCGACTACTCCCTCGACTCCGCCCGAGCCGCAGCCGACAGCGGCGACCTCAATCGCTGGGTGGGTGAGTTCCTCGCCAGCCCGGGCAGCGACAACGCCACCCTCGGCCGCCAACTCACCGCACCCCCGCGATCGTGGACGGGCCCGATGAAGCTTCCTCTCGACCGACTACACCGGTTGGCCGGGCCCGCAGATCACCCCGTGCTGTGCCCCACCGACGAAGAGGAGTGGCGCGACGACGTATCGGAGATGGAGGGCAAGGTCGAGGACGGTTGGACTCCCCCGCCCGTGATCGTCACCTACCGCAACGACCAACTCGTCCTCGAGGACGGCAATCACCGCGTCGAGAGCCTCCGACAGGCGGGGGAGATCGAGGTATGGGCCATCGTTGGATTCGAGTCCGAAGCCGACCGCCACCGTTTTGGGCAGGACCAGAGCGCGAGTGCGAACTGAGCCTGCCCAAAACGGGATTTAGACGCTACGAACAGCCGCTCGTCGTGCCGCAACTGGGGCAGGCGTGGCAGGAGCCGGCCCGCTGCATCTGCACGCCGCACTGCCCGCAGAACGGGGCGTCGGAGTGGAACACGCCGGCGGGCGCCTCGGTCGTGCGGACGTCAACCACGGCCTCGACGACCGGTTCGTCGCGCTGCATGGCCTCGTCGACGCCGGGCAACGTGGGCTGGATGCGCTCACCGGTCGTCTGGATGCCCAACTCGAGGCGCTCGGCTTCGGGCAGGTAGTCGACGGCCATGCGGCGGAAGATGTAGTCGACGAGGGACTGGGCGATGCGCAGCTCGGGATCGTCGGTCATACCGGCGGGCTCGAAGCGCATGTTGGTGTACTTCTGGACGTAGGTCTTGAGCGGCACACCGTGCTGCAGGCCGAGCGAGACGGAGATGGCGAAGGCGTCCATGACGCCGGCGAGCGTCGAGCCTTGCTTGGACACCTTGAGGAACAGCTCGCCCGGACGTCCGTCGTCGTACTCGCCGACGTTGACATAGCCCTCGCAGTCGGCGACCCGGAACGAGAACGTCGACGCCCGGCGCTTGCGGGGCAGGCGCTCACGGATGGGCTGCTTGACGACGACGGTCGTCTGATTGGACAGCGCCGCCTCGAGCTTGGCCACCTTCTCCGCCAACTCGGCGTCGTGGGCTTCGGCCGCCGACGCCGGCGCATCCTTCTTGACCGTCGACAGGGGCTGGGCCACCTTGCAGTTGTCGCGGTAGATGGCGACGGCCTTGAGGCCGAGCTTCCAGGCCTCGATGTGGAGCTGCTCGAGGTCTTCGACCGTCGCCTCTTCGGGGCAGTTCACGGTCTTGGAGATGGCGCCGGAGATGAAGGGCTGGACGGCGGCCATCATCCTGACGTGACCCATGTAGTGAATCGTGTTGTCACCCATGGAGCAGGCGAACACGGAGAGGTGCTCGGCGGCAAGGTCGGGCGACCCGATCAGCGACTTGTTGGTGTCGATGTAGGCGATGATCGAGGAGACCTGGTCCTCGGAGTAGCCGAGCTTGCGCAGCGCACGCGGGATCGTCTGGTTGACGATCGACATCGTGCCGCCGCCAACGAGCTTCTTCATCTTGACCAACCCGAGGTCGGGCTCGATGCCGGTGGTGTCGCAGTCCATCAGCAACCCGATGGTGCCGGTCGGGGCGAGCACCGATGCCTGGCTGTTGCGGACTCCGAAACGCTCGCCGAAGTCGACGGCGTCGTCCCACGCTTCCTGGGCGGCGTCGAGCAGCGACGTCTGGACTCGGACCTCGTCGATCCGCGCCACCTCGTCGCGGTGCATGCGCAGCACCCGCAGCATGTGCTCCTTGTTCTCGGAGTAGCCGGCGAAGGGCCCCATCCGAGCTGCCGTCCGAGCCGACACCGCGTAGGAGGTACCGGTGAGCAGGGCGGTGATGGCTGCGGCCCAGGCCCGTCCGTCGTCGCTGTCGTAGGCCATGCCCTGGGCCATGAGGAGGGCGCCGAGGTTGGCGTAGCCGATGCCCAACTGGCGGAAGCGGCGGGCGGTGTCGCCGATCTTCTCGGTCGGGTAGTCGCTGTTACCGACGAGGATCTCCTGGGCCGTGAACACGACCTCTGTGGCGGCGGTGAACCCGGTGACGTCGAAGGTGCCGTCGGCGTCGAGGAACGTGAGCAGGTTGAGCGAGGCGAGGTTGCACGCCGAGTTGTCGAGGTGCATGTACTCGCTGCACGGGTTGGAGCCGTTGATGCGACCCGTCGTGTGGGCGGTGTGCCACTTGTTGATCGTCGTGTCGAACTGCATGCCCGGATCAGCGCACTCCCACGACGCCTTCATCATCTGCCGGAAGAGTTCGCGGGCCTTGAGGGTGCGGACGACCTCGCCGGTGGTGACCGTCTTCAAGTCCCAATCGGCATCGTCGAGCACGGCCTGCATGAACTCGTCGGTGACCCGCACGGAGTTGTTGGCGTTCTGGTACTGGATCGAGTGGCTGTCCTTACCGTCGAGGTCCATGTCGAAGCCGGCGTCTCGCAGGGCGCGGGCCTTGCGCTCCTCGATGGCCTTGCACCAGATGAAGTCCTCGATGTCGGGGTGGTCGGCGTTGAGGATGACCATCTTGGCGGCGCGGCGGGTCTTGCCGCCCGACTTGATGGTGCCGGCCGAGGCATCGGCGCCGCGCATGAAGCTGACCGGACCCGAGGCGGTGCCGCCCCCGTGGACGAGCTCCTGGGACGAACGGATCTTGGACAAGTTGATCCCGGCGCCGGAGCCGCCCCGGAAGATCGTGCCCTCTTCGACGTACCAGTTGAGGATGGCGTTCATGTCGTCGTCGACGGCGAGGATGAAGCAGGCGCTGGCCTGCTGGGGAACGCCCTTGACGCCGATGTTGAACCAGACCGGGGAGTTGAACGCCGCCTTCTGGTGGACGATCAGGTACTTGAGCTCGGCCCGGAAGGCCTCGGCCTCGCTGTCGTCGGTGAAGTAGCCGTCCTTGACGCCCCAGGCGGTGATGGTGTCGGCCACCCGATCGGCCACCTGCTTGAGCGACGACTCCCGCTCCGGCGTGTTGAGCGGGCCCCGGAAGTACTTCTGGGCGAGGATGTTGGTGGCGTTGACGCTCCAGGTGGAGGGGACCTCGACACCGAGCTGTTCGAAGGCCACCGCTCCGTCGCGGTAGTTGGTGATGCGGGCGTCGCGGCGTTCCCAGGTCACCGTGTCGTAGGGGTGAACCCCTTCGGTGGTGAAGTGCCGGCGGAGGCCGATCCCCATCCGCTCCGGTGCGATTGCCATGTCTGTTCTCCCTGCGGTCCGTTCGGTCCGATTCCCCATCCAACCACAACATGTTGTGGTCAGCCTGCAGCTCGGACGCGAGATGCGGGGTTCATTACACCACCGTAATTACGAGCCTGTCAACGATCAGGGGGTCGCGAAAGTGCTGGTCAGCGACCAATCGCGAAAGTGATTTCTTTCACGAGGGCCATGGCGCCCGGAAGACAGGCGTGGTCGCCGACAACCTGGGACACTTCGTCGGTGACGGTGCCCCGACCGACAACGGAGCCTGTGCGGGTTGGACTGGTTGGCGCCGGGCCCTGGGCCTCGATGGTCCACGCCCCGATGCTGGCGGCGACACCTGGACTCGCCTTCGACGCCGTGTGGGCGAGGCGGGCCGACGCCGCCGCCGAGTTGGCAGCCCGACACGGGGCCGCCGTGGCGCAGACGCCGGCGGAGTTGTTCGCGCGTTGCGATGCCGTGGCCTTCGCCGTTCCGCCCGATGTCCAGGCGGTGCTCGGCATCGAGGCTGCCCGCGCCGGGTGCGCCCTGTTGCTCGAGAAGCCGATCGCCGGCGACGTGGCGGGGGCCGAGGCGCTCGCAGCCGCCGTGGCCGACGCCGGGGTCGCCTCGATGGTCGTCCTGTCGTGGCGCTACGCCGAGCCGGTGCGGACGTTCCTCCGAGCGGCGGCGACGTTCGACGCCATCGGCGGCCGGGGTCACTTCCTCTCGGGAGCCTTGCTCCGTGGACCATTTCGAACCCCTTGGCGGTTGGAGCGCGGTCCCCTACTCGACCTCGGTCCCCACGTGATTGACCTGCTCGTCGCCAGCCTCGGTCCGGTGGTTTCGCGTGCGGGCGATGGGCGACCTCGCCGGATGGGTATCGCTCGACCTCGAGCACGAATCGGGGGTGGTGAGCAGTGCGGCGCTGTCGGGCACGGTGAACGTCGACCCGCACCGCGCCGGCGTCGAGCTGTACGGCGAGGCAGGCGTGCTCGAGATCGACTGCACCGCGGCCGTCGGCCCCGAGGCGTTCGCCACCGTCGGTCGCGAGTTCGCAGCCGCGATCCGTGGCGCAGCCCACGACCTCGACGTGCATCGCGGCCTGCACCTCCAACACCTGCTCCACCAAGCCGAGACGCAGCTCCTGTCTCGCCGCTGAAGGGACTGTCGGTGGGTTGACAGGCGAACAGGTGTTCGTATAGAGTCGTCGGCACTGGCTTCTTCCCTTGTGTGGGACGGGGCGCCACCTCGGAACCGGGTGCGACGGTTCCCTCGCAGTCCGTTGGTGCGCAGCGTTTTGGTGCGTGCTCGTTCGTGTTCGAGGGGGTGGTCGTGGTGGTCGCCGGTGCTGGTGGTGGCGTGTTGGGGCTGGTGGCTGACGCGGTGGCGTTCCGGGCCGGGTTGCGTTTGGTCGAGGTGGGGGTGTTGTCGGGTGAGGCGGCGGCGTTGTTGGCCGAGGAGTTGGCGCGGGTGGAGAAGGCGAGCGGGGCGTTGCGGGCGATGGCGGCGGCTCGGGCGGCTGATTGCGGTGCGCACCGTTCGGCGGGTTTCGCGGATCCGGATGAGTGGGTGGCGCGGATGACGGGTGCGTCTCGGGCGAGGGCTCGGTCGGATCTGGCGACGGGGTCGCGGTTGGCGGATTGCCCCGGAGACGTGTGACGCGGCGGTTGGGGGCGAGTTGTCGTTGGGGCAGGCCGACGACATCGCTCGCACGGAGCGGGAGAAGCCGGGTTCGGAGGGCGAGTTGGTGGCGGCGGCGAAGCGGTTGTCGCGTCGCGAGTTGGGCGAGGCGTGCCGCAAGCGTCGTCATGATGGGGTGGATCGCGAGGAGTTGGCGGCCCGGTCAGCGGGCGCGGCGGTCGTTTCGTTCCTGGATCGATGGTGACGGGATGCAGTGCGCGTTGTTGCAGCTCGAGCCGGTGGTGGGGGTGGCGTTGTTGGCCCGGATCCAGGTCGAGGCCGACCGGTTGCATCGCGAGGCGCGTCGGAAGGGGTCGACCGAGCCGTGGGCCGCGCACGCCGCCGACGCGGTGGCGTCGATCCTGGCGTCGGGGCTGGGCTGGACCCCGCCGGCGGCAGATGCGCCAGCGGCTGCGGGCGCGGCGCCGGATGCGGGCGGGGCGGCGGGTGAGCCCGCCGAGGCGGCGGGCGAGGCGGCGGGCGAGTCGAGCGCGGCCGCGGAACCGGCGGTGCCGGTGTCGCCTTCGGTGCCGGCGGTGTCGAAGTCGCGGGGTGGGAGGCGGGCGGATGTGGTGTTCGTGGTCGATTTGCGGACGTTTCGGAGCGGGGCGCATCCCGAGTCGATGTGTCACGTCGTGGGGGGTGGTCCGGTGCCGGCGGCGGTGGTGCGGGAGATGGCCAAGGACGCGTTCTTGAAGGTCGTGTTCCACGATGGGGTCAACATCCACACGGTGACGCACGTCGGCCGGTATCAGCCGGCCGAGCTCCGAACGGCGCTGGAGTTGGGTGGTCCACCGGACTTCGATGGGGTGCGGTGCTCGGAGTGCGGGAATCGTTTCGGGCTCGAGTGGGACCACGTCGAGCCGATCTGCGTCGGCGGGGTGACGAGTTTCGCCAACGAAGACGCCAAATGCTGGCGATGCCACGACAACAAGAGCCGACGCGAACGACAAGCGGGCGTTTATGACCGGCGGACGAGGAGCGGCGGGGCGTGCGCTGGGCCCGACCCGCCATGAGCGTGGCGGAGGGCCGGAGGCGGGCTACCGTCGCGGGCCCATGGGAGTGGTGGTGGCGATCGATGCAGGGACGACCGGGGTGCGGGCCTTCGCCGTCGGCGAGGACGGGCGTCCCGCGGGATGGTCGTATCGCGAGTTTCCCCAACACTTCCCCCGTCCGGGTTGGGTCGAGCACGACGCTGACGACATCTGGGAGGCGGTGCGCACGACCCTCACGGAGCTCGTGGCCCGGCTGGAAGCGGAGGGTCAGACGATCGCCGCCGTTGGCATCACCGATCAACGCGAGACGGTGGTGGTCTGGGATCGGAAGACGGGTCGTCCCCGCCACCGGGCCATCGTGTGGCAAGACCGACGGACGGCGGAGCGGTGCGATGCCTTGCGCGACGGCGGCCACCTCGATCTCGTGCGCACGACGACGGGACTCGTCCTCGACCCCTACTTCTCGGGCACCAAGCTCGAGTGGCTGCTCGACCCGGCGTTGGGCGGCGTCGAGGCCGACGGCGACCTCGCCTTCGGCACCGTCGACAGTTGGATCCTGTGGAATCTGACCGGTGGCGCAGTCCACGCCACCGATCCCTCCAACGCCAGCCGCACGCTGCTCTTCGACATCGGCGCTCTCGAATGGTCGCCCGAACTGTGCGATCTGCTCGGGGTGCCCGCCACGTGCCTGCCCGAGGTGCGCCCCTCGAGCGGACGTTTCGGCACGACCGTCGACGGCACCGGGCTGCCCGCCGGGATCCCGGTGAGCGGCATCGCCGGCGACCAACAAGCCGCGCTTTTCGGACAAGCGTGCTTCGAGCCCGGCACGACCAAGAACACCTATGGGACGGGCAGCTTCGTGCTCATGAACGTCGGCGCCACGTGCCCCCCACCGGTCGAGGGACTACTGACCACGGTGGCGTGGACGCTGGCCGACGGCACCACGGCGTATGCCCTCGAGGGGGCGATCTTCGTGACAGGCGCCGCCATCCAGTGGCTGCGCGACGGCCTCGGACTCATCACCGACGCTACCGAGATCGGCCCACTGGCCGCCACGGTGCCCGACACCGAGGGAGTCTTCCTCGTGCCCGCGTTCACCGGGCTCGGCAGCCCCTATTGGGATCCGTATGCACGCGGCACGCTCTTGGGCGTGACGCGGGGCGTCGGTCGGGCCCACCTGGCCCGCGCCGTCGTCGAGGCGATGACCTACCAGACCCGCGACGTGGTCGAGGCCATGTGCGAGGCGGCCGGGCGGGAGGTCACGATCCTCCGGGCCGACGGCGGCGCCTCGGCCATGGACCTGCTCCTCCAGCTCCAAGCCGACCAGTTGCGGGTACCGGTCGCCCGCCCGGTGATCCAGGAGACGACCGCCCTCGGCGCCGCCTCGCTGGCCGGATTGGCCGAAGGTGTGTGGTCGTCGCTCGGCGAGCTCTCCGAGCACTGGCAACTCGACCAGAAGTTCGAGCCCGTGGGCGCCAAGGGCACGGCCGACCGCAACTACGGGCAGTGGAAGCGGGCCGTGGAGCGCTCGCGTTCCTGGGCGCCGGCGGCCGAATCCGACTGACCGGGGGACGCGACCTCGGCCCAGCGCACGTCGGCGATCTCGGCCAGAGCTACGAGCTGTCGGCGCTCGCGGGCTCGGACGGGCCGGCCGGGGCGCCCGAGGACCAGGTCGAAGCCTGATCGACGCAGGGCCGTCCACGCCATGTCCTCGGGGCCCGAGTCGACCACATCCGCTGACCTGCTCCCGACCACGAACGCCGCCACCCACTCCGAGGCGGGCGGCTCGCCCGTCGAAGCCAACAACGCGCCGGAGTCGGTGTCGATCACGCACCCCCACTCGGCGCCGAAATCATGGGCCGCGTGCTCGACCAGGCCCTCGAGCACGGCGCCGGAACGGTCGAGTTGGACGAGGACCGCCGCCGTCTCGAGGGCCGCCACGCGGGGATCGGGGAGCTCGTCGCCGGCGAGGCGCCACAGGTCTTCGACCGCTACCCCGTCGACCTCGCCGATCTCCTTCAACAACAGGGCCACGAGGTCATCGTCGGGAAGCGAGACCACCAATTCGTCGATGGCCATGCCCGCACCCCGCTCGAGGATGTCGATGCCGATCAGGTCGCCTCGCACCGACCCGATCCGGCTGGCGACGGCCCCGAGGGCGCCCGGCCGATCGGGTATCCACACGCGAACGACAAAGGTGCTCATCGGGCGGCCGGATCGTGCATGACCCCGACGCTACGGGACCGATGTGAACGCTTCGTTTCCTCCGGTTTTCGGCGCCGTGGCAAGAGGCGCGGTGGCAATGACCGAGGCGACCTGGGAGGGGCCGGCCTCGGCGCCGGTCTCGGTGCCCTTGCGCTTGGCGTACTGGTTGACGTAGTCCTGCCCGCCGAGCTCCTTGAGCTCGAACATGATCTCGTCGGTGATCGACCGCAGCACCAGCGGGTCCGACGGGTTGTCGTAGTGATGAGCGAAATCGAGGGGCTTGGAGATGCGGATGGTGATCGGCATGAAGAGCCGGGGCATGACCTGGCCGGGCGGCTGGGCTTCGCGGGTACCGACGCAGGCGACGGCGAGCACGGGCACTCGGCACTGCAGCGCCAGCCGGGCCACGCCGGTGTGGCCCTTGTAGAGGCGGCCGTCGGGCGAACGGGTGCCCTCGGGGTAGATGCCGAACAGCCCGCCGGTGTCGAGGACCTCGCGGGCGGACTCGAGTGCCCGCATGCTGGCCGAACCACCGCCACGCTTGATGGGGATCTGGCCGACGGCCCGGAAGAACCAAGCCGTCTTCGGATCCTCGAAGTACTCGGCCTTGGCCACGAAGGTGACCCGGCGACGGATGACGAGGGGCAGGAAGAACGAATCGAACACCGCCAAGTGGTTGCCCGCGAGGATGGCCGCCCCGGATGCCGGCACGTGCTCGAGACCCTCGACCCTGACCCGGAAGAAGAACCGGAAGATCGGCGTCAACAGAAGTTTGGCAATCCAGTAGGCCATCTCGTTCGGACCTTACTTCGACGGCCATCGGCCCATACCTCGTCCGCACCTTGTCGAACTTGACCGCTCGGTCTAGTTTCCGACGGGTGGAGGACCGGCGACTCACGCAGCGTGGCAAGGACCGCCGCCGGCAGTTGATGGACTTCGCCGCCCGACGGTTCGCAGAGAACGGGTATCACCCGACCTCGGTGGCCGAAATCGTCCAGGGCATGGGCGTGGGGAAAGGCGTCTTTTACTGGTACTTCTCCTCCAAAGAGGAGTTGTTCGGCGAGATCCTTCGTGAGGCCTACACCGACCTGCGGCGCCGGCAACAGCAATTCGTCAAGGAGTCTGAAGACCCGGTCCAGCGCATCGAGGGCGGCATCCGGGCGTCGATGACGTGGATGGCCGAGCATCGCCACCTCATCGGACTCTTCCAGTTCGCGGCCAGCGAGGACCGGTTCGCTCCGTCGATGCGCCGTGGCCAGGACGTCTCGGTGGCCGACGTCGTTCGCCACGTGAAGGAGGGCGTCGTCAGCGGACACATCCGCGACGTCGACCCCCTCGCCCTCTCACACGCCATCCTCGGGGTCACCAACCACTTGGCTCGCGTGTTCATCTTCGAGCAGAACCAACCCGCTGACGAGGTGGCCGATCTGGCCATCAGCTTCTGCCGCGATGGACTCTTGCCCCGCGAGGGCTAACGCCGCTGCCCCTTCGGGCACTCTCTCGCTGCGGAGCTGAGTCCGCACCGGGCGATGGGGCAGAGTGAGGGGGTGCAACCCCGGATGCGGCCGCACCAGCGAATGGTCAATCTGGCCACTCGGCGAGGCCCAGTCCCGGCGCGCGCTCCTGCCCCCACCGCAGCGGCAACTGGACCGGCGGCCGCACCCCTGGACCTGGTCGTGTCGCAGGCGCAACGCGAGCCCGAGAGCCTGAACCCCGAGCAGGTCCAGCGCCTCGCCTCCCGGGCTGGCAACGCCGCGCTCGCGGGTCTGTTCCAGCGCCCGCCCACGCCTCCCAGGTCGCCCCACTCCTCGAAGACCCCATCGAGCACTCGTCGGGCCCGCGGCCCGTTGACTCGGCGGCGACCGCCGCCCTCGCGTCCGGCCCCGGCGCGACCGATGTCGGGCCCCCTCGTGCAGCGCCGGCAACCGGAGACGTCCGGCTCGCCCACCCAACGCGCCGAGGGCCATGCTTCGTGCACCACCGCCAACGTCGCTCCGGCGCGAGGGCCACCGGCCCAGACACTCACGATCCAACGAGACGGCTGCGGCGGAAGCTGTGGCTGTGGCGGCACGTGTGGTCCAAAGGAAGACGACCGCAGCGAGACACAACCCGCGCTGCAACTCCAGCGCCAGGCTGTGCAACGATTCGGCGTCGGCGACCTCAATCCCCTCGCCGCGGCCAAGAAGCTGGCGGAGAAGGCGCTGGGCGCCATTCGCGCCATGGGAAGTCAGGCGTTGCAGACCGCGGTCTCGGCGGGCACGGCGGCGTGGTCGTCGGCGAAGTCGGCCGGCAGCGCGGCGCTCGGCGCGCTCAAGAGCGCGGCCGGCTCGGCGTGGAGTGCGGTGAAGGGTGCGGCCACCACGGCGTGGTCGAAGGCCAAGAGCGTCGCCTCCAAGGTGGTGACGAAGGTGGGGAGCCTCGGCGCCCAGGCGTTGGCCTTCGCCAAGTCGAAGGGCGCGGCCCTGGTCTCGCGGGCCACCTCGGTTGCGACCAAGGCGTGGACGACCGCGAAGTCGATCGGTTCGTCGGTGCTGGGCAAGGCGGCGTCGTTCGGCGGCAAGGTTCTCTCGGCCGGCAAGTCCCTCGGATCCAAGGCGCTCGGGGCCGCGAAGGCACTCGGGGCCAAAGCCGTCAAGGCCGTGACGGCCAAGATCGCCGCGGCCAAGTCGAAGGTCGCCGGCGCCGCGGCCGCGGCCGTGGCTGCCGCCACCACGCTCGGCGGCAAGGCGCTCGACTTCGCCAAGACGGTGGCCGGCAAGATCTCCGGCTCCAATCTGTGCAGTGCGGTCACGGGCTTGGCCGGGAAGGCCTTCGCCAAGATCGCACCCGTCGCCTCGAAGGCCGTCGCCGAGGCGAAGAAGGCCGGCACCAAGGCGCTGTCGGTGGCCAAGCGGTTCGCCCCCGCTCTCCTCGGACCGGCCGTCCTGTTGAGCGGCGCAGGGCGGAAAGCAGCGGCCAAGGCGGCCAAGGCGCTCGGCTCGAAGGTCAAGGGAATGGCCGGCTCGGCCGCCGCCAAGGTCAAGGGCCTGGCCTCGTCGCTGTTCGGGAAGGCAAAGAGTGCTGGCTCGGCCGCCGTGTCGTGGGCCAAGTCCGCCGGGGCGAGCGCTCTGCGCGCGGCCACCGGCAAGGCCAAAGCCCTGTGGAACACGGCGAAGGCCACCGGAACGGCCGCCCTGAATACGGCCAAGCAGATGGGCAAGGCCGTGCTGGGCAAGGCCAAGCAGATGGCGACGGCCATCGCCGGCAAGGCGAAGGCGGCAGGCACGAAGGTCCTCGGCTTGGCCGACAAGCTCACGGGCGGCGCGGCGTCGAAGGTGGCCGGGTTCGCCTCCAAGATCCTCGGGAAGGCCTCCGGGCTCCTGTCGTTCGTGATGAGCGCGGCCCGCAGCCTGGTCTCGAAGGCGACCGCCAAGGTGAAGGCGCTGGCCTCCAAGGCATTGACGGCGGCGAAGGCGGCCGGTCAGCGGGCCATCCAGGCCGCGAAGAGCGCAGCGGCCAAGGCGGCGGCGGCGGCCAAGGCGGCGGCGGCGAAAGCGCTGGCCACCGGCAAGGCGCTGGTGACGGCCGCCTGGAACAAGGCCAAGGCGCTCGGCGCCAAGGCGGCCGCGGCGGCGAAGGCGCTGGCGACTGCGGCCGCGGCCAAGGCCCGAGCCCTGGCCGCCAAGGCGCTGAGCACGGCAAAGTCACTCGGCGCCAAGGCCTGGTCGAAGGCGAAGTCGATCGGCGCCAAGGCCTGGTCGGCGGCCAAGTCGGTCGGGGCCAAAATCGGTGGGGTGGCCAAGTCGGTCGGCTCGAAGGTCGTCGGCGCGGCGAAGAATGCGGGGGGCGTGCTCGCCAAGACGGCTCGTGCCCTCGGCTTGGACAAGGCCGTGCGGCTCGTCGGAGGACTGGCCAAGTCGGCGTTCGGGGCGGCCAAGACGGCGGCCGCCGCCGTCAAGGCCAAGTTCGCTCCCCAGATCGAGCTGGCCAAGAAGGTGGCCGGTGCCGCGCTCAGTCTGGCCATGGCGCCGGCGATGCTCGGTTGCAAGGCGCTCGGGTGCGCCATGTCGAAGGCCACAGCCAACAAGGGCGGCGGCACCCAGGCCGCCGACCTGGCCACCGATGTCATTCCGGGCGTGTCCACCATCAAGGACGGGTGCAGCTGCATCACCGGCCAGAACGTCGTCACCGGCGACGCCGTGGACGGGGTCGGGCGGGGCGTCTCGTGCTTGGCCGCCGCCGTCGACGTCGCCTCGCTCATCGCTGCTCCCTTCACCGGCGGGGCGTCGGTGGCGGGATCCATGGCGGCCAAGACCGCCCTCAAGGGCGGCATCAAGATGGCCGTGAAGGCCGGCGGCAAGGAGGTGGCTGAGCGCTCGGCACGCGAACTCGCCGAGCTCGGCGCCCGCGAACTGGTCCACGTCGGCGCCCGAGAGATCACCGAGAAGGCCGGTCGCGAGATGGGCGAGCGTGGCGCCCGAGAACTGGCCGAACACGGCGCCCGTGAGGCGGCCGAGAAGGGCAGCAAGGAGCTGGGCGAGAAGGGCATCCGCGAAGCGGCCGAGGAAGCCACCGAGAAGGGCGCCAAGAAGGCCGACAACCTCGACCTCGGAACGGGGTCGTCGTGGGGGCGCCCTGGCACCCTCGACGACCACTTCGCCCGCCACGGCGCCGACGTCGGGGCCAAGAACGCTGACGACTACGCGGCCAAAGCCTCGGATTTCCTGCAGAACGCGCAGCGCCGCGGTCTCCCGACCAAGGTCGATGTCGACGGCACCATCCGGGTCTACGACCCCCACACCAACACGTTCGGTTCGTACAACCCCGATGGCACGACCAAGACCTTCTACAAGCCCAAGCGGGGCCAGTCGTACTGGGACGACCAGCCGGGTGCGGCGCCCGTCAAGCTCAACCCGATCCACACCTCGCTGGCCGACGCCAAAAAGGGCGGGTGGGACTACAACATGGTCGAGCGCCCCGGACCGCTCGACGAGAACCTCGCCGGGACGTTCGCCGCCGGGCGATACAGCGTGGTCGAACTCGACAGCGATCTGATCCTCCACCGGGCCGGTGACGCCGGCGGTCTCAAGGATCCGCGCAAGGGCCTGGGTCAGTTCTTCGGTGAGGAGGCGCTCCCGTCGAAGATCCAGGGGCGGATCGACATGGCCATCAAGCCCCAGTGGATCAACCCCAAGACCGGCGAATTGACGGGGTCGTCGCCGCTGTCGTCCACCTACGAAGTGCTGATCCCCCGAGGCACCAAGGTCTACATCGGACCCGTCGGCTCTCAGGCCGGCGTACACGTCGGCGGCGGCATCCAGATCGTCGTACCGAAGCCCTGGACCAAGGGCGCCAAGGTGATCAGCGAGACTCCGCTGCGATGAGCACCGCCGGCGACCGCGTCACCCAGGCCCTCAACGTGGCCGCTGCCCTCCACGAGTTGGTGGCGGCCGACGATCAGGGCGGCCGGTGGGAACCCACCTTGGCCGCGGTGGAGGACGATCTGCGCGCCGCCGACGACACCGGCCCTGCCGAAGCCCTGCGCTCGGCCCACGACCGCTACGGCTCGATCCTTGGTGGGATGGGTTCGTTCAACGACTACTGGATCCCCGGACGCGACGAACGCCTCGACGAGCTCCGCACCCGGCTCCACGAGCTGCTCCAACTCGACGCCGGTGTCCTCGACGGCGCCGGCCCCGACCCCAAGTCGCGGACGTGTCCCGTGTGCGGGTACCCCGACCTGGCCGAGCCGCCCCGCTCCCCCACCGGTGGCGCCTCGTACGAGATCTGCCCGTCGTGCGGGTTCCAGTTCGGCGTCACCGACGACGACGACGGCATCTCCTACGACGAGTGGCGGCGGCGCTGGGTGGCCGAGGGCATGCCCTGGTCGTCGTCGCAATCCGAGCCGGCCGGCTGGGACCCGGCCGAACAATTGGCGCGGGTCACCGGCTGAGTCAGAGCTTGGTGAGGGTGCGGCGCAGGTTGCGGATGGCCTGCGAGGTCCGCTGTTCGTTCTCGAGCAGCGCGAAACGCACGAAACCCTCGCCGCCGGGACCGAACCCGAACCCGGGACTGGTGGCGACGTGGGCCTCCTTCACGAGCAGGGTGGAGAACTCCAAGCTGCCCATCTCGAGGTAGGGCTCGGGGATCGGCGCCCAGACGAACATGGTGCCCTTGGGCGGCTCGACCTCCCACCCGATGCGGTTGAGACCTTCGATCAGGGCGTTGCGCCGGACCTCGTAGATGGCGTTGACCTCATCGGGATAGTCGGACGCCTCGTTCATGGCCACCGTCGCCGCGATCTGAATGGGCTGGAAGGTGCCGTAGTCGAGATAGCTCTTGAGCTTCCCGAGCGCGGCGACGATCTCGGCATTGCCGACGAGGAATCCGACCCGCCAGCCCGCCATCGAGAACGACTTCGTCAGCGTGTACAACTCGACGGCAACCTCTTTGGCGCCGGGCACCTGCAGGATCGAGGGCGGTTTGTAGCCATCGAAGGAGGTGTCGCTGTAGGCGAAGTCGTGGACCAGGACAACCTCGTGTTCGCGAGCCCAGTCGACGAGGGTCTGCATCCACGCGAGGTCGACACACGCCGTCGTCGGATTGTGGGGAAACGAGAGGATCAGGACCCGCGGCTTGGGCCACTGGGTCTCCCACGCCTCGATGAGGTTGCCCATGAAGTCCTCACCGGGACCGATCCGGACCTGTTGGACCTCGGCGCCGGCGAAGAGCGGTGCGTAGATGTGGATCGGGTAGCTCGGACTGGGCACGAACGCGCTGTCGCCGGGGCCGAGCAACACCCACATCAGGTGGCTCAGGCCCTCCTTGGCCCCGATCGTCGTGATGATCTCGGTCTCGGGATCGAGATCCACCTGCCACTTGCGTTGGTAGAGATCGGCGACCGCTTGGCGCAGCTTCGGGATGCCCTTGGACAGCGAGTAGCGGTGATTGCGCGAGTTGTGGGCCGCCTCGGCCAGCTTCTCGACCGCGATCGCCGGCGACGGGATGTCGGGGTTGCCGAACCCGAAGTCGAGGACGTCCTCGCCTGCTCGACGGGCCTCGGTCTTGAGGTTGTTGATGATGGTCAAGACGTACGGCGGCAGCCCGTTGATGCGGCGGAACTCGAGGTCCATGCCCAGAAGCTACCGGAGGGTAGCGACCGCTTCGGCCACCATTTCGACAGCCGGAACGGGGTCGGGGGCCGTGCCGTAGGGCGGCGCGATCACCGCCCAGGTCGCTCCGGCGTCGGCCAGCGACTGCAACAGGGCGGCCACGGCGGCCGGGTCAGGCGGCGACATCCCTCCCCACGTCACTTCGACATCGCGCACGGCCGCCACCGCCGCGGGTTCGGCGCCCCACAGGTTGAGGGCCGCTCCGCACGAGCGAGCGGTCTCGTGAATGGACGTCGACCGGCCGCCGATCCAGCTCGGAATCTCGAGGGCGCGGAGCTCCCCGCACACCGCTCGGAGCGCAGCCAACCGCTCGGCGGCAGGAGCGAACGGTACGCCCACCGCTTCGTTCTCGGCCCGGCTCAGGTGGTCACCGGTGCCGAGTCCAGCGATCAGGCGATCACCGGCGATGCGGTGCAGCGACTCGAGTTCGTGAACGAGGACGGCGTCGGGGAGCAATCCGATCCGCGCCACGAGGGGTCCGAGGTGGAGGCTTCCGGTCTCAGCCGCGAGGGCACCGAGGAGCGGCCAAGCGCTGAGCGCGGGACGGTCGGGTCGGCCGATAGACCAGACGTGGTCGAAGACGAACGCGCCGTCGAGGCCGGCCTCCTCGGCGGCGACGGCGGCGGCGAGTGACGACTCGACGTCGGGGCGGAACTGCGGGAGGGTGATACCGACGCGGAGGCGGCGCGTCATCGTCGGGCCAACAACGCGGCGCCGATCGCGCCCGCCCGCTCGCCCAGCGCGGCCGGGACGATCTCGATGTCGGGCCGGTGTTCGGCACCCTCGACGAGGTCGGCGAACGCGGAGCGAACCGGGTCGAGCAGGACCTCGCCGGCCTCGACCAGTCCTCCGCCGAGGACGAACAGGGTCGGGTCGAAGATGTTGGCCAAGTTGGCCAAGCCGAGGGCGACCCACCACCCGAAGTCGGCCATGATCGCGAGCGCTTCGGCGTCGCCCTCGCCGGCGGCGCCGGTGACGTGCTCGCCTTTGACCAATTCGGGGTCACCACCGGCCAAGGCGACGACCCGGGCGGCCCGACCACTCAGGGCCGCCTCCCGGGCGATGCGCCCAAGTCCGCTGCCCGACGCAAACCGCTCCCAGCAGCCCCGCTGCCCGCACGGACATCGCGGCCCATGGGGATCGACGACCATGTGCCCGATCTCACCTGCGAACCCGTGGGCGCCGCGGAACAAGTGCCCGTCGATCACGATCCCCCCACCGATCCCGGTCCCGAGGGTCACCAACAGCAGGTCGTTGCGGCCGACCCCTGCTCCCTCGGCGGCCGCCGACTCTCCCCATCCGGCGCAGCTGGCGTCGTTGTCGACGACCACCGGGATCCCGAAGCGTCGACCGAGGGGCTCAGCCAACGCCAGGCCGGCGACGCCCGGGAGGTTGGGGCCGTAGCGCAGCACTCCTTTGCCATCGACGAGTCCCGGGGCGCCGACGCCGACGGCGCCCACGCGGCCCGACGGAGCGCGGGCGATGAGCGTTTCGGCCACCTCCCCAACCACGGAAAGGATGGCATCCGATCCGGCCGGCGTCGGCTGGCGGACCTCGTCGACGACGTTGCCGGCCCCATCGGCGAGGACCCCGAGGCATTTGGTGCCGCCGAGGTCCACGCCGACCGTGAGTTCCATGCCGCGCAGGCTACGGCACGCTCTCAGAACCGCAGCAGCGCGCCAATCCTCCCCGCGACGTCGAGGTCGGCATTGCCCACGCACACCTCGACATGGCATGACTGCAGGAGCGACTCCTCGACGGCTTCCTCGACGACGTCGTCGACATGGGCCATCTCCTTGCCGCAAACCGGACACGTGCGGCCCTTGGCCGCCAGCCTTCCGCAACCCCCGCAGCGCCAGCCCTCGGCCACGAAGCCGTCGGAGACAACGAGCGTGTCGACTCGCTTCTCGGCGACGGCGGTGAGCGTGTCCTCGAGGCCACAGACGCCACCCCGGTTGGCTCCGGTCGCCGCTTTGAGCCGCTCGACCGTCTCCTGCTCGCGCTCACGTTCGACCTGCTCCTCGACTTCGAGCACGGCTTCGACGATGGCGCTCTCCGACGACGTCGCCGGGATGTTGATTCGGGCTCGGATGCGTTCTCGCAGATAGGCGTGGAGATCAGCCTCGAGTTCGGACGCGATCTCCGGTCCGGCGCTGAGAATGAGGTGATCGAACGGGTGCTGCTTCCAGGCCTCGAAGGCCACGGCCGCAGCGCGCTTTACGTGCTGATGGGTGGCCTCCTCGAGGTGATGGTCGGTGTGACCCCGGTCGCGGTCGCCCGCATCGTCCTCGTGTCGGGGCAGGGCGTCGAACGCCTCGCTCTTGTCGACGAGTTGGCTGAGTTCGAAGACGAACATGCGGGTGCGCTGCTTGTCGGCGAGCAGGAGCCCGAAACCCTTGTAGTTGTCGACAATCGCTTCGAGTTGGCGGACGTGGGGCGACTGGTTGACCACGACCTGGTCCTTGACCCGGACGGGAAGTTCGTGCACCTCCCAGAGATCTTCGCCGCTCGAGAAGACGGCCACGCCCCGGGTGCGGGATCGATCGACCCCCTCGTGGACCCGCTCCTGGATGCGTTGCAGGTCACCGACGGCTTGGGCGTGACCGTTGGCGCCGGCTTCGTCGGTGGCCTCTCGGATCATGCGGTCGAACCGAGCCTCGACGTCGGCGAACTTCGGCCATCGCTTCCCGTCGACATCGAGGTACGCCGTGACGACCGGACGATCGGCCGCCTTGAACGACGCCAAAGCTCGGATGGAATCCTCGTTGAGCAGGGCCACGTGACCTCCTGGGTTGGTTGTTGCTTACCTCGCCACGGTCCGGACAGCGGCCTGGTCGCCCAGACCAGCCGCCCAGGTCGTGATCGTTTCGTTGTCGCCGAGCACGATCAGCTGCATCGATCCCGCCAGTCGCGACAACAGACGGAGCACCCGCCGGGACGCACCATCGGACAGTCCAGCGATGACGGCGGCGTCGACGACCATCGGGAGCGGCCCACCGGGGGCGCCTCGGAGCGACGCAACACGGGCCAGCAGATAGGCCTCGGCCTCCATGCCGACCACCGCGCTCAGATCGACGCCGCCGGCGAGGGGTCGGTCGGACGATGCGGCGGCGGCCACCCGTTGCTCAACGGCGACGAGTGCAGTCTTGGCCTCGGCCAGCGCCTCACGCCGACGGTCGACCTCGGCCCGAGCCGACGACTCGGCGGTCTCGAGGGCGGCGACCTCGTCGGCCTTGCCGTCGGCCTCCGCCTTCGACGCCATTGCTTCGTTGAGGTGACCCTCCGCCTTGGCGACCGTAGCGACGGCTTGGTCGAGCGCAGCCCGGAGCCGTTCAACCGCCCCTTCATCCGGCGTCGACGGCTCGTCGGCGAAGAAGGCATCAGCGTGGTGTTCGGCCAGTTCCTCCTCGACGGCGGTGAGGCGGCCATCGAGTTGGCTGAGTTCGGCTTCGACCGCCTCGCGCGACTGCCGGGCTTCGGGCACCGATGCCAGCCACTCGTCGGCCGCCTTCTCGGGATCGACCCCGGGGCCGACGATCACGCCGGCGGACCCGAGCGCAGTGACGAGGGCCTGCTCGGCCCAGTCGCTGTCGACCACCGACTCGAGGTGGTCGCGCAACGCTCGTTCAAGGGCCGCGTCTTCGACCTCGTCGCCCAACAGTGCGTGGGCCTCAGTCCGCACTTTGGCCTGCTCGGCCTTGAGCTTGGTCCACTGCGGGGACGCCTGGCCCCCGTGCAACTCTTCCCACACCGCTTCGGCGTCGGCCACCGCGGCACGGGCGGCGTCGAGCCGGTCTCGTCCGCCGGTGGGCGAGTCGAGGAGCGGCGCCACCCGTTGGAGGAACTCGCCATAGCTGTTGACGCCGAGGGCGGCGAGGGCGGTCTGCTCGGCATCATGGGCGAGGTCGAGTCGACGGCGATTGGCTCGACTGCCCTTCTTCATGGCCTTCTGTTCGGCCTCGAGGACCTCTCGATGGGCAACGTCGAGGGCCGCGACTTTCGTCGGGTCGGTCTCGGGCGACGGGCTCCCTGACTCCAGAGCCGCGAGCGCCGCCTGCGCCTCTTGCAGCGAGGCCAGAGCGGGGGTGACCAACCACTCGGGCGGCTGGGGTGGCTGCGGGAGCTTCGCAAGGTCTTGGCGTACCGAGACCCAACGGTCGGCCAGCGCAGACGCATCGGCTGACGGCTTCGGTTTGACCGAGCGCAGCCGACGGAGGCCGGCGAGCGCTTCCTCGACCGGTTTGGAATCGCCCGGGTCTCCCGCCGCCACCAGCTGGGCGACGAGCGCCGAACGCTGGCGCTCGAGGTTGGTCTGTTCGGCCCGGAGCATTTCGCCCCGACCCGCCCGGGTCGCCTTGTTCACACCCTCGGCGGCGAGAGCATTGAGCTCGGTTTCGGCGGCCTCGAGTGCGGTGCGGGCCGTCGCTTCTCGCGTCCGGGCCGCCGTGAGCGCAGCCTCGGCTGCCGTGACGGCCGCCGCCGCGGCACGATCGAGTCCCCGCCCCGCGGCCGTGCGGGCGGCGGAGGCCTCGGACAGGGCACGCTCGGCGGCAGTCAGGCTTGCCTCGGCCTGTTGGAGCCGGCCCCGAGCCTCACCGACTTGGGCCTCGAGACCAGAGTCGGCGTCGGCCGCCTGCGGAGCGTGGACGACCGCGCCGGGCAGATTTTCGGCGAGGACCGACATACCGGGGGCGCCGGGGATGGCGGACATCGGCCCGGCATCGGTCTCGATCCGCGTGGCGGTCGCCGACCCGACGGCCGCCTGGTCGAGTTCGCGCGCGAGTTGTTGGCGGGCTTCGGCGTCGAGGCCGGTGACGACCGTGACGCCCACATGAAGGTCGATGGCCCCGCCGTCGGAGGCGATTCGAGTGAACCTCACGACACCCGGATCCGGGCGACGCGTCCATCTCCGTCATGACTCGAGTCGGAGGGGTTCGAGGCGGAGGGGGCGGGTGTGGCGACCCGGGTCGCAGTCTCGGCCACCGAGGTGGCCATCGCCATCACGGCACCCGGATCCCGCACGACCTCTTCGACCACGTCGAGAAAGGCCCGTAACGCGGCGATCACTTCGACGGCTGCCGTCTGGAGATGTTCGACCCCCTCGCGGGCCCGCTCTTCGTTCACTACGACTCCTCGTTCCTGGGGGCGAAGACGACTTCGAGCCGGTCGCCCACCATCGTCGCACCTCGAACGTCGCGACGACGGAGCGAGTCCGGCAACACGATGGCCCGCCGGTGGGCACCGACGCGTACCAAGAGCTCTTCTGGGCTTCGACCGACTTCCATTTCGTCCCGATCGGCAAATGGGAGGTCGAGGCTGAGGACGAGATCATCACCCCGCCCCTCGACGCCCAGCGGCTCGGCCTGGTGCAAGACGGCGGCCGCATCGAGGTCGTGGTAGAGGGCACAGGCAAGTTGGCGCAGCCGGTCGAGCCCGATCGGCTCCTCGGATTGGAGCTCGGCGCGGAGCACGGGCACCGGCGCGAATCCCTCCTCGATGGCCTCGAGATGTTCGGCGTGGGTTTCCTTCCAGGCCTTGAACCACGGATCGGTCACGGCCTCGGGAAGCAGGCGGTTGGCAACGACGGCGTCGACGGCATAGCCGAACAGCCCGAGGTAGGTCGCCGTCCGACGGGCCTCGGCGATGACCATCCGCTCGGGGTTGACGACGAGCCGGACCGAAGCAAGGGCTCGATCGGTCAGGAGCGCCTTAACCCCGTCGAGACGATCGTAGAAGCGGCGGAGCGCGTCGAAGACGTCGTCGCCGGCGACGGGCAGGGACGTGACCCGCTGCAACACCGGACGCACCAGCCCGGTCAGGCTGCGGCCGGCGGGCAGGAGGCGATCGACGTACCAGCCGAGGACGTCGGGCAGGGAAAGCAGCCGCAAGGTCTCGGCCGTCGGCGCGCAGTCGACGATCACGACATCCCAATCGCCCGACTCGGCGAACGCCTTGATGTCGCCGAGGGCGAAGATCTCCTCCAGCCCGGGCACGACGGCGAGCTCCTCGGCCTCGACGGCACCCGCACCCGACCAGCCGAGGAGCGAGACGAGGTATCGCTGCACATCGCCCCAGGTCTCCTCGAGTCGCTCGGTGGCGTCGAGTTGTTGCCCCCACAGGTCGGCGGCGATGGGCCGGGGCGTGCTGTCGAGCGTGGTGTCGAAGGCGTCGGCCAGGGAATGCGCAGGATCAGTGCTGAGCACGATCGTCCGCAGCCCGGCGTCGGCGCAGCGGAGCGCGGTCGCAGCAGCCACCGTGGTCTTGCCCACCCCGCCCTTGCCCGTGAAGAGCAGGATGCGGGTCGACAGCTCGGAAGCCGACGTACGGGCGGTCAAGTCGTCGACTCGGCCCGTGCCTTGAGCTCGCGGAGAGCCGTCCCGATGATGCGGTGTTCGGCGCGCCGCTTGATGAACCCAACCACCGGAACCTTGAGGTCGGCCACGAGGTGGTAGGTCATGTCGGTACCGCCGGCGTCATTGGCCTCGAAGCGGTACGAGCCATCGAGCTTCCGGGTGACATCGCCCTCGACCTGGATCCAGGCCAACGTCGTCGGCGCGTCGCTGTAGTCGTAGGCCAGCGTGTAGCGAATGCTCTGCCCCATGGCCACGGCGCGGAAGCGGACCTTGGTGCCGCGTCCCTTGTCGTCGCGCTCGAGGACATCGACGCTCTTGATGTCGGCCGCCCACTCCGGATAGCGGTCGAAGTCGAGCGCCACCGCGAAACAATGCTCGGGCGAAGCGTGGATCGTGGTGCGCTCGGTGGCTTCGTCGGTCAAGGTCGTCGGTTCCTCATCCCTCACCCTACCCGTTCGCGTCCGGGCCGCTGCGAGGCGGGAAGCGACCAGACCGGGCGGCCCACAGGCCGCACGCGCCGAGTCCGAACATGGGCACCAGCACCCCGAAGGCGAGCGGGGTGAACGGGCGAATGGCGGCGGTCGTGACGGCCACCACCGCTTCGACGGCGAGGGAGCCGAGCAGCGCCCAACGGATCGGGGGTGGCGCCGTTCCCTCCCCGGCCAGGAAGTACAGACCGCCGATGCCGATGGCGTCGGTTCGGCTGCGACCGACGGCGATGGCATAGGCCCAGAAGAACAAGCCGACACCGACCACGAACAGCGCCATCGACAGCGCGGCCGCCGCCCCCTCGAGGTCGACATCGACGACGGCGGCGATCGCGACACCCGTGAACACCAGGGTGCCCAGCCAACTGGCCGCCACCAGCCGGTCGCTCAACATGCGCTCGCCAACGCATCCGAGAGCGTCTCGGCCAAGTGGTCGTAGGTCAACTCGGCCACGGCTCGGGCCCGACCGTTGGCTCCCATCGTCGCCCGCCGCACCGAATCTTCGAGCAACGACTCGATGGCCACGGCCACCGCCGACGGATCCCGGGGGTCGTCGACCACGATCCCGGTTCGTCCGTCAACCACCGCGTCGGCAGCTCCGCCGCTGTCTCCTGCCACCTGCGGCACACCGCATGATGCCGCCTCCACGAAGACGATGCCGAACCCTTCGGGCTCGAGGCCGGCCCACCGGGTGTTGCAGCACATCGCGAACACGTCGGCACAGCCGTAGAGCGCGGGGAGATCGGCGTCGTCGATACGTCCGAGAAGCCTGACGGGCGCGCCCGTGGTCTTTATCTGGCCCGCCAGACGGTCGGCATCACGTCCGGATCCGCCGATGCCCACCTCGAGATCGGGACGGCTCGGGGCCAACCGAGCGGCGGCATCGATGAGTACGTCGAATCCCTTGCGTCGCACCAGCCGGCTGACACCGACGACGACGGAGGCATCGACCCCGAAGCCGAAACGGCGACGGGCGGCGGCCCGCTCGTCGCGATCGAGCAACCGGAACCGTTCGACATCGACTCCGGGCGGAACGATGGTGATCGGAGGCGTCGCTGCGCCGGCCACCCGCTCGGCCTCGGAGGCCGGGTACCCGCCGGCGGCGATGACGTGGCTGGCGCCGGCGATCACCGAGCCCATCAGGCGACCGGCTCCGGGCAAGCGGCCCAGGAGCTCCGACCCGTGCACGACAACCGCGTACGGCAGCCCCAGCCGAGGTCCGATGAGACCGACGGGGAGCGCGGGGTCGACCACGACCAACTCGGCACCCGTTTGATCTGCGAGATCCCGGACCCGCCGCACTAGGCCCGGCGATGGCAGCAACACCGACTCGCGGGTGCGCACCACACGGAATGCCTGGGCCGCGTCGAAGGCGGCAGCCTCAGGGTGCGGCGTGGTGAGCACGGTCACGTCGCCGGGCGGCAACCGACGCCACAACTCCCAGAGGTAGGTCTGGATCCCGCCGACCTTGGGGGGAAAGTCATTGGTCACGAGCAGATGGCGGGTCACGGCTCGGCCATGCCTAGGCGCGGCCCCGGAAGTGCACCAAGCTCGTCGCACACCAGTGGGCCGTTCGTCGTCGAGCGAACCGCCTCGAGCTCGCCATCGAGGCCCAGGCGGGACGCGGCCCACACGGCGTGGGCCCGGACGAGGTCATCGACCTCGGGGCCGAGATGGAGGGCAACGGCGGCCGCCGTCGCAGCATCGCGGCCGTCGCCGACGTTGCCCAGCGCGACGAGCGCGTTGCGGCGGAGGTAGCGGGCTTGGCGCCGAGCGACGTACCAGCGTCCGTAGCGAGCCAGCAGCACACCGTCGTCCCGCTCAGCCAACACCGCCACGAGGTCGACCTCGGCCGTGACGGCGGCGTCGCGCCCGGTGGGGGGCGGCGGACGGCGGCGGATCTCGATCCGGTTCGGGGGGCACACCTCCTGGCATTCGTCGCAGCCGTAGAAACGACCACCGAGGTCGGCGCGGTGGTGGCGGGCGAACACGCCCTCGGCTTGCAGCAGCCACGCCAAGCACCGGCGGGCGTCGAGCACACCGGGCTCGACCAGGGCTCCGGTCGGACACGCCGGCATGCAGCGACTGCACGATCCGCACTGCGAGCGCTCGGCGGGTGGCGGACCGGCAGGCAAAGGAGCGTCGGTGACGACGGAGCCGAGCACGAACTCCGATCCTCGCCCCTCGAGTAGGAACATCGTGTTCTTGCCATACCACCCCAGCCCTGCCCGGAAGGCCGCCTCGCGATCGACCAGAGCGTTGTCGTCGACCAGCACGCGGGCGCGCCAACCGGCGTCGGCCAACACCGCCGCGACGGCGCCCAGGCCGGCCCGAAGGTCGGCATATGCGTCGCTCCAGGCGTACCTCGCCACGGACCCGACGCCGGACGAGTCCACCGGCTCCGGGTCGTGCTGACGATACGAACGGGCTCCGACCACGAGGGCTCGGGCCCCGGGCAACGCCTGTCCGGGCTCGGTCGACCGCGCCGGATTTCGGTAGGTGAACTGCATCCCGGCCGCCAGCCCAGCGGCGCGCCGCTGTTCGATCAACGACCGAGATTCACTGAACGGGGCGGCGTCGGCCACACCCAGAGCGTCGAGACCGGCGGCCATGCCCACCGACCGCAAGTCGCGCAGTGAGGGAACGACGAACACGGCGCCCATGCTCGCGTCCGGAGCGTTCAGGCTTCGTCGCGCAGCGCCCGGCGCCGGCGGCGACGAGCGTCGGCCTCGGGCCGGCGGGCGGGCTGGGCCGCCCGAAGCGGAACCCGCCCATCGTCGGTGCCGTCGCCCGTCGCACCCCGAGCGCGGTCGGCGTGGATGGTCACGACTCGCCCCTCGCCCGTCGGCACGTCGAGGGAGGAGTCTGCGACGGCAGGTCCGGCGGCCTCGGGACGGGCCGGCTCGTCGACTGGTGCCGCCGCGGGCCGGGCCGATGCCGACGGAGACGGGATGCGGAGCGCCCGCGCCGAGCGCCGCGCCGCCCGCCGCTCAGCGACCCCGGCGGCATCAACAGGCGTGGTGTCGACGACAGCGACATCGACCTCGTCGAGCGGTGAGGCCTGCGACTCGGGCGTCGCATCACGGGCCCGCGCCGGCAGGCCTGCCGTCGGGCGGGTGGGGGTGGCCGGGCGCGGCTTCGAGCGCGCCAGCGGCGTGGGCGTCGTCGCTCGCACCAATTCGAGGCGGCGACGGCCGAGTTCGTCCGCGCTCACCGGGCGAGCGGCGGCCGGTACCGGAACCGCTGGCGGCACCTGCTTGGGAGGAGCCGGCGTCACCCGGGCCGGGCGCTTCGACGGCGCCTTCGTGGCGGCACTCGCCTTCCGTGCTGGCGGCGCCTTTCGTGCTGGCGGCGACTTCCGTGCTGGCGACGACTTCCGTGCTGGCGGCGCCTTCCTGGACGGCGCCCTGCTCGCGCCGGCCGTCGTGCCTGGCGCCCTCTTCGCGCTGGCTTTGGTGCCCGCAGCCTTCTTGACCGCAGCCTTCTTGGACGGCGCCCGCTTCGTCGCGCTCGGCTTCCGGGTCGCCTTCTTGGCCGTCGAAGCCTTCTTTGCTGTCGCCGTCGCCTTCTTGGCCGTCGCCTTCTTGGCCGGCGTCTTGCGGGCCGCGGTCTTACGGGCCGCGGTCTTGCCGGCGGTCTTCCGGGCCGCGGTCTTGCGGGCGGAGGTCTTGCGTCGGGGAGCGGACTCGTCATCGCCGTCGTCGTCCTCGTCGGCGGTGGGCCGGCGACTCGGCTTGGATTCGGCTGGCTGCAAGGAGGCGACCGAGCGGCGGCGACGGCTGACCTCGGTGTACCCGAGATCGGTGGCCACCCGGTTGCGGCTGATGAGCTCACCACCGGCCAGATCGAGCTCCCACTCGGCCACCTGGGTGCGCTTCCGAGACACGAAGGTGAAGGTCACCATCCAGACGTCGTCGTTGATCTGGTAGGCCGACCAGCAGTCGTCGAACTCGGCATTGGTGAGCCGGACGCCACGATCGGCGAGGTTCCAGCGCACCGCCATCCCGAGGGGGTCACTCGACTCGCCTCGCCTCGGCTTGGTGAAGATGAGGTCGCGGGCCCGGTTGACCACCCGCAAGCGCTCGGCATCGACGGGAGCGGCGAACCGGGCCACCCATTCCTCACCCACGCCGGCCTGGGCGGCGATCTCCTCCATCGAGCGACCGGCCCGCAAGCGGGCCTGGATCTCGCGGGGACTGAGCTGGCTCTGTCGCCGTGGCGCGGCGGAGGGACCAAGGAGCTCGGCCGGCACCTCGAGGTCGTCGCCGTCAGCCAGCCGGCGTCGAACTGCGTCGGCGATCGACACGAGCAGGGCCTCGTCCAGGGACAGCACGAACCCACCCGATTTCGCACCCTTTCGAGCGCTGAAGATCAAACTTTCGTGGTCGGTGGTGAAACCGACGAGATGGAGCTGTTGCACCAGGCTCCTGGCCCTCAGCGGCCCACCGTCAGGGGCCGAACTTTGGGCAAGGTACCACCCGCTGGATGGCCTTCCGGTGGACCCTCAGCTCGCCGTGGGGACGTGCCTGAGGTCGGGCACCAGCCCCGAGCGGATGAGAAGGCGCACTGCCCGCTCCTCGGCCGCGTCGATGACGACCGCCTCGTGCGGCTCCCGATTGCAGATGAAGGTCACCACGCAGTCATCACAGGTCGGCGTGTCTCGCATCGTGCAGCCGTCGCAGTCGATGGTGAAGTCGGTCATGGTTGCCTCTCCTGTCGTCCACCCGCTGGCATCCTGGGCGAGGGGTGTGACACGAACGAATGGCGGGGAGAAAAAGATTCTCCGATTCGCCGTAAGAACCGACCAGCGACAGCGTTCCCTCACGCAGACGGCCGTGTTCGGCCGTCACCGGTTCCGGCGGCGGTCCCAGCCCTTCGCCGGATGTACTCGACCCCAGTCCCCGATGACCCCCGGGCGGCTGGGGTCGAGTCGCGTCGCCGCTTCCTCCGGATGGACGCTCAGCCGAGGAGGGCAAAGAGTTGTCGCTGCCCGACCACGTTGGCGCCCAGCCGTTCGACGGCCGCCTGCACCGCTCGGTCGTCGGTGGCGACCGCGACCGGGACGGATACGGGGAGTGCGCGGACGCGATCGACGATCGCCTCGTCGGCTTCCATGTCCTCCGGGGTGAAGGTGACCGAGACGCCCTGGCGGGGCTGGGCTCGCGTCCGGACGCCGGCGTCGCCGCTTCCGTCGAAGATGACCTCGACACCGACCCCGGCGCGGGCCGCCAGCCCGCACAACGCATCCACCAGCCGGCGGCGTTGTTCGGCCAGCGGCACTGACGGCCAGCGCTGCAGGGTGGCGTTGTAGCCGTCGACGATCAGAACGAGCGACGCAACCCGAACCAGGTGTTCTGCGGTGGCATCCTCCTCGGCGAAGCGCCCGGGAGGAATCGGGACCGGCACGCGCCGATCGCCCCCGCCGCCGCCACTGAGACGGCGCCGGCCACGAGCCTTTTCGCCAGCGGATGGATCGGGCGGCGCCGCAAGCGCATCGCCAGCGTCGTTGAGTCGGTGTAGGGCTCGTTCGATATCGGCCCGCGCTCGGGCGAGTGCCGCCCGCGCCGGCTCGACGTCGATCGGTTCGAACGCCGCCGCAGCTGGAACCGGCTCCGCCAAGTCGGCTCCCACCGCGCGGCCCGCTCGGCCTCGGCGGCCAGGAGGGACGCCCGTCGATGGGCGGCGTCACGCTCGCGTTCGGCCGCCGACACCCGCCGTTCGAGCACGTCCCGCGCCGCCTCTGCCTCCCTGCGGACACGTCGCTCGTCGACCAATTCGGCCTGGACGTTGTCGAGGGCGCGTTGGGATGCGTCGAGTGCGTCCCGCAGTTCGGCGACGGCGGACTCGACCGACTCGAGTTTGCGTCGAGCGGCCCGTTCGGCTGCCGCCTCTCGCTCGCCGACACCCGACGCCTCTGCCTCACGCTCGATGGCGGCGAGTTCGTCGCGCCATCCGTCAGGACGACGGAGGAGAAGGATCGAGGCTCGATCCCAGTCACCGGCCGGTGCCGCCGCCGCGACCCGGGCACGGAACTCGTCGTCGTTGTCGAGCGTGCGCCGCACGGTGTCAAGGGCCGTGGTGGAGAGCCGCCGAAAGCCGAGGACGCGATGCAGTGGGCGTGGCGGCTCGACGCGTGGCGTCTCGGCGAGACCGGCCCGCGCCACCTCGAGGGCGAGGTGCACCGCGGGTAATCCGACCTCGGTCAGCCGGCCCGCTCGCGATCGGTGGCGGCCGACGTCTCCTCGGCGGTGGCCGCACCCTCGAACTCGACGACCCCCGAACCCGTCCCGCACCACCGGCACGTGACCGACTCGACGTCGGCGTCGAGCACTTCTTCGTCCTCGACGCTGAGTTCGCCGCCCACGGTGTAGTGATGGAACGACGACGTCCGGCGGGTGGCGACCACGGTGAATCGGGTCAGGTTGCCGCAAGAGGTGCAGCGGTAGCGGCGGGACGCACGGGCGGTGGACACTGCTTCGATCGTACCGGCCGCTCCGATACGCTTTGGCGCTCCGTCCGGCACGACCGGCGGGCACGGAACCCGGAGACCTGCCCTGCGCGCGCGACAACTGTTCGACCGAGGCTCCTCGGCCAACCCGCTCCCCGAGGGCACGCTCTCCGTTGGTGCGGGATTGGTTGTGCTCGGACTCACCGCCTACGTGTTCTTCGTAGTCACCGCCCGTGCCCTCGGCCCCGAGCGGTACTCGTCGCTGTCGGTGCTGTGGACGCTCGTGTTCTTCGCCGCGCCCGGATTCCTCTTCCCGCTCGAACAGGAGGTGAGCCGGGCCGTCTCCGCCCGCCGCGCCCTCGGCCTCGGCGGCGGGCCTGTCATCCGGCGGGCCGCCGTGCTCGGTGCGGGGCTGGCCGCCGGACTTGCGGTCGTGACGATCGCCTTGAGCGGCCCGATCCTCGACCATCTCTTCGACGGACGCGTCCTGCTGCTCGTCGGCCTCGTGGCCAGCCTGCCCGTGTACGCCGGTCTGCACCTGACGCGGGGCAGCCTTTCGGGGACGGGACGCTTCGGCGCCTACGGCACGCTGTTGGCGGGCGAGGGGTTGCTTCGCATCGCCGCCGCCATCGTGCTGTCGATCGCAGGTGTGACAAGTCCCGGCCCGTACGGATTGCTGATCGCCGGCGCCGGTGCGGTCATCCTGGTCGTCGTCTTGAGCCAGCAGCGTGGCCTGCTCGAGCCCGGTCCCGAAGCTCCGTGGTCGGAGCTGTCGGAGGCGCTTGGCTGGCTCCTCCTCGGTGCCGTCCTCGCCCAAGCCTTCGTCAACGCCTCGGTGCCCCTGGTCAAGGTGCTGGCCGCCGACGGCGAGGACGCCATCGCCGGACAGTTCCAGGCCGGACTCATCATCACCCGAGTGCCGTTGTTCCTCTTCCAGGCGGTGCAAGCCTCGCTCCTGCCACGCCTTTCGGGCTATGCGGCCAGCGGCCAGACCGTCGATTTCCGCAACGGACTTCGCAAGCTCGTGATCGCCGTCATCGGTATCGGCGTCGCCTCCACGATCGGCGCCTTCGCCGTCGGACCGTTCGCGCTGCGCATCGCGTTCGGTGCCGAGTTCAACCAATTGGGCAGCGCCGACCTCGGCTACCTCGCGCTTGCCGGCGGCTGCTTCATGTTGTCCACCGCCCTTTCCCAAGCCCTGATCGCCCTCCGCAGCTACGCCAAGGTCGCGGCGGGATGGTCGATCGCCATCGTCGTGTTCGCCGTCGGCACCGCGCTCGGCTCCGGGCTGTTGACACGCGTCGAGCTCGGGCTCGTCACCGGCTCGGCCGTGTCAGTGCTGGCCATGGGCCTCTTGCTCCGCACCGAGATGGCCAAGGGCGTGCCCTCGACGGCACTTCCCCTCTTCGAGGCCATCAGCCCCGAGCACGAGATCATCGAGCCGTGAACGACGGCGGCGAGAAGCCGCCCGCGCCACGTTCCATGGTCGTGCTGATCCCGACCTACGACGAGGCCGACAACATCCCGACGGTGCTGCGTCTCCTCCGCCAGGTCGCGCCCGACGCCGACGCTTCTCGTCATCGACGATGCCAGCCCCGACGGGACCGCCGACATCGCCGAAGCCACTCGTCCGCCGAATTGGGTGCAGTCGAAGTTCTGCGTCGTCCAGCGAAATCCGGTCTCGGATCGGCGTACCGCGCCGGCGCGGCGTGGGGCTTCGAGCGGGACTTCGACGTGATGGTGCAGATGGACGCGGACCTCTCCCATGACCCGCTCGCCCTACCGGGGCTCGCTGGCGTGCCGTCCACCGGGGTGAGGCCGATCTGGTCATCGGATCTCGCTATATCCCCGGCGGCTCCATCCCGGATTGGACCAACCGTCGCCGCCTGTTGTCGAAATGGGGCAACGCATACGTGCGGCTCTGCCTCCGCCTTCCGATCAGCGATGCGACGACGGGCTACCGGGTGTGGACTGCGGCGCGATGCAAGAGGTCGGTCTCGTCGACACCCAGGCCGAGGGCTACGGCTTCGTGATCGAGTCGAATTATCGGGCGTCGCAGCGCGGGCAGCGGATCGTCGAGGTTCCGATCGTCTTTCGCGATCGCCGAGCAGGGTCGCTCCAAGATGTCTGGGCCGGATCATCGTCGAGGCTCTCGGGCTGGTCACCGCGTGGGGGCTGCAACAGCGGCTGGGGCGCTTCAGATCCAAGTCCTGAACGCCGCTGGTTGCGGGCGAACACCTGTTCGTCTACCGTCCCGGCCCATGCAGCGCTTCGTTCGACGATCTGGGCACGCCCCTGTCCGAGGTCACTTTCGTCGTCCTCGACCTCGAGACAACTGGCGGCTCACCGGCACAGTGCTCGATCACCGAAGTCGGAGCCGTCAAGATCCGCGGCGGCGAGCACCTCGGCACGTTCCAGACGCTCGTCAACCCCGGCGTCGCCATTCCGCCCGACATCATCTACCTCACGGGGATCACCGAGTCGATGGTCGCTCCCGCGCCGAAGATCGATTCCGTGCTCCCGGCCTTCGCCGAGTTCATCGGCGACGCCGTCATCGTCGGGCACAACGTGCGTTTCGACCTCGGTTTCCTCCGGGCCAACCTGGCCCGACTCGGCTACCAACCCCTCACCAATCGATTTGTCGACACCTGCGCCCTCGCTCGGCGCCTGGTGCGCGACGAGGTGCCCAACTGCAAGCTCTCCACATTGGCGAGACACTTCCGCACCGCAGCCGACCCGTGCCATCGCGCCCTCGACGATGCCAAGGCGACCGCCGAGGTGCTTCACCACCTGCTCGAGCGGGTCGGATCGATCGGCATCACCGCGCTCGACGACCTCCTCGCCCTGCCGACCACCGCGGCTCACCCCCAAGTGGCCAAGCTCCGGTGGGTCGCCGACCTACCTCGCAAGCCCGGCGTGTACCAGTTCAAGGACGGTGCCGGACGAGTCCTGTACGTCGGCCGAGCCACCGACCTCCGCCGGCGGGTGCGCTCGTATTTCGCCGGCGACGAGCGCCGCAAGATCGGTCCGCTCCTCCGCGAGGCCGCAATCGCTCGAGCACATCGTCTGCGCCAACGATCTTGAGGCCGCCGTGCTCGAAGTGCGACTCATCCACCGCTACGAGCCCCGCTACAACCGCCAGGTGAAGCAATGGCGGCAAGTACCGATACGTCAAGCTCGACCTCACCCAACGCTTTCCTCGCCTCGCGGTCGTGAAGTCGGCCAAGGCCGATGGTTCGATCTATCTCGGGCCTGTTTCGTCGGCCGGCGCCGCGCGCCTGATCGTCGAGGCCGTCGAGTCGGCCATTCCCCTCGGCGGTGCACGACCCGGATCAGCGCGACCGCCGGAGCGCTCCGATCCGGAGCGTGCACCGCGGCGCAGCTCGGCGTAGCCACCTGCCCCTGCTCCGGCCAGGTCTCCGACGAGGAGTATGCCTTGGTCGTCGAACGAGTTGCGCAGGCCCTGGCCGGTGATGCCTCGCTTGTCCTCGACCCACTGGCCGATCGCATGCGATCGCTTGCGGCCTCGTACCGGTTCGAGGAGGCGGCCGACACCCGCGACCGTGCGACGGCCTTGGCCCGCGCCATCCAACGGCAACGCCGGCTGGAGAGCCTCGTTCGTTGTGGCCGACTCGAGGTCGACGTCCCAGGCGAGGCCGGAGCCGTGATTGCTGCTGGTCGGCTGCGATCGACGTGGGGGTCGACTACGCCGACGGCCACGCTTCCATTCGATGCCGGAGCCATGGATCCAGCGTGGTCGGCGCTGCCCATCGCCATCGACGCTGTTGACGAGGTCGCCTGCGTCGCCGCCTGGCTCGACGCCCGCTCTTCTCGGATCCGCCTCGTTCACGTCGATCACGGGTGGGCGCTGCCCGTGCGCCCGGTCACCGTGCTCGCAGCACGGCCGGCTCGACGACCCACGCCAGGGGTCGGCGCGACCGCGGCCTGAGGGCTGTCTAGCCTGACGTCGTGCTTGCCGCCTTCGTGCTCATCGACGCCGAGCCCGGTCGCGTCGCCGACCTCTCGTCGGAACTCGCCGGCCTCGAAGGCGTCGCCGAGGTCTACTCCGTGGCCGGGGAGTGCGACATCGTCGCCATCGTCCGCGTGCGCCACCACGACGACCTTGCCGACGTCGTCACTGGCCGCATCGGAAGCTTGCCGGGCATCGTCGCCACCCGCACCATGGTGGCCTTCAAGGCCTTCAGCAGCCGTGACCTCGACGCCCTCTGGGACGCGTAGTATCGCGTCATGGGTCAGTTCTTGTTGGTGATGGCCGCCGTCGCCGGCGTGATGGTCCTGGTGGCTCTGGCCATCGTCGCCGCCATTCTCCGATCTCTGACCCTTCGCAACCGCGTTGTCGCCGGACGTCCGACCAATGCCCCCCTTCGGTGGCTTGTCGACCCGATGCCACTCCCCCGCCAGCATCGACGGCTCCGCACTGCTGGAGCCTTGCTCGCGAGCGTGGGCGACGATTCGAGCCTTGGCCTCGACGATGTCGCCAGCGCCCTCCGTACGCGGGCGGCTGACCTCGACGACCTCCTCGTGGTCGCCTCGCTCACACGCGGCCGGCGCCGCATCACCCTCAGTCGCGAGCTCGCGGTCGAGGTGCGAGAGCTCGAGCGTCTCGCGGAGCGATCCGTGCGCTTGTCGCCGCGCCTACCGCGACACGCCGGATTCGGGCCGGGACCTCCGCAACGTTCGTGACCGACTGGACTTGCTCGAAGTCGCGCTCGGCGAACTCGACGAGCTCGATGTGACGACCACTCCGCCCGCAGCTCGCCTCAGGCGGGGTGCCTAAGCCTCAGACCTCCTCGCCGGTCGGCTCGGCGGACGGGTGACGCGGCCGCAACAACGCGACCTCCTCAGCCAACCGGCGGGTCTTCTCCTCCAACCGCGAGACCTCCCAGCTCAGGTGGGCCGCCACTCCGACGAGGAACAAGGTCGAGAACAAGAACAACGCCGAGGGCCCGTACTCGATCCCGAGGGCCAGGCTGAGACGGTCGAGCACCGGTCGAAACACGCTGAGCAAGAGCACGATCACCCCGACGCCCAGCCACAGCAGTGCGTACTTCTCCCTGAGGTTCCGGCGTCTCACCATTTCGACGACGAGCACCACGAAGGCTGCGGTCACGGCGAAGATCACGGCATTCAGACGGGTCACCTCGCCGACCGTACCCAACCGGGCCGTGACGTCAGCGCTTCGCCCGGATCGTGTGCAGGAGGACGACGAGAAGGAGGCGCCCCAGGTGGTACGAACTGCGGACGGTCGACGACGACGGAACGCCGCCCTGGCGTGGGCGCATCCTCACATCGACCTCCGCGACCCTGAGGCCGGCGTCGCCTGCGATGAGCAAGGCTTCGACGGTGTCACTCAAGTAATCGAGTGGGTACTCGTGACAGAAGATGTCGATGGTGGCCGTGCCCATCGCCCGAAACCCCGAGGTCGTGTCCGTGACCCTCGTCCCGAGCCGGCGGGAGACGATGAGCGACAGCACCCGCATCACGAGTCGCCTGGCGCGGCCGACTTCGTAGCCAGCCGCGAACCGGCTCCCGACCACAAGGTCGAAGCCGCCCTGATCCAGGCACTCGACGAGTCGTCTGCCCTCGATGGCTTCGTGCTGCCCATCACCGTCGAGTTGCAACACTCGGTCGTAACCCGTCTCGCGCGCGTAGCGAAGCGCAGTTCGGATCGCTCCGCCGACGCCGAGGTTGTACGGCAAGGTGAGAACTGTGGCGCCGGCCGCGACGGCAGCATCGCCGGTAGCGTCGGTGGAGCCATCGTCGACGACGACGACATCAGCCCCGAGCGAACGGCGAGCATCGGCGACGACGGCCGCGATCGAGTCCTCCTCGTTCAGCGCAGGGACGATCACCAACAGCCTCGGTGAGGTCACAGCCACCTCGAAACCAGCCGCCAATATGCGCCGAGCAGACGGTCGCCGGGCCCTACCCATGAGGGCATCTCCACTTGAGCGCCGGCGAATCGGCTCGCGAACAACGGGGCAATCTCACGATCAGGAACGCGACGCTGGGACTGGACCTTGTGCCGCCGATCGACGAGCCATCGGCGGTGGCGGGCGAGCCACCACCAGCCCCGGAACTTCTCGGCCGGCCAACCTTGCACCGCCGCCAGCGCGACCATTCCCACCTCGTAGGCGATGAGCGCAGGCGCAATGAGCAGCAGCATCCGAGTCGAATAGCAGGTGGCCACGACGACCAGTCGGTTGCGCTCCAAGAGGTACAACTTGCCGGGGTTCCGGCCGAACTCGTAGTCGTGTTCGACGACGGCGTCGGAGATCGTCCGCACGTCGAACCCCCGCTGGCGACACCGCAAGCTGAGCTCCGCGTCCTCGTGGTAAAGGAAGAGCTCTTCCGTGAACCCGCCGAGTGCGACAAACGTCTCGCGACGCATCATCATCGCAGCACCACTCGAGGCCATAACCGAACGATCTCCCACGACCTCGCTCGCCTTGCGCCGGAAGTCGTCGGCCCAGCCGAGGCCCAAAAAGTGAATGGCACCTCCGGAACTGTTCAGGAGGTCGGGCTCCTCGAGGAGCACGACTCGGGCCGACGTGATTCCGACGGACTCATCGCCGAGCGGCGCGGCCAGTTGGCGGAGCGCGTTGCGATGAACAACCACATCGGGGTTCACGAAGGCCACGAGCGGACGTGAGGAAGCCCCGACGCCGAGGTTGCAACCACCGCCGAATCCGACGTTGGAGCCGGCATCGACGAGGGTGACATCGGCCGGGAGCTGCTTGAGCGATCCGTCGGTCGAACCGTTGTCGACCACGATGACGCTGACCTCGACGCCTTCGGATGCCAACACCGCCTCAACGGCCCGACCAAGAGACGGAGTCGACCCGTAGGCGACCATGACCACGTCGACGGCGGGAACGCTCATGCCCGAAGCCCCGGACGCAGGATTCGCACCCCGACGAGCGCAACGACGAGCCAGAAGGGAGCCAACACGAGGAATCGCTTCGGCCCATGAGTGGCGAAGAGCCAGTAGATCCACGAGTCGGCCTGGGGAGGCGCGAAGTACCACCCGTACTGCTCGTTGGTCGTGCCCGGATACTGCTGGAGGGCGGCATCGTGGCCGTCAGCTCGCTTGAGCGTGTTTTCGACCACTTCGGGCAGCGCCCGAGCCGTCCCGACGGGCGGCGACCAGTACGGGTCGTAGTGCATCTTTCGCCAGTAGTTGGGGCCGTCGGCCAGGATCTCAAGCTTGGGAACCGACTCGTGTTCGGCGATGTTGAAGTACTGGTTGAAGTACATCACTGCGCCCAACAGCGCCACCGTCCCACCGAGCACGGCGCACCCAAGCGTGGTCAGACGCGCCCACCGACGATCGAGGAGTACGCCGGCAGGGATCACCAAGAACGGCAGGCTCAGCATCAAGTAGCGCGGCCCGTAGCTGTGATCTCCGTGCCAATAGGGGAACCGGGCGAAGAACAAGGCGTTGAGCAGGCCGAGCACCACTGCCACACCGGCCACGGAGCGGTGTCCTCTCCCGGCAAGAATCGGGGCCAGAAGTCCGAGCGCAACGATCGGCGCATAGACAAAGATGCTCTTCCCGGGACTGAGGAATAGCCCGTAGAGGCCGTCCTGGATCGGGTAGTCGAGCGGGATGGTGGCGTAGCCGAGGTTGAAGGGGCTCCCGAACCTCCACCAGTTGCTGAGCAACAGCAGGGCCACGGTGACACTGAAGGCACCGCCGAAAGCGCCAGCAGGCGCAATCAGTTTTCGAATTTCGAAATGAGGCCTGGCCCAGAGCCAAAGGAGATAGAGGCCGAGCACGGGGACGAACAGGGCCACCGAGGCGCGCGCGTGCAGGCCGAAGCCGATGCTCAGCCCGGCGAGCGCGGCAGCCCCGAGCGTCCGATCCTGGCCCGATCGCACGACGAAAAACAGCGAGGTCAGCGAGAGCGTCGCCGCCAGCGGTTCACTGAAAAAGGTCTTGGCGTGCGGGAATGCGAAGGTGGCGAATGCATAGACGAAGGACAGCGCGACCGCCCGTCGCCTGGTGACACCCATTCGGAGACTGAGCAGAAACACCACGGCGACGGACAACGCCGTCACGATCGAGTTGGTCCATCCGACGAAGAGTCGCTCGGGGTAGTTCCCGTAATTGCCACCATGGATTCCGGTTCCCGCGAGTGATCCCAGGACGTACAGGGGCGCCGCTACCAGCGACTGCCCGAGTCCGCCCACGGTCACGGGGGCGCCGGTTCGGCCGGTGGTGATCGGCAGCACACGATTGTTGCCTTCGTCGACGACGATGACCGGCGATCGATGCTCGACGAGCGATTGCGTAGTGAGGAACAGTCCCTCTTCGTCGCTCGAGTAGGTATGACCTCCCGCGAACAGCGCGTAGACGCCCAACGTCAGCAGGAAGAGACCGACGGCGATTTTGCGTCGAAGCACCGGTGACTCCTCCTCCGGGCTCATCTGGCCACCGAAGCGAGGAACCGCTCGTAACTGCCGAGGACGACGTCCCAGTTGTAGTGCGCCATCGCGTAGTTTCGCCCGGCGGTGCCGAGTTGGCGACGGAGCCCGGCATCGCCGAGCAGGAGTTCGAGTCCCGCCTCGAACTCGGCGAAGTTCCGATACGGCAGCGCTCCGCCGCTTCGCGCCGCCTGCCCAGCCAGCACGTCGCAGTTCCCTTGCACCAGGGCAGGCCGCTGGTGGGACCACGCCTCGACCAACACAATCGAGAAGCTCTCGAAATGCGACGGCATCACGAATACCTCGCAACCGGCCAACCCCGCGTGCTTGGTGGCGTCATCGACGTAGCCCGTGACAATCACGTCTGGATGCGCGGCGACCGGAAGTATCGGCTGACCCATGAACACGAGTTTCAAGCTGCCGGGTCGACGGGACTTGTAGGCGGCAAAGAACGCGGAGAGTTCGTCGGTGCCCTTGTGGGGATCGAGTCGACCAACGAAGAGGAGGTAGGGATCGTCGCCGAGGCCGAATCGACGTCGAAATGCTTCGATCTCGCCGGGAGTGACCGCGGTCGGGTCGAAGCCGACCCCAGTTGTGACGCTCGGCCGTCGAACCCGAAATCGCTCCTGCACGAGGCCCGCCTCCTCCGGAGAGAGGTACCCGAATGCCGTTGGGAGCCGGAACATCAAGTCGTAGAGCGCGAGGTACAGGGGCGGTTCGTCATGTGCAGTCGGGTGGAGCACGGTCGGAGCGTGGCGTGCCGCAACCGGCAAGCCAGCCCAGGTCGACCAGTAGAGATACGTGAAGAAGACCACGGCGTCGTACTCGGAAGACCGGTCCTCGAGCCAGGGTAGGAGCGACGGCAGGTACGGACCCTGCAGGTCCATCCACGCACGCTGGAGATACAGGGGCGTCGGGCGCTCGCCAGCCGTCACCCGGACGTTCAACGGGTTGAACAGATCGTTGTCCCTCGGACGGCCGACGGGCAGCCGATGGACCGTCACTCCGTCGAGTTCGGTCGTACCAGGGGGATAGTGGTCCGCCCAGTCCACGTAGCTCACGGCACAGCTCGTCACGACGTCGATGTCGTGGCCACGGCTCGCCAGCCCCGTGGCGAAGCCCCGGCTGAAGCCCTCGGCTCCACCGAACACCTCGGCGCCGTACCGCTGCACCACAAAGAGCAGCCTCATGGTCAGACCACGCTCAAGAGATGCTCGAGCATGTCAGCGCGGGCCCGGTCGGCGGAAAAGTGATCGAGACGTGCTCGGCCCCGCTCGACGAGAGTCGCCCGCAACTCGACGTTGTCGATCACCTCTGCCATGGCCGCGCCGAGCAAGAGCGCGTCCTCCTCGGGAGGCAGGAGCAGTCCGGCCCCGCCAAGAGTCTCGGGGATGGCGCCGTGCGCGCGAGCGACGATGGGCTTCTCGAAGGCGAATGACTCGACGATCGGCACGAGGAATCCTTCGTGCTCGCTCGCCGTCACGAAGGCGTCGCAGCGCCGGAAGTGCGCAGCCCACGCCTCCGGAGACAACGAACCGCGAAAGGAGGCCGCGCCGAGATTGAGCTCGGCGCGAAACATCTCGAGCGCTTGGGCGTAGCCGGGCAGCCGGTTGGTTCCCACCATCAACAGATGAGCGTCGGGGCGGTGATAGGTGACGAGAACGTGAAAGGCCTTCAGCAGCAGGTCAGGGCGCTTGTGGGGCAGCAGTTGGCCGACGAAGAGCAGCACCGGTCCGTCGATCTGAGCCAGGTCGGCCTCGACTTGCGGGTCGGGCTCGACGGCCAGGAGTTTCGCCACGTCGATGATGAGTCGGGCCACCCGCACGTCGCGGTACCCGAGCGCCCTGAGTTCCTCCGCGTTGAACTCGGAGTCGGCGAGGGCCAGGACAGTTCGATCGCAGAGGGCGGCGAGTTCCCGGCGGCCGGCTTCGAGAAGGCCGGCGAACGCCGGATCGTACGTGCGAAACGGCTCGGCCGGCGAGATGTTGTGGTACACGAGAACGAGTCGCTCCGGTCGTTCGTTGATGAAGGAGAACACGCGGGGTTCTCCGATCGACGCGTGGAACAGGACCAGGTCCTTTGGGCTGTTGGTACTCGACCGGATCCGGTCGTAATCGTCCAGCGAGCGGATCTCTGACGCGACGTCCGGGTGGATGTAGCGGGCGAACACCTCGCTCGGGCCCACTCGTCGCAGCAGGTCTCGCAACTCGAGGGCGGAGTTGGTGATCGCGTCACCCGGGGTGGCCGTGACCAGCACCTGGTGGATCTCCATCAGCGCGTGGCGATGATGGCGTAGTCCTGCGGTCCGAAGAGGATGGCGTTGACCCGCTCAAGATTGGCGTTGAGCTGCTCGACGAGGTCGTCCCCAGGACCGTCGACGACCGTGAGGGGCCGAAGTCGCTCTTCGGTCGGCGGGGGCGAGCGCCATTCGATGCCGATCTGCGAGAAGCCGGCCTGCTCCAACACGAACTGCAGGTACGCGGGATGCACCGGCGTGTCATGCGTCGGGTCGGCGTAGAAGGCGCGAGCGAAGATGTAGAGCGATTGCGGATTGAGCGTTTCGACCAAGAGCCGACCACCTGGCCGGAGCTTGGCGGCTGCGAGACGTACGACTTCGGTCCTGTCTCTGGCACCGAGGTGCTCCAAAACCTGGATCAGGCTGATGGCGCCGAGCGAACCATCGAGCGCTGATGACAACCACGCGACGGCATCGCCCTGTTCCAAGGGAAGGCCGCGGCTCGCGACCGGCTGCCACGAGCTCCCGGTCGATCTCGACTCCGACGACGTCGGCTCCCTCCTCGATCAGCAGCTCCACGAACTCGCCTCGGCCGCAGCCGAGATCGACCACAGGGCTGTGGGCTGCGAGTTGCTGTGCGAGCTCGAGATACCGGGCCCGAAGCTCGGACGGCGACCCGCGGAAACGCTCCTCGAAGGTCGCGGCGCCGAACCACGGAGCGAACTGGCGGGCGGCCTCCGCTCGCTCGAGACGCTCCACCCGTCGAGCCAGATCACCGTCGCCGTCGGCCGTCGAGCGGGGCCGTCGCTCGAAGTCAGCGAACCGCTCCAGCAACGCGTCGACTTGTCCCAGCAGCTCGGTGTGAACGTGGGCGTTGGGGTGCTCGACGACAGCCATGAGCTCTCGAAGTACCGCCCGGACCGCGTCGGCGAACGTCTGCACCTGCTCGAGCACGCCCGCCGTTTGTCGCGAGACCGCCTTGCCGACGGCTCGATGCAATGCAGATCCACCCGGCAGGCCGCTCTCGTAGTCGATGGCGGTCGGGGTGAAGCCCATGCTCGCGTCGAGGGCGCCGAGGCGTTCGCGAAGGGCTTGGTAGTCGTACGGTGTCGGTCGATGGGCCGCGATACGCCGAAAGTGGGCGTCCATGTCGGCTTCGAGGTCAGGGGGATAGGCGCCTTCGCGGCGCCGGCGCTCGACTTGTTCTCGAAGACGGTCGACGAGGGCCTCGACATCCGGCGTCGGGTCAGCGGGCACGGCGGGGCATCGTAGTTGCCCCACGTCCGCCGACCTTCGATGATCGAGCCTGCGGCGACACGCTCAGGCGGTGCTCTCCGCGGCCGTGGACACAGCCACGAGTCGCTCCAGGACGATTGCCGCCTGCCCCCCATCGAGCGATGCCGTCGCCAGCTCGTAGCCCTCGGCCAGGGTGTCCGCCAGGCCCCCGGTGACGACACCTGCGGCGGCGTTCAGCACCACGATGTCGCGATGGGGTCCGCGGTCGCCGTCGAGAATCCTGCGGGCGAGATCGGCGTTGGCTGACGCGTCGCCCCCCTCGGGCGCCGCGGCCACAGTTGCGATGCCGAAGGCGGCCGGGTCGACCTCCGTCGAGCGCATCTCACCATCGCGCAGCTCGAGGATCGTCGAAGGGCCGGTAGTTGTCAGTTCGTCGAGCCCGTCGTGGCCGAACACGACCATTGCCCGGGTGGCGCCGTTGGCTGCCAAGACGCCGAGCATCTTGTCGGCCATCGCCGGGTCGCTCACCCCGACGACCTGCCGCCGAGGGCGGGCCGGGTTGGCCAAGGGATTGATGAAGTTGAACATGGTGGCCACGCCGAGTTCCCGCCGGACCGGACCCGCGTGTCGCGCCGCAGGATGGAACTTGGGCGCGAAGCAGAATCCCATTCCGGCCTCGTCGACGCAGCGGGCGACGCCGGCCGCATCGAGTTCGATCGCCACGCCGAGCGCGCTCGAGCAGGTCGGCCGACCCGAACTCGTCGCACTGGCGGCGCGGTTGCCGTGCTTGCACGACCCTGACCACCGGCGCCGGCCACGACGAGCGAGGCGATGCGTCGACACGTTGAACGCACTGCGGCGGCGCTCTGGCGCCGCCCGTGCCGCAGGTGTCGAGGATGTCGCCGACGACGGCGATCGGCTCGGCGAAGTCGAGCATCGTCCGCACCATGGCCGCCGAGCTCCTCGACGGTCTCTCCCTTTGCGTGAATCAGCGCGATGAACGCCGGCGATCTGGGTGGGCGCGGCGTTGCCGTCGAAGATCTCGGCGAGGGCGGCGGCCGCCTGGCTCATCGGAGAGGTCCTCGCCGCGGATCAGCGGCCCCAGCACCGACGGGCCAGCCACCGAGCTCCTCGAGGCTCAGTCCCACCAGAGGTCCCGGTCCAGCACGCCTCGGGCGATGAGGCCGAGCTGCACCTGGCTCGTGCCCTCGACGATCGTGAGCTGCTTCGCGTCGCGGTAGTAGAGCTCGGTGAGGTGGTCCTTCATGTAGCCGGCCGCGCCGAGCATCTGAAGGGCGACGTTCGATGCCTTCACCGCCAACTCGGTGGCGTAGTACTTCGCCATCGAGAGGTAGGGCACCCACTCCTTGGTGAACTTGCCCTGGTCGGCCAGCCACGCCGCGCGGTAGGTGAGCAGCCGGGCCGCCTCGATCTCGGTGGCGAGCTTGGCGATCTCCCACTGGATGCCCTGGAAGTCGGCGATCGTCTGGCGGAACGCCTCGCGCTGCTTGCACGTACTCGGTGGCGTACATGAGCGCGCCCTCGGCCAGCCCGATGCCGCGGGCGGCCACGATCGGGCGCATCGAGTTGAGCCCCATGCATGGCCAGCTGGAAACCCGCCGACCTCGCCGATGACGTTCTCGGCGGGCACGTGCACGTCGTTGAGCAGCAGCTCGCCGGTGTCGACGCCCGCACGCCCATCTTGCGGTCGGTCGACGCCGACCTCCACGCCGTCCCACGCGCGCTCGACGATGAAGGCGGTGATCGAGTCGTGGTTGCGCTCGGTGACGTCGGCGGCGGTCTTGGCGAAGACGGTGTACCAGTCGGCCTGGAGCGACGCCCGACATCCAGCACTTGGTGCCGTTGAGGATCCAGCTCGTCGCCGTCGCTCGACCGCCTTGGTGCGCATCCCCATCACGTCGCTGCCGGCCTGGGGCTCGGAGAGGCCGAACGCGCGCTCCGCTGACTCCCGTCCGCGATGGGCGTCAGGTACTTGCTGCTTCTGCTCTTCGCTGCCGGCGATCATCACCGGGCCGGTTGGGAGCCGAGTCAAGCAGCAGCATCAGCGCTGCGGTGTTGGAGTACTTCGCCACCTCCTCGATGGCGATCGTGAGACCGAGGATCCCGGCGCCGCCGCCGCCGTACTCCGTCGGAATACACAGACCGAGGAGTCCCGCGTCGCGGAAGACCTCGAAGAGGTCCTGGGGATACTCGCCCGTGTCATCGATCTCTCGGGCCCTCGGCTTGACCTTGTCCTGGGCGATACGGCGGCACGTGGTCTGCAGCTCGGCGAGCTCGTCGGTGAGATCGAAGTCCATGGAGTGGAAAGCTACCGGCCCTATGGCGGACAACCCCACGCCAATGGTCGGCATCGTCGTCGTCAACTACTTCGGCGGCGACATGACGCTCGAGTGCCTTGCGTCGCTCGACGTCGTCAGTTGGCCAGGGGACCGATTGGCGGTGGCTCTCGTCGACAACGGCTCAGAACCGGGCTTCGTCGACGGCGTCCGCCTCGCACACCCCGCGGTGCGAATCGTCGAGACAGGTTCGAACCTCGGCTTCGGTGGAGCCTGCAATCGTGGCTTCGACGCACTCACGGACTGCGACTACATCGCTCTCCTCAACAACGACGCCATCCCCGAGCCGGACTGGCTGGAGCCGTTGGTCGCGGCACTCGAGGCAGATCCCGGCCTCGGGGCCGCAACACCCAAGGTGCTCCTCGCTGATGGGGCCGTCACCCTGACAATTCGATCCACAGCCCGATCCCCGGGTGGTGGCGACGGTCGCTCGCTCGGCGTACAGCTCTGTGGTGCGCGCATCGACGGCCTCGACGTCAGCGGCCGAGTTCAGCTGCTCTCAGGGTGCTGGGGCTGGGAGCACGACGACGTCACGGTTGGCGGAGGATTCACTTGGACCGATGGGCTGGGAAAGGTCGCGGTTCCCGCAGGACGTGAATCCGCCGTCGTCGACCTCTTGTTGGCCAGCGGCCTCGGTCCGGTCGCAACCGAGATCGAGGGCGGTGGCGTTGCGGCTGCCTTCGACGTCGGAAGGCATCCGACGTGGCATCGGATTGGCGACGTCGCCGGTCACCCCGTCATCAACAACGCCGGGACTGTGCTCGGCTCCGACGGCTCGGTTGCAGACCGCGGCGAGGGCGAGGCGGACGCCGGGAACTTCGATGAACGCACCGAGGTTTTCGGATGGTCAGGCGCCGCCGTCCTGCTTCGACGCGCATTCCTCGACGACGTCGGAGTTTTCGACAGCCGCTATTTCCTTTACTACGAAGACGCCGACCTGTCCTGGCGTGGTCGCCTCCGAGGATGGTCCTACCTGTACGAGCCGGACGCCGTCGTCCATCACCGCCACTCGGCCACGATTGGCACGCGGAGCGAGTTGACCCGCCACATCACAGGCCGAAACCGACTCGTGATGATCATGAAGTGTGGGCCACCGAACTTGGTGCGACAGGAGCTTCGACGGCGACTGGCTCGATTCGTGAGCATTGCGGCGCAGGATGTGGTCGCCCGAGCGGTGCGGGGCCGACCGCCGGTTCATGAACACGTGGTCGCCGAGGCCCGCGTGATCGCGAGTTTGGTACGGCTCGCTCCGCACGCCCTCGGAGAACGTCGCAAGATCGCCAAGGGGGCTCGGCTGCCGCTGGATCAGGTGACGAAGCGGTGGTCGACCTAAGCGGACTTGCGGCGCTGGCGGAGGATGCGGCGACGCTCCTTCTCGGTGGCACCGCCCCAGACGCCATCTCGCTCGCGGGAGCCGAGGGCGTACTCGAGGCACGGCTGGCGCACCGGGCAAGCGCCGCAGACCATCTTGGCTACCTCGGCCTCGTCGTCGGAGGCGGGATAGAAGATGTCGGGTTCGACACCTCGGCACGCGGCGAGCTGCCGCCAGGTCTGGTTGGTCAGGGGGACCACATCCTCACTACAGGAAAAGCAACGAAAGTCCGCGTTGGAACCCGGACGACGGCATGACGCACGGCTCGGGCATACCCAACGGAACGACAAGCCATGCCGGACGGGGGGCCCGGCGCCTTGCAGTATGGAGGCGATCAGAGATCGAATCCAAACTGAAAACCGGGAAAAGCGCCGGTCAGGTGGGGCGAAGATCCTCGAGCAACGACGCCCTCGTCTCGTCGGAGAGCGTGGTCCCCTCGATGTAGTGATCGTGGTTCACGGCGAGGACCACGGGTCCGAGCGCGAAGCGTTCGACGGCATCGGCGTCGAGTTCGAAGCGGACATAGTGCACTGACGAGGTGACGTCGGGGCGGGTGAGCTGCTCGTCGTGGGACTCCTCGGGGATGCAACCCACGACGAGCGGCGACCCGGCCTGTCCGCCGTCTCCGATCACCAGCTCGACCGATCGCTCGACGCCCACCAGCTTGGGGAGCCACTCCACCAGCTGCATCTTCGAGGTCAACTCGAGGAAGAGGGTGGCCGACAGTTGCCCAGGTTCCGGGATCAGCGCGTTGTACGTGTCGACCTCGTGCTGGATGGCGTCGTCAGAGAGGATCTTCTCGGCCCGAGCCATCTCTTGGATCTGGAACCGCATCGTCTCGCGGTTCTCGAACATCAGCGTGATGATGGGCCCGACGCCGACTCGCCGCACCTTCTTGAGGGCGATGATGCGGTCGCGGAACTCGTCCCGCTCCCGTTCGTACGCCCGGAGATCGGCAATGTCGTCGAGGGTGAGTTTGCGGGTCGGGATCATTGAGGTCATCGGGATCCGGAGATGGGTGCACCCGGGTCGCGATCGCGACCCGGGTGCATCCGAGGGAACTAGGAGACGTTCTGCAGGCCCTGGGTGAAGCGGCCGGCGTGGCGACTTCTCGGCCCGGGCCAGGTCTCGAACCACTCGGCGACCTGCTCGAAACCTTCGTCGCGGGCGGTGCGAGCGAAGCCCGGGTACATCTCGCTGTACTCGTAGGTCTCGCCCTCGATGGCCGACTTGAGGTTGTCCTCGGTCGGTCCGACGGCGATGCCGGTCACGGGGTCGCCAGCCTCGGCGAGGAAGTCGAAGTGGCCGAATGCGTGGCCCGTCTCGCCTTCGGCGACGGAGCGGAACAGCGCGGCGACGTCGGGGTAGCCCTCGACGTCGGCCTTCTGGGCGAAGTACAGGTAGCGACGGTTGGCCTGGCTCTCGCCGGCGAACGCCTCCTTGAGGTTGTCGTGGGTCTTTGTGCCCTTGAGGTCAGCCATGGGGAACTCCTTGGTGTGTGGAAAGTGCGGAACAGTGATCGCAGAGGCCGCGAAGAACGACCTCGGTGGCGTCGACGGTGAAGCCGGCGAGTTGGTCATCGGACACCCGCACCCGCGCCGGGGCGTAGACGTCTCTGACCTTCCCGCAAGAATTGCAGACCAGATGGTGGTGGCCGGAGACGTTGGGGTCGAATCGAGCCGAGCCCGTGCCGAGATCGAGTTGATGGATCTCGCCCATCGCGGCCAGGTCGTTGAGGGTCGAATAGACGGTCTTGAGCGAGATCGTCGGCATCTCGGCGCTGGCGGCGGCATAGACCGCATCCGCCGTCGGATGGGCCTCGTTGCCGTAGAGCGTGCGGAAGATGCACTGGCGCTGCGGGGTGACCTTGAGACCGCGGCTGCGGAACAACTCGGTCAGCTCGCCTGGCGACTTCACGCCAGGGACACTAGTTGTTTGTCAACAATGATTGTCAACGAGGAGCCACGGGTGACATTGGTACGCTCCGCGGCATGCCCCCCTGGAGGCGCGCCCCTCGCGACGCAGAGTCCCCGCCCGTGCCTACGCCGAAGCCGCCGCCCTCGTTCTGGCCTGCGTTTCCGCCACGCGACTACCTCGGTCAGCTTCGACCTGAATACCAAGCATGGATGGCCTCGCAGCGGGCCGGCCTGACTCGCGACGACTGCGACTGGTACCACACCGCTGTCCTACGCGACGGCTCCCTTATCCCGGGGGCATGGGACCTACGCGGCGGTGAGTCCGCCTACGTCGGCGGCACCCAGCTGGCTTCGAAACGAGTGCTCGAACTCGGCCCGGCCACCGGGTACTTGACCTATTGGATGGAGCAGGCCGGCGCCGATGTCGTCGGCGTCGATGCAGGATTCGACGTGCCCATCGACATCATGCCGGTACCTGGCGGCGACGTAGCCGAGATCCGAATGTCGGCGATGAAGGGCATCGGCGCCGTGCAGAACTCGTGGTGGTACCTACACCGCGACCTCGAGTCACGAGCGTCGGTCGTCTACGTGCCGATCTACGACCTGCCCCACGACCTCGGTGAGTTCGACGTCGCCACGTTCGGGGCCATTCTTCTCCACCTCCGCGATCCGTTCCGGGCCATCGCCGAAGCTGCGGAACGGACGCGCCAACGCATCATCGTCACCGACCTCATCCAGGACGACGACGTCGACCCAGAGTCCAACGTGATGCGCCCCGATCCGCTCGGTGCGCTCGAGCACCGCACCAACTGGTGGGCCTTGTTTCCCGGCGCTGTGAAACAGATGCTCAAGCGTGTCGGCTTCCCGCACAGCGAAACGACCTTTCACACCCAACGGCACCACCTCGGGCACCGACTCGATGAGCCAGCCGTTGACATGCGGATGTTCACCGTGGTCGCCGATCGCGGCTGAACCGGACCGGGTAGGAGTAGCCGCTAGCGGGCGTCGCGCCACATGAGCCAGAGCGGCGGCCCGTCGGGAAGGTCCATCACGTCGGTGACCCGAAACCCGTTGCGTTCGTAGAGCGGGACGTTTCGCTCGTTCGACGACTCGAGATAGGCGGGGAGGTGGGCCTCGTCGACTTCGGCGAGCTTCGGGGCCATGCACGCCGAGCCGAGCCCCTGGCCCTGCCGGGACAGGTCTACGGCGAGCACGGTCAGATACCAGTGCTCGGGCTCGTCAGGATGGAGGTGCTCCATCATGCCGAGCCACGTGAGCAGGCGGTCGAGTTCGTCGGGGAGAAAGGCTTCGGCCATCACGGGCGCCATCGCCATGGTGACCTCGTCGGGGGTGCGCCACCCACCGGGCGGCTCCCAGATCGAGACCGCAGCGACATCCTCAGTCGTGTACAGCTCGCCACGAGGAAAGAACAGCTCCTCGAGTGCGACACCGAACATCGCCGTCAAGCGGTCGACGCGGTGGTCGGGGTCTCGGAACACCCAGCTCATCGGGGGGTCGTTGGAGAAGGCGCGAGCGAGAACGCCGGTCAGCACCGGAAGGTCGTCCTCGGTCGCGCGCCGAACCTGAGGGGCCATGCGGGAAGGCTACGACGCTGGCTCGCCGGCGGCGCGTCGGCAGGCCCCGGAGATCGTCGTCATCGTGTAGTTCACCCGGCTGCTCGACTCGAGACCCACCGTGGCCGGAGGGCGTCTTGCGTAGTCCTGGAGGTAGGCAACCTCGTCGTGGGCGGCGCGGTACGAGCCGTCGGCGCCACCGAGACCAGCGGCGGTGTCGAACAACGGGCGGATTCCATCGACGACCGGTCGGAGCTCGGACGGCTCGGGACGTTCTCCAGCCGGAACCCCGGCGGCGTATGGGACCCACGTTGCACAGGCGGCACCAAGAGCACCCCTCGCTGCCTGCTCCCCGGGAGCGAGTGTGACGGTGGTCGCGGTTGGGGCTGGCGTGGCTGTCGGCGCCCCACGCAGCATCGACAACCCGAGGCCAGCCCCGACGGCGACGGCGGCGACGAGGGCCACACCGATGCTGCCTTGGGCAACCCGGCGCAGGACATTCGGTCGTCCCGACTCGACGACGCGCTGGAACGCGGCGGTGAGCAGGCTCTCGGCGTCGACTCCGCGGTTGCGCGCCGCCAGCCACGTGAACGTCACGCCCGAACCATCGATCCGGGCGATCTGCACCCGCCCACCCAACGCGTCCTCCCGCACCGTCACATCGTCGACCGTCGAGGCGCCGACGAGGACACCGACCGGGTCGTGGGCTGCCAGTTGACCCGCCGGGGCCAGGCGGGATGCCCCCACGGAGGCGACGACGAGGCTGCCGTCGTAGACGACGAGGTCGCGCCGGCGGCCCCGAACGCGGCCGGTGAGCACGCCGAGCGGCGCGGACCCGGCTGATGCCGGGGGCCGGATGGCCTCGCCGGGCGCCGGTGGGGGCGCCGGTGGGGGCGCCGGGGGCGGGGGGACAGTGACCGGCCGAGCCGGTCGGTCGCGCACGTCGAGCACGGCGTAGGCGGCCGCGGCCGAGATCGGCGCGTTCGCTGGCGGGTGGGTGATCGAGACCGGCGTCGGCCCGGCCCCGCCATAGTCCTCACAGACGCAGCGACCCGTGGCGCGGTTCTTCAGCCGCCCACAGTTGTCACAGGTCACCCTGTGCGTATCGGCGTGCGGGGCCGAGAGCTGGAGCCTCCGGGAGGGGTCCGGGGCCGTCCCGTAGGATGCGCCGCCGTGAGTACCACCGAAGATCAGACAGACGGCGGGTCCCACCGCACCAGACAGGGGATCTCGATCGGCCTGGCCATCGCCGCCACAGCGCCGGGCCTGATCCTCCGCTTCGGGTCGATCCACATCAGCGACCCGGTCGACGCCCTGCTCTACGGCATGGCCATCATCGGATCGGCGTTCTTGTTGTCGTGGGCGGCCGAAGCGGCCCAGCTCGACATCTCGGCCGGCCTGGCCATCGCCATTCTCGCCTTCATTGCCGTCCTCCCCGAGTACGCCGTCGATCTCGTGTTCGCCGTCAAGGGCGGCAACGCCTTCGAGCAATTCGGCGTCGCGTGCCAATCGGCCGCCGAAGCTGCGGCCGGGCGCGAACCTGCGTGTTCGCTCGCGCTCGCCAACATGACCGGAGCCAACCGGCTCCTCATCGGCGTGGGCTGGAGCCTCGTCGTCTTCCTGGCTTGGTACAAGTACCGACAGAAGGGCATCAAGATCAAGGACATCACCCTCGACCGCTCGCATTCGGTCGAGTTGGCCTATCTGTCGGTCGCCACGATCTACTCGCTCACGCTGCCGTTGAAGCACTCGATCACGCTGATCGACGCAGCGATCCTCGTGTCGATCTTCATCGCCTACACGATCCGGATCTCGAAGGCGCCGGCCGAGGAGCCCCACCTCGTGGGTCCGGCCGAGCTCATAGGCACGTTCTCACCGGCCGGACGGCGAGCCAGCTACATCGGCCTGTTCGTGTTCGCCGCCGGCGTCATCCTCCTCTGCGCCGAGCACTTCGCCGAGTCCCTCGTCGAGACCGGCGCCACCCTGGGCATCAGCGAGTTCTTCCTCGTCCAGTGGCTCGCCCCGCTGGCGTCCGAAGCCCCCGAGCTCTTGGTGGCCGGACTCTACGCCTGGCGGCTCAACACCAACGCCGGCCTCGGCACCCTGGTCTCGTCCAAGGTCAACCAGTGGACCCTGCTCGTCGGCACCTTGCCGATCGCCTTCGCCATCGCCTCGTCGTCGACCCACGGCCTCCCGATCATCGCCCGCCAGCGCGACGAACTGCTGCTCACCGCGGCCCAGTCGTTCTTCGCCATCTGCGTGTTGCTCAACCTCAAGATGTCGCTGCGCGAAGCGTGGATGCTCTTCATCATGTTCTGGACGCAGTTCCTGTTCGGCGCGTTGGTGCCGAGCACGAAACACGGCATGGAACTCATCGCCTTCTCGGTCGTCTACTTGATCGGAGGCCTCTATCTGCTGACGCGCCAGACGAGCGAGGCTCGGCAGTTGTTCCACAACGGTTTCCGAGCCAGCTACGCCGAGTTGGAGGGCTAGACGTGACCGACGCCGCCTTCGACCGAACGGCGGCGCTCCATGCGCTCGGCGCAGCACCCTTTGACGTGCTGGTGATCGGCGGGGGCATCACCGGCGCCGGGGTCGCCCTCGACGCCGTCACCCGCGGCCTCAGCGTGGCCCTCGTCGAGCGAGGCGACTTCGCCTCGGGCACGTCGTCGAAGTCGTCCAAGCTCGTCCACGGCGGCCTCCGCTATCTGCAGCAGAAGGAATACCGCCTCGTCTACGAGAACCTGCACGAGCGGCAACGCCTGCTCGAGAACGCGCCCCACCTTGTGCGACCACTGCCCTTCCTCATCCCCCTCTTCGGACGCAGCGGAGCCGTCAACAAGACCGTGGCCAAGGCCTACCGGACGGCGTTGTGGTTGTACGACATCACCGGCGGCATCCGCATCGGCAAGCGCCACAAACGGGTGTCGAAGGCCGAGGCGCTCGCCCACCTCCCCACCCTCAACACCGACCTCCTCGCCGCGGCTTTTCTCTATTACGACGCCCAGGCCGACGATGCCCGTCTCACGCTCACGTTGTTGCGCACCGCCGCCGATCACGGAGCGGTGATCGCCAACTACACGCCCGTGCGCGAACTGACGGCCGACGCAGGACGGGTCAACGGGGCCGTTCTCGACGACGGCACTGTGATTCGAGCCACCACCGTGGTGAACGCAACGGGCGTGTGGGCCGACGACATCCGGGCCATGGGCCAGCGCGACCATCCCGACTCGATCCGTCCGGCCAAGGGCATCCACATCACGGTCCCGGCCTCGAAGCTCCCCTGTGACATCGCCGCCGTGGTCCCGGTGCCCAAAGATCGGCGCTCGATCTTCGTGGTGCCGTGGGGCGAGTTCACCTACCTGGGCACGACCGACACCGACTACACCGGCGACCCCGACCGGCCCGAGTGCACCGCCGAAGACGTCGACTACATCCTCGGGGCAATCAACCTGTTCGTCACCAGCCCGCTGACCGTCGACGACGTGACCGCCACCTGGGCCGGGCTGCGTCCACTGGTCAAGGACGAGCAGAGCGAACGGACAGCCGACCTCTCTCGCCGCCACAAGGTGATGGTCTCCGACGCCGGCCTGGTGACGATCACCGGCGGCAAACTCACGACCTATCGCAAGATGGCCGAGGACACCGTCGACGAAGTCGGGCGCCACCTGGGTCGGAAGCTGCGCAAAGCGGTGACGGCCAAACTCGCCCTGCACGGGGCTGACGGATTCGATCGCCTCTCGACCGGCCGAGACACCGCCCGACTCGGGCTCTCGCCGGCCGCATTCGACCACTTGCTCGGCCGCTTCGGATCCGACATCCGCACGCTGGCGGCCATGATCGGCGCCGAGCCGGGCCTGGCCGAACCGCTCGTGCCCGGACTCCCCTACCTCCGGGCCGAGGCGTCATACGCCGCCCGCTACGAAATGGCGCACACCCTGGAGGACATCTTGAGCCGTCGCACCCGGGCCCTGCTCCTCGACCGAGACGCCACCGCGGCTGCGGCCGCCGACGTCGCTCGCCTCGTGGCCGATGACCTCGGCTGGGACGAGGCCGAACAAGCGGCCCAGGTGGCCGCCTTCATCGAACTCGTGGACCGCGAACGCGCCGCCGCCCATCCCGCCGCGCCAGGCACGCATGGCTGAGAGACGGCTTCCCGTCAACCCCATGCCGGTCAACGGCGGATCGGGGGCTGGCGCGCGGTTCGACGGGGCCCCCGCGGAGATCGGCGACGCGTTCATCAGCCGCCTCGCTGACGTGTGCGCCGATGTCGCCACCGACGACGGTGCTCGCACCGACGCCTCGAGAGACTGGTGGCCGTTGGCGATGATCTGGGCGCGTGACGGCTCCGTCCCGGCGCGTCCCGCGGTGATCGCCAGGCCGACGGCCACGGCGGAGGTCGCGGCCGTCATCGCGCTCGCCGCCGAATCGGGTGTTCCAGTCACGCCCATGGCGGGTCGCAGTGGCGTGTGCGGCGCGTCGGTGCCCGTCTTCGGCGGGATCGCCCTCGACCTGACCGGCCTGGCCGGCATCGTCGCCGTCGACGACGACTCGCTGCTCGTCGACGTCAAGCCGGGCACCTGGGGCGACGACTTCGAGGCCACGCTCCGAGCTGATCACGGCCTCACACTCGGCCATTGGCCCCAGTCCATGGCGCTGTCGACCGTCGGCGGCTGGGTCGCGTGCCGGTCGGCCGGCCAGTACTCGACCCGTTACGGCAAGATCGAAGACATGGTCGTCGGCCTCGAGGTCGTGCTGGCCGATGGCTCGACGATCCGCACCGGCGGCAAGGCTCCTCGGTCGGCGGTCGGACCAGACCTCACCGCGTTGTTCGTGGGATGCGAGGGCACGCTCGGCGTCGTCACCGAAGCCCGGTTGCGGGCCCACCCTGTGCCCGAGGCCGAGGGCGGCCAAGCGTGGTCGTTCGCCTCTTTCGAAGAAGGTCTCGAGGTGTGCCGGAAGGTGTTGCGCCGCGGCGCCACCCCCGCCGTGCTGCGCCTCTATGACCACCGCGAATCCAAACGCAGTTTCGACCTCGAGGGGCGACACGCGCTGATCGTGCTCGACGAGGCCGATCCTGGCCTGCTGGCCGCGACGCTCGCCGTCGTGGAAGAGGAGTGCGTCGCAGCCGGCGCCGAGCGCCACGACGATGCGCTCGTCGGCCGTTGGCTCGATCACCGCAACGAGGTTTCTGGCCTCGCCGATGCAATCAATCGCGACGTGGTCGTCGACACGTGCGAGGTTGCGGCCCGGTGGTCGGTGCTCCCCGCCCTGTACCGCGACGCCGTCTCCGCCATCAAGGACGTTCCCGGAGCCTGGGTCGCGTCGGCCCACCAGTCGCACGCCTACGGCGACGGTGCGTGTCTCTACTTCACGTTCGCCGGACAACGAGAAGGCGAGGGAGCCGAAGGAGCGGAACGCTTCTACGCCGACGCGTGGGAAGCCGTGACCAAGGTGACGATGGCCCACGGCGGTGCAGTGAGCCATCACCACGGCATCGGACTCCACCGCGGTCGATTCATGCGAGAGGCGTTGGGCTCGGCCTTCCCCACGCTGGTGACGGTCAAGGAGGCCCTCGACCCTGCGGGCATCCTCAACCCGGGCAAGCTCGGCCTGCCCTCGCGATTCGGGCCTTCGGTGCCCTGGCCGACGTGAGCATCCTCGTCATCGACGTCGGCACGAGCGGCGTCCGAGCCGCGATGGTGTCCGATGATGGCGAGGTGGGCCATGTCCACCACCGAGAGGTGCTGCCCGAGACCCCCATGCCGAGCTTCGTGCAGTTCGACGCTGCCGTGATGGCCGCTGCGGTGCTCGAGGTCGCGCATGCCGCTATCGAGAGCGGCGGAGTCCCGACCGCCGTCGGGATCGCCAACCAGCGCGCGTCGACGATCGTGTGGGACCGCGCCACCGGTGCGCCGGTCGGCCCAGGCGTCGGCTGGCAAGACCTCCGCACCGTCGGGATGTGCCTCGAACTGCAAGGCCAGGGCATCCGGGTCGCCCCCAACGCATCGGCCACCAAGCTCGCCTTCCTGCTCGACTTGGCCGACCGTGATCGCACGAGAGACCTGTGCTTCGGCACGGTCGACACGTGGGTGGCATGGACGATCAGCGGTGGCGCCGTCCACGTCACCGACGCCACCAATGCCGCCGTCACCGGGTTGCGCTCGGGCGACGGCACCGGGTGGCACCAACCCGTCCTCGACGCGCTCCGCATCCCCCAGTCGGTGCTTCCCGCCGTCCACGACTCGGCCGGCGTCGTCGGGCATGCGTCGGCTCTCCCCGGCTCTCCGCCCATCGCCGGTATTGCCGGAGACCAGCAGGCATCACTGGTCGGTCAGGGCTGCGTGCGGCCGGGACTGGCCAAGATCACCTTCGGCACCGGTGGGATGCTCGACCTCTGCGTCGGGAGCCAACGCCCGGAGTTCGAGACCAGAGGCGGAGGCGGCTGCTTCCCGATCGTGGCTTGGCAGCGCGACGGCCAGATCACGTGGGGCATCGAGGCCGTCATGCTGTCGGCCGGTTCGGCCGTCGAGTGGCTGCGTGACGACCTCGGTCTGATCTCGTCGGCGGCCGAGTCCGAGGCGATCGCAGCCGAGGTCGCGACCACCGGCGACGTGTGGTTCGTCCCGGCCCTGCTCGGCCTCGGCACCCCCACCTGGGACTTCGGGGCCCGCGGCGCACTCGTCGGTCTCACCCGAGGTTCCGGACGGGCCGAGGTCGTGCGGAGCGTGCTCGAAGGAGTCGCCCACCGCGGCGCCGACCTCGTCGAGGCCGCCGAGACCGACGGCGGCCTCGCCATCGGCTCGTTGCGGGTCGACGGCGGTATGTCGGCCAACGCCGTCTTCGTCCAGGCGCTGGCCGACGCGACCCAGCGCCCGGTCGAGGTCTCGCCCGAATTGGAGGCCACCACCCTCGGCGCGGCGTATTTGGCTGGACTCGCCACCGGCGTGTTCGCCGACGAGGACGACATCGCGTCGCGGTGGTCGCCGCGCGCCGTCGTCGAACCCCTCTCGACGCCTGACCGAGGTCGCTGGCGGGCGGCCCGCGACCGCGCCGCCGGATGGGTGCCCGAGCTCAGCGCCCTCGACTTCTGAACACCAGACGCACCAGGGCGTAGACGACGGCGGCGGCGAGGGCCAACTTGCCCAGGAAGAAGATCGTGCCGGCGATGATGCCGACGACCTTCAGGACCAGCAGCGCTCCGACCACGACGACGCCGACGAGGAGGGCGTTGTCGAGCGTGTCGACGGTGGATCGGCGCCGCGGTTCGAGGTCAGCCATCCCTCCACGGTAGCCACCGGCTCAGACCGGGGCTGGGTGGTCGGCCTCGATGTCATCGAGCAGCGCCTCGACATGGAGGCGTCGCGCCTCCGAGTGCGGGCCGCCCGAGTAGGCGTCGGCCTCCATCAATTCGGCGACCGCGCGGAGGCGGGCGTCGGGCAGGACGGAGCGCGCCAGCACGTCGGCATAACGCGACGCGCTCTCCCATTCGCGCCGCGAACGACCCCGGCGAGCACCCGCCTGTTCGAGACGGACGAGCTGTTGTGTGGCCCAAGGCAACGCTGCCCACGCCCGCCGGCGCCGGCGGCGCTGGACGACGAGGCTCGCAGCCACGCCGATCGGCACGGCGCCCAATCCGACGAGCCCGACGACCTGGGGCAGACCGGCGGGGACCGACGGGAGCCGGTGACGAAGGAAGCCGGCCAGCCCAGCGCCGGCGGCCGATGAGTACGGGTCGCCGGCGAAGGGCACCGAGGCCGTCGGATCGAAGGGCTGCCAGCCGACTCCGGGGAACCAGACCTCAGCCCACGCGTGTGCATCCTTGGCCCGAACCTCCCAGAGTCCCGTGAACGGGTTGCGCTCGCCCGGGGTGAAGCCGACGGCCAGCCGAGCCGGAATGCCTTGGCTGCGCAACATCACGACGAGGGCAGAGCCGATCTGCTCGCAGAACCCTTGCCGGTCGACGAACAGGTAGCGGTCGACTGCGTCCGCTCCCGCGGGCAACGCCGGGATGTCGAGCGTGTACGAGGTGTTCGCGCCCATCCACGCCTCGAGGGCAAGCACCTTGTCGTAGGTCGTCATTTTCCCGGCAGTCACGTCCGCGGCCAGGGTCCTGACCCGAGCCGGCACCGACTCGGGAAGTTGCGTGTAGCGGGATTGCAGGGCAGGCGCGAGACCAAGGGGCACCCGCTGGCTGGCTCGGAGGATGTCGGCCGTGACCGGCAGCCGCCGACTCACCACGGTGTACACCGCACCTTGGGGAAGTTGGACGCCGGTGCGCACCGTTCCCTCGTCGAGTTCGAAGAGGGTGCGGTCGCTGAAGTACACCCGGTGGGGGGCGTAGGCGGCGAAGATCAGGTTGGGCCCCGGTTGCTCGACGAAGACCGTCTGCACGAAGTCGGTGCCGGTGCCGAGCAGCCCTGTCTCGCGGTCCTCAGGGGCGCCAGCGAGGAAGATCGGCGAGTCGCCCGTTCTCGGCTTGGGCGTTGCATCCGACTGCCGCCAGGTACGACCATCCCATTGATCGAACGATTGGCCCCGCCAGAAATCGGGCCGGCTCGCCTTCACCCGCATCACGAGCGTCTCGTCGGGCCGGCCCCGAGCGCCCGTGTCCAGCGTGCGGGAGAACCCGAAGTATCCCGAAGACGACGACCCACTGCCAGTCGACGACGTCCGACCATCACCTGAGGCGGGGTCGGACCCACCCAGGCTCGGGTTGGCCAGGCCGCCGACGTTGGGAACCGGGCGCGAGGTCGGGAGTCGGGCGGGGAAGGCCACGGCCTTGCCCGCCCCGGCGGCGGGCACGACCAGGAAGACGCCGGCGGCGACGACGAGAGCAGCGAGCACCACCGCAGCCAGAGGGCGGGCACCGGCGACGACCGACGACGCCAGGCGCGTCGGCGGCGTCAGCCCCCCCTCGGCCACAAGGCCGGGGAGGCTGCGGATCTCGGATCGATGAGCGAGGACGAGGCTCACCACCGAGGCCAGCCCCCACACGACGAGGTAGGGGCCGAGTGCGGCTGACACCGAGAGGACCCCGGCTACGGCGACGAGCACGAGGCTCGACAACAGTGAGAACAGCAGATCGCGGCGGGCGGGGACGTCGAGCGAGTGGAAGAACTGCACCCACAGGAAGAGCTCGGCCAACGGGATCTGCACTTCGTTGATCGACCCGGCGGCGAGGCCGGTTGCGGCGGAGAGGAAACTCGAGAAGGCGAGCAGAACGCCGACGGCCAGCATCGCTTTGAGTACGTATCCGTCGCGGCGTCGCGCCCAGTGCGAATACGCGAACCCGGCGGCAATTCCGACCGACGACGCGATGCGCAACGACAGCCCACCCACCCCTTGCGCCGTCGTGGCCAGCGTCGCCGCCAGCACCGCCACGAGCACCGCAGCACGCAACGCCACCGACTCCTCCGGCGCGTGCTTGGCGTTGGCCTTTTTCACCATGGCGAGGAAACCCTTGCGCTCGCTCATGGCGTGACCCGATGGACCAGCACACCCAGGGGCGGGTCGGGAAGCGGGCCGGCCACCGCTCGAGCCAAGCGCCGGTTCACCTCACCTGGCGTCTCGGCCACGCCGACTCGTCCGCCTCCGATTTCGCGGGTGAGGATCGTGACCGCTACCCCACCCCGGAGCGCCAACAGCGCCAAGCCCGCGGCCCGCGCCGCCACCATTTCTGCGGCGGCGGTCGGCCCCGAGAGGTCGACGGCCAGACACAAGGCGGGGCTGGACGGCGCTTCGAGTTCCTTGACCATCAACTCCCCGGCACGGGCCGACGCCGGCCAGTGCACCAACTTCCGCGCGTCACCGGCGACGTAGGTGCGCAGCGACCGAACGGCGTCTCCCGATGGCGAGGCCGTAAGACCCTCATCGGCGCTGCCCTCGGCGATGCCTCGTGGCAAGTCGACGCCGACGTCGGCTGCCATCGGACCTACCTCCAGCGGGCGGGCCAGCGGCACCGTCATCCGTCGACACCACCACACCAGGCCGAGCGGGGCGGCGGTGGCGATCTCGACGTCGACGTGATCGAACACGCCGCGGTGCTGCGGCCCGAGCGGACGGCGACCGCGGGCCGGCGTGACGACACCCACCGCCGGACCGTCGAAGCCCAGCAGCCGCACCCGCAGCGGACGCATCGCTCCGCCGGCCGCTACCTCGAGCGTGGCGTCGAACATGCGCCCGACGGTGGCATCTCGGGGCGTGGCGACCTCGATCGTGATCCCGCGGAGACTCCACCACGGCAGCACGACGGCCAGGCCGACGACGCTCCCGATGCCGGTCAGCACGACGATCAGCCAGCCCGACCCCGTCGTTCGGGCGATGCCGAACAGGGCGAAGGCCACGGCGGCGAGGGCCAGGGCCGGCCGGCTCACGTTGGCCGGGCGGCTCACCCTCGGGGGACGGCGACCGAGTCGACGAGCCGGCGCACGAGGCCCGACGCGGCGGGCAGGTCGGTGCCACCGTCGAGCAGGAGGCGGTGCGACAACGAGGCGACGGCGACGGCTTGGATGTCATCGGGCGTCACGTAGTTGCGACCCGCCAACGCGGCGTGGGCCTTGGCCGCGTGCAGCAGGCTGAGGCTGGCCCGAGGGCTCGCCCCGAGTCGAACGTCGGGATGCTCGCGGGTGGCGGCGCACAGGTCGATCACATAGTCGGCGAGCGTGGGAGCCACGTGGACAGACCTCACCTCGGACACGGCCGCCACCAAATCGGCAGGTTCGCAGACGGTGCGGAGCGACGAAAGGCTGCCTGCGCCGCCAGCGCCAAGGAGGAGTTCACGCTCGGCCACACGGTGGGGATGGCCGAGTTCGATCACGAGGCCGAACCGATCGCGCTCGGCCCTCGACCAGGGGGAAGGTGCCCGCGTGCTCCACGGGGTTCTGGGTGGCGATGACGAAGAAGGGCGCGGGCAGCATCCACGAGGTGCCGTCGACCGTCACCTGCCCCTCCTCCATGGCTTCGAGAAGGGCTGACTGGGCTCGGGGAGTCGCCCGGTTGATCTCATCGACGAGCACGACGTTGGCGAAGAGCGGGCCGGGACGGAACTCCCACTCACCGGTGTCTCCGGGGTCGGTGGCGTCCTTGTGGAACACGCTCACGCCGGTGAGTTCGGCCGGCAACAGGTCGGCCGTGCCCTGGATCCGGCGGAACGAGCCGCCCAGCGACCGGGCCAGCGCCTTGGCCAACAACGTCTTGCCCACGCCGGGCACGTCCTCAAGGAGAAGGTGGTGCCCGGCCAGCAGCGCGACCAAGGTGAGCCTGATGGCCTCGGGCTTGCCCCGGATGACCGACGACAGATTTTCGGACAGGACCGAGGCGATGGCGTCGACCGCCGGCAGGAGCGCGGCTCCCGTCGAGCGCGTGGAAGCTTCGACAGGACTCGACCGGATCACCCTCGCGTCATCGACCCCGGGAGCCGGTGACTTGAACGCCGGCCTCGACGGTCACGCCAGGGCGGGAAGCTCCTGCACCAACTGCAGCGTGGGGGCGAACAGGTCGCCGTCTCTTTCGACCCGTGTCAAGGACTTCGTCGGCGAGGAACCGCACCACGGCAGCGTCGTCGACCCCGGCCGCCACCTCGTCCCACGTGACGGGCGTGGACACCGTCGGATGCTCTCGGGCCCGCAGCGAGTACACACCCGACGTCGTCTTGGACGCGTCGTTCTGGCTCCAGTCGACCAGGATCTTGCCCACCCGCTGGTCCTTGGCCATATTCGACACGACGAGGTCGGGATATTGACGCTCGAGGAGTTGGGCGACGGCCAGAGCGAAACCTTTGGTGCCCCCATTGGGCTCGTCATAGGTGACGGCGCTGTTGAGGGGCACGTAGATCTGGAGGCCCTTCGAGCCCGACGTCTTGGGGAAGCTCTCGAGGCCGAGATGGCCGAAGAGCTCGCGCAAGTGGAGCCCGACCTCGCAGCACTGGCGGATGTCGGCCGGGGCGCCGGGGTCGAGATCGAACACCACCATGGTCGGCCGTTCGGGGTCGTCGGCCAACGACAGGCTCGGATGCAATTCGATGGCCGCAAGGTTGGCCGTCCACACCAGCGTGGCCGCCGAATCGATGACCGTGAAGTCGATCTGACGCTTCGAGTGCCGGCTCCAGAACGGCGCCGTCGTCACCCAGTCGGGTCGGTGCTTGGGCGAGTTCTTCTCGAAGAAGAACTTGTCGTCGACGCCGTTCGGATAGCGCTTCAAGGTCATGGGGCGCCCGGCGTAGTGGGGCACGGCGACCGGGGCGATCCGGGCGTAGTAGTCGATGACTTGGCCCTTGGTGAAGCCGTCGGCCGGATACAACACCTTGTCGAGGTTGGAAAGCTTGAGTTGCCGTCCGTCGATGTCGACGAGGCTCGACCCGGCTTTGGCCGCCTTGGCCTCCTTGGCCGCCGCCACGCTGGCCTCGAGGGCGGCGAGGAGATCGACCACCTTGGTGGGCTCGGCGTCGGGAGCAGCGGCGATCACGACCTCGCCCGCCGCCTTGGCCTCGATGAGTTCCATGACCTTCTCGCGGTACGTGTCGGTGAACTTCTCGGGCTCGAAGTCGTCGACGGTGAGCGAGTCGACCAGCGACCGGGCCATCTTGAGCTCGCGCTCGGTGACCTCGATGTCGGAGGCGTCTGGGATGTCGAGGTCGGACGGCGTCGACGACCTCGTCGTCGTAGAGCATCGTGTTGAGCACAAGAACGCCATCCATGACCCGTACCGCGGACAGGTACTGCTTGGTGCGCATGACGAATCGGGCGATGGCCACCTTGTCGCTGTCGGCCAGGGCTTCGGTCAGAAGCCGGTAGGGCTTGGCCGACCGCTCGTCGGGCACGAGGTAGTAGGCCTTTTCGAAGAAGATCGGGTCGATCTGGTCGAGATGCACGAACTCTTCGATGTCGATGCTGTGAGTCGCCTTGGGGTCGAACTCTTCGAGCTCATCTGGGTCGATGATGACGTACTGGTCGGGTCCGATCTCGTAGCCCTTGACGATTTCGTCGTAAGGGATCTCGACGTCCTCGGCGGCACAGAACCGCTTCATCTTCACCCGGCTGTTGTCCTTGGCGTGGAGCTGGTTGAAGCGCACGTCCTTGGGAGATTGGGCCGTGAACAGCTTTACCGGCACGTTGACGAGCCCGAAGCTGATCGAGCCACTCCAAATCGGTCGAGGCATACCCACCATTCTCCCCCATCGCCGGGATCAGCGGTAAGAACGGGCCTGGAGTTCGTACAACTCGGCGTAGAGCCCGTCGGCCGCCATGAGGGTGGCATGGTCACCAGCCTCGGCGATGACGGCGTCATCGACGACCAGGATGAGGTCAGCCATCCGGACGGTCGAGAACCGATGGCTGACCAGGAGCGTGATCGCACCGCTGGTGGTGGCGGCCCTGCGGGCGGCACCCGCGTACCGCTCGAACAGGGCGTGCTCGCTCGGCGCGTCGAGGGCAGCGGTCGGCTCGTCGAGCAGCAGGAGGATCGGGTCCTCCCGCATCATCGACCGTCCGAGGGCAAGCTTCTGCCACTGCCCACCCGATAGTTCGAGACCACCTTCGAAGCTCTTGCCCAGCTGGGTGTCGAGCCCGCCCGGAAGCTCGTCGACGACGCCCGTCGCCGACGCCCGGTCAAGGGCGGCCGTGACGAGGTCGTCGGAGCCGACATCGGCGATCTGTCCGATGCCCACCGCTTCCCGCGCCGCGAGCTCGAATCGCACGAAGTCCTGAAACCCGGCGGAGAGGCGAGTCCGCCAGTTCTCGACATCGAAGTGGCTCAGGTCGACCCCGTCAACGGTGATCCGCCCGCTCGTCGGTTCGTAGTACCGCGCCAACAACTTGACCAGTGTCGACTTACCCGCCCCGTTGTCGCCCACCACCGCCACCGTGCTGCCGGCGGGGATGAACAGGTCGACCTCGCGGAGGACGTCCACGTCGGTGCCCGGGTACCGGAAGGTCACGCCGTCGAAGCGGATGCCTTCAACCAGATGGTCGGGCGTGGGCCGCAGCGATGCTGGGCCATCGACGGTGACCGACTGCCGGGCGTGGTCGGCCAGCCAGACGTATCGGGCACCCGCCTTGAGCGAGTCGAGCAGCCACGCCACCATCCCGTTCAGCTGACCGATCTGGCCGCGGACCTGGGCGGCGAGGCTGACGGCCAAAACCACGTCGCCGGCGGTGGCTCGGCCCCTCACTGCGTCATTGACCACCAACGTGATGGCGCCGATGTAGCCGACGGCGAACACCAACCACGCCGCCGTATTGACAGCCAGCGAACCGAGGTTGGTCCGCACGATCCGGCGCTCCATGTGTTGCCACCGCTCGTCTCGCATGCGGATGAGTGTCGAACCGATACCGAAGACCCGCACCTCCTTGGCCGCCTGGTTGGAGAGCGCGGTGCCGAAGAGATGGGTGCGCACCCGGCTGTCCTCGGCCAGTTCCTCCTGAATGGCGATCTCGCGGTTGGTGGCCCGACGCCCGGCTGCCAGGAGCGGCAGCCCGAACACCGGGAGCAGCACGAGCGCGGGGTGGGCTCGACTGAGGACGGCGGCCGTCACGATGATCTGGACGGGGACGGCGATGTTGTAGACGAGCGCGTCGGGCACGCCGGCCAACTGCAGTCGGGTGGCGCGCAGCAACTCGACCTTGTCGGCGTACTCAGCTCGTTCGAAGTGCTCGAGGCCCGGCACCCGACCCGCAAGGTCAGCCATATCGAGATCGAGGGCGTGCGTCGTGACCTCGCGCAGCCGCATCCGCATCGGGAAGGTCACGACCGCCAACACCTGGCTCCACAGGATGACGAGGCCGAACAAGACGATCGCGTTGCGGGCGAGGTCGGCCCGGCTGGCCACCACCGCGTCGGTGAGCCATCCGAGAGCGACCGAGTACAGCGGCGAGGCGGCCTGGCCGGCGATGCCCATCACCACCGTGGCCGCCGTCCGCCACGGGTCGGCCCGCCACGACACGGCCATGATGGCCTGGGCGGCCCGCATCCGCTCACCCACCGAGGACCTCTTGGGCGGTTTCCGTGTCGGTCTCGGTGTAGCGAGACGCCTGAAGGGCGAACATGGTGGCGTACTGCCCGCCCTCGGCCACGAGCTCGTCGTGGGTACCCGCCTCGACGACCCGGCCCCCGTCGATGACCACGATGCGGTCGGCTCGGCGCACGGTTGAGAAGCGGTGCGAGATGACGATCGTCGTGAGTCCCTGGGTCAGCTCGAGGAATCGTTCATAGAGCTCGCTCTCGGTGCGCACGTCGAGGGCCGCCGTCGGCTCGTCCAGCACCAGCACGCGGGCACCGCCTTCGACAGCAAAGAGGGCGCGGGCCAGGGCGATCCGCTGCCACTGTCCTCCCGACAGGTCAGTGCCTCCCGTTCTTTGACGATCCAGGGGCGTGTCCCATCCAGCGTCGAGGCCGGCGATCAGGTCGACGATGCCGGCCCGCGCCGCCGAGCGTTCGAGGGCAACGTCGGCGAGCTCGCCAGCAAGGTCCGGCGCACCGAAGGCCACGTTGTCGCGGGCCGAAAGGTGGTAGTGGCGGAAGTCCTGGAAGATGGCGGCCACGCGGCGCTGCCATCCGGCGGCGTCGAGGTCGCGCACGTCGATTCCGTCGACGGTGATGCGTCCCGAGTCGGGCTCGTACATGCGGGCCAGCAACTTGACGAGCGTCGTCTTCCCCGCTCCGTTGGCGCCGACGATGGCCAGTGACCGACCGGCGGGGATCTCGAGATCGAGGTGGGAGTAGACGTCGTCATCGCGGCCGGGGTACCGAAAGCCGACATCCTCGAAGCGAATGAGATCCGCCGGTAGTCCGGCCGCATCGCCGTCTCCGGAGGCGACGAACTCGTCGCTGCGCAGGCGGCGTTCGAGGGCGAGTGCGACCGGGAGAGCGGCCACCCCGCGGGACGCGGCCTCGTCGGAGTCGCCGACGCTGCCCAGGCTGCTCACGTTGAGGACCGCCTGGCCGAGCACGATGGTCGTGGCCAGGTCGATCGAACCATTCACCGCCGAGCGAGCTACCAATGCGACCGCTCCGCCGATGACGAGGGTGGGAAGGACGGCGGCGGCAACGTTCTTGACCCGGCTTCCTCGCATGTCGGTCCAGACGGGCGACATCACCGCCACCCAGTTCTCGTCGAAGCGGCGGCGGAACCAGGGCTGGAGTCCGAAGACCCGAACCTCCTTGGCCGCCACCGGCGTGAGAAGGGCGTCCCGGAGATAATTCGAGCGACGGTGGAGGTCGCCGCGGTCGAACAACGACGCCGTCACGACGTCGAAGCGGTTGCGCCAGAATCGTTGTTCGATGATGGCGGTCGCGGCCAGCGCGGCGGCGAGCACCATTGAGTAGCGCGCGACGAGGATGACGCCGCCGACGCCGGCGAGCCGGGCCGACCACATGAGCAGCAGTCCGCGAACGGCGCCGCCCGGGGTGTAGCCGGTGACCAGGCCCTCGGCCTTGGTGACCTCGTCGAGAATGGCCGGATCCTCGAGGTGGCGGATGCCGGTCGGTGCCAACACGGCCGCCATCACCCGGTTGGAGAGCGAGCGGTCGAGCCGACGGGCGAGGGCATTCGTGGCCAGGGTGAGCAGCGGAAGCACGGTGAACTGGCCGGCGTAGATGGCCGAGAGCACCACGAGTGCGCGCACCAAGCCCCGACCGTCGGGACTGTGGAACCCCCCTCGCACGGCCCCGGGAATGTGACCGACGAGCGCGCCCGACGCCAGGGTGGTGCCGAAGGGGGCCAGCGCGCCCAGGGCCAGCGACAACACGGCGGCCGCGCTCAGCGGTCGGCTGACCCCGGGGAGTTGGCGCACGAGCAGGATTCGGGGTGCATCCAGGAGCGCCCGCGCCCGCTCGCCCACCGCTCGCCGTTCTCCCACCGGCGGAGTCTTTCGCCTCTGCGGGCCCGAGTCCTGCTCATTTCGGGCGTTGGCGTGGCCGTTGCGGTCGTTCAAACGCGTTGGTTCTGTTGTTGTGGCGGCCCGAAGGGCCACCGCAACGGGGTGAAGGGGTGGGAGAATCACATCGTTGTGATTGTCACAGGGGCCTGGGAACATGGGGACATGAGCACCGCGGCGGCGCCCACGTCGAGCCTCGAGACGGCCGCAGCCCGCTTGGCCGACCTCCTCACCGGGGGTGGGTCGTCGATGGCCGATGCCGGCTCTACCCGCCGACCTCGAGTTCGAGTCGGTCATCGGGCTGCGTCCCTTGGTCCGCACCGTCGGCCCCGGCCGAGGCATGGGCGGTCGACGGCGGCCAGGCGATGGTGGCCGACGCCCGCTGCCTCCAACTGCTCGTGACCAGGGCGGCGCGGGTCCGGTTCGTCGACCGGCGCTGCACCCTCGAGGAGGAGGGGCCACTGCGGGCCGCCGTCCTCGGCCTGGGCGAAGGGCGCGGCGGCGCGCGCCGCCCTCGACCTCGACGGGTTGGCGCCCGACTGCGCCGTCGACGTCAACTTGCTACGCGACAGGTGGGAGTGGGATGCCGTCGAGCGCTGCATCGACGAGGCCACCCACGGCGCCATGATCCTCGTCGACGGCGACCTCCAGCCCGACTGGCGCATCCCGTCCTGGGTGCTGACTGGTCTCCTTGCCCAAGCGGCCGAGCGGGGCGTGACGCTGGCCGGCGTGACCAAGCACTCCTCGCTCTCACGGGGCGGCGCTCCCCTGCTCGGTCAACTCGAGATCGAGGCGGCCGCGGCAGTTCGGCGACCGGGCGATGTGGTGGGCACCGCTGGCCCGGGTGCGCTCCGACGTCGGCCCCGGCCTCCGCATCGTGGCCGCCCGCCTCGACCCCGACGCCCGTTTCGCCTTCCGCGTCGACCTCCCGGCCGACGTCGACCCCGAGGTTGCGCTCGGCGCGCTGTCGGGTCTGTGCGACGACGCCGCCTTTCCCGGCTACCCCTATCCGCTCACCGTCGCCGACCGGTTGGCCGCCTGCCCCGGTTGGCTGCGCCAGGAGGTTCGCATGCAACTCGACGACCACTTCGACCGAGCCGGGGTGCCGCTCGACGTCCGCGAGCGGGCCTTCGCCGACCGCCACGGCCTCATGGAGCGAGCATGAGCAACCTCGGCGCCATCCCCAAGGGGCGACTGTTCGGCAAGAACGTCCTCGAGGGCGAGTTCCGCGCCGCGCCCGACGAAGACCTCTTCCTCGGCGAACTGCTGGTCGGGGTCGACGACGCCACTGGTCGCCGCTACCTCTTTCGCATCGTCGACGTCACCTACGGCACCGAGCACCGCGAGCCGGGTTGGGCCGAGCGGGTGGCCGGCACGCTGCTCGCCGACGACGCCCGCGACGACGCCGGAGCCCACCCGCTCTACGAGTCGGCCCGCCGCACCTATCGGGTGGCGTCGTGCCGGTGCCTCGGCTACGTCACCCCCGACGGCCTCGACTTCCGCAAGCCCAAGAGCTTGCCGACTCAGTTCAGCCGCGTCGTGGCCCCCGAGACGGCCGACTTCGACTTCCTCCGCAGCCGCATGGGCGACCTGCCCGTCGGGCGCCTGCGCAGCGGCGAGGCCGAAGTCGACTTCACCGTCGGCATCCCCGGCGCGTCGCTGGCCACCCACGTCGGCATCTTCGCCACCACCGGCATGGGCAAGTCCAACCTCATGCAGGTCCTCGCCGGCGGCGTGCTCCAAGCCCAGGGTCGCTACGGGCTGTTGCTCGTCGACCCGCACGGCGAATACCGCACCTCGCTGGCCCTGCATCCGTGGGCTGCATCCCGCCTCCGCACGTATGCCGCTCGCCACCTGCCCAACACCAGCACGCTCCGGGTGTCGCTGGCCGAGCTTTCGGTCGACGACCTCCGCACCGCCTACGAGTGGAGCCGGCCCCAAGAAGAGGCCCTGTTCGAGCTCGAGCGTCACTACGGCGCCGACGCCGGGCGGGGCCTGGCGTGGCTCCTCCCCTTCTCCCAGATCGACGATCTCCCCGGCTTTCGCGAGGTCGAGCTCAACGGACGCGTCGCCCTCAACACCCTGCAGGTCGTCCACCGTCGGGCTCGGCGGATCGTCGACCTCGAGTGCATCTCGGCTGACCCCAACCTCTCGGTCGGCTCCGCCATCGTGCGCGATCTCGTCGAGGGCAAGGTCGTGCTCGTCGATGTGAGCGGGCTGGGCTCGACCGAAGAGGTGCTGGTGGCGTCATTCCTCGCTCGCCGCATCCTCGACGAATGGTCGGGTGCCTACCTCGACGACCCCGACCGGCACGAGCGCATGCCGGTCGTCGCCGTCGTGCTCGAGGAGGCGCAACGGGTGCTGTCGTCCAACCGCGACCGTGAATCCAACGTCTTCCCGCGCCTGGCCCGCGAGGGGCGCAAGTTCAAGGTTGGCCTCTGCGCCATCACCCAGCAACCCAAACTGCTCGACGACGAGCTGCTCAGCCAGTTCAACACCTTCTTCATCCTCGGATTGGCCGACGAGAAAGACCGCAACATCCTCCGGGGGTCGTCCAAGCAAGACATCTCGGCCCTCGGGCCCGAGATCCAGACCTTGATGCCCGGGGAGTGCCTGATCGCCAACCTGTCGGCGCCTTTCGCCGTGCCGGCCAAGATCGACCTGTGGACCGACGTCTGCCGGCAGGTGACCCCTCCGCCATCGCCCCGCCCGGTGGCCGCCGCCAACATCAGCGCGTTGGTCGACTGATGGCTCGCATCGCCGCCTTCGGCGACGCCCACCTCGGCCGGGCCGTGTTCAACGCCGTCGACGCCGGCGGCGTCAACCAGCGCTCAGCGCGACTTCGAAGAGTCCTTCACGGCGGCGATCGAGCTTGCCCTCAGCCTCGACCCCGACGTGGTGGTGTGGCTAGGCGACATCTTCGATCACCCCCGCCCGACCTACCGGTCGTATCGGGTGGCCCAGCAAGGTCTGGCCCGCATCCGCGAACACGGCGTGCCGGCCGTGATCATCACCGGCAACCACGACACGCCTCGCCTGCCGGGAACGGGGTCGCCGTACACCACGCTCTTCGACGCGTTCCCCGAGTTCCATTTTGCCCACCGCCTCTCCTACGAGCGCTTCGAGTTGCCTGGCCTCGGGGTCACGTTCCACGCCGTGCCGCAGATGCTCACCGTCGAGTCCACCCTCGACGCGCTGGCCCAGGCCGACCAAAGTCGTTCGCTTGACGCGTCCAACGTGTTGTTGACCCATCCCCGCATCACGCAGGTCCAGCCCCGCTACGCCGACATCAACGAGATCGAGGTCGACGCCGGGCTGTTGCAGAGCGACTTCGTGCTGCTCGGCCACTATCACTTCCACACCAAAGTGCGCGAGGGCACCTGGTACGCCGGGTCGACCGACACGTTTACCTTCTCCGACGATCCCGACAAGGAGAAGGGGGTCGTGTTGCTCGACACCACTTCCGGTGCCCTCACCCACCATCCACTCGCCGGGCAGCGGGCGCTGGTGACCCTCGAAACCATCCACGCGCTCGGCCTCTCGCCGTCGGAGGTCAACGAGTTGGTGTTGGCGAGGGCCGCAGGCGTCCCCGCGGGAGCCGTGGCCCGCCTCTTCATCGAGGGCATCGACGCCGGCACCTACCGGCTCCTCGACGCCGACGCCATTCGGGCCGCCGCCGCCCAGGCCTTCCACCTCAAGCTCGAGCCCCAGTTCGTCGGCGTCGACATGAAGGTCGACCTCCCCGACATGGATTCGATGCCGGCCCGTTGGGAGCGCTACGTCGACGACCAAGACCTCACCGGTTTCGATCGTCACCGCGTGCGCGACCTCGGCAACGAGTACCTGTCGCCGCGCCGTCGAGATCGCCGACTAGCCGTGCGCATCACCCGGCTGTACTTGCGCAACTACCGCGTCTACGAAGACGAGCTCGACCTGGCCATGCCCGGTGGTCTCGTCGGCATTTTCGGACCCAACGGCGCCGGCAAGAGCGCGTTGCTCGAGTCGATCCTGTGGACGTTGTGGGGGCGCAGCCGGACCCGCAACGACGAGATCCGCACCACCGGCATCGGGGCCGAGTGCATCACCGAGGTCGAGTTCGAGCACGAGAGCCATCTCTACACGGTTCGGCGAACGATCTCGGGCATCAACACGACGGTCAAGGCCGAGGCGTTCGCCGATCACCAGCAGGTGGCCAACGGCATGGGCGATGTCAAGCGATACATACATTCGGTGCTGGGCATGGACGACGTCTCCTTTCGGGCCTCGGTGTTCGCCGAGCAGAAGCAGATCGCCGCCTTCAGCTCGCGCCGCCCGGCCGAGCGCCGCGACCTCGTCCTCAAGCTGTTGGGCATCACGCCACTCGACACCGCCCGCGACGCGGCCCGGTCCGATGCCCGCCAGGCCAAACAGGATGTCGAGCGGCTCCGGGCCTACCTCCCCGATCTCGACGAGCTCCGCCGCCAGGCCGATGAGGCGCGGGCCAAGGCCGACATGGCCAAGGCCGACGCCGAGTCCGAGGCGGTGGCCGCCGCCACGGCCGCGCGCCAACACGACGAAGCCGAGCAAGCCGTGGCCGCGCTCGACGAGGTCCGTGTCGAGCACGAACGCCTCGTGGCCGAAGGACGGAGCGCACGCGACGAGATGCAGGCGGCCGAGGCCCGCATCGACGAGCTCACCGACGAGCTCACCAAGCTGGCCGAGGCCGCGGACCAAGCCGCCGCGCTCCGTCCCGCAGTGGCCGAGCTCGACGAGCTCGAACGGCTACTGGCACTCGTCACGGCCGCGACGCAGGCGGCGTCGGCGCTGGCCCGCGTGCCCGCCGAGCTCGAACCTTCGACCACCCCCGACGACGCCGCCTTGACCCAGGCGACGGTCGCAGCTGAGGAGGCCCGCCAGCTCCTCGACACGGCGACCGGGGAGATGCGGGCGGCGGCAGCCGACGTCGAGCGGGCTCGACAGCACCTTGATCGCTCGGCCGAGCTGTCTGAAGCGGGTGACTGTCCGGTGTGTGGTCAGGCCCTTGGCGGCGCGTTCGCCGCCGTCCAGGCCCACCGACGACAAGAGCTGGCCGACGCCGAGGCGCGGGCCGCGGCCGCGTCAGCCGAGCGCGACCGCCTGCGCTCGGCGTCCACCGCGGCCGCCGAGCACCTCACGTCGGTTGCGGCCGACCACGCCTCGGCGGTGGACGCCCGACGCAACTACGAAGCGGTGGCAGTCAGACGTCGATCTCTCGAGGCGGCGCTCGCCGAGGCCGAGGGAGCGCTCGGCCGAGCGGCCCGTCCCGACGAGCACGACGAGGTCAGCGGCCGCGTCAAGCAGGCCCGCGATGCGGCCCGCACGCTCGACCGCCTGACCGGCCGCCTCGATCGCCTACCCCAGGCCGAGACCGAACTCGCGACGGCCCGAGAGCGCCACGGCCAGGCGGCGGGTCGCCGAGCGACGTTGCTCGACAAGGTGCGGGCCCTCGGCTTCGACGACGCGCTGCTTGCCCAACGCCGGGCCGCCCGCGACGAGGCCAAGGCTCGGGCGAAGCGGGCGACCGACGTCTTCAACCAGGCCCACGCGGCCGCGCTCACCGCGGTCGGCGCAGCCGATGGCGCAGCCGGCAAACTCGAACAGGCCGAGGCCCAGCACGCCAAGCTGGCCGAGAGTACCGAGGCCGCCCGCCACATCGGGCGCGTCGCTGAGTTGCTCGGCGCCTTTCGAACCAACGTCGTCGCCACCGTCGGCCCTCGTCTGTCGGCCCAGGCCGCTGAGCTCTTCGACGAGCTGACTGACCACGAGTACGACTTGCTCCAGGTCGACCCCGAGACCTACGAGATCCAGATCATCGATCAGGGCCGCACATTCGGCATGGACCGATTCTCGGGGTCTGAGACCGACCTGGCCAACCTGGCCCTACGGGTGGCGATCAGCGAACACGTCCGCTTCCAGTCGGGCGGAGCGGTTGGCCTGCTCGTGCTCGACGAGGTCTTCGGCCCCCTCGACACCGACCGCAAGGAGCGCATGCTCCTGGCCCTCGAGCGGCTCCGCGACCGCTTCGGCCAGGTCCTCGTCGTCACCCACGACAACGAGATCAAAGAGCAGATGCCCGGGGCCATCGAGGTCATCAAGCTGCCCGGCCGTCGGGCGACGGCTCGCGTCGTGACCGGCGTCTGAGTCAAGCCGTCTCGCTGGCGATGGCCAGCCGGGGGACACCCAGGATCGGGCGGGTGGCCAGTTCGGCGATGGCGGCGGGCGAGACGGGCTTGGAGAAGAGGAACCCCTGCACGCTGGCACAGCCGAGCCGGCGAATCTGAGCGAGTTGGTCGAGTGTCTCGACGCCTTCGGCCAGCACCGACATCCCGAGTTCGGAAGCAAGGCCCACGACGGCGCGCACGATGGCTTGGTCGGCGGCGCTCGCCGCCAGTCCGACGACGAACGAGCGGTCGATCTTGATGACCTGGAGCGGGAGCAGTTTGAGGTAGCTGAGTGACGAGTACCCCTGGCCGAAGTCATCGAGCGCGAACGAGACGCCCAACTCGCCGATTGCGGCCATGGTCGCGACCGCTTGTCCCGGGTTGTCGATGAACACGCTCTCGGTCACCTCGAGCATGAGCCGGCCCCGCTCCACCCCGTGTCGCTGCAAGATGGCGGCGAGGTCAGCCACGAGCTCGACGTCGTCGAACTGTCGGGTCGAAAGGTTCACCGCAACGCGGAGGTCAACACCGGCGTCCTGCCAGGCCCGCGTCTGCCGGCACGCCTCCTCGAGCACCCAGCGGCCCAGGGCGATGATAAGACCAGTCCGCTCGGCCACGGGGATGAACTCGGCCGGCGACACCGGTCCTCGAGTCGGATGGTTCCAACGAAGGAGCGTCTCGACGCCCGTCATCCGCCCGGTGTCGAGATCGACGACGGGCTGGTAGACGAGGTGGAACTCCCGCTCGCGGACCGCCCGCCGTAGCTCGCTTTCCTGGTCGAGCCGCTCGAGGGCCTCGGCGTCCATCGAAGGAACGAACCGCGACCACCGACCACCGCCCGACTCCTTGGCGCGATACATCGCCAGGTCGGCGTCACGGATGGGATCCACCCGCTCGTCGTCGACGTGCGAAAGGGCGATGCCGATGCTGGCGGTGACCACGACGTCCCGGCCGGCGAGCGGGAAGCTCTCGCGGAGAGCTGAGAGGATCCGCTCCGCAACCCGAATGGCTGAAGCCTCGATGCCGTCATCGAGGATGACGGCGAATTCGTCTCCGCCGTAGCGGGCCAGCGTGTCGCCGGGCCGAATGCAACGGAGCAGGCGGTCGCTCACGAGGCGGAGCAGTTCGTCGCCTGCCTCGTGGCCGAGGCTGTCGTTGATGGTCTTGAACCCGTCGAGGTCGACGAAGAGCACCGCCACCGTCGATTTCGTGCGCCGTGAGGCCCGGACGGCGCGATCGATGCGGTCCATGAGCAGGGTGCGGTTGGGGAGACCGGTCAGGGGGTCGTGGCTGGCCTGGTAGCGCAACTCCTGTTCGAAGGACTGGCGCTCGGCGTAGCGGCGGGTGACGACGAGCGCGGCGCCGGCTTGGGCCGCAAGCAACTCGAGACATTCGACCTCGGAAGCCTTCACCCCGGTCTCCCGGCGGCCGGCGACGAGGACACCAGCCAACTCGCCCGTCGACCACACCGGGCAGGCGACGGTTCCGACCAGACCTGCGTTTCGAACGGGAACGACACCCTCATCCCAGCCCGAATAGTCCTGTTCGACAACGGTGGCCGTCGTCTCGAAGACTCGCCCGGCGAGGCCCACGCCGATGGGTTGGACGGTTTGGTAATCCTCGATGAAGAGGCCCTGGTGGTACGCCTGGTGCCAGGTTCCCTCAGCGACGTCGTAGAGGCACAACTCGGCGGCGTCGAAACCGACGGCGACTGCGGCGCCGACGACCGTCTCGAGCAGAGCGGTTGTTGTCGATCGTGCTCATGCTGCGAGCCGCCTCGGCCACGGTCGCCAGCAAGGCGGCGCGATGCTCGCTCTCGCTTCGAGCGACAACGTGTCCGGCGATCTCATCTTGCAACTGGGCCGAGAGGAACGTGGCCATGAACGCGGTGAGGAACAGGACAGCCATGCGTATCGACAACTCGGCGCCGGGAACTGCGTCGTGCAATGCGAAGACGAGGTAGATCGCGGTCGTGAAGAGCAACAACGCGACCTGGCCCGACCGCGGATAGGTGGCGGCGAAGAAGAGGGTCGTGAGGACGTAAAGCCAGAACACCGACGACCCCGCCCCACCGGTGAGGGCGAGTCCCCAGGTGATGAGGAGGATGTCGAGCGCCGACCACAAGTAGAGGGCGGCGAGGCCGAGGGAGGACTGCAAGAACCGGGCCCAGGGCAGCCGTCGGATGGCCAGGGCGCCGACGCCGGCCACGAGGAGCAGCCCCATGTACATGTGGGGCTCGACCGACGGACCGCCGTCGAGCAACGGGTAGGCGGCGAGCACGACCACGACATAGAGGGTGGTCTGCACGGCCACGTTCACGGCCCGAAGCCGATACCGGCGCACGGCGTCGTCTCCGGGCGTCATCACTTCACTCATTGTGACGGATTGCCCACTTTGAGTACATAGAGGGATCGGCTCATCTTTCCGGAGGCCGCGTCTGGCCACAACGAACTAGTCACCTCGCCGTGTGGGATACTGCGCCGGCAGCGAGCCGGCCGGGTGGTCGCGGCCCGGCGTGACCGGGTCGAGGAAGGTCGGGGCTCCACAGGGCAGGGTGCTGGTTAACGGCCAGTCGGAGCGATCCGCAGGAAAGTGCCACAGAGAACAGACCGCCGATGGCCCGGGGGACCGGGCACAGGTGAGGGTGAAACGGTGCGGTAAGAGCGCACCAGCATCCCGGGTGACCGGGGTGGCTCGGCAAACCCCACTCGGAGCAAGGCCAAGTCGGGGAAGGGCGGCCCGTCCGTTACTCCCCAGGTAGGCCGCGTAGATGGATGACCACCGAACCGGTGTCCCGCAAGGGCCCGGGGAACAGAACCCCGCCTACAGGCCGGCTCGCTGCGCTTCACCCGTCTGACCTGCAGAAGCGTTACTCAGCCAGGCACCGTAGTCCTCAGCTCGTCCTCACCAGATCCTGAAAAGGGCGAGACGCAAGCCCTATGGGCGGTCACCGAGGCGGTCTGAGCGATCGAAGTCGGAAGGGCCCCTCCCTCGGTAGAGCTGCCGAGCACCAAGCGCAGCGCCACCCCCCAATGCTGGAACGATGATCAGCAACCACCGAGGGAGCCGAGCGGCAGGCAGCCACAGCCACCACACGTCGACCTGGTTGAGGAAGTCGAACCAGAAATAGCGATCGGTAGGTCCGGACGGAAAGGGCTGGAGATCATCGGTCGGTCCGTTCAGCCGATGCGCCGTCGTAGCAAGCGTCGATGGGACGCGTCGAGCGTGGCCGAGCAACGGTGACCAATACGGATTGAAGTGGAACTGGTTGATGTAGTGCCGTTGACCGTCGGGGTCGAGCCTGCTGGTCAACTCAGCGTTCCCCTGTTGGAAATAGGCGTTCGGGTAGATCAGGACGCCCAACAGGCCCGGGCCGGCGAACCCGATGACACCCGCGGCCACCACGGAAGCGAACCAGCGGCGGCCTGGTCCTGCGAGCAACGGCGCAGCGATCGCGACCGCACACGGAAGCACGATCTGCATGTAGCGTGGCCCCCAGGCCTGATCCCCGTGCCACGCGATGAACCTGGCGAACAGCAGAGAATTAGCGCCGACGATTCCGATCAGCAACGCCACTTCCGCTGTCTTCCGCCGCAGCGCGAGAGAGGGAGGCCGATCGTCGCGATGAGGACCACCGGCGTGTACAAAAACAGGCTCTTGCCCGGGCTGAAGTAGAGGTTCCACAGCCCCTGGTTCCAGGGATATGTGAAGGGGACCGAGGTCGGTCCCAGGTCCAGAGGTGAGCCGAACCGCCACCAGTTCGATGCGAGATAGAGGCCGACCATGCTGAGGAACGTCGCTGCGAACGTGGCCAACCCCATCGCGGCTGAGCGGATCCCCCAACGGCGCCACAGCGTCGCAAGTAAATAGAAGCCGATCAGCGGTGGGAACAGCAGAGCGGTCGACCGAACGTTCACGGCCAATCCCACAGCGAGCCCGGCTGCGGCGGTCCATCTCGAAACTCGTTCCGAACGTGGGGCGGCAATCGCAGCGGTGACACCTGTCAGCACCAGTAGCGCCGTGAGCGGCTCGCTGAAGAACGTTCGAGCCTCGTGCCAGGCGAAGGTGCCAAGGGCGAACGTGAGTGCCAGCGCCACGCCACGTTTGAGCGGTGCACCGAGCAGCAGCGACAATTGGAGCAACACGCACGCGGTGGCCGCAGTCACCATTGCGTTCGTGAACAGGGTGAATATGGTCACGACCGCGGATCGCTGGTCCTCGTTCCCCACGAGTCGAGCGACAGCCTTTCCGGCCGCGAACATCGGCAGGCCGGTTACAGACTGGCCGAGGCCGCTCACCCCGACGATGGTCCCATCGGCCAGCTCTCGTCTCGACGCGACGTCCGTGTTCGACTCGTCGATGACGATGGAGGGCCGGCCGTGAGCAAGGGCTCGCGTCTGAGCAAGCATCCCTTCTTCGTCGGGTGAGGCGGTATGGCCGGACCCAGAGAGACCGAAGATCGACACGAGTAGGACGAAGAGGCCCAACACCGCTCGCCGATGGCGTGTTGCCGGTTCGGAGGGCCTGCGGGACAGTTTGGTTCCGTCGTTTGGGCAGGCTGGACTCACGAGAAGCGGTTGGATGACAGGAGAGTAATAGCGCAGGTCTGATCACTCGCAATGCGAATGGACGCGGGCCAAAGAATGTGCGACACGTTGGCGATCTAGGCGCTGCACTGGAGATGATCATGGTGGCGAATGATCGGTCGGTCCACCGATCGAGAAGGAGCGGGGGCCGGTGAGCGCGACCGCGAAGCGGTCGGGCGGCACCGAGCCGTTGGTTGCCTCGGCCGCTGTCAATGACGTCGAGGCGCAGGTTCCGCTTCCGGTCAACGCGGCCGAGATCCCCGTTTCCAGGTCGACGGCGACCGTGTCGGAAGACCGGATCGTGTCACCTGCCGGAGCGCTCCCCTTCACGGGCACAGCGCGGAAGGCGAATCGCTTCGACGGTTGGCACCGTCGGCAACTGCGCCACCGCCGATGGCCGCACCGCACGACGTATGTGAACGAGTCGGAGCCGGTGTAGTCGGGCTCGGGGAGTACTTGACGCCGCCCGCCGCGAGCGAGGTAGCCCGTGCGAAGGCTGGGTGACCGACGCGACCGTCAGCGCAAAAAGTCCCCGAATCCTGCGCTCGCACGCATACCCGCCAAGGTCCCCACCTGTGTCATGTGCCCGTTCCACCGAGCATCTGCCGCGCACTGTAACCACCCCGTCCGTTTTGCACAAGAAGTTCCTTTTGGCCGATCTTCGTGGCCTGGCACGGTCCCAGTCCGATCTGCCAAGATCCGCCTCGCGGTCGACGACGACCGCCCGAGCATGGGGGAAGCACAAGATGGCTGCCGATGGCACCTGGAACGTCACGATGGACACGCCGATGGGAGCGCAGCAGGTCACGCTGATCCTCGAGACCAGCGGCAACGAACTCAGCGGCAAGCTGTCGGGCGCACAGGGTGAGATGCCCTTCACCGGAGGCACGGTCGACGGCGACAACCTTGCCTGGACGATCAAGGTCGAACAGCCCATGCCCATGGAGATTGCCACCACCGCAGTTGTCGAGGGCGACACCCTCACCGGCACCGCATCACTCGGCAGCTTCGGCACGGCCAAGCTCAGCGGCACCCGGGCCTGATTCAGCAGCGACTGCCGGGGCCCGTGCGCTGATCAGCGCACGGGCTCGCACAGACGGTGCCCGGCCCATCCGCCGACGGTGGAGCCGGCTGTACCTCGGTTCACTCCCTTAGGCTCGCCCCGCGTGGACAAGCTCCTCATCGCCAACCGGGGCGAGATCGCCGTACGCATCGCCCGCACGGCGGCCGACCTCGGCATGACCACCGTCGGCGTGTTCTCCGAAGACGACGCACGCTGCCTCCACGTCGCCGTCGTCGACCAGTGCGTGCCGATGCGCGGCGTCGGGGCCGACCGCGTACCTCGACATCGAGCAGGCGGTGGAAGCAGCCGTCACCAGTGGCTGTCGCTACGTGCATCCCGGCTACGGCTTCCTCAGCGAGTCGGGCGATTTCGCACGCGCCTGCGCCGCCGCCGGGCTGGTGTTCGTCGGCCCTGACCCGACCACGCTCGACCTCCTGGGCGACAAGGCCCAGGCTCGCGAAGCGGCGGCGTCCGTGGGACTCGGATTGCTGCGGGCCACGAGCGGCGACACCAGCGTCGACGAGGCGACCGAGTTCTTGCGCGACCTAGGGCCTGGCGGCGCGGTGATGGTGAAGGCCATCGCCGGCGGCGGCGGCCGAGGCATGCGTCCTGTTCGCGACCGTGGCGAACTCGCGGAGGTGTTCGAGCGGTGCGAATCCGAGGCTTTGGCCGCGTTCGGCGACGGCCGCCTCTTCGTCGAGGAACTGGCCGTTGGGGTGCGCCACATCGAGGTCCAACTTCTCGGCGACGGGACCGAGCTCGTGCACCTCTGGGATCGTGACTGCAGCCTGCAGCGCCACCGCCAGAAGGTCATCGAGATTGCTCCCGCCGTGGCTGTCGCACTCGACGCCGAACTTCGGGCCGCCATGCTCGACGGGGCCGTCGCGCTCGGTCGATCGGTCGGACTCCGGGGCCTGGCCACGATCGAGTTCCTCGTCGACGTCGCCGGCGGGCGGTTCACCTTTCTCGAAGCGAACCCGCGCCTCCAGGTCGAGCACCCGGTGACCGAAGCCGTCACCGGACTCGACCTCGTCGCCCTCCAACTCCAGGTCGCCACCGGTGCATCGCTCGCCGAGGTGGGGCTCGGCGAGCAGAGCCACGTGCCCGAGCCGAGAGGCGTGGCCCTCGAGTGCCGAGTCAACCTCGAGGGGGGCGGGACAATTGTGGCCCTCGACCCGCCCGGAGGTCCTGGGGTGCGGGTCGACACCATGGCCTACGCCGGGTACGAACCGAACACGCGCTACGACGCCCTGTTGGGCAAGGTCGTCGTCCACGAGCCGAACGATGACCTTGTCGCCGTCGTCCGACGCGCCGACCGGGCGCTCAGTGAACTCCGGGTCGAAGGACCGGCCACCAACGTGACCCACCTTCGCGACCTGCTTGCCTCGGCTGGCGTGCGGAGCGGCGCGTGGTACACCGGTCTCGTCGAGGCCCTCGTCGACGACACGACGACGGGCACCGCCCACCGCCAGCGTCATTTCGAGTCGTCCGTGGGTCCAGCCTTGCAAGCCACCGCCCTACCGCACTCGGACAACGCCGACGACGTCGACGGGACCGAGACCGTCGATGCTCCCCTCCAGGGCACGGTCGTGTCGGTGGCGGTCACTGCCGGCGAGACCGTGGTCGCCGGGCAGACCATCGCCGTCGTCGAGGCCATGAAGATGGAGCACGTCGTGGTCGCACCCGCAGCCGGGGTCGTCGAGCGCGTCCACGTCGTGGCCGGAGAGTCACTGGGCGGCCGGATACCGGTTGGCGTCGATCCGGCTCACCGACGCAACCGAGGCTGCGCAGATCGTCGACGAGCCAATCGACCTCGACGAGATCCGACCCGACCTCGCCGAGGTGTTCGACCGCCACCGCCGCGCGCTCGACGACGCTCGACCGGACGCGGTCGAGTCGCGTCGTCGCCACGGCAAACGGACGGCCCGGGAGAACATCGACGACCTGTGTGACCCGGGGTCGTTCACGGAGTACGGAGCCCTCACCGTCGCCGCCCGTCGACGACGCAACACACTCGACGAACTGATCGATCAAACGCCGGCCGACGGTCTCGTCATGGGCCTCGCCACCGTCAACGGCGACGTCTTCGCCGACACCGACCGCACCCGCGCGGCCGTGCTCTCCTACGACTACAGCGTGCTGGCCGGCACCCAGGGCGCGCACAACCACGTCAAGTTGGACCGCATGGCCGAACTGGCGCTCCGGTGGCGCCTGCCGACCGTGTTCTTCACCGAGGGCGGGGGCGGGCGGCCCGGCGACACCGAGGGCGGCGGCGGGTTCATCCGCGGGTTCGAGTACTGGGGAAAGCTGAGCGGCGCCGTCCCGCTGGTCGGCATCACGTCGGGACGTTGCTTCGCCGGCAACGCCGCCATCCTCGGCTGCTGTGACGTGATCATCGCCACCCGCGACTCGGCGCTCGGGATGGGCGGCCCGGCCATGGTCGAGGGCGGTGGACTCGGCGTCTTTCGGCCCGAGGAGATCGGCCCGCTCGACGTGATGGTCGCCAACGGCACGATCGACGTCTTGGTCGACGACGAGGCCGCCGCGGTCGCCGCGGCCAAGCAGTACCTCTCCTATTTCCAGGGCTCGGTCGACGAGTGGACCTGCGCCGACCAGCGACTCCTCCGCCAGGCCGTGCCGGAGAGCCGCGTGCGGGCCTACGACGTCCGAAGCGTGATCGACCTGCTGGCCGACGAGGGCTCGGTGCTCGAACTGCGTCCCGGGTTCGGGCTGGCCATGGTCACCGCCTTCGCCCGCATCGAGGGGCGCCCGGTTGGGATCTTCGCCAACAACCCAATCCACCTCGGCGGCGCCATCGACGCCGACGCCGCCGACAAGGCCGCCCGCTTCCTGCAACTGTGCGAGGCCTTCGATGTCCCGGTGGTCTCACTGTCCGACACCCCAGGCAACATGGTCGGTCCCGAAGCGGAGAAGACCGGACTCATCCGGCACTGCTCTCGGCTCTTCGTGATCGGCGCCAACCTCACCGTGCCCATCCTCTCCGTAATCCTGCGTAAGAGCTACGGCCTCGGAGCCATCGCCATGACTGGCGGCAGCTACCAGGCGGCCATGTTCTGCGTCTCGTGGCCGACGGGCGAATTCGGCGGTATGGGCCTCGAGGGGTCGGTAAAGCTCGGGTATCGCAACGAACTCGCCGCCATCGAAGACCCGGTCGCCCGGCAGGAGACCTTCGACCGCATGGTGGCGGCGGCCTACGCCGCCGGCAAAGCCGTGGCTCGCGCCAACGGGCCCGCCCTCGACGACGTCATCGACCCGGCGGACACCCGTCGCTGGATCGTGACCGGACTGCGTTCCACTCCCCAGCCCGCTCCGAGGACCGAGAAGAAGTTGCCCTGGATCGACGTGTGGTGAGCCATGTCTGGCCCCCCAGCCCGGAATCTGCTTGCGTAGGGACATGCCGGACACTGAGTTGACGCCTGTCGAGGACTGGGCCACCGATTTCGACCACACCCATCCCGACTACGCCGCTGCCGCCCCCGAGATCTGGGACGACCTCCGCGACCGGTGTCCCGTGGCCCATTCCGACCGCTTCGGGGGCACCTGGCTGCCCACCCGCCACGAGGACGTCGCCGCCATCGCCCACGACAGCGAGCACTTCAGCAGCGAGGGCGTGATCGTCAGCCCGTGGAAGCCCGAGGGCATCGCCCCGATGGGCTACGCCCCGCCCATCACCTCCGATCCCCCCTTCCACGCCCAGGCCCGCCGCCTGTTGCTCCCCGCCTTCTCCCCCAAAGAGATGGCCAAGTGGGAGCCGACGGCACGTGAGAGCTGCCGCGAGTTGCTCGACGAGCTGCTCGCCGATGGCACCGACATCGTCGACGCCGCCGAGCAATACACCCAGCACATCCCGGTCCGGGTCATCTCCGACATGCTCGGTGTGTCCAAGGAAGACGGACCCATGTTCCGTCGGTTCATTCACTCCATCATCGAGGCCCCCGGCACGTTCGACGAGGAGCCGGACTCTGCCATGAGCTTTGATCTCTACCTCGAGAATGTGATCGAAGACCACCGGGCCCACCCCCGCGACGACTTGGTCGGGTTCCTGCTCAACGCCGAGATGGACGGCGAGCCCCTCTCCGGCGAGCACATCGGCGGCACCATCGCCCTGCTCATCATCGCCGGCATCGACACGACGTGGTCAGCCATCGGGGCCAGCCTGTGGCACCTGGCTCAGTCGCCCGACGACCGCAAGCGCCTGGTTGACGACCCGGCCGTGCTTCCTTTCGCCATCGAGGAGTTCCTCCGCTTCTACGCTCCGGTGACCATGGCCCGCATTGTGGCCGAGGAGGTCGAGATCGGCGGCCAAACCTTCGGCAAGCGCGATTGGGTGCTCCTTCCCTTCCCGGCCGCCAACCGCGACCCGGAGGCGTTTGAGAACGCCGACACCTTCATCATCGACCGGGCCAAGAACCGCCACGTGTCCTTCGGCCTCGGCATCCACCGCTGCCTTGGTTCCAACCTGGCCCGGATGGAGATGACGGTCGCCATCGAGGAGTGGATGAAGCGCATCCCCGACTTCGAACTGGCCGACCCCGACGCCGTCCGATGGTCTGCCGGACAGGTCCGCGGCCCCCGTCAGCTGCCCGTCCGTGTGCTGGCCACCAACGCTGGAGAAGCTTCCTGATGCGTATCGACTTCGACCGAGACAAGTGCCAAGGCCACGGGCGCTGCTACGCGTTGTCTCCTGCACTGTTCGAGTCCGACGACGAGGGCTACGCCGTGCTCCTCGTCACTGGCGATGTGCCACCCGAGCTCGAGGGCGAGGCCCGCCTCGCCTCCGACAACTGCCCCGAATTCGCCATCGAAATCGTCGAATAGCGTCCGATCGGGCTGGCCAGGACGGCCATGGCCCATCTGGGCCATTTCTTCAATGGGCCTTGGCCCACGGCGATTCCTTCGCCAATCTGAAGGGGTGGATCAGCCCCTTGTCTCGCGTCCCCGGCGTGAGCTGAGCGCCGACATCGTACGGGGCGCACTGGCCTACGTGACCCGGATGCGGGGCCCCGCCGTCGCCGCCGCCGTCGCCGCCGCCGCCGGCATCACCGTCGAAGACGCGTTCTCGATGAACCGCTGGTTTGCCACCGAGGAAGTCCTCGCGGTTGCGCATCACGGCGCCGCCGCCTGCCACGAACCTGACTTCGGACGGCGGACGGGGGAGGCGCTGATCGCTACTGCGATCGAGAGCGGCGGGGCTGATGGGATGCGAATGGCGGGAGCCGTAGAGGCCGTGCTCCCGGGAGTCGTCAACGCCGGAAACAAGATGGCAGCCAGTCGACAACTCCGCTTGGTCGACGCCCGACCCGGAAGTGCCGTCATCGAGGCCGAGTGGAGCGACCCGGCCGACGCCGACCCCTTCTACTGCGGCGTGGCCGCGGGCTCGTACGCCGCCCTTCCCTCGGTGTTCGGCACCGTCGGCGCCGTCGTCGAGTCGACCTGTCAGTCGCGAGGCGATCAGGTGTGTCGGTTCGAGCTCCGTTGGGTCGAGCGTGAAGTCGGGGCCGGAACCGAGGCCATCCTCGGCGGCCCGGGCGCGGGCAACACCGAGATCCTCCTGGGGCGGTTCGAACAACTCCAGGACATGGCCGCTCGACTGGCCACGGCCGGGGACGTGGCCACCGTGCTGCAACGGATCACCGAGATGGTCGGCGTCGCCGTCTCCGCGCCCCGTCACCTCCTCGCCGTACGGGCGACGCCCGACAGCCCACTTCGGGTCTACCAGGAGGGCTGGGACGACCCGGCCGACGCCGAAGTAGTGGCGGCCCGACTCGATGCCGGCGACGTACTCGACAACGAGGCGATGGTGCCGATCGTGTCCGATCATCGGCGACACGGCGTCCTCGCGGCCGTGTTCTCCGAGGCGACCAGGGCAGGCGACGTCGAACGCCGCCTGCTCGCCGCGTACGCACGCCACGCTGCTTCGGCCCTCAGCGCAGCGGCCTCGCTGGAGTCGGCCCGACGCGACCGCGACACCGCATCGTCCCTCCTCGTCCTGGCCCGTGCGCTGAGCGAATTAACCACGCAGTCCGAGGTCATGACCGCCTTGTCCGATGTGGTACCGACCGTGATCGGCTGCGACCACGTGTGGGTCTGGCTTTGGGATGAAGAGGGCAAACGGCTGCGCCTCGGCTCGACCACTGCGCCAAGCGACATTGGACTGGCCGAGGAAATCCTCGCCGAAGATGTTCCCGGACTCGGCGATATGGCCATGTCTCCTCGTGCGTGGATCCTCGAAGCCGAATCCGAGGACGGCGTCATCCTCGACCACCTCCAAGCCACCGGCACGAAGTGGTGCGCCGTCGTGCCGATTCAAGCCCGCGGTGATTTCCTCGGAGTGATCTCGGCCGGTTTCGTCCGCGCCGTAGAAGAGGTCGACCACCAGAGTGTGGTCGACCGCATGCACGGCCTCGCCGCCCAGGCGGGCGTCGCGCTCGACAATGCCCGGCTGCTCGAGCGCATCCAGGCCCAGGCGTTCCGCGACCCGATGACCGGACTGCCGAACCGGCCGCTCATCGAGGACCGTAGTGAGCACGCCCTGCGGATGGCCTCCCGCTCCGGCCACCACGTCGGCCTCCTCTTCGTCGACCTCGACCGATTCAAAGTCGTCAACGACACGCTCGGCCACGCCGCCGGCGACCAAATCATCTGCCAGGTCGCGGACCGGATCCAAAGCCGGCTCCGGGCCGCTGACACCCTGGCCCGACTCGGCGGCGACGAGTTCGTCATCCTCCTCGCCGACATCGAAGGTGGCGACGATGCATCGGCCGCCGCCGACCGCATCGTGCAGTCGCTCCGCGAGCCCCTCGATTTCGACGGGCGGAATCTCTTCGTGTCGTGCAGCGTCGGCGTTGCTGTGTCTCCGGAAGATGGCGAGAGCTACCACGAGCTCTTGCAGCACGCCGACTCGGCGATGTACGAGGCGAAGGCCCAGGGCAAGAACACCTTTGAGACAAGGGCTGCGCTCAGAACTGCGGGTCGGAGTCCACTCGACCTCGAGGCCGACCTCCACCGCGCCATCGAGCGCGACGAGTTGGTCGTCCTCTATCAACCCCAGGTCGACTTCCGAACCATGAAGATCGTGTCGGTCGAGGCCCTGATGCGGTGGGACCACCACGAGTTGGGCCGGCTGGCGCCCGACCTCTTCCTCCCGATGGCAGAGGAGTCGGGGCTCATCGTGGATCTCGACCGCTGGGTACGAGACCAGGCCGCCCAACAGGCGCGGACGTGGCTCGACAACGCGACGCCCCTGCGGATCGCCGTCAACATCTCGACACGCGATCTCCGCCGGCCGGTTCTGGCCGCCGAGATCGGGGCCCTCCTCGCCCGGGTCGGGCTGCCGCCGCACCTGTTCGAGCTCGAGATCACCGACCGAGTCGTCATGGAGGAGGAGGCCCTTCCCGCCATCCTCGAAGGGTTCCATGCGTTGGGCGTGCGTCTCGCCATCGACGACTTCGGCACCGGCACGTCGGTGCTCGGCCGCCTGCAGCGCTGCCCGGTAGACGTCTTGAAGATCGACAAGGGGTTCGTGCAGACGATCACGGCCGCCGACCCCGATGCACCGGTTGTCGCCGCGCTGATGTCTTTGGCCCGCCGCCTCGACATGGAGGTCGTGGCCGAGGGCGTCGAGACGGCATTCCAGGGCGGTCTACTCCGGCGACTCGGCTGTGACCTCGCCCAGGGCTACTTCTTCAGCCCGCCCGTTGATGTGGCGTCGATCGACGACCTCATGCGGACACCAGCGCTGCTCGCCAGCCGCTAGCGCGCCCACCCCACCGGGCACGCAGTGCGACGATGGTGCGATGAGCGGCGACCGCACCACCCGGATCCTCGTCGTCGACGACGAGCCGAGTATCACCGACGCCGTGGGCACTGCCCTGCGCTACGAGGGCTTCGAGGTGCGGTCTGAGTCGACTGGACGTGGCGCTCTGAGCACGGCCACCGAGTTTCGGCCCGACCTGATCGTGCTCGACATCATGCTGCCCGACCTCGACGGTTTGGAGGTGACGCGCCGCCTACGGGCCGACGGTCAGCGGATCCCCGTCCTCTTCCTCACCGCCCGCGACGCGACCGAGGACAAGGTCGGCGGGTTGACGGTCGGGGGCGACGACTACGTGACCAAGCCGTTCAGCCTGGCTGAGGTCGTCGCCCGGGTACAGGCCGTGCTCCGGCGTACGTCTGGCCCGAGCGCCGGCGATGGTCTTCTCCGAGTCGAAGATCTCGTGATGGACGAAGAGAGCCGAGAGGTATGGAGGGGCGGCTCGCCCGTGCACCTGACGGCGACGGAATTCAACCTCCTGCGGTACTTCATGATCAATCCGCGTCGGGTCTTGTCCAAGGCCCAGATCCTCGACCACGTCTGGCAATACGACTTCGACGGCGACGCCAATGTCGTCGAGACCTACGTCAGCTACCTCCGCAAGAAGCTCGACCGCCTCGGGCCCCCAATCATCCAGACCGTGCGACTCGTCGGATACAGCCTCCGCCTGGCCCCGGACTGACCGCCGTGTCGCTCCGGGCCCGACTCATGGCCGCCCTCATCGCGGTGACGGCCATTGTCGTCGTGACGGTGGCCACCGTCACCTACGTGTCGCTTCGGTCGTTCCTCGTCGAACGGGTCGACCAGCAACTCGATGCCGCCCACCGTCCGGTGGTGCGGGCGCTGGGCGGGCGGGCCGTTCGGGCCGACGACCTTGCCGTTCTGGCGCCCGGGCTCTACCTCGAGGTGCGCTCGGCCGACGGACAGGTACTGCAGAGCGAAGCGCTCCGGCGGCCGGATCAGGAGCCGGTGACGCCGCCACTGCCATCGGAACTCGATGTGCCCGACGAACAGGCGTTGGCCCGTGAGTCCGACCTCGGCATCTACCGCACTGTGCCGGCCGCCGTCGACGACGGACCGCGATTCCGCGTCGGGACATGGCGGGTGGCGACCGACGGCGCCAGCCTCGTGCTCGCTCTCCCACTCGACGATCTCGACTCGACGCTCCGACGACTGCTCGCCGTCGAGGCTGTCGTCACCGGCCTCGCCCTCGTGCTCGGCGTTGCCCTCGCTCGCATCCTCGTCGACTTCGGACTGCGACCGCTCGACGACATCGCCGAGACCGCCGCCGCAATCGCCGCCGGCGACCTCTCCCAGCGGGTGACGCGTGAGGACGACTCCACCGAGGTCGGTCGTCTCGGGTCGGCCCTCAACGCCATGCTCGGCCAGATCGAGCGAGCGTTTTCGGCTCGGGCGCGGTCGGAAGAGCGGCTGCGCCGGTTCGTGGCCGACGCCTCGCACGAACTACGCACACCGTTGTCGTCGATCCGCGCCTACGCCGAGTTGTTCGAGCGCGGGGCCGACCGACGCCCGGGGGACCTCGCCCGGGTGCTCGTCGGTATCGAACGGGAAGCCGCCCGGATGGGGGTGCTCGTCGACGACCTCCTCCTGCTCGCCCGCCTCGACGAAGGGCGTCCCCTCGATGGCGAACCCGTCGACCTGGGGGCCCTGGCGGCCGAGGCGGTCGACGCTGCCCAGGCCGTCGACCCCGATCGGCCCATCGCCCTGCTCGTGAACGGCTCGATCGAGGTGCTCGGCGACCGTGGCCGGCTGCGCCAAGTGGCCGACAACCTCCTCGCGAATGCTCGGGCTCACACCGAGCCCGGCACGCCCGTCGCCGTCGAGGTCACCGTCGACGACGGCATGGCCGTGCTGGTGGTCGCCGACGCTGGTGCCGGACTTCCCGACGGTGAGGAGGTCAAGGTGTTCGAGCGCTTCTACCGTGCCGACCCGTCACGGACCCGCGACGCAGGCGGCGCAGGGCTCGGACTTGCCATCGTCGCCGCCATCGCTGCCGCCCACAGGGGACGCGCCGGGGTGCGGCGGTCGGCCATGGGCGGTGCCGAATTCCGAGTCCACCTACCGTTGCTCATCCCGACTCCCCCATCCTGAGGTTCCGAGGGGCGACACAGGGGCCTCACAGCCCGGTCCCAGACGCAAGTCGTTGGCTGTACACATGACCGATGCCACCACCACTTGGGCGCTTCCGGACTCTCCTCCCACCGAGGCCCCCGTGTTGCCGCCGGTGGATGGCGAGACGCCGCCGACCGAGCCGACGCCGAAGGTGCGCCGGTCACGGAGCGGTCCCCGAGGCGCCGGCCTCGCCGTCACCCTGGCCCTCGTCGCCGGCGCCGCTGGAGTGGGGACCTTCTCGGGCTATCGGTTGGCCGACAACAATCCGCCGGTTTCGTCGTCGAAGTCTCCGGTGATCGCACCGCTCGTGTCCACAACTCCCACAGCCTCCCTCGACGTCTCGGCCGTGCTCAACGCCGTCGAGGGCGCCGTCGCCGACATCGCCTCCCAGGGCCCCGGCTTCTCGGGCCAGGGGTCGGGCGTGGTGTACAGCGCCGACGGGCTCGTCCTCACCAACGCCCACGTCGTCGCCGGCGCCACCCGCGTCACCGTGACGACCACCGCCGACCGCCAGGCTCGGGCGGCGACGATCGTCGGCACCGATCCCGCCCGCGACATCGCCGTGCTGCGCCTTGCGTCGACCGATGGACTCGTCGTCGCCCAACTCGGCTCGTCGGCCGATGTGAAGGTCGGCCAAGACGTGGTCGCCATCGGCAATGCCCTCGGCTTGCGCGGCGATCCAAGCGTGACCCGGGGGATCGTGTCTGCCCTCAACCGGAGCATCGGCGACCTCACCGGGATGCTGCAGACCGACGCCGCCATCAACTCGGGCAACTCAGGCGGCCCGCTCGTGAACGCAGCCGGTCAGGTCATCGGCATCAACACCGCCATCGCCGTCGAGAACAACGCGCAGAACATCGGCTTCGCCATCCCCGTCGACGACGCTCGCTCGGTGGCCGACCGCTTGGTCTCGGGTGCCAAGGCGACCCCGACAGCCTTCCTCGGCGTGACGACCACCGACAACACCGATGCCACCACAGGCGCCACCGTCGTCCAAGTCAGCCCGGGCACCCCGGCCGCCGCCGCCGGCCTTCAGGCCGGTGACGTCATCGTGGCCGTCGATGGCGGCCCGGTGTCAGGGGCAGCAGCGCTGTCTCGACTCGTCGGTGATCGTGCCCCTGGCGCCAAAATCGAGATCACCGTGCTGCGTGGGAACGCCGAGCAACGACTGACGGCGACGCTCGGCCAGCGATGAATCGACCCGGCCGCTAAGCCCCGGAGAGGGCCGACAGGATGGCGGCGGTGTCGTCGCCCAGCAGCGGGACGATGGCGTCGAACAGCGAAGCGCCAGTGCGCAGGGCGAGCTCGGCGTCGGTCCCGGCGTCAGGCAGATGCGAGGCGAGCAACATCCGCGGCCCACGATCGGCGGCGGCGAGGGCGGCGGCACGACCGAGCGCTCGCCATACGGCTTCGGTTCGGCTCAACCCCGATGCCGTCACCGTGAAGCCGCCGACCACCTCGACGTCCCACGTGCGGCCGTCGGCGCCGACGGCCACCAAATCGACGGCCATGCCCGTGCCCTTGACGCGCGCGTTGCGACCCGAGACCGTGAAGCCGGCGTCGACCAAGGCGGACTCGGCCACGGCGGCAATGGCCTTGCCCTCCTTGCGGGCCAGATCGAAGCGCTGGGCCCGCGGCGACGTCACCTTGGCCTCGTCGACCATCCGACGGTTGGCGAGGGCGACGTAGTCGGCGTCGGTGTCGAAACCGACGCCGCGGCGCCCGGTCGAGGCGGCAGCGACGAGCGTCGATCCCGAGCCGCAGAACGGGTCGAGCACGACATCGCCCTCGTAGGTGTAGAGATGGATCAGGCGCTCGGGCAACTCGACGGGGAAGGGGGCCGGGTGGGAAACCCGACGTGCGCTCTCGGGGGGAAATCGCCACACGTCGAGCGTGGCCTCGAGAAACTCGTCGCTCGTGCTCGTGGCCACGGCCGGGCGGCCCGCCTTCTGTCGCTGGGCGGCCCGACCGGCGCGGTCGAAGCGGCCCTTGCTGGCCACGATGATGCGCTCGGTCACGTCGCGGAGCACGGGGTTTGCCGGACTCCGGAACGATCCCCACGCGCAGGACCCCGAGGCGCCCTCGGCCTTCGCCCACACCACTTCGCCCCGCAGCAACAGGCCGAGGTCGTCCTGGAGGATGGCGATGACATCGGCGGCGAGGCTGCGATACGGCTTGCGGCCCAGGTTGGCGACGTTGACCGCGATACGCCCGCCGGGCTCGAGCACCCGGCGGCACTCGGCGAAGGAGTCGCGCAACATGGTGAGGAATTCGAGGTAGCTGCCCGGGATGTGACCCTCGCCGAGTGCTTCCTCGTAGGCCTTGCCGGCGAAGTAGGGCGGTGACGTGATGACGAGCGCCACCGTGGCGTCGGGAATGCCGGCGAGGTCGCGGGCATCTCCGAGACGACAACCGGTCTCGAGGGCCGATGCGTCGCCGATGGAGGCGTCGCTGCTCAGGACCGGAGGAGAGAACCGGTCGTAGAAGGCGGTGGCGTCGTGGCTCTCACGCTTCCCTGCCCCGAAGTTGGTGGTGCGGGTAGCCACCCCCAGCACGCTAGCGCCGGGGGCCGGCCGATCAGGCGATCTCGGTCATCAACGGCGCCGTGTGTGCGGTCTCGTTGAACGAGATCAGGGACGGCCCGTTGGCGTTGACGGAGATCCGGCACACCGCCGCAACCCCGAGAAACATGCGCCACGACGTCTCCGGCCCGACGCCAAGGGCCCACGCCACGGCGGCCTTGATCGGCGAGACATGACTCACGACCACCACGTCCTCGCTGGCGGCTTGAAGGGCGAGCTCTTCGCACGCCGTCTGCACGCGGGCGGTCAACGTGACGAGCGACTCGCCACCGGGTGGGGCGAACGCCGGGTCGCTCCGCCACCGAGTCCACGCCGCCCGCGGGACCTCGCCCAAGGGCACGCCGTCCCACTCGCCGTAATCGAGCTCGACCCAGCGGTCATCGACTTCGACCTCGACACCCGACGGCGCCAGCGCCGCCGCCGTTTCTTGGGCCCGTAGGAGCGGGCTGGCAATGACGCGGGACGGCGCTCCGACGGCGGCGGCACACGTCGACGCCTGTCGTCGTCCGAGCTCGGTCAACGACTGGTCGATCCGGCCTTGAAGCCGTCCCCCGGCATTGACGGCCGTCTGTCCATGCCGCACGAGGATCAACACGATGACGCCTTCATCGGTGAGGCAGCGGGCCCGAGGCCAGGCTGCGGTCGAGGTGTCCCGTGCGGAAGAACGCCGACCTACGGCCGACGTCACCGAGTTCGAACCGGCGCCACGCCCACACCAACGCCGCGCCACCGGCGGCTTCGAGCAGGACCAGTAGCGGCCACGGCCGGCTCAGGCTCGGCAGCCCGCTCCCCGGGAAGTCGGTGCCGAAGAACGGCCACCAAAAGGTGGCCGTGCGAGTCCACGTCGCATCCAGCAGCAGATGGCAGAACGTCCCGATCGGCAGTGCGAGAAGCCGTCGACGGAGTCGTCGACGGCCGCCCGTGGCCAGCATCACGACCACGAGGAGCGAGACGCTGAAGGTGAGGGTGTGGAGCAGGCGGGCGCCGCCCAACACGCCGTCGACGACGTCAGGCAGGATCGCACCCGCCATGACCAGGCGGTAGTCGATGGCCGGGTCCTTGAAGACCGTCCACACGACGACGAACGACGCGCCGGCGAACCAGAGCAGCATCGTCAGTCGGGACGGACGAGGATACGTCCGCACTGCTCGCAGTGGACGAGGGCGTCGGGGTCGACATGCCGGACTCGGTCGAGTTCGGTGGCCGGCAGCTTCATCCGACAGCCCATGCACGTGCCGTGCTCGAGGCGGGCGACGCCGATACCGCCGAGGCGGGCCCGCAGCCGTTCGTACTCCGCCAGCAGCTCGGCCGGCACCGTGGCCGCAGCTTCGGCCCGCACCTGTTGCTCGGCGGCGATCTCGGCCGCGAGCGTCGTTTCGGCCTCTGCGATCTCGGCCTCCAGGCGAGCGACGTCGGCCAGCAGTCGATCGTGGACCGCAGTCTGAGTGGCGACCGCTTCGTCGAGGGGCTCTCGCTCGTCCATGGCCTCGAGGGCCTGGTCTTCGAGCGTCGATACGCGAGCCTTGATGTGGTCGATCTCCGTGGCCATGGCCTGCAGATCGCGGGCGGCGGCGATCTCACCCGAAGACATGCGCTTGTCGATCTGGGAGATGCGATCCTCGCTGGCGGCGATGTCGCGCTCGAGCCCGGCCTCCCGATCAGCGACGGCATCTCGGGCCGCCACCGCGGTGGCCAGTTCGGCGATAGCGGTCTTGACCGCGGACTCGGCCGACCGGCGCTCGGCCCGTTGGGCCAGGGTGGCCAAACGGTGAGCGAGTTGATCGAGTGTCGTGTCGTGCTCCTGCACGACCAGCAGCGGATCGAACCTCGTCATGTCGCTCTCTCGGTCACGGGGTGCTCGGTGCCGCGGTCGGATTCCCCTCGGGGGCCGTGCCGGGTTCGGGAGAAGGGGCCTCGGTCGTCGCGGTCCGCGGCCGGGTCACCGGCGGCGATCCGGCGCCTGACTGCTTGGAGAACTTGACCGCCTCGGCCTTGCCGTAGACGCGTAGGTCGGGCTCGGCGAACTTGGTCGCGGGTGTGTCCTTGAATGCCTCGGCCATGTACGCACCCCAGGTCATTGCCGGGTACGAACCACCGGTGACCCGGATACCGCCAACGTTGCGCATCGAGTCCTGCAGCTTGGGATTGCCCATCCACACCGCCGTGGCCAGCTCGGGCGTGTAGCCGACGAACCACGCGTCGCGCCACTCCTGCGAAGTGCCCGTCTTGCCGGCCACTGCCCGGTCCCTTTGGCGGGCCCGGGTGCCCGTGCCGCCCTCGACGACCTTTCGCAACACGGCCGTGACGGTGCGGGCGACGTTGGGGTCGAGCACCCGCTCGCCGTCTGACTTGCCCCGCAACACCTCCTTGCCCCGGCGGTCCAAGACCCGCTCGACGAAGTACGGCTCCTGGCGGACGCCATCGTTGGCGAACGTCGCGTAGGCCGACGCCATCTCGAGGGGGGTGACTTCCTTGGCGCCCAGACTGATCGACGGGCCGTAGGCGCCGTCGTCGGGGATGGCGATGCCGAGCCGCCGGGCCATCGTCGCCACGGCGTCCATCGACTTGAACGGATCGTCGTCGAGGGCCAACCCGAGGCGAACAAAGGCACAGTTGAGCGACTTGGCCGTTGCGTTCACGATCGGTCCGGTCGAGCCCCGCGAGCCCTCGTAGTTACCGGGCGTGTACGGATTGGGCAGCACGCCCTTGATGCGGATCGGACAGGGCTCGGCGCCGTTGATGGTGTCGTTGGGGCCGATGCCCTTTTCGAAGGCGGCGGCGAGCACGATCGGCTTGAACGACGAGCCGGGTTGACGACCGCTGCCGCCCCGTCCGGTGGCGAGGTTGTACTGGGTGCTCGCGTAGTCTTTGCCGGCCACCATGGCTCGAACCGCTCCCGTGGCTGGCTCGACCGAGATCAGGGCGGCCTCGAATCGGCCCTTGGTGTCAGGGATCTTGGCGTCGACCTGGCGCTGTGCGATCTCCTGCAGCCGAGGGTCGAAGGTTGTCTCGATGCGTAGCCCCCCACGGAAGATCGCGTTGTAACGCTCGGGTTGGGTCGCACCCAGGCGGGGGTCATCGAGCAAGCGCTGTTCGACTTCTTCGACGAAGTAGTCCTGGGCCGACTTGAAGAGCTGTTCCTTCTTCTGCGGCACGGGCACGTGCTTGAGAAGGGCGGCAGCCTCGGGCGTGAGGTGATGGCGAACGACCATGCGGTCGAGCGCGAGGTCGCGTCGTTGTTTGGCCAGCTCGGGCCGCTTGAAGGGGTCGTACCCGACCGGGTTGCGGATGAGACCGGCGAGCAGGGCGCCCTCTTCGACCGTGAGGTCGCCGACCTGCTTCCCCCAGTACGTCTCGGCCGCAGCCTGGAGCCCGTAGGCGGTGTTGCCGAGGTAGACGGTGTTGAGATAGCGCTCGAGGATTTGGTCTTTGGACATCTGCTGTTCGAGGCGGACGGAGAGCACCGCCTCCTTGGCCTTGCGACCGATGTCGCGTTCGGGGGTGAGGAGCGACTGCTTTACCAACTGCTGGGTGATCGTCGAACCGCCCTGACGGACCGAGCCGGCCTCGACGTTGGTCAGCGCCGCCCGCAGGATCGACCTCATGTTGACGCCGCCGTGTTGGTAAAAGGTGTCGTCCTCGACGTCGAGCACGGCATCGATCACGGGCTGGGGAATCTGGTCGAGCGTCACCGGCGAGCGGTTCTCGTCGACGTGGAGGATGGCGAGAACACCGCCGTTTCGGTCATACACGACCGACCGCTGGGCCAGTTCGTTGAGCTGCAACGCGGCGGGGAGCTTGTTGCTTTCGCCGCTGGTCGCAATGGCCCGGGCCGGACGCGACAACAAGACGATGCCCGCCACCAGCCCGAGCGCGGCGAGGAAGAGCGTAAGGAGGTACCGGGGGAGAGCGCGCACGTCGGCGCAGAGGCTACCTGCCCGTCCGCCTCTCGCTGGGTCGTGTCGACCGGCATCGGCGAGCGCCCGACGGGGTACGACTCAGCCCGTGCCCCTCGACCCCTCCCCCGCGGCCGGCGCCGCGCCCGATCGCCCTCTGGCCCTGGCCCCCGGGCAGCTCCTGGCCGGTCGGTACCTGGTCGGCGACATTTTGGGCCGGGGTGGAATGGCTTCGGTCCACGAAGCCACGGATCAACGTCTGGGCCGCCGGGTCGCGGTCAAGGCGCTGCGGCCGGAGATGGCGGCGCGGGCCGATGTCCGCGCCCGGTTCGAGGTCGAAGCGAGGAGCGCGGCCAGCCTCTCCCATCCCAATGTGGTGGCCGTCTACGACACCGGGGACAACGATGGCATCGCGTTCATCGTGATGGAGCGCCTGCCCGGCGAGACCCTGGCCGACCGCATGACTGGCGGCCCCGTGTCGACGGACTGGCTGTTGCGAGTCGCCGGCGATGTCCTCGCCGCGCTGGGAGCGGCCCATCGGGCAGGAATCGTCCACCGAGACGTGAAGCCCGGCAACATCCTTCTCGCCGACGATGGCTGCGCCAAGGTGGCCGACTTCGGAATCGCCAAGAGCCTCGACGTGGCCGACCACGCCGACGTGACATCGAGTGGTCTGCTCGTCGGGACACCCGCCTACTTGGCCCCCGAACGCATCGAGGGCCGTCAGGCCTCGGCCCGCTCCGACCTCTACTCGCTTGGCGTCGTGCTCTACGAGGCCCTGGCCGGGAGCAAGCCGTTCACAGGCGCGACGGCGATGGAGACCGTCGACGCCGTCCGAGCGCGCCACGCCCGAACCGCTCGAAGTCCTTCGACCCGATCTGTCCCCCGCCGTCGTCGACCCCGTCGAACGCGCAATGGCCCGACGACCCGAAGACCGATTCGCCAGCGCCGACGAGATGGCGACGGCACTGGGCGTGGCCGGGGACGGCGACCCCACGGTCCTGACCGAAATCCCCAGCACCGACGCCACCACCGTGCTTCCGATCGAGGCCGGGGTGCCGATCGCCGCCCTCGTTCCAGACGCCGGTCCCCCACGGCCGGGGCCAGGGTTCGGATGGCTCGACGACCGCCGGCGCCTGGCCGCCGTCGCCCTCGGTGGCCTAGTCGTCGCCTTGGCACTCTTCGGGGCGGCCGCCGCCAATCGAGAGCGGGACGCGGCGCCCGTCACGCCCGCCCCGGTCGCCTCCATTCCGACCGCGGCGACCACTCCGGCGACCACCACCACGACGACGGTCGTCGCCGTGGTCGAGCCCAAGCCGGAGAAGGGAAAGAAGGGCAAGGGCCACCATGACGACTGAGCGGCGACCGGCGTCACTCCTCGGCGTCGGCCTCGTTCCCATCGTCGGTGAGGACATCGAGCACGCTCTCGCGTGCCCGCGACAGCGCGTCGCTCACCAGGCGGAGGCGGTCGGCATCGAGGTTGTGCTCGCGGGCGGCGGCCGATACGTCGGCCACGAATGATTCGAGATCCGATCGCAGGCTCCGGACGATGTCGCGGAGGTCGCCGCCAGACCCGGACCTCCCCCTGGACCCGCTGGCGCGCACCGACCCTCGGCCAGGGGCGAGGTCGGCGGCCCGGAGTACAACCACCTCGCGCTTGGTTCGCCGCTCCTCGCGCTTTACATCGCGCACGGCATCCTTGAGCTCGCGTCGGATGTCGCGCACGCTGGAGCGGACCTCGTCGCGGATCTCGGACGCCACGGCACGGGCACTCTGGACGGCGCTGGCTGCGATCTCGGTGATCTCCTCGCGGCGATTCTCGAGCTCGGCCCGGCCGGCATCCGTGAGGCGATAGACCTTCTTGCCGTCGACGACATCGTGTTCGACGAGACCGTCGTCCTCGAGGGCCGACAGGCGGGGGTAGATGGTGCCCGCCGACGGCGTGTAGAGCCCCATGAACCGGTCTTCGAGCGAGCGGATCAGCTCGTACCCGTGTCGGGGCTGGTCGTCGAGGAGGAGGAGCAGGAACAGTCGCAGGCCGCCGTGCGCGAACACCGGACTCATCGGTCGCCCGTCCCTGTCGTGGCCCCGGCCGTCTGGCGGCGAAGCAGCGTGATGTCTCCCGACGTCGACCGGAGGGCGACGCGCGGTCCACCGCCGCCGATCGGACCCGCCAGCCGACGGCGGGAACCGGACGGACCGGAGAACTCTGACTCGAGGTGCCCGCTGTGGCTCGTGGCGTCGACGTCGACTGCCGCGTCGCCGGCGAGTCGCACGGCGATTTCGCCTGAGACGGTGGTGCACGTGACCTCACCGGGCTCGTCGAGGTCGAGGGCAACGTTGCCGGACACCGATCGAGCGGCCACGTCGGCCGAGACCCTGACGGCAGTGACGTCACCGGAGACAGTGTTTGCTCGCAACTCTCCACCGACGCCATCGATCTCCAGGTCGCCCGACACCGAGCGAAGCGACATTTCGCCGTCACCGGCCGTCATCGTGAGGCGGCCGGACACCGACGTCAGGTTGGTCTCGGCCACGAAGCCGGCGACGAACACATCACCGCTCACCGATCGAACCGTGACCGCCGTGCCTTCCGGCGCGGTGATGTTGACGTCGGCCCGGACGCCCGTGACGCCGGCGAGCAGTCCCGACCACGAGCGCAGCGGCTCGTGCACGACCCGAAGATCTCCGTCTTCGATCTCGACCGAGGCCTCGGGACCGCTGGTCACGACGATGTCGACTCGGCCTTCTGAACCTGCCGACGACGGCGCTGCCGTGATGGTCACGTCGCCGCCCACGATCCGTACGTCAACGGCCCGCAGGTCGGGGATGACGAAGTCGAGGCGGTCACCTTCAGAGCTGGTCATGAAGTCACGATATATCGCGTTGGGTCCGCCGTCCACGGATTCCATCCTCTGCGAACATGGTGCCCGAGATGACTCCGGTCGAAGCCTTGTCCCGCATCGCCTTTCTCCTCGAGCGTCGGCGGGAGCCGTCGTACCGGGTCAAGGCCTTCCGGAATGCGGCGACCGCGATCGCCGACCTCGACCACGAGACACTCGCGGAACGGGCCCTGGCCTCGCAGTTGCGAGCACTGCCCGGCATCGGCGAGGTGACCGAGCGGGTCATCCTCGAGGTCGTTGGCCGGTGAACCCTCGTCGTACCTCGCCCGCCTCGAAGCGGAGGACGCGCCCTTGGTCCCCGGTGGCCCGTGGAGCGAACTCCGATCCGCACTTCGTGGCGACTGCCACACCCACTCCGACTGGTCCGACGGCGGCGTCGCCGATCGACGAGATGGCGGCGAGCCGGCATCGACCTCGGCCACGAGTACATGGTGCTCACCGACCACTCCGGCCGGCTCAAGGTGGCCAACGGCCTGATCGCGCAGCGCCTGCTGCCGCCAGCTCGACGTGGTGGCCGAGGTCAACGAGAGCCTGGCCCCGTTCCGGCTCCTCACCGGCATGGAGGTCGACATCCTCGAGGACGGATCCCTCGACATGGACGACGAGCTCCTCGGTCGCCTCGACGTCGTCGTCGGCTTCGTCGCACTCGAAGCTGCGCATGGAGCCGAAGGCGATGACCCGACGGATGGTGACGGCGCTCGGCCAACCCGAACCTCGACATCCTCGGCCACTGCACCGGCCGCCTCGTCGTGGGCAAGGGCCGACCCGAGTCGACCTTCGACGCCGAGATCGTCTTCGCCGCCGCCGAACGCTTCGACAAGGCCGTCGAGATCAACAGCCGGCCCGAACGCCTCGACCCGCCGAGGCGACTGCTGCGGCTGGCCGAGGAGACGGGGTGTCGGTTCAGCATCGACACCGACGCCCACGCCCCCGGGCAACTCGATTGGCTCGTCTACGGATGCGAACGGGCGGTCGAGTGTGGGGTCGACCGCCGAGCGCGTCGTCAACACGCTGCCCGCCGACGACCTCGTCGCCTGGGCGGCGTCGCACGACGGCTAGCGCTCATGGTGACCGGCGTTTGGCGCTGGTGCTCGTCGGGAACAGGTGGTCCATCAACAGAGGGCGGGCCACCGGGGCGCCGTCAGGAGGAATCACCACTATGGGTATCGGCGTCAGCATCTTCCTTCTCGCACTGGGCGCAATCCTGGCCTTCGCCATCAACGTCCAGACCAGCGGCATCGACCTCAACACCGTCGGCGTCATCCTGATGGTCGTCGGCGGTATCGGCCTCGCGACCTCGTTCCTCTTCTGGGACCGCATGGGCTTCGGTGGTGGCACCCGTCGCACCGTGACCGCGCTACGTCGACGACGGCGTCGCCTTGGCCCCGCGTACCGCCGTCCGTGAGCGCACCGTCGTTCGCGACGACCAGGTCCTCTAGGGATTGAGTTCCCGGGGGTCTCGTCGACCCCCGGGGCTCTCCCGTCCCTTCGTTCGTAGCCCGAAGTCGGCCGCCAGGCGTCGGCCGAGTTCGCCCGCCTTGCGGCCAACAGTCTGCTCGGTGTCTTCGACGTGTTGCTCGAGAAGACTGCGGGTCGCTTCGACCCCGACGGCCAACGCCGCCACCCGCTGAGTCAAGAGTTCGGATTCGGCGCGGAGGGCGGCCAGCAGCCTTCCGTCGTCGCGAGCCGGGGCCGGGGCCGGGGTGACCACCGCCACTCGAAGGTCGTCGACGCGCTCGCCGATCACAGCCAGCTTGTCGTCGAGCCTGTTCAGGGCGTGGCGAAGGTCGACGGCCCCTGGCTCGGCTGCAGCCAATCGGGCCTCGACCCCGTCGAGGCGATCGCCGAGACTCGTCAGCCGGGGAACGACCGTCAGCCGCCGCGCCCGACTCGACCACGGCGCCGAGGTCGGCAAACGCCGCTGACGTCGTATCGACCAGCGAGCGTAGGACGGCGTCGACCTTGTCGAGGCGGTCGGCGTCGGGCGAGGGTCGCCCTCCCAGTTCCTCGATCGAGCGACTGATGGCGTCGGTGCGTTGCGACAACGCGGCCACCGTGGCTGCGAGTCGCTCTTCGACGAGGGCCACGACGCGTGCGCCGCTCTCGTCGCGGGCGGCGGCATCGAGGTGGTCGGCCACGCGTTGCACCAATCCCTCGTCGACGCCCGAGGGCGCATCAGCAGAGACGGCCTGCAGTGAGGCCAGATGGTCGTTGAGGGTCGAGAGCTTCGAGGGAATGGCCGAGAGCCCAGACTCGACCTGAACTCGGCTCCGCTCCGCGACCTCGCCCATCTCTCCCATCCTCCGGTCGAGCGCATCGAGGCGATCGACGATCGGCGCCAGCGCCGATCGCACCACGGCCCCGGCGTCGGCTTGCGCGTCATGACGATCGCGGATGAGCGCCTCGACCTCGGAAAGGCGGGCCAGCAGCGGCGAGAGGTCGACCGCCTCGGTCGGGGGTGCGGGCTCAGGGATGGGCCGCGACGCGAGCTCGCCGACGCGGCCGACGAGTTGGCCGGCGCGTTCCTCGAGCGACGACATCCGTTTGGCCGTCGCCGTCTCGAGAGCCTCGAAACGCTCGACGAGCGGTGCCGACGCTGACTGGAGCAATTGCAGGAAGCCGACGGTCGAGCCCGGCCTGGATGTCGGCCACGACTGCGGACGACCCCCCGTCATCGACGGCCTGAACGAATGCCTCCTCCAAACGGCCGAGCCGGGCATTGAACGACGCCAGCCCCTCTTGCACGGAGCCGGCGAACGACCGCACGGCGGCCGGATCGGTCACGAGCGCCTCGACCCGAACGAGGCGATCCTCGATGCCGCCGAGGAGTTCCGACACTGAACCCAACATCCCCCGCAAGAGATTGGAGGCGCTCTCCGAACCAGCTTGGCGTGCTCGGGCGTCGATGGCCTCGACGAGCGCGGCCACCGTGTTGGGGGCGGGTATGGGTCCGCCGGCCGGACCGGTCTCGCTCATCGGGCGAAGGCTAGCGAGCTACTCAGCGCCGGCCCCGGCCTTCCGAGCCCGCGCCTTCTGGCTGCGCTCGAGGAGGTGGGCGGGCACTCGACTCGACGCACCGGCACCAGCCGGCGGTGCTGCTGCCTCCGGGGCCGCCTCGACCACCTTGGGCCGCAGCGCCTCCTCGGCCTGGCGCTTCTTGAATTCCTCGTAGCCGCCCTCGGCCACGAGATCGGTCCCGCTGACCGAGCCGACCCAGGCGCCGTTGTCGAATTGCACCCAGTACCGGGCCCAGGTGAGGCCGTTGGCGACCTTGATCCGTCCGTGCGTCCCCTCGGGCACGCCGCGGATGCCGCGGGTCAGGGTGACTCGCTGGCGGGGCTTGAGCGTCTCGGTCTCCGTCGTGGCCATCGGGCGAGAGGGTAGTCGCCGAGGCTGCGCCCGCCCCAAGTACAGTCGCCGGGGCCATGACCTCGAATCCCGCCCAGACTGCGGGATCCTCGACCGCCCGTCGAGTCGTCGCCGCCTTCGATGTCGACGGCACGTTGGTGCCCGGCGACAGCCTCCTCCCATTCGTGTGGCGCCACGTCGGCCGCCGCCGGTTTCTCCTCGCCTCAGCCCGGCACGGTCTCCGCGTCGGCCTCGCCACCGGCGCCGGGATCGGGAGTCGCGACGCAGCCAAAGCCCGCTTCGTCTCGACCGCTCTTCGACGCCAGATCGAGGCCGACCTCATCGAGGCCGGTCGGCGCTACGCCGAGGACTTGGCCAAGCGCGCCCACCCTGCTGCGTTGGCCCGGGTTGAGTGGCACCGCCGCAGGGGCGACGAGTTGGTCATGATCTCCGCCTCGCTCACGCTGTACCTCCAACCGTTGGCCGATCGCCTCGGCTTCGACGCCGTGCTGGCCACCGACCTCGAGCCCGGTGTCGGCGGCCGACTGTCGGGAGCGTTGTTGGGGGCAAACGTGCGGGGCCCGGAGAAGGTGGCCCGCCTCGAACGCTGGCTCGATGGCGCCGACTGCGAGTTGTGGGCCTACGGCGACAGCGCCGGCGACCGAGAATTGCTCGCCCGTGCCGACCACGGTTACCTGATCCCACACAACCGATTCGCCGTCGAGGAGATCTGACCGTGGCCGCATACCTGCTCCTCGTCCGCCCTGCGGCCAATCGGGTCTTCGCCGGCAACGCCGCCGACCTCACCGCCGCCGAGCTCGCCGTTGTTGCCGGCGGAACGTTGACCGACTCGCCCACCGCCGAGCCGGTGGCCGGCGTCGAGTACGTCGCGTTCACGGGGGACCCCGATCTCGCCGCCGTGGCCCGGCTCTCGTCAGCCCACGCACTGTTCGAGCGACTCGACGACGGGTTGCTCCGACCGGTGCCACTCCCCCACGTCGAGCACTTCGACGAGTCGTTGGTCACCACCCAGCGTTACGTCGGCAAGACCAACGAGGTCTTCACCCGACTGATCCTCAACCTCGGCATCGCCGCCGCCGGGCCCAATCCGGGCAATCGCCTCCGCGTGTTCGATCCCCTCTGCGGGCGGGGCACCACCCTCAACCATGCGCTGACCTTGGGCGCCGACGCCATCGGAATCGACATCGACGACAAGGACACGGCCGCCTACGCGACCTTCCTCAAAACGTGGCTCCAGGACCACCGGATCAAGCATCAAGTCGACGCAGCCTCGGGTCGGCGTCGCTTCCGTCTGTCGATCGGACAAAAGGGCGCCGGCCATGTCGACGAGTGCCAACTTGTCGATGTCGTGACCGGCGACACGACAGACGCACCGTCGCTGTTCGGCCGCAACGCCGCCGACGTCATCGCCACCGACCTGCCCTACGGGGTGCAACACGGCGCGTCGACCGGCCCCAAGCTCTCACGCCGGCCCGACGAACTCCTCGAGGCCGCCCTCCCGGCGTGGCGATCGGTGCTTCGACCCGGTGGGGCGGCCGCATTGTCGTGGAATGTGCGACTGCTCGATCGTGGCGCGCTGCTGGCCATCGCCGAGGCGGCCGGCTATACCGACACCGGGATCGGCGCCGACGGCCAGTTCGAGCATCGGGTCGATCGCGTGATCACCCGTGATGTCGTCGTCGTGCGCCGGCCGGCGAACTGACTCAGGCCTCGGCCAACCAGATGCGACGCTCGAAGGCCCACGGGTCGTCGACCACCTTCGAGGGCTCGTCGAACACCATGGCCGTCCGCTCGGCCGTCTCGTAACGCGGCCACCCTGGGTCGGTGTCGCGGACGAGGCCGAGCACGGCCCGGTGGACGTCGTCGGCCAGCGACTGCGGCGGGTTGGGTCCGGTGACGAAGTCGACCCCGTCGGCATCGAGGTTGTCGAAGGCGAACGGAATGTCGATGCAGTGGACTGACCCGAAGTCGTGCGACGACGTCGACCGCCACTCGAAGTCGTAGAGCCACGACCGCCCCCCACCGGCACTCCACCGCTCGGCCAGTCGGAGGGCGCCGGCCTTGAACGACGAGTCGGAGAACGCCTGCCCGTAGAGCCACCAGTTCTCCGCGTCGGGGTGGTGGTCGCGGTAGGCGGCGACGGCGGCGGCATCGAGACCCATCCGGCGCATCCGTCGGGCGAGCCGTTCGTCATCTATCGAGTCGGCCAGTCCCCGCATGTTGGCGGTGAACTCGTTGGCGGTGGCGCCAGCGACCACGGCGACGTCGGGGTCGACCTTGAGCCCACGCTCGGGGATGACGTCGCCGTCGACGATCGGGCCGAAAGCCAACTGCAGCCCGCCCGAGCGGCCCTCGACCCGGGTCGCCTTCGCCGCCGCAGCCCCCGCCTTGTCCTGGGCCTCCATCAGGGCCTCGGGATCAACAGAGGCGAACCCCGCCTTGGTCGCCTCGACGCCGACGGCCTCGGCCAGCGCCTTTGTGAGCACGGCACCGTCGTCGACGCTGGTCGTCGGCGTGCGGGCACCGCTCATGCACCACGCGGCACGGAACAATCCTTTGGCCGAAGGCGTGACCAGCAGCGTCGAACACGCCACGCCGCCCGCCGACTGGCCGGCGATCGTGACCTGAGCGGGGTCGCCGCCGAAGGCACCGATGTTGTCGCGCACCCACTCGAGCGCCGCCACCCAGTCGCGCACGGACCGGTTGTGCGGTGCGTCGGGGAGCACGAGGAACCCCTCGGCGCCGAGGCGGTAGTTGATCGACACGGTCACGACACCGCTGGCGGCGAACCGCTCGCCCCGATACCACGGGCTGGCATTGCTGCCGGCGGTGAAGCCGCCACCGTGGATCCAGACCAGTACGGGCAGTCCCGCGGCGGCCGACGGATCGGGGGTGAACACGTTGAGGTTGAGACAGTTCGGCCCGGGGGTCACAGGCTCGGGAACGAGCGTGAACTGTCGATGGGGCTGCGGCGCGGTGTCGCCGTAGTCGAGCGCGGGCCGCACGCCGTCCCAACGTTCGGCCGGTCGCGGCGCCCCGAACCGGTCGGCGCCGAACGGCGGCGCCGCATAAGGCACCCCCAAGAACACGGCGGCGCCGCCGTTCCACCGCCCTTGCACGATGCCGGAGGTGGTCTGCACGAGCGGGGCGGTTGCCATCCCCCGATGATCCCACCGCCACCCACTTCTTCGCGTTGCGGCGGCCGTCGTGGCGGCCGTTTCGGCCACAACAACGCCTCCGAGCGACCGGAACGGCCACCCCGACGAGCGGACCCTCAGCCGCCGGCCATCGCCCCGATCACACAGAACGGCTCGGCGCCCGACGCCACCGCCTCGGGAAGCGGATCATCGGCGTCGTCGTGGGAGAGGTCCTCCTCGCCGGCGAAGAAGCGAACGAACGGTCGCCGCTTGCCGCCCCCGTGGTCGCGCATCGTGCCCCGCAGCACCGGGTGGGCGGCCTCGACCGCATCGAGGATCGAGCGCTGCGTCACCGGTCCGTCGACGTCGACCTCGATCTCACCACCTACGCCGGCGAGCGTTTTGAGGTGAGCGGGGAGGACAACGCGAATCACGGGAGCGTCTGCACCTCGACCGACAGCACGGCGGGAAGGTCGCGCACGATCGGGGCCCATGAGTCGCCACTGTCGGCCGACGCGTAGACCTGCCCGCCCGTCGTCCCGAAGTAGAGCCCGCACTTGTCGAGGTCGTCTACCGCCATCGCGTCGCGCAGCACGTTGACGTAGCAGTCCTGCTGGGGAAGGCCTTTGGTCAGCGGCTCCCACTCGTCCCCGCCGGTGCGGCTCCGGTACACCCGCAATTTGCCATCGGGCGGGAAGTGCTCGGAGTCGCTCTTGATCGGAAGGACGTAGACGGTCTCGGGATCGTGGGCGTGCACGTCGACGACGAACCCGAAGTCGCTGGGGAGGTTGCCGCTGATCTCGCGCCAGTTGTCTCCCCCATCGTCGCTACGCATCACGTCCCAGTGCTTCTGCATGAACAACGTGTCAGGCCGCGAGGGGTGCATCGCCAGCCGGTGCACGCAATGCCCGACCTCGGCGTCGCCGTCAGGGATGCCCTCGGAGTGGAGCCCGTTGTTGGCCGGACGCCACGTTGCCCCGGCGTCGTCGGTGCGGAACACGCCTGCGGCAGAGATGGCCACGTACATCCGCTCGGGACGGCTCGGGTCGAGGACGATCGTGTGCAAGCACATGCCGCCGGCGCCGGGCTGCCAGTGCGGTCCCGATCCGTGCTCGCGCAGCCCCTGCAGTTCGCTCCACGATCCACCACCGTCGGACGACACGAACAGCGCTGCGTCCTCGACCCCGGCGTAGACCTTGTCTGGGTCGTCGAATGACGGCTCGAGGTGCCACACGCGGGCGAACTCCCACGGATGGGGTGTCCCGTCGTACCACTGGTGGGTGCCGGGCACGCCGGCGTACGCGAACTCGTTGCCGACCGCGTTCCACGTCGCGCCGCCATCGTCGGAGCGCTGGATGATCTGGCCGAACCATCCCGTCGACTGCGAGGCGTAGAGCCGATTGGGGTCGGCCGGCGACCCGTTGACGTGGTAGATCTCCCACCCCCCGAAGTGGGGCCCGTCGACCTTCCAGTCTCGGCGGGTGCCGTCGGCGGTCAGCACGAAGGCCCCCTTTCGTGTTCCAACAAGGACTCGCACGCCGGTCATGCGCACATCTTGACCGCGCCGCTTCGCCTGCGAAAGGTTTGTCGACGTGGAACGACTCCGGCCGGCCACCGCCGACGACGCCCGCTTTCTCGAGGCGATGCTCGCCGAGGCCGCCGACTGGCGACCAGGCACGCCGGTGCGACCCGTGGCCGAGGTGATGGCCGACCCCGCGCTCGCCCATTACGTCGCCGGATGGCCGGCCGATGGCGACTTCGGCGTCGTGGCCGAAATCGACGGTCGGGCGGTCGGGGCGTGCTGGTGTCGTCGGTTCGACCCTGCCGATCCCGGCTACGGATTCGTTGCCCCCGACGTGCCCGAACTCTCGATCGGCGTCGTGGCCGCCGAGCGAGGCCGCGGCGTCGGCCGACTCCTCTTGGCCGCGATCCAGGTCGACGCCCGGAGGCGAGGCATCGAGCGGTTGAGCTTGAGCGTCGAGATCGACAACGACGCCCGCCGCCTCTACGCCTCGGCGGGCTTCGTGGAGGTGGAAGAGGCCGACGGCGCCGTCACCATGGTGCACGACGTCGGAGTGGAGCCAGTTGACAGGAAACAACAGGACGATTAGGAACAACAGGATGCAGCGCCCTCAACGGCGAACACTTCCCGTCGTGGGGGGTCGGCGGATGGTGGTGGCAATCCTCTGCGCCGGCCTGCTGTTGGCCAGCTGCGGGCGGGGCGGCGGCTCGAGGGCGACCGGGCCCACGGTTCCTCCCGGCGGATCGACCCCGGCGTCGACCACGACCACCACCGCCGTCTCCTACGACGTGCCCGCCGTGATCGACCAGGCCTACGTGCAGAAGGTGGTGTCGGCCCACGACCACGTGCTCGGCGACGCCATCCGCGCTCTGAAGCGCGACGGCGGCGTCTCCGACGACTTCCTCAAGCACCTCCTCGCCATCTACACCGCCCAAGAATTCGAACCCCAGGTTTTGGGCTGGCGCCAGGCCGTTGACGCAGGCGACTTAGCGAAGCGACGCGCCATTCCCGGAGACCCAATCACCTCTGTCCGCAGACTCGCCCACGCGGACCTGAAGTGCATCACCGCGGAGATTGACCGCGACGCCACGCCAACGTTGCAACCAGGCATTACGGCTACGGAGTCCCCGGAGCAGGACTACGTAGTCCTGGTGAGAAAGCCGAACGGCCGAGACCCATTACAACTCAACCCGACCCCGTGGGTGATGTCGTTCGACGGCTTCAAAAAAGATGGTTCGGAGCCAGTGAACTCGTGCGACGACTGATTCTGGGGGTCGTCGTCATGTGCACGCTTGGTTCTAGCCCAGCGGCGGCGTCCGAGGTGGGCGCTGGGCGCAACCACGACACGATCATCGTGACTGACGAGCGGCCGGGGGATGAGGTGCGAGCGGAGCCGGTGGCCGACGTGGCCGACCGGTGGTACCGGTACGACGTGTTGTTGTGGCACGCCGAGTCGGGGCAGTTCTGCGTCGAGCCTCGCTGGACTCGCAACCAGGCCTACGCCGAGCGGCAGGGGCGCCTCGACTTCCCGGCCCGCTTCGATCCGATCACGGGCCGTCCCCGGGCCAACTGTCCCGCCAATGCCGTCGCGGTGCCGGCGCCGGCCGAGATCGCCGCCGACATCTGGCTCCATGTCGAAGACCTCCCCGTCCCCACCCTTGCGGTGCGGCCGACGTACGCCATCGCCGGCAAGCAGGTGTATCTCGAGATCGCTGGCGCCCATCAGTGGTCACGCACCATCGACAACCCCATCGGCGACAACGTCACCATCTCCGCCACCAGCACCTACCTCATCGACTGGAACGATCCCACCGATTCCGCGCCGACGCGCACCACCAGCCAGGGCGGCCCCTACCCAGGGGGCGACGTGACCCACGTCTACACGCAGCGATCGACGCGCACCGACATTGTCGTCACCCAGCAATGGCGAGCCACCTGGCGAGCCGGGAGCCGCAGCGGCACGCTCGCCGCCCTTCAGACGCAGTCGGCTCCCCTGGCCATCGATGTCCGAGAGATCCAAGCCGTCCGCAACCGCTGAGAGCTCTCGGCTACCTGCTCCGGGCCGGCAATTCCTAGTCTTCCTCCATGGTGGGCGGCCGGTCCGCCAATTGACCATCGAGGACTTCGGCCAGCTCCTGCATCGTCGCTTCGAATGCTCGGCCGAGATCCACATCGAGCCGCTCGGCAAGGACGAGAAGCGACCAGAGGCAGTCGCCGAGTTCGTGCTCGAGTTTGCGGTCGAGGTCATCGACATGGCGAGCGCCGGTTGCAGCCATGACCAACCGCATCAGATCCCCGACGTCGACCACGAAACCGCTCATGATCTCGGCCGTCGTCCACTCCCTTCCGATCCGAGCTACCTCGAACGCGGCGAACCGTTGGCGGACATCCTGGGCCCACGTCGAGAGGACGGCCACCGCCGCGGTCACGGCGTCGTCAGGGTCGTGCATCTGCCCATCCTGATCCACCGCACCGCGCGACTGCGCCGCTCATCGAACCAACGGCCGGTCGGCTGCCTCCCCTTGCCTGGCGGTCAGTGGCCACCCGCTTCGCGCACGTTTTCTCTGTCGGCTCGCCGCCGGTCAACCGGCGAGGACTCGTTCGGCGATGTCGGTGAGTCGCTCGCTGACCTCGGCGAGGCTGAGATCCGATCGGCCTTGCTCGGCCCATCCGTCTCGCCAGAGATGGGCCCATCGGTGCCCGGAGTAGAGGTGGAGGAGATCGCTCAGGGGCTGATGAGCGAGGCGGATCCCTACCCGTTCCTCGTAGCTCTGCCGCAGCGCCTCGGCCGCCGACCACTCCGTGAGCACGCCCAGTTCGATGCGGAAATAGGCCAACTCGACCGACCGTGTGCCGGCATCCGGCGTGGCTCCAGTCGACCAAGGCCGAGATTCGCCCGCCCTGCCAGAGCAGGTTGCCCGGATGAAGGTCTCCGTGGTTGAACACCGGCGGCTCGCGTTGGGCGTCCGCCACGAGCGTGTTGATCCGAGCGACGATGCGTCGCACAAGCATGGCGACGAGGAGTCCCTCCGGGATCACCACGGGCGCCTCCCGAAGGGCCACCCGGTCTGAGGTGGTGGGGAGTGCTGCCCCGGCCGCCTCGATGTCAACGCTGTGCACGTCGACGAGCAGATCGGTGACGCCCTCGATGAAGCCGACAAGGTTGGTCGGCCGAAGCTCCGGCTGGCCCTCGACGTAGGACATAGCCAGGGCGGGCAGTCCGAACCACGACCCATCGACGTCGACCGCCAGCGGCGCCGGAACCGGGAGGCCCCGAGCACGGGCCAGGCTCAATCCATCGAACTCTCGGCGCACGACCTCACTGCGGTCGGCCGGATACTGCTTGAGGACGACGTTGCGGTCGCCTGCCCGCACGAGGTGCGTCGACGCGCCGATTCCCCCGCCGAGGCGACGCACCGTCTCGAGCGGGTCATCGAGTCCGATGGCCACCTGCATCCGTCCGAGGCCCACAACGGTCGGCTCGACGCCGAAGCGCCAGGCATTCGGGTCGTCCGACATCCGACGATGATCGCAGCAACCCTGGCTGGCGTCCCGGGGATTCCGCTACTGCAGGGGAGGCAGCGAGTCAGTCGCGAGCGCGCCCATCGGTAGCGATGGGCTCGTCGAACAACCGGAGCTCGTCCTCGTCGGGAGGTTGAAAGATCGTCGACCACTCCTCGAAGTGGGCCCGTGTCATCGCCGACGCCGTCCACTCGCCCGACGCGGTGCGGCGCTCCGCTCGCTCGATCAGTTCCTCCAGGGGCGCATCGAGAACATGCAGTTCGACCCCCACGCCCAGAGCCCGCGCCCCGAGTCGCTTCTCGTCCCGTTCGAACCGCGCCCAGTGGCCCCACTCCAAGATCACGCTCTGCCCAAGGGCGAGGAGGTCTTGGCAATGCGCCCACAGCTGGCTTTCGAGGACGGCGCGGAATTCGTCGTCCCACACATCCGCGCCCAGTTGCTTCGCCCAATGGTCCTTGTCCAGCCTGATGGCCGGGATTCTGGGTGCGAGCCGACGAGCGAGCGTCGATTTACCCGCGGCTGGAAGCCCACAAATCAACACGAGCCGCGTCGACGGACTCCGCATCTCCGTCATGTCGTTACGTACTGGCTGACAGGGAGTTGAGCACGGCGACCTCTGGGAACGTCGAAGGCGCGCCGTACCCATGCTCAGCCAGCCAGCGGGTCGCCATGAGACTTCGCAACGACCAGTAGGCGCGAATCACGTCGATCTCGACGTCGCCGCCGTAGCCCGCGATGACGTCGTCGAGGTGCTCCTCGTGCGCGAGCGTCAGCGTGGCGAGGTCGTACATCGCATCGCCCTGGCCGCCCTCGGACCAGTCGACAACGCCAGTCACCTCGTCGCCGTCGACGAACACGTGAACGATCTGCAAGTCGCCGTGGATGAACACGGGCGCCCACGGCCGCAGCGCCGCCTCGGCGACCTGACGATTACGCAGAACGACGTCGGCAGAGACGACGTCGTTGGCGACCAGCCACTCGCACTCCGCGTCGAGTTGCGGCGGGAACCCGAACGCGCCCGGGCTGCTGCGATCCGGCTGCTGGTGGCACTGACTGCTGGGCCACGGCGGAGGAGGGGCGTCGTGCAGGATACGGACGGCGGCACCCGCAGCGACCCACGCCGCCGACGACGCCGGCGAGGGCTCGTGAAGTCGGCCGAGCGCCGCTCCCGGTACTGCGGCGAGCGCCAGCACCGGCGGCCTGCTCCACAACACCTCGGGGGTGGGGATCGGTGCCCTGTCCATGACCTCGACCTCTCGGTCGAGTCGCGCCTGATCCGTGTCGATCTTCAGGAATACGTCGCCGACGCGCAGCGTGGCCCGCTCCTGGTGCGCCACAACGACTTCGATCTCCGGCATTCCGTCGATCATTGCAGGGGCAGCGCGAGCAGAATCAGCGGGCTACCCCCGAGCAACACCATCAGCACAACCCCGATCTCTGTCTCCGTCCTGTTGCTTCCGTGGACCTTGCCGACCGGCGCTTAGGGAACCCTTGCGATTGAGGTAATCAGCAGCGCTAGCGTCGGCAAAGGCGGGCATACCGGACCGCTTGAAACCACATCTGGATGCCGAGTCTTCTCCGTCCCGCTCCGGAGCCGGTTGAGTCTGTCCTTCACCCAAGGAGCCAAATGCGCGGTCCCTTCAGTCGCTTCGGGCATCAGTTCAAGGCGGCAGCGATCAGGGCGGTGATGGTGTTCGGGGCGGTTGCGCTCGTGGCGTCCATGGCCCCGACTGCGTCGGCTCGCGAGCGGCAGGGCGCAATCGGCCGGCCGACGACGTCGACCTTTGGAGGGTGGCGACCGACTCCGGGGTATCAGACGGTCCCGACCTTCACTGATTCATTCCGTTTCGACGCGGTGACGTACCCCTACACGATGGTCGGGGCAAACCCGAAGACCAGCAATGCCACGACCACAGTGGCCACGCAGGTGATCCCGCTGCGATTCGTCTTCTCTGACGGGACGACGTTGGATGGAACGCCACGTCTTCCTGCGGTGGTGGCCTCTCCACTCTTTTCGCCCGCTGACTTCGTCAGCGGGCGCACGCAGTTCAGCGATGCCTTCCGGCGTGCCGAGTTCTGGCCGTCCGTCCAATTCAACGGCGGGGATTATCACACCTTGCTCGGACAGCCCCGGCTCTTGCCGACGGTGACATTGACCGTCCCGAAGGGTCGCTCGAAGACTGGTGCGGCCAACGGTGTCACGTACGGACTGGTGGACTACCAATGGTTCTTCGGCGAGATCCAGCGACTCCTGGGCCAGATGCGACCCGATCCGACGACCTTGCCCGTGTTCTTGTCAGACGCGGTCGATCTCCATTGGGGAAGCGACTACGTCAACAATTGCTGCGTCGTCGGCTCTCACGGTACCCACAGCTACGGCATCGGGTCGGCGCACGGCCAGGGGAACCAGCAGGTGACAACCGTGATCTGGGCCTCGTGGGAGTATGCGGAGCACTTCGGAAACGGAAACGATCTCGGGGGGAAGCCGTTCGGAGGCGACATTGCTGCCCTCAGCCATGAAGTCGCTGAGTGGTTGGATGATCCCTTCGTCAACAACCTCACCCCTAACTGGTCGTCGGCTCTTGCACCGGGCTACGGGTGTGTCGATTGGCTCGAGGTCGGCGACCCGTTGATCGCCGAGGATTTCGAAGTCGACGGTTATCACCTACAAGACGAAGCCTTCCTCTCTTGGTTCGCTCACGACGTGCCTTCAGCGGGCATCAACGGCCAGTACTCGCTCTTCGGCACCCTGACGTCGCCCTCGACCCTCTGTTGACAGCGGCCTTCGGCAGCGCACCAGCACAAACGAGCGGAACAGCCGCCATTGAACAGACGATTGCACTCTCGGCCGTCATCCACGATGGACCGCTACGGCCACCTGTTCCCCGCCGTTGACCGAGGCATCCCCCCGGGAACGTCCATGTCACACGTTGGTGGGCGCTGAGGGACTCGAACCCCCGACCCCCTCCTTGTAAGGGAGGTGCTCTAACCAGCTGAGCTAAGCGCCCGGAGGGACAGACGCTAACGGCCGTTGGCCGGGCCTGGGGACGGGAGCTCGCTGAACGTCACTCCCGTCCCCGGACCGGATTCCCCTGATCACGTGCGTCGACGGTGCTTCATGCCGACTGGGCCACCTGGGGGTTCTTGGGCGGGCGTCCCCGCTTGCGCTTCTGGGCGAGGATCTTCCCGTTGAAGAAGAGCTGGCCGCCCCACACACCCCACGGCTCGCGCCGTGCGATGGCGCCCTCGAGGCAGGGCTCCTGGATCGGGCAGAGCGTGCAGATCTGCTTTGCCCGGGCAATGTCGTCAATCTGCTCGGAGAAGAACAGCGCCACCATCGTCGCCGCTCCGTCCCGGCAGCGGGCCTGCGACCAATCGATCGCCTGCCCCTCCGCTATTTCAACCTTCCATTCGGCGAGCATCTCGCCTTCCCCCTTCTTTCTGAGCCGGGAGTTGTCCTGGGAACACGATTCGGAAGAAACAAAAAGGCCGCCGGCTGGTGCCGGCGGCCTCTGGGCCTTCGAAGAGCGATTGCGCTGACCTAGTCAGCGCCGCTACCTCGACCCATCGGCCGCCCCTTGGTGCCGTGGAACCCACGGGTGCCATAGGAACCCACGAGATTCGGCATGACCGGGATTGCGCACGCGAGCGCGCGCCAGACCGGTCCGTGCCCTGCGGCTTGGTGGTCCAGCGGATCAACACTCGAATGCATTCCTTCCGGAGTCGCGCGCCGGGGAACTTCCCGGGCCCGTGGATTCCACCACTACCGGGGGAACGGCGTCAACTCTTTTTTTGAACGACTCGGTTGCGGGCCGAAACGAGTGCCTCCAGCAGCGCCGGCGTGGCTCCCGCCACCGGACTGCGGCGGGCCTCGTGGTCACGCACAACGAGCGGCCGGTCCCACGCGTCGACGACGGGAACGCCCGCTTCGGCGCAGATCAGGAGCCCACCGAGGTAGTCCCACGGGCCGTGGGCGGCTTCGGCGGTGCAGTCGACGAACGCGTCGAGCCGACCGGCGGCGACGCACGAGAGGTCGAGGGCGGAGGCGCCGAGCGCTCGGTACTGTCGCCACCCCAAGTGCACGGGCGGGTAGCCCGAGAGCCCGATCACGGCGTCGGACAGGTCGGTCTGACCCGAGGACTCGAGGCGTCGCCCACCCAGGAACGCGCCGCCGCCCCGCACGGCCGAGAACCGGTCGCCCGTGGCCAGGTTCGTGACGACGGCGGCCAACGGCCCGTCGGCGTCGAGCACGCACAGGCTGGCGGCGAACCAGGGGATGCCGCGGCGAGGCGTTGGTCGAGCCGTCGACCGGATCGAGCACCACCAACGAGGTCGCGGTCGGCGTTGGTGCAGCCCCGATCTCCTCGCTGAGAACCCCGAGGCCGGCGGCGTCGAGCACGTCGAGCGCGGCGGCGTCGGCGGCGAGGTCGACTGACGTACTGGCCGCCTTGGCCGTGCCCGCCGGCCCCCAGTCGTCGAGGCCGTCGAGGGCGCGCGCGGATGGCGGCCGCCGCCTCGTCGAGCACCGCGAGCAGGTCGTCGCCGTCGGTCACGCCGGGCGACGCTACCGTCGCCGCCCGTGACGCCTCCGCGCCGGCAACGCCCGACGACCTCGACGAGATCATCGCCCTGATCCGGGAGCTCGCCGAGTACGAGCAGGCCGCCGACGAGGTCGACCCTCGAGCGGGCGACGCTCGGCCGGCCACCTCTTCGGCGACCGACCCGCCGCCCACGTGACGATGGCCGAGGACGACGGCGAGGTCGCCGGCTTCGCGCTGTGGTTCCCGACCTTCAGCACGTGGCTGGGCGAGCCCGGCATCTGGCTCGAGGACCTGTTCGTCCGCCCGAGCACCGGGGCCGCGGCCACGGGCTCGGCGCTGCTCGCACCATCTGCGACCGCTGACCGACGGACGCGTCGAGTGGGCCGTCCTCGACTGGAACAAGCCCGTCGATCGACTTCTACGAGGCCCTCGGCGCCGAGCCGGTGCCGGGCTGGACCCGGTACCGATGGCGCCTGGCGATGCGGTCACGGGTCGGTCGTAGGCTCGGCTCGATGGCTGTCATCGACGTCGCCGGCTACGTGGCCGAGCTCAAGGACCACGCCGTCGACCACGGCTTCCACGTGCACGACGAGCGGCACTTCGTGGAGACCTACTCGCTGCGCCAGGCGTGGGAGGTCGACCTCCACCCCGAGGAGGGCTGCGGCGGGCCGCTCGACCTGCACCTCGCCCTCGAGGTCGACCCGCGGGTGCTCCTCGCCTTCGAGGACCTGGTCATCGAGCTCGACGACGACGCCGACCCGCCCGACGACTTCCACTTCCCGCTCACCTTCACCTGGGCCCTGCCGCCGCTGCCGGCCGGCCCCGACCTGCTGCGGCTGGCGCTCGACCTGGCCGGCATCGGCGGGCTCGACCTTCCCCTCGAGGTGTGCGGGATCGACTCCTACCCGTCGGCCACCGACGCTCGCGAGCGCCGGGTCACGATCCTGGCCCGCCAAGAGGTCTCGCTGGCCCGGGTCCTCGCCGGCGAGGAGTTGCTGTGCGACGTGTTCGACCGGTGTCTCGCCGTCAGCCAGTACCTGCTCGACCAGGCGCCGATCTGGCTCGACGACTGACTGACGACGACTACGACGGCGGGTCGAGTTCGATCGTGATGGCGGCCGCCATCCTCGCCGCCGTCGCCCTGGCCTCGTCGACGGACGACGCCGCCGCCACGCACACGGCCAGCCGGCGGTGGCCCTCGCACACCGGCTTGCCGAACAACCGCACCTGCGAACCGGGCTCGGCCAGCGCCTCGGCCACGCCTTCGAAGCGGGGGACGCCGTCACCCTCGCCGAGCAGCGGCACCGACGCCGCCGGCCGCAGCAACGTCACCGGCGGGACCGGGCAGACCGAGGATGGCGCGGGCGTGGAGGGCGAACTCGCTCAGCTCCTGGCTGCCGAGCGTGACGAGCCCGGTGTCGTGGGGTCGGGGGCTCACCTCGCTGAAGATCACCTCGTCGCCTCGCACGAACAACTCGACGCCGAAGATCCCGTAGCCGCCGAGGCCGGCGACGACCTGGCTGGCCATCTGCTGGGCCGCCTCCCACGCCGTCTCGGACATGGCCGCCGGCTGCCACGACTCGCGGTAGTCGCCGTCGATCTGGCGATGGCCGATCGGCGGGCAGCACTGGATGCCGTTCGACGGCCGCCACGGTGAGGACCGTGATCTCGTAGTCGAAGTCGACGAAGCCCTCGACGATGCAGCGGCCGCCGCCGGCCCGCCCGCCCTCCTGGGCGTAGGCCCAGGCCGGCGCCGACGTCGGATCGGGAGCCCACGACGCTCTGGCCCTTGCCGCTCGACGACATGATCGGCTTCACGACGACCGGGAGCCCGAGCGCGTCCGACCGCGGCGCGCAACTCGTCCTCGGTGCTCGACGAAGCGGTAGGGCGAGGTGGCAAGCCCAAGCTCCTCGGCTGCGAACCGACGGATGCCCTCGCGGTTCATCGTCAGGTCCGCGGCGCGGGCGGTCGGGACCACGCGGACGCCCTCGGCCTCGAGCTCGAGCAGCGTGGCGGTGGCGATGGCCTCGATCTCGGGCACGACGAGGTCGGGCCGCTCGAGCTCGATCACCCGACGGAGCTCAGCGCCGTCGAGCATCGAGAAGCACGTGGCTGCGGTGGGCGACCTGCATGGCGGGTGCGTCGGCGTAGCGGTCGCAGGCGATCACCTCGCAGCCGAGGCGCTGCAGCTCGATCACCACCTCCTTGCCCAGCTCGCCCGAGCCGAGCAGCAGGACGCGGGTCGCGGAGGCGGAGAGCGGGGTGCCGATCACTCCAGGATCGTAGGTGTGGCCACGGCGGTGCTCTCCCACCGCTCGCTACCGTCTGCCACGTGGACAGCCACCCCGACCTTCGCCCGCTCCAGGCGCTGGCGTCGCGACTTTGGGGCCCGACGGCCTGGTGGCATCCCGGTGGGATGGCGTGGCAGCTGGCCACCGAACAGGACGGCGCGAAGCGCAACATCCGAACCTGGGGCGACGCCGAGCCCTCGGCCTGGGCGTGGATGTACCAGCCCGACACCCTGATGGTTCTCGTTGACGCAGACGCCCCCGAGTTGGCGGCCCAGGTCGTCGAGTGGTTTGACGACAACAACGTCGGGCACTCGCCGCGGGTCGAGGTCGCTGATGGTCAGGACCACGTGGTCCACGCATTGCGCAGCGCGGGCCACGCCGAGGTCGGTGGCGACCCCTTCAGCCTCGACCAGCGGTGCCCGGCGAAGCGGATGCCGGTCGGCCTCCCCGACGGCTACCAGTTGCACGACGCGACCTCCGTCAGCGACGAAGTCCGTGTCGAAGCGCACCGGGCGGCATGGCGACCTGCCTCCCTCCCGTTCGCTCCCAAGCATCGACCGGTGATCCCCAGCGACGCAACGAGCGGCTTCAACGCCGAGAAACTCGATCGGGCCCGACGCCTGTGGCCCTACGACGCATCGCTGGACCTCGTGATCACCACGTCGACGGGCGCGCCGGCTGGATGCTGCACGGTGTGGCTCGACGAGACGACCGGCGCAGCCGAGATCGAACCGCTGGGCGTCGTCCCGGAGCATCGCGGACAAGGCCTCGCGGTTGCCTTGTGCCACGCCGCCCTCGACGCCGTGGCGCGGGCCGGCGGCCACCAGGTGGTCATCCACCCTCGCGGCGACGCCGCCTACCCGGCCCCACGTGCCGCGTACCGTGCTGCCGGCTTCGCAACCGTCAACCGAACCCGCGTCTACGGACGAGGTTGAACCCTGACAGCGCCAGAGCCGAACGCTGCCGACTTGCTGCACCTACTGCTAAAATGCATGCATGGCATCGATCACTGTGCGCGACGTCCCCGACAGTGCCCGCGATGAGCTGGCTTCCAGGGCGGCCCGAACCGGTCGCTCGCTCCAGGAGTACCTCCGCAAGGAGTTGATCGATCTCGCCAGCCGCCCCGACCCTGCGGCACTTGCCCAACGCATCTCCGAACGCAAGCGACAAACGGGCACAACCCTGACCGCGGCGAAGATCATCAAGCATCGCGACGCAGGCCGTCGATGACGCTCGTCATCGACGCATCCGCAGTCGTCGCGGCCCTCGTCGACTCCGGCCCAGACGGGCAATGGGCGGAGACTCTTCTCACATCCGACCTCGCCGCGCCCCATCTGCTCCCCGTCGAGGTGGCCAACGTGCTGCGCCGCGCGGCGAACGCGGGCGAGATCACCGACGACATCGCTTCCCTCGCGCACGTCGACTTGCTCGACCTGCGCGTCCAACTCGTCTCCTACGAGACCGTCGCCCCCCGGATCTGGGAGCTCCGCCACAACCTCACCGCCTACGACGCCTGGTACGTGGCCGTCGCTGAACTGCTCGATGTGCCTCTTGCGACGGTCGACCATCGCCTCGTCGGATCATCCGGGCCGACGTGCGCTTTCCGAACACCCAATGAGAGCAAGATGTGACGTGCGCTTGTGGTCCTTCACGAGGAGCCTGAGGCGCAGGGTCCCGTCATCCGAGGGTGCGCTTGATGTCCGATCGTTCGAACTCCGGCACCCGGGGCCGCCTACGCCGCAGCCAGCTTCACGACGCCAACCGGACGCGGGTCTACGGGCCGCGGCTGAACCCGCACCCTTGTCGCGCAGACTGTGTCGCGGCATGCTGTGGACGTGGAACTGCACAGCCAGGCGGACGGTCGCGAGCGGCCGTGGTGGCTCCGGCTCTACGGCGTGCCGCCCTGGATGGAGCGGGACGTTGCGAGGCGGACCCGGCAGGTTCGATGGGACCGGTTCGCCGGCCTCTGGCTGGGACTTCTCGTGTGCTGGGCGGCCTGCACTGTCTGGGGGTTCATTTGGCTGATTGCCCCGCTCTCGTTCCTCACCACTGCGGTGGCCCCACGCATGAAGTTCTTCACCAAGCCGATCTGACGCACGCTTCCATCTCGTCGGCCCGGTGAAGGGCGGTGGGCCCGGCTGGGATCGAACCAGCGACCCAAGGATTATGAGTCCCCTGCTCTGACCACTGAGCTACGGGCCCGTTGGCTCCGGGGCTGGGACTTGAACCCAGAACCCTCTGATTAACAGTCAGATGCTCTGCCGATTGAGCTACCCCGGAATGCAGCGAGACGACGTTAGCAGTGGTCTGAAGGTGCCCGGCCACGCCCGATGGGGTAAGGATCGGACCATGAGATTTCGCGCAGGCCTCCTCCTCGGTTTCGCCGCCGGCTACTACCTGGGCACCGCCGCCGGCCGCGAACGACACGAACAGATCAAGCGCACGGTCCGCAAGGTCAAGCGCTCGGACGCCTACGACTCGGCCACCGACAAGGCGAAGGCAGTCGTAGATCTCGGGGTCGAGCGAGCCAAGGACCTCGTCGACTCGCGGTCGGGTGCCAACGGTTCGGGCACCAACGGCTTCACCGTCCCCAAGACCGACCCCCCGGTAAGGCCCTGACCTTCTAGTCCGCGTCCTACTTTTGCGTCCTACTCGGCGTCGAGGTAGTCGCGGAGTCGCTGGGAGCGGATGGGGTGGCGCAGCTTGGCCAGCGTCTTGGCCTCGATCTGGCGGATCCGCTCGCGGGTGACGCCGAACTCCTCGCCCGACCTCTTCGAGCGTGCGCATCTGGCCGTCTTCGAGGCCGAACCGGAGCCGGATGACCTCCTGCTCGCGTCGGAGAGTTCGGCCAGCACGTCTTTGACCGCTTCGTTGAGCATGGTGCGGGTGGCGGCATCGGGCGGCACGATCGCCTCTTTGTCCTCGATGACGTCGGAGAGCGAGAAGTCGGCCTCGTCGCCGACGGGCTGTTCGAGTGACACGACGTCTTCGGAATCGCGCAGACACTCGCGCACCCGCTCCTCGGTCATCTCGAGCCGAACGGCGAGCTCGTCGAGGCCCGGATCCCGCCGAGCTCTTGCACCATCTGGCGCTGGACCCGGCCCACCTTGTTGATGGTCTCCATCATGTGGACGGGGATGCGGATGGTGCGCGCCTGGTCGGCGATGGCCCGGGTGATGGCCTGGCGGATCCACCAGGTCGCATAGGTGGAGAACTTGAAGCCCTTGGTGTGGTCGAACTTCTCGACCGCTCGCATCAAGCCGAGGTTGCCCTCTTGGATCAGGTCGAGGAACTGCATGGGCCGCGACCGATAGCGCTTGGCGATCGACACGACGAGGCGAAGGTTGGCCTTGATGAGCGATTGCGTGGCCTCGTTGCCATCGTCGATGTCTGCGAGCAGCCGGCGGCCCTCGGGGAGCCGCTTGAGGGCGTGACGGTCGATGCCGCCATCGCCGTCGCCGGCGATCTCGATCGCTCGCTCGGTGGCCAGGATCCGCAGTTGGATGCGCTCGGCCAGCGAGACCTCTTGCGCGGCGGTGAGCAGCGCGACCTTGCCGATCTCGCGCATGTACATGCGGACGTAGTCGCGGTGCCCGCCCCGCGGTCGTCGTCGAAGGGCACCTTGGCCTTTGGCCGGGCCTTGGTCTTTGACGTCCACCTTGGCGTCGGCGGTGGCCTCGACCTCGACGGCAGCACAGCTTCTTTGACTGCAGCCTCGGATTCGTCGTCGTCAGGCTCGCCCTCGACGTATTCGATGCCGGCGTCCTGCACCCGCCGCACGAGCTCGGCGATGAGCTCCGGGGTGAGTTCGACGTCGCGAACGAGATGGCTCAAGTCGTCGCCGGTGATCGTGCCGTGGGCCCGCCCGGCGGCCAGCAGCTGCGAGAACTGCTCGGCGGGTACGCCCAGCGGTGCCGAGATCGCCTCCGTCCCGTCTGTGGCCGTCATCCCCCTCCCTCACCAAACTGCACAAGCCAGGCTACCAACTGGTCCGCAGCGCCGACGCTCGTCGCGTCGTCCCACAGAGCCTCGGTCGTCACCTTGAGCCATGCGATGCGTGGCGGCGAAGGATGTCGGGTCTTCGGCGGCACGCGCTTGTGCCTGCAAGAGAACGAGCCGCCGTTGGCGCGGCGTTGGCCACGAGGAGGCGAACGACGTCGTCGGGTTCGGCCTCGGTCTCTTCGACGGCGAGACGCTGGAGCAACGCCGAGGCTTCAGGGCGGGCACGTTCGATGGCGTCGTCGAGCGTCTCCGACGCGCACAGGGCATCGAAGGCAGCGAGATGGACGTCGTCGGCGAAGAGCACGCCTTCGAGCCGATGGGCGACGGCGTCGGGGCGGTGCACGGCCAGTCGGAGCGCCTCGACCTCGGGCCCGATCGAGCGAACGGGGCGCCGGTGCCGACCGCGTCGCGCGAGGGGCGCCGAGCCATGGGGCCCTCGCCCCGGAGGTGGCGGTCGAGGTGCTGGCGAAGTTGTTCGGCGCTGAGCCTGGTAGGGCCGGCGACCGTCATGACGTACTGGTCGCGAACGAAGTCACTGGGATGCTCAGCGATCACGGCCAACGCCTCTTCGGCCGCTCGGGCCCGGCGTTCGGGCGACGACAGGTCGGCCGACGCCAGGACCCGATCGATGCGGAAGCCGAGGAAGGGCTTGGCCTCCTTCACCGCCTGCTGAAGCGCGGCCGGATCCTTTCGGCCGAGGTCGCCGGGATCGCTGCCGGCCGGCAGCGACATCACCGCGACCTCGATGTCGTACTTCTGCTCCCACTCGTAGAACCGCGATCGGCTGCGTTCTGGCCAGCGGCGTCGGCGTCGTAGGCCAACACGATGCGGGTGGCGAAGTTCTTCAGCATGCGGAAGTGCTCGTCGGCGAGGGCGGTACCGCAGGTCGCCACCGCACGGGGAAGCCCGGCGTTGAAGAACGCGATCACGTCGGTGTAGCCCTCGCAGACGATGACCTCGTCGATGCGGCTCACCTCTTCCTTGGCCCAGTTGAGGGCATAGAGAGTGCGGCTCTTCGAGTACAGCTTCGTCTCGGCCGAGTTCTTGTACTTCGAACCCTCACCGCCGGGAAGCACGCGGCCGCCGAAGGCGACCGGACGACCCGACGTGTCGAAGATCGGAAACATCACCCGGGCGCGAAAGCTGTCTTGCGCCTTCCCCACTCGGTTGACGAACCCGAGACCCGTGTCCTCGAGGACATCGCGTGGCAGCGCGAGCGCCCGACTCAACGCGTCCCAGTCGTCGGGCGCCCATCCGATGCGAAACCGCTCGACCGTCTCGCGGTCATATCCCCGAGACCGGAGATAGCCACGGGCCGCGCCGCGCGTCCGGGGCGGTCAACAGTCGATGGTGGTACCAGTCGACGGCCTTGGCCATGGCGTCGGCCAGTAGAGCCCGCCGGGCGTGGTTCTCGCCCCCGCGGTCGTTGTCGTAGCGGAGGGGGATCCCGTAGCGGCCGGCCAACCACTCGACGGCGCTGGCGAAGTCGAGGTGCTGGGTTTCCTGGACGAAGCGAAAGAGGTTGCCGCTGGCCTGGCACCCGAAGCAGTAGTAGAGCTTCTCCTCGGCGTTGACCGAGAACGACGGACTCTTCTCGGCGTGGAACGGGCACAAACCCTGCCAGCGGCTGCCCGACTTGCGCAGTTGGGCGACCTCACTGACGATCTGGACGAAGTCGGCGGCGTCCCGGACCCGATCGATGTCCTCGTCGACGATTCCCATCCCCGTCGAACGTACTCTCGTCCTTCGGTTGTCGGAACCGGCGAACCTGTGGCTTACTCGAGAGGTGGACCTGCACGCCGCCGCCGACCGCCTCGGCGTGCACTACCAGACCGCGTACCGGTGGGTCCGCGACGGATCGCTGGCGGCTCGAAAGGTCGGTGCGGCGTACGAGGTCGACCCCGAGGCCGTCGAGTCGCTGATCACCCGCCGTCGGCAGGGCACGCAGCCGCCAACCACGACCCGGGTGGGCGACTGGAGTCATCAAGCTCGACCGTCTTCACGACGCACTGGTCGTCGGCGACGAGACGGCGGCGACGAAGATCGTCGAGCGATTGGCCGGGGTCGACGTCCTCGACCTCTGCGAACGTCTCTTCGCGCCGGCGATGCGGGCGATCGGCGAGCAATGGGAGCGGGGCTCGATCTCAGTGGCCGAGGAGCACCGAGCATCGGCCCTCTGCGAGCGGCTGCTGGCCCGGGTAGCCACGACCGGCCCTGGGCGCCGGCGCGGCGTGGCCGTGGTGGCAACGCCGCCCGGGCGAAGAGCACGCCTTGCCCGCCAACATGGCCGCCGCCGTCCTGCGGGCCGATCTGTGGCAGGTCCACCACCTCGGAGTGCAGGTGCCGCTCCCTGACCTCATCGACCTCGCCCGCTCCGTTGGGGCCGACGTGGTCGTCCTTTCGTTGACCGTTCACGACCTCGCCGACGACGACGTTGCCGAGACTCGAGTCGTCGTGCGGCGCCTCGGTGCTCGTCGGCCGTCCCGGCACAACGCTCGCCCACTTGCGCGAGGCGGCGCGCGCCGTGAGCTGACAGGGCACTCAGCCCTTGGCGCCACCGGTGAAGTTCCACGACCCGAGGTGCACGGAGGGCACGTGCATTCCGTTGACGAGTTGCCCATCGTCGCCCACTGCCCCGCAGGCGGCCGGGCCCGAAGGCGGCGACGAACGACTGGGTGAAGCGGAGATTCTTCACCGCCGACACGATGGCCCCGTCCTTCGACCAAGAAGACGCCGTTGCGGGTGAGGCCGGTCACGACCTGGGTCTTCGGATCGAGGATGCGGGTGTACCAGAAGTCGTGCACGACGAGGCCCCGCTCCATGCCGGCGACGAGGTCGTCCACCGGCAGCGCGACGTGTTCGGTGGCCGGGCCGAGAAAGAGGTTGGCCGGGTAGGCCCCGGCGGCCTCCGACCCGGTGCCGTGACCGGTGCTGGCCACGCCCGCCATTCGAGCGGTGCGACGATCGTGCACCAGCCCGCGGGTGACGCCGCTGGCGACGAGGTCGAGGCGAGCCTTTGGCGTGCCCTCGTTGTCGAAAGGAAGACCGAGGGTGCGGGCGTCGGTGGCGTCATCCCAGATGGACAGTCCGGGGTCGAACTGCGCCTCTCCTGGATGGGCGAACGAGGTGCCGTCGAGGAAGGCCTTGGCATTGAACCCGGCGGAGGCGAGGAACTGCAGCATGTTGGCCACGCACGACGGCGACAAGATGACCTCGTAGTTGCCGGGCGCGACGTCGACCGCCGTCTCACCAGCCCGGGCCAGCATCGCCGCCTTCTCCCCCGCAACGTGGCCGTCGAGGTCGCCGATCCGGACGCTCGACTGCGAAGCCGACGCGTCGGACGAGGCGGTGCGATGGATGGCGCTCAGCGTGGCCGAGGTCGACCGACCTTGCAGGCGCTGGCCGGCCGAGTTGACCAACACGACGTCGACGGCGGTCGTCGAGCAGTACCCGGCTGCCTCCAATCCAGCGCCGGCGTCGACGAAGTCCTTGACCACGGCGGCGCGTGCGTCGGGGTCGGCAGCCGCCGTGGCCTCGTCCCAGTGCGCAACGGCGGGCGCCGGCGCGGGCGGGGCCAGCCCGGGCCACTCGGGATCGGCGGGTCGGAGCCGGGCGGCGGCCAGCGTGCGCTCGACGAGTCGGACGAGGGCGTCGTCGTCGGACGACGTGGTCGACGCCGAGGCGTACCGGCCATCGACGATCACCTTGAAGAAGAGCGATGCCGTCTCCTCGGCCACGTTCTGGTGGATCGACGAGTTGGCGAAGCGGGTGAGCGCCGAGACCCCGTCGGTGGCCGACACCACGACCTCAGCCCGATCGCCGACCACGTCGAGCACCCGCTCGCAGCGGTCGAGCGCGGTCATCCCCGCACCCCGACGCGAATGTTGCGGAAACGAGCCGGAACCGAGGGATGGCCGGTGTGGCCGATCTGCGTTGGCTGGCCCTTGCCGCAATTGGGAGTGCCCCAGAACGTCCACTCGTCGGCGTTGCCGAGCATGTCGAGTCCGCTCCAGAACGTCGGTGAGATCCCCGTGTAGGTCGGGTTGCGCACCATCCGCACCCGGCGCCCGTTCTTGATCTCCCACCCGATCTCGCAGCCGAATTGGAAGTTGAGTCGCTTGTCGTCGATCGACCACGACCGGTTGGTGTCCATGAGGATTCCGTCGTCGGTGGCCGCCACCATGTCCTCGAGGGTCGAGTCGCCGGGAAGGATGCCGACATTGGTCATCCGCACCATCGGGATGCGGTTGAAGCCATCGGAGCGGACCATGCCGCCGCTGGCCCCCAACCCGGCGAGGCCGGCCGTGTCGCGGCCCGACAGCACGCCGACCCAGCGGCCCTCGGTCACGATCGGCACCGCCTGCGCTGGTGTGCCTTCGTCGTCGTAGCCGAACGACCCCAGCGCTCCGGGCAAGGTGGCGTCAGCGGTGATGTTCATGAGTTCGGAACCGAAGGTCAGCCCGCCGAGCTTGGGCAACTCGAGCCAACTGGTGCCGGCGTAGGCGGCCTCCCAACCCAGGATGCGGTCGAGTTCGATGGCGTGTCCGACCGACTCGTGGATCTGGAGGGCGAGCTGCTCGCTCCCGAGGATGAGGTCGGTTCCGTCGCGCTGTGGGCACTGGGGAGCTTGGAGGAGAGCCAGCGCTTCGTCTGCGATCCGGGCGGCGTTTCCCGGGAGGTCGATGCGCCGTACCAACTCCCATCCGCTGGTGCCGTACTGGCCCCGAATGCCGGGGTAACTACGCCGCTGCGTCTCGCCGTCGCCGATCGCGGTGGCACTCATCGCCGCCCCACATTCGACGAGGTGCTGGTCGATGCGATGACCCTCGCTGCTGACGAACCACTTCTCGGTGTCCCACACCGTGTAGCTGGCCTCTGCGAGGTGGACGCCGGCGTCGTTGATGGCCGTCGTGACCCCGACCAGAAGATCGCCCTTCTCCGAGAGCGAAACGTCGTCGAGCGGGTGCTCCACCCACGTCGACGCCCACCGGTCGACCGCGGCCGAACCGGTCGGCGCCAGTTCGAGCGGCGGTCCGCTGACGAGGCCAGAGGCGCGGGCGATGGCCGCGGCGCGAGCCCCGGCGTCGCGCGCCGAGCGGTCGTCGAGGGCGGCGGTGGCGAAGAATCCCCACGACGAGCCGATGAGCGCGCGGACGCCGACCCCGGCGGCTTCACTCTGCCGAAGCCCTTCGACGACCCCGTTACGCACCGACATGCCCTCGGTCCGCGTCACCATCACCCGGGCGTCGGCGTAGCGGGCTCCGGCGGCCAACGCGCCCTCGACGGCGGCGCTGGCGGCGTCGAACACGATGTCAGCCGGCGGCGTTGAGGATGGCTTGGGCGGCGGCCAGGCGGGCGATCGGCACCCGGAACGGCGAGCACGACACGTAGTCGAGCCCGGCTCGGTAGAAGAAGTCGATCGACTCGGGATCGCCGCCGTGCTCACCGCAGACGCCGAGCTTGATGCCCGGCCTGGGCCGCGCGCCCCGTGTCGACGGCCAGTCGGCACGAGCTCGCCCGACGCCGTCCTGGTCGAGGGTGTCGAACGGGTTGCGCTTGAGCAGGCCCTGCTCGAGGTACGCCGGCATCATCCGGCCCTCGACGTCGTCACGGCTGAACCCGAAGGTCATCTGGGTGAGGTCGTTGGTGCCGAAGCTGAAGAAGTCGGCGTACTCGGCGATCTCGTCGGCCCGCAGCGCAGCGCGGGGCGTCTCGATCATGGTGCCGATGGTGACGTCGATCGGCTTCTTCACGCCCTTGGTCGCGTCGGCGATGGCGCCTTCGACCCAACCGCGAGCCACCGCCATCTCCGGCCGCGATCACGGTGAGCGGGATCATGATCTCGACGACGGGCTTGCCGCCTGCTTCGCCACCCGTTCGGCGGCCGCCTCCATCAGCGCCCGCACCTGCATGGCGTAGAGCCCGGGCTTGATCACGCCGAGGCGCACGCCGCGGGTGCCGAGCATCGGGTTGTCCTCCTGCCACGACTTGGCCGCCGCGAACAGCGCTCGCTCCTCGGCGTCGAGGCCGGTGGTGGCCTCCTTGACCATGCAGCTCCTCGGTGCGGGGCAGGAACTCGTGCAGCGGCGGGTCGAGCAGGCGCACCGTGACCGGCAGCCCGTCCATGGCCTCGAGGATCTCCACGAAGTCGGCCTTCTGCGACCTGGCGCAGCTCCTCCAGCGCGGCCGCCTCCTCCTCGGGCGTGTCGGCCAGGATCATGCGCCGCACGACGGGCAGGCGGTCCTCGCCGAGGAACATGTGCTCGGTGCGGCACAGGCCGATGCCCTCGGCGCCGAACTGCCGGGCGTTGGCGGCGTCGGGGCCGTTGTCGGCGTTGGCCCGCACGGCCGAGCTTGCCCTTGCGGACCTCGTCGGCCCAGCCGAGGATGACCTCGAACTCGGCCGGCGGCTGCAGCCTGGCTCAACGCCACGCTCGCCGAGCACGACCTCGCCGGTGGCGCCGTCGAGCGAGATGCACGTCGCCCTCGCGAACGGTGACGCCCCCGACGGTGAAGGAGGTGCCGGTGATCTTGACCGCCTCGGCGCCGACGACCGCCGGCTTGCCCCAACCGCGGGCGACGACGGCGGCGTGGCTGACGAGGCCGCCCCGGGCGGTGAGGATGCCCTCGGCCACGATCATGCCGTGCACGTCTTCGGGCGAGGTCTCGTTGCGCACGAGGATGACCTTCTCGCCCCGGTCGGCGGCGTCGGCGGCGGCGTCGGCGGTGAAGTACGCCCGCCCCACGGCGGCGCCGGGCGACGCGCCGAGGCCCTTGGCGATGACCTGGATCTCGTCGCCGGCGAACTGCGGGTGCAGCACCTGGTCGAGGTGGTCGGCGGTGACCCGCAGCACCGCCTCGTCGCGTGGATCTTCCACTTCGAGCGTCCGGTGCCTTGGCTCTTGGTCATCTCGACCGCCATCCGCAGGGCGGCGGCGCCGGTGCGCTTGCCGACCCGGGTCTGGAGCATCCAGAGCTTGCCCTGCTCGATGGTGAACTCGGTGTCGCACATGTCGCGGTAGTGCGCCTCGAGCCGGGCGAAGATGTCGAGCAGCTCCGCGTGGATCGTCGGGGAACTTTCGCCTGCAGCGCCTCGAGGTCCTCGGTCTTGCGGATGCCGGCCACGACGTCCTCGCCCTGGGCGTTGACGAGGAAGTCGCCGTAGGCCTTGTTCTCGCCGGTGGCCGGGTCGCGGGTGAAGCCGACGCCGGTGCCCGCTGTTGTCGTCTCGGTTGCCGAAGACCATGGCCTGCACGTTGACGGCGGTGCCGAGGTCGTGGCTGATCTGCTCGCGGTTGCGGTAGGCGATGGCCCGGGGACCGTTCCAGCTGCGGAACACGGCCTCGATGGCGCCTCGCAGCTGATCCATCGGGTCCTGGGGGAAGGGCGCGCCGGTGTGCTCCTCGACGAGCGCCTTGTAGCGCTCGCACAGCCGACGGAGCGTGTCGGCGCTGATGCCGGCGTCGGCAGTCGACGCCGTCCCACTCCTTGGCGCTGTCGAGCAGGCGGTCGAAGGGCTCGCCCTCGAGGCCGAGCACGATCCGGCCGTACATGGCGATGAAGCGGCGATAGCAGTCGAAGGCGAAGCGCTCGTCGCTCGTCTGCTTGGCCAGGCCCTCGACCGAGTCGTCGTTGAGTCCGAGGTTCAAGACGGTGTCCATCATCCCGGGCATCGAAAACTTTGCCCCCGACCGCACGCTCACGAGGAGCGGGTCGGCGTGGTCGCCGAGCTTCTTGCCCATGGCCTTTTCGAGCCGGGTGACGTGCTTGGCGATCTCCTTGTCGAGACCGTCGGGCCACCCGCTGCGCATGTAGTCGCGGCAGGCGTCAGTGGTGATGGTGAAGCCGGGAGGCACCGGCAGCCCGAGCACCGAGGTCATCTCGGCCAGGTTGGCGCCCTTGCCGCCGAGGAGGTCCTTCAGGGACATCGGCGGCTTCTTGTGCTTGTGGTCGAACCCATAGACGTACGTCACGGTGGTGGATGCTAGGCGGCGTCGCTTGTGCCACCCTTCGACCTGTGACTGCCCCTCGCCCCGATCTGTTGATCCTGGTCAAGCACGCCGTACCCGAGGTCGACCCGGCCAAGCCGCCCGCGCAATGGGAGTTGGGCGTTCCGGGCGTCGACGCGTCGCGGCGGTTGGCCGCCCACCTGCGCGACTCCGGCGTCGACTTGGTCGTTTCGAGCGTCGAGCCGAAAGCGGCCGAGACCGGCCGCATCGTGGCCGACGTGCTCGATCTGCCCTGGCAAACCGGCCACGATCTGCACGAACACGTCCGGCCCGAGGCCGGGATGCTCGAACAGGCCGATTTCGAAGCTGCGCTGCGCCGGTTCTTCGACACTCCGGAGGCGGTCGTGTTCGGGGCCGAGTCGGCCGACACCGCCTTCGCCCGGTTCGACGCCGCCGTCGAGGCGCTGTGCCGAGTGCACAAGGACAAGCGGCTGTGCATCGTCGCCCACGGCACGGTGATCTCGCTCTATCTCGCGCGGCGCTGCGACGTGAACGCGTTCGCCACGTGGAAAGCCCTCGGGCTACCGAGCTACGTCGTCGTCGACCGCAAAGCCCAGGCCGTCGCCGACGTCGTGACGTCGGTCTGAACCGACGTCCCCACCGTTCTACGGATGGGGGGTGGGTCAGAAGCCGAGGCGGCCGCGGACCTCTTCGACGAGACCGTCGATCGGTACTCGCACCTGTTCGAGGGTGTCGCGGTCGCGGATCGTGACGGCGCGATCTTCGAGCGAGTCGAAGTCGACCGTCACACACAACGGCGTGCCGATCTCGTCCTGGCGCCGGTAGCGGCGGCCGATGTTCTGGGTCTGGTCGTAATCGCACATCCAGTGGGGCTGGAGCAGCGAGAGGACCTCGCGGGCCGGCGGCACGAGTTGATCGTTCTTCGACAGCGGCAAGACTGCGACCTGGTACGGCGCCAGCCGGGGATGGAGCCGCAGGAGCGAACGCTTCTCGCCGTTGACCTCGTCCTCGTCGAAGGCGGCGATCAAGAACGCCATCATCGAACGGGTGGCGCCGGCGGCGGGCTCGATGACGTAGGGGACGTAGCGCTCACCGCTGGCCTGGTCGAAGTACTCGAGCGGTTGACCGGATGCAGCGGCGTGAGCCTTGAGGTCGAAGTCGGTGCGCTGGGCGATGCCCTCGAGCTCGCCCCAGCCGAACGGGAACAGGAACTCGACGTCGGTGGTGCCGGCCGAATAGTGGCTCAGCTCGTCGGGGTCGTGGGGGCGCAACATCAGCTTGTCCTTGGGGAGGCCGAGGTCGACGTACCACTGCAGGCGCTCGTTGACCCAGTACTCGAACCACTGCGGGCCTTCGGCCGGTGGCACGAAGAACTCGAGCTCCATCTGTTCGAACTCGCGGGTGCGGAAGACGAAGTTGCCGGGGGTGATCTCGTTGCGAAACGACTTGCCGATCTGGGCGATGCCGAACGGCGGCTTCTTGCGCGCCGTCTCCATGGCGTTCTTGAAGTTGATGAACATGCCCTGGGCCGTCTCCGGCCGCAGGTAGGCGACCGACGACGAGTCCTCGACCGGGCCGACGTTGGTCTTGAACATGAGGTTGAAGTTGCGGGCCTCGGTCAACGTGCCCTTGTTGCCGCAGTTGGGGCAGACGTCGAGCGATTTGAGGTGATCGGCGCGAAAGCGCTCCTTGCAGTTGCGGCAATCGACGAGCGGGTCGGTGAAGGTCGCGAGATGGCCCGACGCCTCCCAGACCGCACCCGGCGAGAGGATCGACGCGTCGAGGCCCACCACGTCGTCGCGCAGCTGGACCATCGATCGCCACCACGCGTTCTTGACGTTGCGGAGCATCAATGAGCCGAGCGGGCCGTAGTCGTAGGAAGAACGGAAACCGCCGTAGATCTCGGCCGACGGGAAGATGAATCCCCGTCGTTTGCAGAGGTTGACCACGGCATCCATCACGTCCGGCATGCGGGGAGCCTAAAGGAACCTCCGACGAACGAGGTTCACGATTTCGCGCCTCGGGTATGTGTCCAACAACGCCTCGTGAACGGAGAATCGCAAATGGGACTCGTCGCCGTACTGCTCATCCTGGCCCTCATCTTCGGAGGGGTCGGCCTTTTCGTTGAGGGTCTCAAGTGGCTCCTCATCATCGCTCTCGTGTTGTTCGTAGTGAGCTTCTTCACCGGAGCACGGAGTCGACGCAGCGTCGTCTGATCTTCGCCGTCAGTCGGATCGAGGGGGGACCGCACGGTCCCCCCTCGGCGCGTGCGAGAACAGTTCCGATCGCGTCGTCCGCAACCGCCGCTCGAGGTGGTACTCCATCGCCCGCGTGGCGAGGGCTTCGGCTTCGGATGTGACCGGCGATGCCGGCTCGGCCAGCGCCGCGGCCAGGCTCCCCCCGAGAATCCGACCGATCAAGGCCAGTGCCTCGCCGCTCACTGATGCGCCCCGTCGGCAGTTGACGCACAACACGCCACCGACGTCGAGTTCGAACGCGACGAACGGGCCCTCTCCCCCGCACTCAGCGCACTGGTCGAGCATCGGGTGGAAGCCTTCGAGCGAGAGCAACTTCCAATAGAAGCCGGTGACGAGCACGGGGCTGGCATGGGCCGCCAGCGATCGGAGGGCACCGACCAACATGCGGTAGAGCGCGGCGTTGGGCTCTCCCTCCTGGGCCACTTGGTCGACGACCTCCAGCAGCGCACCGGCCCGGGTCACCCGCCCGAGGTCTTCGCGGATGGGACGGAAATGGTCGAGGGTCTCGGCCTGCGTGACCGTGTCGAGGTCGCGGCCCTCGTAGAGCTGGAGGCTCACATGGCTGATCGGCTCGAGGCGGCTGCCGAAGCGGCTCTTGGTCTTGCGCACCCCCTTGGCCACGGCCCGCACCTTTCCTCGCCCCTCGGTGAGGAACGTGACGATGCGGTCGGCTTCACCGAGGCGGATCGTTCGCAGCACGACGCCCGTGTCTCGGTAGAGGGGCACTACTCCCCGTCGACGGCACCGAAGCGCCGGGTACGGCGCTGGTACTCGCGCACGGCCTCGAAGAGGTGCTCACGCCGGAAGTCGGGCCACAACACGTCGGTGAACACCAACTCGCTGTAGGCCAGCTCCCAGAGCAGGAAGTTGGAGATGCGGTATTCGCCCGACGTGCGCACGACGAGGTCGGGGTCGGGGATGTCGGGCTGGTAGAGGTGCGCCCGGATGGCCTTCTCGTCGATCTTGTCCGCCTTGATGCCTGAAGCGACCAACGACCTCACCGGCATCGACGATCTCGGCCCGCCCGCCGTAGTTGAAGGCGATGCACAGCGTCATCGTCGTGTTGCCCGCCGTCAGTTCGCGGGCCTCGTCCATGCGACGAATGAGTCGCTTCGGCACCCGCCAGTCGCGCCGGCCGGCGAACACGATCCGTACGCCGCGCTCGTGGAGCTCGTCTCGGCGGTCGGTGAGGATGCGCTCGTTGAAGCCCATGAGGTAGCGCACCTCGTCGACGGGCCGCCGCCAGTTCTCGGTGGAGAAGGCGTAGACGGTGAGGGCTCGGAGACCGAGTTCGAGGCCGCCCTCGACCGCGTCGAAAAGGGCGTCCTCGCCGGCGGCGTGACCGTCGGTGCGAGGAAGGCCCCGGCGGGTGGCCCAACGTCCGTTGCCGTCCATCACGCAGGCGATGTGGGCCGGAAGGTTGGCGGGGTCGATGCCGGGCGGAGCCACCTGGGCGACCGTAGCGCGCCGACTCCGCACAAACGGCGCTCCCTCGGTTGGCTGGCAGCCGCAGATCGGGTAAGCAGGGTTCATGGCTGGATCGGGGTCACCGACGTTGAAGGAACGCGTGCTGGGTCCGCCGGCCGCAGCGATGGCCGTGGTTTGCCACCGCCGCTGCGGGTCCAGGACCGCTTCGGCGAGGTCCACGGTGGCTACCTCGCCTCGGCCGTCACCCTCGCCGCGTTCACGTCGCTCTTCCCCCTGTTGCTGGTGGGCGTAGCCATCGTCGGCTTCCTCTCGCGTCGACAGCAACCTCCCGAACACGATCATCTCCAGCCTGGGACTGACCGGGTCAGCGGCCGACACCGTGCTCGAGGCCATCGCCGTGGCCCAGAAGAGCCGAAACGGCGCCCTCGGGTTCGGCACGCTCGGGCTCCTGTGGTCGGGGCTGGGGATGGTCGCCGCCGTCCAGTACGCACTCGACAACGTGTGGCAGGTCAAAGGCCGCGGGTTCAAGGACAAGATCGCCGGACTGGTGTGGCTGGTGGGATCCGTCGTCATCCTCGTCGTGTCCTTCGGGATCACCGCGGTCGTCAATCTCATCCCCTGGCTGGCGCCGGTGTCGATCCTGCTCGGTCTGGCCGTCAACTTGGCCTTGTGGTTGTGGACCCTCCGGGCGCTCACCAACATCGACGTGCCCCTGAAGGCCTCCCTCCCGGGCGCCGTGCTCGGCGCCGTCGGTCTCGAAGTCCTCAAGTTCGTGGGTTCGATCTACGTGCCTCGGGCCGTCGCGGCCTCGTCGGCGCTCTACGGGTCGATCGGCACCGTGTTCGCCATCCTCGCCTGGCTCTTCTTCTTCGGACGGCTCATCGTGTACGTGGCGGTGCTCAACGTGGTGCGCTGGGAGGAGGACAACGGCACGGTCACGGCCGAGATCCAACTCCCCAACCACCCCGACGTGGTGACCGTTGCCGCCACCCGATCGGGCGAAGCCCAGGATTCGCTCGTCGTGGGCGAGCCGGCTTCCTAGCGAGGCGCTCGACTAATCGAGGAACTTGCGCAGCGACCGGTGCAGGTGCCGGCCCCCGAGCGGGAGCACTGCCACCGTGCCGCTGTCGCTCGCGCTGCCGCTGGCCAGCCTGCGCACCTCACGGCTGCGCTCACGGAGGTCGCGGGCGAGTCCGTCGAGCAGCACCGCCCAATCGCCGCCGACCGATCGAACAGGTCGCCAAGGGTGGCGTCGCCGTCGAGTCCGAGCCCGTCGGCCACGCCTCGAGCCGTGATGGCCCGATGCAACTCGATGCTCGAGATGGCCGCCGAACACTCGTCCTGCAGGGCGGGGTCGTCGGCCTGCACGGCGGCCAGCAACCGGTCGAGCAGGTCGCGCTCGCGGTGGAGGAGCGCCGCGAGTTCGGCCATCGCGCGATCGGTCACGGGTGTTCATCGGTCGCTCGCGCTCGAATGTGAGGACGAGCAGGAACTAGTTCTTTCGGGCTGGCCGTCCATGACTTCCGGAGTGTCCGAAATGACGCGATCAGGCTCTACTGCCGATGCCGACGAGATGTGACGATGAGGAGCGTGACCAGCACGCTCCGTCGCCGAATCCGTCCCGAGGAGGACGGCCTCGTGCGCGACCACCTTGACCTCGTCCGCCGAGCGGTGACCGACTTGGCCGCCCGCATGCCCCGCCACGCTTCCCGCGACGACCTCGTGTCCGCCGGGATGAACGGCCTGGCCCAGGCGGCACGGAACTTCGACGACTCGCTGGGCGTGCCCTTTGCCAGTTACGCCAGCGCCCGCATCAAGGGAGCGCTCCTCGACGAGTTGCGGGGCGCCGACTGGGCCAGTCGCCCCGTCCGGGCAAAGGCTCGGCGCTTGGCGCAGGTCACCGAGCGGCTCACCTCGAGCCTGGATCGCGTTCCGACCGACAACGAGGTGGCCGAGGCCCTCGACGTGACCATCGACTCGTTGCGGGCCTTGCGGAGCGACCTGCACCGCGCCACGGTGCTCAACTACGAGTCGATCCTCCCCGACAGCGAGGGCAACGCGGCGGACGCGCTGATCGTCGACGGCATGAGCCCCGAAGTCGAGATCCTCGAACGGGAACGCAACGCGTATCTCGTCGACGCCATCCGCGCGCTGCCCGAGCGGCTGCAGGTCGTCGTCAAGGCCTACTTCTTCGAGGACCGGTCGATGCGCGACATCAGTGCCGAACTGGGCGTGACCGAGTCGCGCGTGTCCCAGCTTCGGGCCGAGGCGCTCGACCTGCTTCGCGACGGCATGAACAGCCAACTCGACCCCGAGGCCGTGCCGAGCGAGGCACGACCTGACGGACGGGTGGCCCGCCGCCGGGCGGCCTACTTCGCCGCCATCGCGGTGTCCTCGACGCCCGTCGAACGGGTCGACGCCGCTCCCCGCGTGGCGGCCGTCCCCGCCTGACCGCTCGGCTCGAGGCACCTCCGCCGACTGGTCGCAGGCGACCGGTAGCGTGCGCCGGTGGGCGAGAACGCGAGCGACGACGCGGGTTCGACCCTGCAAGGCGCGTTGGCGGTCGTCGTCGCCGCCCTGCCCGGCGGCGGCGAAGCCCGGCCCGGCCAAGTGCAGATGGCGCTCGCCGTCGCCGCCGCCATCGAGGACGATCACCACCTGGTCGTGCAGGCGGGCACCGGCACGGGCAAGTCGCTCGGCTACCTGGTTCCGGCTCTCCTGAGCGGACGAAAGGTCGTCGTGGCCACCGCCACCAAGGCCCTGCAAGACCAACTGGCAGCCAAGGACCTCCCCTTCCTCCAACAGCACCTCGGCGCGCCGTTCGAGTTCGCCGTGGTCAAGGGGCGGTCCAACTACTTCTGCCGCCAGCGCGGTCGCGAGGTCGGGGGCGGAGCCGGCGGACAACTCGACCTCGACGACGTCGACACCGAAGCGCTCGGGGCGGGCTTCAGCGCCCAGGTCCTCAGGCTGCTCCAGTGGGCAGCCGAGTCCGAGACCGGCGACCGCAGCGAGTTGTACTTCGAACCCTCACCCAAGGCGTGGGCCCAGGTCAGCGTGTCCGCCATGGACTGCCCAGGCGCGGCTCGTTGTCCGTCGGGTGGCGAGTGCTTTGCCGAGATGGCCCGCGAGCGGGCCGAGCAGGCCGACGTCGTCGTGGCCAACACCCACCTCTACGGCACGCACCTGGCCAGCGGCGGACACGTGCTCCCCGACCACGACGTGGTCATCTTCGACGAGGCCCACGAGCTCGAGGACGTGGCCTCGTCTTCGCTCGGCCTCGAGCTCGGCGCCGGGCGATTCCGAGCCCTCGCCCGCGCAATGCCCGCTCTCTGTTGCGGCCCGACGAGCGGGTGCTGGCCGACGAGTTCGAGGTCATGGGCGACCGTTGGGAAGTCGCGCTCGAACCGTGGCGGGGCAAGCGCGTACCCCACGGCCTCGGCGACGACCTGGCTGCCGTCCTCGTGCTCGCCGCCGAGCGGGCCAATCGCTTGATCGCCGCCGTCCGTAAGTCCGAGGTCGACGAAGCCCGCAAGAACCGCGCCCTGCAGGCCGGCGGCCACCTGGCCGGCGACATCGCCTTCCTCCAGGAGCTGGCGCCGAGCTACGTGTCGTGGGTCGAGGGCCCGACCGCACGCGCCGGTGTTCAAATGCTCGCCGGTCGAGGTCGGCCCCCTGCTGTCGGAGAAGTTGTGGGGCGAGGTCACGGCGGTGCTCACCAGCGCCACCATCCCGCCGTTGTTGGTCGACCGCGTCGGCATCCCCAGCCGACCGGGTGGTCGAGGCTCGACGTCGGCTCGCCGTTCGACTACGAGCACCACGGCCTGCTCTACTGCGCGCTCGACCTGCCCGACCCCCGTCAGCCCGGCTACGAGGTCGGCCATGCACGACGAGCTCGAGGCACTCATTCGGGCCGCCGGCGGGCGCACGCTGGCCCTGTTCACCTCCTGGCGGGCGATGAAGGCGGCGGCCGAGGCCTCTCGACCCCGAGGCTGCCCTGGCGGGTGCTGACCCAGTCGCGATCTGCCCAAGCCGGCGCTGCATGAGCCGCCTTCACCGACGACGAGGAGTCGTGCCTGTTCGCCACCATGGGCTTCTGGCAGGGCGTCGACGTGCCCGGCGACGCGCTCTCCCTCGTCACCATCGACCGCTTGCCGTTCCCGCGGCCCGACGAGCCGCTGCTGCAGGCCCGGCGCGAGCGGGCCGGCGCCGCCGCGTTTCGCTTGATCGACATCCCACGGGCGGCGACGATGCTGGCCCAGGGCACCGGTCGGCTGATCCGCTCGGCCACCGACCGGGGCGTGGTGGCGGTGCTCGACCCCCGACTCGGCAAAGCCAACTACCGGTGGGACCTCGTCCGCGCCCTCCCGCCGATGGCGCGCACGAGGCACCGCTCGGAGGTCGAGGACGTTCCTCGCGCCACTTGCGCACATGAGGACGGTCGCCATCGTCGCCGGCCTGTGCGTGATCGGGTCGTACCTCCTGGGGTCGGTGCCGGTCGGATGGCTCAGCGGGCGCCGGTCGCTCCGCCAGGGTCTCCGCCGCCTCGAGGACGACGGCCGCCCGCTCGACGAGCAACTGCGGGTGATCCTCACCGGCGCTGATCCCGTGGCACCGGGTGTCGCCTTCGTCGACACGGCCAAGGTGTTGCTCGCCGCCACGATCACGTGGCACCTGGTGGTGGCGGTGTCGCCCGGGGGCACGGCCACGACCCCCAACCAGAGCGCCATCGCCTTCCTCGCCGACCAGGTGCTCGTCTCGTGGCAATCGGCCGCGCTGTGGTCGGGGTTGGCGGCCCTCGTCGGGCACCTCGCGCCGATCGGCTTCCGACGGGGCCAGGGACAGGCCCCAGGACTGGCGTTGGCCGTGGTGTACGCCCCCGCCGGCTTCGTGGCCGGCGTCGCCGCGTTCTTCGTCGCCCGCCTCCTGTCGGGAACCGAGCGACTCAAGGCCCAGGTCGCGGTGGGCCTCGGCGCGTTCGTGGCGTGGACGTGGGTGGCGTGGATCGCCGACATCCAGGTCGCCTGGGGAGTCCCCGCCGGGCCCGAGGTCACGCTCTGGGCCGCCGTCCTGGCCGGCGTGCTCGCCGCCCGCACCGCCTGAAACTCAGTAGCCGAGGCGCTCGAGGGCCTTGGGCCGGCCTGCCAGTCCTTGTCGACCTTGACGAACAGCTCGAGGTAGGCGCCCTCGGGCAGCTGCTCGCGCACGGCGATGCCGACCTCCTTGAGCACGCTGCCCTTCTTGCCGATCACGATCCCCTTCTGGGAGTCGCGCTCGACGAGGATCTCGCAGCGGATGCGCGGCCACTCCCACTCGGTGACCCGGGTGGCGATCGAGTGCGGCAGCTCGTCGCGGGTCGACTGGCAGCAGCTGCTCGCGCACCAGCTCGGCCACCCAGAACGCCTCGGGCACGTCGGTGACCATGTCGTCGGGGTAGTACTGCGGGCCCTCGGGCAGCCGGCCGACGATGGTGCTCGACCAGCTCGTCGACGCCCTCGCCGGTCTTGGCCGACACCGGGAAGTACTCGGCCAGCTCGAGCTCGCCGGCCGGCCGCGAGCTGGCGCGACGACCTGCTCCGGGCGAGGCGATGTCGATCTTGTTGACGACGACGATGGCGTCCTTCGGCACCCGGCTCGGCCACCCACTGGTCGCCCCGGCCGATCGGGCGCGGTGGCGTCGAGCACGAGGCACACGACGTCGACGTCGCCGATGGCGCTCGGTGGCGGTGTCGTTGAGCCGCTCGCCGAGCAGCGGTGCGGGGCTTGTGGATGCCGGGCGTGTCGACGAACACGACCTGGGCGTCGGGCCGGGTGAGCACGCCCCGCACCTGGGTGCGGGTGGTCTGCGGCTTGTCGGAGACGATCGTCGACCTTCGTGCCGAGGATGCTGGTTGAGCAGCGTGGACTTGCCGACGTTGGGCCGGCCGACGAGCGTGACGAAGCCCGGAGCGCATCAGGCTCAGTCGCCGTCTTCGGGCGGCGTTGCGGCGCGTCGACGCGGTGATGCGCACCCGGCCGATGCGCCGGCCCTGCACCTGCTCGGCCGGCGAGCCGGTAGCCGTCGACCTCGACGGCCTCGCCCTCGGCCGGCACGTGGCCGAGCTCGGTGAAGCACGCAGGCCGCCGATGGTGTCCCAGTCGCCCTCGGGCAGCTCGGCGTCGAGCAGGTCGTTGACCTCGTCGATCGGCATGCGGGCGTTGACCCGCACGTCGCCGCCGGGCAGCGGCTCGATGCTCGGGTCCTCGACGTCGAACTCGTCGACGATCTCGCCGACCAGCTCCTCGATGAGGTCCTCGAGGGTGACGAGGCCGGCGGTGCCGCCGTACTCGTCGACCACGATGGCCATGTGGAACTGCTCCGCCTGCATCTCCCGCAGCAGCTCGGCCACCCGCTTGGTCTCGGGCACGAACGTCGGCCGGCGCGGACGAGGTCGGCGACCGGCGTCGTCCTCGTGGCCGTCGCGCTCGGCCCGCATGAGGTCCTTGGCGTAGACGACGCCGACGATGTCGTCGATGCCCTCGCCGTAGACCGGGATGCGGCTGTAGCCGTTGAGGATGGCCGACCTCCATCACGTCGGCGACCCGGAAGTCGCGGCCTGACGGTGACCATGTCGGGCCGGGGCACCATCACCTCGCGGACGACGGTGTCGCCGAACTCGATGATCGACTCGATGAGCGCGCGCTCCTCGTCCTCGATCGTCGTCGTCCTCGCGCGGCCACGTCGGCGACGGCGAGCAGCTCCTCCTCGGACACGAACGGGCCCTGCTTGAGGCCCTTGCCCGGGAGGATCACGTTGGTGAGGCCGATGAAGCACGCGGGTGAGCAGGCGCAGCGGCGGGAAGCCGGCGAGCGGCTCGACCGGCCGGGCCGACGCCGAGGGCGGCCCGCTCGGTGTGCTGGAGGGCCCAGGTCTTCGGGGCGGCCTCGGCGACCACGAAGACGAGCGACGACGTTGACGAGCGGCGGCGACGATCGACGCCCCACGCCGCCGAACAGGCGGCTCGGCGACCACGCCGGTGAGCGACGGTCTGCACGAGCTGGCACGATCAGCACCGAGCAGCAGGATCGGGTTGAGGAACCGCTCCGGGTGCTCGACGCAGCGGCGGTGAGGGCTGCGCCGCGCCTCGGCGCTCGTCCTCGGCCAGGGCCATGGCCTTGACCCGGCTGATGCGGGTGAGCGCGGTCTCGGCCACCGCCAGCACGGCCGAGCAAGACGACCAGCAGACGACGACGATCGCCGACGGAGCAGGCCAGTCGGTGCGGCGTCACGGTCATCAGCGTTCGTGGTGGAACTGGTCGAGCAGCTCGCTGCTCGCGCTTCTGCATCGAGCGTCGGCCTCGTCGTCCTCGGCGTGGTCCATGCCGAGCACGTGGAGGATGCCGTGCACGACGAGCAGGGCGAGCTCGTCGTCGTAGGTGCCGGCGTGCTCGGGCGCGTTGCGGGCGGCCACCGCCGGGCAGATCACGACGTCGCCGAGCAGCAGCGGCAGGTCGGCGAGCTCGGTCGGGCTCGCGGTCCGGGCCCGGTGCCGCCGGAGTCGGGCGAGCGCCCGCCCTCGATGCGGCTCGTCGTCGATCGGGAAGGCCAGCACGTCGGTGGGGCCGTCCTTGCCCATGGAACTGCTTGTTGAGCTCGGCCATGACCGTCTTCGTCGACGAAGAGCAGCGACAGCTCGGCCTCGCCGCGCACGCCCTCGGCCGCGAGCACGTCGCGTGGCCAGCGCGACCCAGCGCAGCGACGTCGACGGGCTTGTCGGTCTGCTCGTCGGCGACGAAGACCTCGAGCGCCTCGTCGGCCGACTCGGGTCGACGGCGGCCGGGGTCTCGGACGGTCCGACGCGACGCGTCGGGCGTCGCGCTCGTAGGCGTCGACGATGTCCTGCACGATGCGGTGGCGCACGACGTCGCTGCGCGTCGAGGTGCACGAACGCGAGGCCGTCGATGCCGGTCGAGGATCTGCTCGAGGCCGATCGAGGCCCGACTGCGGCCGCCGGCCACGTCGACCTGGGTGGTGTCGCCGGTGACGACCGCCTTCGACCCGAAGCCGATGCGGGTGAGGAACATCTTCATCTGCTCGGGCGTGGTGTTCTGCGCCTCGTCGAGGATGATGAAGCTGCCGTTGAGCGTGCGGCCCCGCATGAACGCCAGCGGCGCGACCTCGACGGCGCCCCGCTCGAGCAGCCGGGCCGCGGCCTCGGTGCCGACCATGTCGTAGAGCGCGTCGTAGAGCGGGCGCAGGTACGGGTCGACCTTGGCCATGAGGTCGCCGGGCAGGAAGCCGAGCCGCTCCCCGGCCTCGACCGCCGGGCGGGTGAGGATGATGCGGTCGACCTCCTTGGCCTGCAGCGCCTGCACGGCCATGGCCACGGCCAGCCAGCTCTTGCCGGTGCCGGCCGGGCCGAGGCCGAAGGTGATGATGTTGTCGCGCGATGGCGTCGACGTAGCGCTTCTGGCCGCTCGTCTTGGGCCGCACCGTGCGGCCCCGCGCCGGCGCAGCACCTCGGTGGTGAGCACCTCGCGACGGGCGCTCGTCGGCCTTGACCATGTCGATGGTGCGGCCGACGTTGGCCGGCGTCGAGGCGCTGGCCCGCCTGCGAGCAGCAGCACGAGCTCCTCGAACAGCCGGCCGACCCGCTCGGCGTCGCCGCCCTCGAGCGCTGATCTCGTTGCCCCGCACGTGGATGGCGGTGTCGGGGAAGGCGGCCTCGACGAGGCGGAGCAGCTCGTCGCGCTCGCCGAGCAGGCCCGCCATGAGGTGGTTGCCGGGAACGAGGATCTTGACCTGGGACGGGGTTGTACTTGGGGTGGTCGACACAGCCGGTTCTGGGCGAGAACTCTACCTGTCGCGAGCGTCAGCCCGGCGGCCAAGCCATTCGCCGGCCGCCGAGCACGTGCAGGTGGAGGTGGGGCACGGAGTTGCCGCTGTCGGAGCCGACGTTGAAGACGAGCCGGTAGCCCCGCTCGGCGAGGCCCTCTCCTTCGGCCACCTCGGCGGCGAGCACGTACATGGCGGCCAGGTCGGCGCCGTCGTCGGCCGAGATCTCCCCGGCGTGGGCGATGTGCTTGCGGGGGATGACCAGCACGTGGGTGGGCATGGCCGGGTGCAGGTCACGGAAGGCGTAGGCGAGGTCGTTCTCGGCCACCATCGTCGAGGGCACATCGCCGGCGAGGATCTTGCAGAACAGGCAGTTCGGGTCGGCCACGCCTCGAACGGTAGCGTCCGGCCGTGGCTGTCGACGAGGACCCGTTCCTTGCGTCGCTCGACCACCTCGTGGCCGACGCCGTCGCCGAGGAAGCCGCCCGCGAGCGCTCCCAGGAGCGCACGCTGCACGAGATCGCCGAGTCCGAAGCCACCCTCGCAGGCTTGCTGCTCGATCGATCCGAGCGCCGCTCGCCCGTCGTCGTGCGCACCACCGGCGGCCGAGCGCACCGTGGTCAGGTGCTCGCCGTCGGACGCGACTTCGTGGTGTTGCGCGACCGTCCCCGACCTCCGGTCATGGTCGCCCTCGACGCCGTCGCCGCCGTGCGTCCCGAACCCGAGGACCGCAGCGCTGCGGCCACCGGTGGCCGGGCCGCCCCGCTCAACGTCTCGCTGGCGGCGTTGCTCGCCCGCCTCAGCGGCGATCGTCCCCGCGTGCTGGTGGCGGCCGCCGGCGACGAACCGGTCGCCGGTCAGTTGCGATCGGTCGGACTCGACGTGTTGACGTTGCGCCTCGACGGCGACCACCGGTTGTCGGTACACGTGGCCCTGGCCGCCCTGGCCGAAATCACGCTGCTCGACCTGTAGGGAGACTCCTCAGTCGCCCTCGACCCGCTCGGGGTAGAGGTGGGCCAGCGACCCGGGCTGCACGCGCGTCGTCTCGATGAACGCCTCGAGATCGCTCTCCTTGACCCGGAGAACCCTGCCCATCTTGTAGGCCGGGATTGCCCCCTCGTCGACTCGTCGATCGTGCTGCTCGCTCAACGAGATCTGGCCAATCGGACCGCGGCGACCGCCAACGATGTCGCCGGCGTGCTCGTCGATGACAGTCGGTTCTATTCGACGGGCGACATCGCCGTCGACGAGCGGCGGGCGAGTCAGTACACCGCCCTCGCATTTCAGCCGGGCCGGCATCCGGCCGGTGTCGAGACCTGGCGGGCGTCGGCCACCGTCGTCGGGCGGCAGGTCACGATCGAGGCGTCGGCCGAAGTCCCGTATCTCTTCGGCCCCGCCGGTGCCAGGCCTCCCCCGCACCACAACGGTTCGGGCTCGGTCGACGGCCACGGCCACCGGTGGTCCCCCTTAATTTGTTGTTGCGTTTTCGTGCATTTTCCTACATTCTCATGTGGTGGCCTCCAGCGGCATCGACGAACTCAGGACCACGCTGGCCCCGCCGACACGCCTGACGGCGGGAGGGGGCTCTCGGCGATGGACTCGACCAGCAGCTGCGGTCGCCGCCATCGCCCTCGGCGCCATCCTCGTCGGCGCCTTGCGGCCGACAGCGCAAGTCGCGCCGGTCGCCGATGGCGACCCGTCCGTCGGGTCTGTCACCACGACGAGCATCGAGGCGAGTACCTCGACGCCCGGGACGGAGACCACGGCGATGACCGCCGGACGAGTCTGGCCGGTCGAGACAGCGACGGTGGCCGGTCGGGAGGTGCGAGTCGGCGGCCGCCGCTACCTCGTCGGGGCAGAAGGCGACGTCGTCGCAGTCGGTGACTGGGACTGTGACCGGCTCCGGACGGCAGCCGTGCTTCGGCCGTCGACCGGCGTGCTTCTCGTTTTCGATGGTTGGGCGGCCGACGAGCCAGTGCAGGCTCGCCCCGTGGCCGAGATCGCCGGCGCCGCGACCGTCGCCGCTGGACCCACGTGCGGGAAGGCGATCGTGACGTCGGCCGATGGCACCGCCCGCACCATCGACGTCAGGAACAGCCGATGAGTCCGACGACGCGAGACCGGCTCAGCCTGCTGGCCTGGCTCAGCCTTCTGGGATTGGCGCTCTGGTGCTTGCACCGCCTGAAGCCAGCGATTGATCCGGCGTCGGCTTGGGCGTCGGCGTCGGCGCCGGCGCCGGACGGAGGCGACCAGGCCGCCCTGGTCATTGCCGCCGGGCTCCGGTTCATCGCCTTGGGTTTGGGTTGGTACCTCCTTGCGGCCACGGTGGGCTCAGTGTTACTCCACGGCGTCCATGCCCATCGGACGGCGCGCCGCGTCGAATCCGTTGCGCCGGTGTTCGTCCGAAAGCTCGTACGGGGAGCGGCCGGACTCTCCCTGGCGGCCACCATGACGATTCCACTGGCATCAGCTGGTGCGGCGCCGCTCCGCGCCGGGATGGCGAGGTCGTCATGCGCCGCCTCGACGACGATCCGACGCCGGTGACCATGCGGCGCCTGCCGCTTGACTCGCCGGATTCGCCCGTTGCTCCCCTGCCGCCGGCGGGGGCTCGGTGGCCGAGCGGAGTGGACCGTGGCGCCCGGTCAGCACCTTTGGTCGATAGCCGAGTCGGCTCTCGCCCGGGCTTGGGGCCGGCCCCCGTCGGATCGCGAAATCGACCCGTACTGGCGCATCACTGGTCGACGCCAACCGACCCCGGCTCGCCGACCCGGACAACGCCGACCTCGTCTTCCCCGGTCAGGTGTTCGCCATCCCCACGATCCCGCCCGCGCCCTGAACCCGAGCGCCCCGACCCCGATCAGCGAGGTGGAAGCCGCAACCGAACGGCGACCTCGTTGGCCAACAGTCGACCCCTGGCCGTCAGCCGCACCAGTCCATCGTCTGTGTCTTCGAGGAGGCCATCGAGTTCGGTGCGATCCCGGGCGGAGAACGCTGCGCCGGGCACGCCAGCCGGCGTGCGCAACGACAACTGGAGCGCTTCGATCTGGCGTTCGTCGCCGGTGAGCACCTCCTCGCCGCCGATCGGCGACTGACCCGCCTCGATGGCGGCGATGTAGCGGTCGGGCGTGCGCACGTTCCACCACCGACGGCCGTCCTCGTGGGAGTGGGCCGCGCAGCCGATGCCGCGGTAGTTGCCCGCCGACCAGTAGAGGAGGTTGTGGCGACACCGGTGACCGGGGCGCGACCAGTTGGAGATCTCGTACGACTCGAGGCCGGCGGCGGCGCAGGCCGCCTCGGTCATGAGGTATTTGTCGGCCTCGTCGTCGTCGTCGGGATGGCGGGCCGGGTCGGCGGCCAGCGGCGTGCCCGCTTCGACGGTGAGGGCGTACGCGCTCAGGTGGGGTGGGTCGAGGGCGAGTGCCTGGTCGAGCGTGCGCTGCCAGTCGTCGAGCGATTCGCCCGCTGCCCCGTGGATGAGGTCGAGGCTCCACGAGCCCACGCCGCTGGCCCGGGCGATCTCGGCGCAGCGGCGAACGTTGGCCGGGTCGTGGGTGCGGCCCAGGGAAGCGAGCACGTGGGGAACCATCGACTGCACGCCGAACGACAACCGGTTGACCCCGGCGGCCACGTAGGCCGCGATCAGCAGCCTCGTCGACGGTGTCGGGATTGCACTCGACCGTCACCTCGGCATCGACCGTCCGGGGGATGGCGTCGAGGATGGCCGTCAGGAGGGGGGCAGCGAGCAGTGACGGCGTGCCCCCACCGAAGAACACGCTGGTGGCGGGGGCCAGCGATGCCCGCTCGACCTCGGTGACGCAGGCCGAGGCATAGGCCTCGTGGAGGTGGTGGCGGTCGGTCCAGGTTGCGAACGCGCAATAGTCGCAGCGACGGGCGCAGAACGGGATGTGGACGTAGACGCCCGCCACGGGCGTTGCCGTTAGCGGCGCAGGCCGAGTTCGTCGAGGCGGCGCCGCATGGACTCCGTCGACGTCTCGAACATGCAGGCGATGGCTCGCAGATCCTCGGATCGGATCGTGAGCACCTTGCCGTTGAAGTCTTGGCGCTGGACCTGGATCATGCCGAGGTACCGCTTGAGCATGTCGTGCTCGTCGGCGCCCACCGACTGCAGGCGGGTGAGGTCGATCGAGACCCTGTCCTCGTCGGCCGACCGGCCCGGACGCGCGGAGGTCGTCGTCGACTCGCCGGTGGTGAGGTCGATGACCTCGTCGTCGCGGTTGGCCCGACGCTCGTCCTCTTCGTTGGGCAGGAGTTGGTCGACGGGCACCGTGTAGAACTTGGCCAATCGCTGCAGGCGGGGCACCGAAATGGCCCGCTCACCCCGCTCGTAGGCGCCGAGCACCGACGCCTTGAACTCGTGCTCAGAGGTGGCTTCGACCTCTTGGAGTGAAAGCCCTTTTTGTTTGCGGATCAGGCGAAGGCGCTCGCCGACCCGACGGGCGTAATTCGTCGGCATGTCGTTGTCGGTCATGGCGGACCCCCTCCAGAAGTTCCACCCTGAGTATTCCACGTCCACGCCTCGATCACCCACATTGCGTGAAAAAATCGAGCGTTATGACCGCGGTCCGCGACCACCGGCGGCGAGCACGATTCCCGCCCGCAGCGCGCTGAGGACGACCCCGACGCCGACAGCGGCCGTCTCGGCTCGGAGCACGGTCGGGCCGAGCACGACCCGACGCCCGACCCGGGCCCGCTCGGCGTCGTCCCATCCCCCTTCGGGTCCGACGAGAACCAGCGCTTCGGCGCCCGTTGGAGGCTCGCCCTCAAGGTCGGCAAGGGCCACGCCGGGCGTGTCGGCGAGGGCGTCGAAGGTGGCAAGGGAGGCGACCTCGGGGAGCCACGTGCGGCGACTCTGCATCGACGCCTCGACCGCCACCCGGCGCAGCCGTGTCGCCTGGCGGGCGACTTTGTCGTCGTCCCAGCGGACGACCGACCGAGCGGCAACAAAGGGCACGATGCGGTCGACGCCGCACTCGGTCAGCTTCTGGACGATCCACTCGGGGCGACCGCCCTTGACCAACGCGAAGCCCACGGCCAGGCGCGGGTGGGGTCGTTCGTCGTGGCGGACCGTGTCCTGGGGTTCGAGGCGACCGCCCGCGGCATAGGCGCAGGGGCGCCACCCTCCGATGCCGTCGGAGGCGATGACGATCTCGCCGGCACGGAGCCGCAACACCCGTTCGAGGTGATGGCGATCGTCAGCGTCGGGCACGGGCCGGTCGAGGTCGGAGACGAACACCTGGGCCACGGCGCGCACAGCCGGCGGCCTACTTGAAGGCGCTGCGGATGCGGGAGAGGAACCCCGAGTCGGCCGGGGCGACGTCCTCGCCCCGCAACTCGGCCAGCCGGCGGAGCAGCTCGTCCTCTTCCCGGCCGAGGCCCGTCGGCGTGTCGACGTGGACCTGGACGAGCAGGTCTCCCCGGGCCCGACCGCGGGCTCCCCCGGGCACGCCCCGGCCGCGGAGCTCGAACACGCGGCCCGACTGGGTCCCGGGCGGCAGGGCGAAATCTTCCTCGCCGTCGAGGGTCTCGAACGTGAGGTGGGCGCCGAGCGACGCCTGGGTCATGGTCACGTGCAGCTCTGCCAGCAGGTTCTGCCCGTCGCGCTGGAAGCGCTCGTGAGCCCGCACCCGCACGTGGAGATAGAGGTCGCCGAGGGGGCCACCGCGAGGACCGGCGCCGCCGCGGCCGGGCAGTCGGAGCTGGGTGCCGTCGTCGACACCGCCGGGAATGTCGACTTCGTAGGTCTTCTCCTCGGTACGGCGACCTTCGCCCCGGCACTCGGGACACGGGCTGGCGATCTCTTGGCCGAGACCACCGCAACGGGGACACGGCGCCGCCGTGACCATCTGTCCGAGGATCGACTGGCGGACGCGACGGACCTCGCCGGCGCCGCCGCACCCCTCACACGTCGATACCGACGTCCCCGGCGCAGCGCCGGTGGCCTCGCAGGTGTCGCAGGGAACTGGCGCCCGCAACCGGATCTCACGCCGGACGCCGAACACAGCTTCTTCGAACGCAAGCTCGACGAGCAGTTCGAGGTCGTTGCCCCGCGCCGGGCCGCGCCGGCCGCCAGCCCCCCCGAAGCCGCCACCGGCTCCGCCGAAGAAGGCGTCGAAGATGTCGCCCAGACCGCCCCCGGCCTGACCGAAGCCGCCGAAGGGATCACCGCCGCCGCGGGCCGCGCCCTCGGGTCCGAACTGGTCGTAGCGACGACGGCGCTCGGGGTCTCGCAACGTCTCGTAGGCCGTGCTCACGTCCTTGAATCGTTCGTGGGCGGAGGGATCGTCGGGATTGGCGTCGGGGTGCAACTCCCGGGCCAGGCGGCGGTAGGCCTTCTTGATCTCGTCGTCGGAAGCGTTGCGGGCGACGCCCAACAACTCATAGAAGTCCGTTGCCACCGGCTCAGCCCTCGGAGAGGCGGCGACCCAACCGCTGGCTCACCAGGGCCACGGCGGCGAGCGCCTGCGGGTACTTCATGCGGGTGGGGCCGACGACGCCGATCGTGCCCGCCGACTCACCTTCGACTTCGTAGGGCGCGACCACGACCGAGCATTCGGCCAGCGACTCGTGACCCACCTCGCTGCCGATGGCCACCGACAGCCCCCGGTCGAGCACGTCCTTGAGGAGGGTGACGACGACGTATTGCTGCTCGAGAATCTGCAGGACCTGGCCCACCGTACCCACGGCGTCGAAGGCGCTCGCCATCCGCGACGCCCCGCCGACGAAGACGTGGTCGGACTCCTCGTCGTGGCCACTGCGAAGGGCGGTCAACGCGGCGGTGCTGACCCCGTCGACGACGTCGTCGCCAGTGCCCGGCACGTCGATCGACGTGCTGAACGTCGACCCGATCAACGCCCCGCTCAGGTGGGCCGACGCGGCCGCCAACCGTTCGTCGCCGACCTCGTCGTCGAACTCGAGCGAGCGCTTCTCGACGACGCCGTTGGAGAGCACTGCGACCACCAACGCGACCTTGGGGGCGAGGCCGACCAGTTGGATCGAACGGACGTGGGCCGCTTCGTGGGGCGGGCCGATGACCACGGCGGCGTAGTCGGTGAGACTGGAAAGCAGCCGACTGGTGTCGTGGAGCATCTGCTCGAGCGCCCCGTGGGTGGTGTTGAAGAAGCTCTGCACCGCTTGGCGCTGGGCTGGCTCGAGCGAGCCTTTGGGCGTCAATTGATCGACGAAGAAGCGATAACCCTTGTCGGTCGGCACCCGCCCGGCGCTGGTGTGGGGCTGTACCAGGTAGCCCTCACGCTCGAGCACGGACAGTTCGTTGCGCACGGTCGCGGCCGACACCTGTAGGTCGCCGGCCTGCACGATCCGCGACGATCCGACCGGCACCGCCGTCTCGATGTATTCCTCCACCACCGCCCGGAGGATCTCGGCTTTCCTGTCGTCAAGCGTCACGCTGGCCTCCGTTGGCACTCTACCCTACCGAGTGCTAACGGCTCACGACGCGGATGCCGCCGACGCGACGCAGAGTGAGGGCGGCCCCGAGCACTTGGAGGCCCCTGGCGGTGCCTGGTGAGTACCCCGTGATCTCTCCGATACGCCGAAGCCGGTAGTCGAGGGTGTTGGGGTGCACGTGCAGGGCGGCGGCTGTGCGGCGTCGGTCGGCGTCGTGGGCGACGTAGGTGTCGAGCGTGGCCAGCAATTCCGTACCGCCGGTTTCCTCGAGGGGAACGAGAAGGGCGGCAAGTCGGGCCGCCGGGCCTGCGGCCGCCCCGCTGAGCGCAGCCTCGAGGAGGACGTCGTCGAGACGGTAGAGCCCGGGCGGCCGGCGCATTCCGGTCACGAGCCGAAGCACGGTCACGGCGTCGTCACCCGCCCTCGCCACGCCGTCGGGGCCGTGTCCCCAGGCCACCGAACCCACGAGCGGCGCCCCACCTGCCGCCCGGGACAGGTCGGCGAGCAGGCCGTCAGCCGCAGCCAGCCAGTCGGATGACTCAGGGCGGGAGACGGGCACGAGGACGTTGGCACCGACAGCCGTCAGCCGCCAGAGCGAGCGACCCTCACCCAGTGCGGCGACGGCGTCTTCGAACTCGCGCAGGTGCGGCCTCGCCACCGTGCCCGCCAACAAGAGCACCCCGTAGGCGGCATCGAGGGACCGCCCGGCGCGGACGACGGCCGTTGCCGTCGGCCGTCCGCCCAAGACGGCGTCGACGAGGGCCCACTCGGCGGACTGCACGGCGGCCGCGAGGTGGAGGCGTTCCTCGACGAACGCGCTCGACACCACTTCGACGACGGCCTCGGACACGCCGAGCACCGAGATCGCAGCGGTGGCAACGCCAGCCACCTCGTCGTCGGTGGCCACCTCGGTGAGGGCCCGCCACCCCTCACGCACAGCGGCGGCGAGCGACGCCAACACCACGGCCAACTCGACGCCGTCGGCCGCGGCCCGGGTGCCGACCACGGCCAGCGGGGCGAACGCATGGCTCGACGGCACCTCGCCCGTTTCGACGGCCTCGAGCAGGAGGCGCAGGCACCGCAACGCCACGTCCTCGCCGACGAGGCTGCCGCCGGCCGCGGCGATGGCGTTCGCCACCTCTCCCTCGTTGCGCTGCACCCGCCGCACTGCCACCCGCATCGAGCCGCTCCCCTATTGTTCTCGGTCACAACCGTATCGGCAGTTCGTCGCCCGAACCGGACCTCCTTTCGGACGGAGCCAGAAGCTGTGGGTGGTAGTCACTTGTGGCTAGTCCCTACCTCAAGGATTCCGGCGCCGGTTCCGACCATGGCCTTGTGGCCGAATTCCTGTCTCAGAGGCTGATCGCCCGCCTCGGGGCGGTGCTGTTCATGCTGAGCGGGGTCCTCACGCTTCTCAACCTCGCCCTTCCCTCCGAGATCGAGCGCCACATACCCGTGATGATCGGGATCGCAGTCGGGGCCATGCTCGTCGGGGGCATCGCCTGGTCGCTTCCGTGGCATCGGTGGCCCAAATGGTCGACGCTGCCGCTCGTCCCCGTCGCCTTCTTGATGATCTCTCTTGGCGGGATGGCCAGCCTTCGGCCCTGGAGCTACGCGGTGTACTGGGTCGTGGTCTTCGTCTGGATCGGGGTGGCCCACCCGCCGTGGATGTCGATCAAGTTCGCTCCCCTGGCCGGCGTCGGCTACGTGATGCCCTTCGTCGTCGTGGCCCACGGTGGCATGGATGCGTTCACCTCGGTCGCCGTCGTCCTGCCCGTCTGCCTCCTCGTGGGCGAGTCGTTGGCGTGGATCTCGGGCATGCTCCGCCAGGCCGAACGCCTCGACCTCCGACGGATGACCGACATGGAAGCCCTGCTCGACGCCACCGTCAGCCTGGCCCGCCAAGCCGACGCCACCTGTGCCGCCAACCTCGTCGCCGAGCTTTCCGTTCGTCTCTTTCGAGCCGATTCCGCCGTGGTCCTCCTGGCCGACGGCGGCGGCACCCTGCGGGGTACCGGCGGGTTCCGCTGGCAGGGCCGATTCCAGGCCCTCGAAGCACGGTGGCTCGACCAGCCCGCTCGCGCTGCGCTCACCAACGGCGACGTGACAGTGCACGACGGTGGCGTGGCCGGCCAGCTCACTCGGGCGGCGCATGGCGCACCCGCGCTGTTCCTCCCGCTGCTCTCGTCTGCCGGCGCGCTGGGCATCCTCATGGTGACCTTTCCGTCGGGCACGAAGATCGCGATGGACGGGTTCGCGTCGGGCCTGGCCCGCACGTTCGCCACCCAGGCCAGCCTCGCGTTCGAACGGCTGCAGGCCACCCAGGTCCTGCTCGACACGTCGATGCGTGACGCCCTGACCGGCGTCGGCAACCGGCGACAGGCCGACACGTTGCTCGAACAAGTGAAGCCGGGCGACGCTGTCGCAATCCTCGACCTCGACCACTTCAAGTCGGTCAACGACCGGTTCGGTCACAGCGTGGGAGACGAAGTCCTCCATCGCGCTCGCCAGCTATCTCGACCGCTCGCTCCGCGACGGCGACGCTGTCGCCCGCTTCGGCGGCGAAGAGTTCATCCTCGTGCTCCGCCAAGCCGGCACCAACGCCGGGGCGGCTATCGAGCGGCTCGCCGCCGGTTGGCGCCGCACCGAGCCGGTCACCACGTTCTCCGCCGGCGTCGCCGTCCATGTGGCCGACACCAAGCCGGCGGCGACGCTGATCGCTGCCGACCAGGCGCTGTACCAGGCCAAGGACGCCGGTCGAGACTGCGTGCGCTCTGATGCCCCCGGCGGCGGTGACAACGCCGTCCTCGTCAGCGCCTGACGCAGCCGTAGCCGGCGGTGGGATGATCGCGGGCGACGATGGAACGGTTGCCAACCGACTACCTGGTCGTGGGCGCGGGGGCCATGGGCATGGCGTTCACCGACGCGCTGATCGACCACGCCGATGTGCACGTCACGCTCGTCGACCGCCGCTTCAGCGCCGGCGGCCACTGGCACGACGCCTACCCCTTCGTCCAGCTCCACCAGGCGTCGCTCTTCTACGGCGTGGCGTCGACGGTGCTCGGCGGCGGCGAAGTCCAACGTCGGGGTCCCGAGGCGGGACTCCAGGAGCGCGCCCGCCAATCCGAGATCCGGGCGTACTACGACGACATCCTCCACCGCCGCTTCCTCCCCTCGGGCCGGGTCACCTTCCTCGGCGGCAGCGAGTATCGCCACGACGGGACCAGCCATCACGTCACGTCCCTCGTCTCGGGTGCGACGGTGAGCGTCGACGTCAGGCGCCGGGTCGTCGACGCCACCTATCTCGCGCCGACGATCCCCTCGACAACGCCCCCGCCGTTCCGAATCGCTGACGGCGCGCACGTCATCCCGATCAACGATCTCGCTCGGCTACCGGAACCAGCGACCGAGTTCGTGATCGTGGGCTCGGGCAAGACGGCCACCGACGGGATCATCTGGCTGCTGGCCAACGGCGTCGAGCCGGACCGCATCGTGTGGATCCGCCCACGCGACCCGTGGATGCTCAACCGCGCCGTCGTGCAACCTGACCCGGTGGTGGCGCATGGGCCTGGCGGCCGACACCTTCGCCGCCGCCGAAGCCGCGACATCGCTCGACGACCTCTTCCTCCGCCTCGAGGCCGCCGGCGTCATGCTCCGTATCGACCGCGGCGTCACTCCCTCGATGGCGAAGACGCCGACGCTCGGTACCTGGGAACTCGACCTGCTCCGCACCATCGAGCGCGTCGTCCGACTGGGCCACGTGCGGGCGGTCGACCGACGCGAGATCGTCCTCGAGCACGGGAGCGTTCCGCTGGCGACCGGGGCCGTCGTCGTGCACTGCGCGGCGGCCGGACTCCGATACCCACCACTCGTCCCGATCTGGCAGCCGGACATGATCCGGCTCCAGACGATCCGCGTCGGATTCCCGTGTTTCTGTGCTGCGCTGGCCGGCTACGTCGAAGCGACCCGCGACGACGACGGCGAGCGCAACCGTCTCTGCCCGCCGAACCATCTGCCCGACCGGCCCGACGACTGGGCCGACATGCAGGTACGCGGCACCCTTGCTGCCCGCGCCTACGGCGCCGAGCCCGACATCGCCGCCTGGGCCAACTGCTGCGCCCTCAACCCGGCCCGGCTCGATCCGTCCCGGCGACGACGACCCCGCGGTGCTCCGAGCCCGCAAGCGCCTCTCGGAGGTGGGCGATCCCGGCCTCGCGGCCATGGCCGCTCTCGCCGCCGGCGACCCGCGACCCTGACCGCCGTCGCGAAACTGCTGGGTGTGCCAGCGGGCGGACCGGTACCATCCATTTCACGGCGCGACCTGACGCCGAGCCTCGTCCTCGCCCCAGCCGAGAGCGAAGGCGAAGGGGGGAAGACTCCCGGGTCGTCGAAGTCGAACGTGAGAGATCGGCCGGATGCCGTCGCTGGGGAACGAGCACCGGTGCGAGGTTTCTCATGGCGACGGACAAGGACTTCAAACGGATCATTCGACGACGGATGGCCGAGACCGGGGAGCGCTACACCGATGCACGAGCTGCACTCGTCGGCGGTGTCCCAGCTCAGCCGACCGGCAGCGCCGTTCGCCGAGCGGTGGGTCGAGCTGCTCGGCGACCCTCGACACAACGAGGGTGCATTCGCACTGCTGAAGGCCTTGCCTCAGGGCGAACTCCGAGCGCTCGCCATCGCCGGCACGCGGCATGCCGACGCCAAGGTCCGGCGTCGCAGTTGCCAGCTCCTTGACGACCTCACGCTTACTGACGACACCATCGCCGCGCTCGAAGCGTGCGCCACCGATCCAGATCCGCGAGTGCGGGGAGCGGCTTTGCACACCCTCGCCTGCGAGCAGTGCAAACCCGACGGCGTGTGCGTCGATCCTCGGTCGATCGCCGAGCGCGCCGCCGGTGATCGGAGCGCAACGGTCCGACGTGGCGTGGCCATGACCCTGTCGTGGAACCCGCGGCTCAGCGACGACTGGTCAGTGGCCACGGCCACGCGCTTCCTCGCCGATCCGAGCGCAGAGATTCGCCGCTACGCGCGAGCGGCCCTCGATCGGATCGAGGGCCAGCGGGCCTCTGATCGAGATCGCCGGGCCTTGCCCGAGCCGCTGCTGTCGAAGACCCAACGCCACCCCGGCCGGTGGGTCGCCGTCGAGGACGGGCACATCGTGCACGTCGACCCACCGCCGTCGTGGAAACGCCGTCATGCGGGCGCACGCTCTACTTCGTCGCGCAAGACTGACGGCATGTCCGTTCAACTCAATCCGTACATCAGTTTTCGAGACAATGCCCGCGAGGCAGTGACCTTCTACCACTCGGTGTTCGGCGGTGAGCTCACGCTCTCGACCTTCGGCGAGATGCCCGACATGCCCACCGACGCGGCCGACAAGGACAAGGTCATGCACGCCCAGCTCGAGGGCGATGACGGTCTCGTGCTGATGGCGGCCGACACGCCGCCGGGCATGGACCACACCCCGTTCAACGGATCGATCTCACTGAGCGGCGACGACGAGGCCAAGCTCCGGAGCTACTGGGACAAGCTCTCCGCTGGCGGCGCCGTGGGAGTGCCGCTCGAGAAGGCGCCGTGGGGCGACACGTTCGGCATGTGCACCGATCGCTTCGGCATCGGCTGGATGGTCAACATCGCCGGAGCACCGGCCTGAGTCACGTGCCCGCCCGCGCCGCTTGATACCGGGCGAGGGCCTCCCGCCGCTCGTCGGCGTGGTCGACGATCGGCGGGGGCGCCTCACGCCGGCCGAGGTGGTCGCTCACATATCGTCCAGTCGGATCGTGGCGCTCACCCTGGAGCGTCGGGTTGAACACCCGGTGGTAGGGGGCGGCGTCAGTGCCGGTGCCCGCCACCCATTGCCACCCGTGGTTGTTCGAGGCCAGGTCGCCGTCGACGAGGTGGTGGAGGAAGTACCGAGCCCCCCGCCGCCAATCGAGATGGAGGTCCTTGACCAAGAAGCTGGCCGCGATCATGCGCCCCCGGTTGTGCATCCACCCCTCGTCCACCAACTGACTCATGGCTGCATCGACGACGGGATACCCGGTGCGACCCGATGCCCACGCCTCGAATCGCGCATCGGCCTCCGATCCCTCGTCGTAGGCCACCTCGCGGTCGGCTGGGATGAGGGGCCGCCACCACGAGTCCGGCTGGTGCCAGAGAACGTCGGCGTAGAAGTCCCTCCATGCCACCTCGGTCCGAAACCGCTGTGCCCCCTCATCGCGACCGAGCGCGGCCAAGACCTGACGGGGATGCAATACCCCGAACTTCAGATATGGAGAGAGTCGCGACGTGCCATCGAGGTCGAGCCGGTCCCTCGTCTGGGCGTAGTCGCTGGCGCGCTCGACGAACTCTGCCAATCGCGCTGCGGCCGCTGATTCGCCACTGGCGGGGAGCCGCGACGCCGTCGGCAGCCAGTCGGGCACCGCCTCGCTCGGGAGCGACGCCCATCGGATCCGTTCGGGACTGGGCTCGGGCAGATCGATCCCCCTTGCGGACCACGCCCGAAAGTACGGGGTGAACACCTTGAATGGCGTGCCGTCGCCTTTGCGCACCGACCCAGGGTCGACGAGGTAAGGCGACCCACTCCGCAACAGCATTCGCCCATCGGTCCCAAGAGCGGCTTCGACGGCGGCGTCCCGCGCCCGGCCGTACGGTCCGAAGTCGGCCGCGACGTGAACCGTGGCCGCTCCGGCCTCGGCCGCCACCGCAGGGACGACTCGGGTCGGATCGCCCGACCTCACCACCAGGCGACCGCCGGTCGCCTCGTCGAGGGCGCGCAAGTTCGACGCCAGGAAGGCGAGGCGGTTCGGCCCCGCCGGCCGCATCAGCCGGTCGTCGATCACGAACAACGCAACCACTTCGCCGTCGGCCCCGAAGGCCTCCAACAACGCGGGGTTGTCGGCCAGTCGGAGGTCGCGACGAAACCACATCACCGATGGCGACAGGGGCTACTCCTCCAACCGGAGCGCCGAGATGAACGCCTCTTGGGGGACTTCGACTCGACCGATGTTCTTCATCCGCTTCTTGCCCTCCTTCTGCTTCTCGAGGAGCTTGCGCTTGCGGGTGATGTCGCCGCCGTAGCACTTGGCCAACACGTCCTTGCGCTTGGCCTTGACCGTCTCGCGGGCGATGATCCGTCCCCCGATGGCGGCCTGGATGGGCACATCGAACATCTGACGCGGGATCAACTCTCTGAGCTTCGCCGCCATCTTGCGCCCATACTCCTCGGCCTTGCCCCGATCCATGATCGACGAGAAGGCGTCGACGGGCACACCATTGAGGAGCACGTCGATCTTGACGAGGTTGGACCGGTCATACCCGTCGGGCTCGTAGTCGAGCGAGGCGTACCCCTTGGTACGACTCTTGAGTTGGTCGAAGAAGTCGACGACGACCTCGGCCAGCGGGATCCGATAGATCAACTCGACCCGGTCGGCGGAGAGGTACTCCATCTTCCCCATCTCGCCCCGGCGCGTCTGGCACAGGTCCATGACAGTGCCCGTGTACTCGGCCGGCAGCAGCACCGTCACCTTGAAGAAGGGCTCTTCGATGAATTCGATCTTCTGGGGTTCGGGCATGTCGGAAGGGTTGTCGACCTGGATCACCTCGCCCAAGGTGGTGTGCACGCGGTACTCGACAGACGGGGCGGTGGCGATGAGTGCGAGGTCGTATTCGCGCTCGAGCCGCTCGCGGACGATCTCCATGTGCAACAACCCGAGGAAGCCGCAGCGGAAGCCGAAACCCAGAGCCGTGCTCGTCTCGGGCTGGTAGGTGAACGAAGCGTCGCTCAGGCGCATCTTCTCCAGCGCCTCTCGCAGATCGGCGAAGTCGTCGCCTTCCACGGGGTACAGGCCGCAGAACACCATCGGCTTGGGCTCGTTGTAGCCGTGCAGCGCCTCGGTGGCGGGGCGTCCGTGGTCGGTGACGGTTTCGCCGGAGCGGGCCTCGCCGACGTCCTTGATGCCAGCCATCAGATAGCCGACCTCGCCGGGGCCGAGTTCGGCGACCGGCACCGGCACCGGAGTGCGGATCCCGATCTCGTCGGCCTCATGGATGGCGCCCGCCTGCATGAATCGGAGTCGGGCACCGCTGCGGAGACGACCGTTCATCACTCGCACAGCGCTGACGACGCCGCGGTACTGGTCGTAGTAGCTGTCGAAGATCAGGCCTTGGAGGGGTGCGTCGGCGTCGCCGGTCGGCGGGGGGATCTTCTCCACGATGGCGTCGAGCAGGCGGTCGACGCCGATGCCCGTCTTGGCGCTGATCGGAATGATCTCTTCGGCGGGGATCCCGAGAACGTGTTCGATCTCGCCGGCGTAGCGATCGGGATCGGCGGCGGGCAGATCGATCTTGTTGAGGCAAGCCACGATCTCGAGGTCGTGCTCGAGGGCAAGGAAGCAGTTGGCCAGGGTCTGGGCCTCGATGCCTTGGCTGGCATCGACGACGAGGACCACGCCTTCGCAGGCGGCCAGGCTGCGGCTGACCTCGTAACCGAAGTCGACGTGGCCGGGCGTGTCGATGAGCTGGAGAACGTGGTCCTTCCAGTTGACCCTCGCGTTCTGCGCCTTGATCGTGATGCCCCGCTCGCGTTCGATGTCCATGGAGTCCATGAACTGGTCACGCATGTCTCGTGGATCGACGGCGTTGGTCAACTGCAACATCCGGTCGACGAGCGTGCTCTTGCCGTGGTCGATGTGGGCGATGACCGAGAAGTTGCGAAGGCGCGACAGGTCCATGGGGATCGCCGCGAGGCTACCGGCGAGTCGTCAGTAGCCGAGCGCCCCGTCGACCGAACCGATCAACGGGTCGCCAGAAATGAAGCGACGGACGTTCTCGGTGATACGGGCCGAGAGCAGCGGGCGGGCCATCTCCTGGGTGTTGGCCGTATGGGGCGTGATGATCACATTGGCCCGCGACCACAGCGGATGGCCGTTGCGCAGGGGCTCGGGGTCGGTCACGTCGAGTGCGGCGCCAGCGATCCACCCTTCATCAAGCGCTCGGACGAGGGCGTCGGTGTCGACATGGCGCCCACGAGCCACGTTGACCAGCCAAGCATCCGAATCCATCGCCTTCAGCTCGGGGGCGCCGATCACGCCGACGGTGTCGGGGGTCAGCGCCAGTGCCAAAACCACGACTGCCGCACCGGGAAGCGCTTGGTGGAGATCGGCGATCCCGAGGGTGCGGAGTGGCGCCCGGGAACGCGATGGCCGCGTCCGCGCCGCACCACCGTCACCGAGGCGCGCATCGGTCGGAGCAGGTCAACCAGGATCGCCGTGATCCCCCCGGCGCCGAGAATCGTGACCTCGGCGTCGAAGAGGCTGCGCCCCGCCTTGCTCACCCCAGGAGGTGGCCCGCACGCGCTCAGGTACGTGCCGGAGACCGGCGAGCGCGAGGGCGAGCGCGTGCTCGGCGACCGGCTCGGCGTAGACGCCTTTGCCGCAGGTCCATTGGCGCTGATCGTCGAACACCCCCCGGGCGGCGAACTCCTCGACCCCCGCCCATGGCAGCTGGACCCATCGGACCCCGGGCGCGCCGGCCAGCACCGCCCGCAGATCCTCGGCGCCGTGGGGGGCCATCCACACGAGTGCGTCCGCCTCGGAACGGTCGTCGACGACGACGCCGCCCCCCGCTTCGACCGCAGCTCGCACCCACCCGGCGACCGGGTCGGGCGCGATGGCGACACGGGGAGCATCCATGGGTTGGAGAACCTACCGCCGAGCAGGTAACGTCTCTCCCCCGTGGCAAACATCAAATCGCAGATCAAGCGCAACAAGCAGAACGAGACCCGTCGCCTTCGCAACAAGGCGGCCAAGTCCGAGATCAAGACGCGCGTCAAGTCCGCCGTGACCCTGGCCACCGAGGCCACGCCCGACGCCGACGCCACCAAGCTGGCGATCAAGCGGCTGGACAAGGCTGCCGCCAAGGGCATCATCCACAAAAACCAGGCCGCTCGTCGCAAGAGCCGCCTGATGAAGCGGATCGCCTCGCTCTCCTCCGAGGCCTAGCCCGGAGCGCCGCCGGCTAACACCGGCGGGATCCATTCGAGCAACTTGTGGCGGACGATCTCGTTCGCGCCCGCCGTGTTGAGCAGGTGACCGGCGCCCGGAATCACCACGAGTTCGCCCCCGCCGGCGAGGGCCGAGACGACCTCGCTGCACATGACCGGCAGGATCTCGTCGTTGGAACCGTGGAGGAGGAGCAGTGGCTTCGGCCACAGCCGCTCGGCCTGCTCGCACCCTGCTGACTGGGTGGCCAAGGTGACGACGCCGACGACGTGGGCCGGAAGGGCGATGCCCGCTCCGACCGCCACGGCGCCGCCGAACGAGTGTCCGACGGTCACGAACCGTTCGCCGCCCGCTCGAGCGGCGAGGTCGCAGGCGGCCGCCACATCGAGGATGCACTCGTTGAGGTCGTTCGGCATCCGATACCCGACGCGGATCACCCCGATGCCCTGCTCGGCGAAGGCGACGCCGAGGTCGTGGTAGGCGCCGTCGGACGGTCCGAGCAGACCGCCCATGGCGCCGCCCGCCATCACCACCACCCGCTCGGCATCGCGGTCGCCGTGCCAGAGCATGGTGAGCAGGCCCTTGAACGTGTACACCTCGACGTGCGAGAGGGTGTCGGAGACGATCGCCTCTTGGATGGCCATGCGGCCGATCATGTCGAATGGGCTGGTGGCGCCACCCCCGTCACTCAGCGGCTTCGACCTCGACGTCACCAAGCGCCTCGACGCCGGCCTGGATCTGGCTGGCATCGCCCACGAGCACGGTGTCGAGCTTGCGGGGATCGAGGTACAACCGGGCGGCTTCGATCACCTCGTCGGCGGTGAGCGCCTCGACCCGGGCCGGGAACTCCCGCAGGTGTTCGACGGGAAGGCCGTTGACGGCGAGGCCGGCCAGTGCTCCGGCCAGTCCGGCCTGGGTCTGGATGCCCATGCTGGACGTGCCCGAGAGATACCGCTTGGCCGAGAGCATCTCGGCTTCGTCGATCGGACCGGCCAGCATCCGGCGGAGCTCGTAGTGGATCTCGACCAATGCCGGGGCCGTGACCTCGGTGCCGACTTCGGCCCGAATGGCGAAGTACGCCGCCTTGCGCTGCTGGGACACCCCGCTCCCGGGCGAGTAGGTGTAGCCGCGGCGCTCTCGGATGTTGTCGACCAGCCGGGAGACGAAGTAGCCACCGAAGATCAAGTTGGCCAGCGCCAACTGGGGGTAATCGGGATGAGTCCGACCTACGGCGGGTCCGCCCAATCGCACGTTGGTCTGCACCGCCCCGGGCCGGTCGATCAGCAACGTCGGGCCGGGAGCCGCGAACGACGGCGCACGGAGGCCCGGCTCGCCACCGCCGGCGGGCCAACTGGCGAAGGCGCCCTCGGCGAGGTCGAGCGCACGATTGGCGGGCACGTCGCCGACGAGGACGAGGATTGCGCCCTCGGGGCGTAACCGCTTGGCCCCGATCTTGCGGACCTGCGACGCCTTGACCGACTCGACTGACTCCGACGAGGGCAGCGGGTCGCCGTAGGGATGCGACCCGAACAGCCGGGCCAACAGGGCTTGGCGAGCCAGCGTCGCCGGCTGACTCAGCGCCAGCGTGATCTCCTGGGCGGCCACCTCGCGCTGGAGCGCGACTTCGTCGTCGGGGTGGGTGGCCTCGGTGAGCACTTCGCTCAGGAGGGCCAAGAACCGAGGAAGTTCGGTGGTCAGCGTCGACCCGTGGAGCACGAAGTCCTCGGCGTCGACATCGGCGTCGAGGTTGCCGCCCAGCGACTGAAGCTCACGGGCAATGTCGAGGCTGCTGCGCGACGCAGTTCCCGACAGGAGCGTGCGGGCGAAGACGAGCGCCTTGGCGCCGTCGGGGGCTTTGCCGTCACGGGCCGAAGGCACCAGGAGCCGAGCCTCGAGCCGGGGCACGCCCGAACGACGGGCAGCGACGATGCGCAGCCCGTTGTCGAGGGTGCGCTCGACAACGGTCGGGAGCTTCACGGCTCGAAGCGGCGGCACCTCGGGAACGATGCCGACCAGTTCAGGCCGGGGAGCGGTGGTGGGCTTGGAGGTTCGGGTCGGGCTCATCGACCGGCCCCCTCTCCCGATCCGGGACGGACCTCGAGCACGGCCCGCTGGTCGGGCCGGAGCCACTCACCCGCGGCGACGACAACGGCGTCGGCCGTCACTGCGCCGATGAGCGCCGGCAGTTCGTTCACGAGTTCGGCTCGACTTCGCTGTTGTTCGAGGGTGGCCATGAACATCGACCGCTGCTGAAGGCTGTCGAGGCGACGCAGGTGCCCCGACACCAAGCTCGTCTGCACTCGTTGGAGTTCCTCGTCCTCGAGCCCGTCGGACACGACGCGGGCGATCTCGTCGTCGCAGGCCGCCAAGACGGCGTCGGCCGTGCCCCCGGGGTGATAGGCGAGCAACTGCAGCATCGTCGGATCGCGCACGTCGAACGGGTCGCCGAAGGTGCCGACCATGCCGCCGATGTGACTGGCCAGCCGGTCGTCCTTGACGAGACGTTGGTGAAGGCGAGAAGCCTCACCGTCGGTCAACACCTCGATCAGCACGACGGCGGCGAGATACTCGTCGACGGCGTGGAGCGGGTCGGGCACGCGGTATCCGGCGGCGAGTGCCGGCATCGGCGCCATGGCGTCGTATTGGACGGCCCGCCGCTCGGTTGTCGGCCGGGGTTCGCCGACGTCAGGGAGCGGCGGGGCAGGACGGCCATCGATGTCGCCGAAATGGGTCTCGATGAGACGGGTGATGGCGGCCACGTCGAAGTCACCGGTCACGCTCAGCTGGGCGTTGGCCGGGGCGTAGAACGTCTGGAAGAAGTCGCGGGCGTCGTCGACGGTGGCAGCCTCGAGGTCGACGAAGCTGCCATAGCCGTTGTGGGCGTTGTGGAAGCTGTCGAACATGATCGGCGGCAGGTCGATCCACGGGAACCCGCCATAGGGCCGGTTGAGGACGTTGACCCGGATCTCTTCCTTGACCACGTCGATCTGGTTCTGGAGGTTCTCGTCGTCGATGCGTGTGCTGCGCATCCGGTCGGCTTCGAGGAAGAGACCGAGCTCGAGGGCGTTGCTCGGGAGCATCGAGATGTAGTTGGTGTAGTCGCTCCGGGTGCTGCCGTTGAGCACCCCGCCGTTGCCTTCGATGAGCTTGTCGGCCTCACCCTTTTCGAGGTTGGTGCTGCCCTGGAACATGAGGTGTTCGAAGAGGTGCGCGAATCCCGTGCGGCCCTCGGGTTCGCTTCGGAACCCGACGTCGTAATTCACGGTGATCGCCACCGCAGGTGCGCTGCGGTCGGGTCCGAGGACGACCCGCAGCCCGTTGGCAAGGGTGAAGCGTTCGATGGCCAGCGCTGGGGCGGGGATCTTGCGGGTTCGAGCCGTCGTCGTAGGCATGTGAGGGCCGACCCTAGCGGCGGGCCAGAAGGCAGAGTCGGGTGACGAGCACCTCCATGATCATCCGGTCGGGCCATGACTTCTGGCCCCGGAGGTCGAGGTCGGCTTCGGCCACGAGCACGATGGCGCGGCGGACCGGTGCCGAACCCATTCGTCGCGCCCCGTCCAAGGCCTTCTTGGCCGGGAACGTGCTGCCCTTGAGCCCCAGCACCGCCGCCGCGTCCTTCTCGTTGCGGGCGCCGGAGCCGTCGAGGCGCAGCATCTGGCCGTAGTGCCGATGCAAGGTCGAGATGACGACCAAGGCGTGCCCGCCGGCGAGGAACCGGTGCAGCAACGACAGGGCCGACGCCTGGTCGCCCTTGTCGACGGCGTCGGTGAGGTCCCACGGTGCGACGCCTCCGGCCTCGCCGAGGAAGGGCTCGACCTGCGCGAGCCCGACGTGGGCGCCCTCGCCGTAGACCCCTTTGAGCACCTCGAGAATCCCGCTGAGTCGGTGGACGTCTTGGCCGATGTGTTCGCCGATGGCGTGGCCGGCGGCGGCGTCGACCTTGACCGGCGCGGCGCGAAGTTGCTCGGTCAGCCAAGTCGTGCGGTCACGGGCCTGCCGCGGGGCGCCGGCGTCGATGACCGAGCCGACCTTCTTCACCGCCGTCACCAGCTTGGCCGGCACCGTCCCGCCCCCACCGACGAGCACCAGTCGAGTCGAGTCGAGGGGTTGGTCGAGATATTCGATCAGCCGAACAGCGTCGTCGGCCGAGAGCACGCCCGCATTCCGAGCCAGGACCACCCGGCGACTGGTCAGGAAGGGCGGGGTGAGGCAGGCATCGAGGAGGGCACCGAGCCGGTCGTCGGCGTTGGCGTCGAGGTCGAGGTCCTCGACGGCGAGGGACGCATCCTCATCGCCGACCAGGTCGGAGACGAGGCTGCGCACAGCATCGGCCAACAGCACGGCGTCGTCGCCCCGGATCAGCACGACGGGAGAGTCGGATGGGGTACTCATCGCGCCCTCCAGGATGGCCGCCATCAGATCTCTCACCTGTCGGGCACCGCGGACGTCGTGGACGCGCAACACTCGACAGCCGCGCACCACGCCGAGCGCGGCCGCCGCCGTCGAGGCTGCCTGCCGTTCTCCGATCTCGAGATCGAGAATGCGCCCCAGGAACGTCTTGTTGGAAGCGCTCAACAGCACCGGGTAGCCGAGAGCGGCCAGCCGGTCGGACGCGCGGAGGAGTTCGAGCGACTGCTCGGCCGTCTTGCCCAGGTCGAGTCCGGCGTCGAGCACCACCCGCTCGGGCGCCAGGCCGGCGGCCTCGGCCCGACGGGCGCGCTCCACGAGGAACGCGCCCACCGACGACCACGACGCCGTCGGGGTACGTCGGATCGGGATCGGGCACCCGGGGCTGGAGCCGGATGTGGGTGGCCACCACCGTCGCTCCGGCGGCGGCGGCCGCAGGCAGATAGTCGGGGTCGGCAAATCCGCTGATGTCGTTGCCGACGACGGCGCCGGCGGCGTAGGCGGCGGCGGCCACCGAGGCCCGCCAGGTGTCGACGGAGACGGGCACGTCGAATCGGGCGCGCAGCGCCTCGACGGCGGGCACGACGCGGTCGAGTTCCTCGGCCTCCCCCACGTCGGGCCCGGGACCGGCCTTGACGCCGCCGACGTCGAGCAGGTCAGCACCCTCCTTTACGCTGGTCGGCGGCAAGACCGAGGAAGGCGTCGAAGTCCCAGTAACGACCCTGGTCGTAGAACGAATCGGTCGTGCGATTGAGAATCCCCATGACCAGCGCGCGGGTCGTGACGTCGTGGATGACCGATCCGAGCGCGAGGCGCATGACCGGCCGAAGCTACACGCGGACCTCGACGACGATCGGCGGGCCGCCGTCGCCGACGATCACCTCGATGGCACCAGCGCGGAGGTGCTGGCCGGCCGCGAGCGTGGCGGCCCCGGGCACGCGATGACCGGCGGGCGCCACCACGGCGCCGACGAGCGAGCCGGCGTTCGACCGCTCCAGCCAAGCGGGCAGAACCACTTCCACCCGACCGGAGAACGAGCAGGTCGACACGACGCACGCCCTCGACCCGCAACCCGTCGACGACCCGACCCCCGTCGGCGCTCCCCGCCGCCACGACCACCACGGCGCCATCGCGGCGCCACACCGCGGCCCCGGGCGACACCTCGAAGCCCGTCATGTCGGGCGCAGGTCCGACAGTCGCCGACACGAGGGCCACGGCGACCGCCACGGCGGCGGCCGGGGCGGCCCACCGGCGCCCCGACCACCGACCGAGCCCGCCGGCCGCCGCGCAGACGGCGACGACCGCCGCCGACCGTGCGTCGATATAGGGCAGCGGGAGCGACGCGCCCCAGCGGGCTACCGCTGCGATCCACCACAACAGTCCCCGGGTGGGAAGGTGCAACAACCAGGCGGCCGGCCCACCCAGTAGTCCAGCGGGCAGGCCACCGACGAGACCCCACATCATCACCGGCCCGGCGGCCGGCCCGGCCAACAGGTTGGCTGGCAGCGACGCCAGCGGCAGGCCCCCGAAGACGGGGATGAGCACCGGCGCCACGCCGACCTGGGCGGCGGCGGTCACCGCCAACGACGTCGGCACCCCGCGTTGCTCGAGCATCGGTCCCACCACGGCAATTCCCGCGGCAGGCGCCGACCGAGAGAAGGAAGCCGACCGATCCGGCCAACAGAGGATCGATCAGCACGAGGGCGGCCACGGCCAACGACAACGAGCGCAACGACGTCGTCGGACGTCCGGCCGTGGCCGCCACCAGCGCGATGGCCGCCATCACGACGGCACGGAGCACCGACGGCTCCCACCGCGTCAACACGCCGAAGGCGAAAAGCACAAGCGTTCCCACCACCAACCGGGGCGGAACGTCAACCGGGTCAGGAGCGGAGCGGCCACGGCCAACACGAAAGCGACGTTCTGCCCCGACACGGCGAGGAGATGCGTCAGCCCGGCAGCCCGAAAGTCGGCCACATCCTCGGCCGACTGGTCGCGATCGTCACCGAGGACGAGTCCGGTGAAGAGGGCGCGCTGCGAACTGTCGAATGATTTCGTGCCGGCAGTCAGGGTGCGGCGCAGTTGGTTGGCAAAGCGCCCGACCGGCTCGCCCGCCCCAGGCCGGTCGGCCTCGGTGACCCGTAGCCGGCTGGCGACATGACGGCGGGCGAGATAGGCGCGTGATCCGTCGCCGAGCGGCGCAAGGGTTCCCGCCACCCGCACGGTCTCTCCGGCCAGGCGCGATCCCAGCATGACGCCGGCGTCACCCGATGCCGATGCGCGGACACGGCATCCGTCGGCGAGCCGGAGCTCGATCTGCACCGAACCGAACGAACGCGTCGGGTCAGCGACGACGGTGGCTCGTCCGCTCCACGGTCCACTCGTGGGCGCCGACCGCAGTCCATCCCACGAGCGGGCGCCGAGAGCGGATGCGGCCACGAAACCTGCCAAGACGAGCGCCGTCGGGAGTCGACGGGCGATGACGACCGCGGCCGCGATCACGACGACGACGATCGGAACCGGAATTGGATACGACCACCACGCGCCGAGCATCACTGCCGCAGCCAGCACCACGACGGTGGCGTCGTTCACCCGACCCGCACCTTCGGACGGATCGCAGCCAGCTTGGAGGGACCGATGCCCCGCACCTCCAATAACTCGTCGACGGTTCGAAACCTGCCCTTTTCGTTGCGGTAGGCGACGATGGCCTCGGCTGTCGCTGGCCCGACGCCGGGAAGGTCCTCGAGTTGGGCGGCTGTGGCGGTGTTGAGATCGACCACCGATGGGGCCGCGGCTCCGCCCCCACCGGCGGAACCACCCGCGACTGGAGGCGGTGTTTCTCCCCGCCGGGGCACGTAGACCCGCTCGGCGTCGGCGAGACGAGCAGCCAGGTTGAGTGCATCGAGGTCGGCATCGGCTGACGGTCCTCCGGCGGCGTCGAGTGCATCGGCCACGCGAGCGTCTCCGACGAGCCGGTACACCCCCGGCTGCGCCACGGCTCCGGCGACGTGAACCACCACCGCGTCGGGGCCAGCATCCCCGTCGTTGCTGGCCGAGGAATCCAGCCGGTCGACCTTGGAAACTCCGGACGCGTCTTCGATCCCCGCTCGGGGGAGCCCGAGCTCGATCGGGACCTGCGGAGAGCGCCCGCTGCCGACGAACGCACTCCACGCGATGGCTCCGACGACCACAGCGGCGGCGGCGGCCGAAGCCCTGGCCAACGACAGCCACGACTTCGGCGCCCAGTCCCGGTCCCGCACCCAATCCACGACGACGCTCGCGAGGGATCGAGGCGGGGCTGGAGGAGGAGGGAGCTCGGGCACGCGCACCACCGGGAGAGAGGATCGACCGGGGGAAGCGGCGCTGAGCCAACCCTACCGAGCGGCGGGCACTGCGACCAGGGGCGGCTTCAGAACAACCGCGAGGTCATTGCCCGTCGGTACTTCATGGTGCGGGGATCCTCAGAGCCGAGCACTTCGAGGAGGTCGAGGAACTCCTGGCGGGCGACCTCGTCGTCCTTGACCCGCTCGAGGAGGGCGTCAAGCTTGGCCTCCACGTCCGCGCCGGCGTCGCCGCCGGGAATCAGATTGCCCGACGCCGCCATGCGGGCGAGCGCCGCCACTCGACGGACCTCGCCGGTCTCGGGGATGCGAGCCAGCAGCGCGAGCGCCTCGTCGATCGCCTCGGGGAGGCTCGCTCGACGAGAAGTTCGGCCAGACCGACAACGGCGGCCTCGTGTCCGGGTTCGAGGTCGAGGGCGGCGCGGAAGCCGTCCTCCGTCCCCAGTGCGACCAACTTGTCGGCCGGCGACTTGGAGGGCGCCAGCCGCTCGACGAACTCGCGGACTGCCGGCTCCGGAAGTGCGCCGATGAATTGATCGACGACCTTGCGCTCTCGGATGGCGAACACGGCGGGGATCGACTGCACCCGGAAAACGCCAGCCGTCTGCGGGTTCTCGTCGACGTTGATCTTGGCCAATTCGACCTTGCCATCGGTCTCCCCCACCACCTTCTCGATGGTCGGCCCGAGCGTCTTGCACGGCCCGCACCAAGGCGCCCACAGGTCGACGACGACGGCGACCTCGTCGGAGCGGGCGAGCACGTCGGCTTCGAAGGTGGCATCGGTGACGTCGCGAACGAACGAGGGCATGGCCAGGACCGTACCCCGCAGCCGCAACTACGGTACGGGCCGTTATGGACGGTATCGACGTACCCAAGGTGACCGACTGGTTCGAGGCCAACATCACGGGGGCTTCCGGACCGCTCGAGTTCCGGCTCATCGCCGGCGGGCGCTCCAACCTGACCTTCGAGGTGACCGACGCCGCCGGCAACCGCTATGTCCTCCGCCGTCCGCCCCTCGGCCACGTGCTGGCGACCGCCCACGACATGGGCCGCGAGCACCGGATCATCAGTGCGCTGGCGCCCACGGCGGTGCCGGTCGCCCCTGCGCTCGGATACTGCGACGACCCCGAGGTCAACGGCGCTCCGTTCTACGTGATGGCCTTCGTCGACGGACTCATCGTCCGCGATCCGGCCTCGGGCCAAGCGCTGTCACCCGAGGCCCGACGCCAGGCCGGCCAGCAGCCTGATCGACGTGCTGGCCGCCATCCACGACGTCGACCTCGACGTCGGTCGGCCTCGGCGACCTGGGCGCGCACCGAGGGCTACATCGAGCGGCAGCTCAAGCGCTGGTACGGCCAGTTCAACGCAGCAGCAAGATGCGGCGACGGTGCCCGGCGTCGACGAGATGCACGACTTCCTCGCCGCCCGGATCCCCGAGCAGCAGGGTCGCGGCCATCGTCCACGGCGACTACCGCCTCGACAACTGCATGCTCGGCGACGACGGCAACGTGCGTCGCCGTGCTCGACTGGGAGATCTGCACGCTCGGCGATCCGCTGGCCGACCTCGGTCTGCTGATGGTCTATTGGACCGACCCCGATGACGACCGCCGCCCTCGCCGGTTCCGGCGCCACGGCCGCCGCCGGCTTCCCCCGCAAGGCCGAGCTCGCGAGCTGTACGCGGCCAAGTCGGACGCGACGATCTGAGCCACCTCGACTTCTACATCGCCTTCGGCTACTGGAAGCTGGCCTGCATCCTCGAGGGCGTCTACACCCGCTACGTCAGGCGGGGCGATGGGCGCCGATGGGTCGGGCTGGCAAGCCTTCGGCGACTCGGTCATTCACATGGCCGACGCCATCGCCGCCACGCAGCGAGCAGCTTGGCCTGATGTCGCTCTCCCCACCGCGAAGCCGACGTCCGACCCTCGACCGCCCCGTCCTCGTCATGGGCCTCGACGGATGGGTCGATGCCGGCCTGTCGGGCGGCAGTGCCATCGCCGCCCTGCTCGGCGGTATGCGCACCGAGGCCGTCGTGACCTTCGACGCCGACAAACTCGTCGACCACCGGGCGCGCCGGCCCGTGCAGCGCATCGTCGACGGCGTCCTCGAGTCGGTCACCTAGCACCGAGATCCAGCTCCGGGCCGGGACCGACGCCGCCGGCAACGACATCCTCCTCCTCGTCGGTCCCGAGCCCGATTACGGTGGCGCGGGTTCACCGATGAGCTCACGTCCGTCTGCGCCGACTTCGGGGTGCGGCTCGCCGTCGGTGTCGGCGGCGTTCCCCGCTCCGATGCCGCACACCCGGCCCACGCGGGTGGTCGCCACCGCCGTCGATCAAGTGATGGCCGACGACGTCGGCTTCATGCCCGGCCTCCATCGAAGTTCCGGCCGGCATCCACGCCGCCTCCTCGAGGGCTTCGAGACCAAGGGCATCCCGGCGCTGAGCCTGTGGGCCATGGTCCCGCACTACGTGCCGACGTGCCGTACCCGGCGGCCAGCGTCGGCCTCCTCGAGCGGCCTCGCCCGTCTGGCGTGGACTCCAAGTCGACCTCACCGAGCTGCAGGAAGCGGCCGCCGTGACCCGCACCCGCATCGACGGCTCATCGCCGCAACAACGACGAGCACATCGCGATGGTCGAACAGCTGGAGCGCCAAGCCGAGGCCGAGGCCGCGGGGTCGGGCGACCATCCGCCCCTCGACATCGACAACTTGCCGTCGGGCGACGAGATCGCCGCCGAGCTCCAGCGCTTCCTCCGCGAAGAGGGCCAGGGCTAGGCGCACCTGGCCGTGCTCCGCGTCCGGGCCCGTGGCTAGGGTCAGGGACATGAAAGTCGACGGAGGCATCGGCGGTTCTCGAGAACGCCGCAGACATGGCCAAGCTGCAGGAGGCGCCGGGCTACGACGGGATCTGGACGGCGGAGACGGCGCACGACCCGTTCTTCCCGCTGCTCGCTCGCCGGCCGAGCACACCGAGCGCCTCGAGCTCGGGACCGGGATCGCCGTCGCGTTCGCCCGCAGCCCGATGACCCTGGCGATGCACGGCCAACGACCTGCAGCTGGCGTCCAAGGGCCGCTTCATCCTCGGCCTCGGCAGCCAGATCAAGCCGCACATCGAGAAGCGCTTCTCGATGCCGTGGTCGCACCCGGCGCCCCGGATGCGCGAGTTCGTCCTGGCCATGCGGGCCATCTGGGACACCTGGAACAACGGCACCAAGCTGAGCTTCCGCGGCGAGTTCTACACGCCACACGCTGATGACCCCGTTCTTCTCGCCCGGCCCCAACCCGTTCGGCCCGCCGAAGGTGTTCCTCGCCGGCGTCGGCCAGCACATGACCGAGGTGGCGGGCGAGGTGTGCGACGGCTTCCTCGTCCACCCCTTCACCACCGAGCGCTACCTCCGCGAGGTCACGCTGCCCGCCCTCGAGCGCGGGCTCGCCAAGGGCGGCCGCAACCGGGCCGACTTCGAGACTCAGCTACCCCGCTTTCGTCGTCACCGGCGACCACGACGAGGAGCCCGCGAGGCAGCCGTTCGACGGCAAAGGCAGCAGATCGTCGTTCTACGGGTCGACCCCGGCCTACCGGCCGTCCTCGAGTTGCACGGCTGGGGCGACCTGCAGACCGAGCTCAACACGCTGTCGCAAGCAGGGCAAGTGGGAGGAGATGGCCGAGCTGATCACCGACGACATCCTCCATACCTTCGCCATCGAGTGCGAGTTCGACCAAGTCGCCGACAAGCTCATCGAACGCTTCGGCGGGGCCGTCGACCGCACCGGCTTCTACGTGCCGATCTCGAGCGATCCCGACGCCCGCGCCGAGGTCATCTCGAAGTTGCAGTCGGCCTAGCCTCACGGTCGCCTTCGGCCGGCACCGAACTGGCCGGGGCCCTCGATCCTCGTTGAGGTGGCCGATGCGGTCGCTCGATGTCGTTGCCGTGGCCGAAACGGCGACCGTTTCGGCCACGGCAACGGGTTTTGACGGCCGGATCGGCCACACCAACGCGGGAGGTCAGACTGGGCTGAGACCCGCTTCGAGGTAGCGGGCCCGGCAGAGCGACCGCTGGAGCTTGCCCGACGACGTCTTCGGCAGCGTGCCCGGGCTCACGAGCACGATCTCCTCGGCGGAGAGCCCGATCGCGTCGCGAATGCGAATGGACACGGCGGCACGGACGAGCTCGGCTTCGTCGGTGACCTTGGTCTCGGCCACGACGACGAACCCCTCCTTGCCTTTGCGGCCATCGATCCCGAAGGCGATGACGTTTCCGGCCCGCACGCCGTCGACTTCGGCGACCGCCCGCTCGACGTCCTCGGGGAAGACGTTGCGTCCGCCGACGATGATCACGTCCTTGATCCGACCACAGATCACCAACTCGCCGTCGACGAGGTAGGCGAGGTCGCCGGTGCGGAGCCACCCGTCATGGAAGGCCGCCGCCGTGGCCTCGGGGTGCTTGTAGTAGCCGGGGGTCACCGACGATCCCCGGATCTCCAACTCGCCCACCTCACGCTGTTTCATGACCGTTCCCGTCGCCGGATCGCAGATCCGCATCTCGAGACCGGGGATCGGCCTTCCGAGCTTGGCCAGGGAGCGCGCTCCTTCGCTGCCGGCTGGTACCGAAGCAGCGAACCGCTCGTTCTCGAGGGCCGACTTGTCGACGACGTCGACGGCCAAGCCCCGCATGGGCGGTGGGAATGATCCACCAATGGCGACCTCGGCCATGCCGAAGGCGGGAAAGGCGGCTCCGGGACGGAAGCCGTGGCGCTCGGCGGCGGCGCAGAACTCCTCGACGGTCGTCGGGATCGACGGGCTCGGCCCCGTTCAGCGCCACGCGCCAGCGGGACAGGTCGAGGCCCTCCATCCGTTTGAGCGCACGCGCGCGCGAGCGCGTAGGAGAAGTTGGGTCCGGCCGTCGCCGTGCCGCCGAAGTCGCTGATCCACTGCATCCACCGTGCGGGGGCGGCCATGAAGTCCTGCGGCGCTCCCAGCACGAGGTCGGTACCCGAGTACATGGCCAGGGACATGAGACCGATCAACCCCATGTCGTGGTACAGCGGCAGCCAGGACACGAGGACGTCGTCCGACGGATCGAGGCAGGCGGCTTCGGCCACGCCGTCGAGGTTGGTCACCACGACCGCGGTGCGGGAGCATCACGCCCTTGGGGTCGCTCGTCGATCCGCTCGTGAACTGGAGGATCGCCAGCGCCTCGGGGTCGGGGGCTGGGGCCACGAAATCATCCGGACGAGCGCGACCCTCGGCCCAGGGGAAGAGTTCGCCGAGCAACACCACCGGCGGGTCATCGGGGGCGGGCGCCAAGAACGCCGCGAGGTCGTCGTCGGCCAGCACGAGCGCGGAGTCCGCCCCGACGATCCGCACCCGAGTCTGGGCGACGAACTCCTCCACGCTCCCGAGCCGCATTGGCAGGGGCAGCACCACGACCGTGGCCCCGGCCAGCCACACCGCCTGGATCGAGGTGACGAGTGCCCGGCTTGTCGGCGCCAACAGGCTCACGTGCGATCCGGGCCCGATGCCCCGAGCCTGTAACGCCGCCGCCACCGCCAACGCTTCGTCGTGGAGTTGCGACCAGGGCAACGGGTCGACCTCGTTGTTGGTGACGAAGGTGACCGTCCCTCCCCGTGCCGCTCCCACCGAGATGCGTTCCGGCAGGGTGAAGGAGCGGTCCTCCGCAGACGTCATGCTCCTCCGACCCTGGCCCGGGATGGGCGGTTACATCCTGATCGTCGGAATTCTCAGGAGCTGAGGGAGAGCTCCATGTTGAGCGACGGATGGCGCAGCTTGGCCATGGCCTTGGCCTCGATCTGACGGATGCGCTCTCGGGTCAGATCGAAGTGGTCGCCCACGTCATCGAGGGTACGGGGGTCCGAGCCGTCGAGTCCGTAGCGGAGGCGAAGGATCTTGCGTTCGCGCTCGTCGAGCGAGCTCAGCACCTTGTCGAGGTCACCAGCCAGGGAAGCGCTGATGGCCGCGTCCTCCGGAGAGATCGCGGCGCGGTCGGTGATGATGTCACCCAGCTCGCCGTCGGCGTCCTCGCGCAAGGGAGCCGACAGCGACACCGGCTCGGAAAGGTGGCTGAGGATGTCGCGCACCTTCTCCACCGACTCGCCGACGGCCTCGGCCAACTCCTCGTCGGAGGGATTGCGGCCGAGCGTCTCCTCGAGGCTGCTGCGGGTGCGCTGCACCACCCGCAACATGTCGCCCGCGTGCACGGGAAGCCGGATGGTGCGGCCCGAGTTGGCGATGCCGCGGGTCAGCGACTGGCGGATCCACCACGTGGCGTAGGTCGAGAACTTGAAGCCCTTGGTGTGGTCGAACTTCTCCACCGTGTGCATGAGCCCGAGGTTGCCCTCCTGGATGAGGTCGAGCAACGGCACTCCCGACGCCTGATACTTCTTGGCGATCGACACCACGAGGCGCAGGTTCGACTCGATGAACCGACGCTCGGCCCGCTCGCCGGCGATCACGACCTTGCGCAACTCGCGCTTGCGGGCGGGGGTCGGCGACGCATCTCGAAGTTCTTCGGCTGCTGCGAGTCCATCGAGCCGGGCCTGGGCCAACTCGGCCTCGTCAGCTTTGGTCAGCAGAGGGTGCTTGCCGATGTCGGTGAGGTAGAGGCGGACCAGATCCTGGTCCTGGTCGGTTGCGGGTCTGGCTCTTTTCGCCACGCTGGACGCTCCGGTGCCACCCCGAACGGGGACAAAAGTAGGGCAGCGTGGTTCCAACCATGCCCCGTTGAGCGCTATTCCACCCGTCGACCCGTCATGTGACGAGGTTCACCAACTTCGGTGGCCGCGAAATGACCTTTTTCGGGACATTTCCCCGAGCGACTCCTGCACCTTGGACGAACGCAGCGCCAGTGCTTCGGCGTCTTCAGCCGAGATCGTCGGTGACACTTGGAGACGGTCGCGGACCTTGCCGTTGACCTGCACCACCATGGTCGTCTCGGCCACCTCGACCATGGCGGGATCGGCCACCGGCCAGGGCTGGCGGTGGACCCGGGCACCGTCGTGGCGGCGCTCCCACGCCTCGGCCGAGAGATGGGGGGTCATCGGAGCGAGAAGCATCAACAGCGTGTCGATGGCAAAGGGCGTCGTGCCCTCCTTGTAGAGGAGGTTGGTGAACTCCATCAGCCCGGCGACGGCCGTGTTGTACGACCACCGCTCGAACTCCTCGCTGACCCGGGCGATGACACGGTGGGCGGCCCGGTCGACCGCCAACGCGTCACTGGCGGCGGGCGCGGCGTCGGGATCGGTGGCGAGCCGCCACACGCGCGCGCAGGAATCGAGCGCACCCGTCGATGACCTCGTCGGTCTGCTCGCTCCAGTCGACGTCGTCGGCGGGCGGGCCGACGAAGAGGTGGAACAGGCGCAGCGCATCGGCACCGGTGGTCGTCGAGGTATTGCGCCGGCGCCACCAGATTGCCTTTCGACTTCGACATCTTCGATCCGCCCATGCGGATCATCCCCTGGGTGAACAGCCGGCGCGAACGGCTCCCGCAAGCCGACCGGCGACAGTCCCACGTCGGCCAACGCCTTGACGAAGAACCGGGCGTAGAGCAGGTGGAGGATGGCGTGCTCGATGCCGCCGATGTACTGGTCGACCGGCATCCACCGTTCGACGTCGGCCGCGTCGAAAGGGAGCACGGCGGTTGTCGGGGTCGCAGAAGCGCAGGAAGTACCACGACGAATCGACGAAGGTGTCCATGGTGTCGGTCTCGCGCTCGCCGGGACCGCCGCACACCGGGCACGTCGCGGTGCAGGAACCCCTCGTGGAAGCGCAGGGGCGACTCACCGGTCGGTCGGAACTCGACATCGTCGGGGGCGACGATGGGCAGCTGGTCGTCGGGCACGGGAACGGCACCGTGCTCAGGGCAGTAGACGATCGGGATCGGACACCCCCAGAACCGCTGGCGGGACAGCAACCAGTCACGCAGGCGGAAGTTGACCTTGCGGGTGCCGATGCCTTCGGCCTCGAGCCACTCGATGGCCTTGGCCTTGGCCTCGGCCACGCCCAGCCCGTCGAGCCATTCGCTGTTGATGGCCACGCCGTCACCGATGTAGGGCTCGTCGCCCCAATCCTCTGGGGGCTCGACGGTGCGAACGATCGGCAACCCGTGGGCCCGGGCGAAATCCCAGTCGCGCTGGTCCTGGCCGGGCACGGCCATGATGGCGCCGGTGCCGTAGGTCACCAAGACGTAGTCGGCCAGGTAGATGGGCACCGGGTTGCCGGTGAACGGATTGATGGCGTGGGCGCCGGTGAAGACGCCTCGCTTGTCGAGGCTGCGTTCGGACGACAGGCGGTCGATGTCGCTCGTCAACCGGGCGGCAGCGATGAACCGTTCGACCTCGACGACGTGCTCGGCGGTGGTGATCTCGAGTGCCAGTGGGTGTTCGGGGGCCAGCACGGCATACGTCATCCCGAAGCTGGTGTCGGGCCGGGTGGTGTACACCTCGAGACGGTGTTCGCTGCCCTCGATCTCCATGGAGAACTCGAGCGCCTTCGCTCCGGCCGATCCAGTTGCGCTGCATGACCTTGACCCGGTCGGGCCAGTCGAGCTTGTCGAGGTCGTCGAGCAGTTCCTGGGCGTAGTCGGTGATGCGGAAGAACCACTGCTCGAGGTCGCGCTTTTCGACCACATCCCCGCTTCGCTCGCACGTGCCGTCGGCCAGCACCTGCTCATTGGCCAGCACCGTGTGGCAGCCGGGGCACCAGTTGACCGGGGCGTTGGCGCGATACACCAAGCCGGCTTCGAGGAACCGCAGGAAGATGGTCTGCGTGAATCGCATGTATTCGGGATCGTGGCTGCGGACCTCACGACGCCAGTCGTAGACCGCCCCGATGCCCTTGACGCTTTCCTTGAGCTCGGCGATGCGCTCGTCGGTGAAGACCCGTGGATGCACACCCGTCTTGATGGCTGCGTTCTCGGCCGGGAGCCCGAAGCTGTCGAAGCCGAAGGGGCTCAAGACGGCGTGGCCTTGCATGGTCTTGTAGCGAACGAGAAGGTCGCCGAAGGTGTAGTTGCGCACGTGACCCATGTGCGCCGCGCCGCTCGGGTACGGGTACATGCTGAGGACGTAGAACGGCGGCCGGGGATCGTCGTTGTCGACCTGGTAGGTGCCTTCGTCCTCCCAGCGGGCCTGCCACTTGCGCTCGGTCGCCTGGACGTCGTAGGGCTCGGCCATGGGCGCCGATGCTAGAGCCGCCGCTGATGCCCGCCGGCGTGCAATTCGGCCCTTGCCCCGGTGCTACGGTGTGCGCCCTGACGGGCCTGTAGCGCAGCTCGGTAGCGCAGCACCATGGCATGGTGAAGGTCGGGGGTTCAAATCCCCCCAGGTCCACGTCCGTCGGAAAATCAGCGCCTTACTCGCCGGCGGCGGCCGGCAGTTCGGCGGCCAACGACGCCCAGTCGATCGGGGCGGCGTCGGACCAGAGTCGCTCGAGTTCGTAGTAGTCCCGCACCTCGTCGAGGAAGACGTGCACGACGAAGTCGCCGTAGTCGACCAGCACCCATCGTGCGTCGTCGAGGCCCTCGATTCGCAGGGGCGCAGGCCCTCCGGCCGCCTTGACCTGGCGCTCGACCTCCTCGGCGATCGTCTTCACGAGCCGGGAGTTGCCGGCCGAGGTGATCACGAACGCGTCGGTGATGGCCAGAATCGGGCCGACCTCCAAGACGACGGTGGAGGTCGCCTTCTTGTCGTCGGCGGCACGGGCTGCGGTCGAGGCCCAGGTGCGAACCTCGTCGATGGTGCTGGATCGGCGCGTCGTCATCTACCGACGAGCGTACCGACCTCGGGCCTTGATCTCCCGCACGGCCGCCTCGGGGACGAGAAAATCGATGGGTCGTCCGGCCGCCATCCGGGCGCGGAGGTCGGTTGATGAGATCGCGAGGTGTGGCACGACCACCGTTTCGACCCGCCACCCCTCGTCCCGCAGCCGGTCCGGGGCGATGGAGACGGCGCCGGGTCGGTCGATGACGACCAGGGTGCACAGCCGGCGTACCTCCTCGGGGCGCTCCCAGGTCGGGAGCAGCGCAGCGGCATCGGCCCCGAGCACCAAGAAGAGTTCGGCCTCCGGCTCGGAAGCGTGGATCTCAGCCAGGGTGTCGGCTGTGTAGGTGGGTCCGTCGCGGACGACCTCGATGTCGGAGGCCACGATTCCCTCGACCCCCCGGACGGCGGCCTCGACGAAGGCGAGGCGGTCCGCCGCCGGCGTGATCTGCCGGTCGTCGACCTTCTGCCACGGGACACCGGCGACCACCAGGCGGATCTCGTCGAGGCCCAACACCGCCCGCACCTCCGAGGCTGCCGCCAAGTGGCCGATGTGGACGGGATCGAACGTGCCCCCCAGGAGTCCCACGCTTCGACTGGCTGTCGGCACCCTTCCAGTCAAGTGCAGCCGGAGGCATGCCGATAGACCACCGCGGCAGATGGGTAATTTGCCCTATTAGGTTCATCTGAGCGAATTTTGGACACGAAGCTGCAGCGTCGAACACTGCGGGCAGCAGCGAAATCACCTGAAAGGTGCGAATACATGCGGCGACGATGGTCAATGGGGGTTCTCGGACTCGTGGGGGTGGTCGGGCTCGTGACCCCACCGGCCGCGTTCGGAGCCGCGACGCCACCAGGATCTTCGGCGTTCTCCGGCTACGCGACTGGTTCAGCGCTCCATGTGAACGCCGTCCAAATCGGCGCTCCGGGGCCGCTCGTTGCCGACACGTCCGTGGCGTTCTCGGGTGCCTCGGTCAACTCCGTCGGCCAGGCCACCCCGGTCGTGAACGAACTTGGCCTCTCGGTCCAGGGTGCCAACGCAGACCGCGAAGCCCTCGGACGGGGATCGGGTCTCGAGGTGGGGATCGGGAAGTCGTTGCCGGTCGATCCGGGCACCAACCAGGCGATCCTCGGAGGCTTCGCCGAGGCCGGAGCCTCGCCACTCACGCCCGCCGCAGGTGCTCCCAACAGCGTGCAGACGGCGGTGGTGACCAAGGACCTGGTTGCCCAGGGTGTGAGCCAAGTCGCCTACGCCGCCGCCCTCCGAGGTCAGGCCCAAGCGATGTGGAACCCCGACTCGACCCTGTCGATGCTCGGCAACCCGCTCGGCTTTGGGCTCGGCTTCGCCGACGACGTCCAGCTGCTCGGCGTGGGCGCATCGGGACCTGACGGCCGCCTGACGGGGCCAGTCGTGTCAACCGATACCAAGGCCGCCAGCGGCGAGCGCACCACGTCGCAGTCGCTGTCGACCAGCTACCTCGTGAACAACGGCGACGGAACCTGCGGGCTGGCCAGCGAGACCCGAATCACCGTCGCACCGGTCCGCCTGAACATCCCGCCCGACACGATTCCCGAGAACGACATCACCATCGAAGTGCTTGGCGAGTTCATCTTGCGAGCTGTGGCCACCGGCAAGGCGGGCGGAGGGAAGCTCTCCTATGCGCCTGCCTCCGGCGGGGCGAGCGTCCCGGTGTTGCGCATCATCCAGGGCGCCGCCAACGGCAACCCCACCATCACGACCGTGCTCTCCACCGAACAACTCTTCGGCAAGGCGGGCTTCGTGCTCGATCCGGCCTTGGCCCAACTCCTGTCGGTGGCCATCGGCGAGGATCCCCGAGCGATCGCCGCTCCCAACGCCAACCCCGACGCGGCGTCGAAGCCGACCGTGACCGACACGCAGGTGTCGGCTGCCGCCGATGTCGTCCGCGTCCGGGTTCTCCAGCCCGGACAGCCTGCGTCGGGACTCAATGCCCTCGACCTGCGCCTCGGCCACATGGAGGCCAAGACGGTCGTCCCGGCCGGCGGCATCAACTGCGAGATCCCCGTGCAGAAGTCGGTCACGCCGGCCACGGCGAAGGCGGGAGACAAGGTCACCTTCACCATCACGATCCCCACGACCTCGGGGGTCCTGGTGCCCTTCCCCTGCGATCTGACCGCCATCAAGGTCGTCGACACCACGTCGATCAAGTCGGGCAATCCCCGATTCAAGGTGCTGAGCGGCGTCGGGCCGACGGGCCAGGTCGGGCAGGTAGCCGGCGACGTCGTCACATTCCCGGACATCGGCTCCTACACCCCCGGACAGCCCCCGCTCGAGGCCAAGGTCGTCGTCGAGTTGCTGAGCGACGCCACCGAGGGTGAGCTACAGGACGTCGCCGACGTCACCGCGACGCCGGCCAACTGCAAGGCGCAAGCCAACGCCGTGGGCAATGCGCTCGGCGGCAACGGTCTCTTCGGCCTCGCCGGCTTGGCCGGCAACAACACCGCCGGTGGTGGATCCGGTGGCGGTGGGATCGGTCTCACCGGCCAAGCCCGCTTCAGTGGGCCGGCCGTGACCCCAGCTCCTCCTCTCCCCCCCGAACTGCCTCGCACCGGTGGCGCTGAGGGTGGCGCTCTCGCCGCCGCGGGCGTCCTCGCTCTCGCCGGGTTCGCCGGCCTACGCCGACTGCGCAGGCTCGGGGCCGCCTGACCGGCAGCGCTTCGGCAAGCACCACCCCGCCCGCCTCATGAGGAGGGCGGGGTGGTGCGCGTCCAGGTGCCGGCGAGACGGCTCACGACCTCGCCGAACGCCTCCATCTCCGGCTCGTGGACCACGACGTAGCTGAAGCCGTACTCGTCCCGCCGGCGCTCGAGGGTTGTCGCACATCTCGTCGACGCGTCCCGGCCAGTGCGATCGGGACGTCGGCGGCCTCGGCCGGGGTCAGGCCGAAGCAGCGGCGCCATTCTCATAGGCCACCTCGTCCCGATCGTCGTCGACGGCGACCATGAAGGTCAGGCACCTGCAGCTCGAGGTCGTCGAAGCGGTCGCCGGCCGCCTCCCTGATCCAGCCGATCCGCTCGCTCGTACAGCTCGGCGATCGGCCGACTCGGCCACCTCCGGCGTCCACGGCGCCGGCCGCAGACTTGGGTTGACGCCCACGATGTCGGCTTGCACGAGCGGCGACGCGACAGACACGCTTGCGCCCGCCGCCGCCGATCACGATCTTGGGCCGACCGGTCGCGCCCGCTGGCCGCGGGCAGTCCCTGGGCCCCCGTGATCCGATAGTGCTTGCCGTCGAGCGTCGACGCACCCGTCGCCACAGCTGCTTCATGACGGCGAGACCCTCGACCATCCGCTCGATCCGCACCCCGGGGCGGTCGTAGTCCATGCCCGACTCGTCGTAGTCACTCTTCATCCAGCCAGCGCCGATTCCGAACTCGACCCGACCTTCGCTGGCCAGGTCAAGGGTGGCGATCTCCTTGGCCAGCACCACCGGGTGCCGGTAGTCGTTGTCGAAGACCAGGGCGCCGACGTTGAGGGTGGTCGTCGCCTCCGCCGCGATCGTCATGCCGACGATCGGGCCCCACTGGTCACCGAAGTGGTCCGGGATGTACAGGGTCGAGTAGCCGAGGGACTCGATCTTTCGGGCCTTCTCCCGCCACGCCTTCCCATCGGCGGCGGTCGAGGTCTGCACGGCGAAGCGGAAGGGCTTGGTCACGCCGGCATCCTAGGAACCGGTTGACAGCCGTCGGTCGAGCATCTATCAATGTGATATCACATCGATAGAGCGGAGCAGGAGCATGGAAACCCTGGAGCGGGAGCGGCACCCACAGTCGGCGCCGTTGTTCATCGGGCTCGTCATCGCCTGCGGTCTCGGCACGCTGGCCGGCTTCGCCGTCGCCGCCAACCAACAACAGCCAGCCGGCGCACTCGTCGCCGTTGCCCTTTCGATCCTCGGGGTTCTCCTTGCCCGCGGGCTGTTCATCGTGCAGCCCAACGAGTCGAAGGTGCTGGTCCTGTTCGGGCGATACGCGGGCACCGTGCGCGCCAACGGCCTGTTCTGGGCCAACCCGCTGTGCACGCGCCAGACCGTGAGCCTCCGCATCCGTAACCAGGACAGCGACATCCTCAAGGTCAACGATGCCGTAGGCAACCCCGTGGAGATCGCCGCTGTCATCAACTGGCAGGTCGTCGACACCTCCAAGGCGCTGTTCGACGTGCAGGACTTCGAGGCCTTCGTGTCGATCCAGACCGAGACCGCCGTGCGGCACGTTGCCAGCGAGTTCCCCTACGACAACTACGAAGAGGAGGGACTCTCCCTCCGTGCCGATGCCGACCAGGTGGCGCTCACCCTGCAGAACGAGTTGCAGGAACGGCTCCAGGTCGCAGGCGTCTCGGTGCTCGACACGCGGCTGCGCCGTCTGGCGTACGCGCCCGAGATCGCCGGCGAGATGCTGCGGCGCCAGCAGGCGAGCGCAATCGTCGCGGCCCGCAAGCTGATCGTCGAGGGCGCCGTCGGGATGGTCGATCACGCCTTGCAGATGTTGAGCGAGCAGAACATCGTCGAACTCGACGAGGAGCGGAAGGCGACCATGGTCTCGAACCTCTTGGTCGTGCTCTGCAGCGACCGTGGCGCCCAGCCCGTGGTCAACGCCGGCTCGCTCTACTGACCGTGCCCGAGCGGAAGTCGTTCCTGCTGCGCATCTCGCCCGACCTCCATCGGGCCCTCGAGCAGTGGGCGGCCGATGATCTCCGCTCGGTCAACGCACAGATCGAATACCTTCTGAGCGACGCCGTCCGCCGTGCCGGACGACAACGCAAGCCGCCGCCGAGACGCCGTTCGGATTAGAGGTTGCCTCGGCGCTCTTGCTCACGCTCGATGGCCTCGAACAAGGCCTTGAAGTTGCCGGCACCGAACCCTTTGGCGCCCTCGCGTTGGATGATCTCGAAGAACACGGTCGGTCGATCGGTCACGGTCTCGGAGAAGACCTGGAGAAGGTGGCCATCGGCGTCTCGGTCGACGAGGATGCCGAGACGCTCGAGCTCAACCCAGGGCAGGTCGAGATCGCCGAGACGCTGGCGGGCGTCGTCGTAGTACGTCGACGGCACACGGAGAAACCGCACGCCACGGTCGCGAAGAGCCGCGACGGACGCCACGATGTCATCCGTGCGAAGGGCCAGGTGTTGGACTCCGGCGGAGCCATAGAAGTCGAGGTACTCCTCGATCTGGCTCCTCCGTTTGCCGTGAGCGGGCTCGTTGATGGGCAGCACCACCTTGGAGCCGTCCCACACCACCGTCGACATCAACGCCGAGTACTCCGTCGAGATCTGGTCGTCGCCGAAGTGCACCAGCGCGTCGAATCCGAGCGTGCCTCGATAGAAGTCGACCCAATTGTCGAGGGACCCCAACTCGACGTTGCCGACGCAATGATCGACCCGGTCGAGCCCGACAGGAGGACCGGGCACTCGTGGTGGAAGGTCCTCCGTGTCGTGGTCGAAACCGGGCAGGAAGCGGCCTCCTGCCCCGCGGCGTTCGACGAACTCGTGCTCGGTCTCGCCGTACGTCGCGACGGCGGCGCGGACGACCTCGGTATCGCCGTCCGATGACACTGACGGCGAACGGAGGCTGATGGCGCCGCGGGCCACGGCAGAGTCATGGCACGCGCCAGCGTCGGAGACCCGGACGGCGAGGCAGCGCACCCCGTCGCCGTGGGTGCGCACGTGGCGAGCGATCTCGCTCGAGGCCGAGAGAGCACCGGTCATGACGAAGCGGATCGATCCCTGCTCGCAGAGATAGGACACGCGGTCGCGCACCCCGGTCTCTGGTCCGGCATATCCGGTGATGGAGAAACCGAACGCCGAGGCGAGAAAGTGAGCCGCTTGGCGGGCGTTGCCGACCCACCACTCGATGTGATCCCAGCCTTCGAAATAGCTCGCTGGGCTCGGAACGGCGTCTCTTGCCAGCCGGTCGGCGGCGCTGACCTCGATGGCGGTCATCGCCCGCTCCGACGGTCGTCATCGAGTCCAGTCCAAAAGGCGTACACCCCGTCGAGCATCTCCGCCGCGCCGGCGAGGAACCGCTGTTCGTCGAAGCCGGGGAGTTCGACCGCTTCGGCCAGTTCGTCGGCCGTGTGCAGCGCATGCTGATCTTCGACCCGGTCGTGCCAGGTCCAGAACCCGAGGTGAAGGTCGGGACACTCGCGTTCGCCGAACTTCCGCAGGCCCGCGATCAGCTCTTTCCAGAAGCCGGCCGCGGCCCAGTTCTCGACGGCATACGACGCGCCCTCGGCGGTCGAGGGATCGTCGGAGCCGTAGATGCGAAGCAATTCGTCGCAGAAGTGCTGCGTCGCGGTCGTGGCATGCCGCCGCTTGCCAAGGTCGTCGAAGCCGAGACCGAGCGGCGCGGCGAACCGCACCAGCCATTCGAAGTGGGCGGCACGGTGGGAGTAGCGGCTCCCGTCGACCGTGCCGGTGGTCGAGATCCCCTCGGCGTCGGCGTGGCCACTGAAGACGACGCCGAGTTCGTTCATGAGAATTTCCTTGCCCGCCCGGTAGGTGTCGAGGTCGGCGGCGTTGATCACCTTGCGGAGTTGGGCTTCGACGAAGAGGTGCGAGAACACGCTGAACTGCACGGTCAGGTGGCGAACCTCGGCACCACACGCCGCTCCGGTGGCGAACCAGCGGGTATAGGCGTTGTCGGCAACGACCGGGTGTCGGTGGACGAGGCCGTCGACCTCGGCCTGGAGCCGGCCGAAGCGAGCCTCGGTGGGCGACACGGTGGTGGTGGGCATGGCCAACTCCTCCTCGCGCGACGTTTCTGCGCACTAGTTGGCCCGACGTGCCGAGGATTCGTCAAGGTTCACGGTATTGACTGAGCATATTGACCAGTTCCTGCCCATGAACGCGGTACGTTCTGCCCATGGTGACCACCCGAACGCCGGACGACCTCGACGCCCGCCTACTCCGTTCGCTGGCCGATCATCCCCGCATCGGGATGCTGGAACGGGCGAGGCGGCTCGGTGTTGCCCGCGGCACCGCGCAGGCGCGCCTCGACCGGCTGGTTGGCTCGGGGGTGCTCACCGGATTCGGACCGGACCTCGATCTCGCCGCCATCGGGTATGAAGTCGAGGCCTTCACGACCGTCGATATCGCCCAAGGCCGCCTCGGCGATGTCGTCGAACACCTCGACCGGATCCCCGAGGTGCTCGAAGCGCACTCGATTTCGGGGCCCGGCGACCTCCATTGTCGGGTCGTTGCCCGCACCAACGCCCACCTCCAGGAGGTCATCAACCACATGATCGAAGTCGACGGCATCGTCCGGACGTCGACGGTCATCGCGCTCTCCCGCCAGATCGCCCATCGGGTGCTGCCGCTCGTGGAAACATCCGCCACTTCCCCAAAGGGCACAATCAGATGACACCAGTTCACCGGCGGCGTACGTTGTCCCTGTGGGGGCTATGGGCGGAGTGGCGGTACGAGAACGACGCAACGCGACCGTTCTCCCCGGCCCCGCCAAACGGCCCGAGCGGCAGCCGGCGCGCCTCCCCGGAAATCAAGCGTTGGGATCGCTCCTCGGCACCCTGACCGTGCAACGACAAGGCTGTGGCGGCAGTTGCGGGTGCGGCGGCACGTGCGACGACGCTCCATCGAAGGCCCCCGAGGCCGACGACCTCGTCGCCGGCGCTCCGGTCCAACGTTTGGCCACCCCGCCGACCCACGCACCGGCGCCCCCCGCTCACCTCCTTCCCGGCCTCCAGGGTCGGGCCGGCAATGCCGCGGTGGCCAAGCTCTTGGCTCGTTCGCCGGCCCCGCCAGTCCAGCGCCTCGACGCCAGCGACCTCCTGCCCGACTGGATCTCAAGCGCCATCTTCGGCACCAAGGACAAGGCGGCGGCGAGCGCGGCCAAGACCCACTCCGACGCCCAAGACACAGAGCGCCAAGCCGATCGCTCGGCCAACGATGCGCTCAAGAAGGTCGAAGCCGAGACTCCAAAGCTGGCAGCCAAGACGGCCGAGACGGCGACCAAGGCAGATCAGCAACTGGCCAAGGGCAACGACACCGTGGCCAAGGGCAAGTCCGACCTCGACAAGGCCACGACCAAGGCCGCAGCTGGCGTGAAGGAGTCAGCCGCGAAAACCCAGGAGGCCAACAAGGCCGAGAAGTTGCTCGAGGGCCAGGAACCGTCGTGCAGCATCTCCAAAGTGATGAAGGGCGCCGAAAAGGTGGCCGACATCCTGGGCAAGCCCTTTGGCATCAAGGGCGCGGAGCTTCTACAGAAGGCGGGCAAGCTGATCTCGGAGATCGGCGACAACCTCAAGGCGGGCGCCAAGGCCATCGGCAAGTTGATGAGCGACGCCAAGGCGGCCTACAACCAGGCCGACGAGTGGGTGAAGCAGAAGCTCGGCCTCGATATCGCCACGATCGGGAGTTGGGCGCTCACGCTCTCCAACCCGATCACGGCCAGCCTCGCGTTAGGCAAATGGGCGGCGGGCAAGGTCATGGACGGCGCTCTCTGGGCTGGAAAGAAGTTGGGGCAGCTGGCCCAATACGCGGCCAAGGAAGGCCCGGCGCTCATCCGGTCGATCAAGGCCAAAGTCGGCGGTTGGCTCGACCGACTCGGTCCGCTCGGGGCCGTGGTGTCGGCCATCGGTGCGCCGTTCGCCGCCATCCTCTCCCCCATCACGGCACTGGGTACGGCCATCGGCGAGCGACTCCGGCCCAAGGCGGACTCCGCCAAGCAGATCTCAGAGAAGGCGTCCGCCGACGCGAAAGCGAAACAGGCTGAGATCCAAGCCAAGGCCAAGGCGGACAAGGCCAAGAAAGAATCCGATCTCGCCGGCAAGAAAGCGGCCGAGTCCTCCAAGACGCAAGGCGCGGCCAAGGCAGCCGGCGACCCGGTCGCGGCCCAAGGCAAGGCGAAGCAGGCAGCCATTGCTGCCGAAGCCAAGAAGGAGTCGGACAAGCTCTCGCACAAGGTGTGCGCCGAACTCGACGCCAGCGCCGGCGGCTGCGTTTCGGAGTACCTGCCCGAGCCCGCCGGCAAGGGAAGCTCGAGCTCGATCTCGGGCACGGTCACCGGCGAGGTCACGATCCCGATCCCGGAGACGCCCATCTCGGCGAAGCTCGGCCAAGGGTCGAAGGTCGAGGTGTCGCGCACCGGGCCGAAGAGCTACACCGTGTCCATCACCGGCGACGCCATGATCTACGCCAACGTCGGCGTCGGGAAGGCAAGCAGCGTCGACGTCAAGGTCGACCTCCCTGGCGGCGGCAAGGGCAACGCCTCGAAAGTGTGGGAAAAGCTCGGCGGAGGCGGAGCCAAACCACAAGCACCGGCAGCGAGTGGCGCCGAGGGCAAAGCCGACGTCGACATGGGCTATCGGGCGCAGTCCGCCCTCGTGTACGGGTTCACTGCCGGCGAGACCAACTGCAAAGGACTCGGCGGACTGGTCACGCTCCTCGGAGTTCTGGGCATCAAGGGCGGCGCCGGGTTCTTGGGTGAACTCGCCATGCTCGGCGCCCAGGAGAGCTTCGAGAGCAACCTGCAAAGCCGCAGCCTCACCATCGCCCAGGGCGTCGTGATGTCGGGCGAGGTCAAGAACCAGTTCGCGAAGGCCGGCATCAAGGTGAGCGGCGAAGCCGGTCTCACGGTCGGGCAGGAGCGGGATGAATCCGGAAAGATGGTCGACACGATGGAGGTCTTCGTCGGCGGGTCGGCGGACGTTCAAGGTGAGTTCGAACACGACATCATCTCCGGCATCGGCGGCGGGGCCGGCGTCGCCGCCAAGGCCAGCGCCGTGCTGGGTTACGTGAACGATCCAGCCACCGGTACCGAGGAGATCAAGGTCGTCAAGCTCAAGGGTCAGGCAAGCGCCACTGCGAGTGTGGCCGCCTGCGACCTCAACCAGATCGAGAAGGTCGTGGGTTCAGGCGGTCTGGCCAAGATCCGCGCCGCGCTCAAGATCGACAAGACCGAACTCAATCCCACGATGGCCAGCCTCACCGGTCAGGCGTCAGGTGAGGTCGACGCCGGCGTTGCTCGGGCCGCCCTCGCCGACCTGCTCTCGGATCCCGAGGCGGCGAGCGTGGAGGCCATCGCCTCCCGCGCACGTCAGGTGCTGCGGGACAAGCGGACCAAGGGCGGGGCATCGCTCACGATGACGTTGACCGAACGGCTGGCCGGCGCCAACGTCGAGGCCGAGGAACGCGAACCGGGGATGAACGCCGGCGCCAAGGCCGCGGCCAGCATCGACCGAACCGAGACCCGACTCATCTGGTCGGCCTAGCTCAGGCGAAGTCGCCGAGCGCGGCCGGAAGGTCGGTGGCGTGGACCAAGGCGAGGCGCGTCGTCGTACGGGTGAGCGCGACGTAGAGGGCTCCGAGTCCGTGAGGGTGCTCGGCGGCGATGGCCGCCGGCTCGACCACGACAACCGCATCGAACTCGAGTCCCTTGGCGTCATCGAGGCTGAGGACTGTGACAGGCGCCGAGAGCAGGTCGTCGTCATCGCCGCCGCGCAATTCGTGGCGACTGCGTACGGATTCGGAGAGGGACTCCACGAGATCGTCCGGACAGATCACGGCGACCTTGCCGTCGCCGACGGTGGCCGCCTCTTCGGCCGCCACCGAGACGCACACCTCGACAAGATTGTCGTCGCCGACGCGAACCGAGCGGGGCGCAACCCCGGCGTCGCGCACACTTCGAGCCGGTGTGAGGTCGGGTCGGGCCTCGGCCAACACCCGGGCCGCCAGTCGCATGACCTCCTCCGGCGTGCGGTAATTGACGGTGAGCTCGACGATGTCGGCACGTGGAGCCGGGACGAGGGCCACGACATCGGCCCACGATCCCGGTGCCCAATGGCCCGACGCCTGACCGAGGTCTCCGACGATCGTCATGGACCCCGAGGGGCACCGTCGCGCCAGCATCCGCCACTGCATCGGGGAAAGGTCTTGGGCCTCGTCGACGACGACATGGCCATAGGTCCGCATGCCTGTGTCGGTCTCCTCTGTCGGCTCGGTGGCGGCGTCGCCGACGCGAGCGCGGAGCGACTCGAGCGTGAATGCGGCCGCCGGGCTGAGGACCGCCGCTGAGGCCGCGTCTTCACCGCACGCCTCGCAGTGCCATTCGCGACGTCCGCCGACGTAGGTCAGCTCGAATTCGCACGACGGACATTCGGGCAACGCGTCGGCCAGCACGCGGTCGACGAGAGCGGCCACGTCCTCTTGCCGGCCGGCACGGCGCCGACGGCTGGAGACGGGGCCGAGGAGCGGTGCGGCTTCGTCGATCAGCGGGAGATCTGCTGCCGTCCAGGCCGACGGCTGGCCCGGGGCCGGACGGGGCCGGGCCAAGAGCGCGAGTTCGTCGGCGGTCAACCGACCGTCGCCCGCCTCCGCCAGCAGAGGCTCCGACCCGAACAGATCGGTGAGGAGGCGTTCGGGCGTGAGGACGGGCCAGATGCGCTCGAACAAGCGCCGGACCTCGGGTGCGCTCCGGAGCGCGGCAACCAAGTCATCGGGCTCGAGAGCCTTGGGTAGGAGACCGGCGGTCGCCGCTCGTTCGACGGCCTGCCCGTAGCGTCGGATCAATCCGTCGAGGACCATCCGCTCGACGGTCGGACGTCGGGCGTTGTGCGACCCGGGCATGGCTTGGACGGCTTCAACCACCCGCGCCGACGCCTTCACCCCGAACGTCAACTCGAAGGCGCCAAGGGGGATCTTGGCCGCTCGCCGCAGGGGACGCTGGCGCGATCGCACGGCAGCAGCCACCACCTCACCCATCCGCTCCTCGCCCTTGAGCCGGCTCGCCTCGGGACCGTCAGCGGCAGTGGTCTCGACCCCTTCGACGAGGTCGGTGGCCACGACCATCCGACAACCCGACTCGCCCAGCGTCGGAAGCACGCGCTCGACATAGCGCAAGAACACAGGGTTGGGACCGACGAAGAGCATCCCGCGCTCCTCGAGCGGAAACCGGTGGCTGTAGAGGAGGTACGCGGCCCGGTGTAGAGCCACCGCCGTCTTGCCCGTTCCCGGCCCGCCTTGGACGACAACCAGCCCACCGAGGGGGGCCCGGATGATGCGGTCCTGTTCGGCCTGGATCGTCGCAACGATGTCGCCCATCCGACCCGTGCGGGCCTGGCGCAGCGCGTCGAGGAGCGCGGCCTCACCAACGATCACGAGGTCGGAGTCTTCGGCCGCGTTCTCGGCACCGAACACCTCGTCGTCGAGTCGTAGGACCTGCCGGCCGTCGGGTCAACAAGTGACGCCGGCGCCGGAGGCCGAGCGGCTCGGCCGGCGTGGCCCGGTAGAACGGCTCGGCCACCGGCGCCCGCCAATCGACGATGAGCGGCTCTTGATCCTCGTCGGCGACCGCCACTCGACCCAGGTGAAACGTGTTGCCGCTCGGCGTCGTCGATTCGGCCGAAGCAGAGGTTGAGTGACCCCAGCCGCAAGCTCGCCCGACGCCGGAGCCCCGCCCGCTCTCGGACGTCGCGCTCGAACATGCCGGCGAAGGTGTGGGAGTACTCGGCTCGTTCGGCCTCGGCCAGCGCCGTGGCCAACCGTTCGAGGTCGGCCAACCGGTCATAGGCGCGGTCGACGTGGGCCTGCTCGGCCTGCAACTCGGCCCGCATCTCGGACTTCAACTCGGAATGCACGGCCCCCTCATTACGCCTTTTCGGGGGCAAAGACAAGCGCTAATTGGTCAAAGAGTCGCCGAATTGCGTTGCACCGAATTCGCCAAATGCACTGCGCTTCTGTCGCCATTTTACCACAGGTTTCGCCGAGAGGACGGGACGAATCGGCTTTGGCACACCGACCGCCGTCTGCGAACCTTGACGCATGACCAGCGAGGACCAGGCGACCTCGGCGTCCGCCGACGCCACTGCCCGAAAGCCACCGACCGGGTGGTCCCCTGCGTCGTGGCGCGACAAGCCCGCCGCCCAGCAGCCGGACTGGCCCGACGAGGCCGCACTCGACCGTGCGCTCAAGCAACTGTCGAGCGTGCCGCCGCTGGTGTTCGCCGGCGAGGCCCGCGCACCTCACGCCACGCTCGGCCGAGGTCGCCGCAGGCCGGGCCTTCCTGCTGCAGGCCGGCGACTGCGCCGAGTCCTTCCACGACTTCTGCGCCGACGCCATCCGCGACAAGCTGCGGGTCATCCTGCAGATGGCCGTCGTGCTGACGTACGGCTCGGGCGTGCCCGTCGGTGAAGGTCGGGCGCATCGCCGGCCAGTTCGCCAAGCCCCGGTCGAGTCCGACACCGAGATGGTCGGCGGCCTCGAGCTCCCGAGCTTCCGCGGCCACATGGTCAACGACGACGCCCCCGACCGCCGAGGCCCGCGTCCCCGATCCCGCACCGGCTGGTGTCGAGCTACCACCAGGCGGCCGTCCACGCTCAACCTGCTGCGGGCGTTCACCAAGGGTGGCTTCGCCGACCTCAGTCAGGTGCACGTCTGGAACCAGGAGTTCGTCGCCTCCAGCGCCGAGGGCCAGCGCTACGAGCCGATCGCCGCCGAGATCGAGCGCGCGCTGCGTTTCATGCGGGCGTGCGGCATCGACCTCGACGCCGAGCACACGGCTGCACCAGGTCGACTTCTGGACCAGTCACGAGGCCCTGATCCTCGGCTACGAGGAGGCGCTCACCCGACAGGACAGCCTCACCGGCGGTTGGTACGACTGCAGCGCCCACATGTTGTGGATCGGCGAACGCACCCGCCAAGTCGACGGCGCCCACTTCGAGTTCCTCGCGCGGCGTGCGACAACCCGATCGGCGTGAAGGTCGGCCCCACGGCGACGACGGACGAGATCGTCGAGATCTGCCAGCGTCTCGACCCCGACAAGACACCGGGCCGGCTCACGTTGATCAGTCGCATGGGGGCCGAGAAGGTCGGCGATGCCCTCCCCGCGCTCGTGCGGGCAGTCCGCGACGCCGGCCATCCCGTGGTGTGGGCCGTCGACCCGATGCACGGCAATACGTTCTCGAGTCCGTCGGGGCCGCAAGACCCGCCACTTCGACGACGTGCTGTCCGAGATCCGAGAGTTCTTCGCCGTGCACCGAGCCGAGGGAACGACCCCGGGTGGGGTCCACGTCGAACTCACGGGCGACAACGTCACCGAGTGTCTCGGAGGGGCAGAAGAGGTCCTCGAGGGGCACCTCGACACCCGTTACACGACGATGTGCGACCCCCGGCTCAATGCCCGACAGTCCCTCGACCTCGCCTTCCGCGTGGCCGAACTCCTGCGGGCCTGAGCCGGCCAGCGTCGATTGTCGCAAAACTTGATCGGAAAGGTCAGGTATTGCTACGGTGCGCAGCGGTGACCGCCGCGCACCGCTGAGCCCAGGCCAGTGGAGGCGTGCCGGTGCCCGTCACCGACCATCCCCGAGGGGGGCGCTCACGCATGGCCATCACCCACACTGTCGAGATCGGACCCGGCGCTTTCGACCCACAGACGCGGGCCGAAATCGACGCTGACATCGCCAAGTTCCGCCAGATGCTCGTCCCCTACCTCGCAGGGGAGATCGACGAGGACCGCTTCCGCGTGTTCCGTCTCAACAACGGGATCTACGGTCAGCGCCAGGGCGGTCGCAACCAGATGGTCCGGGTCAAGCTGCCCTACGGCGGCATCACCGCCGCCCAACTCGACGTCCTCGGCCGCATCGCCGACGACTACAGCCGAGGCTGGGGCCACATCACGACCCGCCAGAACATCCAATTCCACTTCGTCCAACTCGACCGGGTGCCCGAGTTGCTCGAAGAGCTGGCCGATGCCGGACTCACGACCCGCGAGGCCTGCGGCGACACCGTGCGCAACGTCATGGGCTGCCACCTGGCTGGCGCCTGCCCCTTCGAGGTGCTCGACATCAGCCCGTGGGCCGAAGCCACGTTCAAGCACTTCCTCCATCACCCCTACGCCCAGCGGCTCCCGCGCAAGTTCAAGATCAACTTCTCCGGCTGCGTGACCGACTGCGGTCAGGCGATGTTCAACGACGTCGGCGTCGTCGCCGTCGGCCGTCCCCGAGACGACGGCACGGTCGAAGCCGGCTTCCGCGTCTTCATCGCCGGCGGCCTGGGCGCCAACCCGCACCCGGCCCAAGCGCTCGAGGAGTTCACGCCCCGCGAGCAGCTGATGGAGACCATCGAGTCGTGCCTGCGGGTCTTCGACCACTACGGCAACCGCGACAACAAGCTGCGGGCGCGCATGAAGTGGCTCGTCGACACGATGGGCATCGACGAACTCCGCAGGGTCATCTTCCGCGAGCGCAAGTTCCTCATGGCTTCGTCGACGTGGCAGGGAGGCGTTCCCGCCCTCGTCGAGCAGGCCGGCGACGCGCCCGCCGGCGTGGCCACCGGCGTCGATGCCGATCCCGTCGGCGTCCCCGTCCAGCTGTCGGCCCTCGACCCGTACAAGCGGTGGGAGCAGGCCAACGTCTGGCGAGGCCGGGCCAACGGCACCGTGTCGGCCATGGCCCATGCCGTCCTCGGCGACATCACCTCCGACCAGTTCCGCGCGCTCGCCTCCGTGGCCCGGGAACTCGACGCCAGCGTTCGGGCCACCAACCGCCAGAACCTCGTCTTCCGCGACCTCGACGACGCACAACTGCCGACGCTGTTCGAGCGCCTGTCGGCCATCGACATGGCTCGCCCGGGGGCCGAGATGTCCCGCGATGTCGTCAGCTGCCCGGGTACTGACACCTGCAACCTCGCCGTCACCCAGAGTCGCGGCTTGGCCAAGGCCATCAGCGAGGCGCTCGAAGAAGCCGGACTTTCCGAAGTCGGCGGCGTCCGGATGAACATCTCGGGCTGCTCGAACTCGTGCGGGCAGCACCACATCGCCGACATCGGGTTCCAAGGCGTCGAGCGTCGTGCCCACCAGACGGCAGCCCCCGGCTACCAGATGTATCTCGGCGGCCGGGTCGGCCAGACCGAGATCGAGTTCGGCACCAAGGCCCTGCGCCTCCCGGCCAAGCGGACGGGCGAGGCCGTGGTCACCGTCGTCGGCCGCTTCGCCAACGAGCGGGTCGCCGGCGAGCGCTTCGACGAGTGGCTCTTCCGCTCCGGCGGCGCCGCCGCCATCGCTGCCGACCTCAAGAAGCTCGACGACTGGCCCACTCCCGAGGAGGCCCCCGACTTCTACATCGATTACGGCGAGCAGGGGCCGTATGTGGCCGACGTCGGCGAAGGTGAGTGCGCGGCGACGTGAGCGATGTCCGAGGCAAGACGGTCTGGCTGACGGGTCTCCCGTCGGCCGGCAAGACGACGTTGGCGCGGGCGGTCGAGAAACAATTGCTCGACGAGGGTCGGCGTGTCGAGGTGCTCGACGGCGACGTCGTTCGCACCCATCTCACCAAGGGTTTGGGCTTCAGTCGAGAAGACCGCGACGAGAACGTCCGCCGTATCGGGTTCGTCGCCAACCTGCTCTCCCGTAATGGCGTGACCGTGCTCTGCTCGGTGATCTCTCCGTACCGGGCCGTGCGCGACGAGTTGCGGACACTGCACGAGGGGCGGTTCGTCGAGGTCCACGTCTCCACGCCGGTCGAGGTGTGCAGCGAGCGCGACGTGAAAGGGCTCTACGCCAAGCAACGAGCGGGCGAGATCGCCGGGCTGACCGGGGTCGACGATCCATACGAGGCACCGTTGTCGCCCGAGCTGACCGTGCCAACGCACGAGTTGTCGCTCGACGAGGCCACCGCGATGATCGTGAACGTCGCCCGATGAGCGCTCCCACCCTCCTGTCGTCCAACGGCGACCTGGCGGCGCTCTCCTCTGGCTTCGAATCGGCGCCGGCGTCGAAGATCGTTCGCTGGGCCGTCGAAACCTTCGGCGACGACCTCCTCGTGGCCGCCTCCTTCCAAGACGCGGTTCTCATCGACGTGGCCACTCGGGTCAAGCCCGACATCGAGGTCGTGTTCATCGACACCGGCGACCACTTCGGCGAGACCTACGACACCGTCGAGCGGGTTCGGGCCCGCTACGACCTCAACCTCCGGGTCGTCCGAGTACCCGAACCCGACGTGCCCTTCCATGTGAGCGACCCAGTTCGGTGCTGTTCCGATGCCAAGGTCGCCGCGCTCGAGGAAGCGCTCGAGGGCCGCCCGGCGTGGATCTCGGGACTACGACGAGCCGAGGCCGAAACCCGGGCGAACGCCCCGATCGTGGGCCTCGACCGACGGGGCCTGGTCAAGATCAATCCGCTGGCGACGTGGAGCGATCTCGACGTCACCGGGTATGTCGCCGCCAACGACGTTCTCTACAACCCGTTGCTCGACCAGGGCTACCCGTCGATCGGTTGTCAACCGACGACCAAGCCGGTCGCGCCGGGTGACGACCCTCGTTCCGGCCGCTGGGCCGGCTCCGACAAGACCGAATGCGGGCTGCACGAATGACGCTCCTCGACGACACCCGAGAAGAGAACACCCGAGAAGAGAAGATCATGGCTCCGACCCTCGCCACGACGTCCGGCCGCAGTCGCCGCCTGACCCATCTCGAGGCCCTCGAGGCCGAAGCGATCTTCATCATGCGCGAGGTGGCCGCCGAGTTCGAGTCGCCCGTATTGCTCTTCTCCGGCGGCAAGGATTCGATCGTCCTGCTCCGCTTGGCCGAAAAGGCATTCCGGCCCGGCCGCTTCCCCTTCCCACTCATGCACGTCGACACCGGACACAACTTTCCCGAGGTGTACGAGTACCGCGACCGGCGGGTGGCCGAACTCGGCGAACGACTCGTCGTCGCATCGGTCCAAGACGACATCGACGCCGGGCGAGTCATCGAGGACGTCCGCGCCGGCCGCAACCGGCTGCAGACCATCACCTTGCTCCGGGGGATCGAGGAGCACGGCTTCGACGCCGCCTTCGGCGGCGCCCGTCGCGACGAGGAGAAGGCCCGAGCCAAAGAGCGCGTGCTCTCGTTCCGAGATGACTTCGGCCAGTGGGATCCGAAGAACCAACGCCCCGAGCTCTGGAACCTCTTCAACGGTCGAATCCGCAAGGGTGAACACATCCGGGCCTTTCCCATCTCGAACTGGACCGAGATGGACGTGTGGCAGTACATCGCCCTCGAGCAGCTCGAGGTGCCCAACATCTACTTCGCACACCACCGCAAGGTGTTCGAACGCGACTCGATGCTGCTGGCCGTCACCGACGTGACCCAGCCCCGCGAAGGCGAGGAGCCCTTCGAGGAGCTCGTTCGCTACCGCACGGTCGGCGACATGAGCTGCACCGGAGCCGTTCGCTCGGATGCCCGCACGCTCGAAGAGGTCATCACCGAGGTCGCCGCCACCCGCATCACCGAGCGCGGCGCCACGCGGGCCGACGACAAGTTCTCCGAAGCCGCCATGGAGGATCGCAAGCGCGAGGGCTACTTCTAGGCCCGATGACCGAGCTCCTCCGTTTCGCCACCGCCGGCTCCGTCGACGACGGCAAGTCGACGCTCATCGGCAGGCTGTTGCACGACTCGAAGTCGATCTTCGAAGACCAGCTCGAAGCCGTCGAACTCTCGTCGCAGCGTCGCGGCGACGGCTACGTCAACCTCGCCTTGCTTACCGATGGCCTCCGTGCCGAGCGGGAGCAGGGGATCACGATCGACGTCGCCTATCGCTACTTCGCCACGCCGAGGCGCAAGTTCATCATCGCCGACACCCCCGGGCACGTGCAGTACACCCGCAACATGGTCACGGGTGCCTCGTTGGCCGACCTGGCCATCGTGTTGATCGACGCCCGAAAGGGCGTCATCGAACAGAGCCGGCGGCATGCGTTCCTCGCCACCCTCTTGGGCATCCGCCACCTCGTGCTGTGCGTCAACAAGATGGACCTCGTCGACTGGTCCGAAGTGGTGTTCGACACGATCGTGCGTGACTTCTCGGCTTTTGTCGAAGCCATCGGTGCCGCCGACGACGGGGTTCGGGCCGACCAGGTCGAGGTGACACCCATCCCCGTGTCTGCCCTCAACGGCGACAACGTGGTGGATCCCTCACCCAACCTCTCGTGGTACTCGGGGCCACCGCTACTCGAGCATCTCGAGAAGGTCGACGTCCACGACCACGACCCGATCGACGGTCGATTCCCCGTGCAGTACGTCATTCGACCGATGAGCGACGAGCACCACGACTACCGGGGCTACGCCGGCCAGGTCGCAGGTGGGTCGTTCCACCCGGGCGACCCCGTCGTCGTGCTGCCCTCGGGTTTGCGCTCGACCGTGGCCGCCATCGACACGCTCGAGGGCGAGCTGAGCGAGGCGTTCGCACCGATGGCCGTCACCCTTCGGCTCGCCGATGAGATCGACATCAGCCGAGGCGACCTCATCGCCCGGGCCGGCCAGGAGCCCACCGTGGCCTCGGAGTTCACCGCCGACATCTGCTGGATGATCGACAAGCCCCTCACGGCGGGAAGCCGCTACACGATCAAACACACCACCCGTTCGGCCAAGGCGGCCGTCACCGCCATCGTGCACCAGCTCGACGTCAACTCCTTGGCCAACGACGACGGTGCCACCGAACTCGGCCTCAACGGCATCGGTCGGGTGCGGATCAAGACGAGCAGCCCGCTTGCCTTCGACCCCTACGACGTCAACCGCATCACCGGCTCCTTCGTCCTCATCGACGATGCCACCAACGCCACCGCCGGGGCCGGCCTGATCCGCAACTGAGAGGCCAGACGATGACTATCCGCATCTACGTGACGAGCGTGTTCGTCGACGACCAAGAGCGAGCGCTCCGCTTCTACACGGACGTACTGGGCTTCGAGGTTCGAACCGACGTCCCGATCGGCAACGGCGACCGCTGGCTCACGGTCGGGGCACCGGGGCGACCGGAGGTCGAGTTGTTGCTCGAGCCGTCGTCTCACCCGGCCGTCGGGCCGTACCGCGCCGGGGTCATCGCCGACGGCATCCCGTTGGCATCGTTCGCCTCCGACGACATCAGCGCTGAGTACGAAAGGCTGACGGCGGCCGGCGTCACCTTCACCCAACCACCAACGGCGATGGGGCCGGTCACCACCGCCGTCTTCGACGACACGTGCGGAAACCTGATCCAGCTGATCCAGCTCCCCGGCTAGGCCGGGGCGAGGAGTCATCCGGGTCGATCGGGGGAACCGTAGGAGTACCACACGACGGTTGGTACTCCCACACCACAAAGGTTAGGCTTCCCTAACATGCTTCCCTCGTTGTTGATCATGGTCCGTGAGGGCTTCGAGGCGGCGTTGGTCGTCTCCATCGTGTTCGCCTACCTGCGGAGGATCGAGCGCCTCGATCTGGCCCGTTCGGCCTGGATGGGCGTCGCCGCGGCGGTGGCCACCTCGATCGCCATCGGCGTCGTCGTACACCTCACGATCGGCTCGCTGTCCGGCGTCCCCCGAATGCGGGCATTCGCAGGCGTCTCCTTCGCCGCCGCCGCCGTTCTCACCTGGATGATCTTCTGGATGCGCAAGCAGAGCAGGGCCATCAAGGGCGACATCGAGCGCCACATCGACGCCGCACTCGACGATTCTTCGAATCGTGTCGGTCGGGCCGTCACCTTGGTTGCGTTCCTGGCCGTCGTGCGCGAGGGCGTCGAGGCCGCACTCTTCCTGATCGCCGCCGCGACATCGGCCGACGGCGCCTCGGTGGCCGTCGGCGCCGCCATCGGCATCGCCATCGCCAGTGCCCTCGGCCTCGCCGTCTACTTCGGCGGTCGCCGGGTGCCGATGAAAACGTTCTTCACCGTGTCGGGACTGGTCATCATCGTCTTCGCCGCCGGACTCCTGGCTCGTACCGTGCTCTTCCTGCAGGTCTCCGGCGACCTCGGGATCGCCGTCGACAACGTCTACGACCTGACCCGGTACGGATTCCTCACCCAACAGACGGAATTCGGCAAGTTCCTCGGGGCGATGTTCGGCTGGGATCCGCGTCCCTCCATCGAACAGGTCATCGCCTGGGCCGCCTACCTCGTCCCGGTCACCGTGCTCTTCCTCCGCAAGAGCGCCGCTCCCCGCCCGGACACGGCGCCCGCACCGGCCACGGTCCCCTCCGAGTCACTTCCGGCCTAGCTTCGGACCCGTGCTCCGGGTCCTCACCCTCAACTGCTGGAACCTGTCGGGTCCGTGGCGAGACCGGCGCCTCGAGATCGTCGAGTGGCTGCTGCCGACTCGACGCCGAGGTCGTGTGCCTGCAGGAAATCGTCGACGACGGGGCGCGCAGTACCGCCGGATGGTTGGCCGAGCGGGCCGGATATACCGGGGTCGCCTTCGGCGGGGTCGAGGCCCGGGAAGGGCTCCGCTTCGGTAACGCCATCCTCAGCCGCCATCCGATCGATCACCAGGCCACCCATCCCCTGCCCAGCGAAACGCGCTGCCGGCGACATCGATCGCGTGCTCCTCCACGCGCGTACCGGCGGCCACGACATCTTCTGCACCCACCTCACCTCGCTGTATGAGCGGGGCTACCTGCGTGAGCGCCAGGTCGTGCGCATCGACGAGATCATCGCCGACCGAGGCCGACCCACGAGCTCTGCTCCCACCAATCCTGGCCGGCGACTTCAACGCCGAACCCGACAGCACCGAGATCCGCTTCTTGACGGGATCGACATCGCTGGCGGGACGGAGCACCTACTTCCAGGACGGATGGCGGGTGGCGGGGGGCCGCGAATCGGGAGACACCTGGAGCAGTGTCAACCCGTTCGCAGCGGCCGAACACGAGCCCGATCGCCGCATCGACTACGTGTTCTCGGGATGGCGACGCGACGACGGCCGCGGCCGCATCACTGCCTGCAGCGTCGTGTGCAATCAGCCGCTCGCCGGGACCTGGCCGAGCGACCACTTCGGCGTGTTGGCCGATATCGCCTCCTGAAGAGGCCGTCGGGCGGGTAACGTCGTCAACGAGGACTTGATGGACTTCGGGACGCCAGAGTTCTGGCGCTGGATCTGGTTGGTGGGGGCGATCGTGTTCGCGATCGGTGAGATGGCGGTGGCGGGGTCGTTCTTCCTCGGCTCCCTTCGCCATCGGCGCCATCGTTGCCGCACTCGCGGCCTTCGCCGGCGTGCCCGTGCCCGTCGAATGGGCCCTCTTCCTCGGCGGATCGCTCGGCACCCTCGCCGCGTTCCGTCCGCTGGCTCGCCGCCTCGAGCGACGAGCTCCGCATGCGCCGGTCGGAGCCGCCCGTTGGGTGAGCCGGGAAGCCGTCGTGATCGAGGACATCCCCGGTGGGCCCGGGGGCGGCGGCCGTATCCGCCTCGACCGCGAAGAGTGGCGGGCGGAGAGCCTCACCGGGGCCCCGATCCGAGCCGGAACCACCGTGCTCGTAAGTCGGGTCGACGGCACTCGTCTCGTGGTCATCGCCCTTGACGAGCCGACGGCCCTCCCAACTGAAGGAGCAATCTGACCATGGCGTTCGTCATCGTGTTCGCCGCGCTCGCCGTCTTCTTGCTGGCCACGGTCATCCGGGGCGTCAAGATCATCCGCCCGTTCGAACGAGGGCTCGTCGAGCGTCTCGGCAAATACCACGCCACGGTCGAGCCGGGACTCCGTCTCATCGTGCCGTTCATCGACCGGATGGCCCGGGTCGACATGCGCGAGCGCGTCGTCGACATTCCTCCCCAGGAGGTCATCACATCGGACAACGTCGTCGTATCGGTCGACGCCGTCGTCTACTACGAAGCCACCGACCCCCAGCGCCTCGTCTACAACGTCGTCGACTTCTACATGGCCGTCACCAAACTGGCCCAGACCAACCTCCGCAACGTCGTCGGTGACATGCAACTCGACGAGGCCCTCACGTCGCGCGACACCATCAACACCCAACTCCGAAACATCCTCGATGACGCCACCGACAAGTGGGGCACCAAGGTGGTTCGAGTCGAGATCCAGCGGATCGACCCGCCCGCCGACGTCATGCACGCCATGCACGAACAGATGAAGGCCGAGCGCACCCGGCGAGCGACGGTCACGACGGCACAGGGCGACCGCGAAGCCGCCATCGCTCGGGCCGAGGGCGACAAGCAGTCGAAGATCCTCGCCGCCGAAGGACATCGCGAGTCGCAGATCCTCGACGCTCAGGGTCGGGCGGAGGCAACCAAGGCCCAGGCCGAAGCCGAACGATTCCGGCAGGTGGCCGTCGCCACTGGCGAAGCGGATGCGATCCGGGCCGTATTCGCCGCCATCCACGAGGGTGGCGCCACCGACGACGTCTTGGCCGTCAAGTATCTCGAGACGCTGGCCAAGGTGGCCGACGGGCAAGCGACAAAGATCTTCCTGCCCATGGAGGCGACCGCCATGCTCGGCGCCGTCGGCGGCCTACGAGAGGTGTTCGCCGGCGCCGCGCAGGACGCCATCCCCGCCAACGGGGCCCTGCCTCCCGCGCCCGACTGACCGTGCGGGTCCGAGCCGGCCTGCTCGGCGTCGTCGGTCTGGTGCTGGCGGGGTGCGGGGGTGGGCCGCACTCGACCAACGTCGCCGATACCCCGCCGTCGGTCGTCACCTCGACATCGGTCGACCCCGCCTTCGTCGTGCCGGCCTCGATCGATGCCGCCTACGTCGAGCAGGTCCTCCGGGTACTCGACCACGTCCAAGGCGACGTCGTCCGCTCGGTCGTGGCCAGCGGCGCGTTCGGACCGCACGAGGTCGCGCCGCTCCGAGCCGTGTTCAACGACCCAGAACTCAGCGGCCAGGTACAGGGCTTCGCCGGGTTGGTCGAGGTCCTCGACCGGTTCCAGCGCCCTCCAGGCGACAACCGCAGCGAGGTCGTCCGGCTCCTCACCGCTCGACCCGACTGCATCTACGCCGAGACCTCGGTCGACATCTCGGCCACCGTCGTCGACGCTCCCCCGCCGTTCCGGCGCTACGTGGCCCTTCGTCCCAGCCAGCCCGACACCGATCCGCAAGATCGCAACCCGACGCCGTTCTCGATCGCCGCACAACACAGCCAGGCCGCCGACCCTTGCGGGTGAGCGGTTCCCTTACGGCGCGGCGTCGACGTCAGCGAGGTGGGCGGCGTCATTGAAGCGTCGCAACGTCCATCGCATCTCACCCCGGTCGTCCTCGAGCTGCCACTCGGTGATCGAGGTGTTGTCGACATGCAGGCGGAACTGACGCCGCAACGGCAGATCAGCGAACGCCACCATCGCCGCCTCGACGACCCCACCATGACAGGCGACGACGATGGTGCGCCCGGCATGCTCCTGGGTGACGCGATCGAGTTGCCGGCCCACTCTCAGGCTGAAGTCAGCCCAGCTCTCGGCACCCGGGGCCCAACCCCGGTACGGGTTGGTGGTCGGTGGCCACTCGTAGATCTCCGCGAAGTCGGACCACGGCATCCCGTCGATCTCCTCGCCGGTGTGCACTTCGCACAGGTCGCAATGGGTGTCGATGGCCGGTGAGCCCAACGCCGGGGCGATGATCTCGGCCGTCTGGATGGCCCGAGCGAGCACGCTGGCGTAGAGCACGGCATCATCGCCCACCTCTCCTGTGCGCGACCACCGCCGTCGCAGCGCCTCGGCCTGTCGGCGGCCGAGGCCGGAGAGGCCGCTGCACCCCGATGGGCCGCCGACGACTTCGTCGACGAAGGATTGCGCCTGGCCATGACGAACAAGCAGGAGTCGGGTCATCGTGGCCGATCCCCTCGGATCGTGATCCGCCGCATCCGCCGCTCCTGGCCCCGATAATCGAACAGCGCGTAGTGCTGCACGCTCCGGTTGTCCCACATCGCCACCGAGCCGTTGCGCCACCGAAAACGACACGTGAACATCTCGCGGGTCGTGTGCACGAACAGCCGCTCGAGCAGTTCGTGGGCCTCGGCATCGTCCATTCCCTCGATGCCCACAGTGAAGGCGCGGTTGACGTAAAGACCCCGCCGACCCGTCTCGGGATGCGTGCGGACGAGCGGATGGCGAACCGTCTCGCCGGCCCGCTCCGGGTTCTTGGTCTTCATTCCCTTTGCTTGCGTGGAGAGGCCACCTTCGGCGTACTGGGGGCCAGCCGAGTGAACCGCAACCAGGCCGTCGATGCGGGCCTTCATCCGGTCGGACAGGGTGTCGTAGGCCGCGTGTTGATTGGCGAAGAGCGTGTCGCCGCCATAGGCGGGGACGTCGATGGCGTAGAGGATGGATCCCAGGTCAGGCTCCTCGAGGAACGTCACGTCGGTGTGCCAGCCGCCGCCGAAGTTGAAGTGATCGTCGGAGCGGGTCACGATCTCGATCACCTCGGGATGCGAGTCCATTCCCTCGACGAAGGGGTGCGTGTCGAGGTCGCCGAAGCACCGGCCGAACGCCATGAGGGCCTCAGGCGAGAGGTGCTGGTCACGGAAGAAGACAACGTGGTGGTCGAGGAACGCGCCGCGGATCTCGGCGATAGCGGCGTCGGCGAGCGGCGCCGACAGGTCGACGCCTGACACCTCGGCGCCGATGGTCCCGGACACGGGTTCGACGGTGAGCGCAGCGGAGATGCTCATGACACGACCCTACGATCTCCCGTGTCGCCTCGGGATCAGACCAGGGGACCCAACGGGTCGGCGCCGACGAGGAGCCGGCCCGCGTCGGACCAGACGTCGGCCTGGAAGACCACGTGCTGCCCCGCGGTGAGCGCATCACGGAGGATCCGCTCGAAGGGGTTCTTGGCGTAGACGGCGCCCCCGCCGGCGACGGTGAAGGCCTCGGTGGCGACGGTCTTCGCCGTCTCGGCGGCGTGGATCAGGCATCCACGGAACATCGCCCGTTGGTGCGGAGACAACGTCTCGCCGCCGTCGAGAGTCTGCTGGACGTCGGCCATCACGTCGCGAACGAGACCCCGGGCTGCGGCCAGCGCGACCTCGATTCGGGCCATGGCCGCCGTCGCCGCCGGCGAATCGACCAACGCCTGTCCCGACGGCGAGCGCTTGGTCGCCACCACGGTGCGGAGTTCGTCGACCGCACGCGCCGCGAGACCGAGGGGCACGCCGGCCATGTTGGCCAGGAAGAGGTTGTTGGCCCCGTAGATCCCGCCGCCGGGACGAACCGGTGCCCCGAACAGAAGTCGGAACGTGTGCCTCGCAGGCACTCGATAGCCCTCGACCGAGTAGTCGTTGCTGGCCGTGCCCCGGAGGCCGGCGGTGTGCCAGGTGTCGTGGATCTCACAGGCATCCGTGGGAAGAAGGGCCACGATGAGGTCCGGCATGCCGTCGTCGCCCATTCGCAGCTGGTCGCCGTCGACCACGATGCAGCCGCTGGCCAGCAACCGGCTGTGAAGGCCCGCACTCCCGAACGTCCAACGGCCCGACACCACGTAGTCATCGCCGTCGACGACGGCCCTACCCACCGGCGTGATGAACCCGGCCGTCACCGCGTCGAGATCGGGCCACAGCGCCCGTCCGGTCGCATCGTCGAGGAAGCCGCTGTAGTAGCCGCCATCGGAGCCGATCATGGCGTACCACCCCACCGACCCATCAGCCTCGGCCAGCGCCTCGACGATCTGCACTTGGGTCCAGAGGTCGGCCTCGGGGCCGCCCCACGACCGAGGCATGGCCATGCGGAAGACGCCGGCCGCCTTCATGGCGTCGACGAGATCGTCGGGCACCCGCCGTCCGGACTCGATCTCGCCGCTTCGCTCCCGGACCGACGGGACCATCGCCCTCACTGCCGCCAGGATCGCTGCTCCGTCCATGTCCGCCTCCTCAATGGGATCTGGAGCGGAAACGTAGGCCTCGATCAGGCCAGTTGCTCGACGAACTTCTCGAGTTGCTTGAGGTTGCGGCACTCGAAGACGCCGTCGCAATGGGCGCCGTACTCGCTGACGATCGAATCGCCGGTGTCCCAGTAGGCCTTGGGCTCGGGGTTGAGCCAGAACACGTGGCGGGCCCGCTGTTCCACTTCTTTGACCACCCAGGCCTGGGAGGCGTGATAGTTGTTGCGGGCATCGCCGAGGAAGATCACCGAAGACTTCTTGGTGATCTCCTTACCCCACTTGTTCCAGAACGTCTCGAACGCGTGGCCGTAGTCGCTGTGACCGTCGACCCAGATGACGTCGGCCTCGGTGTTGATGCGGTGCACGGCATCCATGACGTCCTCGACGCCCTCGAAGTACGAGGTGACCTCGTCGATGCCGTCGATGAACACGAAGGCTCGCACCTTGGAGAACTGTGACGAGATGGCGTAGACGAACTGGAGGGTGAACCGGGCGAAGGCCGCCACCGAACCGGAGATGTCGGCGATGATGACGATCTCGGGCTTGGCCGGCCGCGGGTACTTGAACTTGGGCTCGGCCGGCACGCCGCCGTAGGACAGCGAATGGCGCACGGTGTTGCGGAAGTCGAGGGGGCCCTTGCGCCCGTGGCGACGCTTGCGGGCCAGGCGCACGGCCAGCTTGCGGGTGAGGGGGTAGATCGCCCGCCGGAGCATCGTGAGCTCTTCGCGTGAGGCGTGCATGAAGTCGACCTCTTCGGGAAGAGGCTTGCGCAGCGTCTTGGCCATCGCCTCGGCCCCACGGTCGGCGACCAGGCGGCGACGGATCTCGGCCTCGATCTCCTTCTTCAGCTTGTCGATGCGGTCTTCGTACTCGTCGCGGGCCAGCCGCTCTTCGAGGTCGGTCATGCCCCCGTCGGCCTCGTTCTGGGCCTGGTCCATCAGCTTCTCGAGTACCCCGTCGAGATCGAGGTTCCGCAGCGTCCGGTAGAGGTAGTACGTGCCGCCGACCGGGCGTCCCGGCTCCATGCCCGAGAAGCGCTGCACCGCCTGGCGGGCGATGGCGCGCATGTGCCCTCGTCGGCGTTGAGGATCGCCTTGTAGAGCATCTCGGCCAGTTCCTCGGGAGTCAGCCCTTCGAGGCCACCACCGGCCTGCTGCTGTTGGCCCATCATCTCCGAGATCATCTCGCCGAGCTTTTCGTCGTCGGCGTCGAGGTCGGCGATCTTGTACTGCGTGCCCCGCATCGAGAAGTAGACCTCGAACACGGTCTCGAAGGTCTTCCAGTGGCCGTTGTTCTTGACCAGCGTGGCCGCCAGCGCGTACTTGAACGCGTCGCGGTCTTCGATCGGGATGTGCTTGATCGCCTCCATGGCGTCGAGGTTCTCCGTCAACGACACGGGCAGGCCGGCGTTGCGGAGCTCGACGATGAAGCCGGCGAGCAGGTCGAGCATGCTATCGAGCCCCGTTGACCGCCTTCGTCACCAGAGCTCCTTGGTCGCCTTGACGATGTCGGACTGGTACTTCAACAGGATGTGGAGGGTCTCCTTGGCCTGCTCGGCGTCGATGTTCTCGATGCCCAACAGCACCAGCGTGCGGGCCCAGTCGAGGGTCTCGGAGACAGAAGGATGCTTCTTCAACTCGATCGAGCGGATCGAGCGGACGATGCGCACGATCTGATCGGCCAGATGGTCGCCGACCTCGGGACCGGGGTGAGGACGATCTCCTTCTCGCGCTCGAGGGTGGGGTAATCGAGGTGCAGGTACAAGCAGCGGCGCTTGAGAGCCTCGCTGAGCTCACGAGTGTTGTTGGAGGTCAGGAAGACGAGCGGGATCTGTGTCGCCTCGATCGTCCCGAGCTCGGGGATGGACACCTGGTAATCCGAGAGGATCTCGAGCAGTAGAGCCTCGGTCTCGATCTCGACGCGGTCGACCTCGTCGATCAAGAGGACGACGGGCTCCTTGGCGCTGATGGCCTCGAGCAGCGGGCGGGTCAGGAGGAACTCGTCGGAGAAGATGTCTTCCTCGATCTCGGTCCACTTGCCTTCCCCGCCCTCCTCGACGATGCGCTGGGCCTGGATGCGGAGGAGCTGCTTCTTGTAGTTCCACTCGTAGAGGGCCTTGGACTCGTCGAGGCCCTCGTAGCACTGGAGCCGGATGAGGCGGGCGCCCGTCATGCGGGCCACGCTCTTGGCCAACTCGGTCTTGCCCGTACCGGCTGGCCCCTCGACCAGGATGGGCTTGCCCAGCCGGTCGGCGAGGTAGACGACGCCGGCGATGCCGTCGTCGGCCAGGTAGTCGACGCCCTGCAGTCCTTCACGGACAGCGGGAACGGACTCGAAACGGTGGCTCCCATAGGTTCGAGAGTCTAACCGTTCACTTGACCACGCGGTCTAGTTGATTGCGCCGCTACCTGGCGGATCTGGCCCTCGCCGCGCACGATGTACTTGGCGGTCGTGAGCTCACGCAGGCCCATGGGGCCGCGGGCGTGGAGCTTCTGGGTGGTGATGCCGATCTCGGCGCCGAAGCCGAACTCCTCGCCGTCGACGAAGCGGGTCGAGGCGTTGACGAGCACTGCGGCCGCGTCGACCTCGCGGGTGAAGCGCTCGGCGGCGGCGAGGTCGCTGGTGACGATGGCCTCGCTGTGGCCGGTGCCGTAGCGGTTGATGTGGTCGATGGCGTCGTCGAGCGAGTCGACCACGGCCACGCTCATCTTGAGGTCGAGGAACTCCGTGGCGAAGTCGTCCTCGGTGGCCGCGCCGATGCGCCGGCGACGATCGCCCGGGCCCGCTCGTCGCCCACCAGTTCGACGCCGTCGAGTGCCGCGGCGACGCGTGGCAGGAACGCGTCGGCGACGGCACGCGTGCACGACGCAGCGACTCGGCCGCGTTGCACACCGACGGGCGCTGCTCTTGCGCGTTGACGACGATGGCGACGGCCATGTCGAGGTCGGCGGCGGCGTCGACGTAGACGTGGCAGTTGCCGTCGCCGTCGATCACGTAGGGGACGGTGGCGTTGTCGAGGATCGACGCGATCAGCGACGGGCCGCCGCGGGGGATGAGGCAGTCGATCGACCCCGCGCAGCCGCATGAACTCGACCGCCGCCTCGCGGCGACGTGTCCTCGACGAGCACCAGGGCGTCGTCGGGCAGGCCGGCCTTGGCGAGACCCTCGCGCAGCACGGCGGCGATCGCCATGTTGGAGGTGATCGCGCCGGACGAGCCGCGGAGGAAGGCGGCGTTGCCCGACTTGAGGCACAGCGCCGACGGCGTCGCTGGTGACGTTGGGCCGGTTCTCGTAGATGATCGCCGACGACGCCGAGCGGCACGCGCACCTGGTCGATGCGCAGGCCGTTGGGACGGACCCAACCTGTCGACCACCTCGCCGACGGGTCGGGCAGGGCGGCCACCTGGCGCAGGCCGCCCGCCATGGCCTCGATCGCGGCCGGCGTCGAGACGGAGTCGGTCGATGACGGTCGACGTCGTGCCCGCCGCCTCGGCCCGGCTCGACGTCGACGGCGTTGGCCTCGAGCACGTCGTCGACCCGCTCGTCAAGCAGGTCGGCGGCCGCGACGCAGCGCCGCGTCCTGCGAGTGAGCGAGGAGGCGAGCCCCACCTGCCGGCTGGCCGCCTTCGCCCGCCGGCCCAGGTCTGCGAGGCTGGCGTTCGTGCGGTCGCCCATCCCTTCACGATATCGGGCCGCCTGAGCGTGGTGGCCGGGTTCGGGCGCGCCGCGGTCGCCGTCCTCGTGTCGGCGATGGCGGTGACGGCGCTCGGGGCGTGTGGGTCGACCGAGCCCGAGATCCCGGATCGACTCACGGCCTGCGAGGTCGTGACCAGGTCCGAAGTTGCCGCTGCCCTCGGCGGACAAGTCGAGCCGCCCGCCTCGGCCGAGGCGGTGACCGACACCCTTGCCGGCCGAAGCGGTTGCGCGCTGGTCATCGGTCGACGGCCAACGGGCCGCTTTGATCGAGTTGGTCCGCACCGACGACATGGCCCGATCGGTCCGACGCACGGGCTTCAGCGCCGCCGCCCGGTACAACGCCTTCCGACATGACCATCCCGAGGCGGAGACCGTGACGGGCCTCGGCAACGCGGCGCTCTTCATCGACACTGACGGGTCGCTGCACGTGCTCGCGGGTCGGTCGTACCTGACCATCGAGGTGGCGGCCACCCCGACGTCAGAGATTCGGTTGCTGGCCGAACAGTTGGCCGGGTCCGCCGTCCGCAGATTGCGCGAAGACGAGCGGGCAGACTGACGCCGTCATGTCCGACATGTTGGCTGTACCCGTCCAGGAGTTCATCGACGACCTCGCTCCCGTCCTGTCGGGCATCGCCATGGACATCCTCCCCGGCGTCCAACCGAGCAAGCCGACCGTCGACGTGGTCAATGAGGCCTACAACCTCGTGGCCGCGTTCATCGATGTCGATGGCCGCCAGACCGATGCCGAACTGTGGGCGTTCATCGCTGCGTTCGCCCCCCGGATGGAGACCATGCTGCTCCGGGCCACCCCCGACGACGTTCGACGGGCTGAGCTGGTCGCCGGCAAGCGGACGTGGTTGGCGGCACCGTCGCTGCTCTTCGACATCCTCGTCGAGACCGACCGGCGCAACCGCTCGGCCAACGCCTGGCGCTACTACGAGCGGGCGATGGCACTCGCCCACGCGGTATGCGCCACCGATGCCGTCCCCAGTGAGGCCGAGCTCGGCGCGCTCGAACGGTTCCGGGGCACGCTCCTGCGCTGCATGGATCGTGGGGGCGTCAACCGACCGGGCGGCGTGATGGGAGCGCCGGCCTCCGATGCGGCCGCCGCACGGGCGCCAGCGACGCCTCAAGAGCCGGCCCGGCCGATCGAAGAACTGCTGGCCGAACTCGACGGACTCGTCGGCCTCGCCCCGGTCAAGGCCGAGGTCAAGCTCGTGACGAACCTCCTCCAAGTGCAAAAGCTGCGCCAGGCGCGCGGTCTGCCCGTGGTCGAGTCGAGCCGCCACCTCGTCTTCACCGGCAATCCCGGCACCGGCAAGACCACCGTGGCGCGACTCCTGGCCCAGATCTACCGGACGCTCGGAGTCGTGGCCAAGGGGCACCTCGTCGAGACCGACCGGGCCGGCTTGGTTGCCGGCTACGTGGGCCAGACCGCGCTCAAGGTCACCGAGGTGTTCGACTCGGCGCTCGGCGGCATCCTTCTCATCGACGAGGCCTACGCGCTCGACCGGGGCGGTGACAGCGACTTTGGCAAGGAGGCGACCGACACGCTGGTCAAGCTGGTCGAAGACCACCGCGATGAGATCGCGGTGATCGCGGCCGGATATCCCGACGAGATGCACGCCTTCATCGAGTCCAACCCGGGACTGCGGTCCCGGTTCCCCCGCACCATCCACTTTCCCGACTACACCACCGACGAACTCGTATCCATTTCGAGTCGATGTGCAAGAAGTCGTCGTACTCCCTCGCCTCCGAGGCGCGCGACTCGGCTCGTAGCTTCTTCGACTCTCAAGCCCGGGACAAGGGATTCGGCAACGGTCGCATCGCCCGCAACCTGTTCGAGTCGGCCATCGCCCACCAGGCCACACGGCTCGTCGGTCTCGCCGAACCGACGAACGAGCAGCTGATGGAACTCCTCGCCGACGACATGGTGCCGCCGCCCACCGAGGCGACCGCCTTTGGGGTGAAAGCTGATGGTGGGACGAGCTCTCGCCGTGATCGCCGCGCTGGCAATGGTCGTCGGCGTGTTCGCCTATCGCTACGGACTACCGGGGACCGACTCCTCCCCGGGAGGATCCACCTCATCCGTCCTGTGCGCCAGCGAACTCGGGGCGGCGTGCGACGCAGCCGGCGCAAAAACCGTCGAGCCGGCCACTGCGGCGGCCAAGCGATTGCTGGGGGCTGGCACCCGCGCCGAGGTCGGCGGGGGTTGGTTGAGTCCCGGTCCCTGGCCGGCGATCGTCGACGAGGGTCGTCAGCTCGCGTCGCGGCCGGCGCTGTTCGCTGAGCGACGCGGCGTTGGCGTCGACCACGCTGGTGGCGGTGGCCCGTAGCGGCCAGCTCCCGGCCGCGTGCGCCGAGCTGACGTGGAAGTGCCTCGGCGACGCGGCCCAAGACCCCGCCTTTCGCGTCGGCGCCGACCCCGCCTCCACGCCCACCGGCCTCTTCGTGCGAGCGGCCGCGCTCGGTGGCTTCTTCGACAACCCCGACTTCGCCATCAACGACCTCGACGAACAACCCGAGGCCCGCACCTGGTTCGCCAACCTGGACTCTCGGTTCGATGCCGCGGCCGGATTCGGAGCCCGGAGCCTGGCTGACTTCACCGTGAAGCAAGGATCAGCGTCGGTGTTCTTGACCACCGAGGCGGCTGCGGCCAGGGTCGCCGGTAACCCAGCTTTCGTCGTCGTCGCGCCGAAGCCGGTGGTCCACATCGTCGTCGGATATGCGCCCACCAAGGTCGGCGCCGGGCGCATCGACACCAAACGGACGACCGCCGCGCGCCGATCGCCGCGGGATGGTCCCCGTCCGATTCAGCGAAGGACGAGGGGCTACCCTCCCCCAGGCGTGCTCCTGGCCCTCTCGGAGGTTGATCGATGAAGCGACGCGTCCTTGCCACGATGGCGGTGGTGTGCAGCGTCCTCGCCGGCGCCTGCAACGTCAATGTCGACCAAGGCAGCGACCTCGGCGGCGCCAAGGTCCCCAAGGGATGCGCGGCGGTCGATCTCGCCGCTTCGCCAGAGAAGGTCGACCTCCTCACCGAGCTCGCCCAGAAATTCAACGCCAGCGACGCAGCCAAGAAGGCAAAGCCGTGCGCGTTCGTCCGGCGCATCAACAAGACCTCGTCGGGCGTCGGGGCCACGTTGCTGGCCGACGGATGGCCCAATCCGGAGCGAGACGGTCCCCGGCCGGTCATCTGGTCGCCGGCCGCCAGCAGCTGGGGCGCGATCGTCAACCAGCGACTCGCAGGTGCAGGGCAAGCCGGCGATGGCGCCGAGCGACGCCAAGCCCTTCATGGTCACGCCGCTGGTGATCGCCATGCCCAAGCCGATGGCCGACGCGCTCGGCTACCCGGCGACACCGATCGGCTTCGGCGACCTCCTCGCCCTCGCCCAGGACCCCGACGGGTGGGCGAGTAAGGGCCACCCGGAGTGGGGTGCGTTCAAGCTCGGCAAGACCAACCCGAACTTCTCGACCAGCGGCCTGTCGGCCACCATCGCCCAGTACTACGCCGCGACCGGCAAGACAGAGCGACCTCACCCTCGAAGACCTCAACCGCCCTGAGGTCGACGCGTTCGATGCGCGGCGTCGAGTCGGCGGTGGTGCACTACGGCGACATCACCCTCACGTTCCTCAACAGCCTGTACCGCAACGACCGCGCCGGCACCGGGCTCGACCTACATCTCCGCCGTGGCCGTCGAGGAGAAGTCGATCCTCGACTACAACTCCGGGCAACCCTGACGGCATCCTCGATCCGGGTGAGCGGCCCCGGAAGCCCCGCGTGCCGCTCGTCGCCATCTACCCCAAGGACGGAACGCTCTTCAGCGACAACCCGTTCTTCGTGCTCGACGCCCCCTGGGTGACGGCAGCGCAGAAGACGGCGGCCCGCCAGTTCGAGTCCTATGTCCAGCAGCCCGAGAACCAGCGCAAGGTGCTCGAGTTCGGCTTCCGGCCCGGTAACCCGGCCGTGTCGGTCGGCGCCCCGATCGTCGCCGCCAACGGCGTCGATCCGGCCCAGCCGCACGACCACCCTCGGCGTGCCCGCTCCCGAGGTCTTGACCAAGTTGTTGGAGAAGTGGGGCGAGCAGCGCAAGGCGGCCCGCGTGCTGCTGGTCATCGACGTGTCGGGGTCGATGGGTGAGGAGGTCGGCGGAGGCGAGACCAAGCTCGATCTCGCCAAGCGGGCCTCGATCGACGCGCTCGACGAGTTCAAGCCCGAGGACCAAGTCGGGCTACGGATCTTCTCGACCAACATCTCGCCCAAGGCCCCGACCAGCTACCTCGACCTCGTCCCCATCGGCGAGATCGCCGGCAACCGAGAGGCCATCGCCAGCCGAATCGGGACCCTGGTCCCGACCGAGGGCACGCCTCTCTACTCGACGGCTGCGGCCTCCTATGAAGACCTCAAAGCCCAGTTCGACCCGACCAGGATCAACGCCGTCGTGCTCCTGACCGACGGTCGCAACGAGGACGATTTCAACGACCTCGAGGCGACGGTGCGCCGTTTGCGGGCCGGATCCGAGGGCCAGTCGTCCCAGCCGGTGCGCCTGTTCACGATCGCCTACGGCCAAGATGCCGACAAGGCAACTCTCAAGCGCCTGTCCGAGGCCACCAACGCCGCCGCCTACGACGCCAGCGACCCGCAGACCATCAACAAGGTCTTCACCGCCGTCGTCTCCAACTTCTAGCCCCGCCCCGCATCGTGCCCCCCCACCCCCCTTCCCGGCGCAAACCCACCCCCCACCGACATCTTTTGCCGGAAAGCGCCGGGTGCCCCGCCGAGCAGGCGCGAGGCCATGTTCCGCACGGCGGGCATGTGATCGCGAAGCTGCCGGAGCGGTTCCGGACCCGGGCGGTGGCCGAGGCAGTCGTGTCGCCGTCGGCGATTCTGCTGGCCGGCGCAGGCACGGCGCTCGGGATCGCGACCGGTCTCGGTCCGTTGGCCGTGGTACTCGGGGCGGGAGCGTGGGCGGCGCGGGTCGCCCTGGCCGCCCCCAAACGCGACGGTGGGGTGAGGATCGAGCCGGCTCGGGTCGGACAGCCGTGGCGGAAGTTCGTGACCGACGCCCAAGAGGCGCAGCGGCGTTTCGACGGCGTGGTGCGGCGGGCGCGGTCGGGACCAGTGCAGGAGCGGCTCTCGACGGTCGGCCGTCGGATCGGCGACGGCGTGGCCGAGTGCTGGCGGATCGCGCAACAGGGTGATGCGCTGGAGTCGGCCATCCGATCGCTCGACGAGCAGCAGATCCATCGCGAGTTGGTGGAGGTCGACGCCGAGCAGCGCCGGATGGGCGACAACCCCGCGGGAGCAGCGGCGCTGGCCCGTACTCGTGCTGCGATCGAGGCGCAGTTGGCGTCGGCCCAGCGGTTGCGCACCGTGGCCGAGGACGCCCGCAACCGCCTCCGATTGCTCAATGCGCAACTCGACGAGGCCGTCGCCCGATCACTGGAGATCTCGTTGCAGGCGGGCGACGTCAGCCAGCTCGGTCCGCTCACCGAGGACGTCGAGGGCGTGGTGACGGAGCTCGAGTCGCTGAGACAGGCGTTGGAGGAGACATCGGGCACACCGGGCGGCGCGGCGCAAGGCTGACCGCTTAGGCTCATTCCATGATCAAGCTTCTGCGTCGCGTCGGGCGCTACATCACCGCTGCCCTCACTGGGAAGTTCAACGATGTCGCCGACCCCAAGGTCCAGCTCGAGCAGGCAATCATCGAGGCGCAAGACCAGCATCGGCGGTTGAAAGAACAGGCGGCCAACGTGATCGCCAACCAGAAGCAGACCGAGATGCGCCTCAATCGGGCCATGGAAGAGCTCGAGAGCCTCAACGGAAAGGCGCGTCAGGCCGTGCTCATGGCCGACGATGCGACCAAGGCGGGCGACACGAAGAAGGCGAACGAGCTGACCAACGCGGCCGCAGTCGTTCGCCAACCGGCTGATCTCGACGGAGAAGGAGGTCGAGTCGCTCAAGCAGCTCCACCTCCAGGCCACGCAGGCCAGCGATCAGGCCAAGTCGGCCGTGCAGCAGAACTCGATGGTGCTGCAGAAGAAGCTCACCGAGCGCCAGAAGCTCTTGAGCCAGCTCGACCAGGCCAAGATGCAGGAGCAGATGAACACGGCGATGGCCTCGTTGAGCGAGGCAGTCGGCCAAGACGTCCCCACCTTCAACGAGGTGCGCGACAAGATCGAACAGCGCTACGCCAAGGCCCTCGGTGCCAGCGAACTGCAGGGCGAAACCGTCGAGGGGCGCATGCTCGAGGTCGAGCAGGCGGCAATGGATTCCGAGGCGACGGCCCGCCTGTCCCAGATCCGCAGCCAGCTCGGCATCGAGTCGGCGACCGCATCGGATACGCCGGCACGAAGCCGCGCCGGCCGAGGCCACGCCGGCCGAAGGCGGGTCGGCCGGCTGACGCCCTAGGACTTGGGCAACACGACAAGGTCGTCGCGGTGGACGACCTCGTGCGGCACCTCGGCGGGGAGGTCGGCGGTCCGCCGGCCCGCCAGGGCTGCGAGTTGCGCCGAGGGGTGACGTACCAGCCCCTTGGCGAACACCGTGCCGTCGAGTCCGGCGATTTCGACGGCAGCATCGCTGTCGAAGGAACCCTCGACCGACACCAACCCGGCCGGGAGCAGCGAGGTGTTGCGTTCGGTGAGCGCCCTCCGGGCGCCGTCATCGACGACGATCCTGCCTGAGGCACCGACGGCGAAGGCGATCCAGAGTTTTCGGGCGGGAAGTTTGCGATCGTGGGGACGGACGTAGGTTCCGATACCGAGCTCGCCGGCGAGGGCGGCGGCGAGCACGCCGGGACGGGATGCAGCGGCGATGACGGCGGGCACTCCCGACCAGGCGGCGATCTTGGCCGCAGCCAGCTTGGACGCCATTCCCCCGCTCCCTCGCTCGGTGCCGCGTACCGCCGGCGAGGCGTTCGAGCGCCTGGTCGACTTCAACGATCTCCTCGATCAGCGAGGCGTCGGCGTGAAGGCGTGGGTCGGAGGTGAACATTCCCGGGGTGTCGGTGAGGAGGATCAGCAATTGGGCGCCGATGAGGTGGGCGACGAGGGCGGCGAGCCGGTCGTTGTCGCCGAATCGGATCTCGTCGTCGGCGATGGCGTCGTTCTCGTTGATGATGGGAACGACGCCGAGGTCGAGCAGCCGGGCCATCGTTTGGCGGGCGTGCAAGTACTGGGAGCGGTGCACGAAATCGAGCGGCGCGAGCAGGATCTGACCGGCGACCAATCCGTGGCCGGCGAGCACTTCGTCATAGACCCGCATCAGGCGACTCTGGCCGACGGCAGCCACGGCTTGGAGGGTCGGGAGGTCGCGGGGGCGGCTCATCTCGAGAGCGGGCAGTCCGGCCGCGATCGCACCCGACGTCACCACCACCACGCGGTGGCCGGCCTGGCGTGCGTCGGCGACCTCGGCGCACAACTTCGCCACGGCGGCGGCGTCGATGGCCCCGCCCTCTCCGGTGATCGATGACGTGCCGATCTTGACGACGACGGTCGTCATCGGCTCTACGTCGGTGCCCGCGCCGGGCATCAGTCGTCCTGGTACTCGAAGCTGAAGCCGGCGATGTGGACGATGTCGCCCTCGGTGGCGCCGGCCTTGGCCAATGCCCGATCCACGCCGAGCTTCTTCAGCCGGTCCTGGACGAAGGCAAGCGCGTCGGCGTTGGAGAGGTCGTTGAGGGCGACGGCTCGCCTGCAGGGCGGCCCACGACGACCCACGATGCGTCGTCGGATCGCTCGATTCGGATGCCTTCGGGCTCGGGCTTGTGTACAACGAAGGAGTCCCGGGTCGGCTGGCTCGCTCGTGCCTCGCTCACGCGCTGGGCAAGGGCGCCGAGCACCTCGGGCAGGCCTTCACCGGTGACCGAAGACACCCGCATTCCGTCCCATTCGAACGTGGGACTGTCGGACTTGGCTCCGACGACGAGGAATGGCCGCTCCAGGAGTTCGGCCCGGTAGTTGCCGAGCTCCTCGGTCAGGATGCGCAGCTGCTCTTCGGGGGTCGGAGGTCGGCGGGGGCGAGGTCGATGAGGTACAACATCACGCGGGCGCGTTCGACGTGGCGGAGGAATCGGTGGCCAAGACCTCGCCCCTCGCTCGCCCCCTCGATCAGACCGGGAATGTCGGCCACGACGAAGTCGGCGTCGTCGAAGCGGACGACACCGAGGTGAGGTTCGAGGGTGGTGAAGGGGTAGTCGGCGATCTTGGGCTTGGCCGCAGAGACCCTCGAGATGAAGGTCGACTTGCCCGCATTGGGGAAGCCGACGAGCCCGACGTCGGCCATGAGCTTGAGCTCGAGGTTGAGGTAGTGCTCCTCCCCCACCTCTCCCTGCTCGGCGAACGCCGGGGCGCGGCGGCGGTTGGAGAGGAAGCGGGAGTTGCCCCGTCCGCCCTGGCCCCCACGGGCGGCCAGGTAGCGGTCGCCGGCCGACACGAGGTCGGCCAGCACGCGCCCGTCGCGGCTGCGGACCACCGTGCCCTCGGGCACAGGCACGACCAGGTCGTTACCCCGCGCCCCGTGACGGCCCTTGCCCATGCCGTGGGTGCCGCTGCCGGCCGGCCGGTGGGGGTGGTCCTTGAATGCGATCAACGAGGAGACGTTGTGGTCGGCTGGAGCCAGACGTCGCCGCCGCTCCCGCCGTCGCCGCCGTCGGGGCCACCCTTGGACACGTGGGCCTCACGACGGAAGGAGACCGATCCAGCCCCACCGTCGCCGGCCTTGACGTGCACTTGAGCTTCGTCGACAAAGGCGGACACCGTTCGAGTGTAAGCGGACGGGCCACCGGGCTAGCCCGTTCGGGTGGGAGCAAATGACCCCAACGGGACATGGCGTACATGCCCGTCGCCGGACCATGGTGGACCCGTGGAGACGAGCAGCGCAGGCGAGTGGGTAGCTGGACGCCTGTCTCCCCCCGAGTCCCTGATCCGGGGCTACGACCGAATGGTGGCGGTGGCGCAGTGGCTGCAGATGGCCGTGGGCGGTGTCGCCCTCGTCGCCCTCTGGATCCTCCGGCCGTACCCGGTGGGTCAACAACTCCTGCTGACCGGGCTCCTGGTGGGCATGTACCTGCCATGGTCGTTGCTGTCGCGGCGGATGGCGGTGGCCGGTCAAGGTCCGGTCGGCCGGGTCCTGAACCTGTCTGTCGACCTCCTCGCCCTCGGGTGTTTCGCCATCGTCATTCCCCCGACGGGAACGTCGGTGATGTTGGCCTATGGCCTCGTCATCGCCTTCCACGCCTACGTGAGCGGGCGAACGGCGGGGCTGGCAGTGACGGGCGGCGCCCTCTTCTTGGTGGGGATCGCCGAGTGGCACGCCCCACCAGAGGTTCGTCACGACCTCTACACCATCGTCATGTTCACGGCCATCATGGTTGCGCTGGCGATAATGGTCGACGCACTCGCCACCGAGCGCCGCCGGACGACGCGGCACCTCAGCCGGCTGCAACATGCCCTCGACGCCGTTGCCGCCGAGCCCACGCTGGCGGCGACGGCCGACTCCGTGGCCCGGGCGGCGAAAGGTGCGGTTCGGGCCGAAGCGGTGCTGTTGATCATGCCCCTCGATGACGCCCCCAACAGCCTTGTAGTTGCAGGAAGCGCTGAGCTGCCGGCGGAGTTGCAGGAACTGATCCGCGCCGGGCTGTCCGACGCCGACCGCAGCCCAACCCGCCAGGCGCTGGCCACCTCGCAGCTCGTCTCGGTCCCCGATTTGACGGCCCCGGGTCCTTTTCAGTGGCTGGGCGAACCGCTCGGCCGTTTCGGTGTGCGGTCGATGGTCTCGGTGCCGTTGGGGTCTCCGACCGAGTCCATCGGGGTGCTCAACGCCTACTTCAACGAGGGCCCGCTCGATGACGACGACATCGAGTTGCTCCGGGCCTATTCACGCCAGGCGTCGATTGCGGTCGTTCGTGCCTCGGCCTTCGAGCACGAACGCCGCGCCGCGGCCCGGTTGGCCGAAGCCGATGCTCTCAAGTCCGACTTCGTCAGCACCGTTTCCCATGAACTTCGGACGCCGCTCACCTCGGTGACGGGCTTCGTCGACACCGTCTTGTTGCAGTGGGACCGCCTGGCTGACGCCGATAAGCGTGACTTGCTCGAACGGGCATCATGGAACGCCGGAGAACTCCGGCGCCTCGTCGAGCAGGTGCTGACCTTCTCCGCCATCGAACAGGGCGGAGGCGAGAACGAGGCCGAGCCGTTCGAGATCGCTCCTGGCCTCGCCGACCTCGTCCACCACATGACCCCCGCGCTGCGCGACTGTTCGGTCGACCTCGACATCGAGCCCGACCTCGTCGTCTCGGCGTCGCGCGGCAACGATCCACCAGGTGTTGGGCAACCTGCTCACCAACGTGGCCAAGTTCTCGCCTACCGGCTCGGTGATCCGGGTGGTCGGACGGCGTCTGGACTCGATGGCCCACGTCACCGTCATCGATCAGGGACCGGGCGTGGCCGAAGACGATCGGGCTCGGATCTTCGACCGGTTCTACCGGGGGACGACCCCGACCAGCACCCGAGGCACGGGCATCGGGCTAGCCATCGTGCAGGCGGGAGCGGCGCGCCTCGGCGGCTCGGTCGAGCTTCTCGAAACCCAACCCGAGGAAGAACCCGGAGCCAGGTTCCTCGTGCGACTGCCGTTGGCCGACGAGCGGGCCAGCCGCCCCGTCGTGCTGCTCTGAGCCTGTACCGCTCTTCGCCGACGGATCAGTCGGCGTTGGCGGCGACCGTGGTGTCGCCGTGGACGACCTCGGTGCCGTCGAGCACGTCGACGAGCTTGCGACCCTTACGGGCCCCGAACTTCACCTTGCCCGGAGCGAGCGCGAACAGCGTGTCGTCCCCGCCACGTCCGACGTTCTCACCGGGGTGGAAGCGGGTGCCGCGCTGGCGCACGATGATGGCGCCGGCCGTGACGGACTGGCCGTCGAACACCTTGACGCCGAGTCGCTTGGATTCGGAGTCACGACCGTTTCTGGTGGAACCGCCACCTTTGGTCTTCGACATGGCTCAGTTCCCCTTCGAGATGCCGGTGATCTCGATCGTCGTGTAGTGCTGACGATGACCCCACCGACGGCGCTGGTTGGTCTTGTTCTTGTACGTGAAGCCCCGGATCTTGGGTCCGGCCGCTTCCCCGACGATGCGGGCGGCGACGCTGGCCGAGGCCAGATCACCAGCACCGGCGACGACATTGTCGCCGTCGACGAGGAGCACGGGGACGAAGCTGAGCTCGTCGCCGTCCGCAGTCAGGCGCTCGACATCAAGTCGCTCGCCTTCCTGCACTCGATACTGCTTGCCACCGGTCTTGATGACTGCGTACACCGTGAGCCTCCGTGGCCGCACCGGCCGCTGGACAACAGCCGACAAGTGTAGAGGAGCCCGGGCGCCGGAGCGAACCGGGGTCAGAGCAGCGACTGGTCGAACACGAGGCCACGACCGGCGCAGGTCGGGCAGGTCTCGGAAAACGACTCGACCAGCCCCTCCGACACCCGCTTCCGCGTCATCTCGACCAGTCCGAGCTCGGAGATGTCGAACACCTGAGTCCGGGTCTTGTCCCGGGCCAACGCCTCGCGGAAGGCCGTGATCACCTTGGCTCGGTTCTCCCGGATCTCCATGTCGATGAAGTCGATGACGATGATCCCTCCGACGTCGCGGAGCCTGAGCTGGCGGGCGACTTCGGCGGCGGCCTCGAGGTTGTTCTGGAAGACGGTCTCCTCCAGGTTGGTCTTGCCCACGTTCTTGCCCGTGTTGACGTCGATGACGGTGAGCGCCTCGGTCCGCTCGATGATGAGCGAACCGCCGGAGGGCAGCCAGACCTTGCGGTCGAGCGCCTTGTGCAGCTGCTCGTGCACGTGGAAGCGCTCGAGGATCGGGAGGCCCTCGGCCGCCTCGTCGTAGAACTCGACGCGGTCGGCCAGTTCGGGGGAGATGGCGGCGACGTAGTCGCGGACCTCCTCGAACAGCGCCGTGGTCGTCGATGACGACCCCTCGGTAATCCTTGTTGAACTCCTCGCGAATCACTCGGACGGCGAGGTCGGGCTCCTTGTACAGCAGGGTCGGGGCCTTCGACCGGGTGGCGAGGGCTTCGATCTGCTCCCACTGGCGCAGGAGGCGGAGCACGTCTCGGCGCAACTCGTCCTCGGTCGTGCCCTCGGCCGCAGTACGCACGATGACGCCGTGCTGCGCGGGCTTCACCGCATCGAGGATGCGCCGCAGTCGCTTCCGCTCATCGTCGGACAGGCGCTTGGAGATGCCGTAGGTGTCGGAGTTGGGGATAAGGACGACGAATCGGCCGGGCAGCGACACCTCCTGGGTGAGGCGGGCCCCTTTCGCCCCGATCGGGTTCTTGGTGACCTGGCACAGGATCGACTGGCCGGCCTTGAGCATCTGCTCGATCTTGACGTTGGCCCCCGGCTTGGCCCCGCCCGAGGTGGATTCGAGGTCTTCGGGATCGTGGCGAACGTCGCCCCGGTACAGCACCGCGTTCTTCTGCGTGCCGATCTCGACGAACGCGGCTTCCATGCCGGGCAGCACGTTCTGGACCCGGGCGAGGTAGATGTTGCCGTCGATCTGGGTCTCTTCGTCGGTGGGCCGCGACACGTAGTGCTCGAGGAGCGAGCGACCTTCGAGCACCCCGATCTGGATGGCATGGGGCCGGGCATGGACGGCCATCAGGTAGCGGCCGAGGGGGCGTCCGTTGCGCTCCTTGCCCCGTCGGCGCTCGAGCGTGGCCTCGTCGAGTTCGATCGGCTCGCCGAGGTCGTCGTCGATGCCGAGGTCGGCCGTCACCGCGTCGTTGGCCACGGCGGGCCGATTGCGGCCGCCGCCGTTCGGCGGCGAGACCTTTCGGCCACTACGGCGCCGCTTCTTGCGGTTGGCGTCGCCGGCCGACTCGGCGTCGCCGGTGGCCCCGTCCGCAGGCGTCGCTGGCGACATCCGTCGCCCGGCGCCGGTGGACGTCGGCGCCGGCCGGGTGTCGCCGATACGAGGCCGTACTCCGGGTTTGGGAGACGCGCTCGCCTCCTCGACGGGCGCGTCGCTTTGCGCCTCGCCGGTCGCTTCTCGATTGGCGGCCCCGGCGGGCTTGCGCCCCCTACCGCCGCGTGACCCGCGGCGGCGCTTTTTTCTCGCCGCCTCGGCCCCGTCAGCCTGCGAAGGGGTACTCGCCTCGGCGTCCGGGCGCCGTTCGGGCTCGGTCGAGGGGTCCGGGCGGGGCTCCGGGGCGCTGGGCGCCGCGGCCCCGGTCACGGGGTCGGACATTGGTGGGGTCCCTTCTCATGACACCCGCTCGTACTGGGGAGCAGGTGGCGCGTCAGAGGCGTCGAGCGGGGTGACCTCGTCGAGAGGTTCAACCCGCGCGCCGTCGTCGCGCGAAATCCATTGGTGGGTCCGGCGGACCCGGAGCTCCTCGAGCGCAGGACTCAAGGCGGTGAGGAATTCGGCCGGGCGGAGGCCGCGGGGCTGGGTGGCCAACTCGGCCGAGACCAACACGCCGGTGCGTCCGTCGTCGAGGGTGTGGTCGCCGATGACGACGGCGTCCACGATGCCAGGGCGGACGTCGTCGTCGACAGTCTGGCCTTTGCGGGTGCGGGCGATCACGATGTCCTCGGCGCCGAGGGCGTCAGCGACCAGTTTGGTGATCTCGGCGGCGTCGCCCCCGGCGAGCACCATTTCGAAGGTCGACGAGGTCACTTCGTGTTGCAGCGACGATCGACGCTCGTCGATGCGTCGCACGTCGGTGACCTCGAGACCATCGGGCAGGGCGGCCGTCAACCGTGCCGGGAGGCTGTCGAGTTCGAGCGCGGCGGCGTGCGCCGGATCGTCGATGGCGGCGACATCGATCTCGAGGTCGAGGTACTCGGCCACCGATTCATGGCCAGTGGAGAGGGCCAAGCCGAAACTGACCTTCGGCCGAGGCGAGAACCCGACGGAGTACGCCAGGGGCAGGCTGGTGCGCCGGAAGGCGCGCTCCCACATCCGAGCGACGTCGCGATGGCTCGTCCAGCGGATCTTGCCCGTCTTGGTGAACCGCAGCCGGAGGCGCACGTCAGGCCCGCGTTCCGCTGGGCGTCAGCAGCGTGACCGGCACGAATCCCCCGGTCGAGAGGTCTTGGCCGGTGCCCTGCGAGCCACCCGCCGGGGGCACGGGCGACGCGACCCGGTGTTCGATCCCATAGCCGGTGCAGGCGCCACAGTCGTAGCACGGCGTCCAGCGGCAGTCCTCAACGCCCGAGGCGGCCAAGGCGTCTTGCCAATCTCCCCAAAGGAAGTCCTTGTGGAGGCCAGCCGAGATGTGGTCCCAAGGGAGCACCTCGTCCTCACTGCGGTGCCGGTGCACGTACCAGTCGATGTCGAGGCCATGCGCGGCCATGGCCTGCTTCCAGAGTTCGACATCGAAGAACTCCGACCACTCCTGGAAGACGCCGCCGTTTCGCCAGACCGCCTCGATGACGGCGCCGATGCGGCGGTCGCCGCGGGAGGCGATTCCCTCGGCCAGTGTCGCCTTGGGGTCGTGCCACTTGAGCTGGACTCCATGCTGCTTGCGGGTCGCGTCGCGCAAGAGGTTGATCTTGCGGCGCAGCTCATCCTCGGTGTTCTGGCCGAACCACTGGAAGGGGGTCTGGGGCTTGGGGACGAAGCCTCCGACCGACGCGCTGACGGTGACCCGATTGGTGTGCTTCTTGCCGATGGCCACGCAGTTGCGGGCCAATTCGGCGATGCCGAGGGTGTCCTCGTCGGTCTCGGTCGGGAGTCCGATCAGGAAGTAGAGCTTGACCCGCTGCCACCCCTGGGAGAAGGCCGAATCGACCGCTCCGTAGAGGTCTTCTTCTCGGATGAGCTTGGAGATGACTTGGCGGATCCGCCAGGTACCTCCCTCGGGGGCGAAGGTCAGCCCGGTCCGACGCACCTTGGCGATTTCGGCCGCCAACCCGACGGTGTAGGCGTCGACGCGGAGCGAGGGCAGGCTCACGCCGACCTGTCCCGAGCAGGCCGGGTCGTCGATGACCCCTTTGACGACCTCGTCGATCCCGGAGTAGTCGGCGCTCGAGAGGCTGGTGAGGGCGACTTCGTCGTAGCCGGTCCGGGCCAGTCCGTCGGAGATCATCTGACGCACCTGGGCCACCGGACGTTCGCGGACCGGGCGGGTGATCATGCCCGCCTGGCAGAACCGGCATCCCCGGGTGCATCCACGGAAGATCTCGACGTTGAGCCGGTCGTGGACGACCTCGGTCAGCGGTACCAGTTGACGCTTGGGGTACGGCCATTCGCCCAGGTCGGCGATGGTCCGCTTCTCGACCCGTTCGGGAACGTCGGAGTACTTGGGCGTCACCGCGACGAGACGCTGACCGTCGTATTCGACGTCGTACATCGCCGGCACGTACACGCCGGGGACGGCGGCCAGCGTCCGCAGGACTCGCTGTCGGGACCCCGCTGTCTTGCCCCCCCGCTTCCACTCGGCCACGACCTCGGTGATCTCGGCGATGACTTCCTCGCCGTCGCCGATCACGAAGCAGTCGACGAAGTCAGCCAGCGGCTCGGGGTTGTATGTGCAGTGACCTCCGGCCATGACGAGCGGTGCGTCGTCGGCCCGCTCGGTCGCGCGAACCGGCACGCCGGCGAGGTCGACGCAGTTGAGGAGGTTCGTGAAAACGAGTTCGGCCGAGAGGTTGAACGCCAGGATGTCGAAGTCGCCCGCAGCCCGGTGGGTGTCGACGCTGAACAGGGGCAAGCGCCGGCTCCGGAGTTGGTGCTCCATGTCGGTCCACGGGGCGTAGGACCGCTCGGCCACGGCGTCGTCACGCTCGTTGAGCAGCTCGTAGAGGATCTGGAGGCCCTGGTTGGGGAGCCCGATCTCATAGGAGTCCGGGTAGATCAGGAGCCAGGCCGCCTTGTGCGGGGCGTGGACGGGGGTGATCGCCCCCTCCTCGCCGCCGATGTACCGGGCGGGCTTCTGCACCTTGGCCAGCAGGGGTTCGATGCTCGGCCACAAAGAGGTCATCTCCCGGCCCAGTGTAGTGAGGGCTCGGATCCTGGACGGAAGGTGCACAAAGGGCGCATACTTCGTGACATGGACGACACGGCGGTAACCACAGAGGAGCAGACGATCGCGACGCGCCTGGGGGAGGTGTTGCGGAGCGTGGGCACCCTTACGACCAGCACCTGCCGGAACAACGTCCCGTGGGCGGCCGGCGGGTACTTCGTCGAGGACGGCCTGTTCAACCTCAACATGATCCTCGAGACCCACGGCACGACGATGACGAACCTGCGGGAGAACCCGTGCGTGGCGGTCTCGATCACGACGGGCAACCCTTATGAGCCCTTCGCCCAGGGCATCGCCGACGTCGAGGTGCTGAGCGACGGAGCGGCGATCGCTGCGGTGCACCAAGCCCTCAGGACGAAATCTCCGGAGATCGAGCCCCTCCTCGGCAGTCCCGTCGAGACGGTGCGGCTCCACGTCCGCACCTGGAAGATCAGCGACCTCCCCAACGGCTGGTTCCCCGCCAAGGTGCTGACCGCTCCGTAAAAGCTCTGCGCGCCGCCGTGAGCGGAGCCAGCCTCACCGGCGCAGCGGAACCGTGCCGCGGCGTCGGGAGCGCCAGCGAGCAGCGAACCGTGTCGCGGCGTCGGGAGCGCCCAGCGAGCAGCGAACCGTGTCGCGGCGTCGGGAGCGCCAGCGAGCAGCCGCCGCCGTGTCGCGGCGTCGGGAGCGCCAGCGAGCAGCCGCCGTGGAGCGGAGCCAGCCTCACCGGCGCAGCGAACCGTGCCGCGGCGTCGGGAGCGCCAGCGAGCAGCGAACCGTGTCGCGGCGTCAGCCTCACCGGCGCAGCGAACCGTGTCGCGGCGTCGGGAGCGCCAGCGAGCAGCCGCCGTGAGCGGAGCCAGCCTCACCGGCGCAGCGAACCATGTTACGTGAAGCGGCGCATGTGGACGTTGAGGACGAGGCCGAGGGCGGCGAAGGTGGCCAGGGTCGACGATCCGCCGTAGCTGAGGAAGGGCAGGGGGATGCCGGTGATGGGCATGATGCCCATGGTCATGCCCACGTTCTCGAAGATCTGGAACGTGAGCATGGCGAGCACACCGACGCAGATCAGCGTGCCAGCGACGTCTTCTGGCCAGTGCCGCGGCTCTCCACGTGCGCCAGGCGACGAGCGCGAAGACGGCCAGCAGCAGGGCCGAGCCGATGAGGCCCAACTGCTCCCCCACGGCGGTGAAGATGAAGTCGGTGTGCTGCTCGGGCACGTAGGACAAGTTGGTCTGGCTGCCCTTGAAGAGACCTTTGCCGGCGACGCCACCAGAACCGATGGCGGTCTTGGATTGGGCGAGGTTGTACGACGACCGTCCGGTGTCGGACTCGGGCTCGAGAAATGAGGTCAGCCGCTGGTACTGATAGTCCTTGAGCACGCCCAGGTTCACGACGGCGACGACGGCGATCACCGCAACGAGGAGCAGGGCGACGAGGTGGCGGGCCTGAGCGCCCGACACGAGGAGCATGCCGAGGAGGATGGCCCCGAAGACGAGCGAGGTTCCGAGGTCGGGCTGGAGGTAGATGAGTCCCATGGGCACGCCGGCGAGGCCGAGCACGGTCAACATGCGGCGTCCGTCGAGATCTCCCCTTGCCGATGAGACGTAGGCGGCGAGGCAGACGATGAGCGAGACCTTGGCGAATTCCGAGGGCTGCAGCTGGAACGGTCCGAGGTCGAACGAGGCTTGTTGGCCCTTGTGCTCGGCGCCCAAGACCACCACCCCCATCAGCATCCCGACGGTGCCGGCGTAGATGAGCGCGGCGAAGTCACGGAACGTCCGATAGTCGATGACCGACGTGACCAGCATCACCCCGATCCCGAGCGCGACGAAGAGGGCTTGGCGCTGGAGGTAGTACTGAGGGTCGGATCCGGCCTCGTCGAGTCGGGTCCGCGTCGCGCTGTAGATCATCACGAGGCCGAACGAAGCGAGGGCCAGGACGGCCGCGACAAGGCTGAGGTCGACGTGTCGCCAGGGCGAGGCAGCACCGCCGCTTGTCGTGGGGGGTGTCCTGGTGACGGTGCTCGCCATCAGTCGGTGCTCGCCATCAGTCGGTGCCCTGGCCGAGTTGGATGTTGCCGTCGGTCGGCTGACCCTGGATGCCTTGAAAGATGCGTCTCGCCACGGGCGCGGCCGTACTGCCGCCGAAGCCGGCCTCCTCCATGACCACACTGACGGCGTACTGCGGGTCGTTGGCGGGGCCGAAGGCGGCGAAGACAGCGGTGTCGTGCTTCTTGTTGACCTGCGCGGTCCCCGTCTTCGCCGCCACGGGGAACGCGTTGAGCGGGAACCCGGCGAAGGCGTAGTAGGCGGTACCTTCCTGCCTGGAGACGACCCCCTGCAGCCCGTCGAGAATGGGCTGGCGCATGGCGGGGGTCATGCCGACGTCGCGGACCTTCCGGGGCGGCTCGTCAGCACGAAGGCGGGGCTCATAGAGCGTGCCGCCGTTGGCGAAGGTGGCATAGGCGTTGGCCAACTGCAGAGGCGTGACCAGCACGTCACCCTGACCGATGGCCATGTTGATGGAGTCGCCCGTCCGCCAAGCCCCGTCCACACAACGGATCTTCTTGCAGAGTTCCTGCTTCGACTCGGGATCGGGGATCCGACCGACCGCCCCACCGAGCGGGAAGCCGGTGGGGCCGTCGAATCCAAAGGCCCGCGCCGTTCGCTGCAGTCCTTGGTCGTAAGCCGACTCTTGGTGGAACCGGGCGCCGAGGCCGTAGAAGTAGGTGTCGCTCGAGACCGTGATGGCGCGACGGAGGTCGACGCGCCCGTAGGCCTTCTTGCCCGCGTTCGAGAACGTGCACTTCTCGCCCTTGCAGTTCTTGACCTTGTAGAAGCCCGGGTCGGTAATCGAGGAGTTGGGTTGGATCATGCCGGTTTCGAGGGCGGCGACGGCCGTGATCAGCTTGAACGTGGACCCGGCGTCGTAGGCACCACCGATGGCTCGGTTGTTGAGCGGAAAGTGGCTGTCGGGGTGGTTCAACGCGCTGTACACATCGGGCCGGATGCCGTTGACGAACTCGGCCGGGTTGTAGGTGGGGTACGAGGCCATGGCCAGGACCCCCCCATCACGTGGATCAGTGACGACGACGCTGCCGGCCGGAGCTTCGAAGTGACGGCCATCGCCCGACCGGTCGACGGAGGTGCGGGCGGCTTCGAGACCGCGGATGAGCGAGTCCTCGGCCAGCTTCTGGACGTCGGCGTCGATGGTCAAGGTGACATCGCGGCCCGGCGTCGGCGGGATCACGGCCAGCGGTTCGCCCTTCACGACCTGTCCGGCCGAGTTCACCTGGAGCTTGGTGACGCCGGGCCGGCCGCGGAGGACGTCTTCGTAGGCCCGCTCGGCGCCCGACTTCCCGATCGAGTCGCCCAGTCGATAGCCGTCCTGCTTGCGCTTCTCGAGTTCGCGGTCGTTGATCTCCCCGACGTAGCCGAGGACGTGCGCGGCCAGCGTCGGCGGGTCGCTCGGATAGGCCCGTTCGGAGAGAATCGTGGCCTCGACGGCAGGAAAGTCCTCTTGATGCTCCCGGACGTAGATGTAGAGCTCCTCGGGTACCGCGTCGCCTTCGGCCACCGGGATCGGCTTGTACTGGCTGAAGCGCACATCGGCGATCCGTTTGTCGAGTTCCTCCCGGCTGATGTTCAACAGGGCAGCCAGGCGGCCCTTGACCCCCTCTTCCGCTGCGTCGTCCAGTTTGAGCAACTGGTTGCGGTTGACGGTGATGGCCTGGGTGCGACGGTTGTCGACCAGCACCTTGCCGTTGCGATCGAGAATTCGTCCTCGGGGCGCGTCTTCGTAGACGAGACGGATCTGGTTGGTCGCTGCGGCCGTCACGAAGGTCGACGAGTCGAGCACCTGCAGGTACCAGAGTCGGGCGAACAGGGCGCTGAACAACGACACGACAATGATGCCGACCACGGCGAGACGGAGCCTCGGGCTCTCGCTCACGTGGCATAGCTCCGCGCCGACGTGGCCGGGCGGAGTGCCCACTCGACGACACGGGTGCCGGCCGGGGCGAGCGCTCCGTTCATCACGCCGACGAGCACGGCGATCACCGCGAGACGGGGCGAGACGAACGACGCTTGTCCCACGGTGGCGCCGAGGAGGGCGTAGAGCACCATGCCCGCAGCGCTGGCCACGAAGGCGGTCGCCACCGGTATCCACCACGCGGCCCGGAGAATGCCGGACTGGAGAGATCCGACGACGAACCCGACGAGGCAGTAGGTGAGGGCGCCGAGACCGAGCGGGGTCTGCACGAAGAGATCGCCGAGCAGCCCGGCGGCGAACCCGACGACGGCCCCTCGCTCGGAGCCGGATGACAGCCCGGTGAGGATGGCCAACAGGAGCAGGGAGTCGGGTCGCACGCCCGCAACCCGTACGTGGCTCAGCAGCGTCAAGTGGACGATGAGCGTGAATCCGAGGACAAGGCCGAGACGAATCCGGAGGTCGTTCATCGGGGCGACCACTGCAGCACGGTGACGAATGTGAGCCGCTCGAGGTCGGCCAGCGGCCGAACGGTGACGTCTTGTTGGAGCGCGTTGGGCCGCGTGCCGTTCTTGATGACTTTCCCGACCGGATAGCCGGGAGGGAACTGGCTCTGCTGGAGGCCGCTGGTCACCACGATCTCGTCCTTCGGGCACCTCGGTCGACGGATCGATGAGGTCGACCGAGAGTGAGGACTGCGATCCGGTTCCGTTGGCCACGCCGACATCGCCGCTGGTGGCCAGGCGCACGCCGACGCTGAACTTCTTGTCTGTGACCAGTTGGACGACGGCCCGGGTGCGGGAGACGTCGGCGATCCGACCCACGAGACCGGCGCCGGTGACGACCGGCATCCCGTGGGTGATGCCAGAACTGGTGCCCTTGTCGATCTCGACGGTGTACGCGAAGTTGCTCGGACTGGTCGAGACCACCCGAGCGTCGACCCGGGGAATGTCCTCAGGCGTCGGCAGGTCGAGTTGATCGAGGAGGGCTCGCCGCTCGCGGTCGGCGTCGTCGGCCCGATACACGTCGCCGCGCAAGCCAGCGATCTCCTGACGCAGCCGTTCGTTCTCCGTCTGCAGATCGCCGTAGTGGATCATGCCGCCGAAGAAGCTGCCGACCGGGGAGAACACGCGGTCGCTGGTCCGCTGGACGGGGCCGAAGGCATCGCGGACGCCGTCCTTGGCCGCCCCGATCACCCCCGAACCCGCGCCTCGGTAGTCGAGGGTCAACAAGGTGATGGAGGTCAGCACTAGGAGCAGAAGGGTGAATCGAGAACGGGCGGGGCGCCGGTACGCAGCCAACGGTCGATCGGCTCAGCCGTCAGGAGTGATGGGGCGGGAGGAGGACGTCCTTCAGCGCCTCGAACTCCTCGAGGAACTGCCCACCACCGATAGCCACGCTGAGCAGCGGGTTATCGGCCACCACGATGGGCATTCCGGTCTCGCTGCTCAGCCGGCTGTCGAGGCCGGTGAGGAGGGCGCCGCCGCCGGTCAACACGATGCCTTGTTCCATGATGTCGGCCGCCAACTCGGGCGGGGTCTTGTCGAGGGTCACCTTCACGGCATCAACGATGGCCGACAACGGCTCCTCGAGGGCCTCGCGGACCTCGTCGGTCGTCACGATGATGGTCTTGGGCAGTCCGGTGATCAGGTCGCGCCCACGGATCTCGGCGTGGATCTCCTCCTCGAGGGGGCAGGCGCTGCCGAGGACGATCTTGATCTCCTCGGCGGTGCGTTCGCCGAGCGCAAGGCTGTATTCCTTCTTGATGTACTGGATGATCGCTTCGTCGAGTTCGTCGCCGCCGATGCGGATCGACTGGCTGGTGACGATGCCGCCGAGGGAGATGACGGCGACCTCGGTGGTCCCGCCTCCGATGTCGACGACCATGTTGCCGGTGGGCTCGTGCACGGGAAGGCCGGCACCGATGGCCGCAGCCATGGGCTCTTCGATGATGTAGGCCGGCTTCCGGGCCCCGGCGTACTCGGCGGCCTCCTGCACGGCCCGCTTCTCGACGCCGGTGATCCCAGACGGCACGCAGATGACCATCCGGGGTTTGGCGAAGCGCCGGGGATGCACCTTCTGGATGAAGTAGCGGAGCATCTTCTCGCAGATCTCGAAATCGGCGATCACGCCATCCTTGAGCGGACGAATGGCTTGGATGTGGCTCGGCGTGCGGCCGATCATCCGCTTGGCCTCGGTGCCCACAGCCAGGGGACGCATGTCTTTGGTGTTGACGGCGACCACCGAAGGCTCGTTCAGCACGATGCCGCGACCACGTACGTAGACGAGGGTGTTGGCCGTCCCGAGGTCGATGGCCATGTCGCGGCCCATCAGGGAGGAGAAGAAGTTGTCGGACATCGCGGCAGACCCTCCTCTCATTGGGCAGGGCGGAGGACAGCCCAGGCTACGGCCACACCGCCCCGTCCGCCAGCCAACCCCCGACCCGGCTTTCCGGCGCGAACCGGCGGCATAGCCGCATCTTTTGCCGGAAAGCCGGAGGGGTGGGGGTGGTGTCGCACCTGGATGGCAACGTCAATGCATGAAAACCGCCCCCCTCGATCTGCTCTTCGGCCGCCAACTTGGGCTGGCCACGATGGCCCAACTCCGAACGGCCGGATGGACGACGGCTCGTCTGCGCGCCGCGGTGGACCGCGGGCAACTGGTGGCCGAGCGCCGCGGCGTCGTCCGCGTCGCCGGCGCACCTCGTTCACCGGAGCAGGCGCGACTTGCCGCCGTGCTGGCCGCTCCCGGGTCCGTCGCCTCACACCTCACCGCCGCCTCCCTCTGGGCGTTGCTGTTTCTGCCCGAGGCCGACAAGATCGATCTCCTGCGGCCCGGCAACCGCCCACGGATGCCCGGGGTCCGAGGACATGAGACCGACGCGCTCCCTGCCGGTCACATCGCCCGGGTCGGTGCCATCCCGGTCACGTCAGCGGCGCGCACCGTCATCGACGTATGCGGATTTCCGACCCATCGTCAGTTGGCCTCGTCGGTCAACGACGCGCTTCGCCGCCGCCTCTTCACCCTCCCCGTCCTCGCTCGCACAGTCGACGAGGTGCCGACATCGGGACGTCGAGCGATCAACCCGCTGCTCGACTATCTCGAGCATCGGATCCCCGGCTACGACCCGGGCGACAGCGATCCCGAAGCCGACCTCGTCGACCTCCTTGTCAACGCCGGGTATCCCCGTCCTCAGCAACAGATCGCGGTGGCGACGTCGCTGGGCACGCTTCATCTCGACCTTGGCTGGACCGAGGTCCGCACGGCCTACGAGTACGACTCGGTCCACTTCCACCTGACCAAGTTCCACGAAGACCGCGCCCGTTGGCGGGCCATCCAACGCGCGGGGTGGGAGGTGTGGCCGATCACCTCGACGACGACGGCCAACGAAATTCTCGCCATCGCCTCCGCCGCTTTCCGGCGCGAACGTGCGGCCTGACCGCATCTTCTGCCGGAAAGCGGGGGGGGTTAGAGGTTGGGGAAGAAGATGCCGATCTCGCGGGTGGCCGAGTCGGGGCCGTCCGACCCGTGGACGAGGTTCTCTGTCATGAGGATGCCGAGGTCGCCGCGGATCGTTCCGGGGGCCGCCTCCTTGGGATTGGTGGCGCCCATCAGGGTGCGCACCACCTTCCACGTGTCCTCGGGCCCCTCGAACACGCAGAGAAGGGCCGGCCCGCGGGTGATGAAGTCGACCAGTTCGCCGAAGAACGGCTTGTCCTTGTGCTCCTCGTAGTGCTGACCGGCTGTCTCGCGATCGATGGTTCGGAGCTCTGCGGCGACGAGCTTGAGTCCCTTGCGCTCGAAGCGGGCGACGATCTCGCCGGAAAGGCCGCGTTCGACGGCGTCGGGCTTGCAAGCGACAAAGGTGCGGTCCATAGGACGCAGCACCGTAGCGGGGCGGGCGGCGCTCGTCCCAGTCAGCCGATGCCCCGACGCACTGCGGCCCGTGCCTCGCCGACGACGTGGAGCGAACCGGTGACCAACACCCCATCGTCCTCGGCGATACCGGCGAGGGCGCGGGCGAGCGCGTCGGCCACCCCGCCCGCGATCTCGACCTCGAGCCCGCGCCGCTCGGCCGCGGCGGCGACCTCGGCCGCCGGCACGGCTCGCGGCGAGTTCGACGCACACGCCACCACCCGATCGACGTCGGTGAGGTCGAGCGCGTCGAGGAAGGCTCCGGGGTCGTGCGGCGTGAGCACCCCGAAGACGAGCGTCCACCGACGGACCTCGCCGAACTCGTCGTCGATGGCGGTGGCCAGCACTTGGGCCCCGGCCTCGTTGTGGGCGCCGTCGAGCAGGAGGAGCGGGAGGCGGCCCACGACCTCGAGCCGGCCGGGCGAGGTGACGGTCTCGAACGCCTCCTGCACGAGCGCGGTGTCGAGGGGGCCGCCGAGAAACGCCTCGCAGGCGGCCAGCGCGATCGAGGCGTTGTCGGCCTGATAGGCGCCGTGGAGGTTGAGGAACAGGTCCTCGTACATCGACGTCGGCGTGCGAAGGGTGATGAGACGGCCGCCGACGGCCATGTCGTTGTCGACGACGGCGAAATCCTCCCCCCGCCGCCACACCTCGGCGGCCTCGGTTCCCTCGAAGTACGGCGTCAGTCGCTCGTTGGTCTCGCCGAGGACGAGGATCGACCCGGGCTTGACGATGCCGGACTTCTCCCGGGCGATGTTCTCGACCGAGCCGGCGTAGTCAAGGTGGTCGGCCCCGACGTTGGTGACGACGGCAACTTGTCCGTCGGCAACGTTGGTCGCATCCCAGCGACCGAGGAGGCCGACCTCCACCACGGCGGCGTGAACCGCCACGTCGGCGAACCAGCGGAAGGCAACGGCGGTCAGCACCTCGAAATAGGTTGGCTGCGCATCCATCAGTTCGATCACGGCGGCGACGGCGGCGACGTTTTCGGCCAACTCGTCCTCGGCGATCGGTTCACCGTTGCGACTGATGCGCTCGGTGAGCGACTCGAGATGAGGACTCGTATAGGTGCCGACGGTCAGCCCGGCGAGTTCGAGCAGGCGGGTCAGGAGTCGCGACGTCGACGTCTTGCCGTTGGTGCCCGTGAGATGGACGACGGGAACGTCGCCTTGTGGATCACCGAGCAGCCCAACCAGTTGGCGCATGCGATCGAGGGTCGGCGGTGCCAAGCGGGTCGGCGACACCGTCGCCTCGAGGTTGATGCGGCCGTCGAGCCAGCGGAGCGCCTCGGCGTAGGTCATCGTCATGGTCATCGTCTAATCGCCCAGGATCGGAAGAGCCAATGCCCGGAGGCGATCGGCGACACCCGCCGGTACCCCGCCGGCCAGGGCCGAGGCGAGGAGCGCCGCGGCGCGCGCCGGGGCGAGGGCGTCGAGGGCCGCCACCCCGTCGGCCACCGCGTCGGCCACCGCGGCGGCGACCGCGGCACTCTCGCTCGCCGGCGTGTCGAGCTCACCGGCGTCGTCGGGGCGATCAAGAGCGGCAACAGCGGCGTCGGCGGCGTCGAGGTCGAGATCGCCGGCGACGAGAGCGAGGCGCACGACACGGTGATCGATCGGTTCGATCAGCGCGCCGGCGATCGATGCGTCGTGGTCGAGCCACGGGTGAACGACGACGGCGGCGAAGGGCGGCTGGCCGCAGAGCCGAAGACCGAGGGCCACCGCGGGCAGCACCCAGGCGATCAGGTCGCTGCTCGAAGCCACGACCACGGTCTCGGCCGGAGGGGAAACGGGCCGAGTCAGGCGACGCCCCGTACGTCCCCACGGCGCACGAGTGGCAAAGAGGCCCGCATGCACGAGCGCCCATGTCGCGGCGACGAATCGCGCATCGAGCCACTGGTCGTCGGCCACGGTCGTCCCCATGCATTTGCCACACGAACCTGGCCCACTGGCCTCGACGCTGACCGCATGACACTCGATGCAGGTGGCCGCAGGAACCCGCGCCCCGGACGAGACCCCCGTGCTCAGACACCAATCGCGGCGAACCCCGGCGCTGGCCAGAAAGGCGTCGCGAGCCTCGGGCGGTGAGAAGTGGAGCATCCCGTTACGTACCGAGTCAGCAGCGGCCAACTCGAGCGGCGCGGCCCGCAGGAACCAATGCCGGCCGATGATCGGCACCACGGTTGTCCCGCACCGTCCACACCGAGCGGTTTCCTCGGTACTGGCCTCCACACCAGCGACGACTCCCTCGGCGTCGAGGAGGGTGCGAGCCTTGGCTCGAGCCGCGTACCGCGCCAATCCGGCCAGTGGGCCGGCGATTGCCATGGAGCCTTCGTCGTCGAGCACCGGGATCGGGCGAAGCCCATTGCCCGAGGCGAGCACCAGGTCTTCGCCGTCGTGGGCGGGGACGACGAGCGCGGGACGGGCACGCATCGCGTCGCCGATGACCGGAACCAACCGACCCGTGATGGGCAGGCGTACGTCGGAACCCTCCCCGACCGACCCCGGGGCGACGGCGACGGCGACTGCTCCGGGGAGCAGTTCGGGCGCCGTCGTGCGCACCAAGAGTTCCGCGCCGTTCTCGGCCCAAAGCTGGAGGGTCAACTCTTCGACCTCGGTATCGACCAGCAAGGTGTCGACGGCGTCGACGGCTACCCGGCACTTCGGACACGACGCCACCACCTGGTCGGTCAGCTCGATCTGGCCGGCATCGAAGAGCCTCACGAACGCCGTCCGGGCGGCGGAAACCGTGGCCTCGGATGCTGTCGTTGCCGAGCCGAGGTCGGCGGTGACAGAGAGGCGGGCCAGCATCTCGGCGGCCGCCAGTCCGCGATCGGCCTCGAACGCTTCTCGGCGGCGGTCGGACTCAGCGGCAGGGAGGCTGCCGCGCTCGAGCCCCTCGCGGGCCAAGTGGAGGTCGAACGCGTACTGTCCGCGGTGATCGCGCCGGATGGTCGGCACCACGAGTTCGGCGGCACGCCCCGCCGACCACGCCCGGCGCACAAGTGCATCGGCGGCCACGATGGTGGCGAGTTGGGTGACTCCGAGACCCGCGGCGGGTGCCATCGGGGCGGTGACGATGGCACGGGCGTCGGGCACGACCGCGCCACGCTACCCGTGGCGGACGGTCTGGTTCAGGCGGCACGTCGGGCTTGTTCGGCCGCCTCGTGCGCCCGCTCCCGGGCCACCTTGGCGGCGTGCTCGACCTTGGGTCGGGCGGTTTCCACTGCGTGCTCGACGCGGGGACGGGCCGCCTCGGCCGCCTCGACGGCGCGATCGCGGGCCAGGCGAGCGGCTTGCTCGACGTGTGGCCGAGCCGACTCGTAGGCCTGCTCCACCCGGGGTCGGGCCGCCTCGTAGGCCTGCTCGACGCGAGGGCGGGCCGACTCGTAGGCGTGCTCGACGCGGGGTCGGGCGGCCTCGGCCGCCGACGAAAGGGCTTCGACGGCGTGCTCGAGCGCCGGGCGTGCCGCCCTTGACAGCTCGACCAACCCCGTCGACGCGAGCGAGGCGCCGAACCGGGCCCGATGCTTGGCCTTGCGCTTCTTGTTCGCGGCGATCGAGCATGAACCCGACGAGGGCGCCGACGGCGGCGGCCTCGCCCGCTCCGGTCATCGCCTTCTTGGCGATGATCTCGGTGGGCTCATCCTTTCGAAACGCCTGGACAGCACCGGCGGCCGCCCCGGCCGTACCGGCGAACGAGCGCGACTTTCACGAGCTTCCTCATGGCCCGAGCCTACCCAGCACCGGTCGCCGTCCAACCGGCTCCTAGGGTGACAGCTATGGCCAGCCCCATCGCCGAAGCCGTCGACGCGTTCTTCGCCGAGGAGGATTGGCCGGTCGCAACGACCGATTTCGGCGTCCTGGAGACAGCGTTCGAGGGAACCTCTTCGGTGTGGCCGGTCCGCATCCACGTGTTCGACGAGGATGCCAGGGCGGTGTTCGTCGGCGCGTTCCCCGCTCCCATCGCTGACGAGTGGCGGGCCGCCGTCGGCGAGTTCTGCAATCGCGCCAACTTCGGTCTCGCCGTGGGCAACTTCGAACTCGACGTGGACGGGGGCGAGGTCAGATTTCGCACCGCGGTCGATGCCGACGGGGCCGTGCCGTCAGCGGCACTCGTTCGCAACGCAGTGGTGGCCAACGTATTGACCATGGACCGTTATCTGCCCGGACTCGTCGCCGTGCTCGCCGGCGTTGCGCCGGTCGATGCCATAGACGACGTCGAAGAGAACGGCGGCGAAGCGGGTTAGCGACTCAGCTGGCGGCGCGGCGGGGCCGGTCGGATTTGGCCGGCGTCTCGCTGCGGGGCACGAGCGTGGGGTTGACCCGCTCGAGCACGACCTTGCCGTCGATGAGGCACTTGCCGATGTCGGTGCGCGACGGCAGGTCGTACATCACCTCGAGGAGGACCTCCTCGAGAATGGCGCGCAAGCCTCGCGCTCCCGTGCCTCGAAGCAACGCCTGGTCGGCGATCGCATGCAGGGCGTCGTCGCTGAACTCGAGGTCGATGTTGTCGAGGGCGAACGTGCGCCGGTACTGCTTGACCAGCGCGTTCTTCGGCTCGACGAGGATCTGGATCAGCGCCTCGTGATCGAGATTCTGCACGGCGCCGATCACCGGGAGACGCCCCACGAACTCGGGGATCAGGCCGAACTTGAGCAAGTCCTCGGGAACGACGTGGACGAAGACCTGGGACAGGTCCTTGGGACTGTCCTTGTCGATCTCGGTGCGGAAACCGATCGATTTACGCCCCACGCGGCCCTCGATGATCTTGTCGAGTCCGGCGAACGCACCACCGCAGATGAAGAGGATGTTGGTGGTGTCGATCTGAATGAATTCCTGGTGCGGGTGCTTTCGCCCGCCTTGGGGCGGCACCGACGCCGTCGTGCCCTCGAGGATCTTGAGGAGCGCCTGCTGCACGCCTTCGCCCGACACATCGCGGGTGATCGACGGGTTCTCGCTCTTGCGGGCGATCTTGTCGATCTCGTCGATGTAGATGATGCCGGTCTCGGCCTTCTTGACGTCGTAGTCGGCGGCCTGGATGAGCTTGAGGAGGATGTTTTCGACGTCTTCGCCGACGTAGCCGGCCTCGGTCAGCGCCGTGGCGTCGGCGATGGCGAATGGCACGTTGAGCATCCGGGCCAGCGTCTGGGCCAGCAGGGTCTTGCCGCACCCGGTCGGACCGAGCAGAAGGATGTTGGACTTCGACAACTCGATGTCGTTCTCGTTGCTTCCAGCCTGCACGCGCTTGTAGTGGTTGTAGACCGCCACCGACAAGATCTTCTTGGCCCGGTCCTGGCCGATGACGTAGTCGTTGAGGAAGGTGTAGATCTCGCGCGGCTTGGGCAGTTCGTCGAAACGGACCTCGCTGTCGCCGGAGAGCTCCTCTTCGATGATGTCGTTACAGAGATCGATGCACTCGTCGCAGATGTAGACCCCAGGGCCGGCGATCAGCTTCTTCACCTGCTTCTGGGATTTGCCACAGAAGCTGCACTTGACGAGGTCTCCCCCGTCGCCGAACTTGGCCATCTGCTCTCGGTCCCCCCGACTCGCTCAGGCCACGCCGGCGGCTTGGGGCACCGCTGACAGGTCCCGGTTGGTGATCACTTCGTCGATGATGCCGTACTCCTTGGCTTCATCGGCGGACAGGTAGAAGTCACGGTTGGTGTCGCGGGCGATGCGTTCGATGGGCTGGCCCGTGTGATGCGACAGCACCCGGTCGATCTCCTCGCGCATCCGCAGGATCTCCTTGGCCTGGATCTCGATGTCGCTCGCTTGTCCAGCGACGCCACCGTAGGGCTGGTGCAACATGATGCGGCTGTGGGGAAGGGCGTAGCGCAGCCCCTTGGTGCCGGCCGACAACAGCACCGCCGCCGCCGACGCCGCCTGACCGAGGCACACCACGCTGATGTCGTTCTTCACGTATTGCATCGTGTCGTAGATGGCGAAGAGCGCGGTGATGTCACCGCCCGGGCTGTTGATGTAGAGGTTGATCGCACGATCGGCGTTCTTGAACTCGAGCCAGATCAGCTGGAGGCAGATGGCGGCAGCGACCTGGTCGTCGATCGGCGTCTGCAGGAAGACGATGTGCTCGTCGAGCAGGCGGGTCGGAAGGTCGATGGAGCGCTGCTGCAGCCCTTGCCCTTCGATGCCATTGGGTAGCCAGGTCACTCCGCGTCCTCCACGGTCTCGGCGTCTTCGTCGTCGGTGTCACCGGCGACCGGATCGGGCTGCAGGTCAGCGCGATCGATGGGCTGACCTTCCTCGTCGACGATTTCGACATGCTCCATGAGCCAACCCAAGGCTTTCGCCTTTCGGATGTCCGATCGTACCAACGGCATCTGGTCGGCATCTTCGAGTTGCACTCGCAGCGAGTCGACGGGCTGTTGCATGCGGTCAGCGAGCTGGGCCAACTCGGCGTCGAGGTCGTCGTCGGTGACGTCGAGGGCCTCGGCATCAGCGAGCGCGCGGAGGGCCAGGTCGGCCCGCACCGCTTCGGTGGACGACTCGCGGAGGTCGTCGACGAGTTGTTGTTGACCTTGACCCGTGGCCTCGAGGTACTGCTGGATGTTGGCGCCCTGGGATTCGAGTCGGTGAGCGAGGTCGTGCAGCCGCCGCTCCATCTCGGAGTTGATGAGCGGCTCGGGGATCTCGTCTTCGACCAACCCGGCCAACGCCTTCACGGCCTCGTCGCGCACGGCCATGTTGGCCTGCACCTTTTTGACCATGCCCATGCGCGAGCGCAAGTCGTCCTCGAGCTCCACCACCGTTTCGAACTCCGACGCCTCGCTCGCCCACTCGTCGGTGATGTCGGGGAGGACCATCTCCTTGACGTCTTTGATCGACAAACGGATGACGACCGACTGCTCGACCCCGTCCACCTCGCCGAAGGGCGACTCGAACTCGAGATCGTCGCCCTTGGAGGCGCCCCGAAGCTCGTCATCGGCTCCGGGCACCAAGTTGTCGGTACCGACCTCGTAGAGGTAGTCCTCGACGGACATGCCAGGCACGGGCTCGCCGTCGCGCTCGCCGACCAAGTCGAGGGTGACGTGGTCGTTGTCCTGGATCGGACGCTCCACCTCGCGCGAACTCGCCGAACGGCGTGCGGAGGCGGTCGATCTGGATCGACAGTTCGTCGTCGGTCACGAGAGGCGCCGGAACCGTCACTTGCAGGCCCTGGTAGCCGACCAACTTGACCTGGGGCCTGACCTCGACGATGGCGTCGAAGGCCAACGGACCGTCGTCTTCGCCCGAGGTCACATCGATCTCGGGCGGGGCGATCGGATCGACCTCGGTCTGACGGAGGGCGGCGGCGTAGTAATCGGGCAGGGCCTCACGAAGGGCCTCTTGACGAACCCCGCTGCGACCCATACGGGCCTCGAGCAGCTTGCGGGGCGCCTTGCCCGGCCGGAAGCCGGGAATCCGGACTTCACGAGAGATTTTGCGGAGGGCGGCGTCGACCGCCTGATCGAACTCGAGTTCCTCGACCTCGACCGACAGCTTCACCTTGTTGCCCTCGAGGGGCTCGACCGTGGCCTTCATAGAGAGGGTGAGCTTACCGGTCGTCCCGCACTACCCGACGATGCTCGGCACCGAGGCCGGCGACGGCGGTGGCGGGGCCACGACAACCGAGTCGCCCACGGTGACGGTGCCGAACTCGATGGGGTCGAGATAGACACCAACGTCACCACCACGCTCGGAGTTGAGCCGCCGCAGAAGGCCGGGCGCCTCGGGTAGCCCGGGCTGCGCTCGGGTGACAACGGTGCAGCGGGCGGTCCGTTTTCGCACGTGAGCGATCACGTCGCCGATGGTCACGGTTCCGCCGACCCAGCCATCCTCAGGTGGAGCCCCAGCGCCCTCGGCGTCTGGACCTACAAGCAGATTGGGGCGGAATCGCCGAACGTCGTCGGCGTCCAGCCCGGCCCTGCTCACGAGGTGCAGGGTCGAGCGACCGTCGAAGAAGAGCCCCGGCGCGGTCTGCAACTCGACGAGCGTCGACACGCCGTCGGGACCTTCGACCTCGTAGTCGAAGGTCGTGCGAGCGCCGGCCGGTGGGCACTCGATCCGCACCGGGCGCCCGAGCCACTCGGAGAGCGCGGCCCCGTCGGTGGGTCGATCGACGCCGATCTCGAGGCCGCCGGCACCAGAGATCCGGATGGAGCCGTCCTCCCATCGCGCCGACGCGTCGAGCAGGCGGGGCACCGTCTTGGCCGACAGGACCTTGCCTGAATCGACGCATATCACCCCCCGGGCCCGGTCACCGTCGATTCCGGTGATCCCCACGCGGGCCGATGTCAGCGCCTCGCCGCCCATCGACTTCACCGGATAGCGCCAGAGCCCGAGAAGCGTTCCCACCGCCATGTCGTCACGGTAGGCGTGGGAGGGCGGTCCGCGCTTCGGTACGCTGCGGTCGCAGGCCCGGGGAGTGGCGCAGTGGTAGCGCACCACGTTTGGGACGTGGCGGTCGGGGGTTCAAATCCCCCCTCCCCGACGGGTAGCGTGCCAGGATCATCGCGGGTGTAGCTCAATGGCCAGAGTTCCTGCCTTCCAAGCAGGCCATGCGGGTTCGATTCCCGTCACCCGCTCGCACCTCAAACTGGAGCCGAAGCACTGAATTCCGTCCCCGCAGCCGCCCGCAACGTCCTGATCGCGCTGATCGTCCTGCTGCTCGGCGGCGGCGTGGCGGCGGCGATCTTCCATGACGACGGCAGGGGGTCCGAGCTGGGCGCCGGCGGGACGACCACCACGACCGCATTCGTGCTCCCAACCACTGCGGTTCCGACCACTGAGCCCACGACGATCGTCGAAACGCCCACGACCCTCGCAACCGACGGCACCGGAACCAGCGGAACCAGCGGAACCAGCACGGGCGGCACAGGCGGCAGCGGGCTCGGATCTTCGGGCGCGGGCACGGTGGCCACCGGCACCAACGGGACACCGGAGACGGGCGGCGAGGATTATCTGGTCCCCGGCCTTCTCCTGCTGGCCGCCGCCGCCGGCGCCCGTCGACTTCGGCGAGTCTGAAGGAACGTTCAACTCGGTGCCCGATCGCGCCGATGACAACTTGTCGGCCCACCTCGTCTCGCCTCCGGCGGGGCGAAGCGGCCGATGTGGGAAGCGTTGATCCGAATGGTCCCCACCGACTGCCATCGGCAGCACGGAGAAAACCGGTCGCCTAGACCATTCGGGGAGTGAGTGGCGAGACCGACCCGCCCAGCAGCGGGGCGTCCCATCCGGGGGCGTCCTCTACCGGACGGGAGTACACCGTGACGTATCTCCGCAGCATCGTTCGCCTTTCGTTCATCCTTCTCGGAGTGGCCCTTGGTCTTGTCGGCACAGCAGCAGGAGCATCGGCCCAAACAGCCCCCGACGCGTCGTCCGATTCGTCGGGCGTCACGGCGGCGTCGTCCGCACCGGACGACGGCGCCGAAATCGGCGAGGGCTTCTACGTCGAACGCGAGGCTCCCCGACCCGATCCCAACCGCGAGTTGCGGTCGGATCCCGGCCCCGCCGCCCCTGCTCCCACGCCTGCTCCCGCTCCTGCCGCAGCCCGGGCAACGAGCGGTGGTGTCACCCCCGCTTCGGCCCCGCCGGCTGCTTCGGTGACGCCCAGGGTGACGACGGCACGAGCCACCGAGGTCCAGGGTGTCCAAATCGAACGACCGGACCTCGTGTCCGGCGTCGGCTCGGAGTCCTTGGCTCGCACCGGCGCATCTACCGGTGACCTCTTGGTCCTCGCCGCCGCCCTCCTGATTGTGGGTGCCGTGCTGATGCAGACCTCGCGACCTCGCCGGATGATCTGAGCGAAACAAGAACCAATGCGTCGCGGCCGCCCTCTGGGGCGGCCGCTTCGCGCCGACCGGTAGGGTCCCCAGCCATGCGCTTCAGCATTTGGCCCTCGCCCAATCGTCCGTGGTCGGAGATCGTCGAGTTGACGCAGCACTGCGAGGCGACCGGATGGGACGGCGTCTACTTCGCCGACCACTTCATGCCGAACGGAGCCGACGCCACGCCCCTCGATGGCGACACCCTCGAGTGCTGGTCGGTGATGGCGGCCTTGGCCGCGTCGGTGCCTCGTCTCCGCCTGGGCACGCTCGTCACCAGCGTGACCTACCGCCACCCCGCCGTGCTGGCCAACATCGCCGCCGCCGTCGACCGCATCAGCGAGGGACGGCTCCTGCTCGGCGTCGGGGCGGGATGGCAGGTCAACGAGCACGAGGCCTACGGCATCGAACTGGGCACAGTCAAAGAACGCCTCGACCGGTTCGAGGAGGCGTGCCAGGTGCTCCACGGCCTCCTGCGCGAACGCCGCACCTCGTTCTCGGGCGAGTACTTCACCCTCGCCGAAGCCCCCAACCAACCGACGCCAGTGCAGGATCGGCTGCCCCTCCTGATCGGTGGCGGCGGCGAGAAGCGCACGCTGCGCATGGCAGCCACGTACGCCGACGAGTGGAACGCTTGGACGACGCCCGAGGTGCTGGCGCACAAGGTCTCGGTTCTCCACCGGCACTGCGACGATGTCGGACGTGACCCCGAGGAGATTGCCGTCTCCACCCAGGCCTTGCTCTTTCTCTCCACGGACGAGGCTTGGTTGGCCGACAAGCGGGGCACAGGCATCGCCGGCACCCCGGCCGAGGTCATCGAAATCGTCGGCGCCTACCGCGACGCCGGGTGCGACGAACTGATCATCCCCGACTTCACCCTCGGCCCGATGGACCGCCGCAAGGACACCTGCGACTTGTTCATCGAGGAAGTGGCACCTTCGTTCCGCTAGTCGGGCCGATTGCGCTGTTGACGCCGGTGCTGCCGGTCGCCGGTGGCGATCGTCCACAGCAGCGAGAATCCACCGAGCGATGCGGCGAGGAAGCAGACGATGGCGACGGTCGGATAGCCGAAGAGCCGGGAGGACGTCTCCACTCTGGTCAGCATCGCCGCGCCGACGATGAGTGCGGCCAACACAAGGCCCATCGTGAGCCGGTTGGCCAACTGCTGGAGGGCCCGGAGCAGTTCCTTCTCGTCGAAGGCGTCGACGCGGACGCGGAGATCGCCGTTGGCGGTGGCGTCCATCAGCCGATTGACCCGGCCCGGCAGCTCCTCGACGAACTCCCTTGCCTCGAGGGCAGCCGAGAACAGGCGCTCGCGGGTGGGCTGGAGCCGGCGCTGCATGATGGCGGCGGCGTGCTCGGAAATCGCCTGGCTCGGGTTGAACTCGGGATCGAGGGATCGGGCCACCTGATCGAGGTTGAGCAACGCTTTGCCGAGAAGCGATAACTCTGGTGGGAGTCGCAAGCCAGTCGAGCCCGACAGGCGCGACAACTCCATCACGAGACGACCAGCGTCGAGGTCCCCCACCCCGAGTTGGTGGTTGCGCACCACCAGGTCAGCCGCCCCACGGACGAACGCGTCGGCGTCGAAGTCAGGCAACGCCCGGCCCATCTTCACCGTGATCTGCGCGGCCTCCTCACCCCGCCCATCGCTGACGGCCACGAGGAGCTTGACGAGCAGGTCCTGGAGTCGGGGAGGGACGCGGGCCACCATCCCGAGGTCGAGGAGGGCAAGCCGCCCGTCGTCGGTGAGCGAGACGTTGCCAGGATGGGGATCGGCGTGGAAGAAGCCCTCGACCAGGATCTGATCGAGATAGGCCCGGAACAGTTGATCGGCCAGTTGGGTGGTCTCGACGTCGAGGTCGAGGCGGGCGTGGGGGCCGAGCGAGGTGACCTTCCGCCCCGCAATGTGATCCATCGTGAGGACCCTCCCCGACGTGAAGTCGTCGACGGGCTGGGGCACGACGAGGAGGTCGTACGGAGTCACGATCTGTGCCAAGCGGCGCAGGTTGGCCGCTTCGCGCTCATAGTCCAACTCGTCGCGAAGCGTGCGGTCGAACTCGTCGAGCAGGTCGCGAAATCCGAATCGACGGCCGACGTCAGTGTGGTCATCGAGCCAATCGGCGATCTCGGCCAGCGCTTCCATGTCGCTGCGGATCTGCTCGCGGATACCCGGACGTTGCACCTTGACCACAACGTCACGACCACTCCGCAGTCGGGCGCGGTGAACCTGGCCGAGTGAGGCCGACGCCAACGGCTGTTGGTCAAAGGAGGCGAACGCGGTCCGGGTGTCGACGCCGAGTTCAGCGCAGAACACCTCCTCGAGTTCGTCATAGGAGATGGGCTCGACGTGGTCCTGAAGCCTGGCCAGAGCCTCGGTGTACGCCGGCGGAAGCAGGTCCATGCGGGTCGACAGCAATTGACCGAGTTTGATGAAGGTCGGTCCCAGCGCCTCGAGGTCATCGGCCAACTCGGCCGCCTCAGCCGGGGGCTGGTCGTCGGCGCGGTCGACGCTGAGATCAGCTACGCCGCCCGACAGGCTCGAGCGCATGTCGTCGGCCAGATCGCTTCGCCCGTACTTCACGAGGAGGCGTGTCAACTCGCCATAGAGACGAAGGTGACGAGACTTGGTCGCGATGCCCACGCCCCGGTTGTAACCCGTTCACCGGCCCGGCAACCTCGGGTCAGGCCGGAGGCGGCGGGCGGCGCTCGGAGATGCTGTCGAGGGCCTCGATCACCTCGGATGGCAGGCCTCTGGCCATGTCCTTGAGGACCTCGCCGACGTAGGTCGCCTGTGTGAGCGCCATGCCGAGCAACCGACTGCGCTGGTCGTCGTCGAGAGTGACGTCGTAGGCGATGACCGTCTGGAGCGCGCCGGCGATGACGGAAACCGACGAGATCAGGGAGTGGGCAATGACTGCGACGCCCGGATCGGCGATTCCCGGATCCGCGACTCCGTTCTCGTCCCCCATCGCCGGAAGCCTATGACGGGACCTCAGCGGAGGAACGAGGCCAGTGCGCGGCGGAGGAGGTCGGCGTCGGACCCGGCCATGACCTCGCGGGCCGAATGCATGGCCAGCATTGGCGCGCCCACGTCGACGACGCTGATGCCGAGTCGAGCGGCAGTGATGGGCCCGATGGTCGAGCCGCACGGGATGTCGGCGCGGTGGGCGTACCACTGGAAGGGCACGCCAGCATCGTCACACGCGGCTGCGAATACCTGCGCCGAGCGGGCGTCGGTCGCATAGCGCTGGTTGACGTTGGTCTTGATGACCGGACCTCCGCCCAACGAGATCAGGTGGGAGGGCTCGTGCCGCTCGCTGTAGTTGGGATGGGTGGCGTGGGCCATATCGCTCGAAGCGCAGTACGAGCGGGCAAGGAGTCGGCGGCGATCGGACGGTGAGGGAACCAGGCGTTCGAGCACCGACTCGACCAACGCACTGCCCGCGCCACGATTCGAGGTCGACCCGATCTCCTCATGGTCCCAGAGGGCGACGACGCCTCGGCCGGTCTCGATCAGCGCCTCGATGGCCGCCCATGAGGAGCACTGGTTGTCGAGGCGGGGTGCGGCGAACAGTTCGCCATCAGCGCCGACCCGGCCCGGGGGCGTGAGGTCATGGGTCATCATGTCCCAGGCCACGACGTCGTCGGCCTCGACGCCGGCGAGGCCGGCCAGCCAACGGCGGAAGTCTCCATCAGTGCTCCGCCCGATTCCCCAGATGGGCGCGGTATGCCGCTGGGGGTCGACCAGGAGCCCCTTGCTGGCGACCTCACGGTCGAGATGGATCGCCAACTGGGGCAGGTGCAGCACGGCATCGGCGGAGCGAACGAGGCGCAGGGAGCCGTCGCGGAGCGCAACCCGTCCCGACAGCCCGAGGTCTCGACCCATCCACGAATTGAGCAGGACGCCGCCATAGGGCTCGAGCGCGAGTTGGCGAGCACCGACGCGGTCGAGGTCGGGTCTGGGTTTGACCCTCAGGTTGGGTGAGTCGGTGTGCGCGCCAACCATCCGAAGGCCATTGGCGGCTTCCGGGTCAACGTCGGACCAGGCGACGATCGAACCGTCGCGGGTCGTGAAGCCAGCCGTCGGATATGTCGCCGGCGGTTGCTGCTCGTCAACGGCGACGAAGCCAGCCGCCTCGAGACGCCGGGCCGATTCGTCTACAGCGTGAAATGGCGACGGTGACGCGGCGATGTAACCGGCGAGATCGTCGAGTCGGGGGTCGGTGTCGAATGCCACCGTCGCATCATGCCTCGCGACGTCGCCGTACCCGAGCGACGAGCCACCACAAGACGGCCGCGCCCACGACCCCTACTGCCAGGGTCGCCAGTCCTGCGGCGTAATCGCCCGGGAGCGCCGAAGGGTTTCCCGGCCGTTTCCCAAAGCCTCGAACGAAGGGGTAGGCGAAAACCGCCACGGTCCCGACCACGATGGCTGCCATCGCCGCCAGTTGGCGCGGAAGTCCTCTCCCCAGACGCGCCAACACGAACCCCACGCCGAGAACCACCGGGGCTAGTAAGAGGTCGTGGGCCAGCGCCCCGCCCACGAAATAGAGCGACAGTTCGACCGGGTGGGTGCGCCGCGCGGCCTCGAGGGCTCCAGCGACGCCGAAGGCCATCACGACCCACCCGAGGGCGGCGCCGATCCAGAAGGCCCAGCCCCCGGGACGCTCCTCGTCGAGTGAGACCGAGTCGGTCGTCGTGCTCACCGTCGCACCACGAGTTCGTGGACCCACTTCGTCTGCAGCACGCCCGGACGGTTGGGACCGATCAGACGGAGCGGAAACCCATGGTCGGGATGCAGCGGATCGCCGTCGAGCGTGAGCGCCAACATCGTGTGGCGATCGGCAGCGTGCGTGCGCGACAGGATGCTCGACCGATACGAGCCACCGATCTGCAACGACTCGACCCTGATCTCCGCGACCGAGGCAATCGCGACACCGGCGGCGGCAAGGACCGACGCTACCGACGGCCCGGCCCACCGGGCTTCCGCGCTCCATCCCTCGACACAGGCAATCGGAAGCACCGCCGCGGTCTGGTGAAGGTTCCGCAGCGCGTCGAGGTCGAACGCTCTCCGGTTCACTCCGTCGACGACCGTGAGCCGGTACGAGGCTGGGTCGATGCGGTCGAGCACCCGCGCGCCGGCCGCGGTCTTGTTCACAGGCAGGCCCTGCGGTCCGATCGATGGCCGCCGGGGGGCAAGCAGGCCGATACGAGACAAGGGGCGGAAGGTTTGACCGATGGTCACCACGGTCAGCAGTGCCGACGCACCGAACGCGGCGCCGAGAAACTGCCGTCGCCCGAGACCATCGCTGGCGACGGTCGCATCGGGGCGCCCTCGAAGCTCGCGCCGGACGATGTGGATCTTGGCTCCGACGTGCGCCACCAGCGCACCCATCGTGACCCACGCCGCCCAGAGGTGGGCCGAGGGAAACGAGAACGTCCACGGATACCAGAGCGCGATGTTCGCGGTGCCGGAAAAGAGGAGAAACAGGCTGCCTCCCACGAGAGGAAGGACGCTCACGCGCTCGACGGCGACGGCGATGCTTCGGGCCGGGGGCCACGTCCAGAACTTCGGGTACACCGTCCATAACTTCGCGAGGAGCAGCGGGATCGAGGCGATACCGAACCCGACGTGCGCTCCCTGCACCATGCGATACAGCCCGGCGGGGCGCGACGGCCAGTCGAACCACGTCGGAGGATGCTGGATCCACCACGTGATGAGACCGGAGGCGAAACAGACGGTGAAGCTGACGCCGAGCGCGACGCCGAGAACCGACGCAACCCGGGCCGAGTGGAGCGGGCTGGTGAAGCGCCGCTGCACCTGCCCCACCGTTCGCTCGAGGATCCTCGTCAGCTGCGCAACCGGGCGAACCACCGGCCGGCCACCTCCCACGAGCAATCGACGATGAGGTTGGCGCCGGCAGCCACATCATCAAGTCCGTCCGCTCCGACCCGTGCCCAGCGGAACCAAGCGCTACGGGCCAGGCCATCATCGAGCCGGGCGTCGAGCGACTCGACGCCGAGGCCAGGCGCCTCGACCTCGACGGCAGCGATGCCGCCAGGCCGCAGTAGCCGGCGCAGTCTCCGGAGGAGGGCCACCGGGTCTCCGCCGATCCCGATGTTGCCGTCGAGGAGCAGCGCCGCACCCCACCGCCCCGTGCCGGGGACGCGGTCGAACACCGACCGCTCCATCACCGCCGCCCCCCGTTGGCGGGCCAGGGCGACGGCAACGGGCGAAGCGTCAATGCCGAGTGCGATCACTCCGCGGCGGTTGAGCGCCAGCACGTGTCGGCCCGGGCCGCAGCCGACATCGAGCACCGGGCCATCCAAGCCGTCGAGAAGTTCCTGCTCCTCGGCGGACGGCTCTGCGTACCAACGCTCTACCGGGAAGTCGACCTTGGCGCCGGTTTCGAGTTCGAGGACGAGGCTCACCGCAACTGCCCGGCAAGCGCAACGGCGCGCACTGCCTCGGCGAAGCGCGACCCGGGCACCGTCTGGGCGACGGCCATCGCGTCGTGGAAGGTGTCGACGTCGCGTTGGTTGCCGACGTCAACGGTCTGCAAGCCGAGTTCGAGCAACCGGCGGTGTTGCGCAGCCCCGGTCTCGGTCGTGCTCATCGGCACGCCGAGGAACACGCCAGGGTCGGGGCGGCGCAATCCGATGAGCCACCAGCCGCCGTCGTCGGCTGTACCGAGAACCGCGTCGGCTCCACCTTCGAGGGCAGCCAATGCCCCATCGAGGTCGCGACCTGACACCTGAGGAGTATCCATGCCGATCTGCACCCCAGGACCGCCGGACCGTTGCCAGGCCGCCGCCAGGCGGTGATCGAACGATCCCGACACCTGGGGAAACACCTCGAACCCATCGGGTATCCACGGACCAGGCTCACCATCGAGAGCGAGCAAGTAGCGCTCGGCTTGGGCCGAAAGGGCGGCCTCGAGGGTGTCCGCCAAGGCGGCGGTGGCAATTGCGGCCGCCTCCACCGGCGTGCAGGGCGGACACAGACGCGTCTTCACCCGACCAGGCACGGGCGACTTCGCCATCACGAGTACGTGGCTCACCTCAGAGCACCGCGGCCATGTCGCGCACGGCTCGCACCGTTCCCCGGACGGTGCCGGTGACCTTCGACCGACCTTCGCGAGGGTGATAGTCGGCCACCACCTCGTCGATTCGCCAGCCTGCGGCCGCCGCTCGCAACACCATCTCCAGAGGCCAACCGAAACGCCGGTCGACGATACCGAGATCGACCAGGGCCTCACGCCTCGCCGACCGCATCGGTCCCAGGTCACGCAGGTCGAGCGACGTGCGACGCCGGAGTTCCCAGGCCAACAATCGGTTGGCGGCCCGGGCGTGGACGGGCCAGGCGCGACGGCTCGTCGGGCGCCGGGCGGCGAGCACGAGGTCAGACGTCCCCCGCGTGACCGGATCCGCGACCATGGGGAGGTCGCCGGGATCGATAGAACCATCTGCGTCGACGAAGCAGACGACATCGTCGGTCGCGGCCAAGAGTCCCGCCCAGCAGGCGGCGCCGAACCCGCGCTGCGGCTCGGCGATCACCAGTGCGCCGAGCGAGGCGGCGATGCCGGCCGAGTCGTCGCTCGACCCGTTGTCGACCACGATGGCCCGGTACCCGATCGGGATCCGTGCCAAGACCCAGGGCAAGGCGGCGGCCTCGTCGAGCACGGGCAGGATCACGTCGGGCATCTCCGCCGACCGTAACCAGCGGGATGCCACAACACACCATGGATCGCCTTACGGATCTCGAAACTCTGTCGTCTCCGGGCATCGAGGCGCTGGGCGGGCCGTACTCTTCGGCGGGATGCGCCCCGCCCTCGTCGTCGCTGCCGTCGCCGCCGGCGTCGTGGCCGTCGCCGTCTGGGGTCACGGAGTTGTGGCTGCCGACCCGCGCATCCACGTCAACGCCCCGCCCTTCGTCGGCACGTGGCAGCGACCGTCGTTCAGCTGGCGACTCGCTCCTGCTGCCGGCCTTGCCGCCGCCGTGATCGCCTTCGGTCCGGTGGCAGCGCGCCAATTTCGCTGGTCGCTGCTGACGGCGGCCACGGCCATGAGCGCGCTGGCGTGGACGGTGGCGCTGGCTGCGTCCGACGGGTGGTCGGCCGTGGCTGCACCCTTGGCGACGCGCTACGAGTACCTCGTCGCCGTGGACCGCGTTGGGCGTCCGGCCGCGTTCCTCGCCTCGTTCGTCGAGCGACTCGACAGCTACCCGACCCACGTGAAGGGCCACCCGCCCGGCATGGTGCTGGTGCTCTGGTTTCTCGACCGCATCGGTCTCGGCGGGGCGGGATTCGCTGCAGCGTTGGTCCTGACGCTCGCCGCGCTCGGGCTCGCGGCCGTGCTCGTGGCCGTGCGCGACCTGGCCGGCGAGAAGGCGGCCCGGTCGGTGGCGCCCTTCCTCGCTCTCTCCCCGGCGGCGGTTTGGGTGGCCACCACCGCCGACGCCTTCTTTGCCGGGGTCGGGGCCGCGGCCGTCGCCCTCGCCGTACTCGCTACGTCGCCGAGGGGGTCCGGGCGACGACGTTTGGCGATGGCGGTCGGGTCGGGCGCGCTCTTCGGCGCACTCGCCCTTCTCTCGTACGGCTTGGTGCTGCTCGGAACGGTGGCGATCACGGTCGCCGTTGTGCGCCACCGACCGCTCGCGATCGCGACGGTGATCGCCGTCGCTGGCGCGATGCTCGCGGTGTTCGCCCTCACGGGTTTCTGGTGGCCGGCGGGTCTCGCCGCCACCAGAGACCTGCAACTCGCCGGCGTCGCCAGCCGCCGGCCCTTCGTATTCTTCGCCGTCGCCAACCTGGCGGCGCTGGCCGTTGCCGTCGGCCCCGCCGCGCTCGCGGGCGCAGCGGAGATCCGGCGCCGTCATCCGGCGTTGCCACTGGTGTTGGGCGCGGCCGCCGCCCTCGTCGTTGCCGACCTCTCCGGATTCTCCAAGGGAGAGGTCGAACGCATCTGGCTCCCGTTCGTTCCGTGGCTCGCCGTGGCCGCGGTCGCTGTCCGGTCGCCTCGGCCGTGGTTGGCCGCAAACGCGGTGACTGGCCTCGGCCTCCAGGTGATGTTGCGGAGCCCGTGGTGAGCGAGCCCGCGCACATCCTCGTGGTCGACGACGACCCCAACGTCGCCGAGGTCCTCGGGCGCTACCTCGAACGCGAGGGGTATGTCGTGGAGACCTCGGGCGACGGCGCCGACGCGCTGGCTCGCGCGCTCGCCGACCTTCCGGATCTCGTGGTCCTCGATCTGATGCTGCCTGGAATCGACGGCCTCGAGGTCTGCCGGCGGCTGCGGGCAGTGGCGCCCATACCGGTGATCATGTTGACGGCGCGGGGCGAAGAGAGTGATCGCATCCTCGGGCTCGAACTCGGCGCCGACGACTACGTGGCCAAGCCGTTCTCACCTCGCGAGGTGGTGGCCCGCGTGCGGGCCGTGCTCCGGCGGGCGTCGGCGACCACCGACACGTCGCTTCCTCGCGGTGGGCAGCTCGAATCTGACGACCTTCGAGTCGATGTCGCCGCGCATCAGGTGTGGCGAGCGAGTGAAGCGGTGGTGTTGACGGCCCGCGAATTCGACCTGCTGGTCTTCCTCATGCGCCGACCCGGCCAGGTCTTCCGGCGCGAGGAGCTCCTCGAGCACGTGTGGGGCTACACGTACGGCGACACCTCCACGGTGACGGTGCACGTGCGCCGGTTGCGGGAGAAGATCGAGGTCGACCCGTCGCAGCCCCGGCGACTCTCGACGGTGTGGGGCGTCGGCTACCGATTCGAACATCCGACCTCCAAAGGAGCTCAAGCGTGAGCCTCAGCGACGCGCTTCAACTCGTGGCGCTCTCGGCCGCCGCCGCTGCCGGCAGCGGTCTGGTCGGAGGTCTGGTGCTGCTCGCCCTCCGTCGCCGTTCCGTGCAGGTCCAGGTCATCGCCGCCTGCCTGACCGTGGTGGTGGCCACGGCCGCCGGCGCCATCGCGGCGGCCTCGGCGATGTTCATCTCGGCCCACGACCTTCGCGCCCTCCTCGTCGTACTCGCCGCCGCCGGCCTCGTCGCCGTCGTGATGGCAGTGGCTTTGGGTCGCCGAATCGCGGCGGCCACACGTTCGTTGTCAGCCTTCGCCGTCCGGCTTGGGACGACGGCGCCGGACGGATCGACTGCGACCCTCGTCAGCGACGATCCGGTTGAACTGCAGCGCCTCCGCACCGACCTCGAGGAGATGTCGAGACGGCTGGAACAGGCACGCGAGAGCGAGCGCGCCCTCGAGTCCTCGCGCCGTGAGTTGGTGGCTTGGGTGTCCCACGACCTTCGTACCCCTTTGGCCGGGATCCGGGCACTCGTCGAGGCGCTGGAGGACGGGGTCGTCGACGACCCGGTGACAGTCGCCCGCTACCACCGCACCATTCGCGAGGAGAGTGACCGCCTCTCGGGTCTCGTTGACGACTTGTTCGAACTGAGCCGGATCCATGCCGGAGCCCTCCAACTACGGCCCGAGTCGGTGCTCCTCGGCGACCTGCTGTCCGATGCCCTCGCTGGCGCCGCACCGGTCGCGGCGGCGAAGGGGGTCCGACTCGAGGGCCGCGTCGACGGCCAGGATCCCCGGCTCTGGCTGTCGACGCCGGAGGTGTTGCGGGTCCTACGCAACCTGCTCGACAACGCCATTCGTCATACACCCACCGACGGCACGGTCGTCGTCAACGCCCGCACCGACGGTGACGAGGCCTTGGTCGAGGTGAGCGACACCTGTGGCGGCATCCCTGAGGCCGACCTCGAGCGCGTGTTCGACCTCGCCTACAGCGGCGACTCGGCGCGGTCGCCGACGAGTCCCGGTGGTGCAGGACTCGGCTTGGCCATCGCCCGGGGCCTCGTCGAGGCTCACGAGGGAGCCATCGCCGTGCGCAACGAGATGGGCGGGTGTCGCTTCACGGTCCGACTGCCGTTGCTGGCGCCGTGAGGGTCCTCGTCACCGGAGGCGCCGGCTTCATCGGGTCCTTCGTCGTCGATGCGTTGCGGGTCCGGGGAGACGAGGTCGTCATCCTCGACTCGTTCGATTCGGCCGCCCATGTCGTGCGTCCGGACTATCTGCACGACGACGTCCACCTCGTCCAAGCCGACGTGACCGATCCTGCCGGCGTGTCGGAAGCGATCGGCGACGGGATAGACGCCGTGTGCCACCAGGCCTCTCGCGTCGGACTCGGCGTCGACTTCAGCGACGTCACCGCCTACGTGCGAGACAACGACGTCGGCACGGCCGTGCTGCTCGCCCAGCTCCACCGCGTCGGGTTTTCCGGGCGCCTGGTTCTGGCCAGCAGCATGGTGGTCTACGGCGAGGGCCGCTATCGGTGCGTCGAGCACGGCATCGTCCGCCCCGGTCCGCGTCTCACCACCTCCCTCGACACCGGCCGCTTCGAACCCCCGTGCCCGGTGTGCGGAGCCGATCTGGTTGCAGAACTCGTCGACGAGGGCGCTCCCGTCGACCCGCGCAACGTCTATGCCGCCACCAAGTTGCACCAAGAGCACCTGTGCGCCGCGTTCGGACGGGAGTCCGGCGCCTCGGTCGTTGCGCTGCGCTATCACAACGTCTACGGACCGCGGATGCCGAGGGACACCCCGTATGCGGGGGTGGCGTCGATCTTTCGCTCCGCGCTCGAGTCGGGCCAGGCGCCACGTGTCTTCGAAGACGGGGGTCAGCGCCGCGACTTTGTCCACGTCGCGCGACGTCGCCTCGGCCAACATCGCCGCGCTCACGGCGCCGGGTGACGTCGTGGGCGCCTTCAACGTGGCATCAGGTGAACCCCACACGGTCGGCGACCTGGCCGGCGCGCTGGCTCGCTGCACGCCAGGGGGCTTGGTTCCCATCGTGACCGGCGACTATCGACTCGGCGATGTCCGCCACGTCGTCGCGTCGCCTGAGCGGGCCGCAAACGTGCTCGGCTTTCGCGCCAGCGTGCCCTTCGCGGCTGGGATCGAGGAGTTCTCGACCGCACCCCTCCGAGACAGCGTCAGGCCGGGGCCGGCTCGCTGACGACGCGCACGGCGCCGCTGTCGACTTCGTAGACGGCGCCCCACACCATGGTCCCGTCCGGCAGCTTGCCGTAACCCCGGATGGCGGCGACGTCTTCGATCACGCTCTGATCGACGTGTTCGAACGCGAGGAAGTCGACGTCGTCGACCCCGGTTCGCTCGGCGATGGCGTCTTGGGTTACCCCTTCGAGGCCGCAGTCGGAGTGATGGAGCACGCCGATCTCGCGAGTGTCGAGCAGGTGGGTCGAGACCACCAGAGAGCGAATGGCGTCGGGCGTCGCCCGTCCGCCGGCGTTGCGCAGTACGTGGGCTTGTCCGACCTCGAGACCGAGCGCACGGAACAGGTCGAGCCGGGCGTCCATGCAGGACAACAGCACGAGTTGTCCTGAGGGGCGGGGAGTACGCAGCACGGGGCGGAACTTGTCGCGCTGGTACTCATCATTGGCGGCCAGGAGGGAGGGAAGGAGGAGCGACATCGCCGAGGATCGTATGGCCTCTCGCCTGGTACTCGAACACGATGCGACACTGGTCGGGTGGAGGGATGGGACTGTCCAGCCTGCGGGCGCAGGTTCGCCCGGGCCAGGCAAGGTCACGAGTGCGCCCCGGCGATGACCCTCGACGACTACTTCTCGACTGGCCCACCCCACGAGCGCCCCGTGTTCGACGCCGTCATGGCCGCGCTCGCGGCCGCCGGCGCTGGCCCGATCCATGTCGAGCCCGTCTCGGTCGGCATTTTCTTGAAGCGGCCGCGTAAGTTCGCCGAACTCCGTCCGATGCAACGGTGGGTGGCGGTGTCGTTCAGCCTCGCCCACGAGGCCCGGCATCCGACGATCACCCGCAAGGTCATGCCCTATGGGGGGCGCTACTACCACGTGGCCAACGTCGCCTCGGCCGAGGCGTTCGACCACCGCCTGGCCGCGATGCTTGTCGAGGCCTACGCGCTGGCCGAATCCTGATCCTCCTCGGTTCTGGGCGCCTTTGTGTAGCCACTGCGTGGACAAATGCGCCCAGAACGAATCCGGTGGCGGCGGCGGGCGGCGGAGACGAAAGTGGCGGGGTGGACGACGACGACGATCTGGCGCTGCTCGAGTTCGACCCCGACCCGGTCGGCGTCGTCGACCCGTGGTCGACCATGGCAGCGAGGAAGGACACGATCCCCGAGCGCCTCGTGCTCTGCTTCTACGCCGAGATCCTGGCTGCGCTCCCCGGTGAGGCCGTCCAGGTCGGCGAACTCGAGGCGGCGCACGGGCGACATCCGATCTGGAAGATCGAACGCCACGGACAGGAGGTCGCCGTGCTCCATCCGGGCGTCGGCGCACCCTTGGCCGCCGGGTTCTTGGAAGAAGCGATCGTGTTGGGAGCCCGCAAGGTCGTGGCATGCGGTGGTTGCGGCACGTTGTCCCCTGAAGTTGGAGCCGGCGACATCGTCGTTCCGACCTCAGCCGTACGCGACGAGGGCACCTCGTTCCACTACCTGGCGCCCTCGCGCTCGGTCGATGCTGATGCCGCAGGGGTCGCCGCGGCAATCGCGTTGCTCGAAGAACGCGGCGTGCCGTACTCCACCGGACCCACCTGGACGACCGACGCCCTCTACCGCGAGACCCGCGAGCGTGTACGCCGGCGCGCCGCCGAGGGCTGCCTCGTCGTCGAGATGGAGGCGGCCGCGTTCTTCGCCGTCGCTCGATTTCGTGGCATTCGCTTCGCCCAGTTGCTCTACGGCGGCGACGACCTGAGCGGGACCACGTGGGATGCGCGCAGCTGGACAACCTCGCCGTCTCGTGCTCGGACCTTCGATCTCGCCGTCGAACTCGCCACTCGGCTGTGACCGCGCCGCTCCGTATGCACGCCGACGAGGTGCGCGTCGACGAGTCCGTCGTGCGCGCCCTGTTGTCCAGCCAGATGCCGGACCTCGCCTACCTTCCGCTGTCAACGGTCGAGCCGTGGGGCACCGATCACGCCATCTGGCGACTCGGTGAACAACTCGTCGTCCGGTTTCCCCGCATCCATTGGGCCGTGGGCCAAGTCGACTTCGAAGCAACGTGGCTCCCGATCCTCGGGCCTCAACTACCCGTGGCGGTTCCCCAGCCGGTGGCCGTGGGACAGGCGGGCGGTGACTATCCCTATGCCTGGGCCGTGCATCGGTGGCTCCCCGGACAGCCCGCTGCGCTCGACCAGATGGACGATCCAGTGCGGTTCGCTCTCGATCTCGCCGCAGTAGTGCGCAGCCTGCAATCGGTTTCCCCATCCGGGGCACCAGCGGCGAAGAACCGAGCCCGGCCATTGACGGAGTACGACCGCGCCACCCGTCACTGCATTGCCAGCGCCGGCCACCTCATCGACGCCGAGGCGGCTCTCGAGGTGTGGGAGGAAGCGCTGGCGGCCCCGCCGTTCGATCGCGACCCGGTGTGGGCGCACGGCGACCTCGAGGGCAATTGCCTGATCCAGACCGGTCGCCTGAGCGGCCTTCTCGACTGGGGCTCGGCGTGCGCGGGCGACCCGGCGGTCGACGTCCAAGTTGTGTGGTCGCCATTGTTCAACGACGTCTCGCGCCAGGCCTTCCTCGACACCCTCGGCATCGATCACGCGACGGAACTTCGCAGCCGCGGCGCCGCCATCAACCAGGCCTGTGCCGCCCTCCCGTACTACCTCCACACCTACCCGGCCATCGTCGAGCGGTCATGGCACAAGCTGGCCGCGCTCGGGGTCGGCCGACAATGAACCAACAACGACGTCGACGAGACTGAAGCCCATGGCCTACGACGAGTCCTTGGCCGATCGAATTCGCGAACTGCTCTCCGGCCGCCGCGGACTCACGGAGAGAAAAATGTTCGGGGGGCTTGCCTTCCTCGCTGTCGGCAACATGGCCATCGCTGCGAGCGCTGAGGGCGGCGTCCTCGTTCGAGTCGATCCCACACAGTCCGAACGGATCGTCGAGACCACAGCTGCAGAACTGGCGGTGATGCGCGATCGGCCGATGTCGGGCTGGCTCCGAGTCGCGCCAGAGCACCTGGCGACGGAGCAGCAACTCGAGACCTGGGTGAACCTCGGCTGGACGTACGCCACTTCGCTTCCGCCAAAGGAGAAGTAGGGCGGGATCGGTCCACAGCGAGACCATCGCGTCGACGAAGCGACAGACGGCGCTGCTCCGAACTCCGGGAGCCGCGGCGTCGGGAAGGGATGGAGACTCGTTCGAGTCTGCATGGATACAAGATCTTCGAGGAATATTCGTCCGACCTGTCGATCGCGATGTCGCCCGTTCGTGTACAGGTCAGAGCCGGGCACCGAGCCCTGTCCAAAGCGAAGGAGCAATCCCATGGCCCAGTATTTCCTTTCCGTCCACTACGTCGACGACAAGGGCGCCACCGAGGTGACCCACAAGGAGAACACCGGCACCGACATGTCCGAGCAGGACATGCAGGCGGTGTATGCACGGGTCAACACGTTCAACGAGAGGCTGCAGGCCGAGGGCAAGTGGGTCTTCGCTGGCGGCCTCCAGACCCCCGACATGTCGACCGTCGTCGACGCCACCAAGGGTGGCGACCCGCTCATCACCGACGGGCCCTTCTCCGAGGCCAAAGAGCAAATCGGTGGCTTCTGGGTCATCGAGGCGTCCGACCTCGACGAGGCGTTGAAGATCGCTTCCGCCGGCAGCGAGGCCTGCGGCGGCCCGGTCGAGGTTCGCCCTTTCCAGGGCGAGTAACCGGTGCCGGTACCTGCCGTCGGGCGGGACGAGATCGAGCGGGTCTTTCGGACTGAGTCCGGGCGAGCGGTCGCAAGTCTGGTCCGCTTCTTCGGCGACATCGACCTCGCCGAGGAAGCGGTCCAGGACTCCTTCGTCCAAGCGCTCGAGAAGTGGCCGGCCAGCGGGCCGCCCCCGAGTCCGGCCGGCTGGATCATCACGACGGCCAAGCATCGCGGGCTGGACAAGATCCGACGGGAGTCCTCCCGCGACGACCGTCAGGCCGAGGCGACCCGACTGCAGGAGCGGGACGAACCTCAGGAGGTGGGTGCCGTGGTCGACGACCAACTGCGACTGATGTTCACCTGCTGCCACCCGGCGCTCGCCCCGGCCGCACAAGTTGCGCTGACCCTCCGTCTGATCGGCGGCCTGCGGACGTCGGAGATCGCTCGCGCCTTCTTGGTGCCCGAGGCGACGATCGCCCAGCGAATCGTGCGGGCCAAGAACAAGATCAGAGGCGCCAAGATCCCGTACCGGGTGCCGAACGAAGCCGAACTCCCTGCGCGGCTGAAGCCCGTACTCGCCGTGCTCTACCTGATCTTCAACGAGGGCTACGTGGCCTCCTCGGGTGACGAGCTGGTGCGAGCGGAGCTGTGCGCCGAGGCGATCCGACTGGGTCGCCTGCTGGCGTCACTCATGCCAGACGAGCTGGAGGTGCGCGGCCTGCTGGCCTTGATGCTGTTGACCGAGTCGCGTCGGCCAGCCCGGGTCGACGCCGATGGCCGGCTCGTCCGACTGGCCGACCAGGACCGATCGCTGTGGGACCGTGACCTGATCGCCGAAGGCCAGGGCATCGTGCGGTCGCTACTGCGGCGCAACCTTCCAGGCCCCTTCCAATACCAGGCGGCGATCGCTGCAGTGCACTCCGACGGGGTGACCGACTGGTCCCAGGTCGTGGCGCTCTACGACCAGCTGATGGCATCGGCGCCGTCGCCCGTGGTGGCCATGAATCGGGCCATCGCCGTCGGCGAGCTCCGGGGCCCAGCAGAGGGGTTAGCGCTGCTCGACCAGCTCGAGCTCGACGACTACCACTTGTGGCATGCGGCCCGGGCCGACCTACTACGGCGAGCGGGCCGGTCGGCCCAAGCGGTGGAGACATTTGACCGGGCGCTGGATCTGACAGAGAACGGCGCCGAACGCGAACTGCTCGAGCGCCTGCAGAAGCAGGCCAAGGACCCGCCCCGGTCGTAGGCGCCGCCTGTCTTCGAACCGCCCGATGTACTCCCTCGCAAGGTCGCCATCTACGTCGTCGGCCCTCCGCTCACGATTGGCCAGCGGGTTGGAACAACTCGACGAGATTCCCCGAGGGGTCGATCGCCAGGACCTGCGCGCCCCCGGGGCCGGTGACGACCTCGTTGCGGAACCGCACGCCCTGCGCAACGAGGCGTGCCACCTCATCCTCGATGTTGGTAGACGATGAGGTGGATGCGGTTCCACCCGCCGGGAACGGGCCGTTCGCCGTCGGCCATCGCTCGGCCGGCGGAGCTCTGGGGGCCCGACAGCAGCAACCGCAGGTTGCCTCGCGAGACGTCGGCGAAGGCGGGACTCGAGATCCCGACGGTGAAGCCGAAGTGTCGGGTGTAGAACTCGACGCATGCGGCGACGTCGTCGACGAGGTAGCGCACGTTGACAGTGGTCGGCTCAGCCACGGTTGGTCCTTTCCAGGGAGGGGATGCCGAGGTCGGCGAGCAGGAGCTCGACGCGATCTTCGATGTCGTCGGCCGCCGCCGAAAAGGCGCCGTAGGTGTTCTTGGCGTCGCCACCAGCGGCAGCCGGGTCCGGCATGCTCCAGTGAGCGGTACGGGGAGCCCCTGGGAACTCCGGGCAGATCTCCCGCACCTTGTCGCACAGCGTGACGACACGGTCGAAGCGGTTCGCAGTGAAGCGGGTCAATGGTTTCGTGGTCCGGCCACCGATGTCGATGCCGCGCTCGCCCATGACGCGCACGGCGTTGGGGTGCAAAGGCTTCGGGTGGCTTCCCGCACTGCGGGCTGCGACGCCCCCCGCCGACCGGTGCTCGGCGAGAGCTTCGGCCATCTGGGAGCGGGCACCCGCCGGTCGCTTCGGCTGAGTGCGGCGACCAACTGCCACCGCAACGGCTCAGCGAGCAGACCGAGAACAACGGGCGGCTGCGGGGAAGCCATAAGCCATTACATCAGCTGAAATTGATGGATTGCAAGGGACACCTCGTCGGTATCTCGCCGACCGACCGGCTCTCAGGAGATTCTCCGCAGGCACCGCATGCGCCACCGGGCGAGGCCGTCGAACAGCGCGATCGGTCCGAGCACCGACGAGAACGTGTGCGCATCTCGCGGCACGCAGAGGGACCGAGGCCCCGTCCACTTCGGCGGTGAGGGCACCGGCAGCCTCGCGCAGGGTCACCTGCATGATGTGTGAGGCGTACACGCCCTCGTATTGGTGCAGGTCGGTCGGCGGTGGTCCCTGATCGGGCGGCTGCGGTGCGGCGGCATCGAGTTCGATGGACACGACGTTCACTCCTTGCTCGCCGTTGGTGAGTGCGGCGATCGCGGCAGGTGGCGTCGTCGTCGACCGCGAGGTATCCGGAATGGCCCGGGTTGGCCCCGCCGACGCGCGAGCTCCCGTGCCACACCATCCATCCGGCTCCGGCGCCCTGCATCAGCGCGACGCCTCCAGGTGCCGGCGCGGCGAGCTGGCGCATCCATACGCGCTCGGGATGTGCGAGGTGATCGGCGAGGAACCGACCCATGTCGGTGGCGGTGGACACGAGCGTGCCTCCTGCTGGGCCAAGTGCCCGGGTCATGCCTCCAGACAGGAACTGTCCGCTCTCGAAGGTTGCGTCGGTTGGCTCGAAGAGGGAAGCGGTCATGTCGAGCGGCTCGAAGAGTTCGGCGCGCATGACCTCCTCCCACGTCGTGCCTCGGACGAGCGCGACGACGTGACCGGCGAGCGCGAAGCCGCCGTTGCAGTAGGAGAAGGTGGCTCCGGGATCGAACAGCTGGCCCGCGCCCTGCAACAGTTCGACGTATCGGCCGAGCGCGCCCTCGTCGTCACCAGTGTCGACGAAAACATCGCCTGCGTCGATGCCGGAGGAGTGGGTGATGAGGTGGCGGAGCTGGATTCGCTCATCGAAGCCGTCGACATACGACGAGAGCGGATCGTCGAGGCCGAGCAGCCCGGCCTCCGCGGACTGCGCGACCAGCGTCGCCGTCAGAAGCTTCGTGATCGAGCCAGGGCGGAAGCGAGTATCGGCGGTTGCGTGGCCGCCCGCGGCGACGATGACCTCGCCGTCGACGACGCCGGCGACCGCGACGCCTGGGACCAGGGGCGACTGTGCGAATCGCTCGGCCGCGGCCGCCGGGTCGGTGGCGATCTTCCTGACGGGGTTATCCATGGGGTTATAGTAGTGGTCATATGGGCAAGGTCAACGTGTATCTCCCGGACGATCTCGAACGGTCTGCGCGCGACGCCGGGCTGTCGATTTCGCCGATCTGTCAAACAGCGTTGCGCGAGGCGCTCGACCGGCTCGGCGCGCTGCGGGATGAGGGCCGTGGCTCGTTCACGCCACGCCTCGACGAGGTTCTCGATCGCGCCCGACGAATCGCGGCTGGCGCCGGTCGAGCGGTCGCACCGGAAGACTTGTTCGGTGCAATCGTCGAACATGGCGAGAACCTCGGAGCCCGCGCCCTCGCGCTGATGGGGATCGATCTGCCCGCACCCAAGCCCCGCGCGGCCACCGCCGGCCAGCCGGGCGAACTGGGCGCCGCCGCGCGTGGAGGTGCTGGCGACGGCGTTCCGGATCGCGCTCGAGATGCGCCACCCGCGGGTTGGCACCGAACACGTCGTCATCGCTCTGGCCACACCGGGTTCGCCCCTCGCCCCGATGTTCGAGGTTCTCGGGATCGAGGCCCGAGCACTGCGCCGCCAAGTCGACCGGCTCATCACCAATCCGTGGACGACCCAGATGACGCCACCGACGCCCGACTTGCTCACCATCGAGCGGCTCGACGCAGCGGTTCAAGAGCTTTCCGCCGAACTCCAGAGGTTGAAGCTTCAAACCGAGGGATAGGTGCATCGCGACACCACCAACAAGGGTCGTCGTCCACCTCGGCGACCGGGTCGTGATGCGTCCGATGCCCGTTGACGCCGTGGGCGCCCTGGTTGGGAAGTACCGGAGACGTGGTCCGTCGGCGACGGCGGCCCGTGCCGCAGAGCGAGCAAGTGCCGACCAGATCGAGACTCGAAAGCGTCGATGACGATCCTCGACGCATTCGCGGTAATCGCCATGCTCAAAGGGGAGCCGGCCGCGGAGGAGGTCCGAGGGATCATCGATCGCGGAGGGTGTGCTCTCACGACGCTCGGAGTCGCTGAGATCGTCGACCACCTTGTCCGAGTCGTCGGCGCCGCCGACGAGGAGGCAGTGCTTGACGTCGCGCAACTCGACCTCAGTGCACCGATCCTCCTTGACGACGTCACCGCCACCATGGCGGCCATCCTCCGGGTTCGGCACTACAACCGGAAGACGTGCGCAGTAAGCCTCGCCGACTGCGTGGTCGCCCAACTCGCCCGTGCGACGAACACGGCCGTCGTGACATCCGACCCGCACTTGCTCGACCTGTGCCGAGACGAAGGCATCGAGTTCATCGCTCTCCCCGATAGTCGCGGCGAAGTCTGGTCGCCCTGACGACATCCCATCGCCTGGGACACCGGTGTGGGGTTCGCCGACGATGAGCGGCTGCCTAAGGAATGCGTGGATGGCGGCCGCCTGCGGAAATCACCTCTGAACTGCACTTTTGTTGGCGACGGGGCCACCCTCGCCGACCTCTCGATCAGCACCTCGATAACGGACGCCGGCCCCTCGACATCGTCGCCGGCCTGGAAGCTCCCGATGGTCGGCTTCTCCCGTACGAGGAGTTGGTGGAGCACGCGACTCTGCGCCTCGTCCTCAAGCAGGCCCATCCGGGATGGGGACGGCGGCGACGCGTTCGGCGTTCTGGGAGCGTTGGACGACCGATGCCGTCGTCCAACGCGCCCAGAATGAGAACCGGTGGCCTTGCCTCCGAAGCCCGGGACACGGCCACGTCCGATGGAGCCGAGGCTAAGCAGCTGCCCAGACGTCACACCCTGACTTCGTGACGGTGACAGGCGTCTTGATGGCTTCGGCCTTCATCTTCGGATCCGGTTGCTTGAAGGCGGTGAGGTAGTCCACGACGGCGGGGCGATCTGCGAGGTGGAACGCGGGGACCTCCCACCAGCGGACATCAAGGTCGGTGAAGACCTCGCCCACGAGTGCCTCGGCGTTCTCGGCGTCGAACGGGCTCGGCTCGCCCCATCCCTCGAGCACTTCTGACAGTTCGGGATCATGGAATCGGCTCGGTGCTGATGCGAGGAACGTGCCGCCGCTCCGCAAGAGGTCCCTCGCTGCGCGAATCGCCGGCACAGGGTCGGCGAGGAAGTACAGGCAGTTGACGGCGGAGACGGCATCAAACGAGCGCGTCCGGAACGGCAGGCTCAGGAGATCGGCCTGCACCATCGGTCGAAAGTGATCGTCGGGCGGGTTGAGGTCGAGTGCCGCGGACTCGACTCCCCGGGCCTGGAGGAGCTGGCTGATGGGTCCGGTCGCAGACCCGAGTTCCGCGAAGTTCTCTGGTCGCCCTTCCTCTAGCCGGTCGGCGAACGCAGGCTCGAGTGGTTCGCAGATGAGGTAGTCGTCAATCATGCGCCGCCACGCCTCGAGGACGCGGCCGTCCGGGAGCTCGTAGGGCTCAGGGGACGTCGTGTTGGTCATCCCGGGATTCTCACCCCGCCGAGCGGCACCAGCAGCGAATTTGTGTAACGGCTCTCGGCTCCGCCTGCCCCGAGGGCCGGCAATTTGGCCACCTACTGCGTGGCGAGCTCGTCGAGCCACCGCCGGACGTCTCCTGGCCCTTGGAGGCGTACGACTTTGAGCTCTCGCCCTTCGGTCGCGCCGAGCATCTCACGAATCCGCTCCCCATAGCTCGGCCACCGCGACCACAGCCGAAGCAGTGAACGTGGACTCAGCACGTCGAGACTCTCCCGGTTGCCGTTCCAAAGCTCCTGCCGAGTCAGGAGACGCCGAACGCTCCGGAGTACGGCCCGACGAACAGCAGTCCTCCGGCGCAGGTCGATCCAGACGAGGACATCGGCAAGGGCCCACAGCTCTGAGGCGACCTCGTCGATGTAGTTCCCGTCCGCAACCCACCGCGGCAGGGTGCTGAGGACTTTCCGAACTTCGACCCGGAACTCCGCCGGCTCAAGGTGGGCCCAGCCCGCCTGCCACCAGATTGAGTCGAGCTCTACGTGCACAGCGGAGAGAGCAACAGCAACTCCGCGAGCGAGGGTGCTCTTCCCGGAGCCCGGCCCTCCTACGACGACAAGCCGCTGCACCCGTTCAACGTACGCCGGCGGGTGTCCCAGGTGACCGGGTCTCGGACGTCGAGTTACGTGGAAGTCCTGGCGGTTCGGCGGGAATCGGTGATGAACTGCGCGATCTGCGCCGCGTGCTCGGCCGTGTGCATCGGGATGTTCGTTACTAGCCACGCGAACGATTGACCTGGATGCCTATGCGTCGCAGGAAGCGGTGTCGCTGCCGTCTCGTCGGTCAGGGCCGACAAGACGTTCTGCGCCCTACGGCGAAGCTCGTCGATGTAGGCGAGGAGCTCCAACTGCGACCAGGCCCTCGGGAGGGTGGCGAGGTCCCGCCAGTGCGCGTAGTCCGTGAAGGGCAGAGGCGCAGAGAACGGCGTGAGATCGCCTGTCAGGTCGTAATCCGCAACCTCGAGCGCGTGCCACGCGACGCTCCAGGGGGTTGATCGCCGAGCCTCGTACGCCTCGGCGCCTTCAGACGGACGCCAATCGTCCCGGGTGAGCTCCCACATGCTCGACACGCACAACTCGTCCGAGCAGTCCCGGATCGCCGCCTCCAGCAAGCTGAGTCGAACTCGGAAGCCGGCCGACTCGCGGCCATACGCGTCTGCGAGCAGCTCGGCACGCGGACTGTCACGGTCGAGGTACGGCCCGCTGTCTACCTACTCTGCTCGTGTACCGCCCACAGGATCCCAGTACGCGCGAGGCCGAATATCGGGCCAAAAGGCAGCCCGAACCCGACCCAGAAAGCGAGCTCGGCCGGAAGCATCGCGTGACTCAATTTGAGGGCCACGGGCGATGCCTTCCAGATCATCGTCCCGAGCGCGATCTCACCCGCGCACACGGCCACGAACGTCGAGAGGAGCGGGATGCTCGTGTGAAGCCCGATGCGTTCGAACGGGCCGGCGCCGTAGGTAGGGAAGCCGAGAAACATCCACACCTCGCCGGTGGCCCGGAAGTGTCGTATTCCGAGAAGGCCCGGCAGGCCGAAGCCGAGTCCGGATGCGGTAGCAAGCGCGGTAGCCGCTCCGCGGAGGCTAGAGGCGCGAGAACGTGTTCGACCCACGGTGGCTCGCCCGACGTCTCAGGCGGCACTCGAGGTGCGCTCGAGTGCGGCTTTGAGGTTGGTCATGTTGCGGCCCTCTTGACGCTTCATCACCTGAATGAAAATTGGGAAGATGATCCGGAACAGGCCGTTCGGGTGCGCGTCGAAGGTCGAGCGCAGCTCGGTTCCGCTTTCAGTCGGGCTGAGTTCGATGGAGAGCCGCACCGACACGGGACCGCCGTTGGTGTAGGTCCAATGTCGGGGCCGTTCGAAGTTGGTGCATTCGACCTCGAGTTGTTTGCTCTGCTTCCACTTGGCGAGGAATCGAGTGCCAACATCGACCGGGCCGTCGGTGATCTTCTTCATCGACTCGGTGCCGGGGTTCCACTCGAGTTCGTTGCGGAGGTCGACGAGGTAGTCGAAGACGTCTTCGGGGCTTCGTTCGATGAGAACAACATTGCGGATCACTGCCATCAGGTGTTCCTCTCGTGTCGGAGGCGGGACGTTGGTGTGGGTGTAGCGAAGGCTTTCTCGTAGGTCAGGCCCGCGGTCGCGGCAGCGTCAAGGGCGCGAGCTCGGGCCGGCGGCGAGGGGGGAAGCAGCTGGGTGAGGGTCTGGTAGGCCCACGCCTTGTACTGCTCGGTGGACCAGGCGCAGTCGCGGACGAATCCGTTGTAGGTGGTCATGCTCTGGACGACGTCGAGGACGTCGGTGGCGTGTTCGGTGCTGACCGCAAGCGAAACCTTTCCGGCAATGGCCGAAATGACGTTGGACATCGCCTCGCGACGTTCCGAACGAACGATCAACAAGAAGTCGGCGACGCCAGGGTCGGTGAGGCCCGCCGCGGTCATTGCATCCGCGATCGGGGCGAGCCGCCGGAAGATCTCGGTGCCATGCTCGGCGACGAGCGCGAACGCGCGGCGTGCGTCCGGTGCCTGGACTACCTCATTCACCCAGCTTTGATCGGCGACGCGCGTGGGAGCTGCGACCGGACTCCGGTGGGCGATCATCACCTCGCGGAGAAGTGCAGCCTTGGAGCCAAAGGAGAAGTACATCGTCGGCTCGGCGACGCCCGCCGCTTTCGCTACCGCGGCCATCGTGGTGGCTTGGTAGCCGCGAGAAGCGAAGGACTCGAACGCCGCACGAAGGATTCGACGCCTCGTCTCCTCGGCCCGCGCCCGTCTCGCCACGTCGACCATGAAACTATAGAGAGACTTTAGAGTCAAGCTGTAGCCCCCGGAGGTCTCGGTTTCTCGCCGAACCGGGCGACTCTGCCTCGCAACGTTCACGCTCACCAAGGAATGCCCGTTCGGAACGCATGCTGCACGCCGCATACCGCTCCGGCCCGCGACGGCGATCCGGAGTTCCTCCCAACCCTCCGCCGAGGGCGAGTCGCCGCGGATAGGAGGCACCTCGGCGCCACCTCGAAGGCGCCCACGTTCGGCCCATGTGGGGCATGCCCCTCCGATCTCGACGGCAGGCGGCATGGGGCCCTCCGACAGCCTCGTGATTGCTGGTTCTCCGGCGCGGGACCAGGCAGGTAGCGGTCCGCTGTGGGTGGATACCCGGGGTCAAATTGCGGCGGTGCCGTACGATGAGCACCGTGTCACGTCTCGATCGGATCACCGTTGACCCGGCCATCTGCCACGGGAAGCCAACCGTCCGCGGTCTGCGGTATCCGGTGCAGAGCCTCCTCGAATTGCTCGCCAGCGGCATGACGATCGACGAGATACTCGACGACTATCTCGACCTTGAACGCGACGATCTTCTCGCTGCCCTTGAGTTCGGCGCGAGGACAGCCGGAAATCGGCATGTCCCGCTCGGCGCTGCGTGAAGTTCCTGATCGACGCGCAGCTCCCTGTCCTCCTCGCCCGTCGCCTGATTGAGGCGGGCCACGATGCAATTCACACGCACGATCTCCCAGGCGGTAACCGGACGCCCGACGATCAGATCGCGCATCTCGCCGATGCCGACGACCGAGTCGTCATCTCAAAGGACGGCGACTTCCGTGATAGCCATCTCCTGCGCCAGCCACCCAGGAAACTTCTGATTGTCCGCACCGGGAACATCACCAACCGGGAGCTGATCGCCCTCTTCGGGGAGCACCTCGGGGCGATCGTCGCTGCGCTCGACGGCGCCGATCTCGTAGAGCTGGCCGCTACTGAGCTGACCGTTCACGACAAGGACTAACGGTGGAGGACGGCTGCAGCGAGGTCGGACTATTGGGACAGTCCACCGCGATCGCTGGGGCCATCTCGGATCGAATCCTCTTATGTGGCATGCCCCAACGGCTCCTGCGAGATCACTCGTGCTGGCGGTCCCGATGGCGTCCATCGCGACGAGAGGACGGCGCTGTGGAGACGTACTACGCGCTTCTACGTGGATGTTCACCTGCGGCTGCTCCCGAGGTGGCCGGGCTACGCGAGAGCCCTTTCATTTCGCGCCTCATGGCCGCGACGTGATGCGAGTGGACTGCCCGTAGTTGTCATTGGAGCGAATTGGATCCGCCCCGTCGGCGGTGGTTGCCCTCGTCGACCTCGCGCTCATGACGAGCGCGACGAGGATCAGCGGCTTCGCCCGATTGAGAATGAGCCCCGTCGTCCCAGCCGGCCAACTCCGCTGTCCTCGAACCGAGGCCTTTAAGGTCGGCTCCGCGCCGACAACGAGTGCGCTCATGGCTGGAAGACCAGGTCGTGGCGGTACCCGAAGGGCAGGCCGTTCGCAGGCAAGTGGATGGCTCTTCGTTCCGCACCGAGTCGACTCAGAGCAAGATTGACATCGCAGACGGAGAGCGCGGTGACCCCTTGAACGTCAGGCAGCGCCTCGATCGCGGCGGCGACGTCGCTCGCGTGGACCGTCCGTCCGAACGGCCAACCGTCAGCGGTCTCGCCGCCAACCAGGGGGTGAAGAAACCGGAAGACGCACTCCTCGACGTCGGCGACCGCCTCGGGCCCGGGAGCTTCGACCAAGGTGATCGTCGCCTGCACGGTCATGGGAACATAGATCGCCGACTCGACCTGGACGAGCCGCGCCGTTCGTTTCGAGAGCTGGGTGGCGAGAGTCCGCATGTCGTCGGCCGACGGCAAGAGTTCTTGGTGACCGAATGGCGCATCTGTCGTCACCGGTGGCACGACCACGACGCGTGTGGGAGTCAGCCACTCGCAGCGGCTGAACGCCAGTCGCTGGGGCGACTCGGCGTCAGCTCGAGCTGTTCGCTCGCCGATCACCAGGTCTCGTGCCGCCGAGTACCGCACTCCACTGGAGGCCGAGATCGCTCGCACTTCTCGCTTCAGTTTCCGTTGCCGGGTCATCGCATCTAGGCCCCTTCGACGGACTCCCCGGAGTCCACGATTGGGTCGTCGCGGCTCGACAGCACGAGAAAGACACCCGAGGCTCGAAGGTCCCCTTCGCCATCGCGATGCCGACCGGGGCGGCGCGCACGGCTTGGCGTTGGGCACGCCAACGGCGATTATGAGCGCCGGACCTCAACCTGTCAACTGGATTGTGTACCGGCACCTCGGCACCCTGATACGACTGCTGCCACCTAATGACGACCCGAACCTCGCGAGCCTGACCCCAATGGCCGGCACGCGGACCAGCAAGATGCACCGGCCTGTTGCGTGGTACCCGACATCGAAGTCGCCGTTGTTCGGGGTCAGCTCGCTGCATTGATGTCGAGCAGGACCGACCGGCCCTTTGAGGGCTGCATCCGTAAGACCGTCGGCAATCGGTGCGGCCTCCGGTTCTGGGTGGGCTCAACGACCTGGAAGGTCGTTCACCCCACCCAGAACCGGGCGGGGGAGCCTGACCCAGATGCCCGGGTAGGTGGGACACCCCCGGACGCGAAAGGTCGCCCCTAACAACGTTCGGGCGCGTCCCATGATCGCGTCGCTGCATTCGCCGAGCCGATGACGGCAAAGTCCGCACGCATCGTCAGGCGCGACCGTGGGCGGCGCGAAGCGACGAGGCGCTGAGAGAGCCGAGCGAACCGCTGCCGGCGGATGCTGCCAGCCGTTCGCCTTGCTCGTCGCTTCTGTGCCATCCAGGCCTCCTCCGTGCCATCTCGTTGTGGCACGCCTGTGGCACCAAAGCCATATCAAGCGAGTTTCAGAGAGTTCGGAACATGCGGAAATGACCCTTGACCTGCACTTTTGTTGGCGCCTCCGGCAGGACTCGAACCTGCGACCCGCTGCTTAGAAGGCAGCCGCTCTATCCAACTGAGCTACGGAAGCGTGCGTGCCGCAGCGCCCGCCGAGGCGGGTCGCGACACGCAAACGATAACGGCCGATCGGGCTCAGCCGGCGAGGACTGCGTCGATCTGGGTCATCGCTTCGCGCATGCCTTCTTCCATCCCCATCTCGATCAGTTGCTGCATAGCTTCCAGTGACGGGAACTGCGTGACGGTGGTCATCCGAGTGCGATCGCCTGCGATCGCCTCGATGGTCGTCCGCATGACCATCGATGGCATCTGGTCGTTGGCCTCACCGCTGTCGTCGGCGAACCCATCGCGCACTTCGAGCGTGTGGGGCGCGTCCGCGGTCAGCACCTCCCAGTAGCCCGCCGACTTGTCACCGTCTGGGCCGGTCATGAAGTAGGACACCCGTCCACCGGCCCGCAGGTCGTGATCGACGACCGTGGCCGGCCACGACGGCGGTCCCCACCAGCGCTCGAGCTTGCGGGGGTCGGCCCACAAGTCCCAGACCTGGTCGACGGTCGCCTCCCATTCGGACTCGACGGCCATGGTGAGGTCGTCGGTGCTCTTTCGCACCTCGGTGATCGGCATCAGCGTGCTCCCTTCCTGTTGGTGGATTCGGTGGTTGTGGTCTCGGCCAGCACGGCACCGAAGCGATCGAGTCGGTCCCGCCAGAGCTGCTCGAACTCGTCGAGCACCTTGGCCGCCGCAGCCACGCCGTCGGCACTGCCCCGCACCAACGCCTCCCGTCCGCTGCGGTGCTTGGTGACCAGCCCCGCGTCGGCGAGCACGGCGACGTGCTTCTGGACGGCGGCGAAACTCATCGGATACGAGTGAGCCAAGGCGGAAACGGAGTGCTCCCCGGTCATGCAACGCCGGAGAATGTCACGCCGCGTGCGGTCAGCGAGAGCATGAAACACCCGATCAACGTCGTCCTGATCTCGAATACCTACAACCATTTGGTTGTAGGTTAGGGACCGGAGACGACCTGGTCAAGCCACGATCAAAGAAGCTGGATGACCTCGTCGAGGTCTTCGCCGGGCAACGGTCCATCGGTGGCGGCCGCGACCTCGACAAGGGTGAGATCCACGTCGACGCCCGTGGTGGTCAAAAAGGCGGTGTCGGCTGCGTCGCGGCCGGTGGCGATGCGGACCAGGCTGCGCCGGGGAGCGAGGCAGGTGGCATCGGTGACCAGCCAGCGGCCGTCGACGAGTGCCTCGGCCACCAAGTGGAAATCCATCGGCTCGAGGCCCGGCGCGTAGACCGAGGCCACCCGAGCGGGTACGTCGCAGGCGCGCAGCAGGGCGACGACCAGGTGGGCGAAGTCGCGACACACTCCTTCGCGAGCCAACAAGGTCGAGACGGCGCCATCGGTCGGGCGACTGGATCCGCTTACATAGGCGACTCGTTGGCCGACCCAGCTCGAGACCGAGCGCACGAGGGCAAGGCCGTCCAGGTCGCGAAACTCGGAACGGGCGACTGCGAACAGGAGATCTGACTCGCAGTAGCGACTCGGTTGCCGATAGCGAACGGCGTCGAGTTGGCTCACCGGTAGGTCGGTCGCCGGGGCCGTCGCCGTTGCTTCGTAGCTGACGTCGAACGTGCCCGGTCCGACGGCATCGGCGACGTGGAGCCGCGCGCCGTGCTCCGCCGCAAGTTCGTGTACTTCGATCGCCTCGCCGTTCAGCTCGACGCGAAGGGACTCAGCCGCGAGAGCTGGACCGGCGGCCAGGGCGACGCTGAGAACGACGTCGGTCGGCTTCGCCAGTTTCGCCGACAGCCGGCACGACACCATTCGTTGCATGCTCCAGTGTGGCGGGCCGGCGACACCATGCCCCCACCCGACCTCAGGCGGGTTCGGGAATCTCGGGGCGAGGCCGTCCCGGCGCCACGGTGCGGGCCAGGATTCCCAGCGTGGTCCGCAGCGCGGATTCGGGGACGATCGGGAAGCGAATCCGGTCGCGCCAAGCCTCGTCGATGTTCGACCAGTCGTAGTACGAGGTGACCAGCGTGCCGCCGTCGATGGCCTCGAGTCGGTACCCGTAGACGTGCCCGATCTGGGGACGGATCTGGCCGAGGATCTTCCAGGCGATCTCTCGGTTCTCCTCGAACGTGACGATGTGGACCGTGACGTCGTACAGACCGAGCGGGAAGTCGTTGAGCGCTTCACGGTCCATGTGCACGACGAACTCGTCGCCGACCGCCGAGACGGGGTCGCCGGTCGCCGCCATCAACATTCCCGAGCCATCGATGGACACATGACCCTGGGGGTCGCGGAGCACGGTGAAGACCGCCGCGGGGTCGGCGGCAATTGCCCGCTGCACTTCGATCCGGTCGCTTGACATGCACCGATCCTGACACCTCACGAGGCCCAGCGAGGCGGTCACGACCCCCTCAGCGGTTTCACTATCGTCCTCGCTCATGTCCGACTACGAGATGCCGCGACCGGAACCCAAGGAAATCGACGAGAAGAACTGGTTGCAGCTCCGCGACCTTTCCGAGCGCGCCGTGCTCAAGGGCAAGCCCTACGAGGGCAATGAGAAGTGCGGCAACTGCCTCTACTACCTCAACACCGACAACGACATCTCGTACTGCTGGCATCCGCAACTGCGGATCCTCGTCGGCTTCGAGTGGTGGTGCCAGTGGTGGGAAGAGATCTCCGAGGACTGAGCCAGCGGCTGCGCCATGCGGGGCCACGAGCCGATCGGGCAGGCTTCGGTCATGCGTCCGGATGAGCTCCTCCCCCACCGCCCGCCCTTCCTCTTCGTCAGCGAGATCCTCGAAGTCGACCCGGCCAAGACAGCACGGGGGTTGTGGCACGTCCGGGGTGACGAGGACTTCTTCCGCGGTCACTTTCCCGGGCGGCCCACGCTCCCCGGCGTGCTCATGGTCGAATCGATCGCGCAGCTCGGGGCCATCGCGTTGTTGTCCGACGATGCATACAAGGGTCGGCTGCCGCTCTTCGGTGGAGTCGACAAAGCGCGGTTTCGCCGCCAAGTCGTCCCCGGCGACAGCCTCGAACTCGAGGTCGAACTCGACCACATGACGAAGCGGGCCGGTAAGGGTCACGGCACGGCCAAGGTCAACGGGGAGCTGGCCTGCTCGGCCAGCCTGCTCTTCGTGATCGTCGACCAGTGACGGTGCCGGCCGGGCTAGACATCGCGAGCGAGGTCGGGAACTGGCTGGCCGGCAATTGGGACCCCGAACTGACCCTCATCCAATGGCGGACCCGTTTGACCGACTCAGGTTGGGCGGCGCCGACATGGCCCGTCGAGTGGTTCGGTCGCGGGCTCCCCGCCTCGGCCGCGGAGGTGGTCGCCGCCGAGATCGAGCGCCACGGCGCCGTCGGACCGCCCTCGGGTTCGGGGCTCGGACTCGCGGCACCGACCATCGTCGAACACGGCTCCGACGACGTCAAAGGCCGTCTGCTCCGGCCAATTCTCACCGGCGAACACACGTGGTGCCAGCTCTTCAGCGAGCCGGGCAGCGGGTCGGATCTCGCTGGCCTCACCACCCGGGCCGAACTCGACGGCGACGAATGGGTCGTGAGCGGTCAGAAGGTGTGGAACACGTCGGCCCATCACGCCCGGTACGGCATGCTGCTGGCCCGCACCGACTGGGACGCGCCCAAGCATCGAGGCATCACCTACTTCGCCCTCGACATGCGTCAGCCCGGCGTCGTCGTCCGCCCGCTGCGGCAGATGAACGGCCACGCATCGTTCAACGAAGTCTTTCTCGACGAGGCTCGGGTTCCGGCCGGCGACGTCATCGGCCAACCCGGCAACGGCTGGGCGGTGGCGCTGGCCACGCTGGCCCACGAACGTCGCTTCAACCCCGTCGCCCGGCGTTCACCCTCTGGCCGCTCGACGCGAACCGATGGTCGCTGTCATCGCGAGGCGACAGCCGAGGCCACCGAGCAGAACAAGCCCTACGTCTGGTATCCGCAGCGGGCGGGGCGAGTCGACCTGGTCGAATCCAGGGCGACCCAGACCGGTCGGTCAGCCGACCCGGTCGTCCGCGACGGCATCGCCCGTCTGGTCGCGCTCACCCGCACGTCGCAGTGGACGGCGCAACGGGCACGAGCGGCGAGAGCGCTGGGTCGGCCGCCGGGGCCGGAGGGCTCCCTGGGCAAGTTGTCGAGCAGCGAGATCGCTCGCCTCGCAGCCAGGTTGCACACGACCATCGCCGGAGCGTCGGGGATGTTACGGACCGGCGACGACGCGACGGTCGGCGTCGTGGCCGAGGTGCTCGTCTCCGTCCCGGCCGTCTCGATCGCGGGCGGCACCGACGAGATCCAGCACAACATCCTCGGGGAACGCATCCTTGGCCTCCCCAAGGAACCGCAGGTCGATCGCGATCTCCCGTTCCGAGACATCCCGCGCAACAGCAGCCGGTAGGTCTAGCGGCCTTCGAAGCGAGGCGGCCGTCGCTCGGCCGTGGCTCGTATGCCCTCGCGGAAGTCGTCGGTGACTCGCAGCCGCGCCTGCTCGGCGTCTTCGCGGACGGTCGCGTCGCGGAACCGCTCGACGAGGCCCAACCGCATCGTGGAGCGGATCGACGAGACGGCGAGCGGTGCGGCCTCGGCGATCTCGGCCGCCAACGCGATCGCCGCCACCCGCTCTTCACCGCCGGCCACCAAGCGATCGAGCAATCCGATGCTGTGGGCGGCGCGCCCATCGATGCGCCTCCCGGTCAACAGCAACTCATTGGCGGCTTGGCCACCGACGATGGCCGGCAACGTGACCGTGAGTCCGAACCCGTGGTGGAAGCCGAGCCGCGAGAAGTTGGCTGACATCCGAGTGGCGTCGGACCCGACGCGGAAGTCGGCTGCGCACGCCAGCCCCAGTCCGCCGCCAATCGCCGCTCCTTGCACGGCGGCGACGACGGGCGTTGTCGCCCCGATCAGCCGGGCCGCCTCGGCGTAGAGGTCGCCGGTGTCGGTGGAGCCCGACGAACGGCCGGTGAAATCGGCTCCGGCGCAGAAGTGGCGCCCCTCGGCACAAAGGACGATGGCGCGACAGGCGCGGTCGGCGTCGAGGTCGGCGTAGGCCTCGGCGAGCGACCGGATCAGCGCGACGTCGAAGAAATTGTTGGGTGGACGCCGCAACTCGACGGTGGCCACGAATGTCGCGGCGTCGACGGAGACATCGACGTCGCCGTAGGCGGTCACGACCCAGCCGCTCTGGCCCGGTCGAGGACGGCGCTGAGGTCGCGGAGGTGGTGCGAACCCTCGTGCACCGCGTTGCGCACCATCTGGAGCAGGTCGCGCTGACCGAACGGGAACTCTCCCGTGCGATGCCAGCCATCGGCGTCGACTCGGTCGATCTCGGCCACGAGTTGCGTCGCGGCGGCATCGAGGCGATCGAGGACGGCGCGAGGATCGGCATCGTTGTAGGCCTCGGTGCGTGCCCGCTCGTCGACATCCCAGAACTCGATCGTGGGGTCGCTCTCGTCGTACATTCGGCGAACGACGCTCGAGAAGAGCTCGAACAGATCGGCCACGTGCGCGGAGTATTCGAGAGCTGACCACGTCGTCGCGTCGGGTCGTCGGCGAATGAGACCCTCGTCGCTCTCGTCCTCGAGCGCGCCAGCGAGAGCAGCCCGGTAGCGGCGGGGGAACGAGCGAATGGCGACCGCGGCATCCGGCGGGGAGATGGTGTCGTACTCGAGACCACATTCAGGACAGACGTATCCGGTACTCACACTGCAGAGTCTGGCTCAGGTACGCTCGAACACGTGTTCGCATGGCTCGATGACCTCAACCCTCAGCAGCGGCAGGCCGTGTTGCACGACGACGGCCCGTTGCTCGTCGTCGCCGGCGCCGGGAGCGGCAAGACCCGCACGCTCGCCACCCGCGTCGCTCGCCTCGTGGCCGACGGCTCCGCGCCAGAGCGCATCTTGTTGCTGACGTTCTCGCGCCGGGCGGCTCGCGAAATGCTCCAACGCGCGCTCGAGACTCACGGGCGACCAGCGCGCCTCGCGCGTCGCCGGCGGCACCTTCCACGCCGTGGCCAATCGCATCCTGCGCCAGCACGGCACTGCCGTCGGTCTCGATCCTGCGTTCACGATCCTCGACTCGGCCGACACCGGCGAATTGCTCGGCGTGCTCCGCCACGACCTCGGCCTCGGCGACCGCAATCGCCGTTTCCCCCGCAAGGAGACGTTGACCTCGGTCTACTCCCGCATGGTCAACGCGCAGGTCCCGCTCCAGGAAGTGCTCGACCGGTGGTACCCGTGGTGCCGGCATGAGGCCGACGATCTACGACTCCTGTTCGGCGCCTACACCGACCGCAAACGGTCAGCCGGCGTCCTCGACTACGACGACCTGTTGCTCTACTGGCGAGCGCTGGCACAGTCGGCCGAGGTCGGCCCGCTGCTGCTCGATGAGCAGTTCGACGCCGTGCTCGTCGACGAATACCAAGACACCAACGCGGTGCAGGCCGACATCCTGCGGGCGCTGTGTGGCCGGCGGGGCAACGTGTGTGCCGTGGGAGACGACGCCCAGGCCATCTACGGCTTCCGGGCCGCGTCCCCTGAACACATGCTCGCCTTTCCGCAGCACTTTCCCGGAGCCACGGTTGTCACCCTCGATCAGAACTATCGGTCGACCTCGCCCATTCTTGCGTCCGCCAACGCCGTGATCGCCGCCGCCGAAAAGGGGTTCGCCAAACAATTGTGGTCGGCTCGGCCCGGGGCCCATCGGCCCGAAATCACCGCCTGCCACGACGAGACGGCCCAGGCCGACCTTGTGTGCGACCGAGTGCTCGAACACCGCGAGCGCGGCGTCGCCCTCCACGACCAAGCTGTGCTCTTCCGCACCGGCCACCACGCCGCCGCTATCGAGCTCGAACTCGCCCGACGCAACATTCCTTTCGTCAAGTTCGGCGGGCTCAAGTTCTTGGAGGCGGCGCACGTCAAGGACACGCTGGCGCTGCTGCGCATCCTCGACAACCCGCGCGACGAGTTGGCCTGGCACCGGGTGCTCGGTCTGGTGGAAGGGATCGGGCCCGCCACCACCCGCCGCCTGCTCGACGACATGAACCGCGACCTCGACGGCGACGCGCGTCCGCTCGATCCGCTCGTCCAGTTCCTCGAGCCCGGCCGCCTCCACCTGCCTGAGGCGGCCATCGATGACGTGCTCGCCCTGCGCGAGGCACTGGCCGACTGCCGAAGCGCCGATCACGACCCGCCGCCCGCCGTCCAAGTCGAGCGGCTAGCCCGGTTCCTCGGCCCGATCATCGACCGCAGATACGACGGTGCCCAAGCTCGTCGGGCTGACCTCGATGAGTTGGCGGCGCTGGCCGGCGCCTTCCCCGATCGCGGCCGTTTCCTCTCCGAACTCACGCTCGACCCGCCGTCATCGACCAGTGATCTCGCCGGACCGCCGCATCTTGACGACGACTGGCTGGTGCTGTCGACCATCCACTCGGCCAAGGGCGGCGAGTGGAAGGTCGTCCACCTGATCCACGCCTCCGACGGCAACATCCCGTCCGACATGGCGCTCGGCGAGCCCGAAGGTCTCGACGAGGAGCGACGACTGCTCTATGTCGCCATGACGAGGGCCCGTGATGCGCTCTACCTGACCTATCCGCAGCGGTACTTCCATCGTCGCCAGGGTCTCGACGACGCGCACACGTACGGCCAGGCCAGCCGATTCCTGACTGCCGCTCGCCACACCTTCGATCGCTCGGTCGCCACCGGTGGCATCGGCCCCGAGCCTGGCCCCGCGTCAGCGACGAAGGTCGTGGCGCTGGATCCGGTCGGGGCCTTTCTCGGCACGCTGTTGGGAGAGACCGGCACCTAGTCTCCGTCGATGCGCAGCGGGACCAAGTTCGCCGCCGCATGCTTCGCCTTCTGGGTCGTCGTCGCCTTCGTCGATGCCCGCCTTACCCTGGCATTGCTCGACGTGCCGGCGATCCCCATCGGGTTCGAGGTACCGGGTTGGCTCTCGCACCTCTCGAGGTTCGACAGCGGGTGGTACCACTCGATCGCGGCCGACGGCTACTTCTTCGACGGCCCCGGGCGGCAGTCGTCCGTCGCCTTCTTTCCGGCTTATCCCGGCGCGATGAGGGTCGTCGGAACTGTGCTCGGCGGCCACCTCGCGCTCGCCGGGATCGTGGTGACGGTGGCCAGCGGACTCGGCCTCACCGTCATGTTCCACCGATGGGTCGAAGCCTTCCTCGGGACGCGGACCGCCCGACTCGCCGTCGCCGTGCTGTTGACGTACCCGTTCGCCTTCTACTTCTTCGGCGTCATCTACTCCGAGGCCTTCTTCGTCGCCTGCGCCCTAGGCGCCTTCGTGCTGCTCGAGAAGGACCGCCCCGTCCTCGCCGGAATCGTGGGTGCAGCAGCGACGGCGGGGAGGCCAGTCGGGATCGCCGTGTTCCTGGGGTTGGCCGTGCGTACGTTGGAGATCCGGGGGGTGTTCTTCGCCCGACGGCCACCTGCACTCACCGGCGACGGCGAACGGCCGGCCGCCACCGGCCTTCGACCACGCGACGCCGGCGTCCTCCTGTCGATACTCGGTCTGCTCGGGTTCATGGCCTTGTTGTGGGTCCGGTTCGGCCATCCGATCGCCTTCGTCGAAGTCAACAGCGCCCCCGGCTGGGAACGGGTGGTCAACGTCGAGACCGTGGCAAAGCTCCACTTCTTCCGACTCTTGGGCTCATACGGGCTGAACCTCGTGACCTTCTGGCTGATCGTCCAAGGCATCTACTCACTGCTCGCACTCGGGCTCGTACCCGCCGTGGTTCGCCGGTTCGGGTGGGGCTACGGCACCTACCTGCTCGCGACAGTCGGGATCGCGTTCGTAGCCGCCCGCGACTTCCAGGGCATGGGCCGATTCGTTCTCACCGGGTTCCCGGCCTTCGCGGCAGGCGCTGACCTGCTCGCCCGGCGGATCGACCCGATACGCGTCGGGAAGGGTCTGGCCACGACCCTGACGGGAACGCTCCTCGTCGTCGAGGGCGGGCTCCTGTTGTGGATGATCTCGCTGTTCACCCGGTGGCGCTTCCTGTCCTAGGCGCTCGGCGTGCCACAATGGACGGCCGCTTGGTGGCTATAGCTCAGACGGTTAGAGCGCCTGGTTGTGGTCCAGGAGGTCGGGGGTTCGAGTCCCCTTAGCCACCCTCACGCTTCACGTAAGCTGCCACCCCTCACCACACGCGCCTCTAGCTCAATGGCAGAGCAACGGACTCTTAATCCGCAGGTTCTGGGTTCGAATCCCAGGGGGCGCACTTCAAAGAGTCCCAGGTCAGGGCGCATTTCGCCTACCGCGGACCCTTCTCGAACGGTGCATCAAGGACCCGCAATCGCGTCCACGGGCGCGATGCACCGCTTGATGCACCGCTTGATGCACCGCTTGATGCACCGCTGGATACACTTCGGCGAGCGGTCGTCGGCTCCGCGTTTGTCCCTGCCGTCCTTCCAGCCAATCCCTCCGTCGAGACGGAGGCCCCGCTGATGGAGGACCGCAGATGTCGAGAGAGAGCCTGGCGAGCCGCTTCGAGCGGAGCATCGACAGGTCCGGCGCCCACCACCTCTGGACCGGCGCGATAGACGCCGTCCGTGGCACCGGTCGGTTGAAGGTCGACGGAAAGAACGTCACGGCCCACCGGGTCGCATGGGAGCTTGCTCACGGAGTTCCGGCGGCTGGAAGCCGTGTCCTCACGTGTCCTGACGAACCGGCGTGCGTTCGCCCCGAGCATCTCCGGCTCGATGGTGTTGCACCAACACGAGTCGTTCGCAACCGCAAGGGCGGCGGCTCGATGCGCGAAGTCCGACCCAATGTCTGGAAGCTGTCCGCGACCACTCGCTTCGCCGACGGCACCACCCGCCGCGTCCATCGAACCGTCTACGCCAATGGACAGACTCGTGCGACGAAGGACCTCGCAGCGTTCGTGGAGGAGGTCGACCAACAAGAGGGCCTTGTCCACCGCGAGTACAGCCAAATGAGCGTCGACGAGGCAGTCGAGACCTTCCTCGAGGAGCACCTCGCTGGCGAGAAGGGTCGCGAAGGCAAGACGATCCGCGACTATCGGGCGCTTCACCGCAAGTGGTTCACCGCCGGGATCGGCCACCAGCGCGTCCGCGACGTTGACAAGGCCTCGATCGACCGACTCTTCGGCGCCATGCGTCGCGCTGGACTCAGCAGCTCTCGGATGAACCAAGCCCGCAGCTTGTATGCGCCCTTCTTCCGGTGGGCGAAGGACCGCGGCATGACAGCTCGCGACCCCATGGCGGGGTTCCAGCTGCCGACGAGCCAGTACGTGTCGAGGGAGCGCACGCCGCCGGAGGTCTCTGAGCTGTCGGTGCTCCTCGCCGAGGCCGTGGCGGTCATCCCGGAGGTCGCTCCCCTGCTCGTCCTGGGAGCGACCAGCGGCATGCGCCGCGGCGAGCTCGTCGGGATCCGACGCTCGCGCCTCGACTGGCGGCAGCGGCGTATCACGGTTGACTCAGCCATCGATGGCAAGCGTGTGAAGGGGACGAAGACGCGCAAGGAGCGCAGTTTCTACGTCGACGACGAGACGATGGCCCTGCTACAGCGCCTCTGCGACGATCGCGATGAACTCGCATTGCAGGCAACGATCCCGCTCGATCCCGATCCGTTCGTCTTCAGCTTGGCGCTCGACTGCTCCGAGCCGATGTCGCCCGACTATGTGACCAAACGGGTCGCCATCCTCAAGGAACACCTCGGCATCGAGGACAAGCGGCCGGAGACGATCGCTCGGGAGGACGAGGCGCTTCGGCTGTTTCAGCATCCTTCCGTCGCGCGCGTCCTTCAGGCCGGACGGGTCCGGCTCCGAAGGGCGGCTTGTCGTATCGAGAGATCGGTGTCCAGCTCGGGAGGAGCGAGCGCTGGGCTGCCATGGCAATCGCGGCGGCGCAGCGGCGAGAGGCGGCCGGCGTGCGGGGCGCCGGCCTTGACTTCGACGGGTCGATCCTCGCCCTACGGAAATTCACGTCGAGCGAGCTCTTGGACGCAGGCTTCAACATCAGCATGGTGGCGCAGCGACAGGGCCACGGACCACAGGTCCTGACCAAGCACTATGCGAAGGGCCGCCGGTCGGCCGACAGGAAAGCAGCCGAATACCTTGGCCGCGTTGTCCACGGACAGCCCGGGTAAAAGTCGCCTCGCAACGATCACGGCCTTCGGGAGGAGGCGCCAGGCGATCCGTGGATGAGGGGCGGTAGGTTCCGCCGATGGGGATTGGGGCCTCGACGGCTTTTGACTGGCTAGGTCTGACGGGTGACGGGGACGGCGAACGATGGGCACTGCCCGTCGGCGAGGGCGTCATTTCTGGTGCGTCGGCGCTCTTCGGCGGGTGTGCGACCGCTGCCGCGCTCGGCCATCGTCCAACAAAAGGCCCCGCAGCCCATTCTGTGGGCGTCGGCGCATTTCGGCGCGCTGGCCAAGCTCGGATCAACGGTCGAGCTCGAGGCCCGAACAATTTCCTCGGGACGAACGATGACCCATGCCGAGGTCGTCGGACGCAGCGCAGAACGCGAGTCGTTCACGGTGCGGGTGGCCGCGGGTGACCGCCCCGACCACGAGAGCGGCGGCACGTGGGTCTCACCACCAACGGTCGAGTCCTTCGACGCCTCAGCGCCCTTCGACCACCCGGTGCACGTCGGTACGTGGGCGGAGAGGTTCCAGTGGCGTCTCGCCGGCAGCGGGCTGGACTCCGTCGGGCCGTGGGCGGCGTGGTGGGTTCGCGCAACGCAAGCAACGGCTGACCCGTTACTCAAGGTCGCCGTCCTCGCCGACTACATCACCTATGGCGTCGGACGAGCGTTGGGATCTCCGATGGGTGGCCTCAGCATCGACAACGTGCTTCGCATCCATCGACTGGCGTCCATCGACGACCACGAGTGGCTCCTTCTCGAGGTCCGCCCCGAGGGCATCGAAGGCGGCTTCGGCTACGGCACCGCACGCATCTTCGCCGGCGGCGAGCTCGCCGCCACCGGCAGCCAGTCCATGGTCATGAACAACTGGGACTGGCGGCTTCCAACCGAACGCGACGGCGCAGAGTGACCTACGTCGTCTGCGAACCGCCGGGTGCCTGACCTCGAGACCCTGATCGCCGCGGCGCCCGACTGGTCTCGACACCTCGAACGCGCCGTCTTCGTCCTCGACTCCCCCACTGCGGTCGCTGCCCGGATCCGTTCATTTCTCGGCGAGGTGCTCGGGAAGGTCGATGAGGCCCTCTTCTACAGCGTCGGCGTCGGCATCGTGGTCGGGTTCCGACTCGTCGACGGTTCTTCCGGCGTGCTCAAGGTGCATCGACACAACGTGTCGATACCAAGGCTCGAAGCGATCCATCGCGTGCAACGACACCTCGCCGACGAGGGACTGCCGGCCCCCCGTCCCCTCCTCGGGCCGACCGAACTCGACAGCGGCATCGCCACCATCGAGGAGTACCGCCCGGCCGGCCGGGCAGACGGCCGCGACCCCGCCGTTCGCAGGTCAATCGCGCGCCACCTCAACGACTTCGTTCAGGTCGCGGCGAACGTCGAGGACGTCGAGCAGATCGGCCGAGCGACGGCGATCTCTCGCGATCCAGACGATCTATGGGGAGAACCGCATGACATTCGTTTTGACTTCGCAGGAACCGCCGCTGGCGCCGAATGGATCGACGAACTCGGCGCCTCGGCCCGTCGCCGGCTCCGCTCCCCGGGGGCCGAACTGACCGGGCACCTCGACTGGCGAGTGGAGAACCTCGGTTTCGACGGTAGTGAGGTGACGGCCATCTACGACTTCGACTCCCTCTCACGAGCACCGGAGGCAGTGATCGTGGGCCAGGCCGCGGGGGGCTTCTCGACCGACTGGCGGATCGGCCCCGCATCGCTGCCCGGCGTCGAGGACATGGCGGCATTCGTCAAGGACTACGAATCGGCCCGCGGAAGCGCCTTCGACCGTCACGAGCGGGAGGTCCTCGACGCTGCGAACCTTTACCTGTGTGCGTACGGCGCGAGGTGCCAACACTCCGACCAGATGCGATTTGGTCTCACCCCCGATCTTCCCCTGGGTTGGCTACGGCTACTCGAAGAGCGCGGCGAGTCGGGACTACTCGACCGGCTCTAACGGTCGGCGCCTGGGCTCCCGGGAGGAGCTGGATGCCGCGTCCTAGGGCAGCGAAGGCGGGCGGGGGGAAGCGTGCCATCCGGGAATCCCGGATCCGTTCCCGGATCGCCGTACTCCCAGGTCAGGGCACGCCGCGCTCGGCCCCGTCTGCCCGGCCGGGAACCGACCCGGGAACCGAAGTGAGAACGACAACGCCGACCGGGAACCGGTCCGGGACTAAAACGGCAACGGCGGCGGCCACCGGACACCGTCCCGAGAACCGAGACGGGAACGACGACGCGACCCGGGACCCGACCCGGGAACGGCCACGATGACCGGGATGAGGCCTGAGGGATGACCGAGGGCGCCAACTGCTCCCGGGAGCCGACCCGGGAACGGATCGACGCCTACGTGGAGCCACTCCGGGAACCGATCCGGGAACGCCGAGCTGCGAACCCAGGAACGACCTGTGCCGGACCTGCGGCAGGTCCCGGCGTCATCACTCGGGTTGGTGTGTGCGGTACGCATTCCCGGTTGGGCCTAGCGCCGCATGCAACGACCCCCAACCCTGATCATCTTGCCTGTCGCCCATCCGGACCGTCCGCCCAGCCGGGTGCTCACTCGACGACGCCTACCTCGAGCGGTGCTGGCTCCCGATCGTCGGGCCCTACGAACGTGCTGTTGGCTGCGGCGCATGCCCGTGCTGACCAGCGCTTCCCGGCCGCCGGTGTTCGCGCCGAAGAGCTCGCGGCGGCCGAACCGGCGATGTTCGTCACCCGTCGGTCGCGACCAACGGCACCACGTCGGGACTGTCGCGGTGAACGCCAAGCCCTTCACCGACACCGATCCGACCGATCCCGACACCCTCGAGGCCACCCTCGAACGGCAAGCCAAGCCATCGGAGCGCACCACCTCGACGACCACCCCGATCGCCGCCCGATCACCCCTATCCCCCGGACACACCCATGCAGGTGCCCCTCAGGGGCACCTGCGGGGGCGCTCGCGGTGAGGTTCGTTGTGACCGCCATCGGCTCGGTGGGCGGCCGCACGGTCGGCCAAGTCGTCGACGACGTCGTCCGTTGCCTCGACAAGCCGCGACCCTGCCCCGGCGTCTCGCCCGGTGTAGTCAAGGGGCCGCCGGGCGCCTCCGGCGGGGAAGTCGGGACGTCGACGGCCCAGATATTGGCAGCCACAGACCATCGAGTGTCGACAGCGGTCGGTCCGCGCCTCGCCGACCGCGTCGAGGGCAAGTCCGTTGTCGTCTGAGGGGGGCTCGCAAGTGTTTATGGGGCGCGCCACGCCGTCGTTTGGGGCGACCTTCGACACCGCAGGGTGTCCCACCTACCCGGGCATGTGGGGCAGTACCCTGTAGCCAGGACCGAGCTGGCTAACGCTCCGAGCGTTGGTGCGATGACCATGCCGCATAGGCACGTTGGCTTCCGGTCCGAGACGGCGAAATCCTGGGCATGTGCTGGGGTGCACCACGAGCACCTCACCCTCGTGGCTGCTACGTGCCTGCCCGCCGAGGACGCGCGCCTCGAACATGATGGACAACATCGGTCCGTACGAAAACGTGGGATCGAACCACCGTCCGAGCTCGCGGACCACTTCAGCCCGTAATCCGGTCTCCTCGTACGCCTCTCGGACAGCGGCTGCCTCCGGTGGTTCCCCGTACTCGACTACTCCACCGGGCAACGCAGCCGGTGCATCCGGAGGCTCCCCGGGCGGCAGGAGGACAACAAGCTCGCCAGCAGCGGTGACGAGGACGACGTTCACGCCCAGAACGTTCGACGGGAAATAGGTCCAGCCGCACCGGCCACACACCACCCGAGCGATGCCGTCAGGATCTGGGCGCGACGTCAGTTCGTCTTGGCACATGGGACAAAAGCGGTACCGACCCGCCTCGGGCATGGCATCCGGGTAAGTCGGCGACGGCATCCTCGGATGATGCCGCGGTCCGGGTCACCAGTGCTCAGGTCAAGGGTCCGTTAGAAGCGACCAGTCCGGCCCTCTGAGGCAGTGGAGGCTTCGAGGGTGGAGCTCTGACTCGTTGGTGCCGAGGCTGGCCACCAAGTCGCCCAGTTCGGTAGCGACTTCATTTCTCGCCCGTGATGGACCCAACTGACGCCGCTCGAACCGTCTGCATGCATCTTCGACCTGGCGGGATGGTCGGAGAGCACGAGGCAGTGTCCGTTCAGTTGTTCTGCGTTGTCAGCGGCGAAGGGTGGGTATCCGGCGACGATGTGGTGCGTCGGCCGATCAAGACCCACGAGGCTGCGCGCTGGTCGATGGGTGAGCAACACGCTGCAGGTACTGAGACCGGCCTGACTGCGATCGTCTTAGAAGGTGACTTCACCGTTGCAGCTCCGACCGTCGGGTGACCGACACCCGGGCTTCGCGGGCAGGGTTCCGCGGTTGCAGCCTCACTCGTAGGGCGGGAGCTCCCCTGAGCTGACGAGCCCGAAGACCTTCAACTCATCTCGAACCACTTCGGTGGTGTCGTCGACGACGACGGTCACCCCCATGAGGGCTCCACCGAGAGACTCGACGAGGCTCGCCACGGTCCGCGCCTGGCTGCCAGTTTCAATCCAGTCATCGGCGAGCAAGAGTCGATCGCCGCTCGCGACGGCCTCTCGGGCAACTCGCATCTCGACGTGTCGTCCCCGCCAGTCAGGCGCAGTCGCCGTCATTGTGGCAGCACCGGGGTGAACGCTTCCCGGCTTGCGAGCGAGGACGAGACCGACGTTCAACTCTGAATCGCCATGGGTCCACCGGAGGCTCTGATCTCACAAGGAGACTGAGCTGTGCCTGCACCCAGGAAGTACGACCAGGAGACCCGGGACCGGGCGATCCGCATGTATCGCGATCGGCGGCGTGATCAGCCGGAGGAGCCGCTGCTCGCAGCCCGGCGCCGGGTCGGCGAGTTGTTGGACATCAAGCCCGAGACGCTGCGCGGCTGGGTCGAGCGGCTCGAGATCGACGCCGGCGAACGGCCCGGCGTGCCCTCGAACATCGAGGCCCGCCTGCGGGAGCTCGAGAAGGAGAACGGCGAGCTGCGCCGAGCGAACGAGATCTTGAAGACGGCGTCCGCGTTTTTCGCGGCGGCGGAGCTCGACCGCAAACTTCGCTGATCGTCGACTACATCGACGCTCACCGCGACCGCTTCGGGGTCGAGCCGATCTGCCGAGTGCTCACCGAGCACGGGATGCCGATCGCCCCGAGCACCTACTACGCCCACGTCGCCGAGCGGGTCACCCAGGCCGCCTGGGACGACGCCCACCTGGCCAACGCCGCCCTCGACGTCTGGCGCGCCAACCGGAGCGTCTATGGCGCCGAGAAGCTCTGGGTCGCCATGCGCCGGGCCGGCCACGACATCGGCCGCGACCAGGTCGCCCGGCTCATGGGCATCGTCGGGATCGAAGGCGTCCGCCGCGGCAAGCACAAGACGCGCACCACCTGGCGGGACGCGTCGGCGCCCCGCCATCCCGACCTCATCAACCGGGCGTGGGCGACCCCGGAGCGGCCGGACCAGTGGTGGGTGGCGGACTTCACCTACGTGTGGACCCTCGCCGGGTTCGTGTACGTGAGCTTCGTCACCGACGTGTTCAGCCGCCGCATCCTCGGCTGGCGGGTCTCGTCATCCAAGACGACGCCCCTGGTGCTCTCCGCGCTGGAACAGGCGTTGTTCACCCGCCGGCGCGGCGACGTCGCTTTCACGTCGACGGGGATGGTGTTCCACTCCGATGCCGGCAGCCAATACACGTCCATCGCGTTCACGGAAGCGCTCATCGATGCCGGCATCGCCGGATCCATCGGCTCGGTCGGCGACGCTCTCGACAACGCCCTCATGGAGTCCACCATCGGCCTCTACAAGACCGAGGTCATCGACTTCGACCCGCGCCGATCATGGACCGGCCGGGGCGACGTCGAACGAGAGACCGCCGAGTGGGTCCACTGGTTCAACACCTCGAGGATCCACCACTCCATCGACCGGCTCGCGCCGATCGAGTTCGAGGACCGCTACCGTCACAACCTCGTCGCCGATCTCGGCGACGTTGCCTAATCGCAGCCTCCGAAAAACCCAGGGCGATTCAGGTGGACTTGTCGCCACGTGCCGCCTTGGGCGCCGTCAACGGTCCGCGCCCAGGCGTGGGAGATGTTGGGGGCGCCGTCGTGGCGACGCCCTGCCACGAAGCCGGCGTCGAGGGCGACGGTGCGGTCGTTGCCGTCGACAAGCACGGTCATGGCGTCGCGTTCCACGCCAAGGACGGTGCCGGTGGAGCCGTTGTGGACCGGCCGCTCGCCGCCATGGTGGGGGTTGGCGTGGATGAGGACCCGGTCGCCTGCCGCGTAGGTGCGGGGGTCGGGTCCCCAGGCCGGTCCGGTGAGGGTGGGGCCGCGCAGTTCGCCGCGGGCGGCGCGCAGGGCGCGGATGCGATCGGCGAGGTCTTCGCAGTCGGCGTGGCTGACGGCGAGGACGGCGACGTGCTCGGCGCCGTGGCGATCGGCGTCGACGGTCGCGGCGCGGGCGAGGCCTTGGCGGGTGTCGACGGGAGTGGCGCCTTGGTGTTCCCAGCCGTGGCTGGTGCGGATCTGGTGGCTGGCGTCGAGGTCGCCGACCCGGTAGCGGGCGAGCGCCTTGCGTTCGGCCGGGTCGTGTTGGCGGCGGTTCTCGGTGAGGTGGGTGGTTGGCGTGGGAACGACCGACCGGAGAGATCGACACCCGCACGGGCTATGCGCACTGGGCCGCCACCTACGACGACCCAGAAAACCCGCTGATCGAGGTCGAGGAGCCGGTGCTCGCCCGCCTCCTCGACGGCATCGCGCCGGGTCAGGCGTTGGACCTGGCGTGCGGGACCGGGCGCGTTTCTCGGCTACTCGCCGACCGTGGACACGCCGTGGTCGCGGTGGACAGTTGCGCGGAGATGCTGGATCGGGGCGCCGGCGCCCTGGCGCTTGGTGACATCTCGATGCTCCCGTTCGCTGAGGGCTCGTTCGATTTGGTGACGTGTGCGTTGGCACTGACCCATCAGCCCGACCTTCCTGGTGTGCTCTCGGAGGCAGCGAGAGTGCTGCGCGCTGGTGGTGAGCTCGTCACCTCCGACATCCACTCCACCACGCTGTTCCTCGGCGGTATCGCCGGCGTCGACACACCCGACGGTCACCTCTTGATGCCAGCCGCAGTCCTTCGGGCCTCCGACTACATCGGCGCCGCCACCGCGGCAGGACTCACCGTGGTCGAGTGCCACGAACCGGGATGGCCCGTCGACGACGGCGGCGCCGGCGGCGAACTCACCCAGGCTGTCTGCGGTGCAGCCGCGGACGCGTGCTACCGCAGTGTGGCGGCAGCCATCATTTGGCGATTTCGCAAGACGTGACAGCTGCCAACGTGACGAGCAGGCAGGACGCGCCGCATATATGGGCCGTCGACAGGCCTACGACGCGCTGCGAGTCACGGCCACCTGCGTGTGGCTCGCCAACCCAGTACGGCTTCGGCTCGTGACGTATCGAACTCGCCTGGACCGCACAGCGAAAGTCGGACATGAGGTTGGAGATCAGCCGTCAAGGCTCGCGAGATCGCAGCCGAGACGTCGTCGATGTGGACATAGGCGCCGAGATGGTCGTCGGGTCCCTTCGCCAGCCTCGGGTCGTCGTCCCCCAAGATCATCACCGGCCGAAGCACGACCGTGCTGATGCCCGTGCGCTCCGTCCACGCCTCGCACATCTGCTCTGCCAGACGCTTGGAGAGCCCGTATGGTCAAGCGGCGCGAAGTGGGTGGTCATCGTCGACGGGCAAGTACGCAGGATCGTTTTCGCCGTCCGCAAAGCCGAATACCTGGGCAGATGAGAAGTAGACCACTCGCCGAACGCTCTCCCGTTCGGCGGCGAGCAACACGTGCCACGTGCCGAGGACGTTCGTGGCCATGATGTCTGAGGGTGAACCCGCCCAGTCATGAGCGAGGGCTCCTGCGTGCACAACAGCCGAGCACCCGACCATCGCCTCCGCCACGCTGTCCTCGTGGCGCAGGTCGCCACCAAGTTCGAGGTCGTGCATTCGTACGTCGTACCCCTCAGCAGCGAGCCGGGCCACGGCTGCCCGCCCGACCTTCCCGGCGGCGCCAGTCACGAGCACGGTCTCCATGTCGACATCCTGACGGGGTACCGACGAACTGTCGCCGTATTTCCGCAACTCGCGTCGCCCCGCTGAGCCGAGCTTCTGAGGCACCGTCCAACGCGTGGCCGGCGGGGCGGTCAGCCGTGGCCGATGGCCTCGCCGAGCGCTGCGACTGCGACGAGGACCGCTTCGACGAGCTCATCCTGGCAGCGACGCGTCCGTGCGCTCCGTCGGTGCCGATACCGTCAGGCCCGCAGCCGCCCGGCCTCGGGAACCAGGAACAGCCGCACCAATCCCCGTGATCCCGCGCTCGGCCCGCCCACGGCCGACGATGTAACCGTCGTCGCGCCCTCGTCGGATCTCGGCGAGCACCTTTCGCACGTCGATGCGCTCGCCCACGCGTTGCGACGCGACCCGTTCGACGACGGCGCGCGGGTTCTCCTCGTAGGCGAGCATGGCTCGCCCGGCCACGGTGAGCGGCGCGGGCACCCGGCTCCCGACCCGCGTGGTGAAGCCGATCGGCCGGTCAGCGAGGAGCTTGTCGAGGTACAGCACGTCGTCGCCCTCAAGAACGGTGAGGCTCACGGTCTCGCCGGTGCGCCGGTGCAGCTCCTGCAGGACGGGCGTCGCCGCCTGTTTGATGGGGAGGGAGTGGACGACTGCAGTGCCCATCTCCCAGAGCTTCAGTGTCGCCACATACCGGTCGTCGCCGGGTTCCTGAACGGCGAAGCCGTCAGCCACGAGCGCCTGGAGGATCCGGTGGGTTGACGTCTTCTGCAGACCGGTGTCGATCGCGAGCTGCGACAGGCGCACCGGTCCGCCGGCGGCGGCGAGCGCCTCGAGGACTCGCAACCCTTTGCCGAGGGCGCTGTCCACGTCTACCGGGAGACGGAACCCAGATGGCGAGCGAAGAAGGCCACCGACGCCTGACGCTCGAAGGCCGGGATGCCGACGTGGGGGCCGGGGTTGAGGTGCATCGTCTTCTCGGTCGACGCAAGGCTCTTCCAGAGCCGCAGCGCGTCGGGCACGGGGTGCCCTCCGTCGTTGGCCTGGGCGAGGAAGAGCACGGGGATGGTGATGCTGGCGGCGAGTTCGGGCGACCGGGTGTTGTCGGGCGATGCGCTCGCCAGGCCGAAGACCGCGCAGCCGAACCGGGGATTCTGGGCAACCAACGGCAGACCGACGCCGGTGCCCATGGAGACGCCCCACCACCCTGTCGGACCCGCACCGACCTCGGCGAGGCTCTCGACGGCGTCGAGCACCTCCACCCAGTCCTTCACCGTGTCGAGGAAGACCCGCGTGTAGGAGCCGGTGGCCGTGCGCTGGCGTTGGATCGGCTCGCCGCTCTCCGCGGCCCGCTGGCGGGCTCGCTCGCGGCTCCGCAGCTGCCTGGCGGCCCTTTTCTCGCGCTTCCTCGCTCACCCGATCGCCGTGTCCGACGGCGTCGATCGCCACGGCGGCGAAGCCGTGGTCGGTGACGAGTGTGCGCGCCATCGCCACGATGTTCTGCGCCTTCTTGTGCTGGCTGCCTCCATGGCCGAACAGCACCTTGGGACGGGGGCCCTGCGCGCCCTCCGGCGTCCAGACCATGCCAGGAACGTTCTCCCGCTCGGTGGCGAGCTCGAATCGCCGCGCCCTCACCCCGTCCTGCACCTTGTCGTCCAAGATCTTCACGGTCGTCACGCGCCCTGCGGAAGGAGGTGTCGGGCGAAGAACGTGAGCGAGGCGTCGCGCTCGAACGTCGGGATGCCCACGTGGGGGCCGGGGTTGATGTGCATGGTCTTCTCCTTCGACCCGAAGGCGTCCCAGAGGGCGAGTCCGGCCTCGGGCGTCATGAGCTCGTCGTCGTGCTGGAAGAGGAAGAGCAGCGGCACCGAAATCGAGGCGACGTGCGCTCGGAAGGTCTCGTCCGGCAGCAGCCCGAACAGGCCGAACACGGCTGCGGAGATCCGGGGCTCGGTGGCGACGAGAGGGATGCCGTTGCGGGCCCCCATCGACACGCCCCAGTAGCCGAGGGGGCCGGGGTCTTCTGGCCCGTCGAGCAGGGTGTCGAGCAACGCCTTCCACTCCCGCACCATGCGTGGCTCAGGGGTCTCGGCCGTGGCTGTGGTTGTGGCCGTGGGCGCAGAGCGTGCTGGGCGCGGTCTGGCCGCCACCGGCACCTTCACGCCGCAGGCGGCGCAGGGTCTCGTCCTGTTGGCGGATTTGGTCCTCGGTGCGGCGGTCGCCGTGGCCGGGCGCATCGAGGGCGATGGTGGCGAAACCCCGCTCCCGAGAGAACTGCTCTGCCATCGCCACGATGTTCGGCGCTTCCTTGCTCTGGAACCCGCCGTGGCCCATCAGCACCGTGGCGGTGGGTGCCTCGCCCTCGGGCAACCAGTGGAGGCCAGGGACGACCTGGCCGTCGAGCGTCAGGTCGAAGCGACGGCGCACGACGCCGTCAACGATCTCCTCGGTGATGAGTTCCATCTCTGTTCCTTCCGATCAGCGGTGCAGGACGCGACCGCGCGCCTGTTGGGTGTCGTAGCGGCTCATGGCGATGCGCTCGTCGGCGTGCGGGTCGTCGACGGCGCCGGACTCGGCGTCGAACAGCATCACGTTGCGCCTGTCGAGGTCGTACGGCGCCCACGCCGTGGCGAGCGTGTCGTTGTTCGGGTCACCGGTGCGGGCGAACGCGATCCACGACTCGCACATGGCGTCGGACAGTGCCGCCGTCTCGGCGGTCGGCTCCCCCACCATGTCGGCGGCGACGTCGACGTTGTCGAAGACGAAAGGCAGGTCGAGCGAGTGGGGGGTGATGCGCCGGCCCCCCTCGACCGGCGTCCGCCACATCAGGCGGTAGGAGTAGACGGGAGCGGCGCCCTGGCCAGCCATGCGCTCGGTCAGCACAGCCTTGCGCTCGGTCTGCAGCACGCTGTCGAGCCAATACCCACGTGCGGTCGTGACGGTGAAGAACACCTCCGATGCCGTGGCGTCGGGTGACGACCGGCGAACGAGAGAGACGAGCTCGGCCACGTCATCCACCGGCACGTAGCGCTCGAGTCGGCTCGGCAGGTCGCCCTCGGTCATGGAAAACGTCGTGGGGTCGGCCGATCCGAGTTGGTTGGACAGCTCGGTGCGACAGGTGCCGATCAGCATCGGGATGGACGCGGCGAGCGCCGGGGCCTCGGGGTCCCAAGGGTGAGCATCGAGCACCACCTCGTCGATGGTCGGCGAGAACCGGCCGCGCACCTTGCCGTTGGCGGAGATCAGGTCGTCCATTGCCACGTCTTGCAGCCGACGGGCATCGCGCTTGGCTATGCCGAAGAGGTCGAGCAGGCTGTCGGTGAGGCCTTGTGCTCGCTCACGCGTGAGCAGGCGGAGATGCGAGCCGCTCTGGACGATGCCCCGGTGGAACAGACCGGCGGCGGGGCGGGCGGCGGCAGCGATGCTCACCTTGCGGCCGCCGCCGGACTGTCCGTAGATGGTGACGTTGCCCGGGTCGCCGCCAAAGTTCGCGATGTTGGTCCGCACCCACTCGAGGGCGGCCACCACGTCGAGGAATCCAGCGTTTGCCGAACCGGCGAAGTCGTCGCCGAGCAGGTCGGCGAGGTGCAAGTGGCCGAACACGTTGAGGCGGTGGTTGATGGTGACGACCACGACGTCGCCACGACGGGCGACGTTCGCGCCGTCGTACAGGCGCATCGAACCGGTACCGGCCTCGAAGCCGCCGCCGTGCAGCCACACCATGACCGGCCTCTTGGCGCCGTCGCAGCCCGGCGTCCACACGTTCAGGCCCAGGCAGTCCTCGCCGATCGGCGGCCGGTCGCCCTTGGTGCCGCCGAGGGCGAGGCGGCTGAACGTCTGCGGCGCGGTATCGGCAAAAACTGTCGCGTCGAAGGTGGCGCCCCACGGCTCGACCGGCTGGGGAGCCCGAAACCGGTTCGCACCGGAGGTTGGGGCCCCATAGCGCAAACCCTTGAAGACCCGGATCCCGTCATCGATCGAGCCCTGAACCCGGCCGGTCTCCGTCTGGACGACCTCCGACCTCGCCATCGGTTCCATGCGCGCTGCCCCCTACCTAACTTTGTTCCGTCATACGGAACGGCGTTCCTCTTATGGAATAGTGTGCACAACTGGGCCGCTTGACGCAAAGCGCGGCCCGACCAGGGAGCAGATGTGGAGAACCGGACGGAGCGGATCAGCAGGTACATCGCCGAGGCCACGTCGGTGCCTCTCGCCGAGGCCATCAGGGTGCGAGCATCGCTGCACCTCCTCGACACCCTCGCCGCCATCGTGGCCTGTCGCGATCTCGAACCTGCCGTGGTCGCCCGCCGTTACGTCAACGCCCGATCAGGGTCTTCGTTCGAACAGGGCACCGGGGCGACCATCCTCGGGACAGGGGAACGGGCGTCGCTCACCGATGCCGTGTTCGCCGGGGCCATGGCCGGCCACGGGGCCGAGATCAACGACTTCGTGCCTTCGGTGTTCGTCCAGCCGGGACCAGCGGTCGTCGCCACCGCCATTGGTGTGGGGGAGGTCACCGGCGCCAGCGGCACCTCGCTACTACGGGCGATCGTCGCCGGCTACGAGCTCGCCGTGCGGGTGCCCCGAGCGCTTGGCACCGCCAACCTGCGACGAGCCGGATTGGCCAACCATGGTGTCGGTCCCTGCTTCGGCGCCGCCGCCACGGCCAGCGCCCTGTTCGGGCTCTCGGCCACGTCGGTCGCCGATGTGTTGAGCCTCACCGCCCAGCAGGCCGCCGGGTCGTGGCAGTGGCTGCTCGACGTCGGCCACATCGAGAAGTCGTTCGTGTTCGCCGGGCTCGGCGCTCGCAACGGTGTCGACGCCGTCCTCTTGGTCGAAGCCGGGTATCGAGGCGTCGCAGATGTCGTCGACCGGCCGGGCACCTTCTTCACCTCAGCGCCGTTCGACGACGAGCGGGGCGACGCCGACCTTGACGGGCTCGTCGACGGACTGGAAGAGCCACGGGCGCTCTCCGTCGCTGCGTTCAAGCGGTATCCGGTCGGCGGCCCGACGCAGCCGGCCGTCGAGGCCCTGCTCGAGTTGGTGAGTGCCGGGATCGGCGCCGGACAAGTCGAGCGAGTCGTCATCGAGATCCCGGGGCGCTGGGAGGCGTTCCGCGACGCAGCGATGCCCGCCCTCAACCTCCCCTACCTTGCGGCAATCATCCTCCTCGACGGTCACCTCGACTTCGTGGCGGCCCAATCGCTCGAACGCCGCCACGGCGACGAGCTCGTACGCGACGTCATGGCCCGGGTCGAGATCCGCCACGATCCCGTCCAGGAGTCGGGTCCAGGGGCCGAGCGCACCGAGTCAGCGCGGGTCACCACGTGGCTCACCGACGGCACCGTCCACCGACGCTTCGTGCCCCGTGTGCTCGGCTTTCCCTCGCATCCGATGGCTGCCGCCGACGTCGAAGCCAAGGCATTCGATCTGGTTGCGCCTCACCTCGGTGCCCCGCGCGCCGAGGCGCTCGTGGAGGCGTGCCGCGACGTCGAACGTCACGACGCCGCTGCGCTCGCCGCGCTCGTTGCCCGCTGAGCAGCACGCGAACGCCCCTCGGGCCTCAGAATCTGCCGAGCGTTTCGCGGCGAGAGCCGCCCGATCGACTCTTGGCGCGACGATGAGCGTATGGTCGCGCATCGCTATCGGCCGCCGCCCCTCGCGCAGTGCGTCCTTCGGGGCGTAGACCGCACTCTCGAACCGGTCGCGAGCGACGACGCGAAGACAGGTGGGGGTTATGGCGGCTGCTGCCGATAGAACAAGGGTGGACACCTCGGCTGCCCCACTGTTCGAGGACGACCAGATCGACGCGCGCGCATGCGCGACACCATCCCGGAGTTCGCCTTGCTCGGGGCGATCGCGGTCGCTGTCACCGCACCGTTCGCGGTGGCCGATCCGGGCCACCGACTCGTCGTCTTCGGTCTCGCCGCCGTCGCAGCCCTCAGTTCGGTGGTGCTGCGCGCCGGCAACGTCGTCCGTGCGCTCAACCACTTCCTGTTGTTCATCCTCCTCTCGAGTTACTGCGTGGTCATCGCCCTCGTCGTCTTGATGACCGATGACCCCGGCACGCCTTACCGGGCGGTCTATTTGGTTCCTGTGCTCTTCACGGCCACGTTCTTCGTCGGGAAATGGCGGTACGCGATGGCGGTGCTCGCACCCGTCATCGACGCCGTGATCGTGGCGCCTGCCTTCCACCGGCATGCCATCGAGACGCTCACCCGCATCGCGATGTTCGTTTTCGTCGCCCACTTCGGAGCTGTCGTGAGCGAGACCCTACGCCGGGCGCTGCGCTCGAATCGGGCCCTCCACACCGTGCTCGAGGCTGCCACCGGCGCGCCCGCCGACGCCGACCTCGCCACCATCGGACTCGAGGCCACGCTCGACGCCATCGGCTGGGACGCCGGCGCCGTGCTCGTGCCCAGCGGGGGCCTCCTCGCTGCCGTCGCCGTCCGACCGATCGGCGTGCTCGACCTGTTCGGCGGGTCGTCGGGCGTCCCGAACGACGAGGGGGGTGGATCGGTCGCCCGGGTCTTTCGCACACAGAACGCGGAGTTCGTTCCCGACATCACGGAGGTTCGGCCCGATGATCACGTCCTCGTCTCGCTCGGCATGCGCTCCGTGGCCTTCGTCCCCCTCATCCACCACGGCGAGTCAATCGGTGTCCTCCTCCTCGCCGATAGTCAGATCCGGGACGCGGGCGAGACCGCCCGCGGCCGAATCGATCGCGTCGCGGGACAGATCGCACTCGCCCTGGGGAGCGCCGCCGCGCAGCGGGCCGAGCGCGAAGCGGCCGAACAGCTCCGTGGCCTGAACCGGCAGAAGGATGAATTCCTCGCCAACGTGTCCCACGAACTACGCACCCCGGCCGCCGCCATCAAGTTGATCTCTTCGTTGCTCGTCAAAGTCGACCGCCCCGTGCCGCTCGAACGCCTGCCAGAGCTGTACGAAACGCTCGAACGGCGATCGCAGGACCTCAACGAGCTGATCGGAGGTCTCCTCGACGAGGCCGTCGCCTCGGCTGGTCATCTCCAGGTCAGGCCAGCGAGCATCGACTGGGGCGATTCTCTCATCCGCTGGGCGGCCAACATAGAGGGCCAGACGGGCCGGGTGATCAGCGTCGAGGTACCCCCCGATCCGGTCGTCGGCAGCGCTGACCCGATGAAGATGGAGCGGGCCGTGGCCAACCTGTTGTCGAACGCTGCGAAATTCTCAGATGAGGAGTCGCCGATCGTCGCCAGCCTGACCCTGTGCGGCGACCGCGTCGTCATCGCCGTGCGGGACGAAGGGATTGGCATCGCCGAGCAGGACCAGTCCGAAGTGTTTCCGCGGTTCCACCAGGTGGACGCCGGCTCCACTCGCCGGCACGGCGGCTTCGGTATCGGCCTGTCGCTGGCACTCGGATTCGTCGAAGCTCACGGCGGCACGCTCACCGTCGACAGCGCCGTAGGTCGAGGCTCAACCTTCGTCGTCGACGTTCCGCTTTGCCAACCACCGGCGACCACGGGGTAACCGCCTACGCGGTGCCCTCCAGGAGCGCCTTGAGCTTGACCAGGTCCTTGCGGTTGGCTCGCCGCATGGCGGTGCCCATCATCGGGGCCGCTACCTTCGAAAAACCCGACGGCTCACCCCGATTGCGCAGCGTCAGCCGGGTGGCACCCTCGCCCACCGGCTCCCACGTGTAGGTCGTCTCCATCGGAAACGGCCCCTCCTCGGTTCGCATCACCAAGCGGGATGCGGGTTCGAACTCGACGATCTCATAGGTGTACTCGAGGCGACGACCGAGGAAGCGGGCCACGAACGCCACCGACGATCCGACCCGCACCGGGGGCGTCGACTTCCACTCGACCGAGTCGATGTTGTCGTACCAACTCGGCGCGTTGCTCGGGTCGGCGGCGTACCCGGCGACATCGGCGACGGGCCGGTTGATCACGATCTCAGTTACGACGTCGACGCTCATGGCCTGCCTCCCTCGACGATCCTCGAACCCTACGTCGACGGCGGCGCCTCCGGTCCGAGACGGCGATGGATCTCGACGGCGAGGGCGTGGACCTGGCGGGTCAGGTCGGTGTTGGTCTTGAGTTCCTGCTCCTGCTCGACGAAGTCGTGGTCCGCCTTGGCCTGTTGAAACGAGGCCTGCCGGTTCTGGCCGATCATCACGAAGGTCGACAAGAAGATGGCTTCGAGCGACACGACGAGGGTCAACTTGGGCCAGGGGTTGGCCTCGACGAACACCATCCACAGGGCAAAGGCCACTGCGTGCAGGTAGACGAATCGCATCGAGCCGGCGAATGCGGTGATGGCATCGGCCACCCTCAATTGCACATCGGCGGCACGGTGGGCCCGGTGCGCTTCGAGGGCGGGATGATGGATCGGGACGGCGGGATCGGCAATGGTCACGGTCACTCCTGGCGACGTCGAAGCGCCCATCCTGCCCGTCACCAGAACGCCCGGCGGGGCACAGAGTCCCGTTACAAATTCGTGGATCTGTTGCATCCGGCAGGAGGACGCGGAAAGCTCCCGCCATGACCGTGGTGGATTTCGACTTCGTGCCCTTCGGGCATCGCCTGACCCGCGACCCGTACCCGACCTATGAGCGGATGCGGGAGGCCGGCCGTCTGCTGAAGACAAGCTTCGGGTCGTACATCGTCCACCGCTACGACGACGTGCGGCAGGTCCACGGCGACCACGCCGGGTTCAGCATGGGCGCGGCGGGTGCGGGCGTGATGGCTCCGGCCCGGGCCGAAGGGTCCGACGACGCCGCCGGCATGGCCGGGTCGGAGTTCATGAGCGCCCAGACGATGCTCACCACCGACCCGCCCGACCACGAGCGCCTCCGCCGGGTCGTCAACCGGGCCTTCACGCCGAGTTCGATCGCCGCGCTCGAACCGCGAGTTCGCGAGATCTGCGCCGAGTTGCTCTCCCCGCTCCGGGCGGGGGAACCCTTCGACATCGTCGCCGACTTCGCCGCACCCCTCCCGACCATTGTGATCGCCGAATTGCTCGGCATCCCGCGAGAAGACGGGGCCAAGTTCCGCGTCTGGACCGAGGCGGTGACCGGTACCGACGTGCGGGGCCGATCCGATCCCGAAGCGACGCGCGGCTTCAGCACGGAGCTCAACTTCTACCTCCGCGACCAGATCGAGCAGCGCAAGACCAACCCGACCGACGATCTCATCGGTCGCATGGTCGAAGCGAACCGCGAACAGATCATGACCGACGCTGAAGTCGTGGCCTCGTGCGTGTTGCTGCTCATCGCCGGCAACGAAACGACGATGCGTCTCATCACCAACATGACCCTCGCCCTCGGCCGCAACCCCGATCAGCTCGATCGGTTGGTGGCCGACCAGGAACTGCTCCCGAAGGCGGTCGAGGAGACGCTCCGCTACGACAGCCCGGTGCAGATGCTGTTCCGAGGCGTCAAGCAGGACACCGAGGTGGCGGATGAAGTCATCCCGGCCGGAGCCAGCGTGCTCACCATGCTGGCCGCCGGCAACCGCGACCCCGACGCCTTCGCCGACGCCGACGCCTACGACGTCGGACGCGAGGACAACCTCCACGTGTCGTTCGGCCACGGCATCCACTACTGCCTCGGTGCCCCCCTGGCGCGACGCGAGACCCGCATCGCCTTCGAGATGTTGTTCGAGACCGTCCCCTGCTTCGAGATCGTGACCCCCGACGACGAACTCGACTATCCCCAGATGCTGCTCCTGCGGAGTCCCCGGTCGCTGGTCATCCAGCCCGGCCTGACGGGGCCGCCGTCCGCACGCCGTAAGGTGTCGGCCCGGAGGTACCGCACCGGTGGAGGAGCAAGCCCAACGTCGCCGGACCTTCGCCATCATCAGTCATCCCGACGCAGGGAAGACAACGCTCACCGAGAAGTTCCTCTTGTACGCGGGCGCGGTGGCGGAGGCCGGGGCTGTCAAGGCAAGGTCAGGTCGGCGGTCGGCAACGTCCGACTGGATGGCCATGGAACAGCAGCGAGGCATCTCGATCACGTCGACGGTGCTGCAATTCGACTACCGAGACCACGTCGTCAACCTCCTCGACACTCCTGGCCACCGCGACTTTTCCGAGGACACCTATCGGGTGCTGGCCGCCGCCGATGCAGCCGTGATGGTCCTCGACGTCGCCAAAGGCATCGAAGCCCAGACGTTGAAGTTGTTCGAGGTGTGCCGGGCCCGGAACCTCCCGATCCTCACGTTCATCAACAAGTACGACCGGCCCGGTCGCGACCCGCTCGAACTCCTCGACGAGATCGAGGACCAGATCCAGCTGCGGCCGACGCCGGTCACCTGGCCCGTCGGCATCCCGGGCGACTTCCGGGGCGTCATCGATCGACGCAGCGGGGCTTTCATCCGCTTCACGCGAACGGCGCGCGGCGCCACGGCGGCTCCTGAGGAGATCGTCGGCGCAGAACGGGCCGCCGGCGAAGAAGGAGCCGCTTGGGAGCAGGCCGTCGAGGGCAGCGACCTGTTGGCCGAAATCGGAGCCGACCTCGACACCGAAAGCTTCCTGGCCGGGACGTCGAGCCCAGTGTTCTTCGGATCGGCGCTCACCAACTTCGGCGTGCGCCACCTGCTCGATGCCATCGTCGACCACACCCCTCCCCCGTCGCCACGGGCCGATGCGAGCGGCGTCGATCGGCCGCTCGACTCGGGGTTCTCGGGTTTCGTCTTCAAGATCCAGGCCAACATGAACCCCGCCCACCGCGACCACATCGCGTTCGTCCGGGTGTGCTCGGGCCGCTTCGAGCGAGGGATGACCGTCACCCACGAGCCGTCGGGGCGGCCGTTCACCACCAAGTACGCCGCATCCGTCTTCGGGGCCGATCGCGACACCATCGACGAGGCGTTCCCCGGCGACGTGATCGGCCTGGTCAACGCCAGCGACCTGGCCATCGGCGACACGCTCTACGACGGCGAACCTGTCCGCTATCCCGCCATCCCCACCTTTGCCCCCGAACTGTTCGCCGCCGCCCGAGCCATCGACACATCGCGCTACAAGCAGTTCCGCCGCGGTCTCGACCAGTTGGAGCAAGAGGGTGTCATCCAGGTCTTGCGGGACCCCGATGGCGACCCGACCCCGATCCTTGCCGCCGTCGGACAGATGCAGTTCGAAGTGTTCGCCCACCGCCTCGAGCACGAGTTCGGCGCCCGCATCGAGTTGTTGCGTACGGCCCACAAATTGGCCCGCCGGACCGACGCGGAGACGGCGCCGAAGCTCAAAGGGGTCGGCGGTTGTCGAGTGCTGGTCCGCAAGGACGGCACGTTGCTTGCCATTTTCGAGAGCGAGTACCGGGTGCAGCGACTCGAGAGCGACCACCCCGACTGGACCCTGGAAACGATTCTCACCGGCGAGTCGGCCGCCTGACATAACGTTTCGACACGGCGTGGTCGACATCGCGGCCACACCGCGCCCCGATGTCGAGCAAGGGAGCCACCCGTGTCGATCCGCAAGTCGTCCGCCCTCGTTGTCGCCCTCGTCACCGCCCTCGCCGGCCTGGCCGCCGGGGCCGCCGCCCCGGCCGGCGCCGCCCTCGGAGGGGCGGCCTTCTCCCAGGTTGTGGCTGGCGCCAAGTTTCAATGGTCGTCGCCCGCCATCGCCAATGACACCGTCATCGTCGGCGGCATGAACGGGACCCTGTACGGGTTCGGTCCCGCGGGCCAGACCAAGTTCGCCACTGCGCTCGGGGCGCCGATCGCCTCCAGTCCTGCGGTCGGCGATGTCGACGGGGACGGCGGCGACGAGATCGTCGTCGGCTACGGCGACGAAACTGCGAAGGGCGGCGGTGTCGCCATCCTCAACCTCAGCGGCGCCATTCGGTGCAAGTTCGACACCCCGCGCCGGGCCGATGGCTTGTCGGGCGTCTTCAACTCGCCGGCCATCGGCGACGTCAACGGCGACGGCGTCAACGATGTCGTGTTCGGTGCGTTCAACGACCGCATCTATGCCATCAACGGCGGCTGCAGCGTGATGGCCCAGTTCGACAACCAGGACACGGTCTGGTCGGCCCCGGCGCTGCGCGACGTCGACGGCGATGGCGGGGCCGAGATCTTCGTCGGCGGCGATGCCACTGTGCCCGGCCAAGCCGTCGGCGGGTACTTCCGCTCGCTCGAATACGACGGGACCGGCACCCTCGCTCAGCGTTGGGTGCGCTCCCACAGCGAGACCTTCCAAGGTGGCGCGGGTTTCGCCACCCTCGGCGGACGACTCGCCGTGGTCACCGGTTCGGGCGCTGACTACTGCCGTAACCAGGGCAAGGCCGACCGCTGCACGACCGCATCCAACAAGGTCTGGGCCTTCGATCCCAACACCGGCGGCGATCTTCCCAGTTGGCCCAAGTCCGCCACCTTCCAGACCTTCCTCGGCGGCCCGGCCATCGGTGACGTCGATGGCGACGGCGCCGACGACGTGCTCATCGCCAGCACCAACTACCAGGGCGCCGGCGGCGCTGTCGATGCGTTCCTGAGCGGCGGTGGGCGATGGACCTACCGCTCGGCCGACGAGATCCCCTCGTCGCCGATCATCGTCGACACCACTGGGGGCGGCAACGCCGAGGTCGTGCTCGGCACCAGTGGCCAGTTGTTCGTGCTCGACGGCGCCACCGGCAAAGAGGTCCAGAGCGGCGTCGCCGCCGGCAACTGGGCCCACAAGAGCGCTCCGGCCGCCGGCCTCCTCGCCGGCAACTGGGTCATCGCCACCGCCGGCTTCGACCCCGGCAACAGCAACGGCCGGGTGGGCGCTTACGGCATCCCGACCCCGGCATCGGCGCCGTGGCCGACGTATCAAAAGAACAACCGCCGGCTCGGGTCATCACCCACCGACGCCGCCCCGATCAAGTGCGACTCGGGTTACTGGCTCGTCGCCTCGGACGGCGGGATCTTCAGCTTCGGCAACTCGACCTTCTTCGGGTCGACCGGCAACATCCGCCTCAACCAGCCCATCGTCGGGATGACCCCGTCGCCCGATCGCCGCGGCTATGAGTTCGTGGCCCGAGACGGCGGCATCTTCACCTTCGGCAACGCGGGGTTCTATGGCTCGACGGGCGACATCCGGCTCAACCAACCCATCGTCGGCATGGCCGCCACACCCACCGGCAAGGGCTACTGGCTCGTCGCCTCCGACGGTGGCATCTTCGCCTTCGGTGACGCAAAGTTCCTCGGGTCGACCGGCGACATCCGGCTCAACCAACCCATCGTCGGCATGGCCGCCACACCCACGGGCAAGGGCTACTGGTTGGTGGCTCGCGACGGCGGCATCTTCAGCTTCGGCGACGCCACCTTCTACGGCTCGACCGGCGACATCCGCCTCAACCAACCGATCGTCGGCATGTCCTCGTCGCCCACCGGCAAGGGCTACTGGTTCGTGGCCGCCGACGGCGGGATCTTCTCCTTCGGGCCCGATGCACAGTTCTTCGGCTCGACCGGGGCGCTCAAGCTGAACAAGCCGGTCGTCGGCATGCGGGCGACGCCGTCGGGCAAGGGCTACTGGTTCGTGGCCACCGACGGCGGGATCTTCAGCTTCGGTGACGCCCAGTTCTGCGGATCGACCGGCAACATCCGCCTCAACCAGCCCATCGTCGGAATGGGCTGAGCTCGGACGCGAAAGAGCCCCGGCCAGCGACGCTGACCGGGGCTCCTCCGTTCGTCTCTCAGACGGGCTTGACGGAGCCAGCCTGCAGGCCCTTGGGGCCCTTGGTGACTTCGAACTCCACGCGCTGACCTTCGGTCAGCTCGCGGTAGCCCTGCATCTGGATCTGCGACTGGTGGACAAAGAGTTCTTCGCCGCCACCATCGGGGGTGATGAAACCAAACCCCTTCGTCGCGTTGAACCATTTTACGGTGCCTACTGCCATTGTCGTTGTGCTTCCTTGCTCCACGCACATTTGGACTTGCGGGAGACCAACGGAAACCTGCAACGACGATCCGGCTGCGTGAGAACTCGGAGCGCTGGACGCAAAGGGTACCGGACTTGAGGCCTCGCCGGGTCCGAAACGCTCAGACGAGCACCAACACGACGGGCACGAGGAAGAGCACGCCGACGAATCCCGCCAGACGGCGGGGCGACACCAGCACCACTCGGGCGGTGGCCAACAGCGCCGTCCGCACCGCCGGATATGCGAAGGCCATGACGAGCAGCGTCCACACCGAGACCGAGGCACCGATGGCGACCACGACTCGCACGGCGTCGGCGTTGCCGATCAGGATGGCGGCCACCAGCGTGTCGACCAGCGTCGTGATGTTGGCCCCGGCGATGTAGGGCAGCGTGTTGGCCCGCCGAAGGTGGCCCTTGGCCACGAGGGGCACCAACACCGTGAGTGCGATCGACACCGACATGGTCAGGAGGCACACGCCGCACCCGAGGAAGAACATCGGCCACTTGCGGTCGTACCACCCGTCGCGATCACCCCGGTCGAGGTCGGACTGGCCGATCTGGGGCAGCACCCGGTCGAAGCAAGCGAAGCCGGCCAGGAGGATGGCGACACCCACGGGGAAGAGGGCCCAGAACGGCAACACACCGGTCAAGAACCGAACCGCCCACCCGAAGGCGAAGTCGGTCGCCGAGCGGACAGCCGGCGACGTCCCCCCGTGGATGAAGTCGAGTCGGCCGCCGGCCAGGAGGAGGTAGCCGATGGCGGCGCCGGGCAGGTACGTGACTGCCGTCATCAGGAGCGACAGGATGCCGATCGACAACGGCGCTCTCGGTCCGCCCGTCGCGCCCCGATGCCGCAGGGCGTAGATGCCACCGACGGCGAGGACGACGAACGCTGCGCCCAACCGCGATCCGGCAAGCATCGTGAAGGCTTGGATTCGGTCGATGGCGCCGCCGTCGAGGAGCGTCAGCGACGATGCCGCCACCGGCGAACCCGAGAGCACGAGACAGGCGCCCAACCAGCCGAGGCCGAGGGTGCTCCACGCGTTGTCGGTGAAGATCGAGCCCTGGAGGGTGGGAACCAAAGCGGCGGCACCCGCCTTCATCAACCCGAGGGCCGTCACGAACAACCCGAGGCCGACCAGGAAGTACACGACGCGGGTGGGCCCGGCGGCGGGTCCACTCGAGGGGGCGGCGACGACGATGTCCTCCGACGGGAGCTCCCGGCCCTCGACGTGGGCGACGCCGGGCTGGAGGGGGGATTTCGGGGCGGCAGGGGGCGAGGACGGCGCCAGCACAGGTTCGGTCACGGCGGGCAGTGTGGCCACCGGTCCGAATAAAGTCAAGTCAACCGATGGATTTGATCGGGATTAGGGAATCAGACCGCTTCAGTCCTTGGTGGCGACGGCGTTCGGCACCACGTTCATCTTCGGCTCGTACGCAGCCGCGGCCACTTGGCGGGCCGCTCCGCCGGTCGCCCGGAGTGCGCCCACACACGTCGGACACGGGCCGTAGAACTCGGCCTCACCGGGTTCGTGACAGCGCGGACAGTCGAAGGACAGCGGGGCGTCGTCGACGGACATGGGCCGATGCTACGTTCGCCGCCGTGGAGCGCCTGCTGATGTATCACAACCCCACCTGAAGCCAGTCGAGAGGCGCTGACGAGATCCTTCGTGAGCGCGGCGTCGAGTTCGACGTCATCTGGTATCTCAACGACCTGCTCACGCGGGCCGACTTCGAGCGGATTCTCGACCAGCTCCCCGGGCCCGACACCGACTTGGTGCGCAAGGACAAGAACTTTGCCGCCCTCGGCCTCGACGAGTCGGCGATTCAGACCCGAGACGAGATCATCGAGACGTTGCTGGCCCATCCCGAGTTGATGCAGCGACCGATCATCGTCAGGGGCGACCGGGCCATCATCGCCCGGCCGGCAGACAGGGTCCTCGAGCTCCTCGACTGACGCGTGCCCAAGAGAGGGCGGTAGACAGGCGGCATGCAGATCGGTGTCGTGTTTCCCCAGACCGAGATCGGTGCCGACGTCGGCGCCGTCCGCGCCTACGCCCAACGAGTCGAAGAGCTCGGCTACGCACACATCCTCGTGTACGACCACGTCGTCGGCGCCGATACGACCGTCCACAAGAACTGGCGCGGGCCCTACGACCTCGAGACGACCTTCCGAGAGCCGTTCGTGCTCTTCGGGTTTCTCGCCGCCCTCACCAGACTCGAGCTTGTCACCGGCATCATCATCCTCCCCCAACGCCAGACCGTCCTCGTGGCCAAGCAGGCGGCCGAGGTCGACCTGTTGACCCAAGGACGGTTCCGGCTCGGCGTGGGCGTCGGGTGGAACCGGGTCGAGTACGAGGCCCTCGGCATCGACTTCTCCACCCGCGGCGCCCGCGAGGACGAACAGATCGGTTTGCTCCGGAGGCTCTGGACCGAACGGTCGGTGACCTTCGACGGCCAGTTCGACACCGTGACCGGGGCGGGCCTTGCTCCCATGCCGGTCCAGCGTCCGATCCCGGTGTGGTTGGGCGGGTCGTCGCCCGCCGCCTACCGGCGCATGGGCCGGCTGGCCGACGGATGGTTCCCCCAGGTCAACCCCGGGCCCCGCCTCGACGAGGCCAGGGCCATCGTCGACGAAGCGGCACGCGCCGCCGGCCGCGACCCCGCGGCGATCGGCATGGAGGGCCGGGCCAGTTGGGGCCAGGGCGACCTCGACAAGTTGGCCGATTTCGCCGGTCGCTGGCGGTCGGCCGGCGCCAGCCACCTGTCGCTCAACACGATGGGGTCGAACTTGGGCTCGGTCGACGACCACCTCGCCGCCCTCGAACGCATGGCCCCCGCCGTCGGACTCTGATCCCCCGTTGGTGTGGCCCTTCCGGTCGTCCAGAGGCGCTTCGGTGGCCGAAATGGCGACCGTTTTGGCCACCCCGACGGGGAGGGGTGGTGTTGGGGTTGGGTCAGGCGGGCGAGACTTCGAGGCCCCGGACGTGGGCCTGCTGGCGCAGGACTTCGAGCTCTCTGGTCGCGCCCCGGCGTTCGAGTTCGGCCGAGATGCCGTTGAGGACGCGTCGCTGGAAGTTGTACGAGATGAGCGTGGTCGTGGCCTGGAGCATCATTGCCAGCGACGCCATGAGTTGTTCGGCCTCGGCGTCGGGGGCCAGTCCCGAGTCGAGCATCGGCTCGCGCACGTAGCGGAAGAAGAGGTCGACGGCGCCCTCGGCCACCGACGAGTGCGAGTCGATCTGCGTGCGGGCCACCGACATGAACTCCTCGATGGGCAGCCCACCCGAGATCAGCGACAACAACATCCGCACGGCCCGCACGTCGGCCGTCGTGTAGGGGAGATCGGGGTCGTCGTGGCGGGGCTGCAACAACCCCGACGCCTCGAGCGAACGCAGCATCGAGGGGGGCACCCTGGTGCGTTCGGCCACCTGGCGAAGGGTGAGACGCTGGTCTTCTGACATCGCTGCCGAAAAGCTGTCCGACGGGGCCGCCGAGGCGCCGTTGGTGCCCGCGGCCTGGTCGTCGACGAGATGGGCGATCATGCGGAGCGAGTACCCCTGCTCCTTCAACTCGAGGATCTCCCGGAGACGAACGAGATGCACATCGGTGTAGATGGCCACCCGACCCTCATGACGCGGTGCGGGCAGCAGGCCTTTGGATTGGTACGACCGCAAGGCCTCGACGCTGACGCCGGCCTCGGCGGCCACCTCCTCCACCCGGTACTCCACTGCCACCTCCTCCAGCGATCAGAACGCTTCATCCAATCTTTACACGGATTTGTCGAATCTTGAGAGGATTCCGTGTAACGATTCCGAATACTTGGTGGTCGGAACCTCGAGTGGGAGCGGAGCAGGAGTGACGTTGGGCGTAGCGGTGATCTTTCCCGGGCAGGGCGCACAGGCGCCGGCGTTGGGCACCCCATGGATCGACCACCCGGCCTGGGGACTGGTCGAACGGGCCGAGAAGGCGACCGGCGAGTCGCTGGCCGGTCTCCTGACCGAGGCGCCGGCCGAGGATCTGGCCCGCACCCGAGAGGCCCAGTTGGTCGTGTTCCTCTCCAGCCTGTTGGCGTGGGAAATCGCCGGACCAGCCCTCGACGCCGCCGGGGCGTCGATCGTCGCCTTCGGTGGACACTCATTGGGCCAGATCACCGCACTCGTCGCCGCCGGCGCCCTTCCCTTCGACGACGGCTGCCGCCTCGCCGCCCGCCGGGCTCGCCACACCCAGGATGCGGCCGACGCTCGACCCGGTCGCCTCGCCGCCCTCCTCGGCGCCACCGTCGAACAAGCCCAGGATGCCTGCGCCGGCGCGGCCGGAGCGTGCTGGATCGCCAACGACAACGCCCCGGGCCAAGTCGTCATCGGCGGCACGCCCGAAGGCCTCGAGGCCGCATCAGCAAAGGCCAAGGAACTCGGCGTCAAGCGGGTCATGCCGCTCAACGTCGGGGGTGCGTTCCACACGCCGCTGATGCAAGCGGCCGCCGATGCGTTCGCCGCCGACCTCGCCGAGGCGCCGTTCGTCGACACCGACATCCCTGTCTTCAGCAATCACGACGCCCGGCCCTACACCGACGCCGACGGCTGGCCCGCCCGTCTCACCGATCAACTCATTCGACCTGTCCGCTGGGCCGACACCATGCCCGCCCTCGCCGCCATGGGCGCAGCCACCCTCGTCGAAGTCGGCCCCGGGACCACGCTGACCGGCCTGGCCAAGCGGGCCTATCCCGAACTCGTCCTTCGCAACGTCGCCACCCCTGCCGACCTGCCCCTGGAGATCGCCAATGCCTAAGACCCCCACGCTCGCCCACGCCCCTCAATCCGAGGCCGGCGAGGTGCTCGGCGTCCTCGAACGGGTCGTCGTGGCCCCCTCCCGGGGCGTGTTCAGTCCCCTGGCCGACGGTGGGTCGCTCGAGGGCGGCCTCGTCGAGGTCGGCCAGGTGCTGGGGACGATCGAGAGCTCGGGGACGGCCGTCGAAGTCCACAGTCCGTTCTCCGGATTCCTCATGGGCATGCTCGCCCACGAAGGCGAGCGGGTGCGCGAAGGCGAGCCGGTGGCCTGGCTGCGGATGGCGGCCGCCTGATGACCATCCAGACCGCCATCGCCGGTTGGGGCATCTACGCGCCCGGAGCACCGGCGCACCAACGCCGAGCTCGAACAGACCCTCGACACCAACGACCAGTGGATCACCGAACGCACCGGCATCAAGGAGCGGCGCATCGCCGCCGCTGACGAGACGACTGCGTCGATGGCCACCGCTGCGGCCGTCGCCGCCATCAAGGACGCCGGCATGACGCCGTCCGACCTCGACCTCGTCATCGTGGCCACGGCCACACCCGACCAGATCGTGCCGTCGACGGCGGCGTTCGTGGCCGACAGCCTCGGCGTGCAGCTGTGGCGCCTTCGACCTCGGCGCCGCCTGCGCCGGCTTCATCTATGCCGTCGTCGTTGCCTCCTCGATGATCGCGGCCGGCGGCGTGAAGAACGTGCTCGTCATCGGCGCCGAGACCATCAGCCGATTCCTCAACCCCGAGGATCGCTCGACGGCCGTCATCTTCGGGGATGGCGCGGGCGCCGCCGTGCTCCGGGCCTGCGACGTCTCCGACGACGGACCCGGGATCCTGGGTTGGGACCTCGGCGTCGACGGCTCGGCCGCCCATCTGATCGAGGTCAAGGCGGGTGGAAGCCGGATGCCGACGACGGCCGAGACCTTGGCCAACGGCGACAACTTCCTGTCGATGCAGGGCAACGAGGTCTTCCGCAAAGCCGTGCGGGCCGTGGTCGAGTCGACTGGGCTGGCGTTGTCCAAGGCGGGCAAGACCATGGCCGATGTCGACGTGTTCATCCCCCATCAGGCCAACGTGCGGATCATCGAAGCCGTCAACCAGCGGCTCGACTATCCCGATGGAAAAGACCGTCGTCAACATCCACAAGTACGGCAACACCTCGGGTGCGTCGATTCCCCTCGCCCTGGTCGAGGCAGCCGACGAGGGCCGTCTCCACGACGGCGACTTGGTGCTGCTGTGTGGGTTCGGCGCCGGAATGGCCTGGGCCAGCATCGTGCTCCGCTGGGGACGCGGCGCGTGAGCGTCGGATTCACACCGCGGCGTGTGTCTCGTCACCGGGGCGTCGGGTGGCATCGGCCGAGCCGTCGCCATCGCGCTGGCCGAGGCCGGCCACACCAAGATCGCTGTCGCGTGGTCGGGTCGACGCCGAGGGCGGCGCCGAGACCTGCAAGGCGGTCGAGGCCGCTGGCGCGACGTCGCTCGGGGTCGCCGTCGACGTCGGCGACCCCGCCTCGGTCGACTCGGCGTTCACGCAGGTCGAGGCGGCCTTCGGGCCCCCTCGAGGTGCTCGTCAACAACGCCGGCATCACCCGCGACGGACTCCTGATGCGCATGAGCGACGACGATTGGCAGGCCGTGCTCCGCACCAACCTCGACGGCGCCTTCCACACCATCCGTCGGGCCACGCCCAAGATGATGCGGGCCCGGTTCGGCCGCATCGTCAACGTCGGCTCGGTATCGGGTTCGGTCGGCGGTGCCGGCCAGGCCAACTACTCCGCAGCCAAGGCCGGCATGATCGGCCTCACCCGGGCCATCGCCCGGGAACTCGCCTCCCGGGGCATCACCGTGCAACGTCGTCGCCCCCGGCCCGATCATGACGGCGATGACCGACGCCCTTTCCGACGGACCGCCGAAACGACCTGGCGGCCGCCGTGCCGCTGGCTCGGTTCGGCAGCCCCGAGGAGGTGGCGGCTACCGTCGCCTTTCTCGCCTCTGACCTTGCCGGCTACATCACCGGCGCCGTCGTCCCCGTGGACGGCGGTCTGGCCATGGGCCATTGACCGCAGTATCCCCACTTTCGCCACAAGGAGACCCCACCATGGATCGCGACGCCGTCTTCGCTGCCCTGAAGTCCGCCGCCGTCGAAGTACTCGGCGTCGATGAGAGCGCCGTCACCGAGGACGCCCGCTTCAAGGACGACCTCGACGCCGACAGCCTCGACCTCGTCGAGTTCGTCATGGCCCTCGAAGAGCAGCTCGACATCTCTGTACCCGAGGAAGACCTCGAAGGCGTGGAGACCATCGGTCAGGCCCTCGACCTGATCGCCGGCAAGGTGGCCGCCAAGGCATGAGCGCCGACCGGACCAGCACGCGCCCCGACCGGCGTCGGGTGGCCGTGACCGGCATGGGCGTGAAGACGCCGGCCGGCAACGACCTCGACTCGTTTTGGAGCACGATCGTCGCCGCCGAACCGCAGGCGGCCCCGTGGACCCTGGTCGACGGCGACGTGCTTCCGGTCAAGTTCGGTTGCGAGGTCAAGGACTTCGACCCGACCGTTTACCTCAACGCCAAAGAAGCCCGCCGCCAAGACCGCGTGGCTCAACTCGGCTTCGCCGCCGCAGTCGACGCCGCCAAGCATGCGGGCGAAATCGGTGCCGACCCAGCCAGGTGCGCCGTCGTCGCCGGCACCGGCGTCGGCGGTCTCATCACGCTCGAGTCACAGGTCACGCTCTACGCCGAGAAGGGCAGCGACCGGGTCAGCCCGTTCCTCGTCCCGATGATGATGACCAACGCCACCGCCGGTTTGATCAGCATCCAGTTCGGCTGGACCGGGCCGTCGCTGTGCATCACGACGGCGTGCGCTGCCGGCGCCAACGCGATCGGCGAAGCGGGTCGGCTGATCCGGGAGGGATCGGCCGATGTCGTGCTCGCCGGCGGCGTCGAGTCGGCCTGCACCCCGACGGCCATCTCCGCGTTCGCTCGCATGGGTGCCTTGTCGAGTCGCAACGACGATCCCAAGCACGCATCGCGTCCCTTCGATGCCGCGCGCGACGGCTTCGTCATGGGGGAAGGCGCGGCGTTCCTCGTGCTCGAGGAATGGGAGCACGCCGAGGCCCGCGGCGCGACGATCCTCGGTGAGCTGCTCGGCTATGGCCGCAACTGCGACGCCCACCACATCACCGCTCCGTCTCCCGGCGGCGCAGGGGCCGTGGCCTGCATGGGCCTCGCCCTCGACGACGCCGGCCTCGACGCCTCGGCCGTCAATCATGTCAACGCCCACGGCACGTCCACCCCGCTCAACGACGCGGCCGAGTCCGAAGCCATCACCAAGGTGTTCGGCGACGTCACGCCGCCGGTGACCTCTATCAAGGGCGTGACCGGACACACGGTCGGTGCGGCCGGCGCCGTCGAAGCCGTGGCCGCGCTGTTGTCGTTGCGGGCTGGACTCGTCCCTCCCGTTGCCAACTTCGAGACCCCCGACCCCGACATCACCGTCGACGTCGTGCACGGCGAGGCCCGTCCCATCGGCGAGGGTGTCGTCCTCTCCAACTCCTTCGGCTTCGGCGGACACAACGCCTCCCTCGTCCTCGGCGTGGCCTGAGCGCACCTCGGTGACCGCGTGAGCCCGCGCGCCGCGCCCGTGCTGCCCGTCGCCGCTCGACGCGGCGGGGCGGTCGAGGCCGAGATTCGCCTCCTTGGTGGCGACGGCCAGCAGGTGGGTTGGTTTCGGGTCGAAGGCGGCAAGCATCGCGGCGCCATCGGCACCGTCGAGGGCGAGACCGTGGCCCGCCTGGTGTCGTCGTCGGTCGACGCCGGCGTGCCCGTGGTCGGCCTCCTGGCCACCTCGGGTGCCGACGTGGCCGAAGGCGTCGCCTCGCTCCATGCGTGGGGTGGCATCGCCCGTGCGCTCGTCCAGGCCAGCGGCGTCGTGCCCGTCGTGTTGATCGTCGCCGGTCCCGCCGTCTCCGGGCCCGCCCTGCTGCTCGGGTTGGCCGACGTCGTGATCATGACCGAAGCGGCCTTCGCCTACGTCAGTGGTCCCGACGCGCTGCTCGAGTTCACGGGTATGAGCGCGACCCACGAATCCCTCGGCGGGGCCGCGGTGCACGCGTCGCGCAGCGGGGTCGCCTCACTGGTCGCGGCCGACGAGGACGAGGCACTCGAACTCGCCTTCGACGTGTTGTCGTTTCTTCCCGCCAACAACGGCGACCACCCGCCGCTGGCCCCCTGCGACGACCCCGTCGACCGGTCGGTGCACCATGCGGTCGCCGTCGTCCCCACGTCGGCGATGGCGTCGTACGACGTACGCCGCGTGACTCGACGACCTGTGCGACGACGGTTGGTATCTCGAACTCAAGGAACGACACGCGGCAAACGTCGTCACCGCACTCGGTCGCGTCGGCGGCCATCCCGTCGGCGTCGTGGCCAACCAGCCGAGCCAGTTGGCCGGCACCCTCGACATCGAGGCGTCGCAGAAGGCGGCCCGATTCGTCCAGTGGTGCGACGCGTTCGGACTCCCGATCGTCTCCCTGGTCGACACCCCCGGGTATCAGCCCGGCAAGGACATCGAGTGGCGGGGCATGATCCGCCACGGCGCCCAGCTCGTGCACGCGTACGCAGGAGCGTCGGTGCCTCGCATCTGCGTGATCCTCCGCAAGGCGTACGGCGGCGCCTACATCGTCATGGACTGCAAGACGATGGGCAACGACCTCTGCGTGGCCTGGCCCAACGCCGAGATCGCAGTCATGGGGCCGCCCCAAGCCGTGCAGGTGCTCCATGGCCGGCGCCTGGCCGCGGCCCAAGACCAGGACTCGGCCGCCGCTGAGCGCGCCGAACTCGAGTCGGAGTATGCCGCCCGATACTGCACGCCGGTGATCGCCGCCGCCCGTGGATACGTCGACGACGTCATCGATCCCTTGACCACTCGTCTGGTCATCGCCGGCGCGCTCGAAGCGCTACTGCACAAGCGCGACCACTCACCCAGCCGTCGCCACAGCAACGGCCCCCTGTAGGAGGTTCCCATGCCCGGACTGCTCGATGGCAAGAAGCTGCTCATCACCGGTGTACTCACCGACGACTCGATCGCCTTCGGCGTGGCCAAGCTCGCGCAGGAGCAGGGCGCCGAGATCCTCCTGACCTCGTTCGGCCGAGTCATGCGACTCACCGAACGGGTCGCCCGCAAACTTCCCAACCCGACCGAGATCCTCGAACTCGACGTGCAGGACCCCACGCATGTGCCTGCCCTCACCGCGGCGATCGAGAGCCGGTGGGGACAACTCGACGGCGTGCTCCACGCCATCGCCAACGCCAACCCGGCGACGTGCCTCGGTGGCGACATCCTCAAGGCCGAGTGGGCCGACGTCGGGGCCGCCATCGAGATCTCGGCCTACTCGCTCAAGGCGGTGGTCGATGCCTGCTTGCCGCTGCTGAAGACCGCGGGAGGCGGCTCGGTCGTCGGACTCGACTTCGACGCCGCCGTGGCCTGGCCGGTCTACGACTGGATGGGCGTCGCCAAGGCCGCCTTGGAGTCGACGGCTCGCTACTTGGCCCGCGACCTCGGGCCGCTCAACATCCGCGTCAACCTCGTGGCCGCCGGACCCCTGCGCACCATGTCGGCCAAGTCCATCCCCGGCTTCGAGCAGTTCGAAGAGACGTGGACGAGCCGAGCCCCCCTGGGGTGGGACCTCCGTGACACCGAGCCGGTGGCCAAGGCCTGCGTGGCTCTGTTCTCGGATTGGTTTCCGGCCACGACGGGCGAGATCATCCACGTCGATGGCGGCGTGCACGCGGTGGGAGCCTGACTGCCAGGCTGGTACGACGTCCTCGGCGTGACGCCGGCAGCGAGCGACGCCGAGGTCCACGCCGCCTACCGGGCCCAAGCCCGCGCCCTCCATCCCGACAGCCGCGACCCCTCGCTCCCGGCGGCCGACGCCGATGCCGCTCTGCGACTCGTCAACGACGCGTGGGCGGTGCTCGGCAACCCGTCACGACGGGCTGAGCACGACCGCGCCCTCGGGCTCGACCTCTGGACCGACGACGACGAGGCCTGGACCCGCCACCGCCCGGCTGATCGGCGCGGCTTCCCGTGGTGGGTGGTCGTGGTCGCCCTGCTGCTGGCGATCTTCGTCTTCACCGCCTACGCCGGCGCCCCCGTGCCCGTCGACCCGCCCTCGACGAGATGACTAGTCCGTTCGGGCCAGTGCGAAATGGCACGTCCGGGTCATGGCCGGGATGCCCCGCGGGCCGTACCGTGGAGGGAGAAATGGCCGATCTGCGCATCCCGCCCTCTGGGACGTACCGAACGATCGCCGCCGCCACTGCGGCGGTGGTGTCGTTCGGTCTCGTCGCGCTCGGGCGTGCAACTCGGCTCCGACGGGCTCGGTGGCAACGCGCCGGAACGCAATCCGGCGGCCAACACCGCCTCACCGGCGGCGGCGATCGTCGAGCTGGCCCCCCTCGAGCCGAGCGGTCCCGACCCGCTGGCGCTCGTGCCGGCCACCGGCTTCGCCGGAACGATCAACTCCCCCTCGTCGCCCCCTCCTGCCGTCAGCGGGGGGGCCAGTGACGGTGGCTCGGTGAACCCGAGTCCGACCCGGCCGACCCCGACGCCGCCTGCCGGCCCGCCCGCTCCTCAGGCCCCCACCGCCCCCACCCCGGCGCCGCTGCCCGACACCGGGCCGGTGCTGGCGCCGCTGGCCCCGGTTCTCGGGCCCATTCTCGACACCGTCGGGGGAACGGTCGGTGGCGCGGTCGAGGCGACGACGGGCATCGTGCCCGCCGTCACCACGCTCCTGCTGGGCGGCTGACCCGCCCCACCAACGATCAGGACGTCGGAGTGCTCGGCACCGCCGTGCGGCTGATCACCTGGTCGACGAAGCCGTACTCCTTGGCTTCCTCGGCGGTGAACCACCGGTCACGGTCGGAGTCTTCTTCGATCTTGTCGACCGACTGGCCCGTGTGCTGGGCGATGCGCTCGGCCATCATCCGCTTCATGTAGATGATCTGCTCGGCTTGGATGGCGATGTCGGCCGCCTGACCCTGGAACTGGCCGAGGGGCTGGTGCATCATCACCCGGCTGTGGGGCAAAGCGAATCGCTTGCCGGGCGCGCCGGCGCAGAGCAGGAACTGGCCCATGGACGCAGCCAGACCGAGGCAGACGGTCGAGACATCGCAGGGGACGTATTGCATCGTGTCGTAGATGGCGAGCCCGGCGGTGACCGAGCCACCAGGGCTGTTGATGTAGACGGCAATGTCCTTGTCGGAGTCCTCGGCCAGCAGGAGGAGCTGGGCGCAGACGATGCCGGCCAGCTTGTCGTCGATGGCATCGCCGAGGAACACGATCCGCTTGCGCAGCAGCTGCTGGAAGAGGTCGAAGCCGCCGGCGTCGCCCGGGCCGGCCATGGTGGGCACGAAGATGGACATGGCCCTGACGCTACCCCACGGTTGCACGAAAGTTTTTGCGAAACCGAGGTTTCAGCCCCCCGTCCTCGAGGGGAGAAATCTCTCCAGACGGTCCCCCTGACTTCCCGCCGGTCAGGGGGACCGTCGCGTCTGGACTCTGGTCGTACAGTGGCCCCGCACTCCCCGCGGGCGTGGCGGAATTGGCAGACGCGCCAGGTTTAGGTCCTGGTGTCGAAAGACGTGGAGGTTCGAGTCCTCTCGCCCGCACATTTTGGGCGCATTCGTGTTGCCGTGCGCCACACACGTGCGCCCAGAAGCCAGATGGCGACGTAGCCTGACAGGGTCATGCAGACCAGCGTCACCCGGTGCTTCACGTTCGAAGCGGCCCACCAATTGCCCTGGCACCCGGGCAAGTGTCAGCACTTGCACGGCCACAGCTACCGCCTCGAGGTCACCGTCGAGGGACCGGTGGGAGACGACGGCATCGTGGTCGACTTTGCCGATATCCGGGCCGTCGTCGAGCGCGACGTGCTCGCCCGGTTCGATCATCGCTACCTCAACGACCTCCTCGACAATCCGACGGCCGAATTGATGGCCCATGAGATATGGAAGTCCGTGGAGGCGGCCGACCTCGCCGTCTCCCGCATCCGACTGTGGGAGACAGCCGACAGCTTCGTGGAGATCAACCGCTGACCGGTCACCTCGTCGTCCTGTCCGGGGGACTCGACTCGACGATCTGTCTTGGGCTGGCCGCCGTCGAAACGGGACCGGCGCCGGTCGCCCTGACCTTCGACTACGGCCAGCGCCACCTCGTCGAACTCGACCGGGCCGAGGCCATCGCTCGCCATTACGGCGCCGACCACCTCGTCGTCCGACTCGACGCATCAGCGTGGGGTGGCTCGGCACTCACCGACGCCACCATCGACGTGCCCGACGCCGACGCCGACGCCGACGGCGACGCGATCCCCGCCACCTACGTGCCGGCCCGCAACCTCATCTTCCTCTCGGTGGCCGTGGGGGTGGCCGAGGCCCGAAACCTCGACTCGGTGAGCATCGGCGTCAATGCGCTCGACTACAGCGGCTATCCCGACTGCCGGCCCGAGTTCGTCGCGTCGTTCGCAGCCACGGCCGCACTCGCGCTCAAGCGGGGCGTCGAGGGGCGACCAGTCGAGATCCGGACGCCGCTCATCGAACTCACCAAGGCCGGCATCGTTCGCCTCGGTGCCGAACTCGGGGCGCCGATGGGCCTCACGTGGTCGTGCTATCGCGGCGGCGAGGTGCCGTGTCGAACGTGCGACAGCTGCGCGCTGCGGGCCAAGGGCTTTGCCGAAGCCGGCCTCGACGACCCTGCCCTTCGATGACCCACTAGCTCGATTCGACCATCGCCTCGACATCGGCGACATCGACGGAGCCCGGCGCCGCACCCTCGCGGGCCAGGCGGTTGGCCAGGGCCTGCAGCGCGGCGTTGACCGGGGTGGCGACACCGTGGAGGCGCCCGAGCAGGACGATCTCGCCGTTGAGGAAGTCGACCTCGGCCGACCCCGATCCGCGGGCGAGGCTCTGCCAGGTCGATCCTCCCCGACGGGGCGCGCCGTCGATCGGCCGCAACGACATGAGGTCGCCCCGGCGGTCGTCGTCCTCGGAATCGGTCGCCGCGTCGATGCCGGCCACTCGATAGCACTCGTCGGCCTCGGCCCTTGCCCGGGTCAACAGTGGACTGCGACGGCCTCCGGGACCGCAGGCGGCGTCGAGCGCGTTGGCGAGATTGCGGAGCAACTTTGCGTACTTCCACCGCATGATGTCGGCGACGGGCCGACTGGAGAACGAACTGGCCGCGAGCGCCGACGTGATCGACTCGGTCGTCGCGTCGGAGCCCTGCGGGTAGCGACCCACGTCGAGTATCCCCGACACGGGCGCAGAATTGACCTCGACCACGCCGGGCTCCAAGTGGGTGGCGGGAAGCATCACGCACATGGCCTGCACGTTGGAGAATCGCCGCAGTGCGAGGCGCTCGTTCTCGACACCGTTCTGGGCACACACCACGGGAATCGCATCGTCGGCGTGCGCCGACAAGGCGTCGAGCGCCGCCATCGAGTCCTGGGTCTTCATGGCCAAGACCACGATGTCCTGGCCCGAGTCGAACTCGAGCTCGGCCGGAGACGCGACGGTGGGCACGTCGAGGCGAACGTCGCCGTCGGCCGACCGCAACAACAACCCCTCTTCGCGGCAGACCTGCCCGTGGTCGCCTCGGGCAATCAGCACGACATCGTGCCCATGCTGGTGGAGTCGACCTCCGATTGTGCCGCCCACTGCCCCTGCGCCATACACGATGAACCTCGGTGCCATCGCCCCTGCCTATCGCACGTACGCTCGCAGTGGTGGCCGACGGTCTGGTGGTGTCCGAGGTATTCGGACCGACGTGGCAGGGCGAGGGCCCGTCGCTCGGACGTCGGGCTGGGTTCGTGCGACTAGGGCGATGCAACCTCGCCTGCTCGTTCTGCGACACGCCCTACACGTGGGACTGGGATCGCTTCGACCCCGCCCAGGAACTCACCACTCGGGAGGCCGCCGACGTCGCCGCAGAGATCTTGTCGATGGACGTGCCGCTGGCGGTGATCACCGGGGGCGAGCCGCTCTTGCAACAGCGACACCTGCCGGCGTTGCTTGCGCCGCTGCGGGCCGCCGGTGTGCGAGTCGAGATCGAAACGGCGGGCACGCTGCCGCCGACGCCCGAAGTCGCCGAGTTCGTCGACGCCTTCAACGTGTCGCCCAAGCTGGCCAACAGCGGAAACGATCGCGATCGCCGCTACCACCCCGAGGTGCTGTCGGCGCTCGCCGCCACCGGCCGCTCGATCTTCAAGTTCGTCGTCACCCACCCTTCCGATCTCGATGAGATCGCGACGATCGTCGCCGCCTGCGGCCTCGACGAGGTATGGGTGATGGCCGAGGGCACCGACGCCACGACCATCGTCGAGCGCACTCGCGCCCTGGCTCCCGCCGTCGAGGCCCGAGGCTGGCACCTCACCACGCGGCTCCACGTGTTGATCTGGGGAGACCGGCGAGGAGTTTGAGCGGTGGTGGCTACGGTTCGGCCATGTACGACGACTTGCAGACCCCGGCGCTGATCGTCGACGCCGCCACCTTCGACCACAACCTCGTCGCCATGACGGCCGCCCTTCCCGGCGACCGCCTACGGCCCCACGTGAAGGCGCACAAGTGCTCCGCGCTGGCCCGGCGCCAAGTCGACGCCGGGCACCGGCACTTCACCGCGGCCACGATCCGCGAGATCGAGGTCATGGCCGCAGCCGGACTCGGCGAAGATCTGCTCCTCGCCAACGAGGTCGCCGACGCACGCCGACTCGGCGCCGCCGCCGACGCTCACGGCGCCCGGATCACGGTGGCAGTCGACAGCGAGGCGGCGATCGCGGCGGCGGCCGCCGGCGGCGTGCGCGAGGTCCTCATCGACGTCAACGTCGGACTCCCCCGTTGCGGTTGCTCCCCAGCCGACGCCGGTCGGCTGGCCGACGAGGCGCGAAGGCGCGGCCTCGACGTCCGCGGCGTGATGGGATACGAAGGCCACGTCGTCGGTCTGGCCGATCGTGCCGAACGCGTCGAGAAGGTCGGGGTGGCCATGGAATTGCTCGTCGAGGCGGCCGAACTGGTCGGGGCCGACGAGGGCGTCATCAGCGCCGGCGGTACCGGCACCTTCGACCTCAACACGTGGGCCACCGAGATCCAAGCCGGTTCCTACGCGTTGATGGACACGGCCTACGACGCGCTCGCCATGCCGTTTCGTCCCGCACTCCACGTACTGGCCACCGTGATCTCCGTGAGCAAAAAGTACGCGGTCGCCGACTGCGGTTTGAAGGCCTTGGGGATGGACCACGGCTTGCCGACCATGGACGGCGCAAAGGTGTGGTTCTGCAGCGACGAGCACATCACGTTCGCGCCAGAAAGCACCGTCGTTGTTGGTGATCGTGTGCTCGTCCGGCCCGCGCACGTCGACCCGACCGTGGCCTATCACGACGCGCTCCACGTGGTCGATGGCGAGCGGGTGCTTGACAGGTGGGCTGTCGACATGCGGGGATGGTGACAACTTCCCCCACACCAAGGAGATCGTTTTGCCCGGAAAGTTTGTCGTGAAGAAGGGGTCGACCGGCAAGTTCCGGTTCAACCTGTTGTCGACCAACGGACAGGTCGTCGCATCGAGCGAGGCCTACAACTCCAAGGCTTCGGCCATGGCCGGCATCAGGTCGGTGCAGAAGATGGCGCCCGGCGCCGAGGTCGAAGACCAGACCACTGCGGCCTGGGCCAAGGAGCAGGAAGCCGCCAAGGTCGCCGCCGCCGCCCGCAAGGTCGCGGCCCGCACCAAGAAGGCAGCGGCCAAGAAGTCGGCGGCCAAGAAGACTCGCGGCCAAGAAGACGGCAGCCAAAAAGACCGCGGCCAGAAAGACGGCAGCCAAGAAGCGTTAGGACGTTGCCCCTCGGTCGCCGACGTCAGAGTCGGCGACCGAGCGCAGGGCAGCATCGAGGGCCCGAAATGCTCGACCTCGATGCGAGATCGCGTGCTTCTCCTCGGCACGCATCTCGGCGAACGTGCGACCGTCGCCTTCATCAGGCACGAAGAGCGGGTCGTAACCGAAGCCGGCATCACCCCGTGGCACGATCGCGATGGTTCCGTCAACCACACCTTCGGCGATGACTTCGCTCCCGTCAGGGAAGCGAGCGAGAGCGACGGTGCGGAACCGGGCCCGCCGATCGATGGCGTCGGTCATGGCGGCCGTCAGCTTGGCGACGTTGTCGCCATACGTCGCGTTCTCGCCCGCGTAGCGAGCCGAGTACACCCCGGGCTCGCCGCCGAGCGCGTCGACCTCCAGGCCGGTGTCGTCGGCGACGGCACCGAGGCCGGTGGCCTCAACGAGGGCGACGGCTTTGAGGCGAGCGTTGTCTTCGAGGGTGTCGCCCGTCTCGTCGACGTCGGGCACCGACGCCGGCCGAGGAACGAGATCGTGGCCCTCGAGGATGGCGGCGATCTCTCGGGCCTTGTCTGGGTTGGCCGATGCCAGCACCAGCTTCATGGGCTCAGCCGGCGCGGGTCGGCGGCGGCGTGGCCAACAACGTCGCCTGCTGCTCGAGGATCGCAGCGATGCCGTGTTCGGCCAGACCGAGCAGGTCGTCGAGTTCGCCCCGGCTGAAGGGCATCCCCTCGGCGGTTCCCTGCACCTCCACGAAGCGGCCGCTGGCGGTCATCACCACGTTCATGTCGACCTCGGCCCGCACATCTTCGGTGTATTCGAGATCGAGCATGGCGACCGCGTCGATCACGCCCACCGAGACCGCCGCGCACGCCTCGGTCAGCGGGTGAGCCGAGATCTGTCCCGCCTGCACTAGCCGGGTGCATGCGTCGTGCAGCGCGACGTAGGCCCCGCAGATCGACGCCGTCCGGGTGCCCCCGTCGGCCTGGAGGACATCGCAGTCGAGGACGATCTGGCGTTCGCCCAACGCCACCATGTCGGTGACAGCGCGCAGTGATCGGCCGATGAGGCGCTGGATCTCCTGGGTGCGGCCCGACTGCTTGCCCTTGGCCGCTTCTCGGTCGACACGCTCGGGCGACGAACCCGGGAGCATCGAGTACTCGGCCGTGACCCAGCCCTTGCCCCGGCCCCGCATCCACGGCGGAACCTTGGCGTCGATCGAAGCCGTGCACAGGACGCGGGTGCGGCCCATCTCCACGAGGACCGAACCGGAGGCGAACTCGGTGAAGTCGCGGGTGAAGCGAAGGGGGCGAAGGTCGTCGGGCGTGCGCCCGTCGCGACGGTTCATGCCTCGTACACCTGTCCGACGGCGGCAATCTCGACGTCGGCACCAAACGCGGTTGCGGCTTCGCGCCGTGCGGCGTCGGCGTCGAGGCCGGGCTGGAGATGCGTGAGGACGAGTCGGGTGACCCCGGCCTCGCGTCCCGATCGGCCAGCTTGGCGTGCGCTCATGTGCTGAACCCTTCCTTCGCCGTCGGCCAGGTAGGTGGCCTCGCACAGCGCGAGGTCGAGTCCGGTCCCGAGCGCCGACAGCGACCAGGCGGGACCGGTGTCGGCAGAGTACCCGAGGCTCCGTCCCTCTCCATCCACGCGCACGGCAAGCGTCTCGGCCGAGTGGTCGGTGCGGGAGAAGGACAACACGAGTGCGCCGATCCTGACCTGAGAACCGTCGGAGACGTCGTTCCACGACAGCGGCCGACCCGAGTAGTACACCGTGTCGCGGAGCCCCGCCGGCGCGTAGACGGGCACGTGATCGCGGTTGAGGTAGTACTTGCAAGCGACGTAGAAGCCAGCGAGGTCGGCGGTGTGGTCGGGGTGCTCGTGGCTCAGCACGACAGCGTCGACCTCGGCGAGGTCGACGTGCCGCTGAAGGTTGGCCAGCGACCCCGTCCCGGCGTCGAGCCACACGCACGTCGACGGCGTGCGGATGAGGTAACTGCTGCAGGCGCCGCCCGCCGCCGGATAGCTGCCGGAGCACCCGAGCACGGTGAGGGTCAGTGCCACCGGTGGCCTTCGACGCTGGCCAACTCCGGTCCGAGCAGGCGTTGTCCCAACTCGGCGAACCAGTCGACATCGCCGGAGGAGATCCAACGGTGCTGGCCCTTGCCCTCCGTGCGCCGCACGAGTCCGGTCGACTCGAGCAATCCTGCGACCTCGAAGGCGGTCTCGTCGGCCGAAGAGACGAGCACCACACCTCGGCCCATGACCTCGCCGATCGTGCGGGCGAGGAAGGGATAGTGCGTGCACCCCAGCAACAAGGTGTCGACACCGGCTCGTCTCACGGGTTCGAGGAGCCGCTCGGCCAAGACGCGTACCTGTTCGCTGTCGGTCTCGCCCTTTTCGACGAACTCGACGAACCCCGGGCACGCGGTTTGCGTCAAATCGATTGCGGCACGGTGCCCGCGCACGGCCCGCTGGTAGGCCCCGGACCCGATGGTGCCGACCGTGCCGATGACCCCGACCCGTTGGTTGGACGTGACGGCGATGGCCGAGCGCACTCCGGGGTTGATCACGCCGACGATGGGCACGTCGAACTCGAACTGCAACAACTCGAGCGCCGCCGCTGCCGCGGTGTTGCAGGCGACGACAACCATCTTGACGTCGCACTCCTCGACGAGCAGCCGGGTGATCTGGCGAGCGAACTCACGGACCTCGTCGAGGTCCCGGGGGCCGTAGGGGTAGCGACCAGTGTCGCCGAAATAGACCACGTCCTCGCCCGGCAGCAGGTCGATGAGAGCGCGGGCCACCGTCAGCCCGCCGAAGCCGCTGTCGAACATGCCGATCGGCCGGTCGTCCATCGCCGCTCACGGTAGTGGCGGCTCTCGTCAGGCCAGGAGATCCCGGGAGACGTCGGCCAGCGTCGGGCATCCGCACAAGGCGAGCGCGAGGTCGAGTTCGTCGATCAGCGCCTGGATTGCCGACCGGACCCCTTCGGCTCCGCCGGCGACCAGGCCCCAAATGACCGGCCTTCCCACCATCACTGCGCCGGCACCGAGCGCCAGCGCCTTGACGACGTCGGTCCCCCGTCGAATACCCCCGTCGACGTAGACCTCGGCGTCGCCTTTGACGGCTTCGACGACCTCCGGCAGGGCAACGGCGCCGGACACCGACCCGTCGAGTTGGCGTCCGCCGTGGTTCGACACCACCACGCCGAGGGCACCCGAGTCGACGCACTGCCGAGCGTCGTCTCCCCGCACCACCCCTTTCACCACGACGGGCAAGCCCGAGACCGACGCCAGCCATCCGATGTCGGCGAACGTGAGGCCGGCATCCTGGTCGCCGAGATCACCGGGGCGGTCGAGTGACTCGACGGTGCCGAGGTGCGCCGGGAGGACGAACCGGTTGCGGACGTCGCGCAGTCGCCGGCCCAGCCGAGCCACGTCGGCCGTGAGGACCAAGGCCGTCGCTCCCGCCGCAACCGCACGCCGGATGAGGTCGGCCGTGAGGTCGCGGTCGACGAGAACGTAGACCTGGTACCAGAACGGATCCCCCTGCATCGCCTGCGCCACGTCCTCGACAGGCGTCGTCGAACGGGTCGAGAGCACGAACCGGGCGCCCGCCTCCCTCGCTCCCCGGGCGGTGGCGGGCTCGCCGTCGGGATGGGCGAGGCGGTGATAGGCGGTCGGAGCCACGATCACGGGATGGTCGACCCTCGCGCCGAGCAGCGAGGTGCTGTGGTCGATGCTGCGCACGTCGCGGAGCACCCGGGGTCGGAGGCGCAAACGAGCCCAATCGGCGCGATTGGCGGCCAGCGTCTCCTCGTCGAACGACCCCCCGGCGAAGTAGTCGTACACCTCGCGGGGAAGCAGCGCGCGAGCCGTCGCTTCGAGCGCGGCTTCGTCCATCCCGGCCACGATAGGAGCGGTCAGAAGTAGATGATGCCGCGAGCCCGTTCGGTGACTTCGTCGAGATCGTCGGTCCACGCGCCGGTCGACAGGTACTTCCAACCCCCGTCGCACACGACGATGACGATGGTGCCGGCGTCGATGTCGGCCGCGCACTTGCGGGCGCCGGCGAGGATGGCGCCGCTCGAGATCCCGGCGAAGATGCCGGCGTCGCGCAGGAGGCGGGTGTACTCGAGCGACTCGCGGATGCCGACGATGCGTTTGCGGTCGAGCAACTCGTAGCCGTCGCCGTCGATGAACACGGGCGGGACGAAGCCCTCGTCGAAGTTCTTCAGGCCGTCGACCATCTCGCCCGGCGGGTGGCTCGATGGCCCAGACCTGGACGTCGGGCTTGTGTTCCTTGAGGTACGTCCCGACGCCCATCAGGGTGCCGCTGGTCCCGAGGCCGGCGACGAAGTGGGTGATCTCCGGGCAGTCGCGGCAGATCTCCGGCCCGGTGCCCTCGTAGTGGGCACTGGGGTTGGCCGGGTTGCCGTACTGGAACGGGAACCAGTAGTCGGGGTTCTCCTTGGCCAGCTCCTTGGCCCGCCGCATGGCGCCGTTGGAGCCCTCAGCGCCCGGCGACCAGATGATCTCGGCGCCCCACACCTCGAGCAACTGGCGTCGCTCGACGCTCACGTTCTCGGGCAGCACGATCTTGATCTGGTAGCCCCGGACCTTGGCGACGAGCGCCAGGCCGATGCCGGTGTTGCCGGAGGACGATTCGAGGATGGTGCGACCGGGCGTGAGGTCACCCGTCCTTCTCGGCCTCCTCGATCATCGACAACGCGATGCGGTCCTTGACGCTGCCGCCCGGGTTCTGTCCCTCGAGCTTGGCCAGGATCTTGACCGCCGGGTTGGGACTCAGCGTCGAGATGTCGACGAGCGGGGTGTTGCCGATCAGGCCGAGTACGGAGTCGTAGCGGGCCATCGACGCCTCAGCCGCCGGCGACGGCAGGCAGGATCGAGATGGTCTCGGACCCGGTCACCTTGGTGTCGAGTTTGTCGAGGAAGCGGATGTCGTCGTCGTCCACGTAGACGTTGACGAACTTGTGCAGCGACCCGTCCTCGGTGACGACCTGGCCGTTGAGTTGGGGGAATTGGAGGATGAGGTCCTCGAAGACCTCGCGGATGGTCTCGCCGTTGGCCTTGACCGTGGCTTGGCCACCGGCGTACTGGCGCAGGACGGTGGGCAGGCGGACGTCGACAGGCACAGCCAGGCTCCTCGGATCGTGGCGGACGATTGTTGACCCGCCGGGTAGGAAATCCTACCTGTCGATCAGAACAACGGCCTCCTCTTCGATCTTCCCGTCGATGATGCGGTAGCTCCGGGTCATCGGCGCGTCGTCGCGCAGGCTGACGAGCACGTAGTGCCACTCGGGGAAGAGGGCGCTGGCCACGTCGGTCGGCGAGGGATACGGATCGGTGTGGGTGTGGCTGTGGAACACGCCCAGGATCGTGAGGCCCCTCGTCTCGGCGTCGTCGTCGGCATCTCGATAGTCGAGGCCGTGGACCTCGTAGACCCTGCTGCTCTTGGCCGCGTTGCGGGTCGGGTAGCAGACCGTGGCGTCGCTCGATCCGGGCGGACCGGCGAGCAAACCGCAGGCCTCGAGTGGCAGCCCGTCGTAGCAGTGGCCGACCATCGCGGCATATGCGGAGGCGTCGAGTCGCAGCACGCCGGTACGGTAGTCACCATGGCGACCAAGACCGCGAAGGGCCCGGCCAAGTCCGATCCCCGCAACCGCACGGTGGCCCAGAACAAGCGGGCCAGGCACGACTTCGAGATCGTCGACGAGTACGAGTGCGGCATCGTGCTCGTCGGTTCCGAGGTCAAGTCTCTGCGCGACGCCAAGGTGCAACTCAAGGATTCCCACGCCCGGGTCGAAGACGGCGAGCTCTGGCTCTACGGCGTCCACATCTCGCCCTACGCCTTCTCGTTCGGCCGCGACGGCCACGACCCGGATCGGCGCCGCAAGCTGCTGGTACATCACCACGAGATCGAGGAGATGGCCGAGCACACGCAAAGGGACGGCCTTTCGCTCGTGCCGCTCTCGGTGTACTTCAAGGACGGCCGAGCCAAGATCGGCCTCGGCGTCGGCCGAGGCCGAAAGCTGTACGACAAACGGGCGGCCATCGCCAAGAAGGACGAGGAGCGGGAGGCCGCCCGCGAGCGTCGGGGAAGGGAACGGGGCGACTAACCGTTACCCTGTAGGCAGTCGTTGCAGCAGGAGCACATTGACAAGGGGGTGCCTGGATTCGACTTCGGTCGTCAAGACAGGAGAAGCGAGCCGTGGTTGTCGGAGTCCACGTAAAAGAGCCGGCACAAACACAAACGCCAACGACAACGTTGCGCTCGCAGCCTAACTAGCTGCGACGTCCTCCCGGCCTCGGTTCCACGGGCCGGAATGGGACGCCATCAAGTGGAACTCACCGGAGCGGGTTCGTCAGCGATCCGCTCCGGGAAACCTCAGCTGACTAGGGCCCAGCACCGATGCCGGTGAAGGGGCAGGGCCCGAAATTCTCCACCGGCTGCGCTCGGAGAAGTCCCGTTGCGGCCCCGAAGGACGAGGGTTCGATTCCCTCCACCTCCACCCCACGTCATCGTCGTTTCGAATTGGGCAGCATCAGAGCGCGATTGCGCTCTGATGCTGCCCAATTTGCGTGGGGGGAGCCAGGGGTAGGTTGCGCTCGTGGCCGTCGACCCGTTCCCGCCCGCCAACAAGGGACGAATGCTGATCCGGGGCGTCGTCGGCCGGTGCCCGCGCTGTGGCGGCGGGCGACTCTTCGCCGGCTGGCTGCACATGGTCGAACGGTGCCCGACCTGCGGGCTGCGCTTCGAACGCGAGGAGGGCTTCTTCCTTGGCGCGTTCGTGATCAATCTGGGCGTGATGCTCGTGGCGCTGGCCGCTTCCATCGCCGTCGGCGTCGCCCTCACGCTGCCCGATCCGCCCCCGGGGCGGCTTGCCCTCGCCGCCGCCCTCGTCGGCGTCGTCGTGCCGATTCTCTGCTATCCGATGAGTCGCACGACGTGGTCGGCCATCGATCTGTGGATGACCCCGCTCGCCGCCGATGAGGTCGAGGCAGCCGAGGAAGCAAGGCCCGGGTTATGAACACGGCGCCGAGGGAACGCTGTTCTTCACTGCATCACTCGGAGAAGGAGGGGCCGTGGAACGACGACATGCGATCGAGAACCGCCGGGACCGGTTGGAGATGGCCGCCGAGGCCGGATACGCAAAAATCTCCGTGGGGAGCGTGCTGGCCGGGGTACTCGTCGCCTACGGGGCCTTCGCCATCCTCGCCGCCATCGCCGGGGGCTTCCTTGGCGCGCTCGGCGTCGACACCACTCGACTGAGCGACAACGACTGGCGCCAACTCGGCATCGGGACCGGGGTGGCCGTGGCTGTCAGCCTATTGCTGGCCTACCTCTTCGGGGGCTACGTCGCCGGTCGCATGGCACGACGAGCGGGCATGACCAACGGCCTGCTCGTGTTCGCCGTCTCGCTGCTCCTCGCCATCGGCGTCGGGGCGGCAATCGGCACGCAAACCGACGGGGCCGCGCTGGCCGACAACTTGCGGTCCATCGGGGTGCCGACGTCCGGCGCCGAGTACAGCGCCATCGGTACGTTCGCCGGACTCGGAGCGCTTCTGGCCATGGTCCTCGGTTCGGCGCTCGGCGGCTTGGCTGGCGAGCGTTGGCACGGGAAGTTCCTCACTCGCGCCCTCGACCCCTCCATCGGAGCCTCCCACGATGCACAGGTGGCCGAGGCCGAGAAGGCAACCGTTACGCCGAAACCCGTCGAAGCCGAGACCGACCAGACAGCCCTCGACATTCGCGATACGTCGACCACGCTTGACGAAGATCTCGCGCCGGAGCACAGCCGCACCCTGCACTGACATCCAGCTCGAATCGGTCAGGTCACAGATAGCGCATCGGGTCGACCGGATTGCCGGCCACCCGGACCTCGAAGTGCAGGTGAGGTCCTGTGGCATAGCCGGTGGAGCCGGCGTAGCCGATGATCTGACCCCGCCGCACCGATGTCCCTTCGCTCACGGAGACCTTGGACAGGTGGGCCGAGAGGGTGGCCAGGTTGGCGCCGTGGTCGATGAGCACGGCGTTGCCGTACCCGCCCCGTTCGCCGGCGAGGACCACGGTGCCGTCCGCGGCAGCGAGGACGGCGGTGCCAGTGGCCGCGGCGAAGTCGACTCCCGTGTGCAGCCGCTGGGTCTTGAAGATGGGGTGGGTGCGCATGCCGAAGGTCGACGTGACTGCTCCGCTGACGGGACGGAGCAGCACCCCGGAAGCGGCCACCGCTCCGGCCTGGTTGCGCTGACGTGAACGCAACAGTGCGGCGATGGCGTCGCTCTCCTTCTTCAACTCGGCGATCTGGCGCTCGTAGTCCTTGACCTTCGACCGGACTTCGCGCAACAAGGCGTCCTGACGACCTGCTTCGGCCGCCGCTTGCGTGCGGAGACCATCCTGGCGGGTGCGGACGGCGACCAGTTGGCTGCGCCGTGTCGCGACGAGTTCGCGCTGGGCGGCGGCCTCATCGCGCAGCACGACGAGGCCGGCACGCTCGTCGTCGATCGACTGACGCAAGACCCGGTAGCGCTCGACCGACGCGGCTTGGGCCTCGACCATCGTGGAGAGGAAGCTGCGGGCCGCTGCAAGTTGGCGGAAGGTCTGGCGCTCGAGAAGGACTGAAGCCAGCTGCGCGCTGGGCTGGTGCACGTAGGCGCTCACGGCCCGGGCACGAAGGTCCGTGCGGGCACCGCTCAGGTCGGCGTCGATGGCGGCGTACTTCGTCTCGGCTCGCTGGAGGTCACCCGTGAGTCCGCCGAGCCGCTCGGCGGCGACGTCGAGGTCGGACTCGGCCCCCGCGATCTCGGTGTCGAGGGCGGTCACCTGGCGGTCGAGCGACCGCTTGTTGGACCCGATCTCGTCGAGTCGATCGAGGACCTCGGCTTCTTCGTGCGAGGCCTCGGCCACCTGCTCGCGCAGCGAAGAGAGCTGCTGGTCGATGGCCGAACGCCGGGCGGGATCGGGGGGACGGGTGGTGGTCGTGGCCGAAGTCGGCGCCGCGCCCGCGCCCGGGGCCCCCAGCATTGCCACCGTGGCCGCCAACAGCAGGGCGACGATCCGTCGCTTCACACCAGCAACGGTAGCAACATCCTCAACAGGGGCCGGGACCGATGCCCCCCGGCTCAGACGTCGAGGAAGCGACTCACGGCGATGGCGGAACCCACGCCGCCGACGATGGCGCCGACGACCAGGATGAACACGCCGGTCCCGATCACGTCACCGCCCGATACGACGAACTGGCTCAGCAGCGAGTTGCCCTCGATCAGCCGTTCGATCACGGTGCGACCGAACCACATGAAGAGGATGGCGAACGCCGCGCCGACCACGCCCTGGAACATCCCCTCGAGCATGAAGGGGATGCGAATGAACCAGTTGGTGGCGCCAACGAGTTTCATCACCGCCACCTCGCGTCGTCGGGCGAAGATCGCCATCCGAATGGTGTTGAGGATCAGCAGCGCAGCCGAGAGGAGGAGGACGCCGGCGATCACCGCGATCCCCCACTTCAGATAGAAGGTCACTCGGATCAGCGTCTGGACGGTCTCCTTGGCGTAGGTGACCTCCTTGACGCCCTCGCGCTTCGTGAATCGCTCGCCGACCGTGTCGACGAGTTCGGGCTGGCGAGGGACGACCCGGAACGACGGCGGCAGATCCTTGGCCGTGACGCTCTCGACCATGTCGGGAGAGTTGGCAAACATCTGCTTGAACTCCTCGTAGGCCGCCTCTTGGTCGACGTAGGTGACCTTCTTGACCTCGGGCATGGCCGACAGCTCGGCTTCGATCCCGTCGCGCTGCGTCGTGGCCACGTCGGGATTGAGGAAGATGCTGAGCTCGACGCCGCCCCGCCACTGCAGCGTGGCCTTGTTCACCGCCTGTTGCAACAGGAGCGCGCCTCCGACGAGAAAGAGCGACACCGCGACCGTGAGGACGGCGGCGGTGGTCATGAGCAGGTTGCGCCGGAGATTGGTCACCGTCTCGCGCACGACGTAGTCAACCGAGATGGCCATGAGTCAGGAGTCTCCTCTGCGGAAGGTGAAAGCCGCGACCCGCCAGACGTGCACGACCAACAGGGCGAGCACGGCGAGCACGCCGAGAACTGCGGCGCCAACGGCGGCGATCACGAAGGGCAGGTTGTCGGGGCGGTGGCCGAAGTCACCGAGGGCAAGGCGAGTGGCGACGGCGGCGGCCACGCACGCGGCGCCCGCCATCCAACACAGCTGGAGCTGTCGCCGCCAGTAGGCAGCCGCAACCGCGCGCTCGTCGGGCGAGTCCATGAAGACCAAGGTCAGGAGCCGACGCCGTACACGCCCCGGGCCTGGTCGCGTACGACCGTGCCCCGGTCGAGTTCGATGACGCGGCGTCGCATGCTGTCGACGATGCCCTGGTCGTGGGTCGCCATGACCACCGTGGTGCCGGTGCGGTTGATCCGGTCGAGCAGTCGCATGATGCCAACCGACGTGTTGGGGTCGAGGTTTCCTGTCGGCTCGTCGGCGAGGAGAATGAGGGGTCGGTTGACGAACGCCCGTGCAATCGACACTCGTTGCTGCTCGCCACCCGACAATTCGGTGGGCAGGTTCTCCATCTTCTTGGACAACCCGACGAGGTCGAGGATCTGGGGCACCTGGCTCGAGATGACGTGCTTGGGCCGCCCGATGACCTCGAGCGCGAAGGCCACGTTCTCATAGACGCTCTTGTTGGGCAGGAGGCGAAAGTCCTGGAAGACGCAGCCGATGTTGCGGCGGAGGTAAGGCACCTTCCAGTGGCTGAGCGAGTTGATCTCCTTGCCCGCCACCCAGATCGAACCTGCGTCGGGCTCTTGTTCTTTGGTCAGGAGCCGGAGGAAGGTCGACTTGCCGGAGCCCGATGGTCCGACCATGAAGACGAACTCGCCTTTGGCGATGTCGAGGGAGCAATCGCGCAGGGCGACGGTGGTCCCCTTGTACGACTTGGTGACGTGGTCGAGACGGATCATGGGCGGCTCAACGCTACCCCCGGGTAACCCCGAGGTGGAACCACCCCGGGGGCCGATGGGCTGGTCAGGAGCCCTCGGCCTGGCGTCGCCATCGGAGCCACGCCTCCATCAGCGGGTCGAGGTCACCGTCGAGCACCGCCTGGACGTTGCCGGTCTCGTAGCCGGTCCGGTCGTCCTTGACCATCTGATACGGGGCTTGCACGTAGTGGCGGAAGGCATTGCCCCACCCGGCCTGCGAGGCGGGCCCGCTGATCGACTCGAGCTCGGCCCGGTGCTCCTCGCGCTGGCGTTCGGCGATCTTGGCCGCCAGCACCTGCATGGCCCGGGCCTTGTTCTGCATCTGGCTGCGCTCGTTCTGACAGCTCACAACGATTCCGGTGGGCAGGTGGGTCAAGCGCACCGCGGAGTCGGTCACGTTGACGTGCTGGCCGCCGGCGCCCGACGAGCGATACGTGTCGACCCGAAGGTCCTTTTCCTCGATCGTCACCTCATCGCTCAGGTCTTCGAGGAATGGGGTCGGGTCAAGCGACGCAAAGCTCGTCTGGCGCCTTGCCTGGCTGTCGAAGGGGCTGATCCGCACCAGTCGGTGGGTTCCCTTCTCGGCGCTCAGGAGCCCGTAGGCGAAGCGACCTTTGATGATGAGCGTGGCGCTGAGGATGCCGGCCTCGGCCCCGGGGCTCACTTCGTCGATCTCGTAGGAGAACCCACGCCGTTCTGCCCATCGGATGTACATCCGCAGCATCATCTCGGCCCAGTCCTGGGCATCGGTGCCGCCTGCGCCGGCGTGGATCTCGCAGATGGCGTCGGTCTCGTCGTACTCGCCGGTGAACAGGCTCCGGAGGTCGAGCGCGTCGAGCTCCCTCGCGAGCGCCGTCACCTCGTCCTCGATGTCGGAAGCTTGAGACTCATCGCCCTCCTCGACGGCCATCTCGTACAACGCCGCCGCGTCGTCGAGGCGGGCACCGAGCTCGTCGACCAGTTTCACATCGTCGTTGGCGTTGCCGTACTCGGTGGTCACCGCCCGGGCGTGGTCCTGGTCGTCCCAGAGATCTGGGCGTCCCATTTCGATCTCCAACTCCCGGAGCCGCTCGCGTTTGGCCTCGACGTCGAGATAGGCCGAGGCCTCGTTCAGGCGCTTCCGGAGCGCGGCGAGATCCTCGGTGAAGTTGCGCATGGCGGGCCGTAGGTTACTGGCGCCTTCCAACCCCCCGTTTTGGGCAGCGTCAAAGCGCGATCGCGCTCTGGTGCTGCCCAAAACGGGGGTTCAGGAGCCGTGGCAGTGCTTGAACTTCTTGTTGCTACCGCACCAGCACGGATCGTTGCGGCCGACCTTCTCGTGGTCAGCCTTGACGACGGGCGCGTGGACGACGTCGTTGGCGGCGGCGACGCCGGCGGGTAGTCCGGCCCGGTCGCCCTCGTCGGAGGGAGCGGGAAGGGCCGATGGCGCCTGCACGGGCTCTTCGGCGGCGGTGAACTGCGACTGGGTGAGGTCGGGCTCTTCGGGTTCTTCGATGACCACTTGGACGTGCATGACGTACTTGACGTAGTCGTCGTCGATCGAGTGCATCATCGTGCCGAACATCTCGAAGCCTTCTCGCTGCCACTCGACGAGGGGGTCCTTCTGGCCCATGGCACGGAGTCCGATGCCCTCGTTGAGGTAGTCCATGGCCGAGAGGTGCTCGACCCAGTGCTGATCGATGATCTGCAGCATGATCCGGCGCTCGAGTTCGCGGATCAGCTCCTCGCCGAGCTCCTCCTCGCGGGCCTCGTAGTAGGCGTTGGCTTCGGCCACGAGGCTGTCGACGAGTTGCTCGCGGGTGGCAGCCTGGGACAGCTCCTCGGCCGCGAACTTGGTCGGGTAGTACGTCGTGACCTCGGCCAGAAGACCCTCGACATCCCAGTCCTCGGGATAGTCACTGGTGCAGAAGGTGTCGACGGCGCCGTCGAGCGCCTCCTCGATCAGCTCGAGGCTCCGCTCGCGCAGGTCCTCACCGTCGAGCACGGCCCGGCGGCGGGCGTAGATGACCTTGCGCTGCTCGTTGTAGACCTCGTCGTACTTGAGGACGTTCTTGCGGATCTCGGCGTTGCGGGCCTCGACGGTTGATTGGGCCCGGAGCACGGCCTTTGTCACCATCCGCGACTCGATGGGGACGTCGTCGGGCAGGGCCTTGCCCATCACGTAGTTCATGGCCCCGGTGGCGAAGATCCGCATGAGGTCGTCTTCGAGGGAGAGGAAGAACCGGCTCTCGCCGGGGTCGCCCTGGCGGCCGGCACGACCCCGGAGTTGGTTGTCGATGCGACGGGACTCGTGGCGCTCCGAACCCAACACATAGAGGCCCCCGAGTTGGCGAACCGTTTCGCCCTCGGCCCTGGTCTCGGCCTCGTACTTGGGCAGGAGCTGCCGGTAGAGGGCCTGGCCCTCGTCGCTGGCGGGATCGAGGCCCTGGGCCACGATCTCGTCGTTGGCCAAGCCCTCAGGGTTTCCTCCGAGGAGGATGTCGACGCCGCGGCCGGCCATGTTGGTGGCGACGGTGATGGCGTGGAGACGTCCGGCCTGGGCGACGATGTGGGCCTCTCGGGTGTGCTGCTTGGCGTTGAGGACGGTGTGCGGGATGCCCCGCTTGTCGAGCATCCTCGCCAACACCTCGGACTTCTCGACCGACGCGGTACCGACGAGCACGGGTTGACCGGTGGAGAAGCGCTCCTCGAGATCGGCGATTGCCGCTTCGAACTTGGCCAGCTCGGTCTTGTAGATGAGGTCGGGCTGGTCCTTGCGGATCAGGGGCCGGTTGGGCGGAATCGGGACGACGGGGAGGTTGTAGGTGTTGGCGAACTCGGACGCCTCGGTCTCGGCCGTACCGGTCATGCCCGACAACTTCTCGTACATGCGGAAGTAGTTCTGCAGTGTGACGGTGGCCTGGGTCACGTTCTCCTGCTCGACCGGCACCCGCTCCTTGGCCTCGACCGCCTGGTGGAGTCCTTCGGACCATCGCCGTCCTTCGAGGGTGCGACCGGTGAACTCGTCGACGATCTTCACCTTGGTGTCCTCGACGATGTACTCCTTGTCGCGGCGGTAGAGCTCCTTGGCTCGGAGGGCCTGCTGCAACTGGTGGACGTAGTTGAGCTGGACGAGGTCGTAGAGGTTCTCGATGCCGAGCATCTTCTCGACGGCCTCGATGCCGGCCTCGGTGGGGGCGACCGTGCGCTTCTCCTCGTCGACCTCGTAGTGCTCGTCGCGACGGAGCGAACGGGCGATGCCGGCGAACTGGGCGTAGAGCTTGGCCGCCTCGGTGGCGCTGCCCGAGATGATCAGTGGGGTGCGGGCTTCGTCGATGAGGATCGAGTCGACTTCGTCGACGATGGCGTAGACGTGGCCCCGCTGGCGCATGTGCTCGGTCGACTTGGCCAGGTTGTCGAACAGGTAGTCGAAGCCGAACTCCTGGTTGGTGCCATAGGTGATGTCGCAGGCGTAGGCGGCCTGCTTGGCGGCGACGTCGTGACGGACGTCGGGTACCACGAGGCCGACGGTGAGGCCGAGCCAGCCGTGGATGCGTCCCATCCACTCGGCGTCACGGCGGGCGAGGTAGTCGTTCACCGTGATCACATGGAGGCCGCGACCGGTGAGCCCGTTGAGATACACGGGCAGGGTGGAGACCAGGGTCTTGCCTTCACCGGTCTTCATCTCGGCGATCCACCCGAAGTGCAGGGCGGCGCCACCCATCAGCTGCACGTCGTAGTGGCGCTGACCGATGACCCGTTTGGCCGCCTCTCGGACCACGGCGAACGCCTCGACGAGGAAGTCGTTGAGCACGTCTGACTCGGACTCGCCGTCGGCCGTGCGCCGGGCCAGCTCTTCGCGGAACTCGACCGTCTTGTGGCGCAGCTCGTCGTCGGTGAGGGCCTCGATGTCGGGCTCCATGGCGTTGATCTCCGGCACGATGTCCTGGAGGGCACGGACCTTCTTTCCCTCGCCGGCGCGCAGAACTTTGGAGAAGACGCTCACGGGCCGAGTCTACGGTGCCGATTGGCGAACTCCGGGCGCCCCTACGATGCGCTCCGTGGCTCGACGGGCGCCGGCCGTGACCCTCCTCGTCATGGTGGCGGCCTATGTGGGGGTGTTCGGGTTCTTGACCCTTCGCCAGCAGGCGCGCTTCGGCACCTTCGGCTTCGACATGGGCATCCACGACCAGGGCATCTGGCTCCTGTCCCAGTTCCGAGAGCCGTTCGTCACCGTGCGGGGCCTCAATTACCTCGGCCACCACCTCAACCTGATCTGCCTGCTGTTGGTGCCCGCCTACTGGCTCGGGGCGGGACCGTCATTCCTCTACCTCGTCGAGACGGTTGGGTTGGCCGCCGGCGCCGTGCCCGTCTACCTGCTGGGCCGCGACGCCTTCGGTGGACGATGGACGCCGCTCATCCCGGCCGCCGCCTACCTGCTGTACCCGACCCTCAACTGGATCAACTGGTGGCACTTCCATCCCGAGGCGTTGGCCATCGCTCCCCTGCTCTTCGCCGTCTGGCTCGGTCGTCGTCGCCGATGGGGGTGGTTCGCGCTCGCCTGCGGTCTCGCCCTCTCCACCAAGGAGGACATCGCGCTGGCCGTCACCATGCTCGGGGTCATCCTCGCCGTGGTGCACCGCCGGGCTGACGGACGTCGCCCCTGGCTGCCCGGCGTGCTCACGGCCCTCGCCGGCGCGGCGTGGTACGTCGGCGCCACCCAGTACGTGATGCCGGCCTTCAACGGCGGCGGCGCGCCGTTTTACGTCCAGGAGTTCTTTCCTGCCTTCGGCACCAGCGCCGGCGAGGTGCTCGTGACGATCCTCACCCACCCCGGCCAGACCTGGTCGGTGCTCAGCGAAGCGCAGCGATTGACCTACTACTGGCGGTTGTTGGCTCCGTCAGGTCTGTTGGCGCTCGTCGGCCTCCCTTGGCTGCTCATCGCCGGCCCCCAGGTCGGGGCCAACGCCCTCTCGTCGCTGGGCACGACCTACGACGCCCGATTCCACTATTCGGTGGTCCCGACGGCGGCCGTCTTCGCTGCCACTGTGCAGGGCCTCGGCCGGTTGCGCCGATGGAGGCCGGTCCTGTTCCGGCTCGGCCTCGTCGTGCTCGTCTTGGCCACCGGAGCCACGCATCGGGCGTGGTCGCCGTCACCAGCGGGGAGGACGTTCCACTCCGGGGCCTGGGCCGGACCCAATCCTCGACACGAGCGCTACCGAGCGGCTCTGGCTGAGGTGCCGGCACGGGCCTCGCTGGCCACCAACTACTTCCTCGTTCCCCACGCCACGCACCGCCCGCTCATCTACGAGTGGCCCAACCCGTGGATGCCGGGCAACTGGGGCATCGCCAACCGCGACCCCGACAACCCGGCCGACGTCGACTACCTCGTGCTCGACCTCCAGATGGACCAGGAGCCGGGATTGCGAGAGGCGCTCGTCGGACCCGACAAGCAGTTCGTCGCCGTCTCCGATGGCGACGACGTGCTCGTCGCCCGACGGGTCAGGCGTCCGGGTCGTTGATGTCGAGCAGCTTCTCGCGTACGGCGTAGATCACGGCCTCCATGCGGGAGTGGAGGTGCAGCTTCTCGAGGATGTTGCGGACGTGGTTCTTGACCGTGTTCTCGGAGATGTAGAGGTCGTCGGCGATCTCTCGGTTGGACATGCCCTTGGCCACCAACTTGAGGACCTCGAGTTCGCGGGTGGTGAGCGTGGGACTCGGGTATTGGTGCTTCTCGCTCACCCGCTTCTCGAGGGCCACGAACTCGGTCAGGAGCTTCGACGCCATTGAGGGACTGATGAGGGTCTGGCCCTGCACCACGGCCCGCACCGAGTCGGCCACCTCCTCGACGCTCACCTCTTTGAGGAGATACCCGCTGGCGCCGGCCTTGATGGCCTCGAACAGGTCGGAGTCCTCATCGGACACCGTGAGCATCAAGATCTTGGTGGACGGGACGCGGTCGTGAATGGCTCGTGCGGCCTCGATGCCATTGACGCGGGGCATCCGTACGTCCATGAGGATCACGTCGGGCGCGAACTCCTCGGCCTTGACGATTGCCTCCTCACCGTCCTCGGCCTCGGCGACGACGTCGATGCCCTCTTCGGTGTGGAGAACGACGTTGAGGCCGCGCCGGAACAGCGGTTGATCGTCGGCGATCATCACCCGGATCGGCGTTGCGCCCTCTGCGTTGTCTTCAGCCACGGTTCCCCTCTCGACGGTCATCTGGTTCCTGGGGACCAGGAGGCGACGACCCGATGTGTCCACTCTTTCGACGCCCGAGACCCGGCCCTTGACCAGGTCGCGACCCTGAAGGGGTGGCGAGGGAGGTGACCCGAACAGCGTCGCCTCCCCGTGAGGGAGTGTACCGAGGGCGGCGATCCAGCCCGGTGATCAGGCCGACAGGGCGAGCAGGGAGGAGGCGACCTCGCTCCACACCGACTGGCAGTCGAAGTTCCCGTCAGCGAGATGCTTCCGGGCCCGGGCCACCTCCTCGGGGCGGATGGCGGAGGTCCGGCGAGTGAGTTCCTCGACCAGACCCGGAGGGACAGCGACGAGACAACCGCGCAGAGTGGGCTCATCCATGATGACTCAAGGTTCGACCCCTTTCGTCGTCACCTTGAGTGGTGTTCGCCCGGCCGTGACGGCGTTCACCTCGACGACACCGATGGCTCGCAACGTGGCGGCGGCGTGGGAGAGGGTGGTGCCCGAGGTGACCACGTCGTCGACCACGAGGACTCGGGTCGGGACGGTGGCCCCGAGTCGTCGGGCGACGAATCGGGGGCCGACTTGCCGCTCGGTCGACGATCGACCCGTCTGCGCCGGGCCCGGCTCTCGGCCGAGGAGGGCAACGCAGGGTCGGCCAAGGCACCGGCCGACGGCGCTGGGCGAGCACCTCGGCCTGATCGAACCCTCGCCGGGCACGCCGAGCGCGGGTCGTGGGGGCCCAGGTCACGGCGTCGACGGTGGGGCCGGCGCCGACAACGAGGCTGGCCATCCCGTCAGCCAGCCATGGCACTGCGGCCCGGGCGTTGCGGTACTTGAGGCGGGCTAGGAGGTCGCGCCCGACGCTCTCGTAGGAGCAGCAGCGACCAGCAGTGATCGACCCCAGGAGGGGCTGGCCGGGACGACGCGGGCCGAAGGCTCTGCCAACACGTGCCACAGGGGGCGGCCCCGGGCCGGTCACAGACCGGGCACCGGTCGGGCAGGAACCACGCGGTCAGGCTCATGGTGCCCACGGTACGAGCCGCCTGCGACCGGACCGGCGGTCGATTCCTGGTAGCCCGAGGCTGGCCCGTAGCCTGCCCCGGCCGTGTTCCGCGTCCCGCCCCGCCGAGAGCTCCCCCGCCGCCTTCCACGACTCCTCGTTGGCCTCGTGGCCTGCGGCTGCGGGGTGGCGTCGATGGTGCGAGCGCGCCTCGGGCTTGGTCCCTGGGAGGTCTTGCACCAGGGCGTCGCCGGTCGGGTCGGTCTGCCCATCGGTTCCGTCAGCATTCTCGTCGCCTTCGTGGTGCTCCTGGGCTGGATCCCGCTGCGCCAGGCCCTCGGGATCGGCACCATCAGCAACGCCATCCTCATCGGCCTCACCACCAACGCCGTGCTCGGCGTCGTCGACCCCCCGGAGGTGCTCGCCGCCCGCATCGTCCTCTTGGTCGGCGGCATCCTCCTGCTCGGCTTCGGATCCGGGCTCTACATCGGCGCCGGCCTCGGCCCCGGGCCGCGGGACGGGCTGATGACCGGCATCGCTCGCCGATCGAACGGGCGCTTGTCGATCCGCGTCGTCCGGACCGCCATCGAACTCTCCGCACTCGCGCTCGGCTGGGCCCTGGGCGGGACCGTGGGAATCGGCACGCTGCTCTTCGCCGTGTCGATCGGCCCGCTGGTGCAATTCGCCCTCGATCGCCTCAGCATCCCGGTCCACATCGACCAGCCCACCCTCGCCGGCCCCGCCGAATAACCCCCCCGCCCCGGCACCTCCCCGCCCGCCGCCCCCGCCCGCCGCTTCCCGGCGCGAAACGTCGCCTGAACGACATCTTCTGCCGGAAAGCGGCGGTGGGGAGACGCTCGAGGAAATCAGATCAGTAGCGGTAGTGCTCGGGCTTGAAGGGGCCGTGCTGGGGGATGCCGAGGTAGGCCGACTGCTTGTCGGTGAGTTCGGTCAGGCGGGCGCCGAGCTTGTCGAGATGGAGGCGGGCGACCTTCTCGTCGAGTTCGCGGGGCAGGCGGTGAACGCCGACGGGGTACTCGTCGAGCCGCTCGAAGAGCTCCATCTGGGCGAGCACCTGGTTGGTGAACGAGGTCGACATCACGAAACTGGGGTGTCCGGTGGCGCACCCGAGGTTGAGGAGTCGGCCCTCAGCGAGGACGATCACGGAGTGGCCGTCGGGGAAGACGAACTCGTCGGTCTGGGGCTTGATGGTGACCCGCTGGACGTCGGACATCTTGGCCAGACCGGCCATGTCGATCTCGTTGTCGAAGTGTCCGATGTTGCCGACGATGGCGTTGTGCTTCATCTTGGCCATGTGCTGGGCGGTGATGACGTCGCGGTTGCCGGTGGCGGTGACGAAGATGTCGGCCTTGTCGAGGACCCGCTCGAGGGTGTTGACCTCGAAGCCTTCCATGCAGGCCTGGAGGGCGCAGATGGGGTCGACCTCGGTGACGATGACGCGTGCGCCCTGTCCTTTGAGCGACTGGGCGCACCCCTTGCCGACGTCGCCGTAGCCGAGGACGACGGCGACCTTGCCGCCGATCATCACGTCGGTGGCGCGGTTGATGCCATCGATGAGCGAGTGGCGGATGCCGTAGAGGTTGTCGAACTTCGACTTGGTGACCGAGTCGTTGACGTTGATGGCCGGGAAGAGGAGGGTGTCGGCCTCGAAGCGCTGGTACAGGCGGTGCACGCCGGTGGTGGTCTCCTCGGTGACGCCCTTGATGGCGTTGCCGATGCCCGTCCACAGGTCGGGGGTTTCGGCCAGCGTGCGACGCAGGGTGGCCAGCACGACCTTGAACTCGTCGGAGTCGTCGTCGGTGTCGGCGGGCACGGCGCCGGCCTTCTCGAACTCGGTACCGAGGTGGACGAGCATGGTGGCGTCGCCGCCGTCGTCGAGAATCATGTTGGGGCCGCCACCGTCGGGCCAGCGCAGGATCTGCTCGGTGCAGGCCCAATACTCCTCGAGAGACTCGTTCTTCCAGGCGAACACGGGGATGCCGGCGGCGGCGATGGCAGCGGCGGCGTGGTCCTGGGTCGAGAAGATGTTGCACGACGCCCAGCGGACCTCGGCGCCGAGCGCGGTCAGCGTCTCGATCAGGACGGCGGTCTGAATGGTCATGTGCAGCGATCCGGCGATGCGGGCGCCGGCGAGCGGCTGGCCGTCACCGAACTCGGCGCGCAGCGCCATGAGGCCAGGCATCTCTTCTTCGGCCAGTTGGATCTCCTTGCGACCGAAGTCAGCCAGGGAGAGGTCGGCGACTTCGAAGTCGCCGGAAGTGTCTCGGGTGGTGGTGGGCATGTGATTTCTCCGCGTCGGACGAAGCCTCCCGGGACATCCGGGGGCTGGGTTCGAAGCGGGCTGGGGTCTGCTGACACCACTCTGGACAGCCCTGCAACGACTCCAGGGTAGCCCGGCGTAGAGTCCGTCGCCGTGCCTTCCCTCGAGACCATCGTCGTGGTCGGGGCGTCGCTGGCCGGCGTCCGCACGGTCCAGAGCCTGCGCCGCGAGGGTCACACCGGTCGGATCGTGGTCGTAGGCGCCGAGCAGCACTGGCCTCCGTACGACCGGCCACCGCTGTCCAAGCAGGTGTTGACCGGCACGTGGGAGCCCGAGAAGGCGCGTCTCCGGGTCGACGCCAACTTCGATGCCGAAGTCGAACTCGGCCGGCGGGCGGTCGCCCTCGACCTCGAGGGCGCGACCGTGCTGCTCGACGACGGGCGCCGCCTCGCCTTCGACGGACTCGTCGTGGCCACCGGTGCCGCGCCTCGAACCCTGCCGATGGCGGCCGGATTCGGTGGAGTCCACGTCCTGCGGTCCTTCGACGACAGCATGGCGCTGCGACGCGACCTCGCCACCGCCCGCCGGGTTGCGGTCGTCGGGGCCGGGTTCATCGGGTGCGAAGTCGCCTCGTCGTGTCGGGCGCTCGGCGTCGACGTCACGCTCATCGAAGCGCTGCCCCTTCCCCTCGTGCGCATCCTCGGACCACGGATCGGGGAGTTCGCCGCCGCGCTGCACCGCTCGCACGGCGTCGATCTGCGACTCGGGACTGGCGTGGCCGCGCTCGAAGGCGACGTCGGCGTCCAACAAGTTGTGCTGACCGACGGGTCGACCGTCGACGCCGACGCCGTCGTGGTCGGGATCGGCGTCGTGCCCGAGACGGGGTGGCTCGACGGGTCGGGGCTCACCATCGATGACGGGGTGGTGTGCGACGAATCCTGCGTGGCCGTCGGCTCGGAGGGACGGGTGGTGGCCGTGGGCGACGTCGCCCGTTGGTGGCACGCCGGATTCGATATGTCGATGCGGATCGAGCACTGGACCAACGCCACCGAGCAGGCCGCCCACGCCGCACGCGCGCTGCTGCACGGGGCGGAGGCGGCTGGGCCGTTCGTGCCCGTGCCCTACTTCTGGTCCGACCAGCACGGAACCAAGTTCCAATTCGTCGGCACGGCCAGTCCCGACGACGACCTGGCCATCGTCGAGGGCGCCGTCGACGATGGGAAGTTCGTCGCCGCCTACGGCCGCAACGGGGTCACCGTCGGTGCCCTCTGCGTCAACTGGCCGGTGCGAACGGTCCCGTGGCGTCAGGCCGTCGAGGACGCAGCGCCGTTCGCCATCGCCTGATACTCAGCGCGACAAAAGGAGCGGCACGACGGCAGCAGCGTTGAAGAGCGTGTGGCCGATCATGGTGGGACCGAGCCGGCCGAACCGACGAGCAGCCAGGCCCAGCACGAGCCCGAACGTACCGACGCCGACGACGATGCTCACGTTGCCGAGGCCCTGTTCGGGGGTGACGTGGATCATCCCGAACACGAGGGCCTGCACGAAGACGGCGGCGATGCCGAGGCGGTGCAGCGCTCGTTGCAGCAGTCCTCGGAAAAACAGTTCTTCGACGATCGGGGCACCGATGCACGTCGAGAGCGACACGACGATCGCCCCCACCGCCGACCGCGCCTGTTCCTGCACGAAGTTGGTGTTGGTGCCCACCAGTTGCGGCAGCACCCACGTGAGTCCGGCTTGCACACCCGTGGCCGCAACGAGGCCGACCACACCGACGACGACCCCCCACCCGAGATCCCCCGGCTCGATGGCCAACCCGAGATCCCGCCGAGGTGAGCCGGTGCCGAACAGGCGGCTGGCCATGAGGGCAGCGGCGACGAGCGGGATCCAAAGCCCGACGAAGCTGGCGACCAACAGCGCGGGACTGTTGCTGTCGCCGGTGACGAGCACGGCGATCGTGCCGAGAAGGGCCGCAAGCACGATGCCGGCGAAGAAGGCGGCCGCGGCCAAGGCCAGTGAACCGGTGGCGTGGAGGCGCGCCGGCGCCTCGACGGCGATCGGCGGCTCGAGTGGGAGGGGCTGTGCCCCTTCGTCGCTCAGGGTCAGGTGGGCAGGAACATGGGCGACGGCGTGCGACCTTCGATGATGTCGGTCATCCGTTGTTCGACCATGGGCTGCCAGGACTCGTGGGTGAGGATGTAGAACCGGTCGGACCTGACGGCGTCGACCACCATTGCGGCCACGTCGGCAGGATCGAGTCCGGCTTCGAGCACGGCCTTGAGAGGCGAAGCGTCGCCGCCCTCGAGGAGGTTGGGGCCGCTCTCGTCGCGCAAGCCTTCGGGACGGTTGCGGCCCGAGTTGCCGATGCCGGTGTTGACCCAGCCCGGGCACAGAACCGAGACGCCGACAGGAGCATTGGTCATCGCGAGGTCGCGCTTGAGTGTCTCTGCGAGAGTGACGACGCCGTGCTTCGACACGTTGTAGGGCGCCATGAACGCGCTCGACGTGAGGCCGGCCATCGATGCAGTGGCCACCACGTGGGCGGGCTGGCCCTGCTCGAGCATGCGGGGCACGAACGAGCGGATGCCGTGGATGACGCCCCACAGGTTGACGCCGAGCACCCAGGCCCAGTCCTTTTCGCTCAACGTCCAGGCGGCGCCACCGGCGGCGACCCCGGCGTTGAGGTGGACGAGGTGGACGGCGCCGAACTCGTCGACGGTCCGGGCGGCGAGGGCCTCGACCGACGCGGAATCGGAGACGTCGGTGACGACGCCGATGGCCTTGTGGCCGGCGTCGGTCAGCTCGGCGGTGGCCGCCTCGAGCGCACCCGCCTCGATGTCTGCGAGGACGACGTTCATGCCTTCGGAGGCCAGCGCCGTGACGGTGGCCTTGCCGATACCGCTGGCGGCGCCGGTGACGACCGCGACCTTGCCCTGCAGATTTTCCATGGTCGGGCAGCCTTCCATATCCGGCGGCGTCGGCCGACTCAGCCCAGCTTGAGGCGTTCCTTGAGTTCGACGAGCGTCGGCACGGGGCCGGGGTCGATGCCCTCTTGGAAGGCGAGGTAGAGCGAGACGAAGTCGCCGAAGAGGATGAGGTCGAGCAGTTGGGCGAGATCGCCGTCACCTTCGGCGCGGACCTCCTCGATCCCGGCCACCACTTCGCGCATGTAGTCGGCGGTGAGGTCGAAGCGGCGCATGATCTGCGGGTGCTCGGAGTCGTGCCGCAGGGCGACGAGCGTAAGGACCTGACGGGTGACGTCGCCGTGCTGGCCCCAGCCCTGGATCTCGTTGTGACAAAGCTCAGGCTGGGCGGCCCAGAACGCGGGGGCGTTCGCGTTTTCGTTGATCTGGGTCTTCCACCGCTGAGCCGCCGTCGACCCCACGGCCCCGCCGCCGTGCATCAGCGGCATGGTGCGGCCGATGCGGCGGGCGATCTGCTGGGCCTCGTTGTCGGGACGGACGAGCGCATCTCGCCGCCGCTGCAGCTGGGCGACGGCGAGGTCGATCCACTGGGTCGCTCCGGGAAACAGCCCGATGTCCTCGAGCACCACGAGCGGCGGGATGGCCATCGCGCCGAGTGCGGCTCGGGGTTGGGGGATGTCGGGGACCGAAATGACGGGCGCACCCCATCCGGCGGCCAGCTTGGCGAGCTCGCCGCCCTGGGTGATGGCGACGATTTTCGCCCCCTGCATGGCGGCCTCGGTGGCGGCCTCGATCGTCTCCTCGGTGTTGCCGGAGCACGAGATGGCGAAGACCAGCGACCCGTCACCCACGAAGGCGGGGAGCTCGTAGCCCTTGACGGTCACCACGGGTACCGACATGAAGGGACCAGCCGCCGCCCGAACCAGGTCGCCGGCGACGCCGCTGCCGCCCATGCCGAGTACCACGACGTGCTCGACCGCGGCCTTGTCGGGCAGGCCTTCGACACCCTGGGCGCCGTCGGCCGCCTCGCGCACCTGCTCGGGCAGCCCTGCCGTCAGGTCGAACATGCCGACGGTGTCGAGACGGTCGGCCATCAGTCCGACTCGGAGAACGTCGGCTCGATCCCATCGGCCGCCGCCTTGGCCAGGATGCGTTCGTGCTCGCCGTCGTCGACGCTCTCGGCCTCGTCGATCAGCATGATCGGGATGTCATCTTTGATGGCGTAGCGACGCTTGAGCCGAGGGTTGTACAGCGCGTCCTCGTCTTGGAGATAGAGCAGCGGGCCTTTGTCCTCGGGACAAGCCAGCACGGCGAGGAGCTTGGGATTGAGGGCCATCAGTCGGTTCCCTTCATGAGAGCCTGGACGTCGGCGACGTGGGCCGCGCAGGCATCGGGGTCGGCGGCTTCGAGGTTGAGCCGCAGCAACGGTTCGGTGTTGGACGGGCGCAGGTTGAACCACCAATCGCCGAGATCGACGGTGAGCCCGTCGAGTTCGTCGAGGTCGGCGCCCTGATCCGAGAAATAGGCCTTGACCCGGTCAATCACCGCGGCGGGGTCGTCGACGGTGGTGTTGATCTCACCGGAGTCGGCGTAGCGGTCGAATGGCTTGCGCACTTCCGACAGCGGCTGGTTGGCCTTGGACAGCAGCTCGAGCACGACGACAGCGGCGATGAGTCCGGAGTCCGCCCGGTAGTTGTCGAGGAAGTAGTAGTGACCCGAGTGCTCGCCGCCGAACACAGCCCCGGTCTCGGCCATCAGCCCCTTGATGAACGAGTGCCCCACCCGAGTGCGGATCGGGGTGCCGCCGTTCTCTCGTACGACCTCGGGCACGGCCTTGGAGCAGATGAGGTTGTGGAGGATGGTCGAACCCGGCCGCTTGTCGAGCATGGCCTTGGCCACCATCGCGGTGGTGAGGCTGCCCGAGACCGGCTGCGCTTTCTCGTCAACGAGAAAGACACGATCGGCGTCGCCGTCGAAAGCCAACCCGATGTCGGCGCCGGTTTCGAGCACGCGGCGCTGGAGGTCGACAAGGTTCTCGGGTTGGATCGGGTCGGCCGGGTGATTCGGGAAGGTTCCATCGAGCTCGCCGTAGAGGATCTCGAGGTCGAACGGCAGCTGTGCGAACACGCCGGGCACGACATGGCCACCCATGCCGTTGGCCGTGTCGGCGATCACCTTCAGGGGTCGGAGCGCGCCGACGTCGACGAAGCTCAGCACGTGGTCGCCGAAGTCGCTCAGGAGATCGAGCGATCGAACGGACCCTCCGGCGACACCCTCGGCACGAGCGACGCCCTCGCCCGCCATCGCCTTGATCTCGGCGAGGCCGCTGTCCTGCCCGACCGGCTTGGCACCGGCGAGGCAGAACTTGATCCCGTTGTACTGCGCCGGGTTGTGCGAGGCCGTGAACATCGCTCCCGGTGCGTCGAGCTTGCCGGACGCGAAGTAGAGCAAGTCGGTCGAGGCCAGACCGAGGTCGATGACGTCGAGGCCTTGGTCGGTGACGCCCTCGGTGAACGCGCGGGTGAGCTCGACGCCGGAGGGTCGCATGTCGCGGGCCACGAGGACGGTGCCGCCGCCGGGCGCCGCAAATCGCGCGAACGCGCCCCCGATGGCATAGGCGAGCGAGCCGTCGAACTGCTCGGGTACCACGCCCCGCACGTCGTAGGCCTTGAAGATCGAGTCGAGGGACGCCATGTCGGTCGGGACTCTAGCGGCCGACCCTGACCGTCCCGGGGCCCTCAGGCGACGGGAACAGGCTCGTCGGCGGTCATTTCGACCTCGGGATCGGGCTCGGCCGCCGCGGCCACGGGCGGGGGTGGCGGCGCCGGGAGCGGCACCGGCCGCCGCCGGGCCAAGAAGACGAGGGCCAGCAGCCCGAGAGCCGTGAGTCCCCACGCGCCGAGGTCGAGGCCGGTCCAGCCGTAGTGCAACTCGACATGGGTCGAGGTGGGAACGACGACCATCAAGTTGGGGGTGATGCGGTAAGGCCCCTCAGCTCCGGACGCCTTCCAGTTGGGGAAATACGACACCTTCACGACCACCGGAGTTCCGGGTCGGTCGACGTCGAAGCTGATCCGGTCGTCTCCGGTGTGGATGCGCGAGATCGCGGCCGGCTGCACCGCACGCGTCGGCGCAACGGCGGTCGGGCTGGTGATCCGGGCCCACGCAGAGGGCCCATCAGCGGCCAAGGGCACGGGCCAGCGGGACGACTCCTGGTACCACGCCACGGCGGCGCCGAGCCATCCCTTCTTCGACGCCACACCGGCGGTGACCACCGGCTCGAACGACAACGGCGCCACCAAGTCGGAGTCGGCGACCCGGAACACTTCCCACGTCCGCTGCTCGTCGCCCCCGCTGTAGGTCACCGTGACGGGCGGCGTCGTGGCGATGAGTTCAAGATCGGGGTTGAGGGCGGCCTGGCGTTGGGCATCGGGCGACGTAGCCAGGTAATAGCGCACCCCGAGCATCTGCAGATGGCGGACGCCGGCGTCGACGTCGAGGTCGCGATACGGCAGGTCGCGCATGGCCCGCGAGGGCGTCCGCGACAGCTCGGATTGGTTGAGGAAGTGGTAGGGCACCGTGGCCGACGACTCGAAGAAGAGGCCCTCCATCGAGCCGATGCAGCCGTTGGTGAAGTACGGCAACAGCATGAGTGCCATCGGCGTGCCGAACCGGTTCAACTCGGGCTCGTACTCCCACATGGCTCGCCCGCAACCGTCGGTGCGGCCGATGCGGTCCATCGTGTCGACCACACGCTGGAACTCGGGGTAGGCGTCTTTGCGCTCGTAGCCGCTGTAATTCCACCTGGCCCACGACGGCACGAAGCTGCTGTCGGTGTTGGTCGTGCGCAAGAACGGGAGACGGGTGCCGCCGGGGAGGGCGACGTGGCCAGCGTCGAACACGCCGAGTGGGATGCCCGTGAGCACGACGGCGCACACGAGGGCGCCCACGAGCACGACGAGCGGTGCGGGACTGACCCGGTCCGGCCGGCGTTCGGTGGCACCTGCGGCGCTCGTGAACGCATCCCGCAGGAGGAGCGAGATCTCAGCAAGGCCCACCGCGGCCAGCAGGTAGACGAAGAGGTACCAGAAGGGAAGGAACCGCGCGTTCCAGATCGCACCCTCGGGCACGAAGCGGAAGGCGGCGGCACACATCCCGGCGATGGCGGTCAGCGCGGCCACGCCGCGGCGCCGGCGGATGAGTCCGGTAGCCGCACCGACGAGCGCGAGCGGGAACACGACGAAGAGGTGGCGGGTCATGGGCCCGGTGGCGCCATCGTCGTGGCGGAGGAACGGGAACAGGTTCTCGACGTAGGCGAACGTCCGCTCCCAGCCCATGTCGTTGCTGAACGGGAGCCGGCCGAGGAAGGGGACGAACCAGAACGCGGCCAGCGCGGCGCCGACCAGGCCGGCCGCCGCTGCGATCCCCCACCGGGCCCGGTCAGGACGGCGGAGCAGCACCAGCACCAGGGCCCCACCGACGGCGAAGGCCGCGGGCAGCAAATGGCACAAGGTGGTGGCCGCGAACAGGACGGCGGCAAGCGCGCGCCCCCGACCCGTCTCCAGGGCCCGGGCGAGCGCGGCAAGAAAGAACAGCGCCAGCGACAGGCTGATCGAGAACGCGAACTCACCGGCGAGCGTCGCGGCTGCATTGCCACCCCAGATCGTGTGGAACCGATCGAAGACGAACGGGATCGTGGCCACGGCCATGAGCGCCGGCGTCGGGAAGGGCAGCCGCAGCTGGCGGCCGAGCGACGAGGCGGCCGCCGGCAAGGTCAACAGTCCGACGACCGACACCACCTTGAAGGCGACGCCGTAGGGCAGGACGAGTCCCACGGCGACGATCAACAAGCTGGGGAGCGGGAAATAGAAGTGGAGCGCCGGGAATCCGGCGTACCAGTCGGGCGCCCAACCCGTGATCCGCCCATGAGGCAAGAGGTGGTCCCGGAGGTAAGCCGGGCCCCACACGTGGGCACCCATGTCGCCGCCTGCCGGCGTCGTGTTGGTGAAGATCAGGCCGGGTTGGAGCTGAGCCAGGATGTAGCCGGCGGCGAGCACCACGACCACCCAGGTGACCGCCGTTGCCGCCTGCGGCCGACGCCATCGCCGACGTGTGGCCGACGGGGCGTCAGCGGGCAGTTCGAGACCGTCAGGCGACGCCGGGACCATGGCCGACCATGTTGCAACAAATCAGCGTTGTGTTCCGACCGCGACGGGGAGCGTCAACCCAGTGGGTTCAGCGGCGAACAGTGGCGAGGTCGAGCACTTCGTCGAGCTCGATCGTGCCGGACTCGTCGTCCCACCACCGGTTGTCGCAGCGCGAGCACGAGTGCAGGGTGACGTTCTTGCCTTGCAGGGTGAGGCCGATCTCGACGATGTGACGAGCAGAACAGGTGGGACAAGCCATTGCGAACACTTCCTCCAGTTGTGGGCCGCACCCTCCACGGGCGGCACCTACCTGTTCTTCGGCGCGGACGCCCAGAACCTTGAGCGCCCAGGACCTTTGGCCGAAGTCAGCTGGCGATGGAAGGACGCAACTGGATGATCGGCGTGCGCCGATCCTCGAGGGCCCAGCCCACCGGTACCTTCAACCGGGCCGCATGCCCGGCGCAGAGGTCATAGGACGACGGCTCGCGCTCCTCGTCGAGATTGTCGAGCCACACCGCCCTTGATGCGTACCGGTACGTGAGCGATGCCGCGGCCGGCGCGCCGCACGTAGGGCGGGCGCAGTGGCGGGCAGGTTCCATACGAAAGACGGTAGCGAGCGACAACCCAGCACACGTGGATGGTCGACGAACCGGGCCGGATAGGCAGGGTCGCCCCCCTACCATGGACGTCATGAGCCGACCGCCGCAGCAACTGGGCCCCCCCGGCCGCGACAACGGCCCTGACCGTCCCGCAGGCCCGAAGTTGCCCGGGATGCCCGGGGCCGGCCAACCCGATCAGAGCTGGCGGTGGGTGCTGGCCGTGCTCGGCGTGCTCGTAATCCTTGCCCTCGTGCTCAGCCCGTTCGTCGACAACGGGGCCTCGGAACAGCTGACGTACACCGACTTCATCGCTCGGGTGAGCGAGGGGAAGGTCGTCGACGCCACCATCGACAACAACACCGGGCGCATCGCCGGCAAGCTCGACGGTGGCAAGAAGTACGTCGTCGACGGCCCGGCCACCCAGATCGCCGACGACGTCAAGCTCCTGCGCGAAAAGGGGGTCGAGCTCACCTTCGACACCCCCACCCCCAACCTGTTTGTCCAGTTTCTCCCCTACGTCTTCTTCCTCGGCCTGATCGTCGGCTTCTACGTGTGGATGGCCAAACGGGCACAAGGACAGATGAGCGGGATCATGTCGATCGGCAAGAGCCGGGCCAAGGTCTACTCGACCGAGAAGCCCAAGACCACCTTCGGCGACGTCGCCGGCTACGAGGGCGTCAAGCAGGAGATCAAAGAGGTCGTCGACTTCCTGAAGAACCCGGGCAAGTTCAAGGAGATCGGCGCCCGCATCCCGAAGGGCGTGCTCCTCGTCGGCCCTCCGGGCACCGGCAAGACCCTGATCGCCCGGGCCGTGGCCGGCGAGGCCGGCGTGCCGTTCATGTCGGTCACCGGCTCCGACTTCATGGAGATGTTCGTCGGCGTCGGCGCCAGCCGCGTGCGCGACCTCTTCCAGACGGCCCGCAAGCAGGCGCCCGGCCATCATCTTCGTCGACGAGATCGACTCGATCGGGCGCAAGCGCGGCGCCGGTCTCGGCGGCGGTCACGACGAGCGGGAGCAGACGCTCAACCAGATGCTCTCCGAGATGGACGGCTTCGAGGCCACCGAGGGCATCGTGATGATGGCGGCCACCAACCGGCCCGACATCCTCGACCCCGCCCTGCTGCGCCCCGGTCGCTTCGACCGCCAGATCGTGGTGCCGCTGCCCGATCTCGAGGAGCGGCTCCCGATCCTCCAAGTCCACTGCAAGGACAAGAAGATGAGCCGCCGACGTCGACCTCAAGGTCGTGGCCCGAGGCACGCCCGGCATGAGCGGCGCCGACCTCGCCAACCTGGTCAACGAGGCGGCGCTGCACGCCGTGCGCCGTGCGAGGACCCGAGGTCACGATGGCCGACTTCGAGGCCGCCCGCGACCGGGTGCTCATGGGCCAGCGCCGCGAGTCGATGGCTCTGTCGGACGACGAGAAGGAGCGCGTGGCCTTCCACGAGGGGGGCCACGCGGTGCTCGCCTACGTGCTCCCGAGCACGCCGACCCCGTCCACAAGGTCACGATCCTCCCGACGGGCATGGCGCTCGGCGTCACCCAGCAGCTCCCCATGGAGGAGCGCCACATCTATCCGCCGCGACTACATCGAGGACTCGCTCGTGCGTGCGCATGGGCGGCCGGGTGGCCGAGCAGCTCGTCTACGGCGACCTCTCCACCGGCGCCAACAACGACCTCGTCGGCAACACCGAGCTGGCCCGCAAGATGGTGCGCGAGTGGGGCATGAGCGACCGCATCGGGCCGATGGCGTGGGGTTCGCAAGGGCACGGTCTTCCTCGGCGAGGACCTGATGCACACCCGGGACTACTCCGACGAGACGCGCTCGGGTCATCGACGAAGAGGTCGAGCGCATCCTGCGTCAGGCAGGAGGAGCGGGCCGTGCAGCTGCTCGGTGAGCACCGAGGTGGCCTCGACAACGTGGCCGCTGCTCTCCTCGAGAAGGAGACGATCGACGGCCTCGAGGTCAAGCGACTCGTCGACGAAGCCGCCGGCCGTCCGGTCCGCGAATCGCCCGTGCCCCGATTCGCCCCCGACGCCGGTCCGGTCGCCGATCCTGACGTCGACGTCGACGACACGCTCGTCGACGTCCCCCGCATCGTTTGAGCTCGCCAGCTCGGAACCCGAGGCTCAGGGGTCGGGAAAGACGGTGCCGAGGTCGGGCTCGGGGCTCGAGCCAGGGTCGCGGGCTTCGGCGACCGCAGCCCAGAGATCGGTGGCGGTGGCGTTGCCGATGAACGAGGCCTGCACGACCCCCCTCGGCGTCGGCCACCACGACCAGCGGCACGACGTCGACGCCGTAACGCCGATGGAGGTCGCGAGCGAGACTGGTACGGGATTTCGTCGGTGGCCACGTCGTCACTGGCCAGCACGGCCACCTTGGGCAGCATCTTGGCGCAGGAGTCACACGTCGCCGAGGTGAACGCGGCCACCAGCCACGGCCGATCGGCCCCGGCGAAATCGTCACGATCGAGTTGGGTCGGGACCTCCCACCGACGCGGCTGGGTCGGCGGGGCCGGCTTGCGGCGGTCGAGCACCACGGCGACGGCCACGGCCACGGCGATCAGCACGGCAGCGATGACGACCCGTTCCACCTCCTGATTGTGGTGCCAAGACGCGAGGTCGGCCCAACCCGACCCTTCCGAGGATCTCAGCGCAGGGGGATGCCCGAACTCAACGCGATGCCGGGCGCTCCGACCAGGTAGAGGCCGCGCTCGACCACGACGGGGGCGGTCGAGTCGACGACGAGAGGCAGGTCGTCGCGCTTGACGAGATCGGTGAGACGAATGGCCAAGCGGCGACCCGGCTTGATCTCGACGCCCTGCAAGGTCTGGATGGCGAGGTACTGGCCGCGGCCAGCCCTCGCACGGTGACCGTGGCCGGAGCGGGTCCGGGGTTGAGGACCACGATCACCTCGTCGGTCGTGTCGGTGGCCGATCCGGCCGCGAACGCCCACCGCTGGGCCGTCCGCCGGGCGCCAAGCGTGTCTTCCACGCCGATGCGATTGGCGGGGGCGACCGCGGTGACGCTGCGCTCGGCGACGATCGGAACCCCGTTGAGCGACACGACGGTCGCGGCGTGGCCGACGTTCTTGGGCACGCGCTCCTCGTCGGACGTCACGACCGTCACCCGCTCGCCGGGCGGCACGGTGAGGTCGAAGGGCTCAGCCGCACCCTCGTCGAGCGACAACTCGACCGAGACCTCGGCTTCGCGGGTCGTCGGGTTGTAGACGTGGAAACGCTCGGCGATGCCCTCGGTGATGAGGCCCTCGGGAAAGTACCAACGCTCGCCAGGACTGGGCGCGGCGAGGGTGAGGCTGACGCCCTTGGCCGCGCCGCCGCGCATCTGAAGGCGGTCGATGACGATCCGACCGGTGCGGGCGACGGCGGTGACCGACACGTTGTTGCGCCGGCGCACGTGATCCTCGACCTTGACCACCGAGAGCCGTCCGCCCTTCACGACGAGGCCGGTGAACGCCGACGGCACCGCCCGCCCCTGATCCGTGGCGAAGCTGAGGTCGACGATGGCGTCCTCGGGGAACGGGTTGTAGAGGACGAGGCGCATGCTGTCGTCGCGTGCCGTCGAGCCCTCGGCCAGATACCACCGGGTGGACGCCGACGACGCGCACGGCGCGGTGGCGATGCCCTGCGGGCCCGAGACGTCGTGCTCCACCACCGCCTCTCCCCCGTCGAGTTCGACGAGGACGCTGGCGTAGTTGGCCGTGAGCGCCTGCCGGAGAGGGAAGCGAACCCGCGACCGGGCCTTGACCTCGAGGGGGATCACGACGGGGTCGCCGTCGAGGGGCACGACGGTGGCGGTGCCCTTGAGGTCGACCACGCCGGCGTTGGCCACCGAGACCGCGCCGTCGGCCACCAGGCCATCGACGGCTTCGGTGGTGGCCATCCCCGCGGCGCAGAACCACGTCGAGGACAACGCCGTCGCCGGCGCCGCCACCGGCATCGACGAGACGAGCGCACCGGCCGACGATGCCCGCCCTTCGGGCCGAGGCACGCGATCGACCAGGCCGCCGACCAGCGCGAGAGCGGCCAGCACGGCGATCACGATCACCCGTCGGGGTCCCCGTCGCACATCGGACGGGACGGGCTCGATGTCACTCATGTGGAGGCCTCGTTCCGGCGCCGGATCCCAAGGAGAATCGTTCGTCCTGCGAACGCCCACAATCCGAGTTGGAGCAGCAGTCCGGCGTAGCGGACGGGCGAGGTCCGATAGCGGAGGACGGCCTTGGACGCCGCCGGCGCCGTCCACGCGTTGGCCCAGCCGAACGCCTTGCGATGGCTGCCGGGGGTCGCAGCGTCGAACGACCATCGCGGCGAGTACGCCTCGGCAAAGTAGAGCTCGGGTCCGGGCCACGCTCCCTCGAAGCGGGTGAAATCCTTCTTGGTCAGCGCGGCGGTGGCCCCGGCGAGTTCGGTCGTGCGGGCCGCCTCGGGGCCGGCGAGGCGGCTGGCCTCGACGGCCGACGCGGGAAGGACCGCCACCGCCGGCGCCCAGGCGACGTTCTCGTAGACGACGACGGCATCCTCGGACTCGACCAGCTTGAGGTCGACCTGCGCCCGCAGGGCCGCCAACAAGTCGTCGGGTTCGGTCGCCGACGGCGGGCGGGGTGCGCCGGTGCCCGTCAAGAGGGGGACGGTGATGTAGCGCACGCCCATGGGCGCGAGGAGGTGACCGAGGCGGCTCGTCTCGCCGCGGCGGGCAACGTCGAGAGAGGCGCCGAGCAGCCCCGTCGCCCCCGAGTCCCCGGCCGGCCAGAGGTCGGTGAGGTCGGGCGGCCCGCCGCGTGACGTCGCGTAGGCCAGGCCCTCGTCGAGCCGCCATCCATCGAGGGGCAGGAGCCGAGGGTCGCCGGCCCAGAGCACTCGGAACGCGCCATCGGCGCCGTGCTCCGGCATCCACGACAACAGCTGGGGCACGTCACGTTCGGGCAGGCGCCAACGCCCGTCGATGGTGCCGGCCAGCACTGGCAACGTCGCCACCACCGCCGCAGCCGCCGCAGCCAGCGAGAGTGCCTGGCGCCAGCCGAACCGGTAGGCGGGTAGGTCGATTTCGAAGGCCGACAGTCCGAGCACGGCGGCAAGCACCAGTGCGGCGGCTCCCGGCGCCAACAAGATGTCGACGGCAGGCGGCGACAGTCCGAGCCATCCCCGGCCGAGCGCCCACGACGCCGACCACGCGGCAACGGCGACGAACCACAGACGGGCGGCCCATTCGAAGCGCCACCGACGTCCGAGCAGCAGCGGCAGCAACGCGACGACGAGGATGCCCCACGTGAGCGGGCTGCGTCCGAACGGTCCGACGCCGAAGCGAAGGATCTCGCCCAGTCCACGGGCATCGGCGGGGGCAGGTCCGAACCCGGCCAACCCATTCCACGACGCACCCGGGAGGACCAAGTCGAGCGTCCACGGCACGAGAAGGACGCCGGCGCCCACGCTGGCGACGAACGCGACGGACAGGGCGCGGACCGTCGCGCCCCCCTGACCCACCACGAGGCTGCCGAGAACGAGGCCGGCGCCAGCCAAGATCGTGGCCAGCGTGATCGACGGAGCGAACGCTCCCGAGAGTGCGAGGACGGCCGCCAGCGCGACCGACTGGAAGAAGAGCGTGCCGGGGTGGCGCACCGCGCCCGGCACCGTCTCCGACGGGGCATTGGTATCGGAGAGTCTTGCGGGAGCGACCTCGGCCGCCCCGAGTGGGAGTTCGTCGGCTGCCACCTCGTCGGTCGGACGGTCGTGTTGGGCCACGCTGGCGACTCGCCTGATGACTGCCTCATCGCGAGCGGGTGCGCCGAAGGGCTCGAGTCCGGTGGCCCGGAGCAGTCGGGACAAGATCCACGGCGCCGCGGCATAGGCCACCAACCCCCCGAGGCGACCCCGAGCGAGTGCGTCGTACGGCAGGGGCACGGCGGCGTAGAGGATCACGCCGGCGAGGCGGACGCGCCACGAGCCGAGTGGCGCCGTCAGCCGGTGCATGCCGACGAGCCCGAGGGGCAGGAGGCCGAGGACCAAGACTCGCTGCAAGACCCCCATGGCGCCGACAAGCAACATCCCGGCCAGACCGAGCACGGCGAAGGCAGGCGGAGCGGGGGCGTCAGCGCCGAGCCCGGAGCTGCGCCAACCCGAGAGGTACTGGCCCAGGAGGGTGAAGGGGCTGTCAGGGAAGGGTTGGAACTGGCCGACAGCGGGGAACCGGCCGGTGAGCAAGCCGCGGGAACCGAACGCGAGGACGAGCGCAACGGTGAACCACACCAGGAGCGTCTGGCGAAGCCCGCCGGCTGCGATCGAACCGGCGAATTGCCGACCCGCTGCGCCCACGCCGAGGGTGCGCTCCTCGACGGCCAGTCCCCCTTCGAGCGCGGACGAGAGCCGCAAGCTCCCTCGGGTCTGAAGACGCCTGACCTCGCTGTCGCGCAGCGTGCGTTGGGCCTGGGCGGTGCGGCGGGCCTGTCGAAGACCGTTGTGCCGGCCGAGATTCCACTGCCATGCGTCGAATACAGCTCCGGCCAGCCTTCGCCGACCCTGGACGAGCGACGCCAGTGCTTCCAGCGTCATCAACACGATGAGTTGGGGAACGACGCGTACGAGGTGCACGCCGCTGTAGGTCTTGAGCACCGCCCGGAGGCGATGGCGCAACTGAAGGCGGGCGAGGGCTTCGTTGGGATCGCCGGCGGCATCGCCGAGCGCGAGATCACGCTCGCCCGAGGCCGTCGCCTCGCGGTGGCGGAAACGAGCCGACGGGGCCACGATCACTCGCGCACCAGCCAACTGGGCCCGCCACGAAAGGTCGAGGTCTTCGCCCATCAACACGATGTCGGGATCGAACCCGCCGAGGGCCTCGAAGAGATCGGCCCGCACGAGGGTCGCTCCGCCCGGCGCCACGAACACATCGCGCACCGAGTCGTGCTGCTCCTGGTCGAGTTCGTGGCGGCCGTACGGCCGCACGACACCAGCCTTGTCGGCCGACGCACCCACGGCGAGAAGGCGCCTGGAGTCGTCCCACTCGACGAGCTTGGGCGCCACGACGCCGGCGTTGGAGCGATACGCCTCCTCGACCAACAGCCGGATGGCGTCGGGATCCGGGGCGGCGTCGTCGTGGAGGAGGAGGTAGTGCGACGCGCCTTCGACGAGGCCGATGACCTCGTTGGCCGAGGCCGCGAACCCGCGGTTCTCGTCGAGTCGCCTCACGTAGGCGGTGGGCAACGTCGCCGCGATCCGAGACGTCGGGTCGACCTCGCTGGCCGCGTCGATGACGAGAACCGACAACTCCGGGTAGTCCTGGGCGGCCAAGCCGAGGAGCACCTCCTCGAGCCAGGGCCCGGGGTCGAACGTGACGAGGACGGCGACCACCGCAGGAGCCGAGGGCACGGCGGCGGGGGCCTCGGCGGCGTCGACGGTCGGTCGGCTGTCCATGGCGTGGTCACGCTAGCGGCGCCGGCCTGCTTGCAAAAGTGTATGAAGAAGCGTAGAGTGGCTAGCACTCGGGAGGCGCAACCGGCGCCACCGTCCCCATCGAAAAGAGGAACCATGGCCGATCAGGACAAGGATCTCATCGTCAATCTTCGCGACGCCGCCTTCATCACCGTCGGCTTCGGCGTCATCGCCTATCAGAAGGCCCAGGTCCGTCGTCGCGAGCTCGAGAAGCAATTCGCGACGTCGACGGCGACACTCCGCGAGCAGCTGACCAAGGCCGCCGCCGACGCCGAGGGCCGCATCGAGCCCGTCGTCGAGGCCGTCGAGGCGTCGCTCGACACCCTCCAGGAGCGCCTGCCCGAGCCCGCCCGCCAGGTCTTCCAGCAGGTCCGCACCTCGGCCAAGGACGCCGGCGAGCAGTTCCGCAAGGGCTGGAACTACCGGGCCGCCTGATCCCCCGCCGGCTTTCCGGCGCGAACGGTCGTCCCCCCGACGTTTTGCGCCGGAAAGCTGCCAGTGGCACCCCGCTTTCCGGCGCGACCGGTCGTCCCCCCGACGTCCCGCGCCGGAAAGCGGTGCGGTGCCTCAGTCGCGTCGCAGGGTGACGCCGACCCAGAGTCCCTCCTCCCACCCTGACGCCTTGACGTAGAGGAGCCCGAGGGTGCGGAGTCGTTCGACGAAGACCCAGCGGGCCACGGGGTCGGCACCCGCCGTGGTGCGACACCAGCGGGTGTAGGCGTCGTAGAGATCGGTGTCGCGTTGGCGGCCCACGGGGGCATCGATGCAGGTCGCTTCGAGGAATCGCTCTGGCTCCACCGCCGAGCGGACCCGGACCCGGCTACCCAACAGCACGGTGGCAGCGCGCAGAACACCGTCGATGGCGGGTCGCAGCACCGGGCCGGAGGCGAACAACAGACCGACGATCGCCGCCACCGCCAGGGCAGCGTGGACCTGACTTGCGGCACCCAACACGGCCGCGGCCAAGGCCAACACCCCGCCGTGTTCGGCCAGATCACGAAGCGCTCTCCTGGTCGGAACCGACGTGTCGTTGGTCGAGCGGCGGCGCCCGGTAGGGGCCGCGGGGCGGCGGGGGCCCGGTCGGTCGCCAGGAGTCCCACGACGGGCGCCCGCGTCGCGCTCGCCTGGCTGACAGCCGTCCGCTGGCCACGTCGGCCGCCGCGGCCACCAGTCGAAAGAGCTCATCGGTGCCGCCGAGATCGGGGTGGACAGCCCGAACGAGTCGGCGGTAGGCGCCCCGCACCTCGCTCTCTGCGGCCCCGACAGCCACCCCCAACAGCGCATGCGGGTTGATGGCGGGCATGTCGCCCCCGGTCAAGGCCGCCTTCGCCGCGGAATCGACCACGGCCACGAGCGACTCGCTCCCGCCGCGGCTCGGGCCCACCGAACGACGGAGACGCCGGTGGGCCGATCGCACCTCGGCCGCCGTTGCATCGGGACCGACCCCGAGCACGAGCCGAGCGTCCACGGCCTAGGCCTGGGACTCGAGGTCCCGCCAGTAGGCGAGCACGTCGCGCAGCGTGTCGTCGAGGCCGATCTCCGGGCTCCATCCGGTGGCCGCCTGCAGCCGTCGCGGATCGCCGCGCAACGCAGGGACGTCGACCGGGCGCAGGGCGACCTCCCCCGAACGAAGCTCGAGGTCAGCGCCCGACAACTCGATGAGCCGTCGTGCCAGTTCGCCGATGACGACGTCGGTACCCGTGCACACGTTGTAGGTGCCACCCGGTTCGCCGCGCTCGACGAGCAGGCGGTACGCCCGCACGACATCGCGGACGTCGGTCAGATCGCGACGTGGTGTCGGATTGCCCATCTCGAGCACGCCCTCGCCCGAACGCTCGGCGGCGACGATCCTCTTGGCCAGATCGGACACGACGAAGCCGGGCGACTGCCGCGGCCCGATGTGGTTGAAGGGCCGCACGACGATCGCCGGCAGGCCATAGCCGAGGAAGGCCTGCTGGGCGGCCACCTCACCCGCCACCTTGCTGGCGGCATAGGGCGAGACAGGCGAGACCGGGCGATCCTCCGACAAGGGGAGGTCGTCGAGGGCTACGCGGCCGTAGACCTCAGCCGAGCTGACGATGAGAACGCGCGGCGGCTTGGCCAGCCGTCGGGCGGCGTCGAGCACGTGGACGGTGCCGTTGGCGTTGACGCGAAACGCTTCCGCCGGCTCGTGCCACGACGCACCGACGCTGGCCCAGCCGGCCAGGTGGTAGACGGCATCGGGCTCGACCTCGGCGAAGTTGCGGCACACCGCCTCGACATCGGTCACGTCGACCTCTTCGCCGGTGACCACGACCTCGTCGCCGCAGGCGCGCAGGTGCTCGTCGAGCCACTGGCCGACGAAACCCCGGCCGCCGGTCACCAACGCCCTCATCGCTCTCGCACCCTACCGACCGCCCCCTCGCCCTTCGACCACGGCGTCGTAGACCGCCTCGTGGGCAGCAGCGGTTGCGTCCCAGCTGTAGCGAGCGGCGACCTCGAGACCAAGGGTCCGACGAGCGGCTCGCGTCGCGGCCGATCCCGGCGAGAGCACGTCGGCCAACTCGGTGGCCAGCCCGGCGGCGTCGGCGGCATCGACGAGCCACGCGGCGCCGTCAGTGATCTCCTCCATCACCGATCCTCGCGTGGTGATGACCGGCGCCCCGCAGGCGAGGGCCTCGAGCGCGGGAAGCCCGAATCCCTCCTCACGGGCGGCGTACACCGCCACCGCCGACCGGCGAACGAGGGCGGGAATGACGGGGTCGTCGACGAAACCGGTGCAGATGATGCGCTCGGCGAACGGGCTGGCGGCGAGGGCCCGGTCAAAGGCGTCGTGGGCCCAACCGGTTCCCCCGACGATGGCCAACTGCAGGTCGGGGAGATCGCCGGCAAGTCGATCGAAAGCGGCCACGAGCGTGGCCAAGTCCTTTCTCGGCTCGAGCGTGCCCCAGAAGGCGACGAAGGGAGGACGGATCCCGAAAGCGGCCAGCGTGGCGAGATCGGCGTCGACATCGCCCTCGGCCCGGAACAGGTCGTGGTCGATGCCGTGGGGGATGGCGTAGACGGGGCACTGAGGGTCGAGCAGCTCATGGAGGCGTCGGGCTGTCGGATCGCTGACGCACACGATGGCATCCGCCAACTTCGCCGCGCTACGGATGGCCCGCTTGAACACGCGCGACCTTCACCTTCTCGTGCCACTCGGGATGGTCGAAGAAGGTCAGGTCGTGGACGGTCACGACCTTGGGCACCTTGGCCACTTCCGGGGACGTGTAGTGCGGACCGTGGTGCACGTCGATGCCCCAGCGATCGACGAACCGGGGGCTGGCGACCTGCTCCCACACCAAGCGGTGGCCCCGTCCCACGGGCACGACCGATCGGACATCGGCCTCGGGCGCCATCGTCGACCACCGCCGACCGTCGTCCTTGCGGGTCTGGAGGTGGAGCGAGACCACGCCGCGACGGTGGAGGGCGGTCACGAGCTCGATCACGTAGCGGCCGGCGCCGCGAGGCTCGACCGGGATGGCGCTGACGTCGAGGCCCAACTCGATCATCGGGCCACCCTCGACTCCCACAGCTCGACGTGACGTCGGGCCACCCGCTCCCAGGTGAGGTCAGCGGTGAACTCGATGCCGGCGCTCACCAACTCCGAGCGAATCCGATCGTCGGACGAGGCGGCGACGAGGGCTTCGGCGATGGCGGAGACGTCGAGTGGATCGACCTCGATGGCTGCCCCTGACCCGATGATCGACGGCACCGGGCTCGCCACCACAGGCGTGCACTCTCGCATCGCTTCCACCGGCGGAAGGCCGAAACCTTCGGCCAACGGAACGAAGGCGAGGCAGCGGGCCTGGCGATAGAGGCCGGCGAGCACGGCGCCGCGGACCTCGCCGACGGGCACCACGCCATGGGGCGCTGAAGATGACGGGAACCCGTCGCCCCAACCCGACTGCCCGACAACGACGAGCGGCCACGGCTCGCGCAGTCGCGGCCGGGCCAACGCATACGCGTCGAGGAGGCGGCGCAGGTTCTTGCGGGGCTGCAACGTGCCCACCGCGAGGAGGAAGCCACCATCGATTCCGGCACCTTGCAGTAGTGCAATCGCCCCCTCGACATCGGCCGCCGGCAGGTGATCGGATCCTTCACCCACGATCTCGATCCGAGCGATGTCGGCGCCGGCTGACAACAGCGCATCGGCTGCTGGGCGCGCCGGAACCATGAACAGTGCGTTGCTGCGGAGGGCGCGTCCGAGCGCGGCTTCGTGCCACCGCCGCCCCCGCTTGGGGTAGGCGTCCGGGACGTCGCGCCACGCGAGGTCGTGCACGAGGATCGACAGGGGAGCGCTCTTCGACGGCGTCGGGAATGCCAACGACGTGGCATGGACAACGTCGGCCGGTCCGGGAGCACCGAGCAGACCTCGGTCCCATGCCCGCGTGAGAAGCGGCCCGGGCAGCGGCGACGCTCGAACCTCGAGGCCGTGGGCGAGGAGCGGGTCGGGCGCGGCCGGCGGGCGGCTGGCGTGCAGGACCACGGTCGGTCGCTCATCACCCATCGCCGCCAGTCCCTGCAACAGGCCCAGGGCGTAGGTGCCGATGCCACTCACCTCACCGGCAACCGCGCGGCGCAGTTGTTCGACGACGACGACGACCTGCATTGCACTCACCTTGGTGCCGCCATCGCGTCGGCGTACAACTCGGCCAGTCCTTCGGCGCACGACGACCACGAGAAGGTCGCGGCCCGCGCTGGTCCGGCCGATGCCCAGGCTCGGGCGCCTTCGGGATCGTCGAGGACGTCGGCGAGCGCGCCAGCCAAGGCGTCGCCATCGCCCGCCGGCACCAGCCGACCAGCGTGACCGATCACCTCGGGGAGCGAACCCACCGCGGTGGCGATCACCGGCACGCCTTTGGACATCGCTTCGAGCGCGGGATAGCCGAACCCTTCGTACAGCGACGGCATCACCAGCGCCGAGGCGCCAGCCAACAAATCGTCGCGGCGCGACGCGTCGACCCACCCGAGGGGGACGACACGGTCGCCGTGGGTCGCAGCCCGGACCGCAGCCGCGAACGCGGCCGTCCCCCATCCGTCGGGTCCGGCGACGACGAGACGAACGTCGCGACGGTCGCCGGCCACGGCGTCGAACGCCCGCACGAGATCCGGCAAGCCCTTGCGCGGCTCGACCGTGCCGACCGCCAGCAGGTAGCGATCGGCGCCGGCGACTTCGCGACCGCGTCCGGCGCCACCGGGACCAACCACCGTCGTGTCGAGTCCCGACGGCACCACCCGGACGCGGTCGGGATCGACGCCGAGGTCCTCGACCACCTCCTCGGCGATCGCCTGCGCCAGCGTGTGCACCCACGCTCCCCGCTTGACGGCACGACGCACGAGCTCGGGATAGCGAAGGCTCGCGGGGGCGCACAACTCGGGGAACCGGACCGCAGTCAGGTCGTACACGGTGACGACTTGGGCGGCGTGCCGCGTGGGCGGAACGACGAAATTCAATCCGTGCACGACGTCGACTGACCCGGTCCACCACTCGGCCGCCGGACCGTCGAAGGCGGCCCACAGGCGGGTGAGCAGGGTGGCCGGCATCGGTCGACCGACGACGGCCACCCCGTCGGGGACAGCGCGGGCCAGCGCCGCCCGCCCTCGAAGCGTCAGCCCGTAGGCGGTCAGGTCGATGTTGGATTGACGGGCGAGGGCGCCGATGGCCCCCCTGGTGAAGGTGGCCACGCCCGTCCCCGCGCCGACCAGCGGCGTGGCGTCGACGGCGATCCTCATGAAGGGGTGCAACCTAGGCGAACGGGTACGCTGGAGGACTCGCAGCGGCCCGTCGCCGTCAGGCGTCAGAAAGGCCTCTCCCCTCACGTATGACCGACATCTCCCTGCCCTCCCGGACCATTACGCCCAAGGGCCACCTCGGCACCCGGGTCCGGGACATCTTCCGATATCGGGAGCTGTTGGTGAACCTCGTCCGCAAGGACCTGAAGGTTCGCTACAAGTCGAGCGTCCTCGGTTTCTTGTGGTCACTGCTCAACCCGGCGATGCTGCTGGTCGTCTACTACTTCGTCTTCTCCGTGCTGCTGCCCGGCGGTATCCCTCGATTCCCGATCTACCTGCTGTCGGGACTCCTGGTCTGGAACCTCTTCAACGTCGGGTTCATCTCGGGGACCGGCTCGGTGGTCGGTGCGTCGGGCATCGTCAACAAGGTGTGGTTCCCCCGCGAGGTCCTGCCGCTGTCGGCCATCGGGGCGGCCCTGGTGCACTTCTTCCTCCAGGGCATCGTGATGATCGTCACGCTCGTCGTCTTCCGCCATCCGGTGGCTTGGCGGTATCTCCCACTCCTGCCGGTGGCGCTGATCGCCCTGCTCCTGTTCTGCGCCGCGCTCAGCATCTTCTTCTCGGCCGCCAACGTGTACCTCCGTGACATGCAGCACCTCGTCGAGATCGCGCTGCTGCCCCTCTTCTTCATGTCGCCGATCGTCTACAGCTACGACCTCATCGCCAACCGGTTGGGGCGCTTCGCCTGGGTCTACCTGCTCAATCCCGTGACCCCCGTCGTCCTGGCCTTCCAGCGGGCGATCTACGGCAACTACAGCGACGTCGTCCATCAGTTCCCGTTCTGGTGGTACCTGAGAAACCTGCTGTTCGTGATCGTCGGCAGTTCGCTGCTCTTGACCTTCAGCTTGTCGGTGTTCCGCCGGCTCGAAGGCAACTTCACCGAGGAGCTGTAAGCGTCGTGGCCGCCGCCGTCGAGATCGAGCACGTCTCGAAATCGTTCAAGCTCTATCGAGAGAAGTACACCTCGACCAAGGAGCGCCTGATCCACCTCGGTCGGGTGCCTCACGAAGCGTTTCAGGCTCTCGACGACGTCAGCCTCACCATCGAGGCCGGCACCACGATGGGGCTGCTCGGCCACAACGGCTCGGGCAAGTCGACGCTGCTGAAGTGCATGGCCGGCATCCTCCAACCGACGAGCGGCTCGGTGCGCACTGTCGGCCGACTGGCCGCTCTGCTCGAACTCGGGGCCGGCTTCCAGCCCGATCTCACCGGCCGGGAAAACGTCTACCTCAACGCCTCGATCCTCGGCCTCAAGAAGGGTTTCGTCGACAAGGTCTTCGACGAGATCGTGCAGTTCGCCGAGCTCGAGCGGTTCATCGACACGCCCGGTCAAGCACTACTCGTCGGGCATGTACATCCGCCTCGGGTTCGCCACCGCCGTCCACGTCGACCCCGACGTCCTCCTCGTCGACGAAGTGCTGTCGGTGGGCGACGAGTCGTTCCAGCGCAAATGTCTCGACAAGGTGCGCACGTTCCAATCCGAGGGTCGCACGATCGTCGTCGTCACCCACGCTGCCGACCTCGTGCGCCAGATGTGCGACCGAGCGGCGGCGCTCGACCACGGCAAGCTGGTCATCGAGGGCGACCCCAACGACGTCATCCGAGAGTTCCGCGAGCGGTTGATGTCCGGTGTCACCTCGGCGGCCGACGTCTCCCCCGAGATGGCCCGTTCCGAGCTGTCGCCGCTGTGGGGCAAGGTCAAGATCGACGACGTCGAGGTCCGCTATCCCGACATCGATCGCCACAACGTGCAGCCGGGTGAGTCGCTCTGCTTCGACGTCACGCTGTCGGCAGCGGCGCCGGTAGACGACGTCGTCATCGGCATCGCCATCTACGGCCCCTTGGGCCAGCTCATCTTCGGCACCAACAGCGCGCTCAAGGGAGCCACGCTCGGAGTCGTCAACGGCACGCGGCGGGTGCGTTTCGACCTCGGCAGCGTGCCTCTCCTCGATGGCACCTACGGGCTCACCGTGGGCGCCCACACGCTCAGCGGTCTCGTCTACGACCACTGGGAGCAACAGCGTCGCTTCGAGGTGGCGACCGGCGGGAAAGACCAGGGACTCATCTCGCTCCCCGTGAAGATCGAAGTCGAAGACAACCAGCCCTCTGCGCAGGGCCGGGGCCTAACCGTGGCCGGCATTCGTTCGCTGCTCCGGCCGTTGAACCGTCAGCTCCGGGTCCATGTCGAGGAAGTGTCACTCCCCCGCCTGGACGCACTCTCGGGTCAGATCGAGGACGTTCGGCAAGCGACGGTCGAAGTCCGGCGGATCGTGACCGACGACCTCGATGCCTCCAACGAGGTCGCCGCCCTGCTGGGCCGGACGCTCCAGGACTCTCACCGCTTCGGTCGCCGAGCTCCGCGTCCGAGATGGCCGCGCTGCGCGACCGAGCTCGACGCCCAGCCGCTGAGGGGCGCGGTCATGCGGCCGGTCCTCTTCGACCTCCATGGCGCTCAGAGCGTCGGACCATCGCGATCGCGGCGTGGCCCGGTACGTCGTCGAATTGGCCCTGGCCCTCGAGCGCCTCTGGGTCGGCGTCGCCCGTCGACACCTTTCTCCTCGACCCCGCCCTTCCCCTCCCGGGCGGGATCGAGCCGCTGATCGCGTCCGGCAAGTTGCGCTTCATCGACGAACCCGATGCCTACCGGCCCGGGGCGATCCTTCATCTGGCCAGCCCCGTCGAGCTTTCCGTCTCCATCGACCGCCTGGTGCCGCGGGCAGCGTGTGATGCCGGCGTCGCGTTGGTCGTCACTGTCTTCGACCTCATCCAATTGGCCCTGCCCGAGCACTACCTCGCTGATCCCGGTCAACGCCGTCGCTATCACGCTCGCCTCGAGCTGATCCGCACCGCCGATGCCATCGTCACGATCTCCGATTTCGTCGCCGGCGACGTCACCCGGCAGCTTGGGGTGGCCCCGGATCTCGTCACGTCGGTTCCGCTGGTCGCCTCGGCCGGATTCCGACCCGCCGACCGGCGACGAGAACGCTTCGTGCTCTGCACCGCAGGCAGCGACGGGCGCAAGAACCTCGAGGCACTGGTGCGAGCATGGGCGCGGATTCCGGCACCCGTTCGCCAGGGACGCCGGCTCGTGGTAGCCGGCTCTCTGCCGGCTCCCTTCGCCAACCACTTGCGCGTCTTGGCCGACCAACTCGGCGTGGCTCCCGAGGTCGAACTCACAGGGTTCGTCGCCGAGGCCGACCTCGTCGGCCTCAACCAGAGGGCCGAACTCGTCGTGTTCCCATCGCTGGCCGAAGGCTTCGGGCTCCCGGTGGTCGAGGCGCTGGCGTGCGAAACGCCCGTCGTCGCCGGCGACAACACCGCGATGGTCGAGTTGTTACCTGACGACGCTCGCTTCGACGCAACCGATGTGGACGCAATCGCAGCTGCCATCAAGCGGGGCCTGACCGACGCCGACCTTCGTGCGCAGATCCTGGCCTGGGCCGCGGATCGCCCCGCACGGACATGGGACGACGTCGCCCAGTCCACCGCTGCGGTCTATGAGGGGCTCGGGCGGACACTCGCCGAGCGCTCGCTCCCCCCGAGACCGCCCACCCCGAGGGCGCGCCGCCGCATGGCGTTGGTGACGCCGCTCCCGCCCCAACCGGGCGGCGTGGCCCGGTACAGTGCCCGGCTGTTCGAGGCTCTGCGCGCCCATGGCGATGCAGACGTCGACGTCTTCGTCGACGGTCCGCCCCACGAACGCGACGCTGTCCTTGCTGCGTGTGGCCGGGACGGCGCTGTGCGGCCGCTGGCTTCGTTTGCGCGGGTCGAGTCGCTCTGCGGCCCCTACGACGACGTCATCGTCGCCATCGGCAACAGCGAGTTCCACACCGGCGCGCTCGACCTGTTGCGCCGCCGGGACGCGGTGGTCGTGGCCCACGACGTCCGACTGACGAACCTCTACCGCTTCGCACCCTGGCAACATCCTGGCGGGGCACCGGGTGGATTCGCCGCCACGTTGCACGGGATGTACGCCGACCGGCACCTTCCCGACGACTTGGGCAGCACCGGATCTTTGTCCGACGACGAGGCCGAGCGCTGGGGGGTGTTCATGGCTCGCGACGTCATCGCCGCCAGCCGCCGGTTCCTGGTCCATTCGCCGTTCGCTGCCGAAATGGCCCGACTCGATGCCCGACCGGAACACCGGGACCGGATCGAAGTCATCCCCTTCGCCACCGGAGAGGCAGTCGAATCCGCTCCGGCCGATGACCCGCTGGTCGTGAGCTTCGGCGTGCTGCACGCCCGAAAACAACCCGCTGCGGTGGCGCGCGCCTTCGCTACCGTCGCCGCGTCGCACCCACGCGCTCGGCTTGCATTCGTCGGGCCAGCGGGCGAGGACGAGGTGGCGTGGATCGCTGGCGTCGCCGACTCCGTAGGGATCGCTGACAAGGTCGAAGTCATCGGGACCGTGTCCGATCAGGACTATCGCAAGTGGCTCACTCGGGCTTGGGTCGCAGTGCAGTTGCGGGCCGACGCCAACGGCGAGTCGTCGGCGGCGATCGGCGACTGCCTCGCCGCCGGGCTGCCGACCGTGGTCACCGCCATCGGCGCCAACCGCTCGTTGCCGGCGGACGCTGTGGTGCAGGTCCCGGCATCGCTGGGCGACGGGGACTTCGGGGCCCTCCTGGCTCGACTCATCGGCGACGGCGACCGGCGGCGCTCGTTGGCCAGCAGGGCTCGCGCCTACGCCGCAGCCAACACGTTCGCCGATGTCGCCGGCGCGCTTCTCGCTCCATGAGACGGCTGCGGAGCCTTCCCTCGGCGAACCTCGAGCCGAACAACCTGCCCCAGCGCAACGCCGCCTCCCCGGCTTGACTAGCCGCATGGGGACGAGCCCGATCGATCAGCACGCCGTCGAACGGGTCCTGCGGAACTCCCATGGCGATGACGTGGCCGTCCTCGAAGTCCGCCGCATCCAACCGTGGACCGTGGCCCGCTGCCAGGTCGAGGGAGTGCCGGGTGCCGACACGGTGATCGCCAAGCAGTTGCGGTCGAACCCGGAGGGGTTCCGAACGGACCGGTCGCAGATCGCCAGGGAGGTGACGGCGCTGCAGCTGATCAGCGACGTCGCTCCAGGAATTGGCCCCTCGCTCGTGGCGTACGACCTCGACCTCGATCTCCTCATCATCGAGGACCTCGGGCCTCGGAGGACGCTGCACTCGATACTGTCCGGGGGGATCTCCCCGACGGGCGTGGCCGGTCTCCACTCGTTCGCCAAGGTCATGGGCCGCCTGCATGCGGCCACCGCAGGTCGCCAGCAAGAAGGTCCGTGGGATGACGACGCCCGCCTGCCGATTCGACCGGTGGAGATGGCCGCCCTTCTCGACCGACTGACGACGATCGTCCCGGCTTCGGACCACGTGCGCGCAGACGCGTCTCATGCCTTGGACGCGATCCGATCGACCCGGGCCGTTCGCTGCGTTCAGCAACGGGGACAGCGGTGCGAACAACTGCCTCGTCGCCTCCGACGGACACGATGGTCGCCTCATCGACTTCGAGCACGCCTGCTCCCGACACGTGCTCCTCGATGCGGTTGCCCTTCACGTCCCGGGCTCGATGTGGATGACGGTGGCGGACCCTGTTCCGCTCGCGGTCGAGGACACCTACCGGCGAGCCGTTGGCAACGCAATCCCGGCCGTGCTCGACGATGCGTTGTACGGCTTCGGTCTTGCTGCCGCGTGCGCACTCCGGGCGCTGAGCAAGCTGGTCCGCTTCGAAAAGCTGGACGGTCGCGCTCCCGGCCATCACAGCCGCCCGCAACTGATCACGACAATCGAGCGGTCGGTGGCGACCATGGACCGCTGGGGCGAGCTCACGGCGATGAGCCGGTGGCTGACCGGCGTCGCCACCGCCCTTCGATCTCGCTGGCCGGACGGCGACGTCGAGTTCCCGGACAACTACACCCTGCGGGAGCCGTTCGATCCTGACCACTGACACGGCGGTTGCGTCGCTGTTGTTCCGAAGCAGGGGCACAGCGGGATTCGCGAGACTTGGCCGATGGGGTGGATCGAGCGCAATCACCCATGAGCACGCCGCCGACCCTGGTGTACCTCTACGGACCTCCGGCGGTCGGCAAGCTCTCCGTGGCCCTCGAGGTCGAGCGACTGACCGGGTTCAGGCTCTTCCACAACCACCTCACCGTGAACGCCGTGCGCTCGGTGTTCGACTTCGGCACACCTTCGTTCAGCGAGGTGATCCACCGGGTGCGCCTCGACGTGTTCGAGACCGCCGCCCGCCACGGCGTCGACGTCATCTTCACGAACAACTCGGTGTGGGACGTCCCCGATGGTCGGCACCGGTTCGCCGAGTTCGCGCGCACCGCCCGGCAGCGGGTCGAGTCGGCCGGCGGACGAGTGGTGTTCGTACAGCTGACGGCACCGGCCGCAGTCCTCGAGGCTCGGGTGGCGGCGCCGTCGCGCCACGCGCACCAGAAGCTGACCGACCCCGTTCGGCTGCGAGAGATGCTGCGTCTTGTCGACCCGCAACCGCTGCACACCGACGATCTCGTGGTGGACACCTCCACGACCTCGCCCGAGGACGCGGCGGCATCCATCGCCGCGGTGTGCTCGTGACGTGGCGTCGTCCGATGGCCGACCGAGGCGCCGCTAGGTCGCCGACGCCTCGCGCCAAGGCGTGATGTCGAGTCCCGGGTACTCGATATCGGCCTCCGGCACCCGGCTCACGTCACCGGGTTTCGTCGCGCTCGGATTCGAGGTTGTCGAGGGCGTCGATGGTCGCCTGGTGCAGGCGGTTGACCGAGGCGATGACGTTGTCGAATTGCCATTGCAACGCCTTGGCGACGAGCCGCTTGATGAAGGCGCCGCCGGGCTTGTTCGAACGCGTCGGCGCGCGCTCCATTCGCACGAGGTGACGGAGCGGGAGGCTCGCCGTGCTCTCGGGTGTCGACGACGGCTTGCGATGGAGGGCCGCGATCCTCGGCTGCCCGAGCGCGGACGAGATCTTGCAGGTCGGCGGCGCTGGCGGTGACCGCCGGGACCGACGCACTCGGTGCCATCCGACGGCGACCCGGGGCCGAGACAGGTCGTCCTCCCCTCCGTCGGGTTCGACGACGACTCGTTCGGCGGCGACGCCGGCGGCGACGAGCGCCTCGACGCTCGTCGGCGGTGGCGACGAGCACCCGCCGAGCGCGGCCAAGTACGAAGTCAGCCCACTGCGCAGACACCGGGGCAGGCACCCGGTCGAGACGAACCTCGATATTGGGGACCGATCGCAGCGCAATCCGCATGGCGAGACGCCCGGGAACAGGGCCCGGGACGACGAACCGGCGGCCAGCGCGGCCGCGTCGAGGCGCAGGTGGAGGCGCTCGGCGCCTCGGACCAGGCGCGCCGAGTCGGATGGCGCCACGAGGCCCGCCCGGATCGGCGTGATGGTGGGCGGCCGATGGTTGCGGGGAGACCACGGTGACGTCGTCGCCCTCGTCGACGAGTTGTCGCACGAGGGCGAACGACGCCGCCGACTCGGGTCCCGGCATGGTCGGGTAGGGCGCGGCGACGACGACGCGGGTCATGGCGCCAACTCCTCGAGGGCGGCTTCCATGCGGTCGAGCACCGTCGGCCACGTGTACTCGCGGAACACGTACTCACGTCCAGCGGGCGCCAACGCACGGAGGGATTCGGGCCGCTCGCCCACAAGGGCCAGGCACTGCACGAGTTCGTCTGGGTCGCGATACGTGATGCCCGCACCCGACCGTTCGCAGTGCCAGGCCACGACCGCACTACCGGCGTTGGCGATGACGCCGGTGCCGGCCAACCACGATTCCATGATCGTGCGGGAGAAGCTCTCGTTACGGCTCGGCTGCACATACGCAGCGGCCGCGGCGAAGACGTGGCGGAGGTCGTCGTAGGGAAGTCGGCCGAGGTCGTGGACCCGGGCGGCGACGATGGGCGCGGGGTCGACGGGCCCCACGCCTGTGGTCACGAGGTCGAGGTCGACGCCGTATTCGACGACTGCTCGAGTGAAGGCCCCGAGCAGCTCGTCCCATCCCTTGCCGCCCTCGCGACGCCCTCCGTAGTAGACGAACGGGCGGGACGTACCCGCGAGTTCGCGACCCTTGGCCGGGTCGCCCGGCGGCGGCACGTGGACACCGGCACCCGTCACGTGGTGGGGCGCGAGACCACCGGCCGACTCGGTGATGCGGGCAGCCAGGTCGCGCTCGGGGTCGGACAGGAACCAGACCTGGGCCGGCTCGGTGAGCACGGGCCGAACGATCTCGAGATAGGCGTAGTGCTCGTCGTGGAGACACGGCATGACGATGGTCCGCTCGGGGGCGACGATGGCACCGCTGACGGTTGTCCAGAAGAGGTAGGGCGACAGCACGACCGCCCGATACGACGTGGCGTGGGCTACCAGGTGGTGAAAGAGGTCGGGCACGCGGAACGTGCCGTTGAGCCACGTCCGTTGCTCGTCGGGCGTCACGGGGAGCCCGAGTTGGATGCGGCCTTCGATCGTGTCGCGGGCCAGCCGGTCGCCGTCATGGACGGTGGCGAACCGGCGCACTCGGACGCCCGCCTCGACGAAGGTGCCGGGCGTGAACTCGTCGGCCCACGTGTGATGATCGATGGCGCAGGTGGTGAGGATCTCGACCTCCCAGCCCCGTTCGACCAGACCCTGCGCCGCCTCGCGCAGCACCGACTCTGATCCGCCCACGACAGCGTCGCCGTAGCGGGGGGTGACGAACGCAAGCCGGCCCTTGGTCGGCGACGCGGTCATCGGACGTACTCTTCGAGCAACTCGAGCAGACGGCGGCTGGTGTGGGACAACGAGAACGCTTCGGCCCGGCGGTGGCCGGCCTCGACCAACTCGGCCCGGAGCGGGGGGTCGGTCATCACCCGGTCAACGGCGGCGGCGACGACGAGGGGATCCTTGGTCGGCAACAGGACGCCGGCGTCGGCCACGGTCTCGGGCAGAGCCGTGGCGGCGAGGGCCACGACGGGCAGGCCGAAGTGCATCGCCTCGACGGCGGGGACCTTGAATCCCTCGTGTTCGCTCAAACAGACGAATACGTCGGCGGCCCGGTAGCAGGCGAGCTTCTCCTCGTGGGAGATCGTGTCGGTGAACTCCACGACGTCGCCGACGCCCAACTCGTCGGCCAGCAACTCGAGTGAGCGGTAATAGACGTTGGACGTGCGACCGCCGACGAGCGTGAGCCGGGCGGCGGGGTCGTAGACCTGGCGGTAGGCGGCGAAGGCGGCCAGCACGTCGTGTTGACACTTGTTGGGCGCCACCCGCCCGATGAACAGCCACCGAGTGCCGCCCCCGGCCGTCTCCCGCTCGAGGCGAGCCAGAAGCCGGGCGTTGGGGGTGCCGGCCAACTCCTTGGGATCGAGCAGTACGGGACTCACCGCGGTCGGAGAGAAACCGGCTTCGACCAGTTCGCCTTCGCTGAACGTGGAGTTGGCGATGGCGAAGCGGGCCGCCGGGGCCAGCCGACGCATCTCGGCCAGCGCCGTGCGCAGGTTCTCGGCCGCGCCCGGCTCCCAACGTTCGAAGAACAACGGCGGCGTGATGTTGTGGAAGTAGACGCCGAAGGGGAGATCCTGTTCGAGCAAGTACGGGGTCATGCGGCTGCCGGTCGACAGCTGGAACAGGATCCAGGCGTCTCCCCCGTGGCCGTCGGTGGCCCGGTCGAAGGTCGAGAAATGCCGGCCGAGTTTCTTCACCGCGGCTTGGGCTTCGTCGTAGAAGATCTCGCTCTCCCAGCCCGCGGCCCGAAGCGCTTGTTGGGTGAGGCGCACGTGGACGCCGATGGCGTCGCCGGCGGCGAGGTTGGGGACGAACTGGTGCAACGCGGCGAGTCGTCACGTCGACGGTCCGCCCGATTGCTCGAGGGCCTCGACTCGGCGACGGAGGTCGGCGACGTCGTCGTCGAGGGCGTCGACTCGATTGGCCACCGTCACGCCGAACCGGGCCGTGGCCTGGCCGAAGGCGGAGATCTGGTGGCCGAGGAACCGGAGATACCAGATCATCGACTTCTTGAGGACTCGCTTGACCAGCGAGGCGCCGGGTACCCGCGACGCCGTCGGCACCTGGAGGTCAACGGTGGCCTGACGTTCGAGGAGCAGGGCGCCATGGCGCAGGTCGTCGGGCCGGAAGTCGCCGGCCCCGAGTCGCGACGCGGCGGCCCGGATGCGCTGGACGCGATCAGCAGGAAAGTCAGCGGCGGCGGCCTTGGTCTCGGCGGCGGCGGCGATCTCGGCGGCCAAGGCGGCGCGCGGCAGAACCGGGGAGGACGGGTCGGTGGCCACGGCGGAAAGACAGTAGTTGGCCCCTGCCGTAGCCTCGGCCGGTGCGCCTCCGTCGACTCGCTGCCTGCTCCGTCGCGCTCCTCGTGCTGCTCCTCCCCGCCACGTCCGGCGAAGGGGCAGCCGCGCCCGCTCGGTCCGGCGGCACAGAAGGAAAACTGTTGGTGACGTTCTCCGCCGCCGCCGGTAGCGCCGACCGGAGGCTCGCCCACCGGGCCGCCAGAGCCGACGTCACGGCCAGGCTCACCGACATCGGCACCGACGTGGTGGCCGTCGACGACGTCACCTCCGCGGCGGCCGCCTACGCCGAACGCGACGACGTCGTCGACGTCGAGGTCGACGGCACGGTCCGGGCACTGGCCGCGCCGCCCGACAACTCCTACAACCTTCAGTGGAACCTCCAGCCGGTTTCGGACGCCAACCAGGGCACCCTGAACTGGGAGCCCGTCTACCCCGCGGCCCAAGGCGCGGGGGTGCTCGTGGCCATCGTCGACACCGGATTGCGCTTCGGGGGCAACGACACGCCCGTCGATGTTCGCACCGACATCGACTACGACTTCGTCGACGACGACACCACCGCCGACGACCAGAACGGCCACGGCACACACATCACCGGCACCATCGCCCAGCGCACGGGCAACGTCGACGCCACCGCAGGAGGGTGTGTGCCGACGCCGACCAACCGTTGCTACAGCGTCGCCGGGGTCGCGCCGCTGGCCTCGATCCTGCCGGTCAAAGTGCTCGACAAGTTCGGCGAGGGGTCGGTGTCCGACACCGCCGCCGGCATCCTCTACGCCGCCCGACAAGGCGCCAAGGTCATCAACCTCTCCCTGGGCGGCAAGTACTCGCGGGCATTGTGCGACGCCGTGGCGTCGGCCTCGCAGACGGCCCTCGTCGTGGCTGCATCCGGCAATGAGGCCGGCGACGGAGCGGTGCCGGTGTCGTATCCGGGTGCGTGCCCCCGCTCGCTCGGCATCGGCGCCCTGCGCTACGACGGCACCCGGGCTCCGTACTCGAATGCCGGGTGCGAACTGGCGGCCACCGGACCCGGCGGCGACCTGAGTTCGGCAGGGCGTCTGTTCGCTCGAGCGGGATCGCTCGAAGATCCTCGCAACGGCATCCTCCAAGAAGCGTTCGACCCCGGCCGCACCGACAACAACGGGTTCGGGTTCTTCTACGACTCGGGCACGTCGATGGCGGCCGCCCACGCCGCCGGCGCCGCCGCCGTGCTGCTCGGACTCAACCCCGATCTCGCCGTTGTTCGGCGGGCGCTGGTGGCCTCGAGCCGAGACCGCGGCCGGCAGGGTGCAGACGACGAGTACGGCACCGGCGCCCTCGATCTGGCCGCCGCCGTCGCCATGGTCCGATCCGGCTCGGTCCCCGCCCCCATCGATCGCCTCGGCTACTGGATGGTCGCCAGCGACGGGGGCATCTTCGCGTTCGGCGACGCCGGCTTCCTCGGGTCGACCGGCGCCATCAAGCTCAACTCCCCCATCGTCGGTATGGCCCGCACCGTGACCGGACGGGGCTATTGGCTCGTCGCCGCCGACGGCGGGATCTTCACCTTCGGCGACGCCGCGTTCCTGGGCTCGACCGGCGACCGCAAGCTCAACTCCCCCATCGTCGGCATGGCCGCGACCGGCACCGGACGGGGCTACTGGCTCGTCGCCGCCGACGGCGGGATCTTCACCTTCGGCGACGCCCGATTCCTGGGATCGGCCGGCGGGGGACGCCTCAACGCCCCGGTGGTGGCGATGGCCGCCGACCGCACCGGCCTCGGCTACTGGCTCGTGGGCAGGGATGGGGGCATCTTCGCGTTCGGTGACGCCCCCTTCCGGGGGTCGACCGGCAACCTGCGGCTCAACTCGCCGATCGTCACGTTGACCCCGACGCCGACCGGCGACGGCTACTGGCTGGCCGCCGGCGATGGCGGGATCTTCGCCTTCGGCGACGCCGGCTTCTACGGGTCGACCGGTGCCATCAGGCTCAACAAGCCCATCGTGGGGATGGCCTCGACCTGCTTCGGGACCGGCTACTGGTTGGTGGCCAGCGACGGCGGAATCTTCGCGTTCGGCGCCGCGCCCTTCCTCGGATCGACCGGCGACATCCTCCTCAATCGGCCCGTGGTGGGTATGGCCTTGGCCATCGATCACCGCTACTCCCAGGGCTGAACGGCGACAAGCGCTCAGGTCTGGCGGTGGTGCGCCGAAAGGATTGGTGTACCCGATCCGCCCGCCGCGGGCGTTAGGGTGAGCGTCGGGCGGATCCGGAGCGAAGAAGAGTTCATCGTGCACGTACGTCTTTCCCCCAAGCTGCTCGTTCGGCTCTGTGTCGTCCTCGCGGTGATGGCCGGCGTGACCGCCTTCCCCGAGCGCACGGCGTGGAGCGAGCCCGCTGTCCGGCTCGACGAAGTGTCGGCCGACCCCGGCCAGGTGGTCGACCTGACGTACCAGTCCTCCCATCTCGGCGTCCACTGGCTCGGAGCCGAGACCGACCAACTGCAGTTGCGTTGGCGCCCCGACGGCGGCGGGTGGTCGCCGTGGCAAGCCGTCGAGGTGTCCCACGACCTCGACACCGGCTCCTCGCTCGTCCGCTCGGGGCTCCTGGTGGCAACGGACGCCACCAACGCGCAAGTGAGGGTGATCGCTGGCTCGCCCGAGAACATCGAGATCGTGGCCATCGACACCGCACACGGACCGCGCCACCTGCTCGTTCAGCCCCGGGCCGCGGGCGCGCAAACCCTGCCGGCCGTCCCGTCGACCACGACCACATCGACCACGACGAGCACCACGGTGACGTCGCGCGAGCCGGCGGCCGTGCCCCAACCCGCGTTGATCTCACGATCCCAATGGGGGGCCGACGAGTCGATGAAGGGCAATGAGCCGCAGAAGTTCGCGCCGATCCGCCGCCTGGCCCTCCATCACACTGCCGGGGCCGAAGGCGACGACCCCGCTGCCACCGTCCGAGCGATTTACGCCTACCACACCAAGTCCAACGGCTGGAACGACATCGGCTACAACTTCCTCGTCGATTCGGCCGGCCGCATCTACGAGGGTCGCTACGCCCGCGAGTACACCAAGGGCGAGACGCCGACGGGCGAGGACGCCGACGGGCGCGGCGTCATCGGCGCCCACACGGGCGGCAACAACACCGGCACGGTCGGGATCGCGCTGCTCGGCGACTTCAGCGGGGATCAGGCCCCCACGTCAGCGGCCATCGCCGCCGTCGAGCGCATGTTCGCCTGGAAGGCCGACCGCCACAACATCGATCTCGCCGGCACGGTCGATTGGTCCTCGGGCGAGAAGTCGACGCTCATCGGCCACCGCGACGCTGGCAGCACCGCATGCCCCGGCGACCGGGTCTACGAACAGTTGCCGGCCATGCGCAGGCGCATCGCCACCGCCGTCGGGTCGGTCAAGCCGCCTCCCTTTGCGTCGGGGTACTGGCTGCTCGGCCGCGACACGGCCCTGTACACCTTCGGCGACGCGCCGTTCCGAGGCGGGGCCATGGAGATCCCGGCGCCGGCGGCCTCGATGGCCCCGACGCGCACCGGCGAGGGGTACTGGTTGTTGTCGGCGAACGGTCGGGTGAGCGCCTACGGCGACGCCGTGTCCTACGGGTCGACCGAGGGCATGAAGCTCAACGCTCCCGCCGTGAGGCTCGAACCGACCAGATCCGGCAAGGGCTACTGGATCCAGGCCGCCGACGGCGGGATCTTCTCCTTCGGCGACGCCGCCTTCTTCGGCTCGACCGGCGCCATGCGTCTCAACTCGCCGGTGATCTCGATGTCGGCCACCCCGACCGGCAAGGGCTACTGGTTGTTGGCCGGTGACGGCGGCGTGTTCACCTTCGGCGACGCCGACTTCTTCGGCTCGACCGGCAACATGCGCCTCAATGCTCCGGTCGTGAGCATGGCGCCCCACCCCGACGGCCGGGGTTACTGGCTGCAGGCCCGCGACGGCGGCATCTTCACCTTCGGCGAGAGCATGAACTTCTACGGGTCGGTCCCGGGCCTCAAGCTCAAGGGCACGGCCGACACCGTCCAGATCCGCTCGACGCCCACCGGCGAGGGGTACTACGTCCTCGCCGCGGACGGGGGCGTGTTCACCTTCGGCGACGCCCGCTACCACGGCGCCCGCCCCGGGCTGAGCGGCAACAGCCGAGCGATCGACTTCGTGGTCCGCAGTTCCGACCGCAACCCCGCCGCCGCCTGACCCCCGCCCCCATCGGCTTTCCGGCACGAATGGTCGCCAGGCCGCACGTTCGCGCCGGGAAGCGGGCGGTGGAAGGGGTAGACACGGGCGGGTGGAACTCCTGGCGACCCTTCGAACGACGGCGGCCATTCGCGACTTCACGCCCGACCCCGTCGACGACGACACCGTCGCCCGCATCCTCGACACGGCCCGATTCGCCCCCAACGGCGGCAATGCCCAGTCGTGGCGGGTCATCGTGGTGCGCGACAGGGACCGGCGGGTCCGGCTGCGCGACCTCTACCTCGAGGGCTGGCGCCGCTACCTGGCCCAAGTCGCGGCCGGGCTGCGACCGTGGGCGCCGATCACCGACCGCGACGCCGAACGCGCCGCCCTCGCCGCCCTCGACGACGGCGCCCCGCTCGGGCTGCCGGTGGGCGAATTCGCCCCCCACCTCGACGAGGTACCCGCGCTGCTCGTGGTGCTGGCCGACCTGCGCCTGTTGGCCGCCGTGGACCGCGATCTCGACCGGTACAGCTTCATCGGTGGTGGCTCGGTCTACCCGTTCGCCTGGTCGGTGCTCTTGGCCGCGAGAGCCGAAGGACTCGGCGGCGTCATCACCACGATGCCGGTGTGGCGGGAGTCCGACGTCAAGGCGCTCTTCGGGGTACCCGAAGAGTTCGCGCTGGCGGCCGTGATCGCTCTTGGGACGCCCGTGCACCAGCCGAGCCGGCTCCGACGCAAGCCGGTGTCGGACTTCGCGACGTTCGACGCGTTCGACGGTCCGGCCCTCGACGGACCGGACCGTTGAGCGCTACGACGAGAAGCTGAACTGCACCTCGGTCGAGGGGTGACGCAGCTTCGACATGGCCTTGGCCTCGATCTGGCGGATCCGCTCCCGGGTGAGCGAGAAGTGGGCGCCGACGTCGTCGAGGGTGCGGGGCTCGCCGCCGTCGAGGCCGTAGCGCAGGCGCAGGATGGTGCGTTCGCGGTCTTCGAGGGGGGCCAGGATCTTTTCGACTTCGCCCACGAGGGCAGCCTCGAGCATGGCGTCCTCGGGCGAGACGGCGTTTTCGTCGCCCACGATGTCGCCGAGCTCGCCGTCGGAGTCTTCGCGGAGAGGGCTCGAGAGTGAGACCGGCTCGGAGAGGTGACTCAGGAGCGTGCGGACCTTGTCGAACGGCTCGCCCATGGCCTCGGCCAACTCGGAGGTGGTGGGACCGCGACCGAGTTGATCCTCGAGCTCGGCCCGGGTGCGCTGGAGTTGCTTGACCATGTCGCCGGCGTGCACCGGGAGACGGATCGAGCGCCCGGTGTTGGCGATGCCGCGGGTGATGGCCTGGCGGATCCACCACGTGGCGTAGGTCGAGAACTTGAAGCCCTTGCGGTGGTCGAACTTCTCCACCGCGTGCATCAGGCCCAGGTTGCCTTCCTGGACGAGGTCGAGCAGCGGGACGCCCGACGCCTGGTACTTCTTGGCAATCGAGACGACAAGACGGAGGTTGGCCTGCACGAAACGAAGCTCGGCCGCCTCGCCCTCGTTGACCAAGCGCCGTAGCTGACGCTTCCGGGCGGGGGTGGGGCTGGTGGAGCGAAGCTCTTCGGCGGCCTCGAGGCCGACCAGTCGAGCCTCGGCCAGCTCGGCCTCGTCATCCTTGGACAACAGGGTGTGCCGACCGATGTCGGTCAGGTAGAGCCGGACCAGATCCTCGTCGGGAGCTGCTTGATCGCGCTTCGCCACAGATTCCAAACCTCCGAATTCCCGCGCCATGGTGCGGGAAGACCGAGGGTACGCCACGCGGAGCCCTACGTCGACCTGGATCTTGGGACTTTTCGCCCCAGAGCCCTACCCGTCGACTCGACCGGCCCCCACGGCCGGGCTGCGACCGCCGCCCACGTCGGCCGGACCGCCGCCCGACGAGGCGTCCCCGAAGGCGTAGACCCTGCCCTGAGCCGTCACGATGAGGTAGCCGTAGCCCGACGGACTGGGAAGCAGCTCGACGGCGGTCTCGGCCACGCCGCGCCCCGGGAGGCTGCCCTGGAACGTGGCGTCGCCGAAGGTGAAGATGCCGCCGTCGCGGGCCACGAGCCAGTACCCCTTGCCGGTGGGGGTGGGGGCCATGGCGAAGACGGGCTGGTTGAGGCGGAGGTTGCCGGTCGAGCCGAAGAATGGGGCGTCGCCGAAGGTGAAGATGCCGCCGTCGGTGGCCACCATCCAGTAGCCGCGGCCGCTGGTCGTGGGCGCCATGGCCACGACCGGGGCGTTCAGACGCAGGTTGCCGGTCGAGCCGAAGAACGGGGCGTCGCCGAAGGTGAAGATGCCGCCGTCGCCCGCCACCAGCCAGTACCCCTTGCGGGCGGCGGTGGCCTGCATTCCCACCACGGGCTTGTTGAGGCGCTGACCGCCCATCGACCCGTAGAAGGGCACGTCGAAGCTGAAGACGCCGCCGTCCTCGCCCAGGATCCAGTAGCCGCCGCCCGGGCCCTCGGTGAGGTCGCGGGCCGCCGTCTTGACGCCGATACCGGGCAAGGAGCCGTGGAACACAGCGCCGCCGAAGGAGAACACCCCGCCGTCTCGGGTGACGACGTGGTAGGGGAACGACGCCACGTTGACCGGCGTGAACCAGTTCGACTTGAGGTTGAAGGCGATCCGGAACTGGTCGCCGGTCAAGTCGACCGTTCCGCCCGTGAACACGAGCTTCATGCGCAGCACACGCCCACCCTCGGCGCCGAGACCGTTGCGCTCGACGATCTCGAGGTCCTTGAGGCCGCCCATGTTGTATCGGGCCTCGACCACGTCGACGCCGATCTTCGCCGTCCAGGTGTGATTCGGGTTCGAGGCGGTGTCGTCGCCCTCGTCGGTGACGACGGGGAACACCCCACCGGCGGTGATCCCGCCGGTCGACGACGAGAACTCGGTCCGGGCCAGCGATCCGTCACCCGCCAACCGCACTCCCGTGCCGTTGTCGGTGGCCGCGATCGCAGCGTCGGATCGCGAATCCTCCGACACCGTCGACCCGTTGATCGTCTGGCTCGCTCCGGCGTAGACCTGGCACGAGGTCGTGTCGCACGTCTTGGCCACCCCCGGATAGCGGTTCTCGGCGGCGGCGTACGAGCGGGCGGCCACGGCTTGGGCCTTGAGAGCTTCGGCGCCCGCGCCACCGCCGAGATTGGCCCAGGAGGCCGGCGACTCTCGGGGCACGACGCCGCGCAGATAGTCGCCCATCGACAGGTCGTTCACCGTCGCCTGTGCATTGTCGATGGCGTCGGCCCGGAGCGTGCCCCGGACGGAGCGCGTGCCGTTCGACAGACAGGCCGTCAACTGTCCGCCGGCCGGGCGGACGACGACGTTCGACGCCGCCACCGGCGTCGCCGAGCCCCACGGGCCGGCGCAACCGGGGCCGTAGGAGACCTGCCACGTGCCGGCGCCGGTCCGCTGCACGCGTGTGGCTTGTTGGACCCCGGCTCCAGGGTCCTGATCCACCGTGAGCGGGCCGGTCACGATCGTGTCGGCTCCGTTGCGGTCCATGAACCGCACGGTCATGCCGAATCCGGCGTCACCGCCCGGCAGCGAGCCCTCCGAGGTGCCCCCGTAGAAGTGGGCCAGGATGCGGCGGTAGTCCCAGCCGTGGTCGATGGCGTAGCCCAGTGCCCCGAATTGGCCCAGGCCCCGGCCGTGACCAAAGCCGTGCCCAACCAGCTCCACGGCGCTGTTCGGATAGGCCGAAGCCGGGGGCGCCGACGCAGTGCCAGCCACCAGGAGGCCGGCGGCCAGCACCGTCGAGACGAGGATCGAAAGGAGCGGTCTGCGGGTCACAAGCCGTCGAGGATACCGACGAGGACTCCACCGACCGGGTCACCAACTCGTTTTGGGCGCATTCCTCCACCCGCTCGGTGGACTCATGTGCCCAGAACGCCCTCTTGGCGTCAGTTCTTGACGGCGACAGACGAGATCGGGCGGGCGGGCGGGCGGTCACCGAGCGAGCCGTAGAAGTCGGCACTGCCGAAGGTGAAGATGCCGCCGTCCTCGCCCACCATGAGGTATCCACCGGGGCCGGAGGCCACCATGCCCGTGATGGGCCGGTTCAGCCGGGTCGAACCCATCGAGCCGAAGAACGGGGCGTCGAAGGCGAAGATGCCGCCGTCCGAGGCGACGAGCCAGTACCCGGTGCCGTCGCTGTCGGGCACCAGCGACTGGACCGGAGCGTTGAGGCGGGATCCGCCCATCGACCCCCGGAACTTCGCATCGCCGAAGGTGAAGATGCCGCCGTCGCTGGCGACCATGTAGTAGCCCTTGCCGGTGGGCGTCGGGATCGAGTCGAGGACGGGTCCGTTGAGCCGAGTGCCGCTCATGTCGCCGAAATTGGTCGCGTCACCGAACGCCGCAACCCGGCCGGCCGTCGTGAAGAGCCAGTAGCCCTGACCCGACGGCGTCGACGAGATCGACGTCACCCGTTCGCCCGGGGCCAGGCTCGTCAGGCGCCCGAGGTAGGGAGCGTTGCCGAAGGTGAAGACGGCGCCGCCGGCGTCGACCACCCAGTAGCCGGCCCGGGCGGGCGTCGGCTCGAGGTCTTCGGCCGTGCTGGTGGCAGCGTTGCCGTAGTGGGCCGCCCCGCCGAAGGCGTAGACCGCTCCATCGGTGCCGACCATCCAGTAGCCGTTGCCGCTGCCGCCGCCGCCCATCTGACCGCCGCCAGCACCGGACGAAGCAACCTCGGGGTTGCGGCTCTTCATGAAGTCGAACGTGACCCAGATGCGGCCTTGGCTGTCGCGATCGGCGCCGATGCCGACCTGATGGAAGTCGCCGAGGATGTTGGCCCGGTGCTTGTCGGAGTTCATGAATGCGGTGTGCAAGCCCTCGACGGTCGAGCCGAAGCCGACGTTCTCGCCGATGGCGACCCAATCCTCGGGCATCTGCTTGGACAGGTTCGGGTTGTGGGAGAGGGCTTGATCGCCGACGAGCTTGGTCGTCCAGTTGCGGGCCACGGGGGTGACGGCGTCACGCAGGGCCAGGGGAGCCAGGCCCCGCGAGGTCCGCTCGTCGTTCAGACGGGCGAGGAACTGGGACTCGATCCCACTGTCCGCGGCTGACGCGGCCGGGGCGAAGGGCACCAAACCCACCGAAACCAGCGCAAGGAGGAAGGCGAGGACCGCAGTTCGACGCATGTAGTGGTCTCGTCATCACTTAGCGTGTGCTTGAGGATGAACAGTGGGTCATTCGTCTCACTTGGCCCCGGAAACGGCAATATCGACAGCACGCACCGTGGTCAGACCGATGCCGGGGACGTCCCCGAGGCTTCGAGCGTCACCGAAGGCGAACACGGATCCCTCGTCACCGACCACCCAGTAGCCCCGGCCGGTCTGGCTCACGGACAATTGGACGCCCCGGGGCCAGGCGCACAACCCGGTGCCGGGGACCGAACCGTAGAAGGGGGCGGTGCCGAAGGAGAACACCCCACCGTCGGCGCCAAGCACCCAGTAGCCCCGGCCGCTGGGAGCGGGCGCCATCGAGACCACCCGGGTGGCGAGGCCGAGCCCCGGCACCGACCCGAAGAAATCGGCGTCGCCGAACGAGAAGACCCCGCCGTCGGCGCCGAGCACCCAGTAGCCCTTGCCCGAGGGAGTCGGCACGAGTCGAAGCGCCTTGGCCCCATTGATGCCCAAACCGGGGACCGAGCCGTAGAACGCAGCGTCACCGAAGGAGAACACGCCCCCGTCGGCGCCGAGGATCCAGTACCCCCGTCCCGTCGACGTTGGCTGGAGGTCGAGTGCCCGGACGGGGACGCCGAGGCCGAGTCCGGGCACGGAGCCGTAGAACGCTGCGTCGCCGAAGGTGAAGATGCCCCCGTCGGCGCCGAGGATCGCGTAGCCCTTGCCCGTCGTCGTCGGGGCCAGACGCAGGGCGGTGACCTTGGCCGCTAGGCCCAGCCCGGGCACCGACCCGAAGAAGGGGGCGTCGCCGAAGCTGAAGATGCCGCCGTCGGAGCCGAGCACGTAGTAGCCGGCCCCGCTGGCAGACGCCGGCTTGGCCTTGGGGTTGACGCCGTACGAGCACCGGGTCCCTGCGGGCAGCCCTTGGGCCAGGCGAAGGCTCGTCCACGGACTCACGGCCGTTCCCGACGGGTCGACGAGTTCGAAGTGGAGATGGGGACCGGTGCTTTCGGCGTTCCCACTGTCGCCCATGAACGCCACGGGCTGGCCGGCGACGACCTTGGCGCCGACGGCGATGCCGGGCGCCCAAATGTCGCCGGGAAGGGCAAGACCGTCATCCGTTCCGGGCGTGTCGTTGTTGATGTGGAGGTAGCGGTACTGCCAGCCATCGGCGCCGCGAATCGTGAGCATGTGGCCCGACAGATTCGAGGCGTCGAGACGGGCCATCGTGACCGTGCCGTCGGCCGCGGCCAGCAGGGGCTGCATCTTCGTGCCCATGAGGTCGTTGCCTGCATGGGTGCGTCCCCCCGAACGCGGCGCACCGAAGTCATCGCTGAACGACACCCTGCCCTCTACGGGGAAGTGGATCTCGCGCCAGACCGGCTCCGAGGCGCCCGCCGGTGTTGCGAAGAGCCACGTCGGGCGATGAGAACGAGCGGGACGAGGGGGACGAGACGACGCATGGGGCCGTCGTCGGCCGGTGAGCGCGCCAAACCTGAGCATTCCGTGCTGAGCCGGGCCCGAGACCCGTCCATATCGGACGAACCGCCCGCCCGGCGCCTCGTTCGATCCCCATTAGCGTGCCGGGATGCTCACCGCCCTGGCCGGAGGGGTTGGCGCCGCTCGGCTACTTCGGGGCCTGGTCGCCGTCCACGACCCGACCGACATCACCGCCGTGGTCAACACCGGCGACGACCTCGTCCTCCACGGCCTCGACATCAGCCCCGACCTCGACACTGTCACCTACACGCTGGCGGGGGCGATCAGCGCCGAGCGAGGTTGGGGACTCGAGGGCGAGACCTGGCAGGCCATGGAGGGATTGCGGGCGCTACGGGGGCCAAACCTGGTTCGGGCTCGGCGACCGCGACCTCGGCACCCACCTCTACCGCACGCAACGGCGGAGGGAGGGCGCCACCCTCACCGAGGTGACGGCGGAGATCGTGGCCGCCTGGGGTCTCGGGATCCGCCTGTTGCCGATGAGCGACGATCCGGTGGCCACTCGGGTCGTGGTCGAGGGAGAGGGCGAGATGGGATTCCAGGAGTATTTCGTCGGTCGCGGCCACGCCGTGCCCGTCACCGCCGTCCGCTTCGAGGGAGCCGGCGAGGCCCGACCCGGGCCGGCGGTGCTGGCGGCCATCGCCGACGCCGAGCGGATCGTCATCTGCCCCTCGAACCCGATCGTCAGCATCGGCCCCCTCCTGGCCGTTCCCGGGGTGGCCGACGCCCTCCGATCCCGACGCGACGATGTCGTCGCCGTGAGCCCGATCGTGGCCGGCGCCGCCCTCAAGGGTCCGGCCGACCGGATGATGATCGAACTCGGACACGAAGCGTCGGTGGTCGGCGTCGCCCGGATCTACGCCGAATACTGCGCCGCGCTGGTCATCGACTCGGCCGACGCCGGACTGGCGGCCGCCGTCCAAGACGCCGGCGTCCGCCCCGTCGTGACGTCGACTGTCATGTCGTCGCCCGATGTCACCGCCGATCTGGCCCGGACGGTGCTGCGCGCATGATGACCTCGCCGATCACGCTCATCCCGATCCCCGGCCTGCCCGAGGTGGTCGAGGGCGACAACTTGGCCGATCTGATCCTGGCCGCCGGCGTTCCCGTGCTCGACGGCGACGTGCTGGTCGTGACGCAAAAGGTCGTCTCCAAAGCCGAGGGGCGCCTCGAGGCCGTCGACCCCGAGGATCCGCTCAGCCACAAGGTCATCGTCGAACGAGAAGCGGTACGCATCCTGCGCAAGCGCGGCGACCTCCTGATCACCGAGACCACGCACGGGTTCGTCTGCGCCAACGCTGGCATCGACCTCTCGAACGTGGCCCGTGGCTACGCCGCGTTGCTGCCCGTCGACAGCGACCGCTCGGCCCGGCGCATCCGCGACGGCTTGCGCGGCAAGGCCGGTGTCGCCGTGGGCGTCATCGTCTCCGACACGTTCGGTCGCACTTGGAGGCGCGGGGTGACCGACGTCGCCATCGGCTGCGCCGGCATCGCGGGAGTCGTCGACCTCCGTGGCACCACCGATGCCTATGGGCGCGAGCTACAGGTCACCGAAGTCTGCGTGGCCGATGAGCTCGCCTCGGCCGCCGAACTGGTGATGGGCAAGGCGACGGGGGTCGCCGTCGCCATCGTCCGGGGTGTCGACCCGAGCTGGCTGCGGGAGTCGTCGGTCCGCGACGAGGTCGTCCGCCGGCCCGACGAAGACCTCTTTCGCTGATCGACGGTTCGCGTTGCGGTCGACGCTACGAGCGGAAGGACTCGACCGTGGCCGAGAGTCCCTGCTCGAGAGTCGTCCAGGGCCGCCAACCGAGGTGGACCCCCGCCCGGCTCGGATCGAGGCACGACCGGTAGAGCTCACCGGGTCGGCCGGGCGCGTAGACCGGCTCGGCGTCTGATCCGGCGGCGTGGGCGACGGCGTCGTAAAGGCGGCGCAGGGCAGTCTCGACCCCGGTCCCGATGTTCAAGAGCAGGCCGTCGGCCGCCTCGGACGAGCGAGCGAATGCATCGACCACGTCGTCGACGAACACGTAGTCGCGGGTCGATGATCCGTCGCCGAAGATCGTGCACGACTCGCCCTCGATGAGGCGCTGACCGAAGATGGCCACCACGCCGGCCTCGCCGTGCGGGTTCTGCCGCGGTCCGTACACGTTGGCCAGCGCCAAGGCGGTGTACTCGAGATCATGGAGTTGGCGGTAGGCGGCCAGGTAGTCGCCCACCGCCTTCTTGGCTACGCCGTAAGGCGAGAGCGGCTGTTGGGGATGTGTCTCTCGCACGGGGAGCTCGACGGGGTCAGGGTCGCCGTAAATGGTGCCGCCGCTCGAGGCGAACACCACCTTGCGGGTGCCGGCTTGACGAGCGCCTTCGAGCACGTTGAGCGAACCGATGATGTTGGTCTGAGCGTCGAACACCGGCCGCTCGACCGACACCCGCACGTCCATCTGTGCGGCGAGGTGGAAGATGACCTCGGGCTGGCGGCGGGCGATGAGTTCGGTGACGTCCTCGGTGCGGATGTCGAGGCGGTGGAAGGTGAAATCGGCGTCCTTTGCCCCCCGGGCATCGGCCAGGTTGGTCAGGGCGCCGGTCGACAGGTCGTCGACGACGTCGACGGCGTGGCCTTCGGCCAGCAAACGGTCGACGAGGGTCGACCCGATGAACCCGGCGCCGCCGGTGACGAGCATCCGCATCAGTTCGCTCCGACCTTCTCGCCGACGCAGCACGGCTCCGGCCTCGACGACGGCCCGACCCTCGACGACGGTGAGGTCCGCCAGCGTGGCGTCCTCGCCGATGACAGCCCCCTCACCGACGATCGAACGCTCGACCCGAGCCGCCGCGGCGCACGACCGCGCCCGGGAGAAGGAGCGAGTGTCGAACATGGGCACCGGCCTCGACCCGAGCGCCGCCGCCGACGATCGAATCCTCGACCGTGGCCCCGTGAGCCACGAAGGCGGCGTCGCCGATGAGCACCGGCGGCTTCATCGTCACCCGAGAGCACTCCGGCGCCGAGCGTCCAGACGCCTGACGACTTCTCCTTGGCCCCCGGCGACGGCGGCGTGCCTCGCCGGCCGCGCACATAATCGAGACCGGCCTCGAGGTAGAGCGTGGGGGTGCCGATGTCGAGTCCAGTAGACGTCGACGAGCCGAGGGCGAAGAGGCGCGCCTCGGCGACCATCGCCGGGAAGATCTCGCGCTCGATGTGCACGCCCCGCCGACGGGGATCCGGTCGAGCACCGACGGCTCGAGCACGTAGGTGCCGGCGTTGATCAGGTTGGTCGGCGCCTCGTCGCGGGGCGGCTTCTCGATGAACGCGGTGACCCGACCGTCGGCCTCGGTGGGCACGACGCCGAAGGCCGACGGGTCGTCGACCGGCGTGAGGGCGATCGTGCGCCTCGGCGCCGCGCGGCGCGGTGGAAGGCGACGAGCGCGGTGAGGTCGAGGTCGGTGAGCACGTCGCCGTTCACGACCAGGAAGCGCTCGTCGATGCCGGCGTGGCGGGCCGCGAAGCGGATCGCGCCGGCGGTGTCGAGCGGCTCGGGCTCGACCGCGTAGTCGAGGCGACCCCGTGCGCACGTGCCGTCCGGGTAGGCGGCGAGGAAGGCGTCGGGCCGGTAGCCGAGCGACAGCACGACCTCGTCGACGCCGTGGCGCGCGAGGTGGGCGACGACGCCGCTCGATCATCGGCCGCTCGGCCACCGGGCAGCATCTGCTTCGGGGTCGTCGAGGTCAGGGGCCGCAGCCGGGTGCCCGCCGCCGACGAGGACGACGGCCTTCACGGAGCCGAGGTCGTCGTCGACGCCTCCGAGCCGGCGGCCGGCGGCGTTGTCGTCTCGGTCGGCGGCTCGATCTGCTCGGTTTCGGGGTTGAGGCGGGCGAGGTCGCCGGCCGTGGGCGGCGGAGGCAACTCGGCGCCCTTGGGAGCGAAGGCGATCGTGACGAGGTCCTGGTCGGCAAGCTTGATGGCGCGGAGGTTCGACGTGATGACCTTGTCGTTGACCTTGACCTGGACGATGCCCGTCTTCGACCCGCACTTCGTCGACCCGGACTTGTACGCCTTGCCCCCGGGCACCTGGAGCTTGTCGTCGGTGAGCGTGAGGCGGGTGGCGTCGGCGAACACGCCCAGCGTGGCGTTCTTGCCCGCCGCCGATGCGACGAAGGGATGGATGTGGATCAGTCCGTCGGCGTGGGTGTGGATGCCTCGCGGGTCGCGCTCCTCGGTGAGGCTGGGTGCGAAGTCGTCGCAGAGGTAGACGCCGTAGGCCGCGTGCCAGTGGTCTTGATTGCCAACGGGTGGCGGCGCTTCCCGACGCCAGCTCGTCGCGGCGCTCGGACCGGCTGAACACGACGCCGGCCACGCCGAGCAGCACCACGGCGGCGATGGCCGCGTACCAGACGAGGGGTCGGCTACCGCGAGCGGTCCGGCCGCCGCCGGTGTTGGCGGCGCGGGCCACTTTCTTGCTCGAAGATGCATGTCCCATGGCGGGCCGACCCTACCGGAGCCTGCTCAGGCCGCTTGATCGCCTCGGGCGCATGACGGCGGCCCGCCAGCACGCGTGGAGCCAGGCCAGCGGGACCGCGAATGACCAGACCGGCGGCGATCACCGGGAGCAGCAGTCGCTTGGCGCCCGTCGTGGTCTTCGAGCCGCGAACCGGAGCAGCGAGCGGTGGTGCTCGGCGATCATCCGGTAGGGATGCTGGTCGGTCGAGACGCCCTGGTCGTGGGCGACCCCCGCCGCCGGCTCGTAGGCCACGATCCAGCCCGCACGAGGGCCCGCCAGCACAGATCGACGTCCTCGAGGTACATGAAGTAGGCCTCGTCGAACCCGCCGACTCCGTCCCACGCCGTGGCGGCGCATGAGCGAAGCAGGCGCCCGAGACCCAGTCGACGTCAGCGGCGGCGGCGTGGTCCCAGTCGAGCATGCTGTAGCGACGGGTGAAGGGGTTGTCCGGCCAGACGAATCCAGGAAGGCGTGGCCCACGGCGTCGACCAGGTCGGGGAACGTGCGCGCCGACGGGTAGAGCGACCGTCGCGCGTCTCGATCCGGGGTCCGACGATGCCGACGTCGGGCACGGCGGTCGAGCACGTCGACCAGTGTCGGCGAGCGCACCAGGCTCGCATCGGGCATCGGGGTTGAGGCACAGCAGGTACGGGTTGCGGGCCGAGGTCCTCGCCACCCCCCGATTGCACCCGCCGCCATAGCCGAGGTTTGCGCCGGTCTGGTGATAGATCACGGCCGGATCGGCGACGACCACGGCCGCCTCCGACCCGTCGACCGAGGCGTTGTCGGCCACGACGATCTCCTCTACCCCGTCGCGCCGAAGTGCCTCCACGCAGCGGAGGAGGTGCTGGCGGACGTTGTAGTTGACGACAACGGCGCTGACGGACTCGCCCGGGGACGACGGGGTCAAAGCACCGTTCGCAGACAGGCGACCGTGCGCTCGAGGCCTTCGCGTAGCTGGACCTCGGGCTCCCAGCCCAGCGTCGAACGGGCCAGGGTCAGTCGGGGCGGCGCTGGGTGGGATCGTCGACCGGGAGCGGCTCGAACACGATCTCCGACGACGACCCCGTCACCTCGATGGCCAAGTTGGCCAGCTCGAGGATCGTGAACTCGTCGGGGTTCCCGATGTTCACGGGGCCGGTCTGGTCGCTGTCGAGCAGGGCGAGGAAGCCGCGCACCTCGTCGTCGACGTAGCTGAAGCTTCGCGTCTGGCTGCCGTCGCCGTAGACGGTGATCGGCTTGCCGTTGAGCGCCTGGACGAGAAAGTTGGACACGACTCGGCCGTCGTCGGGTCGCATCGAGGGCCGTAGGTGTTGAAGATGCGCACGACCCGGACGTCGACCTGGTGGTAGCGGTGGTAGGCCATCGTCATCGCCTCGGCGAACCGCTTTGCCTCGTCGTAGACGCCGCGCGGGCCGATCGGATTGACGTTGCCCCAGTACGACTCGGGCTGGGGGTGCACCAGCGGGTCGCCGTAGACCTCGCTGGTCGATGCGAGCAAGAAGCGGGCGTCCTTGTCCTTGGCCAGGCCGAGCGCAGTTGCTGCGTGCCCAGGCTCCCGACCTTGAGGATCTGGATCGGCATGCGTTCGAAGTCGGCGGGCGAGGCGGGCTGACGAAGTGCAGGACGGCGTCGACCGGTCCCGGCACGTGGACGAAGTTCGACACGTCGTGGTGCTGGAACGTGAACGCCGGCCGTCCGAAGAGGTCGTCGAGGTTGCGAAGGGCGCCGGTGACGAGGTTGTCGATGGCGACGACCTCGTCGCCGCGGGCCAGCAACGCCTCGCAGAGGTGCGAACCGAGGAAGCCGGCACCGCCGGTGACGACGACCCGTCGTCCGGTCACGGCCGACCGAGGCCGTCGTAGACGAAGCCGCTTGCGCGCGGACGGCGGCCGGATCGAGCAGGTTGCGGGCGTCGACGATCGCGGGCGTGGACCATCAGCCCGGCCACCTTGTCGAAGTCGAGCCACCGGAACTCGTCCCACTCGGTGAGCACGGCCAGCACGTCGGCGCCCTCGCAGGCGGCGTACGGGTCGGCGACAGCGCTCCACGTCGGCGGGGGTCGCCTTCGCGCACGCCGGGGTCGTAGGCCTTGATGCGAGCGCCCCGCGCTCGGAGTCGCTCGATGACCTCGAGCGACGGCGAGTCGCCGCAGGTCGTCGGTGCGGGCCTTGAACGTGAGGCCCCACACGGCGACGGTCTTGCCCTCGACCGAGCCGCCGGCCATGCGCACGACCTTGTCGGCCATGCGCTCGTACTGCTCGTCGTTGACCGCGATCACGCCCCGGAGCAGGTCGAAGTCGTAGCCGTTGTCTTCGGCGATCCGGACCAGCGCCAGGGTGTCCTTGGGGAAGCACGATCCGCCCCAACCGGGACCGGGCTTGAGGAACTCGAAGCCGATCCGCTTGGTCGTAGCCCATGCCGAGCACGACGTCGCGCACGTCGGCGCCGACGGCTTCGCACAGGTTGGCGATGGCGTTGACGAACGAGACCTTGGTGGCGAGGAACGCGTTGGAGGCGTACTTGATGGTCTCGGCCGATGCCGGGTCGGTGACGATGACCGGCGCCTTGATCTCGCTGAACAGCGAGGCGACGCGGATGGCCGCAGCCTGGTCCTCGGAGCCGATCACGATGCGATCGGGGTGGAGGCAGTCGTGGACGGCCGAGCCCTCGCGGAGGAACTCGGGGTTGGACACGACGGCCACGTCGCCACGGGCAAGCGCCCGCTCGACGACGAGGGTCGAGCCAACCGGCACCGTCGACTTGTTGATGACGACCGACTCCGGTCGGAGCACCGGGCCAAGGTTGCGGGCCGCGTCTTCGATGTAGCTGAGGTCGGCCGAGCCATCCTCACCCTGGGGGGTGGGCACGCACAAGAAGATGAACTCGGCGTCGGCCTTGGTCACCGCCGCCGCCTCGCCGAGCACGAAGGAGAGACGGCCTCCGTCGACGCCCGCCTTCACCAGCTCCTCCAGGCCGTCCTCCAGAATCGGCATGATCCCCTTCTGTAGGTCGGCGACCTTGTCGGGAAGAACGTCGGCGCACACCACGTGGTGACCGAGGTGGGCGAGGTAGGCACCGGTGGTCAGGCCCACGTACCCGGTGCCGATGACGGCGATGTTGGCCATTAGGAACTCAGCTTTCTTACGAGGCGCTCGAGCGATTCGTGCCAGTCGGGCAGGAGTGGGAGCCCCTGGAGTCTCAGGGCCGCGTTGTCCAGTACGGAGTATGGCGGTCGGCGAGCGGGGGACGGATGATCGTCGGTCGTGATCGGAATGACCCGGGCCGGGTCGAGTCCGGCGGCCACGAAGGTCGCCTGGGCCAGTTCGAACCACGTGGCCGTGCCCGAGTTGGTGACGTGGAACGTGCCTGGGAAACGCCCGACGACAAGACGCTTGACGGCAGCGGCGAGGTCATCGGTGAAGGTCGGACTTCCCACCTGATCGGCCACGACTCGCACCTCATCGCGCTCGCCCGCGAGGCGGAGCATCGTCTTGACGAAACCGGTCCCCCCTCGGGTCCGAATCACGGTGTTACCGGGGTCGATCTCCATCTCACCACCGAGCTTCGATCGCCCGTAGACGCTGAGAGGGTTGGCCGGCGACCACTCGTCGATCGGCACTGTCTGGGTGCCGTCGAAGACAAAGTCGGTGCTGACGTAGAAGACCTGCGCGCCGACGATCCGGGCGGCGTGCTGGACGTGACGTGTCCCGAGCGCGTTGACGCGAAAGGCGCGGTCGGGGTCGGACTCACACGCGTCGACCGCGGTCCACGCTCCGGCGTGGATCACGGCGTCCGGCTCCGACGCAGTGATGCCCCCGAGAATGCTGTCGCGGTCGCCGAGGTCGAGGGCCGTGCGAGTGGCGGCGATGACGTCATGGCGGGAGGTGCCGTCGTCGAACGCCTTGACGAGGTCCTGACCGAGCCCGCCGCCGGCGCCGGTGATCAGGACCCTCATGTTTTGAGGGGCTCCCACCACCAGCGATTGTCGCGGTACCACTGCACCGTCTCCTCGAGCGCCTCGTCGAGGGTGCGCCGCTTGGTCCACCCGAGACCGGTGACCTTGGTGATGTCGACGGAGTAGCGGCGGTCGTGGCCGAGTCGGTCCTCGACGTAGTCGACCATCTCCTCGCCCACGCCGAGGAGGCCGAGAAGTTTGTCGACCAGCACCCGGTTGGGCGTCTCGTTGCCGGCGCCGATGTTGTAGATCTCCCCGGGCTGACCGGCGGTGCGAGCACGAGTTCGACCCCCGAGCAGTGATCGTCGACGAAGAGCCAGTCGCGCTCGTTGAGGCCGTCGCCGTAGAGCGGGATCGTTCTCGCCGTCGAGGAGGTTGGTGGTGAACAGGGGGATGGCCTTCTCGGGGAACTGGTACGGCCCGAAGTTGTTGGTGCAGCGGGTCACGCTGACCGGCAGGCCGTAGGTCGCGTGGTACGACAGCGCGATGAGGTCGGACCCAGCCTTCGACGCCGAGTACGGCGACCGGGGCTCGAGCGGGTCGGACTCCTTCGACGAGCCCGTCTCGACCGAGCCGTAGACCTCGTCGGTGCCGATGTGCACCACCCGGTGCGATCTCGAGCCGCCGGGCGGTGTCCATGACGACGTTGGTGCCGAAGCAGTTGGTGTTGACGAAGTCGTCGGGCCCGGCGATCGACCGGTCGACGTGGCTCTCGGCCGCGAAGTGGACGACGGCGTCGTGGCCCGCCATCGCCTCCTCGAGCGTCTCCGGGTCGCAGATGTTGCCCTTGACGAACCGGTAGCGGGGCGATGTCGTCGACGTCTTTGAGGGTCGAGAGGTTGCCGGCGTAGGTGAGCGCGTCGAAGACCGTCACCTCGTCGTCGGAGTTGGCCAGCACGTGGCGTACGTAGTTCGACCCGATGAACCCGGCGCCGCCGGTCACGAAGAGCTTCATAGCGCCACCCAGGGTAACTGGGGCGGGGTCAGCGGCTTCGCAGCGGCCGTGGTTCGCCGCGGCGATCCGTCGGTGGCCAAGCGCACCAGGTACTGCCCGTAGGGCGATTTGCCCAGTTCCTCGCCCAGACGATGGAGGTCGTCGCGCTCGATGTAGCCCATGCGCCACGCGATCTCCTCGAGGCAGGCGATCTGCTCGCCCTGGCGGTGTTCGAGCACCTGCACGAAGGTCGAGGCCTCGAGCAGCGAGTCGTGGGTCCCGGTGTCGAGCCACGCCATCCCCGCGCCCGAGTTCGACGAGTCGGGCCGTCCCGTGCTGGATGTAGCGGTTGTTGACATCGGTGATCTCGAGTTCGCCCCGGGGGGATGGCTCGAGGTCTCGGGCGATGTCGACGACAGCGTTGTCGTAGAAGTACAGCCCGGTGACGGCCAGACTCGACAGGGGCTTGGCCGGCTTCTCCTCGATCGAGAGGACGTTGCCATCGGCATCGACCTCGGCCACGCCGTAACGCTCAGGGTCCTTGACCCCGTAGCCGAAGAGCACGCATCCCGAGGTCAGCTCCGCGGCCTCGAGCAGATGCTCCTGCAGCCCGTGACCATGGAAGATGTTGTCGCCGAGCACGAGACAGCAGCGTCCTCGCCGATGAAGTCAGCCCCGATGATGAAGGCTTCGGCCAAGCCGTTGGGCTCGGGTTGCACGGCGTACGTCAGCGACATGCCCAAGCGGGACCCGTCGCCGAGCAGGCGCTCGAACTGGGGGAGGTCGTGGGGCGTCGAGATCACGAGCACGTCGCGGATGCCGGCCAGCATCAGCACCGACAGCGGGTAGTACACCATCGGCTTGTCGTAGACCGGGAGCAACTGCTTGGAGATGCCGAGCGTGACGGGGTGGAGCCGGGTGCCGCTGCCGCCGGCGAGGACGATGCCCTTCATCAGCACTGCGCTCCTGGGTCTTGGGGTGCGGCCGTCGTGGTCGTCTTCGCCGTCGACCTGGCCGTCGTGGTCGGTGCCGCAGGTGCGGTGGTCGTCGCCGATCCGGCCACGCCGGCGAATCGACCGCCAGTGATGACGACGACGTCGGTCGAGCGCAATGTGGCGTCTTCCTCGAGCTTCGACGACCCCTGGATCTTCGACTTGACCACCTCGGCCTTGGCCCGGTCGCCGGGGGCGTACGTGATCACCGAGTCGGTGTAGCGGAACGAGTTGGCCTGGCCGAGTCCGGCGATCTTGAAGCCGAGGTCGCCCAGGCTGGCCGCCACCTCGCGGGCTTGGCCCTCCGCGCCGGAGCCGTTCAGGACTCGCACGCTGATCTGGGCCGGAGCGATCGCCGGCACCGACCCGTCGGCCGCCGGAGCCTCGACCGTTCCCAGGAACGAGTCGATCACCTGCTGGGTGTCGGGTTGCTTGAGTCGGAGCACGGCGGCGCCACCGATGGTGGCCGGCACCGTGGGCACCGTCAGCATCTCCACGCTGTTCGGGTCGAGCGACTTGAACCGGTTGGCCAGTCGGGCGATCTCTCCGGGCCCGAATCCCTTGTCGATCTGGACGTTCTTCACGCCCGTGTCGACCAGGCGGGTGATGGCCGGGAAGTTGAGCCCACGTGCCTTCTCGTTGGCCTTCTTGAGAACCCGACGGATGAAGTCTTGTTGGCGCTGGATGCGGCCGAGGTCGGCGGTCGGGTCGGTACGCCACTTGCCGTTCTCGAAGTACTGGTACTTGCGGCTCCGGACGTAGGCCAGGGCTTGGTCGCCGTTGAGCGTCACGCAGCCGGGGTTGGGGATGTCGAGTCCGGTCACGGTGTCTCGGGCCCGAGCCGGGCTGTAGATCTGCACCCCACCCACGGCTTTGACGATGCCGCGAAATCCGTTGAAGTCGACCTCGACGTAGTGGTCGATGGGGATGCCGAAGGTGTTGGTCACCGTTTGGATCAGCCGCTCGGGGCCCGCCTCGAACGCGCTGTTGATACGAAACGAACGATTGGTTCCGGCGATCTCGACGTAGAGGTCGCGAGGGATCGAGAGCATGGCCGCCCGCTCGTTCTTGGGGTCGACCCGCAACAGGATGATCGTGTCGCTGCGCTGGCCCTGCACTTCTTTGGTCCCGCCGAAGTTGTCGGTGCCGGACTGGTCGATGCCGGTCCGGGTGTCGGAGCCGACGACGAGCACGTTCATCGGCTCGTCGGAGGCGAGGTCCTGACCGCCACCCTGGCGCAGCACGGCGCCGAGATCGTCGAAGGTGTTGATCTGGCCGAACTTCCAGCGGACATAGCCGTAGCCGCCAGCCGTGGTCACGACGCAGAGAGCAACGAAGATGTTGGCGGCGATGAGGAGGCGGCGTGGCCAGCGGCGTTCGCCCCGGCGCGACGCCACGACCTCCTCGTGAGGAGTGGCCACGGCGAGAAACTAGCCGAGGCCATCGGGGCCGCGGTCGCGGCCTCCGGGCGTCACGAGACGGGCAGCCCGAGGTCGCGGCTGATGACGAGGCGCTGGATCTCGCTCGTGCCCTCGCCGATCTCGAGGATCTTGGAGTCGCGGTAGAAGCGGGTCACGGGCGTCTCGTCGATGAAGCCGTACCCGCCGAAGATCTGGGTCGCCTCCCGGGTCGCGGTCACCGCCGCCTCGGTGGCGTAGAGCTTGGCGATGGCCGCCTCGCGCTTGAACGGGCGGCCGTTGTCCTTGAGCCAGGCGGCCCTGTAGGTGAGCAGCCGGGCGGTGTCGCAGAGCACGGCCAGGTCGGCGCACTTGAAGGCGACGGCCTGGTTGGCGCCGATGGGTCGCCCGAAGGCGTGGCGGTCCTTGGCGTAGCGCACGCTCAGGTCGAGGCAGGCCTGGATGGTGCCGACGGCGAGGGCGGCGATGGCGATGCGGCCGTCGTCGAGGATGGCCAGGAATTGGCGGAAGCCCTGGCCGCGGGCGCCGAGGAGGTGGTCGCCGGGCACCCGGCAGTCGTCGAACACGAGGCCGTGGGTGTCCGACGCGTGCCACCCCATCTTGCGGTAGGCGGGCTGGACCTCGAACCCAGGAGTCCCACCGGGCACGACGATGGCGCTGATCTCGCCCGGTCCTGTACGAGCCGTGACCGTGACGAGCGACGTGATGTCGGTGCCCGAGTTGGTGATGAACGCCTTCTCGCCGTTGATCACCCACGCACCCGTGGCCCGTCGAGGTCGGCCCGGGTACGGGTGCCGCCGGCGTCGCTGCCGGCCTCGGGCTCGGTGAGGCCGAAGCCGCCGAGGGCGCGCCCGGCCACGAGGTCGGGCAGCCAGCGCTCCTTCTGCTCCTCGGTGCCGAACTGGAAGATCGGGTTGGCCCCGAGGCCGACGCCGGCTTCGAGGGTGATGGCCATCGACTGGTCGACCCGGGCGATCTCCTCGATGGCCAGGCACAGCGTGGTGAAGTCGGCGCCGCTGCCGCCGTACTCCTCGGGGAACGCGAGGCCGAACAGACCGAGGTCGCCCATGGCCCGCACGACGTCGGTCGGGAACGTGTGGTCGCGGTCCCAGGCCTCGGCGTGCGGCGCGATCTCGGACTCGGCGAAGTCGCGCACCACCTTGCGGAACGCCTCCTGCTCGTCGGTCAGGTCGAAGTGCACGGGAGGCAGCGTACGCTCGGCGAGGTGGTCGACCGATCGGCGCTCGCGGTGGTGGGAGGACAGCTCTGCACCGAGTTGACCGACGTCACCGTCGACCTCGCCGCCCTCGACTCGACCGGCTTCTGGGTCGTCGTGCTGCCCTACGACGGGCGATCCGCTGTGCGCCCGCTTCGACCGGGTGCGCCGGCGCGGTGCCGTGGCCCGGCCGCCCGTGGGTCGGACCACCGGCCCGCTCGTGGACATCGTCGCTCGACCGCACCGCGTACTGCGAGGCCGTCGGCTCCATCCGCGAGGCGATCGCCGCCGGCGACGTCTACCAGGTCAACCTCATGCCGGTCGCTGTCTGCGCCGCTGCCTCGCGACGCCGACGTCGCCGCCCTCGGCGCCGCCCTGGCCGACGGCAACCCGGCCCCGTACGCGGCCGTCGTGCGGCTCCCGGCCCAGGGGGTGCACGTCGCGTCGGCGTCGCCGGAGCGGTTCCTTCGGCGCGACGGGCGACTCGTCGAGTCCTCAGCCGATCAAGGGCACCGCCGCCACGCCGACCGGCTTCCTGGCCAAGGACCGGGCCGAGAACGTGATGATCGTCGACCTCGTCCGCAACGACCTCGGCCGGGTGTGCGAGTGGGGGTCGGTCGAGGTGCCGGCGCTGTGCGCCGTCGAGGAGCACCCCGGGCCTCGTCCACCTGGTGTCGCACCGTCGCAGGGCCGCCTCCGCGCCGGGCGTCGGGTGGGCCGAGCTGATCGACGCCGACGTTCCCGCCCGGCTCGGTCACCGGCGCCCCCAAGCTGGCGGCGCTCGACGCACATCGCCACGCTCGAGCCGGTGCCCAGCGCGGGCCCTACTGCGGCGCCGTCGGCTGGGTCGACGCCGACCGCCGGGACGGCGACCTCAACGTCGCCATCCGCACGTTCTGGTTCGCCGACGGCCAGCATCCACTTCGGCACCGGCGGGCGGCATCACCTGGGACTCGACCCCGACGGCGAGTGGGCCGAGACCGAGCTCAAGGCCCGCCGCCTCCTCGCCGTGGCGTCGGCGCCGTGAGCGATGTCGTGCTGGATCGACGGTGCCCTGGTCGACGCCGCCGACGCCCGCGTCTCCGCCGTTCGACCACGGCCTGCTCACCGGCGACGGCGTGTTCGAGACGCTGCTCGTCTACGGCGGCACGCCGTTCGCGGCGCGGCGCCACCTCGAACGGCTGGCGGTGTCGTGCCGCGGGGATGGGCCTCGACGCGCCCGACGCCGACCGAATCCGCGACGCGATGACCGCCGTCGTCGAGGCCAACGGCCTCGGGCAGGGAACGGGTCGCGGTCGCCTCCGGGTGACGGTCACGGGGGGCGACGCGCCGCTCGGGTCCGAGCGGGGCCCCGACGGGCCGACCGTCGTCGTGGCCGGCGGCGCGTTGGCCGCGTGGCCCCCGACGGCCGAGGTGGTCGTCGTGCCGTGGACCCGCAACGAGCGCGGCGCGCTCGCCGGCCTGAAGTCGACGTCCTACGGCGAGAACGTCGTTGCGCTGGCGCGAGCCCGGGCAGACGGCGCCTCCGAGGCCATCTTCGCCAACACAGCCGGCAATCTCTGCGAGGGCACCGGCTCCAACGTGTTCCTCGAGCACGAGGGGCGCCTCGTCACGCCCACGCTGGCGTCGGGATGCCTGGCCGGCGTGACCCGGGCCCTGGTGCTCGAGGCGACTGGCGCCGACGAGGTCGACCTCCCTGTCGGTGCACTCGCCGACGCCGACGAAGCCTTCCTCACGTCGACGACCCGAGAGGTGCAGCCGATCGCCGTGGTCGATGGCCGGCCGCTCTCGTCGGCCCCAGGACCGCTGACATCAGCGGCGGCGGCAGCGTTCTCGGCCCTTGTCGTCGCCGACCTCGACCCGTAGGCTCACCCTCCCCCGTCCGGCTGGTTCGGGGCTCTTTGCGCGTCCAGGGGGGCTCGGTGCGGTTGTGGTGGGAGGTTGCGAGGCGGTCGTTCCGGCGCTACGCCACCTATCGCGGGGCGACCATGGCTGGGCTGTTCACCAACACCGTCTTCGGGTTCATCCAAGCCTTCGTGATGGTGGCGGTCTTCGCCTCGCGGGCCGAGGTCGGCGGATTCGACCGCAAGGACGCGCTCACCTACGTGTTCGTCACCCAGGGCTTCCTGATGATGGTCAACATGATCGCCGGGCCCGGCGAGATCAGCACCCGGATCCGCAGCGGCGACATCGCCACCGACCTCTACCGACCGGTGGACTTCCAGGCGTACTCCCTGGCCCTCGATCTGGGCCGGGCCGGGTTCCAAGCGCTGGCGCGGGGCGTGCCCCCGTTCCTGGTCGGGGCACTGTTCTTCGACCTCACCCTCCCCGACCGCCCCACCGTCGTCGGCGCCTTCGTGGTCGCCGCCGTCCTGGCCACGGTCGCCTCGTTCGCGTTGCGGTTCCTCGTCGGCCTCGCCGCGTTCTGGATCCTCGACGATCGTGGCCCGGCCCAGCTGGTCGGGGTCGTGTTGATGTTCTTCTCCGGGTTCATCTTGCCGGTCAACTTCTTCCCCGGCTGGCTCGAGGCCGTCGCCCGCGCCCTCCCCTTCCAGGTGATGTTGCAGGTACCGATCGAAGTGTTCCTCGGTCGCTACCGCGGCGTCGAACTCCTCGGTGCGCTCGGCCTCCAGGCGCTGTGGTGCGCGGTGCTCCTCGGCGCCGGTCGCCTGGTGCTCCGATCGGCCATGCAGAAGCTGGTGATCCAAGGTGGTTGAGTCGCTGCGGATCTTCGGCCGCATCGCCGGCGCCCGGGTGCGGGCCGACTGGCAATACCGCACCTCGTTCCTCCTGTTCACGCTCGGCCAGGCCCTCGTCACGTTGCTCGACTTCGCCGCCATCGCCGTGCTCTTCGGGCGGGTCTCGTCCCTGGGCGGCTGGAGCCTCGCCGAGGTCGCCGTCCTCTACGGAACGAGCGGCACCGCCTTCGGCCTCGCCGATTCGTTGATCGGGTCGGTCGAGCGGTCGTCGCAGCGCATCAAGGACGGCACCTTCGACCGTCTGCTCATCCGCCCGGTCAGCCCGCTCGTGCAACTGTCGGCCGAGGAGTTCGCCTTTCGGCGCTTCGGCAAAATGGCCCAGGCCGCGGTGGTCTTGGCTGTCGCGCTTCGCGCCGCCGACATCGCCTGGACACCGGGACGCGTCGCTCTGGTCCCGGTCATGGTGCTGTCGGGGGCGTTCATCTTCGGAGCCGTGTTCGTCCTCACGTCGTCGATCGCGTTCTGGACGGTCGAGACGCAGGAATTCGCCAACGCCTTCACGTATGGAGGGAACTTCATGACCCAGTACCCCCTCGGGATCTTCGCCCCGTGGATGCGTCGTCTCGCCCTCGTCACCGGGCTGGCGTTCGTCAGCTTCGAACCCACCCGGTACTTGCTCGGCCGGCCCCGAGGCGCATCGCTGGGAGCGGCCGGTCCATGGCTCACACCGATCGTCGCCGTCATCGCCGTCGGCCTTGCCTCGACGGTGTGGCGAACGGCCATCCGCCACTACCGGAGCACGGGAAGTTGAGCGCCTCGGAGGGCCACCTCGTGCTCGACGATGTGTCGAAGACGTTCTCGGTGTGGGAACGCCAGGGCGTCGTCCGGCGCACGCGCCGAACCGTCGCCGCCGTCGACGGCATCTCCCTGCGCGTCGAGCCCGGCGAGCTGTGCGGCTACATCGGCCCCAACGGGGCCGGCAAGTCCACGACGGTGAAGATGCTGACCGGCATCCTGGTCCCCTCCAGCGGGACCATCCGGGTGGCCGGGCTCGATCCCCAGCGTCGCCGGGTCGAACTGGCTCGGCGCATCGGCGTGGTGTTCGGACAGCGCACCCAGCTGTGGTGGGACCTTCCCCTCGTCGACTCCTTCGAATTGCTCCGCCACGTCTACCGGGTGCCGGCCGAGCGCTACCGGACCAACCTCGCCGCCTTCGTCGAACTGCTCGACCTCGGGCCGTTCCTCCACACGCCCGTTCGCCAGCTGTCGCTGGGGCAGCGCATGCGGGGCGACCTCACCGCCGCGCTCCTCCATGACCCCGAGATCCTCTACCTCGACGAGCCCACCATCGGCCTCGACGTGTTGTCGAAAGCACGGGTGCGCGAGTTCCTGGCCGAGGTCAACGCCGAGCGGGGCGTCACCGTCCTCCTCACCACCCACGACCTCGACGACGTCGAGCGGCTCTGCTCGCGGCTCGTGGTCATCGACCGCGGGCGGGTGATCGAGGACGGGTCGGTGGCGGCCATCAAGGATCGCTTCGCCGGGTTCCGAACGCGTCGTCGTCGACCTGGAGGAGGCGGGTGCACCCCTCGTCGTCGACGGCTGCGCCGCCGCCCGGGTCGACGGCGTGCGCCAGTGGCTCCGCTTCGACCGCAACGAGACCACCGCCGCCGCCGTCATCTCGCTCGGTCGTCGCCCAGGTCCGCGTCCGCGACCTCGCCATCGAAGAACCCGACATCGAAGACGTCGTCACCCGGATCTACACCACCCCCTGACCCCCCTCTCGTTTTGGGCAGCGTCAGAGCGCGATCGCGCTCTGACGCTGCCCAATTGCGGTGGCGACCTGGGCCGCGACCCACTCGGGGCGGCGAACGATGTCTGCCCATGTGAAGCGAAGGACCATCCAGCCCAGCGCCACGAGGCGGTTCTGGCGGTCGCGGTCGGCTTGGAACGCCTGTCGGGACGAGTGCGGTCCGTACCCATCGACCTCGATGGCGATGAGGAGTTCGGGATAGGCGAAGTCGATCCGGAACCGACCGACCGGATGTTGGAAGGCGGGACGCGGCAGCCCGGCGGCGAGGCAGAGGCGGGCGAATCGAGGCTCGAGCACCCCGTCGGGTGGAACCTCGAGCAGTGCCCGCCGGTCGAGCACCTCCCGCAACGGCCCGACGCCGCGCCGGCCGCGCCGCGCCACCCTCAGCAACTCCCATTCGACCTCGGCGATGACCACCACGCGGGCGGCCTCGGCTCGATCGAGCGCCATCTCGACGCCGAACGCCCTGACGACGGCACCGAGATCCACGAGGGTCCGGGCCGGCGAGGTCACGGGGATGCCCTCGACCCGGCCAACCTCGACGGCATCACGCGTGTCGATGGACCACGGCGCCGCGGACACCAAGCGACTGGTGGCGCGGGACCGAGATCTCGACCTCGCCGGTGGGATCGGCGATTCCCCACAACGTCGCCGCCGCTCGGTGCGAGGCGACGGCTTCGGAGCCTCCGGCGAGCGTCGCCGCCATCAGATCGCGGTGCCACGTCGGCGCCGCCCCCGCCAATCGGTACACGCGCGGATGGAGACGGACCAGGAACCCCGCCTCGACGAGCCGGACGATCGACGAAGGAGCCATGCCACTGGCCCGAAGTTGGTCCCAGTGCACGACCCCGTGCTGGGTCTGGGCGATCTGATCGACGCCCTCGATGTGCTCCATGACGAAGCCCCTCCGAATTCCTTCGGTTCTGGGCAGCACCAGAGCGCGATCGCGCTCTCACCCTGCCCAAAACGGGTGGTGGTGGTGGAGGGGGAAGCGGGGGACGGCGGAGGTCAGCGTAGGTGGACGACGTCTCCGACATCGACGGTGCGGATGCAGACGGCGGTGTCGACGAGCAGACGGCCTTCGTCGTCGACGTCGGCGGCGGCGCCGTCGAACGACTCGCCGTCGACCAACTCGACGCGGACCCGTCGGCCGAGGGTGACGCAGGCGGCGCGGTAGGCGGCGGCGACCTCGAGCGGGGTGCGATCGAGCCACCCGTCGAGCGCTCCCAACACGGCGTCGAGCACCGAGTCGCGGCTGACCGAGGTGCCGAGCCATGCGGCGCCGGGCGGCGCCCAGGCGACGTTCATCCCCATGCCGACGGCGACGGCGCCGGCGCCATCGGTCTCGGCCAGCACCCCGGCCAGCTTGCGGGTCTCGTCGCCGACCTCGACGACGACGTCGTTGGGCCACTTGAGTCCGGCATCGACGCCGGCCACCGACTTCGCCGCGTCACGCCCGGCCAGCGCGACGGCGGCCAACGATCGATACGACACGACGTCGGGGCGCAGGAGCACGGTCATCAGGAGGTTGGCCCCGGGGGGCGCCTCCCACACGCGACCCAGCCGACCGCGTCCCGCCGTCTGGTGGTCGGCCACCGCCACCAGGCCCTCAGGCGCCCCCTGACGGGCCTGCTCGAGCACCCAGGTGTTGGTGGAATCGATCGACTCGAAGCGCCGGACATCGAAGAGGCGGGGCATGGCCGTTTACAGTACGCAGCGCGATGACTACAGCCCCCGCCCGGCCCCCGTTCTCCAAGGTCCTGATCGCCAACCGAGGCGAGATCGCAGTGCGGGTCATCCGCACCTGCCGTGAACTCGGCATCGCCACCGTGGCCGTGTACTCCGATCTCGACCGCGACGCCCTCCACGTCCGCCTCGCCGACGAGGCCTACGCCCTGGGCGGCACGACAGCGGCCGAGAGCTACCTCAACACCGAGAAGATCCTCGACGCCATCACCCGCAGCGGCGCCGAGGCGGTGCACCCCGGGTACGGGTTCTTCTCCGAGAACACCGACTTCGCCCGGGCCATCACCGAGCTGGGCGTCACCTTCATCGGTCCGCCGCCCGAGGCCATCGAGGTCATGGGCGACAAGATCAGCGCCCGCGAACGCCGCCGCCAAGGGCGGCGTCTCGGGCGTGCCCGGCGACAACACGATCCTCACCAGCGGCGACAGTGGTGGCCTTCGGCGAGAAGAACGGCTGGCCGGTCGCCATCAAGGCGGCCTACGGCGGCGGCGGACGCGGCATGCGGGTCGTGAAGACGGCCGCCGAGGCCCAGTCGGCCCTCGAGTCGGCGATGTCGGAAGCGCTCAAGGGCTTCGGACGCGACGAGTGCTACGTCGAGCGCTACCTCACCTGGCCCCGCCACATCGAGATGCAGGTCTTCGCCGACACCCACGGCAACGCGGTGTGGATCGGCGAGCGCGACTGCTCGTGCCAGCGTCGCCACCAGAAGCTCATCGAGGAGAGCCCGGCGCCCGACTTCCCCGACGAGATCCGCCAGGCGATGGGCGCGGCGGCGGTCAAGGTGGCCAAGGCCTGCGGCTACGTCAACGCCGGCACCGTCGAGTTCCTCTACCAGGACGGCGAGTTCTTCTTCCTGGAGATGAACACCCGTCTGCAGGTCGAACATCCGGTCACCGAACTCGTCGTCGGCATGGACCTCGTCGAGTTGCAGTTGCAGATCGCCGCCGGCGAGCCGATTCCCTTCACCCAGGACGAGATGGCGGCCCGTCGGCGGGGCCACGCCATCGAGGCCCGCATCAACGCCGAGGACCCGGCCGGCGGCAAGTTCCTTCCCGCGCCCGGCAAGATCACCCGGTTCCGTCGGCCCGACGGCTACGGCGTGCGCACCGACGCCGGCTACGACGAGGGCGACGAGGTCAGCCAGTACTACGACAACCTCGTGGCCAAGCTGATCGTCTGGGGCGAAGACCGCGAGCACGCCCGCCGCCGCTTGATCCGGGCCATCGAGGAGACCGAGATCGAAGGCATCGCCACGACGATGCCCGCCCACCTCGCCATCCTCAAGCACCCCGACTTCGCCGAGGCCAAGCACTCGACCAAGTGGGTCGAGGACACCCTCGACCTGTCAGCCATCGTCGCGCCGGCGCCACCCGCTCCGACCGGCGACGACGACGAGGAGGCCCCCCGGGTCCAGCGCGACGTCGACGTCGAAGTCGACGGCCGGCGCTACAAGGTCAAGCTCTGGGTGCCCGATGTCGGTCCCGCGGTCATCAGCGCCGGCGGTGCCACCGGTCGAAGCGCTCCGGCGGCCCGCAGCCGGCCCCGGCCCGGTGGCGGCGGAGGCGCGGCCGCCGGCAGCGGCAACGTGACCGTGCCGATGCAGGGGACGATCGTCAAGATCCTCGTGGCCGAGGGAGACACGGTCGAGGTCGGTCAGGCCATCTGCATCCTCGAGGCCATGAAGATGGAGAACAACGTGCTGGCCGAGAAGGCCGGCACGATCGGCGAGATCAAGGTCCAGCCAGGACAGGCGGTCGGGGCGGGCGACATCGTCGCCGTCATCTCCTGACCTAGTAGACCAGGCACCATGCCCGTCGACACCAAAGCCGCCGCTCAGGAACTCGTCGATGCCCAGGCCGACGCCCTCGTCGCGCTGAGCCACCGCATCCACGCCCACCCGGAGATCCGCTTCGAGGAGGAGCAGAGCAGCCGCTGGTGCGCCGAGACCCTGGCCGACGCCGGATTCTCCATCGAGGCCGGGGTGGCCGACCTGCCCACCGCGTTCGTGGCCACAGCCGGTTCGGGCCCGCTCGTCCTCAGCATCTGCGCGGAATACGACGCCCTTCCCGGCATCGGCCACGCCTGCGGACACAACGTGATCGCGGCCTCAGCCGTCGGCGCCGCCCTCGCCCTCCAGCCCCTCGCCGACGACCTCGGCATCACCATCAAGGTCATGGGCACCCCGGCCGAGGAGGGCGGCGGCGGCAAGATCCTCATGCTCGAGCGAGGCGTCTTCGACGGCGTCCACGCCGCCATGATGGTCCACCCCTCCCCCACCGAGATGGACCACATGCCGTGCCTCGCCGTGGCGCACGTCGACGTTCATTACACGGGCAAGGAGGCGCACGCGTCGGCCTTCCCCGAACTCGGCATCAACGCCGCCGACGCGCTCACCGTCGCCCAGACGGCGGTCGGACTGTTGCGCCAGCACATTCCCGGCCAGGCCAGGATCCACGGCATCGTGACCCAGGGCGGCGACGCACCCAACATCGTGCCCGCCCACACCGTCGGCAAGTGGTACATCCGGGAGCGCACCCTCGACCTGTTGGCTGAGCTGCAGCCCCGAGTCGAGCGGTGCTTCGAGGCCGGCGCGCTCGCCACCGGGTGCGACTACGAGATCGTGGCCCAGAGTCCGACCTACTCCGAGATGCGCGACGACATCGACCTCCGCAACCTCTATCGAGCCAACGCCGAGGCCATCGGACGGCGCTTTCCCAACCTCGGCAGTGCGATGGAGCGGATGTCGGGATCGACCGACATGGCCAACATCTCCCTGGCCATCCCCACCATCCACCCGATGCTCGGCCTCGACTGCTTCCCGATCTCCAACCACCAGCCCGATTTCGCCGCGTTCTGCGCCACGCCGACGGCCGACAAAGCGATGCGCGACGGCGCCCTGGGGATGGCATGGACGGCCATCGACGCCGCCACCGAACCGGCGGTCAGGTCGCGGCTGTTGGCCGGCGCCTCAGCAACGTCGTGACCCCTCGTCGACGGCGGCGCCACCGGCCGAGCCGCTGACGGCGAAGAAGGTCCAGTCGTAGCCTCCCGGCCCGAGTCGGAGTCGGAGGGCACCGAAATGACGGGCGTCGACGAACTCGCTCCCCTTCTCCCGTCCGATCACCGGATAGAGGCTGCGCCCACCGGTTCCGACGACGAACTGGCGGATGCCCTGGATGGGGGCGAACCGTTCGTAATGGTGGTCATGGCCGCTGAGGACGACGTCGGCTCCGGCGGCCGACAAGGCGTCCCAGAACGGCTGGAACGCCGCGTCGCTGCCGTGGAGGCCCGACGACCAGCGGGGTGGTGCCAGTAGGCCAGCGTGCAGGGTCGGGCGTTCGACGCGAGATCGCTTCGAGCCACGCCAACTCGGGACTTCCGGGGCCGCAGCCGCCGATCGCAGAACACACCGAGTTGAAGACCACCACGTGCCACCCGCCGACGTCGTAGGAGTACCAGCCCCGGGTTGTCCCCCGCGCCGGCCGAGGCGGTCGAAGTAACCGGGGAGCCTTCCGCCCGCGTACTCGTGGTTGCCGGGAGCGGCATGGGTGCGATCGAGGAAGGCGCCCCAGGTTGGCAAGTACGACGCGTCGAAGCCGGCCGCCTCACCCCGTTCGTACTGCAGGTCGCCGAGCGGAGTGACCACGTCGGGATCGAGCTCGGCGACCAGCGCCGCCGTCTCCGTGTGGCGGCATTCGGTCTTCGAGGACGGGGAGGCCGGCGAGCACGCAATGTCGCCGACTGCAACGACCACGACGCCGGCGACACCGGACTCAGGGCGTACCGACGGCGCCCCGTCGGTGGGCGTCGGATCGTCGGCCCCCTCGTGAGGGGCCCAGTCGCCGCCGCACGCCGCCATGGCGCCGAGAGCGAGCACGACCATCGCAGCCGCGAAGTTGTGGCGCCAGGTCTGCGTGCTCATGGGCGTTCCACCTCGACGATCCTCATCGCCCGGACCTGTCGAAGGCAACGTCGGCGGATGCCGCCGAGCTTGGGATTGGATCCCGCCGCGCCACCGAGGCGGCTGTAGTAGCCGGCCGCCTTGCCCCCGGCGTACTCGTGATTGCCAGGGGCGGCGTGGGTACGGTCGAGCAGACGACCCCACGTCCGGAGGTAGGCGGCATCGAAATTCGCCGCTTCGCCCCGCTCGTACTGGAGATCGCCGAGGGGGGCGACGACGTCGGGCGCGAGCGCTTCGACGAGCGCAGCCGTCTCGTCCTGGCGGCACTGGTCGACAGACCGGCATAGCCCGGGTGGACAGGCGATGTCGCCGGCGGCCACCAACACGACCGCCGTTGCCGGGTCGACGCGAAACGTGGACGCGTCCGCCGCCGTGGACACCGTGGTCGACGGCGACCGGTTGGCGCCGACCGAAGCGTCTCGCCCGCAGGCCGACGTGAGGGCAACCACGCAGGCCGCGACGGCCAGCGCGGCCGCACTTCAGTCGGCGGCGTCGGCCAATGCCTCGGCCAGCGCCGGATGGACGAGCAGGCTCTCGGAGATGTCGGAGACCTTGAGGTTGGAGGTGACGGCGAGCGCGAGCACCGAGATCAGCTCGGCCGCGTTGCGGCCGACGATCGATCCGCCGAGCACGACCCCGGTCGCCGGATCGGAGAGGATCTTGACAAAGCCTCGGGTGTCGCCCTCGATGTGGGCTTTGGCCGACGACGCCAGAACGGCACCTTGGTCACCCGGATCTTGCGACCGATGGCGAACGCCTCGGCCTCGGCCAGACCGACGTCGGCGATCTCGGGCTCGGTGAAGATGGCCGACGCCGCCTTGTCGTAGTCGAGGTGGCGGTGGTCGCGGGTGTGCAGACCCATCACGTGCTCGGCCACCTTGCGGCCCTGCATCGACGCCACCGACGACAGCGGCAGCTTGCCCGACAGGTCACCGGCGGCGTAGATGTGGGCCACGTTGGACTGGCAGTGCTGGTTGATCGGCACGTAGCCGCCATCGTCTTCCACCCCGGCGGACAGCGAGGCCGAGGGCCTCGGAGTTGGGCACCGATCCGATGGCCAACAGCGCGTGGGATCCGCGAGCCATGCGCCCATCGTCGCAACGGACGACGACCTCGTCTCCCTCCCGTTCGATCGACGTGGCCCGGGCGCCTTTGAACAGTCGCACCCCGCGGGCGATGAAATCCTCCTCGAGTACGGCGGCGACCTCGGCGTCGCGCCCGGGCAACACCTGCTGGCGAGAAACGATGAGCGTGACCTGGCACCCGAAACTCGAGAACATGTGGACGAACTCGACACCGGTGACACCCGAACCGACGACCACGAGGTGGGACGGAAGTTCCGGCGGAGGATACGCGTCGCGGGTGATCAGCACTCGCTCACCGTCGGGCGTGCACCAGTCCGGAATACGGGGTCGCGAACCCGTGCAGACCAACACGGCGTCGGCCTCGAGGTGGTGGACGACGCCGTCGTCGCCCGTCGCCTCCACGGCGTGTGGGCCCGTCAAGCGCCCCGTCCCCCGGATGATCCGTACGCCCTGACTGTCGAGGAGGTCACACACCGACCGGTTGAGGCGGTCCTCGATGCCGGTGATCCGGGCCTTGAGGGCGTCGAAGTCGAGTGCGGCTTGGAGGTTGGCCAGGCCCATCACCGACGCCCGGCGGGCCTCGGCCATCGCTCCGCCGGTGGCGATCATCGCCTTGGAGGGGATGCAGTCCCAAAGGTGAGCGGCGCCGCCCACGATGTCGCGCTCGATCACGGTCACCTCGGCGCCGAGACGAGCGGCGTGGGTGGCGGCCGTGTGCCCGGCCGGACCGCCGCCGATGATCACGAATCGCACTGCCACCCGGCCACGCTACCGGCGGGTCTGAACGTCTAGGCACGCTTGACAAACCGGGGCAGGCGTGTCTACATCAGTGGACATGACCCTTGATGACGGCGTCCTCCGAGACGTCGAGGCGGCCCGTGACCGGTTGGAACGTTTGGAGGACGACCTCTATGAGGCCCGGGCCGGCTACCACCAGGCGATTCGGAGGCTCCACGCCGCCGGCGGCTCGATGCGCGAGATCGCCTCGGCGCTGGGCCTGAGCCACCAGCGTGTCCACCAAATCATCGGGACCGACGGGATCGTGGAGGTAGAAGCGTCGGCCGTAACGGAAGTCCCGGCGCCGGGGCCGACGGCTTCGGAATCAACCGGCGAGGAGCGGGGGCACGGGTCGGCCGTCGCCGTCACCGCCGGCGAGGACGCGTGCTCGTTCTGCGGTGCTCCGCGACGCGAACTCGATCGGCTGCTCGCCGCTCCCGGGCCCGTCTTCATCTGCTCGTCGTGCGTCAAGCAGGCCAACCTCGCCGTCCAACATCGATCGGCCCGCGCCATGCGCACGGTGCCCGTTCACGATGACGCGACCTGCTCGTTCTGCGGGAACCCGTCGCGCATCGGCGGGGTGATGGCTGAGAGCGACGCCGGCCATCCCCGGATCTGCTCGACCTGTACCGAGACCTGCCGGCGTCTGGTGAGCAGCGAGGAGCCGGCCCGGCCGATGGCTCGACGCTCGACCAAGCTCCGCTGCACGTTCTGCAACATCAGTGCGGCCGACACCAAGAAACTCGTGGCTGGACCAGGCGTCTACATCTGCGAGGGGTGCATCGCCGCCGGCGGCGAGGTCGTCGCCTCGGGCGAACCCGCCAAGGGACCACGCCAGGTGCTGCTTCGGCCAGCCCACGGGGAGGCGCACGCCTGCGGGTTCTGCGGCAAGCCACCCGTCGACGTGACGGCCGTGGTCAAAGGTGGCCGCAGCCGCATCTGCGACGAGTGCCTCGACTTGTGCCAGCAGATCCTCGACGAGGAGTCAGGCGAGGGGTGAGACGGCCAGCAGCGTGATGTCGTCGGCCCGCTGTCCCGGCGCGAACGCGTCGAGCGCCGCCCGGCACCCCTCGACGAGCGCGTCGGGTGCGACCCCACGCAACCGGGTCACGATCTCGAGCAGTCGGCCCGACCCGAACTCCTCCCCGTCGCGGCGGGCTTCGAGGAGCCCGTCGGTGTAAGCGAGCACGGTGGCGCCGTCGGGGAGTTCAGCCCGCTCGGTCGACCAATGGGCCTGGAACGGCCCGAGCAGAGGCCCGGTCGGAAGGATCGAGACAATGCTGACGGCCGATGCCACCAACACCACGGGGTGACCGGCGCTGGCGTATCGGATGACGCGGTCCTCGATGTCGACGACGGCGAGGAAGATGGTGGCGAACTGTTCGCCGGTGTCGCCTAGTCGCTGGGCCACCCAGCCCAGCGCCGCCCCCGGAGCAGCCGTCACGGCCAGAGACGAGACGACGAGGTCTTTGACTCGCAACGCGAAGAGGCCGGCATCGGCCCCGTGGCCGGAGATGTCGATCACGGCCATCGCCAGCGACCGCTCGCCCATTCGCCAGACGCCGTACCAATCGCCGGCCAGCAGGCCTTCGGCCGGGAGTTGCAGCGAGGCCACGGCCACGCCATCGGGGGCGTCGATCGTCGGCTCGAGGACGTCGCGGAGACCCACAACAAGCGGCGCTTCCTGCTCGAGCGCCTCGTTGGCCCGACGCATCTCATCGAACTCGGCCAGCAACCGCTGGCGCATGTCATCGACATCCTCGGCCAGCTCGACGACCTCGCGGGGACCGCTGACGATCAACGAATCGGTGAGGTTGCCGGCGGCCACAGCCCGCACCGCCACCGAGAGCCGTCGCACCGGGCCGGTGACCCAACGGGCCAGGGCGGCGATGACGAGGCCCACGATGACGACGGCGGCGAGGGCCGCACCCACCAAGAGCCGGAGGAGGCGCTGCTCGGACCGCTGGAGGGCATCCTCCGATGCGACGAGCCGTTGATGAACGTGATCCTCCAACGACCCGAGGGCAGTGAGGAAGGTGTCGAAGCGTGCCCCCCCTTCAGTGGCGACGATGGCAACCGCCTCGTCGCGGCGGCCGGCTCGGGTGGCCTCGATCGCCGGTTCGGTCGCATCGCGAAGCCAGACGTGGTGAGCCTGCTCGGTGACCCGCAACAGCTCCGCGCCCTCGGGGTCCGATGCGAACAGCCGGTCGAGTTGCGCGAGCGCGGCGTCGCCATCGTCGGTGCCGACCTCATAGGGCTTGAGGTAGGTCGCGTCGCCGGTGAGGATGTAGCCCCGCTCCCCACGCACCTGCTCGCGAACGGCGACGTCGTAGTCGGCCACCGTCTCGACGGCGGGGACGAGCACCGTGCGCTGGGCGGCCACGGCAGCCCGCACGTCGAGCACGACGGTGCCCGACCAGCCGATCAGGGCCGACGCCGCCACCAAGGCAACGGCGGCGATTCCGAGGACCCGGCTCCGCAGCGACGCCGTCTTTCTCCCGGATCCCGCCTTGCCCACCGGGCCATTGTTGTCGCTGACCGGCACGGGGTCAGTTCGGCTGGTACACCCCGTACTCGTTGCGCAGCACGTCGCTCACTTCGCCGAGCGTCGCCATGGCCCGCAGTGCCTCCTTCATCGGCGGCAGCAGGTTGGCCGTGCCTTTGGCGGCGGCGGCGACCTCGGCCAGCGCCGCGTCGACCGCCGCTTGATCACGGGCAGCGCGGACCGATTGCGTGCGCTCGGCCTGGCGGCGCTGCGACTCGGGGTCGATGGGGAACACGTCGGCCGACTCGGGTGAAGCATCGACATAGGCATTGACGCCGACGACGACCTTGTCGCCGCGGTCGACGGCCCGGGTGAAGTCATAGGCGGCCTGGGTGATCTCGTCCTGCATGAACCCGGCTTCGATGGCAGCGACGGCGCCGCCCATGGCGTCGATCTTCTCGAGGTACTGCCACGCGGCCCGCTCGATCTCGTCGGTGAGCGACTCGACGAAGTAGCTGCCGGCCAACGGATCGACCGTCTCGGTGACCCCCGACTCGCTGGCGATGATTTGTTGGGTTCGAAGCGCGAGCGTGGCCGCTTTGGGGGTCGGCAGCCCGAGTGCCTCGTCGAACCCGTTCGTGTGGAGCGACTGCGTTCCACCCAGAACGGCGGCGAGGGCCTGGAGGGTCACCCGCATCAAGTTGTTCTCGGGTTGTTGGGCGGTGAGCGTCGACCCACCGGTCTGGGTGTGGAACCGGAGCAACTTGGATTTCTCCGACTGGGCCGCGAATCGGTCGGTCATGATGCGGGCCCACATCCGGCGGCTGGCGCGGAACTTGGCCACCTCTTCGAAGAAATTGTTGTGGGCGTTCCAGAAGAAGCTGAGTCTGGGAGCGAACTCGTCGACGTCGAGTCCGGCCTCGATGGCGGCCGCGACGTACGCGATGCCGTTGGCCAGCGTGAACGCGATCTCCTGCACCGCCGTGCTCCCGGCCTCGCGGATGTGGTAGCCGGAGATCGAGATGGTGTTCCACTGGGGCAGGTTTTCGCGGCAGTAGCCGAAGATGTCGGTGATAATCCGCATCGAGGGCCGGGGCGGATAGATGTAGGTGCCGCGGGCGACGTACTCCTTGAGGATGTCGTTCTGGATGGTGCCGCTCAGCTTCTCGGGCGCCACCCCGTTCTCCTCGGCGACCAGTTGGTAGAGCAACAAGAGGATCGACGACGTCGCGTTGATCGTCATCGACGTAGAGATCGTGTCGAGGGGCAGATCGGCGAGGAGGAGGCGCATGTCGGCCAGCGAGTCGATGGCGACGCCGACCTTGCCGATCTCACCCTCGGCCCGGGGATGGTCGGAGTCGTAGCCCATTTGCGTCGGCAGGTCGAAGGCACACGACAGCCCGGTCGATCCGGACGCGAGCAGCATCTTCCACCGCTCGTTGGTCGCCTCGGCGGTCCCGAATCCCGAGTACTGGCGCATCGTCCAGGGCCGGCCCCGGTACATGTTGGGGTACACGCCCCGGGTGTAGGGGAACTTGCCTGGCTCACCCAATTGCGATTCGTAGCTCCAGGAGTCGAGATCGCCGGGGCGGTAGGTGGGACGGATCTCGATGCCCGAGTCCGTGGTGCGACGATCGTCGTCTGCAGCAGCCATGCTCAGAGCGTACGTCCCACCCCAGCCGACGGGACCAGTCCGAGCGCCGATTCGAGCCGGCCCTGGCTCATCGGCCGCCCGAAGCACCGACCCCGCGCCTGGTCGCAGCCCGCTTGGCGGAGCGCGACGACCTGGGCCTCACGGTCGACGCCGCGGGCGATGGCCGGCACGCCGGCGGCGTGGGCCAACTCGATGACGGCCTCGACCATTCGCACCGCTCGGTCGTCGGCGTCGATGCGTTCGACGAGCCCGGTGTCGAGCAGGACGGCATCGACGACCGCCATGCCGTCGCCGTCGATGAGCAGCCCGGCGGCGGCGTCGGCGATCCCGACGACCACTCCCCGCCGCCGAAGGTCGGCGATGGCACGCGATGCTCGCCCGCCGGCGGTCATACGGCCACTGACCTCGACGACGACCGCCCCCCGTGGAAGCCCTGCCGCTTCGATGGCACCGGCGATGGTGTTCGGAAGCCGGCGAAGGTGGCCCGAGGACATGCCGATCGACACGGTCCGACGTTCGGGAGACGGCGTCCATGACGCCGCGATCCGACAGCACTCCTCGACCATCCATGACGCCAGCCGGTCGCCCTCGCCTTCGGCTTCGGCCAGATCGAGGATGGCCTCGGCCCCGATCACGCCGTGGCGGGGATGGTCCCACTGGACGGCAGCCTCGACGCCGACCATCTGTGAATCGGCAAGGCGAACGCTGGGCTGGTAGACGAGCGACAACCCTCCCGAGGTGATGGCGTCGTGCAGTTCCGACCCGAGACGGAGCCGCTCGAGTTCCGAACCGGCCAACTGCTCGTCGTAGACAACGCGACCGCCCCGCCCCGCGTTGCGGGCGGCGGCCAGTGCGACCCGCGCCTCGCCGACGACGACGTCTGGATCGTCACCGGGCTGGGCGAGCGCGACGCCGGCCGAGAAGGTGAGCTCGACGAGCCCGTCCGACAGCGTGACCGGCGGACCCAGCGCGGCCGTCAGCCGCGCGATCACGGGGCCATGATCGGTGGTGCCGTCGTCGCCCGGCAACACGAGCACGGCGAATTCGTCGGCGCCGAAGCGGGCGACGAGGTCGGTCGAGCGAACGGTCGCCCGCAGCCGAGAAGCGGTCTCCTGCAAGACGCGATCGCCTGCCGCTTGGCCGTGACGCGTGTTGACGTCGCCGAACCGATCGAGGTCGATGAGCACGAGCGCGGGTGACAGGTGCTGGACGATGGCGGCCCGGAGGGCGGTCGTGAAGTGGGCCCGGTTGGCGAGGCCCGTCAACTGGTCGTAGGTGGCATGGTGATGCAACCGGCGTTGGAGCACGTGGCGATCGGTGACGTCACGAACGTTGAGCACCAACGCTCCCACCGCCGGCTCGGTGCGCAGGTCGGCCAGATCGATCTCGGCCGAGGCCCACTGCCGGTCAGCGCGCTGCAAGCGGACGGCGACCCTGCTTGTTTCGCCTCCGAACTCCAACAGATCGGCCAGGAGACTTGCCATGCGCTCCTTGTCGGCCTCGTGCACCCAATCGACGAATGGGGTGCCGACCAGGCTGCCCGGGGAGTAGCCGAACACATGGTGCGCGGCGTCGCTTTGGTAGAGGATGCGGCCCGCGGCGGACACGAGGGTGGTCACATCGGAGGACTTCTGCACCAAGGCCCGGAAGCGGTGCTCATGCGCGACGAGCTCGGCGGTGCGCTCCTCGACCCGATCGTGCAACTCCACGCTCAGTCGGAGATGCTCGACGAGCAGCACCGACTGGCGCACGATGAACAGCACGGCGACGGCGGCAAGGTTGAGCGTGAGGAAGCCGGCAAGTCCGTTGCCCCAGTTGACCTTGGCCAGCGCGGTGAAGGCCACCACGAGCGCCGGCGCATAGGGCAGGGCCACCCGCCGGAGGCTGGGGCGGGCCTCGTCTTCGGTTTCGTCGATCCCCGTCCGAAGCCCGGCGAGAACTGCGCACGCGTACCCGGCGATCCGGGCCGTCTCCATGACCCAGGGCTCGAGCCCGTCGCCCGAGACGCGGAGCCAGGTCGATCCCGTGTCGGCGGCGGCGAGCGCGACGACGGCAGCAGCCAGCAGTCCGATGGTTCCCCGCTCGGCCGGCCGACTGCGGGTGGTGACGAACAACGCCATCGACACCAACAAGAAGTGGCCCAGCGGTTGGGCGACGTCGATGACTCCCGTTGCATGGGCGGCCGCCTGCAGGGGGGCGAGCACGAAGCTCCAGCTGAGGAAGAGCAGGGCGGCGGCGATGAGCAGTCCGTCGAGGAGATCAGCGATGCGCGATGCGATACGCACGCCAGGCGCCAACGCCAGAAAGGCCACCGTGAAGGGCACGAGGGCGGCCAACTCGGCCACCTCTCGCACGCCCCCCGCCGGAGGTCCGATCCCGGCCAGTCGATACGCACTGACGACGACCTCGCCCACCGTCCACCACGAACAACCCGCCGTGACGAGTAGCCACGCCGTCCGGTCGACGTTGCCGGGGCGGAGGGCGACGTTCAATGCCGTCAACGCCGCGGCCAGCGCCAGCGCCGGCAGCAGTAGCCCGCGCGCTTGTTCGGCGGCGTCGGGCCGAAATTCGGCGGCCAGCACCAGCAAGGCCACGCCGGCGGTGGCCACCAAAACATCGACCCCGCGCCCGCGCGCCGTCCCGTTCATCCCCCTTCAGCTTCGGCTGATCGGCGCCCGTTCTGAAGGCCGCCGATCAGCGTCGAAGGGAGTCGCTCAGGCCGGCGGGGCCTGCTTGGGGTGGGGCATGCACAGCTCGTCGTACTCGGCGATGACGATCTCACCTGCGTTGGGGCCGCAGGCGGGGCAATCAGGGTCGCGGGGCACCTTGAACGTGCGGAACGACTCTTCGAGGGCGTCGTAGGCCAACAGGCGGCCCCGCAGCGGGTCGCCGAGGCCGAGCAGCAACTTGATGGCCTCCATGGCCTGGATCGAGCCGATGATGCCGGGCAGGACGCCGAGCACACCCGCTTCGGCGCACGACGGAGCCATCTCGGCCGGCGGCGGCTCGGGAAGGAGGCAGCGATAGCAGGGGCCCTCGTAGGGGTGGAACACCGACGCCTGGCCCTCGAAGCGGAAGATGGCGCCATAGACGACCGGGATCTTCTTCAACAGGCTGGCGTCGTTGACCAGGTACCGGGTGGGGAAGTTGTCGGTGCCGTCGACGATGACGTCGTAGCCGTCGATGATGTCGAGGACGTTGTCGGCCCCGAGGCGGACGTCGTAGGTCACCACGTTGACGTCGGGGTTGATGAGGGTGAGCGTCTTCTTGGCCGAGTCGACCTTGCGGTCGCCGATGCGGTCCATGTTGTGGAGGATCTGGCGCTGGAGGTTGGACTCGTCGACGACGTCCATGTCGATGATGCCGATCGTCCCCACGCCAGCGGCGGCGAGGTAGAGCGCGGCCGGGGACCCGAGGCCGCCGGCGCCGAGGAGCAACACCTTCGAGTCGAGGAGCTTTTGTTGACCCGTCTCACCGACTTCCGGCAACAGCAGGTGGCGCTGGTAGCGGTTGCGCTGATCGGGCGTCAGGGTCTTGGGTACCGACCAGTCCCGGCCTTCGTTCTTCCACTTGTTGAAGCCGCCCACGACCGAGACGACGTCGGTATAGCCCAGCTGCGTCAACGTGTCGGCGGCGAAGGCTGAACGAGTGCCGCCGGCGCAGTAGATGACGACCGGCGCATCCTTGTCGACCACCTTGGACTCGACCTGGCTCTCGAGGTGCCCGCGGGGGATGTGGATGGCCCCGGGGACGGCGCCCTGGTCGTACTCGTCGGGCTCGCGGACGTCGAGGAGAACGGTGGCCGGTCGGGCGATCGCCTCCTCGGCCTCGGCGGTGTCGACCTCGCGGATACGGGTCTTGGTCTGGTTCAGGAGTTCACGGAACGACGCCATAGCGATGAAAACCCTACCTCCTAGGTCGGAATTCCCGAAAGCGCGAAGCACGGGTCGTCGGCAACGCTGGGACGATGGACTTCCAAGACGTGGTGCGCCGGCGGCGTATGGTGCGGAACTTCGACCCCGACCGGCCCGTGCCGGCCGACGTACTCGACCGGATCCTCACCAACGCACTCCACGCCCCGTCGGCCGGCTTCAGCCAGGGGTGGGCCTTCCTCGTGCTCGAGGGCAGCGATGACACCGAACGGTTCTGGGCCACCACGTGGCGCGGGGGCGACCGCGCCGCCTTCCGGTGGCAGGGACTGTTCGCCGCTCCGGTGCTCATCGTGCCCATGTCCCACAAGCAGGCCTACCTCGACAGGTACGCCGAGCCTGACAAGGGCGTCACCGACCGGCGCGAATCGTTCTGGCCCGTGCCCTATTGGGACATCGACACGGGCATGGCCGCCCTGCTCATGTTGCTCACGGCCGTCGACGCAGGCCTCGGAGCGTTGTTCTTCGGCGTGTTCCCCGACCACCTCGAGGGTTTCCGCACCGCCTTCGACGTCCCCGACGCCTACACGCCGATCGGGGCCATCGCCCTCGGTTACCGGGCCCCCGACCAGCCGTCGCCCTCACTCAAGCGAGGGCGTCGCCCTCTCGATGAGGTGGTCCACCGCGGACGATTTGGGGGAGCAGATCGCTGATCGACTCGTGCAGCACCACGTCGGCGTGGCGGTCATACGGGGTCGGGTCGGCGTTGACGATGATCAACGGCGCGCCGGCGCGGAGCGCAGTGGGGATGAGCCCAGCAGCGGGATAGACCGACAGGGTCGAACCGATCGCCAGCATGAGGTCGCACCGAGCGGCCGCGGCTTCGGCCCGGTCGAGGTCGGCGGCCACAAGAGACTGGCCGAAGAGGATCGTCGCCGACTTGAGGATGCCGCCGCACGACCGACAGGCGGGATCATCCTCGCCATCGCGAACCCGATCGAGCGCGACCTCCATCGGCGCCCCATCGCCGCACGACCAGCACTCGACCCGACGGGCGCTGCCGTGGATCTCGATGACCTTCGCCGGATCGTTGCCCGCCCGCTGATGGAGTCCATCGACGTTCTGGGTGACGAGGGTGTCGAGGCGACCCTGTGCTTCGAGGTCGACGAGCGCGAGGTGCCCGGCATTCGGCTCCGCGCTCCAGATGGGGCTTCCTAGGCGGTACTGCCACGCCAGGCGGCGCACCTCGGCGTCGTTCAGGTAGGCATCGATGTTGCTGGTGCGCTCGGCCTTCGGGTTCTTGGTCCACAGCCCGTTGGGCCCGCGGTAGTCGGCGATCCCCGAGTCGGTGGAGATGCCGGCTCCGGTGAGTACCAGGATGTGCTGACTCCGCGCCACCAGGTCGCGGGCCCGGTCGAGATCGGCCACCGATCCAGCATGTCCGATCCCCCGAGCGCGGCGAGCGTCAGGTCGATGCCGCGAGGGCAGCCTGGTGACGCCCGACGGCCCAGTGGGTCGACTCATAGGCCAGCGCCGGGTGGTAGCCGAGGCCGAGCAGGTGGCGCTCGGTCTCGTCGGGATCGAGGCCCGTCTCCAGATAGGTGAGCGCCAGCTGCCTCGACCGTCGCCGAAGGCGCTCGAGGGGCGGGGTGTCGAGTTGATGGTCCTGCCAGTGCTGGTGGTCGGCTTGGAGTGACTCGGGGAGTCGCAGCACTTGGCGTCGGTTGAGGGGCGGCACCCGCCGCCGGACGGCCAACGTCCGGTCGTCCTCCATCTGGCCGAGTTCGAATTGGACGACGCGGGCCAGCGAGCGCATGAACGGCGAGTGCCGGCCGCCCTTGTCGCCGAGCCCCAACCGACGGGCGGTGATCGGCAGCGAGAGCTCGAACCCCTCGGGTTCGGCCTCGAGGGTGGTGACGAGGTGACGGAGGAGAAACGTGGTCGACGGGCCGAGGACGCCGAGCCAGAACGTCTCGACGTAGGACGAACAGGGGTGGTGGCCGACGGCGTCGATGACTGTGTCGGGCCAGGCCCGGACAACGAGGTCGTCGAGCGGGACAAAGGCAGGAGCGGGGCGCATCAGTGGGGCCTCCGGGCAGGATGCGAAGGAGCAGAGAGGGGGAAGTTCATGACATTTCATGTTCTACCATTCACTCTCTTGCCGGACAACCCCGGCTAGCCTGCGGGCGTGGAAGTCGAGGTGGTCGTCGAGATCCCCAAGGGGTCGCGCAACAAGTACGAGATCGACCACGAGACGGGCGAGCCGTGGCTCGACCGCACGTTGTTCACGGCCACCATGTACCCGACCGACTACGGCTTCTTTCCCCACACGTTGGGCGAAGACGGCGATCCGCTCGACGCGATGGTGCTCCTCGACGAGCCCACCTTTCCCGGCTGTCACGTGCTGGCCCGGCCCGTCGGCGTGTTCTGGATGAGCGACGAGGCCGGTCCCGACGCCAAGGTGCTGACGGTGCCCCACACCGACCCGCGCTGGCAGAACGTGCGAGACCTCAGCGATCTCCAACCCCATCTGCTCGACGAGATCGCCCACTTTTTCGAGGTCTACAAGGCGCTCGAACCGGGCAAGGGCACCGAAATCAGCCAGTGGCAGGGTCGAGCCGAAGCCGAAAAGGCGGTGGCCGAAGCCCGAGTCCGCTACGTGCCGAGCCGTCCCGGTCACTGACCGGAAATCTTCGCCACAACCGTAAGGATCCGTCCCCTCACTCCGTTCATCCGGCGACGAGAAGGGGGCCGAAATGGCGCGGATCGACGGATTGGACGGCATCGACGACGGACTGGTGCGGCGGCTGGTGGCGGTCAGCCTGCACGTGCGCAGCTACCTCCCGTTCTACGTGCTCGGGACCTTCATGGCTGTGACGTTGGCGGTGATCCCGTCCGTCGCAAGGAACGGGCCGGCCCCGTCCTCCTCCTCCTCCTCCTTCGCCAATGGGGCCACCGGCGGGCTCGCAACGACGGCGGAGGCCTCCGGCGGCGCAGGTCGTATCGCGACCGACGGGCTCGCAGCGGGGGTCGCCTCGCTGACCTCGGTGGCTGACGGTGGATTCGCCCCCGACCTCTCGATCACCGACGACACGGCCGGCGCTTCGAACGTCGCCGCCCCGCCCGGAGGCAGCCTGGCCGATCAGTCGGGCAGCACCGGACCGGGTGTGGGCGCGCCCTCGTTTGACCCGTCGAGCGACGTCCCCGAGACGCCCGAGCCGTGCAAGATCACCCCGCCGTCGCCGGCGCCGGCCGTCGACCCCGGCCGCGAGGTCGACGGCGCCCAGAGCACCGCAGAGGCCGCGGCTCGCCAGCAACTGCCGGTCAGGGCCGCCGACACGGCCGCACCGGTGACCGAGGCGGCGGCGTGCAACGTGCCGGAGGCGCCTGTCGCCGTACCGTCGGTGCCCCTGCCGGCGACCCCGGTGGCCAAGAGCGACACCAGCGCAGGATCGGGTTGGTGGTCGCGGTTGGTTGGCCTGCTCCGCTGACCCCTCGGATCAGCGGCGGGCTGGCTTCTTGAAGTTGGCCACGAACTCGAGCAGGGTCCGCACGCCGAACCCCGTCCCGCCCTTGGCCAGATACCCGTCGGCGTCGGCCCGGAAGGCCGGACCGGCGATGTCGAGGTGGACCCACGGGACGTCGGCCACGAACTCCTGGAGGAACAGGCCGGCCGAGAGGCTGCCGGCGGCACCGGGCATGCCGATGTTCTTGATGTCGGCCACCTCGGAATCGATGTGCTTGCGGTACGCCTTCGGCAACGGCAGGTGCCAGGTCGGCTCGCCCGCCCGCCGCGCTGGCCGACGAGACCTGCTCGATCAGGTTGTCGTCGTTGCCCATCAACCCGGCGATGTCCTTGCCCAGGGCCACGATGCAAGCGCCGGTGAGCGTGGCCAGGTCGACGATGGCATCGGCCCCGGCCTCGACGGCCAGTGACAGCGCATCGGCGAGCACGAGCCGGCCCTCGGCGTCGGTGTTGAGCACCTCGACCGTCTTGCCGTTGCGGATCTTGAGCACGTCGCCTGGCTTGATGGCTTTGCCGCTGGGCAGGTTCTCGGTGCAGGCAGCCAAGCCGATCACCCGCACCTTGGGCGCCACCGCCGTCATGGCGGACATCGCGGCGATGACCGCCGCAGCGCCGCCCATGTCGCACTTCATCGTCATCATCCCGTCGCCCGTCTTGAGTGACAAGCCACCCGAGTCGAACGTGATGCCCTTTCCGACCAGCACGACCGTGGCCTTGGCCCCGGCCGGCTCGTAGGCGAGTTCGATGAGGCGGGCCGGCTCCTCCGAGCCCGCCGCCACCCCGGCGAGACCGCCGAGGCCTTCGTTGACGATGGCGACCTCGTCCATCACGTTGATCGTGAGCCCGTGGTCCTCGGCCACTTGGCGAGCGACTGCTTCGAGGTGGCGCGGGGTCATGTCACGGGCCGGGCGGTTGACCAGGTCACGGGCCAGAGCGACGGCGGCGCCGATGCGAGCGCCTCGATCGAGGCCCTTCTGCACCGCGGCACCGGCGCGAGCGATGACGACCACGTCGGTGACGGCGTTGGGTGACGACGACGACTTGTAGGCCGTGAACTGATGGGCGCCGAGAACGATGCCTTCGGCCAGCGCTTGGGCCGCCCCACCGCGGTCGGCGCCGACGGGCGCGGCGTCGAGCAGCGTGGTGGCGACCGAGGCGGCCTTGGACGAGGCTTGGACGACCGCGGCCCCGGCTCGGCGAAGGCCGTCGAGGTCGACGTCGCCTTCGGGCCCGAGACCGACGGCGAGGATCGTGGTGCCGTCGTCGGCCAGCAGTGGCTGGACCTGTCCGGCCCTGCCCTCGAATCCCCGGGCGGCCAGGAAGGGCGCGTCGAGTTCGACCGTCGCACCGGGGGGCTGGTGGCCACCGGCGAACACCGGCACAGCCAAAACATCGGCCGACTCGGGGACGTCGCGAGCCGTGGTGAACGTGATGGGCATCAAGAACCTTTCGCCGGGAGCGCCTCGCCCTCCTGCCAGCGGGCCATGGCCCACAGCAGGCTCGAGAGGCGGTTGAGATAGGGCACGACCGAGGAGTCGGGGTCGGCCACCGACAGGGAGCGCCGCTCGGCCCGCCGGATCACCGTACGGGCGACCTCGAGGAGCGACGAGAGCCGGGTCTGGCCGGGCAGGACGAATTCCGAGGGCATCGTGAACCGCGACGAGAGATCGTCAGTGTGGGCCTCGACGGCAGTCACCATCTCGGGCGTGACGCAGGTGGTACCGGCCGTCAACTTGTGCCGGTTCTCCGGCGAGGTGGCCAGTTCGGCCATCAACACGTAGAGGTCGCGCTCGACCTGCAACAGGAGTCCGTCGATCTCCGAGCCCCGTTCGGTCTCGGCGCGGGCGAGTCCGAGGAAGGCCTGGGCCTCGTCGACGGCGCCGTAGGCCTCGGGAGCGTCGGCGTCCTTGCGGACCCGGCCTCCGTAGTACAGGCCGGTCGTGCCGTCGTCTCCCTTGCGGGTGTAGAAGCTCACCGCTCGAGACTAGAGCGATCAGCCCACCTGCCCTTCGGCCACCTCCACCCGCCGCGTCGTGTCGACGGCGTCGAGCAACCGCCGGTCGTGGGTCACGAGCAGGAGCGTGCCGTCGTACCCTTCGAGGGCCCGCTCGAGTTCCTCGATGGCGGCCAAGTCGAGATGGTTGGTGGGTTCGTCGAGCACGAGGCAGTTGACGCCCGACGCCATGAGGGTGGCGAGCGTGGCCCTCGTGCGTTCCCCGGGCGAGAGTCGCCCGCCGGCTCGGTCCACGTGCTCGGAGGTGAGTCCGAACTTGGCCAGGAGGGATCGAGCCTCCGACAACTCGGACATGCCGGAGGCGGCCATGAACGTGGGCAACACCGGGTCCTCACCCGAGAACAGGTCGCGGGCCTGGTCCATCGTTCCGACCTTGACCCCCGGCCCCAGAAAGCGCTGTCCGGACTCGAGGGGGAGCTCGCCGAGCAGCGTTTTCAACAGCGTGGTTTTGCCGCTTCCGTTGGGCCCGACGATGGCCAGCCGCTCTTGCCAGGCCACCTCGAGATCGACGGGGCCGAGTACGAACGAGCCCCTGCGGACCACGGCGGCGTCGAGGCGGGCGACGACATCGCCGCTGCGGGCCTCGGGAGCGAACTGGAGTTGGAGGCGCCAGCCTTCCCATGGCTTGTCGACGACGTCGAGGTTGGCCAAGGCCTTCTCGCTGATGCGGACCTTCGAGGCCTGCTTCTCGGTGCGGTTGACGCGAAATCCTCGTTGGGCCTTGTCGTTGTCGCGGGGGTTCTTCTTCTCCTTGGACACGCCCGACACCGCCCATTGGCGCTGCTCCTGCACGCGGTCGATCAGGCGCGACCGCTCGGCCTTGTACTTGTCGTGGGCCTCGTACTGCTGACTTCGGGCCGTCTCGCGCCGTTCGATGTACTCGCTCCACCCGCCTGCGTACTCGACCGCTCGGTGGCTCTCCTCCTCGAGTTCGACGATCCGGGTGACGGTCCGATCCAGGAACGCGCGGTCGTGGGAGACGACGACGACGCCTCCAGGCACTGCAGCCAGGAACTCCTCGAGTCGGTCGAGGCCGGCGAAGTCGAGGTTGTTGGTCGGCTCATCGAGCAAGAAGACGTCGAATCGGGCCAACAGAATGGCGGCCAGCGCGGCGCGGGCCTGCTGTCCACCCGAGAGATCCCCGACGGCCACATCGAGGCGATCGGCGGGCAGTCCGACGTCGTCGCACACGACGCCGGTCCGGGCCTCGAAGTCCTCACCGCCGAGAGTCATGAATCGCTCGAGCGCTTCGGTGTAGGGCTCGATGGCGTCGGGATCGGTGGCCATGGCATCGGCCAGGCGCTCCATCTCGGCGTCGGCCGCCGCCACACCGGTACGCCGGGCCAGGTAGTGGCGGAGGGTCTCAGCCGGGTCGGCGTCGACCTCTTGGGGCAGCCAGCCCACCTCGAGGGTCTTGGGGGCACGCTCGACCGAGCCGGCGTCAGGCTCTTCGAGACCGGCGAGCACGCGCAGCAGGGTCGACTTGCCGATCCCGTTGGGGCCGACGAGGCCCAACCGGCTGCGCGGGCCGACGCTGATGTCGACGTCGGTCAGCACCACCGCAGATCCGTAAGACTTCGAGAGACCGCGACCGGTGAGCACGGGGGAAACCGTAGAGGGCCTCCACCGAGGCACCCGTAGACTTTCGCTCGTGAGCACCTACCTGGAAGCCGTCCACGAGCGCGTCGTCATCTTCGACGGCGCCACGGGGACCAACCTCCAAGTGCGCGAGTTGACCGCCGACGACTACGGCGGGCCCGAACTCGAGGGTTGCCCCGAGATCCTCAACGAGTCACGTCCGGACGTGATCGCCGACCTCCATCGATCGTTCTTCGAGGTCGGTGTCGATGTGGTCGAAACCAATTCCTTCGGCGCCCTGCCCTGGGCCCTCGACGAGTACGGGTTGGGCTCCCGGGCTGAAGAACTGGCGCGGATCTCGGCCGAGATCGCCCGTGAGGTGGCGTCGGGGTACGACGGGTTCGTGGCCGGCTCGCTCGGGCCGACCAACAAGTCGATGCCGTCGCTCGGGTGGATTCGCTTCGACACGATGCGCGACGGCTACGAGGTCGCCGCCCGCGGCCTCCTCGCCGGCGGTGTCGATCTCTTCATCATCGAGACCGTGCAAGACCTGTTGCAGGCCAAGGCGGCCATGATCGGCGTGCGACGGGCGATGGCGGCCGCCGGGCGCGTCGTTCCCATCCAGGTGCAAGTCACCATCGAACAGACCGGTCGCATGCTCACCGGCACCGAGACGGGCGCGGCCGTCACCGCGCTCGCAGCCATGCGTCCCGACGTCCTCGGCCTCAACTGCGCTACCGGGCCGAGGGAGATGAGCGAGCACCTCCGCCACCTCACCGCCCACTGCGACATCCCGATCAGCTGTCTGCCCAACGCCGGCCTGCCGTCGGTGGTCGACGGCAAGATGCACTACGACCTCACGCCCGCCGAACTCGCCGAGTTCCACGCCAGGTTCATCACCGAGATGGGCGTGTCGGTCGTCGGCGGCTGCTGCGGCACGTCGCCCGAACACCTCCGCCACGTCGTCGAGCGGTGCGCCGATCTCACGCCCGGCGTCCGAGCCGTCGCCGACGACCCCGGGCTGGCCTCGCTCTACAGCCACGTGTCCTACGACCAGAGCCCGTCCTTCCTCGTCGTCGGCGAGCGAGCCAACGCCAATGGCTTCAAGCGCTTCAAAGAGGCGATGCTCGACGCCGACTGGGACACGTGCGTACGCATCGGACAGGAGCAGGTGGGCGAGGGCTCCCACGTCGTCGACCTCTGCGTCGACTACGTGGGCGAAGACGGCGTCGCGGCCATGGACGAGATCGCCTCACGCTTCGCCACCCAGGTGACGGTGCCGGTGATGCTCGACTCCACCGAGCCGCCGGTGATCGAGGCCGGACTCCAGTGGTTGGGCGGCAAGGCCATCCTCAACTCGGTCAACCTCGAGGACGGCGACGCCCCCGGCACCCGGCTCGATCGGTTCCTGTCGCTCGCCGCCGAATACGGCGCCGCTGTGGTCTGCACCTGCATCGACACCGAGGGCCAAGCTCGTACCCCCGAATGGAAGCTGCGGGCGGCCCAGGCCATCCACGACTTGGCTACCGAGCGCTATGGCATCGACCCCGGTGACCTGTTCTTCGATCCCCTGGCACTCACCCTGGCCACCGGCATCGAGGAGAGCCGCGGCGACGGGATGGCGACCCTCGACGGCATCCGCCTGATCAAGGAGAAGCTTCCCCAGGCCAAGACGATCCTCGGCCTGTCCAACATCTCCTTCGGCCTCAAGCCGGCCGCACGCCACGTCCTCAACTCGGTGTACTTGCACGAGTGCCAGGAGGCCGGCCTCGACGCCGCCATCGTCCACGCCGGACGGATCCTGCCGCTCAACCGTCTCGACCCGCGCCACGTGGAGGTGTGCCTCGATCTCATCTACGACCGTCGCACCGACGACTACGACCCGCTCCAGGAGCTCCTCGGACTCTTCGAGAACGTCGAGTCCGCCGCGCTCGAGAAGGAGGACCGGTCGGGCTGGCCGATCGAGGATCGGCTGAAGCAACGCATCATCGACGGCGACCGCGACGGACTCGACGCTGACCTGGCCGAGGCGCTGGCGGCCAAGCCGGCGCTCGTCGATCGTCAACGACGACCTGCTCGCCGGCATGAAGGTCGTGGGCGAGCTGTTCGGCTCGGGACAGATGCAACTGCCGTTCGTGCTGCAATCGGCCGAGACGATGAAGTCGGCTGTCCGGTACCTCGAGCCCCACATGGAGAAGGCCGACCAGGGCGGCAAGGGCACCCTCGTGCTGGCCACGGTGAAGGGCGACGTCCACGACATCGGCAAGAACCTCGTCGACATCATCCTCACCAACAACGGCTACACGGTGCACAACCTCGGCATCAAGGTCGCCGTCACCGAGATGATCGACAAAGCCACCGAGGTCGGCGCCGACGCCCTGGGTATGAGCGGGCTTCTGGTGAAGTCGACGCTGATCATGCGCGAGAACCTCGAGGAGTTGAACTCCCGCGGCCTGTCCCAAGACGTGCCCGTGCTCCTCGGCGGCGCCGCGCTGACCCGCACCTACGTCGAGCGCGACCTGCGCGGGGTCTACGAAGGCCGGGTGTTCTACGGCAAGGACGCGTTCGAGGGCCTCCGTACGATGGACCGGCTCATGGAGCTCAAGAAGTCGGGCGAAATCGACGCCGACTTCGGCCGCGAGATCGCCGAGTCCGACCGCGTGTCACGACACGACCGCGTCGCGGCCGAACGCGCGGCCATCGATCCCGCCACTCTCCCCGACCGCTCCCCCGAGGTCGACCCCGACAACCCCGTGTTCGTACCGCCGTTCTTGGGATCCAAGGTCGTGAAGGGCATCTCGCTCGACGACATCGCTGGCTACCTCAACGAGACCGCCCTCTTTCGTACCCAGTGGGGCTTCCGTCCCGACAAGTCGACGGGCGAGACCGACGAGCGCTTCAAGGAGCGCATCCGTTCGGTGTTGCGCGAGCAGTTGTCATCGGTCCGGGCCAGCGGGGTACTGGTGCCGCAGGTGGTCTACGGCTACTACCCGGTGAACGCCGACGGCGACGAAGTGATCGTCTGGTCTGACGTCGAGCGCACCGCAGAGCGCACCCGGTTCTCGTATCCCCGCCAGACCATCGAGCCCCACCTGTGCATCGCCGACTTCTTCCGTCCCTTCAACGGTGGCGACAGCGAGGTCGACTACGCCGCCTTCCACATCGTGACGATGGGCAACGAGGTCACCGAGGCCGCCGCCCGCCTGAAAGAGGAAGACCGCTACCAGGACTACCTCTTCCTCCACGGCATCGGTGTCGAGATGACCGAGGCGCTGGCCGAGCTCTGGCACCGCCGCATCCGCGAGGAGTGGGGATTCGCCGACGAGGACGGGCCGTCCCTGGCTGGGCTGTTCCGTCAGCAGTACCGCGGCGGTCGCTACTCGTGGGGCTACCCGGCCTGTCCCGACCTCGAGGACAACGAGAAAGTGGCCCAACTCCTCGAGGCCGATCGCATCGGCGTCGAGGTCTCCGAGGAGACGTCGTACCAGTACCACCCCGAGCAGACGACCTCGGCCATCATCTGCCACCACCCCCAGTCCAAGTACTTCGTCGCCTAGCCGTTTTGGGCTTCGTGACTCAGGCGGAGAGCACGGCACGGGCCACGAGGTCGGTGCCGAAGGCCGTGAGGATGGCGAGGTAGAGCAGTCCAGTCGCCGCCATCACCGCCGAGTAGGCCCGCTCTCGAAGCGCGGCCTGGGTGACGAAGCACAACGCGATCGTGGTGATCGCACAGGCGACCCAGAACCACCCGAGGATGCCGCCGTACCCGTCGTCGATCGAGCCGTTGAGCACCGAGATCATGCCGGTCGGCACCAGGAGCAGCACCACCTCGAAGGGCCACACGATGGCCAGCCAACGGTTGAGTTCGTTGAGCGGACCGCGGGCCAGTCCTGGCTGTACCAGGTACCAGTGCCCGAGGAGCATGGCGTCGGTGACTGCCCCGAGGAACGCCATCCCCACCAAGGTCCGAGCGACAGCGAGCGCAACAACCGCCGCCCCGGCGGCGGGTGACGCGCCGGCCATCCCCGCTGCGACCAGTCCGACCACGCCGACGGCCGGCGCGACGGCATCGAGGACGGGCGGGAACTCCGAGACGGTGCCGTCGGTGGTCGTGGCGTCACGGTCGATGCCGGTCATGGCCGCCACCCGAGCCGACCGCTGGCTGTCGCGCGCCCGTTCGCCGGCCACCCCAGCCCGGCGGCGAACAACACTCACACCGAGCGCGACGAGGGCGGCAATCACCACGCCCACGGCGGCGAGATCTCGCACCACGACGGCGTCGCCGATACGTCCCGCAGCCACGGCTCCGGCGGCGAGGACGGCGAACACCGAACGCATGAGCCAGCCGTAGCCGACGCCGACTTCGCGGCGCCTCGTCGTCACCCACAAGAAGAGCAGGCCGCCGACCGCCCACTGCAGGAGGACGGTGGCGGCATCGAGGCGGATCATGGCTCCTCCACGCTGTCAGCGCTCCGCCCGGCACACGAAATCGCCTACCCCGTTCCCCGCTTCCCGGCAGAACGTGTCGTCCAACAGCACGTTCGCGCCGGGAAGCGGAGGAGGCGCGCTCGCCCCATGCCGTTGACGTGGCCGAAACGGCCGCCGCCACAGCCACATCAACGGGTTCGAACGACCGGAACGGCCACTCCAACGCTCGTGTCAGAGGAGGCCGACGACTCCGGCGCCGTCGACCTGGAGGGCGGTCCCGCTGACGAATCGGGCCGGGTCCGAGCACAAGAAGGCGACGACCTTGCCGAAGTCGGCCGGATCGCCGAGGCGGCCGGAAAACGACCCGCTGGCGACCAAAGCCTTCATGCGGTCGGTGTCGTGTGAGCCCGGGCAGGCGAGGTTGATGGTGATGCCATCGTCGATCACGTCCTGGGCCGCAGTCTTGGCCCACGCCCACAGTCCCGTCCGGGCCACGTTGGACATGGCCAGCGTGGGGATGGGCTGCTTGATCGACGACGACGTGATGAAGCAGATCCGTCCCCAACCCTTTGACCTCATGTGAGGAACCGCCTCGCGGGCCAGCCGCACCGACGTCGAGAGGTTGGCGTTGATGGCGGAGGCGATGGCCTCATCAGTGGCGTCGAGAGCCCGGCCAGGCGGCGGGCCACCGGCGTTGCCGACGACGATGTCGATGGAGCCGAACTGGTCGAGCGTGGCGGCGACGAGTCGAGCCGGTGCTTCGGACTCGGTGACGTCGTCGACGACCGCCAACACCTCGCCCCTCTCCAGATCGGCGATGTCAGACGCCGTTGCCGCCAGCGCCTCCTCGCCACGGGCGCAGATCACCACGTGACAGCCTTCGGATGCCAACGCCATCGCCGATGCCCGCCCCAACCCCTTGGACGAAGCGGTGACGAGCGCCACCCGGCCCTCCAGCCCGAGATCCATCAGGCTTCGACCACGTGCAGGGCATGGTCGGTGAGGTTGAGCGGATCCGGCCCGTCGGTGCCGGCGATCACGATGTCTTCGATGCGCGCCCCCACCGACCGGCCAAGTAGATGCCGGGCTCGATCGAGAAGGCGTGCCCGGGTTCGAGCATCTGCCGATTGCCCGAGACGAGGTACGGATCCTCGTGCTCCTCCAGGCCGATGCCGTGACCGGTGCGATGGATGAAGTACTGACCGAATCCCGCCTCGGTGATGCGATCGCGGGCGGCGGCATCCACGGCTTCACAGACCGCGCCGGGTCGGGCGGCAGCGACGGCCGCCGCCTGCGCGTCTTGCAACACGTCGTAGAGCCGAACGAATTCGGCGGGCGGCTCGCCGGTGAAAACCGTGCGCGTGATGTCGCTGCAATACCCGTCCATCGTGCCTCCGAAGTCGCACACCACCGACTCGCCAGGACCGATCACCCGCGACCCGGGCTCGTGGTGGGGGCTGGCGGCGTTGGGACCGCTGCCGACGATGGCGAAGTTGACCTTGTCGTGGCCCTCGGCCCGCAGGCGGCGGCCCAGCTCCGCGCTGACATCGGCTTCGGATCGACCGATGAGCGCGATGTCGCCGGCGAGCAGGGCCGCGGCGACCCGATCGGCGGCGTGGGCCGCGTCGCGGAGTCGTTCGACCTCGTCGGCATCCTTCACGGCCCGAAGGGGCGACGTCACTGCGCTGCTCTTGGTCCACGTTGCGCCGGTGAGCTGACGCTGGAGGTCGAGGACGAACGTCGCCCAAGTTCGGTCGGAGACGGCCAGCGAGGTCGCGCTCCCGACGAGGTCGGCAACGATGCCGACCGGATCCTCTGTCTCTGACCACGGCCGAATCGCGAACTCGTGGGGACGAGCATCGACCCGGGGCGCTTCGAGCGCGGGAACGACGAGTGTGGCGTCACCGTCCGCGGGGAGCACCAACATGGTCAGCCGCTCGAGGGGCATGGCCTCGTACCCGGTGAGCCACGGGAGGTCGGCCCCGAGCGAGAGCAACAAGACGTCGACGCCGAGTTCGTTCATCCGGGAGCGGACCCGCTGCAACCGCGTGGGAGGCATGCCCGCAGGCTACCGAGCCCGGGAGGGCCGCCGACTCAGCCCGGCAGGGGGACGGCGGCCGCTTGGCGGGCGTGGTAGCTCGACCGGGTGAGCGGCGAGCATTCGACGTGGTCGAAACCGAGCATTTCGGCGACCATCCGGAGGTCGTCGAACTCTTCGGGCGTCCACCATCGGGCCACGGGAAGATGGTTGGACGTCGGTCGGAGATACTGACCGATGGTGACGATGTCGACGCCGACGGCCCGCAGGTCACGGAGGGCGGACACCACTTCGTTGACCGACTCCCCCATTCCGACGATGAGTCCGGACTTCACCCGCAGCCCGGCGGCGTCGGCGCGGCCGAGCACCGACAACGAACGGGCGTAGGACGCCGACGGGCGGACCGCCCGCTGGAGCCGGGCCACGGTCTCGAGGTTGTGGTTGAGCACGTCCGGCCGGGCGTCGAAGATCGTGGCCAGCGCGCCGGCATCGCCCTTGCAGTCGGGGATCAGCACCTCGACGGCGCACGAGGGCGAGGCATCGCGGATGGCCTGGATCGTGGCGGCGAACGCACCAGCCCCCCCGTCGCCGAGATCGTCGCGGGCGACGGCGGTCACGACGGCGTGAGTCAGGCCCATCTCGGCCACCGCCGACGCCACCCGGGCGGGCTCGCCGGCGTCGAGCGGCGCCGGCAGGCGGGTGTCGACGAGGCAGAACCCACACGCCCGGGTGCAGCGCTCACCGTTGATCATGAAGGTCGCCGTGCCATCGCTCCAGCACTCGAAGATGTTGGGGCAGCCCGCCTCCTCGCACACGGTGACGAGGTCGCAGCGAGCGCATCGTCTTCTTCAGGGCCCGGTACTCCGGACCCATGTCGGCCTTGACCCGCAGCCATTCCGGCTTTCGCTCGGCCAACTGGAGCCCCGCTGCGGGATCGACACCAGCCGATGCGAGACGCCCGAGCAGGCGAACGGGTCGCTCCTCGGCGGTGGCCTCGCCCGCCCCGGCCCCCCGGGTGAAGGCGGACAGGTCGTCGGGACGCACTCGCCAGGCCAGATCGGCGCGATCGACCGTGCCGCCGCCCCAGAGCGCGGTGGCTCGGGAGACGATTGCGTCGACCACGTCGGTCATCGACGCCGACACGCCTTCGGCAGCCAGGGACGTGACCGACTTGCCCGTGATCCCGCACGGCACGATGTGATCGAACATCGCCAGGTCGGGGTCGACGTTGAGGGCGAAACCGTGCATCGAGCGACCACGGGTGAGCCGGACGCCGATGGCGGCGATCTTGCGGTCTTCGACCCAGACGCCGGGGAAGCCTTCGAGCCGCCCCGCTCCGTGCAGGCCCAGATCGGCCAGTGCGTCGATGAGGAGTTGCTCGACTGCAGCCACATAGCCGGCGGTCGCGCCTGGTGCCACGGGCACCGACACGATGGGATAGCCCACCAGCTGACCTGGGCCGTGATAGGTGACGTCACCGCCGCGATCGGTCTTGACCACTTCGGCCCCGACCGTCGAAGGATCGACGAGCACGTTGTTGGGATCAGCCCGCACGCCGAGCGTGTAGATGTGCGGATGCTCGAGCAACAACAGGTAGTTGTCGTCGGAGTTGACGAACAGCGAGCGCTGCAACGCGTGCGCGTCGCCGTAGTGGACCCGGCCCAGCCAGCGGGCCCGCAGCGTCACGCCAGCTCCGCAGCCCAGTCGCGCGTTTCGAGGATCTCCTTGATACGGGCCAGGAAGGCCGAGGCGTAGGCCCCGTCGTAGGCCCGGTGGTCGAAGGAAATGGCCAGGTTGCCGACGGGATGCACTGCGATGCCGTAGCCGCCACCTTCGAGCGGGATGGCGACCGGTCGGGGCTTCACGCCGTCGGTCGAGAGGATCGCGACTTGGGGCTGATTGATGATCGGACCCGTGATCAGCGTGCCGTAACCACCGGCGTTGGTGATCGTGATCGTCCCCCCGGCGATCTCGTCGGCACTCAGCTTCTTGGAACGGGCCCGCTGGCCAAGGTCGCCGATCTCTCGGGCGAGGACACGGAGGCGCTTGCCATCGGCGTCTTGGACGACCGGCACGATGAGGCCCTGGTAGTCCATGTCGACGGCGATGCCGAGGTTGACGAAGTGATGCACGATGAGTTCGTCGTTGCCGACGCTGGCGTTGACGTGGGGGAACTCGCGGATGGCGTCGATCAGGGAACGGGCGATGAAGGGCAGGTACGTGAGGCTCACGCCCTCGTCGGCCTTGAACGACTCCTTGACCGCCGAGCGCACTCGGTCGACATTTTCGTAGTCGACTTCGATGACGACGAGCGTGTGGGCCGACGTGGCCAGCGACCGCACCATGTGTTCGGCGGTGCGGCGCCGGATGTTGGAGAACGGGACGACCTCGTCGCGCTCCCCGGCGCGCGCCGCAGGCGCCGGAGCGGGGCGGGCGGGCGGCGCGGAGGGCGCCGCCGGCGCGGGCGCGCTCGACGGCACCGGCTTCGACCCAGCGGCGCCGGCGTCGACGACGGCGAGCACGTCGTTGCGGGTGATGCGGCCCCCCGAGCCGGTGCCCGCGATCTGGGTCGGATCCAGCCCGTGTTCGGCGATCAAACGGCGCACCACCGGAGAGAGGACCTTGCCGGCGGCGTCGCCATCGCCGCTGTCGGTCGATGACGCCGGCGCCGGGGACGCAGCGGCGGGCTGGACCGGCGTCTCCGGCGCGACCGGCGTCTCGGTGGCCGGGGCCTCGACCTGGTCTGTCGACGGCACGGTCTCGACCGCCGGCGGCACGGTCTCGACCGCGGGCGGCGCGGCCTCGCCTGCGGGGGCGGCGTCAGCGGGGGCAGCCGCCTCGGCGGGGGCGCCGGCGTCTCCGTTCGGCGGCGCATCGCCGACCACCGCAAGCACGGCGCCGACCTCGGCCGTCTCGCCCTCGGGCACCTTGATCTCGGTCAGGTAGCCCGACACCGGCGACGGCACCTCGGAGTCGACCTTGTCGGTCGACACCTCGTAGATGACCTCGTCCTCTTCGATCTTGTCTCCGACGTTCTTCAGCCACTTGGTGATGGTGCCTTCGGTGACGGTCTCGCCGAGCTGGGGCATGGTGATGTCGGGCATGGGTCTTGGCTTTCCTTACCGGGCCGGGAGTGCTGAACGAGAGGGGGTCGGAGACATCTACGTGTGCAGGCCGCGGCCGGTGAGGGCCAACACGGTCTCGCCGAACACCTCGGAGAGGGTGGGATGGGGCTGGATGAGCGCTGACACCTCGTCGACCGTCGCCTCCCAGTTGACGCTGAGATAGGCCTGTCCGAGTTGTTCGGTCACCCATGGCCCGACCATGTGCACCCCGAGGATGACACCCGCCGAACCGTCGGCGCGCTTCTCGGCGATGACCTTGACCATTCCCTCGGGTTCGCCCAGGATCAGCGCCCGTCCGTTGCCGATGAACGGGTCTTTCTTGACCACCACGTCGATGCCGGCCTCCTTGGCCGCATCCTCGGAAAGCCCGACGAAAGCGACCTCGGGATGGGTGTAGATGCACCACGGCACCTTGGTGTAGTCGACCGGCAAGGGATCCTCGCCGAGGATCGTCTTGATGACGTTGATGCCCTCGGCGAAGCCGACATGGGCGAGCGCTGGGTGCACGCCGCCGCTGATCGAGACGAGGTCGCCGACGGCGTAGACACCGTCGGCCGAGGTGCGCAGGGCGGCGTCGACCGGCACGAAGCCTCGTTCGTCGATCGTCACTCCGCTTCCGTCGATCAGGAGCCCGTCGGACAACGGTCGCCGACCGACCGACATGACGACGATGTCGACGTCGATCGACTCTCCCTCGCCGAACGAAACGGTGGTGCCGTGGTCGTTGGGGGTGTGCCCGGTCACGGAGACGCCGGTGCGGATGTCGATGCCCCGCTTCTTGAACGACTTGACCACGACGTCGGCCACTTCGCGGTCGCATCCCGGAAGGATCTTCGGCAGGGCTTCGAGAATCGTGACCTTCACGCCGAGGTCGGCCATGGTGGAGGCGAACTCACACCCGATGGCGCCGCCGCCGATCACGACGGCCGAGCCAGGGAGCTTCTCGAGCATGAGGAACTCGTCGGAACTCAAGACGTACCGGCCGTCGAGGTCGAAGCCGGGGATGGTCCGGGGCACCGAGCCGGCGGCAAGGATCACCGATGTGCCGAGGAGTTCGGTGCCGTCGCTGACCTTCACGACGTGGCCGGCCCCGAGTTGGCCCGTGCCCTCGACGGTCGTGATCTTGCGCCGCTTCATCAGACCGGAAAGGCCCTTCCACAGTTGGTCGACGACCTTCTGCTTGCGGGCTTGGCTCACCGAGAAGTCGACGGTCGGCGCCTCGGTGTTGATCCCGAACTCCTTGGCCCCGTTGACGTGACGGGAGACGCTGGCCGTCTCGAGGAATTCCTTGGCCGGGATGCAGCCCCGATGGAGGCAGGTGCCGCCGACCTTGTCCTTTTCGACCACGGCGATCTTGAGGCCAGCCGCCGACCCGTACAGCGCGGCTGCATACCCGCCGGGACCACCGCCGATCACGACCACGTCGAACTGTTCTGCCATGACTCGGAGCCTACGCGGCCTATCGAGCCACGAGAACCTGGGCGGCGAAGGCGACGAGGATGGCCACGCCGCACACCAGGGCGGCGATGATCAACTTGTACGTCTTCACGCTTCGAACGCTACTTCGGGGCGGTCGAGAACCGATCAGGCCGGCGGCGCTTCGGGGGCGGCCAGGGGGAAGTGGCAGGCGACGTAGTGCTCGTTCTCACCCTCGACGGCCCGCATCTGAGGCTCCTCGCTCGCGCACCGATCCTTGGCCCGGGGGCAGCGGGTGCGGAACCGGCATCCTGACGGCGGATCGATGGGCGAAGGCAACTCGCCCTTGAGGCCCGCGGCCGACGGCCGGACCTCGGGGTTGGGCTCGGGGATCGAGGCCAGGAGGGCGGCGGTGTAGGGATGGTGGGGCGACTCGTAGAGGTCGTCGGAACCCGCGACTTCGCAAAGCTTGCCGAGGTACATCACCGCCACCCGGTCGGAGATGTTCTTGACAACGGCGAGGTCGTGAGCGATGAAGACCAGGGTCAACTGGTAGCGCGCCTTCATGTCCTCGAGGAGGTTGAGGATCTGCGCCTGCACCGAGACGTCGAGGGCTGAGACGGGCTCGTCGCAGATGATGACCTTGGGCTCCATCACCAGCGATCTCGCGATCGAGATGCGCTGGCACTGGCCACCGGAGAACTGGTGGGCTCGCCGATCGCCGACGGTCTCGGGGTCGAGGCCCACGGCTTCGAGCACCTCGTTGACCTTGTCGGTGTCGCCTCCCCAGATGGCGAGCGGCTCGCCGACGATGTCTTTGATCTTGCGCCGCGGGTTGAGCGAAGAGATCGGATCCTGGAAGATCATCTGCAACTGGGTGCGGGTGCGACGCAGGTCTTCGCCGTCCAGCTTGGTCAGGTCCTTGCCCTGGAACTGGACCGAACCCCGCGTCGGCGGAGGCAATTGCATGATCGCCCGACCAGTCGTGGACTTGCCGCAGCCCGACTCGCCGACGAGGCCGAGGGTCTCGCCTTCGACGAGATCGAGGCTGATGCCCGACACGGCGTTGACCTTCTTGCCGCCGCCGGCGGGGAACTCGACGACGAGCCCCTCGACCCGCAGCAGGGCGTCGTCGCGGAGATGGGCGCTTCCGGTGCCGGCCATGGATTAGGTGGTCTCCAATGCGTCGAGGACGTCGGCGGGGACGGGGGCGATGCCGGCCTCGTCCTGACCGGGAATCTTGTGGTCTCGGATGTTGCGGGCGAGGGCGTCGAGGCCCTCGGGCGAACCCACCGGGAACCAGCAACGGAACTCGTGGCCGGGGTCGCTTGCCGGCACGAGCGGCGGCTCTTCCTCGCGGCAGCGGTCTTGGGCGTAGGGGCAGCGGGAGGCGAACTTGCAACCGTCGGGGAGGTTGACGAGATCGGGCGGCCGGCCGGCGATGGCCTGCAGCCGGGTGTGACTGCGGTTCGAGACCCGGGGGATCGACTTCAACAACGCCTCGGTATACGGCATCTTCATGTCGTGGAACAGGTCGTAGGTCTGGGCCCGTTCGACGACGCGACCGGCGTACATGACGATGATCTCGTCGGTGCGGCCGGCGACCACGCCGAGGTCGTGGGTGACCAGGACCATGGCCATGAATCGTTCGCGCTGCTGTCGCTGAAGCAGGTCGAGAATCTGGGCCTGGACCGTCACGTCGAGGGCCGTGGTCGGTTCGTCGGCCATGAGCAGCCGAGGACCGCAGGCCAACGCGATGGCGATGGTCACGCGTTGGCGCATGCCGCCCGACAGTTCGTGCGGGTACTGGCTGAGGCGGCGAACGGGTTCGGGAATGCCGACCGACGTGAGCAGGGCAACGGCCGCCTCCTTGGCGTCGCCGCCCTTCATGCCCAGATGGTGACGAAGCCCCTCGGTGATCTGTCGGCCGATCTTCACGACGGGGTTGAGGGAGGTCATCGGATCCTGCATGACCATCGCCACCTCCTCCCCCCAGATGTTGCGCATCTCCTTGTCGGGAAGGGTCAACAGGTTGCGTCCATCGAAGAGGACCTCACCTGTGGGGTGGATGGTCGTCGCCTTGGGCAGCAGTCCCATGATCGAACGCGACAACACCGTCTTGCCCGATCCGGACTCGCCGACGATGCCGACGGTCTTGCCTCGGTCGAGATCGAAGGTGACGCCGTCGACGGCCTTGACGATGCCGCGCGGTGTGCGGAAGTACGTCCGAAGGTCCTTGACCTCGAGCAACAGCTCGTCGGGGTTGCGGTCGACGGGGCGAACGATGGGATCGGGCTTTTGCAGTTGCTCGATGCGCCGGCGTCGGCGGGCATCGCGCCGGGGGGCGGTCACAGCGCCGACCCCCGCACGTCGAAGCGGCTCCGGAGTTGGTCGCCCACGTAGTTCAAGGAGAGCACGGTCAAGAACATGGCCAATGAGGGGAACAGCGCGAGGTGCGGCGCCGTGCGGATGTGGATCTTGCCGGCGGCGATCATCGAACCCCACGTCGCGGTCGGGAACTTGACCGAGAGGCCCAGGAAGGCCAGCGAGCCCTCGGCGACGATCACGAGGCCGAGAGCGACGAGGCCGAAGGCGATCACAGGCAGGGCCACGTTGGGGAGGAGTTCGCGGAGCAGGATGCGCCGGTTGGTGGCACCCATCGCTCGGGCAGCGAGGACGTACTCGCGTTGGGCAACCGACAGGGTTGTCGCTCGGGCCACCCGGGTGTACGACGGGATGGCGAGAAACCCGACCACGAGCGCAATGGTCGACAAGCTCTGCCCGACGAAGGCAACGAGCGCCAACAACAACACCAGGGCCGGGAAGGCGAGGATCACGTCGACGAGCGACATCACCGTGCGCTCGTACCAGCCCCGGAAGAACCCCGCAGTGAGGCCGAGCGTGCCGCCGACGATCGAGCCGATGAGTACGGCGGTCAGGGAGACGATCATCGACACCCGGGCACCGAAGACGAGCCGGGCCAGGACATCGCGCCCCAGGTCGTCGGCGCCGAGGAGTCCCCCGGGGCCCGGAGGCTCGAGCCGCAGGGAGATGTCCTGGAAGTTCGGATCCTTCACCGGAAGGAAGTTGGCGAAGACCGCACAGATGACGACGAGGACCAGCCACCCGAGGGCCATGTAGAAGAAGACCCGGGGGCGCTTCTTCTTGGCCGGGGCGACCGTGACGACGTCTTCGCCGCCGTCGACGGCGAGGCCGGCTCCGCCGGGGCCGATGTTGGTCGGTGCGGGATCGGTTTCAGGCTGCGCTTGAGCCACGGCGGATCCTGGGGTCGAGGACGGAGTAGAGCAGGTCGACGGCGAAGTTCACCAGCACGGTGGAAAGAGCGAGGAAGAGCACGACACCTTGGACCATGATGAGGTCGCGCTGGGTGATCGAGTCATAGAGCAGGCGCCCGATGCCGGGGAGGGCGAAGAACTGCTCCACGATGACGGCGCCGCCGATCAGGCCGCCGACCTGGAGGCCGACGATCGTGAGCAGCGAGAACGACGAGGGCCGAAGAGCGTGCCGGAAGAGGATCCGCCATGTCGGCAGGCCCTTTGCTCGCGCCATCGACACGAAGTCCTCCTGGAGGGTGGCGATCATGTCGGAGCGCAGGAGCCGGGTGTAGACGGCCAACTGGCCGATGCCCAGGGCCGTGGCGGGGAGGACGACCGACTTCAGGTTCTTGCCGAAGTCGTCGGTCAATCGTGTCCAGCCGGTGGCCGGGAAGAGGCGTAAGTAGACAGCGAAGAAGTACAACAACAACAAGGCGACCATGAAGCTCGGTATCGCCAACAGCCCGAAGCTTGCCGTCGTGATGGTTCGGTCGACGGCCCCGTTGGCCCGATACGCGCTGAAAACGCCGAGCGGTACCGACAGCAGGATCGACATGACGAGGGCGACGAGGCCGATCTCCAAGGTGACCGGCAGGCGTTCACCGATCGCCTCGAGGACAGGTTGACGGGTGCGATACGACCGCCCGAAGTCGCCGTGGGCGAGATCCCCGAGGTAGGCGACGTAGCGGAGGGGCAGGGGCTTGTCGAGACCGAGGTCGGCCCGGACTGCGGCGATGGCCTCGGCCGAGGGTTCGGCCGATCCCAGCACCTGCAGCGCCGGGTCGCCCGGCAACAGACTCGTGAGCAGGAAGGTCAGGAGCGAGACCAAGAAGATGGTCGGCACCAGCGTCAAAACTTTTTTTCCGATTTGGCGCATGGTGCCGACCGATCTCCCTGAGTTCCGTGACCTGGACTACGTGACCTGGATTACTTCGTAACCCAGATCTGGGCGATGTTGGTCACAGCCTGCTCGAGTTCGCCCTTGGACTTGCCGTCGGGGAACTTGTAGGTCGTGACGTTCTTCACCTCGGGCTTGGCCACGGTCGACGCCGCGGTCGCACCCGTCCACACGTGGGGAACTTCCTCATCGAAGATGAGCCCGAGCGCCTCGTAGGCCTTGTAGCGGGTGTCGAAGTCGGCGCTCTCGCGTCCGGTTTCGAGCAGCTTCTGGACCTCGGGGGAGCTGAAGTTCGTCACGTTGGCCGCCTGCCCCTCGGGACCGCTGTACTGGTTGTACAGGACCGAGTCGGGATCAGCCTGGCCGCCGAGACGCCAGCAGTTGATCATGTAGTCAGCTGAGGTGAACGGCGGCTTGCCTACGGCGTTGTTGATGTGGGTGGCCTGCTCGACCTGCTTCAACTCCATCTCGATGCCGGCCGCAGCCGCCATCTGCTGGTAGCCCTGGGCGACGGCGACGAGCGTCGGGTCGGGCGGGCAGTTGAAGGTGACCTTCAGGGGGGCACCGACGGCCTGCTTGTCGGAGCGGGCCGGATCGGCCTTGTACGCCTCGACCAGCTTCTTGGCTGCCTCGACGTCGTACTTCGGATAGGCCGCAGCGACCTTCTCCGAGTACCACGGCGAGTCCTTCGAGAAGAACTGAGTCGTCTCGGGCGAGATGCCTTCACCACCGAGGATCTTGATCAGATCCTTCTGGTTCATGGCGTGCGCCAGCGCTTGGCGAACCCGCTTGTCGTCGACCGGCGCCATGGCGGTGTTGAAGATCGAACCACCGGAGTTGTTGCCGATGAGCTCGTAGCGCTTGACGGCGTCGCCGAGGTCACGTGCCTGCTTGACGTACTGCTGGCGGAGGGTGAAGGCGATGTCGACCTCACCCGAGCTCAGCGAAGCGAGGCGGGCATCCTCGTCGGGGATCGGCTTGAACACGACGGTGTCGAGGTACGGGAGCCCCTTCTGCCAGTAGTTCGGGTTCTTGCTCAGCGTGAGCTTCGAGTCGCGCTCCCACGAGGTGAACACGAACGGCCCGGCGCCGACGGGGTTGGCCGACACGTCGGCGCCCTTGGCGGCAGCGTTGGCCGGCGAGTAGATGTAGCCGGCGGCACCACTGAGGAGCTCAGGGAAGGGTCCGTAGGGTGCCGACAGGACGTACTTGACGGTCAGCGGATCCACGACCTGCATCTCGGTCACCGTCGACAATGAACCGGCGCAGCGAGACGTGGGGGCCTTGGCTGCATCGAAGTTGGCCTTGACCGCGGCGGAGTCGAGGGCGGTGCCGTCGCTGAACTTGATGTTGGGCCGGAGCTTGAGCGTCCACTCGGTCAGTGCATCGTTGGACTTGATGCTCTCAGCCAGGTAGGGCTTGACCGAGCCGTCAGCGGCACGGGCGGTCAGCGTGTCGTACAGCGCACGCATGACGATCGTGCCCGACTCGGAGTGCGAGTCGACGCAGGGCTGCCAGCCCGGGCTCTCGGCTTCGACGCCGTAGTTGAGGGTGCCGCCGAGAACGGGGTCTCCCGCGTCTTCCTCGGTGGATTTGACGATGCCGCCGTCACCAGCGTTGTCGCTCTTCTTCGCTCCGCCGCCGCATGCTGCGGCCACAAGCGATATCAGAGCGAGGATCAGGAAAAGTCTCGCGAAGGGCGAGCTTTTCGATCGGGGTCCGGAACTCACAGACGCTTCTCCCTACTGCCAGTCAGGCCGGTCGATCGACCGGCCTCGATTGCTGTGACGCCAGTCACAACTTGTGGGCGACCTTAGCGCTCTCATTACGGTTCTGTTGCGAACTCCTGGCAGCTTTCAGGGATTCTTCAGTCCCCACCCGGCGCCCCGGCCTGCGTCCTGCCCGAAGGCGCGGGTCTCCAAAACGGGCCCCCGGTCGACGCAAGCAGGAGACCGATCGAGATGAGCCCGAGCAGATGGGCACGCTCGGTGTTCACGGGCCAGGCGAAATCGGGCGGGTAGCCGTAGCGAGCCTGCTGGAGGATCACGTACGCGGCCGCCAAGGCCAGGGCAAGCGCCGGACCGAAGGCGAAACCCCACCGGAAGAGCGGCACGAATCGAGCGGCGAGCGCGACTCCGAGAACGACGAGTCCCACCACCATCCCTCCGGCGGCGGCCGCCACCACCCCGGCGGCGATGGCCAGCGCCAGTGCCGGGGCATCGGGGGTACGCCACGTGAGTTCGGCAGGAGGCGGCCAGTCGACGTCGCTCAGAACCGGACGACGACGATCCCGCCGCCACCCGGCCAAGACGATCAGGAGACACAAGAGGACCGCCAGGGAACTGGCCACGAGCGCGAGATCGACGCTGCGCTGGGGCACCCAGCGCAGCGCGAGCGACCGTGTGGCCGTCGACGGCGGCAGTCGCCAGCCATTGGCGTAGCCATCGATGAGGACCGGAGGCCCCGCGTCCCGGCCGTCGATCGTGAGCCGCCAGCCGCGGTTGTGGCTCTGGCCGAGCACGAGCCAGGAGGCGCCCGCCGCCGGACCAGCGGAGATCTCGTACGACGACCGGCCCGTCGCGGTGACGCGCAATGACGGAGGCACGGCGGGGAGCGCCGTGGCCGGCACCGGGGACGGCGGCGAGGACCGGAGCACGAGGCGGTCCAGGTCGAATCCCGTGCCGCTTCCGACGGCGGCGGCGACGTCGTGATCTCCGGCGCTCAGATCGAGGGCGGTGCTCACGCCGCAGGTCGCGATGTCGAGCCCTCCGCCAGCCAGCGCCGCTGCGGTCACACCCGAGAGCCGGAGCGGGAGGGGGCGCCCGTCCACGGTGACGAGGTCGTCGCGGCACGCCGATTCGAACGCCGAGGCGGGCGCCGCCATCTGCACGCCGGGGACACCGAGCTCGGCGACGGCGACAGGCAGTTCGAGGCGACCGGGTCCGAAGAAGTCGGGGGTGGTCGCCGCCCGCACGCGCTCGATCGTCACGCGAAGACGGCGGCCCGTCTTCGAGGGAAACGTGACCGGTATCGAAGCCGTGGCCCCTCGCTCGGGGCGATCGGCGACGGCCGGGAGGTCGATCGTGGTGGGCGGCCCGTCGTCGGCCGTCACCGAGATCCGTGTCGGCACCGAGTGCCGCCCGTCGGCGACGACGACCAGATCGAGGCGATCGAGCGAGATCGGACCGCCCGACTCGACCTCGATCCAATGACCGGACTGTCCTAGAAGACCGGGCTGCCACGCCGTCGTCGGATCGCCGTCGATGGCAGCCGACGCTCGGCTGCGCAGGTCGCCCGGCAGCCGCGAGTCAGACCGGGCCGCAACCCCGCCTTCGATCGGCGTCGGCAACCCGACCAACCCGTCGATGACGTCGTCGGCGACGGCCTGTGAGATGCGAGCCGAGCCAGAGACACCCTCGAACCGGCGTTCGTCGGGCAACCGAAAGGCCCGGCGGAGGAACCGCTCCTCGTCACCGCGGGTGGGGTCGGCGGCGCTGGCTCGCAGACGAGAGAGGACGATGGCGAGTGGATGCGATTGCGCGCGTGGGCCCGCCTCGCGCAACAGGGCCGAAGGCAACCGAACGACTTCGTCGACGCGCACACCGGGAATGTCGAGTTCGGCCAAGCCGACGCCGCTGTAGCCGTCGTAACGGGGATGGAGCCCCGCATCGGTCTCGAGCACCTCGAAGTCCACGCGCTGGAAGCGACGTGCCGCGAAGCCGACCACCTGACCCTGCTCGGTGTTCGACACCGGTTCGAGCGCGACGTCGACGTCGGCGCCCCGGTCGAAGTGGAGCCGGGCTCGCGTGATGGTTCGGTTCCGCGGTCCGCTGACGGGTTGCACGATTCGCAACGACGACGCTTCGACCGGGGCGGCGAGATCCACGCGGAGTCGCTCGCCGGTGACATCGGCAAAGGCACCGACGCGCCACGCCGTCGTCGGGTCGCCGTCGAGCGCATTGGCCGGGCGGTCTTCGGGCGTATAGGAGATCGGATTTCCGTAGCCGGTGGCTCGCACCGCCTCGACGCCCCGTTGCTCGACGGTCGTCCGATCGGCCGAGGCGCCGTCGGGAAAGACGTCGAGGCGGGCGTCGGTCGGATCGTCGACGAGCGGCGTGTAGCCGGCCGGTTGGGTGAAGCCCGTGTTCTCCCGCACCGTCCCCCACCGACGGGCCCGCTGCCGGTTGGTGTCGGTGAGTACGAGGAGGTCGGCGTCGGCCAGCGCCGCATCCCACTCGGCCGCCGACGTGAGCGCGCCGGCGTATCGAACGGGCGCGCGTGCGGGTAACAGTCCGGCCGCAGCGAGGTCGACCAAGCCCTCCCCATCGCCGGCCACAAGGAGGCCGCCCCTGGTGGGTTCGGCGCGCACGATCGGTTCGGGCGATGTCACAGGTAACACGACGACCGGCGCGGGGTCGGCGACCTTCGAGGGCACGCCGAGTTCGTGTTCGTCGAGCAACGGCCGCGGCCCGGTGGGGACGGTGGCCGATGGCGGGCCGAAGACCTTCGCCGGCCCGAATCCACCCGCGCTGCCCACGAGCGCGGCCATCACCCGGGGGCGCGGTGTCCGATACCGCTCGTAGAGGAGGTCGTTGCGCACGACCACGTCGCCGACGCCCATGAAGCGGGCCATCGGTGCGAGGGCGTCCGGGTCGAAGACGCCCTCCTGCAGCCGGCGGTCGAGGGCGTTGAGCAGGTCGGCCGACTGCCGGCCGAGCCGTAGGGGATGAGCTCGCGGGCCACGTAGGGCCGGTCCATCAGATCCGGCGTGATCGGGTCGACCGTGTTGCCCCAGCGGTAGGACGCGAAGTCCGAGCCCGGGATCTCGAGCACGCGCGTGTCGTCGTGGCCCTGCGACTCGAGGTCGGCGGCGGCGTCGTACCAGTACGCCGGGATGTCCTCGGGCCGGTCGAGGTTGTCGCCCACGGCCAGATCGCCGTTCCACAGCGGCGGCAGTCCGGCGACCGCCAGGGTCCCGGCGGCGACGGCGGCGATGGTCCCGACCACAGCCCGGCGCCGCGGACAACGCCGTGATGGCGGCGCCGAGCGAACACGGCCAGGGCCAGGACCACGAGGGGCACGGCGCGGGGGGTGCTGCGCAGGGCGAGGCCGCCGTCGGACCGCGGGAAGGCCTTGAAGGCGGCGCCGAGCGGTGCCGGGTCGTCGTAGGGGTGGGCGCCGACGGCGAGGACGGTGCCGACCACGACGAGGACGACGAAGAACGCCCGGAGCCGCCACGCACAACGCCGCGCCACACAAAGCCAGCACGGGGACGGCGAAGGTGACGCCGAGGAGCCACAGCCGTTGCGTGTAGTCGACCGCAGGGTCGATCCACGGGCCGAGCGTCGTCGCCGTAGAAGAACCAGTAGCCGAGGCCGCGCAGCACCTCGAGCGACAGCGAGGCGTTGGCCACCGTCTCGGCCGTCTCGGTGTAGCGGAGGATGTCGATGCCGTACCCGCCCTGAGGCCAGAGCCGGCGATCCACCACAGCGAGCAGCCGACGGTGAGCACGCCGATGCGGCCGACGGCGCCGACAGCCTGGCGCAAGCGGACCTCGCGCGTGACCGCAGACCTCGTAGACGATCCACAGCAGCGGGCCGACGCCGCGAGATCAGCGCGGTGGCGTTGACGCTGCCGACGGTGGCCACCACGCAGCGCGAACAGGGCGGGGTCGCGCCACCCGCCGCTGGCGCAGGGCGCGGATCAGTCAGCCCGATCAGCCACGGCAGCGCCGGCGTAGGGCAGCAGGATCACCGAGAGGCGGGCGCCGAGGTCGAGGACGTAGGGCGTGAGGGTGTAGCCGAACGTGGCGACGTGACGTGCGGGCCCTCCTGGCCACGAGCGGTGCGAGCAGGAACCGCACGCCGAGCGCCGGCGACGAACAGGATCGTAGCCGAGCCACAGCCGCTGGGCGACCCAGTCGGGCACGCCGACGTGCTCGAACGACCAGTACCAGGGGCCCATCGGCAACAGGTAGCCGATGTTCTGGTGGGTGACCGTGCCCATCCCGATGTTGGGGTCCCACATCGACGACGCCCGCGTCAGCACGGCCCGGGTCGAGGTAGAGGTAGGTCTTGGTGTCGGCGCCGACCTCGCCCGGGCCTGGTGCAGCAGCAGCGGCACGTAGACGTGACGGCGAGGACGGCGGACGGCAGCGGCCTGCGGCGCAGCGCCGACTGCCGGCGCAGCCGAGACAGGTCCATCGGCGCCGGCCGCGCCGACCGATGCGCCTCGTCGGCCAGCGCCTCGAGCATGCCCGGTGGCGGTGGCGGCCCAGGTGAAGCTGGCGGCGCGTGCGCAGCGCGCCGTCGCTCAGGCGGCTCGCGGAGGGCGGCGTCGGTGGCGATGCGGGCGAGGTGGCGAGCCAGTCGGCGTCGTCGTCGGCCAGCAGGCCGCTGACGCCGTCGGCCACGGCGTCGACGTGGCCGGGGATGCGGGTGGCCACCGCCGGCGTGCCGCAGGCGGCGGCCTCGGTGAGGGTCATGCCCCAGCCCTCGCGGACCGAGGCGCTGGCGACGGCCCAGGCCCAGCGGTAGAGGTCGACCAGCTCGTCGTCGGCGACGCGGCCGGCGAAGCGGACGCAGCCGCTCGGCGCCGAGCTCGGCGATCGAGGGCCTCGAGGCGCGGGCGCTCGGGCCCGGTGCCCACGATGAGCGAGGCGCAGCGTCGGGTGCGCGGTCGACGGGCCGCGGCCACGGCGCGGATCAGCCGGTCGAAGCGCTTCACCGGCACCAGGCGGCCGACGCGCGACCACGCAGCGGGGTGGGCCGACCGCTCGCCGCCGGGGGGAAGCGGGGGTCGACGCCGGGTGGGACCACCGTCGACGCGGTCGGTCGGAACCCGATCTCGAGCATCTCGTGCTTCGACGACGGCGACAGGGTGACCATCGCGCGACCGTCGGTAGAGCGGCGGCGCGACCTTGCGTCTCGAGCGTGTCGCCGCACGGGCGAGCTCGGGCTGTCGGCGGCAGCACCATCTTCCACATGTCGGCGTGGACGTGGTGCAGGAACACGACCCGGGGCCGCCGCGGCCCACAGCGGCGAGAAGAACGGCATGCCGTTCCAGATCTCGACCAGCGCGTCGCGCGGGCCGTAGCGGTCGGCGACCTCGCTGAGCGCGGCGCGGGGGAACACGAGGTAGCGGCCGGCCTTGCGGATCACCTGGTAGCCGTCGCGGCGCTCGGCGCTGCGGGTGGCCCTGGGCGTACGAGGTGCGCATCGACACCTCGATGCCGGCCTCGGCCCACAGCCGGGCGACCTCGGCGGCGTGCACCTCGGAGCCGCCGGCCTCGACGTCGTCGAGGTCCCGCCAGGCGAGCATGTGGATGCGGCGGAGCCCAGATGACCGACGCGGGCGGCGAGGTCGTCGGCGGCGGAGAGGGGCGGCAAGGCCCGCATCCTACGGTCGGGTCGATGGGGCGGCGCAGCGGGCGTAGAGCACGTAGAGCCCGCGGCCGAAGAGGCCGTCACCAAAGGACGAGTCGATGCAGAAGTCCTTTTCGAGCACCTTGGTCGCTTCGTCCGAACCGGCGTGCAGGGAGTCGTTGGGCTCGTTCCAGTCGTCGCGGATCGACGACAGCACGACCACGTCGGCCGAGGCGAGGTCGTCGGCCATGCCCGATCCCAAAGCGTTGGCCACGCCCGGATCCATCTCGATGTAGCGGGTCGCTGGCGTCAGGTCACCGAGGAGGTAGTAGAGGAAGGCCTCGCTGTAGGGCGTGTAGCGAAGGTCGCCGGTGCCCACGAAAAGGCGATCGCCGGGAGCCGACACCTCGTGGACCCGTGCGATGAGTCGGTCGACAGCGGCGACGGCGTCGCCCCGCCCGTAGTAGAAGATCCGATCCTTGTTGCGCATGGTGCCGACCGGCCTCCCACGCCCGAGGCTCTGGTTGACGAGGTCGGCGTAGCTCCGAAAGGTGAAGTCGGGCAGAAGAGCGAAGACGAGTGCCAGCGGCACAGCGGCCGCGATCACTCGACGCACGACCCTCGAACCCACCAGCTCGACCATCGCGACGGGAGCGAGGGCAAAGGCGACGCACCCCACCCACGCGAGGTGGGTCGAGTCCGGACGTTGCAGGGCCTGGGGCAAGAGACCGGCGGCGAACACGCCGGCCGCCAACAGCCTGCGGTCGCCCCGCGCCCGGAACGCGCGCACGCCGACCGCCACGACGAGTGCGGTGGCCCCGAAGAGCAGGACCAACCACAACACGAGCTGTGCGGGCGACGGAGGAGCGGGAAATGGCCACGCCGGCTCGTCGAGGCGACCGGCGCGTTGGAGGAAGCCGTCGAAATCGGACCAACTCGGCGGGAGCGGTAGCCGCCGGCCACCGCGCAACTGGAACACCGGCTCGTAGACCAACCCCCGCCAGACCGCGGCCGGCCCCGCCATCGCCACGTGGACGAGAAAGGGTGAGACACCGGCAACGGCGGCGGCGACGTAACGACGCCGTCGACGGGTCTCGAGTCCGAGCATGACGACGATGGCCGACCCGCCAACCGCAACCACCAGATCCGGACGGTACAGAAGAGCGAATCCGCCGAGCGCAGCGCCGGCCACGAGGTACGCGTCCCCCTCCCCTTCGACAGCCCGCACGCCGAGGTGTACAGACCAGAGACCGAGGGCGACGGCGCCCACCCACGCCATGGCGGTCAGTCCGGTCGGCGGCAGGATGACGACTGCGGCAAGGGCGCCGGCCGCGGTTGCCGACCACGGTCCCCAGCGACGAGTGAGGGCGAACACGCCGGCGATGACGCCCAGCAATTGCAACAGCCCGACCATGCGCTCGACCTGGAGCAGGGTCCCGAACGCCGCATAGACAGCGGCCAGCACCCACAGGCTGCCCGGGCCATACAGATGCAAGAAGTCTCGATTGGCCACCAGACCATGGCGCACCAGGTCCGGAAAGACGAGCATGAAGCCCTCTTCCATCGGCGGCCCCGGCCCCCGCCACAGCCCCCGCAACGGCAGGGCAACCACGACGGCCAACAACGTGACGCCCAGCAGCGTCGAGGAGCGTCGCCGCGCCAGGTCGAGGACCATCCGGCGGCGACAGTACCGGCTGTTCCGACCGCTACTGTCGCCGACCATGCTCGGGCATCGGGACCGGCCGTCCGCCACGGCCTCGAGCATGAACGAGCCTCGTCGGGCCAGCGTGGCCGTCACGGCCGGATTGTGGCTCATCGTCGTTGCGCCCTTGATCGTCGCCTTGGTCGCGCTGCGGCGCACGACCTGGTACCCGGTGCTCGACCTGGCCATGACCGAGTACCGCGTGCGCGACGTCTTCACCGCCCGCACGCCGCTCATCGGACTTCCCGGACGAATCGGGCGCACGCTGGCCCAACAGGGCAGTCATCCGGGCCCATTGAGCTTCTATCTCCTCGCCCCCACCTACCGGCTTCTCGGCGCCACATCGTGGGCCTTGCAGGTCGGCACCGTCGTCCTTCACTCGGCCGCCGCCGCGCTCGCGCTCGTCCTCGCTCGGCGGCGGGGCGGAACCGCGCTTGTCGCCGGGGTCGCCCTCGTGCTCGCCGTGACGTTTCGCGGGTACGGCATCACGTTCTTGACCCAGCCGTGGAACCCGTACCTCCCTGTGTCTTGGTGGATCGTGCTGCTGGTCGCCGTGTGGTCGGTGCTCGACGACGATGTCGCCGCCCTTCCCGTCGCCGTGTTCGCGGCCTCGATCGCGGCCCAGACCCATGTGCCTTACCTCGTGCTGACGGCCGGGATGGGCGCAGTGGCCGCCGCCGGCGTGCTCCTCGCCTACCGCCGCGGCCGCCAACCTGGCCGACGACGGGCCATCGTCGTCTGGACGTTGGCGTCGCTGGCGCTGGGACTCCTGTTGTGGGCTCCTCCCCTCATCGACCAGGTCGTCCATCGGCCTGGCAACTTCGTGGCGCTCCTCCGCCACTTCGGCGATCCGCCCGAGGCCGCCATCGGCCTGGGAGCCGGTCTGGGCCTGACCGTGCGCCACTGGGGGCCGCTGCGAGCGCTGGCCCCCGCGTGGGCCCCTCGACTTGCCGACATCGGGCATGATCGGTCCGCTCACGGGCGGAGCACTGGCACTGCTCGTCTGGGCCGTGGCGGCGGTCGTCGCCGCCGTCGTCATTCGCCAACGCCGTCTCGTCGCCCTCCACGTCACCGTGGCGGTCGGGCTGGTACTCGCCGTCGTATCGATCAGCCGTATTTTCGGAACCTTGTGGTGGTACCTGACCCTGTGGGTGTGGGGGCTGGCGGCAGTGGCTGCGTTGGCAACGGCGTGGACGATCGCCGTTCGGGTTCACATTGCGTCGGCCGACCCGAAGCGGACACGTCAGGTCACAGCCGGACTCATGGCGGCGGTGGTCGTCGTGTCCTGCTGGTTCGCCGTCGAAGCATCGACTCCCGAAGTTCCAGCGGCCAGGCTCTCAGCTGCGCTGGGTGCCGTGCTCCCCGGCACCATCGAAGCGCTCGACGGCGGCGTTGCCGGCGCCACGGGGAAGCGCGGCACCTATGTCGTGGCGTGGAGTGACGCGGCCCAGATCGGGTCGCAGGCATATGGCCTGGTCAACGAACTCGAGCGGCGCGGCTATCGAGCGGGTATGACCAGCGGCTTGCACGTCCCGCTCACCGATTCCCGCGTGATCGACCCGTCGACGGCCACCGCGGAGATTCAGTTCGCGACCGGCGCCTACATCGCCGCCTTTCGAGCCAAGCCCGGTGCGGTCGAGGTCGCATCGGCCGACCTTCGCTCTCCGGCCGAGCGCGCCGAGTTCGCCCGACTGCGCACCCGCCTCTTGCACGAACTGCCCGCGCTCGGGCGTGACGACCTCGCTCGACTGCTCGACCTCAACCTGTTCGCCGTCTCCATCGACGACGGCATCCCCCGAGCCACAAAGGCGCGGGTCGATCGGATGCTCGAACTCGGCGAGCCCGTCGTCGTGTTCCTCGCCCCGCCCGGCACCTCGGTGTGAGCGGCGTTGCGCCTGCCGCGGATCACCGCTCGAGGTCGGCTCTCGTGGCTGCCATCGGGGCAACGGTGCTCGTCGTGCTCCCCGTCGTCGTCGCCGCCGTCCGAGGGGTGCGAGGTGGCTGGATCCCGATCGGCGACAACGCCTTCTTCGCGGTGCGGGCCGCGGATGTGTTCACCCGACACCACCCACTCGTCGGAACGTGGACCTCGGCATCGTTGAGTACCGGCGTCGACGTCAACAATCCCGGCCCCCTCTTCTTCGATCTGCTCGCGTTGCCCGTCCGCCTCGGCCCGGTGGCCGGACTTGCGGTGGGTGCCGCGTTGGTGAACATCGCCGCCATCACCGGGGCGGCCGTCTTCGCGTGGCGTCGCGCTGGGGCCCGAGGAACGGTGGCGGTGGCGGTGGCGATGGCCGCGCTGGCGTGGGCGATGGGAAGCGAGCTCCTCTACGACCCCTGGCAGCCCAACGCCCTTCTGTTTCCGTTCTTCTTCGTGCTCGTCGCCGCCTGGGCCACGAGCCTGGGCGACCTACCCGCTCTGCCGTGGCTCGTCTTCGCGACATCGCTCGTCGTCCAGACCCACATGAGCTACGCGCTCCTCGTCGCCGCGACGAGTGCCGTGTCCGTTGTCGGCGCAGCCGTGGCCGTGCGGCGGGGTCACCACGTCGGACGCCCCGTTCGCATCGCCGTGATCGCATCCGGCGTCGCCGTCGCCTGCTGGGTGCAACCCGCCATCGACCAGTTCGCACCCTCGGGTTTCGGGAACCTGGGAAAGCTCATCAGTCACGGCGGGGGAAACGCTGCGACCGTCGGACCCGGGTTGGCGACTCGCCTCGTGGCCTCCATCCTCGCCGTCCCCCCGTTCCTGGGGCGTCCGTCGATTCGTCGAGGCTTTCTCACCCTCGGCTCCGCCGTTCCGTCGATGACCACGGCGGTCGTCGGCCTCGCTGCCTTCGCTGCCGTACTCGCGGCCTCCATCGCGATGTCTCGACGCCGAGGCGATCACCCGGCCACAGCCGCCGCCGCCTGGGCGATGCTCGTCGCCGCCGTGGGCCTGGCCACTGCCTCCATCCTCCCGGTCAGTGTCCGGGTTGCACCGCCCCACCAGTTGCTGTGGCTCTGGCCCATCGGCGCCTTCTCCGTCTTCGCGCTGGGGTTGAGGATTGCCGGCCGACTCCCACGCCCCGGGACTGCCTTGCTCTGCGCCGCCGTCGCCGTGCTCGCAGTCGCCACCCTTCCGACCTACAACGCCAGGAGCGGTCCCACAGCTGACGCCGACGACATTCCCGTCGCACGGACTCTGGTCGAGCCCCTCTCTGCGATCGAAGGGATCGGCCCGGTCATCCTCGACACCCACGTGCGGTTCGCCGACCCCTACCAACTCGCGGTGATGGCGGATCTTCGTCGACGCAACGTCGACTTCCGTGTCGAGGAGCCGGGCATGGCGCACCAGGTGGGTATCTCTCGGCGGGTCGACGGAACAGAACGATGGCGGGTGGTCCAGCGCGACCGCGATGAGGCCCTCACCACTCCCCCCGGCGGCCAGCTGGTCTCGCGAGTACTCGGGCTCACAGCCGCCGAGCGACATGAGATGGCTCGCCTTCGCAGCGTCGTCGCGGCCGACGTCGACCGGCGTGGCCTCCGTCTGAATTCCCGGGGTATGGCCGCAGCCGCCGCCGGCGACCTCGGCTCCTTCCCTGATCCCAAGGCCGTGTGGCCGCATCCCGGCGGGTTCGTCGACCTCGATGAGTTCGTCCTCATCGTGACCCATCGCCTCACCGACCTCGACCCATCGGTGGTGGCGGACTACACGCGGTACGCAGAGCTGCTGCGGCGATGGCAGCGCCACACCGTGGCCATCTTCTTGGTGCCGGAATGACCGCACCCGTGCGCCTCGTCGTTCCGGTGTTCGACGAAGGGGATCGGATCGGCGACTTCGTCGACCCGCTGGTCGACTTCATCGCCGCCCAGCCCACCGGGAGCCGCCTCGTCTTCGTCGACGACGGAAGTACGGACGCGACGGCGACGATCGTCGAAGAGCGCCTCGCCCGACGCTCGAACGCGGCCGCCGAGGTTGTCCGTCGACCGCACCAGGGCAAAGGGGCTGCCGTCGCGTTCGGCCTGGCAGGCGGGGCCACCGGCATCGGCGCATTCTGCGACCTCGATCTTTCCACTCCGCTCGCCGACCTCCAGAAGATCATCGATGCAGCCGGGGCCGCCGACGTGCTCGCCATCGGCTCCCGCGACCTGTCGACGTCGACCCTGGCCCGCCGCCAGAGCCGCACCCGTGAATTCCTGGGCCGCGCCTACAACCGGCTCCTCCAGGCCACGGTCACCCCGGGCATCGTCGATACGCAATGCGGGGCCAAGGCTGCGCCAGCCTCGGTGTGGCAACGGCTCCTCCCCCACTGCCGCCAGCCCGGGTTTGCCTGGGATGCAGAGTTGGTAGCCGTGGCCCTGGCGCTGGATGTACCGGTGCGCGAGGTGCCGATCACCTGGCGACACGACGACCGGTCCAAGGTCCGGGTCGGGCGCGACGGTTTCGACATGGTGCGCCAGACCGCCCGCATCCGATCGAGCGCGCGGGCGGCCGGACGGGCCATCCCGAGAACCGCGGCGCCGGCACCCGAGGTGTTCGAGGGACACCAGGTCGAGGAGTTGCTCGACTCCGGTCGAGCGCACTGGTGGTTTCGGGGCAAGGCCGCCCTCGTCACGACCGCCCTGGCTCGCACGGGCGGCGCAGCAGGGCTCCTCGTCGACTCGGGCGCCGGTGCCGGCGGCGTCACGACCATGCTCGGCTGGGACCCGGAACAGGTGCTCGTGCTCGAAGGAAGCGCGCCGCTCGTGCACCACGCCCGGCACGGTTACGGCCTCGACGCCGGCGCGCTCCCTCGTCGGAGCGTTGCCCCTCGCCGACCACTCGGCCGAGGTGGTCTGCCTGCTCGACGTGATCGAGCACCTGGCCGAGCCGCAGGCGGCTCTCGCCGAGGCTCGCCGAGTGCTGCGAAGCGGGGGACGGCTCGTCGTCAACGTGCCTGCCCACGGATGGCTGTGGAGCGCGGCGGATGTCGCACTCGGGCACCACCGGCGCTACAACCGCCGACTCCTCCGAAGCCAACTGGCCGCTGCCGGCTTCGAAGCCGAGATCCTGAGCCACGTGTTCACCTGGCTCGTTCCTGCCGTGTGGCTCGAGCGGCGGGTACGAAGCGCGGCTCCAGCCCTCGGACTGGAGCGGACATCGCCCGTCATCGATCGTGTTGCCATGGCGTTGACGACCATCGAGTGCCTCGCGCTCGGACGCATTTCGGCGCCGGTGGGCACTTCGCTCTTGTGCGTCGCCAGGGCGGTCAACTCGTCGGCTTGACCTCGTGGTACTCCTCTTCGACGTTGACGGCCCAGATGTCGTGGTGCGGCGCCGAACAGGTTCTCGACGGTGAGCATGGCCGTGTACATCGAGTGGTCCTGGTTGTTGTACTTGTGCATGCCGTTGCGACCGACCGGGTGCACGTTGGGCGTGTGCTCGGCCAGCCAGTCGCGCATCACGCCGACGTTGGCCTTGTAGCTGCTCGTCGTAGACCGGATACGCCTTGGGCATCCGCACCACGTAGCCGGCCTCGACGTGCACCGCGTCGACGAGCCCGAGCTTGGCCAGCTCGCGCTTGCCCAGCTCGACGAGTTCGTCGTCGGGCGTCGTCCACGTCTCGTCGCCCTCGAACACGAAGTACTCGAGGCCGAGGCAGGTCCGACCCTCCTTGACGAGGTACGGCGACCACGATCCGAAGTTCTGGATGCGGCCGACCTTGACCTGTGGATCGTGGACGTAGATCCAGTTGTCGGGGAACGAGTACCGCTCGGGCACGACCAAGGCAATGGTGAGGAAGTCGCGGAACGACAACCCGTCGGCAGCCTGATGCACCCGCTCCGGAACCGGCGGGCGCATTGCCTTGACGAGCAGGGGCAGCGGCATCGAGGAGATCACGTGGTCGCAGCCGTACGTCGTCTCGGCGCCGTCACCGCCGGCCGTCACCGAACGGGCCAACCCGCCGTCGTGGTGGATGGCGCTCACGGGCGACTCCATCACGACTTTGGTGCCGGCGGCCTCGACGAGTTCTCGGGCCCGCTCCCACATCATCCCGGGGCCGTACTTGGGGTACTGGAACTCCTCGATGAGGCTGGTGATGTCGGTCTGCTTGCGCCTGGGCTTCATCGCCGTGGTGATCGCGTTGAGGATCGTCAGGTTCTTGATGCGTTGGGCGGCGAAATCGGCAGAGATCTCGGCCGCCGGACGACCCCAGAGCTTTTCGTTGTAGCTCTTGAAGAAGTGCTCGTAGAGGCGCTTGCCGAAACGGGCGGAAATCCAACCCTCCAAGAAGCGTTGATCCTTGGGCGGCCGCACCCGAGCCCACGCGTAGGAGAGCATGCAACGAACGGCCTCGATGAAGCCCAGGTTGCCCAGGGCGTTGAGCGGCTTGAGCGGATAGTCGTAGTACTTGCCCCGGTAGAAGATGCGACTCATGCGGGGGCGCAGGAGAAAGTCCTCGTCGGGGAGGATCTCGTGCCAGAGATCTTCGACCGCCTGCACCTTGGTGAAGAAGCGATGCCCGCCAATGTCGAAGCGCCACCCGTCGCGCTCGGCGGTCCGAGAAATGCCTCCCACCACACGATCGGCCTCGAGCACCGTCGACGACACACCGCGCTTGGTGAGTTGATACGCGGCGGTGAGCCCAGCCGGCCCGGCCCCGATGATGACGACATCCGGGGCCCCCGTACCCGGTGCGAGCGTGTTGTCTTCCACGTTCAGCAGTCTGTCAGGGGACGTACGCGCCGAGAAACGCCAGCGTCGCATATGTGGTCAAACCGACCGAGGCGACCACCACTGCGATTCGGTCCAGCCAGGGTGCACGCATGAGGCCGGCCAGCGCCAGCACGAGGGGAAACGCGCTGAGGCCGTAACGCTCCAAGGAGTCGAGATTTCCCGCACTGAGAGCGACGAGGAGGATGGCACTCGCGTAGACCCCATACGACGCCGGCCACCTACGGAAACACACGACGAGGAGCACGAGAAACCCGATGGCCCAGGGAAAGTGGAGGCCCGAACCCAGATCCACCCCTTCGGCCAGCTGACCGGCGGCCTGCACCAGTCTGGTGACCGGGTTGACGAAGCCGCCGCGCCGGTCGTACTGCTGCTGGAGCCGAAGCGGGCGGAGGGGATCGCCGTACGACACCCACGACCAACCCAGGTAGACCAGTCCGCCGACGCCGGGAGCGAGGGCGGCGAGCGCCCGCTGCACTCGCGCTCCAGCGCCGGCGTTGCGGATTCCCCGTGCCCCTTCGATGAGCGCAGGGAGTGCGAGCAGGACGCCGAGAGGCCGGCAGAGTCCGGCCAGGAGACCGGCAACGGCCGCCAGCCCCCAACGCTTCTGGCGGAGGGCGAGGAACGTGGCCAGCGCCAGGCAGATCAACAACGACTCGGCGTAGCCCATCACGAGGATGAAGGCGGGCGGGAGCATGGCCAGATACCACGTAGCCCGCGACGCGAGCGCGGCATCGCCGGTCTCCTGCCGCGCCAGGCGCTCGATGAGGAAGGAAGCGCCGAGCGAAGCCAGGTTGACGACCACCAGCAGTGCCACCCGTGCCCCGACGACGGGGCTGAAGACCTTGGCCACGAGCGGCAGCAGCGGGAAGAACCGGAGCGATTCCCAGGGAAGGTGGTGGTAGCCCGAGTCGATGATGCGCAGGTACCAGGTCGCATCCCACCCGATCAGGCCCGAAGGGGGTCGGCCGGCCGGGTCTCGCGCGCCGAGGTTCGACACCAAATAGCGGGCCAGGGCCAGCGCTCCGAAGACGGCTATGCGAGCTGTGACCCACGCCGTGATCGCCGGCGAGGTGAGTCGCTTCACGGCTGGGCTGGGTGCAGCCAGAGGACGTGCCGCTCGAACGCGCTGGGGTCCGGGGCGAGCAGTTGCCGGTTGCCGGGTCTGGCGTTTCCGAAGGCGTCGTTGATGCGTTCGCACTTTTCGCCGAGCGTGCGGTACCCCGGCATCCAGACGTACCAGAGGTCGTGGTCGCCGGCCCGGCGCAGCATGGCGTCGGCAAAGGCCGCCGGGTTGGCGGCCGTGACGCGGCTGGCGTAGTCGACCCAGTTGACGATGGCCGGCGATGCCCCGTCGGGGAAGGTCGCTTGCTGATATCCGGGAGGCAGCAGGCGGGCGACGTCGGGACCAAGTTGGTCGGGGCAGTACACGATGAGATCACCGGGCCGGCCCCCGTTGGCCTCGATCAGCGCGACCACGCGGTCAGCCGAAGTTCGGCGGAACACGACGTTTCGAACCCCGCCGACGAGACCGAGGAGTGCGATCGCGGCCAAGGTGAGCGCCACCACCCGGCGATCAGCCAGCGCGGCGATACCGCACGCCACACCCACCACGACGAGCGGAAAGATCACCGCCGTGTATCGGCTGGCGAAGGCGCTGTCCGTCGCCAGTCCGGCCGCCGAAGCGAGGAGCAATGTCGCGCCGGCCACGGCGAGTTCGCGCCGGCCGCCAGGCCGGGTTCGGAGATCGAGTTCGACCCGCCGGTGGTCGATGGCGGCGCCGAACACGGCGAAGAAACCGAGCGCAGCCAAGATGCCGGCCATCGCCTGGCCCTCTGGGAACGGGCCTCCGCCGAAATCGACGAGGGTCGTGAAGGCGATCTCGACCGGCCCGGGGGCGGTGCCCCAGGGCGTGCCCGTGTGCTGCGCCTGATAGAGGAAACTCGACAACCAGGGTGCGAAGCACGCGACCGCTCCCACCGCCACCGACGCACCCGTCAGCGCCGTGTTGCGTCGGGACCCAGGTCGCCGCCACGCAGTCAAGACGAGTGTCGCCAGCACCACCGCCAACAAATAGAACGACCAGTAATGGGTCAGCACCAGCAACCCGGCCACCAGCCCGCAGGCAATGAGCGTCAGCGCGCGCGGCCGATCGAGGGCCGACGTCAGGGCCAACCACCCCGCCACGACCAAGAGCGCGACGAGCGAATACATCCGCGCTTCGGTGGCGTACCTGATGGCGAAAGGAGAGGTAGCGGCGATGACGAGCGCACCGACGCCGACGACCCGTCCGCCGCGGCGCCGACCGGCGACGAAGTAGAGCGGGAGGGCAGCGGCACTGAAGAGCGCCGAGAGGAGGCGAACGGCGACGTCGCCGGATCCGAAGAGTCGGATCCATCCGTGGAGCAGGAGGTAATAAAGGGGCGGCGCCCCATCCTCCCGCAGCCGCTGTCCGAGTTCGGCGAGCGGGACGGATGCGAGATTGACCGACAGGGCCTCGTCGAGCCAGAGCGAAGAGCGGCTGAACAGTCGAAAGCCGAGTCCGGCGATCACCACGGCGGCCAACGTCACCACCGCCGTCCTCGAGAGGTCGGTCGGCGGGCCGGGCGGTGCGGCGGGGACGGAGGCGTCGCCCGGTCCTTCCGACCGGGCCACGGCGGGGGCGGCGGCCATGCGGGAGGGCACGCTACTGCCGCTACCCTGGCTGACAGCGCAGGGGAGCTCGCTTTCGACGGGCTGAGAGGTGGGTGTGGCCCACGACCCGGAGCACCGGCTCGGTAATGCGGGCGGAGGGAGACGCCATGGACACGCTGACGATCGCCGGACGGGAGTTCTCCTCTCGGCTGTTCCTCGGAACAGGAAAGTTTCCCTCCAACGAAGCGCTCCGCGGCGCCATCGCATCGAGTGGCACGGCCATGGTGACCGTGGCACTCCGGCGAGTCGACCTGCATGCCGAGGCCGAGGACATCCTCGACGCCATCCCCGACGACGTCCTCTTGTTGACCAACACCAGCGGAGCTGTCGACGCCGACGAGGCGGTGCGGCTGGCACGGTTGGCTCGAGCGGCCGGGCTTCCCGAGTGGATCAAGCTCGAGGTCACCCCCGACCCTCGCTATCTCCTTCCTGACCCGATCGAGACCCTGCGGGCGGCCGAAATCCTCTGCGCCGAAGGGTTCACCGTCCTGCCCTACGCCAGCGCCGACCCCGTCCTGTGCAAGCGACTCGAAGAGGCCGGATGCGCGACGGTCATGCCGCTCGGCTCGTGGATCGGATCGAACCAGGGACTGCGCACCAAGGCCGCCCTCGAGATCATCATCGAGCAGGCGATGGTCCCCGTGGTCGTTGACGCCGGCATCGGCGCGCCGAGCCAGGCGGCCGAGGCCATGGAGATGGGTGCCGATGCCGTGCTCGTCAACACCGCCATCGGTACCGCCGGCGATCCGCCGGCGATGGCAGACGCGTTCCGGTTGGCGGTACTCGCCGGTCGGGCCGGCTACCTCTCGGGGTTGGCTGGCATTCGTCGCGAGGCGGCGGCCTCGTCGCCCCTGACCGGTTTTCTCTCGTGACCGGTTGCCGCTCGTGACCGGCGTTCCCATCGAGCTCGAGTCCCGACCCACCGGCGTGCCCGACGCCACCGCGGCAGCTGACTTTCTTGCCGTCGACCTGGCCGCGCTACGGGCTCGCATCGACGTGGCCACCGACACCGATGTCGAACGGGCCCTCCGCCGTACCGGCCGGCGCACGCTCGACGATTTCGCCGCCCTGCTCTCCCCCGCCGGGGCCGCGCGCCTCGAGGACCTCGCCCAGGCCGCCCACGAGACGACCGTGCGCCGGTTCGGGCGCACGATCCACCTGTTCGCACCGCTCTATCTCTCGAACGAGTGTGTCTCGTCGTGTACCTACTGCGGCTTCTCGGCCGAGAACGAGATCGCCCGGCGCACCCTCGATCCCATCGAGGTGCTCGCCGAAGCGCTCGAACTCAAGTCACGCGGATTCCGTCACCTGCTGCTCGTGGCCGGCGAACACGCCCGAATCGTCTCGAAGGACTACCTCGTCTCGTGTGTCGAGGTGCTCGCCCCGCACCTTCCCTCGCTCTCGGTCGAGGTCCAGGTCTGGGACACCGACACCTACCGCCGGCTGGTGGCCGCCGGCTGTGAGGGACTGGTCGTGTATCAGGAGACCTACGACCGGGGCACCTACGCGGACTGTCACCTGAAGGGCAAGAAGCGCAACTACGACTGGCGACTCGCCGCCCCCGATCGCGGCGCCGAGGCGGGAATGCGCAAACTGGGCATCGGCGCTCTACTCGGACTCCACAACGATTGGCGTGCCGAGGCCGTTGCCTTGGCCGCCCACGCCCAGGCGCTCGTCCACCGGTGGTGGCGGTGTGAGGTGTCGGTCTCACTCCCCCGACTCCGTCCCGCGGCGGGCGGGTTCACCCCCGCCGACCCCGTCGACGATCGCAACTTTGTGCACCTGCTGTGCGCGCTTCGCTTGCTGCTGCCCGATCTCGGCATCTCGATGTCGACCCGCGAGCAGCCGGCCCTACGCGATGCGATGCTCCGCCTCGGGGTCACCCACATGTCGGCGGGCTCCCACACCGAGCCCGGCGGCTACGCGTCGCCGAGCGAGGCCGAGCCGCAGTTCGAGATCAGCGACACGCGGTCGCCCGCCGAGATGGCATCGGTGCTGCGGGCGGCGGGTTACGACCCGGTGTGGAAGGACTGGGAGCGGGCCTGACGCGGCGTCCCTCAGAGCCCGGGGATTCGACGGCGCAGCATCTGTAGCGCTGCCGGTGCGCCGGTCACGGGATGGAAGTCGTCGGAGGCACCAGTGAGGCGAGCGTCGTCGTCGTCGCTCAACTCGAGGTCGGCGGCGGCGGCGTTGGACTCCAACTGGGCGAGACTGCTGGCCCCGGGGATGGCCACGACGTTGGGCCGGCGGATGACCCAGGCGAGAGCGACCTGGGCTGGCGTGGCCCCATGGCGAATGGCGATCTCCTTGAGGGCGGTGAACAACGGCTGGCCCCGCTCGATGTTCTCGGGGAGAAAGAGCGAGTTCGAGGCCCGAACTCCGCCCGGGGTGTTGGTGCCGTCGTACTTGGCCGACAGGAACCCCTGGGCCAACGGGCTGTAGGCGATCACGAGTCGGTCGTTCTGCTGCGCCCACGGGATCAGGTCGCGATCCGGCTTGCGGGTGACGAGGCTGAACTGCACCTGGTTGGAGAGCACGGGACCGCCGAGGTTCGCCTCTGCCGCCTTCCACCGGTCGAGGGAGAAGTTCGACACCCCGACCCGGTCGACGAGCCCGGTTCGTTGCAAACGGGCCATGCCCTCCATGGTCTGGGCCAGCGGCACGACGGGGTTGGGCCAATGGACCTGATAGAGGTCGATTCGCCGGATCCCGAGCCGATCTGCGCTGGCCACGCCGCGCTGTTGCACGATCGACGACAGCGGCAGAGCGGGGAACACCTTCGTGGCGACCAACGCCTCGTCGCGTCGACCGGAGATGGCCTTGCCCACGATCCGCTCGGAGCGGCCGAAGGCGTAGATCTCGGCCGTGTCGATGAGGTTGATGCCGAGGTCGAGCGCCCGCTGGGTGATTTCGATCGCCGTGCGCTCGGCGTACTCGTCGCCGTAGCCCCACTCGCGGGAGCCGAACTGCCACGTGCCGAGGCCGATGGCCGACACCTTGCATCCATCAACCTCTACGTAGCGCATCCCTCGAGCCTACGACGCACCTCCGCTGGGTAGACCGGGAGCATGCGCGTGCACTCGATCGCCGACGCCGTCGAGGAACTCCGCCTCGTCGACCCGCCTGCTGACGCCGTCACCGGACTGATTCGCAGGTTGCTCCCCGCTGGACCCGTCAAGGACCTGCTCTCTGGCACGTGGCTCGGCCACGCCCTCCACCCGTTGCTGACCGACCTCCCGATCGGCTTTTGGACCAGCGCCTGGGTACTCGACCTCGTCGGCGGCCGCTCGTCCGCCCCGGCCGCCCGCAAGCTCGTCGGCCTCGGGGTGTTGTCGGCCCTTCCCACGGCGGCGGCCGGCGCCGCCGACTGGTCGGACACGACCGAGCGCGACCGTCGGGTGGGGTTCGTGCACGCCGCCGCCAATACCGTCGCCTTGGCCAGCTACACGATGTCGTACGTCGAGCGCCGCCGCGACCGGCGAGGCCGCGGCATCCTCTGGGGGTGGGTCGGAGCCGCGGCCGCAACCGCGGGCGGTTACCTCGGCGGCCACCTCATCGCCGCCCTCGGCGTGGGCGTCGACAACACCACGTTCGATGAAGGGCCGGCGGACTGGACGACGACCAGCAGCGGCCCGCCCCAACCGGATAGGGCTTCGGTCTACCGGGCCGGCAACGTCGACGTCGCGGTCACGAGCTTCGAGGGCGGACTGGCCGGACTCGCCGATCGCTGCAACCACCGAGGCGGACCGCTGCACGAGGGAGAGGTCGACGGCAGCTGCCTCGTGTGCCCCTGGCACGGCAGCGCGTTCCGGCTCGCCGACGGAGAGGTCGAACGCGGACCGGCGGTGCTCCCCCAGCCCGCCTACGAGGCCCGGGAGGTCGGCAGGACGGTCGAGATCCGTCGCCGTCCGCGCAAGGTTCGCGGCTGAGCGACGTTCTCCTGATGACCACCGGCGGGAGAACCGGAGACTTCATGCCCACACGCCACATGCCCACGCAAACCGTTCTCATCCGACTCCTCTGCGCCGTAGCCGGCGCCGTCGCCCTGATCGGGCTGGTCGCAGTGCCAGGCGCTGCGCCGGCCGGCGCGGCGACGACCATCCAGCCCGGCACCGAGATCTCGACCTCCGTTGGCGGCTGCACGCTCAACTTCATCTACGACGGCACCGGCGCCCAAGCCGGCAAGGTGTTCGGCGGTACCGCCGCACACTGCGTCAGCTCGATCGGGCAGTCGGTGCAGCTCGGCTCGGGGGAGACGTTCGGCAAGGTCGCCCTCATCGGCGACGAGAACTCGACCCCCGACGACTACGCCTTCATCGAAGTGCTGCCCGCATTCGTGTCGAGCGTCAGCCCGGCCATGAAGGGCAACCCCTCCTATCCCACCGGCGTGGCCACGGCGGCGGAGACGGCCGTCGGCGACGTCGTCCAGCTCTCGGGCTACGGCGTCGGCTTCGGCCTCACACAGCCCACCCAGGAGCGCCGCGTCGGGCTGGTCGCCTCCGACGACGACTCGGTCCACCGCGTCGTGGCGCCGCTCATCTTCGGCGACTCGGGCGGCCCGCTCGTGCACGTGAAGTCGGGCAAGGCGTACGGCATCGTCAGCCGCCTGTGCGTCGGCGTGTGCGAAGAGGAAGGTCCCACGGTGGCCGGCCTCCTCAACCGGGCTGCCGCCCGCGGGTTCACCGTCTCCTTGCGCACCGTCTGACCCACCCCACCCGCCTTTCCGGCGCGAACGGTCGCTCTGCGACCAGTTCGCGCCGGAAAGGCTCAGGTCACTTGGGCTGGAAGCGAATACCGCCGTCGACCCGAATGGTCTGCATGTTCATGTAGGTGTTGGTGATGAGTTCGACGGCCATCGTGGCGAACTCATCGGCCGAGCCGAGGCGGTCGGGGAAGAGCACGTCGCGCTTGAGGTTGGCCTTGAAGGCCTCCGATGCTTCGCCCTGGCCATAGATCGGGGTGTCGATCAGACCGGGGGCGATGCAGTTGACCCGGATGCCGACAACGGCGAGGTCGCGAGCCATCGGATGGACCATCCCGATCACGCCACCCTTGGACGCCGAGTAGCTCACCTGGCCGATCTGTCCTTCGAGACCGGCGACGGACGACACCGTGACGATGGCGCCGCGGTGGTTGTCGCCGTCGGCCGGTTCGGTCCGGCTCATGGCCGTCGCCGCGAGGCGGACGCAGTTGAACGTGCCGACCAGGTTGATCTCGATCACCCGACGGAACAGATCGAGGTTGTGGGCCGAGTCGTAGGACCCGTCGCGACCGATGGTGCGGGTCGCCATGCCGATGCCGGCCGCGGTGACCAGGCTCCGAAGCGGACCCATCTCGAGGGCGGTGTCGCAGGCCTGGGTGACCTGCTCGGGATTGGTGACGTCACACTGCACGAAGACGCCGCCGATGTCGCCGGCGACGTTGCGGTCGTCCTTGAGGTCGGCTATCACGACCTTGGCGCCGCGAGCGGCCAGGAGGCGGGCAGTGGCTTCGCCGAGGCCGGAGCCGCCGCCGGTGACGATGGATGAAGTGCCGTTCAGGTCGAGCATGGGCGGGCACCCTATTCCTGAGTCGGCTCCGCTGTCACACCCGCCGAGGTCGGCGTCAGCGACCCGTTCGCAATCTCGTCCACCCAATGGCAGGCGGCGGCGTGGCCGGGCGTGATCTCACGAAGCACCGGTACCTCGTCGTGGCAACGAGTTGGCTGTCGGAAGGGGCAGCGCGTGTGGAACCGGCATCCCGCCGGCGGGTCGGCGGGCGACGGCAGATCGCCACGGAGGATGATCCGCTGGCGGCGGTCCTCGACTTCGGGGTCAGGAATGGGAACGGCCGAGAGCAAGGCGATCGTGTACGGGTGGAGCGGTTGGTCGTAGAGCCCGTCGCTCGGGGCCACCTCCACCAACGCGCCGAGGTACATGACGGCGACCCGGTCGGAGATGTGGCGCACAACAGCGAGATCGTGGGCGATCACGAGATATGTGAGGTCGAGGCGCTCCTGCAGTTCCTCGAGGAGGTTGACGATCTGGGCCTGGATCGAGACGTCGAGGGCCGACACCGGTTCGTCGGCCACGATCAGGTCGGGTTCGAGGGCCACAGCGCGAGCGATACCGATGCGCTGGCGCTGTCCGCCGGAGAACTCGTGGGGGTAACGCCCGGCGGCTGACGCAGGAAGTCCGACGATGTCGAGCAGTCGTCGCACCTCGGTCGCCAGTGCGGCGCCACGGGCCCGTCGGTGGGTGCGGAGCGGCTCGCTGAGAATCGACTCGACGCTCTGGCGGGGATCGAGGCTCGAGTACGGGTCTTGGAAGACCATCTGCATGCGGGGACGTAAACGCTGCAACGTCCGAGCCGAAGCGGCGGTCACGTCTTCGCCGTCGAACACCACGTGACCGGCGGTGGGCTCTACGAGCCGCAGGATCGCCTTGCCCGCCGTGCTCTTCCCGCATCCCGACTCGCCAACCAAGCCGAGTGTCTCGCCGCGAGCGATTTCGAGGTCTATGCCGTCGACGGCGCGGACGGCGCCGACGCGACGCTCGAGGAGCACGCCCGACGTGATCGGGAAGTGGACCTCCAAGCCCCGGACCTCGAGCAGCGGCGGTGCGTCGGTCACGGGGCGACCGGGTTGAAGCAGCGCAACGCCCCGCCCGAAGGGTCCGGGTCGAGGGTGGGTGACGCTTCGGTGCAGGACGCGATCCGGTTGCCGCAGCGCGGAGCGAACGCGCATCCCGACGACCACGGGATCGTGTCGCCGGGCGAGCCCACGATCGGACGCAGTCGTCGCCCGCGGCGCTCGTCGAGCCGCGGGACCGACGCCAACAATCCTGCGGTATACGGATGCCGGGGCCGCGCGAACAGCTCGGTGCGCGACGCCGACTCGACGATGCGCCCCGCATACATCACGTGGACCATGTCGCACGTCCCTGCCACCACGCCGAGGTCGTGGGTGATGAGGACCATGGCGGTCGTCGAGACCACCACCTCGCGAAGGAGTTCGAGGATCTGCGCCTGGATCGTCACGTCGAGCGCTGTGGTCGGTTCGTCGGCGATCAGCACCTTGGGCTCGCAGGCCAACGCCATCGCCACCATGACCCGTTGCCGCATCCCCCCCGACAGCTGGTGGGGGTATTGCCGCAGCCGTGTCCGTCCATCCCCGATCCCGACCGACTTGAGCAGTTCGACCGCCTGCTCGGCCGCACCTCGCCGGTCGAGACCGAGGTGATGGCGGAGGACCTCCCCGATCTGACGGCCGATGGTCAGCACCGGGTTGAGCGAGGTCATCGGATCTTGGAACACCATCGCGATGTCGCGTCCGCGCACGGCCTGCAGGTCGCGTTCGCGCAAGTGCAGGAGGGAGCGTCCCCCGAGGCGGACGTCTCCAGCGATCTCAACGCCTCGGTCGGGAAGGAGACCCATCACGGCCAGGGACGTAACGCTCTTCCCACACCCAGACTCCCCGACGAGTCCGACGGTCGAGCCCGCCTCCACGGTGAGGCTGAGCCCGTCGACGGCACGGACCGACGGGCGACCCCGACCGCCGAACACCACCGACAGGTCGTCGATCTCGAGCAGGCTCACCGGCGCAGCTTCGGATCGAGGGCCTCGCGGAGCGCGTCGCCGAGCAAGTTGAAGCCGAGGACTGACACCACGATGGCCAGCCCGGGAAAGACCGCCAGTTGCGGCGACGACTGCAGGAATCGCTGCGTTTCGGCCAGCATCCGTCCCCACTCCGGCGTGCCTGGGTCGGCCGAGCCGAGACCGAGGAAGGCGAGGCCGGCAGCGTCGATGATGGCCGTGGCCAACGCCAGGGTGCCCTGCACGATGACGGGGGCGACGGAGTTGGGCAGCACGTGCCCGACGACGATCCGCCATCGAACCACCCCGATCGAGCGGGCGGCGACGACGTAGTCGCTCTCGCGCTGCGACAACATCGATCCCCTCAGGAGGCGGGCGAAGAGCGGGATGTTGACCACACCGATGGCGATCATCACCGAGGTGAGCTTGCGGCCGAGAACGGCGGCCACGGCGATGGCGAACAGGAGGCCGGGGATGGCGAGCATCACGTCCATCAACCGCATGCAGACGTTGTCGACCCAACCGCCGAACGCGCCGGCAAGGAGCCCGATCAGCATGCCGACCGACGCACCGAGACCAAGCGACACCACACCGATCAACAGCGAGTACCGAGCCCCGTAGATGATCCGGCTCAGCTCGTCGCGGCCCTGCTGGTCGAGGCCGAGCAGGTGGGCTCGCGACGGTCCGGGAACGAACCCGGGTCGGATCTGGCTCAGATCGGCGACTCGCGGGTCGGCCGGTGCCAGCAGCGGAGCGAGGATGGCCACGGCAACGAACGCGACCACGAGCGCGGCGCCGACGATGGCGGCGGGATTCCGCCGGAGTCGCTGCCAGGCATCGCGCCAGAGCGAGCCTCCGACCGCCTCGAGGGGCGCCACGATCGCCTCGACGGTCGGGAGGTCGCTCATCGCACGCGGATCCGCGGGTCGAGCAGGCCGTAACCGAGGTCGACGAGGAGGTTGACGATCACGAACACGACGGCAAGGAAGAGGATCCCGCCCTGGAGCACGGGGAAATCACGGTCGAAGACGGCCTGGTAGAGAAACGACCCCATGCCGCCCCAGGCGAACACGATCTCGGTCAGCACCGCGCCCGAGAGCAGCAGGCCGGTCTGGAGGCCGATCACGGTCACGATCGGCAAGAGCGCGTTCTTCAGTACATGGCGACGGTTCACCACAGCGCCCGAAAGTCCCTTGGCCCGAGCGGTGCGGACATAGTCCTCGTTCACGACCTCGAGCACCGCCGCCCGGGTGATCCGGGTGACGATGGCCAGCGGGATGGTGCCCAAGGCGATCCCGGGGAGCACGAGGTGGCGGAGCGCATCGAGCAGGGTCGGTCCGTCGAACGTCAAAAGCGCGTCGAGGACGAAGAATCCCGTTGGATGGTCGACGGTGCGGAGGACGTCGAGTCGGCCGACGCTCGGCAGCCACCCCAACTTCACGGCGAAGACATACTTGAGCACGAAGGCGAGGAAGAAGACGGGTATCGAGATCCCGAGCAGCGATCCGCCCATGGAGAAGTGATCGAGCAGGGTGTTGGCCCGGCGGGCAGCCAGGAACCCCAGGGGAATCCCGAGTCCGATGGCGAATATCATCGCCGCCAACGAGAGCTCGACCGTGGCGGGAAACCGGCGGGCGATCTCGTCCGTGACAGACCGTTGGGTCGAGATCGACTGGCCGAAGTCGAGTCGGACGACCTGGTGCAGATAGGCGAAGTACTGCACGTGGATGGGGCGGTCGAGGCCGTAGAGCCGCTTCACCTCGGCCACGCGTGCCGGCGTGGCCCGTTCGCCGAGGAGAGCGGACTCCGGTCCACCAGGGAGCGCTCGCACCCACACGAACACCAGGAGGGACAAGCCGAAAAGGATCGGCACCAACTGCAGCAGTCGTCGAACGGTGAACTTCAGCATGCGTGCCGAGCAGCGAGCCCGCTCCCGGTGACGGCGGGAGCGGGCATCGCCTGGCGAAGGAAACCGGTCAGCCGAGCGACACGGTGGCGAAGGGCTCGATCGAAACGGGCGACGGCTGGTAGCCCGTCACGTTCTTCGCAAACGCCAATGCCGGCTTGGTGTGGACATACGGCACGCCCGGCAGGAAGTCCATGATCAGGTTGTTGGCTTCTTCGTACAGCTTGGTGCGATCCGCTTGGTCGGTCTCCTTCTCGGCCGCGTCGAGCTTCGAGAAGATTTCGGCGTTGTCGAAGCCCCACGACGGCGACTTGGCCTGGAAGAACGTCCCGACGAAGTTGTCGGGGTCACCGAAGTCGCCCGTCCAGCCGAGCAGGTACACCTGGGCACCACCCGAGTTGACCGTCTGGGTGTAGTCCGGCCGCCACGGAGCCGACTTGGCCACCACGGTGAACCCGACTGCTTCGAGGTCGGCCTTGAAGGCCTGGAAGTTGGCCTCGGGCTCGGGCATGTAGGGACGGCTGACGCCGGTCGGGTACCAGAACTCGAGGGTTGGCTTGGTCACGCCCGACTCGGCGATCAGCTTCTTTGCCGCCGCCTGGTCATAGTCGTAGGTCGTGACCGTCTTCGAGTATCCGAAGAGCTGGGGCGGCTCGAACTCCTTGGCCACCTCGGCTCCCTCGGGATACTTGGCCTTGACCAGTGCCTCACGGTTGAGTGCGTGGGCGATGGCCTGACGGATCTTGAGGTTGTCGAGCGGCGGCTTGGCCTGGTTGAAGCCGACGTAGCCCACGTTGAAGGCCGGCCGTTCGAGGATCTGCACGCCAGCCGAGCGGAGCGAGTCGATGTCGCCGGGGTCGACGAAGTCGTAGCCCTGGATCTCGCCTGACTCCAGCGCCTGACGCCGAGCGGGTCCGTCGGCGATGGGCCGGAAGATCACCGAGTCGAGCTTGGCCTTCTTGCCCCAGTAGGCGTCGTTGCGGACGATGACGAGGCGATCAGCGGGCGTGAAGCTCTTGAACATGAACGGCCCGGTCCCGATCGGGTGCTGGGTCCCGAACGTGCCGTCGAACTGGGGATTGGATTCGTCGCCCGACACCTTGTCGGCCTCGTACTTGGTCAGCGCCTCGGGGCTCGAGATCGAGAACGCGGGCACGGCCAGACCGGCGAGGAACGACGATGACGGCTTGGTAAGGTTGATGACCACTTCGTCGGTCGCCTTCGCGTCACACGACTTGTAGAGGCTCTCGGCCGGCACGTCGGCGTTGTCCTGGGTCTTGAAACCGCCGAAGACCGTGCTCCAGTAGTACGAGACCGACGGGCTTTGCTGGATGCCCTTGAAGTTGTACCAGCGATCGAAGTTGAAACAGACCGCCTTGGCGTCGAAGTCGGTGCCGTCGTGGAACTTGACGCCGGACTGCAGCTGGAAGGTCCATGCCAGTCCGTCGTCGCTCGCCTTCCACGACTTGGCCAGGGACGGCGCCGGATCGGTGCCTCCTGCCTTCGTCGTCACGAGCGTCTCGAAGACCTGGGAGATCACACGAAGGGACTCGCCATCGGACACGTAGGCGCCGTCCATGCTCACGGGGTCGGCGCTGGCTCCGAAGACGAGCGTGCGGGCAGCGGCGCCATCGCCCGAACTGGATGCCCCGGTACTGGAGGTCTTGGACTTGTCGCTGCACGCAGCGGAGACGACCGCGAGCACAGCGACGAGAACGAACAGCGAACGACGAGATCGGGACATGAGCGCCAGCCTCCGGTTTGGGGTGCGCGGAGACTATCGCCGAGAGGCCGTGGCCGGAGCCGGTCCGGCGAGCAGCCGCAGCCTCGGAAGGTCGGGTATCGACCCAAAGGCCTCGGCGATGGTGACCACGGACGGATCGGCCTGCGCCGCGTGGAAGTAGCCCGACCTCGTCGTATCGGCTGGCAGCCCGACGCTGGTGAGCAAGGCGACCCGCTCGGCCCTGAGATCGCCGAGGGGATCCACCGAGGCGATCGTCGTGAACCCGGATGGAACCGCCGCGTCTGCGTCGGCCAGCACGATCTGGGCGGATGCGTCGCCCCGAGAGGTTCGTTCTGGCCCGAACTTCGCCCGCAACCTGCGCTCGACGACGACATCGACGCCTCGACGCTCGAGACCCGCCACCAGGGCATCGAGGGCGAGGTCATCCGACCCGAAGGGCAACGAGGCGTCGACGTCGGATCTGACCAGCGTGGTGCCCGCTGGACGGGGAGCGGCGGCGGTCAGATCGAGCACCGCGTCGCGGAACAGGTCGCGCTCCCGCCACGATCGGGTCGCGGCCACCGACGTGAGGCCGCCCACGACCACGATCACCACGACCGCCAGTGGCCCCAGGCCTCGAGAGAGCCCGGTTCGCACCCGTTCGGGAACCAACGCGGCCGTGCCGGCGACGCCGGCGACCCAGGCCGAGGCGCCGATCAGTCGCAGCCACTGGGGGATCCAGACGTAGACCGGACCCAGGAGGCGAGACAGCGCGAGCACGGCCGTCGCCGTGGCCAGTGCGGCCGTCACGCCGAGCAGGACGATGTCGGTGCGCCGGCGGTACTGGGCCGCCATCAACCCGACGACGAGGACGATCGCACCGACGGGGACGACGGGGCTGTGTGCGAGGTCGGCCCGGGTCGACAAGCCGTCGAGTCGCTGCGGAAACCCGATCCACGTTGGCCTGAGCCCCAGTTCGGGGGCGACGGCGCGCCACGTGTCAGCGACGCCCAGTCGTGGTCCCGGACCTCCCAACGCCGAGGCCATGGCCGAGAGGTTGCCGGGATGTCCGGTCGCCTGTTCGACGAGCGGTGGGACCCACAGCACGGCCACCAGAGCGGCCGTCACCGTGACGGCCCGCGCCGTGCTCCGCCGGAGGTCCGGTTGGCGCCACGCCCGGACGGCGGCGCCGATGAGAGCCCAGACACCCATCACGACGGCAAACGGCAGCATCGTCGACCAGGCCTGCGCGATGAGGCTGGCCCCCGCGCCGAGGACGATGAGGGCCGTCGGACGACCGGCCACGGCGTCGAAGGCGAGGGCGACGAGCGCCAGACCCACGAGCACCAAGACGTGCGGTTCCCACGGATCGGCCAGCCACCGCGGCCCGAGCCCGTGGAGGAATACGGCCGAGGTCGATCCGGCCACCAGCAGCCCGGCGGTCCCGAACCGCCGGTGGGCGACGCCGAGGACAACTGCGACCGAGGCCGCCGCCAGCGCGATGGCGCCGATCTCAATCCCCGCGAATCGTCGACCGAGGAGCTGGAACGGGACGGCGAGAACATAGAAGAGCAGCGGGCCCGGTTGGTTGTAGCCGAACCGGCTGTACGAGCCCAGCACGGGTAGCCGCCCGGGCACGTCGCCGACCCGCAACGCGATGAGCCCCACATCGCCCACCGGAGCCGATGCCCCATCGAGGATGACGCGAACGGCGAGCACGACGAGAGGAACGAGCACGATGGCGCCGACGACGCGCACCGGCGTCACGAATCGTCGGAGAAGCACGGCGCCAGGCTGCCACCCGCTGGCGGGGTAGAACGACGGCGTGGACGACCACGACCCTGATCACCACGACCACAGCCACGACCACGAAGGCCGTTCGGGCATTGTCGGCCGGCTGCGCGAACTGGTTGCTCCCCACTCCCACGACGCCGCCGATCACGTCGACGAAGAGCTCGAGGCCAGCCGCGACGGCATGCGGGCGCTCGGGGTCTCACTGGTGGTCTTGGCCGTCACCGCCCTGGTCCAAGGGGTCCTCGTCGTCGTCACCGGCTCTGTGGCCCTGCTGGGCGACACGTTCCACAACCTGGCCGATGCGCTCACCGCCGTGCCACTGGGCATGGCGTTTCTCCTCGGGCGCCGCCCGCCCAATCGGCGCTACACCTACGGCTACGGCCGAGCCGAGGACTTGGCCGGGGTGGCCGTCGTGCTCGCCATCGCGGTGTCAGCGCTGTTCGCCGGCTACGAGAGCGTGATGCGCCTCTTCGAACCCAGACCGGTGCAACATGTGTTGACTGTCGGCGCCGCCGGGGTCGTCGGCTTCCTCGGAAACGAATGGGTCGCGCAATACCGCATCCGCGTCGGTCGTCGGATCGGGTCGGCCGCCCTGGTGGCCGACGGGTTGCACGCCCGTACCGATGGCTTCACCTCACTGGCGGTCGTCGTCGGCGCCGTCGGGGTCGGGCTCGGTTTTGATCGGGCCGACCCAATCGTCGGACTCCTCATCACCGTGGCCATCCTCGTCGTGCTCCGCGGGGCGGCGCGAGAGGTTCTCCATCGCCTGATGGACGCAGTCGATCCAGCGCTGGTCGATCGGGCCGAGGGCGTCCTCGCCGAAGTCCCGGGCGTGCAGTCGGTCGGCGCCGTCCGGCTGCGATGGATCGGCCACACCCTCCACGCCGAGGCCGACGTGGTGATCGACATGGATCACTCCCTCGCCGAGGCGCACCGGATCACCGACGTCGCCCGTCACGAGTTGTTGCACCACATGCCACGACTTCGCGAACGCGACCATCCACCCCGACCCGTGCGGACACGACGGCGCCGAACAACACCCGGACACCGCCCACCACCGCGACGATGCGACTAGGAAGAAGGCATGACGACGAACGCCGAGCAGGCATACGAGGGCATGAAGGCGACCGAGGGCCAGTCGGAGGGGACCGGCGAGTGGTTCGAGGTCACCCAAGACCTCATCAACACCTTCGCCGACGCCACCCACGACCACCAGTTCATCCACGTCGATCCCGAGCGCGCGGCGTCGATGTCGCCGTGGGGCACGACCATCGCCCACGGATTCCTCACGTTGTCGTTGCTCACCCACCTCATCGGTTCGATGCGGCCCGAGGGCGGCGCCGAACGGCCCGCCGTCCGCATGGAGGGAATGATGATGGGCGTCAACTACGGCTTCGACAAGGTCCGCTTCGTCAACCCGGTCAAGAGCGGTGCTCGCGTGCGGGCCAGCGGCGTGACCAAGGCTGTCGAACTCAAGGGCAACGCCATCAACGTCACGCGCACGATCACGGTCGAAATCGACGGTGAGGACAAGCCCGCCCTTGTCGCCGACTGGATCACCCGGCTCGTCTTCAGCTGATCCTGTCGGGCGCTCCGGCGCCGGCCAGCACGAAGCCTCGATAGCCGTCGGCTGCGATCTCGTCGCAGATCTCGCGGTATTTGCCGACCCCGCCCGTGTAGGGGAGGATCACTCGCTTCTTGCCGACAATGTTGGCCCCGATGTACCACGAGTTGCAGCTCTCGGCCGTGTACTGGGTGCCCTCGGAAACGTCCTGCACGTGATCGAGCCAGTCGGCTTGGGCGTCGGGCGCTGGTTCCATGGTCGTGACCCCGGCGGCCCGGTGATGGTCGATGGCGTCGGCCAGCCAGTCGACGTGCTGCTCGATCGAGACGACCATGTTGGACAGCACGCTCGGGCTCCCCGGACCGGTGATCGTGAAGAGGTTGGGAAACCCAGCCACCATGAGGCCGAGGTACGCCTGGGGGCCGTCGCTCCACTCGTCGCGCAGGAGGCGGCCGCCCCGCCCGCGGATGTCGATTCGCGTGAGTGGCCCGGTGAGGGCGTCGAACCCGGTGGCCAGCACGAGTAGGTCGATCTCGTGCTCACCCTGTTCGGTGCGCACCGAGGTCGGGGTGATCTCCGTGATCCCGCCCTTGCGGAGGTCGACCAGGGTCACGTTGTCGCGGTTGTAGGTCTCGAAGTAGTCGATCTCCACCACCAGCCGCTTGCATCCCATCCGGTAGTCCTTCGGGATCAGCGACTCAGCCGTCTCGGGATCGCGGACGCGCTTGCGGATCATCCGGGCGAAGCCCTCCTCCATCCGCTCGAGGGCGGCAGCCATCGCAGCTCGATCGGGAGGTGCCGACGACGCGGCTCCGCCGCCCCCGCCAGCGGCGCCGGCTGCCAACCCGAAGGCACCCGCGCCGACCGCACGACCGGTGCCATCACCTGTCGGCATGGCCATGCCCGAGATACCGGCCCCGGATCGCCGTTGCATCTCTCGCAGATCTCGGTAGTTCTTCTTCACGTAGGCCTGCAACTCGTCGTCGACCGGGGCCACCTGTCCGGGAAACGAGTAGTTGGGCGTGCGCTGGAAGACCGTGAGATGGGCGGCGTCGCGGGCCAGATGCGGAATCGATTGCATGCCGGATGACCCGGTGCCGATGATGCCGACGCGGAGGCCCGACACGTCGACGCCTTCACGAGGCCAGAGCCCGGTGTGAACGATGGGCCCGCCGAACGACTCGATTCCCACGATCGGGGGGGTGTTCGGGGCCGACAGTGATCCGGTCGCCATCACGCACCAGCGGGCGAGCACCCGCTCGCCCTTGTCGGTCTCGACGGCCCAGCGTTCCTCGGCCTCGCGGTACGTGGCAGATACCACGCGGGTCTCGAACCTGAACGACCGGCGCAGGTCGAACCGGTCGGCGACGTGGTTGAGATAGGTCTCGATCTCAGGCTGCGCCGACATCACCTCGCTGAACGACCACTCCTGCTCGAGGGCCTCGTCGAAGCTGTAGGAGTACTCGATGGTGGGCACGTCACACCGGCAGCCGGGATAGCGATTCCAGAACCAGGTGCCGCCCACGCCCGCGCCCGCTTCGATGCCGATGACGTCGAGTCCGAGACCCCGGAGCCGGTGGAGCGCATACAGGCCCGCAACGCCGGCACCGACGACGACGGCGTCGACCTCCATCGTGTCCGCTGTGCTCACGAATCCCCCCTTTTGTCGACCGGCAGTCTCGCGCGGCCCGCCCGTCGCCCTCGCGTTGCGGTGGCCCTTGCGGCCGCCGCCTCGGCCACACCGACGCGTTCGAACAACCGGAAGAGCAACACCAACGATGCGCTGCGCGAGCCATCTACCTGGACTCGTCGGCGCTCGTGAAGCTGGCGGTCCGAGAACCGGAGTCGACAACGCTACGACGCCATCTCCGCCGCAAGCGGCCATTGATCACGAGCGCGCTCTCGCGAACGGAGGTGGCCCGCGCCCTTCTTCCGTTCGGCCCTGCCGCGATCGCTCGCGGCGACGACGTATTCCGGCGACTCGACGTGATCCGAATCAACGATCGCATTCTGCGAGCCGCCGGTGCACTGTTGCCGCTGGAGCTCCAATCGCTCGACGCCATCCACCTCGCCACGGCGATCGAGATCGGCGCCGATCTCGCTTGGGTCTGCACGTATGACGAGCGGATGGCGGCCGCCGGCGCCCAACTCGGACTCACCGTCGTGGCGCCCTCCTGAGCTCGTCAGCTCGGCGCGACTCCCCACCCGCCACCACCCGGCGTAAGCATTCGGAGGACATCGCCACGTCGCAGACGGAGCGTGCACTTGTCGAGCAGTCGCTCTGCTCGAGACTCATCGCCTTGCGGCAGCAACCAGTTCTCTCCACTTGCACCTGGCTCACCGCCTGCCAGTCCCCACGGCTGCGAATTGCGTCGTTCGGTGATGAGCGACACGGTGACGTCCTCCAACATCAGCAGATCTCGCTCGATGCCCTCTCCCCCCGGTGAGAGGCCAGATCCTCCGCTGCCACGGCACAGCTTGTAACGCAGCACCCTCATCGGGAACGCACGCTCCAAGGCCTCGATGGGGGTGTTGGACGTGTTGGTCATCCCGGTGTGCACGCCGCTCATGCCTGGCCTGCCGCCGGGCCGACCACCCTGACCACCGGCCACCGTCTCGTAATAAACCCAGCCTCGGCCGCCGATGACCGTGTTGTTCATGGTCCCCTGCGAGGCGGCGCCGACCTGGTCGGGCATCGCTTGGGCGAGTGCCCCGAGGCAGACGTCGGCGATGCGCTGGCTCACCTCGACGTTGCCAGCGCCGACGGCGGCGGGAGGTTCGGCTGCTACCACGGAACCGGCGGGGGTGACGATGCGTACTGGGCGCATGGCGCCGCCGTTCGACGGCATCGTCGGATCGACCGCTGAGCGGAGCGCGAATGCGACGCAGGATTCGGTCACCGCCCGAACGGCATTGACGTTGCCAGACGTCTGCTGGGCCGAGCCGGTGAAATCGAAGGCAATCTCGTCGCCGGCGATCGTCACTTCGACCCGGACGGCGACGGAGTCGCGCTGCCACGGAGCCGGCCCGCTCGAGTCGAGGACGTCGGCGTATCGATAGATGCCGTCAGGAGCGGCGCTCAGTGCAGCCCGCATGCGGCGCTCGCCGTAGGCCAGGACCTCATCGAGCGGTTCAGACGCCAGACCGGCGAGGTGGGCGACGCCGATACGGTTTGCTCCCCGCTGCGCGTCGAGGTCGCCCCGGCGCTCGTCCGGGGTGCGGGAGTTCGCACACAACAACGCGACCACGGCGTCGCTCAAGACGACGGGTGGGATGCGAAGGCCCTCCTGCTGGATCTCTGTCGCCTCGGGCGGGATGGAGCCGGGCACCATTCCTCCCACGTCGGCGTGATGGGCTCGGTTGGCCGCCCAACCAACGATGTCGTCGCCGACGAAGCACGGGGCGACGAGGGTGATGTCGTTGAGGTGCGTCCCTCCGTCGAACGGGTCGTTCAAAATGATCTGATCGCCGGGCCGCAGCGCGTCGAGACCGACGGCGTCCAACGCCGCCCGCACCGACGCCGGCATCGAGCCGAGGTGGACGGGGATGTGCTCGGCCTGCACGAGGAGGTCGCCGGCCGCGGTGAACAGGGCAGCCGAAGCGTCGGCTCGCTCCTTGATGTTGGGGCTGAACGCCGCTCGCCGCAGGACGGCGCCCATCTCGACTGCAACGCCGGTCAGACGAGCGACAAGCACCTGGAGTGCGGCTGGATCCATGGTCACGGCTCGGTCGACCGTCGCAGGATCCACGAGCCCGACTCGTGCACATCGGCCCGCCACCCGGCCGGCACCCACACGGTGCAATCGTCTTCGGCCAGAGCCGCGGGACCGGTCGCCGCCTCGCGTTTCCGGCCGGGCGCGGGAGGGAGGCCGTCGACCTCGACGGCGCATGGCAAGCGGGCCGAGGCCCGGAGCGCAACGACCTCGACGGCGCTGTCCGCCCGCCGGTAGCCGTTCCGCCGCCCGTGCTCGGCCGGGAAATCGGCGGGATCGGCGACCGCCAACTCGTGGCTCTGTCCCTCGTACCGGCAGTCGACGCTGACATCGACGGTCGCCCCACCGCCCACCGCTCGGCTGGCCAGCACGGCCAGGTCGACAAGAGCGTCCTCGAGGCCGCGGGAGTCGGCTGACGATCGGGTGCGGACGAGATCGGCCTGCTGACCGGCACCGAGCACGCCCACCGCCGAGAGCACTCCGGCCCTCGGGGGCACGACGACGGCCCGCATCCCGAGCGCCGAAGCAACGGCACACGCGTGCAACGGTCCGGCACCACCGAAGGCGACCAGAACGAGGTGGCGGGGGTCAACACCGCGCTCGACCGTCACGGACCGAACGGCCTGGACCATCGACTCGTCGACGACGGCGATGACGCCCTCGGCCGAGACGCCGGCCCCGTCCAGGGCTGCTCGGGCTGTGCCGGAGTCGAGGTCGCCGATCCCTGGCAGCGAGACCGCTGCACCCATTCGTCCGGCGACGAGATCGGCGTCGGTCACCGTCGGCGCCACGCCGCCGAGTCCGTAGCAGGCCGGACCCGGATCGGCGCCGGCGCTGTCGGGCCCGACCACCAAGGCCCCGCCGGCGTCGAGGCGAGCGATCGAACCGCCGCCAGCCCCAATGGTGTGGACATCGAGCGACGGAAGCCGCACGGGAAACCCGGCCACGTCGCGGAGGCCAGCCGGAGCCGGACGGCCGTCGAGCACGAGGCAGACGTCGGTACTCGTGCCGCCCATGTCGAAGGTCACCGCGTCGGCGAACCCGGCGGCAAGGGCGGCTGCGGCGCCAGCGGCTACGCCGCCGGCCGGCCCCGACAACAACAACCCGGCGGGTCGGTCGGCGGCCGCCGCGACCGGGGTGAGACCGCCCGCCGACGTGAGGACCGAGACCTTGTCGGCCAGCGGCGTCAGTCGGGCCAGGTAGTCGCGACACGGGGGCCGTAGATACGCGTTGATCACGGTCGTCACAGTGCGTTCGAACTCACGGAACTCGGGAGCGACCTCAGAGCTACAGGTGACGTCGAAGCCGCGGGCCCGCAACACCTCGGCGACGGCCCGCTCGTGACGCGACGAGAGGTCGGCGTGAAGGAGACAGACGGCGACGACGTCGACGTCGTCGGGGATGAGCGGCACCGACGACGGATCGAAGGGCTCGATCTCGACTCCCCGCTCATCGAGACGGCCGCCGACCTCGAAGCGGAGTGACCGTGGCACCAACGGCGCGGGCCGATCAGCGAACGGGTCGTAGAGCGACGGGCGGTTCTGGCGTCCGATCTCGATCACGTCGGCGAACCCCCGCGTCGTCACCAACGCGACGCGTCCGCCGCGACGTTCGAGAAGGGCGTTGGTGGCCACCGTCGTTCCGTGGTGGAGCGCGGCGGCGCCACCGAGCGAGTCGAGTGCGTCGGCCACCGCCCGCGACGGGTCGGCCCGGTCCGAGAGCACTTTGCTCACCCGACCGTCGTCGGCCACCGCGTCGGTGAACGTGCCGCCCGAGTCGACGCCGACGTAGCTGCTCAGGGCGCCAGCACCCAGACGTCGTCCTCGCCCACCCGGTCGTGGAGAGAGCGAACGAGGAGGCCGACGGCACGATCCTCGCCATCCCAAACCGCCACCGCCTCGTCGGCCACCCGGAACAACCAGTCGTCCCGCCGGGCCAGGGCGGCGCCGGCTTTCTGCTTCGTGGTCGGCGACTCACGCTGCATCACGACGACGTCATCGGCGGCGGCGAGCAGCGTGCGGTACCGCTCGGCCGACGCCGGTGGCCAGACACGGTCGGGATCGGGATACGCGAGTACGGCCACGAACGGGACATCGGCCGCCATGGCAGCCTCGGCGCCTATCTGCTCGGCGCCCAAGCCCAGCCCGGTGAGGACGATGAGGTCCGGATGCAGCGCTCGCTTCGCCGCCAGGCCCTCGGTGATCCGCCTGCGTAACTCGGCGGTCAAGAGGTTGTCGTCGTAGCCGCCGAGTGCCGGGGGACGGTGGCCGATGACCACGACTCGGCGACCGTCCGGGACGGGAACAACGGGCGGCGGCGCAGCGGCCTTCGCTGCGGGCACAACGTCGGCCGGGCCGACCTCGGTGGGAGGTCTGTCGCCCTGCCGTTGCGTCTGTGTCAGGGCCGCCTCGACGGCCAACCTGTCGACGAGATCGTTCATCGGATCACCGCTGTGACCTTTGACCCAGCGGAACCGCAACCGCCGCGGATCGAGTCGATACAGATCGATCAGCGGCTCCCACAAGTCTCGGTTGGCCACGGGCTTCTTGGCCGAATTGACCCATCCGCGGCGAAGCCATCCCTCCCACCATCGGTCGCGAAAGCAGTGCACGACGTAGGTCGAATCGCTGACGATCTCGATGGGTCCCTCGATGGTCCGGACCGCGTCGAGAACGGCATAGATCTCCATGCGCTGGTTGGTCGAACGAGCCTCGGCGCCGCTGGCGAAACGGCCGTCGGGCACGGCCCAGGCCCACCCTCCCGGCCCGGGATTGCCCGAGCAAGCCCCGTCAGTGAAGACCGTCGTCATGATCGCCGAAGCTATCGCCGCTCCCATAGTCTGCTCCCAAGATGGCCGACGACCTCGACGACGCCACCCTGTCCCTCGTGGCCCACAACCTTCGGGGCGCCATCGGCATCGCGGCCGGGGCGGCCCGCATGGTGCGGCTGCGGTGGGACCGACTCGACGAGGAGCGCCGCAACGAACTGCTCGAGATGGCCGAACGGGGTATGGCCCGGGTCGACGACGCTGTGTTCGGCATCGCCCGCGGGCTGCCCGCCGAGGTGATCGCCGACCTCCAGCAGAACTTCGACCCCGACGACTCGGCCAACGATCCCGCCAGTGGCGCTGCCACCGATGGCCGGACGCTCCCCTATGTCGTGTCTGACGACGAGGAAGGCCGTCTCGCTGCCCTTCGCCGCTACCGCGTGCTCGACCAACCGCCGGCCGATGACCTCCAAGCGGTCGTCCGGCTGGCGGCGATGATCACGGGCTCGAAGACGGCGGTCATCAACCTCATCGACGCCGAACGGCAGTGGCCGGCGGCAACGTTTGGCTTTCGCGGCTTCGAAGTTCCCCGTGAGCACGCGATGTGTGCGCTGGCGGTGCGGCATGGACAGACGGTCAACGTGGCCGACTCCAGCAAGGACGAGCGTTACCGCGACAACCCCTACGTGAACGGCGAGCTCGGCGCCGTTCGCCTCTACGCCGCCGCGCCGCTCGTCGCGCCAGTGCGCCACACCGTGGGCACGATCTGCGTGTTCGACGATGAGATCCGTACGCTCACCGACGAGCAGGTCGCCGGCCTCGAGCAGCTCGCTCGTGTCGTCACATCGCTCTTCGAGGAGCGGGCACTGGCCGCTGAGCTCCGGCACGCTGTCTCCTGGCAACACGAACTCATCGGCGACCTCGAGCGAGAGCGGCTCCGAAACGAGCACTTGCTCGACCGGCTGTCGTCAGGCTGAACCCACCGGTTCCACAACTGCCGGGGCGGACCTAGCCTGAACTCGTGATCTTCGACGGGTTCAGCCATTCGGTCCCCGACATCGACCCTGAGGTCACGCAGGAGTGGCTCGACTCCTTCGACGCGGTGGTCGATGTCCATGGTCGCGGTCGTGGCCGCTTCCTGCTCATGAAATTGTTGGAGCGGGCTCGAGCGCTGCAGGTCGGTTTCCCGGCGACCGTGTCGACGCCATACCTCAATTCGATCCCGCCCGACCAAGAACCGTGGTTTCCCGGGGACGAATTCATGGAGCGCCGCATTCGGGCCTTCATCCGATGGAACGCGGCCGTCATGGTCACCCGGGCCAACGCACTCTCCGACGGCATCGGCGGGCACCTCTCGACCTATGCCTCTTCGGCCAGCCTCTACGAGGTCGGCTTCAACCACTTCTTTCGAGGCAAGGAGGACGGCCTCCCCGGCGACCAGGTGTACTTCCAGGGTCACGCTGCACCCGGCATCTACGCCCGCGCCTTCCTCGAGGGGCGCTTGAGCGAGAACCAACTCGACCACTTCCGGATGGAGCTCGGAGGCGAAGGACTCTCGTCGTACCCGCATCCGCGGCTCATGCCCGACTTCTGGGAGTTCCCCACCGTCTCGATGGGCCTCGGTCCGATCAACGCCATCTACCAGGCCCGATTCAACCGCTATCTGCTTCACCGCCGGCTGGCCGACACCGCCAACAGCCGGGTGTGGTGCTTCCTCGGCGACGGCGAGACCGACGAACCCGAATCCCTCGGGGCGCTCAGCGTCGCGGCCCGCGAGCAACTCGACAACTTGATCTTCGTCGTCAACTGCAACCTGCAACGACTCGACGGACCCGTGCGAGGCAACGGCAAGATCGTCCAAGAGCTCGAGGCCGTGTTCCGCGGCGCCGGGTGGAACGTCATCAAGGTCATCTGGGGCTCGAAGTGGGACGAGCTCCTGGCCCGCGATGTCGATGGTGTGCTTCTCAACAAGATGAACACCACCGTCGACGGCGAGTTCCAGAAGTACGCCGTCGAGTCGGGCGCCTACATCCGCGAACACTTCTTCGGCCCCGATCCTCGACTGCGCAAGCTGGTCGAGCACCTGAGCGACGACGAGCTACGCACCCTGCCTCGCGGCGGCCACGACTACCGCAAGCTCTACGCCGCCTACAAGGCCGCCGTCGAGCACAAAGGCGCGCCGACGGTGATCCTGGCCAAGACCGTCAAGGGTTGGACACTGGGACCGGAAATCGAGGCCCGCAACGCCACCCACCAGATCAAGAAGATGACCAAGGCACAGCTCGCTCTGCTGCGCGATCGGTTGTATCTCCAGGACGAGGTGCCCGATGAGGCCCTCGATGCCGACCAGCCGCCCTACTACCGGCCGCCCGAGGGTTCGCCCGAACACGAGTACCTCCTCCAGCGGCGCACCACACTCGACGGCCCGCTCCCCAGCCGCGTGGTCCACGACGTGACTCTGCCGCAGCCTGACGCCGAGGCCTTCGCCGAATTCACAGGCGGAAGTGGACAACAGGCCGTCTCCACGACGATGGGTTTCGCCCGCCTCCTTCGCAACCTCCTTCGCGACGACGCCATCGGCGGGCGGGTCGTGCCGATCATCCCTGACGAGGCCCGCACCTTCGGCATGGACGCGCTGTTCGCCGAGGTCAAGATCTACGCGCCGTTCGGTCAGCTCTACGAGCCCGTCGACGCCGCCATGCAACTCTCCTACCGCGAGGCACGAGACGGCCAGATCCTCGAAGAGGGCATCACCGAGGCCGGGTCGATGTCGTCGTTCACCGCGGCCGGCACGGCCTACGCGACCTTCGCCACGCCCATGGTGCCGTTCTACATCTTCTATTCGATGTTCGGGTTCCAGCGCACCGGCGACCTCATCTGGGCCGCCGGCGACGCCCGGGTGCGGGGCTTCCTGCTCGGGGCGACCGCCGGCCGCACGACGCTGAACGGCGAAGGGCTCCAACACCAGGACGGCCATTCGCTGGTCCTGGCCTCGACCGTCCCCAACCTCAGTTGCTACGACCCCGCCTTTGCCTACGAAGTGGCCCACATCGTGCGCGACGGCATCGCCCGGATGTACGGCGACGAACCGGAAGACCGCTTCTACTACCTCACGCTCTACAACGAGAACTACCCGATGCCGGCCATGCCCGACGGAGTTGGCGAGGGCATCATCCGCGGGCTGTACCGGTTCGCCGAGGCACCCGACGGGCCGTCGCGTCGAGCCACGATCCTGTTCTCGGGCGCGGCCTACGGAGCGGCCCGCGAAGCCCGCGACCTTCTCGCCGCCGACCACGACGTGGCCGCCGAAGTGTGGTCGGCGACGTCGTACAAGTCGCTGCGCGAAGAGGCGCTGTCGACCGAACGCTGGAACCGGCTGCACCCGACCGATCCCGCCCGAGTGCCGTTCGTGTCCGAGGCGCTGTCGACCAGCGAGGGCCCGGTGGTAGCGGTCACCGACTTCATGAAGATGGTTCCCGACCAGATCGCCCGCTGGGTTCCGGGTTCGCTGGCCGTCCTCGGGACCGACGGGTACGGGCGGTCTGACACCCGCGCCGGTCTCCGCCGTCACTTCGAGGTCGACGCCGCCCATCTCATCGTCGCTGTCCTCCACCAACTCGCCGAGGCAGGCGCAGCCAAGGCCGAGGAGGTGGCTGCCGCCATCGCCACGTACGGGGTCGATCCCGAGGCTGTCGATCCGCGGGTCGCCTGAGGCGAGGCGGCGGTATCGTCGGCCCATGACCGGCCTGAAGCTTCCATTCTCCGGCGACGAGGCTGCCGACCGCCTCCTTGAACGCGATCCCCTCGCCCTGTTGATCGGGATGGTGCTCGACCAGCAGATCCCGCTGGAGAAGGCGTTTCGCGGTCCCCTGGTCCTCCAAGAGCGGTTGGGCGAGGACCTCGGCGCCGAAGCGATCGCAACGATGAAGACCGACGACCTCGTCGCTCTGTTCGCCGAGACGCCGGCCCTGCATCGCTTTCCTGCATCGATGGCCAAGCGAGTGCAAGAGGTGTGCCGACACGTCGTCGAGGAATACGACGGGCGCGCCGACAACGTGTGGGCGACGGCCAAGGACGGCGACGACCTCTTGGCCCGGATGAAGGCCATGCCCGGCTTCGGTGAGCAGAAGGCCAAGATCTTCGTCGCACTCCTGGGCAAGCGGTTGGGAGCGGCGCCGGCAGGGTGGCAGAAGGCGGCGGGCGACTATGGCAAGGCCGGTTCCTTCCGCTCGGTCGCCGACATCGACGGGCCACAAGCCCTCAAGCAGGTCCGGGCGTTCAAGTCCGAGATGAAGGCCAAGGCGAAAGCGACGGCCGAAGCGAAGGGGTAGGCGTTGGCTCGCGGCCGCCGTTCGCCCCCCGTCAGGCCCGATCTCGACGTCCTTGATCCTGACACCGGGCAGGCCGTCGTCGACGCGTCTTCGCGCACGGTTTCGGCTCGGCCCACCGGACTGAGACGGCGCCGGGCCGCGGCGCTAACACTGGCGGCGGCCAGCATCGCCTGCGCGCTCGCCGCCGCGTACTTTGCCCTGGCCATTCGCGACTTGCGGCGCATCGAACGCGCTTGGTCCGAGGCCATGGCCGTCGACGCCGGACGCGCCGCGGCTGACGGGCGCATGCTCGTCATTCTCGACCAGCGTCCCGTCATCGATCGCCTCGAACGCGAGGCGGCACTCGGGGCCATCGGTGACGAGGCGGCACTTCGCCTCGGGTCGGTCGAAGCGCGATTGGCGGCCACTCCCGTCCTCGACCACCGGATCGCCGACTTGCGGGACCGAATGATCGCTGCCCTCCGATTCCGTAGGTTCCAGCTGACTCCCCAACGCCGCGTGATGGGCGACACCCCCCTGGCCGAGGTCGAACGAGATCTCGGCGCTGCGCTCGACCGATATGGACTCGACCGGAGCCACCGTCCGCCGGTGGCGTTGACGGCAGGACTCGACCACTTGACCGGGTCGCGTCCCACCACTCGCCTGTCGGTCGTCACGAGCGACAACGAGCTGGTCACCTTCGACCTCAACTCGGGGACGCCGACAGTCCGCGCCCTCGGATACGCGCCCGACTCCCTGCTGGCGGTCGGTCGTTGGACCATTGTCGCCGGCGGCGGCATGGTGACCGCCTACCCACTCGACGCCGATCAGCCTGCGCCGGCGTGGGATGGCGATGCAGCCGTGGCGGCACGGGACGGTTCGGGCATCTGGATCGTCGCCGGAAGCCGAGTCCGACTCATCACGCTCCCCGACGACGAACGCTCTGCAGCACTCGAGCTCTCCGTCGGTGCGCGGCTCGTGGCCGACACCAACGAGGGTCTGGTGGTCGTGCGCGGTGGTGCCATCGACCTCGTGGACCGAGACCGCGGCACCCCGGTGCGGCGGCTGGCCGAACAGGCCCGGTTCGTCACTGCCTCGGCGACGGCGGTGGCAGTGCAACCCGACTCCGGTCCCCCTCGGTTGACGGTCCACGCGCTCGCTCCGGCCGACGACACCATCGACGTCGACCTGCCCCGGACCGACGCCGCCAACGCCGTCTTGGGCCAGGCCGGCGATCGTCTCGTGATCGCTGCCGGTCCCGTGGCCGGCAACGTTGCTTCCGTCCTCGAGATCCGGCTCCGGCCGGCGGTGACGATCCGAGCCCTGGGCGGGCCGAGAGTGCCCACACGCCCGAACACGCTGGCGATCGCCGGTGACAGCAGTGTGTTCTGGATCACGCCCGACGGGCGGCTGGCCGCCGCCATCGGCGGAAGCGACGGCGGCGTGCTCCGTTCGCCGGTCGACGACGTGACCGCCGTCGTCGCCATCGACGCGCCCGGGTAGCTTGCCGACGTGCGCGTGACCGTGAACGGCGACGAAGTCGAGACTCCGGACGGCACGGACCTGGCCGGCCTGCTCGACCAACTCGGCCTCACCCGGCGCTTGGTCGTTGTCGAACACAACGGCGAGCCCGTGCCCCGCTCGGCGGTCGGCGACACCGTGCTCTCGGCGGGTGACCGTCTCGAGGTCGTGAAAGCCGTGGCCGGTGGCTGAGGCGCGGCGCGATCTCTCGGTTCGCCGTCTCTACCTCTGCACCCCCGATCGGCCCGACCTCCGCGACTTCGTGGCTGCCTGTATCGACGGCGGAGTCGACATCGTCCAACTTCGAGACAAGACGCTCGACGCTCGTCCGCTGATGACCCGGGCCGTCGTGGTGCAACAGGTGTGCGAGAACGCCGGCGTGCCGTTCGTGCTCAACGATCGACCCGACCTCGCCCTCGAGGTCGGGGCCGACGGCGTCCACGTGGGCCAGGACGACGCCCCTCCGACGCTCGCCCGCCGGTTGCTCGGACCCGACGCCATCGTCGGCTTTTCGACCCACGCCCCGCACGAGCTCGACGCCGCCGGGGGCGAACCGGTTGACTACGTCAGCACCGGCCCCGTCCACGAGACGCCCACCAAGGCGGGCCGGCCCGGCACCGGGCTGGGACTTCTCCGCCACGCTGCGGCCGGCGGCGGGCGGCCGTTCTTCGTGACCGGCGGCGTGACCCCTGAGACCTTGCCCGACATGCTCGAAGCCGGCGCCCGCCGGTTCGTCGTCGTCCGCTACCTCACCGAAGCCGCCCGGCCGGACCAGGCGGCGGCCGCACTGCGATCGGTGATCGACTCGGCCTGGTAGCGGCGGGTTTCAGATGGCTTGGCGGTCCATCCAACCGAGGAGGACGGCCACGGCGCGGGGATCGTGCCGAAGACGGTGACCGGCTCCGGTGATGACCCGCAACTCGGCCGTCGCCGCGGTGTCAGCCAGGGCCCGCGCGTCCGACAGGGGGACGACGTCGTCGATCGAGCCGTGCACGATCATCAACGGACGGGGGCTGATGTCGGCGACGCAGGCGATGGCCCGGATCTCCTTGAGTTCCTGAGCCCATGACGCTGGGTCCTTGGGGAAGCCGGGTGTTCTGATCACACCCAGGTCGCGGGCGGTCTGAGCGAAGCGCCTCGCGTCAGCCACCCAGTCGTCGAAGTCGGCTGGCGAGCCGAAAGTGGCGAGCCCGCGGACCCGGGGGTCGGCCGCCGCCGCGCAGATGGCCAAGGCGCCACCGGTGCGGAAGCCGGCCAGCCAGACTCCTTCGACGCCCTCGGTCTCCGTGAGGTAGCTGATGGCGGCTTCGAGATCTCGGAGCCATCCCGCCATCGTGAAGTCGCCTTCGGATTGACCGGTCCCGCGAAAGTTGAAGGCCAGCACCGTCCAGTCGGCGGCAGCAGCCAGCCGGTCTGCGAACTCGGGATAGGTGCGACCGGAGGACTCCGACCAACGGGGGCCGGTCGGGAAGCCGTGGGCGAGGACCAGGCCTCGACGGCGTCCGCTCGGACCCGACCGTCGAGCCCGACCGGTGTGCGCCCAGAGCTGCAACCCGTCGGAGTCGATGCGTTCTTCCATGGCCCCGTTCACCGTACCGCCCGGGCCGCGCGCCATCGGCGCGCCCGCCGCGACTCAGTCGCGAAGCGACGTGATGCAGTGGCGGCAGGGCCGGAAGCCGCGGTTGCGAGCCTCGGCCACGGAGTCGGGCGAGATGGCCAAGAACTGCTCGGAAGCCAGAAGGTCATCGAGGTCGCACGCCTCGGCGATGTTGTCGAGGTCGTGCACGATCTGGGATCGCTTGTCGCCGAGGTGCTGGTAGTGCTCGAAACGGACGGGCCTGCTCACGGCCGACACACTACCGGCGGGTTGGCACGCGACGAGGCCCCACCCGTGAAGGTGGGGCCTCGTCTTCGATGTTGCCGGAAAGACTCAAGCGTCCGGGTTGCGTCGGGTGGGACCAACTCCCGACTAGGACGGTCTCGAGCGGTGTACTGGTGGGTATCCAACCCAGGTGGTCCAGCAAGCCGACCTAGTGGCCAGCCACCTCCAGAGTCCCGAAACTTTCACCTGACAGTCGGACCACCTCCTTTCTCTGGTGCCGCAGATGTTACCCCGCAGCTTCCGAGAATCCAGTGGTTTTCGTGAACCCCGTGTTACAGGTTCTCGCCGGCTTCGGGCCCGACTGCCCCGATGGCTTCGAGGTAGCTCATCTGCGCGTCGAGCACGGCGAGCACCTGCTCGGGCGTCACCTCGAGCCCGCCCCGGTCGGCCTGGTCGAGCACGTACGCGACGGTCTCGGCGCCACCGACGACGATCGGTCCTTCGAGATGCGGGGTCGACCCGTTGCCGCTGACGCCCTTGGCCCGGAAGTACTCGAGATTCCAGTTGAGAATGCGGCGGACGTCGTCATGACTCAACACCGCACTCACCTCGAACGGGAGATGGTTGGCCACCCACTCGACCGCCTCGTCGGGATCGAAGACGGGATGGGGTGGTTCGGCGTCGAGCCGGCGAGCTTCGCGCCCGACGACAGCGGCGGCGATGGCGAAAGCGATGGCCAGCGCGAGCAGGACATAGACGAGAACCATGGGCCAGCCATCCTACGAGCGACTACGTTCCGCGACGTATGCCAGGCACAGTGCGGGGGTGGCTGCTGGTGGTCGCGTGCGCCGTCGCGTCAGCGACGTCGGCGGGATGCGGCGCGACGCCGTTGTCGGGCGCCGAATTCGAGCAGCGCAACGGGGTCGCTCCTCCCGATCAACTCGCGGGTGTCGCGGGCGGCGACGACGGCTCCGGCAGGGTCACTGAACGACGAACCGTCGGCGCCACCGCTCCGGCGGCTCCGAGCGTCGGATTCGGCGACGGTGCCGCTGTCGTCGCCGCCGCCCGAGTGCGCCTCCCGGGCGAGCGGAGTCTCGACTCGGTCGTCCTCTACGACGGCTACGCCTCGGTCACGACCGTCGCCGCCAACGGCGACGTCGACAACGTGTTCGTGCGCGGCCCATCGGCCGACGATCCCACGCCCCGGCCAAGCGCCTTCGCCGACCCCGACCCCGCCAGCCGGTTCCACGAGTCAGAAGTCGACTGGGGCGTGATCCCCTCGCTGGTCGAGCGCACCCCGGCCGAACTCGGGATGGCCACCGCCAAGGTCAGCCACGTGATCGTCGAGAAGAACCTGCCGTTCACACCCGATCTCGTCGTCCGCGTCTATGTCAGCGATGTCCGGCACTCCGGACGCATCGACTTCCGGACCGACGGCAGCGTCCTGCGGATGTTTCCCGGATGAGCGTGCTCAGCCGCCTCGAACGGATCACGCTCGCGGCCGTGGTGGGCTTCGGGTTCATGTTTGTCGCCACCGTGTTGTCGCCCGGCCTCCAGACCTTGGTGGCACCGGTCGTCTGCCCGGCCTCGGCCCAGGACGGAGCCGTGGTGGTGCGCTACCCGCACGTCGTCGAACCGCCCGAGATGGTGAGGAACACACCCCTCGTCTGCCTCGGCCCCGACGGCGCAGTCCTCGCCTCGCACTGGCGGGTGCTGCCGGCGCTGTTCGTCCTCGGCACCGCCGCGGGCGGGGTGGCGATCCTCGGCTTGTCACTCGTGGCGAGCGTCGGGAGACGGGGATCGGTCGATCCGTCCCAGCCGCCGACGTGGGCCACGAACTCCGTCCGATTTCTGCCGTTGGTGATCGTGGCCCCGTTCGTCGGAATGACCGCCTACGGCGCCTACTGGTGGCTCGCCGTCGACACTCCCTATCGGGTCACGTCATGTGAGAGCTCCGAAGGGGGCACCGCTACCTGCTTCGACGGGGAGCCGGTGTACCGCCTGCTGACCGGCATCTTCGGACTCATGGCCCTCATCGGCCTGACCATCTGGTTGGTGATGCTCGTGCGATCGGCTCAGCGCCAGCATCGCTACCGGGCTGCGCTCGCCGACGGCGGCCGCGCGCCGGCCGTCCTGGAGGCGCTCGACCCGACCAACACGACCATCAAGGGGCGGCGCCTCTACCGCTACCGCTACCGGGTGGAGCCGCCCGACGGCAGCCCGCCGTTCGACCTCGTCGAGAAGCACACCACCACACCGGCCGGGTCCGCCGGGGGACGGGTCGAGGTCGTCTACGAGCGGGGCCGGACTTCGAACGCCTTCGTGGTCAGGCCGCCGACCTCGTGAGGAGCGAGAGGGCAGCGTCGGCCAACGCACCGGCACCGTCCTCGTCGGCGAGGCGGGCGGCGAAGGCCTTCGACCGTTCGGCGTAGGACGGGTCGGCCACGATCGTCCGGACGGCACCGGCGACATCCGAAGCCCGACGGACGCCGAATCCGAGGCCGAGGTCCTGGATGCGGCGGCCGTGCCAGACCTGGTCGAACAACTGGGGGACGACCACCATGGGCACGCCGGCGTGGAGCGCAGCGGCCAGTCCGCCCAGGGCGCCGGAGATGACGGCCACCCGGCACCGGGGCAACAACGGGACCAGTGGTGCGAAGGTGGCCGCGCACGTTGTCGGCCCGAGACGGTCATCGAGCGAGGCCAGGTTCTTGGCATCACCGACCAACGACAACGACCGCAGCCCCAGAGCGGCGATATCGCCGGCGATGCGGGCGAACTGCGTCTCCGGCTCCGCTGGCCGCACTGGTGCCGAGCGTGACCAACACCGGCGGATCGTCGGGGTCGGCGTCCACGAACTCCGTCACCTCGGCGGGGACCGCGCCTCCGCCGTCCCAGACGGAGAACCCGCCCCACGTCGTCACCGGCCAGTCCGCAGCGGCATCGCCGTAATAGTGACGAGACACCAGCAACACGGTGCGGTCAGCCTCCTGCCACGCCCGTCCGGCGTTGCCCCGAAGCGGCGGTTGACCGTACCTGGCCCGCAAGCGGTTGACGTCTCCGTCGTGGAAGACGGGTCCGGATCCGGCGAACAGGGCCTTCCAGGCCAGGCGGTTGGCGGTGCGGCCGAGGTTCGGCGACCGGGAGCCCAGGGGCGGACTCCACGATGCCGTGGGCACCATCATCGGGAACAGATGACCGACGGCCACGGGCACGCCGTAGCCGTGGGCGACGGGAATGGCCACCGCCCCGAATGTGGGGTGCGTGACCAACACGTCGGCCCCGGTCAACACCTGTTCGAGGCACTCGGTCGCCCTCGCCGGATCATCGGCGAACGCTTTCCCCATCCAGTAGCGACCGAGCCGGGTGACGTTGGCATAGGGGTGACGCATCAGCCGCTCATGCCGCGGGTCGGCGTGCATCCCGGCCGACGAGCAGTCGAGCGGATAGGCGGCGTACGCGAAGCGACGTCCCTCGAGCACCGAACGGAAACCCTCCGGGGCGAGGAACGTCACATCGTGGCCGGCGTCGGCCAGTCGCTCGGCGACCGGAATGTAGGGCGCCACGTCGCCGAGATACGCCGCCGAAGCGACGACGATCCGCCGTTTCGTGAACGCACAGGCCGGAGTGTCGGCCTGTGCGTTCACCGAAGACGGATCTGGACTACAGGCCGATGCGCTGAGCGAGCAGTTCGCGGTGATAGGTGGGATCGCCGAGCAGGAGCTCGGACGACTTCGCCCGCTTGAAGTAGAGGTGGGCGGGATGCTCCCACGTGAAGCCGATACCACCGTGGATCTGGATGTTCTCGGCCGAGGCGTGGAAGTAGGCATCGGAGCAGTAGGCCTTGGCCAGCGAGGCCACGACCGGGAGCTCCTCGGAGTCGTCAGCGGCGGCCCAACCTGCGTAGTACGCGGCGGACTTGGCCGACTCGACCTCGAGCAGCATGTCTGCGCACTTGTGCTTGATGGCCTGGAACGAACCGATCGGACGACCGAACTGCACGCGGACCTTGGCGTACTCGACCGACATGTCGAGGCACTTCTGCGCGCCACCGACCTGCTCGGCGGCCAGCGCCACGGCGGCGAGGTCGAGGGTCTTCTGCAGTCCGGCGGTGGCGCCACCATCGGTGCCGACCAGACGGGCGGGCGTGCCGGCGAACTCGAGGCGGGCCTGCTTGCGGGTCTGGTCCATCGTCGACAGCGGCGTCTTGGTGAGGCCCGAGGCATCGCCGTCGACGGCGAAAAGGCTGAGGCCGGCGTCGGTCTTGGCCGCCACCAGGATCAGGTTCGCGTTGTGGCCGTCGATGACGAACATCTTGTGACCGTCGAGGGTGTAGCCGTCACCCGACTTCTTTGCCGTCAGTGACACGGCGTCGAGGTCCCAACGGCCGTTGTCCTCGGTGATGGCCAGCGTGGCGATGGTGTCGCCGGCGGCGATGCCGGGGAGCAGATCCTTCTTGGCCGCATCGTCGTCGGAGGTCAACAGGGCGTTGGCCGCCAGTGCGACGGTGGCGAAGTAGGGCGCGGCCAGCAGGGCGCGGCCCATCTCCTCGAGCACGATGATGAGCTCGACGTACGTGTAGCCCGAGCCCCCGTACTCCTCGGGGATGGCGAGACCCTGGAGGCCGAGCTCCTGGCCCATCTGGGTCCAGACGGCGGTGTCGTACCCCTCGGTCGTCTCCATCAACTCGCGGACGGCGGTCTCGGGGCTCTTGGATTCGAGGAAGCGGCGAACGCTCTTGCGCAGCTCTTCCTGCTCTTCAGAAAAGGCGAAGTTCATGGGCCGGAAACGTACTTCGGGACTCGAACGACGTCCAGTGCTACCGTGTACACGCGTGCTACGCCCCCTCCAACCCCCCCACCTTTCCGGCAGAAACATGCGCCGGGGCGACCGTTCGTGACGGAAAGCCCGGGGGGAAGCGACGATCTCGTCCACCTGGCTCGCGTGGGCATTCGCGAGCTCCGCAACAACGTGGCCGCCATCGTGCGCCGGGCTGCGTCCGGCGAGCGGGTGGTGGTGACCTCCGATGGGGTGCCTGTCGCCGTGCTCGGACCGATCACGCCGTCGGAGAACGGGGTCACGCTCGACGACCTCGTGGCCGCCGGCCTCGTCGTGCCACCCGGCCGCCTCGACCACCCCGCCGCACCCGAGCCCGTGCTGTTGCCCATCGACGCCCGCGCCGCCCGGGTCCTCGACGAACTGCGAGGCGCATGACGGCCGCGCTCTTCGTCGACACGTCCGCCCTCGTCCAGCGCTACCTCGACGAGCCGGGCCGACGACTCGTGATCGACTCGATGGAGCGAGCCGACGGCGCATGGGTTGCCTCGGCCCTCGCCCGCACCGAGGTCATGGTCGCCCTCCATCACCTCGCCTCCGGGCCACGGCAACAAGCTCGACTGTGGTCGGCCTTCCGCGACGACTGGGACGCGTTCGCCGTCGTGCCCGTCGATGACCGATGCCTCGGCCGGGCCGTCGAGATCGGCGCCTCGTTCGCCCTCCGAGTCGTCGACGCCGTCCACCTCGCCGCCGCCGATCGTCTGCCACGCCCCGTTCGCTATCTCACGTTCGACCGCCACCAGATTCCCGCCGCCGCCGGCCTCGGCTTCGAGGTCATCGCGCCCGTGTAAATGGTCTCGCTCTGCGGCGGGGCGCCGGCGGCGCTGCGAGGATGGAGGGATGGGAACCCTGCACTACGAGGACACTGACGTCGAGATCCACAAGGTCGTCGTCGGACCGGTCGAGAACAACGTGTTCGTCGTGCGTTGCAAAGCCACCGGCGAGGCCGTGCTCCTCGATGCAGCCAACGAACACGACCTCCTCCTCGAGTTGTGCCAGAGCCTCGGCGTGCGCAAGGTGCTCGAGACGCACGGCCACTGGGATCACATCCAGGCAGTCCCCGCGGTGCGCGACGCCGGCTACGAGGTGGGCGTCACAGCGGCCGACGCCGAGATGCTGCCGTCCTACGACTTCGTGCTCGAAGACGACTCGGTCATCGAAGTCGGCCGCCTACGGCTTCGTACCATCGCCACCCCCGGCCACACCCCCGGGTCGATGTGCTTTGCCATCGAGGGGTCGCCCGTCCTGTTGTCGGGCGACACGCTCTTCCCCGGCGGGCCGGGAGCGACCAAGTTCCCCGGGAGTTCGTTCACCCAGATCATCACCTCGATCGACGAACGCATCTTCTCCAAGTTCGACCCGGCCACCATCGTGATGCCCGGCCACGGCGACGACACCACGATCGGCGCCGAGCGACCACACCTCCAAGAGTGGGTGGACCGTGGCTGGTGAACACCGCGCCGAGGAGATCAACCTCCTCTTCCGGCGCCGGTCGATCGGCCGCCTGACCGAGCCCGCTCCCACCGACGGCGAGCTCGACACGATGCTGCGGGCCGCGGCCGCCGCGCCCGATCACGGTGAACTGCGACCGTGGCGATTCGTCGTGCTCCGCGACGAGCCCAAGGAGGCCTTCGGTGGCGTGTTGGCCGAGGCCTACCTCCGCCGCGTGCGACGGGCCGGCGCCCAACCCGAGCCGGCCCGGCTCTCCAAGGAGCGCACCAAGCTCAACCGGGCGCCCTTGGTCATCATCGTCTGCGTTCGCCATCAACACGACGACAAGATCCCGTGGGAAGACCAAGTCGGTGCCGGCCACGCCGCGGCGCAAAACCTTCTCCTTGCGGCGACGGCGCTGGGGTACGGCTCGATGTGGCGCACGGGCGACCCGGTGTCCGACCCCAATGTCAAGCGGTCCATCGGACTCGACGAGCACGACGCCATCATCGGATTCCTCTACATCGGCACCCCCCACGAAGGCGGCGAGAAGCCGGCCAACGAGCCCTCGATCGCCGACCTCGTCGTCGAGTGGCGGCCTCCGATCGTCACTGCGCCTTCCACTCCACCTCGGGAGGGTTGACGGCTTTCGGGGTCGGTCGGCCGAGCCGGCGCCGGGCCAGCTTGTGCACCTCGAGGAACACGTACAACACCCATTCGACGACGTAGAACATCGCCAGCGCGACGACGACGGCCGCAGCCGGTGGCACCACGATCGGCGCCGCCACAGCCGTGAGCAACACGACCCGCCACGCCTCGCGCCACCATCCTGAGCGCCCTCCCGGCTTGAGCAACGCCGCCCAACGGACAGCGGCCCACATCAGCCAACGGCGGAGGAAGGGCACACCGAGGTCGCGCATGGCCCGGCGGAACAGCGCATCGGCGTCAACCCAGCTGATGGACCCGTCGGCGGCCAGGTTGCGCCAGAGGTGATCATGGAGAATCGCCGCCTTCGTGTAGCGCCCGTACCGAGGCAGCAACCACACGAAGACGCGCGGCACCGAGGCGAAATCGGTCGCCGTTCCCGACGGCACGACGAACTCTTGGTCGTTGCCTCGATAGCGAAGCTCTTCGCGGGTCACCCAGTTGGTGTCGTCGACTTGTTCGACCACCACCTTGCTCTCGCCTTCGAATCCCATCAGGTCAGCCTCTCGCGGCGGGGCCTACCGTGTCGGGATGTTCCCTCCCGAGCGGACGTTTCATTGCGACGAGTGCGGCTTCGACGCCGGGTCGCTCTCCGACGACGACCTCGTCGAGGCGACAGGGAAGCTCGCCCGCAAGTATCGAGCGCCGCTCACGCGGTTGCTTCCCGGCGAGAACGGCGGCGAGATCTTGCGCCAGCGTCCGGCACCCGGCGTCTGGTCGGCGCTCGAGTACGCCGCCCACGTCCGCGACGTCCTCGCCTTCTATCGAGCTCGCATCGAACGCGTCCTCGCCGAACACCGTCCCGTGCTCGATGGCGCCTCGTTGGCCGAGGGCGACCCGGCTTCCCGCGACGAAGACCCGGGCAAGGTGGCCGACGCCATCGCCATCGAAGCCGAGACCCTCTCCCTTCGCCTCGACGGCCTCGAGACCGAGGAGTGGTCCGCCGTCGGGCTCTCGAGCGACGGGTCGGGCGCCGAGCGCACGGTGCGGGTGCTGGCCGAGCGAGCCGTCCACGAGGGCCAGCATCACCTGCTCGACATCGGACGCTCGCTGCGGGCCGCCCGCCAGGGCTGACCGCCTCCTGCCGGGCCGTCTCACCCTCGCTCTACCGTTCGTCCCACACCCGCCCTTCCCCCACTCCCCTCGCGTTGCGGTGGCTCCTGCGGCCGCCGCCACGGCCACGGCAACACGTTCGAACGACCGGAAGGGCAACACCAACGATGCATGCCGACGAGTTCTTTGTAGGAGCGAGGAGCGGACGGACCCGGGCGCAGCTGCGAGCCGCCGTCGCCGGAGGACGGATCCATTCGGTCGGGCGCGACCTGTACCGCGCCGGACCGGGCCCGGCCACCGACCTCGAGCGAGCCCTCGGGGCGGCGGTGGCCACCGATGGCGTGGTGAGCGGGCGGCTGGCGGCGCTCCTCCACCGTCTCGACGAAGGCGCCGCCGCCGTTCCCGACGTCACTGTCGACCGGTCAGCAGCCACCAACGTCCGCGGGCTGCGACATCGACTCCTCGCTCCTGACCGCATCGTGGAAGTGGCCGGATTCCGATGCGCCGACGGGATCCAGACCCTGGTCGACCTCGCCCATCGGCTGCCCGACGACCCGTGGGAGCGGGCGCTCGAATCCGCGCTACGGATGAAGCTCACGACGGTCGAGGGTTTGATCGACGAACTACCTCACCTCGGCCGTCAACGGATCAAGGGCACGCGCCGAATCCGGCGGGTGCTGATGATTCGGCCGGCCGGTGCGCCGCCCACCGAGAGCTACCTCGAGACGGCCTTCGTACAGATCGCCCGACTGGTGCCCTTCCTGCCGCCGCCGCAGCGTCAGGTCGAGGTCTACGACCACCGCGGCGCGTTCGTCGCCCGGGTCGACCTCGCCTGGCCGGAGCTGGGGCTGTTCATCGAACTCGACGGCGAACACCACCTCGGCCAACCTGTGTACGACGCCAGCCGGGAGACGGCGATCGTGGCGGCCACCGGCTGGCTGCCAGGACGCTTCTCCTGGAGCGAATGCGTCGACCACCCCCACCACACCGCTCGACGGCTGTCCGCTCTCGCGCTCCGCGCCCACCAACGCCCTTTGGCCGCGTGATCGGCGGCGGCAACAGACGCGTTGCGGTGGCCGTTGCGGTCGTCCCAACCCGTTGCGGTGGTCGACGCGGCCGCCGTTTCGGCCACCGCAACGGGTTCGAACGACCACTTCGGCCACCCAAACGCCAAGGGGGACCGGGTCAGCGGTCGAGGCGTCCGGCGTCGTAGGCCGCGGTCTCGGCGGCTTCGAGTTGGGCCTCGACGATGTCGAGGCCGCCGTCCCAGAAGTGGGGGTCAGCGAGATCGCAGCCGACGATGCGGCCGAGGTCCTCGGGGGCCATCGAGCCGCCGGAGGACAGCATGGAGAGGTACCGGGGCACGAAGTCCGAGCCCTGCTCCTCGTACTGGCGATACACCGACAACGCCAGCAACTGGCCGTAGGCGTAGGCGTAGACGTATCCCGGCGTGCCGATGAAATGGGGGATGTAGCTCCACCACGTTCGGTAGCCCTCGGTGATCTCGACGGCGTCGCCGAGCATCTCGCCCTGGGACTCGGCCCACAGCTCGCCGAAGCGATCGATCGACAACTCACCCGACGAGCGTCGCTGCGTTGTGGACGAGGTCCTCGAACCGGTTCATGGCCGTCTGGCGGAACATCGTGGCGATGGCGTCTTCGATGTTGGTGGCCAGCAGGGCGAGCCGGTCGGCCGGGTCGTCGACGCTCTCGAGCACCCGGCCGAAGGTGACCGTCTCGCCGAACACCGACGCCGTCTCGGCCACCGTCAACGGCGTCGACTGGTGGAAGATGCCTTGCTGGCGGGCGAGGAAGGCGTGCAGGCCGTGCCCCAACTCGTGGGCCAGCGTCATGCACGTCACGACGCCGTCCCGTCCAGTTGAGGAAGACGTAGGGATGCACCGACGGCACCGTGTACGAACAGAAGGCCCCGCCACGCTTGCCCGGCCGGGGCGGGGCATCGATCCACTGCTCGTCGAAGAAGCGGCGAGCGGTCGAGGCCATCTCCTCGGAGAACGATGCGTACGCGTCGAGCACGATCTCGCGGGCCTCGTCCCAGCCGATCTCCTCCTCGGAGTCGGCCACCGACGCCATGCGGTCGTAGTCGGCGATGCGGTCGAGTCCGAGCAGTCGGGCCTTGAGCGCGTACCAGCGCTGCGGGATGTCGTTGCGCTTGCGCACCGCCTCGACCAGGGCTGGCCACCGATTCGTCGGTGCGCCTCGTTGGAGAGGTTCGCGGCTGAGATCCAGGTGGGGTAGCCGCGCAGGCGATCGTCGGTCGCCTTGTCGGCCAGCAGCGTGTTGAAGATGAACGCGCGCGTGCGCAGCCCGGGCTCGAGGCCGTCGGTCACGGCGCCGCGGCCGCGGCGCGCACCGCTCGGTCGGGCGAGGCCAGCCGCGACAACCCCTCCTCGAGCGTGCCGGTGCGGCCGCCGTCGAGCACGACCTCGATGGTCGACTGCTGCTCGGAGAAGAGGCGGACCCAAGCGGCGCGACCGGTGACCGACTTCTCGGTGAGGATCTTCTCCTCGGGTTCGGTGAGGAGGTGATCGCGATAGCGACGGGCGCTGGCGAGGTGGTGGCGGCAGAACGCGAGTCCCTCGTCGGCCAGCAGTGCGTCGGCCCGCTCGTCGGGCACCCCGGCCCACTCGAGGTCGAAGAAGATGAGCTTGGTGTTGATGGCCGTGGCCCGCTCTTGCACCTTTTGCATCAGCGCGCCGCGAGTGGCGTCGGTGGTGTCGGTGGCGAAGCGCAACGAGGCGTAGGCGCCTGCCCTCCCGATCAATTCGTGTAGCTGGGCGAACGAGCGCATGACCTCGGCCAGCGCCGGTGCTTCGAGCGCTCCCACCGTGCCTCGCAGACCTGCCAACTCCTCGCCTTTCGTCGCGGCTTGGTCGAGCAGTTCGGACACCGCAGTGTCGGCGTCGTCTCGCCCGTCGAGGAGATGCGACAGATCCCAGGTGACCTCGTTGACGTCAGTGGCGCTCATGACCCGAAGCGTAGAAGCGGACCGCCACCCAGTAGGAATGAGTTGTGGCCCTGCCCTACGACCAGCGTCCGATCGACGCCACGCCGGTGCACACCGCCGACCTGCCGCCCCTGCCCCAGCGCGACCGCAGCATCCCCGCGTCGGCGTGGCTCGAGGCGCCTGCCAGCCTGCGCGGACTCGGCGACTCCTTCGGAGGACCCGAGGCGCTCTACAAGCGGCGCATCGGTGGGTGGCTGCTCTGGCGTTCGGGGCCGGCCACGAAGGCCGACGCCGCCTACCTCGCCGTGTGGCTTCATGACCTCGATCGAACGTTCACGTTTCGACTCGATCCCACTGGAACCGGCGAGGGCGTCGGGCCGAGCGGCGAGGTCCACCAGCGATTTCGCACCTGGAAAGAAGACCTCCACGACCACCAGCCCGACTAGCTGGCGGTGAGCGGATGGCGGGCGCTCATCACCACCTCGATCCCCGGCGGGAGACCATCGACCTCGACGGCGCCCGCCTCGTCAACCGAGATCGACACTCGCGACCCGGCCAGTGGGATGCCCTCGACGCGCAGGCCGCCGATGGCCGCGGGGACCACGGGCGCCAGCCACACCTTGCCGTGGGGCACCCACGGTTCGAGACGAAGCAAGCTCCGGAGGAAGAGCAGCGGCGACGCCGCCGCCCAGGCCTGGGGTGAACACGAGGTCGGATAGCTCACCACGTTGGGAAAGTCGTCGCGGTCCAGTCCGGTGAACAGTTCGGGGAGCCGCCCACCCTGCCCGGTCGACGCATCGAGCAGGTCGAGGATCACGCGTTGGGCTTCGTCCACGAACCCGTAGCGCATGAGGCCGGCGGCGGCGATGGCGTTGTCGTGGGGCCAAACGGAGCCGTTGTGATAGCTGATGGGGTTGAACCCGCGCATCGACGCCGCCAGGGTCCTGATACCCCAGCCCGAGTACAGGTCGGGCCCCACGAGGTGTGCGGCGACGTGTGCGGCCTTGTCCTCGTCGACGATGCCGGTCCAGAGGGCGTGGCCCATGTTCGAGGCCAAGGCGTCGACCGGGCGCTTCCGGTCGTCGAGGGCCATGGCGAACCAGCCCCGATGGGGCAGCCAGAACTGCTCGTTGAACGCAACCTTCAACGACGCCGCCTTGGTTCGATAGCGCCGGGCGGTGGCTTCGTCGCCGAGTTCGTCGGCGAAGTGGGCCCGGGCCAAATAGGCGGCGTACACATACCCCTGCACCTCGCACAGGGCCACCGGCGGCCGCGCCAACTCGCCGTCGGCGAAGCGAACACCGTCGTGGGAGTCCTTCCAGCCCTGGTGGAGCAGACCCCGGTCGCTGGCTCGGCGGTACTCGACGAAGCCGTCGCCGTCGGAATCGCCGTAGTCCTCGATCCACGCCAAGGCTCGGTCCGCGTGCGGCAGGAGTTGGTCGACGAGTTCAGGGGCGACGCCCCACCGCCGCAGCTCGCCGAGCAGCATCACGAACAGCGGGGTGGCGTCGGCCGTGCCGTAGTACACCTGACCCCCACCGAGGCTCAGGCTGGCCGCCTCGCCGAAGCGCATCTCGTGGAGGATCCGCCCGGGCTCCTCGTCGCGGCGTGGGTCGACGTCGTCACCTTGGAACCGGGCCAGTGTCTGGAGAACACCGAGCGCGAGATCGGGGTCGACCAGCAACGCCATCCACGACGTGAGCAGGCTGTCTCGTCCGAACAACGTCATGAACCACGGCGCGCCCGCGGCCACCACCGTCCGCTCGGGGAAGTCTGGGTCGAAGATGCGGAGGGCACCGAGGTCGTCAACACTGCGAACCACGGCGGTACGGAGCGGTTGGTGCTCGGTCGTGACAACCGGACTGTCTCGGCGCCACTTCTCCAAGCGTTCGGCGGGCGTCGCTCGTTCGACAGGCTGCCCGCAGACGTAGCGAGGCTGCACCTCCTCCCCCTCGATGATCGGCGTCACCTGCAGGCACGTGGTCCACGTGCCGTGGGGCGGAATGATCACCTCGAGGCTGGTGCGACCGGGTTCGGCCTCGCCGGGAAGGGAGAGCTTGACCGTCCGCGTCACCCCGTTGCGTCGTACGGCGTGAACGACCCCGTCGGGGCCGACGGCGACATCACCACCGCTGTCGTGCGTCGCCGTGCCCTCCTTGACCTCGAAAAGATCGGCCATGTCGGCCTCGGCCCTGAAGTCGACGGCGCAGTAGCGCGGCCTCGTCGCCGAAGTTGCGGATCTCGAGGTCCTCTCGCATCCCCCGGCCGATGTAGCGATGCCGGCGGATGAGGAGGTTCGGGCCGCTACGAGAAATGAACACCGCACTGAACGGGTCGGTCGTGGTGCCGGCAAGGTGATCGGGCGGACGTCCGTTGACCCGGAGTTGAAGACCGCTGAGGATGCGGGTGTCGCGGAAATACAGCCCGTCGGGCGAACCTGGCCGGAGGTCGCCGTTGGGGGCGCTGATGCAAAAGGCGCTGCCTTCGACGAGGGTGACCGACGACCCGGGTCCTCCGAGCGCGACGCTTTCCCCGGCGAAGTTCCACGGATCGGCCACCTCTGCGACAGTAGGGCAGCAGAGGAGCGGTTCCTCCAGATCGCCGCCTATTTCCACTACCCGCGTAGGGGAAATAGCATGGGGCCGTGGCCCCCCCGTTGTTCCAGATCGAGAACCTCCACGTCAGCGTGGACGACCAAGAAATCCTCCGTGGCGTCGACCTCACCGTCGAGGCCGGCGCTGTGCACGCGCTGATGGGTCCCAACGGGAGCGGCAAGTCGACGCTGGCCAACGCGCTGTTGGGCAACACCGACTACACGGTCACCGAGGGGCGCATCCTCTTCAAGGGTGACGACATCACCGCGTGGCCCACCGACGTCCGGGGCAAGGCCGGCCTGTTCCTCGCCTTTCAATATCCCGAAGAGGTGCCGGGTGTGCCCGTGCGCCAGTTCCTCCGCCAGGCCATGGGCGCCCGCAAGGGCCTCGAAGACATGAGCATCCTCGAAACTCGCATGGCGATGATGGCGTGGATGGAGCGCCTCGAGATGGACCCGGCCTTTGCCGACCGATATCTCAACGAAGGCTTCTCCGGCGGCGAGAAGAAGCGCAACGAGATCCTGCAGATGGCGATGCTCGAACCCGACCTCGCCATCCTCGACGAGACCGATTCCGGCCTCGACATCGACGCCCTCCGCATCGTGGCCCGCGGCGTCAACGAGGTCCGCGCCGCCCGCCCCGAGATGGGGGTGTTGCTGATCACCCACTACCAGCGCATCCTCCAGGCGCTTGAACCCGACGTCGTCCACATCCTCGTCGACGGCAAGGTCGTCGACACGGGCGGGCCCGAGTTGGCCGAGCGCCTCGAGCGCGAGGGCTACGAGGCCTGGCGATGAGCGGCGACCGCGGCGCCAGCGCTGTCGACTTCGACGTCGACACCGTCAAGAAGGACTTTCCAATCCTTGACCAGGTCGTCAACGGGCACCGTGCCGTCTTCCTCGACAGCGCCGCCAGCAGCCAGAAGCCGACCGCCGTCCTGGCGGCGATGACCGACTACTACGAGACAACCCACGCCAACGTCCATCGCGGCGTCTACGCCTGGGCCGAAGAGGCGACGGCCCGATACGAGGCGAGTCGGGGAAAGGTCCGCCGGTTCGTCAACGGACGGTCCGACCGCGAGATCGTCTTCACCAAGAACGTCACCGAGGCCATCAACCTCGTGTCCAACTCGTGGGGCCGCGCCAACCTGCAGGCGGGCGATTCTGTGCTGCTCACCGAGATCGAGCACCACGCAAACCTCGTCCCGTGGCTGATGCTCAAGGAGAGCCTCGGGATCGAGTTGCGCTATCTGCCGCTCGGCGACGACGGGCAACTCGACCTCACCGATCTCGATCGCCTGGTCGACGGGGTGAAACTCGTCGGCATCACGGCCATGTCCAACGTGTTGGGCACGATCACCCCGGTGCGACGCATCGCCGACGCCGCCCACGCCGCCGGTGCAATCGTCCTGGTCGACGGTGCCCAGTACGTGCCTCACCTCCCTACCGACGTCGAAGCCCTCGGCGCCGACTTGTTCGCCTTCACCGGCCACAAGATGCTCGGGCCCACCGGCATCGGCGTCTTGTGGGGCCGGGAAGAACTGCTCGATGCCATGCCCCCGTTCCTGGGTGGCGGCGACATGATCCGCGACGTGCGCCTCGACGGCTTCACCCCCAACGAGTTGCCGTGGAAGTTCGAGGCCGGCACGCCGCCGATCGCAGAGGCCATCGGGCTCGGCGTGGCCGTCGACTATCTCCAGGCCCTCGGAATGGAAGCCGTTCGACGCCACGAGGTCGAGATCACCGGCTACGCCATGCGCACCCTCACCGAGACCCACGGTGATCGTCTCTCGATCCACGGACCCGCCGAGCCCGCCATGCGGGGCGGGGTGTTGAGCTTCGCCTTCGCCGGCCTGCACCCCCACGACATCAGCCAGGTCCTCGACTCGCACGGCGTGTGCGTGCGGGCCGGCCACCACTGCGCCAAGCCCCTGATGCGCCGACTCGGCGTCGGGGCCACAGCACGCGCTTCGTTCTACGTGTACAACGATGAGGCCGACGTCGACGCGCTCAGCGAAGCGCTCACCGACGCCGCCGACTTCTTCGGTTAGGAGAACCGCTTTGCCCGGCCTCGAAGACCTCTACCGCGAGATCATCCTCGACCACTACCGCTCGCCTCGGAACCGGGGCGAACTCGAGACACCTCCCGCGGTCAAGACCGAGGGATTCAACCCGCTGTGCGGCGACGAGATCGTCGTGTATCTCGACGTCGCCGATGGCCGCGTCGCCGATGTCAAGATCGCCGGTCAGGGCTGCTCGATCAGCCAGTCGTCGGCGTCGATGATGTCGTCGGCCGTCAAGGGCAAGACCACCGACGAGGCCCGAGCGCTCATCCGCGCGTTCAAGGCGATGATGTCGATCCACGAGCGGGCCCTCGACGCCGATGGCAAGGAGACGGGCGAAGAGGAAGCCGTCGCACCCGATCCCTCGGTGAAGCTCGGCGACCTCGAAGCGCTGCAGGGCGTGGTGAAGTTCCCCGTTCGCATCAAGTGCGCCACCCTCTCGTGGAACACGTTGGCCCAGGGGCTCGACGAGGCCGCCCAGGGCTGAGCCCAGGCTCGCTTAGGCTCCGGCGTTGAGCCAAACGGAGGTGTTCGCGTGAAGGTCGTCGTCGACTTCGATATGTGTCAGAGCAACGGGATCTGCCAGGGCCTGGCCCCGGCGGTCTTCGAGGTCCGCGACGACGGCTACCTCTACGTGCTCGAGGAGCATCCCGACGAATCGATGCGTAAGAGCGTCGAGAGCGCGGTCAACTCCTGCCCGACGCAGGCCATCTCGCTCGTCGACGAGTAGCCCTTCGCTGCTCCCTAGGATTCGGCGGTGCCCGTCGCCGCTCTCCGGCCCCTCCGTCACCGCGCCTACGCGCTCTTGTGGACCGGCAGCCTCGTGTCGAACATCGGCACCTGGATGCAGACGGTGGCCGTCGGGGCGCTCGTCACCGGACTGACCCGCAACCCGGTATGGACAGCGGCGTCGTTCGTCGCCGGCTTCTTGCCCAACGGCCTCCTCGCTCCCATCGGCGGCGCGCTCGCTGATCGCCTCGACCGTCGCCGTTTCTCCATGGTGGCCACCGCCGTCGAGGCATCGCTCGCCGCCACCCTCGCCGTCGTGGTCGCGCTCGGGCACGACCGACCCTTATCTCATCACCGGGCTCGTCTTCCTCGCCGGCTGCGTCGCCGCCCTTCGCATGCCGTTCCAGCAGGCGATGTTGCCCGATCTCGTTCCCGCCGACGACATGGTCGCGGCCATCAGCTTGAGTTCGGCGCAGTGGAACCTCGGCCGGGTGGTCGGGCCCGCGCTCGCCGGGCTGGTGATCGTGGCCGGCTCGTACACGGCCGCCTTCGCCGCCAACGCGGTGTCGTTCCTCGCCGTCATCGCCTCCTTCCTGTTCATCCGCCTGCCGCCCCCGCACCCGCACGACGGCGCTCGCCTCGTGTCTCACCTTCGGGCCGGCATGACCACCGTGCGCCGAGAGCCAGCGTTGCGAGCTGCGCTGGGACTCATCGCCGTGGCTGCCGCCCTCTCTGCGCCGTTCATCGCGCTGATCCCCGCGTTTGCCGTGACGCTCACCGACGGCACCGATCAGGCGCTCGCCTCGGCCACCGGCATCCTCACCACCGCCCAGGGCGTGGGTGCCGTCATCGCTTCGCTCGGCTTCCCCAGTCTCGTCGACCGCTTCGGACGCCGGACGATGCTGCTCGTCGTGCTCGTGGTCACACCGCTCGGCCTCGTGCCCTATGCCCTGGCACCGTCGGTGCCGTTCGCCGCCGGCGCCATCGCCATCGTGGGTGGCGCCTACATCTGCATTCTCTCGGGGCTCTCGGCCGTGATGCAGCTTCGCTCGCCCGCCCTCTTCCGCGGCCGGGTGCTCAGCCTCTACTTTGCGACGCTCTCGATCGTCTTTCCGATCGGGGCGTTGCTGCAGGGCTTGTTCGCCCGCCGCTTCGGTCTGCCGGCCACGACCATCGCCGGCGCCCTCGGGCTGCTCATCGTGCTCGGGTTGGTGGGATTCTTCCGGCCGCACGTCTTCCGGGCCCTCGACGACGAGCCCGATCACGAGCAGTTGCCCGTAGTGTCCGACGCCGCGACGGCCCAAGCCACCGCATGACGGCCTTGGACGAGCAACTGGCCGGGTTCGCCGTCAGCCAACTCGATCACCTCATCGACCACCACCTGCCGGACCTGGCCCTCCCGCGGGTGTTCGCCGGTCATCTGGTTGGCGCCGACGTCCGCGCCGACCTCGCTTTCACGCTCGGCCTGCTGGCGTCGTACGGCGTCGAGGAGATCGGCGGGCGCCCGACCACCGACGCCTTGGCCGGGGTACTGGCCGACGTCGATGGGGCCGCCACCCACACCTTCTTCTCCTATCGGATCGCCGAGACCCTGCACCGCCATCCGGGGCTGCTCGAGTCGTTCCCGCCCAGGGTTCGCGACGAACTGGTGGCGGCCTGCGACTCGACGTCTCATCTCGACGCGATGCGCTCGGGCCAACTCCCCCGCAACTACGCCGCCGTGTTGCTGCGGTGCGAGAGCGGCCGCGAAGCGCTGGGCCTCGGCGCCGACCCGCCGGTGCTCTCCGAGCTCCACGAACGAACGATCGGCCTGCTCGACGCCAACCCCGGTGGCTACCTCGACGACTCCCACAGCCGCATCGGCCGCTACGACATCTACAGCGCCGACATCTACCTATTCACCGAGCCGATGGCCGAGCGCTTGGGGGCGGTGTGGACGCGTGGCGCGGCCCAGGCGCTCGACCTCGTCGATCGCATCGGCGCCACCAACGGCGCCGCCTTCGGGTGGGGACGTTCGACGGGGGCCCTCGGGGTCTGTCTCACCATCGAGATGGCCGGCCTCGCCACCGGCCACGGCCTGGTCGACGATCCGGGGCCTTGGTTGGGACGGGCCCAGCGCGCCCTCGATCACCTCGGCGCCTGGTTCAACCCCGAGGGGGTCATCGCCGCCCACCAACACCGCTCGACGTTCGGGTACCGGGGACCGTTTCGCCGTCTGCAGATGACCCTCGATTGTCTGGGCAAGCTGGCCGACACGGCGCTCGCCCTGCGCCGGTCGGCGTCGACGAACCCAGGCGACGGAAGATTTCCTGATCGCGATGAGGTGATCCGTTTCGAATCGGATCGCCCCGCCGGGGCGTGGACCTACCGCAGCCGCGACCTCGCCTTCGTGCTCCCGATGGTCGGCTCCACGGTGAGCGATTACCTGCCCGCGCCCCGCAATCCGGGCCTCTTCGAGACGCCGGTCGACGCCGACCTCCCCACGGGTGTGCCGGTGGTGTTCGCTCAGAGTTCCCGCTACACGGTCGGCGGGATCCCCGATGCGGCCGTCCATCAGCCGGGTCGGCTCTCGATCACCCACGAAGGGTTCGCCGCCTCCCGGCAGTTCGAGGCCGGCGATCGACCAGCGCTCCCCGGTCGACGACACGCCGACTACCGGGTCGACGGACGCACCCTCACCGTCGATGAGCAACTGACCTTCGGCCCGGATCGGCTGCCTGACGCCGTCGCCTTCCAACTGACCGAGGCCGCCGACCGTCCGCTCCGAGTGCACTTCCACTCCGGTGGACCCGCACAGCAATCGACCATCGACGTCGCCGGACTGAAGGAGTACCGCAGCTTCTGGTCGGAACTACCCACCGTCCATCAGATCGATCTCGAGCCGGCCGTCGACATCCGCTTCACCTGGTCGGTGACTCCGAAGCTGCGGGTGCTGACCACCGATGTCCGCCACCACTACCACCGCGGCGTCTATGACCCGTTGGTCGACGGCGGATGGGTCGTCGACCGGCAGGTCTCGACGGCACGGCTCTTCGACGACGACACCTACCTCGCCAAGTGGGACCTCCTCCATCTGCACTGGCCCGAGTGGTTCATCGGTCCCGACCTCGAACGGCACCGGCGAGCCGTCGACCGATTGCAACACTCGGGCGTGCGGATCATCCTCACCGCCCACAACCTCGTGCCCCACGACAAGGATCGCTCGGCTCGACGCCATCTACCGCGTGGGACCCAAGCCGCCGATGGCGTGATCCACCACAGCCACTACGGGCGGCGTCGGATGGAAGACCGGTATCCCTTCCGCGACGATGCCGTCCGGGTCGTGATCCCCCATCTCCACTTCGGGCACCTCATGGCGGCCGACGACGGCGTCACCCGAGACACTGACGGGCCGATTCGCCTCGGCATCCTCGGCGCCCCCCGGGTCGAAAAAGACGTGCAGGGCGTGCTCGACGCGTTTGCCGCCACCACCCGCAGCGACGTCGAGCTCTTCGTGTGGTCGCTCGGCCCCGACGACCGGGTGCCCGACGACCCCCGCATCACCGCTGAGCCCTATCGCATGGTCAGCCGAGCCGAGTACGACGCCCGGCTCCGATCGCTCGACGCGCTCATCCTCCCTTTCGGCGAGGGAGACATGATCACCACCGGAACGGTCGGCGACGTGTTCGGCGCCGGCGTCCCCGCGCTCGTCTCGGACTGGGGCTACCTGGCCGAAGCCGTCGGCGCCGCCGGGATCCCCTACGGCAACGATCTCACCGCCGCCATCGACGGGCTCGACCGCCAGCAGCTGGCGGCGGCCGCCGCCGAAGCCCGTCGCCTCCAACCCGTCACCGACCGCCACCGGGTCGCAGCCGCCCACCTCTCGGTGTTGGAAGCCGTCGGCACCAGCCGGCTCTGAAAGCAGAGAATTCGCCGGAAGCGGAACCTATCTCCATACTGGTGCGTCGAACGATCCATGAAGGGTTCCCCGTTGCGCGCCCCACTTCCCCGCCAACTCTTGACCGCCGGCTTGGCCGCGGCGTTCCTCGGCGCGGCCTGCTCGGCGGCGCCGGCGCGACTCGCCTCCGCGACTCGGCCGACCACGACGACCGCAGCGCCGACCACCACCACGGTGCCTCCGACGACGACCACCGAGGCGCCGACGACGACGGCACCCCCGGTCTCGACCGCCCTCACCCGCGGATCGACAGGCCCCCAGGTCAAGGCCATGGAGGAGAAGCTGGCGGCGCTGAAGTTCGACACCGGCAAGGTCGACGAAACGTTCGACGCCGCCACCGTCCACGCCGTGATGGCCTTCCAGAAGGCCTTCGGTCACGAGCGCACGGGCAAGGCCGACGCCGGGCTGCTGGCCGCCATCGCTGGCTCGGGTGAGCCGGCTCCGATGCTGGCCTCCGGTGGACCCAACCGGGTGGAGATCGACCTCAAGAAGCAGGTGCTCCAGCTCTACAAGGACGGCTCCCTCGTGCGAGTGCTGTCGGTGTCGACCGGCAACAACAAGCGCTACTGCGTCGACGGCGGATGCGCGACCGCGGTCACGCCTGGCGGATCGTTCAAGGTCAACCGTCGCATCCGGGGCCTGCGGGTCAGTCGCCTCGGCAAGCTCTACAACCCGCTGTACTTCAACGGCGGCATCGCCATGCACGGGTCGCCGAGCGTGCCGGGGTACCCGGCCTCCCACGGCTGCGTCCGCATCCCGATGAACAGCTCGCTGTGGCTGTTCGACAATGTGCCCAACGGCACGCCGGTCTACGTCCTCGGCGGCAAGAGGGCGCCAGTTCCCTTCGACGAAAAGGCGCCGCCCGCCTCGGAGGAGGCACCGTCGCCGACCTCGACGACGGCTGCGCCGGCGACGACGACGACCCCGACCACGAGCACGACGACGACCGGGGCGCCGACGACGACGACCCCGACAACGGCGCCGACCCCCACCACCACGGCGCCGACGACCACGACGACGGCGCCGTCGGTGGTCCCGAGCCCGTAGGCCGCCAGCGACCTACTTGGCCAGCCGGACGGGCTCGGCGATGCCGGTGATCTTGGCCATGGCCTCCATCTCGGCCACGATCAGGTCGAGGAGGTGGTCGAGGTCGGGGATCAGGTCACGACACGCGACCAGTCCCCAGTCGAGGGTGTCGAGGTAGCTCTGCACCGTGATGTTGAGGCCCTGGCCGTCGGTGATCGTCGACACCGGGTAGTAGTGCAACAGCTTGGCCCCGGTGGAATAGAGCGCCTCTCTGGGACCGGGAACGTTGGAGATCACCAAGTTGATCGGCGGTTCGAGCCGCTCGCCGAGACGGAACCGAGTGGCCATGCGGGTGGCTCGGGCGAACAGCGCCGGCGACGGGAACTGGGCGAAGTCGGTAAGCATGTCAGCCGGGATGGCGTTGAACATGTCCTTGCCCGCCACCATCGCCTCGTGCACCTTGCGCACCCGTTCGCCCAGATCGGGCTCGTTGGTGGGGAGCGTGGCGAGGAGGCCGGACACCCGGTTGGTCCACTTCTCGGTCTCTTCGCCCGTGCGGATCGACACCGGCACCATGGCCACGAGCGGCTCGTCGGGTAGCGCGCCCTTTTCTTCGAGGTAGGCGCGGATGCCGCCCGTGCAGGCACCCATCACGACGTCGTTGACGGTGGCGCCCATGGCGTTCTTGATGGCCTTGACCGCTTCGAGCGACGTGGACTGCATCGAGAAGTTGCGGTGAGCGGTGATCGACCGGTTCCACGGCGTGCGGGGCGCCCGCAACGTGGGCAGCGGGGGCGGCGGGTCGCGATCTTCGTCGCGTTGGCGACCGATGTTGAGCACGGCGCCGACCGGACCTCGGAGGCTGTCGCGCCACTGGTTGGCCGCCGCCACCAGCACCGGGTTGCGGGTCGACTTGCCGAGCTCGCGAGCGGCCCGCGCCGACAACAACAGGAGCCGGCCAGGCTTGCGCACGAGGCTGGCGGCGGCCCGGTTGAGCACTTCGACGTCGCTGGGCACCCGCTCGGGCTTCCACGGCTCGGCCGGCGGCTCGATCACGTCGCCGTCTGCCGTCTGGTCGAGCATCATCGTCAGCAACTCGGCGCCGGACGCCCCGTCGACGGTGGCGTGGTGGACCTTGGTGAAGACGGCGAAGCGGTCGTCGGCCAGACCCTCGACCACATAGCTCTCCCACAGCGGGCGCTTGCGGTCGAGCGGGCGGCCGATGAGACGCCCGACGAGTGCCTGCATCTGCTGGTCGCCCCCGGGGGGAGGCAGCGCCGTGTGGCGCACGTGGTAGTCGAGGTCGAATTCGGGGTCCTCGACCCAGAACGGATGGTCGATGTTGAGCGGCACCTCGACCAAGCGGCGCCGCAGTGGTTCGAGCAGGTGGAGGCGCTTGCGGATCGCCTCCTTCCATGCCACGTACGGGTCGAATGCCGGGTCGTCGGGTCGCTCGTAGATCGAGACGCTGGAAACGTGGCCGAACTGGTTCGGCGTCTCCATCGAAAGGAACGTGGCATCGAGACCGGACAGTTGCTTCATGATTCCCCTACTTCCCAAGGTTGGGAGGAAGTGTAGGCCGCCGACCCCCCCGCCTCTTTGGGCAGAACGGGGGGTCAGGTCGTCTCGTAGGGCACGTAGCCGGTCGACTCGAGTTCGTCGGCCAACTCGGGGCCGCCCGTCTTCACGATCCGGCCGCCCGACAGGACGTGCACGACGTCGGGCTTCAATTCGAGGAGCAGGCGGGTGTAGTGCGTGATGGCCAGCACCCCGAGACCGCTCTCGGTCGTGGCCGCCTCGACCCGACGGCTGACGTCACGCAGGGCATCGACGTCGAGGCCGGAGTCGATCTCGTCGAGGATGGCGATCTTCGGCTCGAGTACGGCCAACTGCAGGGTCTCGTTGCGCTTCTTCTCGCCGCCCGACAGGTCGACGTTGAGCGCCCGGAGGAGGAATCGCTCGTCGAAACCGATGCGGCCGGCCTCGACCCGGGCTCGAGCCACGACCGCCTCGCGATCGCGGCCGCCCGCCACGGCAGCCTCTTCGAGGGTCTCGAACAGGCTCACGCCCGGGACCTCGGTCGGATACTGCATGGCCAGGAACAATCCGGCCTGGGCCCGCTGCCACGTCGGCAAGTCGAGCAACTCGACCCCGTCGAGGGTGACCGAGCCGGCCAGCACCTCATAGCCCGGACGTCCCATGATCACGTGCGACAGCGTCGACTTGCCCGACCCGTTGGGGCCCATCACGGCATGGACCTCGCCTGACCGCACGGTGAGGTCGACGCCGGTGAGGATCTCGCGGCCAGCGACCCCGGCTCGCAGTCCCTTGACGATCAATTCGCTCATACGGCCGGTCCATCCATGCGGGGGCTCACGATCACATCGTCGCCGGACACCGTCACGTCGTAGACCGGCACCGGCTGGGTGGCCGGCAGCGTCGTCGGCTCACCCGTGGTCAGGGAGAACGCACTGCCGTGACGCCAGCACTCGATGGTGCGGTCGTCCTCGAAGATCTCGCCCTCGGCCAGTGAGTAGTCCTCGTGGCTGCATTCGTCGCCGATGGCGTAGAAGTCATCGCCGATCCGCACCACGCACACCCGGTGTCCATCGACGTCAAATCGACGGGCCTCGCCCGCGGGGACGTCGTCGCGGGCGCACACCCGGAAGTCCTCAGCCATGCTCGACCCCCTTGGCGATCTTGGCGGCGATGGCGGCCCGCAGCGGGACCCGCACGCCCTCGACCGGGATCCCGGCGATCACGTCGTCGAAGAAGCCGAACACGATGAGTCGCTGTGCAACGTCGGTGGGCACCCCCCGGCTCTCGAGATAGAAAAGGTGCTCCTCGTCGACCGGGCCGGTGGCGGCGGCGTGCCCGCAGCTCTTGATGTCGTTCTCGTTGACGATCTCGAGGTTGGGAACCGAATCGACGTGGGCGCCATCGGAGAGCACCAGGTTGCGGTTGGCCAGGAACGACTCGGTGGCCTTGGCGCCCTCGTGCACGCGGATCATGCCCGTGTAGATGGCGTGGGCGTCGTCCTCGACCGCTCCCTTGAGCAGCAGGTTGCTGACCGAGCGGTCGGCCCGATGATCCTGACGCGAGCGGAAGTCGAGCACCTGATGGTCCTCGCCGAAGTAGACCCCGGCCAGATCGGCGGTGGACGCCTTCTCGGCCAGTTGCGCGTCGAGGTAGAGCCGGGCGAACGCACCCCCGAGGGCGGCGGCCCACACCTTGGTGGTGGCATCGCGCCGGGGGGCGGCGAGCACGTGGCCCGACGACCACACCTCCGCGCCGAAGTCCTGCACCTGCACGTAGCGCAGATGGGACGAAGCCCCCGAACGCAACTCGACTACCGGACTCACGAACGCCGGGCCCGCGTCGGGGGCAGACGTCCAGTGGTCGAGAACGGTGGCCTCGCTCTGTTCGCCGGCCTCGATCACGACGTGAGGGAACGACGCCGTCGACCTGCCCGTTGCGACCTGGAGCACGACCAGCGGCTCGCGCAACGCCACCCCGGAGGGCACGGTGACCACGACCACGTCGCCGGCGAACGCGTCGTGCAGGTCGGTGAGCGCGTCCAGATCGGGCAACTCGAGCAAGGCCGGATCGTCAACGACTTCCGCCGTCACCGTCACGCCCCGAGCCTCGGCCTCGGGCGAGAGCCCGACCGAGACCAACACGCCGTCGACGATCACGACGAGTCCGCTGCGGGCGGTCACGGCATCGACGAATACCGAGGTCGGCACGGCTGCGTCCGATGCGGGACGGGCGGCGGCCTCGAAGCGGTCGAGGTCGAGTTTGGCGATTGGCGTGTAGCGCCAGATCTCGTCGTCGGTCGTGGGCAGCGCCGCCCCGACGAATCGCTCGGCGGCGTCGGCGCGTCGGCGCCGGAGCCATTCGGGTCCGGGGAGTTGCGTTGCTCGTTCGACGGTGAAGCTGGACAGGGGTTTGCTCTTCCTTGCGCGAAACGGGGAAGCGACGAGCGCCTCCCCGGCGGTTGATCCTACGGCCCGGACGTGGGCACCTACAACGTGAGGTGGCCCTCGGCGAAGGCGGAAACCCGCCCGCCGACCCGGATGTTCCCGGCCTCGGCGTGCACTTCGATACGGCACGGTCGACCCATTTCAATGCCCTGGTGGATGACGACGTCGACCTCCCCGCCCCAGCGAGCGCGTCCCAGCAGGGCGAACGCACCGGCCGCCGATCCGGTGCCCGGATCCTCGGGAACGGGCGAACCGGCCACCCAGAGTCGGGCGTGGAGCGACCCATCGGCCCCGGGTCCTACCACGCCGACACCGGTGGCCCGCACCGCTTTGGCCGCCCGGGCGAGCGCGGCTTGGTCGGGCGCGAGGCGACTGATGGCGGCCTCGGTGGCGACGAGCAGGTGGCGGGTGCCCCCGACCTCGGCCACCGTGGCCGACGGCGCCTCACCGGGCCGCAACCCGAGCGCGGCAGCAACCGCCTCGGGATCGACCTCGGTGAACACGGGATCGGGCTGGCCCATCACCGCGCCGGCATCGTCGGTCTCGATGTCGACGGTGGCTCCGGGCGAACGCTGCGTCCATGTACCGGGGCCGAGCGACCAGGCCGATCCGAGTGACGGGTGCCCAGCAAAGGGCAACTCGCCCACGGGCGTGAAGATGCGCACGTCGTAGCTGGCGGGGCCGGTGGGCGTGACGAAGGTCGTCTCGCTGAGGTTGACCTCGCGGGCGATTTCGATCATCAGCTCCTCGGCGACCGGGTCGAGAACGACGGCGAGGGCGTTGCCGGCCAACGGGCGGTCGGAGAAGACGTCGACCACCCGATAGCGAACGGCGCTCATCGGCGCCGAAGCCGCGACTTGAGCCGCTCGAAGACGCCGCCGCTCTTCTGGTCCCGAAGGCGCTGCTTCTCGACCTCGCGCACGATCTCGGGCCCAGCCACGTTGAGGATGTCCTCGGCCTCATCGAGCAACGCCGCCGCTGACCCGTCGAGGTCGACGGTGTCAGGCTCAGGCGGGGTCGGTGGCCGGATCAATCCGCTGATGTCCCACCCGATGTCGGCCATCCGCCGCTCGTAGCGCGGGCAGTCCTCGGGGCAGCGCCACGGAGCCTCGGGGGCGAGGTCGAGCACGCAGAAGCGAGCGACCTCACCCGAGGCGTAGGTGCGACTCTGGAAGTGCTTGCAGTGCTCCCGCATGGGCATGGGCGCAGACTCCGAGGCGGCGGGGGCGAATGGGATCAGCGGCTACGGAGCTTGGACAGCAGGCGCAGCAACTCGAGATAGAGCCAGACCAGGGTGACGAGCAACCCGAAGGCGGCGTACCACTCCATCCACTTGGGAGCGCCGTTGGCCACGCCCTTTTCGATCAGGTCGAAGTCGAGCAGCAGGTTGGCCGACGCGATGCCGACCACGACGAGGCTGAACAGGATGCCGATGGGGCTGGCGTCGTGAATGAAGGGGATCTGGGCGCCGAAGAGGCGCATCACGAACGAGATGACGTAGACGACCATCACGGCGCCGGTGGCGGCCACGATGCCGCGGCGGAGTCGGTCGTCGACCTTGATGATCCGCTTGGAGTACAGCCCGAGCATGATGGCGAACACGGCGCCGGTCAGCATCACGGCCTGCAAGACGATGCCCTCGTAGCGGGCCTCGTAGAGCGCCGAGATGGCGCCGAGCACAAGGCCCTCGATGGCGGCGTAGGCCGGGGCGGTGAAGGGCGACAGCCGGGGCTTGAAGATCGTGAGCATGGCCACGCCGAAGCCGACGAGGAGCACGGGCAGCAACCAGCCGGGGAACGAGGTGACGACGCCGTCGACGGTCTTGACCGACTGCCATCCGAACCAGCCGGTGGCCAACAGGATCGGGAAGAGGATGAGCGAACGCAGCACGACCCCGTCGAGGGTCATGCGGGTGCGCCACGCCTCGTCGCCGCCGTGCGCCTCGGCTGGCTCGGTGACCCCGGCGGTGCGGGTGAAGTCGAGTCGGTCGACGGCACCCGGATCGACGCGCCGGAACTTCTCCGGAGCGAAGGTCTTCTCGTTGAGTGCGGGGTTTGCCATCAGCCCACCGACCCTTCCATCTGCATTTCGATCAAGCGGCTCCACTCCACCGCATATTCCATCGGAAGTGTGCGCGTCACGGGCTCGATGAACCCGTTGACGATCATGCCCATGGCCTGCTCCTCGGAGAGCCCACGGCTCATGAGGTAGAAGAGCTGGTCTTCGGAGACCTTCGACACGCTGGCCTCGTGGCCGATCTGCGCGTCCTTCTCGTGGATCTCCTGGCGGGGTAGGTGTCGGACCGGGAGATGTCGTCGAGGAGGAGGGCGTCGCAACGAACGAACGCCTTGGAGCCGTACGCACCCGGGTCGATCTTGACCAGGCCGCGGTAGCTCGTACGCCCACCGTCCTTGGAGATCGACTTCGACACGATGGTCGACGTGGTCTCGGGGGCGGCGTGGATCATCTTGGCGCCGGCATCCTGGTGCTGGCCGGGGCCGGCGTAGGCGACCGAGAGCACCTCACCCGATGCTCGCCGGCCGGCCAGGACGACCGACGGGTACTTCATCGTGAGGCGGCTGCCGATGTTGCCGTCGATCCACTCGACATGGGCGGCCTCTTCGGCGCGAGCCCGCTTGGTGACGAGGTTGTAGACGTTGGGCGACCAGTTCTGGATCGTCGTGTAGGTGATGCGGGCCGAGGGCTTGGCCACGAGTTCGACCACGGCCGAGTGCAGCGAGTCGACTGGTGTACACGGGCGCCGAGCAGCCCTCGACGTAGTGCACCTTGGCGCCCTCGTCGGCGATGATCAGCGTGCGCTCGAACTGGCCGGCGTTCTCGGAGTTGATCCGGAAGTAGGCCTGGAGGGGCATCTCGACCTCGACGCCAGGCGGCACGTAGATGAACGAGCCTCCCGACCACACGGCCGAGTTGAGGGCGGCGAACTTGTTGTCGGCCGACGGAATGACGGTGCCGAAGTAGCGCTTGACGATCTCGGGGTGCTCGCGCACCGCCGTGTCCATGTCGGTGAAGAGGATGCCCTGCGCTTCGAGGTCTTCGCGGTTCTTGTGGTACACGACCTCGGAGTCGTACTGGCGCGTGACCCCGGCGAAGTACTTGCTGTTCGGCCTCGGGGATGCCGAGCTTCTCGTAGGTGCGCCTGAGCTGCTCGGGCAGTTCGTCCCATTCGCTCACCTGATGATCGGTGGGCTTCAGGTAGTAGTAGATGTCTTGGAAGTCGATGTCGGGCATGTTGACCGCGAACCACGGAGCCATCGGCTTGCGGTTGAAGTGCCGGAAGGCCCGCAGGCGGAAGTCGGTCATCCACTGGGGCTCGCCCTTGACCCAGGAGATCTCCTTGACGACCTCTTCGGAGAGGCCTTTCTTGGGCTTGAAGACGTAATCGACGGTGTCGGCCCAACCGAGCTTGTACCGACCGAGGTCGAGGCCGCCTTCGAGGGTGGTCACAGCGAATCAACTCCTGGGAGACAGAGGGGGATTTCTCCTACGTCGATAGTAACAATCCCTCGGCCCGATACCATCCCGGGTACCCACCCCGTAGTCCGATGGTGCCATTTGTCTCGGAGAACTTGGGATGATTGGCCGACCGGCCGACGTTTGTGGGTACACACCCGGTGGGAAGCAAGGAGTTGTCATGGAGACCAAGGGTCACGAGGCCAAAGACCAGATCGAGCAGTGGAGGGCGGAGACCGCCGACAAGCCGCTGCAATCAGCCCAACAGGTCCAGGACCGGCTCCTCGACCTCTATGCGACGCTGCGGGCCTATCCGGTGATCAGCGAGGTCGAAAAGTGGCTCGGCCTCACCCGTGAGCGTTCGCTCTTCGACGGCCAGGAGATCGTCGGGTTGCTCGACGAGATCGAGACCGAGTTGGCCGTCGAGGCCCTCGGCATCGAGGAACCTGCCGCCGAAACCACCGGCTCGTAAACCAAACCGGCGGTCGGATTTTCAGCCTGCGGCGGCCAGGCCCCCGGACCAGCTGGCGAAGAGGGCCGAGTAGCGGCCGCCGAGGGCCACAAGTTCGGCGTGGGGTCCGAGCTCGAGGATGCCTCCGGAGTCGACCACGGCGACCCGGTCGGCCCGCTCGGCCGTCGAGAGACGATGGGCGATCACGATGACCGTCCGGCCCTCCATGAGGGCGTTGAGGGCGTGTTCGACCGTCGACTCGGTGCCGGGGTCGAGGTTGGACGTCGCTTCGTCGAGCACGAGCACAGCCGGGTTGGCCAGCGCCGCCCGGGCCAGCGACACCAATTGGCGCTCGCCGGCGGACAGACGAGAACCCCGCTCTTGCACCTCGGTCTGGAGCCCATCGGGCAGGGCGGCGAAGTGTTCGTAGATGCCGATGCGCTTCAGCGCCGCGACGACCTCGTCGTCTGACGTGCCCTCTCGTCCGATGCGGACGTTGTCCATGATCGTGCCGTAGAAGAGGAAGCCTTCCTGAGGCACCACGCAGATCCGCTCCCGGAGGGAGGCGAACGTGGCGTCACGCAGATCGACACCCCCGTAGGACACGGCGCCCTCGGTGGGGTCGTAGAGGCGGGCCATCAGTTTGGCCAGAGTCGACTTGCCTGCACCCGTGGGGCCGACAAGCGCTACCCGCTCGCCATGGGCGATCGAGAGCGACACGTCGTCGAGCACCTTGGCCCGGGCTGTCGTGTAGGAGAAGCCGAGCTCCTTCACCTCGAAGTCGCCTGCCGGCGGCAGGTCGACGGCGCCTGGGCGCTCGAACAACTCCGCCTTGGTGTCGAGGACACCGAACAGCTTCGACAGAGCAGCGGCGGCCGACTGGAGGACGTTGAAGAGCTGGGACAGCTGCTGGACCGGCTCGAACAGGTTGCTCATCAACAGCACGAAGGCGCCGATGGTGCCGATGGTGACCATGCCGCGGTGCACGAAGATGCCGCCGATGCCGACGACCCCGGCCGTCGTGGCGATGCCGGCCATCTCGATGACCGGGAAGTAGCGGGCCGAGATGCGCGTCGCGTTCATGTTGGCGTCGAGCTGGGCGGTGTTGTGGGCCCCGAAGCTGCGGATGGTGTTGGTCTCCTGGCCGAAGGCCTGGATGACGCGCACGCCGGCGATGCTCTCCTGAAGGGTCGAGAGCGTCTGACCGATACGGTCGCGGACGTCGAGGTAGGCCTTGTTGGAGTCGCGGCGGAACTTGATGGAGGCCACGATCACCATGGGGAGAGCCAACAGGCACATGCCAGCGAGCACCGGCGACAGGGCGACGAGGATGACGATCGTCCCGACGAGGAGCAGTGCGTTGGTCACGAACATGACCAGGCCGGACTGCACGAGCTCGGTGAGCGAGTCGATGTCGGAGGTCATGCGGGCGACGAGCTTGCCGGTCTGTTCCTTGTCGTAGAACGACATCGACTGGCCGAGAAGGTGGCGGAACACCCGGCGGCGCATGTCCCGCAAGAACTGCTCGCCGACCCTGGTCACGAGGAGGATCTGGGCCCGGGACAGGCCGAGGGCGGCGATGGCAATGAGCGCGTAGGCGATCACGGCCCGGTCGAGCTTCGTGTGGTTGCCACCGCGCAGACCCTGGTCGATCCCGTACCGGACGAGCAGCGGCCCGGCCAGCGAGGAGAACGTGAACAGGATCATCACCAGGGCCGAGAGCAGCACCTGGCGTCGATAGGGACGAAGCATGCGGATCGCCCGGCGGACGACCTGCCGCGCCTGCTTGGCATCGAGCTTCTCGTCGTCCTCCATGGCCATCGACGCGCCCAGTTGCCGCCGCCTCCACCACCGCGCATCAGGCTCTCACTTCTGTCGGAGTCGCCTCGAGGTCAGCCTCGTCGGCGAGTTGTCGGGCCAGCACCTGGCGGTATGCCTCGCTGGTTTCAAGCAGGTTGTCGTGTGTGCCCTCGGCCACGACGTGACCGTCGTCGAGGAGCACGACTCGGTCGGCCAGAGCGATCGTCGCCGGTCGGTGGGCGATCACGATGGTCGTGCGGTTGCGCATGACCTCGGAGAGCGCCTCGCGGATCTCGTGCTCCTTGGTCGGATCGACCGAGGAGGTGGCGTCGTCGAGGATGAGCACTCGGGGGTCGGCCAGGATCGCTCGAGCGAGTGCGATCCGCTGGCGCTGGCCACCGGAGAGCGAGAAGCCGCGCTCGCCGATCAGGGTGTCGTAGCCCTCGGGCAGCGCAGAGATGAACTCGTGGGCCCCAGAGAGGAACGCCGCCCGCTCGACCGCCTCCTGGCTGGCCGTCGGGTCGGCGAAGGCGATGTTGCTCCGGATCGAGTCGCTGAAGAGGAACGTGTCTTCGAACACGATGCCGACGCTCTGGCGGAGGTTGGGGACCTTGAGGTCGCGCACGTCGACGCCGTCGATGGTGACCGTGCCGCTCTCGACATCGTAGAAGCGGGGGATGAGACGGGCCACGGTCGTCTTGCCCGAACCCGTGGCGCCGACGATGGCGACCGATTCGCCCGGGGCCACGTGGAGGTCGAGGTTGCGCAGAACCGGATTGGCGCCGGCGACGTAGCCGAAGGTGACGCCCTCGAAGCGCAGGTCGCCGCCTCCCGGGGGCAGGTCGATGGCGTGGGGCCGGTCGACGATCTCGGGGGCGGTACGCAGGATCTGGTCGATGCGCTCGGCGGCGGCGACGGCCCGCTGGGCTTGGGCGATGAGCATGCCGGTCATGCGTAGCGGCGGGATCAGCATGAAGACGTAGACGTTGAAGGCGACCAGTTCGCCAAGGGTCAAGTTGCCGGCCAACACCTGGCGACCGCCGTACCAGAGCACGGCGACGAGGCCCACGGCGGGCAGGAAGTCGAGGAAGGGGTTGAAGACGGCCCGGATCTTGGCCAAGTTGATCGAGCGGTCGAAGACCCGGTTGCTCTGGTCGACGAGGCGCTCGTACTGGATCGACTCGGCACCGAATCCCTTGACGACCCGAATGCCGGTGATCGTCTCTTCGACGACGGTGGCGAGATCGGCGAGCTCGGCCTGCAACTCCATCGAAGCGGGGTGGACCCGGCTCGAGAACTGCTTGGCGAACACGTTGATGAGCGGCAGCGCGATGAGGGCGGCGACGGCCAGCTGCCAATTCATCAAAAGCAAGATCGTGGTGACGGCCACCATGGTGATCACGTTGGAGATCGTGATCGGGATCATGACCAGAAACTGGTTGACGGCCTGGATGTCCGTGGCCGATCGGGCCATCAACTGGCCGGTCTGCGCATGGTCATGGAAAGCGAAGTGGAGCCGTTGCAGGTGGGCGAAGAGGCGCTGGCGAAGCTCTGTCTCGGCCTTCCACGCCGTGCCGAAGGCCTGGTACCGGCGGAAGCCCATCGCCGTGGCCGACACGAACCCGACGCACAAGATGGCGACGGCCCACTTCACGAGCGCCCCCGGCTCGTCGTTGATGATCCCGTGGTCGATGCCCTGCTGGGTGAGCTTGGGCACCGAGATCTTTGCTGCGGTCCAGATGAACCCGGCGGCCACACCGAAAATCACCGAATTCCGGTGCGGCCGGACCGTGTGGAGAAGGAGGCGCCAACCCGGTCGCCGGTCGCCCGGCGCGGGTGCAGGTAGGACAGAAGCAGCGTCGGGCATGGCGGACATCTTACTTGACCGGCGGGTCAAGGTTCGAGTCCCGAACTATTCGCTGGAAGACAGGCTGAACGCCCTACTACAGCGTCCCCTGCCGCGTGCCGATCCTCCGAACGAGGAGGAGATCTCGGTCATGCGGTTGCAACAACTGGCGCTTCGCGTCTCGGGTGAGGGGCAGCGCTTGCGATTCCACGAGCGGCTGACTGTCATCTCCGGCTTGTCCACCTCCGATCGCCAAGGCGTCGTCGAGGTCGTCCTCGGGACGCTCGCGAGCGAGGCGACGGTGTCGAGTGAGTTGGCGCTCGTCGGGCCCGACGGCCAGCGGGTGACCGTGGACCAGACCGCCGAAGGCACGTTCCACGTGTTCCACGACGATGGGACTCCCGCCATCGCCCCGAGCCAGACCCTCCGGCTCTCCGTGCACGAGCTCTTCGCGCTGATGTACGTCGACGGCCGCCAACTCGGGATCCTGCACCAAGGCGCCGGCGAGCCCCGCGAGCTGGCCGAAGCGCGAGCGTCGCTGGCATCGCTGAGCGATCAACTGGCGGCGGCGCAGATCGCCCGCGACGCAGCCGAAGGGTTCCGCCTCGAACTCAAGGCCATCGACGACGAAATCCGCCAGATCGACACCGGCCGGCCCCGACGTCGCTATGCGCGGATGCTCCAAGAACTCGAGGCGCTTCGAGCCGAGCAGGCCGCGGTGACCGCCGGCCCCGAGGAGGCCGAGGCCGACCGAGTCCTCGCCAGCCACTTGGCCCTGCTGCGCCCCGTGGCCGGGCGGTGGCGCGAGGCGCTGCGTCATCGCTCGGACGCTCTCGGCGCCTTCGGCCTCGACCGCGTCCGGCTCGATCGCCACACGATGGCCGGTGCGCTCCAGGTGCCAGACCAGGCCCCGATCGATCTCGATCAACTCGTCGACGACCTCGCCGCTGCCGAGGCCCAGCGGGCCACGCTCTCGGCCCGCCTGGCCGGGATGATGGCTTCGCATCTCGAGAGCCCGTCGCATCCCGACATCGCGAGGCTGGCTCGAGCCGACCAGGCCGGTCTGTGGCAGGTGGCCGAACGGGCCATCTCGGCCGCCACCCGCCTTGAAGCCGAGTCGATTCGCCTCGGGGGATTGGTGGCCGAAGCCGACGGCACCACCCCGGCATTGGTGCAAGAGATCGAGTCGGCCCACGCCGCGGTCGAGCTGGCCACCGAAGTGCTGGAGAAGCGGCGGATGGGAGCGGTCGCCGCCGGCGGCGCCGCCGCCCTCGGGGCGATGGCCCTCCCACTGATGCCGTTCGTGGCGCCGTTGGCCTTGGCCGGGAGCGCCGCCGCCGCCTATTGGTCGGTGTTCGCGCCCCGTCATCAACTGGCCGAGGCGCAGGGCTGGGAGACCGACGCGCTCATCCGGGCGGGAGTCCCGTCGTACCTGTCGTTCCATCTGCGGCGCATGGAGGCGCTGTCGGACCCTTCGCTGCGCAGCTCGCTCGAGCGAGCGGCCGACGAGCACCGGCGGGCCATGGCCGATTGGCGCCTGCTCGCCGGCGAGATGTCGCCCTTCGAGGCGGCGACGCTCGAAGACGAGGTCCGCGCCTACGCCGCGTCGGTCGACGCGCTCGACGGCCTCGGCGACGACATCGAACAAGCCCGACGCCGACTCAGCGAGGAGGTCGAGCCCCACGTGGAGCGGGCTCGCGAGGCGCTCCTGGCCGTGTGTCGTCCCTTCGGCGTCGAACACCCGACGCTCGCCGCCGACCTCGTGCGCCAGTTGTGCGAGGTGGCCCGTGTCGCCCGCCTCCAAGAGACCGTCGAAGCCGCCGAGCACGAGGAAATCGAGGCCCGCGGGGTCGTCGACGATCTCCTCGTCCGGCTCGGCCACGGCGAGGGTGAACTCGCCGGACGCCTGACAGCCTTCGAGCTACGGGCGACCGCGGCCGAGGTCCGAGTCCGGGCCCGGACCAAGGGTCGCTCGGCCGAGGACATCGGTCGGGAGATCGAGCACCTCGAGGAGTTGGCCAAGAGCGAACACCGGGCCGAGTTCGGGTACTCGTTCACCGAAGCCGACACCGCGAGCCCGATCCCGACGCCTTGCAGGCGCGCCGCGACCTCACCTCCACCGCGTTCCATACCGCCAACCGACTCGTCCCGGACGTCGCCCGCATCGCCGACCGCAAGGCTGCCGTCGAGCGCCGGGTCGCCATCCTCGAGGAGCGCTACGGCGAACAAGTCGGCGCCGGCGCCAACAAGGCCGCCGAACTGGAGCGATTCCTGCAGGAACGGCTGGCCAAACTTCGTCACTGCGGCGAGGGCGCCGACAGCCTTCCGCTGCTCCTCGACGAGTGCTTCGTCAACCTGCGCTCAGAGGTCAAGTGGGCGGTGCTCGACATGATCGACCGCATGGCGGGGGCGGCCCAGATCGTCTACCTCACCGAAGACGCCGAGGTGGCCACCTGGGCTCGCCGGCGGGCCACTACCGGCGCCGTCGGCTACCTCGAACCGCTGGCCGACATGGTCCGAGTCTGAGGTTCAGTCGATCCGGCGCAACTCGTTGCGGTAGCGCTTCCCGTTGGCCACGTAGAGGGCGACGGCCGGGGCGAACGAGCCCTCTCGGACCGCGTTCTCCTTGATCGTGGCCGGGATGCCGAGCGCCATCGCCCCCGGCGGCACCACTGTGTTGTTGGTGACAACGGCATTGGCGCCGACGAGCGAGTTGGGACCCACCCGGCAGCGGTGCAACACGATGGAACCCGACCCCACGAGCGAGTTGGACTCGATGACGCAACCTTCGAGATGTGCGTTGTGGCCGACGACGCAGTCGGATCCGATCACCGTGTCGAGTTCGTGCGTGGCGTGGACCACCGTGCCGTCCTGAACCGACGTCCGCGCGCCCACGACGATGCGGCCATAGTCGCCCCGCAGGACGGCACCGGCCCAAACCGTCGCCTCGGGGCCGATCTCGACCATGCCGATGACGCTGGCGTCGGGATGCACGTAGGCCGACTCGTCGATGGTGGGCACTCGGTCGCCCAGTGCGTAGATGGCCATCAGCAGTTCCTCCAGCGGGGTGGGCGTCGAAAACTACCCTGCCAGCGTGAGCCCGACGCCCCCCACGCCGTCCCGACGACCGCGCACCCTCAGCGCCCACGGTCATGATCGCAGCGACGACTGGTACTGGCTCCGCGACCGCGCCGACCCCGAGACGATCGCCCACCTCGAGGCCGAGAACGCCTACGCCGAGGCGATGACGGCCCACCTCGACTCGCTCCAGGAGTCGCTGTTCGCCGAGATGAAGGCCCGGGTGCAGGAGACAGACGAGTCGCCGCCGGTCTTTCACGGCGGGTTCTGGTACTCGACCCGGATGGTGGAGGGTCTCGAGTACGCCATCCACGGACGGCGGGTAGGAGCAGTCGACGCGCCCGAAACCGTGCTGCTCGACGAGAACGAACTCGCCGCCGGCGAGGACTACTTCGATCTTCGGGCCTTCGATCCGAGCCCCGATCACAGTCTGCTCGCGTACGGGGTCAACTTCGATGGCAGCGACAACACAGACCTGCGCTTCCGCGACCTCGACCGTCGACGCGACCTCGACGACGTGATCCCCGACGTGACTGGAAACGTCGCATGGGCCAGCGACAACCGGACGGTGTTCTACACGGCCCGCGACGCCGCCCTCCGGCCCCATCAGGTGTGGCGCCACCGACTCGGGGAGCCCGTCGAGCGGGCCGCGCTCGTGTACGAGGAGACCGACGAGAAGTTCCGCGTCGGCGTCGAACGGACGAAGAGCGGCGCATACATCCTCATCGGGTCCGGGAGCGCGCTGACGACCGAATACCGCTGTCTTCCCGCCGACGACCCCGAGGGCGCCTTCGTCGTGATCGAGCCGCGCACGGAAGGCCTCGACTACAGCGTCGATCACCAAGGCGACCGCTTCCTCATCACCACCAACGCCGACGGAGCGGTCAACTTCAAGCTGATGTCGGCGCCCGTCACCGAGCCGTCGCGAGCCAACTGGATCGAGGTCGTCGGCCACCGGGACGACGCTCGCCTCCACGGGGTCGAGGTGTTCCGGGACTGGCTCGTGCTGGCCGAACACGCCGACGCCGTCCCCCGCCTCCAAGTGCTCGACGTGGCCAGCGGCGACCTCCGTCCCCTGCAAGTTCCCGAAGAGGTGTCATCGACCGAACTCGGCCCCAACCCCGAGTACGACCACAGCGTGCTGCGCTTCGAGTACGAGTCGATGATCACGCCGGCGACCACCTACGACGAGGACTTGGCCACCGGCCAACGGACGTTGGTGAAGCAGATCCCAGTGCTGGGTGGCTACGACGCCACCGAATACCGCACCGAGCGGCGATGGGCCGAAGCGTCCGACGGCACGCGCGTACCGATGTCGCTCGTCCGGCGAGCCGATACCCCCCTCGACGGTTCGGCACCGGCGATCCTCTACGGCTACGGCTCGTACGAGGCGACCATGGACCCGAACTTCTCGCACATGCGCCTCAGCCTCCTCGACCGAGGCGTGATCTGGGTCGTCGCCCACATCCGTGGCGGGGGCGAGATGGGCCGGCGCTGGTACGACGACGGCAAGTTCCTCGCCAAGCGCAACACGTTCGGCGACTTCATCGCCTGCGCAGACGACCTCGTGGCGCCGGGTACCGGCCTGACGTCGCCCGACCGGTTGGTGGCGATGGGAGGAAGCGCGGGTGGCCTGTTGATGGGTGCAGTGGTGAACGAGCGACCCGAGCTCTTCCGCGGCGTCCTGGCCCTGGTGCCCTTCGTCGACGTCGTCACCACGATGCTCGACGAAACGATCCCGCTCACCGTGGGCGAGTTCGAAGAGTGGGGCAACCCCAAGGACGAGACGTACTACCGCTACATGCTGTCGTACTCGCCCTACGACAACGTCTCGGCGCAGTCCTACCCGACCATGCTCGTGACCACGGGATTGAACGACACCCGGGTGGCGTTCTGGGAGCCGGCCAAGTGGGTGGCCAAGCTGCGCTCGCTCAAGACCGACGACAACCCCATCCTCCTCAAGACCGAGATGGATGCCGGTCACGGCGGTCCGTCGGGCCGCTACAGCGAGTGGCGCGAGCGGGCGCTCTGGTACGCGTTCGCCCTCGACTGCTTCGGTATCACGGCCTGAGATGACCCCGGCGACGGTCGACGCCGGCGATTTCGGATCGTGGCTCCGCGACATCGGAACCTTCCTCGGAGGTGACGGCGACTCGGTCGTCCCGTGTGGAACGTGCACGGGATGTTGCACGTCGTCGCAGTTCGTCCACGTCGGTCCCGAGGAGACCGACGCTCTCGCCCACATCCCCAGCGAGTTGTTGTTCCCCGCTCCCCGGCTCCCACGTGGCCACTTCGTCTTGGGCTACGACGAACGCGGCCACTGCCCGATGCTCATCGATGGGGCGTGCTCGATCTACGACCACCGGCCCCGCACGTGTCGCGTCTACGACTGCCGGGTGTTGAGCGCCGCGGGTCTCGACCTCGCCGACGAGCCGTCGAAAGCGGCCATCGATGAGCGAGTCCGGCGATGGAGGTTCTCGTACGAGAGCGACGACGACAAGGCCACGCACGCGGCCGTGATCGAGGTGGCCCGCTCCATCACCGACGAGCCCACCAACACCGGTCGCGCGCTACGAGCCCTCGCCGCTTTCCGTGAGGAGTGAGGCACCCATGAGGGACGGGTCTTGGTCGCGGAGGTCGATGGTGCCGGCCACGGCGAACGCCTCGGCCCGGCGGAGGACGTCGATGATCTCCTGACCGATGAGTTCGTCGCGGTCGAGGAGGGCGTCACGGAGCGCTTCGATGAGGTGGCGGTTGACGCCGAGCAGTCGGGTCACTTCGGCCTTCGACCGGTTCAGGATCTCTTCAACGGCGGTGCGGCCGTCTTCGCTGGCCAAGACCTTGGCCACCACGGAGGTGCCGCCGGGGCCGGCCATGAGGTCATAGGACACAAGCGTCCCCGCCATGCCGAACGAGCCGACCATCTGCGCCGCGGCCGACGTCGCGGCCTGGAGGTCGCCGGCGGGGCCGGTGCCTGACTCGCCGAAGAAGAGTTCCTCGGCCACCATGCCGCCGAAGCTGATCATGATGCGGGCTTCGATCTCGGTACGGGTGTTGGTGAATCGCTCCTCGAGATCGGAGTGGGCCAGGAGGCCGAGCGACTGGCCCCGCTTGATGATCGAGAGCACCTCGAGCTTGCGGCTCTTGCCGACGAGGTGGGCGACCGTGGCATGCCCGGCTTCGTGGGTGGCGATGGTCCGTCGCTCGTCCTCGGCATACTCGACGGGCTGCTTCAGCCCGAGTTCCTCGGTCATGCGGGCCTGCTGGATGTCGTTCCATCCAAGGCGTACCGCGCCCCGCCGGAGCGCCCACACCAGGGCCTCGTCGAGGAGGTGTTCGAGCATGACCGGCGAGTAGCCGAAGGTCATGGCGGCCAGCGTGTCGCGCTTGTCCTCGTCGTCGAGTTCGGGCTCGTGGGCCTTCTTCGCGAGGTAGTAGTCGAGGATCTCGCGGCGGCCGCGGCGGTTGGGAAGGTCGAAGTAGATCGAGCGGTCGAACCGGCCCGGCCGCAGCAGGGCGGGGTCGAGGTCGGCGGCCCGGTTGGTGGCGCCGATCACGAGGATGTTGGCCGGCTCAAGGGCGGGCTTCCGGAGTTGACGCGAACTGGGCAGCCACCGGTTGAGCTGGTCGACAATCCAACCCTTGACTCGGTCGCCTGAGGTCGGTGTGTCGAAGGACTGGAGTTGGATCAACAACTCGTTGACGACACCCGACACGCCCTCGCGGCCACCGCCACCCATCCCGGATCGAGCCGAGCCGATGGCGTCGATCTCCTCGATGAACCCGATGGCACCGCCCTCCTCGCGGGCGAACTTGCGCAGGGCCTTGAAGTACGAGCGGATCTTTCGGTTGGTCTGGCCGTAGTACATCGACTGGAAGGCCGACGACGACACGAACAGGTAGGGAACCCCCGCTTCTCGCGCCATGGCCTTGGCCAGGTACGTCTTGCCTGTCCCCGGGGGGCCCTCGAAGAGGATGGCCCGCCGGGCTGTGCCGCCCATCTGCTCCCGGAATGTCTTGTGAGCCAAGAAGAGGTTGAGGGTCTTGACGACCTCGTCGACCACGACGTCGTTGCCCTTGACGTCGTTGAGATCGACATCGATCTCGCTGGCCCGGTAAAGGACGTGCGGCGACCGTCCGGCTCCGAGCATCGGAATCAGCAGGACACCGACGAGCAGCAACATGATGGCCAGCCCAGGGAGGAACGGCGCCATCTCGGGCGGGAGCGACGGGATACCGGGCCGCACGGGGTTACCGGTGGCGAGGCGGAAGGCCAGCCACACGGTGATGGGGATCAGGACATGGGTCACCCGGCGCAGGCGCCGGTGCCGGACTCGCTCCCTGGCCACTGCGACATCGGCTGCCGATCGGATGACCTTTGCCTGGCCCAAGGTCTGGAGATCCATCAGCGTGTCCCGTCCTCGTTCATGTGACCACCGTACGTGGTCATGCCCGGTTTCGTCGGGGCCAACCCAGATTCCTGCTCAAGGTGACAAACTTTCCTGCCGATACGGTGGCCTTCCGTCCCGATAGCGTGCTCAGGCATGGCTGCCAAGCGCCCCAAGGAATCCGACTTCAGCGAGCGGGTCGCCGCCGCGTACGCCACGGAGGGTGCTGCCCTCGGCCTCGGGCGGGCGATGCTCGGCGGGGCCACCCATCCCGAGGCCGTCGTCCAGATCCCCGCCGCCATGACCAACCGGCACGGGCTGATCGCCGGCGCGACGGGCACGGGCAAGACAAAGACACTCCAGTTGATGGCCGAACAGTTGTCGGCCATGGGGGTGCCGGTGTTCGCAGCCGACATCAAGGGCGACCTGTCGGGGCTCTCCCAACCCGGCGAGCCGGGCGACCGCATCGCGTCGCGCAGCAAGGACCTCGGCGTCGAGTGGTCGCCGGCGGGCTTCCCGACCTCGTTCCTCTCCCTCGGTGGCCTGGGCCCGGGTGTCCCGGTTCGGGCCGCGGTCTCGTCGTTCGGTCCCCAACTCCTGGCCAAGGTGCTCGGCGCCAACGAGACCCAGGAGGCGTCGCTCTCGCTCGTCTTTCGCTACGCGGACCAAAACAACCTGGCCCTCCTCGACCTCGACGACCTTCGCGAGGTGCTCAAGTACCTGTCCTCCGACGAGGGCAAGGCCGACCTCAAGGAGATCGGTGGCCTGGCTCCGGCGACCGTCGGCGTCCTCCTCCGCTCGATCATCCAGCTCGAAGACCAGGGCGGAGAGGCCTTCTTCGGCGAGCCCGAACTCGAGGTCGCCGACCTGATGCGCACGACCAGCGACGGCCGTGGCGTCGTGAGCTGCCTCGAACTCGCCGCCGTGCAGGACAAGCCCAAGCTGTTCTCGACATTTCTCATGTGGCTGCTGGCCGAGCTGTTCCACGACCTGCCCGAGGTGGGCGACCTCGACAAGCCCAAGCTGGTGTTCTTCTTCGACGAGGCCCACCTCCTCTTCGACGATGCCTCCAAGGAGTTCCTCGACTCCGTCGCCCAAACCGTGCGCCTCATCCGGTCGAAGGGAGTCGGCGTCTTCTTCGTCACCCAACTCCCTGACGATGTCCCCGAGGCCGTGCTGGCCCAGCTGGGCAACCGGGTCCAGCACGCGCTCCGTGCCTTCACCCCACGCGATGCCAAGGCCTTGCGGGCCGCCGTCACGACGTATCCGAAGACCGACGACTACGACCTCGAGGAAGACCTCACCCAGCTGGGCACGGGCGAGGCGATGGTGACGATCCTCTCCGAGCGGGGGGCGCCGACCCCGGTGGTGTGGACCAAGCTGCTGGCCCCGCAGTCGCTCATGGCCGCCGTCGGCGACGACGGCATCGACAAGGCGGCCAGAGTCCGACTCGTTGTGGGCGAAGTACGCCGAGGAACTCGACCGCGACTCGGCGCGAGAGATCCTGGCCCGCCGACTGGCCGAGAGCGCCGCCGCCGATGCCGCCGATGAGAAGGAAGCCGAGGCCCGCCGGGCCGATCCGCCCCGTCAGCCGAAGCGCTCGGCCAAGAAGGATGACAATCCGGTGACGGGGTTCCTCAAGTCGCGTGAGGGCCGCCAGCTCACCAACACCGTCGTCCGGGGCGTGTTCTCGATGCTCAAGAAGCGCCGCTGAATCCGCCGAGCGGCGGCCGAGCGGGAATGTCGACCCAGTTGGTAGGGTTTCCCCATCCATGGCCGGCTCCCCCAGACCCATCGACCCGCGAGGGCCACGCTTCAACCAGGCTGTCCTCACCGCGGCGCTCCTGATCGGCTTCCTCCTCGACGTCCGCGTGGTGGCCCCCGTGTTCGCTGCCGTGCTCTTCCTCGGCGCTGCCCTCGGGCCCCGCTACGGTCCGTTCCTCCGCCTCTACGCCGAGGTGATCCGGCCCCGACTGTCGCCTCCCGCCGACCTCGAAGACCCGCGGCCGCCACGCTTCGCCGCCGCAGTCGGTGTCTTGTTCCTCACGGCGGCGACGATCTCCTTCGCCGCCGGGGCTGTCGCGCTCGGGTGGGTCCTGGCCCTTGTCGTGGCGGCTCTGGCCGGGCTGGCCGCAGCCACCGGCATCTGTGTCGGCTGCGAGATCTATCTGCTGGTGGCCCGCCGGCGGGGCGTGGAGTTGGTGGCATGAAGCTGATCATCGTCGCCGCATTCCTGGTGGCGCTTGCCCTCGGCCGGCGCCTCTACCTTCAGTGGCAGGCCTCGCTGCAGACGGCTCCCACCGCCTCGCCGCGAGTGCCGGTCGAATTGCTCGGCGGTGACCGCACGTGGGTCGTGTTCACCACGCCGTATTGCGCGAGTTGCGGACCGGTCAAGGACCGACTGGCCCAGGACGATCCCGGCGCCAGCATCGTCACCGTCGACGCCACCCGCGAGCCACACCTGGCCGATGCCTTCTCGGTGCGGAGCGCGCCCACGGTGCTGTTGGCAGACGGCCGCGGCGATGTCCTCGCCCGGCTGGTCGGCGCACCCGCCGTGCGCGACTACTTGTCGTCGGTGGCCGAAACCGCCTGAGCCAGCGTCGGCTGGTCGCGGTCTTTGGGCGACAGCATCGACGGATCGCCGAAATCGACCGGGACGGGCCAGTCGATCCCGAGCGTGGGGTCGAGGGGATTGACGGCAATGCCGGCCATTCCCGGCACCCATTCGTTGTCGAAGGCGTAGAGGTACTGCGTGTCGGTGACGGACTGGAAGCCGTTGGCCACGCCCCTGGGCACCAGCACCTGGACCCCGGCAACGAGGTCGACGGTGGCGACGGCACCGAAGGTGGGCGATTGCGGCCGGGTGTCGACATAGGCGCCGAAGGCTCGACCAGAAGCCACCGCCACCAACTTGAACATGTCCTCGCCGTGCAGTCCGCGCAACGCGCCGGCCTTGGTCTCGGTCAGGTTGACCTGCACCCAGGGGCCGAGGTCGGGCAAGCCGGCGTCGGCCCACGAACTGGCCCGGTAGAACTCGCGCACCGTGCCCCGCTCGTCGGTGACCTGCTTCAGCGTGATGACACGGAGGCCGTCGACGGCGCCCTCGGTCACGGTCATGGGGATGATGTCGGCCACGGCGATCAGTGCTCGAACCGGCCGAAGCCGCCGCGGTAGAACAGGAGCGGCCGACCCTCGTTCTCGAGGTCGAGGTCGAGGATCCGCCCGACGACGATCAGGTGGTCGCCGCCGTCTATCTCCTGTTCGATCTCGGCCTCGACCCAGCCGAGGACACCTTCGAGGATCGGCGCACCCGACGCCGGCCCCGTGCGATATCCCACACCCCGATACTTGTCGGCACCGCTGGCGGCGAATGCTCGACAGAGGACCTCTTGGTCCTCGGCGAGGATGTTCACACAGAACCGCTCGGCGGCCTGCAGGCGCGGCCACGTCGACGACGACTTCTGGGGCGAGAACAAGACCAACGGCGGGTCGAGCGACAACGACTGGAACGACTGCGCGGTGAAGCCGACCGGTTCGCCGTCGTGCATCGCCGTGATGATGGTGACGCCGGTGCAGAAGTGCCCCATCACCTGCCTCAGGCGGGCGCTGTCGAAACTTGGTGCGCCGCGGCGGGCGAGGTCGTCGTCGGTCACCCGGGGCAACTTACCGGCGGGGTCGCCAGGTCGCAGTCAGAGCTCGAGCGACAGACCTTCGCGAGCGCCGAACACCTCGGCCAGGCCCCGGGCGTTGGGGAGGCACTTGGCGCCAGCGACCAAGCGGTCGACGAAGTCGTCGTCGTGGGCGGGATCGTGGTGGAACAGGGCCAAACGCTTGGCGCCGGCCTCCTTGGCCACCAACACCGCGTAGTCGACGGTGCAGTGGCCCCAGTGAGCCTTCTCGGCGAATTCCTCACGGGTGTACTGCGCGTCGTGGATGACGAGATCGGCGCCCTCGCAGAGTTCGAGCACCGAGTCGGCCACCCGGTCGAGCGACAACGGCGCCTGATGGTCGCTGAGATACGCGACGACGGCGCCGTCCCACTCGATCCTGTAGCCGACGGTGGGACCGCAATGCGGCACCGGCCGTACCCGAACCTTGGCGTTGCCGACGGCAAGGTCTTCATCGGTGACGTCGTGGAAGCGGATGTCGCCCCGGAGTTCGCTGAAGTGGACCGGAAAATACGGCGGTCGCATGAAGTCGCCGAAGACGTCGCCGAGCGACCCCTCTTCCTGGGTTGGCCCGTAGATGTCGAACTCGGCCCCGATGCGATCGGCGGGCGGGAAGAACGGGAGGCCCTGCACGTGGTCCCAGTGGATGTGGGTGATCAGCGCCGTCCCGCGGAAGGATCCGTCGATGGGCTGGGTCTGGCCGAAGAACCGGAGTCCGGTGCCGAGGTCGAGAATGATCGGCGGCTCGCCCTCGACTTCAAGGGTCACGCAGGCGGTGTTGCCACCGTACCGTCGGTTTTCGTCGCTCGGGCAGGGCGTCGAGCCTCGAACACCCCAGAACGTGACCTTCAAAGGAGCCCCCTCAAGTGTCGAGGAGGTTACAGGTGCCTTCCCGACATTCCCCATCGTGTGACGAAAGCCACAGCAACTGGAGCTAGCGCGAATTTCGCGGAGGTCGAGGCGACGAGGCCTCGTTGCTGCAACATCACCTTCAAATCGTGTGGGTTGCTCGCCGCAGTCATCGCTCCCCGCATGTCGACCTTCCCCGCCTCGTACAACTTCACCAGGGCCTGGTCGAAGGTCTGCATGCCGTAGTACTCGCCGTCAGCGATGATCTCGTGCATGTCGCCACCCCGATTGGGGTCGACGATGCAATTTTGGATCCGGCCGTTCACCACCATGACCTCGAGCGCGGCGACCCGTCCCTCGCCATCAGAGGTCGAAACGAGCCGCTGGCACAGCGTTCCCCTGAGCGAGCCGGCCAACGCCACCCGGATCTGGTGTTGTTGGTGTGGCGGGAAGAAGTCGACGATCCGGTTGACCGTCTCGGTCGCATCGATCGTGTGCAGGGTCGAGAAGACGAGGTGGCCCGTCTCGGCTGCGCTGAGGGCGGCGGCCACCGTCTCTTGATCTCGCATCTCGCCCACGAGGATGACGTCGGGGTCCTGGCGCATTGCGGCTCGCATCGCATTGGCGAAGCTGTCGGTGTCGAAGCCGATCTCGCGCTGGTTGATCGACGCCATTTTGTCCCGATGGAGCACTTCGATCGGATCTTCGATGGTCACGATGTGACACTCGCGGGTGTCGTTGATGTGGTCGATCATCGCTGCCAGCGTCGTGGTCTTGCCCGACCCGGTGGGACCCGTCACCAACACCAGGCCGCGGTGCTCCTTGGACAGACGACCGACCACGTCGGGAAGTCCAAGTTCTTCGAACGACGCGACCGACGACAGGACCCGGCGGAAGATCATGCCGACCGTCCCCCGCTGGCGGAAGGCGTTGACCCGGAACCGTCCGACATTCGGGATCGCATAGGCGAAGTCGGCGTCGTTTCGGGCCTCGAAGGTGTCGGCGACGTCGGAGCGCATGATCGCGCCGGCGATGTCGGCCGTGAGTTCGGGGGTCACCTGCGCGGCCCCCTCGACGCGGCGAAGAACGCCATGGACCCGCATACGGGGCGGGGACCCGACCTTCACGTGGAGATCGGAGCCCTCGGCCTCGGCGAGCGCCTGAAGCAGGTCGTCGAGCACGGGATGGGGCACCCCCATTGGATCGGCACGCCGAGGCGCCCCCTTGACCGGTGGCTGCATAGCATCCGCCCATGCCGCTCGAAGAAGGAACCATCACAGCCAACGGCCTCGACTTCGCCTACCTGGCGACGGGCCCGGCGTCGGGTCCGCTCGCCCTGTGCCTCCACGGGTTCCCCGACACCGCGTGGACCTTCCGGCACCTGCTGCCCGCGCTGGGCGAGGCCGGGTTCCGCGCCGTGGCGCCCTTCATGCGGGGTTACGCCCCAACGGCCATCCCGGCCGACGGCCGCTATCAGGGCGCGGCATTGGCCCTCGACGCCAACCGCCTGCACGAAGCCCTCGGGGGCGGCGGCGACGCCGTCTTGATCGGCCACGACTGGGGGGCGACGGCGGTGTACCCCGCGGCGTCGGCCGCGCCGGATCGCTGGTCACGAATCGTGACCATGGCCGTGCCGCCGGCGCCTGGAATGGCCGGCTTCCTTCGCTACGACCAGATCAAGCGGTCGTTCTACATGTGGTTCTTCCAACTCCCGCTGGCCGACTTCATCGTGCCGGCCGACGACTTCGCCTTCATCGAAGGGCTGTGGCGCGACTGGTCACCGGGCTACGACGCGGCCGACGACGTCGCCCACCTGCGCACCGCCCTCGGGAACCCGGCCAACCTCGCCGCCGCGCTCGGCTACTACCGGGCGACGTTCGGCACCGGTCCCCCGCCGCCGCCCGACGCCGACATCGCCGCCATCGAGGCGGCCGGGGGCGGTGTCCCGCCTCAACCGCTGCTCTACCTCCACGGCGCTGACGACGGATGCATCGGCGTCGAACTCGCCGAAGCAGCGGCCAAGGCCCTCACCGCGCCCTCGCGGGTCGACATCGTCGGCCAGGCCGGCCACTTCCTCCATCTCGAGCGGCCCGAGCACGTGAACGAACTCATCCTCGGCTTCGTGTCGTGACGCCGGCGGCGGTGCTCCCCGACGACGGTTTGGTGGCGGTGGTCAAACTCGACTGCCCGACCTGCACGTTGGTCTCGCCGCTCCTCGCCGACCTCCCCGTCGTCGTGGTGTCCGAAGACGATCCGGAGGGACTCGACGCCAGCTATCTGCTCGGCATCGAGACGGTGCCGTCGCTGCTGCGATTCGAGGCCGGCGAGGAAGCCGAGCGGATCATCGGTTGGGACCGCCAGGAGTGGCGACGGCTGACCGGGCGATCCGACCTCGCCGCCGACCTGCCCGAGCACCGCCCGGGGTGCGGATCGCGAACGCTCGACCCCGGGATCGTCGACGAGTTGGCCATCCGCTTCGGCGGCGACCGCATGACCTCCCGTCGCGTGCACCTCGCTCCGCTGGAGGACGAAGCCGAAGCGATGTTCGACCGAGGTTGGACGGACGGCCTCCCGGTTGTGCCCCCCACCGAGATCCGGGTTTTGCGGATGTTGGCCGGGACGCAACGGGCCGCCGACGAGGTCGTGGCCGTGGTGCCACCCAATCTGGTGGCCTGCACGGTCGAGAAGGTCGCGGTCAACGCCGTGCTCGCCGGTTGCAAGCCCGAGTACCTGCCCGTCGTGCTGGCCGCCGTCGAGGCCGCCTGCACCGAGGAGTTCAACGGCCACGGGTTGTTGGCCACGACCTACTTCTCGAGCCCCGTCGTGATCGTCAACGGACCGGTGCGCGAAGCCATAGGCATGAATTGGGGCATCAACGCGCTCGGCCAGGGAAACCGGGCCAACGCCACGATCGGACGGGCGCTGCAACTCGTCATCCGCAACGTGGGCGGCGGCATACCTGGCGGTGTGGATCGCGCCACCCAAGGCAACCCGGGCAAATACACCTTCTGTTTCGCCGAGGACGAGGCGGGCTCGCCCTGGGAGCCGCTCTCGGAGTCGCGGGGAGCGCCAGCCGGCGCGTCGGCCGTCACCCTGTTCGCCGGAGCCGGAGTCCAGCCCGTCGTCGATCAACTCTCGCGGACAGCCGAATCGTTGGCGTCGACCTTCGCCGCCTGCCTCCGTGCCGTCGCGCACCCGAAACTCGTCCTCGCCTTCGACGCCCTCGTCGTCGTCTCCCCCGAGCACGCCCGGGTCTTCCGCGACGCGGGCTGGTCGCGCGACCGGCTCCTCGACGAGTTGGGTGACCGCCTGCGGGCCCCGGCTTCGACGATGGTGCGGGGCATCGATGGCATCGCCGAGGGTCTGCCCGACAGCTTGGGCGAGGCGGTGCTGCCCAAGTTCCGCGACGGCGGTCTGCTCATCTGCCACGCGGGGGGCGGCGCCGGCCTGTTCTCGGCCATCATTGCGGGATGGGCCAGCGGATCGACGGGCAGCACGCCGGTGACGGTGACGGTGGGTCGATGACCGGCCGCGTCGTCCTCGACCCGACCGGCGAGCTCAAGCCGGTGGCCCGGCAGTTGGTCGAGCGGCCGGCGAGTCTCGAGGGACTCACCGTCGGGCTCCTCGACATCTCCAAGGCCCGAGGCGACGTCTTCCTCGATCGGATCGCGGAACTCCTGACCGAGCGCGGGCTGATCACCGAGCGCTACCGCAAGCCGACGTTCACCAAGAACGCACCGATCGATCTGCGCCACGAGATCGCCACCCGATGCGATGTGGTGATCGAAGCGCTCGCCGATTGAGGCAGTTGCACGTCGTGCAGTGTGCACGACACCGCTGATTTCGAGAGCCGGGGCATTCCGGCGGTGTTCGTGGCGTCGACCGAGTTCGTCGATGCCGCCGTGGCCCAGGTGGCCGCCATCGGCCTCGACGTGGCGCGAGTCTTCGTGCCCCATCCGATCCAGGACCGCACCGACGACGAACTGCGCGCCTTGGCCGACGGCGCCATCGCCGCCATCCTGGCTTCGTTGACCTGACCAACCCGTTTTGGGCACCGTGAGAGCGCGATCGCGCTCTGGCCCTGCCCAAAACGGTGGGGGGTGGGGGGCTCAGGGCAGCCGCAACCAGCCGGCCCCGTCGACTTCGGCCAACCCATCGACCACCACCGACGTCGCCACCCGTGCCGCTCTCACGGGGTCGTCGGGCCAACCCATGAGCGACGCCAGCTCCGTCGGGGACACCGGCGCGAGCCGGAGCGCCTCGACCAGACGCCCCCGGCCCTGACGGTCTGATCCAGCGAACACCGACTGTCGTGCGGTCACGCCGAACGATCCGACCGCCGGATCGGGATCGGTGCAGCCGGCCTGCGCCCAACCGCACGATCCGGCCAACGGGCACGAGTCGCAACGGGTCGACCGCTTCGTGCACACGGCGGCGCCGAGGTCGAGCATGGCTTGGTTCCACGCCCACGACGCTCCCGGCGGCACCAACGTGTCGGCGCGTTCCTGGGCTTCCTTACCCGTCAACCGTCGTCCGGCAACACGGGCCAAGACGCGAGCGGCGTTGGTGTCGACGACACCGACGTCGAGTTCGTAGGCGAAGGCCATGACGGCGTGCGCCGTGTACGCCCCGACGCCGGGCAGCGTTCGCAACTCCTCGATGGTGGACGGCACGGCGCCGTCGAATTCCTCGACGCACCTGCGGGCGGCGGCATGCAGATGGAGGGCGCGGCGGTTGTACCCGAGTCCGGTCCACAGCCGCACGACGGCGCCCGCCGGGGCCGCCGCGCACGCCGGCGCCGTCGGGAACCGGTCGAGGAACTCGCTCCATCTCGGCACGACGCGCGCCACCTGCGTCTGTTGCAGCATGACTTCGCTGACGAGGACGGCCCATGGATCTCGCGACCTGCGCCAAGGCAGATCCCGCCGAGTTCGCTCGCCCCATTCGAGCAACTGCTCCTGCAGGTCGGTGGTGCCGGTCACCGACCCGTCGCCAGCACGGCGTCGGCCCACAACGTGTAGCCATCGGGGCTCGGGTGATACCCATCGCCGGCGAAGTAGCGCTGTGGGTCAGCGCGGAACCGGGGGCCCGTCGCCCCGGCGATGTCGACGTAGCTGACCGGACCCGAACGGCCCGACCCGATCGCCGCCCGTTGCACGAGGCCGTCGAGGTGGCGGCCCCGCCAGCCGGCGACGGCTCGCAGGGGCTGGGCCAATCGAGGGGGCGCACCCATGTCGGGCACGCCGAGAACCACGACCTCCGCCCTTGCCGGCAGGGCCGCCAACAGCCGCTCGTAGTCGGATGAGAACGGCCCGGAGCGGGTGAGGTGCGTGACGTCGTTGGCGCCGACGCTCACGTAGATCACGTCGGGATCGACTCCGGCGACACCGGGAACCTGGTCGGCCAGCACCTCGGCCAGCGTGGCCCCGGAGATCGCCAGGTTCGCCACCCGCTCTCCGCGTCTGTCGAGCCACCCGAGAGGCGACGGTGTCGTCGCCGTCCCTGGTCCCGACACCGAAGGCGGTCGAGTCACCGATCCACACCGCCGTCCGGTCACCGGCGTCCGCATAGCGGAGATCGACGTCGGGAAGGTTGTCGCCGGCCCGGGCCAGGGCCACCTCTCCCGCGAGCACCGAGACGAAGAGCACGGGGAGTCCGGCCGCGGCGAGGGCCCAGCGCCGAGCCCGGCGCATGGTCAGGACCAGACGTCGCCGCCGTAGGGGCGCTGGCGCTGTGGGGCGGCGTCGGCCTTCCACACCATGAGCTTGCGGGTGTACGAGCACACCTCGTCGCCGTGTTGGTTGAACCCCTTGCTCTCGACCGTCACGATGCCCCGATCGTTCTTGGAGGTCGACGCCACCTTGTCGATACAGCGCGACTCGGCGTAGATGGTGTCGCCGTGGAACGTCGGCTTCTTGTGCTTGAGGTCGGTGACCTCGAGGTTGGCGATGCACGAACCACTGATGTCTGGGACGCTCATGCCGAGAACCAGTGAGTACACGAGGTTGCCAACCACGACGTTCTTCCCCTGCGGCGTCTCGTTCTCGGCGAACCACTCGTTGGTGTGAAGCGGGTGATGGTTCATCGTGATCATGCAGAACAGGTGGTCGTCGTACTCGGTGATCGTCTTGCCTGGCCAGTGCTTGTACACGTCGCCGACCTCGAAGTCCTCGAAGTAGCGGCCGAAGGGGCGGTCGTGGGTCTCGCCGGAGGTCGTCATGGCGCCGATGGTAGGAGGATCGGCGCGGGCGCAGCCAAGCGGCGGGCGGGCTAGCCCGAACGGGCCATTTGGATGGCTGGTCCTTCCGTTCGTCCCCCGATGTCCGATACAAGAGATGTTGGGCAAACGACCAGGAGGTCGACGAGATGCCGTTCGCATGGAAGCCGCTGCCGGGGCAGGTCGCCCTGATCGAGTTGCAGACCGGCGGCAACGACTGCCTGACGGGCATCGTGGTCGAGGGCGACGGCGGTCCGGTCGTCATCGACCTCGGCGCCTCACCTCGCCCTGCGCTGACCGCGGGCGGAGAATGCGAGGTGGTGGCGAGTTTCTTCGCCCCCGATGCGCTCTACCGCTTGCGCGCCACCCTCGCCCCACATGCCGGGGGACGTGCGGCCATCATCGACCTCCGGATCCACGACATCGAGCGCGTGCAGCGCCGATCTGCTCCCCGGGCCCGAGTGGCGTTGGCGATCGTGTTGTCGAACTTCGACGACCCAGGAGGTGACGCCGCCGGCTCGTTCACCAGCGTCGTGGGCACCTCGATCGACGTCGGCGAAGGTGGCTGCCGGGTAGTGACCGCTCGGCCCTTCCCCACGGGCTGCGACCCGACCGTCACCCTGCAACTTCCGACCGGCGAGGCGGTGGTCGCGCTCTCGGCCATCCTCCAGGCTGACCACACCGACGAGGGCCACGAATACCGGCTCGTGTTTCTCGAACTCGAGGACACCGACCGGCTCCGTCTGGCCGAACTCGTCGATCAGATGGCCGGCGCCAGCGCCTGACGTTCAGTCGAGGGGGTACCGCTCCAGGAGTCCCCGGGCGATCACCAGTCGCTGGATCTCGTTGGTGCCTTCGCCGATCAACATCAGCGGGGCGTCGCGGTAGTAGCGCTCGACGGGAAACTCGGTGGTGTAGCCGTAGCCCCCGTGGATGCGCATCGACTCGGTGGCCAACTCGAAGGCTGTCTCCGACGCGAACAACTTCGCCATGCCGGCCTCGACATCGGCCCGCTGTCCGGTGTCGAACTTCTCGGCCGCGCTCCGAGTCAGCAACCGGGCCGCCTCGAGCTTGGTGGCCATGTCGGCCAGCTTGAACTGGATGGCCTGGTGCTTGGCGATGGGCACCCCCATCGTGTGCCGCTGCTGCGCGTATCGGATGGCGGCCTCGAACGACGCCGCGCCCACCCCACACGCCCTCGCCGCGATGTTGACGCGGCCCAACTCGAGCGCTCCGAGGATGTGGTGCAAGCCGCGACCGAGTCCGGCGTCGGGCCCGCCCAGCACCCAGTCCTTCGGCACCCTGTGGCCGTCGTAGGTCATCTCGACGGTTTCGATGCCCTTGTAGCCCAGCTTCTCGATCTGCTTGGAGACGGTGATTCCTCCGCTCGAGCGGCCCGGCTCCTTCTCGACGATGAAACACGTGATGCCCTCGGGCGTACGGGCGGCCAAGGCGAGAATGCCGCACCGCTCCCCGTTCGTGACCCAGGTCTTGGTGCCGTCGAGCACGTACTCGTCGCCGTCGGGAGTCGCCTTGCACCGGAGGGCGCGAGTGTCGCTGCCGGCGTCGGGTTCGCTCAGCGACAGTGCACCCCGGCGCTCGCCGCTGGCCATCTGCGGGAGCCAGCGCTGCTTCTGGGCGTCGGTCCCGTGCAGCTTGAGGAGGGTGGCGCAGATGAGGTGGGTGTTGACCACGCCCGTCAGCGACATCCATCCCCGAGCCAGCTCCTCGACGATGCGGGCGTAAGTCACGGTGTCGAGGCCGAGTCCTCCGTACTCCTCGGGAATGGTGGCGCCGAAGAGCCCGAGATCGCGCAGACCGGCGACCATCTCCTCGGGATAGGCATCGTCGTGTTCGAGCGCCGACGCGTGCGGCATTACCTCCTGGTCGACGAAGCGACGCACGGTGGCCACGAGCTCATCGGCCAAGTCGGGATCGGTGCGGACGGACGCGGGGACGTTCACGCCGACGAGCCTGCCACCCCGCCCCTTCCCGGCGCGAACAAGCGCCCGGACGACATCTTCTGCCGGGAAGCGGCGTGCGGGCGGAGGCGGGCGGGGGGAAGCGGTGAGGGGTGGCGGTAGCGTCGCGGCGATGATCGAATTGGGCCTGCGCAACGACGTGTATCGCCGGCCCTTGGCGACCGCCCTCGATCGTTTGGGGCTCGGTCCCGGCTGGCGCTGCGTCGACGTCGGCGCCGGCGGCGGCGATGTCACCGTCGCGTTGGCCGAGATCGTCGGTCGCGAGGGACGCATCTACGCCGTCGACTCCGACCCGGCCGCCCGCGACGAGGTCGCCGCGCCGCCGCCGCCCACGCCCAGGTGCTGGCGCTCACCCAAGCGGGCGAAGACCTCACGTTGCCCGAGCCGGTCGATCTCGCGTTCTGCCGGTTCGTCCTGCTCCACGTCGTCGACCCTCTCGCCGTCCTGGTGCGCATGGCCGGCGCGGTGCGGCCCGGCGGCTGGGTGGTGGCCCAGGAGCCGATCACGTCGGCGGGACGGATCGACGGGCATCCGTTCTCGATGCCCGATGCCCGCCATCCCGATGTGGGCGCGCTCCTTCCTGCGTTGGTCCGCGATGCCGGGCTCGACGTCGTCGACGCTTGGGCCGAGGCGCCTGCCGGGGCGGGGCCGGGGCCAGTGGCCGACTACCTCGAAGCGCTGACCGAGGTGGCTCCCGGCGACGACCCCGTCGTCCTCCCGCCGCTGGTCACGGTGGTCGCGCGGCGTCGCCGAGGCCAACTAGAGGTTGCTCGCGGCCCGTCGGTAGCCTCACGACCATGCCCGCCGCCCCGGACCTCGCCGCTGCCGCCACCGCCGTCGAGTTGGCCAAGCACGCGCTGCACACCTCCGCTCGACACCTGGCTGCCACGGGCGGCGAAGACGAGCATCAGAGCGTGGTCTACGACCTCGCCCACGCCGCCGCCGCCGTCGAGAATGCTCGGGCGGTCCTCGACTACGGGGCCAAAGGCGACGTCGAAGCCCGCATTGCGTGTGCGTTCGTCGCCGATGCCTTGTTCGACGTGGTGACCAAGACGTATGGCCGCGAGGCCGAGTGGGGCCTCGACGTCACACACCCTCGACGGCACTCGCGACGTCATCTCGGCCTATCGCGATCCGTCCTTCCTTGCCTCGCTGATCGGCGAAACCGGTCCCCGCCACCTCGACAGTGATTTCGAAATGGTCCAGGACACGTTCCGTCGATTCGCCGAGGACAAGGTCAAGCCGGTGGCCGAACACGTGCACCGCGCACAACGCCGACATCCCCGAGGACGTCATCAGCGGACTGGCCGAGATCGGGACCTTCGGGCTCAGCGTCCCCGAGGCATACGGGGGCTGGGCATCGGGCGGCGAGGGCGAGTACCTCTCCATGGTCGTGGCCACCGAGGAACTGTCTCGTGCCTCGTTGGGAGCGGCCGGGTCGTTGATCACTCGGCCCGAAATCCTCACCCGGGCCCTGGTGCAAGGCGGGACCGAAGAACAGAAGCACGAGTGGCTCCCCAAGCTGGCCACCGGCGAGATCATGAACGCGGTCGCGGTCACAGAACCCGACTTCGGATCCGACGCCGGCGCGGTAAAGGTCACGGCCACGCCGACGGCCGACGGAACCGGCTACGCCATCAACGGCGTGAAGACGTGGTGCACGTTCGCGGCCCGGGCCGACGTCCTCATGCTGCTGGCCCGCACCGACCCCGACCGGACCAAGGCCCACCGGGGATTGAGCCTCTTCATCGTTCCCAAGCCAAGGGGCGACGGTCACGGCTTCGAGTTCACCCAGGAGGGCACCGGCGCCAAGATGGAAGGCCGGGCCATCGACACGATCGGCTATCGCGGCATGCACTCCTACGAGGTCGCGTTCGACAACTGGGTCGTCCCCAAGGACAACCTGATCGGCGGCGAGGCCGGGATCGGGCGAGGCTTCTACATGACCCTCCAGGGTTTCGAGAACGGCCGGCTCCAGACGGCGGCGAGGGCCGTCGGTGTGATGCAGGCGGCGTATGAGGCGGCCTACGACTACGCCGCCAACCGGATCGTGTTCGGCAAGCCCATCCTCGACTATCAGCTCAACCAGGTGAAGCTCGTGCGCATGGCGGTGATCATCCAGTCGGCCCGCCAGTTCATGTACGAGGTGGGGCGAATGATGGCCAAGGGCGAAGGAGCCATGGAGGCCTCGATGGTCAAGGCCTACGTGTGCCGGGCGGCCGAGTGGGTGACCCGGGAGGCCCTCCAGATCCACGGCGGGATGGGTTACGCCGAAGAGTTCCCCGTCTCGCGGTACTTCGTCGACGCCCGCGTCCTCTCCATCTTCGAGGGGGCCGACGAAACGCTGGCCCTCAAGGTCATCGCCCGGCGCCTCTTCGAACGGGCCGCGGCATGAGCGGGTCGAGCGAAGGCTGGCACGAGTCGGTCGACAAACTCCGGCCCGAGACGATGGACATGCATCGGGCCCTCGTCTCGCTACAGGAAGAACTCGAGGCCGTCGACTGGTACCAGCAGCGCATCGACGGCACCGATGACCCCAAGCTGGCGCAGATCCTCGCCCACAACCGCGACGAGGAGAAGGAACACGCGGCGATGATCCTCGAGTGGATCCGCCAGCGCGACCCCAAGCTCGACGAGGAGCTCAAGACCTACTTGTGGCATCCCGAGGCGCTCGACGAGGAACTCGGCGAAGAGGGCGCCACGCCCTGACGCGCCGCGGGGGTCGGTGAGGTTCAGGCCGGCGGATGCACCGACGCCAACTCGGCCAAGCGCCGACCCGTCAGCGGGGCGAACTTGAATCCGTGCCCGCTGCAGGCCGAACCGATCACCAGACGACCCCGGCGTTCCAGGACGAATCCCAAGTCGGGTGTCGACGTGTAGAGACAGGTTGACTCGGTGATCGGACGAGGATCGAGGCCCGGGAGTCGGTCGACGACGTAGCGGATCAGGCGTTGGCGTCCGACCTCGTCGATCTCGAAGCTTCGATCGTCAGGGTCCGTCTCCGCCCCGGCGTGGTCCTCGGCCACCTTGATGCCCTCGCCCGGCGTCTCCAACCCGTAGACGATGGGCGCATCGCTTCGGTAGTGCACGAAGCTGGGCCACGCGAGATCGTCGTCGAGGGGCGGGAAGTGGAACGTCTGCTCGCGGGTGACGACCATCGGCGCAAGGCCCTCGGCCTCGGCCCGGCCGCGGAGCAGCGTCGGGGTCCACGGACCGGCGGCCAGCACCACCGTCTCGGCCAGGTACTCGTCGACGTCGGTGGTGACGTGACCGGTTCCCGACTCGATGGCTTCGACCCGCTCGTCGTGGCGGATCTCCGCCCCCGAGGCGCCGGCCACGCGTTGGAAGGCGACAAGCGCTCGGTCGGCGAGGATGCGTCCAGCGCCGGCGCAGTGGAGGACGACATCGTCGGGCTCGAGGGCGAACCCGGGCCACCGGTCGGCGGCGTCGCCGGGATGCACCCACTCGGCATCCACGCCGCTCGCACGAAGAGAGGCTTCGATCGGAGCGAGAAGGTGGTGGGTGCCGAGGTCGAGTCCGCCCGTCACCTCGACCAGGGATTCGTCCGCCTCGGCCTCGAGCAGGCGCCACTCCTCGAGCGCCTGTCGAGCCATCGCCACCAGCGTGGGGTCGCGGTAGGCAAAGCGAAAGATCCGGCTGCCGCCGTGCGAGCTCCCCCGGTCGTGGCCAGCGGGATGGCGGTCGAGCAGGACGACGTCGGCTCCGCCCCTCGCCAGTTGCCAGGCGGTGGCCGACCCGATGACGCCCCCGCCGACGACGACGACGTCGCACCGGCGCATGACCCGCCACCCTACGCCCGGTTCCGAGGGCCGATCTTCAGAGCACCGGGTCGGCGAAGTTGGGCTCTCGCTTCTCGAAGTAGGCGGCGACGGCCTCGGCCTGGTTGGGACTGCCGATGAGCGAACCGATCGTGCGCCGCTCGTCGGCAAACTGGTCGGCGACATCACGGCCCGGCGACGCGTTGAGGAGTCGCTTGGCTCCCCGGATGGCATGGGGGCTCTTTCCGGCGATCTCATGGGCGAGTTCGAGGGCGGTGGCGATCGGGTCGTCGGACACCCGGGTGGCGAGCCCGATGCGGGCCGCCTCCTCACCCGACACCATGCGACCGGTGAAGGTGAGCTCCTTGGCGACGTCGAGTCCGACGAGTCGGGTGAGCATGAAGGTGCCGGTCATGTCGGGGATCAGCCCCCAACGGATCTCGAGCACCGATAGCCGAGCGTCGGGCGCCACCACCCGGAGGTCGGCACCCATGGCGATCTGACAGCCGCCGCCGAGCGCAACGCCGTGGACGGCGGCGATGACGGGGACCTCGAGCTCTTGCCACACATAGGCGCTCTGCTGCGCCTGGTGCGTGATGCGGCCGCTCGGCGCGCCGATCTTGGCCACGTCGCTCCCGTCGCCGGCCCCGGCGCGAGCAGGCGGACGCTCGGCCGACCGCCCTTCGCCTGATCCAGCCATGGCCATGAAGCTGGAGAAGTCGAGGCCGGCGCAGAACCCCCGTCCCTCTCCCGACAGGACGACGGCCCGCACCGACGGCTCGTTCTTGAGCGCTTCACCGGTCGAGACGATCGCCTCGAACATGGCCGGGTCGAGTGCGTTGATCTTCTCGGGCCGGTTGAGGCGGACGTCGGCGACGCCTCCGTCGATGGTCATCGTGACTCGCGAGGTGTCCATGGCCGCATCCTGCCATTCCGTCCGCGGCGGCGACGGCCCGGGGCCGGCGATAGCGTCGGACGCGATGACCGACGTCCGCCCGCCCCATTCCTCGACCGACCCCGAAGCCGACCGCGTCAACGAACTCGTCGACGGGCTCCTGGAGTCGTTCCCGCCCGCCAGCACCCCGGAGGCCGAGTTCCTTGGCGCCCAGTTCGACGCCGGTCTGGCCTGGGTCAACTTTCCCGACGGTTTCGGCGGGCTCGGTCTTTCGCCCCGCCTCCAGACGGTCGTCAACACCCGCCTCGCCGACACCGGCGCGCCGTCGCCGTACTACCGCAACCCGATCGGGCACGGCATGGGTGCGCCCACCGTCGTCACCCACGGAAGCGACGCCCAGAGGCGGCGGTACCTCCGTCCGCTCTTCACCGGCGAAGAGGTCTGGTGCCAGCTGTTCTCCGAGCCCGGCGCCGGTTCCGATGTCGCCTCGCTGGCCACCCGCGCCGTGCTCGACGGCGACGAGTGGGTGGTCAACGGTCAGAAGGTATGGACGACGCTGGCCCATCGCGCTCGGTGGGGAATGTTGGTCGCCCGCACCGATCCCGATCAGCCCAAGCACAAGGGCCTGACCTACTTCGTGGTCGACATGGAGGCGCCCGGCGTCGAGGTCCGACCCCTGCGTGCAGATCACCGGCGACGCCGAGTTCAACGAGGTGTACTTCACCGACGTCCGGATCCCCGACGCCGAGCGGCTCGGCGACACGGGCGACGGCTGGCGGGTGTCGCTCACCACACTGATGAACGAGCGGGTCTCGATCGGCGGAGCGGTCGCACCCCGCGACAGCGGTCCGATCGGGTCCGCCCTGCGCCTCTGGCGTGAACGGGCCGACCAGTCGTCGGCCCCGGCAACCGCCCTTCGCGATCGCCTGGTCTCGGCGTGGTGCGAGGCCGAGGTGCTCCGCCTCACCAACATCCGCGCCTCGGAGAACCGCCGGGTCGGCGTGCCCGGTCCCGAAGGTTCCACCGGCAAGCTCCACTATGCCGAGCTCAACAAGAAGATCTACGAACTGTGCATCGACCTCATGGGCCCGACGGGCATGCTCTATGGCTCCTATGAGATGCGCCGGCCCGAGTCGGCCGGCGACTCGTCCACTGTGTCTCAAGCCTTTCTGCGGGCCCGGGCCAACTCGATCGAAGGTGGCACCTCCGAGGTGATGCGCAACATCCTGGGCGAGCGGGTGCTGGGCCTGCCCGGTGATGTGCGCACCGACAAAGTCCTGCCCTGGTCGCAAGTGCCCCGCTGACCGCACGGCTGGATTGGTGGCAAGGTGAACCCATGACCGTTGAGGGTGAATACGAACCGAGCACATGGCAGTGGGTCCGCGACCAGGTCGAGACCTACGAGCGTTCGGGGGGCACCGAGGCCAATACGTTGCGCGATACCGGCCTGCCGATCATCATCGTCCACACCAAGGGCGCGCAGTCGGGCAAGGTGCGCAAGACCCCGTTGATGAAGGTCGAGCACGAGGGCGAGTACGCATTCGTGGCCTCGATGGGCGGGGCACCCAAGCATCCGCTCTGGTACCACAACCTCAAGGCCAACCCGGGCGAGGTCGCCGTGCAGGACGGCCCTGAGCCCTTCGACGTCGAGATCGAAGAGGTCGAAGGCGACCAGCGCGCCGTGTGGTGGGATCGGGCCGTCGCCGCCTTCCCTCCCTACGCCGAGTACCAGACCAAGACGGAGCGACGGATCCCCGTCTTCGTCGCCCGTCGCGCCTGACCTCCGAAAACCCGGTTTTGGGCAGGGGGTGTCACATTCTGAGGGGCTGCCTCGTCAAGAGAGCATGACCAAGACATGGGATGTGATCGTGATCGGGGGCGGACTGGCCGGGTTGGCGGCCGGCGCGACGGCAGTGCGAGCCGGGAGTTCAGCGTTGGTCCTCGACGCCCATCCCCTGGGCGGACGGGCGCGAGCGACCGAACATGACGGGTTCACCTTCAACCTCGGCGCCCACGCGCTCGTACCGCGGCGGACCGGGATGGGAGGTCTTGCGAACGCTGGGCGTCACTCCGGCCGGCTCGCCGCCTCCGCTCGAGCGCTACCGCCTGCTCGTGGGCGACGACCTGCACCTGATGCCCAGCGGACCGGGATCGCTGCTGCGAACGACGCCCTCGGAGCGCGTGGACAAGGTCGCCCTCGGTCGCCTCCTCGCCCGGCTCCCCCGACTCAACGCGTCGTCGCTGGCTGGCGTTTCCGTCGATAGCTGGCTGGCCGACCTCGACCTCCGGGCGCGGGCCGAATCCGTCCTCCGGGCCCTCATCCGCATCGGCACTTACGCCGCCGACCAGGCCGAGCTGAGCGCCGAGGCCGCCGTCGGTCAGTTGCAGGCCGCGGCGCGAGCCGGCGTGCTCTATCTCGACGGCGGATGGGCCCAGCTGGTCGAACTGCTCGCATGCCAGGTGCAAACACACTCGGGCGTCCAGGTGTCTGCCGTCCACGCCGACGACGACCGGCTGGTCACGGTTGAGACTGACCGGGGGCTGATGCACGCCCGGGCGGTGGTGGTCGCGCCGGGGACGCCGGCCGAAGCCCGCCGGCTGCTCCCCGACGCACCGGACTGGGGCGACCTCGGGCCACCCCTCAAAGCCGCGGCGCTGGACGTGGCCGTCCGCGGCGTTCCCGCACCCGGCTACGTCCTCGGCGTCGACCGGCCCCTCTACGGCACCACGCAATCGCCGCCCGCCCGGCAGGCGCCGGCCGGCGACGCGGTCGTCTCGGTGCTTCGGTACGGCACCACGACCGCAGCGGCGGACCGACCAGAGATGGAGCGTTGGTTGTCGCTCATCGGCGTTGGGGCCGAGCAGATCGTGCATCAGCGCTTCCTCGCATCGGTGCAGGTCTCGGGCGCTGCGCCGCGCGCCGTGACGGGCGGACTCGCGGGTCGACCAGCCGTCGCTGCGACCGGCTCCAGAGGGCTCTTCCTCGCCGGTGACTGGGTGGGGTCTCGGGGCCTCCTGGCCGACGCCTCACTGGCCAGCGGACACGAGGCTGGACTGTCTGCCGCCCGTGCTGCCCTCAGCGCGACCACCATGGTCGCGTGACCATGATCGACGATGGGTCCGAGGCCGCCTTCGAGGCGGCCCGACCTCGCCTTGTCGGCCTCGCCTATCGGATGCTCGGCACCCGCGACGAAGCCGACGACATCGTGCAGGAGGCGTGGATCCGCTGGCACGACGCCGACCGCACAGCCATCGCCGAGCCGGCGGCCTGGTTGACGACCGTCACCACCCGCATCGCTGTCGATCGCCTCCGCTCGGCCCAGCACCGACGGGAGGAATACGTCGGGCCGTGGCTGCCCGAACCCGTTGTCACCGGGGTCGGGCCCGAAGACGCCGCCGTGCTGGCGGACTCGCTGACGCTCGGCTTCTTGACCCTCCTCGATCGATTGAGCGCCGAGGAGCGGGCCGTGGTGTTACTGGCCGACGTCTTCAGCGTGCCGTTCGCCGAGATCGCCGCGACAGTCGGGAAGACCGACGTCGCTTGTCGGCAGATCGCCAGCCGGGCCAGGCGACGGCTGCAAGGTCACCACCGCCGCGAATCGACCGGGGCGGAGCGGGCCGTGGTCGAAGAGCTACTGGTCGCGTTCGCCATGGGCGACATCGACGCCGTGCTCGCCCGCCTGGCCCCGGGGGCGGTGTGCGTCTCGGATGGCGGTCCCAATCGGCGCGCCGCTCGTCGCCCGGTGGTCGGTGCCGACCGCGTCGCCCGGTTCTTCCTCAACCTGGCTCGTCGATTCGCCGAGAGCGCCACGTTCGCCCCGGCCACCGTCAATGGCGACCCCGGCCTCGTCGTCTCACGCGACGGTGAGGTCGACCTCGTGGCTGCCTTCGAGGTCGTCGACGGCCGTGTCCACGCCATCTGGCTCATCCGCAACCCCGACAAACTCGAGCACCTCGCCGTCCCCCTCGACGCCGTCTGACCCAACCCCCCCCTCATTTTGGGCAGGCTCAGAGCGCGATCGCGCTCTGACGCTGCCCAAAACGGGTGGGGGGGTCAGCGCTCGATGGTGAGGTCGCGGAGATAGAACCAGTAGGTGCGCCAGCGGCAGACGCCCCACAGGGCCCACAGGTCCCAGAACATCCGCCACGTGCGCTTGTAGCCCTCGATCTTGCCGAACTTCTCGCGCTTGGTCCGATGGGTGACCCCGTGCATGACGCGGGCCACCGTCGGCAGGCGGGCTTCGCAGATGACCTCGTTGATCATGATCTCGATCGTGTAGCCGTCTCGCTTCGACGGCGGGATGGCGTCGAAGACCCACCGGGGGATGATGCGCTCGCCCGTCGTCGGGGGAAACCGGAGCACGAGCGGATTCCACCAGCCGGTAGTCGAACGTGCCGAGCGACATGGCGGCCCGCTGCGCCACCACCGGCTCGCAGATGGCGTCGAGATGCGCCGCCGTGATCCCGATCAGGTCGGCGTCGACGAAGAGGACGGCGTCGGCGTCGGATGCCCGCACGCCGGCCTCCATGGCGTGCGCCTTGGATCCGCTGGACCGCGTCCGTCGAACCACGCGGGCGCCGGCGGCTTCGGCCAGATCGGCGGTGTCGTCGGACGATCCGTCGTCGACCACGATGACGTCACGGACGAACCGACAGGCGCGGACCACGGCCACCACTTCGAAAACCGTGGGCGCCTCGTTCCGCGCCGGGATGACGCAATCGACGACCAAACGGTTCGGCTCCTACTCGGCGGAGGACTCGGAGCGGTGCAGTCCGGCCCGCTCGCCGCGGGTGATGAACTTGTTGGCCATCTTGCGCGAGGCCTCGTCGATCATCTCGTCGCCGAACATCACCGCCCCCATACGGTCCCCCTCGGTCGCCTTCTTGTAGGCGTCGAGGATGGAGTGGGCCTTGTCGAACTGCTCCTGGGTCGGGGAGAACACCTCGTTCAAGATGTTGACCTGATCGGGGTGGAGGGCCCACTTCCCGTCGTAGCCGAGCACCTTGGTGCGGTTGCAGTAGTCACGGAAGCCCTCAGGGTCACGGACGTAGAGATACGGACCGTCGATCACCTGCAGCCCGTTGGCCCGGCCGGCCATGAGGATCTTGTTGAACACGTAGTGGAAGTGGTCGCCGGGGTACTCGGGGATCTGCACCCCACCGGTCAGCACGGGCATCTCCATCGAGGCGGCGAAGTCGGCGGGACCGAAGATGATGGTCTCGAGCCGGGGGAGGCGGCGCAGATCTCTTCGACGTTGATCAGACCGCGAGCGGTCTCGATCTGGGCTTCGATGCCGATGTGGCCGATGGGAAGGCCGGCCTTGGCCTCGACCTGGGTGAGCAGGAGGTCCATGGCCACGACCTCGGAGGCCGATTGGACCTTCGGCAACATGATCTCGTCGAGGCGTTCGCCGGCGTTGCCGACCACCTCGATGACGTCGTACACGGTCCACTGCGTGTCCCAGGCGTTGACCCGGACGCACAAGGTACGATCGCCCCAGTCCAAGTTCTTGATGGCGTCGACGACCTTGCCGCGGGCCGCCTCCTTCTCGAGGGGCGCCACCGAATCCTCGAGGTCGAGGAACGTCATGTCGGCGGGGATCGTCGGGCCCTTGGCCAGGAAGCGCTCACTCGAGCCGGGAACGGAGAGGCAGGAGCGGCGGGGGAGGTCTCGGGTGCGCGCGGACATGACCGAATCGTAGGAGCGGGCCGACGGGACCCGCCAAGTCAAGACCGCAGGGTCCGGTCGAAGAACTCCACGAGTCGTTCCTCGAGATACAGGCGGTCCTTCTCGGCCCGAGGCGAGTGCCGCTCGCCGGGGAGGAGGAACAGCTCGTAGGGGATGCGGGCCGAGATGAGCGCGTCGATGAGGCGGGCGGTGTGGCGGAAGTGGACGTTCTCGTCGATGAGACCGTGGACGAGCATGAGGTCGCGGCCGCGAAAGCCTTCGGCGTGGGTCATGACGCTCGACGATTCGTAGCCGTCGGCGTTCTCGGCGGGCGTGCCCATGTACCGCTCGGTGTAGTGCGTGTCGTAGCCGTCCCAAGAAGTGACGGGAGCGCCGGCCACCGCGGCTCGGAAGGTCTGGGGAGCCCGGGCCAGCGCCATGGCGCTGATGTAGCCGCCGTAGCTCCAGCCCGTGATCCCGACCCGTGCGGGATCGGCCAGGCCACGAGCGATGAGCGCGTCGACCACGGCAACCTGATCTCGCACCTCGAGGTCGCCTGCATTCCAGCGGATGGCGCCCTCGAAGGCCAAGCCCCGCCCACTGGCTCCCCGATTGTCTGCGGTGACCACGAGGTAGCCGCGCGGACCGCAGCAGCTGTCGCCGCATCGCTGCCGTCGGCGCCCACCCGTCGGCCACCAACTGCACGTGGGGGCCGCCGTACACCGAGACAACGGTCGGGAAAGGACCGTCACCGTCGGGTCGGTACACGAGCACATCGAGCACGGCGCCGTCGGAGGTCTCGACCGTGGTGCGCTCCGGCGGGCGCAGCCCGAGCGAGGCGACCAGGGGGTCTTGGGTTTCGGCTGCCTCGAGCAGCCGCCACAACTCGGCGCCATCAGCGAGCGACCGGACGACGGAGGTCGGGGGCTGAGCCAGCGACGAGTGGGTGTCGACGAACCTGCCGTTCGCCGGGTCGACGACGACGCCGTGCGAACCAGCATCAGGGGTGACGCGGTGCACCTCACCACCGGCGATGGCGACACGGTACAGGTGGCGTTCGAGATGGTCCTCGCGGCCGGCGACGAACCAGACCGAGCCCGCATCGATGGCGACGACACCCTCGACCACCCAGGCGCCGTCGGTGAGGACGCGCTCGAGGGACCCATCCGACGTGCGGACCTCGAGGTGGCGAAAGCCGGTGCGCTCGCTGGCCCACAGGAACGACCCGTCACCGCCGGGGATCGGGCGGAGCACGCCGTGGAGGTTGATCCACACGTCGCTCGACTCCTCGACGAGCACCTCGGTCGCTCCGCTGACGACGTCGACGCCCAACACCCGAAGCATCGTCTGCTCACGGTTCTCGACCTGCACGGCGAGGCGGTCGTCGCTCGAGCCAGTCGACGCGGGCGAGGTACTCCCACTCCGTTCCCAGGTCGGGCCAGGTCGGCTTTCCGCCCGCGCTGTCGACCACGGCGAGTCGAACCTTGGCGTTGGCGGCGCCGACGAAGGGATAGCGGTGATCTTCCTGCGCCCCTTCGCCCACCGTGGCGCTGCCTTGGTGGACGATCCGGTACGCGGGAATGTGGGTCTCGTCGACCTCGATGTAGGCGATGCGCTGCCCGTCCGGCGACCACCAGTACCCGGCACTGCGGTCCATCTCCTCCTGGGCCACGAACTCGGCCAACCCGTTGGTGCGCCCGGTGCCCCGCGCCCCCGTCGTGACCTGCCGCACCGCGCCGTCGTCGACTCTGGCCACGCACACCTCGTCGTCGAGTACGAAGGCGATCTCGCTGCCGTCGGGCGAGAGCCGGGGGTCGAGCATCGGCGGGGCGCCCTCGGCGCGGGCGACGGCCAGGCGGTCGACGAAATCCGGTGCGTCAAGCACGTGAAGGCCGTCGGATCGTGGTACCAGGAGACGGCACGGCTCGGACGAACGTGACCAGGTCGCCGAGGTCACGCCCTGACCGAGGTCGCGGGCCCGCTCCCTCCGGAGGCGTTCGTCGATGGTGAGGTTCTCCTCGGTGACCCCGCCTCCGGCCCCGAGCAATGCTTGGCGCTCGCCCGTGGTCAGGTCGAGGACGAAGAGGTCGCGGCGCAACGACCTTTCTGGGCTCCACAGGAACGACAACCATCGGCCGTCGGGACTGAAGGCCGCGGCGGCGGGAACGTTGTTGCCGGGAGCGGGAAGCCGGGCGACGTCCCCCGGGGTGATTTCAGCCAAGGTGCGACCGGAAGAAGGTCAACGTCCGCTCCCACGCCGTGGCCGCCGCGGCTGCGTCGTAGACCTCTGGCCGCTGGTCGTTGAAGAAGGCGTGATCGGCGCCCGCGTAGACGAACAGTTCGTGGTCGACGCCAGCGTCGGTGAGCGCAGCCTCGAGACCGGCGACGGCCTCGGCGTCGAAGAACCCGTCCTTTTCCGCATAGTGACCCTGGACGGCGGCGGTCAACTGGGTGAAGTCGGGCTGGGCGCCGGGCCACGGGATGAGGCCGTAGAAGGGAGCGACTGCCGCCACCTTGTCGCCTTGATCGGCAGCGACCATGAGGGCGAGTCCCCCGCCCATGCAGAACCCGGTCACGGCCACCTTGCCCGTGCCGCGCCGGGCGACCTCGTCGACGGCTCCGCTCATGTCCTTGGCCGCCCGGCCCGACGTCGAGCGCCATCATCAGCTTGCCGGCCTCGTCGGGCTCGGTGGTCTTCTCGCCGTGGTACAGGTCGGGCGCGAGGGCGACGAATCCTTCGGCGGCGAAGCGGTCGCACAGGTCTTCGATGTGGTCGACCAGACCCCACCACTCCTGGATCACGACCACACCCGGTCCGCTCCCGGACTCCGGGAGGGCCAGGTAACCCTGGGCCTGGTTGCCGTTGCTCGGGAATTCCACGATCTCACCCATGGCGCCCAAAGTAGACGGCACCGGGGTGAGCGGCGGGGCCACAATGGCGCCATGCTCGACCACCTCGGAATCCAGTGCGCCGACGTCGATGCCAGCGCCGCCTTCTACGACGCCGTCCTGGCCACGATCGGCGCCCGGCGGATGATGTCGTTCGGCAACGTCCACGGGTACGGCGTCGACAAGCCCGACTTCTGGATCGGGCCCCTCAACGACGGCGCCGACGGGTCATGGGAGGCCCACATCTGCTTCGCCGCCGCCGACCGCGCCACGGTGCAGGCGTGGTTCGACGCCGCCGTGGCCGCTGGCGCTGAGGTGCTCCACGAACCCCGGGTCTGGCCCGAGTACCACGAGCACTACTTCGGCGCGTTCGTCCGCGATCCCGACGGCAACAACGTCGAAGCCGTCTGCCACCAGCCGGCGTGACCCCCTGCCGTCAGAGGACGGACTCGGCGACCAGCTCGTCGACCGTGTCGCCGCCGGAACCCTCGATGTAGGTGTTCCAGAGGGTGGCGAAGCGGCCACCCGACGCCCGAAGGTCGTCGGGGGATCCGTCCTCGACGATGCGGCCGGCATCGATCACCAGGATGCGATCGGCGGTCGCGGCCGTCTGGAGGCGGTGGGCCACGAGCACGGTGGTCCGGTCACGCATGACGGCGTGCATCGCTGCGGTCACGAGTGCCTCGGAGGCGAGGTCGAGGTTCGACGTCGGCTCGTCGAGCAGCAGCACCGTCGGGTCGACCAGCTGGGCCCGGGCCAACGCGATCAACTGTCGCTCACCAGAGGAGAGCGACGAGCCGCGCTCGCCGATGTCCGTGAGGTAACCGTGCTCGAATCGGGCGATGAGGTCGTGGGCGCCCACAGCGCGAGCGGCCGCCTCGATGTCGGCCTCCGACGCCGAGGGGTCGGCGAAGGCGATGTTGTCGGCCACGGTGCCGGCCACGAGGAACGGCTCCTGGGGCACGTAGCCCACCACGCCGCGGAACACGGTCGGATCGAGATCGCGGAACGGGATCCCGTCGAGCAGGACATCGCCCTCGGTCGGGTCGTAGAAGCGGAGGAGCAACTTCATGATCGTGGACTTGCCGCCGCCGGTGGCCCCGACCACGGCGACGGTCTGTCCGGCCGGGATGTCGAGGTCGACGCCGGAAAGGGCGTCATCAGAGCCGAGCGGATAGCGGAACCGGACGGCTCGGAGTTCGAGATGCCCTGACACGTGCTCGGGGACCACCGGGTTGGCGGGCTCCTCGACCGTCACCGGCGTCTCGGTCAGCTCGCGGAATTTCTCCACCGATGCGCTCGACCGCTGGAAGGTCTCGAACACGTTGGACAGCTGCTGGATGGGGCCGAACACGACGGTGATGTAGAGCACGAAGGCGAACAGTTCTCCGGTCGTCAACGTGCCGGCCTGCACTCGGGGCGCGCCAGCGCCGAGCACGATGGTGATCGCGGCCAGCGAGAGGAACTCGACGAACGGGAAGTAGAGGGTCTCGTAGAGGACCGTCACCATGCGGGCATCGGCATAGGCCTTTGTCTTCTCGACGAACTGCCCCCGGTTGGTGTCGGCCCGCACGCTGGCTTGCACGACGCGCACGCCCGAGATCGTCTCCTGAAGGCTGGCGTTGACGTCGGCGACGCGGTCGCGGACCTTGATCCAGGCCGGACGCTCGGCCTGTCGGAACCACAGGGTGGCGGCGGCGAGCGGGATGACGATCAGCATCGAGACCTCGGCGAGGTCGGTGTCCATCCCGAACATCACGACGCTCGTCCCGAGCAGCATGACCAGCGACACCACGGTCTGCACCAACCCGTTCTGGAAGAGCGTCTGGAGGACCTCGATGTCGGAGGTCATGCGGGTCATGATGCGGCCCCGCATCTCCCGCTCGAAGTAGTCCATCGACAATCGCTGAATCTGGGCGAAGATCCGGATCCGGAGCCCGAACAGCATGTCCTGGCCGACTCGGCCGGTGTAGACGGTGACGGCCCGACGGATCAGGTAGGTGGCCAAGGTGGCAAGGGCGAAGAGGCCCGAAGCCAACGCCAACGAGCGGGGCTGGCGGTCGCCGACGCCGTGGTCAACGCCATAGCGCACGAGGGCCGGACCGGCCAGGGTCAGCGCCGACAAGAAGATGACCATGGCGAAGGCGCCGATGAGCGGCCACCGGTAGGGGCTGAGGAAGTGACCGAGGGTGAAGGTCTCGTGGTCGCCGCTCTCGCGGTCGACGGCACCGAGGTCGGGGAAGTCGGTGGCCGGCGGGAGCGCCTCGACCCGCTCGACCATCCGCTCGTTGACGAGGGTGAAGGGGCGGTCCTCGTCACGCTCCTCGTGCACGTCCCAAGCTTCGTGATCGGCGACGCCGTGCTCGAGTTCGTCACCCTCGCCCGACAGCAGGGTGGCGAAGAGGGGCGACCGGGCCAGCAGCTCTTCCATGGTGCCGGTGTCGTGGACCCGACCCCGGTCGAGCACGACGATGCGGTCGGCAAGCTCGAGGGTCGAACGTCGGTGGGCGATGATCAACGTCGTTCGCCCGGGCAGCAGCTCGGCGAGGCGATGGTGGATCCCCCGCTCGGTGGCGCTGTCCACCGCCGACGTGGCGTCGTCGAGGAGGAGAATGGGCGGGTTGGCCAGCAACGCCCGGGCGATGGCAACGCGCTCGGCGCTGCCCGCCCGAGAGGGTGAATCCCTGCTCGCCGACCACGGTGTCGTAGGTCTCGGGCAGCTGGTCGATGAACTCGGCCGCACCGGCGGCGACGGCGGCTTCGCGGACCTCGTCGAGCGACGCGTCGGGCCGGGCGTAGCGGATGTTGTCGAGCACCGACTCGCTGAAGAGGAAGCTGTCCTGGAAGACCATGCCCACCGTGGTGCGCAGGTCGTCGAGAGCGAGGTCGCGGACGTCTCGACCGTCGATGCGGACCGCTCCGCCCTGCACGTCGTAGAAGCGGGGAATGAGCATCGCCACCGTGGTCTTGCCCGACCCCGACGGCCCGACGATGGCGACCGTCTCGCCCGGTTCGACGGTGATCGACACGTCTTCGAGCACCGGGTTCAGGGAGTAGGCGAACGTGACGGCGTCGAGTTCGATCCGACCGCTGACCTTGCCCATGGACTCCGGCGTATCGGACTCGACCAGGCGGGGGTCGGTGCCGAGGATCTCCAGCACCCGCTCCACGCCTCCTCGACTGTTCTGGAGCTGGGCCACGAAGCCGGCCAAGTTCTGGATTGGGCTCTCCATCTGGGCCACATAGGTCAAGAAGGCGAGGAACGTGCCGAGGGTCAGCGAGCCCCGCAGCACCATCCAGCCCCCGATGGCCAGCACCAGCACCTGCCCCGACGACCCGAGGGCGCCGAGGGCGGGACCGAAGCGGGCCTGGATCCGCATGTTGCGTACCCGGGTGCCGTAGTACACCGAGGCGGTGTCGACGAGACGCTGCAGCATGCGGTGCTGCAGGCCGAATCCCTTGACCACGCGGACGCCGGAGATCGCGTTCTCGACCACATCGGCGACCTCGGCCGCACGCATCTGCGCGTCGAAGCCGGAGGGATAGAGCACCTGGTTCATACGGACGGCGACGACGAGCATGGCCGGCACCACCAGCAGGGCGACGACGGTGAGCAACGGGGAAAGGAAGCCCATGATCACGAGGGTGATCACGAGCAGAAGCACGTTCGAGATCTGGAGGGGCAGCTGCGACACCACCCCTTCGAGCAGCTGCACGTCGGTGTTGGCCCGGGAAACGAGTTGCCCCGTCGACACTCGGTCGTGGATCGAGAAGTCGAGCCGTTGCAGCTTGTCGAACATGGCCGTGCGGACGTCGGCGTCGATGTGGGTCGTGACCCCGAGGGCGGTGTACTTGCGGGCGGCGGCGCCGATCATGCGGACGACGCCGACGCCGAGCAGGGCAACGAGCCACCACCCGATGCCCGAGCCCTCGCCGATGTGAACGACCCGGTCGACGATGCTTCGCATCACGAGCGGAGCGGTTGCCGTCATCCCGATGCTGAGGACTGCCATCACGATGGCCAGGATCAGCTGGTTGCGGCGGGGCCGCACGAACGGCGCCATGCCCCGAATCCAGTCGACCTCGCCTATCGCGGCGCGCCGACGTCGATCAACTTGCTTTGCCATTCGTCCCCCTGGCCCCCGTTGCCCGGGCATTCTGCCTGCACCGGCCAATCAGGGCAAAAGGGAATCGGGGTCAGTACGCCCCGCCCAGCTTGGTGTGGTCCCAGTCGACGATCTTGTCGACATCGAGCATCACCGCGACCCGCTTGGCGCCGACGACACCGACGGCCTGACGGGCGGCGTCGTCGACCGGGCCGGTGTAGCGCTCCCACACGCTCTCACCGAGGGCCTGGACCACGCTCGGGGTCGCGCTCGACCACGCCCCGGCAGACCAACTCGACACCCTTCAACTGGTCGTAGGTCTCGCCCGATTCCACCAGGCAGGTCATGGTCGGGTTTCGCTCGAGGTTGACGACCTTCTGCGATCGCCCGTAGGTCCAGAACCCGATGCGGTCGCCGACGAAGCCGTACCACATGGCCACGAGGTGAATTCGGCCATCGGCGCCGAGCGTGGCGACGTTCATGACGTGGCGTTCGTGGAGGAACGCGTCCCGTTCGATCTCGGTCATGCGGATGCGATCGCGGCGGCTCGGGCTCATGACCCCCATCCCAGCAGCTCGGGCATCACCGGGCAGTCGGCCCGCTTCACCGCGTCGGCCGGCACATCGATGCCGCCGGGTCCGGCGACACCGGTGGCCCAGTCGAGCGGCACCAATTCGTCCTCCATCGCCCACGGGTCGTCGTCGGCGTCGAGGCGGCCGAGCAGCGTGTCCCAGAGCCGGCCGGGAAGCACCCGGCCCACGCCGGCCGCCACCCAGACGTCGATACCGAGCCCTCGGGCAACGGCGGCGGCGGCCATGCGACCCCGACGGGCACACGTACCCGGACGGTCCCATCGCCGACGCCTCGAGCAGGACCAGGGAGCTCTCGCGGACGGCGCTCCCGGTGCCGGCCTCGGGCACCTCGAAGGCGTTGGGGCCGTTGGCCGAGAGCCGGTGAGCGAACGAACCGCCCTCGCCGCGGGTGTCGACCACGAGCACTTCGAGATCGCCGCGACGACGGAGTGCATCACCGACGAGTTCAGGCCATCCCAGAACCGTCACGACGGCATCGTCGGGGATGTGGGCGGCGAGCACCGCGCTCGTCGAGTCGGCATCGAGGTCGGACAAGGCGATGTAGAGCTCGCGGACCGGATCCTCGGCCCCGAGGGCGCGGGCCGATATCCACCACAGCGGCCCGACCGCAGGATGGCGGTCGAGGAGGCGCCGACAGCCGGTGAGGAGACCGGGAAGGTCGTCGCCGATCGACGCCAACGCACCCGCCGCCTCGCGGGTCAAGAGCGTGGCCCCGGCCCCTTCGGCTCGGGCCACCCAGCGCAGGCGTTCGATCGGGTGGGGCATTCCGCCGAAGCTACCCCCGGCAGTGGGCTCAGACCCCGGGCTTGAACACCATCAAGGCGAGGAAGACCACGACCAACACGTTGAGGAAGGTGCCGGCCGCCGCCATCTTCTTCTCGAGCCCCTCCATCTCGACCACCTGGGGAGGCGGCCCGCCAGCGCTGCTCGGCGTGGTGGCGACCAGCTCGGCAGCCAGGACGTTCATCCGCTTCTCCGACGGGATGAGCACGGCGTGGGACACCGCGATGCCCACGATGTACAGGCCCAGAGCGGCGCTGATCCAGGCCTGACCGAATGTCCAGGCCCCGTCGCTCATCACCACGAGTCCGATGCCGAACACGGGCACGGCGTAGATGAAGTTTTGGGCCAGCATGTTGAGTCGGAAACCCGACTCGCCGATGGCCAATCCTCCAGGACCCGGTCGTTTCTTGGCTTCTGCCCCACGGACCCCGTTGAGGGTCACGGTGCCGAACCCGACCACGACGGCGATCAGGTGGAGGACCAACACGATCTTGTAAGGGGTGGTTCCGACGCCCATGTGCATGCTCCCGTCCAGCGTCACCCGAGGGGGCGACTTCGCAGGGCCGACACTACCTGGACTACCTTTCCCCGCCGTGCCGACCGACCCGCCCGGTGACCTCACCCTCACGCCCGTAGGGGGCGAAGGCCGCACCGTCGCCCAGTGGCTCACGACCTTCCACCTGCTCGTGATGGTGCTCGATCCCTACACCAACGAGAGCGCCTGGATCCTGCCCACCGTCCAGCGGATCGTGGCGACATTCGAGCAGGCCGACTGCCGGGTGGCCTTGCTGGTGACCGCCGACGACCGCGACTGCAAGCGGTTCCTCGGACCCGTCGCCGACCAGGTCCTCACCTTCGCCGATCCCGACCGCGCCGCGGTCAAGGCCCTGGGCCTCGAACGGCTCCCGGCCATCGTCCATCTGGCCATGGACGGCACGTTGTCGGGTTCGGCCGAGGGCTGGCAGCCGCTGCAGTGGCGGGCCGTGACCGAGGAGTTGGCCAAGGTCATGCGGTGGAGTTCGCCGGTCCTCCCCTCGACCAAGGACCCCGGCCCCTTCGAAGGCTCCCCCGCCCTCACCTGAACCCCGCCCGCAACCTCGCCCTTGCACGTGGCCAAAACGGTCGCTCCAACCCGTTGCCGTGGCCGAAACGGCGGCCGTTTCGGCCACATGAACGGGTTGGGACGACCGCAACGGCCACACCAACGCGGCGGGGTCGACCTACTTGTTGACGCCGCCCTTGGTCTGGGCGAGGACGTCGAGGGCCTTGTCGAGGTCGGCGTCGGTCATCCAGCCCCGTTCCAGGACGAGTTCGCGGATCGAACGGCCGGTCTTGGTCGACTCCTTGATGACCTCGGCCGCCTTCTCGTAGCCGATGTAGGGGTTGAGCGACGTGCCGATCGACGGGGAGGACTCGGCGTACGCCTTGCACCGCTCGACGTTGGCCTCGATGCCGTCGATGCACTTGTCGCGAAACACCCGGCAGACATTGGCGAGCAGGCGGATCGACTCGAGCAGGTTGCGGGCCATGACCGGGAGGAACACGTTGAGCTCGAACGCGCCCTGGGAGCCGGCGAAGGCCACGGCGGCGTCGTTGCCGATGACCTGGGTGCCCACCTGGGTGACGGCCTCGGGGATGACGGGGTTGACCTTGCCGGGCATGATCGACGAGCCGGGCTGGAGGTCGGGCAGGAAGATCTCGGCCAGGCCGGTGCGTGGACCGGATCCCATCCAGCGCATGTCGTTGGCGATCTTGATCAGGGCGATGGCGACGGTGCGCAGCTGACCCGATGCCTCCACGAGCGCGTCGCGGGCCGACTGGGCCGCGAAGTGGTCGCGGGCCTCGGTGAGCGGCAGCGAGAGGTCGGCGGCCAGCTTGGTGATGACCTTGGCCGCGAAACCTTTGGGCACGTTGATGCCGGTGCCGACCGCGCTGCCGCCGAGCGGGAGTTCGCCGACCCGGGGGATCGTGGCCTCGATCCGTTCGATGGCCTGGTCGATCTGGGCCGCGTACCCGCCGAACTCCTGGCCGAGCGTGACCGGGGTGGCGTCCATGAGGTGGGTGCGGCCGGACTTGACGACCTTCGAGAACGACTTCGACTTCTTGCGCAGTCCCTCGGAGAGGTGGCGGAGGGCCGGGAGGAGGTCGTCCTGCATCGACATGGCGGCCGCGATGTGGATGGCGGAGGGGAACATGTCGTTGGACGACAACGGGTTGTTGACGTCGTCGTTGGGATGGACCTTCTCGCCAAGCGTCTCGCCGGCCAGCGTGGCGAGCACCTCGTTCATGTTCATGTTCGACGACGTCCCTGAGCCCGTCTGGTAGACGTCGATCGGGAACTCGGCGTTCCACCGACCGTCGAGCACTTCGGACGCCGCCGCTTGCAGTGCATCCGACTTCGCCTTCGAGATCACCTTCCGACGGCCGTTCTCGGCCGCGACCGCCCCCTTGATGGCGGCGAGCGCAGCGATGAGCGTCGGGTCGATCGGGATACCGGAAATGGGGAAGTTCTCGACGGCCCGCTGGGTCTGGGCCTGCCACTTGGCGGCGGCCGGGACGCGGACCTCGCCCATGGTGTCGTGCTCGATGCGGTACTCGGACATGGCCGGGACGGTAGCCTGGACGCTTCGCCCGACCCAAGGTGAGGTCTCTCCCCCGTGCGCCACGCTCTCCGGAGGCGCACCGGCGCCCTCTTGGTGCTGGTGCTTCTCGCTGCCAACCTGCTCGCCGGAGCCACCCCGGCCTCGGCCGACGCCATCGCCGACAAGCGCGCCGAGGCCGAACGCATCGCCCGCCAACTTGAGCAGCAAGGTCGCCAGGTCAGCATGCTGGCCGAGGACTACGACGCCGCCCGCGTCCAGGTGGCGAGCGTCGATGAACAGTTGGCGGCGGCGACGAGCAAGGTGCAGGCGACCGACGCCGAGGCTGGCGACGTGCGTGGTCGCCTCAAGGAGCAGGCCGTGGCGGCCTACATGAAGGGCGGCTCGATGCCGGCGTTGGCGATGCTGGCCGACACGAAGTCCGCCGATGATGTCGCCATCCGCTCGCAATACGTCCACACCGTGACCTCGGGCGCCTTCGACACCCTCGATGAATTGCGGGCCGTGCGTCTGCGCCTCGACGAACAACAAGCCGCGCTCTCGACCGCTCGCGCCGATGCCAAGGCCGCCGCCGACCTCGCCGCCGCCAAACGCAAGCAGGCCGCCGCGGCCCAAGCCGCCCAAGAGAAGACCTTGGCCAGCGTCGAGGGCGAACTCGCGTCGCTGGTGCAGGCCGAGGCCGACCGGCGAGCGGCTGAGGAAGCCAAGAAGGTGCAAGCCCAACTGGCCGCCAAAGCCGCCGCCAAAGCCGCAGCCGACGCCGAGGCCAAAGCCAAGGCCGAGGCCGTGGCTCGCGAGTCGAGCCGCAGTTCGAGCCAGCGATCGCCGACGACCACGACGACGCTGCCGAAGCCCACGGCAACCGCCGGCGATGAGCCGAGCACGTCGAGCGGCGGAGGATCGCCGGCAGCCGGAGCGTCAGCGGCCATCGCCGAGGCCCGGCGCCAGTTGGGCAAGCCTTACCAATGGGGTGGATCGGGTCCGGACAGCTTCGACTGCTCGGGGCTCACGAGTTGGGCGTGGCGCGCCGGCGGCAAGTCGCTCTCGCACTCCTCGCGAGCCCAGTACTCCGAGACCAGTCGCGTGTCGATCGCCGACCTGCAGCCCGGCGACCTCGTGTTCTACGGCTCCCCCATTCACCACGTCGGGCTCTACATCGGCGACGGGCAGATGATCGACGCCCCCGAGACCGGCCGTAACGTGCGTCAGGCCAGCATCTACCGCTCCGACCTCGTCGGCGCTGGCCGGGTCAACTGAGGTCCGCGCCGCGGTCAACATCGATGGCCGGGTCGAGATCGATGAGCGGCCCGATCCGGTGCCCGGCACCGGCGAGATCCTCGTCGCTGTCCGCGCCGCCGGGCTGAACGGCGCCGACCTCATGCAGCGCCGGGGCCTGTACCCGGCACCACCCGGGTCGCCGCCGGACATCCCCGGACTCGAGTTGGCCGGCGAGGTCGTGGCCCTCGGCGCGGGCGCCACCCGCTTCGCCATCGGCGATCGGGTCATGGCCCTTGTCGGCGGCGGCGCCCAAGCCCAACTCGCCGTCGTCCACGAGCGAGCAGCCATGCCAGTCCCGGTCGGCATCGACTGGGACCAGGCCGGCGGCTTCCCCGAGACGTTCACGACGGCACACGACGCCCTCTTCACGCAGTGCGGGCTCCAGATGGGCGAGCGGGTGTGTATCCACGGTGCCGCCGGCGGCGTGGGCACTGCGGCCGTGCAGTTGGCTGCCGCCGCCGGCGCCTGGGTCACAGGAACCGTTCGCAATCCCGATCTCCGCGACCGGGTGGCCGAACTCGGATCCGAGTCGGGTTGGACCGAGGTCGTGAACCCCGACGAGTTCGCCGCCCATGGTCCCTTCGACGTCATCCTTGAGTTGGTCGGAGCGCCGAATCTCGCCGCCAACCTGGGCGCGCTGGAGATCGGAGGTCGGCTATCGATCATCGGGGTCGGCGCAGGGGCGGTGGCCGAGATCAACCTGTTCGCGCTCATGGCCAAGCGGGCCCGCATCCACGGTTCGACGCTTCGCTCCCGCCCGCTGGAGGACAAGGCCGACGCCGCCCGCAAAGTCGAGCGGCATGTGCTGCCCCTACTCGAGGCGGGTGACATCCGTGTGCCCGTCGAGGCCACCTTCGCGCTGGCCGAGGTCGAGGCCGCATACGACCGCTTCGCTGAGGGCGCCAAGCTGGGCAAGATCGTCCTCCTCGTCGACTGAGGTGGACAGTTCGCTCGATGCCGCCCAACAGGCCGTCGTCGACCACCCGAGCGGCTCACCGCTCGTCGTCACTGGCGGGTTCGGGGCCGGCGCATCCACGGCGCTGCAGGCCAGGGTCAAACGTCTCGAAGCCAACGGCAGCCGGCCTCTCGTCGTGTCGCTCAGCGACTCCGCGGGGTTCCTCGGGTGGGCCCTCGATCTCCTCCGCCGTCAGGGGCAAGCGGTCGAGATGGCCGAGCCCGAGGCGCTGCTCGAGCTCATCACCTCACTGACCGAGCGCCCAGCGGCCGAATCACTCGCCGCCGTCTCCGCCTTCCACGCCAGCTTCCTCGGCGACGAGGAGCTCCGCACCCATGCCGTGGCCGCCGGCACCGCCGCCGACGCAGCAGCCGAGGAGGTCATCGCCCTCCATCACGCGTACCGCGCCGCGTTGACCGAACGAGGGCTCGTGGACGACGCCGGCGCGCTGGTGGCGGCCAGCATGGCGCTGCGCGACCCGGCGGTGCTGGCCTCCGAACGAGCCGCCTTCGACGAGCTCATCGTCGACGACTTCCAGCTGGCCACGTTTGCCGACGCCCGCGTGGTGGCCCAGCTCGCGGGCCAGGGTGGACCCGTGACGGTCGCCGGCAACCCAGCCGCCGCCGTCTCCGACGATCCGCTGTCCGCGGCAGCCCATCTCGGCGGGTTCGCTCGCCGATTCACCGCCGCCCACATCCCCCTGCCCGGCTCGCACCGGCGACCGGAGCCGCCGACACTGCGGATCGTGCTCGACGAGGACGAGGTCGCCGAGATCATCGACGACGAAATGGCGGCTGGCGACGGGATGATCCTCAATCGAGGCCGAGCGCCACAAGCCGTCGGGAGCGAGGCCGCCACCGTCGTCGTCTACGACGCCACCGAGGGGCGCTGGCCGGCGCCACTGCCGGCGCCGGGCTGGTTCGACCTCGAACTTCTTCACGGCCCCGACGTTCCCGATGCATCCACTCGCCACGCCGGCTGGCTCGCCGCTGAGCGTCGCCGCTTCGGCGTGGTCTGCTCACGGGCGACTCGCCGCCTCGTCGTCTTGGCCGAGCTTCCCGTTTCGCCCTTCATCGCCGACCTCGTGCACTGATTCGTGGCGAGCGGTGATCATCCGCCCGACGTCGGCCATCACGGCCCGCAGCTCGACGGGCAACACCACCTCGACCTCGACCCCCAACCCCAGCAACTCGGCTACCGCGCTCTCGTAGGAGTCGAAGCGGAAGGAGCCCACCAACCAGTCGCCTCCCTCCGCGGCCCCGCCGTCGGGCCTCCCGTGAGGTCGGGGACGCCAGCCCTCGGGCCGACCGACGATGAGGACCCGTTGGAGCGCTGCGGGCGAGATGCGCACCCGCACGCGACGGAGTCGTCCCCGGCCCGGCGACAGGCCCGCCGGAAGCGAAGGGACGTCGCCGTGGAACGTGTCGAGAAGCTCGAAACCGCCACCCGGACCTCGCGTGCCCACGACGGGAACCCCAGCACCACTGAGCACCTCGAGGTCGCGCAACACGGTCCGTTCGGAGACCTCGAGCCGGCGGGCCAACTCGCCGGCGGTCAGGCGACGCCCGTCCTGGAGGACCAGGAGCAGGCTCAGCAGTCGGCCGGCCCGCACCCATGCCCCGACGACATCGGAATTTCTGAATTCATGCCAGATGGTGTCAGGAAGGGTGGGCGAGAATCAACGGTGGCGACCGAGCCCTGATCAACGGATGGAGAACCCTCGTGCCCGACCACATCGAAGGCAGCGGAACCAAGGAAGACCCTTGGATCCTCACCACGCCGCCGGGGCAGTCCGAGTACGACGCGTGGCGAGAGCCCGACGCCGATCCGCCGGCGCTCTGCATTCGGGTGGGAACCACCAAGCTCAGCTATCACCTGCGCTGCATCGACGACCTACACACGATGTTGGTCGCCCGCGGCGACTGGATGCCACTGGGCAACGCCGACGAGGGCAAGCCGGTCAAAGACGACACCGTCGAGGCCTGGGCCCGAGCCGACGACAACCCTGTCGGCGGCTACTACGGGCTGCGCAAGGGCTATCGGGGACGGTTCGGCAACTACGTGCCCCCCGTGCTCGAACACCTCGGACTCGCCGAGGTCGAGCACAACGCCCGCAACAATCGCATGCGGGCCCGCTGACTCTCCGCTCGGTACGTCAAGGCGTGGGCAGGGTGAGGATGTCGCATCCGGCCGCGGTCACGAGCAGGGTGTGCTCGAACTGCGCCGTGCGCCGATAGTCGGCCGTCACCGCCGTCCAGCCGTCGTCCCACATGCGGTGCCGGTGATCGCCCATGGTGATCATCGGCTCGATGGTGAAGGTCATTCCCTCTTCGATGGGCCGGGTGAATCGGGGCTCGAAGTAGTGGAGGATCTGCAGGTCGGTATGGAACTGCTCGCCGATCCCGTGGCCGATGAACGAGCGCACGACCCCGTAGCCATGGGCCTCGGCATGGTCCTCGATAGCGCGACCGATGGCGTTGAACGCGACGCCGGGGCGGACCTCGGCGATGGCCAACTCGAGACACTGGCGGGTGACGTCGACAAGCTGACGTGACTCATGATCGACCTCGCCGACGAGGAACATGGCGTTGGTGTCGCCGTGAACGCCGTCGACGAAGGTGGTGACGTCGAGGTTGACGATGTCACCGTCGACCAGGGCGCGATCGTCGGGGATGCCGTGGCAGATGACCTCGTTGACGCTGGTGCAGATGGCCTTGGGATAGCCGTGGTAGTTGAGCGGGCTCGGGTAGGCACCCCGCTCGATGCACGCCTCGTGGGCGATCACGTCGAGTTCCTCGGTGGTGACGCCAGGTCGGACGTGGCCGCCCACCAGTTGCAGGACGTCAGCGGCGACGCGGCCGGCCGTGCGCATGCGGTCGATGACGTCTGGCGTCTGGACACCGCTCTCCGCTCTCCGCACGACCTCGCCGGTGTCGGCGTAGGGGGGCCGGTTGATCGAAGCGGGCACCGTTCGCATCGGCGTCACCCGTCCCGGCTTGATCCGACCGGCGGCCTCGTCGTTGCGATGGCACCGCTTGAACTTGCGACCGCTGCCGCACCAGCACGGATCGTTGGATTTGGGAAGGGCGGAGGGCTGCGCCATGACCCATCCACGGTACGCGGTCAAGTCGTGCTTCGGTACCCACGCCTTGATGAGCGCTGGTAGCGATGCCACCACCCGCTGGACGAACTGCTCGTCGTCGTCGACCCGCCCGCCTTCGAGCCAGTGGAGCACGGCGGCCACGAGATAAGAAACCAGCGTCTGCGCCGCCCAGCGGCGATCCGTTCCCATCGACCAACCCATGGAGGCCAACAGAGCCTCGGCGGCGTCGACGCCCCGCGCCCGAATCGATGCGGCGTGGTCGGAGAACTGCGGCTCACGGGCGGCGTGGTTCCACAGCAAGGTGAAACCGGCTTCGTCTTCGCGGGCGACGGTCAGGAGGGCACGCACCGCACCAGAACCGGGACGTCCCGCTTGGAGACCGGCGATGAAGACCTCTCGCCCTCGCTCCGACACCCGCTCGAGTACAGCGTCGTACAGCTCCTCCTTGGAGGCGAAGTGGCGATAGACGATGAGTTTGGTGATGCCGGCGCCGGCGGCCACATCCTCCATCGAGGTGGCGGCATACCCCTTTTCGGCGAACGCAGCAGCGGCGCCCTGCAGGATCGTCTCCCGCCGAGCGGCCCGGTCGAGGAGCTGTCGGGGTGCCGTGGCCATGGGTGTAACTCCCGAGTTTACACTTGGGTCAACGAAGCGCGGATGAGTTCGACCAGTTCTTCGTCGGCGATGTTGTCGGCGATGGCGCGCGGATGCGCAATGTCCCCGTTCCTGATGACGACGCGGCGTGCCGACCGGCGCGACGGCCGGATTCGCCGAATCCGGGCGCCACCGCCGTGTGCTCGTGCTGTACTGACCGTCGTGGGGTCGAACGAGGCGATCGTGGCCATCGCCCGCCGAGCCGACCTCGCCCGGTCCGCAGCCAGCGAGCGATGGGCGGCGGTCGGACCGGAGATGGGAACGCTCGACGAGACGACGGCACGGTTCCAGACCGCGGGTCGGATCACCCTGAACTTCCATCCCGACCGACTCACCCGGGACGGGAGATCGGTGGCGGCTGGTCTCGCCGCGGCTGGGGCCTACCGCAGCCAGTGGTCAACGGGGATCTCGGCCGGAAGCCGATCGGCGATGTCAGGCGGCGAGCGGCAACGATTCGAGCGAGAGCTCTTCGGTGGCGCCTACGACGATGTCGAGCCGACCTCGCTCGAGCACCCGGTGTACGGCTCGTTCGACGTGCTTTTCGACGAGCACGGCGGTGCACCACGGTTCGGTTCGTGTTTCGTGGTGTTGTCGGACCACGTGAGGCCGCGCACCACGTTGTGCCTCGGCGACAGCCATCAAGCGCCGGACGACGTCGCCACCTTCGACCGGCCGTGGGGCGTGCTCGCCGGCCTTGCCGAACAGGCCGCTCGGCATCGGCTGCTCGATCGCGATCTCGGCCTTTTCGAAATGTCGGAGGCGTTGCGCGGCTCGTACCGGCTGGGTCGCGCCAAGCCGCGTGCTCGACGGTTACATCGAGGCGCAGGTGCACGGTGGAGTGTCTCTGGCCGACGACGTCGACGCCATCGTCGTCGACCCCTCGTTCCACGGCACGGACGTCGAGCGCGATGTCGCGGCAGCGGCGGCGAGGTTCGGGTTCGACGTCGTTTGGCATTGCGGATCGGAGTTAGCCGCGGCCGAGGTCCCCGAGGACTTTCGCGGACCGACGATGCCGGCGCTGGCCCGCAAGGTCGCCCACGCGGGTGGCAATCGTCGACGCCCGGGCCATCGGCGTCGCCGTGGCGCAGGAGCGATTCGAGGAACCGCGGCCGTTCGGCGACCCGCCCGACTCCATGCACCAACAGCTCAAGTATCTGTGGCACACCGTGTTGTCCTATGGCAGTAATGCGTCCGCCGAATGACCCGAACGGGGCCGCGGCTGGTCAGCCGGCGATGCCAGCACCCGGGTCGCGGACACCAGCGGCACGGTCGGCGGCAAGTTTGTCGAGCCGCTCCTCGAACTCTTTGTTGCCCGACGCTTGTGCGGCGCGGCGGGGCATGGCCGGGAAGGCGTAGTCAGGAGTGGGAAGTGACGGCGCGTCGTCGACCTTGCGGGCCATCACCTTCTCGATGATCGGCTCCATGCGCTTGGCCTTGTCGGCCGACGCGCTTCTCGTCGCGCTCCATGAACTCGGGCAGCACCTCGCGTGCCGAACAGCTCGAGGCTCTCCATGATGTGCTCGTGGCGGTTCTTGCCCGCCTGCGAGCACGAAGATGACCTGGTCGACGCCGGCCTCCTCGTAGCGGCGGAGGTACTCGCGGATCTGGTCGGGCGTGCCGACGGCGCCGCGCAGGCCGGTGGTGTCGCCGCTGGCCGACCTTGGCGCCGAGGCGCTCCTCGTTCACGCGGCGGCCTCGACGTCGGGGGAGTAGCCCTGCTCGTCGCGCCGCTCGATGAACTCGGCCCACACGTCGGTCGTCGCCCGGACGTGTGCTCGCCGAAGACGTAGTAGTGGGCCGAGCGAGTAGCCGAAGAAGTTGGCGCCCTCGAGGCCGCGGCGCGACGGCCTCGCTCCTCGGTCGGGGCGCACATCATCGGGGTGACGCAGGCGACGTTGCGGGTTGACCGCCTCGCCGACCGGCACGCACTCGCTCGGCGAGCGTCGCGTCGTAGTCGGTCGACCCAGTGCTCGGCCTCCTCGGGGTCGATGAACGCGAAGCGTCAGCGCGCCGATGCCCTTCTCGGCGGCGAGGAGGATCGTGTCGCGGCGCGAGCACGCGACCCACAGCGGCGGGTGCGGCTTCTGCACCGGCTTGGGCACGACGTTGCGGGGCGGCATCGTGCACGAACTTGCCGTCGACGCCGGTGAACGGCGTCTCGGTCATGCAGCGCAGCGCGACCTCGAGGCCCTCGAGCCACTGCTCGCGCTTCGTCGACCGGGTCGATGCCGAAGCCGCCGAGCTCGGCCTCGGACGACGACTCGCCGGAGCCGAACTCGACCCGGCCGTTCGACACGAGGTCGAGCATGGCGATGCGCTCGGCGGTGCGGGCCGGGTGGTTGTAGCCGCGGCGCGGTCTGGATGATGCCGTGGCCGAGGCGGATGTTCTTCGTGCGCTGGCTGGCGCGCGGCGAGGAACACCTCGGGCGCGCTCGAGTGGCGAGTACTCCTCGAGGAAGTGGTGCTCGACCTCCCACACGTACGTCGAAGCCGAGCTTGTCGGCCAGCTCGACCTGGTCGAGCGCGTCCTGGATGAGCTGGTGCTCGCTGTCCGTCGTCCCACGGACGCGGCAGCTGGTGCTCGTAGAAGATGCCGAACTTCATGTGGTCCCCCTGGACGTGTGATCAGTACGCGGCGCCGTCGACGGCGGTCGGTCGGCGGCGGCGCCTCGTCGCCCAGCGCGTGGAACTCGGCGAGGATGTCGGCGCCGTTGTCGCTGCTTGGCAGGCACCAGTGCTCGACCTCGCCGAGGATGGCCTTGCGGGTGGCGTCGCGACCGGCGCCGAGCGACTGTTGTCGAGGGCGCGGTCCCAGATGAGCTGGATCATCTCGGCGCCCTCGTGCTTCTTGCCGCCGGTGCCGAGCCAGGTGCGGTCGCGCATCTCGGTGAGCGCCGGTCTTGAGGTAGCCGACGTGGGGCGTCTCGTCGGCGCGGATGTAGGCTGACGAGCTCGGCCGCCTCGCCCGTCGCCGGCCACGAGGTCGGTGTCGGACAGCCACTGCTCGGCCCACGCGAACGTGTGGAAGGCCTGGATCTCGATGAGCAGCACGCGGATCATGAGGCCGGCGATGAGCTCGAGGTTCGAGTCGATGTCGTCGGGCAGGAGCCGGGCCGGCGGCGGCGGCGTCTTGCCATCGGCGCCGGGCCTGGCCGGACCGAAGCCCATGCGGGCGAGCATGGCCTCGATGTCGATCTTGGCGGTCGGGTTCTCGAAGGCGATGTCGCGGGCCGCGAACCACATGTCCTTGTGGCCCGCCTCCTCCTCCCAGCCGGCCTCGTCGCGCCCGTGGGCCTCGAACAGGCCCTTGCCGAGGTGGTCGATCGCGGTGCCCTGGATCGTCTCCTCGAAGTGGCGCTGCATGTTGCCGGGCTGGAGGAAGCGGATGTTGGCGCCGAAGCCCTCGACGGTGCCGATGCGGGTGAGGGTGGCGATCAGGGGCTCGGGCACGCCGCTGCGGATCAGGTGCTCGGCCTGGGCCACGTTGGGATAGTGCTCGGGCCAGGTGTCGAGCGGGATGTCGAGGATCTCGTTGCCGAACTCCTCGCGGTGCTTCGCCTGCCACGCCTCGATGGCCGGCACCCGGAACTTCGTGCGGGGCGAGACGTAGTTCGCCGTCGTCGTCGAAGCCGCCGTGGCAGCGCACGCCGCCCGCGATCAGCGGCTCGCTGACGTCGGCATCGGCGAGCAGTTCCTGCTCGGTGAACTCGACCTGTGACGTGGTCATCTGACGCGGCTCCCCGTGGGAATGGTGACGACCCAAGTGTATACTTCGGCGTATACAGCTGGGCAAGCGGTCCCGGCCGACACCGGGGGGATTTGCATGAAGGTCGGGTATGAGGTCGCGGGCAGCGGAGACCCCGTGTTGCTTGTCAGTGGTCTCGGACAACCCGGCAAGCGGTGGCGGAGAGTGGTGCCCGAGTTGGTCGCCGCCGGCTACACGACCGTCCACTTCGACAATCGCGAGATCGCCACGACGGGACCGAGCGACGCCGACTTCACCCTGGCCGACGTGGCCACCGACGCCTTGGAGCTCATGACCTCCCTCGGCCACGAGCGCTTCTTCCTGATGGGCATCTCGATGGGCGGCATGATCAGCCAGGAGATCGTGCGCCTTGCCCCAACTCGGGTGCGCGCCGCCGTGCTCCTCTCCACCCACGGCGGCGCCGCCGACTCAGTGCCGCCGCCCAACCCCGGCGTGCTCGGCCCCGGCGCCGACGGCACGCCGACCTGGGCGCGGCTCGCCGGTCCCGGCTTCTACGAGGCCCATCCTGAGATCATCGATGAGGAGACCGCGCTCTCGGTCGAGGCGGCGGCGCCACCCCAGGCCTATATGCGCCAGATGCAGGCCATCGGCCAGTTCAACCCGGCCGGCGCGATTCGCGACCTCGGCGTCCCCCTGGTCGTCGGTCACGGCGACCAAGACCCGCTTGTCCCCTACGACAACGGCGTCGCCCTTGCCAAAACGCTGGGCGTCGAGTTGGTCACGTTCCCCGGCGCCGGCCACGTGCTCGAGTGCGAACGCGTCGCTGAGATCACCGCCCTCGCCGTGCGCCACTTCGCCGATCACTGAACCACGGCGCCTCACGCCGAAACCCGTTGCGGTGGCCATTCCGGTCGTGAAATGGGGTTGTGGTGGTCGAAGCGGTCGCCGCGTCGGCCACGGCAACGCGCTTGGATGGCGGGGTGGGCGACGACGAACCGCAGCGATCGGGGCTCGAGGGGCTGAGTCCGTCGGCCCGCCGGGCGGTGGCGGCCGCCGAGGCCGAGGCGCGCCGAGGCGGGCTGGGCAGCCTCGGGACGGAGCACCTGATGCTCGGGGTGTTGACCGTGGAAGATGCTCGGGGCGGGCGGGCTTTGTCGGGAGCGGGCCTCACGATCGACACGGCCCGCCGGAAGGTCGACGAAGCGGTCAACGCCGGCACCCGCACCGCCACCGAGGCGAGAGACGGTGACCTGGTGTGGTCGGCCAGGGCCGAGCGGGCGCTCGGTCGGGCCTTCCGTTTCGCCCAGGAGTCACGAGCTTCGGAGGTCGGCACCAGCCATCTCCTGCTCGGTGTGCTCGACGTCGAAGGCACCGCCGGCCAAGTGCTGCGCGGGCTGTCGATCGATCTCGACGCGGTGCGCGGTGTCCTCGAAGCGCCGCCAGCGATGGCATCACCCGAGGGCACCACGCCATCGGAGCAAAGCGCGAGACAAGCGCGGTGTCCAGCCTGCGGTGAGAACGTCGACGGCCACCTGCGCCACGTGACGCTCACCTCTCGGGGCGGGCACGGCGACCGCGAGGTGATCGCCTTCGTCTGCGGACACTGCGCCACTGTCCTCGGCGTGGCTCCGCCGCCCCGATGACGAAACCTCAGTCGGCGACGATGAGGCGCGGCGCCTCAGTCGTGGCGTCGTCGTCGAACCCCAGGACGCCGGCACCCTGAGCCTGTGCCGCAGGGAAGAGCACGTCGAGGTCGTCGTAGAGCGGTGACACCTTCCACGACGACCCGTCGAGGCCGAGGTCGTCGAGCAACGCTCGACGCCGGCCGAAAGGCAGCGAGGTCGCCGAGTGGCCGTCGAGCCATGCGATGTCCTCGATGAAGAAGGTCGCCTCTGCCTTTGGCGCCGGCCGCACGAGCACGCCCGTGAACACGACCGGCAGCGCGCCAACCGCGCGTCCGAAGAGTCCCAACTCGGGCCACCGTTTGGTGACGTCCTTCCCGTGGCTGGTGCGGGCCGTGCACCGACCGCCATCGACGGTCACCGCCACCCGCATCCCCGGCCACGCGACACCGAAGCGCCACTGGCCCCCGTCCGGACGGGGGCCAGCCACCGGCTCGATCGGCCGAGCGTCGCGGGGTGTGAGTTCTCGCGTCGGGTCGGCAGCCGGATCCATCCGATGGATCATCCAGTTGCGCCCGTCGGTCTTGAAGAGCACGTGGCGGCCAGTGGTGCGCTCGCCATGGAGCACAACCATCACCTCACGGTCGGAGAACTTCTCCTCGGTGTACGTGCCGCGATCCCACACCGTCACGCTGCCACCCCCGTACTCACCCCGGGGGATACCGCCCTCGAAGTCGATGTAGCTGAGCGGGTGGTCCTCGGTCTGCACGGCGAGGTGGTTGGCCCGAGGATCGGGCGGGAGGCCTTTGGGCACAGCCCAGGAAACGAGCACGCCGTTCTTCTCGAGACGGAAGTCCCAGTGCAGGGCCGTGGCGTGATGCTCCTGCACGACGAAGCGGGGTGTTCCGCCGACCTCGAACGGCGAGCGTTCGGGATCATCGCTTCCCGACGGTTCCTCGGTCCGTCCGAAGTCCCGCATCGACTGGTACTTGTCGAGAGCCACGCCGACAGTCTTTCCCCGTTGCGTCGGCTCCGCCGCGTCGGTAGCGTGCTCGACCCCGTGCCTGCCACCCCCGATGCCGAACTCGACCGGGAACAGGCCCACATCGATTGGGCGTACGAGTGCCTCGAGGCGATGCGGGAGCGCGCCACCCGCTTGCTGGCCGCCGCGCCCGAAGATCCTGACCTCCTGGCCTCGCTCAAGCGGCGAGTGTTCCAACTCGGCGACTCGCTGCGACCTCTCTGCTTCGGTCGCCTCGACACCGAAGCGGGCGAGACGTGGCACGTGGGGCGTCGCCACATCGAAGACGCAAACAGCGACCCAGTGGTCGTCGAGTGGCGCGCGCCCATCGCCGTTCCGTTCTACCGAGCGACCATCGAGGACCCGCTCGGCATCGCCCGGCGCCGCCAGTTCGTCGTCGAGGGCCGCCAACTCGTGCAGATGGCCGACGATCTGTTCGGCCCCGATGCCGTCGACGCCGACCACGAAGGTCCGCGGGTCCGGGGCCGTGATGCCTTGCTGGCCGAGCTCGAACGGGGCCGCTCGGGCCAGATGCTCGACATCGTGGCCACGATCCAGACCGAGCAGGACATCGTCATCCGCGCCCCGATGCCCGGAGTCCTGACCGTCCAGGGAGGGCCGGGCACGGGCAAGACCGCCATCGGCCTCCACCGGGCGGCATTCCTCCTCTTCGGCAACGACGCCTTGGCACGCGCGGGAGTGCTCGTTCTCGGTCCCAACCGGACCTTTCTCCGCTACATCGCAGCCGTGCTCCCCTCGCTCGGTGAGGAGGCCGTCGTCCAGACGGTGCTGGCCGACTTGGTCCCCGACGCGCCGATTCGGGCCGAGGATCTTCCGGCCGCGGCCCGGCTCAAGGGCGACGAACGGATGGCCGAGGTCATCGCCCGAGCCCTCGGCCACAAGCGACGGCCGGCCGACGGCGATCTCGAGGTCCGCCACCGCGGCATCCGGGTCGTCGTGGCAGCCGACGACCTCGACCAGCTCACTGGCACCGTTGGCTCCCGTCGGGTTCCCTACGGGGCCGGTCGAACGACGCTCCGTGATCTCCTGGCCCGCGTCGTTTACGAGCGCTACGCCGACCGGGCCGGCCAGCCCGGGGCCGAGTACCAAGAGGTCTCGCGGGCGTTGGCCGCCGACCCATCATTCAAGAAGACGCTCGACCGGCTCTGGCCGAGCGTCTCCGCGCCCGCGCTGATTCGCGAGCTGCTCGGTCGGGCGTCGACGCTGGCAGCCGCCGCCGACGGAATCCTGGCGGCGGATGAACAAGCGCTGCTCGTCCGTCGTGCCGCCCGTTCGACCCGCAGCGAACGTTGGACCGAAGCCGACGGGCCCCTCGTCGACGAGGCCATCGAGCGGATCGAGGGCCGAGCTCGCACCTACGGACACGCGGTGGTCGACGAAGCCCAGGATCTCTCGCCCATGCAACTGCGGATGCTCGGACGACGAGTGCCCAGCGGATCGATGACCATCCTCGGAGACATCGCGCAAGGGACGGGCGCCTGGGGCCGCGACACGTGGGACGACCTGCTTCGTCACCTCCCCACCCCCGAAGGTGCACGAGTCGAAGAGTTGCACCTCGGCTACCGGGCGCCGGGTCGTGTGCTGGACGTGGCATCACGGCTGCTCCCGTCAATCGCTCCGGGTCTCCGCGCCACCGAGTCCATCCGCCCGGGGCGGAGCGAACCCCGCTTCGTGCCGTCGTCCGAGGTGGCTGCCGCCGCCGCCAGTGAGGCTGCGACCCTGGCCGCGCTCTGGGACTCGGTGGCCGTGATCGTGCCCACCGCACTTCATGATCCGGTGGCCGCCACCTTGCGCGGCGCCGGACTCGACCTCGGCGACGCCGAACAGGCCGGGCTCGGCCATCGGGTGACACTCGTGACAGCCACGATGGCCAAGGGCCTCGAGTTCGACGCCGTCGTCGTCGTCGAGCCGGCGGCCATCGTGGAGGAAGTGGCGGTCTCGGTCCGCAACGGCCTGCGCCTCCTGTACATCGCGCTCACCCGACCCACCCAACACCTGTCGGTTGTGCATGCTCGACCACTCCCCGACCGAGCTCACGAGCCGTCCGCACGGACGAGGGGATTTCCCCCTGAGGGACGATGGCAGAAGGTCCCCCGATCCGTAGGGTGGCCGCCATGGCCACCCCCGCTTCGCCGCCGCGTCGACGTGCACCGCTGCGCGCCGACGGCCAGGTGTTCGGCGCCATGCTCGTCGTCGGCGGCGTCGGTTGGCTGGCCCAACAGACCGGCGTGGTCGAGGTGCCGGCGGCGACAACGCTGTCAGCCTTGCTCATCACCCTCGGCATCGGTTTGGTGGTCACGGCCCGTGGCTCGGGCGGCGGTGCGTTGGTGGCTGTCGGCTTGGCCCTCACGGTGGTGCTGGCCAGCGTCTCGGCCGTCGACGTCGGCGCTCTCCGGCAGGGCGTGGGCGATCGCCAGTTCCGACCGCTCACCGCCGCAGCCCTCGATGACCCTTACCAACTCGGCGTTGGCGCCCTGACGCTCGACCTTCGTGACACGGTGCCGAGCGAACTTCTCGGTCGTCGCATTCGTGCCCAGGTCGGAATCGGTGAACTCGTGATCCTGCTTGCCGTCCGCGTCCACGGTGCCGGTGCACGTGACGGCCGACGCCCGCGCCGGACAGATCGACCTGCTCGACGAACCCCGCATCGAGGGCGGCGGCGACGTCCACCGCACCTACGAAGAGCCCGGGGAGCGGTACCTGGACCTCGACCTCGATGTCACGCTCGGGTCGATCGTGGTCACCCGCGGTCGGGTGCCGTGAACGCTCGCGAGTTTCGACCCGCGAGTGCTGGCGGGAGTGTTCTTCACGCTCACCGGGGTCGGCTTCCTTCTCCAGAGCCTCGGTGTATGGACACTCGACCTCGTCTACCTCTGGCCGGTGTTGCTGATCGGCATCGGCGTCTCGTTCTTGCTCGGACGAGTGCGCCGGCAGCGCCTCGAAGAGGACCGCAGCGCAACGTTGGCCGTGGCCGAGGAACGGGTTCGAATCGCTCGAGAACTCCACGACATCGTCGCTCACGGCGTCAGCCTCATGACAATCCAGATTGCCGCCGCCCGTCGGGTGGCCGTCACGAAGCCCGTCGAAGCCGAGCGGGCCCTCGCCGCGGCCGAAAACGCCGGACGCCAGAGTCTCGACGAGCTTCGAAGCCTTCTGGCCGTGCTCAGATCTGCTGACGCCTCGCTCGGAGCCGCCGCCCGGCCCGACCCGTACGGTCCGCCCGGAGTGCCGCCAACGCCGATTTTCGAGGACGCCCCCGTCGCACCCCTGCCCCGCCTCGCCGACCTCGACGACCTCGTCGACACCCTCCGGGTCGCAGGACTCGACGCAACCTTGACCCAGACGGGTTCGCGTCCCGACCGAGTGCCGCCTGGCGTCGAGCTTGCCTGCTACCGGGTGGTCCAGGAGTCGCTGACCAACGTCGTGCGACACGCGCCCGCAGCCCGGGTGGTCGTCGACGTGGACTACGCACCCGATGGCATCGACATCGTGATCGATGACGACGGCGCCGGCCTCACGGCCCTGCGGCCATCGACCACGGGCCACGGCCTCCTCGGAATGCGAGAACGGGTGGCGGCCGGCGGGGGCACGCTCACCGCCGGCCCTCGCACCACGGGGCCTGGTTGGCGCGTGCACGCCCGGTTCCCGTTGGCCAAGGTGCCGGCATGATCCGACTTCTTGTGGTCGACGACGAAGAACTCGTCCGGTTCGGATTCCGGCTCATCCTCGACGCCGAGGACGACTTCGAGGTGGTCGGCGAAGCCGCCGACGGCAACGAAGCCATCGCCGCCGCCGAGCGCTTGAGGCCCGACGTCATCCTGATCGACATCCGCATGCCCAGGCTCGACGGCGTCGAGGCCACTCGACGTCTCGTGGCCGCCGGGCACCGGGTCCTGATCCTGACCACCTTCGACCTCGACGAGTACCTCTTCAACGGCGTCAAGGCGGGCGCAAGTGGCTTCCTGCTCAAGGACGTGCCCCCCGACGACTTGGCCGCCGCAGTGCGGGCCGTGGCCAGGGGCGACGCGCTCGTCGAGCCAAGGATGACCCGCCGGCTGCTCGAGGAATTCGCCCGCGGACCGGCGCAGTCACCGGGCTCGGCGGGCGCTGCTCCTCCGGGCATGGACGAGCTCACCGACCGCGAGGTCGAGGTGTTCGCCGAGATGGCTCGCGGACTCACGAACGCCGAGATCGCGGCCGCGCTGTTCATCTCCGAGACGACGGTCAAGACCCACGTGGCCCACGTGCTGACCAAGCTGCAGCTACGCGACCGGGTGCAAGCGGTGGTGCTCGCGTACGAATCGGGCCTCGCTCCCCGGCCGCCCTCGTCCTGAGGGAGGGGGCCGAAATCGGCCTTGCGGCCGACGTAAGCGGATCCGACCGTCCGTACCGTCTCTGCCATGGCCCGCCACGCCGACGACCTCGACCTTTATCCGCCTGACGCCGACGAACCCACCTCGGAGGAGCGCCACCGGCGCAACCGCACGGCCATCGGTGCCGCGTTCGTCGTGTGGGGCGTGTCGTTGCTCGTCCAGCGGGCCTTGGGCGTCGACCTCGACACGACCGCCCTTGGTATCGGCGCCGGAGCCCTCGTCGGCTGGGCCCAGATCCGACGATATGGGTGGTTCGTCGTCGGCGCCATCGCCACTGGCGCTGGCATCGGCACCCTGCTCGAAGGCCCGGCCGGCAGCTTCGGCAGTGGCATCTCCCTCCTCGCGACCGCCGCCGGCTTCGCTGCGGTGTACGTGCGGTACCCCCGCCGATCGATGTGGGCGCTCGTCGTGGCCGGCATCGTGATGCTGATGGGCGTCGGCTCGTTCGGCCTCGCCCTGATCGGCCTGCTTCCGTCGATCCTGGGCCGCTTCCTCCTGCCGCTGCTCGTCATCGCCGGGGGCGCTCTCCTCCTGGTTCGCAACTCCCTGCCGGCCAAGCACGTGAAGCTCGGCCTCGCCGGGTTGGCCGCCGCCTTCGTCCTCATCGGCGGGGCCACCGGCGCGGACATCAATCCTCCGCCGCCACCGCTCACTCCCCCCAGCCATCAGCAACGCCTTCTCGACCACGGCCGACCTCCCGGCGCTGGCCGGCAAGACCTTGATCCTTCGCACCACGACGGCAGACGTGTCCCTCCGCACCACCGGTGGCGAAGACGGTCGGGTGGCGGTGTCGGGCACGGCCGACGACTCCCGCCGACGCCGGCGCAGTCCCGACGTGAGCCTCCAGGTGAGCGAGACGGCCGACCGGGTCACCATCGACTTGGTCGGAGATTCGACCAGCAGTGCGAGCGAGGTCCGCTACGTCGTGTCGCTCCCGGAGGGCGTCGACGTCGATGTCGAGGTTGATGCTGGGCTCGATCACGGGTCGGCTCGCAGGCGGGCGTGGACTGCTGTGGACGGGGTCGGGTGACATCGATGTCGACCTCGCTGACGGCGGGCCCGAAGGGCCCGAAGGCGACGGGCCCTACGAGTTGACGAGCGGCCACTGGCGCGGTCGCCGTTGACAGCGCGTTGGTGCTCGATGTCGACCTGCGCACCGACGGCGGCCAGGTCTTGGTGAACGGGGCTGCAGTCGACAGCCGGTTCCAGTCGTCGCCCGACGCAGGTACCCGAGCCGTCTCCCTGACCGCCCGCAGCGAGTCAGGTGACATCCGGGTCGACGACCCTGCCGACCCGCCCGGCGGGATGACCTAAGCACCATCGGGCTCGCGCCTCGGCGGCCCGCCGGCGGGCAAGGTTGGCCGCCGCCCATCCGCCGGTCGGAGCCGAGCGGCCGCAGACGTTGATCCGGACGAGGTCGGCGTCGTCAGGGCGCATCCGGTCGAGCGAGGCGAGGACGGTCGGCACCGCATCGTCGGACAGTGAGGTGAGCGCCGCGACGTCGAGGCGGTCGGTGCCCGCGAAGCGATCGATGTTGCGACGGGCGATGATCGCCTCCGGGTTGGCGACGGTGAAGGCGATCAGCCCGGCGAGTGCCAGTCCGCCGGCGGCAGGGACGAACCAACGACGAGCGGCACCGACCCCTGCCAGCGAGACACCGAGGAGCACGAAGGCGGCTCCAATCCACACAGCGAACATCTCGGCCCAGAGCCGAAGGATCGTGAGGCCATAGGCCTGTTCGTAGAGCGACAAACGACGCAACGCACCACCGACGAGCACCAAGGTCAAGCCGATGGCCACGAGCGAAGAGGCCAGTGAGGCGGCGATCCTGGACCCGGGCCGCGGCTCGCACCACGAGCAAGACGACGAGGGTGATCGACGCGGCGGCGAGAAGTTGGAAGAACCCCCGACGGGCGTACTCGGCATAGGTGAGGCCAGCCGTGCGACGCACGTAGTCCGCCCCGCCGGCTAGGGCGACGAGCTGGCTGGCGGCGAACACGGCGAACACGGCCACCAGCCCACCAAGCACGATCGTCGCCTCGACGGGTCCGAGCATTCGACGACCGACCAACTCGATGCCAGAGGGGCGCGACGACGCATTTCGGTGCAGGCCCGCGGCTCCCCAGGACCCGATGACGAGGAGCGCTACATGTCCGATCAGGTCACCGATGTCAGAGGGGATCGGGAAGAACGAGGCGAACACCGGATCGGCGCTGGCCAAGAGGAGACCGATGACGACCAGCACGGGGAGGGCCAGCAGGATGCCCCGAACGGCGGCCATCACTCGTTCGCCTCCCGTCGGTCGACCGGAGACGAGGAACCCTGGGGCGAGCAGTCCGTGGATGCTGGAGTGCACGCCGCGGGTCACGAGGTCGGGCACGGCGAGGTCCCACGGGTCACCGTCGCGGGCGAATGACGTCGCCAGCACCATCAGGCCGGCGGCGCCGATCACATCGAGCGCCTGCACCCAGCTCGACGCCCGAATCGTGAGTCCCCACCCGAGCGCAGCCGCCATCGCCAACAGCGGCGAGGCGCGGCGGTTCGGCACACGCCCGGCCGCCACCAGTCCCCCAGCCACAACGGCGACCAGCAGAGACCCGGCCAACCCGGCCACACCGCTGCGCACGGCAAGGTCGGTGCCGGCCGCGGCGACGGCGACGGCGACCCACACTCGAGCGTCGGGCCGTTCAGCGGTCCAACCGGCGACAGTCGGGTGGGGGACGATCGGGTGGGGGGCGATCGGGTCGGTCACGATCGGGCCCGCGGCAACTCGACCACCATTCGACAGCCCGAGGTGGCTCGCCGCTCGGATCGAATGGAGCCTCCGTGCAGGTCGACGATCCATCTCGCGATGGAGAGTCCGAGGCCGGCGCCGCCATCGGCCGAAGCCCGGGCCGCGTCGGCTCGGTAGAACCGCTCGAACACCTTGGCTGCCTCGGCCTCATCGATTCCGGGCCCGTGGTCGCTCACTTCGATGTCGCACCACGTCTGTGCCCGAGGCCGTCGCCGTCGCCGTCACCGGCGTCCCGGCCGGCGCGTGGCGCACTGCGTTCTCGAGCAGGTTGGCGACGACCTGGTGCAGTCGTTCGGGGTCGCCGTCGAGCGGTCAGGTCGGTGCGGCTCGACCTCGACGTGGATGGCGGTGTCGCCTGCATGCAGGCGGCACTCTCCGGCGGCGTCGTCGAGGAGCTGACGCGACCGGAGCACTCCTCGCGCTCGAGGGGCACGGAGCCCGACTCGAGGCGACTGAGGTCGAGCAGCTGGGTGACCAATCGACCCAGCCGCTCGACCTGGCGGAGCATGGCCGCAACGGTGGCTGGTCGGGATCGGACACCCCGTCGACGAGGTTCTCGAGCCCGGCCTGCAGCGCGGTGATCGGCGTGCGCAACTCGTGGCTCACGTTGGCCACCAGGTCGCGCCGGACGCGGTCGACCTCCGCCAACTCGGCCGCCATTGCGTTGAAGGCGCGGGCGAGTTCGCCCACCTCGTCGCGCGAGGTGGCCGTGACCCGCCGACCGTGCTCTCCCCGCTCCATCGCCCGCGCCGCATCGGCCATCTCCCGCAGCGGCGACGTCATCCCCCGCGCCAGCAGCTGCACCATCGCCAAGGCCAGACCGGCGGCGACCGCGCCGCGGAAGGCCGGCTTCAGGTTCCAGCGAAGCCCGACCTCGTTGACGACGAGCGTCGTGACGACAGCGGCGACGATCACCGACCCGAGTTTGAGCTTCAGTGATGCCAGCCGGTCGAGAGGCCGCACTCAGGCCTCGACGGCATAGCCGACGCCGTGGACGGTACGCACGAGGTCGGCACCGAGCTTGGAGCGCAACGAACGGATGTGGGAGTCGACGGTGCGCGCGCCCGACCCGTCGCGGTAGCCCCACACATCGGCCAGCAACTGTTCGCGGGTGAAGACCACGCCCGGCTGGCGACCGAGGACTTGGAGGAGATCGAACTCGGTCGGGGTCAGGTGCACGGCTTCACCGTCGACGGTGACCCGGCGAGTGGCGGCGTCGGCCTCGACGGCCCCGAGTCGCAGTCGCGTCGGTGCGTCGCTCGGCGCTGCGGCCCGCTCGACCCGACGCAGGATGGTGCGGACACGGGCCACGAGCTCGCGAGGGCTGAACGGCTTGGTCATGTAGTCGTCGGCTCCCACGGCGAGGCCGACCAGGACGTCGCTCTCGTCGTCGCGGGCCGTGAGCATCAGTACCGGCACTGGCCGGGTCCGCTGGATGCGACGGCAGACCTCGAGTCCGTCGAGGCCCGGCAGCATCAGATCGAGAACGACCAGGTCGGGCCGGACTCGTTCGACCAACTCCACGCCCGTGAGCCCGTCAGCGGCCACTTCGACGGCGAACCCTTCGCTCCCGAGCCGAGCGGCCACGGCTTCAGCAATCGCCGCCTCGTCCTCGATCACCACCACGGTCGCCACGAGGCCACTGTAGGAACCGCCTCCCGCAGAAGTCCCGGCCGCGGTGTGGAGATTGCGTGCAGATGTCCCCTGGAGCTGCAGTCAGGCACGCACCTCGGTAGCCAGGTGGACCGAACCGTTGCCGAAGCGTCGCTGGTCGAGGAGCTCGAGATCCAGCGCGCACATCGTCGCCGAAAGCCGGCTTGCCGGAGCCCGACGGTCACCGGGGCGATGACCATGTGGAGTTCATCCACGAGCCCGGCACGAAGAGCTTGGGCGGCCAGTGCCGGACCAGACACCAAGAGATCCTCGGACGACGCCTCCTTCAACGCCCGCACCTCGTCGGCGTCGAACGCCCACGCGATACGGGTCCGCCTCGTCATCGGTTCTGCAAGCGTGGTGGAGTAGACGATCTTGTCCGGGCGCTGCCACACGGTGGCGAAGTCGGCCATCACCGTCGACTCGGCCGCCAGCGCCGGATCGGTCTCCCACACCGCCATCGTCTCGTACATCCGGCGGCCGAGAAGGTGGGTGCCGATGCCGCGCAACAGGTCGTTGAAGAACTGGTGCAACGCCTCATCGGGAACCGACCAGTCGAACGATCCGCTGGCGTCCTCGATGTAGCCATCGAGCGACATGTTGGTCGAATAGATGAGCTTGCCCATGTGGCTCTCCTGGAGCAGAAAGTGGGTCGATCATGGCGTGGAGCGAAGGGACGGGTCGTCGAGTGCCGGCCAGGGTGGGCCGGCCCGCACGGCGTCGAGGAAGGCTATGCCCGACGGTCTGCCGCTCGGGTGCCGGTCGTCTCGACGCCAGCGATGTGCGGCGACGGTCGTCCATCGTGAGGTCGGGAGTGGCGACGCCATCGGCGAGCCACCGCCGTGCCGGCGAGACTCGGGCCATGGTGTCGCATGGCAACAGGCGGACAACGAGACGGTTGGAGTCGTGCATGACCGTGGCCTCATCGACGGCCAGGCCGACCCCGACCGCGACATCCATCGCCGCCGCCACCGCCGACCGCACGTCGCTCACTGCGGTGCGCCCTCGAGGGAGCGCCCAACTGTGTGGAGGTTCGTGTTCCATCGCTGACCGGTCCGCACCCGAGCATCGTGTCAGGCTGACGCTGATGACCGTGCCGGCCTTGGCGTCGTGACCGAATCCACCGACGACTACCTCGTCGTCAACCGCGCCATGTGGGACGAGCGGGTGCCCCACCACGCCGCCTCCGAGTTCTACGACCTCGACCAGTGGGTGGCCGACCGGCCCGGTCCGAGGGCCTGGGAGCACGAGTTCCTCCCCGACTTGGCCGGACTCGACGCCGTCCACCTCCAGTGCCATTTCGGACTCGACACCCTGCAACTGGCCCACGGCGGCGTCGCCACGGTGACCGGCCTCGATTTTTCTCCCGCAGCCATCGCCCAGGCGAGAGCGGTCGCCGAGAGCGTCGGACTCGGCGACCGAGCCACCTTCGTCGAATCCGACGTGTACCGCGCCGTCGAGGTGCTCGGACCTGAACGGTTCGACCTCGTCTACGTGAGCCTCGGAGCGCTTTGTTGGCTGCCGAGCGTCGACCGCTGGGCCGAACAGGTCGCCGGCCTCCTTCGTCCGGGCGGATCGCTGTATCTGCACGACGGCCATCCGCTCTCGTGGGCCCTGGCCGACAGCGAGACCTCCGTGGAGCACACCTACTTCGAAGAAGCCGAGGCCTTCGTCGAGGACAACGACAGCACCTACACCGACAGCGCTGGCACCTTCGAGAACACCCGGGCCTTCGAGTGGAACCACTCGATCGGCGAGATCGTCTCTGCCGTGCTGGCCCACGGTCTCCACCTCGACCGCCTCGTCGAACACGACTGGACCGTGTGGGCTCGCTTTCCGTGGCTCGAGCAGACCGGCGACGGCCGCTGGGTCCTGCCCGCCAACCGCACCCGGTTGCCGATGACGTTCACGCTCACCGCCTCCAAACCTCGTTTCGGGCAGGCGGAGAGCGCGATCGCGCTCTGACGCTGCCCAAAACGGAGGGTGGCTGGGTAGGGTGCGAAACGTGCCCATCAAGATGGAGAACGTCGGCATCGCCGTGCGCGACATCGAGGCCACGATCGCCTTCTTCACCGATCTCGGCTTGACCGTTGTCGGCCGTGACACGGTCAGCGGAGACTGGGCCGACACCGCCGTCGGACTCGACGGGAACCACGCCAAGATCGCCATGCTCAAGACACCTGACGGCAACGGGGTTCTCGAGTTGTTCGAGTACATCCACCCAGACGCCATCGAGACGGAGCCGACCCTCCCAAACGAGATCGGGATGCACCGCGTCGCGTTCTCGGTCGACAATCTCGACGACGCGCTCGCGATCGCAGCCAGGCATGGTTGCCACCCGCTTCGCGGCGTCGCAACGTACGAAGACGTCTACAAGCTGACCTATCTTCGCGGCCCCAGCGGCATTCTCGTGATGTTGGCGGAGGACCTCACCGAACCCTGAGGGCAGACTGGCATCGATGGAGACGGCAGCCGCCCGCCGCTCGGCAACGCCCGACGAGGCACGATCGACACCGGTGCTCCTCGTCACGGGCACGGTCGGTTCGGGCAAGACGACGCTCGCCTACGAGATCGGTGACGTTCTCAGCGAACGGCAGATCGGCAACGCCGTGATCGACCTGGACGGCTTGCGGGCACAATGGCCACCGTCGTCTCGGTGGAACGCCGACCTCATGTTCGAGAACCTCGCCTCGCTCTGGCCCAATTACCAGCGACACGGCGCCACCCATCTCGTGCTTGCGCATGTCTTGGAAGACCGAGCCGAGAAAGTCCGATACCGAGACGCAGTCCCGAGTGCCGACCTGGCGACTGTGCGGGTCGTTGCTCCTGAGCATCTCCGCATCGCGCGCCTCAACGCCAGGATGCCACCGGGACCATCGCTCGACTGGCACGTGCACCGGACCACCGAACTCGAGGCGATCCTCACCGACGCTGCACTCGAAGACTTTGTCGTCGAGAACGGCGAACGACCCATCAGGGCAGTGGCCGAGGAGGCACTCCGGCGCGCAGGCTGGATCTGACATCGGCGACCGGGACGGCTAGAGGATGCCCCAGCGTTCCGTGGGGTCGAACGGTTACATTCACGCCGATGGGAGACAGGGTCGCTCTCGGATGGCGGGTCCACTCGTGGTGGGCCATCGTCGTGGCCGTCGGCGGTGGGGCGGCGTCGCCGCTCGTCATCCACCGGGAGCGGGTCACGCTGATCGAAGACGCCTCGGTACGCGAGGCGTACCACGCCGCAGCCGCTCTGCCTCTCGACGACGCGCCGGCATTGATCGAGTCGGTCCAAAAGGCGGCGACGCTCGCAGCCGAGTCGGCGATTCGCGGGTTCGTCTCGACGCTGGGCCCGATCGCAGCCGTCGGAGTCGTCGGCGGGACCCGCCGACTTCCGCCCGAGCTCCGTCGGATCTTCTCGTCGCACGCCCTACTGCACGCGGCCGAGAGGGACCTTTACGAACACGCGGTCATCCAGGGTGCAACCCGGGCCGGGCTGTCGGTGACGACCCTCCCCGCCACGGGAACGTTGTTCGACGACGCGTCCCAGTTGCTCGGCGTCACGCTCCAGCCGTCGCTCGCGGCGTTGGGCAAGACGATCGGGTCGCCCTGGCAGAAGGATCAAAAGGAGGCGACGGCGGCCGCCCTCGTCGCGCTCCACGCGCTGGCCTGAAGAACAACGACAACCGCCGAGTTCAGCGGCGGTGGGCGTAGAGGTCGCGGCAGCGTGCAGATCTGCGCCCCGTGGTGGGAGACCTCATTGAGGATGCTGGCAACGAAAAATGTCGCTGGGTGCAGGGGACCAGGCTCTCCGATGGGGAGCACGCCGCCTGGCTTTGGACCGGGGCCGTACGTGTAGCGAGCGAACCGGCGCTCGAGTCCTGCGTCATCCATCTCCGCGATCGTGGAGCGCAGCGATGCCCAACCCGTCCGCAGCTCCTCGACTGCCCGATCGGCCGTCGTGAAGATCGCGTGGTTCGTGAGATACGGCGACGACCATCCGCTCGAATACGCGTGCGCTCCACCGAACACCTCGGTCTCCACCGCTCGGCCCGGCATCGAGCCCATGTGCCACAGCAACCACGCAATCGTCGTCATCGGCTCGGGCCCCTCGCCCCAGCGGCCGAAGTCGACGACCCATTCGCCAAGGCCGAACGGCATGTCGGTCGTGCACTCCTCGCGGCGGCGCACGCTCCACATGTTCGGCACCGGTTCGAAGAACAACTCGTCGTCGCTCAGGTCGTCCCACAGGCGGCCGAGCGTGAACTGCTCGATGCGTCCCATGTGCTCGAGCAGGGTGTCGGCCCGCTTCCCGGTACTCACGGCGCGGACGATAGACCCACAGTTCGACGCACGCTCCGATACCGGCCAGATCAGATGCACGCGTCTCTTCGGCTGCCGTGCCGGGCGCGCCGGCTACTCGGAGCTGGTGCCATATTCATGGCATACTCATGCCATGGCACGAGAGCGCGTGAGTACGACGGTGGATGGCGACCTGCTCGCCGAGGCGCGAACGCTTCGAGCGGGCGTCAACGATGCGGCGTTGTTCGACGCAGCGCTGGCCGCGCTGGTCAGGAGTAGTCGGTCCGCCGAGATCGACGCGGCGTATGCGGCCTACGACGAAGCGCCGATGGACGAGGCGGACGAGTGGGGCGACCTCGCCTCGTTCCGGGATGCTGCTGCCGCCTCATGACCGCGCTTCCCGAGCGGGGCGAGATCTGGTGGTGCGAGTTGCCTGACGTCGGCCGCCGCCCCGTCGTCGTGCTGTCGAGAGACGCCGCGATCCCCCGCCTCCGACGTGCACTGATCGGACCGTGCACCACGACGATCCGGGGCTTGCCGAGCGAGGTGGTGCTCGAACCAGGAGAAGACCCGGTGCCGCTGCGATCGGCCGTGAACCTCGACTCGGTCGAGAGCGTTTCCATCGCCGTTCTCGTTGAGCGCCTCGGGAGGCTCAGCGACGGTCGGATGGATCAGGTCTGCGAGGCCCTGGCCGTCGCGGTGGACTGCCAACGCCGAGCGACTGTCATCACCACCGAGCCGCACAGACTGAACTGTGGACAGTTCGTGACCAAATCGCGACCACGGTCGAAGGTGCGTGCCCGGGGCGGGATTCGAACTCCCCTCAAGCGTGTTTCAGCTGGTGCCGCTTCATGCCGGAAAGTGCCGTTGACCTGGGCAAACGCGCTTGTGCGTGTTTGCTCAATGTCGTCGAATACCGCCTCGTTTCGCGAGGTCTGTGACCAACTTGTGACCAGCGAGGCGGTTCACCGAGGGTCTCGGATCAGCGCGGCGGGACGTGCACGATCAGGCCCGGCACGTTCTCGAACACGGCGTCACCAGAGATCAGCTCGACGCCCAGCACCATGGCCGTCGCGGCGATCCACCGATCCGCTTCGTGCACCTTCTGCCCGAGGGCGTGCCCGGTCGTGACACACGCTGCTCGGAGCTCGGCGCACTTCAACATCAAGCCGTCGTCGGGTTGGACGACGACGAGACGAGCGAGCACTCGCTCGAGGCCGCGGCGCCGGATCTCGCCCCAGCCGGCGCGGATGGCGCCGAATCTCATCTCCGTGATCGTCACGAACGACACGACGACGGTGCGGCCGCTGATCACTTCCCGGTAGCGCGCCGCAGGTTCCGGACTTCGAGAAGCGTTGACGAGGGCGGACACAACCATCGTGTCGACGACGACCGTCGTCCGCGGCGTCACCGATCAGCGAGCGCCTGCTCGAATGCGTCCCACTCCTCGGCGGTGACGCCCTCGACTTCCATGTCGTCGTCGCTCGGCAACTCCGCCGCGCGCTGCAGCGCGTCCTTCGGAGCCACCACCGTCAGGTGACCCGGTTCGCTTGGGTTCTCAGCCACGGACACATCACAAGGCTACGCCGTGACGCGCAGGCGCACCTGGAGGTTCGCCGGTCGAACCGCCCGGGCTCGGCCCAGTCATCGGTGGAGCAGCTCCGACTGTCCAACGTCGAAATACATGGTGGATCACCGGCATATCCGCACCTCGGAGCGGGCTAGCCGCAGTTGCGTTCCCAGGTCGCTCGATCGATCTCGAACCAGACTCGCGGGCGTGGCCCTCGCCACGTATGGACATCGTTCACAAGGTCCGGGATGGGGACCAAGCCGCTCTTTTCAATCGCACGCCGTGACCTGTCGTTGTCGGGGTCGCACTTCGCAAGGAGCCGCGAACGGCCCATCGTCGTGAATCCGAATTGCATGAGGAGTTGCGAAGCTTCCGGCGCGTACCCGCGCCCCCAATGCTCGCTGCGTAGGTACCAGCTGAACTCGGCTGCGTCGTGACCAGACTCCTCAATGCCGGCCATGCCGAGGAGGCAAGCGTCGTCCTGACGTTCGATCGCCAGGATGAAGTCGCGGCGCACGGGACGTTGCGCCCGCTCCAGCAGCCAGTCGAACTGCTCCCCGGCCTGCTCCATGGACTCGAACCGGAAGGTCATGAACTCGAACATCGCCTCGTCTGAGGCGAGCGACGTGAAGGCGTCACGGTCGGTCGGGGCGAAGTCGCGAAGTCGGATCCGCTCACCAAGCAGCTCGATGGTCACAGGCCAATAATGCCGACCGTGCCCGTCGTGGGGGGGCCCTATCGGCACCGTCGGGGCGGTAGACAGTCCGAATGCTCGACTCGCTGATCCTCGTCTACGGGTACCCGGGCGTAGGGAAGTCCACTGTCACGCCCGGCTTCTCGTCAGCACTCGGGGTTCCGATCTTAAGGAAGGACACAATCAAGGAGGCGACGTGGGACGCCATGCGACGGCCGCCCCTCCTGCCACCGCTGATGTGGTCACGCCAACTTGGCGCCGCCGCCTATGAAGCCATGTTCCGAGCTGCCAAGGGCCTAGGCCCGAGGCTCATCTTGGAGGCTCCGTTGGACCCTGCGAAGCATCGGAGCCAGATCCTAAAGCTTGCGTCCGCCCCGATTGAGATCTTCCTTTGGGCTGATCCGGCACTCGTGTTCGACCGGCATCGGCAACGACATCCACAGCAACACGCTTGCCATCGGCCCTACCCGCTCCCAAGTATGCGGCAGGTGACGAAGGGAATGGCAGAAACGAAGCCGCTGCGGCTCGGTGGACCACTCCTCGAGGTCGATCTATCGCAAGAGTTCGACATCCAGTCTGTGGTCGGCTGGACTAAGCAGTTCCTCTGATTCGACCCCACCCGGCGTCGGTCCATGAGTCCGACCAACGCCTAATGATTCTCCTATGGATGTCAAGGGAAGTTTCTTGGCGGTCGGCGGCGGGTGCTGGGCAGGACAGGGATGGGCCACTCGCGGGCGAGGGCAGGCTCTTATTAGGCCGATCGCGCGTCGTCCGCCGACCAGGCGGAGGTGTTGCTCGAGCGGCGGGCCGGCAGATCATTATCAAGACAACCCGTGTGGGCGTCAGCCGGTATGGTGGGCCAGGCCCGCCGCTCGAAACGGGTCAGCTGCGGGGCAGTGGCGGTAGACCTCGCGGGCGATGTAGCGCTTGAGCATGCGGATGATCTCGCGCTTTGGAGCTTCCCTTCCGCGAGCGCGGCGTTCGACGTAGTCGCGGGTGCGGGCGTCGGAGCTCATGCGGGTCATGACGATCCGCCACAGCGCGTGGTTGGCTTGGCGGTCACCGCCGCGGTTGAGTCGGTGGCGGGCTGACCTTGCCCGACGACGCCGTCGATCGGCGACGACGCCGCACAGGTGCGCCCACGCTGCTTCGCTGCGGAGCCGTTCGGGGTTGTCGCCGGCGGCGACGAACAAGATGGCGGCGGTGTCGACGCCGACGCCGTAGAGGGCGAGCAGCTCGGGGGCGGTGTCGGCGACGAGGCGGCCGATCGAGCTCGTCGAGCTCGCGCCTTCTCGTCGTCGAGGGCGAGGACGCCGGCGGCCCAGGATCGCGCATCGCCGTCTTCGTCGCGAACATCGACCGGGTCGCCGACCGGCGCGGGGCCGCAGCGCTGCCGCCTCGGCGGCGAGCGTTGCCGCGCGAGACGCCGTGAAAGCGTTCTCGCAGCGTCGTCGGGGGCGGAGAAGCCGAGGTGGCGGATCTGGTTCAGCGTCTTGATCTTGCGTGCCGAGCGGGCGCTGCGCTTGGCGACCGTCAGCGCCCGGATCGCTTCGACGTTCCCGTCCGGGTCTTGGCCGACGCCCGAGCTCGGCCCGACAGGGCGGCCCGGGCGGCTTCGACGGCGTCGATCGGGTCGGACTTGCCTTGCCGACGCCGGACGTGCCGGTTCGGGCGATCGACCTCGACCACGCGACGCCCGGCGGCGCGCAGCGAGCGGGCCAGGCCGACGCCGTAGGAGCCGGTGCCTTCGACGCCGACGCAGGTCGACGGTCCCGAACGTCTCGAGCCAGCCGAGCAGCCGCCGGTGCCCGGCCGGCATCGGTGGCGAACTCTTCGACGCCGAGCAGGCCGCCGATGTCGTCGAGCGCGGCGGCGACGTTGATGTCGAGGTGGGTGTCCACGCCGCCGGTGATCGCGCGCGGGATCTCTACGATGGTCATGGCCATCCCTTCCTTCTGATTGGTCAAGGGGTGGCACGCAGCAAGCCGGGACGGCGGCATCTGATGCGGTCGCCTGCTGTAACAGGTGACCGCTTCACGCCGCCCGACCGGTGCGCTGCCGGTGGTGATGCTCTGGCCTTCAGTCGACGGATCGTTATCAAGACAACCGAAGCGTCGGCCGGTTTAGTGAGTCAGACCGAAGACCAGAGCGACCTGACCGTAACGACTTCACTCACCAACTCACCGGATGGTCGGGTCAGGTACTACTCCGATACTCCCTGCCGGATAGGGCGCGGGCAAACCCCCGTCGACCCGACGGCGATCGTGAAGGTCTTCGACCGACGGGTCGCACCGCGTCGCCGTTCCGAGGATCCGCTTCCACGACCTTCGGCATACACACGTCGCCGACCTGATCGCCGCCGGCGAGCTGCCGTTGCTGATCGCTCGACGACTCGGCCACGCTTCCGCGGCGTTCACGCAGGACCGCTACGGCCACCTCTTCGAGAACGCCGGATCCGACGCCGCGACGAGGGTCGCAGCCATGGTCTTCGGCGACCACATCTGACCCTCCCGGTGCCGCTTCGTGCGCTCTCGTGCCGGGGGTCTGTGGAAAGTTCGTGACCAATCTGTGACCACGGTCGACATCTCGATGCATTCCACACCGACCCAAAACGCTCTGACCTGGGCTTTCGCGTCGAAAAGTGCGTGCCCGGGGCGGGATTCGAACCCGCACGCCCCTTTCGGGACAGAGGATTTTAAGTCCCCCGCGTAAGACCAGTTTCGCCACCCGGGCGGCGCACCACGGTACTCAGGCCGCCTGGCCTTGCTGGGGAAGCGGCGCGGCCGACGCCAAACGGGCCCGCAGCTCGTCGGCCTCGGCGGGCGCCACCGTGTTCGCAGCGAGCACCCCCTCGATCATGTCGGCCCGGATAGCCGCGAACGATCGCCCCCACAGCCGGATGGCGACATGCACGCCGCCCGGCACGCGCCGCAAGGTGCGGTCGGCGCCCGGCACCGAGGGAGGAGAGCGAAACGATGGGGCCAGCAGGCCGAGCGCGGCGCAGGGCGCGGGCCAGCTCACGACTCGTCCACGAGAACCAGGGAGTGACCGGTAGCTGATCCATGCCACGAGCGTGCCAACCACCTGTGACACGAACCCATCGAGCGGCCCGGCCCCGTCACCCTCCACCCGTACAGTGAGCGTCGTGGACCGATCGCTGCTCACCCCGGCCCAGGTCGACGCCGTCGATCACCTGCTGGCCTTTGGGCAGCCTCGTCCCATGTTCGCCGAGGACCTCGCCGAGCGTCTCCTCGACCTCCTCGAAGAGGGCCTGGCGCCGGTCTTCGAGGCGCTCGGATCGGCCGAGTTGCACGTCAACAAGGGGATGCTGGCCCAGGTCCACGCCTGCGAAGCGCACCACGTGGCCGAGACCGCAGTGCCGTTCGAATGGACGGTGGCCAGCTGTCGGGGCACCGTGGCCCACCGGGCTCTCGAGCTCAGCGTGTTCCGCCCGGGTGCGGCGAGTCCTCTCGAACTGGTCGACGAGTCGATCAACCGCATGCTCGAGGCGGGCGAGGACTGGTCGCCCCGCGACTTCCTCCGCGGCGCCGATCCCGCCGAGTTGGCCGAGGTACGCAGCGCTGCCTGCGACGTCGTCACCAAGTTCCAGGAGTGCTTTCCGCCGCTTGCACCGGCGTGGCGGCCGAGGCTCGAGTCGAGCTGCCGGGTCGAGTTGGGCGCCTCGCAGATCGTGCTGCGGGCCAAGGTCGATCTCGCCTTGGGCCGGCCCGTCGGTTTCGAGGGACGGGTGCTGATCGTCGACGTCAAGACCGGCCGTCCCCACGGCGCCCATCGCGATGACCTGCGCTACTACGCACTGTGCGAGACACTGCGGTCGCGCGTTCCGCCGTTCCGGGTTGCGTCCTACTACCTCGAGTCGGCCCGCTGGCAGCACGAGGACATCACCGAGGAGATCCTCGTCGTCGCCGCCCATCGTGTCGTCGACGGTGTGACGAAACTGGCCGACCTCCGGCTCGGACGGCGCTCCCCCGACATCACCCCGGGTCCTGCGTGTTCGTATTGCCGACTTCGCGAAACCTGCGACGGCGCCCTTCGCTGGGCCGAGGAGCGGGAGCGGTTCGACGACTGAGCCTCACCGCCGCAATCCCAGACTCCACCGTCGGCGCCATCGCCGACGACGCACGTTCGGGGTCGCCGCACGCCTCCTGATCCTGGCCGCCGTCCTTCACTTTCTCGTCCTGCCCCAGGTGGGCGGCACCCGTCGAGCCATCGGGCTCATCGGCGGCCTCGATCCCCTCCTCGTTGCGGCCGCAATCGCGTTCGAGGTCGCCGCCCTTCTCGCCTATGCCCAGCTGTCGCGGTCGCTCCTCCCGCCCGCGGAACGCCCCGACCTGTGGCGGACGTTTCGGATCGTGCTGTCGTCCCTGGCCGTCAACCACGTGGTCCCCGGCGGAGCGGCGGCCGGCGGTGTCCTCCAGTACCGGCTCTTGACCCAGTCGGGCGCCGACCCGGCTCGGGCCAGCTTCGCCATGGCCACCCAGTCGCTCGGCTCGGCGTTGGTCCTCAACGTCTTGCTCTGGGTCGGCCTGGTGATCTCGATCCCGACGACCGGGTTCCAGCCCCTCTACGCCACCGCCGCCGGCGTCGGCATCGTGCTGCTGGCCCTCGCCGGCGCCGCCGTGCTCGCCCTCACCCGCGGTCGCACCCGCACCCTCATCGCGCTGCGGCGGTTCGCTGACCGCACGCCTCGCCTCGACAGCGAGCGGGTCACCGCCGCCTTCCGCCGGGTGGCCGACCAGTTGGTGATGCTCGGGCGTGAGCCCCGTCTGGCGTGGGCGGCCATCGCGTGGGCGGCGGCCAACTGGCTGCTCGACGCCGTCGTGCTGTGGCTGTTCCTCGCCGCCTTCGGTCACCGCGTCCCCATCGCCGGCCTGCTCGTGGCCTACGGGCTGGCCAACGTGCTGGCCGCCATTCCCATGTCCCCCGGCGGACTCGGGATCATCGAGACCACCCTCATCGTGACCCTCGTCGGCTTCGGCACTCCCCGCGCCATCGCCAGCCTCGGGGTGGCCAGCTACCGCCTGATCCAGTTCTGGTTGCCCATCCCCGCCGGTGCCGCGGCCTGGGCCAGCCTCACCGGGGGGCGCCGCCGCGATGCCCTCACCACGATGTCGACCGAAGCCGACCGGGCCGCCACCACCTGACCCTTTCCGGCAGAAGGTGTCGTTCCACCGCACGTTCGCGCCGGAAAGCCGGGAGGGGAGGGGGTTAGAGGAGGTGCTCGGCCACGAGGCGAACCATGGGGGGCAGGCGGAACGGCTCGGGCCACACCATGGCCGTGAGCCCCTCCTCGGTGCCGGCCTCGGCGCAGACGGGGCCGATGCACACCGCCAGCACCGCGCCCGAATTGCAGGCGTCGAGAAGTTCGGTTCTCAACCCGAGCCCGTCGGCCAATTCGAAGAGGAAGTGGACGGCGGGCTGACTGGTGAAGGTGATGGCGTCGAGCATCCGGTCGGCAGCGGCTCGGATCAAGGCCTGTGCCGGACTGGGATCGAGCGGCGGGAGCCACCGGTAGACGGGCACGCCGACGACCTCGCGCGAGACGGCCTCGATGGCCGACGTCGACGGATGGCCGTCAGGGTCGAAGAGTTGCAGGACGACCCGGCCCGGTGGGCGGGTGGAGAGATGCTCGACGACCTCGGCCATCGACTCCCCCGGCGCCCGCCAGGCGACCTCGAGGCCGGCGCCGCGCAGCGCCGACGTTGCCTTCGCCCCTCTCGCGATGACAGTCGCCCCCCGCAACGCGTCGAGCAAGCGCGGCTTCCACGCCCCAATCGGCGGCCACCGTGAACCACGCCCGCATGCCCATGCCCGTCGTGGCGACGAGCACGTCGGGGGGTCGAGCGATGACATCGTCGGTGACGAGACGCAGGGCAGCGTCGCCGGCGAGGTCGAGCGTGCGCATCGACGGGCCGTGCATCGTGTCGATGCCCCGCTTGGCGAACAGCGACGCCTGCTCTTCCCAACGGCGATCGGCGGTGATCCCGACGGTGGGCATCAGTTCATCGTCAACTTCGGCGGAGCGTTGGCGTACATGGCGTGCACCCCACCCTGTCGGCGCAGGACCGTCGCGCCACAAGCCGTCGGGCTCGGTCGAGAACGCGTCGTCGATGCGACCGGGAACGATGAGCCACCCGCCGGCCTCGATCTCGGCCTCCAACTGGCCGGGCGACCAGCCCGCGTAGCCGGAGAACAGCCGCACCACGAGCACGGCCGCCTCCATCTCTCCCGGCGAGCGGTGGAGATCGATGGTGGCCAGGCCCTCGACACCGGGCACCGGCGAACAGCCGGGATATCCCGGCGTCGATCCCCGGTCGGAGGTGGGCGAGGCAGATGACGCTGTCCCGCGACACCGGACCGCCGACGAACACCGACCCCGGCTCGGCGGCGAACTCGTCCCAGCCGGGGAGCAGCGCGCCCACCGGGACTTCGTTGGGGCGGTTGAGGACGACCCCGAGCGCACCCTCGGCCGAGCCGGCAGCCAAGAGGAGTACGACGGTGCGCTCGAAGTTGGGGTCCTCCATGGCCGGACTGGCCACGACGAGCGATCCCGTGACCGGCACCGAGGTCTGGGAATCCCCAAGAGAATCGGACGTCACCTCCACAGGTCTACCCCGCCGGGAGGCACACCTAGGATGAGGGGAATGCCCGAGCGCTACGACGAGGTCGAGACCGCCCGCCGGTCCCGCACCGAGGCGGCGGCGAAGTCCACGAGCACCGAGACCTCGCCCGGTGGCGCCTTGGTGCCGCTCCGCCGGCCGTCGGCACCGGGCGATCCCCTCCCCGACCCCCGCCGAGGCGACGTCGACGAGTGGGGCCGCAGCGAGCGAGTGCGGGCGCTGGCCCGCCAGATCTACGACCCCGTCTACCGACACTGGTTCCGGGCCGAGTGGGAGGGCCTCGAGCACCTCCCGGCCGAGGGCGGGGCCCTGCTGGTGGCCAACCACGCCGGCGCGCATCCCGTCCGACGCTCCGGTGATCATGCACGGCATCGAGACCGAGCTGCAGCGGCCCGTCTACGGCCTGGCCGAGCACCTCTTCAAGGCCGCTGCCCGTCGTCGGCACGCTGTGGTCGCGGGTCGGCGGCGTCGCCGCCCATCCCGACAACGCCTACCGCCTGCTCCGCGAGCAGCGCCAACTGGTGCTCGTCTTCCCCGAGGGCACCAAGGGCACGGGCAAGACCTACGACGAGCGCTACCAGCTGCGCCGATTCGGGCGGGGCGGATTCGTCGAGATCGCCATGCGCGCCGGTGTGCCGGTCATCCCGATCGCCGTGGTCGGGGCCGAGGAGTCGATGCCGATCCTCTTCAAGATCCCGGCGCTGTCCCGGCTGCTGGGCCTCCCCTACTTGCCGGTCACCGCCAATCATCTGGTGCTCGGTCCGGTCCTCGGGTCGATCGGCTACTTCCCGGCCAAGTTCAAGCTCCGGGTCTTGCCCCCCGTGCACTTCGACGTCGAGCCGGATCAAGAGCGCTACTCCAAGAGCCGCATCATGGACGAAGCCGAGGCCATTCGGGTCGCGCTTCAGGAGTCGCTCTACGACATGTTGCGGACCCGTCGTTCCGTGTGGTTCGGGTAGCCAGGATGGGTCGCCGCGTCCTCATCACTGGTATCGGTTCGTTCTGGGGTGGCCGCGTCGCGCAAGCCCTCGAGAGCGACCCCGGCGTCGAGATGATCGTCGGCCTCGGGGTCGACGAGCCACAGGTCCCCCTCGAGCGCACCGAATACGTACGGGCCGACCAGAGCTACTCGATCCTCTCGCGGATCGTGCGGGCGACACAGGTCGACACCGTGCTCCACACGTTCCTCGTCGTCGACTCGACCCGAAGCACCGGACGTCACCTCCATGAGATCAACGTCATCGGCACGATGAATCTCCTCGCGGCCGCCGGGGCGCCCGACAGTTCGGTGCGAACAGTCGTGGTCAAGTCGTCGACGCTCGTCTACGGCAGCTCGTTCCAAGACCCGGCGTGGTTCCGCGAGGAGACCCCGCGCACCAACCCGCCCAAGACTCGCGTCGAACGCTCGCTCCTCGAGGTCGAGGGGTACCTGCGCGACTTCGCCGAGGACAACCCGCACGTCGGCGTCACCCTGTTGCGCTTCTGCCAACGTCCTGGCACCGACATCCAGACCCCGATCACCAAGGCGTTGCAGCTGCCGCTGGCTCCGTCCATCCTCGGTTTCGATCCCCTGTTGCAGTTCGTCCACGAGATCGACGTGGTTCGCTCGATCGAGTTCGTCACCTCCAACCAGGTCGCCGGCGCCTACAACGTCGCCGGCGACGGCAAGCTGCCGTGGAGCGAAGTCGCGGCGATGTGTGGCCGTCGGCTTGCCCCGATGCCTCCCGTGCTCACCGAGGTTGCCGCCGCCCCCCTCGCCACCTTGGGCATGGTCGACCTTCCGCCCGAACTCCTGAGCGTGCTGCGCTACGGCCGCGGCGTCGACAATCGCCGGCTCAAGGCGGCGGGGTTCGACTACCGCTACACGTCGGCGGGGGCCGTCGAGAGCTTCGCCGAGGCCAGCCGACTACGCCGAACTGTGGGTGAGGCCCCCGGCTATCGCTATGAGCGCGACGTCGAGAACTTCTTCCGTCATTCGCCCGCCGTGATCCGGGAGCCCTGAACCGTCCGTGCCCGATCTCATCGCCGTCGACGTCGACGACCTCGGCGTCGCCACCCTGACGCTCGACCAAGCAGATCGACGCAACAGCATCACGCTCCCCATGGTCGAAGAGATCGTCGCCGCCCTCGACGGGCTGGAGGCTCGCGACGACGTCGGGGCGATGGTGGTGACCGGAGCCGGCTCGGCCTTCTGCGCCGGCGCCGACCTCGGCCACCTCGGCTCGTCGCGCGAGGACGGGCTTCGCGCCATCTACGAAGGCTTCCTTCGCATCGCCCGGTCTCCCCTTCCCACGGTTGCAGCCGTCAACGGCGCCGCCGTCGGAGCAGGCATGAACCTTGCGCTCTGCTGCGATGTGCGGTTGGCCGCCCGGCGGGCCCGCTTCGACACCCGCTTCCTGCAACTCGGCATCCATCCCGGCGGAGGCCACACCTGGATGCTCCAACGCATCGCCGGCCCACAGGTGGCGCGGGCCATGGTGCTCTTCGGGGCCGTCATCGGCGGCGACGAAGCCGAGCGCATCGGCTTGGTGTTCCGCACCGTCGACGACGCCGATCTCCTCGAGTTCGCCGCCACCTTCGCCGCCGGTGCAGCGGCCGTTCCGCATGGCCTCGCCCGCCGCACCAAGGACACCCTCGCCCGTGTCGTCGACGTCGACACGCATGCCGACGCCGTCGACCTCGAGCTCCTGGCCCAGGTGTGGTCACTCGACCAACCAGAAGCCCAGCAACGGCTCCAGGCCATGCAGGCGCAAATCCGTTCGACGCCGCCGAAGTAGTTTCTCCCCATGCCCGCCTCTGTGAGCATCCTCACCCCAGTGGTCACCGCCGCCCCCGGCAGCGAGGGCATCGGCCAGGTCACCATCCGCAACACCGGCTCGCAGGTCGACCAGTTCGCCGTCAACCTCGTCGGCGACGCCAGCGCCTGGGCCCGGCCTGATCCAGGCGTGGTGTCGCTCTTCCCCGGCGCCGAGCAGACCATCGCCGTGCGCTTCTCACCGCCTCGTTCGTCGTCGGTCACGGCCGGCACCGTCCCCTTCGGGGTTCGGGTCACCAGCGAGAACGAGCCTGACTTCTCCGTCGTCGAAGAGGGTGCTGTCCAGATCGCCGGGTTCTCGTCGCTCGACGCCCGCATCGTGCCCCGTACCTCCGAGGGAAAGCAGAAGGCCGTCCACCGGGTCGAGGTGACCAACACCGGCAACGCGCCCCTGCAGGCTTCGTTCCGGGCCGAGGACGCCGACGTCCTGCTCGCCTTCGAGATCGAACCGCCCACCCTCGATGTCGCCCCCGGTGCCACCGCTACCGCCCGGGTCAAGGTCGCGGCCCGCAAGGCGCATCGGGGCAAGGGGAGCCGCCGCATCCCGTTCCACGTCGAAGTGCAGGGCGGGAGCTCGCCCACCAAGCTCGACGCCAGCTTCGAGCAGAAGCCCAAGGGTTCGATCCTGTTGCTCCTCGCCATCCTCGTCGTCGCCGGTGTCCTCGTCTTCCTCCTCAAGGACCAGGTCGGGGCCCAGCCGCTGTCGGGCGCCTTCTTCTTCTGATGAGCGACAACCCGACGCCGGCGCACGCCGCCGACGCCCCCGATGCCGTCGGGGCCGATGTTCCCGCGGACCATCCAACAGATCCTCGACCTCCAACCCGTCGGCGCCTATCGATGGGAAGCGCCGACGCCGGCCGAAGGTCCGCCCCGCCTCTTCGGCGGTCAAGTGGCCAGCCAGTCGCTGCGGGCGGCCACCCTGACCGTCGACGACGACCGTCGCACGCACTCGATGCACTCCTATTTCATCCGGCCCGGACGGCCCGGGATCCCGCTCGAGTTGGCCGTCGAGCGCACCCGCGACGGTCGGTCGTTCAGCACCCGGCGGGTGACGGCGTCGCAGCAGGGCGAGCCCATCTTCGTGCTCGACGCCTCGTTCCATGCTGACGAACCGGGCGACGACTGGCAAGCCGATCCGCTCCCCGACGTTCCCGGTCCCGACGAGGTCGCCGACGTGCACCTCGACGGCTCACCGTTCCGGCGCAGCAATCCCTTCGAGATCCTGCCCGTGCGGCCGATGCAGGGTTTCGCACTCCACCCGGCGTGGATTCGCCTCCGCGAGCCGATCGAGCCCGACAACGACGCCATGCACGTCTCGGCGCTCACGTTCATCTCGGACATGGCTGTGATCGGGAGCGCCCGAGCCCCGGGATCGACCGCAGGGTGGGGTGGGGCCAGCCTCGATCACGCCGTGTGGTTCCACCGCCCGGTTCGCGTCGACCAGTGGCTGTTGTTCTCCGTCGACCCCGTGACCAACTACGGGGCCCGCGGCCTGGCTCGCGGCACCTTCCAGCGCCAAGACGGCACGTTGGTCGCCTCGCTAGCCCAGGAGTGTCTGCTCCGGCCCGCGTCGCCGATCCCGCCGCCGTAGGTCAGCTGGCGACGATCCAGTCGCGCAGGAAGTCTTCCCGCCGTTCGTCCCACTCTTCGCCGGTGATGGCGAAGCGGATGTGGTCCTCCCACGTGCCGTTGATCTCGAGGTAGCGCACGGCGATGCCCTCGTCGCGGAGGTCGAGCTTCTCGACCACGCGCCGGCTGGCTGCGTTGCGGGGGATGATCGAGATCTGGATGCGGTGGAGGCCGAGGTCTTCGAAGGCGAAGCGCAACATGACCGCAACCGCCTCGGGGGTGTAGCCCCGGCCGGCGACGGCCTCGTCCATCCAGTAGCCGATGTACGCGTTCTGGAACGGCCCTCGCTGGATGCTGTTGAGGTTGATCTCGCCCCGAACGTGTCCGTCGACGAAGATCCCGAAGCCATAGCCCGAACCGAGTTCGCGTTCGCGCTCGCGGGCGCTGCAGCGCGCCGTGAACGCCCGGCGGTCTTCGGACGGATCCGGTTGCCCGGAGCTGAATCGCGGCTCCCACTTGACGAGCCAGTCGCGACAGCGGATGCGGACCTCGCGCCAGTCGTCCCAGTCGCGTGGGCGTGAGGGGTCGAAGCGTGCACCCGCCGTCCGCTGAGATTGAACGGACTCGAGCGGGGCATCATCGGGCGGCTCGCACGGCGTCGATGGTGGCGGGATCCTCGAGGGCCGACAGATCGCCGGCGTCGTCGCCGACGACCACCGCCCGCACCGCACGGCGAAGCACCTTGGCGTTGCGGGTCTTGGGCAGGGCGGTCGTGAAGCGGACCTCGGTAGGACGGAACGACGTGCCGACCTGGCTCGGCCACTCGGGTCCGGATCTCGGCCCGCAACTGCGTCGGTGGGCTCGACGCCCTCGCCGAGTACGGCGAACACCCACACCGACTCGCCCTTGACCTCGTCGGGTACGCCGATGGCGGCGGCCTCGACCACCGCCAGGTGGCTCACGGCCGCCGACTCGACCTCGGCCGGGCCCAGGCGTTTGCCCGCCACCTTGATCGTGTCGTCGCTGCGGCCGTGGAGGAACCACTGAGCCCGTCGTCGTCGATCGAGGCCCAGTCGCCGTGCCGCCAGACGCCGGGATACGTCGACCAGTAGGTCTCGAGGTAGCGCTCCGGGTCGTTGAACAGGCCCCGGGTCATCCCCGGCCACGGCTTGGTGCAGACGAGCTCGCCCACCTCACCCCGCACCGGTCGCCCGTCGGCGTCGAACACGTCGACGGCCATACCGAGGGAGGGCCCGCCGAGTGACATCGCCTTGATGGTCTCGACCGGATGCGGCGAGAGAAAGCAGGCGCCGACCTCAGTGCCGCCCGAGATGTTGATCACCGGGCACCGTCCGCCCGCCGACGACCTCGAAGTACCAACGCCACGGCCCCTCGTTCCAGGGCTCGCCCGTCGAGCCGAGGATGCGCAGGCGGGAGAGGTCGTGACGCCGCACGGGTGCCTCCCCGTGGGCCATGAGCGAGCGGATCAACGTCGGCGAAATGCCGAGAACGGTCACGCCGTGGTCTTCGAGGTACTCCCAGAGGCGATCGGGTGTCGGGTGGTCGGGGACCCCCTCGAACAGCGCCAGCGTGGCGCCGTTGGCCAGGGTTCCCACCACTTCCCACGGCCCCATGATCCAGCCCATGTCGGTGAACCAGAACAACGTGTCGTCGGGTCCGACGTCGAACTGGAAGGCGACCTCCTCGGCCACCTTGACCCCGAATCCGCCGTGGACGGCGACGGTGCCCTTGGGGAGTCCGGTCGTGCCCGACGTGTAGGCGATGAAGAGCGGGTGCTCGCTGTCGACGGCGCGAGCCGCGAACTCGTCGTCGGGTCGTCGCGGCCATCCCCGGCCGCCGGCGAGACGCGGCACGACGACGGTCACGGTGACGGTGGGGACGTCGGCCAGCGCCTTCCGGGCGACAGCCATCATGTCGATCTCGGCCCCGCGGCGATAGGTCCCGTCGGCGAAGACGATGGCCTTGGCCCCGGCATCGTTCGAGCCGCGAGGCGATGGCATCGGCGCCGTACCCCGAAAACAGGGGAAGGAAGACGGCGCCCACCTTCATCACCGCCAACAGCGCGATCACGGTCTCGGGCAACATCGGCAGGTAGATGCCGACCTTGTCGCCGCGGCCGATGCCCTCGCTCTCGAAGTGGGCGGCGAGGCTGTCGACCTCGATCCGCAACTCGGCGTAGGTCAACCGCCGGTTGGCGCCGTCTTCGCCCTCCCACGTGATGGCGGTCTGGTCAGGCGACTCGGACGCCCAACGGTCGACGCAGGCCGCCGCGACGTTGCATCGTCCACCTTCGAACCAGGTGGCCCACTCGATGCCGCGGCTGGTGTCGAGCACCGCCGTGTAGGGCTCGGAGAACGGGAAGCCGAGGAAGGACACGACCGCGTCCCAGAACCACTCGGGGTCGGCGATCGACCGAGTCCTGAGGTCGTCGAAGTCGGACAGTCCGTGAGCGGCGGCAAAGCGGCCCACGTTGGTGGTCCGCATGGCGTCGGGAGCGGGATGCCACTTGACGCCGGTATCGGCCATCACCCGGCCAGAACCTCGCTCAGTGCCCCGAGCAACGTCGTGACGTTGCGGACCCGCGCCGTGTGCCCCATGCAGCCGATCCGCCACACCTTGCCGGCGAACTCTCCGAGGCCGCCGCCGACCTCGATCCCGTAGCGCTCGAGCAAGCGACGACGCACGCCCGGCTCGTCGGCGCGCAGCGACTCGGGGACCCACACCGTGGTCAACTCAGGAAGTCGGTGGCCCTCCTCGGCGAAGAGTTCGAACCCACGGTCGACCAGCCCCGAATGAAGCATCTCGCCGCACGCGGCGTGCCGGGCCCAGACCTGTTCGAGCCCCTCGTCGAGCACGACACCGAGGCCGGCGTGCAACGAGAAGATCATCGAGATCGGCGCGGTGTGGTGGTACTTGCGTGCGCCGCCACCAGACCCGGCGTACTCACCGATCATGCCCAGATCGAGGTACCACGACTGGGGCCGGGCGATGCGGCGCTCCCAGGCCCGATCGCCGATGGTGAACGGGGAGAGACCGGGCGCCACGCCGAGGCACTTCTGGGTCCCGCTGTAGGCGACGTCGATGCCCCATCCGTCGACCTCGAGGGGAATGCCCCCGAGGGAGGTCACGCAGTCGACGAGCAGCAGCGCATCGCCCTTGCCTGCGCCGAGCTCGGCGATGTCGTTGCGGACGCCGGTGGAGGTCTCGGCGTGGACGACGGCGATGACCTTCGGCGAGGGGTGCGCTTCGAGGAGCCGCTGGGGATCGAGCGCGCGGCCCCAGGGCGCATCGACGCGCACGACCTCGGCGCCGCATCGGGCGGCGACGTCGCACATGCGCTCGCCGAAGACGCCGTTGACGCCGACCACGACGACGTCGCCGGGTCCGACGGTGTTGACGAAGGCCGCCTCCATGCCCGCCGAACCGGTTCCGCTGAGGGGCAGCGTGCGGTCGTTGGCCGTGCGAAAGATCGTGCGCAGCGGAGCGCAGGTCTCGTCGAGCACGGCGAGGAACTCAGGGTCGAGGTGGCCGAGCATGGGCCGCGAGAGCGCCGCCGTCGCCTCCGGATACGGGTTGCTGGGCCCCGGGCCCATGAGAATTCGATCGGAGATCGGCACGGCGCCGGAGCCTACTGAGGTCCCCGCGGCGACGGCGCCCCACCGAGGCGTCGGCGCAATTCGACGAAGACGTCGGTGCCGACGATCGCCGTGAGTTCGCCGGCCAACGAGTCGATCACGGGGCGGTCGCCGATGTAGGCGTCGGTGCCCTCGGTGCAGCACCACGCCATGGTCTCCCCCTCGTCGCCCCAGTCGGCACGCGTCCATCGACGCACGGTGGCCGTCTCGGTTCCGTCCTCGGCCTCCACCCAGTCGACGTGGATCGGCAGCTGCCAGCACACCGATGGCTTCCAGTCGATTGGCGACTCGCCCGCGGCCACGGCCTCGACGTGAAGTGCGCACCCGGCCCCGCCGGCGAAGTCGGGCCGATTGAGGAAGATGCAAGCACCGTCGACCACTCGGGTGGCGGTGCGGGTCGAAGGATCCGAGAAGATCCCACCTCCCTCGGCGGTGGCTTCGGCGTGGTGCTGGAACCGGGCCGGATCGAGGGTGGCAGCGAGGGCACTCAAGTTGCGAGCCTCGTCGTCGCCGTCGAGCACAGCGCCCACCGAACAGCACCCCTGACCGAGTTCGGGTGCCGGCTCATCGAGGATGCCGACACAGCCCCGACCCCACAGGCATGTCCAGCGGGACAGGAGGAAGTCACCGTCGAAGCGCCACCGTGTGTCGCCGTCGCGAATCTCCTCCATCTCGACTCAGAGCCTACGCAGCCACTCCGCCGCGCCTCGGGCGGCGGCGACGGCCGTGCTGAACGTGGCCTGGAGCAGATAGCCCCCGGTGGGGGCTTCCCAGTCCAGCATCTCGCCGGCGACGAACGTCCCCGGACGCCGGCGGAGCATGAACCGTTCGTCGACTTCAGCGAAGGCGATGCCGCCGGCTGACGAAATGGCCCGGTCGATCGGCTGCATGCCCGTCACGATCAGGCCGACGTTCTTGACCCCGTGAGCCGGCGACGCCACGAGCGGCGTCGACTCACGCAACAAGCCGACGGCCACCGAGGCGAGCCCGGCCCGCCGCAGCGCGCTCGACTGGGAGTCGCGGGGCCGGCGCCGTGCGAGGCGATCCTCGAGCGCGGCCACCCCGAGGTCCGGACGCAGGTCGAGGCTCACCCGCGTCGGACCGTGGGCGTCGAGGGCGGCCCGCATGTCGGGCCCCAACGCATAGACGGCCCCGCCCTCGATCCCTGCGGCCGTCACCATGATCTCGCCGAGCCGGGATCGACCGCCCACCGTCAAGCGAATGTTCTTGAGGGGGTGGCCGCCGAAGCGATCGAGGAAGTGGGCGCGACCACGCCACTGTCCACCCCGCGTTGGCGGCCCGCAACGGACTCACTTCGACCCCAGCAGCTTCGACGACCGATACCCAGCTCCCGTCGGAGCCCGTCCGCGGCCAACTCGCGCCGCCGAGCGCGAGCACTGTCACATCGGCGGCGAACGCCTCGCCGGTGTCGAAGGCGAGGGCGCCGCCGTCGGCCCACCCCCGCCACGTGATGCGGTGGCGGCGCTCGACGCCGAGATCGTCGAGGCGGCCGAGCCACGCTCGCAACAACGGCGTGGTCCGGAACGCCTCCGGGAAGACCCGCCCACTGGTCCCGACGACGGCCCGCTGGCCGAGACCGGCCGACCACGAGCGCAACGCGTCGGGGTCGAAACCCTCGATGGCCGGCGCCAACACCGGCCCGGCCTCGCGGTAGCGGCCCAGGAAAGACTCTCGGTCCTCGGTGTGGGTCAGGTTGAGCCCGCCCCGCCCGGCCAACTGGAGTTTGCGACCCATTGACGGCATCCGGTCGAAGACGACGACCCGGTCGGCGGTCCCCGACGTGGCCAGCACCTCGGCCGCCATCAACCCGGCCGGACCGCCGCCAACGACGGCAGCCGTCCGGAGCACGCCCCGAGCCTACGGCCCGCCGGGGCTTGCCCTGCCCCTGTCGATGTGGGTGAATGAACCCTTGCCCCGGCCGCGCCAAGACGAGGACTCGCCGGACCACGACGCGTTCCAACCCACGGCCCGGACGGTGCGGCCGGACTGGGACGACGACGTCCACGATCCCGAGCAGAGCACCTACACGACGGCCACGCCCGGGCCCGAACCGGTCCCCGACTGGGTGATCACCGAGGACGCTGCCCGCCAGTACGAGCGGGGGATCATCAAGACCGGTAAAGAAGCCGACGTCCACCTCGTCGAGCGAGTGCTCGGCGACCGGTCCAACGTGTTGGCCGCCAAGCGATACCGAGATCTCGACGAGCGGGCGTTTCGCAACGACGCCAAAATTCGGCGACGTACGGGCGATCGGCGGGCCGATCTGGCCATCGCCCAAGGCACCCGCGCCGGGTTGACGTTCCGGGCTCAGGCCTGGCTCGAGACCGAGTTCGACGCGCTGGCCCGGCTGTGGGAGGCGGGTTGTGCCGTGCCCTACCCCGTCCAGAAACTCGGGATCGAGGTGATGATGGAGTACCTCGGCGACGACGACGAAGCCGCCCCCCGACTCATCAACGCCGTCGTCGGGCGCTCACGCGTCCAACGCGCTGACCTCTTCGCCCAACTCCGCGAATCGTTGCGGATCATGACGTCGGTCGGCCTCGTGCACGGCGACCTCTCGCCCTACAACCTGTTGGTGTGGCACGACCGGCTGTACGTGATCGACCTTCCTCAGGCCGTCGACCCCATCCTCGAACCCGTTGGGCTGGCGCTCCTCCAACGCGACGTGGAGAACCTTTGCAAGTGGTTCCGTTCGAAGGGCGTGAAGGATGCCGACGCCACCGACGTGCTGCGCGAGTTGCTCGGACTCCTCCGGCTGCGCAGTTGAGGTGAACCAGACCGATCTCAACCACCTCGTCGCCATCGTGGGGGCGGCGCACGTGCTCACCGATGACGACGTGAGGGCGGGCTACGAGATCGACTGGACTGGTCGCTTTCGGGGCCGCACCCCAGCCGTCGTTCGTCCCGGGCGTCGTGGCCGAGGTCGCCGCGAGTCGTGCGATGGGCGGCGGACCGCGGCGTGGCCATCGTTCCCCAGGGCGGCAACACGGGTCTGGTCGGCGGCGGGGTTCCCCTCGCCGGCGAAGTCGTGCTCAGCCTGCGTCGCCTCGACCGTCTCGGGGCGGTCGACGCGGCTGGCCGGGCAGATCACGGTTGGTGCCGGCGCCACCTCGGCGCGCGTGCAGGACCACGTCGGCCGCCGACGGCTTCGAGCGTCGGCGTCGACCTCGCCGCCCGCGGATCCGCCACGGTCGGCGGAATGGTGGCCACCAACGCCGGCGGCACCCGGTGTCCTGCGCCACGGCGGCATGCGGGCCCAGATCGCCGGCGTCGAGGCGGTGCTCGGCGACGGCTCGGTCGTGGCCCACCTCGGCGGGCTGCGCAAGGACAACACCGGGCTACGACCTCGCCGGCGCTCCTGTGCGGCAGCGAGGGCACGCTCGGGGTCATCACCGCCGTGCGCCTCCGCCTGGTCCCTACCGCCGGTCGAACGGCGTCGTTGCCCTCCTCGGTCTCCCCGACGTGGCCGCCGCCGTCGAGTGCTTCGTCGCCGCCCGGACGGTGCGCGTCGCTCGAGGCGGCCGAAGTCATGCTCGCGTCGGGCGTCGACCTTGTGTGCGACCACGCGGACATTGCCGCATCCGTTCGCCTCCCGGCCCGCTGCCTACCTGCTCCTCGAGGCGGCCGGCGGCACCGACCCGGCCGGCGACCTGCTCGCCGCCCTCGGGCCCGTCGAGGCGAGGCCGAGGGAACGGCCGTCGCCACCGACTCCGCTCGGCGCGCCGAGCTGTGGCGCTACCGCGAAGCCCACACCGAAGCCATCAACGCCGTCGGCGTCCCCCACAAGCTCGACGTCACCCTTCCCCTCGGTCGCCTCGCCGAGTTCGTGCGACCGAGATCGCCGACGTGGTCGCCGCGTGTCACCGACGCCCAGCTCTGCCTGTTCGGCCACGTCGGCGACGGCAACGTCCACGTCAACGTCGTCGACGGCGCGGCCAACCGCTGACGACCGGCTCGACGAGCGTCGTGCTCGACGCGGTGGCCGCGATGGGCGGGAGCATCAGCGCCGAGCACGGCATCGGCACGGCCAAGACGCCCTAGCTCCACCTCAACCGCACGCCGGCCGAGCTGGCGGCCTTCCGGCGCATCAAGGCCGCCCTCGACCCCGCCGGCATCCTCAACCCCGGGGTGCTGCTACCGCCCGAGGAGTGACGCGACCATCCCGTCGAGGATGTCGGACTCCGAGACCAAGCACTCGTCGAAATCGAAGTGACGCATCACGGCGACGAGGATCAGCGCCGCCGCCGACGATGACGTCGACCCGCTCGGCCTCGAGGCCCGGGTTGGCGAGGCGGTCGCGCCGCGACTCGGTGGCGAAGGTGCGGAACACGTCCTCGGCTGCCGCCCGCGTCAGTCGAAAGTGGTGAATGCGATCGCGGTCGTAGTCGGCCAGCCCGAGCTCGACGGCGGCGACGGTCGACACCGTTCCGGCTAGTCCCACCATCCGCGCCGCATCCAATGTGGCGGGGACCTCGCGCACGACGTCGTCGAGATGGCTGCGCACGATGCTGAGCGCGTCGGCCAACTCGCCCGCTCGGGCGGGTCGGAGCCGAGGTAGCGCTCGGTGACCCGGACGCAGCCGATGTCGGCCGAATAGACCCCCATCGGCTCGCTGCGCCCCACCACGAACTCGGTTGAGCCGCCCCCGATGTCGACGACAAGAAACGGTCCCAGTCCGGTATCGAGGTCAGCGGTGGCGCCGGCGAAACTGAGCCGACCCTCCTCCTCGCCGCTCAAGAGCTGCGGGCGCACGCCGAGGGCAGCCTCGGCGGCGTCGAAGAACGCCTCGCGATTCGACGCGTCGCGCGCTGCCGACGTCGCCGACGCCATGAAGCGCTCGACGCCGTGACCCTCGGCCAGTCGTCGGTAGTCGGTCAGGGTGGCCACCACTCGATCGATGGCCTCGGGAGCAAGGCGCCCGGCTCCGTCGACCCCTTGGCCCAAGCGGGTGATCGTCATGCGCCGATCGAGCGTTCGTCCCTCGGCGTCGGCGATCAGGATGCGGGTCGAGTTCGTGCCGCAGTCGATGGCGGCCACTGCGCCGCTCATGTGTCGCCGGGCTCGAGGCGCTCGGCCACCCAGCGCCCCACGGGGTCATCCCCACCGGCGAGATGCCAGGCGTAGTGGGCGTGGAGGCACTTGACGCCCGTGCGGGTGCCGGCCACGCCGCCGGAGGGCCGGGGACCGGTCCAATCTGCTGGCATGGCCGCGTCTCGCTCGGCGGCATAGCGCCGGTGGGCGTCGGCCAATTCGTCGGCGTCGACCTCGGCCTCGGCCCGGTCGACGCCCCCCGCGGCCTCGAGTCTCCCGACGGCATCGCGGACGTCGGAGGCGAGGAGCCAAAAGCGCGTCGGCATGGGCCGGCCGTCGTCGAGCACCGGTGCATTGCGAATGACGAGGGGTGTGCCCGCCCGGTGGCGCACGACGACGTCATAGGCGCCTTGGGGCCGTCGGCCGAGGAGGGCCACGACGAGTGACTCGTCGTCGTCCGGGCTCAGTGGCGGCGACGACGACGCAGGAACCACAGGATCACCAGCACCCCGGCAACGAGCGGGATGGCTCGTTTGGCCAGCGGAACGCCGGCGGCGTCGAGCAGATCGACAGGAGTCGAGGCCTGATGATCGACCTTGCGCACGGTGGGCTCGGTTGCGGGCGCGGGCTTGGGATCGCGTGCCGTGGGGTGGGCTCGGCGACAGCCTCCGCCACAGGCTCGGGCTCGGGCTCGGGCTCGGCGTCGGCCGCTGGCCCGGAAAGCAGGTCGTGTTCGAGGCACTCGACGAATTGGGTCAACAACTTGCCCGACACGTCGACGAGCACCCCTCGGCCGAATTGGGCGACCTTGCCGGTGATGGTCAGATCGGTGACGACCGAGACCGCAGTACCGTCGCCGTCGGGGGTGAGCCTGGCGGTGATCAGCGCGCTGGCGTTGCCTTGGCCCCGGGTGTCGCGACCCTCGGCCTTGAGGACGGCCACATGGGCGACGTCGTCCTTGGACTGGAACGTGGCCTTGCCCTTGTACTGCGCCGTGATGGGCCCCACCTTGACCTTGACGATGCCGCGGTACTCGTCGCCCTCGATCTCCTGGAGTTGGGCGCCGGGGAGACAAGGGGCGATTCGCTCGACGTCGGTGAGCACGTCCCACGCCTGCTCGACCGGCACCCCCACCCGAAATTCGTTGGTCAGCTCCACTGCTCGAGATCCTCCACGGTGTCGACGTCTGCGCCGCTGCCCTCGCACGCTACAGGGCCAACGAGGTCGGGATTCCGACGCATCAGCTCGCGGGCACCCTCGTCGCCGTCGAAGCGGAGGAGGGTCCACACCGACGCCGGGAGGCGTACCGGATTGCGTCGCCGGCCCTGGTAGGTCGCCACCGCGATCGGCGGCTCGGGCGGCGCGTGCGCCACGGTGCGCCACGCCGCCGGCTCGACCAAGGGCTGGTCGCCCAAGCCGACGACGACGGCGTCGTGGCCGGCGGCGCGGGCGTGTTCGATGGCCACTCGCAGGGAACCGGCCTGCCCGTCGGCCCAGTCGACGTTGGTCAGCACCGTCACCCCTGGCCCGAGCACCGCCGACAGGTCGACGGCGCCCTGCACCACAACCGTCTCGTCAAGATCGGCGCCTCGCGCATGGTCGACCGCCCACCTCACCAGCGGACGGCCCCGGAACGGCACGATCAACTTGTGTTCTGCGCCTGCGAAACGGGTGCCCCCGCCCGCGGCCAGCACGACCGCGGCCAGCGTCACGCGATCACGTCCAGGAGACGGCGAAGACCCGGTGAGGCTGTGACAAGCCCTTGAGGTCGATCTCCTGGCCTCGGTCGAATTCGAATTCGCCCGACGAGGCGCACAATTCCTTGAGCAGGGCCGATACCAGGATCTCCTCGCCACGAGCCGCGGTGGCGATGCGCGACGCGAGGTTGACCGTCGAGCCGAGGAAGTCGTCGGCGTCTCGGATTGCTTCTCCAGTGTGGAGACCCATCGCGCACCCGGATGGCGATGTCGGGGTTGGCCTCGCTCCACTCTCGCTGGCGCCTTTGGATGGCCTGCGCGCAGCGGAGGGCGCGAGCGGCACTGTCGAAGGCCACCATGAACCCGTCGCCGTGCACCTTGACCTCGAAGCCCCGATGGTTGAGCAACTCCTGGCGAACGAGCGTGTAATGGGCCTCGAGCATGCGCTTGGCCTCGAGGTCGCCGACCCGCTCGTTGAGCGACGTGAACCCCTCGATGTCGCTGAAGAAGATCGTGACCGTGCCTTCGGGGGCGACCTGGGCCCGGAGGTTCGGCCACTGGTCTCGGACGTCTTCGGCCACGGCATCGATGCCGCGCCGGAGCATGATCGGCGCCGGCGGCGTGGTCGAACCCGGCGGACTCGTCCGACTGGCCGACTCGAGTCGCTCGAGACCGCGGGGAGGACGGCGTCGCGATGCGGGACCGCCCTGTGTCGGGTTTCGGTGGTCGAGGTGCTGGTGCCGGGCGGCCCGACGGTCGGCCCGCAGCTCGTCCTTGCGCCGTTTGGTCTCGCCGGGAGGGCGCCGGCTGCGAACGGTGACGCCGCCCATGAACGCGAAGGCCCGCACCCGCACCAGGGGTGAACCGGGTAGCACGGGGACTTCCTTGACCGACGACTGCTTGCCGCCCATGAACGCAAAACCCTCGAGGACGACTTCGATGCCCTCGGGCACGATCACGTCGACGCCGCCCATGAACGCGATGGCCGTGATCAGGACTTCATCGCCGACGACCTCGGCCTGGCGGAGGTCGAGCTGACAGCTACCCATGAAGCTGATGGCGACTGTCTCACCCTCGACCCGCCAGCGCCCACGGCGCTGGCTGCTCGAGAACATCGACACCGTCCATTTGGCGGCGCTGCGGACACGACCCCGTGGCGGGGCGGGCGCCGAGCCGACCGTGGGCAGCGCCGGGAGGTCGTCGGTGACCAAGGCCAGGTCGGCGGTGGTCGAGGCGGCGAACACGGCCCCGACCCGGTCGGAGAACTCGTCGAGGGTGATGCGGCCCTCTCCGCAGTGGTGGCGAAGGAAGGCGACGGCGAGGTCGCGATCGCGGTCGTCGATGCGGACGACGGGAAGGTCGTCGCTCACCGTGCGCTGCTCGCCTGGCGGGCTCCTCGACGACGTGGACGATCGGCTCGCGGCGCCCGCACCCGCACGTCGCCGAAGGCGGCGAGGGCCCGCACCTGCACCACGGGAGCGCCGGGCACGACGGGGCCGCCACCGGCCGTGCACCGCTTCTGGCCGAACACGGCCACTCCCTCGAGTTCGACCACCACACCGTCGGGCACGATCACGGTCACGTCACCGAACACGGCCACCGCGGTGACCAACGGACGGGAGGTGTCGATCACCGCTTCGGTGAGGTCGACGACGCAGTTGCCGAAGGCGGCGAAGGCGACGCTCTCGTCGTCGAGGCGAAACCGACCTCGCCGGGGTCGAGTCGCCGAACACCGAGACGAACCATTTGGCCGTGCGGGCCGATCGATCGGGTTGTGTTCGACGGCGACAGCGACAGCGACAGGCAGCGACGAGCGACGCCGTCCATGGCACGGGAAGCTGAGCGATGACGGCGTCGAGGTCGGCCGCCGTCCGGGCGCCGTAGACGTCGCCGACGAGATCGCCGAACTCGTCGAGGGTGATGCGGCCGTCGCCACAGTGCCGGCGGAGGACGGCGACGATCCGGTCGCGATCGGCATCGGCGATCCGCCGTCCATCGAGTCCCGGATCCTCAGGCATCAACCGCTTCGCCCCTCTCCTCCGACCCCTCAGCCCCCCTGGCGTGGATCGGACCTTCAGTGTCGCGCAGGCTCGGTGGCCGACGCCCCGTTCGGAGGGCGATGATCTCGGCGCAGATCGACACGGCGGTCTCCTCGGGCGTCCGGGCCCCGATGTCCAGGCCGATCGGGGCCATGACGGCGCCAGCTGGTCATCGGTCGACGCCCGCGTCGCGCAGCCGTTCGTCGGCGCTCGCGATCGGTCCGACGCGAGCCCATGGCGCCGAGATAGCCCACACGCGTGGTCGAGAGCGGCCACGACGGCCGGCACGTCGAACTTGTGGTCGTGGGTCAGCACGCACACGGCATCCCGCGGGCCGAGCTCGGCCGCCGTGGGCGCCAGGTACCGGTCGGGCCAATCGACGACGACCTCGTCGGCCATCGGGAACCGCGCCGGGTGGCGAACACCGGCCGGGCGTCGACCACGACGACGCGGTAGCCGAGCACCTTGGCCGACCCGGGTCAGGGCCGCGGTGAAGTCGACGGCGCCGAAGATCATCATGCGGGGCGGCGGGGCGAAGCCTCGATGAACACCGCCGACCTCGGTCTGGCGGGCCTCGCCCTGGGGGCCGTAGTGACGGGTCGAGCTGAGTCCGGCTCGAGTTCGGCCCGGGCATCGCGGGCCACGACCCGGTCGAGTTCGGGGTGGCCGAGGGTGCCCTGCGGTTCGCCGCTCGGCGCACCAGCAGCTTGGCTCCGAGCGGCGCCCCGTCGCCCTCGACGACGGTCACGAGCGCGACCGGCGTTCTGCGGCTCGTATGCGCGTCTCGGAGCGATTCGTAGAGGGCCGGCACTCACCAGTCGAGCGGTTCGATGAGGAGGTGGATCGGTGCCGCCGCAGGTGAGGCCGACGGCGAAGGCCTCGTCGTCGGAGTAGCCGAAGGTGACTCGCCGGGGCCGTCCGTCGCCGCCGAGCACCTCGAGCGCCTCGGTGACGACCGCGCCCTCGACGCACCCACCCGACACCGAGCCCGCGACCTCGCCGTCCTCGTTCACGGCCATGGTCGCGCCCGGATCGCGCGGTCCCGAGCCCTCGACGGCGACGACCCGGGCCACCGCCACCCGCTTGCCCTGGCGCCGCCAACGCTCGATGTCGTCCAGCACCTCCTTCATCGGCTCACCTTCTCTGCGGACGGTGCATCACGGCCGGAGACGACTTCGGCCAGCTGCTCGAGCGACGCGAGGGCGTGGCCCTCGATGAACTCGTCCACGTACGGCAGGGCCGCGGCCATTCCGCGGGCCAGCGGCGCGTAGCCCGGCGACGACCTTGAGCGGGTTCACCCACACCACCCGGTGCGCGACCCGCGGCAGCCGCTCCATCTGCTCGCCCAGCATCGTCGGGCTCGCCCCGGTCCCAGCCGTCGGAGAGGATCACGACGACCGCGCCGCGGGCCATCCCCCGCACGCCCCACTCGTCGTTGAACTGGCGCAGCCCCTCGCCCAGCCGGGTGCCGCCGGACCAGTCGGTCACGCGCGGCGGCCGCGGCGGCGATGGCGGCGTCGGGATCGGCGACGACAGCTCGCGGGTGATGCGGGTGAGGCGGGTGCCGAGGGCGAACGCTTCGACCTCGCTTCGGCCGACCACCGGCGGCGTGCAGGAACCGCACCAGCGCCCGGCTGTACGCACTCCATCGAGCCGCTGACGTCGCAGAGCAGCACGATCCGCCGAGGCCGCTCGCGCGGCTCGACGAACGCCCGCTCGATCGGTTCGCCGCCGGCGCGCAGCGGCCCGGCGCACGGTGCGGCGCAGGTCGGGACGCCGGGTGCGGCGATTCGCCTTGGACCGACGCAGCCGGTGCGAACGACGCAGCGCGCCGGCCAGGCGCAGGCCGGCCATCAGCTTGCGCGCCTCGTCGAACTCCTCGGTCGGTGTAGGCAGCGAAGTCCTTGTGGCGCAGCACCTCGGCCGGGCTGAAGCGCACCTCGACGGTTCGGACTTCGTCCCGATCGGTGTCGTCGTCGGGCGGTGCAGGGTCGGGGTCGTCTGGGGCGTCGTCGTCGTCGATGGCCAACACGACAGGCTCGACGTCGCGCACTGGTGTGGATCAGTTCGCGCTGGCAGCCAGAAGGCGGCGAAGGCACTGGTCGTAGGCGGCGATGTCCTCGGGGCGGCGCACCAGCGTGGCCCGCCCGGCCCAGTAGACGGCCCAGCGTTCTTCGACGCCGACTGCTCCCAGCGCCTCGGCGAAGGTCACCACCTCGCCGGTGGTCACGGCCACGCCCATCCGCCGCAGGGCGGCGCGAACGCGGCGGCCATCCGCTCGACCTGGAGGTGCGGGCAGCCCCGTGTCAGCCGGGCACGGGCGATCCCGGCGCCGACCACGTCGCTCGACGCCGCTGCCGGCGCCGGACCCGCTCCTGGTCTTCGCGGTACTTGAGCACCGTGCCGAGCGTGGCCTCGACCCACCGCTCGGTCGAGCTCGGCCTGGCCCAACGCCGCCAGCGCCTGAGCCCAGTCGATGGTCTCGGCCACGCCCGGCGGCTTGAACAGCTCCAGTCCGCGCATGCGCTCGACGGCGCCGGCGACCTGGCGGGCCAGCCGCTCGGTCACCTCGGGGGCTCGGAGGCGGATGATCGCGACCTCACGCTCGAAGCCCGGATGCTCGACCCAGTGGTAGAGGCAGCGCCGCTTGAGGGCGTCGTGCACGTCTCGGGTGCGGTTCGACGTGAGGATCACGATCGGCGGCGACGTCGGCTCGGAACGTGCCCAGCTCGGGCACGGTGACCGAGTAGTCGGACAGGATCTCGAGCAGGAAGGCCTCGAACTCGTCGTCGGCCCGGTCGACCTCGTCGATCAGCAGCACCGGCGGCGGGCCCTCGCCGGTGGTCGATGGCCCGCAGCAGCGGCCGGCGCACCAGGAAGCGCTCGCGAGTACAGCTCGTCCTCGACCGTCGGCCGCCACGCCGGCGCCGGTCGCCTCGACCGCCCGCAGGTGCAGCAGCTGGCGGGAGTAGTCCCACTCGTAGACGGCCTGGGCGACGTCGATGCCCTCGTAGCACTGCAGGCGCATCAGCTCGCCGCCGGTCCACGCGGCGACAGCACCTTGGCCACCTCGGTCTTGCCCACGCCGGCCTCGCCCTCGAGCAGCAGCGGGCGGCGCAGCGTGAGCGACAAGAAGATGGCCGTCGCCAGGCCCTCGTCGGCCAGGTACCCGTGTTCGGCCAAAGCGGCGCGGACGTCATCGACCGAACCTGGTGTCATGGTGCCAGCGAGGCTACGTCAGCCCGCCACCAACTCGGTTTTGGGCACCGTCAGAGCGCGATCGCGCTCTGACGATGCCCAAATGGTGGGGGCGACGAGACGCGATATCCTTCGACTATCGAATAGTCCGGGAACGGAACTAGCCGAGATTCGAACGAGATCGCCGGCCGACGGCTCGGCCGAGGGGGAACCACGATGACCATGACCGATGAGCCCACGCGCTCTGGCAACGCGCTGGTCGACGAACTGCGCACCTGGCTCGAGGAGAACTGGGATCCCGACCTCACCGTCGGCGAGTGGTGGGAGCGTCTGGGCATGGCCGGTTGGTCGGCGCCGATGCTCCCCGAGGGACTCCTACGGACGTGGCCTGTCGCGGGGCGACTCGCTGGTGGTCTCGGCCACGATCTCGCGTTTCGGCGCGCTGGCGGCGCCCGCCGGCATGTCGATCGGGCTCGCCTCCCCCACCATCACCACGCACGGCACCCGTGAGCAGATCGACGCGCTCATCCCTCCCGCCGTCACCGGCAAGGTCGCCTGGTGCCAGCTCTTCAGCGAGCCGGGCGCCGGCTCCGACCTCGCCGGCCTCACGACCAAGGCCGTACTCGACGGCGACGTCTGGCATCGTCAACGGCCAGAAGGTGTGGACGTCCGGCGGTCAGTACGCCGACATGGGCATGCTGCTTGCTCGCACCAACCCCGAGGCGCCCAAGCACCAGGGCATCACGTGGTTCGCCATCGACATGCACCAGCCCGGCGTCGAAATCCGCCCGCTCCGTGAGATGACCGGCGCAGCGATGTTCAACGAGGTCTTCCTCTCCGATGCCGAGGTCCACGAGAGCAACCGGATCGGCGACGTCAACAACGGATGGGCTGCGGCCAACACCACCCTCTTCCACGAGCGCTCGGGCATGGGTGCCCGGGGCGGCGAGGGCGGCGGCGGCGGGCGCATGGCGCGGGCCGGCGGCGTGGCCGGCGACCTCGACAAGCGGGCCGGCGACTTCACCGCCCCCCGCAAGCCGGTGACGGCCACAGCCGACAAGCCCAAGGCCAAAGCCGAGAAGCGCCCGAGCTCGCCCGCCCAGGGGCTCATCGAGGCGGCCAAGGAGTTCGGCAAGATCGACAATCCGGTCATCCGCCAGAAGCTCGTGCAAGCCCACATCCTGGGCACCCTCAGCCGTCTCAACACCGAGCGCCACAAGGCCGTGCGTTCACAGGGCGGCGACATCCCCGGCATCGCCAACTTCGGCAAGCTCCTGATGGCCGACATCGTGCGCCTCAACCGCGACCTGGGCATGGAGATCCTCGGCGCCCGCGGCATGCTCCACTCCTACGACGCCGAGGGTCGCGAGGCGCTGGCCAAGCTCCCCGGCGGCATGCGGGCCATGGGCATCACCGGCCAGGCCCTTGGTGCTCAGGCGCTGCCGATCTACGGCGGCACCGACCAGATCCAGAAGAACATCGTCGGCGAGCGCATCCTCGGCCTCCCCAAGGAGCCGGGCGACCTCACCCGCGTGCCGTTCAACGAACTCCCCAAGAACGGCTGAGCGACACCCACGTGAGCGAGCATCTCGACGTCCTCGTCATCGGCGCCGGCATCTCGGGCATCGGCGCCGCCTTCCACCTGCAGGACCAGCGCCCGGGCACGACGTTCGCGGTGCTCGACGCGCTGCCCTCCTACGGCGGCACGTGGTGGACGCATCGCTACCCGGGCGTCCGGTCCGACAGCGACCTGTTCACGCTCGGCTACCGGTTCAAGCCCTGGCGCGGCGACCCGATCGCCACCGGCGAGCGAGATCCTCCAGTACCTCGGTGAGGTCATCGAGGAGACACGACCTCGGCCCGCACATCCGCTACCGCCATCGCATCGACGAAGCGTCGTGGTCGAGCGACGACAACCGCTGGTCGGTGTCAGGCCACCAACCTCGACACCGGCGAAACCGTGTCGCTCACCGCCGGCTTCCTCTGGATGTGCCAGGGCTACTACCGCCACGGCCAGGGCTATACGCCCGAGTGGGACGGCTTCGCCGACTTCCAGGGCGAGGTGCTGCATCCCCAGGAGTGGCCCGAGGCAGGTCGACCTCGAGCGGCAAGACGGGTCGTCGTCATCGGCTCAGGTGCCACCGCCGCCACCCTCATCCCGGCCATCGCCGACGAGGCCGAGCACGTCACCATGCTCCAGCGGTCACCGACCTTCTTCATGGCCCGCGCCCGAACACCAACGAGCTCGCCGACACGCTCCGCGCCCTCGACATCCCGCCGGAGTGGACCCACGAGATCGTCCGCCGCCAGATCTTCAAGATGATCGAGCAGATGACGAGCGGCTCGACCTGGGACCCCGAGCAGGTCAGAAGATGGTCTGCTCGACGAGCATCCGCTCGCAGCTGCCCGAGGACTTCGACGTCGAGAAGCACTTCACCCCGTCGTACCGCCGTGTGGCAGCAGCGCGTCGCCAGTCCTTCCCGACGGCGACCTCTTCAAGGCCATCGGCAAGGGCAAGGTCGTCGGTGGTGACCGACACCATCGACCGCGTTCACCGAGAACGGCATCGAGGTCGGCTCCGGCGAGCACGCTCGACGCCGACGTGGTCATCACCGCCACCGGCTTCGACCTCTGCGTCATGGGCGACATCGACTCTCGTCGTCGACGGCAAGGTCGTCGACCCCGCCGAGCTCGTCACCTACCGCGGGATCATGTTCAGCGAGCTGCCCAACCTGGCCTACGTGTTCGGCTACTTCCGCGCCAGCTGGACGCTGCGGGCCGACATCATCAGCGACTTCGTGTGCCGGCTGCTCGCTGCACATGGAGGACGACCGGCGCCAAGAAGGTCGTGCCCGACGCTCCGGCCCGAAGACGACGGACATGGCCGCTCGAGCCGTGGGTCGACCCCGAGAACTTCAACCCCGGCTACCTGATGCGCTCGCTAGCACCTCATGCCCAAGCAGGGCGACCGCGACCCGTGGACGTGGGGCCCCGACTACCACGAGGAGAAGGCCGCCCTCGAAGGCGCCGACCTCGACGACGGCACCCTCACCTTCGCCTGAACCCCACCGACACCGCTGCGTTGCGGTGGCCGTTGCGGTCGCCCCAACCCGTTGCGGTGGCCGAAACGGTCGCCGTTTCGGCCACGGCAACGGGGTTGAACGACCACTACGGCCACGCAAACACCCGGCTCGGGGTCTAGATGCCGGCTTCCTCGAGGGCTCGTCGAACGAGGACTTGGGCGAGGTGGCGGCGGTACTCGGGCGTGGCGTTGAGGTCGCCGGGAGGGTCGAGGCCCTCGGCCGCCGATGCGGCGGCGTCGGTGGCCGACGCGCCGCCAGCCAACGCGGCCTCGACGGCCGTGGCCCGCAACGGCACCGAGCCCATGTTGATCAGTGCGACGCCGGCCTCGTTGCCGGCACCGGTACGGGCGGCGGCGACGCCGACGATGGCCCAGTCCTGGGCCCGACGATTGAACTTCTGGAACGACCAGCCGTTGCCGCCGGTCTTGGGCAGGCGGATCTCGGTCAGCAACTCGTCGGGGGCGAGCGTGGTCTCGAGAAACCCGAGGAAGAAGTCGCTCGCCGCGATCTCGCGCTGACCGCCCGGTCCCTGCGCCACGAGCGTGGCGCCCAGGGCGAGGGCGACGGCGGGGAGGTCGGATGCCGGGTCGCCGTGGGCCAGCGTGCCGCCCAAGGTGCCGCGGTGGCGGACCTGGGGATCGCCGACGTGTGATGCGGCATGGGCGAGAAGCGGTACCTCGGCGGACAGCAGATCGGAGTCTCGAGATCACGGTGGCGGGTGAGGGCGCCCACCGCGACGTGATCACCGGCATCGCGGATGTAGGAGAGTTCGTCGAGGCGACCGACGTCGATGAGCATGGTCGGCGTAGCCAACCGCAGCTTCATCAACGGGAGGAGCGAGTGACCGCCAGCGAGGAGTTTGGCTTCGTCGCCGTGCTCGGTCAGGAGGGCGATGGCCTCCTCGGCCGACTCGGCCCGCTGGTAGTCGAAGGCGGCGGGGATCATTTCGTCGATCCCGCTGCCGCCAGCACCGACTTCACGATGTTGTGGTAGCCGGTGCAACGGCAAAGGTTGCCCTCGAGCCCTTCGCGCACCTGTCGCTCGTCGGGATCAGGGTTTTCCTGCAGGAGCGACACTGCTGCCAGCACCATGCCGGGGGTGCAGTAGCCGCACTGCAATCCGTGGTTCTCCTGGAAGGCCCGCTGCATCGGGTGCATCGTCCCGTCGGGATCGGCGAGACCCTCGATGGTGGTGATTGCACGGCCGTCGGCCTGCACGGCGAGCACCGTGCACGACTTGACCGACTCGCCGTCGACGAGGACGGTGCAGGCCCCACACGACGAGGTGTCACACCCGACGTTGGTGCCGGTGAGGCCCACGACCTCGCGCAGGTAGTGGACGAGAAGGAGTCGGGGCTCGACATCGTGCTCCTGAGCGTCGCCGTTCACCGTCACCGAAACGTGCACTGCGCCTCCAAGGTTGCTGCGGAAAGGGTCATCATGCCCGACTTGGTCGCCGCCCGGCTCACAGCCCGGGAATGTCCTCGTCGCCGGTGGCCGTGGCCACCGATCCGAGACCGGATGCGGCCGGCGCCGCGAACACCGGGCCCGGCTCGGACAGTCCGTTGATCGCCCGCCAGACCTTTTCGGGCGTGCACGGCATGTCGAGATGGGTGACGCCGAAAAACGACAACGCGTCGACCACGGCGTTGTGCACGGCCGGCGTCGACCCGATGGTGCCCGACTCGCCGATGCCCTTGGCCCCGAGCTCGTTCATCGGGGTCGGCGTCTCCATCGGCACCCGCTCGAAGCTCGGGAGCTCGGCGGCCGAGATGAAGGCGTAGTCGGCCAGGTTGGAGGTCACCGGATTGCCCTCGGGGTCGTAGCGGACCTCTTCCATCAACGCTTGGGCGACGCCCTGGGCCAGGCCGCCGTGCACCTGGCCGTCGGCCAGCAACGGGTTGAGGATGCGACCGGCGTCGTCGACGGCCACCACCCGCTCCACCGTCACCTTGCCGGTCTCGCGGTCGACAGCGACCACGACGAGATGAGCACCGAAGGGAAAGGTGGGGCCGGTGCCTTGGTAGTCGACCTCGGCGGCCAGCAGACCCGTGCCGCCGTCGGCGGCCGCAGCTTGGGCGACCTCGCTCCAACTCCGACCGACCGCAGGAGTACCGGCGACGTGGAACCGAGCGTCGGCCGTGTCGAGTACGACATCGTCGGGATTGGCCTCGAGCAGGTCAGCGGCGATGCGCTTGGCCTTCTCGACCACGGCCTCGGCGGCACGGGCGACGGCGACACCGCCGGCCTGGAGCGAGCGCGAACCCATGGTTCCCTGGCCGTGGGGCACGACGTCGGTGTCGCCCTGGATGACTTCGATGTCGTCGAGGTCGATGCCGAGGCGGTCGGCCACCAGCATGGAGAACGCCGTGTGGTGGCCCTGCCCGTGGGCCGACGAACCACTGCGCACCACCACGTGGCCGTCGGGACGGACCTCGACGGCCCCGTACTCGCTCGGAGCACCGGGCCCGGCCGTGATCTCGACGTAGACCGACAGCCCGATCCCGAGTTGCATGCGCTCGTCGGCGTCACGCCGGCGCTGCTGCTCGGCCCGCAGATCGGCGTAACCGGCCGAGTCGAGCACCAGGTCGAGCGCGCGCTCGTAGTCGCCGATGTCGTACGTGGTGCCGACGGGGGTGGTGAACGGGAACCTGTCAGCCGCGATCAGATTGCGGCGGCGGACCTCGGCCGGGTCGACACCGATCTCGCCGGCGAACAGGTCGACCATGCGCTCGATGGCCGCAGTTGCTTCGGGACGACCAGCGCCCCGATAGGCCACCGTGGGCGTCGTGTTGGTGACCACCGATCGGCTGTTGAACTCGGCCTTGGGGATGTCGTAGACGCCCGTCAGCATCGTGCGGGTCATGAACGGCAACACCGAACCCGTGGTGGGGTACGCGCCACTGTCTTGCAGGACGGTCAAGCGATACGCGGTGATGGCGCCGTTGCGGCTGCCGCCCATCTCCGCGTGTTGGATCTGCCCGCGACCGTGCCCGAGGTTCATCATCGACTCGCTACGGGTCTCGACCCACTTCACCGGACGACCGACCCGCCGGGCGATCCACGGGAGAAGCATCTCTTCGGGATAGGCGCCGATCTTGGCTCCGAAACCGCCACCCACGTCGGGGGCGATCACCCGCACGGCTTCGGCGTCGAGGCCGTAGATCCTGACCAGATCCCCCTTGACCGAGTGCGCCCCCTGAGTGCTCGCCCACTGCGTCAACCGGCCGTCGGCTCCCCACTCGACGGCGGCGGCGCGGACTTCGAGCGGGCATGGCGCCACCCGTTGGTTGACGATCCGCTGGCGGACGACGACCTCGCATCCGTCGAACAGGTCATCGGTCCGACCGAAGGCGAGTTCCAACGACATGTTGGTGCCGGCGTCGGCGAAGAGAAGCGTGTCGCCTTCGGCTGCGTCGTCGGCGTCGACGACGGCCCGCTCGGGCTCGTAGTCGACATAGACCAACTCGGCGGCGTCGACGGCCTCCGACCGCGTCTCGGCGACGACGGCGGCGACGGCCTCACCGACGAAGCGGACCCGGTCGGTGGCGATCCACCGCCGGACCATCTTCTGGTTGATGAGGCCCATGCTCGGCGCCATTGCTTCGAGATCGACCTCCCCGCCGGCGAACACCGCCACCACGCCCGGGGCCGACCGAGCCTCGGTGGCATCGATACCGGTGATGCGGGCCGCGGCCATGGTCGAGCGGACGTAGACGACGTGGACGGCCCCATCGAGCACGAGGTCGTCGACGTAGGTGCCGCCGCTGGTGAGGAACTTGGGGTCTTCCTTGCGGAGGACGCGGTTACCGAGGATGGACATCGAAGGGGCACTCTACGATCCGGCGATGGCCCGACTCGTCGACCAACCGATCTCGTCGCCCGAGGGTCGCACGCTCGAACGGGAGATGTCAGCCGAGATCGTCGTCCGCTACGGAGGCGACGAGTTCGAGCCGCCGGCCGACGAGGCACAGTTCGCTTCGCCCGATGGCGCCTTCCTGGTCGCCTACCTCGAGGTCGACGGCGGCGATCTCGTGCCCGTCGGCTGCGGCGGCATCCGGCGGATCGGGCCACTGTCATGTGAGCTCAAGCGGATGTTCGTCCGCGAAGAGGCCCGAGGGCGAGGTATCGCCCGCGACCTGTTGGCCGGCCTCGAGGAGCGGGCGGCGGCGGCCGGCTTCACGGTGATGCAACTCGAGACGGGAACGGCCCAGCCCGAAGCCATCGCCCTCTACGAATCATGCGACTACCAACCGATCGCCAACTACGGGGCCTATGCCGACGACCCCCGCAGCCGGTGTTACGCGAAGTCGCTCAGTTCCAGAACGTGACCGCGTCGAGCACGCGATCGACCAGCGAGGGCGTCGGCGGCCGACGCAGCCCCACCGGCGGCGGCGCGATCGACGTCGGCCGGTCGGCGGGGCCGGGCAGGATGGCGTAGGCCTCTTCGCCGGGACGAACGAGGTTGTACTGCTCCCGGGCCAGACGTTCGATCTCGGCATCGGTGTGCAACAGGTCGACCCGAGCCGCCAGCTTCGAATTTTCGGCCGACAGCACCGCGACCTTGTCTTCGGCGGCGGCGATCTCCTCGCGCTGGTGCAGATAGGTCCGCGTCGGAAAGACCGCCATCACGAGGAAGGCGGCGAGGAGGCAGGCACCGATCGTGGGGGCGATGAGGCGCCGAAGCCTCATGCTGGACCCGAGCGGCGACCGGCCAACGCATCGAGGCCGCGGAACGCAGCGCCTTCGCCGAGGTCGTGTTCGATGCGGAGCAACTGGTTGTACTTCGCTACGCGGTCGGAACGTGCCGGCGCGCCGGTCTTGATCTGACCGCAGTTGGTGGCCACGGCGAGGTCGGCGATGGTGGTGTCCTCGGTCTCGCCCGACCGGTGCGACATGACGCTGGCGTACGACGAACGGGTGGCCAACCCGACCGTCTCGAGGGTCTCGGTGAGGGTACCGATCTGGTTGACCTTAACCAGGATGGCGTTGGCGACCGCGCGGTCGATGCCGCGCCCGAGTCGCTCGACGTTGGTCACGAAGAGGTCGTCTCCGACCAACTGGACCCGGTCGCCGAGCGCGGCGGTGAGCGTGGCCCAGCCGTCCCAGTCCTCCTCGTCCATCCCGTCCTCGATCGACACGATCGGATAGCGATCGCACAAGTCGACCCAGTAGCCCGCCATCTCGTCGGCGTCGAGGCTTCGGCCCTCGCCGGCCAACTCGTAGCGGCCGTCGGAGAAGATCTCACTCACGGCCGGATCGAGGGCGATGGCGATCTCGTCGCCCGGCACCCGGCCCGCCTTCTCGATGGCCTCCATGAGCACCCGCACGGCCTCCTCGTTGGAGGACAGGTCGGGGGCGAACCCGCCCTCGTCGCCGACGGCCGTCGACAGCCCGCGATCGTGGAGCACCTTCTTGAGTACGTGGTAGGTCTCGACTCCCCAGCGGAGCGCCTCGCTGAAACTTGCGGCGCCGACGGGCATCAGCATGAACTCCTGGAAGTCGACGTTGTTGTCGGCGTGGGCACCTCCGTTGAGCACGTTCAACATCGGCACCGGAAGCACGTGGGCGTTGGCCCCGCCGACGTAGCGATAGAGCGGTAACTCGAGTTCGTCGGCCGCGGCCCTGGCCACGGCCAAGCTCACGCCGAGCAGGGCGTTGGCGCCCAGACGGGCCTTGTTGGGCGTGCCGTCGGTGGCCAGCATCTCGGCATCGACGCCGCGCTGGTCGAGGGCCTCCATGCCCAGCAGGCAGTCGAGCAACTCGCCGTTGACGTGTCCGACGGCCGCCTCGACGCCCTTGCCGCCGAAGCGGTCACCGCCGTCGCGCAACTCGACGGCCTCGAACTGGCCGGTCGACGCGCCGGAGGGCACGATGGCCCGCCCCTTGGCGCCCGAGGCGAGGAACACCTCGACCTCGACCGTGGGGTTGCCGCGCGAGTCGAGGACCTCTCGCCCGACGATGTGCTCGATCTCCGACATGGCTGTGGCTCCTGTTGCTGGTGTGGTTACGGTACAAGAACCGGACGCGCCGGTGGGTCAGCGGTCGAACTTGGCCATCAGGTAGCCGCCGGTGCCCGATCCCCCGGCGGCGAGAGCGAGTATGGCGAATCGTTTGCGCTTCGGCAGGTGGCGATAGGCGAGCAGGGTGCTGAGTGCGTCGACGCCGTCGGCCACGGCCCCGTACGTCATCCACGGACGAACCCGGGCTCCGTCCCCGTCTTGGAGCGCCACGAGCGTTCCGACGCCGAGGAGCGCGTCTCGCACGCCGATGAGTCGGCCCAACAACTTCAGTGCCGGGCCGGGGTGTTCACCCCCGACGATCCCCTTGAGCATTCGCCCGGGCAGCAGGAGGAAGAGGACGCCGATGGCCAGCCGTCCTCCGGCGTACGCCTTGGCCACATCCGTGGGGTTCATGCTCCAGACCCTAGAAAACTCTCGCTTCCCGGCGCGAACGGGCGACGGAGCGCGTCGACGCGCCGGAAAGGTCAGGGCGGGTCACGCGTTGCGCTTGGCGTCGTCCCAGAGCCGGTCGAGGTCGGACTCGTCTGCCAGCGACAAGTCGAGGCCCTCGGCGGCAGCGGCGGCCTCGACGAGTCGGAACCGGCGGCGGAACTTGTCGGCCGCTCCGCGGAGGGCGACCTCAGGGTCGTGGCCGACGTGGCGGGCGACGTTGACGAGCGAGAACAACACGTCGCCGAGTTCGTCCGCCGTGGGCTCGGCCTCGAGTTCGTCGACTTCCTCACGGACCTTGTCGTAGACCGGCGCCGTGGTCCGCCAGTCGAAGCCGACCTGGGCGGCCCGCTTGGACAACTTCGCCGCATAGGACAGCGCCGGCAGGTAGCCGGGGACGTCGTCGAGCGCACCCGGCGCCGCCCCGCCCTTCTCCTCACCCTTTTCCTGGGCCTTGATGCGCTCCCAGTTGCGGCGGACCTCGTCGCTGCCGCTCACCGTTACCGAACCGAACACGTGCGGGTGGCGGCGGACCATCTTCTCGCTGACGCCTCGGGCGACGTCGGCGAGCGTGAAGTCGCCCGTCTGGGTGGCGATGGCGGCGTGCAGCACGACCTGCAACAAGAGATCGCCGAGTTCTTCCTCGAGGTGGTCGACCGAGCCCGAGGCGATGGCGTCGACGACCTCGTAGGCCTCCTCGAGCGCGTACCGGGCCAACGACTCGTGGGTCTGTTCGCGATCCCACGGGCACTCCTCTCGCAGGCGCCGGACGACGTCGACGAAAGACGCGAGCTCGGCCGCCACCGGCGCGGCGAACTCCGGGATCCACAGCGAGGTCAGGTGGTCGGCGTCAACCGTCCGATCGAGGTCGGCCCAGGCCACGGTCTCGATTGCCTCGTCGGGCAGACCAAGGCGCTGCAGCACCACCACCTGCTCAGGCTCGACGTCGTCGAAGGCGAGCTTGATGTCGGAGAGGACGGCGCGGCGAGTCGCACTGCCCCACCAGCAGTGGTCCACGTTGACCGGCGGCCTCGACCGAGAAGCGGTGCCCGTCGACGATCCGCACTCCGGTGGCGAATGGGTCGACGCCGAGGCGGGCCCAAGCCAGATCGAGAAACGACAAGGCCGGCAACACGTCGACTGCGATCTGTCCGCCGGCCGCCTCGATCAAAAGCAGCTCGACCGTCCGCTCGGCGACGGCCGGCGATCCCGGTACGGCGTAGAGCACGTGCCCGTGCTCGACGGCCGCGTCGCGGAGGCGATCGACGATGTCGCGATACACGTCGTCGACAGTCGCCGCGCTGTCATAGACCGAGTCGAACGAGGTCGACGGGCCGACGACGCCGGCGGCGGGGTGGCGAGTGGTGCGCAGAAATCGCGCTCTCGGCGCCACGGCCTCGATGGCGTCGCGCGTGCCCTGGGTGACCAGGTCGGCGCCGGCGGGACCGAGGCCGACAACCGTCACCCGGGGCGGGGTCACGGTTGGCCGGGAGCGGGAACCTGTTCGGTGACGCCGCCGGCGGCGCCCGGCTCGGTGGTGGTGGGTGCGGGCGGCGGGACGATGCCCGGCGACTGCCCGTTCTTGGTGAAGGTGCCGTAGCGGGGGCTCACGGTGATCTTCGCCTTGTCGAGCGCCTCTTGGAGGAACTGGCTGAACTTCTGTTGGCCGTCGCCCTCGAGTTGCTGGCGAATCTGGGGCGTCGCCTCCTCGAGGGTCTCGGGCTTGCGATCGGTGACCTTGATCAGGTGGACGCCGAATTGGGTGACCACCGGATCGCTCACGACGCCGACGGCGAGGCCATCCATGGCCGTCTCGAATTCGGGAACGAAGCGGCCGGACGGACCGCAGCCCAGGTCGCCGCCCTTGTCCTTGTTGCTGGCATCGACCGACTTCTCCGCTGCCACCGCCGAGAAGTCGGCCCCGGCCGCGATTTGCGCTTTGGCGTCGGCGGCCGCGGTCTTGAGCGCGTCGAGTTGGGTGGCCGTAGCCGCCTGGTCGACCTGTCCGTCGGCCGACGTGGCGGCGAAGAGGACGTGGCTGACGCAGGTCTGGGCGAACTGGGCCAGGTTGGCCTCGTAGAAGGCCTTGATGGCGGCGTCATCGACCGTCTTCCCGCCCAGGTCGGCCTGGAGCTTGGCCACCTCGGCGTTCCGCCTGATCAGCGTGTCCTGATACGCCTTCGGGAACCGGTTGAACACGGCTTGCCCGCCGACGCTGTCGACCACGGCCGGCTGCGATGCCTGTCGGTCGCTGGGCGCGAGTTCGAGCCCACGACGCACGAACTCCTGGTGGACGAGTTCGAGGAAGATCTGCCGGGTCAGCACTCGGCCCACAAAGCTGTTCGTGATGGTCCCGGCGCCAGCGCCGGCGATGCTGAACCCGCCCTGTTCGATCGAGGTGACGTAGGACGGGTTGCCACCGATGGCGGCCAACTCGTCGTTGAGCGACTTCTCGCTGAGGTCGGTGCCGTTGACCGACGCCGCCGGAGGACGGATGGTGCTGCCGCATCCCGCCGTAGCCAGGCCGAGGACGAGCGCGAAGAGGACGAAGAAGCGGGGAAGGCGTTTCACCGGGTCAGGATGCTACCGGCGCCGATTCTTCGGGAACCACCTCGGCCACGAAGGCGCGCAGGTACTCGGCCGCATCGGTGCCTCGGGGCAGGGGCAGCACGATCTGGCCGAGGTCCTCCTTGTAGACCGCCTTGGGGAACCGCCGTTGCAGGCGAATCGTCTGGCTGGCTCGCAGCGCCAGCGGGGAGATGCGGGCCACGTCGCGGGCCACCGCGACCTCGCGGATCCCGGTGCGGGCACATTCGGCTCGGAGGTGGGCGACCTCGAGCAAGGAGCGGGCGGGCGTCGGAATCGGGCCGTAACGATCGAGCCATTCGTTCTCGATGTCGTCGACTTCGGCGTGGGTGGTCACCGCCGCCAAACGGCGGTAAGCCTCGAGCCTGAGCTCTTCCTTGACGACGTAGTCGGGAGGGAGATTCGCGTGGAGGGGAAGGTCGAGCTTGATCTCGGCCGGCTCGCGGACCTCTTCGCCTTTCAGTTCGGCCACGGCTTCGCTGACCATCTGAACGTAGAGGTCGTACCCGACGGCGGCAATGTGGCCGCTCTGGCTCTCGCCGAGCAAGTTGCCGGCGCCGCGGATCTCGAGGTCGCGCATGGCGATCTTGAACCCCGAACCCAACTCGGTGTGCTCACCGATCGTTTTGAGCCGCTCGTAGGCCTCCTCGGACAGCGCCCGCTCGGGCGGGAAGAAGAGATAGGCGTAGGCCCGTTGACCCGCGCGCCCGACCCGTCCCCGGAGCTGATGGAGCTGGCCCAGCCCCATCAGATCGGCCCGATCGACGACAAGAGTGTTGACGGTGGGCATGTCGATGCCCGACTCGATGATCGTGGTGCACACCAACACGTCGTATTCGCCCTCCCAGAAGTCGAGGACGACCTTTTCGAGCGTGCCCTCGTCCATCTGGCCGTGCGCCACGGCGATGCGGGCCTCGGGCACGAGTTCCTTGAGCCGGTACGAGACCTGCTCGATGTCGCGCACCCGGTTGTGGACGAAGAAGACCTGTCCCTCGCGCAAGAGCTCGCGCCGGATCGACTCGGCCACAGCACGTTCGTCGTATTCACCGACGTACGTGAGGATCGGTTGTCGCTCGGCCGGCGGGGTGTTGAGCAGTGTGAGGTCGCGGATGCCCGTGAGGCTCATCTCGAGGGTTCTCGGGATGGGCGTGGCGCTGAGCGTGAGTACGTCGACGTTGGTCTTGAGTTGCTTGATCGCCTCTTTGTGGGTGACGCCGAACCGCTGCTCTTCGTCGACGACGAGGAGCCCGAGGTCCTTGAACTTCAAGTCCTTGCCCAGCAGGCGGTGGGTGGCCGACGACGACGTCGACCGAACCGTCACCGATGCCTTGCACGACCTTCTTGGCCTGCGCGTTGGTGAGAAACCTCGACAGCACCTCGACCCGGATCGGGTACCCGGCGAACCGCTCGGAGAACGTCGAGTAATGCTGGCTGGCCAGCAGCGTCGTGGGCACGAGGATGGCGGCCTGCTTGCCGTCCTGGACGGCCTTGAAGATGGCACGGATCGCCACCTCGGTCTTGCCGAAGCCGACGTCGCCACACACCAGGCGATCCATCGGCGACTCGGCTTCCATGTCTTCCTTGACCTCGGCGATCGCCTTCACCTGATCGGGGGTCTCCTGGTAGGGGAAGCTCTCCTCGAGTTCGCGCTGCCACGGCGTGTCGGGGGCAAATGCATGGCCGACGGCGGTGACGCGACGGCGGTAGAGGACGACGAGTTCCTGGGCGATCCGCCGGACCTCGCTGCGCACGCGAGCCTTGGTCTTCTGCCAGTCGGACCCCCCGAGCTTGGACAGGGTCGGCGTCTCCCCGCCGGTGTAGTGGCGGACCGTATCGATCTGGTCTGAAGGCACGTAGAGCTTGTCGCCGCCGCGGTACTCGAGCAGGAGATAGTCGCGTTCGACGCCCCCGATCGCCCGTTTGACCATGCCGCCGTACTTGCCGACGCCGTGCTGATGGTGCACCACGTAGTTGCCCGGCTTGAGGTCGTCGAAGAAGCCCTCGCTGCCCCGGCGATTGCGGGGACGGGCCCGGCGGTGCGCCCGGCGCCGTCCCGTGACATCGCTCTCGGCCAGCACGGCGAGCTTGATCGAGGCGAGCACGAACCCCCGCTCGAGCGGCTCGACGACGACGTGGACGCCGGGCTTGGTCAAGTCGGATGAGCCGTCTTCGTCGAACGGTGCGACCAAACCCGCGTCGTTGAGGCTGGTCGAGAGGCGTGCTGCGGTGCCCCGACCGTCGGCGCAGATGACGACCCGGTACCCGTCGGCCCGCAAGCCGGCGAGTTGCTTCACGAGGCGCGTGCCGTCACCGATGATCGGATCCCAGCCGGTGGCGTGGAACGCGGTCGTCGCCGGCGACTCGGCCACCGACGCCATGGTCATGGCCGGAGCCGACGTGTGCGAAAGGAGTCGGTCGAAGGGCAGGTGCAAGCGGGGGAACTCGCGGTCGCTCGACACCCCCCAGGTGGTGGCCAGCGACTCGGCCAGCGACTCCTCTTCGGCCAGGAGCTCGCCGGCCCGGTCCCGCATCCGGCGAGGCTCGACGAGCACGAGTTGCGCATCAGGGCCGACCAGATCGAGGAGCACGTGGTCGGTCTGGGTCAGCCACGGCAGCCATGACTCCATGCCCTCGAACGTCTGGCCCTCGGCCAGCCGCTCCCAGTGCTCGCGGCCCCACGGCTCGGCTCCGACGAGTGCCGCGGCCCGCTCACGCACCTCGTCGGTCGGGAGCAGCTCGCGGCAGCCGAAGATCTCGACATACTCGAGCGGGTTGGTGGTGCGCTGGTCGGACACGGCGAACTCGGCCAGTCGGTCGACCTCGTCGCCCCAGAGATCGATGCGCACCGGGGCGTCGGCAGTACTGGGGAACACATCGACGATCGACCCGCGCACGGCGACTTCGCCGCGGTGTTCGACCTGGTACTCGCGTCGGTACCCGGCCCCGACGAGCCGCTCGATCAACTCGGTCGGGTCGAGGCGGTCCCCGGGCCGGACGGTCACCGGCTCGACATCCTCGACGTGGGGGCCGAGGCGCTGCACGACGGCCCGCACCGGCGCCACCAGCACCAGGGGCATGCGCTCGGGGTCGCGAAATCGCCACATGACCCGCAGTCGACGCCCCATGGTCTCGACACTCGGGCTCACGCGCTCGAACGGCAACGTCTCCCACGCCGGGAACACGTCGACCTCGTGCTCGCCGAGAAAGGCGCGGAGGTCGTGGGCCAAGCGGTCGGCGTCGGTCGATGTCGGCACGGCGACCACGAAGGGCCGCCTTCTGCTGCGCTGCGCCAACCCGGCGAGCGTGTACGCCCGGGCTGGCTCGCTGACGGCCACCAACCCGCTGGTGGCGCCGAGGACCGACGCCAGGACAGGGTCGTCGCGGAGGAGCGCGGGAAGACCGAGGAGGGGAGTCATGGGGGACCCCAGGCTACCGGGGGGCATTAGCCATCCCGATCGGCCCGCGGCTCAGTTACGGCGTCGGCGGCGTCGGAACCAGCCCCGCTCGGCGGGCAGGACGTCGTGCGCGGATTCGTCGCCGGCGCCAACGTCGTCGTGGGCCCGGAACGGCCCACCCTCAGCCGATGCCAACCGGTCGACGAGTTCGGTGAGCGCTTCGGCATCGGCATCCCCGACCCCGCCCGTCGCCGCCGATGGCCGGACGATCCCACGGCGTCGCAGCTCGACGGACAGGTCGTGGGGGTTGGTGCTGGCGGCCATGGCCGAGCGAAGGTCGATCTCGCCCCGCTCGAGCAAATCGAGGATCGACTGGTCGAAGGAGTGCATTCCCTCATAGTCACCACCGGCGATGACGGCGGCGACGTCGTCTCGAACCGTCGGGTCGACGATCCACGACTGCACCCGGCCGTTGACGACCATGATTTCGGTGGCGACCACCCGAGCGGCCCCGTCGGCCGTCGGTACCAGGCGCTGGCAGACGGTCCCCCGCAACACGCCGGCCAGCGTCAAACGCACCTGGCGCTGCTCGGGGAGGGGGAAGAACTCGACGATGCGGTTGATGGTCTCGGAGGCGTCGGTGGTGTGGAGTGTGGAAAGCACGAGGTGTCCCGTCTCGGCTGCCATCAACGCCGTGGACACGGTGTCGGCATCACGCATCTCCCCCACCAACACGACATCGGGATCCTGCCGGAGCGCCGCCCGCATGGCGACGGCGAACGACGTCGTGTCGACCCCGAGTTCGCGCTGGCTGATCGTCGAGCGGTCGTCGGTGTGCAGCACCTCGATCGGGTCCTCGATGGTCACGATGTGGGCGCTGCGGGTGCGGTTGATGTGGTCGACCATCGCCGCCAGGGTCGTGGTCTTGCCCGAACCGGTGGGACCAGCGACCAAGACCAGCCCGCGGCTCCGTTCGGCCAGGGTTCGGACCGTGTCGGGCAGACCGAGGGCGGTGATCGACCGGGGCTCGGCCACCACGGTGCGAAACACGAGCGCGGCCGTGTCGCGCTGGAGATAGGCGTTGCCCCGGAATCGTCCGGCGCCGTCGGGCGGCGTGTAGGCGAAGTCGACTTCAGCGCCTTGGGCGAACCGCGCCGCCAACGCGGGCCGCAGGACGCCTTCGGCGATCGACCGGATTTCGGCTGCCGTCAGGTCGTCGACGCCGTCGATCGTCTCGAGCGCGCCGTTGACACGTATCCAGGGTGGACCGCCGGCGCGGAGGTGGAGGTCGGACCCCCCGACGGCGGACGAGCTCGGCGAGATACCGGTCCAGTCGCTCGTTGCCCACGCCCATTCCTTCGTCGCGTATCACTCGACACGTGAGCGGTTGTACCGGTTCATGGCCTTGGCCGAACCCTCTGCCACGATCAGCTCGACGGCATCGGCAGCCTCTTCGATGGCGACGGCCATCGTCTTCGCGCTCCCGCGCCGGCACCTTCTTCAGGACGTGGTCAGCGCCCCGCTCCTTGCCTCCCGGAGGCTTGCCGATGCCGATCCTGACCCGCAGGAAGGCGTCGGTGTGGAGGTGGTCGCGGATCGAGCGGAGGCCGTTGTGGCCGGCCAAGCCCCCTCCCTCCTTGACCCGCACGGTGGTAGGGGCGAGGTCGAGTTCGTCGTGCACGACGATGAGCCGGCTCGGATCGACGACCTCATGACGTCGGGTCAACAGGCGCACGGCCTGACCCCGAGTCGTTCATGTAGGTCTGCGGGAAGGCGAGCACGATCTGGTCGCCGCGGATTGCACGGCGCCGCCGAGGCTCCGCTCGCGCTTGGACAGCACCAACGAGCCCCTGTGCCGAGAGGCCAGCGGGCGACGACATCGGCGCCCACGTTGTGACGGTGCCGCGCGTACTCGGCCCCGGGGTTGCCAAGACCGACGACCAGCCAGTCGGCGCTCAGCCTTCGGCGGGAGCCTCGCCGCCCTCGGCGTCTCCGCCGGACTCGCCATCGCCTTCGCCCTCGGCCGCTTCGGCGGCGTCGGCAGCTCCTGCGAGACCCTCGGCGTCGGCCTCGGAGATGAGATCGAGTTCGCTGACCTGTGCGCCCTGGGCGATGACGACCGCCTCTTCGGGATCGACTCGGTGGTGACGCCGGCCGGCAGCTTGAGGTCGCCCACACGGATCGACTCACCGATCGAAAGGCCGCTGATATCGACCTCGATCGTGGCCGGAATGGCCGACGGCGTGGCGTTGATGTTGATCGAAAACATCACTCTGATCGACGACGCCGTCGGCGTTGGTGACTTCCTTGGCCTCGCCCACGAGCGTGAAGCAGACGTCGGCGCTCATGACCTCGTCGCGGCGGACGACCTGGAAGTCGACGTGGTGACGGTGTTGCGCACGGGGTGACGCTGCAGCACGCGGGCCATCGTCAGGTTGTTCTCACCGTCGATCGACAGGTTCATCAAGGCGTTGACCCCGGCGTCGGTGTTGAGGGCGTGGCGCAGCTCACGGGCGTCGATGGCGACCGACACGGGTTCGGTGCCGTGGCCGTAGACGACGGCCGGGATCTTGCCCTCGCGACGGAGCCGCTTGGTCGAGCGGGTGCCGGCTTCCCGGCCGGTCTCGGCGGTGAGTTGGATCTCGGCCATGGTGGGTGCGCGCTCCTACGACGGTGCTGCAAAAGGGGGACGGCACAGTTTAGACGCCGGGAGGACGCTCGCGCCCAGCTGGGCAGGTCAGAACTGGTTCTCGCCCCCGAAGAGCTCGGAGACCGAAGAGTCCTCGAACACGGCCCGAATGGCGTTGGCGATCAATGGGGCGACCGAGAGAATCTCGAGCTTGTCGAACTGCTTCTCGGTGCCGATCGGCAACGTGTTGGTCACCGCCACCTTCGACAGCTTCGAATTCTTGAGGCGATCGATGGCGGGGCCGGAGAGGACCCCATGGGTGGCAATGCACCACACGTCGATGGCGCCGTTGTCCATGAGGATGTCGGCTGCGGCGCAGATCGTGCCGGCGGTGTCGATCATGTCGTCGACGAGGACGCAGCGGCGCCCCTCGACGTCACCCATGACGCCCACCGCCTCGACGACGGCGACCTTGTCCTTGGCCCGGCGCTTGAAAACACTGGCCATGTCCATGCCGAAGTGCTCGGCGTAGCGGTCGGCGACCTTGGTTCGGCCCTGATCGGGCGCGACGACCACGAACTCGTCGTCGCCCATCTGGGTGCGGATGAAGTCCTCGAGCACCGGGGCGGCCGAGAGGTGATCGAACGGCCCGTCGAAAAAGCCCTGGATCTGCCCCGAGTGCAGGTCGACGCTCACGATTCGGTCGGCGCCGGCAGCGGTGAGGATGTCGGCCACGAGCTTGGCCGTAATCGGCTCGCGGCCCTTGGCCTTGCGATCCTGGCGGCCGTAGCCGTAGTAGGGGCAGACGGCCGTGATGCGCTTGGCCGAGGCCCGCTTGGCGGCGTCGAGCATGATCGCCTGCTCCATGAGTGCCTCGTTGACCGGGGCGGCGTGGCTCTGGAGGATGAACACGTCGGCGCCACGGATCGACTCGCCGAAGGTGGCCCGGATCTCGGTGTTGGGAAAGTCGACCAACGATGGGTCGCCGAGTTCGACGCCGAGGCTGGCGGCCACTTCGGCGGCCAGCTCCGGGTGGGAGCGGCCTCCGTAGAGCTGCAAGTGCTTCTTGGTCACCAGGTCCACGACCTACTCCTCACTCTCGCCTGCGAAGAATGGCCCGGTGACGACACCGGGCGCCACCCGGCTCCCCTTGGCCAGGCTGGCGAACGGTCCCACGACGGCCCCGGCCCCGATCTCGGCGAGTCGGCCGACGGTCTGTTCGACGACGGCACCGCGGCCCACGGTGCAATCCACGAGGCGGGTGTCTGGACCCACCTCGGCGCCCTCCTCGACCACGGTGCGGCCCTGCAGAACAGTGCCGGGGAACAAGGTGACGTCGGAAGCCAACCGCACTGTCGCGTCGATGTAGGTGCGCTCGGGGTCGAGCATGGTCACCCCGGCACGCATCCATCGGTCGTTGGTGCGATCCCGCAACTCGGATTCGGCCACGGCCAACTGGGCCCGGTCGTTGATACCGGCTGTCTCCATCGGATCAGCGGCCACCATCGACACCACGTTGTACCCGGCGTCGTGGAGGACGCCGATCACATCGGTCAGGTAGTACTCGCCCTGGGCGTTGTCGGGCGTGAGCCGCCGCAGCGCCGGCGCCAGCACACTGCGCCGGAAGCAGTAGATCGACGTGCAGACCTCGTCGATCTCTCGCTCGTCGTCGTCGGCATCTTTGTGTTCGACGATCCGGCGGACCCGCTCGTCCTTGCCTCGCACCACCCGCCCGTACCCGGTGGGATCGTCGAGGACGGCGGTCAACAAGGTGGCGGCCGCATCGCTCTGGCGGTGGGCGCTGACGAGCGCGGCGAGGGTGTTGGGGCGCAGCAGCGGCGTGTCGCCGGGGACGACGATGAGGTCGCCGTCGTCGTCGTCGACATCCTCGCCCTCGTCGACGAACGCCGTGAGCGCCACGGCGACGGCGTCGCCGGTGCCTCGCTGCACGTGCTGCTCGACGAACTCGATGGGCAGGCCGTCGGGGGCCTGGTCGCTGAGGGTCTTGGTGACCCGTTCGGCGCCGTGACCAACGACGATCACGGCCCGATCGAGTGGCAACTCGGCGAGCGCGTCGACCACATGCAGGACCATGGCCCGACCGCACAGGAAGTGCAGCGGCTTGGGTCGCGACGACCGCATCCTGGTGCCCTCCCCGGCGGCGAGGACGATGGCCGACAACGGACGGTGAGGCATGGCACCTGTCTACCCGCGACGCGACCTCAGGACGAGCGGGTTGTCGACGTGGTCGACGCAGGGCTCCGGGGCAAGGACTCGAACCTTGACAAGATCCTCCAAAGGGACCGGTGCTGCCAATTACACCACCCCGGAATCGGGGTCATCGTATGGCCTCGGAGCGCGGGGCTCCGGCGCGATGCCGGCCGCTCCGTGAGGAGCGGCCGTGCCCGCCGGCATCTGCGATCGTCCGCCGACGATCGCTTTGCCGTCACCCCCCGCCGGGTGGCGACGTCCTCATTGTGCGTGATAGCCCTGCGGCTGGTCATGAGTACCAACTACTCATTTTGCCCTCACGAACCCGCTGGCGGGCCCGGCGTCGAGGACGTCGGTCAACTCGGCCCGACTGCCGATGCCGAGCTTGGCGTAGGCCCGCTGGAGCTGATTGTCGACCGTCCGCACCGACACGAAGAGCCGATCGGCGATCTCTCGGCTGGTGAGGCCGCTGGCGGCCAGCCGGCACACCTCGAGTTCGCGCCGCGTGAGCGTCATCCCGCCACCTTCGGCCGGCTCGAGGGCGGCGATCGCCGGCGTCACCGCACCCTCGCATTGCGCGATGAGAGCCCCGGCACGGCGGCGAGCGGCCGCCTCGCCCCGCCCTGTCGGCGCGGCGGTCGCTGCCTGGGCGGCGGCATCGGCAGCGTGCAGCAGTGAACCATGGGCCTCGAACCGGTCGGCGACGGCGAGCAACCCTTCGACGTCGGTGCCTTGCAGGGCGCGGGCGTGGTCGCGCAGGATCGGCGACGTCGGACCCTGCATGGTGTCGCCGAGCGCATCGAGGCGGACGATGACCTCGTGCGGCACCCGGCCAGGACGAGAGATCCGGACGATGTCGTGGAGCGCCAACGCCTCGAGGGCGTGCTGTCCGAGTGACTGCGCCTGAGCGGCGGCGGCCAGGAGCCGGGAGGCCGCCTCGGAGAGACCCCCAGGCCCTCCCGATGCCAGCGAGACCACCACGGCGGCGCGCTCCTGTTCGACGTCCATCAGTCCGACCGAACGGGGTCCCGTCACCGCCACTTGGGCGAGGGTCTGCTCGGCCTTGGCCACCTCGCGCCGGAGTCCGAGCGAACGGGCCATCCCAGTGAGGCACCACCGCTCGTTGGCGCCGTCGTGGATGTCTCGGAAGGCGAGCGCCCCCTCCTCGAAGTAACGCGCTGCGGTGGCCACCGCCCCGCGCTGGATCTCGACGAGCCCGAGGATCATGGCGAACCAGGCCCGGCCGGCGGGCACGGCGGTCGAGACCGACCACTGGTAGCCGAGTTGGGCCGACGGGAGCGCCTCGTCGAGCCTTCCGGCGTAGGCCAGGGCCAGGCAGCGGCCCACCATGAACACGGCCGGGTCGACCATCGAGGGCTGGCGTCCCACCTCGAGCGCAACCACCATGGCCCGGTCGGCGACCTCGAGGGCGCGATCGACCCGGCCGGCGAGCGACAGCGCAGGCACGGCCGTTGCTCCTGCCGCCACCTGCACGCGTCCGGCCGAGCGGTCGAAGAGCGGCTCGAGTACGGCGAGGGCGACGTCAAGGTCGCCGGCGTACACGTGAAGGCTGCCCCATTGGGCTTCGAGCTCGTCGCGCCACGCCGGGTCGGTGACCAGGTCCCGCTCCGCTTCGAGCACGGCCCGGGCGTCGGCGAACCGATCGAGCCCGCGATGCAACACCTCGGAGCGGGCGATGGCCACGACCGCCCGGTCGGCGTCGGAGAGCATCACGTCGTCGCCGAGGCCCGAGAGGAGCTGCTCGACGTCGTCGTGGCGCCCCGCCCACCGCAGCACCTCGGCCAACAACAGGACCGACGGTATCCCGGCCTTGGCCGCCACCGCCGCCCGCGAGAGCCGCTCCTCGAGCGCCATGTCGTAGGTGTACCAGGCGAGCCTCGCCGCCTCGGCCAACAACACCGGGTCGGCCGATCCGTCGGCGTCGAGTCGCAGGATGGCGACGCGGAGGACATCGTCGCGGCGTCGCATCCCCGCAGACTCGATGATCGCGGCCAGCCGGCGCTGCACGGCCCGGGCCCTCACGGCGGGCATCTCCTGGCGGCGGACTTCGCCATAGAGCGGGTGCGACAAGCGAGCCGGCCGTCTCGCCCCGTCGCTGGCGACCGTGAGGACGCCCCGACGCTCGAGGTCCTCGACCACGTCGGCGCCGACTTCGGCCTCGAGCGTGGCCAGCCCGAGGGTCTCGGCCATGGCCAGGAGGTCGACCGCCTGGCGCTGAGCATCGGCCATGCCCGCCAACCGAGCCTCGACCAACTCGACGAGGCGAGGCGCGGCGGCGAGATCGCGGACCTGACGCCAGAGGTTGCCCTCCTGACGCACCGATCCCGACTCGACGCCCCCGGCGATCAACTCTCGAAGAAAGAGGGGGTTGCCCTCCGACGAGCGCCAGAGGTGTTCGAGCAACCCGCCGTCCACCGGCCCGCCGAGGGCCTCGACCGCGAGTTGGTCGACCTCGTCGCGGAGCAGGCGCGAGAGTTCGAGCCGCTCGGCAAGACCGTCCTTCCACAGAAGAGCGACCGGGTCGGGGACAGGCTCACCGGTCCGCACTGTCAGGAGCAGGCGCACCGTTCCCTCGACAGCAAGTTGATGCACGAGAGTGGCCGACGTGTCGTCGAGCAGATGAGCGTCGTCGACGGCAAGTACCAGTGGACCGCGGTCGGGCGCCCCGCGAGCAGCCAGGGCCCGCGCCGCCTGGCGCAACAGTCCGAGCCGGCTCTCGGGCGGCGCGTCGTCCTCGGGGAGCAGCGGGGCGAGCGCTCCAAGAGGGATCGTGGATGCCGCCCTGCTCGCCACCACCCGAGCGGTCGGGGCCCCTGCCGTATCGGCGGCCGCCAATGCCTCCGATGCCAGCCGGGTCTTGCCTACGCCCGCCGGTCCGGCCAGCACGAGCGAGGCGCCGCCCTCACGCCGGCCGAGGGCGAGAGCGATCAGCGCGAGCTCGTCGTCACGTCCGACGAGGGGCCAGGCGGGCGGCACAGGTCGAAGCTTCCCATACACCGCAAATCGCCGGGATCTCGAACGCGCCAGCCGCGTTCCGGTTGGCCCGAGTTCAGGGCCTCCCACTAGGGTTTTGCCCGACATGGGTTCCTTGATCAAGAAGCGCCGCAAGCGCATGCGCAAGAAGAAGCACAAGAAGATGCTGAAGGCGACCCGCTGGCAGCGCCGAGCCGGGAAGTAGCTCAGCCGAGATCTGACGACCGCCCCTCGGGGCGGTCGTTGCGCGTCCGGGTCACGACGGCTCCGGGCACCCCGCGAAAGGCGCCCTCGACAAACCAGGTGCCGCCACTGCCGGCCAGCACCGGCGTGCGGCCGGTGGCATCCCCCAGCCGGTCGCGCCACGCCGCCAGTTCGGGGGCAACTCTTAGCGCGGCCGGTTCGAGGTCGTTGGGTCCGTCGACGGTCGGTCCGCCCAACTCGTCCCACGCGGCGTAAACCGCCGGCGTGGCCACGTGGATGGGCGGGGTCAACAAGGTGAAGTCGAGGTCGATCGGATCGAGCCTTTCGATCACCTCGCCGATGCCGCGCACGATGGCTCGCCCGCCGAGCAGGCAGAAGGGCACGTCGGCGCCGAGCGTGACAGCCACACCGAGGTCACGACACCCGGCCCACCGGAGCACGGCGGCGGCGTCGGCCGACCCACCCCCCAGCCCGGCACCGGCCGGAATGCGCTTGTCGAGCGCGACACCCGCCTCGCGCCCGACGGCGACGAGCGCCCGAGACACGAGGTTGTCGGGCGGGAGGGTGTTCGTTCCCGCCCCGTCAATGACGAGGACATCGGCGAAGTCGAGCTCGACCATTTCGGCCTCGATCAGGTGGTACCCGTCGGCCCGGACTCCAACGACTCGCAGCGTGCGGGTCAACTTGGCCGGCGCCAACACGCGTTCGATCATTGGGGATCGCGTCGGGCCAGCCGGCCCCAGGCCTCGACGTCGAGCTCTTCGGCCCTGGCCTCCGGGCGAACACCGGCGGCGTCGAAGGCCGACGGTTCGACGATGCCGGCCAGCGCGCCGCGCAACATCTTGCGGCGGTGGGCGAAGCCGGCGCGCACCACGCTGAAGAGCCGCTCGGCCGAGACCAAGCCTGGGTCGACGGCGGGCGCCGCTCGCCGCTCGATGGCCACCAGCGCAGAATCGACGTTGGGCTGAGGGATGAACACGGTCGGCGGTACCTTGCCGACGACCTTGGCCCGAGCCCAATAGTCCACCTTCACCGACACTGCACCGTAGGCGTCGTCACCGGCGTGGGCGGCCAGTCGCTCACCCACCTCCTTCTGCACCATCACCAACATCCGGGCAATGACAGGAACGCCGTCGAGCAGGTCGGCGACGAGGGGCGTGGCCACGTTGTAGGGCAGGTTGGCCACCAGGATCCAACCGCCCGCTGGGCCCAACAGCGCGTCCCAATCGAGGCGAAGGGCATCGCCTTCTACGACGTCGACGCCGGCCGGTTCGACCACCGAGCGAAGCACCGGCACGAGGTAGCGATCGATCTCGACGGCCGTGACTCGTGCACCCGTCTCGGCCAGCGCCAACGTGAGCGAACCGAGCCCGGCACCGATCTCCACGACCCGGTCATCGGGTCCCACAGCCGCCAGTCGTGCAATGCGCCGCACCGTGTTGGGGTCGGCGACGAAGTTCTGGCCGAGGGCGCGGCTGGCCCGCAGTCCGTGACGGTCGAGGAGCTCGCTGATCTGCCCCCGCGAGAGGGTCAGGGTGTGGTCACCACTCGATAGAAACGCGAATCACGCCGTCGGAGGTCGAGGCGATCTCCGAGAAGGCGGCACGGGAAAGGTCGAGGATCCGCCCGGCGACATAGGGCCCGCGGTCGTTGACGACACAGGTCGTCGATCGACCGTCGGCCAGGTTGGTCACCCGCAGCAGGGTGCCCTTTGGCAGCGTGCGGTGAGCGCACGTCCGCGGGTCGCTGTAGCCGTGGTAGGAGGCGTCGCCCTCCTGACGTCCCCCGTTCGGCGCCGGCTCGGCGGCCGCTTCCGTCTTGACCGTCGTCGTCGTGGGAGCGGCGGTGGTGGTCGTCGGCTTCGGTCGAGCGGTCGTCGTCGTGACCCTGACGGGCTTGGTCGTCGTCGTGACCCGGCGGGCCACCGTCGTCGTGGGAGGCAGCGTCGTCGACGGAGGCAGGGTCGTGGTTGGCGGCAGGGTCGTCGTCACCAGCGAGCTCTGGTTGGCGGCATCGAAGAGATCTCGGGGAGAGATCGACGACCGGCCGGAGCGGGCTTCGGAATAGCGAGCGGTCCGTTCCGCAGCCACGTCGCCGTCGTTGCCCAGCGGTCGAGCAGCCTCGGCGGCGGTCAGGCGAGCCGACACCGGCGGCGCGTCGTCGACGACGAGCAGTCCGACGGCGGCGACCAACACCAGCCCCAAGGGCAGGAGCAGGGCGGGGAGTCGATGGCGTCGCGGGGCGGCGTGATGTCGCAGAACGTCGGCCTTCCGTGGGGGGCAGGGACGTGAATCGGTGCGGCGCCGTGGACCCTAGAGGGGGCTCTCGCTGTCTGCCAAACGGAAGACCGCCGTGGTATTGGCCCAGGTTGCGGCCTCGATTTCCTCGATATGAACATCCTTCACACCAGCCACGGCAGCCCCGACCAGAGGCACGAACGACGGGGTGTTGGTGCGGCCCCGATGAGGCACCGGGGCGAGGTAGGGCGAGTCGGTCTCGACCAGCAGGCGGTCGAGCGGACATCGGGCGGCGGCCGCCCGCACGTCGTCGGCCGACTTGAACGTGATGATGCCGCTGAACGACAGATGTCCCCCCATTTCGAGGCAGCGGTCGGCCTCGACGGGACCTCCGGTGAAGCAGTGGAAGACGGTGCGGGCGGGCACGCCCTCGGCCTCGAGCACCTGCCAGGTCTCGGTCCACGCCTCGCGGGTGTGGATCACGAGAGCGAGATCGTGGGCATGGGCCAGGCGGATCTGTCGAGCGAAGACCTCGAGTTGGACGTCCCGGGGCGAGTGGTCGTAGTGGAAGTCGAGACCGCACTCGCCGACCCCCACCACCTCGCCGGCGGTCAGCAGCTCCTCGATTCCGGCCAGCCCGTTGCTGGCGTCGTGTGGATGGAGCCCAGCCGTGGCCCAGACCCCGTCGAACTCCTGGGCGACTCGCAGCGCAGCGGCGGATTGGGCGGCGTCGGTACCCACACTGATCATGCGGCCGACGCCCGCCGCGGCGCGCTGCAGCGATGTGCGATGCGACGTCTTCGAGCCCTTCGTAGGGAAGGTGGCAGTGCGAGTCAGCCCACACGGGCTTCCAGGCTCGGATCGGCGGCCTCGTCGGCATCGCTCACGAAGCGATCCTCGGAAAGAGGCCGTCGCCCTTCTCGATGGGCAAGCCGCCGGGGAAGCCGCCCCAACCAGCGGCGGCGGGCAGGCGTTGATCGTCGACATTGCCCGCAAGTCCGAGACGACGCCAGATCTCTTGGCTCGGCTCGCGGCACGGCGGGCGACGCCAGGATGGCCACGATGCGCAGCGCCTCGAGGGCGTCGCCGAGCACCCGGTCGAGTTCGGGTCCCGGCTCGGCCTTCCACGGCTCGTGGGTCTCGAGGTAGGCGTTGGACTCGCGTACCAATGCGCCACGTCGCCTCGAGCGCTTCACTCGGATTCGGCTTGTCCCATGCGGCGGCGGCGGCGGCATAGGCGTCGGCGGCAATCGCGGCCAACGGACTGTCGGGCGCCGGCGCCGGGCCGACTCCCCCGCACTTCTTGGCCACAACCGTGGCCACCCTCGAGAAGAGGTTGCCCAAGTTGTTGGCCAGGTCGCTGTTGTAGCGCGCCGATCATGCCCTCGTAGGAGAAGTCGCCGTCGCGGCCCGAAGGACGAGTCGCGCAGGAAGTGGTAGCGGAATCCGTCGACGCCGAAGTCGGCGACGAGGTCGGCGGGGGCGATCTGGTTGAGCGCCGTCTTCGACATCTTCTCGCCGCCCACGAGCAGCCAGCCGTGGGCGGCGACGTGGCGCGGCGGCTCGAGCCCGGCCGCCATCAACATCGCCGGCCAGAACACGGCGTGGAACCGGATGATGTCCTTCCCGACGAGGTGGTGGTCGGCCGGCCACCACTTCTCGAAGCGCCGCCTCGTCGGTCGCCGTACCCGGCGGCGGTGATGTAGTTGGGCAGGGCGTCGAACCACACCCAGGCAACGTGCGCCGGGTCCCACGGAAGCGGGAACGCCCCACGAGAATGAGCTGCGGCTGATCGAGATGTCGCGGAGGCCCGCCTCGTATGAAGCCGAGCACTTCGTTGCGTCGGTCTCGGGATGCGACCGCGCTTGGGTTGGCCTCGTACCAGCCCAGCAGCCGCTGCTCGTACCTCGACAGCAGGAAGAACCAGTTCTCCTCGGACAGCAGTTCGAGCGACCGCCCCGTGTGGATCGGGCAGGTCGAACCTTCGGCCGCCTCGTCGTCGGTGTAATAGGCCTCGCAGGCCACGCAGTAGAGACCCTCGTACGTGCGGAGTTCGACGTCGCCGTTGTCGTAGACGGCCTGCAGGAACCGGGCGACGGCCTCGTAGTGGCGGGGCTCGGTGGTGCGGATGAAGTGGTCGTAGCGGATGTCGAGTTCATCCCACGCCGAACGAAAGCGCGCGCTGTTGCGGTCGGCCAACTCCTGGGGTGACTCACCGAGGGCCTCGGCCGCCCGCAGCATCTTGAGACCGTGCTCGTCGGTGCCGGTGAGGAAGAACACGTCGTCGCCCAGCAGCCGGTGCCAACGACACAGCGCATCGCCGGTCACGGTGGTGTAGGCATGTCCGATATGCGGGGCGTCGTTGACGTAATAGATCGGTGTGGTGGCGTAGAAGCGGCCCATGTCGCGGCGGAGCCTACCGACGTGGTGAAGGAAGGCGGCCGGAATTGAAAGACACCGGAATGGCCAGGAAGGTCGACGACCTCGGCCGCATCGTCTTGCCGATCGAGCTGCGGCGGCTCCACGGCATCCAGTCAGGCGACGCCATGGAGATCTCCGTCGACGGCGACGCCATCGTGTTGCGAAAGCTCGCACCGGGGTGTGTCTTCTGCGGAGACGAGACGCCCGACCTCATCCGGTACCGGGATCGGGGCGTGTGCGCGCCGTGCCGTCGCTCGTTGACATCGTCGACGGATTGACCTCGGGTCGGTCGAGGCCGACGGCGAGGTTGTAGGCCACTCGACGGGGCACGTCGTGGACGGCGGCCGCCCGCGCCGCCGCGTTCGCGGCGGGTCGACCCTTCGGCCAGCAGCCGCAGGAGGGTGGCGACGACATCGTCTTCGGTCGCCGGCTCGGGATCGGGCGCGCCGTCGACGACGAGCACGTATTCGCCCCGAGCCTCGACGGTCGCGGCCCGCTCGACGGCGCCGGCGAGCGTGCCCCGCCACACCTCTTCGAAGCGTTTGGTCAACTCGCGAGCCAACGCGACGCGTCGGTCGCCCCCGCATGCGCCCACGAGGTCGGCCAGCGTGGCCGCCAGCCGGTGGGGTGACTCGTGGAGCACCGTCGTGCGCGTCTCGACCGCCAGCGCCGCCAGCCTCCGGGTGCGATCGCGGCCCTTGCGTGGGAGAAAGCCCTCGAAGCAGAACCGTTCGGTCGGAAGTCCGCTCACCACCAGCGCCGCGATCAACGCCGTGGGGCCGGGCACGGAGAGCACCTCGATGCCGGCCTCGACCGCCGCCGCAACCAACCGGGCCCCGGGGTCGCTGATGCCCGGGGTCCCGGCGTCGGTCACGTAGGCCACCCGTGCGCCCGCCGCCATCTCACCGACCAGGCGCGTCGCTTGTTCGGCTTCGTTGTGGGTGTGCACCGCGATCAGACGAGCGGGGTGGAGCCCGGCGTGGTCCAGAAGACGGCGCGAGTGGCGAGTGTCCTCACAGCAGACGATGTCGGCCCCGCCGAGTTCCTCGATCGCGCGAGGAGACAGGTCGCCGAGGTTGCCGATCGGCGTGGAGACGAGCACCAAGGCGCCAGGCCCGTCGGGGTTCACCGCACCTCGAGTTGGTCGCCGACACGCAGCCGCCAACGCTCGAAGGCACCGGCCTCTGCCTCGATCACGACCCGGGCCCCCCGACACGGGCGCGAAATCCGATACGCACGCATCTCGACCGTCGCCAGCACCACGAGGTGTCGATCGCAGAACGCGACGTCGATCGGGAAGCGCATGCCGACGGTGTGCACCGACCGAGCCGGGCGGAGCAACAGCGCCCCGTCGATGCCATCGCGACCGAGCAGCCCGCGACGCGGGCGCCGAAGGTCGTCGCCTCCTCCAGTGCGGCCAGCACGTCACCGTCTCGCAGGAGCCAGGGCACGAACCCGTCCTACACGTTGAATCTGATCTCGAGGACGTCGCCGTCTACGACCTCGTAGTCCTTGCCCTCGACCCGCAGTTTGCCTGCGTCGCGCGCCTTGGCCCACGAGCCGAGCTCGAGCAACTCGTCCCAGTGGACCACCTCGGCCCGGATGAACCCGCGTTGCAGGTCGGAGTGGATGACGCCCGCGCATTCGGGCGCCTTGGCGCCCGACCGGAACGTCCACGCCCGGCTCTCCTTGTCGCCGGTCGTGAGGAAGGTGCGCAGATCGAGCAGGTGATACGCCGCTTTCACCACCCGAGGCAGCGCTCCCTCGCCCAAGCCGAGCGCGTCGAGCATCTCCGTGCGCTCCGACGCGTCGAGCATCGCCGCCTCGGCCTCGAGTTGCACGCACATGGCCAGCACATCGGCGGCGCCGCCCATGACCGCACGGACCGGCTCGGCGAGCTCGTCAGCCCGATCGAGGTCGTCCTCGGCCACGTTGACGATGGCCAGCACCGGCTTGTTGGTGAGCAGGAATGCGGGCTTGAGGACGGCCCGGTGCTCGGCGCTCACCGTCGACCTGTATAGCGGGATCCCTTCGTCGAGCACCTCGCGGGCGGCCTTGAGGGCGGCCACTTCGGCCAGCAGCGACTTGTCGAGCCGGGACCCTTTCTCCTTACGGGGTAGTTGGCTGTCGACGGTGTCGAGGTCGGCCAGACACAGCTCGGTCTCGACCGTCGACAGGTGTTCGATCGGGTCGGACGGGCCCATCACGTCGTCGTCTTCGAAGGCTCGCAGGACGTAGACGATGGTGTCGACCTCGCGGATGCCCCCCAGGAACTTGTTGCCCAGGCCCTCGCCTTTTGAGGCGCCGGCGACCAGTCCACCGATGTCCATGAACTCGCACGCCGCATGCACGATCGACTTCGACTTCGACATCTCGGCCAGGGCGTCGAGGCGATGATCGGGCACCTTGGCCCGCCCCACGTTCGGGTCCTTGGTGGCGAAGGGATAGGGCGCGGCGAGGGCCCCGCCCCCGGCCAGCGCGTTGAACAGCGAGGACTTCCCGGCATTGGGAAGACCGACGAACCCGAACTTTTCCATTTGGGCGCAGGCTACCGGCGCCCGGTAGCCTGCCCTCCATGTCGAAGCGAACCGTCAAGGCCAAGAACCGTGCCCGGCGCAAGAAGGCCAACCACGGTGTGAAGCCCAACCGCGGCAACAAGAAGTAGCTCACCCCAGCCCGTCGCTCGACATGGCCGAACTGGCAGCCCTGCTCGTCGGCGACGATGCGCGCCTGTGGGCTGACCTCGGATTCCTGGTCGAGGACGGCGCCGTCCACGTCAGCGGCGTCTCCCACCTGCTCGGCGGCGAGGCCCCTGGCATCCGGGATTGGTCGCTGCCGCGGCATCACCGGGGTGGACGGACTCGACGGCGCACCCTTCGGCTTGCCCGCCGAGCCGGCTCGGCCCACGCCCCCACATCCCAATGGCGTGGTGTCGCTCGACCACCTCGTCGTCGCCACTCCCCACATCGGGCGCACGGTGGCGTCGCTCACCTCGGCCGGTATCGAGCTGCGGCGTGTGCGCGAGATCGGCGGCGATCCGCCCCGCCAACAAGCGTTCTTCAAACTGGGAGACGTCGTCCTCGAGGTCGTCGGCACCCGCGACCAGTCGGGCGACTGGCCGCTGCGGTTCTACGGGTTGGCCTGGACCGTGCGCGACCTCGATGAGACCGCGGCCTATCTCGGCGATCGACTCCGGCCGGCCAAAGACGCCGTGCAACCCGGTCGTCGCATCGCCACGCTCGATCGCGCTGCGGGTTCCACCGTGCCGCACACGTTCATGAGCGCCGATCCTCGCTGACCTTCGCCAACTGAGCGGCCAAGGCCGTCGGGCGGTCGGTCATCACCCCGTCGACGCCGAGACCGATCAACTCCGCCATCTCCTCGTCGTCATCGATCGTCCAGACGTGCACGGCGAGCCCGGCAGCGTGGGCGGCCACCACGAAGTCGGCGTCGACTAAGACGGTGTCGCCGAACGTGTGCGGCACCTGGAGCGCAACAGCCGGGGTCTCGGGTGGCTCCTGTCCGGCGCGGACGGCCCGGTAGAACTCGGCCGTCCCGTTGGTGCCGAGCGACGTGTCGAATTCGGGGGCAAGGGCCCGGAAGCGGTCGGTGGCGAGGTCATTGAACGAGGCCACGATCGTCTTGCCGGCGCGGCCGTGGTCGCGCAACGCCGCAGCCAGAGGCTCCTCGTACGAGGGCACCGCCGGCGCCGTCTGCTTGATGTCGAAGTTGAGGTACGTGTCGGGGAAGGCGGTCAGCACCTCGTCGAGGGTGGCGATGCGGAAGTCGGAATCGTCGGCCGCCTTGCCCCGGTGGACGTAGGCGCCAGGGTCGGGATTGTCGTGGTCGACGACCGAACCCTCGGTCCACCAATAGGCGTTGTCGAGGGCGCGCAGCTCGGCGAGGGTCAGTGCGGCGATGGCGCCGCTTCCATTCGTCGTCCGGTCCACGGTGGCGTCGTGGCAGACCATGAGCACACCGTCGGCGCTCATGTGGACGTCGAGCTCGATGGCGTGGGCGCCGTTGGCCACCGCCTCACGCATGGCGAAGAGCGTGCTGGAGGGCGCTTCCTTGGCCCCACCTTGATGGGCCCAGTTGAGGATGCGTCGCTCCAACCACGGGTTCGATCTCACCCGTCGGACGGTAGCGTCCCCGCGATGGTCTCCGTGCTCCTCGTCGACATCGCCGACGGCGTCGCCGTCGTCACGCTCAATCGGCCCGATCGCCGCAACGCGCTCAACGCCGAGCTGACGGGCGCCCTTCGTTCGACCATGGCCGCCGTCGATGCTGACGACGAGGTTGCCGTCATCGTGTTGACGGGCGCAGACCCCGCCTTCTGCGCCGGCCTCGACCTCACCGAGCTCGGGGCCGGTGGCGCGGGCGGCGCCGTCCGCCTCGCCCCCGGCACCGCCGATCGGCCCGGGCGTCCCTGGGCCCGCACGGCCAAGCCCGTGATCGGCGCCGTCAACGGTGCCGCCGTCACGGGTGGGTTCGAGCTCGCCCTCCAGTGCGACTTCCTCGTGGCCAGCGAGCGGGCTGCGTTCGCCGACACCCACGCCGCGGGTGGGCGTGCTCCCGGGCTGGGGCATGAGCGTGTTGTTGCCCCAGGCCATCGGCGTTCGACGCGCCAAGCAGATGAGCCTCACCGGCAACTTCGTGCTCGCCCCGCAGGCATTGGCATGGGGGCTGGTCAACGCCGTCGTCCCCCACGACGAGCTCCTCGACACCGCCCGGTCGTTGGCCCTCGACATCGCCGGCTCCGACCAGCGGGCCGTTCGAGCCCTGCTCGACGAGTACGAACAGACGTCGGCCACGACCGTCGCCGAGGGCCTCCGCATCGAGGCCGGGATTGCCGCCGAGTGGAATGCTGCCGCCGGCGCCGACGTCGAACGCCGCCGGCAATCGATCATCGACCGAGGCCGCACCCAACTCTGACGAGTTGGGGTGGCCCTTCCGGTCGCTCGAACCCGTTGATGTGGCCGCGATGGCGGCCGGAAGGGCCACCGCAACGGGGGTGTGTCAGGTGAGGAGGACGGGGTCGCCGACGGCGACCGTGCCGGGGGCATCGACGTTGCCGTAGACGCCGGCACACGCCCACGAGCCCATGCCGGGGATCTCGACCTGGTTGTGGGCGGCGATCGTGCGCAAGGTGTCGCGGTCGCGGGGCAGGCCCTGTTGGGCGAGTGTCGTCATGACACAGCGCATCGTCGCCATCGTCACCTCGACACGGGCGCCGCCCAGACCGACGACTCTGCCGACCCACCCGTTCTCGACGAACCCGCTGACCGCTCCCGTGTCGACGAGCACGTTGGGGCGATAGCGGCGGACGTCGAACGTGGCGTCGGGCGCCAACTCCTGCAGCCGGGCCAGCGTCGCCGACGTCATGACGTGGAGCAGAGCGAGGTCGAAGAACGTGCCCGCCGGCGCCATGCCCGCCAGCGGGAAGCGGCTGATCCGCTCGCCGTCGGGATCGGTGCCGACGTTGGTGCCGGCGATGATCGGTTCGGGTGCCAGACCGGCGATGTCGGGCCATACCTCTTCGAACGCGGCGCCTTCGGGAGCCGACGAGGCCAGGGTGACCTGACGGCCGATGGCCGAGGAGAGCACGGCGTCGACGTCGGGGGCGTCCGAACGCACGGAGAGGCCGTCGGGTCCGGTGATCTCGACGACGCCCTCGGCCACGAAGACCGCCTGCAGCGTCAGCAGGCCGCCCCACTTCGCCGGGTTCTTGGCGCTGGCCACGGTGCCGTCGTCGAGATCGACCACGGCGAACGCACGATCACCGACCACGCCCCTGGCGCCGACCTCGATGCGATCGACCTCCTCCCCGAGCATCGACTTCACCGGGTACCGCCACAATCCGCTCACCTGGGGGGCCATGGCGGCGGAGGTTACCGGCCGACCGACACTCAAGCGGCGGGTGATTCGAGCGGTGTCTCCAACGGGACGACCTCGGGTTCGCCGCCGGCACCTTCGACGGCGCCACCCACCGGCAGCCTTCGGGCCAGCCGCAAGCCGACCGCACCGGCCACCAGGGGAAGTACCGAGACCGTCAACGCCGTGGCCTGCACGCCGACCAGGCCGGCGGCCAGCCCGGCCAGTGGCAGCGCGACGACGTCGGCGGCGGAGTGGCTGGTGCGGTAGAGCGACAGGACCCGTCCGTGGGCCGCCGGCGGGCTGTGGCGTTGCAGCAGGGTTCGCGACGGCGCCGAGAAGAAGGCGACGTCGATGCCCCACAGGAACACACCGAACATGGCTACCGCCGGCAGGCGGGTGCCGACGTACAACGCCGCCGTGACCCCCGACAGCAGCACTGAGGCCGCCAAGGCCCTTGGTCCGGCGACGCGGTCACCGAGGCGAGGGAGGGCCAACCCCATGCCGACGAGACCGACCCCGAAGACCGTCTGCAACAGCGCGAAGAACGACGCCGGGCGGCCGAGGACGTCACGCACGTAGATGGGCTCGACGACCACGAACGTCGACCAGGTGACGAACACCAGAGCGCTCATCGCCATCGTGAAACGGAGTACGGGCACCTTGGCCACCAATGCCAGGCCCTCTCGTACCTCGGCGGCTACCGCCCGCCAGCCGGTCCCCGCGGGCACCGGAGGCGACTCGCGGGGACGGAGCCGAAGTGGCGCCACGACGGCCATCCCCACGAGGTACGTAGCGGCGTCGACCAGAAAGGCGCCACGCAGACCCCAAGCGGCGATGGCCAGACCGGCGACCAGGGGTCCGAACACGATGGCCGACTCCGACGACGCACCGAGGAGCGCGTTGGCGGCCAGGAGGTCGGCATCATCGACGAGGCGGGGCGGGAGGCTGTCGGCCGCGGGCTGTGCGAACGCCTTGACCACGCCGAGCACGACGCCGACGCCGATCAACTGTGAGAACGTCGTCGTGAACGAGAGGCCGACGGCTGCGCCCACGCCCACGACGTAGGCGCCGAGCAGCACCCGTTTGGCCCCGTAGCGGTCGATCGGAACGCCGGTCAAGGGTCCGACGACGGTCGACGGCAACGCCCAGGCCAGGCCGATCATGGCCACCTGTCCCGGTCCGGCGTGGAACTGGTAGGTCCGCGTAGCCCCACATGGCGATGAGCGCAGCCCAACTGCCGATGCCGTTGACGGCCTGGCCGAGGAAGAGCAGCAGGAAGGAGCGGGTGCGGAGGAGCGACATGTCGGTCGGCCGAGGGTACCGGCCGCGACTCGTCACTCCCGAGGGATTTTCCTTTACTCCCGAGGGGTTTCCGGGCCGATCCGTTCGCGGACGAGACCGACGACCTCGCCCGGTTCGGCGTGGCGGCCGAGGGCGGCTTTGGAAAAGATCAGCTCACCGTCGAGGATGACCTCGAAGCGGCCCTTCGAGCCGGGGATCAGGTCGACTCCCGACAGGATTGGGGCCCATCCCTGCAACAACTCGTCCGTCAGACCGACGGCTCGGGGGACGTAGTTTCAGGGAACGCAGAACTCGATCGAGATGCGGTGTCGGGGATCCATCATTGCGCCCGCAAACCTACCCGACGACCTCGGCCACCAACCCGGACAGCGCGACCTCGGGCCGGGCCCCGACGTGGGAGATCACCTCAGCGGCGGCCGCTGCTCCCAGGCGTCCGGCGACGGCCAAGTCGTGGCCCGACGCCAGCCCGAAGAGCACGCCGGCAGCGTAGAGGTCGCCAGCGCCCGTGGTGTCAACCACCTCGACGGGGACGGCGTCGATCCGCTCCGTGCGATCCCCGGAGACGAGCACCGAACCAGCGGCGCCGAGCGTGACGGCCGCGATCGTGACCTCGTTCCTGACACGACGGAGGCACACTTCGATGTCGTCCTCCTCGTAGAGGGCCAGGATCTCGGCTTCGTTGGCGAACAAGATGTCGACCGTCGACGACACGAGGTCGGCGAAGTCGGCCCGGTTGCGCTCGACGCAGAACGAGTCCGAGAGGGAGAACGCGACCTGGCGGCCGGCGCGGTGCGCCACGACCGCCGCCTCGGTCATGGCCGCCTTGGCCGACGCCTCCTCCCACAGGTACCCCTCGAGGAACGTGACGGCGGCGGCCGACACCTGGTCGTCGGAGACGTCGGCCGAGGAGAACAGGCCGGCCGTGCCCAGGAACGTGCTCATCGTGCGCTGCGCGTCGGGCGTGATGAGCACCAGGCAGCGGCCCGTGGGGGGGCCGACGTCGGCCGGCACGGACGAGAACGCAACCCCTGAGGCCCGGATGTCGTGGGCGAAGACAGCACCCAACTGGTCGTCGCGCACCCGGCCGGCGAAGGCAGCCCGTCCCCCGAACGAGGCGACGCCGACCGCAGTGTTGGCCGCCGCTCCACCGGAGATCTCCACCGCCGGACCCATGGCCGTGTAGAGGTCGTCGGCCTCGGACTGGTCGCACAGTCGCATCGCACCCTTGGCCAGGCCATAGCGTTCCAGCAGGGCGTCGTCAGCGGCGGCGAGCACGTCGACGATGGCGTTGCCCAGAGCGAGCACGTCGAGGGAAGGAGGAGCGGACATGGTCAGCGACGATAGAGGCGGTTCGCACCCCCTCGGATTCTTGCTCGGCACCTGGAAGGGATCGGGGCACGGCGAGTATCCGACCATCGATCCATTCGATTACGGCGAGGAGATCACCTTCTCCCAACCGCCTGGCAAGCCCTTTCTCGTCTACCAGCAGCGCACGTGGTCACTCGACGAAGATCGACGTCCGCTCCACGCCGAGACCGGCTACCTCCGCTGCCCCGACGCCGGCGCCGGCGGTGATTCCGTTGAGTTCGTGCTGGCCCATCCCACCGGCGTCGTCGAGGTCGAGGTCGGGACGTGGACTGCGACCGGCCTCCGGCTGCGCACCGATTCGGTCGTCGGGTCGCCGACGTCCAAGCCCGTGACCGCCGTCGAACGCGACATCTCGGTCGATACCGGGACACTTCGCTACGACCTCCGGATGGCAGCGGTGGGGGTCGCTCTCACCCACCACCTGCATGCTGACCTCCGGCGCCAAACCAGCCCCTAACCTGGCCCGATGGCCACTGCCGCAACCGCGTCGGACCACCGGCTCCCGCGTAACGTCGTCCCCCGTCACTACGAACTGACCCTGGCCCCTGACCTCCGGGCCTTCACGTTCGAGGGCACCGCAACCATCACCGTCGACGTGGTCGAGGCGACGTCCGAGATCGTCCTCAACGCCGCCGAGCTCGACATCCATCGCGCCGGGCTGCACGCCGGCGATCTCACGCTGACGGGTTCGGTCGAACTCGACGAACAGCGCGAGCGAGCCACGATCCGCCTCGACGGCACGGCCGAGCCCGGGCGCTGGGAGCTCGAGATCTCCTTCACCGGAACACTCAACGACAAGCTCGCTGGCTTCTACCGGAGCACCTTCACCGACGCCGATGGCAACGAGCGCGTGATCGCCACGACCCAGTTCGAGTCGACCGACGCCCGGCGGGCGTTCCCGTGCTGGGACGAGCCCGACTTCAAGGCCGCGTTCGGCGTGACGTTGGTCGTCGATGCCGGGCTGACGGCGCTGTCGAACGGGCCCCAGATCCGGGAGCAGGAACTTCCCGACGGGCGCCGGGCGGTGACCTTCGGCGACACCATGGAGATGTCGACCTACCTGGTCGCGTTCGTGGTCGGCCCCCTCGAGCTCACGGATCCCGTCGATGTCGACGGCACGCCGCTGCGCATCGCCGCCGTGCCGGGCAAGGCGCACCTCACCGCCTTCGCCCTCGAAGCCGGCGCCCATTCGCTGCGCTTCTTCACCGACTACTTCGGGATCCCCTATCCAGCCGAGAAGCTCGATCTCGTCGCGTTGCCCGACTTCGCCTTCGGCGCCATGGAGAACCTCGGCTGCGTGACCTTCCGGGAGACGGCGCTGCTCGTCGACGGCGAGACGGCGAGCCGTCTCGAGCGCGAGCGGGTGGCCGACGTGGTGGCGCACGAGATCGCGCACATGTGGTTCGGCGACCTCGTCACGATGAAGTGGTGGAACGGCATCTGGTTGAACGAAGCCTTTGCCACGTTCATGGAGTTGTTGGCCGTCGACGCCTTCCGCCCCGACTGGGATCGCTGGGTCAGCTTCTCCACCGGCAGGGCTGCGGCCATGAACACCGACGGCATGCGGTCGACCCGACCCGTCGAGTTCCCGGTCACGGCTCCCGAAGAGGCCGAGGGCATGTTCGATGTCCTGACATACCAAAAGGGCGCTTCGGTCGTCCGCATGCTCGAGCAGTACCTCGGCGCCGAGACGTTCCGCGAGGGCATCCGGCTCTACATGCGCAAGCACGCGTACGGCAACACCGAGACGACTGACCTCTGGGACGCGATCGAAGAGGCGAGCGGACAGCCCGTCCGTTCGACGATGGACACGTGGATCTTCCAGGGTGGCTATCCCGTCGTGACCGTCGACACCACCGCCAAGGGCGGCGTCGAATTGTCGCAGCGCCGGTTCCGCTACTTGGCCTCTCCCGACGACGGCGAGGCACGCTGGCAGGTGCCCGTGCTACTCCGCGCCAGCGTCGACGGCGGCGTCGGAACCCGCAAGCTCTTGCTGTCCGACGGCACCGCCACCATCGATTTCGGTGACGGCAAAGTCGACTGGCTGGTCGTCAACGCCGGCGGTTCCGGCTTCTATCGCACGCGGTACTCGGCCGACCTCCTCCGTCGGCTGACCGCCGACCTCGACGCGGCCGGCCTGTCGGCCGTCGAGCGCTACAACCTCGTGTCCGACACGTGGGCGGCTGTGTGGTCGGGCCTCGCTCCCGTCGACGATTTCATCGAGTTGGCGCGCCTCCTCGGCGACGAAAAAGACCCGACCGTCTGGTCGGCCGTCCTCGCTCCTTTCTCGTTGATGGAGCGAGCCCTGCCCGACGACGACCGCGACGGTCTCCGCCAGTTCGTCCGCTCGCTGGCCGGACCCGCCTTCGCCCGACTCGGCTGGCAGCCCTCACCCGGTGAAGGCGAGAAGACGCCGACCCTCCGCAGCCTCCTCCTCGGGGCGCTGGGGACGACCGGCGCCGACCCTGACATCCGCTGGCGGGCGGGAGAGCTGCACGCCGAGTACCTCCGCGATCGGGCCGCCGTGGATCCCGACATCGTGCCCGCGCTCGTCAACATCGCCTCGTCAACCGGAGGCGAGGCCGAGTACCAGCAGTTCCTCGACCGCTACCGCACTCCGGCGACGCCGCAGGAGGAGGTTCGCTACCTCATGGCCCTGGCCTCGTTCCCCCACGACGGCCTGCTTCGTCGCACGCTCGATCTGGCCGCCACCGAGGTGCGCACGCAGAACGCCCCGTTCGTCATCAACGCCGCCCTGGGCAACCTCGAACACGGCACCACGGCGTGGACCTGGTTGACCGAGCACTGGTCGACGCTGCTCGACAAGTTTCCCGACAACAGCCACGCTCGCATGATCGAACAGGTCTCGACCCTGCCCCCCGCCGTCGCCGACGATGTGCGCCGCTTCCTGTCCGCCAATCCGGTCAAGGCGGGGCAGAAAACCGTCGAGCAGACCCTCGAGCGCCTCGACGTCAACGTCGCCTTCCGCCGGCGCGAGGGCGAACGGCTGCGACAACTCTTCGCCGCCACCGACTCTTGAGTCAGGCCGCCCCGGCTTCGCCCGCCGGTGGCGGCTTCGACGGGCTCACCGTCTTCGCCGTCGAAGATGACGGCGCGCAGCTGATGTGGCACGACGCGGTGCCTGGCGCCACCTTGCGCATCGGCGACGGCGTGGTGACGGCGTCCCGGGCCGGCCCTGGGGTTGGTGCAGTGACGGGACTGGCCGCCGACACGACCTACACGATCACGGCCGGCGGCCGCGCCAAGGGCAAGGTGCGAACGCTCGCTCCCCCGCCGGGCGGGTTGTTGTTTCGCTTCGCCACCGTGAGCGACCTCCACGTGGGCGAACGCAGCTTCGGGATGCTTCCCCGCTTCCGCGAACGTCCCGATGTCGACACCGCGCACGCCTACCCAGCTCGATGCGCGGCAGCGGCCTTGACCGAGGCGCAGGCGTGGGGGGCACAGCGAATCCTCGTGAAGGGTGACCTCACCTGGTCGGGCCGGCAGTCGGAGTGGACAGTTGTGGGTCGCGTTCTGGCCGCCGCCGCCGTCCCCGTGCACGTCACACTCGGCAACCACGACGTCGTTCCCCGAGCCGTCGACGGTCACCACGCGCTCGCCGACGACGGCATCGAGAGCTGGCGCGCTGAGCCTGAAGTGATCGACGCGCCCGGCCTACGGCTCGTTCTCGCCCACTCGGCCGCCCGCCATCATCGCTACGGCCACGTCGACGAGCAGCAGCAGAGCAAGATCGTCGAGGCGGTCGGCTCGGCGTCGCCGGCCTTCGTCGCCATGCACCACTACGTCGACCGATGGCCAGTACCGACCCGCTATCCCCGTGGCATCGCCCGGGACGAGGGCCGGCGGCTCTTTGCCTCCGTCGCCGCCGCCAATCCGGCCACGTTCGTCTCCTTCGGGCACACCCATCGCAACCGGCGAGTCGAGTTGTGCGGCCTCACCGCCACCGAGGTCGGCTCGACCAAGGACTACCCCGGCGTGTGGGCGGGCTACGCCGTCCACGAGGGTGGCATCCGTCAAGTCGTGCGCCGGGTCCAAGATTCGTCGTCGTTGACATGGACCGAGCCGACCAGGGGCACGGTGGGCGGCTTGTGGGGCCCGTGGTCGAGCGGGCGTCGACGGTGGCGGTGCTTCAGTCAGACGTGGCCGGCCCGGTGAGCTTGGCGATACGGGCCGAGATGTCGTCGAGGCGTTGTGCGGCCTCGGCGTGGAGGCGACCCGCCTTTTCGTAGAGGTCGGTGACCTCTTCGATGCCCAACGAACCCGAAGCCATGCGGGCGATCGTGGTCTCGAGTTCGGCCACGAGCGCCTCGAACGTCCGCGGGGCCCCGCTCTCCTCATGGTCGGTCATGTCGACACCTCTTCGATCTCGGCTCGAAGTCGTCCCGCCGCCAATTGCACGTCGACGCGGTCCCCGACGCCGACATCGGTCGACGAACGCAAGACGTCACCCCCGGTCGACCGCACGATGGCGTATCCCCGCTCGAGGACCCGGACCGGGCTCAGGGCGTCCATCTCGCGGAGGGCGGCGGCGAGGCGGGCCGACGCCGGGGCGAGCGCCGTGGTCGGGTGCAGGAGTGCGAGACGCCCGGCGGCGGCCGCCAACCGGCGGCCGGCCAGCTCGACGCCGGCGTTGACGGCGCGGTCGCGGTCGACAGCATCGAGGCGTCTGCGCGATGTCGCGACGTGGGCCTCGGTCAGTGCTGCAGCCCGCGCCAGCCGTTCATCGAGGAGCTGATCGAGGTGGGCCCGATCGGGAACCACGGCCGCCGCCGCCAGCGAAGGGGTGCCACAGCGAAGGTCGACGACCTCGTCGCAGAGGGGCCGGTCGCCCTCGTGACCGATGGCGGCGACGACGGGGGTCGATGAGGCGCACACCGCCCGGCAGAGGTCCTCGTCAGAGAACGGCAGCAACTGGGTGGCGTCGCCTCCACCCCGGGCCAACACGATGACTTGCACCCGCGGGTCGAAGTCGAGATCGGCGATCGCCGCAATGATGCTGTCGACCGCCGTCGGACCGGACACGGTGACCTCACGGAACACCATCGGGTAGTTGGCAAATCGAGCGGCCACCACCGACTCGATGTCGGCTCGGACAGCGGCGTCGCTGCCGCAGATCACGCCGATGGCCGTGGGAAGCCGCGGAATGGTCCGACGTGGGCGGTCGAGCAGCCCGTCGGCGGCCAAGCGCCGGCGGGCCTCGGCGATCATCGCGGCCACGGCGCCGGCGCCGACCGGCACCACCTCTTCGCCGATCAGTTGGAGCTTGCCCCAGTTGTTGTTCCACTCGAGGGCGCCGGTGACCTGCACCCGCTCACCGTCGATGGCTCGGGCCCGCTTGGCCCGGGAGGCGGGCACGCTGACGTCGATCTGCGCGGCCCGATCCTTGAGGGTGAAGTAGATCCGGCCATTCGGTCGGTGGCTGGGCCGGTGGACCTCGCCCTCGACCGCCACCCGTCCGATGGCGCCCAGCGAACGGGCGAGTTCGGAGCTCAGGCGAACGAGGCTGAGGCGGCGGGCGGCGGGGCGCTCGCCCGGGTTCGAGTCGAACAGCGTCACGACCCGGTGCCACCGTCGGCGCGCGCCGGGGTGGCCTCGCGTCCCTCGATCTCGTAGAAGAACTGTCCCACCACCTTCTGCACCGCCATCGACCACGTCGGATAGGCGTGCGTGGTGAGCGCCATCCGCGCCGGGAACATCGAAGCCCGCATGGCGAGGGCGAACTCGTGGACGAGTTCGCCGCCGCGAGAACACATGACCGTCGCTCCGAGGATCTGGCCGCCGGCCAGGTTGCCGAGCCCGAAGCGGGGACCGGCCACGACCTTGAGGAACCCGTCGGACTCGTCCTCCGCGATGGCCCGGTCGACCTCGGTCAGGGGCAAGAACGCGACCCTGCCACCGTGCTCGGCCGCATCGGCCTCGGTCATCCCGACGCGGCCGACCTCGGGCTTGGTGAACGTGACCCACGGCGTGCGGCCGGCCTTGAACCGGCGCTGGCGCAGACGGCCGAAGGCGTTGCCGACCGCGATGCGCCCCATCTCATCAGCGGCGTGGGTGAACTGGAGCTTGCCGCTCACGTCACCGACCCCCCAGATGTTGCCCGACGAGGTCTTGAGGTAGTCGTCGGTCTTGATGAAGCCCCGGTCGTCGAGGGCGACGCCCCCGGCCTCGACATCGAGACCGTCGGTGACGGGCTGGCGACCGATGGCGACGAGCACCCTCGCCGCCTCGACCGGCTCGCCCCGCTCGAGGTGAGCCCGCACCCGGCGATCGGGGCCGAGCTCCTCGACCTTGGTCACGTTCTCGCCCAATCGAACGGTGATGCCCTCACCCTCGAACACCGACCGGATGCAGGCGCTCACCTGGAGCTCCTCTTTGTTGAGCAGCCGGTCGGTGCCTTCGACGATGGTGACCTTCGACCCGAGACGGGCGAACGTGTGCGCCAGTTCGCAGCCGATTGCCCCGCCGCCGAGCACGACCAGCGACTCGGGACACTCGGTCAGCGACCACACGTCGTCACTCGTCAAATGATGCGTCTCCCGCAGGCCATCGATGGGCGGGACGGCGGGCTTGGCTCCGGTGGCGATGACGAAGCGGTCGGCCCCGATGCGTGTGCCGTCGACCTCGATCTCGTTGCTCGACCGGAACCGGGCCCGACCTTCGAGGACCTCGATCCCCTCGTTGCGGAACACGGCGGCGTTCTCGGTGACGGCGATGGTCTCGATGGAACGGTGGGCCGACGCCATCGCCTCGGCGAATGTCTTGCCCTTGGCCGCGGCGGCAATCAGCGCCTTTGACGGGACACAACCGGTGAACGTGCAGTCGCCGCCGATCTCGCCATCCTGCACCAACAACGTGCGCTTCTTGCGCCGGACCCCCGCTCTCGCGGCCGACATGCCGCCGGCGCCACCGCCGATGACGACCAGGTCGTAGTCCATCCCTCGACCGTACCCGCCCCCGCCCTTTCCGGCGCGAGGGCCGCCCGGCGACGACCGTTCCCGCCGGAAAGCCCGCGGATTCGGACATGATCGGAGCGTGAGGGTTCCGTGAAGGTGCTCGGGGCGGCGGAGCACAACTTGGCCGACATCGACGTCGCGTTCGGCCCGGGCCTCACGGCCATCGTCGGTGTCTCCGGCTCAGGCAAGTCGTCGCTCGCCTTCGACGTCGTCTACCGCGAAGCTCACCGGCGATTCATCGAATCGCTCGCGTTGGGACGCGCTGGCGGCGGCACCCCTCCGGCCCGGGTGCGGCGCATCGAGGGATTGGGCCCCGCCGTCTCGGTGGCGCAGAACGTGCTCAATCGCAATCCAGCGTCGACGGTGGCCACGTCGGTCGGGCTGCACCCGTTCCTTCGCATCCTCTACTCGCGCTTCGCCGAAGTCACGTGCCCGCGCTGCGCCCTGCCCGTTCGTGCCGTATCCGACGAGGAGCGGTTGACGATCGCCCTCGAATTGCTCAGCGAGACGGGCGCTCTCGACGTCGAGGTCGCCGTCGTCCGAGCGATTCGAGGCACGCACGCCCGCTTGCTGGCCGGCTTGCGGAACCAATTCGAGAGGGTCATGATCGACGGCCGCGCCTGGGGGGCTGAAACCGCGAGTCGGGTGCCACGCCTCGACCCAGACCAGCCCCACGACGTTGTCGTCCGCATCGCCCGCCTCCGATCCGACACCTCGACCGCAGAGCTGCGGTCGACCCTCGAGCGGGCCGACGGATTGGGGTCGCCCGAGGTCCGACTCGGGGGCCTCCCGATCCTCCGCGCGCCCGTGTGCCCCGGCTGTGGTGACTGGGTGCGGCCCCTCGGGCCCTCGGCGTTCCGTGTCGACGGCATCGACACCTCCTCGCACCGGGTGGGCGGGCTCACGCTTGTCGAACTGTTGGGTCGCTCGGTCAGCGAGGTCGCCGCCTTCGTCGAGGCCCTCCCGACGGGGCTGCGCGCCGCCCGGCTCCAAGACGAGTTGCTGCGGAGACTCCGACCTCTGGCGACGCTCGGTCTCGGCCACCTCGCCCTCGACCGGCCGATGCCCACGCTGTCGAGAGGGGAGGCACAGCGGACGCGCCTTGCCGTGGTGTTGTCCGGGCGGCTCGAAGACCTCCTCCACGTACTCGACGAGCCGACCATCGGGCTGCATCACACCGACCTCGAGCGACTGCTCGACGCAGTGGCGGCACTACCCGGTCCCGTGCTGATGGTCGAGCACGATCCGGCCGCGGTGGCGATGGCGGACGAGGTGGTCGAGATCGGCCCGGGTGGCGGCAGCGCCGGAGGCCGCGTCGTCTTCCAAGGCTCCCCCGCCGACCTCTGGCGCGCCGACACCGCGTCGGGCACCGGGTTCTCGGGCGCGGCGCCGACGGCTCGCCGCGTGCAGCCCACGATTGGCGACGGTCGGATCCGGATCACCGGGGGCGGTTTGCGCAACCTCCGCGATGTCGACTGCGAGATCCCGCTGGGGGCGCTGACCGTGATCACCGGACCGTCGGGGGCAGGAAAGACCACCTTGGCCCGCGATGTGCTGCTCGCTTCGCTCCTCGAGGGGTCGGCCATCGGCTGTGAAGCGTTTGAAGCGCCTGCAATGCGGGCCATCGCCGTCGATCAGGCGCCGCTGGGCAACAACCCGAGATCCAACCCGGCCACCTATACGAAGGTCTTCGACAAGATCCGGTCGGTCTTTGCCGCCGCCACCGGTCGATCCCCTTCGGAGTTCACCTTCAACCGCCCGGAGGGCGCATGCGAAGAGTGCGACGGCATGGGCGCCGTCGAGATCGCGTTGCGCTACGTCGCCCCTATCTGGGTGGCGTGTGAGGTCTGTGAAGGACGTCGCTACCGCCCGGAGGTGCTCGAGGCCAGGTGGTCGGACCTCTCGATCGCCGACGTCCTCGCTTGCCGGGTCGACGAAGCGTGCGCGCTCTTCGCCGAGCATCCGCCCGTCCAGCGCATCCTCGAGACCCTCCGAGAGGTGGGTCTCGGCTACCTGACCCTCGGGCAACCATCGCCGAGCCTGTCGGGTGGAGAGGCACAACGGGTGCGCCTCGCCCGCGAGGTGGCTCGAGCCAAACCGGGTGACTTCGTGCTCCTCGACGAACCCACGACCGGCCTCCACCCCGCCGATCTCGGTCGGTTGCTCGACGTCCTCCACCGTCTCACCGATCGGGGATGCACGGTCGTCGTGGTCGAGCACCAACAAGAGGTCATCGCCCACAGCGACTGGGTCGTCGACCTCGGCCCCGGCGGCGGTCCCGACGGCGGCTGGCTGCAACACTGCGGCGTCCCATTGGCTGGGCCACCCCGCCGCCCTCGGCCCCGGACCCGCCCCCGCCAGCGGCGCCGCTCGTCCGACGCCATCCGGGTTCGAGGCGCGAGAGCCCACAACCTCCAGGGTGTCGACGCCGACTTTCCCAAAGAGCGCTTCACGGTCGTCACCGGGGTGTCCGGTTCTGGCAAGTCCTCCTTGGTCGAGGACGTGATCGCGGCGGAGTCGACGCGTCGGCTCCTCGAGTGTCTCTCGGTCTACGAGCGTCAGTCGGTACGGGAGGGGCCCGAAGCCCCCGTCCACTCCCTCACGGGCCTCGGACCGACGATGATCGTCGATGCCGGAACGAGGATCACCGACCGCCGAGAAGCGGCGAGAGCGACGGTCGGCCGATCCAGCGACATCGACAGATTGGTGGCGATCGTTCTCGCCCGCGCCGGCAAGCGAAGGTGCCTCTCCTGCGGCACCGACGCCGTCACGCGGACGTCGCCGAGGCCCGAGGCCAAGTGGCGCTGCCTCGCATGTGAGGCCGAGGCCATCGCCATCGAACCCCGCCACTTCACCGGCTCGCCCGCCGCCATCTGCCCGCACTGCTACGGCCTCGGCGTCCAACGGCGGCTGATCCCGGACAAGTGGATCGTGCGGCCCGACGCGCCGATCTGCAAGGGCTGCTTCGGCGGCAACGGACTGGTGAGGGACTACCTCTGCGCCGACGGAGCGGGCGGGAATGGTTCGCTGCGCGCGTTCGCCGAGCGCTACGGATTCGATCCGCAGGCGACGCCGTGGTCGGCGCTGAGCGCCGACGTGCGACACAAGTTCTTCTTCGGCGACGACGAACCCTTTCCCGTTCGAGCCGAGGCCGATGGGCGAATCCGGGTCTTCTTCAGCTGGGGCAACGGCGACGGTACGTGGCGATGGCAAGGACTCGACAGCCCGGTCGCTCTCGGCGGCGACCTCGGTGGGCGGGGGTCGACGACCTTTCCCTGCCCTGCGTGCGACGGCAAGCGGCTACGAGCCGACTACCTCACCGTGCGACTCGACGGGCGCGACCGGAGCGACCTGTTCTCGATGCCCCTGGGCGAATTGAAGTCCGTGCTTTCGTCGATGAGCGAACCCACCGACCAACTCGCCGCCAACGCCCGCGTGGTCGCCCTCCACCGTCTCCGCTTCCTGGCCGACGTCGGGTTGGCCTACCTCGATCTCGACCGTTCGAGCTGGACGCTGTCGGCCGGCGAGGCGCAACGGATCAAGCTCGCCTCGGTGCTCGGCGGCGGCCTCGTCGGCATGACCGTCTTGCTCGACGAACCGTCGCGAGGCCTTCATCCTTCCGAGGTGGAGGCCTTGTGTGGAGCGCTCACCGAGCTCCGCGACGCCGGCAACACCGTGATCGCCGTCGAGCACGACCCGACCTTCATCCGAGCCGCCGACCACGTCATCGAAGTTGGTCCCGGCCCCGGGCGTGAAGGAGGGCGAATCATCGCTCTTTCCAGCGCCGAGTCGGTCACGCGCGCCGTCCTGGATGGAACGACGACGATCCCGCGTCGGGTCATCCGACGACGGGCAAGGGAGTGGATGCAGGTCACCGGCGCTCGTGAGAACAACCTGCGCGGCTTGGACGTGCGCATCCCCCTCGGCGCTCTGGTCGGCGTGTGCGGGGTGTCAGGCTCGGGCAAGTCGTCGCTCGTCATCGACACGATCGCGCTCGGACTGGTCGAGCCCAAGACCAAGGGACCGGGGGCGGGAGTCGTCCGGGTGACCCCCGGCGTCCACGACGACATCGAGGGCGCGCCGCCGCGCATCGTCGTGGCCGACCAATCCAAGGCCGAAATCACATCACCGGGCATGTTCCTCGGCCTCATCGAAGCCGTACGCAAGGCCTATGCAGGCAGCGAGACGGCCATGGAGCTGGGCCTCACGCTCAAGGATCTCCGCTACGCCTGCGACGGCTGCGACGGGCGGGGCGCCTGGCAGGAAAGCATGTGGTTCCTCCCGTCGGTCACCCAGACCTGCGACGCCTGCGCGGGCTCCGGCTACCGCCGGGAGGCGATCTCGCTGGTCGAGCGGGGCGCAACGCTGGCCGATCTCGAGGGGCTCACGATCACCGAAGTCGTCGAGGTGTGGGGCGACAGGGACGTCGTCCGTCGCGCTGGGCAGGCAGCGATCGCGCTCGGCCTGGGCTACCTGGTGCTCCGCCAACCCGGGTGGAGCCTTTCCGGCGGGGAGGCGCAACGCCTCAAGTTGGCCAAGGAACTCGCCCGCCGGACCAAGGGGTCGGCGCTCTTCGTTCTCGATGAGCCCACCGTTGGTCTCCAGGCAACCGATGTCGCCGTGCTGGCGGCGACGCTGGCGGCGGTGGTCGACGCCGGCAACTCGGTCATCGTCGTCGAGCACGATCCCGCCCTCTTGGCGACGTGCGACTGGCTCATCGAGCTCGGACCCGGAGCGGGACCCGACGGAGGCCGAATCGTCTTCGAAGGAACCCCCGAGGACCTCGCGACGTCGGCCACGGCGACGGCACCGTACGTGGCGGCGGCGCTGTGATGAACCCGTTGCTTCTTGGAGACCCGGACCCGTCGCTTCGGTGGCGGGCGGCCGTCGAACTCGGGGCGGCGGCCGAACACGACGACGAGGTGGCGCGATGGCGCGCCGAGGTCGATCGAAGTGCCGACATTCGCTCGATCGTCGAGCGGCTGGCGCCAGCCCACGGCCGGCCGCGGGAAGCTGGGTACCTTCTCTGCCGCCTCTCACATCTCGGCTACCGAGGACCAGCGCTCGGCGACGCCGTCGAGGCGATCTTCGCTCGGCAACAGCCCGACGGATCGTGGCCCGTAGGAGACGACCCGTCCCCGCGTTCGACGCGGCGACGGGGCCAAGCGCCGGCAGCCCTGACACCAGCCGAGAGTTATCGCATGATCACCATGCAGACCGCGCTTCCGCTGCGGGGCGTGGCCGCCGCCGGGTTCGCAGCCGACCCCCGCGCCGAGCGGGCCTACGAATGGCTCATCGGGCAGCGGCTCCGAGACGGCTCGTGGACGGGCTCGCACAAGGCCGACCTCGGCCTCGACGGCCGGTCGTCAGGCGAGGATCCCGAATACCGCAAGCTCAATCCGGGCGAGGGCTGCCGATCGGCAACCACCGGTGTCGTCGCCTGCTTCGCTCTCCATCCCGAGCGCCGCCATTCCGATGTCGCCCGCGTCGGCGTCGAGCACCTCTTGGCCCAGCCCAACCAGCACGCAGCCTCGCTCGGCTGGGAGGTGTCGAGGCTGGTCGGGCTCGAGCGAGCCTCGGGGGTGTTCACGTTCTATGTGAGCAACGACCCCGCCTTCGTTCTCGACCTCGCATCGCGGTGCGGCGTCTCTGCCGAACACCCTGCAGTCGCCGACCTTCTGGGCTTCATCGAGCGACAACGGGGTCCGTACGGCCTCTGGCAGCACCCCGTCCATCCGCAACTCGCTCGCTGGCTCACCTTCGACATCGAGGCCAGCCTCGCTCGACTCGACGGCAACGACTGGGTCGGCGGCGGCGACCCAGCCCGCCGCACCCGGGCGCGCCGTCCCAAGCGCCGCTTCTAATCCGGTCAGTCGGGGTCGACGTCGAAGGGCTTGCCGGCAAGTTCGCGCCGCAGCCGGTTGAGCTCGCCGAGCGCGGCCTCGGATCGGGCAGGATCGGCCGCAGCCGTCGCCAACACGAGCGCCTCCAACAACACGATGGTCGGGGCGTGACTGGCGAAGAGCCCCGGGGTGCCCCTTCCGGCGTTGAGGCGGAGGTCGGCCGGCGACGACAGCCGATGCCCCAACGTGTCGGTGATCAGGATCGATTTGGCACCGACATCGTCGGCCCGCCGCAACAGGACCTCGACGTACGGATGGACGCGTCCAGTACGCGAGCACGACGACGACATGGTCCTTGTCCAGAGCCAGGAGTTCGTCGGCGTGGCTCGATCCCGAGTGCACGAACGCACCCGACGGTCGGCCGAGGCGACGTGACAAGAAGGCGGCATAACCGGCCAGGTGACCCGATGGCCCCGTGCCGCACCACCACGTGTGGGGCGCCGACGCCAGCATTGCCACAGCGGCGTCGAACGCCTCGGGGGTGATGCGTCGCACCATGGTGTCGAGACCCTCGAGGTGACCACTGATGGCGGCGGCGAGAAAGTCGTCGTCGCGTCCGAGCGTGCCGATCGTCGCGTCGAGTCGCGCCGAGAGGTCGGCGTCGTCGTCGTCGTCGGCCAGGCCGCGACGCAGGTCGCGCAATCCCTCGTACCCGAGCGTCCTCGCCGTCCGCACCACGGTGGCATCGCTCGTGCCGGCCTCGACCGCGATCTCCTGGGCCGACATCGCCGCCGCACGCGTGCCGGCCTGCAACAGGAACTCGACCACCCGCTGTTCGGCCGGGCTCGTGACTTGATGGACACGCGTGCGCAATCGTCCTGTAGCGTTCTCCGCGTCGGTTTGCGTCATTGTAGTGGACACTACAGAACGGGAGTTGCGGGTGCACGACATCTTCTTGGTCTTGGCTGCGTCGACGGCCTGCGTGGTGGAGATGGTCGAGGCGCTCACGATCGTCCTCGCCGTTGGGGTCACTCGCGGTTGGCGGTCGGCCGTCATCGGCGCCGGTGTCGCCCTCGCCGCGCTCTCGGTCGTGGTCGCGGCCTTGGGCCCGGCCCTGGCTGTCTTCCCCATCGACCGGATGCGCCTGGTCGTCGGCGGCTTGTTGCTCGTGTTCGGCCTCCAGTGGCTGCGCAAGGCGATCCTGCGCTCCACGGGCTACAAGGCGCTCCACGACGAAGACGCGATCTTCCTCGAGGAGGAGCGGGCCGCGCTCGCCGCGCCCCGTGACGCCAGTGCCATCGACTGGTACACGTTCACGGTGTCGTTCAAGGGGGTGTTCCTCGAAGGCCTCGAGGTCGCGTTCATCGTCGTGACGCTGGGCGGAGCCCAGGACAACGTGCCCCTCGCAGCCGTCGGTGCCGGCGTCGCCGCCGTGGTCACCTTCATGGTCGGACTCTTCCTGCATCGTCCCCTCAGTCGGGTTCCTGAGAACACGATGAAGTACGCCGTCGGGTTGATGCTCACGACCTTCGGACTCTTCTGGGTCGGCGAGGGCGCCGGGGTCGAGTGGCCGGGCGCCGACCTCGCTATCGTCGGCATCCTCGCCTATCTGTTCGCCTTCAGCACCGTGCTCGTCTCCTCTCTGCGGCGCCGCCATGCCCGCCTCACCCCGATCGGAAGCCACGCATGAGGTTCCTGATCACCTTCGGTCGCTTCTGGTACGACTTCATCGTCGGCGACGACTGGCGACTCGGAGCCGGCACGCTGATCACGATCCTGCTCACGGTCGCAGCCACCGCCCGGGGCATCAACGTCTGGTGGCTCCTCGTCCTGCTCGTCTCGGTGCTGCTGGCCACCTCGGTGAACCTGGCCACCCGGCCCAAGCGTTCCGACCGGCCGGCGTCACCGCCCCCCGTCTAGGTTGCCGGCCATGGAGACCCGCACCATCGGAAGCCTGACCGTGTCGCTCGTCGGATTGGGCTGCAACAACTTCGGCATGCGCATCGACGAAGCCCAGACCAAAGCCGTCGTCGACGCCGCCCGCGACGCCGGCATCACGCTCTTCGACACGGCCGACGTCTACGGGGGGACGAAGTCCGAGGTCCTGCTGGGCAAGGCGATTGCCGGGCATCGCGACGAGGTGGTCATCGCCACGAAGTTCGGCGCCCCGCTCGGCGAGGGCAAGTCGGGCGCGTCGCCGGCCTACGTCCGCTCGGCGTGCGAGGACTCGCTCCGGCGCCTCGGCACCGACCACATCGACCTCTACCAACTCCACTTCCCCGACGAGAACACGCCCCTCGAAGACACCCTCGGTGCCCTGCACGAGTTGGTCGACGAGGGCAAGGTCCGCGAGATCGGCTGTTCCAACTTCGACGGCGCGCGGCTCGACTCGGCCTCGTCGGCGGCCGAGGCTCGGGGCACCGCCAGATTCGTCAGTGTCCAGAACCAGATCAGCCTGCTCGACCGCCGCCAGGAGACCGACACCGTCGCCGCCTGCGAACGAAACGGGGCCTCGATCCTCCCCTACTTCCCACTGGCCTCCGGCATGCTCACCGGCAAGTACCGCCGCGACGCCGAACCGCCCGAGGGCACCCGCCTGGCCTCGATGCCCGAGGAGCGCCGGCAGCGAGCACTCAACGATCAGGCCTTCGACATCGTCGAGCGCCTGACCGCCTTCGCCGACGGCCGGGGGCATTCGTTGCTCGAACTGGCGATGTCGTGGCTGGCCGGCCTCCCCCACATGGGCTCGGTCATCGCCGGTGCCACCAAGCCCGAGCAGGCCCGCGACAACGCGTCGGCCGTCGGCTGGAAGCTCACCGACGACGAGCGGGCCGAGGTCGACGCCATCACCAAGCGCTGAACAACGTCGTCGGTGTGGCCGTTCCGGTCGCTGGATGCCGTTGTGGCGGCCGATTCGGCCGCCGTTTCGGCCACCCAAACGGGTTGGTTCAGAGGGGGCCGCAGTCGGAGCAGGTGACCGACACGGTGTCGGCGTCGAGGTCGACGGCGACCTCGACGCGACCGCGCCGCATCGTCAGCGACTGCTGGTCGTCGCCGACGGTGACGTCGACGAGATCGAGGCGACCGTCGGTGAGTTCGGGATGCGAACGACGGAACGCGATGAGCCGACGGTGCCAGGCGAGGAGGTCGGCGTGGTGTCCCGACGTTCGCTCGTCCCAGTCGAGGCGTGAGCGCTCGAAGGTGGCAGGGTCTTGTGGATCGGGAACTTCCTCGGGCGACCACCCGAAGCTGGCGAACTCGCTGCGGCGGCCTTCACTCACCGCTCGCCCCAGTTCGTCATCGTGGTCGGTGAAGTACTGGAAGGGGGTCGTCGCCCCCCACTCCTCGCCCATGAAGAGCATCGGGACGAACGGCGATGTCAACACGAGGGCGGCGGCAATCTGAAGCCGGGCCGGCGACAGGAGATGCGACGAGCGTTCGCCCTGGGCCCGGTTGCCGATCTGGTCGTGGTCCTGCAGGTAGCCGAGGAAGCGCCAGCCCGGAATGCCGACCGGGACGCGGCCGTGGCGGCGCCCGCGGTCGGGGACGAACTCGCCGGCGTACACGAACGCCCGACGAAGCGCGGCGGCGACCTGTTCGAGCGAACCGAAGTCGGCGTAGTACCCCGAGCGTTCACCGGTCAGGAGCGCATGGAGCGCATGGTGGAAGTCGTCGCTCCACTGGGCGTCCATGCCGTAGCCGCCGACCTCCCGGCGGGCCACCACCCGCGGGTCGTTGAGGTCGCTCTCGGCGATCACGAATCGGGTTCGGCCGGAGGAGGCCGATTCAGCTTCGACCTCAGCAGCCAGGTCTTCGAGCAGGTGCGTCGCCGAGTGGTCCATCAACGCGTGGACGGCGTCGACCCGCAGCCCGTCGAAGTGGTAGTCGTGGAGCCACATGCGGGCGTTGTCGAGGAAGAACCGCCGCACCTCGTCGCTCCCCCGATCGTCGAGGTTGACGGCCATGCCCCATGGCGTGGCGTACTTGTCCGTGAAGTAGGGACCGAACTCGCCGAGGTAGTTCCCGGCCGGCCCGAGGTGGTTGTAGACGACATCGACGATCACGGCCAGGCCGGCCCGGTGGCAGGCATCGACGAATCGCTTGCACCCGTCGGGACCGCCGTATGCCTGGTGTGGGGCGAACAGGTCGACGCCGTCGTACCCCCAGCCCCGCTCACCTGAGAACTCGTTGACCGGCATGATCTCCACCGCATCGACGCCGAGATCCACCAGGTGGTCGAGGCGTTCGATGGCCCCGTCGAAGGTACCCGCGGCGCTGAACGTTCCGATGTGCAACTCGTACACGACGGCGCTGGCCAGGGGGATCCCCCGCCAGGCGCCATCGCCCCACTCGAACGCGTCGTGATCGACGACGGCCGACAGCCCGTCGACACCGTCGGGCTGCCAGGGCGACCGAGGATCAGGCCGGACGGGCCCGTCGTCGAGGGCGAACCCATAGCGCGAACCGGGTCGGGCCTCGGCGTCGACCTCCCACCATCCCGGCCGCTCCTCGACCCTGACCATGGGCAGCGATGCGCCATCGATGGCAAGCGCGACCTTGGCCGGCGAAGGGGCCCATACGGCAAATTTCACACCATCGACCTCAGGCACTGGCGACCTCGTTGCCATCGAGCCAGACGACCACCGCCCGGCCGTCGAGTTGGTCGGCGAACGTCGTCGCCGGATCGAGCGGGCCCCGGGCCGGAAAGCGGCATGCCACCACCCGCAACCGCCCCGCGGCTCGCTCGAAGGCGACCACCCGATCCGCGTCGGGGCCCTCGACCACCACCGGCTCGTACCCTGCTGCGGGCGCGAAGACGGTTGGATTGGACTGCCGCAGCGCGAGCAAGCTGCGAATCAGGCCCAACTTGGTGACACCCCGATCGTCACCCGCCAGCCCACCCTCAGGGAGTGCGTCAGCTGCGGCAGCGAGGTCAGCCCGCATGGCGAAGTCGACCGGTCGTCGATTGTCGGGGTCAACGAGGGATAGATCCCACACCTCGGTGCCCTGATACACATCGGGCACGCCGGGACAGGTGAGCTTGAGCGCAGTCTGCACGAGTGAGTTCCACCGTCCTGCCGCCACCAACGACGTGTCGCCCAGGAACCGCTCGACGTCCTCGATGAAACCAACATCGCCGAGGATGGTCTCGGCGAAGTGACGGACAGCATCGTCGTAGACCGGATCGGGATCGATCCACGACGTGTGCACCTTCGCCTCCTTGGTCGCCTTCTCGAGGTAAGCGACAGCCCGTTCGACCGACAGCGGGTGGGCGCCGACGATGGTCTGGTAGAGCAGATACTCGGTGGGCCGGTCGACCACCACGGGTCCGGCGAGCCGCGCCTCCTCGTTGCGTTCCGACCAACGACGGACTGCGGCCTCCCACGGGCCCGTCACCTCGGTGAGTGCGGCCAGGCGGGCCCGCACGTCTTCGCTGCGCTTGGTGTCGTGGGTCGACGTCGCCAGCAGCGAGCGCTGAGAGGCGCGGGTTGCGCAACGCTCATGGAAGTCGGCGATCGAAGCGCCGAAGCGGCCGGGATCGCCACCCACCTCGTTGAGCGACACGAGGCGGACGTAGCGATAGAACACGGTGTCCTCGACGGCCTTGGCCATTACCGGAGAGCTGACTTGTTGGAATCGCTCGGCCAACTCGACCTCGGCCGGACCGACGTGGCGGAGGAGAAGGAGATCGCCGAGGAATGCAAACAGCTCGGGGTCGAGATCAGGCCGCGCCGCCGTAGCTCGGGCGATGGCACCCGAGACAACGGCTTCGTCGGCCTCCGACGGCGTCCGACCACCGACCACATAGGAGCGATAGACCTCCATCGCCGCGATCGCCTCCCGCAGCGCGTCGCGCAACTCCGGGCGGGTGTAGTCGCGGAATCGTCGGTGGCCCTCGGCCACGATGGCGAACTGAGCCGTCAGCCTCTCGATGTCGGCGGCCAAGACCGTACGCATGATCTCGTGCTTGGCCGCCACCGTCTGCTCGTCGAGGGGAACGAGATCGTCGGTGAAGCGCTGGTAGATCGACGTGGCCGCCTCCTCGCCTCCCGGATCGTGCAGAAGGCTGTTGACGTCGACGAGGAAGTCGTACCCGGACGTTCCGTCGATGGGCCAGTCGGGCCGCAACACCTCGTCACCTTCGAGGATCTTCTCCACGGCGAGGAAGGCCTGGGGACCGGCTCCCGACCGCAATCGCTCGAGATATCCCCACGGGTCGCGGAGGCCGTCGACGTGGTCGACCCGGAGGCCGTCGACGGCTCCGTCGGCGACGAGTCCGAGCACGAGATCGTGCGTGTCGTCGAAGACGTGGAGGTCCTCGGCACGCAGCGCCACGAGTGTGGTGATGTCGAAGAAGCGTCGATAGTCGAGTTCGCGCCCTGCCGTCCGCCAGAACGAGAGGCGGTAGTTCTGTCGTTGGATGAGCCCGTCGAGGACGTCGACGTCGTCGTTGGTCGCCTTGACCTCTTCGTCGACCACGATCGCGATCTCGGGCGACGCGTCGCAGAGATCGGCCAGGCGCTGCCGCAGGATCTCTTTGTCGCGGTGGCGTTCGAGCACGCTGTCCCAATCGGTGGCCAGCGCGTGCGGGAGCCGGGCGAACGCGGTAGCCAGGCTGGCCAGTTCGTCGGGCTCCTCGAGCCGCCGGGCGGCGCGATCGAGCAGATCATCGAGTGAGCGGGGCGACACGGGGACTTCGTGCTCGTGATAGCGGATGGCGAACGAGCCCTCGCTGCGCACCAACTCGAGTTCCCCGTTCTCCAACACCCTCCCGTAGTGATCACCCAGCACGGGCACGAGGACCTGGGCGATGAGCTTGCGCTCGGGCGGGTCCCAGTCGATGTCGAAGTAGGCCGCGTAGCGACTAGCGGGCCCGTTCTCGAGGACGTCCCACCACCAGGCGTTGGCTCGGCCGACCGTGGCCATGTGATTGGGCACGATGTCGAGCACCTGGCCCATGTCGTGCAGGCGTAACGCTTCGACCAGCCGTTCGTAGGCGGCCTCACCCCCCAACTCTTCGTTGAGCCGCTGATGGTCGACGACGTCGTAGCCGTGCGTGCTCCCGGGAGCGGCCTGGAGATAGGGCGAACAGTAGAGATGGCTTACGCCGAGATCGGCCAGGTACGGGACGGCGGCGGCGGCGTCGTCGAACGTGAACCCGGCGTGCAGTTGCACCCGGTAGGTGGCTCGCAGCGACGGCATCAGCGGCTGACGGGTGGACGACGCAAGACAACGACCGACCTGTCCCGTACCGGAACGGTGTCGCCGGCCTTGTAAAGCTTCGATCCTTCAACCACTTCGGGATCGGCTGTGTCGAGGGCCACATCCCATTGATCGCCATAGGGACCGGACGGGATGACGAACTCGATCGGTTCGTGGTGAGCCGAGAACAACAGGAGCAGGGAGTCGTCGATGACGCGGCGACCGCGCGGGTCACGGTGGGCGATCTCGTCGCCGTTGAGGAACACGCCGAGCACCTTGGCGTAGCCGGCCTCCCAGTCGGAGTCGGTCATCTCGGCGCCATCGGGGTTGAACCACGCGATGTCCTTGAGTTCGCGCCCACGGATGGACCGACCCTGGAACCAGCGCCGGCGTCGCAGGACCGGATGGCTCTGACGGAAGTCCATGAGCCGGCGGGTGAAGCCGAGCAGATCGAGGTGGTCCTGGGTCTGGCTCCAGTCGAACCACGAGATCTCGGTGTCCTGGCAATAGGCGTTGTTGTTGCCGCCTTGGCTCCGTCCCATTTCATCGCCTCCGAGGAGCATCGGGACCCCTTGGGACAGGAACAGGGTGGCCAGGAGGTTGCGTTGCTGGCGGGCCCGCAGGTCGCAGATCTCGGGGTCGTCGCTCGGACCCTCGGCGCCGCAGTTCCACGACCGGTTGTGCGACTCGCCGTCGTTGTTGTCCTCGCCGTTGGCCTCGTTGTGCTTGTCGTTGTAGGAGACGAGGTCCTGCAGCGTGAAGCCGTCGTGGGCGGTGACGAAGTTGATCGACGCCACCGGTCGCCGGTCGTCGCCGTACAGGTCGGAGCTTCCGGTGAGGCGATAGGCGAATTCGGAGACGCCGGCCTCCTCGCCTCGCCAGTAGTCACGGATCGTGTCGCGGTACTTGCCGTTCCACTCCTGCCAGAGCGGAGGGAAGTTGCCGACCTGATAACCGCCCTCGCCCACATCCCAGGGCTCGGCGATCAGCTTGACCCCGCTGACGACCGGGTCCTGCTGGATCACGTCGAAGAACGCCGACAGCCGGTCGACTTCGTGCAGCTCGCCGCGCCAGTGTCGAGGCGAGGTCGAAACGGAACCCGTCGACGTGCATCTCGGTCACCCAGTACCGCAGCGAGTCCATCAGAAGCTGCAACACGTTCGGATGGCGCATGTTGAGGCTGTTGCCGGTGCCGGTGTAGTCCATGTAGTAGCGCTCGTCGCCGTCTACGAGGCGGTAGTACGACACGTTGTCGACTCCACGGAACGACAGGGTCGGACCCATCTGGTTGCCCTCGGCGGTGTGGTTGTAGACCACGTCGAGAATGACCTCGATGCCGGCGGCATGCATGGCTTTGACCATGGACTTGAACTCGTCCACCTGCTGACCGTCGGACCCCGAGGAGCTGTAGGCGGCATGCGGCGCAAAGAACCCGATGGTGTTGTAGCCCCAGTAGTTGTGGAGTCCTCGGTCAACGAGCACGTGGTCGTCGACGAACTGGTGAACGGGCATCAACTCGACGGCCGTGACCCCGAGGAGTGTGAGGTGCTCGATGGCCTCGGGTCGGGCCAGGGCCGCATACGTGCCCCGGATCTCCTCAGGGATCGTCGGGTGTTGCTGTGTGAAACCCTTGACATGGACCTCGTAGATCATCGATTCATGCAGGGGCGTCCGAGGGCGGACGTCGTCACCCCAGTCGAACTCGCCGTGTTCCACCACGACCGACTTGGGCAAGAAGGGGGCGCTGTCGTCGTCATTGCGGCTGAGGTCGGCCTCGTCGTCGTTGAAGTGGTAGCCGTAGAGCGCGCTGTCCCACTGGATGACGCCGTCGATGGCCTTGGCGTAGGGGTCGATGAGGAGCTTGTTGGGATTGAAGCGGTGACCCCGCTCTGGATCCCACGGCCCGTGTACGCGGAATCCGTAGCGCTGGCCCTTGGCCACGCCCGGGACATAGCCGTGGAACCGGTGGGCCGTGACCTCGGGGAGACGGATGCGCTGCTCGGCGCCGGCGGCGTCGAACAGGCAGAGGTCGACGGCCTCACCGTGCTCGGAGAACAACGAGAAATTTGTGCCCTCCGCGTCGGGGGTGGCCCCGAGCGGATAGGGCCGTCCAGGCCAAACGTCCATCCCGATGCGCTACCCGTCCGGCCCGGGCCCCAACCCGTGTCCGCCAGGTGGTTCGATACCGGGCGGGACCGGGGCGAGTTCGGCGAATGCCTCACGTCCCACGGGCTCAGCGGTGGCGCCGAGAGGGGTCGGGACCTGTACCGGGGCCCCATTGAGGGTGAACCGGACACCGATGACCCCGGGGATGTCGGTGGCCGTGTAGACGATCTGGGCCAAGCCGAGGACCTGCTCGGAGACGGCGCCCTGGGCGAATTCCGGGCTGAGGTCGACGAGGAACGTCGTGGGGTCCACGGCCCGGGCCTGCACCGCCGCCGTCGGGTTGATGGCCGAGCGGACACCACCCGAGGCTTCCTCCTCGGTGGGGCCGAACACGAGTGCGGTGAGCGCCTTGGCCACCGACGCCGGGGCGTTGACCTGTCGGAGCACGGCCGTCATCCGCCCACCACGGACGAAATAGACATTGACCGGCGCTGCCGCCGCCGCTGTCGTCGTCGGCGGCGCGGTGGGGGCCGGCGCCGAATCGAGCAGTCCGTAGGGAATGTCGGCGGCGGAGAGTACCCGCGGCGCGGCGTCGGTGCGCACCCCGCATCCGCCAGAGGTGAGCGCGATCGCCACCGCGGCGAGCACGGAGAGACGGCGAGTCACGGTTCGTCCGCCCCGGCCGGGCTGGCCGGGAGTTCGACCACGAACCGTGCGCCGACGCCGCCGGGGCCGTCTTCGACCCACACCCGGCCGCCGTGGAGTGCGACATGTTCGGAAACGAGAGCGAGACCGAGTCCCGAGCCGCCGCCGGCGCCGCGCCGACCCGACGCCGAGCCCCGGAAGAACCGTTCGAACACCTTGCGGCGCTCGTGGTCGGGCACGCCCGGTCCGGCGTCGTCGACGGAGATCTGCACCGACCCGTCGACGCGGACCACGCCGACCCGCAGCGCGCCGCCTCCATACGCGGCGGCGTTGTCGACGAGATTGGCGACCACGCGGGCCAAGCGGCGCTTGTCGCCCAGCACCGTCGAACCCTCGCCGCCGAGGGGAGCCAGCACGGGAATCGACGCACGGTCGCGGCCGAGCGTCTGGCGCACGAGTTCGGTGACGTCAACGGGCTCGACCTCGAGTTCGGCCATGCCGGCGTCGAACCGGGAGATCTCGAGGAGGTCTTCGACCATGCGTTGAAAGCGCTGCACGTCAGCGTCGAGGAGGTCGAGGGCTGCTTTCGACCGGTCGCTCAGCTCCTCTCGTCGGGCCTGGAGGACCTCGAGCGACGTCGACAGGGTGGTCAGGGGCGAACGGAGCTCGTGGCTCACATCCGAGGCGAAGCGAGCGTCACGGGTGATCCGGTCGGCGAGGGCGCCGACCATCGAATTGAACGACTCGGCCAGCGGCGCGAGGTCTTTGTCGCGCGGGGTCGACAATCGGGTGTCGAACGACCCTCGGGTGATGGCCGCCGCCGCCTCCGACACGGTGGCCAGCGGGCGCAGCACACGGGCGCTGGCCCAGCGCCCCACGGCGGCGCCGGCCATCGTCGTGAGCAGGGCGGCGCCGGCCAGCGAGTATCCGAGGACCTCGAGGGTTCGGTCGACCTCGGCCAGCGAGAACGCCTCGAAGAACTCGGCGCCGACCTGGGGACGGGCACCCCGACGGCGAGCCACAGCTCTCCGCCGTTCGAGAATCTCTGTTGTGACGGCACCCCGGATCCGACTTGGGCTCGGAGCGCGGCCGGCAAGGTCTCGCGACCGACCACCAGCGAGTTGGCGAACCACCGGTCCTCGTAGTGGAGCACGACCCCGCCCCGCCCCGGGGTTTCGAGCGAGGTCAGCACTTGGGTGATGGCGCCGGCCGCCGGCGCCCGCAACCCGTCACGGGCGACCCGGGCGTTGACATACGCCTGGGTGACGGCGCTGTCCTCACGCTGCTGCACGAGGTTGGAACGAACGAGGCCGTAGGTGAGCGACGACAGAATCGTCGAGAGCGCGAGCGCGCCGAGGGCGAACGCGACCGTGACCCGCGCCCGGAGGCCGAGCCGGCCGCGGTCGGGCCGGCCACGACTCATGGCTGGAGCTTGTAGCCGAGGCCGCGCACGGTCACGACGTAGCGAGGCTCGGCCGCGTCGGGTTCGAGCTTCGTGCGCAGTCGGCGCACGTGGACGTCGACGAGACGCCCGTCGCCGAAATACCCGTACCCCCACACCCGATCGAGCAGTTGCTCTCGGCTCAGCACCTTGTTGGGATTGGCCGCCAACTCGCAGAGGAGTCGGAACTCGGTCTTGGTGAGATGGATCGCCACGCCGTCGCGCTCGACGGTGCCCGCCTCGGGCGAGACGACAGCCCTTCGAAGGTGAGCACGGCCGGGCCGGCCTCGGCCACGCGCACCCGTCGGAGCAGGGCCCGGATCCGAGCCGAGAGCTCCTTGGCCACGAACGGCTTGGTCACGTAGTCGTCGGCGCCCGCCTCGAGGCCGGCAACGACGTCGTGGGTGTCGGTACGGGCCGTCACCATGACGATCGGGACATCGCTGTTGCGTCGGAGCGACCGACACACGTCGAAGCCGTCGATCCCAGGCAACATCACGTCGATCAGCACGACCTCGGTCGGGGCCGACCCGAAGGCTTCGAGCGCGTCCTCCCCGCTACCCGCCTCGACCACCTCGTAGCCCTCCTCTTCGAGGGCCAGGCGCATCGCCGATCGGATGCGCTCGTCGTCCTCGACGATCAGGATGCGGGCGCTCACCGCTCCATCTTGGCCGGTCGGACCGGCGATGACCGGCCGGCCGGCACTCGGGTGGAGGTGATGGGAATCGAACCCACGGCCTCGACATTGCGAACGTCGCGCTCTACCAACTGAGCCACACCCCCGAAGGAACGATCAGGATAGCGCCGGGTCTTGGTGCCGCCGTGCGCCCCGAAGGGGTCAGTTGGCCGAGCGGCGGTACAACATGGCGGGCTCGGGAGCCGACGCCGGCAGGAACCGCACCTTCATCTCCCGCTCGGCTGCCGCGTTGCGCAGCCAGACCAACACGGCGACGTAGCCGGCGAAGAGGACGTCGAGCACGACGTGGAGGGCCCAGAGCGCCCGCAGGGGCGGGAGCGCGCCGAGCACCAGCGAGCCGGCCATGGCAACGAGGAGTCCGACGAACACGTCGCGACGACGCTTCACGGTCTGTCGGTTGCGGCCGAGCCGGAGCGGCGCCGGGTGTTGTGGCTCCGGAAGGCGAGCAACTGTCCACCCTGGGACGGGGCCATCGGCCGCGGGGAGGGCGATCCACGGTGCCGGCCGGGGCGGTGCGGGCGAGGGTGTGGAGCTGGCGGCGGAAGTCGGTGATCGAACCGGACGGCCGGTGCTCGGACCGGGCCCGGAGAATCGGGGAGAAGAAATGCGGCCCAGAATGCGGCCAGCACGATCAGTACCACGACGCCCAAGACTCCCTCGACCTACCTTTGCTCTCGGCACCGTACGACAGCCCATGACGCGACGGGTGGATGGTGCAGCGGTACTTCTCCGCCCCCGGGCTGGGGACCTTCCTAGTACGTGGTGGAGATCATCTCCACTTGTTGCTAACAAAAGTTAGCAGATTGGCAACCGGGGTCAGAAGGAGGAGGTGCCCGAGCCGTTGGTGTTCGGCGCGCGACGCCAGACGCCGCTGCGGCCGCCGGTCTTCTCCCACAGGGCCACCTCGCCGATCGTCATGGCGCGGTCGGTCGACTTGCACATGTCGTAGATGGTGAGGGCGGCGACGGTGCACGCGGTGAGCGCCTCCATCTCGACGCCGGTGCGGTCGACGGTCTCGACCTGACATTCGACCTCGATGAAGTCGTCGTCGAGGTGGAAGTTGACGTAGACCGACCCGATGGTCAGCTGATGGCAAAGCGGGATCAGATCGGGCGTGCGCTTGGCCGCCTGGATGCCCGCCACCCTGGCCACGGCCAACACGTCGCCCTTGGTCACGGCGTTGTTGGCGACGCGAGCGGTCGTCTCCGGAGCCATGAACACCTTGCAACGGGCGATGGCCCGCCGGTGGGTCGGCTCCTTGGGCGTGACGTCGACCATGCGGGCTCGGCCCAACGGATCGAGGTGGGTGAACCCCCGGTCGCTCATGCGCCGTGAGTCTACTCAGCCGCCGATCTGCGACATCGACCGGGGCGGCTTCACGAATGTGACCTGTCCGATCGAGTGTCCGGCCCACTTGTTGCCCACGTCGGCCCGGATGGCGTCGGCGAGCGCGTCGTCGTCGGCCCCGGAGCGGAGCAACTCGCGGAGGTCGGATTCGTCGACGGCAAAGAGGCAGTTGCGGAACTGGCCGTCGGCCGTGAGGCGTACGCGGTCGCAGTCGCCACAGAAGGAGCGGGTCACCGACGCGATGACGCCGACCTCGCCCATCGCGTCGCGATAGCGGAACCGCTCGGCTGGTTGGCTGCCGCGAACTGCGAGCGCTTCGATGGGGAACTCGGCGTCGATGATGCGGACGACCTCGTCGTAGGTCACGACCGTCTGCTCGTTCCAGGCCCCTTGGGCGTCGAGGGGCATCCACTCGATGAACCGGATGCCGACGCCGCGCTCGTCGGCCGAAGGCGGCGAAATCGAGGATCTCGTCGTCGTTGACACCTCGCATGAGGACGACGTTGATCTTGACGGGCGAGAACCCTGAGGCCACGGCAGCATCGATGCCCTCGAGCACCTCGGCGAGGCGGTCGCGCTTGGTCAGGGCGAGAAATCGTTCGCGCTGGAGCGAGTCGAGCGAGATGTTGATGCGCTGCAGACCCGCCCGCCGGAGGTCGTTGGCCACGAGGGCGAGCGTGGCGCCGTTGGTCGTCATGGCCAGATCGACGCCGAGCGCAGCCAGCTTCTCCACCAGGACCGGCAAGTGGGCTCGAACCGTCGGCTCACCACCCGTGAGGCGGATGCCGGTGAACCCGAAACGCTCGACGCACAGTCGGGCCAGGCGCTCGATCTCCTCGAAGGTCAACACCTCGTCGCGGGGCAGCCACTCCATGCCCTCTTCGGGCATGCAGTAGGTACAGCGGAAGTTGCAGCGGTCGGTGACCGAGATGCGCAGGTCACGCACGACGCGATCGAACGGGTCGATCAGCGGCTCGGGCATACCCCCAGGGTACCGGGGCGGCTCGACTTCAGGGCCGGGCGAGCTGCAACACGTCGACGTCGCCTCCCGGGGCGATCCCGTCGCCATCGGGTACGAAGGCGAGTGCGTCGGCCAGCGCCATCGAGCGCAGCAGGTTCGAGCCCTGGCCCCCCGACGATCGGACGTGCAGTCGACCGTCGGGACCGAACCCGGTGGCGACCCGCACGAGATGGAGCTTGCCGTCTGGCTCGCGTGGCAGTCCGTCATCGGCCACCGCCGCCACCCGGGGCGGCTTCGGCTCGGGATCGCCCATCATCTGGCGGATCGCTGGCCGGGCGAAGAGTTCGAAGCTCACCATCGACGACGCCGGGTTGCCCGGCAGGCCGAATACGGGCTTGTCGCCGACCATGGCGAACGCCAGCGGCTTGGCCGGCTTGATCGCGACCTGCATCCACGCCGTCTCGCCGCCTGCGGCCGCCATCTCGCTCAGCACCTTCTTGACCTCGTCGAAGTCGCCCATGCTCACGCCGCCGCTGGTCAAGAGCGCATCACACTGCCCGAGGCCGTCGGTGATGGCGTCGCGGACGGCCGACTCGTCGTCGCGGACCAGACCGAGGTCGATTGGTTCGGCACCGGCGAGGCGGACAAGGCCCAACAAGGTGTGGCGATTGCTGTCGCGGATCTGACCCGGCCGCAGGGGGTCGAACCCATCGACGAGTTCGTCGCCTGTCGACAACACCCCCACGCGGGCACGGGGGAACACAGGGGCCCGGCGCATCCCGAGGCTGGCGAGCACGCCGAGATGGCCCGGGGTGAGGAGGGTGAAGGCAGGAAAGACTTCTTGGCCCGGGGCGAGGTCTTCGCCCGCGGCCCGGAAATGGTTGCCGGGCGGCACCGCGATGTCGACGACCACCGTGTCGCCATCGATCGACGTGCGCTCGACCATCACCACCGCATCAGCGCCCTCGGGGATCGGCGCGCCGGTCATGATCCGCACGGCCTGGCCGGGACCGACGACGATCCCACTCGGGTCGTGTCCGGCGGGCAGCGTCGCCACCACGGCGAGGCGCGCCGGCGGCGACTGCGTGTCTGCCGATCGCACGGCGAAACCGTCCATGGCCGTGTTGGCGAACGGCGGGACCGACTCCTCGGCCCGCAGAGGCACCGACGTGAAGCAGCCGAGGGCGTCGTCGAGGGGAATGGCTCGTGGGTGGAGCCGGCCGACGGCGGCGAGGATCCGAGCCGACGCCGACGAAAGCGGGATCAAGGACCGACCCGGTCGACGACCGAGCGGAGGAAGTCGAGGAAGTCGGGCCCGAGGTCGTCGCGGGCGAGGGTGAACTCGACGACGGTCTTGAGGTAGTCGAGCTTGTTGCCGGTGTCGTGTCGACCGCCGTGGATGACGTAGCCGTAGACCCCGTCATCGATCAGGGCGGCGAGGGCGTCGGTGAGCTGGATCTCGCCGCCCTTCCCCGGCTCGACGGCCTCGATGGCCCCGAAGATGTCGGGCGTCAGCACATAGCGGGGCATCACCGCGAGGTTGGACGGGGCTTGGCCGAGCTCGGGCTTTTCCACCAGTCCCGTGATACGCACCACGCCCTCGGCTCCGGACTCGACGGCGGCGCAGCCGAGAGCGGTGATCTCCTGTTCGGAGACCTCCATCAGCGCGATCACCGGTCGACCGGTCCGCTCGTGCACCCCGAGCATCCCCGGTAGCACGGGCTCGGACATGAGATCGTCGGGCAGGAGCACGGCAAACGACGCGTCACCGACGTGGCGGGCCGCCACCGAGATGGCGTGGCCGAGGCCGAGGGCCTCGCGCTGGCGCACGTAGTGAAGCGTGGCGATGGCCGAGATCGACTGCACCAAGGCCAACTCCTCGAGCTTGCCCTTGGCCTCGAGGGCGACCTCGAGCTCCACGGCCCGGTCGAAGTGGTCCTCGATGGCCCGCGTGCCCCGTCCGGTGATGATCAAGACGTCGTCGAGCCCGGCGGCCACGGCTTCCTCGACCACGTACTGGATGGCCGGCTTGTCGACGACGGGGAACATGGCTTTGGGCTGTGCCTTGGCCGCCGGCAGGTGCCGGGTGCTCAGGCCTGCGGCCGGGAGCACGGCCTTGGTGATGCGAGCTCGGGTCATCGTTGCGTCATTTCTTCAGGCATCTCACGTAGTCAGGCACATAGTCACGAAGTCAGGCACACCGTCATGCCGCACCCTCGGCTCGATCGGCGGCCTCGACCCGATTCTTGCCGAGGCGCTTGGCCCGCAAGAGCGCAGCGTCGGCCGACTTGAAGAGCGCGTTGGCCGTCGACCCGTCGGCCGGGTGGATGGCGACCCCGATCGACACCGTGAGCGGGATGCTGCGCCCGCCGTCGGTCATCGGCGTCGCCGCCACGGTCGCCCGGATGCGCTCGGCGACGGCCATCGCCTCGTCCTGGCCGGCGCGGGGCAGGAGGATGATGAACTCCTCGCCTCCCCAGCGAGCCACGACGTCGATCTCGCGGGTGGCCTCGGACAGCCGGCTGGCCAGCCAGATCAGCGCGGCGTCGCCGGTCGAGTGGTCGAAGCGATCGTTGACCTGCTTGAAGTCGTCGATGTCGGCGAGCACCACGGCGAACGGCTCCTTGAAGCGCACTGCCTCCTTGACCGACTCATGGCACCGCAGCTCGAACTCGCGGCGGTTCCACAAGCCGGTGGTGCCGTCGGTGCGCGCTTGGCGGCGGGTCTCGTCGTGGAGGAACACGTTGCCGATGGCCACCTCGGTCTGGCGGGCGAGGGTCTGGAGTGTGTGGACGTCCTCGGGACGGAACGCGCTGCCCCGCTCGCGCCCGTAGACGGCGATGACGCCGAAGAGCCGGCCGTCGGAGACGACAGGGACGGCCATCGCAGCAGCATCGTCGGGCTCGCCCTCGGCCAGTTCGACATCCCCGGGGTAGGTCACCGAGGCGAGACGGCGGGCGGCGGCACCGGCCACGCCGTTTCCGTTGAGTTCGAGGTTCGGAACCGCCCAGCTGTGGGCGGCCGTGGCCCGGATCCGGGCCGGCATCGCCACCCGCTCGAAGAACAACGCCTCCCGGACTCGAAGCGTGAGCACGCAGGCCTCGAGGACGACGTCGATGATCCCGCCGATGTCGTGGGTCGACACGAGAACATCGCCGAGGCGGGCCATGGCGGCCTGGAACTCGTGCCGACTCCGTTCGAGTTCCTCGACGTGGTCGCGGAGGTTGTCGGTCATCTCGTTGAACGCCCGACCGAGGGCGGCAAGTTCAGCATCGCCGCCGGGATCGACTCGCTGGGTGAGGTCGCCCCGCGAAACGGCCCGAGCCGCCTCGGCGAGGTCTTCGACTGGGCCTGTCACCAAGCCGCTCACCACGTTGCCGACCAGCACGATGAGGACGAGCAGGAGGGCGAGAAGCGCGGCGAACAGACTGAAGAGGCGGACGCGGCCGTTGCCCGAGAAGGGCGGGGACGTGGCGAGGATGGTCACGCCGAGGTCGGGGTCGGCGATGGCCAATGCCGGCCGGCCGCCCTTGCCGAAGTCGGCGTCGAAGGCGCCGTCGAGCGGGGTGCCCGACGGCAGGGCCACGATGTCGGTGGTAGTGGCGGCGATGGCCCCGTCGACCACGATGGTCAAGCCCACGCCCTCGGGGCGAGCGAGGCGCGAGAGGCGGTCGCCGTCGATCCAACGGACTGCCGTCACCGTCACGGCGTCGGCCAGCACCGCCTGGCCCACGACGGCGCCGGGCGGGGGATCCGATCCCGAAGCCCGGGCGAGCAGTTCGGCATCGGTCGGCGGCGCGAACCCATCGGCGAAGACCGGGTCGCGGCGGGCGGCGGCAAGGACCGTTGCGGCTCCGCTTGCGCCACGATCGGCCACGATGAGCGCATCGAGATCGAGATCGACGACGGCGCGACGGAGGGCTGCGTCGAGCGAGGCTCCTCCAGCGACGGCGGCGGCGGCCAACGACGGATCCTCACCCGCGACCCGAGCCAATCGCACGACATCTGTTCGGTCGCGCGTCAGCTCGGCCTGCGCGAACGCCGCCGCGTTGACCATGCGGTCGTTGGTCCGCTGGCGGCCCTCGTTGACGATCAGGTTGACGACCGTCACGCCGACGGCCGTGATCGGAACGACGATGGTCAGCGCCACCAGCAGGGTCAAGCGTCGCCGCAGGGTCAAGCCCACACTGTACGTATCGCCCAGCAAGGGACCATTCTGGAGTCCGGGGGTAGACTTGGCAGTCGACACCCGAGAGTGCCAAACCCGCAAAGGACCCGTCGTGCCCACCTACGAATACGCATGCAAGGCGTGCCAAGAGCGCCTCGAAGTCGTTCAGGCCTTCAGCGACGAGCCGCTGACCGAGTGCCCGTCGTGTGGTGGGCAACTGCGCAAGGTGTTCTCCTCGGTCGGCATTGCCTTCAAGGGGAGCGGGTTCTACAAGAACGACAGCCGCAAGGCGGGGTCATCGGCGTCTTCGGCCAAGACCGATTCGTCGGGCTCGGGATCGTCGAGCGCCACCGGCTCGGGAGACGCCTCGTCGAGCACGTCCGGTGACACGGCCAAGGCCGCCCCGGCCAAGAGCGAGTCGTCAACCGGCTCATCGTCGTCGTCGAGCGCCGCCGCGTCCTGAGCGACATGCCCCCCGAGCCGGTCGAGATCGGCGTCTTCGGGGGATCGGGCTTCTACGAGTTTCTCGACGACACCACGTCGGTGCCGGTCCACACGCCTTACGGGGCACCTTCGGCGCCGGTCACCATCGGAACGCTGGAGGGCCGACAGGTGGCCTTCCTCCCCCGCCACGGCGTCGACCACGAGCTCCCTCCGCACCGGGTCAACTTCCGGGCCAACGTCTGGGCCCTCCGCTCCCTCGGCGTCACCCGGATCTTCGGGCCCTGCGCCGCCGGGTCGCTCGATCCCGCCATCCGACCGGGCGAGTTCGTCATCCTCGACCAACTCGTCGACCGAACCTTCGGACGGTCACGCGACACCTATTTCGACGGCGGGGTCGTCGGCCACGTGAGCTTCGCCGACCCGTACTGCCCCGAACTCGGCGCCGTGGCCGCGGCGGCCGGTCGGGCGGCGGGCGTGATGGTGCACGACAGCGGCACCGTGGTCGTCGTGCCCGGTCCCCGGTTCTCGACCCGGGCCGAGTCGGCCTCGTTCCGCCGCGAGGGGTGGCACACGATCAACATGACCCAGTACCCCGAGGCGTATCTCGCTCGCGAGCTGGGCATCTGTTACGCCGGCATCGCCCTCGTCACCGACTTCGACACCGGGGTCGAGGGCGATGCCGACTCCGGCGCCGTCACGATGGACGACGTGTTCGCCGTGCTCCGAGCCAACGTGGCCAACACCCGGTCGCTCCTCCACCACGCGATTCCGGCCGTCCCGGCCGAAGCCGGGTGCGAGTGCGCAGCCGCTCTCGACCAGGGCCCGCTCCGGCCGTAGGCTCCCGCCGACGGCCATCGGCCGCCGGTCGCTTCCTCCGACACCCGCTCCTCGTCCTCGCCGGAGGAACTCCCGATGCCTGTCCCGCCCCGGTGGCGCCGGCGCCTGCGCTCGCACTGGCGTCGGTGGCCCGTGTTGCGCTGGTCGCTGACCGCCACCGCTGTCGTGCTCTTGGTCGCCCCGTGGTGGTCCCGCGCCGGCCGCGATCCTGCCCCTCGCCGTCAGGTGCCGGTGCTGACCGCCGATGTGGCTGCCGGTGAGATCGTCGCCGACGGCGACGTACGACTCGCATGGCGCGACGCCTCGAGCGTTCCCAGCGCTGCGCTCTCCGGAGCGTGGGCGGGACGGACCGCTGTCGTCCCGCTGGTGGCGGGAGAGGTGCTGATCGGCTCCCGCCTCGCGCCAGAAGGACTGTCCGGGGTCGCCGCGCTCCTCGGCGATGACGAACGGGCCATGGCCCTTCCTCCCGGGCCCGGCGGACGTCCGCCGCTGAGCGTCGGCGACCGGGTCGACCTCCTGGCCACGGTGACCGACGACTCCGGTGCGATCCCGTCGTTCGTGGTCAGCGCCGGCGCCCGGGTGGTCGACGTCGACGACGAGTCCGACGTGGTGACCGTCGCCGTGCCCGCTTCCGATGCCACTGCCGTGGCCGCCGTCATCGCCACCGGGACCATCACCCTCGCCCTCAGCCCTCCCGGTTGAGGTGGCCGATTCGGCCGCCGTTTCGACACGGACAACGCGATTCTGCGACCGGAACGGCCACCCCAACGGAAGTTTGGGTCAGCGGACGACGACGGCGAACGCGATGACGAAAAGACCGGCGGCGACCCGGTACGCCACAAATGGGAGGAATGTGCGGGAGCGGATGATGCGAAGGAGGGCGGAGACGGCGAAGAACCCGGTGATGGCCGACGTCACGATTCCCCAGACGAACGGCGCCGTGAACCCGGGGGGAAGTCCTCCGTCGAGCAGGAAGAGCTTGAGGCCCTTGTAGATCCCGAGGCCGGCGGTGATGGGCACGGCCATGAGGAACGAGATTCTCGCCGCTGCATCTCGCTCGAAACCGAGGAAGCGCCCCATCGAGATCGTGGCGCCCGAGCGCGACACGCCGGGCTGGAGGGCGATGGCCTGCGCCGACCCCATCAACAGCGCGTCGCGGAGGCGGAACTCGTCGATCTCGCGGCGGCTGGCGAGACGATCGGCCGCGTAGAGGACGGCGCCGAACACGATCAGCATGACACCGAGCAGGACGAAACTCGACGCACGATTGGCCAACAGACTGTCGAGGGCAAAGCCGACGGTGGCGGCCGGCAGCGATGCCACCACCAAGAGCCAGGCGAGGCGTTGATCGGGCGTATCGACCGACCGCCGGCGGATCGACGTGATGCCGGCTTCGGCCAGCCGCCACAGATCCACGCGGAAGTAGGCGACGACGGCGGCGAGGGTGCCCATGTGGAGGGCGACGTCGAAGGTCTCTTTGAGTTCGGGACGGCGGGCGAACTCCTGCCACCCGAACAGCCAGGGAACGACCAGCAGGTGCCCGCTCGACGAAATCGGGAGGAACTCGGAGAGTCCTTGGACGATGCCGAGGATGATGGCGTGGAGAACAGGCATGAGCGGGAGCCGACCGGGGCCGGTTCAGAGGGCCTTGGTGGACGGCACGACTCGCGGGCTCCAAGCCCGTGGCACGTCGTAGTGGTGACCGACGACTCGACCCATGGCCAGCGCCTCGAGAAACGCGGCTGGTGAGTCGGCGTCGAAGTCGGGCATCTCCACGTAGGCCGCCCCCACGGCCGACGCGACGTGTGCGTCGGAGCCGGCCCCGGCCGCGAGTTCGTACTCGGCGGCGAACGAGGCCGCTCGTCCGTTGAGGTGGTCGAGTGACACCTTCGCGTTGAGCACCTCGACGGCGTCGATCGAGCCCGAAACGGCGAGCGCAACGAGCGCATCCTCGGCCAGGCAATGTCGCATCGGGTCGAAAGGGTGGGGGATGTAGACCACGCCGCCCTGGTCGCGGATGGCCGCGACCGCCTCGGGCGGCTTCAGACCATAGGGAAGGCGTTCGCGAAGAAAGAGCCCGATCACTTCGCCGGCCGACGTCCGGACCTCTTGACCCACGATCACGCGACAGCCCAGCGACTCGCCGAGTTCGATGGCGCCGTTGACGGTGCCGTGGTCGGTGATGCAGAGCACGTCGATGCCGGACTCGGCCACGGCCTCGCGCAACTCGTCAGGCGTCGTCGTCGCGTCGCCGGACCACATCGTGTGGGAGTGCATGTCGACCCGCACATGTCCCGGCGTCCGGGGTTCGGCGAGGTGAGGATGCCGGGCGGCGGCGGCGGGAACGGCATCTGGCACGAGGAGGAACTTACCGACCCCGTCGGGGGGTCGTGGGATCGGGTCACGCAGGCGCTTCGTCGGCCCCGGCCAGGAGGTCGTGTTCGAGCAGGAGCCGCATCGAGAGGGTGCGGTAGCCCACCTCGTCGAACAGCACGGTGATCGTGTCACCGTCAGCCCGCACCAAAAGGCCCGGCCCCCAGTCGCGATGGACCACCCGCTGGTCGGCGGCAAAGGGCACGGCCAATTCGTCCTCGGGGGTGCGCTCGCCGTCTCGGCCCCGTCGGTCGCAGTTGTCGCAATTGCCACACGCACCACCGACCTGTTCACCGAAATAGTTGAGGAGGAACTCGCGGCGACACGAGCGGGTCTCGGCGTACGACCGCACCATCTCGACCCTCGACTGTTCAATCCGGGTGCGCGCTTCTTCGGTACGGGTGGCGGATTCGACGGCGTCGACGGGGTGGACGTCGCCGCCGGCGACCACCGCGCCGCCGGGCAGGATCTCGAGGGCTCCGGCCTCTTCCAGCCGGGAGAGCGCCGAGGTGAGCCGGGTCTGGGAGAGCCCTGTGCTCTCCGCCAGGTGCACCGGATCGACCGGACCCTCGTGGCGGGCCACGGCCACGGCCACCCCGAGGAGCTGGTCGCCCCCGATCTCTCCTCCGCCGCTGAAGAACCTTCGCAGCCCGATGTCTTCGGGACGGAAGAAGAGGCAAGCCTCGGCCGCCTCCCCATCTCGACCTGCCCGGCCGATCTCTTGGTAGTAGGCGTCGACGGACTCACTGATGGCGTGGTGGAAGACGAAGCGCACGTCGGGCTTGTCGATCCCCATCCCGAAGGCGGTGGTGGCCACGACGACGTCTAGGTCCCCGGTCACGAAGGCCTCGTGCACTTCGTTGCGCTCCCGAGCCGGCAGGCCGGCGTGGTAGCAGGCGGCCCGCAGGCCCCGCTCTCGGAGGTCGTCGGCCAGCTCCTCGGCTGACTTCCGGGTGGCGGCGTAGACGATGCCGGCACCGGGAGCGGCGACGCAGGCATCGAGCAGGCGCGCTTCGTTTGTCCTTTTCTTCGAGAAATGGGCGGACGTGGAGGTGAATGTTGGGGCGGTCGAAACCCCGCACCACGACCTCCGGCTGCCGCATGCCCAGACGCTCGACGATCTCGCGCCGCACCGGGGGCGCCGCAGTAGCCGTGAGCGCGAGAACCGTGGGGTGACCCAACGACTCGATCACGGCGGAAAGCAACAGATAGTCGGGGCGGAAATCGTGCCCCCACCCGCTGATGCAATGAGCCTCGTCGACGACGAACAGCGACGGCCGGGCTTCGGCCAGCGCGGCGATGACGTCGTCCTTCTGCAACTGCTCTGGCGCGAGGAAGAGGAACTCGGCGTCGCCGGCACGGATCTGTTCGAGCGCCGCCCTCCGCGCCGAGACGCCGATCGCCGAGTTGGCCGACACCGCCGAACCGGCTCCGGTCACGTCGACGAGGTTGGCGACCTGGTCACGCTGGAGGGCGATGAGCGGCGACACGACGACGGTCGGACCATCGAGGAGCAGAGCGGGCAACTGGTAGATGGCTGACTTGCCCGACCCGGTCGGCAGCACGGCCAAGGTGTCGCGCCCGTCGAGGACGGCGGCAATGGCCTCGGGCTGGCCGGGACGGAGGCCGTCGTAACCGAAGAGGTCGCGAGCCAACCGCTCGACCTCGAGCATCGGGGTAGACATCGACGCTCGCCTACCCCGGCGCTTCGGCGTCGAACCCGCGTGACAAGAAGTGAACGGTGAACGGTTCAGGCGCCGCCGATGGCGAGGTCGCTGACGACGAGGCTGGGCACCAACGACCCGCCGCGGCGCATCACGTCGCCGCCGACGTGCTGCACGGCAAGGAGCATCCGCGGCAACGTCGAGGCCATCGTCACGCCCGACACCGGCGCCACCAACTCACCGCCGCGGATGACCATGCCATCGATGCCCACGCTGAAGTCACCGCTGACACGGTTGACGCCCGAGTTCAGACCCTTCAAGGACTGCACCAACACGCCGTCGCCGACACGGGCGAGGAGTTCGGTCTGCGACGCCGTGCCGGGCACGATCTTGAGACCCCGGGTCGAGGGCGACGGCGTCGACCGGTAGCCGCGCACCGCCGATCCCGTCGATCGCACGTCGCCGCCGGCCCGGCGGGCCGTCGCTGCGTCGTACAGGAACGTGGCCAGCGTGCCGGCGTCGATCAGCGCATTGCGCCGGCTGGCCAGTCCTTCGCCGTCATGAGCCAGACCGCCGAGCGAGTCGGGGTCGTTGGGATCGTCGACCAAGGTGACGGCCGACGACGCCACCTGTTCACCCAGCCGGCCGGCGAAGAGCGAGCGCCCCTTGAGCACGGCCATCCCCGACATGAGCGAGCCGATGATCGCGAGGAACGACGCTGTCACGTCGGGCTCGAACACGACCGTGACCCGCCCGGACGGGATCGGCGTGGAGCCAAGCAATCGAGTCGACTTCTCGACCGCCTCGGTCGCCGCCCGGTCGAGGTCGAGATCGGCCGGTTCCCGCTCGGCCGACGACCCGCCCGCGGTGCGGGTCTCGGTGCCGTCGCTGGCCATGGCCGCCACGCTGACGGAGCACGAACCCGACCGACCCCACGCTTCGAGCCCCGTCGACGTCGCGATTGCTCGTTCGCTGCGGCCGTCACTCCACATGGAGGCTCGAACCCCCTTGATGCGGGGGTCGCCGGCCAGCACACGGCGTTCGAGTTCGATGGCCATCTCGATCTTGTCGGCCTCGGCGAAGTCGCCCAGACCGGGCCGGTCGAGGTCGACCTCCGGAGCCTCGACGCCGTCGGGACGAGCGAGGCCATTCCACTCCGACGGCTCACCGAAGGCGGCGTTGTCCCTGGCCTCGGCCAGCGCGTCGCGCACGACGTCGTCGTCGAGGCTGGCGGCCCACGCGAAGCCCTGGCGATGTTCACGGACGACCCGCACGCCGATTCCGGCCGAGGCCGCCGACGTGAAGGACTCGACCTCGCCACCGTGCACCCGCACCGAGGTCGAGGCGCCCCTGGTGACGTAGGCCTCGAGCTTCTTCGCCGCCGGTCGCTGCCGCCGCCACCGACCGGGCCAACTCCAGAAGATCGACGTCGGCAGCGGCGCCGTCGGTCACGTGCCGCTCATGCTCAGATCGGCTATCGCCAGCGTGACGTGGCCGGCAGGGCCGAACCTCCATTCGAGGTCGTTGCCCACGGCGAGCACGTCTTTGAGCATCCGCTGCACGGTCGAACTGATGGTGATCTCCCGCACGGGCTCGGCCAGCGAACCGTTGCGAATCATCAGGCCGTCGGCCCCCACGGAGAAGTCGCCGCTCACCGGGTTGACGCCCGAGTGCAGCCCGGTGACGGACTGGATGAGCACGCCCAACTCGACCCCGGCGATGATCTCGGCTTGGGTCTGCTCGCCCGGGGCCAGCGACACGGCGCGGGCGCCGCAGCCCGGGCCGGATTTGAACCCGGCCCGTACTCCCGATGCGGTCGAGGCCGTGCCGGCGCGGCGGGCGGCATAGGAGTTGTAGAGGAAGCCGGTGAGCACACCGTCCTCGATGAGCGCAGTGCGACGCGAGGCCAAGCCTTCGGCGTCGAACCGGGACGCCCCGGATGCGGCGGGGTCGGTAGCGTCGTCGACGAGGTTGACGAACGGCGCCGACACCTCCTCGCCCATCCGGTCGGCGAAGAGCGAACGTCCCTTGAGCACCGACTCCCCATTGAGGGTCGAGGCCAGGATTGACAGAAAGCTCGCCGTGACGAAGGGCTCGAACACGACGGTGACCCGACCCGACGCCGGCTTGCGGGCACCCAGCATCCGAACCGCCCGTTGCACCGCCTCGTCGGCCGCCCGGGCTGCGTCGAGGTCGTGCGGAGAGCGGGCGAAGGAGACGCCGAAACCGGTCTGGGTGTCGGCCCCTTCGCCGGCCATCACGTCGGTCGACAACGCGACCACCGTGCGCCGGCTGTACGCCGACAACCCGGTCGAGGTCACGATGGCCGACTCGAACAGACCGTCGCCGTAGTCGGCCGACTCGAGTCCCCGGATGCGGGGGTCACCGGCACGGGCGCGACGTTCGAGGTCGATGGCCAGGTCGATCTTGGCTTGAGTGGGGAAGTCGGCCAACGCCTCGTCGTAGGGATCGATGTCGGGCGGCGCCACCCCGTCGTCGTCGGCCAGGCCGAGGTGTTGGTCGGGCGTGGCGAACGACGCGTTGTCGCGGGCTTCGGCCAGGGCCTCGGCCATCACCTCATCGTCGAGGGACCCGGCCCACGCGAAGCCCTGGCGGTGATCCACGATGATGCGCACGCCGACGCCCTCGCTGTCCGCGGTGGACAGTTGTTCGATGCCACCGTCGTGGATGCGGATGTCGGTCTCGCGGCCTCGCGCCACGTAGGCCTCGACCTGTTCGCCGGCCTTGGCCCAGCCCGCGATCCGGGTGGCGATATCGAGGAGGTCAGGCACCGGCCGTGCCTCCGACCGTCATGGCCCGCACCCGCAGCGTGGGGTTGCCGTCTCCCACGGGCACGCCTTGGCCGTCCTTGCCGCACGTCCCTGGCCCGCCCATGGCGAAGTCGTTGCCGACCACGTCGATGTTCTGCAGCACCTCGGGGCCGTTGCCGATCAGGTTGGCATCTCGGATCGGGTCGGTGATCTCCCCGTTCTCGATCATGTAGGCCTCGGTCATGCCGAAGACGAAGTCGCCCGTGGCGGTGTTGACCTGGCCGCCGCCGAGTTTGGCCACGTACACGCCGTGGGGGGTGTCACGAATGATGGCTTCGGGATCTTCGGTGCCGTTGGTGACGAAGGTGTTGGTCATGCGAACCATCGGGAGGTGGCGGTAGCTCTCCCTCCGTCCGTTGCCCGACGACTCCCGCTTCTCTTTGCGGGCCCGGAGGAAATCCCACATGTAGTCGGTCAGGACCCCGTCTTGGATCAGGGTGTTGCGACCGGCGGGATGCCCCTCGTCGTCGACGCTGAACGAACCCCACTCCGGCCCCATGGTGCCATCGTCGACCAGCGTCACCAGCGGGCTGGCTACGAGTTCACCGACGCGGTTGCGATAGACGCTGGCGTCCTTGCCCACGAGATCGGCCTCGAGACCGTGGCCACAGGCTTCGTGGAACATCACGCCCCCGCTGCCGTGATTGATGACGACAGGGATTGATCCCGACGGCGCCGGCCTGGCCCGCAGCTTGGTCAACGCCCGCTGCGCCGCGACTCCGGCGAAGGCGTCGATGTCGAGGTCCTCGATCAACTCGTAGCCGAGCGTGAAACCCGTCGACTCGTACCCGGTTTGCATGCCCGTGTCGCCGGTGGCGACCGCCGTCACGGCGAAGAGCGTTCGCACCTGGTCGTCGCCGGCGAGGAGGCCGTCACTGTTGGCCACGAGGATGCGGCGGCGAGCATCGCCATATCGGGCACTGACCTGCTTGATGGCGCCGCTGGCGGCCCGGGCGGCGGCATCGGCCCGCTTCAGCACCTCGACTTTCGTCGCCTTGGCCACGTCCTCGGGCGCAACCCGGATCTCGTTCCAACGCGGAGCACTCCGCCGGGTGAGGTCGACCACCTTGGTGCCGCCCCCGCCGCTGCGAGCGGCGGCCGCGGCGGCCTCGGCCGCGCTTCGCAGGCCGTTCTCCGAGAGGTCGGCGGTGTGGGCGAAGCCGGTCGTCTCTCCCACGACCACCCGAATGCCGGCCCCACGATCGCGTCCCGAGGTGAGTTCCTCGACCTTGCCGTCGTCGAGCACGGCGTTGGAGGTCCGCCGATCCTCGGCGAAGATCTCGGCGAAGTCACCGCCTGTCTTCAGCGCCGTCTGCAGCACGCGGGACAAGACCGTTTCTTCGATCACCCTGGGCCTCCTCGTCGGGAGGCCGTTCGGCCGCCCATCGTTGGTCACGATATTCGACCCGCCTGATCGAGGTTCCTGGCTCCCGGGTCATCCTGGGGCGAAATTCCGGCCGGCGGCCCGGCGCCGATAGCGTCGGTCCATGCCCCCCGAACCCGGGTCCTCGGCCGCCCTCGCGCTCCAGGTCACGCCGGCCGACACTGCTATCAGGATGCGATCGGGCGATGTGGAGGTGCTGGCCACCCCCCGCATCCTTGCCCTGTGCGAGGAAGTGTGCTGCCTGGCCATCGCCGGGTCGCTCGCCGAAGGGGAGACGACAGTCGGCATGCGGGCCCAGCTGGATCACGTGGCCCCGGTGCGGATCGGCACGACGGTGCGAGCCGAGGCCGTGCTCGAAAAGATCGAAGGGCGGCGACTGGTGTTCACCGTGTCGGTGAGCGATGCCGCCGGGTTGGTGGCGGCAGGACGCGTCACTCGTGTCGTCGTGCAGCGGGGAGAGTTCTTGGAGCGGGCTCGCTGATCAGATGACGGGAACGACCGCCGAGCCCCCCGGGGTCTGATCGAGGCCCCGCCGGCGGCGCAGCAGCAGCGCGGCCACCAGACCCACGAGCCCGAGGGCCGAGGAACCGAGAACCAGGGCCAGCGGGATCCCGGGCGTGTCCTTGGTGCGGAGGGCAGCAGGCGGCGGCGCGGCAGCCGCCTCGACGGGGTCGAGGCCAGAGGAGAGGAAGGCGGGTGGGGCCGCCGCCACCGGGTCGGAAGCCACGAGAGGCTGCGCCGCCGGAACGGTGGAGAACGACCCGCCGAAGGCAGGCGAGTTGAACGGCGTCGCCCGGGACGGAGACGACGGCGATGCAGGGGGTGTCGTCGGGCTCGGGGTCACCGCGGTGCCCGAGGGAGCCGAACCAGATCCGCTGTCGCCCGAGCCAGAGGCCGGCGGCTTCGCCGTCGTCGTGGTCGCCTTGGGCGCCGGGCGCTCCTTGGTCGTGACCTTGAGCACGCCGTTGTAGTCGGTGTCGCCCACCGCCGCGAACGCGCACGCGTTCACGCTGTAGGTACCCTCGTCGAGGTTGATTCCGCTCACGCTCTCCGTGGGGTCGCCGCCGTCGCTCGTACCGACGGTGCCGGTCGGACCGGTCACGGAGAGAGCGAGGTCCTGGCCCGAATCGCTCCAGTTGATCTGGAAGTCGAAGGTCACGATCACGGACTTGTACACCCGCGAACCGAGGTCGAGTTTGATGGCGTGCTGGTCCTCGATATCAGGATCGCCGGTGCACGGATCGGTGGCGGCGCCGACCGCACCCGTCGGCGCGGGACCCACGACGCCGGTCCACGTGTAGGTGCGGACACCTGGCTCTTTGGTGACCTTGATCGTGTGCGACTTGGGCTCGGACGCGCCTGCCGGGGCCACCACCCCGCTGGCTAGCGCCACCGCGAGCGCAGCGGCGAGCACGGCTGGCAGCCTGAACCAACCGGTCGTGGATCGGGTCACAGTCGACACCCGTAGATCTTCGTCATCGGAGGGCTTCACTCCTGCTTGGCGATCGGGGGGAACAACGATGTGCGGTCACTCGGGGCCACGTCCTCGGACCCCTTGATTCTGGCTGCCGCCCCCCATGAGAACACGTCGGCCAGTTCGGGCACCGCCGCCTTCGGGATCTCGACTTCGATCGTCGGTCCAGCGATCTTCGGGGTCGGCAGGTTGTAGGGGCGGTGGAGGGCGGCCGTGTCGGTCACCGTGGCCTGGGCGCGGTCGGCGCCGACGTAGGCCCGGAGCTCATAGGTCACGTTGCCCGACCGGAACTGCCCCGAGAACACGACTGGCTCGTCTCGGAGTTCGGTCCGGGGGAGCGAGTGTTGCATCTCGTAGGTCAGCGTCAGCACGCCGCCCCGGCGAACGAGCGACACCTGCCGAAGGTCGAGCAGCGGGGTCACCTCGGCGGCAACGGGGCCGACGACGTCGCCGGCTCGGTCCTCGATCACGCTGGTCACCGCCGCCGACCCTTGGCGCTGCGCGGCTACCCCGATGACGCCAGCAGCGACCACCGCCACGACGGCCGCGACCCACAGCCAGGGGACGCGGCGCTGACGGCTCCCGCGCGCGTCGGGCGCCGCGCTCGTGTCGCTCACGCCGGCGAAAACCCCTTGACGACCCGGGCCCTGACATCGAGGTCGGCCACGACGATCGAACCGACTGCGGGAATCGGGAGATCCTTCGAAGCCTGCAGGACGGTGCCGTCCTGGAAGGTCAGCATCCGATCTTCCTTGGCCACCAGCGTCCCTCGGTAGAAGGCCTGCGGCTCGCCGTCGGCAGTGAGCACCCGAGCCACTTGCGCCAGCCACACGACCTTGTCGGATTTGACGCCGATCTGGACGTAGCTCCCCTGGGTGCTGAGCACCGGAAGCGCCTCGAGGGTGTAGGTGTTGAAGGCCAGGAGATTGCGGGACAAGCCGAACGTCTGGCCGTCGATCGTGATCTCTTCGAGCGACACCTTCTCCACGATCCCCTCGCCGTCGGGCTCTCGCGGGCTTCCATCGAGGGCGATGTCGGCCGTCGGGTCCGCCGGGGCCGACCGGCAACCGCCCAATACGAGAGCGGAGCCGAGGATCAGCGCGGCGAGTAGGCCGCGCCGGATCACGGCGCTGCGGTCGCGGCCGCGCCGGTGGTGTCGGTGGCGGCCGCCTCGTCGGTCGAGGTCAGCGCGTTGACACCGAAGTTGCTGAGGTCGCCGGCGGCGACATCGGTGGGCAGACCGACCTCGACCCGGGCCCCGAGGTCGCGCAGCTCGTAGGTGAGCGAACGGAAGCGGATGGGGGTGCGACCGGCCCGCTCGAGCAGGGCGTTGTACACCTGCAGCAACAGGACGGTTCGGTCGTTGCCCTCGAACCGAGTCAGGATCTGGTCGACTTGTTTGGCCGCACCTCCACCCGACTGGGCCGTGAACGCCTTCATGTACTCGGTGAACTTCTCGAGCACCTTGCCTTCGGCCGAGATCCGTTCGCGGATCTGGATGACCCGTCCGTCCTTGACGTAGACGGAGAGCTTGCGGAACTGCGCGACGTCGGCGAAGGCGGCTTCACTGTTTCCGCTCTGGGCGACGGCGTCGGGCTTGGGGAACAAGGGGGCCTTGACGTCATAGCGTTCGATGCCCGACTTGTCCTGGGGGGTGGGGAACGGGTCCTCGAGCGGGCGGTAGTCGATCGACTCGGGGTTGTACTTGATCACGCCATCGCCCTCGGTGATCGCCTGTCGGGCGTAGGTGAAGACGGCGAGCGAGTCGATGACCGGGTCGATACCGGCGTACTTGCGGTCGACGGCGCTCAACCCGACCGGCGGGGCCCCGGACTTGTCGAGCACCCAACGACGCTGGCCGAGGATCTCGAGTGGTGATTGGCCGGACGAGGCGCTCGTGTCGAGGAACTGCGGCAGGGCGCTGGTGTCGATGAAGCGCACGGCGAGTGCGTCGTCGTTGACGACCTCGTCGAGGACGTCGACGTCGTTGACGCTGAGACGAGCCTTGAAGCGGAAGTCGTCCTCGACCAACCCACGAACGACGATCTTCTGGCCCGATACCTGCTCGGCGTAGACGTAGCGGTTGGAGAGATCGGCCGTCTTGTCGATGAACGACAGAGCCTTTTCTTCGGTCGTGTCGCGCTCAGCACACGCGCTGGTGGCCAAGATCGACGTCGCCGCCAGCGCGGCCACACACGTTCGGAGAAATCGGGGGCGAGCGGTCACGACGGCTCGATCTCCAGGGCTTGACGCAGCAGTGTCCGGGGGGTCTCGAAGGTGTCGCGCACCGAGAGCACGAACAGCACGTCACCCTTGAACCACAACGAAATCACCTGCTTGCGGCCGGTGGTGCGATAGACGGTCGAGTCCCCCATCCGGAACGACTGCACGCGTGAGCCCCCGATCTGGTTGACCAGAGACGTGCGGAATCCGGCCTTGTCCATCGGGGCGTTGGAGCGGAACTTGTTGACCTGGAGGGTCGCCTGCAGGAGGTCGTCACGCCGCATGCTGTAGAGGCCCACGGCGTCGATGAACGCGTCTTGGCTCCGCGACACGGTGTCGGTCATGTCTTCTCTGGTGACCGGCAACCCGAGCAGTTCGCTGGGCACGTAGTCAGCCGGGAGCTGTTCGATCTTGTCGCCCGCCGTGCCCGCGACTCGGTCGTTGCCGCAGGCGGCACCCGCGAGGAAGAGCGCGACCAGGGCCAACCCGGTCGCTCGTCGCAGCGTCGAGATCACCGGGCCACGACCTCGATGTAGCCCACGGCATAGGGGCGGGTGGCATCGGTGTACTCGTACGTGCCCGGGCCGAGGGTGACCTTGTAGTCCCAGGTTGCGTTCGGGGCCAAGCTCGGCGACTGGAACTCACCGTTGCGGGCCCGGATCTGGTGGGCGGCGCCGTCGACGTTCTGGAAGCGGATGATCGACCCCGAGAACACCCGGGAGTTGGAGGGCTCGAAGGCGTTGCCCTGTGCATCTCCCTGGATCTTGACCACGATGCTCACCGGTGCCGTCGTCGGCGGCGCAGCCGCGGTCGTCGTGGGGGCCGGCTTTGCCGTCGTGGTGGGGGCGGCCTTGGGCGCGGTCGTCGGCGCCGCCGCCGGAGCGGCGGTGGTCTCGACCGCGGCCGGCGCCTCGGTTGTGGTAGCCCCTCCGAGCGCGCCGGGGCCTCCCTCGCTCTGGAAGTTGGTCAGGTCATCGCTGCCGACCTTGGTGTCCTTGCCGCAAGCGCCTCCGATGAGGACGGCGGTGAGCACGAGGGCGATACCAGCGAGGCGGAGGGTGCGGCGCATGGGGGGAGTCACTTCCTGGTTCCTGAGCGGTTGATCGCTTCTTCGGAGCCACCGAGATAGGCCTCGATGACCATCTGATTGTTGAGCACGGTGTCGGCCGAACCCCGCACGACGAAGGTGCCCTGGTCGAGGGCCAGCAGTTCGTCGGACACGGCAGTGATGAGGGGCATGTCGTGCTCGATGAGCAACATCGAGCAGCCGGTCTCGAAGCGCACCCGCTTGCAGCAGGGGACCGAGGCTCTCGGCCTCGGCCTGGGCGATGCCAGACGACGGCTCGTCGAGGAGAAGGACCCGGGGCTCGGCGGCCAACACGCAGGCGAGGTCGACGATGCGGCGCAGACCGGTCGAGAGCTCTCGCACGAACTTGTCCCGGAAGGCGTCGAGCTCGAGCAGTTCGACCAACTTGTCGGCCCGCAGCCGAACCCGTCGCTCGGCCCGTCGGGCCTGGGGAGCACCGAAGGCCGACAAGAACGTGCTCTTCATCTCGAGACGCTGCTCGAGGGCCACGAGCACGGTCTCGTAGACGGTGAGCGAGCCGAACATCCGTGCGTCTTGGAAGCGTCGGATCAGCTTCTGGCGAGCCCTCGCTTCGGGCAGGGTGTCGGTGATGTCGACCCCGTCGAAGCGGACGCGGCCGAGGTCGGGTTGCTGATACCCGCTGATGATGTCGAACAGGGTCGTCTTGCCCGAACCGTTGGGGCCGATGATGCCGAGGATCTCGCCTTCGCGGAGTTCGAACGACAGGTCGTTGATGGCGGTGATGCCGCCGAAGCGCTTGGTGACCGCGTCGACCTCGAGAATGGCCCGCGCCGTCTCGATCTCGCCGGCCCGACGCTCGTCGGCCCTCGTGATCGATCCGACGCCCTGGCTATCGCCCGAGCCGATGGCACCGCTGCCCTTGACGTACACCGAGCGAAGGATGTCGGGCCGGCTGAGCAGCTCCTCGGTGCGGCCGACGAAGCGAACCTCGCCCTTCTCCATGAACACGGCCTTGTCGGCCAGTGACAGCGCGACATTGACCGACTGCTCCACGACGATGATCGTCACGCCTCGACGGTGGATCTCTCGCACGATCTCGAGCAGTTGGCCGACGACAGCGGGGGACAAACCGAGCGACAGCTCGTCGATCATGAGCAACTTGGGCTTGCACAAGAAGGCTTGGGCCAACGACAGCTGTTGCTGCTCGCCACCCGAAAGTTCGGCGGCCAGCGACGTGCCACGCTCGCTGAGGATGGGGAAGATCTCGTAGACCTCGGTCAGGCGGGTCCGGACCTCGTCCTCGCTCTCGGTGAGCCAGTTGCCGAGCAACAGGTTCTCCCGCACGGTCAAGCCCGGGAACACGCCGCGTCCGCCGGGCATGTGCACGATGCCCCGGGCGGCGATCTCGTGCGGCGGCATGTGGGTGATGTCGCGGCCGTCGTAGAGGATGGCGCCGTTCGACGCCTCTTGCGTGGCGCTGATGGCCCGCAGGAGCGTCGACTTGCCGGCACCGTTGGTGCCGAGCAGGGCGATGATGTCGCCCTCGTCGACCTCAAGGTCGACGCCGAAGAGCACCTGCACGCCGTTGTACTCGACGTCGATGTCGCGGGCGACAAGCAGCTTGGCTCGGCCCTCGGCCTTGGCCTGGCGAGCTTCTTGGTCGGCGGCCGACGCGATGATTGCGTTGCGTCGGTCGATGTCGAAGAACGGTGCCGCCGACGCGTTGATCAACGCCCCGACGATGATGAAGGGCACCGCCACCGACAATGCCACCTCGTAGCCGAACGTGGCTTGCAGCGAACCGGCGAGCGGCAGGAAGAAGATCAGGCCGGGCAGGTCGGTGAGTCCGCTGATGGAACCACCGAGGCTGCGCACCGACGGCGGGATGACTTGGCTGGTGATCGCACCGACGGTTGGACCGGTGAGTGCGCTCCCGAGGTAGTAGATGCAGAGGAAGCCGATGGCGAGCCAGATCGGCGGCTTCACGGCCAGGAGCAGCAGACCAAAGGCTTGGACGACGCCAAAGAGTGCGGAAACGAGCAGGACGTTGCCTGGCTTCCTGATGCTGAAATAGTCGATGAGGCCGCCGGCCACGTAGTAGCCGAGGAGCGAGAACACCAGCGCCGGCGTGAAGACCAACGTCCGCTCGAGGGCGCCGAGGCCGTACTCATCGGCGAGGAAAAACGGGTAAAGCAGGCTGAAGATGGAGAAGCCGGCGTTGGTCCACACGTCAGCGATGATCGACCGGCGCAGGGTCCGCACGGCGAACACGCGCCGAAAACCCTCGCCCAGCGACACCGGCTCTTCGGCCTGGGCCGCGTGCTCCTCCGACAGTCCCAGGGCCTGACGCTCGAAATATCCTCGCACCGGCTCCCGCAGCTTCACCAGGGCGACGATGCCCATGATGATGACGGGGACGGCGAACATGAACCCGCTCACCCGCCATCCGAGGTACTCGACGGCGACGCCGGCCGTGATGCCCGCGAACAATGTGCTGAACGACCGCGACAGCCCCCGGAGGGCGAAGGCTCGCCCACGGGCCTCGGGCGGGTAGTAGTCGGCCAGGAGGGAGAAGATCGGGACGCCGCTGGCCAACTCCGAGACATTGTCGACGACGCGGGGCGCGGTGACCGTACCGAAGTTCACGGCTTTGGCCTGACTCACGCCGGCGATGCCCGAGATGATCGTGCCGATGCCGACCCACTTGGCGCGGGGACGGCGGTCGAAGTACCAGGCCACATAGAGGGCGACGAAGGTGGTGATCACACCCACCATCTGGTTGATGCCGATGATCCCGCGGAGGTTGATGTCGAGGTCGCGGGCGATGTCGGGCCCGGCCACGCCGAAGGCCGACGACTCGAGGGCCTGGAAGAATCCGACCCCGGCCAGCACGGCGACAGGCGTGAGGCCGTACGGCGTGCGGCGGAGTTCGCGCCAGTTGCGGGCCTGCTCGAGGGTGGTGAAGAAACCCGACTTGGCCGAGGAGCCGATCTTGCGAGCAGCCCCGCCGCCCCGGGGCGGCGCCGGCAACGCCGGCGCCGGAATGGTGGCCGGGCGGGCCGAGCGCTCGTCGGTGGTGGCCAGCTCCGACCCGAGGTCGTCGGCGGTCTTCATCGGTCAGCCCTTCCACCCGCGGCCGCGAGAGTCACGGTGTCATCGTCGAGGTCGGATCCCGACCCTTGGTGGCCGGCCCCGGGTAGGGCGTCGATACCGGCGATCTCCTGGGTCAAGTCGCCGGCATCGGCGAACGCCTCGGCGGCCGCGCCGATGGCGCCGTATGCCGGCGTCGGCGTAGCGGTCGATTCGCCGTGCAACAACCCGTCTTCTCCGTAGAGTTCGGATTCGAGCCGGTACGTGCTCCCGGCGCCGAGCGCGGCGAGTCCGCTCCCGCTGATGTTCTCGCCCAGCGGCACGAGTCGCCGCTCGAGGGCCTCGGGGTCGTAGTCGGCAAAGAGACTGGGCACGACGATCTGGCGGCGCTGGGCGATGATCCGCAACACGCTGTCGCGGAGTTTCACGAGCAGCGATACCAACCCGCCGGGCGCGATGAACATCAACACCATCGTTCCGCCGCCGTTCTGCAGCGCCCCGACCAACAGCCCAAGCACGTCGTTGCCGCCGGAGAACTGGTTGAGGACCCGGCTGAAGAGCGACCCGAGGATGGCGCCGAGCGGCGAGGCGATGCCGCCGAAGACGGTGAACACGAAGGCGTCGAGGCTGGCCTGGCCGCCGAATGACCCGGCCGAGATACCGCGCTGTTGGTGCACGAAGACGGCGCCGGCGAAGCCGGCGATGGCTCCCGACACGGCGAAGGCGACGATCTTCATGCGCAGGGCGGAGACACCGAACGACTGGACGTTGGCCTCGTTCTCCCGAAGCGCGATGAGGATGCGTCCGAAGCGCGATCGGCGGAGGTTGCTGACGACGAAGACGGCGAGCACGAGGCACGCAACGCAGAGGTAGTACATGCTGCGGTTGTCCTCGAAGTCCAACAGGAATAGTGAGGGGCGGTCGACGCCGGTCTTCGGCAACAGCCATCCGAAGTAGCGATCTTCGAACAGCACGAACTGGATCGTGAATGCGAGCGCCAGTGTCGGCACGGCCAGGAAGAGTCCCTTGATCCGCAATGCCGGGATGCCTACCACCGCCGCGAACAGCCCCGTGAACGCGGTGGCGATCGGCACCGCGAACCAGAAGGGCACGCCCACCTTCGCCGTGAGCGCGGCGGCCACGACACCGCCGACGGCGGCGAAGCCGTACTGGGCCAGGCTGATCTGGCCCGCCCAACCCGTGAGCACGACCAGGGACAGGAAGATGATCGTCTGGAGTGCGATGCCCGACCCGAGTTCGACGAGGTACTGGCTCACGACGAAGGGCCAGATCAGCACCAGCCCGACGCCGAAGGCGATGAGACCGATGCGCCCGAAGCGCACGGTCGGGACACCGGCCAGTTCTTTGGGAGTGGGCCGTGTCTCCTCGACCGCCTCCCAGGACACGCCACCCGACTCCTCGGACCGGCCGCCGCGCCGCGCTGGACCAACAGGCCGACGGTGATGACGGCGAGATACAGCGCGGTGACCAGTCCGGCGAGGTCGGGGTAGCTGTACTGGAACGCCGTGGCCAGCACGGCCAACCAGACCATGGCGGCAGCGGCCACCGGGATGCTCCGCATCCGCGCGATCACCGCCGCGGCCAGCGGACCGAACAAGGACAGCGCAGAGCTGCCGAGACCGATGACGGCGCCGGGCACAGTGAGCGTGCCGAGCATGATGCCCCCGGTGGCCGACAGGGCGCCCGACAGCGCCCAGATGACGGTCGAGACCGTACCCACGCTGATGCCGAGGAGGGCGGCGCGGTCGGCGTTCTCCGACAGGGCACGGACGGCCACGCCGACCTTGGTGTAGCGGAAGAACAGCCCGACGAGGACGAGGGCGATGATGGCCAACTCGATGGTGAAGACCTCGGGGAACCCGAAGTCGATGCGCAGCCCGCCGACGCGGAACTCGAAACCGGCGAAGGGAAGGAACGGTCGGAGCGAGCGGGTCCCGAAGATGTCTTCGATGGATCGTTCGGAGGTGTTGGGGAAATCGGAGGCGGGCGGCGAGCGTGCCGATGGTGATGGCGGCCACCGTGGTTGCCGTGATGGTCAACACCGTGAAGACGATGCGGGAGCGTTGAAGAACCGACGGCCGAAGATGAGGTCGAAGGCCACGCCGACCAGCGCGCCGAGGGCGATGCCGGCGATCAGCGCCAACGGAAAGGGCACCGCCGTCCAGCGAACGAGCTCGAAGCAGAAGTAGGCGCCGAAGACCCCGAGCGCGGCCTGGGCGAAGTTGATGATGCGGATCGTGCGGTACACGACGACGATGCCCGCCGCCGTGAGCGAGAGGGCCATGCCGTTGACGATCCCCGTGAAGAGGATGGCGAAAGGCGTGCCCCGCGCCGGACCGGCGTCACCGGGCAGGAGCACCTGCGTGAAGAGCAACAGGAGACCGAACAGACCGCCGGAGAGCAACGCAGCGCGGACGCGCCGGTTCTGGAGCGGGGCGGGGAGACTGGCCATTTACTGGAGCGCCTGCGGGAGGGGCTGGGGGTCGAGGGCGGCGAGCGACAGGTCGATGGTGACGACGGTACCGTCGGCCAGCGTCTGCACGCTGTTCTCGGCGATGAAGAGGCCGCCGTACTGGGTGGCGATGTTGTAGAAGTACGAGCGGGGCGAGGAAGCAGAATCACTCGACGTCTGCGTCGCCTGGACCTGCCATCCCTCCACGACCTCTCCGCACGCGTCGACCCTGACCTTGCGGACCACCGAGCCCGTGTGACGGAGCACGCCGAGCGACCGGGTGCTGATGCCGACCTCGTCGAAGGTCTGACCGGCGCGGAGGATGCCCTCGTCGAGCGGGAGGTACTTGATCGGCGGGGCGGGGGCGAAGGTCGAGACCTCCTTGCCGTTGGCATCCTCGGTGCGGATCGAGTCGACGAAGATCCCGGGCTCGTCCTGGGGCGGGGTGATCTGTTGGTCGACACCCGGAGTCGTGAGCGGGTCGGTGCCGATCGTCTGCGGCGGCCGGTTGACCGTCGTGACGACCGTCGGGTTGGAGTTGACCCGGAACGACGTCACCGTGAAGGTGGGCGACACGTAGCTGGGCTGGAGCACCTGGTAGCTGAACTCGTAGGCCTTGGCCGGGTTCGGCACCACACGCCGGACAGCCCGCTGCTCGTACCCGTCGGTGGTGCGGACGGCGCCGTCGGGGTCGCGGATCTCGACATGGCGCTTGAACCGGTAGAGCCCTTCCTTCGGGGTTCCCTGGATCACCACGTCAGCCGTCTTGGCCGGGAACGCCGTGAGGGCGGCGGCGGGACAGTCGGACTTGGTCGCGGCCACCGACGGCCGGACGAGCGGCGACGACTTCGGGATCGGAAGGACCTTCTCCTCATCCTGGGTCTGCTGTTCGATCTGGGGGATCACGACCGCAGCCGGGGTCGACGCCAGGTTGGGCGGCGCGACCTGCGGGGTGGCCACGACCTCTTTGACCCCGAACACGATGTCGGCCGAAAGCTTGTTGATGGCGACGCCTGGCGGGCCGGGCTGCACACAGCCGGCGGTGCTCACCGCGAGGAGTCCGGCGGTGAGGGCGAGCGTTCTACGACGGGGCGACAGCGACACGGGTCGCTCCCTTCTTCTTCGAGAATCGACGGGAAGAGGACTTCGGTTGATCGCCCGCCGTCGGCTCGTCACCCTCGAGTTGCGCGTTGAGGTCGGGCGCGTACGGCGATCGGAGGGAGAGGCGCGAAACAAAGGCTACGGCACGCACCGTCGCCGGTTGCGCGGCGGCGAGGCGGCGGCGAAGAGTGCGCGAAAGCTCCTCTGAGGCGATGGCGTGCGACGAATCGACCTCGCGCTGGAGGTCGCCCCAGAGCACACGGGTGGTGAGCCAGGCCAACTCCGTGTGCTCGGCGTCGGGCAGGAACCGCTCGAGCAACATGAGCGGCGTGTCCGACGGATACGAGAACCCGAAGTCGGTGGCGTAGTCGCGGAACTCGCTGTAGGCCAGCGCCACCCGCGCCCGCGGCCCCAGCTCCAACGCGACGTCGCGTCGCCGCGACCGGCGCCGGAACTTCCGCAGCGCCGGGCTCCATCACGTAGATCAACAACAGCACCAATGCGATCGGCGTGGCGATCAACAGCGTCCGCAGGATCTGCGCGGCCAGGATGCTGTCGGGCTGGGTGACGATCGGCAGGAAGAGCTCGACGGCCACTTCGTCGCTGGGCAACACGTTGGGGTCGACCTTCTGCGTGCCCGGATCCGAGCCCACGGTCGGTTTGGCCTGGCGGGGCATGCCGATGACCGGCAGCCACTTGTAGCCGGGGAAGTAGACCTCGACGAAGGTGGCGCCGTGCTTGGGCCGAATCTGGAGCACGTCGTCGATCAACTCGCCGCCGTCGAAGCCGTAGCCGATGCGGGAGGGCACGCCGGCCCAGCGGGCGAGCATGGCCTGGGCGGCGACGATCTCGAACGGCGAGCCCTCCTTTGATCCGGCCAACATGTCCTGCACCCGCTCGGGTGTGACGCTGACGGGGACGCCCGTGCCGGTGGCCACCACCGTGTCGAGCACCTTGTTGCGGAGGAAGTCGAACTTGTCCCACTGCGACGGCAGCGTCGAGGCCTGCGACAGCAGGCTGACGACGGCGGGCGGCGGATTCGGGATCGACAGGTACGTCTTGGAGTCGAACCCACTGGGCAATGGCGCAGTCGACGTCTGGAGGTCGGTGACCGCCGGCAGCTTGGCCGCCGCCACCGTGTACTTGAGGCCGGGGTTGATCTGCCCCTGGCCAGCCTGATCGCACCCGAGCGGCCGTCGAAGGCCAGCCGGGGGCCCTCGGCCACGATGCCCACGGTGTTGGGCAGCCCCGGGAGCACGGTGCCGTTGAGGCCCCGGATCGTGTACTCGGCCCGCACACCCGGCGTCAGCTGTGGGTCGACCACGCCGTTGCGGGGGACGTCGTCGATCTTGCTGGCGTTGAACGGCGGCAAGCGCCAGTCCTTGCCGTCGTACACGTCGAGGTTGCCGATGCGCCACGGGCCCGAGATGGTGGATTTCACGTCGAAGAGGGGTCGGTCCTCCACCTCGGAGATCGGCGTGGTCTTGGGCTTTTGGGGCGTTTCCGCTGGGTCGATGAGGGTCTCAGGAAAGAGCAGGTTGCTCTGCGAGCCGAAGATCAGCAGTCCAACCACGGCGGCGATCAGGGGCAACGAACGCACTGCTCGACGCAACTCGTAGGCGAGGGGCGGACGCTGCTCGTCGTCGCCGGCGGCCTGCGCAGCGGCCGACAGCAGGCCGAGGCCGACGACGAAGAGCACGAAGGCGACGATGCCGCTCGGGATCTGGGCCTCGTCGGGCACGGAGATGGCGGCGATGGCGGCGACCGGCAGGGGCAGGAGCAGACCGAGAGCCGGCTTCTTCAGGGTCGTCGCCGTCCACGTGGCGCCGAAGCCCACGACACCGAGCAGCCAGCCGAGCAAGGCCTGCCATCCGGGGAGAACGGAACGGGTGGCCGCGGTGACGTTGCCGTCGCTGATGGCCCGCGCCACCACGGCCCGCAGTGAGGTGATGTTTTCGAAGCCGCTGGGCAACACCATGAGCAGACCGATGAGAAAGACGCCGCCCACGATGGCGGCATTGGCCAGCAGAGCCCGGCGGATTCGGCTGACGGCGAGGGCGAGACCGACCCCGAGCAGCCCGGCGACGGCGGCGTAGACGCGGGCACCGAAGCCGGTGAAGATGCCACCGACGAGGACGGCGGCGGCGAGCGTGGGCAGCGCGACGGCGACGGCGGTGCGCAGGAGCGGCTGCTCGATCTCTTCGACGACCTCGACGTTGGCCGCCGCCTCGATGTCGTCCTCGACGTGGCCGCTCTCCTCCGAAAGGTTCTCGAGGACGTCGGACTCGAGGGAGGTGAGGTCGCTGCGGGGGTCTTTGGTGGCCGTCATCGGGCGCCGGCTCCGATCTCGGAGAACAGCGCCGAGGCAAGGTCCTGGCCCGGGCGCACCGACACGGCGCTGCAGCCGAGCGAGGCGGCGATGCCAACGGTGTCGGCGTTCTCCTCGTCCCAGAGCAACGCCACCACGAGGATCGACACCCCGGTCTTCAACAGCAGTTGGAGCCGGGCCGCTTCGGCGGCGCCGAGCCGCGGGCGTGATCAGAATGTTGTGGGCGTCGCGTTGTCCAGTCGAGAGCAGACGCCGGATGACGGACTCGAGGGGCTCGCGGCCCATGTCGAGCCGGGCCAGACCGTCGAGGAGGAGCAACTGCTTGTCGGCGCCCTGGAGGGTGCGGGTGAGGGGGCCGGCGTTGGTCTCGACCTTGACCTGATAGCCCTCGCGCAGGTGGCGCACCCCGAGACTGGCGGCGGCGCGGATGCCCATCTCGAAACTCTCGGACAGACCCTCGCCATCGCGGCTGTGGCTGCCGCGGTCGGTGTCGAGAATGATCGTGATGCGGTCGGTGATGCCCTGCTCGGCCTCGCGGACCATGATCTTGCCGGTGCGGGCCGAGGCCCGCCACACGATGCGGCGCAGGTCGTCACCGGGCACGTACTCGCGCATACCGTAGAACTCGAGGCCGGACGGCCACGGCTTGGACACCGGCGGGCGCATCGGCGGGTCTTCGAACGCCCGGGTGAGGGGCCGGTCAGAGACGAGCTCGACCTTGGGGTGGACGAGCAGTTCGAACGGTTCGGCCACCACCGTCTCGCGCTCGGCGCAGGCCGAGCGGGTCGCTGGCTACGGCCACCAACGGGCCCACCTGGTAGACCCCGCGCCGGGTGCAGCGGATCGAATAGGAGTGCTCGATCTCCTGGCCCGACGGGAGCCGAGTGATCGGTACCTTGACGGTGCTCCCCAGCCGGTCGGGCACCCGTTCTTCGAGGATGAACGTGCTGGCCCGGCGCTTGGCCACCAGCTTGAGATTCACCTCGAGCCGGTCGCCCTGCGTGGCCCGGGGGAACAAACCCGCCCGCTCGCCGGTCAGGCGGAGTTTGGGCGAGATGAAGAACGACAGGACGAGCAAGAGCAGGAGCCCGTACGCGAACACGTACATCGACTTCCCGGCCACGACGCGGGCCATCACCCACAGCCCGATGAAGCCGACGAACGCGATCGCCCCGTAGAGCGTGATGCCGAGGGTGCGTCTCCACCGCGCCAGGCGGGCGCGCGACGGCTTTGGGGCCGGCCGCGTCACTGAATCGGTCGAGGCGTTCCCGGATCGGACGGGGAACGAAGGTGCGCCCGCGCGTTTGGCCGGCACCCGCGGAGCGGTCACGCGGCGTCTACTCCCCGCGACCGTGGGCCGACACGGGCGGCTTCACCTGCGCGGCGACACGCTCGAGCACGGCCTTGTCCGACTCGCCCCGGAGGAGCGCGTCGGGATTGAGGATGACTCGGTGGGCCAAGACCGACGGCATCACGGCCCGGACGTCGTCGGGGTAGACGAACTCGCGACCGTCGCTAGCTGCCAGCACCCGGCTGGCCTTGAGGAGGGCGATCGAGGCGCGAGGGCTGCCGCCGACGGCGACGGCCGGGTCGCTGCGGGTGGCGTGGACAAGGTCGACGATGTAGAGACCGACCTCGTTCGACACCTCGATGGTCGACGCGTAGCGGATCATCGCCGTCACCGTCTCGGGCTCGATGACCGGACCGAGGTCGTCGATCGAGAGGTTGATCGAGTTGTCGAACATGACCTCGAGCTCGGACTCGCGGCTCATGTAGCCCATCGAGAGCTTGAAGAGGAACCGGTCGAGCTGCGCCTCGGGCAGGGGGAACGTGCCGGCTTGCTCGACGGGGTTCTGCGTGGCAAGCACGAAGAAGGGGCGGGGGAGGTCGTAGGTGGTGCCGTCGGCCGACACTCGGCGCTCGGCCATGGCCTCGAGCAGCGACGACTGGGTCTTGGGGGTGGCCCGGTTGATCTCGTCGGCCAGGAGGATGTTGGCGAACACGGGACCGGGGCGGAACTCGAACTCGCCCTTCTTCTGGTCGAGGATCGACGAACCGGTGATGTCGCCCGGGAGCATGTCGGGGGTGCACTGCACCCGACTGTCTTTGGCGTTCATCGACTGGGCGATGGCCCGAGCGAGCATCGACTTGCCGGTGCCGGGCAGGTCCTCGAAGAGCACGTGCCCCTCACACATGATGGCCACGAGTGCGAGGCGAACGACATCGGACTTGCCCTTGATCACCGACTCGATGTTTTCGGCCATCAGGTCGAAGTTCCTCTTGAACTCCTGTGCCGACATGCCGCTGTCGTCACGGCGGGAGCGGGAGGTACGGCTGCGGGTCGTGGCCACGGTGTTCGTCCTTCTCGGGGGGGCGTGCGAAATCCTCTGGCCCGTTAGGGTGCCAGATCAGCGCCGGTCCCGTTGCCGTCCGGGGCCAAGGGCGCACCTAGTCATTCCACCTACGCCCCGCCGATTCCTCCCTGGTGTGTGACGTCTGCGTGTCGAGTGCCTGACCACCAAGCGTGGCGAAGGGGCCCCGCGTGGAATTGCAGGGCGTTTCGGAGGAAACTGCGGGAGGGTTGTCGAAACCCTGCACCGTCGAGCGCCGTTTGGGCGTTTGGATCCTTCACGCCCCCCGACCACCCCACCGAAGGGAGACCACATGGCCACGGTTGCGCTCCCGCAGCCGACATCGCGCCGAGGTGACTGGGGGCGGAAGTACCCCCCCGTGGTCCTTCTGCTCCTGTCCGTGGCCTTGATCGTCGCCGCCCTTCCCTCGGCCCTCAACCTGCCCCAGACGAATCCGACCACCACCCTCGAGTACGCGCCCGTGCCGCCCTCAGACGACGACGTGCCCGATCCGCCCGCCGGCAACTTCGAGCAATTCGGCCTCGGATCGTCCAGCAACCTCGAGGCCGGCGGCGCTCAGGGTGGCGACGGAGCGGGCGCGGGCCAACCCCCCGAGCAGGCCGGCGAGCTCCCGCCTCCCCCACCGGCCGCCGCCGCCAAGGGCAAGACGCCCTCGACCAAGCGGTGCGTGGGCAACCCTCCGCGGCAGACCGAAGACCCGCTCTCTCCGCCGTGTGTCCCCGACTTCAACTGCGCCGACAACGGCGGCGCCACCTATCAGGGCGTGACCAACGACGAGATCAAGATCCTCTACTACTTCGACTCGGGCATCACCGATGTCAACACGTCGAAGGGCAGCGAGAGCCGGCCGTCAAACGTCTACGTCGACCTCCTTCAGCCGCCGAAGCCTGACGAGCACGTCTACGCCCGGATCTTGCGAGGGTGGCAGGCCTACTTCAACGACCGCTACCAGACCTACTGCCGCTTCGCCCACTTCTACGTGTACTTCGGGAGCAGCATCAACGGCGGCCCCGAGGCCAAGCGGGCCGACGCCGCCGACAACTTCTCGACCGTCAAGCCCTTCGCCGTCATCAGCGACAGCCTGGCCAGCAACGACGCCTACCTCGAGGCGATGACCAAGCGCGGTGTCCTCAACTTCGGCTCGTTCATCGGTCGCGGCCAGGACTTCTTCAACGCCTTTCCCAAGCTGATCTGGGGCTACGCGCCCCCACTCGAACTACAGGCCAAGGCCTACGTCGACTACGTGTGCAAGAACATCAAGCCCTACCCGGCGACGTTCAGCGGACCCGACTTCTTGGGCAAGCCCCGGAAGTACGGCCTCGTCTACACCACCGACCCCAACCAGGGCTCGTTCCGCGACCTCAAGGACCTGGTCAAGGAGGGCGTCGAGGCCTGCGGCATCACCATCGAGGACTCCGTCACCTTCCCCGAGGGCTGCCTGGCGGCCAACAACGGCACGGGAGGTGGTGGCGCCGCCGCCGGCTACGCCCGAGAGGGCATTGCCCGCTTCGCCAGCCAGGGGATCACCACGATCCTCTGGCCCGGGTGCGTCGAATCCAAGCTGTCGAACGAAGCCGCCAACGCCAGATACTTCCCCGAGTGGATCACCGTCGGTGACGGGTCGCTCGACGGCTTCGGTCCTGGCAATTACCAGAACGACGAAGCGTGGTCGCACAACGTGACCGTCTCGTACCAGGTCAAGGAGATCGACGCCGAGCAGGCCGCGTGCTTCACGGCCTACAAGGACGCCGACCCGCAGGCTCCCGATCGAGACATCCGAGGCCGAGCCTGTTCGCTCTACAAGAACCTGCGCCAACTCTTCATCGGCATCCAGGCCGCCGGTCCCCGCCTCGGCCCCACCTCGGTCGACCGTGGCTTCCACGCCATCCCCAAGATCCCCAGCAAGGACCCGACCATCCCGGCCTGCTTCTACGACGAGGGCGACTACAGCTGCGTCAAGGACATGGTGCCGATGTACTGGGACCCCAACGCCACGCCCCCCAACGGCACCGAACCCGGCTGCTACCGCATGCCCGAAGGCGGCAAGCGCTATCTCGTCGGTCAGTATCCCGACGGCGAGATGACCAAGTTCTTCGACCGACAGAACGACCCCTGCAACGGCTTCGGCGGCGTGACGCTCACGCTGTTGTCCCCCAGATAGGCCGGTTTACGCCACCATGAAGGCACGCCGACTCACGATTTCAACCCAGGACAAGGTGAACCCCGTATGAGCGACACCCCCAACCTCGACCGGCCCCGCCGCCGCCACCTCGTGGTGGCCGGCCTGCTGTCGTCGGTGCTCGTGGTCGGCACGCTCTTCGGCGTGCTGCGCCCGGCGGCGGCCGATGAGGGCGCCTCCATCAGCCTCAAGCCCGGCGACCGCAAGGTCATCGTCAGCACGCGGCCGATGGGCACCACGGCCGTGGGTGAAAACGGCCCGTCGAAGCCCTCGGACTGCGCTGACGAGCCCGATATCGCGCTCGGGTGCGACGTCTACAAGCTCCACATCGACCTCGACAAGAGTGAGGGTGCCCTCAACTTCCTCACGCTGCGACTCGATTTCGAGACGCCGACAACGCCGTCGCTCAGCGCCGTCGCCGTCGCCCTGCGGCCGATCAACGCCGGCGACCTCGACATCGGCGTGTGGGACATGACCGGGGCCAAGCCCGCTCGCGTGGCGGTGGCCGGCGGAGGCGGCGCCTACGACGTGCCCGAGATCGCCGCCTTCGAGCCGTTGCTCTCGGACTACATGATCACCATCGAGAGCACTCGAGCGCCTCTGCTCGGCTACACGTTCACGCTCCAGTTCAGCAACGAGCTCTTCGACGAGCCGTTCGAGGCCCTCGATCCGGCGCTGGCCGACCGCAGCGGCGGCACCAACCGGCCCACCGACTTCTCGGGCCAGCCGGTCGCCGCCCCGCCCGCAGCGCCGGCGGGGTCCTTCGATCCTGGCCCTTCGGGATCGGCCTTCTCCGACTTCAACCCGCCCGCGCCGACGAGCGCGGCGTTGTTGGCGCCCGCGCCGGTGCTCGGTGACAGCGACTTCGCCGGGTTCCGCAGCGTCGTCGACAACTCCCTCGCTCCGGCTCAGCTCAGCGCCGAGAACGCGGCCGCCATCGTGTTGCCCGCAGCCAAAGACCCCGGCGCGCCGATGCTCATCTTCTGGCTCCTCGTGGTGCCCTTGATCCTCCTGGCCATCTTCGCCGCCGTCATGCGTCGTCGCCGCCCGACCGCCCTCCAAGGCTGAGCATGCGCATCCGTAGCCGTGTTGCGGCGGCCATGGCCACCGGTCTCCTCCTTGCCGGCGTGGCACCCGCTTTTGCCTCCGACCCGCCCAACGATCCCGACTTCCCCAAGCAGTACGGGCCGACACAGATCGGCGCCCTCGACGCGTGGACGCAGTCGACCGGTTCGGGCGTGCTCGTCGCCGTCGTCGACTCCGGGGTCGATGTCGACCATCCCGACCTCAAGGCCAAGCTCGTCATCCGTCCCGGCTCCGACGTGGCCGACGGCGACGACAACCCCGACGACGACTCGCTCCTCAAGGACGGCGAGGGCAAGGTCGTCCGCGGCCACGGCACGGGCGGGGCCGGCGTCATCGGCGCCATTACCGGCAACGGCGTCGGCATCGCTGGCGTGGCCCCCGACGTCAAGATCCTCCCCGTCAAGGTCTTCCCCTCCAAGAGCGGGTCACTCGGGTCGCTGTCGAGCGTGCCCGCCGGCATCCGCTTCGCCGTCGACCAGGGCGCCCAGGTCATCAACCTCTCGGTCGGCACGCTCGGCTTCGGTAACGGGGTCGGCTTCATCGAGACGCCGTGCCGCGAGGCCTACCTCCGCGGCTCGTTGTGCGTGGTGTCGTCGGGCAACGCCCGGGCCAACGACCCCCGGTCGGGATACGCCAGCGACGTCGACTTCCTCAATGTCACGGCCAACGATCGCGATGCCCAACCCGCTCCGTTCGCCCAGAACGCCGACACCAAGTGGGGGCTTAGCGCTCCTGGGGTCGCCGTGTACACGACGTGGGCCCTCGAAGACGGTGGCTACCAAGAGGTCAACGGCACGTCGTTCTCGGCCCCGCACGCCTCGGGTGTCGCCGCTTTGCTCTTCGCCCAGGGTCTAAAGGTCAGCGAGGTCGTCCAGCGCATGCTCCAGACCGCTCGCCCGATGGGCGAACCGACCCGCAACGGTGCCGGCCTGGTCGACGCCGCCGCCGCCGTCGGCGCCGTCCGCACCGAGGTAAAGGGCTCGACCCCCCAAGAGCAGGCCAACAACAACGCCGTGCTCCTCCCCAAGGCCGCAACCCGCACACCGACGAGCAGCGCCCCGGGGCCGGCGAGCGCGTCGCCCGCGGCCCAGACGTCGACGGCCCGAGCCGTGACGCCGGCAGCCGGCGCCACCGCCACCACGGTCGACAACGGCGGCTTCGGTGACACCGACTTCAATGCCGATCTCACCGGAGCCACCTCGGACTCGGCCCTTGGTCTCGGCGTCGAACCGGCTGCGACCCGTACCGAGCTGGTGTTCTACATGCTGGTGACGTTCGCGGTGATGCTGGTCGCCGGCACCGGGCTCACGGCGTGGGGCCGGATACGGCGCCTGCGGTCAACCTGAGCATTCGACCAACGACACGTCTCGTTCTCCGAAGCGTCACCGCAGGCGTACGCTCTGCAGCGGGGAGGTGACGCGCGTGCTCGAAGAACAACTCCCGCCGCATCGGACCGATCGGCGGCGACAGGTGTGGGGTGCGGTGCGAGTCGTGGCGTCCGTGGCCATGCTCATCGCCTTGGTGCCTCGGGCGGCGAGCTACGTCAAGCCGCTCCTTCACCCCGGCACCCTGGCCTGGCTCCTCGGGGCAGTTGGCGTCACCCTTGTCGGCGTGCTCCTCGCCACCCTGCGCTGGCAGCGCGTGCTCGCCGCTCTCGACGTCCGCACCCGCGTCCGCCCGCTGCTGAGCCACTACATGGCTGGCCTGTTCGTCTCCAACTTCTTGCCCACCACGATCGGGGGCGACGTCTTGCGAGTGAGCCGGCTGGCCGCCGGTAATGGCGAGTCGCCCCGCTCGTTCGCTTCGGTCGTGCTCGAACGGCTCACCGGCTGGCTCGTGCTTCCCGTCATCAGCCTCGTCACCCTCGCCATCAACCCCGGCCTGCTCCGCCCGCCGGTCGACGACGCCGCCCACCTCGCCGTGGTCATCTCGTTGATCACGCTGACACTGCTTGGCGTCATCCTCGTGGGGGCGTCGAGCCCACGGCTCGGACAGCGACTGGCCAGTCAGTCGGGCTGGCTGCGATTCGTCAACGCCATCCACCTCGGTCTGGCCCGTTTTCGCAAGTCGCCCGGTATGGCCGTAGAAGTGCTGATCGCCGGGTTCGCCTACCAGTTGGCCGTTGTCCTCGCCGCCTTCTTGTCGGCCAAGGCGCTCGGGTTGCCGGTGAGTTGGACGGCGGTGCTCGCGTTCATGCCCGCCGTTGCCATCGTGCAGGTGCTCCCGGCGCCCACCATCGGCGGTCTCGGCGTGCGCGAGGGAGCGTTCGTGCTCTTCCTCCACCCGCTCGGCGTCAGCGCCGATCAGGCCATCACCCTCGGCCTGCTCGTCTACGGCATCAACCTCGTGGCCAGCCTCTTCGGCGCCCCCGCCTTTGCCGTCGGCGGCCGTCCGGCCGAAACCCGCGCCGCCGCCGTCTGACGTAGGCGCGGCAGGTACTGTCGCCGACGTGGCGATCGAGGTGGAGCGGGCCCCGGCGCGGGGACGATTGCGCTGGTGGCGAGAGATCCTCTACATCCTCGGCTTCTACGTGGTCTACAGCCTCGTCCGCAACGCCGGCACCGGGGCCGAATCGGTCGAGACGGCGTTCGACCACGCCCGCCAGATCATCCGCTTCGAGCGACTCCTCGGGCTCTATCACGAGGAGTCGATCCAAGACCTCTTCCTCGGGTGGCGATGGTTCATCCGGGTCTGGAACATCTACTACGGGAGCTTCCACTTCGTGGTCACCGCCGGGGCCCTCGTGTGGTGTTTCCGGCGCCGCCCCGACCGATACGCGTGGTGGCGCAACACGCTGGCCTTCACCACCGCGCTGGCGCTGATCGGCTTCGCCTTCTACCCCCTGATGCCGCCCCGCCTCCTCCCCGGCAGCTACGGCTTCGTCGACACGCTGGCCAGCTACGGCGGTCTGTGGTCGTTCGACTCGGGGACGATGAAGGCGGTCTCCAACCAGTACGCGGCGATGCCGAGCATGCATTTCGGGTGGTCGTCGTGGTGCGCGTTCGTCCTCTGGCCGCTGGCCCGGGATCGACGGTGGGTCAAGGCACTGCTCGTCGCCTATCCCCTCGCCACCCTGTTCGCCATCATCGTCACGGCCAACCACTTCTGGCTCGACGCCGCCGGCGGCGCCGCCACCCTCGCCTGTGGCTACGGGTTGGCCACCGCGCTCGACCGGCGTTCGAGGGCAGCGTCGTCGGCCGAGAAGTCGCCCGCCTGATCGCCGGTCGGCGGGTGGGCGAGGTGCCACTCGACAGTGCGCTGAAGCGACGCCAACTGGTCGGTGTCGGACCATCCGAGCATCCGCCTCGCCTTGTCCGAGGAGACAAGCAGGGGCTGCGCGATCGAGGCGAGGAGGCCGAGGTCGGGCGGCAGCGCGTCGTCGGGCACGGGGACGAGTTCCACGTCGTCGGCTCCCGCCGCGGCAAGGATCTGTCGGGCCCGCAGCACCATCGGCGGCGTCTGCCGCTCACCGAAGTTGAAGATCTCGCCGCCGACCGTCGTACGGTCGGCCTCCATCACGAGGCGGACGCCGGCGGCGATGTCGGCCACGTCGCCGTGGGTCAACAGGCCGTTGCCCGCTCCGGTGGGGATCTCCTTGCGGCCGGCCCGCACCCGGCGCAGCACGAACTCCTGGCGCCGCTGGTAGTCGTGGGGCCCGGTGACCATCGGGAGTCGGCACACGGTCGCGCCTCGTCCGAGCCACCGCTCCTCGACTTCGAGTTTCTCGTAGTCGTCCATCCCCGGCATCTGTCCCCGATAGGGATAGCGCTCGGGGCGGACCGGCGAGGTCTCGTCGAGGGGGACGGCATCGCTGGCCGTCCCCGCATGCACGGCGCCATAGGCCCGGTAGGTGTCCATGCTCGAGAGCACGACGAGTCGCACGTCGGGCGACGCAAAGGCGGCGAGCACGGCGTCGGCATCGGTGGCTCCGAAGGCGGCGCAGTCGAGCACCACCTCGGGATCGAGAGCAGCGAGTTCGCCGGCGACAGGCCCGAGGTCGAGGCGGTCGGCGTGCAGGTGGGGCACGTCGGCGAGGCCCTCGGCCTCGGTCTTGCCCCGGTGCACGACCGTGACCTCGTGACCGGCTCCGACGAGTTCGTCGACGATGGCCCGTCCGATGAACCGAGTGCCACCCAACACCACCACGCGCAACCCCATAGTTGCACCCTAACCCATCCCGTTGAGGTGGCCGACGTGGTCGTCCAACCCCGTTGGTGTGGCCGTTCCGGCCGCCCTTTCGGCCACACCAACGCGTTGGCACGACCGGATCGGCCACACCAACGCGAGGTCAGAAGGTCGCGTAGCCCCCGTCGATGACGAAGGAATCGCCGGTGTGGTACTTCGATGCCTCGCTGGCGAGGTAGACGGCGATCCCGCCGAAGTCCTCGGGTTGGCCCCACCGACGCTGCGGGATGCGGGGCATCACGTTGCTGGCGAACTTGTCCCACCCGAATGCGGGTGCGGTCATGGCGGTCTCGATCCAGCCCGGGACGATGGCGTTGGCCCGGATCTGGTAGCGAGCCAACTCGACGGCCAGCCCCTTCATCATCGAGATGACACCGCCCTTGGTCGAGGCATACGCCTGGTTCTTGGCCGCGCCCTCGATGGCCGAAAGCGACGACGTGACGGCCAGGGAACCGCCGTCGCCCCGTTCCTTCATGTGCCGGACCGCGGCGCGGAACGTGAGGAAGACGCCGTCGAGGTTGACCCGCGTCACCCGGCGCCAACTCTCGAGCGTGAACTCTTCGAAGGATGGAGCGCCGCCACCGATTCCTGCGTTGGCGAAGCAGGCGTCGACCCGCCCCAACGCCTCCAGCGTCGCCGCGAACGCGGCGTCGACCTCGGCCTCGTCGCCGACATCGCACGTGAGCGCGACCGTCTTCGTCCCGAACGCCGCCAATCGCTCGTTGGCCGCCGCGTTCTTGGCCTCGTTCGTTCCCCAGATGGCGACGTCGGCGCCGGCCTCGGCCAGCGCCGAGGCCATGCCGAGTCCGATGCCGCTGTTGCCGCCGGTCACGAGTGCGACCTTTCCGGTGAGGTCGAACGAGGGGGAACTCATGGCCCGGCAACCTAGCGGCGGGCGGCTGCGGGCGTTGGTGTGGCCGTTCCGGTCGTCGAACGGCGTTGCGGTGGCCACAGCGGCGACCCGATCGGCCACCCAAACGCGGGAAACGGGATGGGTCAGGTCCAGTCGGCGGCGCAGATGGTGATGGGTTCGTCGATCCCCTTGAAGCGCTCGGCCCGAGTCTCGCCGAACGCAATCGTGGGCAGGTCGACCTGGGCGGTGACGGCGCTGGTGGCGAGGACTTCGCTGCCCTCGGCGGCCTCGGCGACGCGAGCGGCGAGGTTGACGACGTGGCCGATCACATCGTCGCGGCTCACGACGACCGAGCCGCAGTGGAGACCCGCCCTGAGGCGCAGGGGTTCGGGCTGGGCGTCGCGCAATTCGAGACCGGCCAGCACGGCCGCCTCGGGTTGCGGGAACGTGAGCAGGAGGCCGTCGCCCAGCCGTTTGACCAACCGGCCGCCCCTCCCGGCGATGATCGGACGGGCGGCGGCGTGGTGTGCGGCCAAGAGACGACTGGCGGCCTCGTCGCCCTCGCGCGCCGTCCACTCGGTGAAGCCCTCGAGGTCGGTGAACACCACCGTCAGCGAGGTCGGAAGGCCCAGGTTGGCGCCTTCGGACACCTCCTCGGCCGCGCCCGACAGGGCCTGGATGGCCGACAATCCCACCGCCCCGAGCAGCGACGGGTGACGCTCGACCGCACGCTCGAGCATCTGCTCGACGGCGGCCAACTGTGCGGCCCGGCCGTTGGGGCCCGGTTCGGTGAGTCGGGCGAGGATCTCGCGGTCACGATCGCTCACCGAATCCATGGCCCTCTGCAGCAAACGCTTGCGCGCGTCGCGGACGGCGCGTCGGCCGACCTTCCTCGGCATGCTCTCGTCGTCGGGCGACATCGGCGGAAAGCTAATCCGGCCCGGCAGTCGGCTCCGAATGAGGTCCCAGCGGGCATTGGGCCTCATCCGACCTACGCTCGAACCGCGTTGACCAACGGAAGGGACGAGGGCGTGCGAGTTCGCCCGGCGGCTGCCGCCGCCCCGGAGAGCCTCATGACGATCGCGGCCCGCGTCGCCGATCGCATCGATCTGCTGCTCCAGGCCGAGATCGAACGCTGGAGCGCGGTCGACGCCGACCTCGCTGCTCCCCTCTCATCTCTGCGCGACCTGGTGCTCGCCGGCGGCAAACGTCTTCGCCCCGCGTTCTGTCACTGGGCCTTCGTCGGCGCGGGGGGCGACCCCTCCGACGCGTCCGTCGTCGACGCCGGCGCCGCCCTCGAGTTGTTGCACACCTTCGCCCTCATCCACGACGACGTGATGGACGGATCGATCACCCGGCGCGGGCTCGACGCCGTCCACATCAACTTCGAGGCTCGCCACGCGACGTCGGCCTGGCGGGGCGAGGGACGCCGCTTCGGTGAAGGCGTCGCCATCCTCGTCGGCGACCTCGCCTTCGTCTACGCCGACCTCTTGCTCAATGGGGCGCCAAGGGCGGCGATCGACGTCTTCACCGAACTTCGCCTCGAGGTCAACATCGGGCAGTACCTCGACCTGATCGGGACGGTCCGGGGCGGGGGCACCAAGGAAGCCGCCCACCGCATCTGCGTCTACAAGTCGGGCAAGTACACCGTCGAGCGGCCCCTGCATCTCGGCGCCGCCCTCGCCGGTCGCCTCGACGAGATGGCGCCGGCGCTCTCCGCCTACGGACTCCCGCTCGGCGAAGCCTTCCAGTTGCGCGACGACCTCCTCGGCGCGTTCGGCGACGAAGACCTGCTGGGCAAGCCCGTGGGTGACGACCTGCGCGAGGGCAAGCCGACGGCGCTGGTGGCGCTGGCTCGCGAGCGGGCCGAGGGCGAGGCCGCCTCCCTCCTCGAGCACCGCTTCGGCCGGCCCGACCTCACCGACGGCGAGATCGTCGCCATCCAGGCAGCGATGGTCGACACCGGGGCCGTCGCCGAGGTCGAGGCCAAGATCGATGGTCTGGTCGAGGAGTCCTTGGCCTCACTGGACGGCGCGTCGATGGCCGCCGACGCCCGAGATCACCTGGTCGAACTGGCCTGGTTCGTGGCCGGCCGCGACCACTGAGTTCGACGCTGCCGAGGCGGGGATGAGAGTCGTCGTCATCGGAGCGGGCTTGGGCGGACTGTCGGCCGCCTGCCACCTGGCCGGCCGAGGCCATGAGGTCGTGATCATCGAACGAGGAGACGACCCCGGCGGCCGCGTCGCCGTGGTCCGCGAGGGCGGGTACACCCTCGACATCGGAGCGACGGTGTTGACGATGACCGGCATCCTCGCCGACGTGTTCGCAGGCCGCGGGCACGACGCTCGACGCCCACCTGTCGCTCACGGCCGTCGACCCGATGTACCGGGCGACGTTTCCCGACGGCGACGAGATCCTCGTGCGCCACGGCGAGACGGCGATGACCGAGGAGATCCGGGCCAAGTGCGGACCGGGTGATGCCGAGGCGTTCGGCCGATTCTGTCGCTGGCTGACCGACTTGTACCGCCTCGAGTTGCCGAACTTCATCGACCGCAACTTCGACTCGCCACTCGACCTCGCCTGGCCGGTCAGCCCGCTCGTCGGCCTCGTGCGCAGCGGTGCGCTCCGCAAACTCTCGTCGGTGGTGGCCGACTACTTCCGCGACCCGCGGCTGCAGAAGCTCTTCTCATTCCAGGCCATGTACGCGGGCCTCTCCCCGTTCGACGCGCTCGCCGTCTACGGAGTGATCACCTACATGGACACGGTCGAGGGCGTGTACTTCCCGCAGGGCGGCATGAACGCGGTCGGCCGCGGTCTTGCCGACGCCGCCGAGCAGGCTGGGGCGACCATTCGCTACGGCGCCGAGGTGGAGCGAATTGTGCGCCGGCCCGGCGATCACGGCGCGGTCCGCGGCGTCCGCCTGGCCGACGGCGAGTTGGTCCTTGCCGACGCCGTCGTCGCCAACCCCGACCTCCCCGTCGCCTACCGGACCTTGCTGCCCGACGTGCCCATGCCCCGCAAGGCGCGACGGGGCGAGTACTCGCCGTCGTGCGCGTTGTGGGTGGCGGGCGTGCACGGCTCGCTCCCGCCGGACGCCGCGCACCACAACATCCACTTCGGGGGCCAGTGGCGTGAGGCGTTCGAGGCGTTGCTGTCGAGGGGCACGCGCATGCCCGACCCGTCGATCCTCGTCACGTCGCACTCTCATTCCGACCCGACGCTGGCGCCGGCGGGAGGCTCGACCCTCTACGTGCTCGAGCCCACGCCCAACCTCGACGGGCGCATCGACTGGGTCGCCGACCGCTCCTGGGTGAGAGACACCATGGTCGAGCGGGTCGCGTCACACGGGTACCCGGTCGACGACATCCGGGTCGAGCGGTTCTACGACCCGACCGACTGGGAACGGATGGGCATGGAGCGCGGGACCCCGTTCGGGCTCTCGCACCGGTTCTTCCAGACGGGCCCGTTCCGACCCAACAACGTCGATCGGCGAGTGCCCGGCCTGGTCTTCGTCGGTTCGTCGACCGTGCCCGGTGTCGGGGTTCCCATGGTGTTGCTTTCCGGCCGGTTGGCCGCCGATCGAGCGGAGGCTCGAACATGACCACCCTCGAGCAGTCCTACGAGCGCTGCCGCGAGCTCAACAAGCGGTACGGCACGACCTACTACTGGTCCACCTATCTCCTCCCGAAGATCAAGCGGCACCACGTGCATGCCCTCTACGGGTTCTGCCGTTACGCCGACGACATCGTCGACGACATGGGGCCGGCGCCGGTGGCCGACCGCCAGCGTGCCCTCACCGATTTCGGCGATCGCTTCTTCGCCGACCTGGAAGCCGGGTCGTCCGATGATCCGGTGCTCAAGGCGGTCGTACATACGGTGACTGCGTTCGCCATCGACCCCGAGTGTTTCCACCGGTTCCTGCGCTCGATGGCCATGGACTTGACCGTCTCAACGTATGAGACCTGGGAAGACCTGCTCGTCTACATGGACGGCTCGGCGGCGGTGATCGGCGAGATGATGTTGCCGATCCTCGAGCCCTTCGACATGGCGACCGCCCTCCCCCACGCCCGCGATCTCGGCAACGCCTTCCAGCTCACCAACTTCCTTCGCGACGTCGACGAAGACCTCGATCTCGGTCGCGTCTATCTGCCCCAGGAGGACGTGCGTCGCTTCGGCGCAGAGTCGGCCCTCGCCGAACGCAAGGCGACCCCGGAGTTGGTCGAACTCCTCCGCTTCGAGATCGAACGGGCCCGCGACCTCTACCGGTCTGCCGACATGGGCGTGTCGATGCTGCCGCCCGCGTCGGCCCGCTGCATCGCCGGCGCCCGCAGCCTGTACTCGAAGATCCTTGAGCACATCGAGGCCGCCGACTACGACGTGTTCTCCAAGCGGGTCGCCGTGCCGACGTGGCAGAAGCTCGCCGTTGCTGCTCGCATGGTTCGGCCCGCTCGCTGACAACCCGGACGCCGGCCGGACGAACGCCGTTAGGGTCGGGGCACCCTAACAGCGAAGGACCCCCCGATGGACCAACGAATGCAGCCAACGACGCGCTGGCGGGCCGTGATCGCCATGGTGGCGATGACCGGTGCGCTTTGGTCGCCGTGCCGATGGCCGCGCCGGCCGGCGCCACCACGGCCGAGGTCACTGCGTGCGACCAACTCCAACCCGCGCTCGACAATGCAAACGTCGACGTCGTCAACATCGCCGACGGCCTCACGTGCAGCGGCAACGTACACCCGCACGACCAACCCGATCACCATCCAGAGCACAGGCCGGGCCACGTTCGACGGCACCGACGGGCATCAACTCCGGCTCACCGACGTGGGCGCCTCCACCCTCAAGAACCTCACGTTCACCGGCGGCTCGTATTCGGGGTCTGGCGCCGGAGTGAAGGTGCAAGGAAACTCGGCGCCCACCCTCACCAACCTCGAGTTCATCGACAACTCGGCCACCGGCCAGGGGGCAGGTCTGGCCATCAAGACAAGCGTCAACGCCGGAACCACGACCGTGGAGAACTCGCTCTTTCGCAACAACCGGGGAGCGGCGAATGGCGGCGGCGCCTACATCTCCACCTCCACGGATGTCGTGTTGCGCAACAACAAGTTCTTCGACAACGCGAGCCTCTATGACGGAGGCGGCGCCACGGTTCGTGTCGAGTTCGGGCGCACGATCACCGTGACCGGCAATGAATTCGACGGCAACGAGGTCAAGGTGCCGTCTTGCCAGTCCGACAGCGCTTACGGGGGCGGCCTCTATGCCTATGCCATCCCGGCCCAACAGTCCCTCGACGACGTCGAGGCCCCGGTTTCGCGCCTCAACCAGTCGGGCAACACGTTCACCGACAACTCGGTCACGCTCGACACCGACTCACCGCGATGCGCGGGCCGCGTCGCTCAGATCAACAGCTACGGCGAGTTGTACGGCGGCGGCGAGCATGCCGAAAACCTTCGATTCGACAGCCAGGACGACCAGTTCGCCGACAACACGGTCGCCAACCTGATCCCCGATGTCGGGACGGGCTCGGCCGAGGGCGGTGGCCTCTCGGTGCGCAACAACGGCGACTCGGTCGTCGCCCGCAACCTCGTGCTCGCCAACAACAAGGCCGAGGGTGACGGATATGGCGGTGGCGGCTACTTCGGGTCGTCCGACGTCAACGGTCTCACCGTCAACCTGCTTCACGCGACCATCGTCAAGAACCGCTCGGATGAGTACGGCGGCGGCGTGCAGGGCGGCAAGGGCGACACGCTCACGCTGGCCAACTCGATCCTCTGGGGCAACGACGCCGGCGCCGAGGAAGCCCACGACGGCTACGACGGGTTCGACACCGTGACAGCCAACTACAGCGACCTCTGCCCCGGCGCCGACCAGGCCTTGGCCGCCGAGAGCGCCAACAACATCTGCGCTGACCCCCTTCTCGTCGACCCGGGCGACGGCGACGTGCACCAGACGGCGTCGAGCCCCACCCTCGACAAGGCCAGCGCGGCGCTCACGGGCAGCCTGGCCAAGGACTACGAGGGCGACGCCCGCATTCAGGACGCAGGAGGCGACGGACCCAGCCCGGCCGCCCCCGACATGGGAGCCGATGAGGCCAACGCGCCGGCGCCGCCCGCGCCGACTCCGGCGCCGACCCCGCCGCCGAAGGTCGAGGGCAACAACCAGATCGCCCCCGGCTCCATCGGTGAGGATGACGGCTACTGCCTCCTCGGCGCAGACGGCGGTTCGTTCACCTTCGGTGGTTGCCAATTCTTCGGCGCCGCCGGCACCGGTGATCGCGTCCGCGCCGCGGCGTCCAACATCACCGCGCCGCAGAGCCTCAAGAAGTTGAACGCGCCGATGGTCGGCTTCGCCATGATCCCGGCTGACACGGGCTACTGGCAGGCTGGCGCCGACGGCGGCGTCTTCACCTTCGGAGCGGCCAAGTTCTACGGCTCCATGGGCGACAAGACGTTGAACAACCCGATCATCGGCATCGCCTCGAGTCCGACCGGCAACGGGTACTACCTCGTGGCCAGCGACGGCGGCGTGTTCACCTTCGGCGACGCTCCCTACCTCGGCTCGACCGGCGGCATGAAGCTCAACAAGCCGATCGTCGGCATCGCCGTCACACCCGAGCGGCAAGGGCTACTGGCTCATCGCCAGCGACGGCGGCGTGTTCAGCTTCGGCGACGCCACCTTCCACGGCTCGACCGGGGGAAGCCGCCTCAACAGCCCGATCGTGGGCATGGGCGTACGACCCGGCGGCCTCGGCTACTGGCTCGCCGCCGCCGACGGCGGCGTCTTCACCTTCGGTGACGCCCAGTTCTTCGGCAACCGGGTGGGCCAGAAGCTCAACGCCCCGATCATCGGCATCAAGAGCACGTCGTCAGGCAACGGCTATTGGCTGATCGCGGCCGACGGCGGCGTCTTCAGCTACGGCAGCGCACCCTTCCTCGGGTCGATGGGCTTGACCAAGCTCAACCAGCCCGTGGTCGACATGACGGGCTGAGTCGATCAGGCGGAGGTAGCGGTGGCGACCGGCTCGAAAGGGTCGGTCGCCATCGCCGCCGCTCGCTGGCGCAGCCGGCCGGGAACGACGGGCAACAACATGCCGTACGGCTCACCGCCGAAGAGGTGGTGGATGCGGTGTGATTCCTTGAGCCACTCGAAGAGCGCCATCTGCGGGAGACGTCCGAGCCGGGCATGGATGTAGATGTCGTGCACGAAGGCATAGGCGGCGCCGTAGGCGGTCACACCGACGCCGACGACGTAGAGCAGGTGCAGCGACGGAAGGCTGACGCCCGCGGCCATGGCCAGGATCGTCGTCCCGGCGAACGTGACGGGGAACAGATCGTTCGCCTCGAAGCGGCTCGCCGTGCGCCGGTGATGCGATCGATGGAGTCCCATGCCCGGGTCCGTGCATGACGAAGCGGTGGGCGAGATAGCTGACCGCTTCCATGGCCACGAACGTGGCGACGACGATCCAGACGTTCATCGGTCTCCCAGGGTACGGCCGGCTCGGTCCCAACACAGCATCACGAGCGTGACCATGGCGAAGCCGAACAGATAGTCCTCGACCGGCACGTCCCACGGGAAGCGGACGCCCGTGAACTGGTCGGGGTTGTAGAGCACGATCGGCGCTGTGAGCTTGGTCAGCCACCCGTCGACGAGCACCTGGAAGAAGAACACGATGGCCATCGACACCCAGTAGGCGCGGGTCCGGAAGAGGCCGGTGCGGAACCAGGTCAATTCGACGATCACGACGGCAACCACGGCGGCCGACGCGGCAAGGGTGTACTCGAGCATCATTCCCCCATCCGGCCGAGCATCCAGCGGACGGCCTCCAGGGTGAGGAGGCCGCACACCGGGATGACGAGGAAGAACACCAGTTCCTCGACCGGCAGCGAAAAGGGCAGGTCCCAGCCCGTGGTGTACCGGGGGCTGTAGTGCCAGTGATCGCGGGCGATGGCGATCACGTCCCACAGGCTGAAAACGACCACCGGCGGCCAGATCGCTCGCAGGAGCCTCCGGGGCCGGCGCCACACGCGGGCGCGAAAGACGAACTCGAGCGGGAGGGTCACGAGCAGGCACGCGCCCATGAGAAGGAGGTATTGGAATCGGTCCATGGCGGGGAGGTCATCGTCGCGCGGGCGACGACGATCATCCGGCGCCACCGTCTGCACCGGATCACCATCTGATCTCCACGCTCCGGGAGTAGGGCTACCCCCGGGGCGCGGACTACCCTCGGAGGCACCCATGCTCGAGGAAATCTCCAGCCCGGCCGACCTTCGCCGACTCGACGACGATCAGCTCCGCCAGCTTGCCACCGAGATCCGGACCTTCATCGTCCAATCCGTCGCTGTCACGGGCGGACACCTCGGATCCAACCTCGGCGCCGTCGAACTGACGTTGGCCGTCCACCGGGTGTTCGACTCCCCCCGCGACATCATCCTCTGGGACACCGGCCACCAGGCCTACGTCCACAAGATCGTGACCGGACGCCGGGCCGGGTTTGCCCAACTCCGCCAAGCCGGCGGCATGTCGGGGTATCCCAGCCGCAGCGAGTCCGAGCACGACTGGGTCGAGAACAGCCATGCGTCGACCATCCTCTCCTACGCCCATGGCGTGGCCACGGGGGTCGAGCGGGCCGGCACCGACCGCAAGGTCGTGGCCATCATCGGCGACGGGTCGATGACGGGCGGCATGGCCTTCGAGGGCCTCAACAACCTCGGGCACAGCAACAAGAAGGTCGTGATCATCCTCAACGACAACGGTCGGTCGTATGCGCCGACGGTGTCGAAATTGGGCGAATCGATCAGCCGCCTTCGTCTCAACCCGCAGTACGTGTCGGCCAACAACCGACTCGAGCGCCTGCTGCTCGACCTGCCGGGCGTGGGACAACTCGCACACTCGAGCCTGCAGGGGGTCAAGGCGGCACTACGCGAGATCCTGGAGCCGACCGCGTTCTTCGAGTCGCTGGGCGTGCGTTACTCGGGGCCGATCGACGGCCACGACATTCCCTCGCCTCGAGGCCGCGCTCCGCAACGCAGCCGAGTACGACGGGCCCATCGTCGTGCACGTCCTCACCCACAAGGGTCGCGGCTACGCGCCGGCCGAGGACGACGACGAGAAGAACCTCCACGACGCCCCCGTCTTCGATCCGGCGCTCGGCCCGCCCGTCGGTCACTCGGCCCCCAAGGGCTACACCCAGGCCTTCACCGAGGAACTGATCGAGATTGCGCACGACCATCCCCAGGTCGTCGCCATCACCGCCGCCATGCCCGGCCCCACGGGACTCCTCCCCTTCCAGAGCCGGTTTCCCGATCGGTTCTTCGACGTCGGCATCGCCGAGCAGCACGCCGTCACGTCGGCGGCCGGTATGGCCATGGTCGGCCTGCGGCCGATCGTCGCCGTCTACTCCACGTTCTTCACCCGGGCCTTCGATCAGGCGATGTACGACGTCGCCCTCCACCAACTCCCCGTCGTGTTCGCCATGGACCGCGCTGGCATCACCGGCCCCGACGGACCGTCGCACCACGGCGTGCTCGACATGGCGCTGTGCCTCAAGGTACCGGGGATGACGGTGTTCGCTCCGTCGTCGGCCCAAGAGCTCAAGACCCAACTCCGCACCGCCGTCGACCTCCAGGGTCCGGCCTCGATCCGTTACTCCAGGACCGCGGCCCGTCAGGTGAGTCCGGATCAGGTCGGCGTCGGGCTGTCGGCCCGCCTCGTGCGCAAAGGCGCTGACGTGTGCATCCTCGCCGTCGGCAAGATGCTCGAAGCAGCCGAGGACGCCGCCGTCGAGCTCGCCGAGCGGGGCGTCGAAGCCACGGTCTGGGATCCCCGCGTCATCAAGCCGCTCGACCCGACCATGATCGCCGACGCCGCCCGCCATCCCCTCGTCGTCACCGTCGAGGACGGCATCCGCATCGGCGGAGCGGGCATGTTCATGGCCGACGCCATTGCCACCCTCGACGAGGGTCACCGCTCGCCGCCCGTCGTCATCCTCGGCACGCCGCCCGAATTCATCAGCTTCGGCGACGCCCCGACCATTCTCGCCAGCTTGGGCCTCGATGCGGCCGGGATTGCCGCCGCCGTGCTCAAGGCGAGGGCGGGTTCGGACGCCGCCGGCCCAGTCTGAGTACCGTGCCGGGATGCATCCCGACGACCTGATCGCCGCCCTGCGCACCGAAGGCGAGGCGTTGGCCGCCATCGCCGCCGACCACCTCGACGCTGCGGTGCCGTCGTGTCCCGGTTGGGACGTGGCCACGTTGATCAACCACCTCGGCCGTGTCCACCGATGGGCCATCGAGGCGGTGCGGACCAAGGCGACCGACTCGCCGCCGTTCCCCAAGCGGCCCGACAACCCCGACGTCGAGTGGTTCCGCTCAGGCGTGACCGAACTCGCCGACCTCTTGGCCGAGACCGACCCCGACACCCGCATGTGGACCTTTCCCGGCGGCGGCGACGCGGCGCGCTTCTGGATCCGCCGGCAGGCCGAGGAGACGGCCATGCACCGGTGGGACGCCGAGCGAGCGACCACGGCCACGCCCCGTCCCATCGACACCGAAGTCGCCGTGGCCGGCATCGACGAGGTGATGGACGTCTACCTCGCGCCTCGCAAGGTCCAACTCGGCGGATCGGTCCACCTCCACGCCAACGATTCCCCCCACGGCGAATGGAACGTGAGCAACGGGGCCGACGGCACCCTCCTCATCGGTCACGGGCACGAGAAGTCCGACGTGGCCCTGAAGGCGACGGCCAGCGACCTCCTGTTGTGGCTGTGGGACCGTCCGGTTCCCGAGGGCGGCCTCGAGGTCTTCGGCGACGAGGCCGTCCTCGACCGTTGGCGGGCCGGAATGTCGATGGGCTAGTTCGGCGGCCCCTGGGGTAGATGGGCGCCATGTCCAAGAACCGACTGGTCATCGAGGCGCCGCCCGAAGCGGTGTTCGCCGTCCTCGCCGACGCCCGCTCGTACCGGCACTGGGTGGTCGGGGCGCACGAGATCCGAGGCGTCGAGGGCGAGTGGCCGGCGGTCGGCTCCCGCTTCTTCCACACCGTGGGCGTGGGTCCGTTCAAGACCAAGGACAACACGATGGTCACCGCCGTCGAGCCCAACCGCCGCCTCGAGCTCGAGGCCAGGGCCAGGCCGGCGGGCGTCGCCCGGGTCGTGTTCACGCTGCGGCCGGTGGCGGGTGGCACCGAGATCGAGATCGAGGAGTACCCGATCCGCGGCGCGGCCAAGTTGCTGCATTCACCGATCCAGGACGCAGTCATCAAGGCCCGCAACGCCGAGACGCTCCGCCGCCTCGCCACCCAAGTGACCGGTTCTGGGCAGGACCAGAGCGCGATCGCGCTCTGACCCTGCCCAGAACGGGTGGTGGTCGTAGTCTCGGTCGATGTTGCGGGTTGGGTTCCTGGGTGCCGGGTTGATCGCCACCTTCCACTCGAAGATGCTGCGGCGTTCGGGCGTCGAGGTCGAACGCACCGGCGTGTTCGATCCCGACCCGGCTCGGGCTGAAGCGTTCGCCGCCGCCAGCGGGGCGAGGGTGTGCGCGAGCGAGGACGAAGTGCTCGATGGGTGCGATGCGGTCTACATCTGCACGTGGACGTCGGAGCACCCGCGCCTCGCCGCCGCCGCCGCCGAACGCGGCTTGGCGGTGTTCTGCGAGAAGCCGCTCGCCGTCGACCTGGCCCAAGCTCGGGAGATGGCGCGAACGGTGGCCGAGGCCGGCGTGGCCAACCAGGTCGGGCTCATCCTGCGTCGCTCGCCGGCGTTCACCATGCTGCGCCAACTCGTGCACGAACCCGAGGCCGGCCGGGTGATGACCGTCGTCTTCCGCGACGACCAGTTCATCCCCGTCCGGGGCCATTACGGGTCGACGTGGAGGGGCGACGTCGACAAGGTCGGGGCCGGGGCGCTGCTCGAGCATTCGATCCACGACGTCGACATCCTCGAAGCCGTGATCGGACCGATCGCCGAGGTGTCAGCCAGAACGGCGGAGTTCCATGCCCTCGCCGGCATCGAAGACCTCGCCGTCGCCAGCATGTCCTTTGCCGGCGGCGCCATCGGAACGTTGACCTCGGTCTGGCACGACATCGATGCCCGCGGCAGTCTCCGCCGGGTCGAGGTGATCTGCGAGCGAGCCATGTTCACCGTCGAAGGCGACTGGTTCGGCCCGCTGACCTGGGAGCGCGCCGACGGGACGACCGGCGTGTTGGAGGGCGATGAACTCGTTCTCCTGGCCGAGGAGTTGGCGGGTGACGACCTCAACCCTGACGGGGCGTTCGTGCGGGCTGCCGCCGGCGGCCGGCCGTGTTCGCCCGACTTCGCCGTCGCCGTTCGAGCCCATGAGGTCACCGAGGCGATGTACGCCTCAGCTCGGAGCGGCGGCACTCCCATCGCCGTCTGACCCCTGTCGTTGCAGTGGCCATTTCGGTTGCTGAAACGCGTTGCTGTGGCCGATGTGGTCGCCCTTTCGGCCACCTCAACGGAATGGGTGGAGGGTCCAGGCGATGGCGCGGGTGTCGCCGTCGTCGTCAGAGAGGTGGGCGAAGTCGGGCTCGGGGAACTCCGACGCCTGGTCGGGACCGATCTCGATGACAAGGGTCCCGCCCGGGCGCAGCCAGCGGGGGGCGAGGTCGAGCACGCGGCGCACGAAGGTGAGGCCGTCGGGTCCGCCGTCGAGAGCGAGGCGGGGCTCGTAGGTCCGGACGTCGCGCGGCAGCAGCGCAATCGCCCCGGTCGGGACATAGGGGACATTGGCAGTCATGACGTCGACAAGGCCCATCAACGCTGCCGGAAGCCCGCTGTCGAGATCGCCTTCGGACACCTGCACGCCGTTGGCGCGGGCGCATCGAGCGGCGACCGGGTCGATCTCGGTGGCCACGACGGTGGCGCCGGGGCGGGCGTGGGCGAGCGCGACGGCCACGGCTCCGCAACCGGTGGCGAGATCGATGGCGATCCCGTCGTTGCCGAGGAGTTCGATGGCTCGGTAGGCGAGCACTTCGGTCTGGGCGCGGGGCACGTAGACCCCGGGCTCTACGCCGATCCGGAGCCCGCAGAACGGCGCCCAGCCCACGATCCACTCCAACGGCTCGCCGGTCTCGCGTCGCGCCAGCATCGCCTCGAGGGCCGACGGATCGCCGGCCCCCGCCTCGAGCAGCACGCCGGCCTCCTCGTCGGCGGCGATGCAGCCGGCGGCGGCCAAGCGAGCGACCACGTCGTCTGCACCGTCCGATCGGCTCAGTGACGGCCCGCCAGTTGCCGAAGTCGACCCAACTGCTCGGCCGTGCCCACGACGATGAGGATCTGGCCGGCGCTGACCACCGTCGACGGATCGGGGTTGGTGAGGAACGACCCGTCCTCCGATCGGAGGGCCAACACGAGCGCGCCGCTGGCGTCACGGATGTGGGCGTCGCGGATCGTCCGACCGGCCAGCGGCGAAGAGGGCGTGACCTCGACCTCTTCGAGGCGGAACTCGAGACTGCCGTCGTGCATCACCACGTCGACGAACTCGGCCACGTGAGGTTGCAGCACGAAGGCGGCCATGCGCTCGCCGCCGAGCGCCTGCGGATTGACGACCCTATTGGCGCCCGCACGGCGGAGCTTCTCTTCCGACGACCGGGTGCGAGCGCGAGCCACGATGAACAGGTCGGGACGCAGTGAGCGACCGCTCAAGGAAACGAAGAGGTTTTCGGCGTCGGTGTCGATGGCCGCCACCAGGGCCGCCGCTCGGTCGATGCCCGCCGCCTGGAGCACGGCGTCATCGGTTGCGTCACCGACCAACGTTGCGTGAGAGACACCGACCAGACGCTGGGGGTCGACGTCCAACACCACCAGGGGTTGTCCGGCGGCGGCGACGAAGTGAGCGATGGCCTGTCCGACCCGTCCCCACCCGCACACGATGACGTGGCCAGACATGCCGGCGATGGTGCGCTCCATGCGACGCCTCCCATAGATGTCTCGGAGTTGGCCCTCGATGAAGGCCTCGACGACCACGGTGAAGGTGGTCAGCACGGTACCGACCCCCAAGATGATGAGCACGATCGTGTAGACCTTGCCGACCGAGTTGAGCGGCTGCAGCTCACGGAAGCCGACCGTCGAGACGGTGGTAACCGTCTGGTAGACGGCGTCGAGGGGTGAGAACCCGAGGGCGTAGTAGCCGATCGATCCGACGACGTTGACGAGCAGGAACGCGACGATGCCGAGGCGCACGCGTCGCGAGGGGTCCACTCCCCGAGGCTAGGCATGGACGGCCTACGGTGCAGGCATGGCCGGCGAGTCGGGGGCGCAACGGGACGAGCTGATGCGGGCATGGATCGGCATGCTTCGGGGCCATGCCGGGCTCGTGGCCGTACTCGGTCGCGAGATGGAGGCCGACACCGGTCTGCCACTGACATGGTACGACGTCCTGGTCAACCTGCACGAGGCGGGGGGCCAACTGCGGATGCAGGAGCTGGCCCGGGCCATCGTGTTGTCGAAGAGCGGCCTCACCCGCCTCGTCGACCGCATGGAGTCGGCGGGCATGGTGTGCCGCCAGCCCGTGCCCGACGACCGGCGGGGGCTGCTGGCCGTGTTGACCGACAAGGGACGGACGGCGCTCCTCGCCGCCGTCCCGATACACATGCAAGGAATCAACGAGCACTTCGGCCGCCACCTCGACGCCAACGAAGCGGGCGTGATCGCCGAGGTCATGGAACGGGTGGTCGAAGGCCTGGGCGCTTGCCCGCCCGAGCCGTGCGACGAGTGACACCGACCCGGTGACACCAACAAGGTGAAATTGAGAAGAAAGGCCTCATGAAGATCCTGCGCTATCTCGGTCCCGACGGGCCACGGTTGGGGGTGCTCCGTCCCGGCGACGGCGATGCGGTGGCCGACCTCTCGGCCAGCGGGCTCCCGACGGATACGACGGTCCTGCTCGCCTCTGGCACCGACGCGCTCGACGCCGTGCGCCGGGCCGCAGCCTCGGCACCCGACATTCCCCTCTCCGAGCTCCAGGTGCTGGCCCCGGTGCCTCGGCCCCCGAAGTTCCTCGCCATCGGGCTCAACTACGCCGACCACGTGGCGGAGTCGGCGACGCCGAAGCCCGACCACCAGTTGTGGTTCAACAAGCAGTCGAGCTGCGTGATCGGCCCCGGCGACCCGATCCACGTCCCGAGGGTGTCCGACGTCGTCGACTACGAGGGAGAGATGGCCTTCGTCATCGGCCGGCGATGCCGCCACGTTCCGGCCTCACGCGCCGACGGAGGTCGTTGCCGGCTACACCATCGTCAACGACGTGAGCGTCCGCGACTGGCAGCGACGGACGCCGACCATGACGATGGGCAAGTCGTTCGACACACACGGACCGATGGGGCCCTACCTGGTCACGCCCGACGAACTCGGCGACCCCCACGCCCTGCGGCTCCGGACGTGGGTCAACGACGACCTGCGTCAGGACTCGAGCACCGAGCACCTCATCTTCGACTGCTGGCAGATGATCGAGCACCTCACGACCGCGTTCACCCTCGAGCCCGGTGACGTGATCTCCACGGGAACACCAGGTGGGGTCGGAATCGCCCGCACTCCGCCCGAGCTGTTGCGCCATGGCGACGAGGTCCGCATCGAGGTCGAGGGCCTTGGGGTGCTGCGCAACCCGGTGATCGACGAGCCGGAGAGCACCCCGGCGGGACTGGACTGATCGATGCCCAACGACGCACTCGCCGACTTCGAACGCACGACCTTTGCGTCGGGCGGCAAGACCCGCGACCGCTATCGCATCGGCAGTGGACCGGCCGTGATCGTGATCGCCGAGATGCCGGGCATCACGCCCAAGGTGGCCGAGTTCGCCCGCAAGGTGGCAGGCATCGGCTGCACCGCCGTGTTGCCCCACTTGTTCGGTCGCCCCGGTGCCGACCCAGCCGAGACGGCTGGTTTCGGCGGGCAGATGCGCTTCATGTTGTCGTCGATGGTTCCCGCCTGCATCAGCCGCGAGTTCACCGTGCTGGCCACGGGCAAGACGTCGCCGGTTGTCACCTGGCTACGGGCACTGGCCGCCGACGAGCACGAGCGGTGTGGAGGCCCCGGCGTCGGCGCCGTCGGCATGTGCTTCACGGGCGGTTACGCGTTGGCCATGGCCACCGATCCGCGGCTGTTGGCTCCCGTCTTGTCGCAGCCGTCAATGCCGGTCGGGCTCACGTCGGCGCAGAAGCACTCGATCGACATCTCTCCCGAGGACCTCCGCATCGTCAAGAACCGATGCGCAGCCGAAGGGCTGGAGGTGTTGGGTCTGCGCTTCACGAGCGACCGCTTCGTGCCCGATGAACGCTTCGCCTTCCTCCGCGAGCAACTCGGTGAGGCGTTCGTCGCCGTCGAACTCGCCGACGCCGACGCTCGACCTGACACCGGCTTTCCCCCGCACTCCGTGCTCACCGAGCACCTCGTCGACGAGCCGGGCCAACCGACGCGGGTCGCCCTCGATCAGGTGCTCGACCTGTTCCGCCGCCGGCTCCTGACGGCGTGAGCGGCAACGATCAGCTGGCCGCTCGGGGGCGGTAGATCGCCGTGTGGCGACAGGTTGCGGCGACCCGCGCCTCGTCGACCACGTACACGATGTCGAGATCGACGAAACCGTGACCCTTGCGCTCGGTCACGTCGGCTACCCGGGAGCGGACCGAGATCCGCGACCCGTCCTCGACGGCGCCGTAGAGCTGGAGTTGGCTGCCGACGTGGATCCAGGGACCGAGCTTCACGTTGTGGCTCAGCGCCCAGTTGGCCATGCGGAGGAGCCAGCCGGGGTGGGCCACGCCCTGGTCGCGGTACACCGGCAGCGTCTCGCGGACGTCGTCGAGATAGGTGGCCGCGGCGGCGGCATCGCACCGGTACTCGAGCGTGCCCAGGACGCCGCCGGCGAAGGCGGCGAAAGCCTCCGGTGATGCGTCGGGCAGCTCACCCGCCGGGAGACACTCGGCAAATGGGATCGAGTCGATCGGCGGCGCAGCATCCGGCGCGACCCGTAACGCGACACCGACGGCGCAACCCAGGCCCCGTTCGTCGAACAGGGTGAGGTCGAGCGCGGCGCCGTCGTCGAGGGGCTCGGCGATGACCTCGACCGTCTCGCCGTCGTAGACCGGCGACTCGAAGCGGGCGGAGATGGCACCGCGGTCCAACCACTCTCGTCCCCAGTTCTCGGCCGGGAGGTGGGTGAGGTAAGCGAACACGTCGACGCCGGGAACGAGGCCCCCGCGGAACCCGAGGCTCTGGGCGACAGCGTCGTCGTGGATCTTGTTGGCCGAGGCGGTGGCCGTGTTGAACGCCACCACTTCGTACCGGTCGACGGAGGTCATCGGGGCGAGCCTACGGTGAGTGGATGCCGACCGATCTTCTCGCGCTGTCCGCTCGCCTCATCGACGAAGGCGACGACGGCACTCCGCCCAACCGGGTGACGACCGAGCTCTCGGAGATCGCCGACGGGGTCGCGGTGATCGAGGCGTTCTCTCACGTGGTGCTCGTGCGATCGGACGAAGGTCTCCTCGTCACCGACACCAGCGCCGAGGCCTTCGGTCCCGCCGCCGTCAAGTCACTCCGGGCCTGGACCGATGACCCCATCCACACGATCCTCTACACACACGGACACGTCGACCATGTCGGAGGAGCGGGCTCGTTCATGGCCGACGCCGCCGACCGGGGCGACCCGCGCCCCGAGTCGTCGGCCACGAAAAGGTGGCTGAGCGCTTCGACCGCTACGACCTCACCAACGGGTACAACGGTGTGATCAACCAACGCCAGTTCGGCAACCGGGGCCGGCTCGGGATGGGCCAGCCGACGTGGTTCTCCGACTGGGTGGTGCCCGACACCGTGTTCGAGAACGAACTCGATCTGAAGGTCGGCGACCTCGACGTCGAGTTGCACCACGACAAGGGCGAGACCGACGACCACCTCTGGGCGTGGCTCCCCGTCACCAAGACCGTCCTCGTCGGCGACTTCTTGACCTGGGTCTTCCCCAACGCCGGCAATCCCCAGAAGGTGCAGCGCTTCCCCCGGGAGTGGGCTGAGGCGCTGCGTTCGATTGCGGCCAAGGGCCCCGAGTTGCTGATCCCGGCCCACGGCCTGCCCATCGGGGGCGCCGATCGGATCGGTCGCGTGCTCGACGAGGTGGCTGGGGCACTCGAGTCGCTCGTCAGCCAGACCCTCGAACTCATGAACCGGGGAGAGCGACTCGACACCATCGTCCACGAGGTGCGGTTGTCGGACGAGCTGTTGTCCCGGGCGTTCCTCAAACCGATCTACGACGAACCCGAGTTCGTGGTGCGCAACATCTGGCGCCTCTACGGCGGCTGGTACGACGGCAATCCCGCTCACCTCAAGCCCGCACCCGACGCCGCGCTCGCCGCCGAGGTGGCCGCCCTGGCCGGCGGACCCGAGGCCCTCGCTGACCGCGCCCGCGATCTCGTTGATCACGACCCTCACCTGGCCGCCCAGCTCGCCGAGTGGGCCGTCCAGGCGGCCCCTACTGATGCCGGACTGCACGACATTCGGGCCGAGGTCTACGGCAAGGTCCGCGAAGGCGAGGTGTCGCTGATGTCTCGGGGGATCTACGGCGCCGCCGTCCGCGACAGCCGGGAGGTGGCTGGTGGACCGCGGTAGCGGCGCCGATTGCGGGAGAATGGCCACATGAGCCCCGAGATCGCAAAGTCCGACGAGGAGTGGCGCCAAGAACTGACGCCCGAGCAGTTCACCGTCCTGCGCCAAGGCGGCACCGAACGAGCCTTCACCGGCAAGTACGTCGACTGCCACGACGACGGCATCTACCGGTGCGCAGGGTGCGGCACCGAACTCTTCACGCTCCGACACCAAGTTCGAGTCGGGCAGCGGCTGGCCCAGCTTCACCGAGCCCGAGAACGCCGAACACATCACCTTGGTCGAAGACCGCAGCCACGGCATGGTCCGCACCGAGGTGCGTTGCGCGGCCTGTGGCGGCCACCTCGGCCACCTGTTCGACGACGGCCCTCGTGACAAGGGTGGGATGCGCTACTGCATCAACTCGCTCTCGCTCGAGCTCGACCCCGAGGCCTGACACTGAGTCGCCAGTGACGACCGGCGCGCTCGTCGCATTCGAGCTCCGGCGGCTCTCGCTTCCCCTCGCCACCACCTTTCGCACGTCCTTCGGCACCGAGACGGTCAAGGACGCCGTGATCCTCCGCGCCCTCGCCGACGACGGCGTCGAGGGATGGGGCGAATGCGTGGCCATGTCCGAGCCGACGTACTCGGAGGAATACGCCGCGGGCGCTCATGCCGTCCTCGAGCACCACCTCCTCCCCCGCGCCGTCGCCGGGCGGAGTCTCGGCGAGGTCATCGGCCATCCCATGGCGAAAGCGACCGTCGAGATGGCCCTCCTCGACCTCGACCTTCGTCGGCGCAACCGATCCCTCGCCTCGCATCTCGGCGCCACCCGCGAGTTCGTCGATGCCGGCGTCTCCGTCGGTATCCAGGTCGACGTCGCCACCCTGATCAGCGTGGTCGAGGGCTACCTGGCCGAGGGCTACCGGCGGGTCAAGTGCAAGATCGAACCTGGTTGGGACGTCGAGGTGATGCGCGAGCTACGTCGCGCAGTCGGGCCCGAGGTGTTGTTGCAGGTGGATGCCAACGGGGCGTACACCCTCGATGACGCCGGCCACCTGTCGGGCCTCGACGAACTCGACCTTCTCCTCATCGAGCAGCCTCTCGACGCGGACGACCTCGAGGGATCGGCTGAACTCGCACGGCGGCTGGCCACGCCGATCTGCCTCGACGAGTCGATCACCTCGCCGTCGCGCTGCCGGGCCGCACTCGATCTCGGTTCCTGTTCGATCGTCACCATCAAGGCGGGGCGCGTCGGTGGCCTCGATGCCGCCGTCCGCATCCACGACATGTGCCGCGATCGCGACGTGCCGGTGTGGTGCGGGGGGATGCTCGAGACCGGGCTGGGCCGGGCCGCCAACGTCGCCCTCGCCGCGCTGCCGGGGTTCAGGCTGCCCGGTGACCTCTCCGCCAGCCGGAGGTGGTTCGCCGAGGATCTGACCGACGCCTTCGAACTCGACGACGGACGCCTCCGCGTGCCCACGGGCGCGGGCCTCGGCGTCACGCCGCGGCCCGAGGTGCTCGAAGCCCACACGGTTTACGTCAGCCTCGTGCGCTGAGCAACTCCACGAATCGGCGCGTCCCGACGTTGCCGCCCGACACGATCACGCCCGACGCGGCGACCAGAGATGTCTGCAAGCCGGCCGACGAGGACGGCGGCCAGGGCGCTCACGCCGCTGGGTTCGGTGACCTGCTTCATACGGTCGAAGGCGAACGCCATCGCCTCGATCAACTCGTCGTCGTCGACGACGACGATCTCGTCGACCCGCTGACGGATCACCTCGAACGCGAGGTGACCCGGCGCCGTCGTCTGTTGGCCATCGGCGATCGTCACCGGCACCTGGATCTCGACGCGGCGGCCTTCGGCCAGCGACTGTCTGACGTCGTCTCCGGCGGCGGGCTCGACCCCCACGACTCGAACGGCGCGGGACTGCGCCTTCGCCACCGTCGCGCAGCCCGACAGCAGCCCGCCGCCGCCCACCGGCACGACGAGCACATCGAGGTCGTGGACTTGGTCGAAGAACTCGAGCGCGGCCGTCCCCTGTCCGGCCATGATGTCGGCGTCGTCGAAAGGCGGCACGAGGGTGAGCCCACGCTCCTCCTGCAGCGCTCGCCCCAACGCTTCGCGGTCCTCGGTGTAGCGGTCGAAGGTGACGATCTCTGCGCCGTAGCCCCGGGTCGCGGCGACCTTGGCCTCAGGTGCGTCTCGCGGCATGAGGATCACAGCGGGGATGTCGAGGAGTCGCGCCGCGAGGGCGACGGCGCCGGCATGGTTGCCCGACGAGAACGCGACGACGCCGGCTCGACGTTCGGCGGGATCGAGCCGGACGAGCCGGTTGTAGGCACCGCGAAACTTGAAGGCACCGGACCGCTGGAGATGCTCGGCCTTGAGGAACACCTCCGCCCCGACCCGCTCGTCGAGCGTCGTCGAGGTGAGGACGGGAGTTCGGTGGGCGGCGCCAGCCAGGCGGCCGGCGGCGGCCTCGACATCGGCGAGCGAGAGCAACGGGGCCATGGCCCCGCAGGTTACGGGTTACCCGAGCGTGGCCAACAGGTCGTGGGGTCCCGGGGCGAGAGCTCGGCGGAGGCGCAACAAGGCGTCGAGCCGAGCCGTCTCCGACAGGCTGAACGGCGTGGCCAGCGGACGCGCCGCGAAGGCGACGAGTTGAGGGTCGTCGGCGTCATCAGCTGTCGCAAGGATCCAGAAGGGCGCCCCGAGGTCGTCGGGGGCGCTCTCGGATCCGACGCCAGCCGGCAGTGCATCGGCCCGCTTGATGATCGGGGTCTTGGCAGCCAGCGCGGCATAGCCCGCCGCCGAGTCCTTCGCCCCCGCGACCGGAGCGGTCCACGCCAGCGACGCTCCCGTCACCTCGAGGATCGCTCGGATGAGTTCCAGCTCGTGTTCGCCCGGCCCGGCGGCCACCATGATCCGGGCCCACCGGAGGGCATTGACCACCGAGTCGCCAGCCGAGCGATCTCGACGCTGGTGCAAGACCCGCATCCCCTCCAGGGCATCGATCTTCGCCGCCACACCGACCATGTCCCAGTCCTCGGCCGCGCTCACCCCGATCTCGTCGATCGACGTGCCCCTGTGCGGCTGGTGGATGTCGATGCTCTCGACGTTGCCCCCCGACGCGGCCAGGACATCGGTGAGCTTCGCCAGCCCGCCGGGCTGGTCGAGGATCTCGATGCGGAAGCGATAGGTCGTCGGCACCCAGCCATTGGACCCACGGTCGGTTTCGGCCGCGTTTCCGGCGCTGGAACCAATGGTGAACCAGGAGAGGTGCAAGCCTGAGGCCGTGCCCGAGCCGCTCACCGTCTCCGTCATGGGCTTCGACGTGTTCGTCGACGAGATGTCCCCGGGCGCGGGACCTCCGCTCGTACTTCTCCACGGGTTCGCCGCCAGCTCCACCACCTGGTCGCCGATCGCCGCCTCCCTGGCCCGCCGGAGCGGTCGCCGGGTCGTCGCCTTCGACCGGATCGGCTTCGGCCGGTCGGCCAAACCGACCCGCCGCGACTGGGGCGCTCGACCGTCGCCGTACGCGCCAAGCGCCGCCGGCGCCCAAGTGGTCGAGGTCCTCGACGGGCTCGCCATCGACCGCGCCGTGCTGGTCGGCCACTCGGCCGGTGCCGTGGCCGCCGGGCTCGCAGCTCTCGACGCTCCTGACCGCGTCGCCGGCCTGGTCCTCATCGCCCCGGCCGTGCTGGGCGAGGGCCCGCCCCGGGTGGTCGGGTCCGTCTTCTCCCTCCCTGGCATCACGCCCGTTGCCGGGTGGATCCTGCACCGCATCGGTCCGGCGTTCATCAACGCCGGACTGCGCCGCCAGTTCGCCGACTCGACTCGCTGCACGCCCGAGGTCGTCGCCCGCTACACCTCCGCTCTCTCGTCGCGCCAGGCGTCGATGGCGCTGGCCGAGATGACTCGGGCCCTGGCGCCGACCGGTCTCACCGAGCGGCTCGACGACATCGCCGCACCCGCGCTCGTGATCGGCGGTGCCGGCGACGGGATCGTTCGCCTCTCAGACGCCCGGACCGTGGCCGACAAGCTCGGAGGGCCGACGTCCTTCGTGGCCATCGACGATGCCGGCCACTTGGTCCATGAGGAGCAGCCCGACGCCGTTGTCGCCGCCATCGAGGACGCGCTTCCTGCCTTCGCCTGACCCGAACGGGTACACGGCGCCGGATCCGGGTACGCCGGACCCCAGAACTCACTCTGGAGGTGCACCACGCCATGTCCGATCGCTCCCTGACCGGCAAGACCATCGCCATCATCACCGCCAACGAGGGCGTCGAACAGATCGAGCTCACGAAGCCGAGGCAGGCCCTGGTCGACGCCGGTGCCCAAGTTCATCTCGTTGCGCCGAAAGACGACCCGGTGCAGTGCTTCAACCATCTCGACAAGGCAGACACCTTCCACCCCGACCGAACCACCACCCAGATCGACGTCGACGAGTACGACGGCGTGATGCTGCCCGGCGGAGTCGCCAACCCCGACCAGCTCCGCACCGATGACGCCGCCGTGGCCTTCCTGAAGCAGTTCGCCGACGCCGGGAAGCCGATCGCCGTCATCTGCCACGGACCGTGGACGCTCGTGGAGGCGGAGGTGGTGTCGGGACGGACCCTCACCTCTTGGCCCAGCCTCCAGACCGACATTCGCAACGCTGGAGGTACCTGGGTGGACCAGGAGGTGGTCGTCGACCGGGGCCTGGTTTCGAGTCGCAAGCCGGGTGATCTCGACGCCTTCTGCTCGAAGATGATCGAGGAGTTCGCCGAGGGTCGACACACCTAGTGCCGACCTTTCGCGACGCTGTCGAACTCACGGGCAAGACCGTCGATGGCGTCGGCGTGGCGGTCATCGTCCTCGGCGTGCTCGGGGCCGCAGTGATCTCTCTCCGCGACCGGGGCGACGCCAGCGCCGACGAGGTCTATCGCTCCTTCCGACAGCGACTCGGACGAGCCATCCTCCTCGGCCTCGAACTGCTCGTGGCCGCCGACATCATCCGGACGGTGGCGGTGCGACCGACCCTCGAAAGCGTGGGGGTGCTGGCGATCATCGTCCTGGTTCGGACGTTCCTCAGCTTCAGCCTCGAGGTCGAACTCGACGGCCGCTGGCCGTGGAGCGGCAACCGCAGGAGTCCCACGGGCGGCGGCAGCCGCGCCCCGTCCGGGACCTGACCGGCCTACCCTCGCCGTTGTGGCCGGGCTCGCCCATTTCTCGCTCCTCGACCCGGCCCCCTCCATTGCTCTCGGGCTCGCCGCCGGCGTCGTGCTGTTCGCAACCTACCGGCGATCGATCGGCCCGAGAACCGCGGTCCTCGTCGCAGGAGGATCGCTCGCCACCGTTACGGCTGCGGGTATGGCCAGCGGCATCGAGCATCGGCTCGGCAGCAGCTTCCCGCATTCGTTCTATCTGTGGGCTGCCCTCCCCCTCGCTGCGCTCGGCGTCACCGCCGCCGCGGGGGCGACGCGCCGCCGCGTCCGCCGACCGTCATGGGCCGGGATCGCGGCGGCAGTGTTGTTCGTCGTCTTCGGCGCCGCCCAGATCAATGCGCACTACGCCTACCTCCCCACCCTCGGCGACGTGGTCGGCGCCCCCCTGCCCGACGCCGCGGCCGGGCCCGGCCGGCACCTTGCCGCAGCCCCCGCCACCGCCGGCTCGCTCCTCGCCGTCGCGTTTCCCGCTCGCTCGTCGGCGTTCTCAGCCCGCGTCGGGTACGTGTGGCTCCCGCCGTCCTACGCCCGAGCCCCCCGGGGCACCCTCCCCGCCGTGATGGTGATGGCAGGCGTGCCGGGCGAACCGGCCGACATGGTCCGTGCCGGCGGAGCGACGGAGGCGGCCGACCGGTACGCGGCCGTGCACGGCGGGCTGGCACCGATCCTCGTGTTCCCCGACCACAACGGCTCGACGTTCAACGACACCGAATGCGTCGACGGCCCCCGAGGCAACGCCGAGTCCTATCTGGCCCACGACGTGGTCGCCGACGTTGCGGCCCGCTTCGGGGCCCGCTCCGACCATTGGGGTGTGATCGGATACTCCGAGGGTGGGACGTGCGCGGCTCGATCTCGCCCTCCGCCATCGAGAGACCTTCTCCACCGTGATCGACATCGCCGGTGAGGTCCGCCCGTCTGCGGGCCACGGCCCCCACGAACGGATCGTGACCACGCATCGTCTCTTCGGCGGCGACCGGGGCCAGTTCGTCGGCCACGATCCGGCCCGGCTCTTCGCGGACTCGTCACGGCCGGACCTCACGGCTTGGTTCTGTGCCGGCTCCTCTGATCACTCGGGCACCCGCTCGGCACAAACGCTCTACCGGATGGCACGGCGATCGGGTGCCAACGCCACCCTCGACCTCGGCCCGGGACGGCACAGCTTCGCTTACGTCCACGACATCGTCTCCCGGCACTTCAGCGCCCTCGCCGACCGCCTGACGGCACCGACGACGAGTGCGCTCGCGCGCGAACGGAGCACCTCGCTTCCGTAGGGTGGAGTGGTGACCTCGCCGACCGTTCACCCGACCGTCGATCGTCTGGCCGCCTACTCGTGGCGTCTCCTCGTCATCGGGGCCGCCGCCATCGCCGCGGTCGCCATCCTCGTGCGGCTACGGGTCGTGCTCTTCCCTGTGGTGGTGGGAACGTTTCTCTCAGTCGCCCTCGTTCCGGTTGCTGATCTGCTCACCCGCCGAGGCTTGCCCAGGTTGGCAGCGACGGTGGCGAGCTTCCTCCTCTTCTTCGGCGTGCTCGGGGGGGTGATTGCGCTCATCGTTCCCACCGTGGCCGACGAGCTCGGCGATGTCGGGCCGACCATTGTCGAGGCGACGAACAGCCTCGAGCGCTGGATCGTCCGCGATGTCGGTGTCGGCCAGCAACAACTCGATGAGGTGCGTGCGCAGCTCGGTTCTGCGGCCCGGAGCGCGGCGACCGGATCAGGCGGGGCCATCATCGGAGGTGCAGTCGTGGTCGGCGAGTTCCTGGCCGGCCTCTTGCTGTCGCTGTTTCTCGCCTTCTTCATGGTCAAGGACGGGACGCGATTCCAGGAGTTCCTCCTTCGACACCTTCCCAGGGAGCGCCGGCCGCTCGCCCAACGACTCGGCAATCGCGCCTGGCGCACCCTCGGTGGCTACCTACGGGGCTCGGCTGCGCTCGGCATCGTCGAGTCGATCATCATCGGGGCGGCCATGACGATCACCGGCGCGACGCTCGTTCCCGCCGTGATGACGATCACGTTCTTGGCCGCCTTCGTTCCCTTCGTCGGCGCCATCGTCGCCGGTGTTCTCGCCGTCGCCATCACCCTCGTCACCAGCGGAACCGGCCCGGCCGCGATCGTCGCCATCGTCGCCGTGGTCGTGCAACAGCTCGACAACGACTTTCTCGCTCCGGTGGTCTTCGGCAAGACGCTCGAGCTCCACCCAGTCGCCATCCTCCTCGGCGTCTCCACCGGCGCCGCCCTCGGTGGCCTACCCGGCGCCGTGCTCGCCGTGCCCGTGACCGCGCTGATCTTCAACTTGGTCAGCGAGGCCCGGCGAGATGACGACCGCGTCCCGGCCTGATCTCTGCGTTCGTCAGCGCACGAGGGCGGTGAGGTGCTCGGTGGCTGTTCTGGCTGGGATTTGCTCGCCCGGGACGCCGGTGTGGGGCTCGCCGACGATGAGCGGCTGGGCAAGAAATGCACCGATGGCGGCGGCCTTCGTCAGTGCCGCTCGTGCAGCTCGAGCGGCGCCGACAGTCACCGCATCGAGTCGCCCGTCCTCGACAAGCGCAGATCGGGAGGATGTGACATCGATCGCGGGATGATGGCCGTTCACGAAGAGCGTTGTCGAGTAGACGATGCTTGTTCCTGCGCTGGCCAGGCCAGGGAGCCGATCACCGTCACGGGCGTGGGGAGCGAACCGGAATGCGGTGACCGAACCCCGGCCGCTGGTGACCTTTCCTGGAGCAGGAGGGTGGGCGTTCCAGGTGTTCGCGTCGAGGACAAGGAGCACGGTCCGCCCTCCGTCTGCCAACAGCCCGGCAAGCCGAGCGGCGGCATCGCTCGCCTCATCCGGCCCGCCTTCGACGACGACCGCCTCGACGGGGAGGTCGTCGTCGACGAGCCCGGCGAAGTGGGGGTTGGCGCCTGCCGCAACGATGACGGCACCGACGTGAGCGGCGATCTCGACCACCAGAACGAGCTGTCCCAGTCCTTCGGGACCGAGGAGGTCGATGGTGCCGCCGAGCTCCACCGGCACAACGGCGTCAAGGATCTTGATCTTGGTCTCGAGCCGGGCGCCAGAGGGAGTGCGCGCGCTCGGCTCGCCCGCTGGCACGTCCGCCGGGTTGATGATGCATCCGAACAGACGGGAAAGCTCGGGCATGGGTTCCTCCAGATAGGGGTGGGTGGGAGTTACGGGCGGCGTCTCGATCGCGGGCGCGGAGCCTTCGTCGGGCGTCGTGAATGCGTTTGCGAACGGTCCCGGGCTTCGCTCCGACGAGCGTTGCGAGCTCGGCGTCGGTCCACTCGCCGAAGTAGCGGAGCCGCAACAACAACGCGTCAGCGTCAGGCACCAGGCTGAGGCCGAGGCGGATGGTGGCGACGTCGTTTTGTCGTTCGGCAACACGCTCCGGTAGGTCGCTGGGGTCGGGCAACTCAGCGACCTGGCCGAGCCACACGGTCGGTCGGGTACGACGGGTCGCTCGATCAGCTTGCTTGCGCACGATGAGCGCAAGCCATGCCCGCATCGCTGCGGGATCTCGCAACGCAGCGTGGGACGCCAGAGCCTCGACGAGTGCCTCTTGGACGACGTCGTCAACCAACGCGGGATCGTGCACCCATCGTCGTGCCAGGACCGTCAGCTCGCGTCGCGCTGCCTCGGCGAACGCTTCCATGGCCTCCGGTTTCCCCGACTCCAACCGGCGGAGGAGATCGACAAGATCGGCAGGCACACGAGATAGTCCCACTCAACCCCGACGGCGTTACCAAATCGCCGCGGCCGAGGGGCCGACAATGGCCGGCAGCCGGACGGGATCGTCAGCCCACGACGCCGCGAAGCTGACAGAGTTTCTCATGAGGACGAGGAATCAGGAGAGGATCGCCATGCGAGTCGTTGTCGACTTCGATCGTTGCGAGAGCAACGCGCTGTGCATGCAGGAGGCACCCCAGGTCTTCGAGGTCCGCGACGACGACGTCCTGTACGTGCTGCAGGACGAGCCCGGCCCCCAGCTGCACGCGCAGGTACGTGCCGCCGTGGCGCGCTGCCCGAAGCAAGCCATCACCCTCGAGGACTAGTCCTGCCCACGTCGTCCACGCGATCGGTCACCGACGAAGCGGTCTAGGAGGCGACGACCGGCTTGGTAGGCGTGAACCGGATCGGGACGCGCTTCAGTCCGCCCACGAGCGGGATGGTCGCGGCCGCGATCGGTGTCGGCTCCTCGGTGACCTCGAGGTCGGGCAGCCGGCGGTGGAGAAGCCGGAACATCGCCGAGATCTCACGGCGCGCCAGGTGAGCGCCAAGGCAGAAATGCGGGCCCGGTCCGCCGAAGCCCACGTGTGAATTCGGGTTGCGGCGTACGTCGAAGTCCTCGGGGTTCGCGAACGCCTTGGGATCGCGGTTGGCGGCACCGTAGAAGAGCACGACCTTCTCGCCCTCGCTGAACTCGTGGCCCGAGACGGTCGCTTCGGTCGTGAGCGTTCGGCGCATGAACGTGACCGGCGATGCGTAGCGGACGATCTCCTCGGTGGCGGTCGGAGCGACGCCGTCGATGTCGTCGAGCCAGATCTTCTTCTGGTCAGGGAATCGGCTCAGAAGGTGGATGCCGTGGCTGATCGCGTTGCGGGTCGTGTCGTTGCCCGCGACGGCGAGCAGGATGAAGAACCCGGCGAGCTCGCCTTCAGTGAGCATGTCTTCGCCGTCGGCGTCGTTGTGAACGAGCATCGACGTGAGGTCGTCGCGCGGGTTGACGCGGCGGTCGGCCACGAGTTCGTTGAACAGGGTCATCAGGTTCATGAAGGCCTGCATCATCCCGGCCATGTCGTCCTCGCCCGACATCCCCGTCATCTCCGGGTCACCCGCGCCGAGAATCGCGTTCGTCGCCTTCAACACGGTCGGGAACTCGCTGCGGGGGATGCCCATCATGTCGCAGATGATCAGCAGCGGGAACGGCTGCGACACCGTCGCGACGAGGTCGACTTCGCCCTTCTCGCAGATGTCGTCGATCAACTCGTTGGCGATCGTTTCAACCGAATCGAGCACGCCTTGCAGGCTCCGGGGGGTGAACGATCGGGACACGATTCCGCGCTGGCGCGCATGCCTGGGGTCGTCCATGTTGATGAACATCCCCATGTCGCCACCGCCGCCGCGGCCGCCGAAGATCGAGACGGCTCCCTCTCCGGAGCAGAACTCCTGGGGTCGCCGGCTGATCTCCATTACCTCGTCGAAGCCCAGCACCGCCCAGAACTTCTCGCGCCCGTCCGAGCGGGGGGATGCGATCTGCACCTCGTGGAACGGGCCCTCGGCGCGGAGCTCGGCGATCGTGGTCATGCGATCGGCGAGCGGCTGTTGCCAAAAATCCGGATCGGCTAGGGGCGACTGGATGGCCATTGTTTTCCTCTGCTCACAGGCAGAACCTATGTCGGCTGCCTCCCGATCCGCTCTTCTTCGCCACCGTCGGCAATCGGTGCGCCTCTTCTTCTGGGTGGACTCGACGACCTCGGAGGTCGTTCAACCCACCCGGAACCGGCGGCGGAGACTGCCACCGATGCCCGACTAGGTGGGCCCCACGGCCGCCGCTAGATTCGCCTACCAAAGTTCCCACGGCCCGGCCGCGGCCTTTCAGCACTTTCAGCTATCCCGCCCTCGTAGCTCAGGGGATAGAGCATCGGTTTCCTAAACCGTGCGTCGCGTGTTCGAATCACGCCGGGGGCGCCTTGACCCGCCAATGGTGGTCGCCTGGCATGCAGCCAGCGGCGCGGCCGGTGATTGAACCAGCCGACTCCGGCGTCCCCCTCGCGGTGGCCCGCAGCGCCATGGAACACACCGTCGCGTTCTGGCTGCGACGCCAACTACGCCGCAGGGACGGCGGCTGCCGCTGGCACGGCTGTCGACGCACCCTCGGCGTCCACGCCCACCACATCGTGTGGTACTCCCGAGGCGGCGCCACCACCATCGACAACTTGGTGCTGTTGTGCCGGCGCCACCACCGCGCCGTCACGAAGGCGGATGGAACATCACCGGCAACCCCGCCAACCAACTCACCTTCATCCGGCCCAACGGCGACACCCTGTGCCCCAACTCGCCTTCAACCCGGGCTAGGACTCGATGCCGACCCTTGGCCAGTGACTGAAGCGAGGTCAGATGGCGACCGAGTAGACCATGCTGGTCCGAGGCACACGGCCCCAGCGATCGGTGATGGTCGCCAACAGCTCGGCGGGGCCGTCGGCGTACTTCGTGACAAGCGCTTCGGCGGCGGACCTGTCGCCCCGTACCTTGATGCCCGCCACGGTCGCCATCAGTTCGTTGATGGCAGGCAGGAGCTTGTCGGTGTGGAGCGCAAACGCGCCCTTGTCGACACCGTTGGCCGCCATCGCCGTGGCGTTCCAGGTAAGTGCGCCGTGGTCCATCAAGAACCCGAGCTGGATCGCGGCCAGTTGGGCGTAGGCGTCGGCATCCTGGCCTGACGCGCCGTGCGGGATTTGGCCGAGGGCCCAAACGATCGAGTCCGAATAGGTCTGCGCGGCGAGGGTGTCGTCGATGACGCCGCGGTTGCGGAGGAACTCCACGTAGTACAGCGCTCCACTCTGCGCCTTCAGTTCCTCGAGCATGCCGGCGAGTGATCCGCCGAACACGGTCTCGCTCGTCTTGCCGTCCACGGCGTAGCCGAACGAGGGGCCGAGGTTGTGTGACGCCTCATGCAAGATGTTCGAGAAGAGGTTGGGGGTCGGGTCGTCGGCGAAGTCGGCCAGGCTCGCCTTGTCGAGGAGACTCTTCGCCTGCGAGCGTCGGGCCGACAGACCGTCGATGCTGGTCGTGACGTTGGTCATCACCACCGTGCGACCGCGGTTCTCGTCGGCCACCGCACCCCAATTCGGCAGGCTCTCACCGGTGACGACGTCGAGGCCGAACCGATCGTCCCCGGCGTTGACGATGATGTCGATGAAGTCGGGAAGGTCGAAGCTGACGGCGCGTGCACGGTACGGCGCACCGGCCAGGGTGGCGAGTTCGTTCTCCATCTCCTGGCGCAGGGGGGCCAGCTTCGTCTGCCATTCGATCGATGCTCGGTTGATGCGGGCGAAATTGAAGTGGAACGCTGCCTTGTGCTGGCACGGGTCGGTCAGCGTCTCATCCGGAGCGACTCGCACATACCACTGCGAATTGGCTGCGTCCATCTTCGACCACGCTTCGTCGGCCGGCTCCCAGTCGTTGGAGCGAAAGCTCGTGGCGGCGGCGCGCAGGTAGGCCATCAGCGGAGCCTCGGAGGCGTCGCGTACCGTATCCGCCGCCGCGTCGAGCTCGTCGGCGATCGAGGTCATCTCCTTCGAGTACACCTCGGTGTAGGGCACGGCTCGGAGATCGGATCCACTGCCTCGGATCACGGTGAACGGACTCATCAGGCCGGCGGCATCGGGTCGCTGCTCGAGGACATGGCAGAAGTCGTCGGCTTGCTGGATCTCGGCCGGGTAGGCGTCGGCGACCAGCTTTGGTGACCCGGGGATCGCTGAGCACTTCGGATCGTCGGCCGTGGCCGATGCCATACACACAGGGCCACGGTTGCGACGGAACAAGCTCTGGCTGAGCGGGTCGGCAGGCACCTTGGAGGCAAGAGCGGAGGCCCCAGTGGTCCGGTCGTAGAGAACATCGATCAGATCACCGACCTTCAGCATGTGAGCGACGAACTTCTTGTCGGCCGTGCTCAGTTGCGTCAGGTCACTCTGCACCAGGGTGGGCGTTCCCTGGTCGAGTTCCTTGGCCACGCGGGCCAAGCGATCGTCGGTGATGGTGGCCTTCGACGCTGCCGTCAGTTTGTCGTACGCACGATCGAAGTCGGAGGTGAAGGCGTCACCGTCGGTCCAAGCCGTCGCCGTCGGGTAGTACCGCAGCGTGACGACCTCGTCAGGGTCGACCGCCCGATCGTGATCCGAGTCCGCAGTCCAGTAGAGCGGAAGGTTCTCGTGCACGGCGAGGCGGTTGAAGTCCGCACGCGTCAGCGAGTCATAGGTTTGACGACTTGCGTCGTCGGCGTGGGTGCACGCCGCCAACCCGGCCAGCAACGCCACCGCCAACAGCACGTTCCGCATGACGCCACCTGCGATCTCGCTATGAGGGAGTGCCAACTTCGCGCGTAATGGCCGAAACCTCCAGCCCGCACTCCGGCCGGCCAAGTTCGGGGGTGGGTCGACGAGCGGCGCTCGTCGTGGGCGGTCGAGTCGTTACGCTCGCGTCGATGAGCGAACACGTCACCTACGACCTCCGCGAAGGCGTCGCCCTCCTGTCCATCGACGACGGAAAGGCCAACGCCCTGTCCTTCGACGTGCTCGACGCTCTCGACGCCGGTCTCGACCGCGCGGAGTCGGACAATGCCGACGCGGTCGTGATCGCTGGCCGAGCCGGCATGTTCTCCGGTGGGTTCGACCTCGCCGTGATGCGGTCGGGCGACGGGGTGGCGACGATGGAGCTCGTCACCAAGGGGGCCGACTTGGTGCTGCGGATGTACCGCGGCGGCCTGCCCATCGTCGCCGCCTGCACCGGCCACGCCGTGGCCGCCGGAGCCTTCGTCCTCCTCGGCGCGCACTACCGCGTCGGCGCCGAGGGTGCGTACCGCATCTTCCTCATCGAGACGCAGAACGGGATGGTGCTACCGGACTGGGCCGTCGAGATCACCGTCGAGCGCCTGGTCGGACCCCACGCCCAGCAGGCTGCCATCGAGTCGCGGATCTACGACCCGGCGACGGCGGTGACCGCGGGATTCCTCGACCGCGTCGTGCCCGACGGCGAAGTGCTGGATGCGGCGCTGGCCGAGGCCGAGCGGCTGGCGGCGCTCCCGGCCGCCGCCTACGCCGGCAACGCCGCCAAGGTGCGCGCCCCTGGAGTCGCCCGCCTCGAAGCCGCCATCGCCAAGGACCGCGCCGCCATCACGGCCATGCGCTCCGCTGCGAAGTAGATCCCGCCCGACCAGATCGGTCCCCGAGCGTCAGACGGGCTGCATCGAGAACCAGGTCGCCTTGGCCTTGGCCAACACGGTGCCGTCGGCCGCGGTGAGCGCGGTGCCGGCGAAGAGCTTTCGGCCGTCGTGACCGATCTGCCAGCCGGTGACGAGGAGATCGTCGTGGGGTGTCACGTCGGCGTACTGCTGGTAGACGATGCGGCCGAGGAGACCGGCCCGCTTGTCGTCGACGATGAACGCGAAGGCGCCGGCGCAGTCGAGGGAGGCGAGCACCCACTGGGGATCGACGACTGGCGCCTCGGCGAACCCGTCGGCCGGACGCCATACGCCTGCCACCTGGGTCACGGCGGGTCCGTCGGGGCCAGCCTCGACAGGCCCTGCGAAAATGCGGAGGGCGTCGCCGACCTCTCGCCGGTTGCCGCACCCGAAGCAGGTGGGGTGGACGCCGTGGGTGTTGAAGTGGGAAGGCGATGCCGACTCTGAGGCCCGGGCCTGGTCGAACGTCGGCGGCGTCGGCACGTCCATGTCGAGATCGGTGGTGGGTTCGGCCTCCGCCGTGACTTCTCCCCCGGCGAGGAGCTGCTGGCGTCCATCTTCACCGTCGACGAGCTCGAGGGGGGTGTCGAGGGGAGTCGGCCGCCGGAGGGTGACCTGAAGAGCCGGGCCGGGCGCACCGGCTCGGCGGGCGAAGAGGCCGGCCACGTAGCCGCCGTGACCCATCGTCGGAGGTCCGGCGAAACGGCGGGAGATCTCGATCTGCATCGGAACGGGATAGCACCCTGCCGGCGTCGCCCGCCAGCTGGCTCGAATCCCGGCGATCGGGGAAGGAACCAGGCATGCCCATCGCCACCGTGAACCCGTCCACCGGCGAGACGGAGCGGTCGTTCGAACCGGCGACCTCGGCCTCGGTCGAGGAGAAGCTGGCCCGAGCGCACCGCCAGGCTGCCGAGCATCGCCACACCACCTTCGCCGAACGAGCGGCGTGGATGAGGGCGGCCGCCGACATCCTCGACGACGAGGCCGATCACGTGGCCGTCATGATGACGACTGAGATGGGCAAGCCCGTGGCCCAAGCCCGGGCCGAGGTGCACAAGTGCGCCGCTGCGTGCCGCTTCTACGCCGAACGGGCAGAACCGTTTCTGGCCGACGAAGAGGCCGACGCTGGCGCCGTCGACGCCAAACGGGCCTTCGTCCGCTACCAGCCCCTCGGCGTCGTGCTGGCGGTGATGCCGTGGAACTTCCCGCTCTGGCAGGTCATGCGGTTCGCGGCGCCGGCACTCATGGCCGGCAACGTCGGGCTGTTGAAGCACGCGTCGAACGTTCCCCAAACGGCGCTCTACCTCGAGGACCTCTTCGTGCGAGCCGGATTCGCCGAGGGATGTTTCCAGACCCTGCTCGTCGGGTCGGATGCCGTCGAGGCGATCCTGCGTGACAAGCGGGTGGCTGCGGCCACCCTCACCGGGAGTGAGCCCGCCGGGCGGGCGGTGGCTGCTGTGGCCGGCGACGAGGTCAAGCCCACGGTGCTCGAGTTGGGCGGGAGCGACCCCTTCATCGTGATGCCGTCGGCCGACCTCGACCAGGCCGCCACCGTCGCCACCAAGGCTCGGTGTCAGAACAACGGACAGTCGTGCATTGCCGCCAAGCGGTTCATCGTCCACGCCGAGGTCGCCGATGAGTTCGAGGCCCTGCTGGTCGATCGCATGTCAGCCCTCGTGGTCGGCGACCCGATGGACGACGTCACCGACATCGGACCGTTGGCCACCGAACAGGGCCGAATCGACGTCGAAGACTTGGTGGCCGAGGCAGTGGACAAAGGCGCCCGGATCCTCTGTGGCGGCCAACGGCTCGATCGGGTCGGCTGGTTCTACCCGCCGACCGTGATTACCGGCGTCACGCCCGACATGCGGATGTACCACGAGGAAGTCTTCGGTCCGGTGGCGGCGGTGTACCGCGTCTCTGGCGTCGAGGAGGCAATCGAGGTGGCCAACGCCACCGACTTCGGTCTCGGGTCCAACGCCTGGACCAACGACGACGACGAACGCGACCGCTTCGTCGATGAACTGGCTGCCGGCGCCGTCTTCGTCAACGGCATGACGACGTCGTATGCCGAACTTCCCTTCGGCGGAATCAAGACGTCGGGATACGGACGGGAGCTCTCGGCGCAGGGGATCAGGGCGTTCTGCAACACCAAGACGGTGTGGATGTCCTGAGCAGGGCCCGGGCCGAGAATCTTCGCGCCTTCTTTACGCCAGGGGCATCGTCTTTGCGCAACCTTGAACCGGCCCGGCACTTGAGTGTCGTACGTGTTCTCCGTCATCAAGCGCCTCGTCGTCGGTGCCCCCATCGCCAGCGACCAGCAGGACCACCAGAAGATTCCCAAGATCACGGCCCTGGCGGTCTTTTCATCCGACGCCATCTCCTCGACCGCATACGCCACCGAGGAGATCCTCTTCGTCACCGCGCTGGGCGCATCGAGCCTTTCCCTGGGCCTCAATTCCCTGATCCCGATCGCGCTGGCCGTCGCCGTGCTCCTCGTCATCGTCGTGACGAGCTACCGGCAGACGATCTTCGCCTACCCCTCTGGTGGCGGTTCTTACGTCGTCAGCCGGGAGAACTTGGGCCGGGTGCCGAGCCTGATCGCCGGCGCCTCGCTCCTCGTCGACTACATCCTGACCGTCGCCGTGTCGATCTCCGCCGGCGTGGCCGCCATCATCTCGATTCCGTCCTTTCAGGGTCTGGCCGACCGGCGGGTCGCTCTTGGGCTCGCCCTCATCGTGATCATCACCTTGGCCAACCTGCGTGGGCTGAAGGAGTCGGGAACGGTCTTCGCCGTCCCGACGTACATCTACATCAGCGTGCTGACGCTGCTCGTCGTCTACGGGCTTTACCGATCGTTCTTCGGTGACATCGGCCGCATCCCGTTCGATCCGGCGAAGGCGGCCGACGTCAAGGAGTTCGGCGGGAGCCTCGGTCTCTTCTTGATCCTGAAGGGGTTCTCCTCCGGTGCTGTCGCGCTCACGGGAGTCGAAGCGATCTCGAACGGCGTGCCCGCCTTCCGCCGGCCGGAATCGAAGAATGCGGCCGCCACCATGACCTGGATGGCGATCGTCCTCGGCACCCTGTTCATGGGCGTCTCGATTCTGGCCCACCACCTCCACCCCTACCCGAGTCACGAGGAGACGGTGTTCTCCCAGATGGGGCGGGCTGTGTTCGGCGACGGTCCGATCTACGTGATCCTGCAGTTCGCCACCGCCGCCATCTTGACGCTGGCGGCCAACACGGCCTATGCCGACTTCCCCCGGCTGATGTCGATCATCGCCAAGGACGGCTATCTCCCCCGGCAGTTCCACAACCGCGGCGACCGGCTCGTCTTCTCCAACGGCGTGATCTTCCTGGCCGTTGCGGCCGGCATCCTGCTCGTGATCTTCCACGGGATCACGACCCTGCTGATCCCCCTCTACGCCATCGGCGTCTTCACCTCGTTCACGCTGAGCCAGGCCGGCATGGTCCGCCACCACATCAAAGAACGCGAGCCCAAATGGCGAATCGGGGTGGGCATCAACGCAGTCGGATCGGTGGCGACGTGCATCGTGGCCATCGTCGTCGCCACCACGAAGTTCTCCGACGGCGCCTACATCCCCCTCATCGTCGTGCCGTTCGTGATCGGGGTGTTCCTCGCCATCAAGTCGCACTACACCCACCTGGACAAGAGCCTCCACGTCGAACCCGAGGACTTCCGGCCGGTATCGGCCAACAACAGCGTGGTCATCCTCGTCGGGCGCATCCACAAGGGCACGGTGGCGGCGCTCCAGTACGGACGCTCGCTCCGCCCGAGCCACATCACCGCTCTCTACGTCGCCACTGACGACGACGAGCGGGAAGCGTTCGAGGCCGAATGGGCCCGGTTCGGATTCCAGGTCCCGCTCGAGGTCGTCGAGTCGCCGTACCGAGAGTTGACGCCTGCCATCGAGATCTTCCTCGACGACCTCAACGACCGCTGGCACGACGACACCATCACCGTCGTCATCCCCGAATTCGTCGCCGGCAAGTTGTTGTCACCCACCCAGTTGCTCCACAACCAGAGCGCGGGCACGCTCAAACTCGCATTGCTCTACCGGCGCAACACGATCGTGACCTCCGTCCCGTACCACGTCGAATGAGCGACCGGGGCCTCGCACTCATCCTCGTCGGGCACATGGATCGACGGGTCCTCCCCGCCATCACCCTCGCCGCTTCGCTTCCCGACTACGACACCAAGGCCGTGCACGTGGCCGTCGACCCGGCCGAGAGCCGGCGACTGGCCGAGGAGTGGATGGGCCTCGACCTCGGATGGATTCCTCTGCACATCGAAGACCCCCACCACGGGTCACTGCTCGCCACCATCAACGACGTCGTCGAACGCGAGATCCACGACCGGAGCCGGGTGTTGGTCATCGTGCCCGAGGTCGACCTCGACCGGTGGTGGCAGGTCCTGTTGCACCGCAGCACCGGCCGGCGCATCGCACGCGCGCTCCGGGCTGTGCGGCGGGTGTCGACAGTCGTCATCCCCTACCCCGTCGACCTGCCTTCTCGGGGCGCGCCCTCCGCCATCTGACCAATCACAGTCAACTCCCGTGCCCGCGCCAGGACCTCCGTGGAATCCGGCGGGCGGCGGTGATCCGTAGAGCAAGGAGAGGGCACCCCCCAGCCCCTCCACGAGGAGCACCGATGCAACGCCTGGCCCGAGCCGCCGCCGCCTTCCTCCTTCTCACCGGGGGCGCTATCCACCTCGACCTCTGGCGGGGTGGCTACCAGGGAATCCGATTCATCGGGCCCCTGTTCTTGGCCAATGTCGCGGCCTCCGTCGCCCTCGCATTCGTGGTCTCATTCCGGCGGGACACGATCGTGATCGGAGCTGCGGCGGCATTCGCCGCCGGCTCGCTGATCGCTCTGACGCTCAGCCGCACGGTCGGGCTGCTCGGGTTCATGGAGTCGCAGTGGACCGACCGGTCGCTGGCCGCCGTCGCCGCCGAGGTCGCCACGATCGTTGCCCTCGCCGTCGTCTACGTGAGCGGTCGCACCCAGGCGTCGGCCGGAGGCCGGCCCCAACCCGTCGGACAGACGGTCTGACACCCCCAGCGGGCTCTCAGCAAACACTCAGGTCGAGTTCGTAGGGTGCGGCCATGCAGCTCAGTCCCCGGAAGGGAAAGCTCCTTGCCCTCGTTGCCGGACTCGCGCTGGTGGGAATCGTCCTCGCTGGCGTCGGACTCTCGTGGTTCTTCGGCGGCAACCGGCCGGCAAAGGCCAACCTCGAGGTGGCCGCGTCAGGAGTGACCACAACCCCCGGTACCGACTCGACGGCCGCCGGCGGTGTGGGCGGCACGTGGGCGGTGGTGCCCGCCGGCGATGCCGTCGGGTACGCCGACCTCACCGGCACCTTTGCCGGTTTCCGCATCAAGGAGGAATTGCGCTCGATCGGCTCCACCACCGCCGTCGGGCGCACCCGGGCCGTGCAGGGCTCGATGACGATCGACGGAGAACGGCTGACCCGGGCCACCTTCACTGTCGATCTCACGACGCTCACCACCAACGACGACCGTCGCGACGACAAGGTGCAACGAGCGCTGGAGACGAGCCAGTTTCCGGAGGCAACCTTCGTGCTGACCCAACCCGTCGATCTGGGGGCGGCCGACACCACGGGCGCGCTCGACGCCCAGGCCACCGGTGACCTCACCTTTCACGGTGTGACCCGCCCGGTGACGTTCCCGCTCCAGGCCAAGCTCGTGGGCGACACCATCGTCGTGGTCGCCTCGACCGATCTCGCCTTCCCCGATTTCGGCGTCGACGTACCCAGCAGCCCGGTCGTGCTCAGCGCCGAGAACCACGGCATTCTCGAAGTCCAGCTGATCCTCGGTCGGGCATGACGCCGGTCAGCGCTGGCGCAAGGACCAGCGCAACAAGTCGGGGTCAGACCACGCCGCGTCGGTCGGGCTGAGGCTGCGGCCGAGACTTCGGAGTCCGTCGACGGTCATGGCCAGGGGGACGGCGGGTTGGGCCAGGAGCTCTGCGACCATGTCCGACACGGCGCCGTCAAGGTCATCGTCGGGAACGAGCTGGTTGACGAGGCCCCAGCGTTCGGCCTCCGGTCCCCCCACTCGGCGTCCGGTCATGACGAGGTCGCGGGTGCGGGCCATGCCGATCTCTCGGGCCAGCCGCGGCAGGCCGGCCCACGCCAGCGGGATCCCGACGGCTACCTCTGGGATCGAGATCGACACGTCCTCACCCGCCACCCGCAGGTCGCTGGCCGCGGCGAGGAGTGCGGCGCCGCCGATAACGTGGCCGTGCAGACGAGCCACCGTCACCTGAGGCAGCCGCTCCCAGCTGTCGAGTAGCCGCTGCCACCGGCCGCTGGCGTGGCGCCGCGACAACTCGTCGGGCAACGGGTCCGTGCGCTCGCCGAGGTCGGCCCCGGCCGAGAAGGCTCGCCCGGCGCCGCCGATCACCACGATCCGCACCGATGGCCGCTCGGCGAGGTCGTCGACGGCGACCTGAAGTTCCCCACGAAGCGCTTCGTTGAGGGCGTTGAGCTTCTCGGGCCGGTTCAGCGTCAGTCGGACAACGGCACCGTCGGACTCCTCCTCGACCAAAACGGTGGCCACGTCAGTCGCCGCCGATCCCGACGGACTCGTCGTGGTCGTCATCGAGGCGGTGGAGGAGGGCGGGGCGGGCGGCGAGCAAGAGGGCTACGGCCACGAGGATGGCGCCCGCGCCGGCCACGGTCTGGCGGGCACCGATGCGGTCCGACAGCGCTCCCTGGATCAACGCGCCGATGGGGTAGGCGCCGGTGAAGGCCATGATGCGCAGCGCCATGACACGGCCCCGCATGTGGTCGGCCACGATGACCTGCACCGACGTGTTGGTCGACGAGATCACGACGAGGAACCCCCCGCCGACGACGACGAGCGAGACCAGTCCCAAGGCGTAGACGGGGGCCACGGCGAAGGCGACGATGGCGCCGCCATAGGCGAGCAGCCCCCACCGAACGAGCGCGGCGCGGGTGACGTTCCATCCACTCACCAACGGTGCGGCGAGCACGGCACCGAGGCCGAGGGCGACGTTGAGGAGGCTCAGGCCCAGCGGGCCGACGTGGTACACCTCGCCGGCGAACACCACCGTGAACTGGAAGACGGGGTTGCCGAGAGCGCCCACGAGGACGGCCACCACGACGCCGACGGTGATGCCGGGTTGGGTGCGGGTGTAGCGCATGGCCCGGCGGAACTGACGCAGGAACCCGCCTGTCAGCGCCGTCTCGAGGGCGACCTGGCGATTGCGCACCAGGGCCAACGCGACGAGCACGGCCAGGAACGAAACCCCGTTGAGGAAGAAGGCCCAACTCGGGCCCAGCGACGCCAACAAGATGCCGGCTATGCCGGGTCCGAGGGCGCGGGCTGCGTTGAACTGAAGCGAGTTGAGCGTCACAGCCGAAAGCAGGTCTTCGCGGGGAACCAGGTCGTTGACGAATGACTGCCAACTCGGAATGTTGATGCCGGCGAACACCCCGGCGACGGCGACGAGGCCGAGGATGGCGATGGGGCTCCTCACCCCCCGCGACCAGGCCAGCCACAGCGCCAGGGCGGCGACAGCCATCAGCGACTGCGTGACGAGCAGCACCTTGCGACGGTCGTGGCGGTCGGCGATCGAACCCGCGAGCGGTCCGAGCAGCATCACGGGGACGAACTGGGTGAACGTGGCCAATCCCACCCAGAACGCGCTGTGGGTGACCTGGTAGAGCACGTAAGGAACGGCGAGGTTCTGCACCCACGAGCCCGTGTTGGACGCCAGCGCACCAAGCCAGAAAATGGTGAAGTCACGATGGCGGAAGGCGCGGGCCGCGTGGCGGAGACCCTTGTTGGGCATCCCGACCGGGACCGACTGCTGGTCGAGGGAGTTGGGCGGCTCGGGCACGGGCGGCATGACGGCTTCCCAGTATCGTCGCTGGCGAGCGGAAGGGGATCTTGTGGATCTGGTGGATGTCGCCGACGACGTGCGGGCCGAGGCCGACACGTTCAACGTCGCCCTGGAGAAGATGCTGGCGGCCGCGCCCTCGGTGCACACGGTCGACCCAGCGACCACAAGGCGCGCCCGCGCCGATGGACAAGGCACCTTTCCGGCACCAGAGGTTGTGCCCGAGGGGCGCGACCTCTCCGTTCCCGGTCCCGCCGGTCCGATCACACTGCGGACCTTCGTGCCCGAGGGCGGTGCCCGCGGCGTGTACCTCCACATCCATGGTGGGGGGTGGGTGTTGGGATCGGCCCACCAACAAGACGCCGCCCTGTGGCGCCTCGCCAACCTAGCCTCGGTATCGGTCGTGTCGGTCGACTACCGGCTTGCGCCCGAGCACCCTTTCCCAGCCGGACCCGACGACTGCGAGGCCGCTGCGCTCTGGCTGGCCCACGGCGGCGCCGCCGAGGTCGAGGCGCCCGAGCGGTTCGTCATCGGGGGCGAGTCGGCCGGCGGCCACCTGGCCGCTGCGACGCTCCTGCGACTCCGCGACCGACATGGCCTGACGCCATTCTCGGCCGCCAACCTCGTCTTCGGCGCCTTCGACCTGGCCATGACCCCGAGCCAGCGCAACTGGGGCGAGCGCAATCTCGTGCTCTCGACGCCGATCATGGCTTGGTTCTACGACTGCTTCTTGCCCGGGATGACCGAGGCCGAGCGGCGGTCACCCGATGTCTCTCCGCTCTACGCCGACCTCGACGGCCTTCCTCCCGCCCTTTTCACGGTGGGCGCCCTCGATCCGCTCCTCGACGACTCGCGGTTGATGGCCGAGCGGTGGGAGGCGGCCGGCAACGAGGCGACGCTGCGGGTGTACCCCGAGAGCGTGCACGGCTTCACCGCCTTTCCGCTCGGCGTGTCCCGGGTGGCCAACGAGGCCATGTGGGCCTTCGTGCGCGACGCCGTCAGCGACTGATCCGCGCCGCTACGTGGGCGCCGGACGCGCTCGTCAGCCACCGCATCGTCCCATCGTCCGACGCCACCAGCCGCATGTCGGTGCCGGGCTCGATCGGGTGTCGGTACTCGAGATCGACGCGCCCGGACACGACCGGGTCGTCCTCGACGATCGACCAGGCGACGGCGTTGTTGACGTGACCGAGGACGTCGAAGTCGGTCGGCCGGAGCGGCCAGGGCGAACCCACCGCGCCGGGGTGGGGCCCAGGCAAAACCAGGCGACTCGACGCCGTCCGCCCACCCGACGCTTCGCCGAATGCGGCGAGAAATCGCTCGGGCAGCGGCACGGGGCGGCCGCTCACCCGATCGAGCGACACCCACAGCGAGGAGGCTTCGAGGCGCGACGTCGGCCCGGTGACGGTGGTGCGGCGCTCGGCCCACCGACTCCCCAGCCCGCCGCAGAACGTGGTCAGCGAGATCCGATCGCCGTAGATGGGACGGCCGTCGATGACGATCGTGGTGCGACGGACGACCCAACTCGCGTCGCGCAAGCCGGCGTCGAATGCGTCGTCGGCCGCGATGTCCTGGAGGAACCGGGCCAGGGCGTCGAGCCGAAGGCCGCCGTCGAGGCCCGCGTCGCCGAGTCGCACCGTGCGCTCGCCGGAGAACGTGCGACCCGAAGCAGGAAGCGGGGCCAGCGGTTCGGTGTCCATGCGCCGAGCGTACGGCCGTACCCTGACCCCGTGGCTCCCCTCTCGCTGGCCGAACGGGCCGTTCGGCTCGACGCTCTGTTGGTGCACACCCCAACGGTCCCGCTCGACGACGCGGACACCGGTTGCACGATCTGGGTAAAGCTCGAGTATCTCCAGCCGAGCGGGTCGACCAAGGACCGTTTGGCTGCGTTCGTACTCGGCAAGGCCGTCCGCAGCGGCGCACTTTCCGAGGAGTCCCTGGTCGTCGAGGCCTCCAGCGGATCGACGTCGATCGCGTTGGCGATGGCCTGCGCCCGCCTCGGTCTTCGATTTCGGGCCGTGATGCCCGAGGGGGTCAGCGGCGAGCGCGTGCTCATCATCCGTCGCTACGGGGGCGAGGTGGTCTTGACCGACCGCGCCGCTCGGGGTGGCGGGGGCCATGACTGCCACCGAGGACATGGCCCGACGCGATCGGCAGGTGTTCCTGCCCAGGCAGTTCACCAACCCGGCCAACGTCGAGGCCCACGCCCGCACGACCGGTCCCGAACTCCTCGCTGATGTCGACGGCGAACTCCACGGCTTCGTGGCCGGCGTCGGGACGGCCGGCACCCTGATGGGCGTCGCCCGCGCCATCCGCGCTGCGGGCCTGGACGGCTGTCGGATCGCTGCGGTGCGGCCCACCACCGGCGTGTGCTTCGCCGGGCAACCAGAGATCTGCGCCGGGTTCAGCTCGGGTGTGCCCGGCGTGGTCGAGGGGATGAGCACCCTGCTCGACCCTGCCGCCGTCGGCCTCGACGACGACCTCGACGTTGCCGACTCCGACGCCATCGCCGCCGCTCGCGAACTCTGCGGAATGGGGTTTCCCGTCGGGATCTCGAGTGGCCTCAACCTCGCCGGCGCCCGCGCGCTCTCGTCCCGCCTCGGGCCGGGGCACAATGTGGCGACGGTCCTGTGCGATCGGATGGAGCGGTACTTCTCCTCCGGGCTCTTCGACGACCTCTCCGACACTCCCACTCGCTGACCCGCTGACCGTGCCTGTGACGCCCTCCGCCCCCCTCGCCCGCCACCGCCGCGTCGTGCGCACACTCGTCGCCGCCGTCCTCGCCCTCGGAGTCCTCGCCGCACTCGGGGCGTGCTCGAAGTCGAAGGAGGCCGCTCCGGCCACGACGTCGACGACGACTCCGGCGCCGGTTGTCGCGTTCACCATCACCGACGTCGACCCCAACGCCACCGCCCCGCCCGACGACGCCACCGTCGCCGCCGTCAAGGCCACGCTCGACCAATGGTTGGCCGTGGCCATCATCGGACCGCTTCACTCGGGGCAACCGGCAGGCGACCTGTCGGCGGTGTTCACGCCTGCGGCGCTGGCCCGGGCCCAGGACCCAACCGTTCGGCCCGGACTCGTGGCCGAGGGACTACCGCCGGCCACCGAGGCGCTGACCGCCGATCACGCCACCGCCGCACTCAAGACGGTGGCCGGACCCGACGGGGTCGTGGCGCTGATCGCGGCCCAGATCGACCTCAAGTTGCATGCCGCGGGGGCCACGTCCGACGTCGACGTGATCCACTACGGCGAGGTCGTGTTGGTGGCCGCCGACACCGGCGGGTGGAAGATCGACGCGTTCGACCTCGTCGCCGCTCAGGAGTCCCGACCGTGAAGCGCTCGTTTCGCACGCTGGTCGCCGCGACCGCGGTGCTGCTGGCCGCGGCCGTGGTGGTGGCCATGACGTGGGCGGCACCACCGTCGCGGGCCGAAGCGACCTTCACCGTGCATCGCCTCGAAAAGGCGCAGTTCACGCCGCAAACCCGCACGGATCCGTTCTTCGTGCTCCTCATCGGCAACGACGCCCGGGCCGGCCTCGACGGGGTCCGGGGCGACAGCCTGCACGTGATCGGCATCAACCCCGCCGCCCATTCGGCGGCCATCCTGAACATCCCCCGCGACACCTACGTCGACATCCCGGGACTGGGCAAAGCGAAGATCAACGACGCCTACCGGCAGGGCGGCTTCGCCAAGCAGGTCGAGACGGTGTCGGCCTTCACCGGCATCTCGTTCGCCTTCGTGGTCGAGACGAACTTCGACGGCTTCCAGAACCTCGTCAACGACATGGGCGGCCTCCAGGTCGACGTGCCCTACGCGATGTTCGACAAGAACTCGGGGGCCGATTTCCAGGCCGGGCGGGTGCACATGACGGGGTCGGGTGCGCTCTCCTTCGCCCGCAACCGCCACATTCCCAACGGCGACATCGCCCGCACGGAAAACCAGGGACTCCTGCTGCTCGGGGCCCTTGGTCGGGCGCGGGAGGTCGCCCAGTCGCCGGTGGCCAAGTTGCACCTCGTCGCCCTCATGGCTCGACACACCCACGTCGACGGCGTCTCGATCCGCGACCTGTTCTCGCTCGTCGACCTCGGCTTGACCTTCGACCCGGCCACCGTTCGCAACGTCACCTCGCCGTCGCTCATCGGCAAGGTCGGCGCCGCCGACGTCGTGTTCGCAGCGCCGTCGGCGGCGTCGCTGTTCGAAGACTTCCGCGACGACGCCGTCCTCCAGAACCACTAGCCGCGATCTACGATTTGGCCAGTCCGGCCAGGAGGGTGCGGCCGCGCGCGATCTGCTCGTCGTCGCCGTAGAGCGAGGCACCGAACTCGGTGACGCCGGCATCGGCAAGGGCCTGAACCTGCGCGGCCACGTCGTCCTCGTCTCCGACGAGCGCAATATCACCGGGGGTGGAGGCGCCTTCGCGGTCGAGCATGGCCCGATACGACGGCAGTGTGCCGTAGACGGCGAACAACTTGGCGGCGAGCTCGCGGGCGCCGTCGGGGTCCTCGGTCACGCACACCGGGAGGCCGGCGACGATGCGGGGGGCGGGGCGGCCGGCCTGCTCGGCGGCCTTGGTGATGGTCGGAACGATGTGGTCGGCCAGGGTCTTGACGCCGGTCGTCCAGGTGGCGGTGCCGTCGGCCGAGGCGCCGGTCAGTTGCAGCATCTTCGGGCCGAGTGCGGCCACGATCACCGAGGGCGGGGCCGGGGCGCCGTTGGCCTCGAGGTTGGCGTTGACCGAGTACACGTCGCCCTTGAAGCTCACCTTTCCCTCACGGAGGAGGGGCAGCAGCACGGCGAGGTACTCCTCCATGTGCCGGGCGGGCTTGGCGAACGACAGGCCGAGCATCATCTCGATCACGACCTGGTGCGACAAGCCGATGCCGAGGGTGAACCGCCCGCCGGCGGCGTCGTTGGTCGACGACGCCTGTTGGGCCATCACCGTGGGGTGGCGGGGGAAGGTGGGCACGACGAACGTGCCGAGTTCGATCCGCTCGGTGGCGGCGCCGGCGACGGCGCACGCCGTCATGGCATCGAGGCCGAAGATGTTGGAGAACCAGACCGACGCGAACCCGTCGGCCTCGGCCTCTTGGACGTTGCGGACGGCGTCGGCGATGGAACGCCCGCCGACTCCGAGACCGATCTTCATGCCAGCTGTCATGGCCGGACCCTAGGCCGAGTAGGCCACCAGCGCCTCAGCCAGGGTTGCGACCCGGACCCCGGGCTCCTGCACGACGGCGTCGAGCCACGCCGGCCGGCCGATGGCACACACGGTGATCGGCTCGGCCAGCCCGGAGAAGTGGGTGGCTTGACGAACGAAGGCGGTCGCGTAGTCAGGCGGGCGAGGATCGCGGGTCAGCTCGGCCAGGGCCCACGGGTCGGGGGGCACGGCCGAAGCCGGGTCGACGTAGGCCACGAAGGGCGAGGTCGGGGTGATGCCCCCGCCGGTGAGGCCGGGTCCGTCGCGGAGGATCGCGCCCCGGACACCCGACGGGCGGCCGCCGGCGATGAGTACGGCCACGTAGGCACCGATGCCCCGACCCACGACGGTGACCTCACCGAGATGGGCCAGAGCGGCGTCGGTATCGGCCATCAGCATCTCGCACGTGTAACCGCCGCCCTTGGGGATGGTCGAGGCACCGTGCCCGGTGAAATCGAGGCCATACACCGGGCCGGGCCACGCGTCGTAGACCGCCGGGGCGTGGGCAGGCGACGCCTCGGCCAGACCGTGGAGGTGCAGGAGGGGCCGGCAGCTCGATCCATCGATCCCGTCGCGCAGGTGGTGCAGGGCGAGGTCGGTCCGGCCGTGGCGGAGCATCGTGGTCGTCGAGGTCGTCGGGGTCGAGGTCATGCGGGCGTCCCCAGGAAATCGGCGACCAGGGCCGCGACCTCGACCGGACGCTCGATGTGCACGAAGTGGCCCACATCCTCGAACGCCACCAGCTCACCACCGGGTGGGAGGTAGGGCCGGAGCTCGTCGGGATTGGTGCCCCAGCCCATCTGTTCGGGCACGAGGCCGAGGAGACCGAGCATCGGGATGTCCATGCCCGCGAGGCGTTCGAGCGACCACGAGTTGCGGTAGGGCCCGAAGCCGCCCATCCGCAGCGCCGGATCGATCTTCCACCGCCACCCGTCGGCGTCCTCGCGGGCGCCGATGGTGACGAGGTAGCGCAGCCACTCCTTGGACAGCCGCGGGTTCATCCGACCCCGGCGGTCGGCCAACCCGTCGATCGTGCCCGGCTTGCGGGTGAATTCGGCCGTTCCCCTGCGGTCGTCGAGCCACCCGGACAACTCCGATGCCATCAGGGTGGTGCGCTCGTGGCTGGCCACGTCGGGGTGCGGACGGGGCGAGGGCATCCCGTCGATGTTGACCAGCTTGGACATCCGGTGGGGCAACGCTTCGGCCAACTGCAACATCAGGGCCCCGCCCTTGGAGTGGCCGATGATGGGAAGGGCGCCCCGGGTGACCGAGTCGAGCACCGCCACCGCATCACGGACATCGGCATCCCAGGAGTACAGGTGGGCGTGCTCGGAGTCGCCGTGGCCCCGGTGGTCCCAGGCGACGACCCGCCAGCCCGCCTCGGCCAGGAGCGGAGCGAAGACGTCGAAGGTCCCGGCGAAATCGAAACCGCCGTGGGCCAACAGCAGCGGTGGAGCCGACGCATCGCCCCACTCGTGGACGGCGATGCGCAACCCGGTGGCGTCGACCGAGCGCTGCCGGTCGGGCCGGCGGGCGCCGGGATAGCTGACGGCGGGGCTGGACACGGCCCGGCAGGCTACTCCCGGCTCGTGTTCCCCTACGCTGGCCGGCCGTGGGCGATCTCGTGCGGCTGGCCGACCTGTCCCACGCCATCGACCGGCTGGCCCTCGCCCGCAGCCATGACGAGGTCGACGACCGCGACATCGAGCTCACCCTCGAGGAGTTGGCCGGTGGCGAGCGGGAGGCTGTCGCCATCGCCTTGTCGTACGCCCTGCGACGACGCGACACCGAGGGCCAGACACCGGCCAACGTGCGAGCGGTGGCGGTGCTGGCCGCAACGGTGCGGCGGATGCAGCCCAACTAGGCGGCTACTTGGCGTCCTTGCCCAACATGCGGTTCATCTTGGTGCCGCACACCGGGCAGAGGCCCTGGGCCGCCTTGCGGCCGTTGGCCATCTCCTTGACCTCGCCGTCGAACTTGCGCTTCTCGCGGCACTTGACGCAGTAGCCCTCGTACTCAGCCATCGTTCATCCTCCTCTGCGGCGCCTCAGGCGGAGGCCCAGAACGCCGTTCGTGACTCCATTCTGTGCCGAAATGACGCCCACCGGGTGGACCGAGGGCGCTCAGGGGCTCCGAGGAGGTGCGCCGCGGCGCTGCTGGGCCTGCTCGACGAGGACCTCTGGCGCCTCGCCGTCAGCGGGTCGCGACGCCGATCCCATGGTGACGTCGGCGCCGAATCCGGTGCGGAGTCGCTCCATCACCGCCGCCACCCCGGCGTCGCCGGTCTCGGGTAGCACCAGCCCGAAGGTGGCCGGGCCGAGGCGGTAGGCACCGTCGTGCGTCCGCACGTTGTTGGCCACGACGCCGGCCACACGGCGCACGACCGCGTCAGCATCGTCGTCGAGTCCGTCGCGCTCGAGGGCGGGCACTCCGAGCACGACGACCGACGCGGGCCGGCCGTAGCGACCCGACCGGCGGAGTTCGGCGTCGAGGTCGGCCGTGAACGACAGGCCGCTGCCGAGGCCGGTGAGCGGGTCGATCGGGCTGCGCCGCTCGAGGTGCGTGGCCGCCACCCGGGCCGCCGACCAGATGGCTCGGTCGATGATCATGTCGAGTCGGTCGCGGCTCTCGGCCTCCTCGGCCGGGGGCACCTGCCCCGAGAAGCGCCGACGAAACGCCTCTCGCAAACAGACCAGCTGTCCGATGGCCACGTCGACGGTGCCCACGGCGGCGGCAAAGCGTTCGATCACCGTGGTCAGCGCGGGATCCGCTCCCCACCCGAGCGGCTGCGGGCGCTGCAGCGCGTCGGCGACGGCCTCCACCACGGTGGGCCCGAGCGGCGGCGCGCTGTCGGGGGGCAGGAGGGGATCCCAGCGACACAGCTCCGCCCATTCTTCGGACAAGGCTTCAGCCTCGGCTCGGACCAGATCGACGACGACCAGCCCGGCCTCGGGCTGCGAGTCGGCGGTGAGTCCCAGCGCGGCGACGATCCGGGTCAGGTCGCCTTTGCTGACGGCCACCACCCAAGGCGGCTCCCGCCCGTCATCGAGCGTCGAGTTGACGACGACCACGGCCTCGGGACAGATGGCACCGATGTCGGCCAGGAGGTCGAGGCCGTCGCCATCGGGAAGTTCGCGGTCGAGGACGATGCCGGCCAGGTCGGGTCGCAACGCCCGGCGTCCGGCTGTGACCGAGTCGGCATCTCGGACCGTGAGTCCCTCGAGTTCGAGGCCGAGGCGCACGAGTCGGCGCGCTCCGGCGTCGTCGTCGACTACCAACACCACCGATCCCGTCGTTGTCACCCTTTGCTCTTGCCCACCGGGAGCAGTGGGAAACGCTCTAGGGGTGGCGGTAGGCCGAGACGAGAACGTCGATCGGCGTGTCGAGTGATCCACGGGCGACGACGGCCTGGCGGACCTCGGGCGCGACGTACCACGCGTAGGGCGTCATGTGTACGAGATCGGCGACGGCCTCGGGCGAGTCGAGATGGACGTCGGCCCGGACCCGCGTCGTGCCTTCAGCTTCGAGAATCGTCGTGGCGCCGTCGCGTTCGAAGGGTCCGGTTTCGGGGTGGTCCTCGGGCTCGTCGAAGAGGAGGGCCTTGAGGCCGGCGAGGTGGTCAGGGCCCGGACCGATGACCACCAGTCGCCCGCCGGGTCGCAGGACCCGTTCGAACTCGGGCGAGTGCAGCGGTGCGAACACGCTCACCACCAGGTCGACGGCGCCGTCGAGGACGGGCAGGTCATAGACCGATCCGACGGCGTAGACGGATCCGGCCGCGGCCCGCTTCGCCGCCATCCGCACAGCGGGCTTGGCGATGTCGATGCCCGCAAGTCGGAGGCCATCGTGATCCTGGGGCCAGGTCGAGGTGTAGTAGCCCTCACCGCATCCGGCGTCGAGCACGTTCATCCCCGCCGCCGGTCGAGCGACCGCGGCGAGGGCCTCCGCGATCGGCGCGTAGGTCCCGGCGTCGAGGAGCGAACGCCGGTGGCGGAGCATGTCGGGACTGTCCCCGGGGTCCCGCTTGCGGCGCTGATGGGTGATCAGCAGGTTGACATAGCCCTCCCTCGCCTCGTCGAAGTGGTGGCCGCCGCCGCACCCCCACGCCTTGGCTGCCGGATCGCGTCGCAGCGCCGACCTGCACACGGGACAACGGAGCATGGGCGGGCTAGAAGGTGGGGCGGTCGGGGCCGGCGCCCAGTTGCGACGTCATCCAGGCCACGGCCGGGCGGAGCGCCCGAGGCGTCGGCGACCACTGCAACTCACGACCTTGACGCTCGGATGCCGCCAACCCAGCCTCGGCCAACACGTGGAGGTGCTTGGCGATGGCTTGGCGGGTGACGGGAAACTGTCCCGACAACTGGGTCGCAGTCGAAGGGCCCTCGGCGGCGAGGAGCTCGAGCACCCGGCGGCGGGTCCCGTCGGCCAAGGCCACGAACACCGCATCCATCGGATGCGGTCCATCCATCGGAAGCGGTCCATCCATCACTCAACCCTCCTCTCGCAACCCGGCGGTTGCCAACCTACGCCGCTTTCCGGCAGAAGCTGTCGCCAGAGCGGCTGTTTGCGCCGGGAAGCGGTGGGGGTCAGCTCTTGGGCGTCGTGGTGGTCGGCGGTTGCGATGCCGCAATCTGCTTCTGGGCGTCGTCGACGATGCGCAGCAGCGGGTACGGATTCACGGCTGGGCCGCCGTCGGGATGGACCTCGAAGTGCAAGTGGGCTGGCGTCGTGAGGGCATTGCCGGTGTTGCCGACGTACCCGACGAGTTGACCGGCTTGGACCACGGTGTTGTCGACCATCCCCTCGGCGAAGGCCGAGAGGTGGGCGTAGTAGTAGCGAGTGCCGCTGGCCCCCACGAGCCAGAGCTTGGTCCCGCCGAGGACGTCGCTCCCCATGCGGATGACGACGCCGCGCTCCACGGCCACGAGCGGCGTGCCGCTCGAGGCGAAGATGTCAGTGCCCTGGTGGAGGTGCGCGTAGGAGGTGCCGAACATGCGGGGCGCGCCGAAGGTGTCGCTGTACGAATGGGGCCCAGCGATCGGGAAGACGAAACCGCCGCCGACGACGGCGTTGCCGGCCCGAACCGCGGCCATCTGGATCTGTTTGGCCAACAGCACCGAGTCGGCCCCGTCGAGCACGGTGCTGGCCACCGTCAACTCCGAGCGACGGGCGTCGAGCACGGTCACGACGGACTCGAGTTCGGTGCCCACCGCTTCGCGGGCGGCGGAGTACTCGTCGATCCGGGCCCGGTCGGACTCGACGACCGACGACAACAACTCGAAGCGCCGGGAGAGGTCGTTGAAGTCGGAGGCGGCCAGGATCTGGTTGATCGGCGCCGCGGGCGAGCCCATGTACCCCGCGACCGCCCGCTTCTTGAGTTGGGTGCGAGCGGTCTGCAGCCTGGCCACGGCGTCGGCCTTCTCGGCTTGGAGCTTGGCCAGGCGGGCCTCGAGGTCGGCGATCTCCCCGGTCAGCGACTGGGCCTTGCCCGCCGCCTGCGTCCGGGCCTGCTCGGCCTGCTTGAGGCCCTTCTGGACCTCGGCCAGCGAGATCCCGGCGATCTGTTGGAGGATCGGCGCCGCCGGGTCGGGAGCGACGTCGCCCTCGGCCGGTGGGACGGTGACGCTGTCCTGGGGCACCTCGGACGGCGCGCTCGTCGTCGTCGGGCTGCTCGCCGCCCTGGGGAGGAGGCGGGGGGGCCGTCGTCGTGGTCGACGGAGGCGCAGTCGTGGTGGTCGTGGCGGGGACCACTGCCGGCGTGGTCGTCGGTGGTGACTCGGTGGTCGTGGTCTCGCTCTGGGCCGACGCACCGGTCACGGTCAGCGCCAGGAGTCCCATCACGGCCGCGACGACCACGGCGGCTCGCGCCCGGTGGCCACTGGCATGAGGAAGTGCGCGCTGCTTCATCAGATCATCTTTCGGTGCGCCCGCCGCCACCCTGAACCCATCGGCAGGGCGACCGTGATCCTGAATGCTAGGCGGCGTCTGATTCGGCCATGCGGTCGCGCATGCGCCTGGCGGCCCGCCCGATCCGGTCGATCCGTTGCAGCAGCCGTTCGCGGGCGACCTCGGCCTCGTCGGTCAAGCCGGTGAGCTCGTCCACCTTCCAGTGGCGCAGCACCACGGGCACGAGGATCTGCTCGTGGTGGATGCTGAAGGTCGTAGATGCCGGCGCTTGGCGATCGCCTTGGCGTGGGCCTCGAAGTCGGGGATGCCGGTGCCGGGCATCTCGAACTCGCGCACCTGGCGCTCGATGGCCATCACCATGCGCCGACGGGTCGAGCTCGAGGGCCGCGGTGACGAGGTCCCGGTAGAAGAGGTAGTGGCAGGTTCTCGTCGGCCGCCACCCGCTCCATGACCTCGTAGCCGGCCGTGTCGGTCGAGGAGCTTGCCGGTGTTGCGGTGGGCGATGCGGGTGGCGAGCTCCTGCAGCGCGACGTAGACGAAGCCGTCGGCGGCGGTCGCCGGCTCGGGCACCTGCGCCGCCCTCGACCTGGTGCATGCGGGCCCGCTCGAGCTCCACCGGGTCGATGGCGCGGGTGACGGTCAGGTAGTCGCGGATGACGATCGAGTGCCGGCCCTCCTCGGCCGTCCACCGTCGGGCCCACTCGCCCCACACGCCGTCGGCGCCGAACATCGCGCTCGATCGTCCGGAAGTAGTACGGCAGGTTGTCCTCGGTGAGGAGGTTGACGAACAGCGCGCTGCGCACGTCGGGTCGGCGGGCGCCACCTCGTCGGGCTCCAGCTCTCGCCGGGCTCGAAGTCGCGCCACGGCTCCACGGCACCAGCTCGTGGGGGAACCACTCCTTGGCGGTGGCGAGGTGGCGGTCGAGAGCCGCTCGGCGGTGGGCCCGAGCTCGGCCAGGAGGTGCGGTCTGCGTCCATGGACCCAGCCTACCTACCGGTAGGTAGGCTGTCACCCCCGCGATGACGGGAAATCGGTCACGTCAGCGGGGGTTGACGGGGGCGACGAGATCGCCGTGATTGTTGCGAACGGCGTTGACTTCGGTCGACACCTCGTAGCGTTCGAACGCCCGTGCGTCGGCCGGCTCGAGGAGGGGCAGGAGGCGGTCGACGTCGGTGATCTCGCGGTCGAGCCACTGCTCCCACTCGGATGGGGCCAGCACCACCGGCATACGGTCGTGGATCGGCGCCAAGAGCTCGTTGGCCCGCGTCGTGATGATCGAACACGTACGGAGCGGCTCGTCGTCGTCGGAGGCGCCCTCGGGCTTCCAGACCTCCCACAGCCCGGCGAACACCAGCGGGGCGCCATCGGCCCGGTGGATGAACCACGGTCGTTTGGGGCCGTCGTCTCTGCGCTCCCACTCGTAGAAGCCGTCGGCGGGCAACAAGCACCGGCGACGTTCGAAGGTGCGCCGGAACTTGGTCGCCACCGTCTCGGCCCGGGCGTTGATCATCCGGGCTCCTCCTTTGGCGTCCTTGGCCCAGAAAGGCACGAGCCCCCAGCGGTAGGCACCCAGGATGCGCGTCGGATCCGCCTCTCCAGCTGCACGCCGTTGCGCGACGGCGTAGACGGGATCGGTGGGCGCGACGTTCCAACTCGGGGCGAGCGCCTCGGTCCGGATCTCCTCGACCTCGAGGTAGTCCGCCAACTCCGACGGCGTGGCTGTGGCGACGAATCGACCGCACATTGGCACCAAACCGTAACCATTGGCGGGGCCATTCAGGGTTAGGACTTGGGGTGTCCGAGGGTACGAAGCGTTGGGGTCGATCGGAGAAGCAAGGGGACCATGAGCACCAACCTCGAGATGTCGCCGGGCGCACTGCCCTTCGTCACCACCGGCCGCTGCCCGACCTGCGGGTTCGATCCCGCCGGGATCACGCCCGATGGAGCCGCCGCGATCCTTCGGGCCGCACCGACTGACTGGCGCAAAGCGCTGACCCTGCGCCTCGACGATTCCGATCCCGCTGAGCGGCTTGTCACCCGGCGTCGACCTGGCGAGTGGACGGCGGTCGAACACGCCGGACACGTCCGCGACGTCCTCCACGCCCTCGACATCCGCGTCCAGCGGGTGTTGCGCGAGGACGAGCCCGTGCTGCCCGAGACCCACGTCACGCCGCCGGCGGGCGCCAACGAACAAGGCGTGGCCGTCGTGCTCGCCGCTCTCCAGGTCAGCGCAGATCAGTTCACCCAGACCATCGAGATCACGCCGACGGCAGCGTGGACCCGCACCGCTCGCCGGGCCGGACAGGCGCTGTGCGCCCTCGACCTGCTACGGGAAGCCGGCCACGAGAGCGCCCACCATCTCTACCTCGCCAACATCGCTTCTGGGCAGGCCCAGAGCGCGATCGCGCTCTGACGCTGCCCAAAACGGTTAGAGGTTGAGGACGGAGGGCAACGCGGCGGCGTGCACGATCGTGAGGCGCTTGGTGGCTCGGGTCAGCGAGACGTAGAGCGCCCGGAGACCCTGGGGTGACTCGTCGGCGATGAGGCTGGGTTCGACCACGACCACGCCGTCGAACTCGAGACCCTTGGCCGAGCCGACGGGGACGATGGACACCTCGTCGTCGAGGGACACATCGTCCTCGTGGGCCTGCCCCAGTGGGCCTGCCAGTGACGGAGGGCAGATGACGGCGACCGTGCCCCCGGTTTCGTCCCGGAGCCGGGCGGCCTCACCGAGCACCTCGACGGTGAGATCGGAGGCCGACGAAACGGCGAGCACTCTCGGGCCGACGCCGGCCGAGCGGACCGAGGTGGGCGGTACGAGGTGGGGGGCGGCGGCAGCAAGAACGCGCCCGGCGACCTCCATGATTTCCGAGGGCGTGCGGTAGTTGACGGTGAGTTCGACCTGACGAGAGGGCTTGCGGCTCGGGAGGTGGGCGAGCACGTCTCCCCAGTCGGCGGGCGAGAACGGTCCCGTGGCCTGGCCGATGTCGCCGACCACCGTCATCGACCCTCCGAGCGACCGACGCGACAGCATGCGCAGTTGCATGGGCGAGAGGTCCTGGGCCTCGTCGACGACGACGTGGCCGAACGTCCGGATGAGCTCGGACTCGTCGCCTTTGCGACGTTTGCGTGGACCCAGGAGCACCGCGGCCTCATCGAGCAGTGGAATGTCGCCCGCGGTCCACGGGATGGCGTCGAGGGCGGTACTCCGGGGGCGGGAGAGCGCGGCTCGTTCGTGGTCGGCGAGGATGCCCCGGGCGGCGAGGTCGATGAGGGGCGGGGCGCCGTAGAGATCGTGCACGAGCTCTTCGGGGAGGAGCACCGGCCAAATCCGCTCCAGTGCCTCGCGCAAATCGGCCGAGTCGCGCAGGTCTTCGGTGAACTCGGCCAGGGTGAGGAGCTGGCCGCTGCCGATCTGACGGATGCCCGCTCGACTGGCCCGGGTGACGGACTGTTCGTACTGCTGATAGAGGCGTTGGGCGATGAGTTGGTCGACCTGGGCCCGACGGCTGTTGTGGGGACCGGGCCGCCGCTTCATGACGCCGACCACATCGCGGGTCATGCGAGGCGTGAGGCGCAGCCGGAAGGAACCAAAAGGGATGTCGACGGCGCTGCGCAAACCCCGCTGACGATCACCGAGGGCGCGGGCCAACACCTTTGACATCCGCAGGTCGCCCTTGACCCGGGCGGCGAGCGGCGAGTCGTCGGCCCGAGGACGGATGCCGCCGCCATAGAGACCCGACACCGTCGAAAGCGTCACCCCGGTCTCGCCCAGCGACGGCAGCACGTGCTCGATGTAGCGGAGGAACAGCGGGTTGGGACCGACGACCAGGACGCCCTGGCGTTCGAGAGGAAACCGGAACGTGTAGAGGAGGTAGGCGGCGCGATGGAGGGCGACGGCCGTCTTGCCCGTTCCCGGTCCGCCTTGGACGACGAGCACACCCGCCATCGGCGCCCTGATGATGTCGTCCTGCTCGGCCTGGATGGTCCCGACGATGTCTCGCATCGCGCCCGACCGGGACCGTTCGAGCGCAGCCAGGAGCGCGCCTTCGCCGGCCAACGACGACTCGTCGGGCATGTGGTCGAGGTCGAGCAGTTCGTCTTCGAGGCCCACGAGTCGACGGCCGTCGGTGATGAAGTGACGCCGGCGGGCCAACCCCATCGGATGGCGACCGGTGGCCCGGTAGAACGGCTCGGCCACCGGAGCCCGCCAGTCGACGATCAGCGGCTCCTGGTCGACGTCGGAGACGGCCAGGCGGCCGATGTAGAACCGCTCCCCCGACGTCCTATCGATGCGCCCGAAGCTCAGCGCCTCGTCGCCGAGTCGGAGCTGCTCGATGCGGGCCAGGCTGTTGCGCACGATCACGTCCCGCTCTTCGCGGGCCTGGTGCGTCCCGCCCCGGCTGTTGGCGATGACCTCGTCCCGCCGAGCGGCAGCCGCGGAGCGGAGGTCGTCGAGGCGGGCATAGGCCCGGTCGAGGTGCGCCTGTTCGCTCTGGAGATCGGGGTGAGCCGCCATTCGGGAGTCAGGTACTTTACCCCGCCGGGGCCGGCTTCGCTGGGCGGTGAATGCGGCGTTGCCCGTCGTGACCGGGCACAATCGGCCCCGTCATGGCTGACCTCAGTACGACCCCGTTCCTCCGCGCCTGCCGGTCGCAGCCCACCGACCGAACGCCGGTGTGGTTCATGCGCCAGGCCGGCCGGTCGCTTCCCGAGTACAAGGCGCTCAAGGGCACGGTCAACATCCTCGACGCCATCAAGCGACCCGAGCTCGCGGCGGAGATCACGCTCCAGCCCGTGCGCCGCTACGGGGTCGACGCCGCCATCCTCTACTCCGACATCGTCGTGCCCGTGCACGCGTTGGGCTTCGGGGTCGACATCAAGGCCGGCGTCGGTCCGGTCGTGGACCAGCCGTTTCGCACTGCGGCCGACCTCGACCGGCTCCGACCCCTCGAGCCCGAGGCCGACGTACCGTTCGTCCTCGAAACGGTCCGCCTGCTCGTGAAGGAACTCGACGTGCCGTTGATCGGCTTCGCCGGAGCGCCGTTCACCGTTGCCTCCTATTTGCTCGAAGGGCGCCCGTCTCGGGATTACGTCGAGACCCGCCGGCTTCTGTGGCAGGAACCGGCCCTGTTCGCCGCGCTGCTCGACCGCCTGGCCGACATCGCGCTCGCCTCTCTCCGCAGTCAGGTCGAGGCGGGGGCATCGGCCGTGCAGCTCTTCGACTCGTGGGCCGGAGCGCTCGAACCCGTCGACTACCTGCGCTACGTGTTGCCGTCGGTGGCGAAGATCTTCAGCGGCATGGCCGATCTGGGTGTGCCGTGCATCGCCTCGGGTGTGGGGACCGCCGAACTCCTCGCTGCGTGGGCAGGAGCCGGCGCCGGGGTGGTCAGCGTGGACTCGACGATCACCCTCGACGAGGCCCGACGCCGCGTCGGGCCCGGGGTGGCGGTACAGGGCAACCTCGACCCGTGGGCCGTGGCCATGGCGCCGTGGGAAGTGGTGGAGACCAAGACCAACGACGTGCTGGCGTCGAACGCGGGCCGAGCCGGCCACATCTTCAACCTCGGCCACGGCGTGCGGCCCGAGACGAGCCCCGACACCCTGCAGCGGATCGTCGATCTGGTGCACGCATCGTGAGCCCGCGCGGCGTGCTCTTGATGGCGTACGGCTCGCCTGAACGCGAAGCTGACCTGGAGGCCTACTACACCGACATTCGCCGGGGCCGCCCCCCGACTCCGGAACAGCTGGCCGATCTCCGTCGTCGCTATGACGCCATCGGTGGCCTGTCCCCCCTCGCGGAGCGGACCCGGGCCCAAGCCGCCGGGCTCCAACGAGTGCTCGACGAACGCCACGGCGCCGGGGCGTGGCAGGTCGAGTTGGGGCTCAAGCACGCGCATCCGTCGATCGAGGCCGGCGTCGAAGCCCTGGCCGCCGACGGCGTCGAGGATTTCGTCAGCCTCGTACTCGCGCCCCACTTCTCCGCCCTTTCCGTCGGCCAATACCTCGAGCGAGCGGCCGACGCCGCTGGACATCTCAAGGTGCGCGACATCACGACGTGGTGGGAGTCACCGGTGCTCATCGACCTCCTGGCCGAACGGGTCGCCGCCGCCCGCAACCGGCTACCCGCCGATGCTCGGGTCGAGGTGTTGATGACCGCCCACAGCCTCCCGGTGCGGGCGTTGGCAATCGACGCCCCCACCTACGAAGAGCAGCTCCGGGCCACTGGCCAGTTGGTGGCCGCGCGCGCCGGGCTCGACTCGTGGCGCATCGCCTGGCAGAGCGCGGGCCGCACGCCCGAGCCGTGGATTGGCCCCGACATTCTCGACGTGATCCGCCAACTCCCGGCTGACGGATTCGACGGCGTCGTCGTGTGTCCCGCCGGTTTCACGTCGGACCACCTCGAGGTGCTCTACGACGTGGACATCGAAGCGCGAGCGGTTGCAGCCGAGGCCGGCCTCGGCCTCGAGCGAACGGCCTCGCTCAACGACGACCCCCGCTTTTGCGCCCTGCTCGCCGATCTGGTCGCCGGGTAGACCGGTGACGACGGTCGTGGTGGGGGGCGGCATCAGCGGCTTGGCCGCCGCCCATGCACTCACCGAGCGGGGCGACGACGTCGTCGTCCTCGAGGCCGACGGCAGGCTCGGCGGCAAGATCCGCACAACTCCCTTCGGCGACCGTCTCGTCGACGAGGGCCCCGATGCCTTCTTGGCCCGCGTTCCTCACGCCGTCGACTTGGCCCGCCGACTCGGCCTCGGGGACCGCCTGGTGTCGCCGGCCACAGGCTCGGCGTCGCTGTGGCTCGACGGCGCGCTCAAGGCGTTGCCCGCCGGTCTCGTTCTCGGCGTGCCCGTGGACTTCGAGCCATTGGCTGCCAGCGGCATCCTCTCCGACGAGGGCCTGGACCGCGCCCGGCGAGAACCTGACCTTTCCGGCGAGCCGGTGACCGATGACGTCACCGTGGGCGATCTCATCCGGCAGCGGTACGGGGCCGAGGTCCACGAACGACTCGTCGACCCGTTGCTCGGCGGCATCAATGCCGGACGCACGGAGTCGTTGAGCCTCGATGTCGGGGCCGCGGAGTTGGCCGCCGTCGCCCGCCGAGGCGCCAGCCTCACCCACGGATTGCGGGCTCAGCGCGACGCCAATCCACCCACTCCCGGCGCCCCGGTGTTCTACGCGCCCGCCACCGGCATGGCCACGCTGACCGAGGCGCTGGCCGCCGCCCTGGCCGACGCCGGCGCCGACGTGCGGGCGGCGTCTCCCGTCGATTCCATCGAGCGACGGGCGGGCGGGTGGACGGTGCTCGCCGGGTCGAACGTGATCGACGCTGACCGGGTGGTGGTGACCACCCCTGCCTACGTGACCGCGCCGTTGCTCGCCGGCCACAGTCCCGCCGCCTCTCGGGCGCTGGCCGGGATCGACTACGCCTCGGTCGTGTTGGTGACGCTGCGCTACCCGGACTCTGCCGTGGCTCGACCGCTGCCTGGCAGCGGTTTCCTCGTGCCCCGGGGCCAGGGCCGACTGTTGACTGCGTGCTCGGTGTTCTCGAACAAGTGGCCCCACCTCGCCGAGCCCGGCTCGGTGACACTGCGCGCCTCGCTCGGTCGCCACGGCGACGATCGCGGACGCAACCTCGACGACGACGAGCTCGTCGCCGCCGTCCATGAGGAACTCGCCGAGGCCTACGGCTTGGTCGGAGGGCCCGATTCGGTGCGGATCAGTCGGTGGGACCGCTCGTTTCCCCAGTTCCCGGCCGGCCACCTCGTCGCCATGGACGCAATGGAAGCCACGCTCGCCGCCGAGGCGCCGGGGTTGGCCGTCACGGGCGCCTTTCTGCGAGGCGTCGGCATTCCGGCCTGCATCGGCTCGGCTGGCGCCGCCGTCGACGCCCTCTTCGCCTGACCGACCGTCGTGGACGCAGACGCGAAACGTCCCCTGCGGGGCGGCGGGCGGGACGCACACCCCACAGGGGACGAAGATCCAGACTCGGTCCTCCTGGCGGGGGGAGGAGGACTGGTCCGGAATGCTGGGACAGGTCTCCCCGGGTTGCCGCCCGACTAAACCCGACCGGTGAGAAGGAGGATGAGCAGGATGACGATGAGCAGTCCGCCGAGGCCGATGCCCGGCGTGCGGTAGCTGCCTCCGCCGTATCCGAAGCCGCCGGCGAACACCAGGACGATCAGGATGATGAGGATGATCAGGAGCATGGCCCGAGCTGTTCCCGCCGTTCGAACAGTGGAAACACCCGATTTCACCCATTCACTTCCCGACGACGCTCGATGATCGACGAAGCGTTCCCCGACTCGATTTCGCCGATGCTGGCGACGGCGTCGGCCACGCTGCCGGATGGGGACGATGGGGACTGGGCCTTCGAGCTCAAGTGGGACGGCGTGCGGGCATTGGCCTACGTGACGGGCGGGACGGCCAGGCTCGAGAGCCGCAACGGCAACGACATCACGGCGCGGTATCCCGAGCTGTTCGGCTTGGCGACGGCCTGCCCAGGGCGCGACCTCGTGCTCGACGGGGAGATCGTCGCCTTCGACGCCGAGGGGCGGCCGAGCTTCAGCCTTCTCCAGACCCGCATGCACGTGACCGGGCCACGCTCGGTCGCCGCCCTCGTCGGCTCGACACCGCTGGCCTACCTCATCTTCGACCTTCTCCACCTCGACGGCCGATCCACCCGCGACCTGCCGTGGACCGACCGGCGCCGCCTGCTCGAGGGACTCGGCCTTCGCGGCGCCGGGTGGCAGACACCGGCCGTGCATCGCAGCGACGGCGCCGCCGTCCTCGCCGCCAGCCAATCCGCCCGTCTCGAGGGCGTCGTCGCCAAGCGGACGTCGTCGATCTACACAGCCGGGAAGCGTTCGCGCGACTGGTTGAAGATCAAGAACCTGTGCCGCCAGGAGCTCGTGATCGGCGGGTGGCTGCCGGGCAGCGGCAATCGCGACGGGCGCATCGGCGCGCTTTTGGCCGGCTACCACGACGACGATGGCCTGCGCTTCGCCGGCAAGGTCGGGACCGGCTTCACCGACGCCGAGCTCCGGCGGCTGATGGAGGCCTTGAAACCGCTGGCGGTCGACGAGAGTCCCTTCGCCGACCCGATCGCGTACGGCGCCGCCCGGTTCGTCGAGCCGACGCTCGTGATGGACGTCGAGTTCACCGAGTGGACGCACAACGGCACCCTTCGCCACCCGTCCTACAAGGGCAGGCGGGATGACAAAGCAGCCGCTGAGGTGCGGCGCGAGGAACCGGATGACTAGGTCGAAATGACCCAGGAGGGCGGTTGTGGCCCCGGGTCGGCCGAGTCGACACTTGTTCCCATGGAGGACAAGCGCGACGAGCTGCTCGCCGAACTCTTCGGCGATGAGGCCATACCCGCGGCGCTGACCGGGCGGCTGTTGCGCACTCGCGAGGTCGCCCGCCTCTTCCAGGTGTCCGAACGAACCGTGGCCGAATGGGCCCGTCGGGGCCGGATCCCGTCGGTGCGCACGCCAGGCGGCCACCGCCTGTATCCGGCCGACGAAGTCCGCGCGCTCCTCCAGGCCACCGGGCAGACGGACATCGACCCGAGCAACTGACCACTCCGGTCACGGCCGGGCTGGCAGGATGTCCGGCCATCGTGTCCCGACCCGGTCGCGTCGCCGCCCCCTCGCTCGCCGCCGGCGCGCTCGCCGCGTTGTCGGTGCCGCCGTGGGGCTTCTGGCCGCTCGGGTTCGCGGGCGTCGCCGTGTTGGTGTGGCGCCTCGGGGGCTTGCCCCGGGCCCGCAGTCGCGCGCTGGCCGGCCTCCTCTTCGGGTTCGGCCTGTTCGGTCCCACCCTGTTCTGGATCCGTGAGTTCCACGACGTCGGCTACGTCGCGCTCCTCCTGCTCGAAGGGTCGTTTTTCGCCGCCGCCGCCGCCAGCGCGCCACCCCGACGTGTCGCCATCGCCCTCCCGGCGGCATTCGTCCTGGCCGAATGGGCACGGGGCGTTGTTCCTTTCGGCGGCCTCCCGATGGGGGGTCTACCGCTCGGCCAGGTCGCGGGTCCCTTGGCGCCGGCGGCCCGCATCGGCGGCGCATACCTCCTCACCGGAGTGACCGTGGCCGTCGGCGCTGCCGTCGTGGCGTTGATCCAGCGTCGCCGTCGAGAAGGGCTGGCGCTGGTCGCCGTGGCCTTGGTCGGCGCCGTCGCCGGCCTGGTCGTGCCCGCAGCCCACGACGTGCCCGAGGGTTCGGTCGATTTCGTCATCGTCCAGGGCGGCGGGCGGCGGGGGTTCCGGGCCGTCGACTCTGACCCGTCCGCCGTGCTGCGGGCCCACCTGGCCGTGAGCGACGGCATACCCACGGGGCGCGACCTCGATCTCCTGTTGTGGCCCGAGAACACCATCGACGTCGCCGCCATCGACGGCAGCACCGAGGCTGCGTCGCTGGCCGCCGTAGCCCGCCGCCTCGACGCCACCGTCGTCGCCGGCGTCACCGAGGACGCCAACGTCGACAACTTCCAGAACGTCGCCGTGGCCTGGGCCCCCGACGGTGCCATTGTCGACCGGTACACCAAGGCCCACCGAGTTCCCTTCGGCGAATACGTCCCCCTCCGGGGACTCCTCGGACGGGTCGCCGACCTCAGCGTGCTCCCTCGCGACGCGGTCGCCGGCCGCGGCCCGGGGATCCTGCGCACCCCGGCCGGCACCTTCGGGGTCGCCATCTCCTATGAGGTGTTCTTCGGCGAGCGGGGGCGAGCGGCGGCGGCGGCCGGCGGGCAGTTGCTGCTCGTACCGACCAACGCAGCGTCGTTCACGACGAGCCAGGTGCCGACCCAGGAGGTGGCGGCGGCGCGCCTCCGGGCCTGGGAGACCGACCGCTGGGTGTTGATCTCGGCACCGACGGGATACGGAGCGGTGGTCGATCCGGTGGGACGTGTGCTCGCACGGACGACCCTTGGGCGTGCGCAGGTACTCGACGGGCGGGCGCAACTCCGCAGCGGCCGCTCGCTCTATGTCGTGTTGGGCGACGGGCCCGTCGTCGCCGTCGCGCTGGCGGTGCTCATCGCGTCGTGGCGTCGACGTCAGGCCAACGAATTGGTCCGCGACACCTCGCCCAACAGGTAGGCACTGGGCTTGGGCGTTCGGACCTGGGTTGCGCGGTCGACAGCGATGAGACCGAACGTGGGCCGGTAGCCGAGCGCCCATTCGAAGTTGTCGAACGCCGACCAGGCGGTGTAGCCCCGGACGTCGATGCCGTCATCGAGGCACGACCGCACGCCAGCCAGAGCCCGGCGGTAGTACTCGACTCGGCGGGTGTCGTCGGCCGTCCCGATGCCGTTCTCGGTCACGAGGATGGGCGTGCCGTCGGTGACCTCATAGGCGTAGCGGATCGTGTGGTCGAGGGCCTCGGGATAGAACTCGTAGCCCATCAGCGTGACCTCGGCGCCCTCCGGCGGCGGGATGATGCCCTCAGGGCCGACGCGGTCTCGCGAGTAGGTCTGCACGCCGACGAAGTCGTCGCCCCGTGCGGCCTCGAGGTAAACGTCGACCATGCTGCGGCGAATCTGGGCCAGCTTGGCTTCGCCGCCGTCGACGGCCTGGTAGTCGCTCATGGCCAGCGTCATCCCGACCGGGAAATCGCCCGGACCGGCCTTGATGGCGGCGACGGCCTTCGCATGGGCGTCGATGAAGATGTCGTTGACCGAGCGCCGCAGCGCCGGATCGCGCCGCCCGGGAGGGAACGCGCCGGCGAGGTAGCCCAGCATGGCCACGATGTTGGGCTCGTTGAGCGTGCATCCCCAGCCGATGAGGTCACCAAGGTGCTCGGTGGCGCGCCCGCAGAACCTGGCGAACCGGTCGGCGGTGTCGGGCTCTTCCCACCCGCCGAGGTGGCTGACCCATCGGGGCGAGGTGAAGTGGTGGTACGTGACGATCGGCGTGATGCCGTTGTCGAGGCACGCCTCGCACATCCGCCGGTAGTGATCCAGCGCTGCGGTCGAGAACTCGCCGTCCTCCGGCTCGATCCGGCTCCACTCGAGCGAGAACCGATACGTCCCGAAGCCGAGTTCGGCGAGCAAGGCGATGTCCTCGGCATAGCGGTGGTAGTGGTCGATGGCGTCGGCGCTCGGTTCGACACAGCCGCTGGTCGGATCGTGCTCCCACGCCCACCAGTCGTTGTTCCAATTGCCTCCCTCGACTTGGTGGGCGGCGGTGGCCGTGCCCCACAGGAACCCGTCGGGGAACTGGATGGAAGCCATGAGGTTCGACCTTAGGATCCCGGCATGGCTGATGCGCTCGACGGACTCCTCGACCTGCTCGACCTCGAGCCGATCGAGGTCAACATCTTCCGGGGAGTGAGCCCCGACGAGGAGCGCCAACGGGTCTTCGGCGGGCAAGTCGCAGGGCAGGCACTCGTCGCCGCTGGGCGCACCGTCGAGGCCGACCGTCGGGTCCATTCGTTGCACGCCTACTTCCTTCGCCCAGGCGATCCCAACATCCCGATCCTCTATGAAGTCGACCGGATCCGCGACGGTCGCTCGTTCACCACTCGCCGGGTCGTGGCCATCCAACACGGGAAAGCCATCTTCCACCTCTCGGCCTCGTTCCACGTCCAAGAGGAGGGCTTCGACCATCACGACCCGATGCCCGCCGTCGCCGGACCCGACGACCTCCCGTCGTGGCAGGACCGGATGAAGGCGATGGGCGACGCGATTCCTGAGTGGTTCACCCGTCCACGCCCGATCGACACTCGCTACGTGCAAGAGCCGTGGCGTACGCCCGACATCCCGTCACGCGATCCTCGCCAGCAGGTGTGGATGCGGGCCGATGGGCGACTGCCCGACGACCCGATGCTGCACGCGTGCGTCGTGGCGTATGCGTCCGACATGACGCTGCTCGACTCGATCCTGCTCCCACACCGAGGGGTGATGTTCGGCGGTCTGATGATGGCGTCGCTCGATCATGCGATGTGGTTCCACCGCGACTTTCGGGCCGATGAGTGGTTCCTCTATGACCAGGCCTCGCCCTCGGCATCGGGGGCGCGGGGGCTCGCGCAGGGCGCCATCTACCGGTCCGACGGAGCGCTCGCCATCTCGGTGGTGCAAGAGGGACTCGTCCGACAGGTCAAGGGCTGAGCCCACCCCTATCCTCGACCGGGTGCGACGCCTGGTCCCTCTGCTCGTCTCCCTGTCGTTGTTGGCCGCCTGCGGGCGCAATGCCTCGCCAGACGTCGACAGCGCCGGCACGACGACGACGTCGGCGACGGCCGGTGGCGAACCCGACGGGGGTCCTCTGGTCCAAGTGACCGACGTTGCCACGGGGCTCGACACGGTTTGGGACCTTGCCTTCGACTCCAAGCACAACCTGTGGTTCACACAGCGAGGCGGGCGACTCCAACAAGTCGGCGGACCGGGCCGCGACATCCCCGGTGTCGTCGAGCAGGGCGAGGGCGGACTCATGGGTCTGGCCATCGATGCCAACGACCGCTTCTTCCTCATGATGTCGACCCGGGACGACAACCGGATCATCCGTCTCGACACCCTCGATGCGACCCCGGTGGTGCTCGTCGACGGCATCAGGAAAGCAGGCATCCACAACGGCGGGCGGCTGCGCTTCGGCCCCGACGGCACGCTCTATGCCGGCACGGGTGACGCGGGCGACACGAGCCTGCCCCCCGACCGGTCGTCGCTGAACGGCAAGATCCTCGCCATCGACCCCGAGAAGGGGGGCGCCACGGTGTTCACCTCGGGCCACCGCAATCCCCAGGGGCTGTGTCGGGAGGACGCCGGGCGCTTCCTCTCGACCGAGCACGGCCCCGACCGCGGCGACGAGGTCAACGTGATCGTCAAGGGCAAGGACTACGGCTGGCCCGACACGACGGGCAACGGCATCGAGAACTGGACGCCGACGATCGCTCCCGCCGGATGCGTGGTCTACGAGTCCGACCTGATCCCGCAGTGGAAGGGGTCGCTGCTCTTCACCACCCTGAAAGAGCGCGACGTGCGCCGGCTCACGTTCGCCGCCGACGGCTCGGTCGACAGCCAAGAGGTGCTCTACGACAATCGGTTCGGCCGGCTCCGGAGCATCGCCGTCGGACCCGATGGCGCGCTGTACCTCGGGACGTCAAATAAGGACACGCGGGGCAACCCTGCAGCCGGCGACGACCGCATCGTCCGGCTCGCCCCCTAGCCTGAGTGCCCGTGAACCGCCGCCGCATCGTCCTTGCCGGCGCGCTTGTCGCCGTGCCGCTGCTCGGCTTCGGCGTGACCCGTGGACTCCTCGCCGGCCGCGACCATCGCCGCGCGCTCTCGGCCACCACGACGACCACGACGTCACTGCCGACGACGACCGCCGCCCCCACCACCAGCGCTGGCCCGACCACGACGGTGACGGCGACGACCCTCCCGCCGGGCAACCCGGCTACGAGTCCGCTCCCCAGCATCCCCCGACCGGGCGAGCCGGTGGCCGCCGGCGACGCCGCAGGCCTCGCGTCCCAGATCCGATCATCCGAAGCGGCGCTGGCTGATCCGTCGACCCCCGAAGCCGAGATCCAACGACAGGGCCACATCCAGCAGGTCGCCTACCGGGCACTCGTCAACGACCCGTCGCGACAAGCGGCCACCTATGCCCTGTTGTCGCCCGACCTGAGAGCCGTGGCCGACGTCAACGTGACGGCTGGTGCGAAGTTGCGCTCGATGATCAAACAGCCCAAGACGTCGCTGCCCCCTTGGCACATCGTGGCTCCGGCGCCGACCGAAGAACTGCTCGGCTACTACAAGGCGGCCGAGACCGACTTCGGCGTCCCGTGGTACGACCTCGCCGCCATCCATCTCGTCGAGACCCGCATGGGGCGTATCCGGGGCAATAGCGAGGCCAACGCCCAGGGACCCATGCAGTTCCTTCCGGCCACGTGGGCGGCGTACGGCAACGGCGGCGACATCAACTCCAACAAGGACGCCATCGCCGCCGCCGCTCGCTACCTCAAGCGCAACGGTGCACCCGAGGACATGCGCAAGGCGGTGTGGAACTACAACCACGACTACCGCTACGTCGACGCCGTCCTCGCCTACGGCGATCGCATGAGGGCCGACGAACGGGCCTTCGCCGGCTACCACTCGTGGCAGGTGTACTACGTGACGACGGCCGGCGACATCTGGTTGCCCGAGGGCTACCAGGCTTCGTAACGGACGACCCCGGGCGGTACGGGGCGGAATCCCGGTAGGCGGCGGGCCATGAACGCTTCGTCCTCGACGTCACCGAGACCGCAACGAAGACCAAGTTGCGAGGCGGGCCGAAAACCGAACCGGGGGTAGTAGTCGGGGTGGCCGAGCACGACGACGAGCGGCTCAGGTCGAACCGACGCCCGGCGGAGCGCGACATCGACGAGTCGTGACCCGACCCCGGTGTTCTGCTTGGCCGGCACGACCCCCAGCGGGGCCAACGACAACACTTGGACGACGGGGCCATCAGGGGCATCGGGCACCACGGCAACCCCGGTGAGCATCAGGTGCCCGACGACGGTGCCGCCCTGCACCGCGACCAGCGAAAGTTCGGCCACGTAGCCCTTGGTGTCGCGGAGCCGCACCACGAACTCGGCCTCGTCGTCTTGGCCGAACGCGGCCCGGTGGACAGCGCCGATTGCCTTCTCGTCGGCCCGGATCTCGGGGCGGATGTCCACCGAGCGACCCTAACCCCCGTCGTTGGGGTGGCCGCTCCGGTCGCCGTTTCAGCCGCAACGACGTCAATTCACGACCGGAACAGCCACGACAACGCGGCGATCAGACGTCCTTGGTCGACCCCGTGGTGCTCGACCGTCGACCGGACCGATTTTCATCGTCGCTCCCGCTCGTGCGGGCGGCGTCACCGGCGTGACTGTCATCGTGATGATCGGACTCGACCTCGTCGGCGCCGTCGTCGGCCTTGGCGTCGCCCTTGTCGGTCTTGGCTTCTTCCTTCTTCGGGTTGTCCCTCTTGGCCCTGTCCGAGTCCGACTCGCCGTCGTCCGACCGGCGGTCATCCGACTTGCCGGAGTTGGCGGGCTTCCCGGCATCCGCGGGGCGGTGATCATCGTCGCCCTCGGCCTCCGGCGGCTCCGTCGAGTGCTCGGACGCTGGATCGGCGGCCGTATCCACGGGCTTGCCACAGTCGCTCGCCTTCGCCGCAGCCAATGCATCTGCACCCTTGGCCCGCTCCTGCTTGAGGTACCGGCCCCGATTGCCGGCGAAGAGGCCGTCAGACCCAGGAACGCAGTCCTTCCAGACCCGCTGTGTCCCGATGCTGCCGTCCGGAAGCTTCGACTCGCCCGCCACGTCGTCGTGGGAGCCGTCGTCGGCTGCGTGCCCCTTGGCTTTCGTGCTCGCGCTCTGAGGGAGGTTGCTCAACGGCGTGGTCGCCTCGACCACGTTGGCGGCAACCGGCTGCAAGGGGCCCATCGCTCCTGCCGTCGTCAGGCCAGTGGCCCCGATCAAGAACCCTGCCAGCACGCCGACCCCGATCTTGACTCGGGTACCGAATGCCGATCGGAAGCCAGCAGGGGTGGCCGACGTCGCCGCCATACGGGTCAAGTGGTCGCTCTGGAGGGCCGGTTCGACGGGCCGGCGGCCGAGGGCTCGGAGCCGGGAGACGATGGGATCAAGTTCGTCGGTCACGTCTGGTGAGCGCTCAGGACGCACGCGGGGATATGGCTCGGCGAAGATTCTCCAGGCCTCGATGTTGCAGGGCCTTCACCCCACCCACCTTGCGCTTGGTGATCCGGGCCACGTCCTCGAGGGACAGGTCGGCCACGAATCGAAGCACCAGGACCTCGCGCTGGTCGGCCGTCAGCGCCGCGAGCGCGGCTTCGAGTTCGGGATCGATGCTCGACGGCGGCGGCTCGTCGGCGGCCACCATCTCGGGAACATCGGCCGTCGGCGTCGTGCGGTCGCGCCCGAGGCGACGGTGCGCGTCGATGGCTCGGTTGTGGGCGATGGAGAAGACCCACCGTCGGGCAGCGGCGTCGTCGCCCGAGAACCTCTTGATGTCGCGTGCCACGTGGAGGAAGACCTCACCGAGGACATCATCGGGATCGGGGACGCGTTGGGCCCGGAGGTAGCCGAGCACGGCAGGGGCCAGCGAGCGATACAAGGCTGCGGGCTGGGGGCGGTCGGGCAAGGCGCCGACCGTACCCGCCGCTAGCGCTGCGCCAAGGGCAAGTACTCGCGCTCGTCTGCACCGATGTAGAGCTGGCGGGGACGGGTGATGCGCTGGTCCTGCTCGAGCAGTTCCTTCCAGTGGGCCAGCCACCCGGCCATGCGGGGGATGGCGAAGAGGACGGTGAACATCTCGATCGGGAAGTTCAGGGCCTGGTAGATGAGCCCCGAGTAGAAGTCGACGTTGGGGTACAGCTTGCGGCTGATGAAGTAGTCGTCGGAAAGCGCCGTCTCCTCGAGCTTCAACGCGATGTCGAGCAGCGGGTTGCGTCCGGTGATCTCGAAAACCTCGTCTGCGGTGCGCTTGATGATCGTGGCCCGCGGGTCGAAGTTCTTGTACACGCGGTGACCGAAACCCTGGAGGCGGCCGCCGGTGCCCTCCTTGACCGACTTCACGAAGGCGGGTACCTGGTCGACCGAGCCGATCTCGGTGAGCATTTTGATGACCTGCTCGTTGGCGCCGCCGTGGCGGGGTCCGTAGAGCGCAGCGGCGGCGCCGGCGGCGGCCGAGTACGGATCGGAGTGGGCCGAGGCGATGGTGCGCATGGCCGTCGTGCCGCAGTTCTGCTCGTGGTCGGCGTGGAGTATGAACAGCACATCGAGAGCCCGGGCCAGCGCCGGGTTGGCGTCGAAACGGGGCTCGGCGATCTTGAACATCATCGAGAGGAAGTTGGCCGTGAACCCGAGCGAGTTGTCCGGGTAGACGAACGGCATTCCCTCGCTGAAGCGGTGGCAGGCGGCGGCCAGCGTGGGCATCTTGGCGATCAGCCGGACGATCTGCTTCTTCTGGCTGGCCGGGTCGTGGATCTCCTTGGCCTCGGGATAGAAGGTCGACAACGCCGCGAGGCCGGACACCAACATGCCCATCGGGTGGGCGTCGTAGTGGAAGCCCTCGAGGAAACGCTTTCGCACGTTCTCGTGGATGAACGTGTGATAGGTGATGTCCTTGACCCACTCCTCCTGCTGCTCCTTGTTGGGGAGCTCTCCGTGGATGAGGAGGTAGGCGACCTCGAGGTACGTCGACTTCTCGGCCAACTGCTCGATGGGATATCCCCGATAGCGGAGGATGCCAGCATCGCCGTCGAGGTAGGTGATGGCGGACTCGGTGGCCGCAGTAGCCATGAACGCCTCATCGAAGAACCAGACCCCGGGCAGGTTCTTGCGCCAGACGTCGGCGTTCACCCCACCGTTGTCGATCGGTACCTCGAACGTCTCGCCGGTGCGGTTGTCGGTGATGCTGAGGGTGTCGGCCACGTTCACCGAGGATAGTGACGCCGGCGGTACCTATTCGCCCGGGGCCGGCAGGCGGAATCACGGCCGGGGAAAGCGCACCAGACCTCCGGGTCGTGCGCCCGTGGCGTTCCCATCGTCAAAGGTCTGTTCGCCGGCGACGAACGTGGCCCGGTACCCCTCGGCCGTCTGGATCAGGCGGCGACCGCCGGCGGGCAGATCGAAGGCCATCTCGGGCGCGTGGAGTACCACGTGATCGAGGTCGATCAGGTTGACGTCGGCCCGCTTGCCGGCCGTCAACGTCCCCCGATCAGTGAAGCCGTAGACCTCGGCTGTGCGGCCCGTCTGCATCCGCACGACCGCTTCGAGATCGATCCGTTCACCGCGCTCGCGGTCCCGCACCCAATGCGTGAGGAGCGTCGTCGGCATCGAGACATCGCAGATCAGGCCGCAGTGTGCGCCGCCGTCGCTGAGACCGAGCACGGTCCGCGGGTGGGTCATCATCTCGCGGACCGCGTCGAGGTTGGTGTCCTCATAGGACGACAGCGGCGCGAACAGAAGCGCCTTCCCGTCACGCTCGAGCAGCCAGTCGAGTGCAACCTCTTGGGGAGATCGCCCCTCGCGCCCGGCGACGGCGTCGACCGAGGCCGACGGCGACGGCTCGTAGTCGGGCGGATCGCCGAGGGGAAAGATCCGCTTCCAGCGCGACATCAACACCTTGGCCACCGGCGAACCCGTCTGGGGTTCTTCGGACAGCAGGGCAGATCTCACCTCGGGCCGAGCGAGCTCTCGAACCCGTTCCGCCAGCGGAAGCGACGACAGTCGCCGGTAGGTGGGGTGGGTGATGAACGGGTGCAACGACGACTGGAGCCCGAAGAGCATGCCCGTCGGGCGGCACGGCACTTGGGGGATGATCGTGAGTCCCTCGCTTGCGTGCCGATCCGCCTCCTCGAGGGCGAACCGGTAGGCCAGAGAGTCGGGCGGACTCTGGGACAGCGAATAGGTGATCGTGACGCCCGTCCGCCGGGCGATCTCGGTCATCCACACGCCGGCTTCGCCAGCGGGAGCACCGTCGGCGATCAGCTGGAAGACGCCGTGACCGGCGGCGCCGACGGCGTCGCCGAGCGCCAACAGCTCGTCGGGGGTGGCGCCGGTGCCGGGGACGAGGCCGTGCTTCGACCGGTGCAAAAGGGTGCGCGAGGTGGTGAATCCGGCCGCGCCGGCGAGGAGGGCCTCGGTCGTCAGCGCAGCCATCTCGGCGATCTCGTCCGCGTTCGGTTCTTCGTGGGCCCGATCCCCCATCACGTAGGCGCGCAGCGCGGCGTGCGGAACCTGCGCGGCGATGTCGAGCACGCGGGGTTGCCCGTCGAGGGCATCGAGGTACTCGGGGAACGACTCCCACTCCCACGCGATGCCCTCGTGCAGCGCAGAACCGGGGATGTCCTCGACGCCCTCCATCAACTCGATCAGGAAGTCGTGGCCGTCGCGCCGAACCGGAGCGAACCCGACTCCGCAGTTGCCCATGACCACCGTCGTGACGCCGTGCCACGACGACGGCGTCACCTCGGGATCCCACGTCACCTGTCCGTCGTAGTGGGTGTGCACGTCGACCCAACCCGGGGCGACCACGAGACCGTCGGCGTCGACCTCCCTCGCCCCGACGCCGTCTAGGCGACCCGCGCTCACCGCGGTGATGCGCCCCTCGTCGATACCGACGTCGCCGGTGAACGATGGGGCGCCCGTCCCGTCGACGATGGTGCCGCCGCGGATCACGAGGTCGTGGCTCATGGCCGAACGCTACGACGGACCGGGCGTGAGCGGGGATACTCGCGACCGTGAGCTGGGACGGCGATGACTACCAACGGCGCTTCGACGACCTCGCCGCCGGAGGTAACGACGTCCATGGCGAGGCGACCTTCGTGCGCGCCTTCGAGCCGCGTTCTGTGCTCGACGCCGGATGCGGAACTGGGCGAGTGGCCATCGAACTCTCGGCCCACGGCATCGAGGTCGTAGGGGTCGACGGCGACGAGTCGATGCTGCGCACCGCCGCCGGGCGGGCCCCGGCGATCCGGTGGATCCACGAGGACCTCGCCGATCTCGACCTGGGTCGCACCTTCGACGTGGTGGTGATGGCCGGCAACGTTCCCCTCTTCACCGCCCCAGGAAGCGAATGCGATCTGGTCGCCGGCTGTGCCCGCCATGTAGGCCCAGGTGGCGTCCTCATCGCCGGCTTCGAACTCGGTCGCCGCTACTCCATCAGTCAGTACGACGACCATGCCGCCGCCGCCGGCCTGGCGCTGGCCGAGCGGTTTTCGACGTGGGACCGTCAGCCCTTCTCGGGCAATGACGGGTACGCAGTCTCGGTGCACACGCGCCAACCTGGAGGGTCGTGAACTCCCCCAGGCAACTCGTGCTCGGCTCGGCGTCGCCCGCTCGGCTCCGGCTCCTTCGGGCCGCAGGCTTCGATCCGACAGTCGTCGTGAGTGGCGTCCACGAGACCGTCGACGGCGGGAAGTCGCCGGCCGACCAAGTCCGGGAGCTCGCCGAACGAAAGGCGCTCGCCGTCGCGGTCATGGAGGGTGCCACTGCCGATGACGCGTTGGTCGTGGGATGTGACTCGATGCTCGACCTCGACGGTGCCGCGCTCGGCAAGCCGGCCTCGGCCGACGAAGCCGAGCAGCGCTGGCGCGACATGCGTGGTCGGACCGGCACCCTGCTCACCGGGCACTGCGTCGTGGACCGCTCGGGGCCGCGGCGCGTGTCGGACGTCGCGGCCACGGTCGTGCGTTTCGGGTCGCCGTCCGACAAGGAGATCGCGGCCTACGTGGCGTCCGGCGAGCCCCTGGGCGTCGCCGGCGCCTTCACCCTCGATGGCCGCTCGGGACCCTTCATCGATGGCATCGATGGCGATCACAGCAACGTGATCGGGCTCTCGCTCCCCCTCCTTCGACGGCTGCTCGGCGAACTCGACGTGGAGGTCACGTCGCTGTGGGTCTGACCATCGGGAACCTGTCCGTCGACCCGCCGGTGGTTCTCGCCCCGATGGCCGGGGTCACCAACCTCGCCTTCCGGAGGCTGTGCCGGACCTACGGCTCACCCTCGACCTTGTACGTGAGCGAGATGGTCACGGCCCGGGCGTTGGTCGAGGGCAATGCCAGGACGCTGCGTATGTCTTCGTTCGGTGACGACGAACCTGTCCGCAGCCTGCAGCTGTACGGCACCGACCCGGCCGTCGTCGGTGCTGCCGTGCGCCGGCTCGTGGACGAAATTGGCGTCGACCACGTCGACCTCAACTTCGGTTGTCCGGCGGCAAAGGTGACCAAAAAGGGGGGCGGTGGGGCCCTGCCGATCCACCGGGTGTTGTTCGCCGCGATCGTTCGGGCGGCGGTCGAGGCGGCGACGCCGGCCAGCGTGCCGGTCACGGTGAAGACCCGGGTGGGGATCGACGACGATCACGTCAGTTTTCTCGACGCCGGTCGCATCGCCGAGGACGAGGGCGCCGCCGCCATCGCCTTGCACGCACGCACCGTCGAGCAGCTCTACAGCGGCGATGCCGACTGGCACCGCATCGCCGAGCTGAAGTCGGCCGTCGCCTCGATCCCGGTCCTCGGCAACGGCGACATCTGGGAGGCGGCCGATGCCCTCGAGATGATGGAGGCCACGGGCTGCGACGGCGTCGTCGTCGGACGGGGTTGCCTGGGACGGCCCTGGCTCTTCCGCGACCTCGCCGACGGATTCGCCAACCGTCCCCTCCGGCCGCCGCCCGATCTCGGGGAGGTCGCAGAGCTCATGCGCCGACACGCCTCCCTGCTCGTCGACCTCATGGGCGAGGATCAGGGTTGTCGAGATTTCCGCAAGCACGTCGCCTGGTACCTCACGGGCTTCCCCGTCGGCGGCGCTCGACGCAAGGCGATGGCGATGACCTCGACCCTCGCCGAACTCGACGACCTGCTCCATGACCTCGACCCGGACGAGCCCTTCCCCGAGTCGGCCCGGCGGACGAGGCGTGGCCACACCAACGGCCCTCGACCGGTGCACCTGCCGCCCGGCTGGCTCGACGACCTCGATGACCCCACCCCGCCCGAGGGCGCCGACCTCCTCGTCAGCGGAGGCTGAACGGCGGCCGATTCGTACGCCGGCGTCCGCTTTGCACCGGCATTCGGCGCTCGCCGACCCCACTAGCTCGCCACCGCCGCCAAGATGACGCCGTGGAGGCGCCCGAGGAACCGCCCAACGAACCACAGCGCCTGGCCACCCTGCGAGCGCTGGGTCTGCTCGACACCCCGGCCGAGGAGCGCTTCGATCGCATCACCCGCATGGCGCAACGACTGTTCGATGTGCCGATCGCCCTGGTCAGCCTGGTCGATGAGGACCGGCAATGGTTCAAATCGCGGATCGGGCTCGACGTTGCGTCCACCCCCCGGAGCCTGGCGTTTTGCGCCCACGCCATCATCGACCCCGACCGCCGCACGATGGTGGTCGACGACGCGTGGGCGGACGAGCGATTCGCTGACAATCCGCTGGTGGCCGGCGACCCCAACATCCGCTTCTACGCCGGCGCGCCGATCGCGGCCCCTGACGGCGCCGCCCTCGGCACCTTGTGCGTGATCGACCGCCACCCCCGACAGCTGACAGCCGAGGACGAGCGGTCGTTGCGGGACCTCGCCGACCTCGTGGAGCGTGAGATCGCTTCGGTCGAGGCGTCCATCACCGACAACCTCACCGGCCTCACGAACCAACGAGGTTTTGTCAGCATCGCCGAGACCGTGCTCGCCGTGTGCCGGCGTCGTCGGTTGCCGGCCACCGTCGTGTACGCCGACATGGACAACCTGAAACCGATCAACGACCGCCTGGGTCACGCGGCCGGAGATGCCGCTATCAAAGAAGTGGCCGACCTCCTCAGCAACGCGTTTCGTACCTCCGACGTGATCGCCAGGGTCGGAGGCGATGAGTTCGCCATCCTGCTCTCCGACGCCCCGGACGCCGACGCACCACTCGAACGGCTCGCAGCCACCGTGACCGAACGCAACCTCAGCGCCAGCGGGACGCCACGACTCGAGATCAGCGTGGGGGTGGCGTCGACGGGCCCCGACGACCGTGAGTCGCTCGGCGACCTGATCGCCCGAGCCGACGCCGCGATGTACGCCGACAAGCGGTCTCGGCGTGTCGAGAAGCGGCCTTGCGCCGGCTGACGGTCAGGCCAGGCACCGCAGCGGACGGCCGCCGTTGAAGGCGACCATGTCACCGAAGGCGGCGAGGTAGTCGATCGGTGAACCCGGCTCGACGCCGTCGAGTTCGGCGTACGCCCGATGCAGGTTGCCGACGATCCGCTCGGCGTCGAGGAGATCGTCGAACGGGCTGAGATCGACTTGGCGGGCCGCCTCCAGCGGGGAGGCGCCGAAGGCCTTGGCCGCGACGGCAGTGTCCTGCACGAAGCGAAGGTAGGCCTCGACTCGGTCGAGGGCGTCGGCACCGCACACCCCGCCGTGTCCGGGCACGATCGTGGACGGACCCAGAGCCCGGAGACGCGCGACCGCCTCGATGGAGCCCGCCACCGAACCCATCACCACGAAGGGCGTGCCGCCGTTGAAGACCAGATCTCCGGCGAAGAGCACACCGTCGGCCGGGAGCCAGACGGCGACGTCGGAGCGCGTGTGGGCCGGGACGGGGAAGTGGTGGAGTTCGGCGACCCGACCGCCGACGTGGACATCGAGGCGGGCGTCGAAGGTCACCGTGGGCGGCGCGGGGGTGAGGTCGCCCCACGTCACCGGGCCGAAGATGGCGTCGAGGCCACCGATCCGGGTGGCGGCCACCTCCTGGCGGGTCACGTGATGTCCGATGATCGTGGCTTCGGGGGCCACGAGTGAGTTGCCGTTGGTGTGATCCCCGTGATGGTGGGTGTTGACCAGGGTGCGCACGGCATGGGGGGTGACAGCGGCAACGGCGGCCAGGAAGGCTCGGGTGCGTCGCTCGGTCGAACAGGTGTCGACGGCAACCACCCGGTCGGCGTCGACCAAAAAGCCCGTGTTGTTGATCCACCAGCTGCCGTCGGGCTGGATGTAGGCGAAGACTCCGTCGGCCACCTCGGTCGTCTCTGGCGGCCCCAACTCGGCGTCGTCGGGGTGGCCGTGGGCGGTCGGCGCGGACATCTCGAACTCCTCGTTTCCGGTTCGACTTGACCAGACGGTCAAGTTTTCGGGACGATGGGGGAAACCGAATGATCCCAGAAGGAGCATCCGTGACGGACACCGCAACCGACGTCATCACCGAGCTGAAGGACTGGCTCAACGACAACTGGGACCCCGATCTCACGGTCGCCCAGTGGTGGGAGAAGCTGGGCCTCAGTGGCTGGGCCGCCCCCTCCCTCCCGACCAACGCCTACGGGCGCGAGCTCTCGCGGGCCGACAGCGTCCACCGCGCAACAGACGATCGCCGAGCACGGCGCCCTCGGCGCACCCGGCGGTCTCGGCCTTCTCCTCGCCGCGCCCACCATCGCCACCCATGGCACCCAGGAGCAGATCGACCTCTACGTCCGTGAGATCGTCACGGGACAAAAGGCGTGGTGCCAGCTCTTCTCCGAGCCGGGGGCCGGTTCCGACCTCGCCGGCTTGACGACCAAGGGCGTCAAGGACGGCGACGAATGGACCTTCAACGGCCAGAAGGTGTGGACCTCGGGCGGCCAGATCGCCGACATGGGCATGCTTCTCGCCCGGACCAACGTCGAGGTGCCCAAGCACCAGGGCATCAGCTACTTCGCCCTCGACATGCACCAGGAGGGTGTCGACGTACGCCCGCTGCGTGAGATCACCGGTCACGCCATGTTCAACGAGGTGTTCATCTCCGACGCCCACGCCCACGACAACAGCCTCATCGGCGGGACCAACAACGGTTGGGCCGTGGCCAACACCACGCTGTCGTTCGAGCGCTCCGGCCTCGGTGCCGGCGGCGGTTCCGCCGCTGGTGGCTCGGCCAGCCCGGGCACGGTGGCCAACCAGCTCGATCGTCGGGCCGGCGACTTCGTCCGTGCTCCCGGCGGCGGCGGTGGCGCCCGTCGGGGTGGTGGCGGTGGCGGTGGCCTGGCCGGGATGCTCGGTGGCAGCGCCGGACTCATCTCGGAGCTGGCCAAGGGCAACGGCAAGATCAAGGACCCGACGATCCGTCAGGACCTCATGAAGCTCCACACCCTGGGCGAGATCGCCAAGTACAACGGCCTGCGCTCCAAGGCCCTTCGCCAGGCCGGCAAGCCCGACTTCCCGGCGAGCGCGAACATCGCCAAGTTGCAGATGTCGATGATGCTCCGCCTCGGCCGCGAGACCGGCATGCGCATCGTCGGCCCCTACGGCACCTTGCATGCCTACACGCCCGAGCAGCAGGAAGTGCTCAACAAGGCCACCGGCAATCCGTTCCTGCCCGGCGTCACCGGCCAGGCGCTCTACTCGCCCGGACCGTCGATCTACGGCGGCACCGACGAGATCCAGCACAACATCATCGGCGAGCGCGTGCTCGGCCTCCCCAAGGAACCCAACAACGACAAGACCGCGGCGTTCAAGGACCTTCCCAAGAACGGCTGAGTCCACCACCCGACCGGTCGGGAACCCGCACGAGAGCCGCCCTTCGGGGCGGCTCTCGTCGCGACTGGGGCATGCTTGAGAAGTGACCGAGATCGGGCCTACGGCCGAACCGGTGTTCGAGCGCATCCACCTCGACGACACGTCGTGGGTCGATGTGTGCCGGGGCTGGCTGCAAGGCGCCGACGACCTCTACGACGCGCTCCGCACGGATGTGGCCTGGCAGACCAGTCGCCTCTTCCGCTACGACCACTACATCGAAGAGCGGCGCCTGGGCTCGATGTGGACCCGCGGGCGGCCGCTCCCCCACCCGGCGCTCGCGGGGGTGCACAAGGCCATCCAGCGCCAGTACAAGGTCGAGTTCGGTGGATTCGGGCTCATGCAGTACCGCGACGGGAGCGACGGCCAGGCCTTCCATCGCGACACCGACATGCGGTGGCTCGACGACACCTTGATCCCGATCCTGACCCTCGGCGCGACCAGGCCGTGGCTGCTGCGGCCGTGGTCGGCCAAGTTCCGCTCCGGGGTCGAGGAGACCCCGGGAAAGGGCGCCACCCACGACCTCGAGCCGGGGCACGGCGACCTGATCGTCATGGGTGGACGAGCCCAAGCCGACTGGCAGCACTCGGTCGCGTACCTCGGGCGGCAGCGGGTCGATCCGCGGATCTCGCTGCAATGGCGATGGACAAGTCGCCGCGGCCGCCCCTTCGTCGGGGCCTCCTACTCGGCGCCGCTCACCTACTCGCGCTGACCCACGGCCCCGAGATGTACCGTTTTGGGGTGTTTCCGCCCGAAGGGGTGGAAGGCGGGGAGGACCACAATGCACAGCCGGTTCGGACGACGGGCCTTGCTTTGGGCGGTGGGGGCGGTGGTGTCGATTTCACTGGCACCGGTGACCGTGTCCGCGCATACCGGCGGGAGCGAAGGAAAGACTCGCGACGGTGATACGGCGGCCGACGGAGCGTTCACATGCGACTTCGCACTCGGCCCCACGGCGTTCGAAGGAAGCCTCCCCGCGGTCATCGAGCGGGACCGGATGTACATGACGGCGCAACCTGGCATGTTGCACAAACACATTCCGTTCCGTCCCGACCCGATGGCAGCCACCGACGGTGGGGTGGCGTACTCGGGGGGCCGATATCTCTTCGACTCCCGCAGGCACGCGCGCGACTACGAGGACTTCGTCAAGCACCAATTCACCCTCGATGGCGTGCAGTTCCTCGCACGGGACTACTTCCAGAATCCGACCTGTCGGTCGTGGGACGTGGTCGGGGCTCATGACTTCGCGTCCTTGGACCACCAACTCATACTGCGCACCGAGTGGATGGCAACGGGTGCGGCGGCAACGAAGCTGCTCCAGAGCCGCTGGCCCGCAGTCCGCGCCGAGGCTCAGCGACGCGGCGACACCGCCGTTTGGTTGTTGGCCAGACCCGACGCCGACTTGGCTGCCATCGTCTCGTTCAGGGATCGTGTCGCACCCGACGCCGTCGGTCTCGACGTGGCCGGGTTGGCCCTCTTCGAAGCTGCCCCCCCGCTGTCCGACCTCTTCGCCGACCAAGGGTGGGGACGGACGTTCGATCGCACCGAGTGGGCGTTGACGATTTGGTATCCGTTCGCGAAGGGTGACCACGGTCGCCCCGCCCTTTGGCCCTACGCCGCGCTTCCATCCCCCGAGCGACCGGGGCCCGACGGGCTTTGCGAGCCGAGTCGGGGCGAGTCCTACCGAACAGCCCCGAACGAATGTCTCCCATCGTGCGGCGACGGCAAGCCGCAGCGAAAGGAGGGTGAGACCACCGCCACATGTCCGAGCGACGTCCCATGGACGGACACTCCGTAGTACGAGGGTGATGCCCGACCGACGTCATTGGCCGATGACTTCTGACGACGTGTTGCCAAGGAGATAACGAGGGCCGTCGCCGAGGTCGGCAGCACCATCCTCGGGGTTGTAGAGCGCGCACACCTTGAGCGAGAGGCAGCCGCACCCGATACACGAGTCGAGGTCGAGCGCGGAGCCGCGACAACATCCGGAGTTGCTCATCGAGCCGCGGGCGCCACCCTCGCGACAGGCGTGACCAGTCGGCCTTGGTCGGTGTGCGGTTGGCCGGGAGCGTGGCCAGCGCCGCTCGGATCTCGTCGAGCGAAAGTCCGACGCGCTGCGCGACGCGGACGAACGCGACCCGCCGCAGCATTTCTCGATGGAAGCGACGCTGCCCGCCGTCGGTGCGCTCACACGAGATCAGCTGCTCGTTCTCGTAGAAGCGCAGGGCCGACGGGGCCACGCCGGTTCGCTGGGCGAGGTCTCCGATGGTGAGCCACTGCTCCGTCATGGACACGACAGTATCCCTTGACCTCAAGTGAACTTCAGGTTTTAGCGTCACTTCCCATGACGCCCTCCCTGCACGATCTCGACCCCGATGCCGTCGATGACGAATTCGATCGACGCGGCGTGGACGGATGGACCGACCGCCAGTTGATCGCCGCCGTGAGCGCCGTACTCGCTCGGCCAAAGGAGGGGCCGCTGACCTCCTTCAGCCTTCATGCACCGCTCGAGTTGCTGGCCCGCAGCCTGCTGCTGCGAGAGCTACCCGACGCGACTCGCTCCGCAGCCCGACGACAGATCGCGTGGATCGCCCCCGTCTACGAAGCCGACGGCGCTCCTTTGGCGGCCCCTTCGCGTGGAGGGTCCGACGGGCGTCACCTCGTGGCCGCCCTCGAGGCGGGAGACCTCGACGCGGTGGACTCCGCCGCCTCCAGGCTCGGGGCATCGGCGACTCCCGCCGAACTCTTGGATGCGCTGGCACCGACGCTCGTGACCTCCCTCGCCGCCGCCGCCCACGGAAGCATCTATTTGTCTCTCCTGCCCCGTGTCCTCGCCGCACAGGGCCGTGACGGCCTCGACGGAGGGATGCTCCGAGGACTGCTACGGGAGTTGGCCCGCCATCCGGACTGGCGGGTTCGATGGTTCGAAGAGCCGGGCGATTCGGGAGAGCCGGCGACGCCTGCGGGACTGGCCGACGCCCTGCTCGACGTGCCACGACTCGGAACACCCGGGAGCAGCTTCATCTACCCGATCGTCCATCAAGCGGAGGAGAGTGGGATCGCTCCCTCCCTGTTGGGCTGTCTCGACGGTCGATCGGCGCGTGACGCCCGACGCGAGCTGGCCCGGGTGTCCGCATGGTCAATGCTGCAGGAGGGGCCCGAACAAGCGGCGTACGGATGGACCCACTGCACGACGTTGCCGCAAGCGACGCTGGTGGTCGGTGAGCGAGCCGGCGTCGCGGTGAGCACGGCCGTAGCCGTCGCCGCGACGCAGGTCATCGGCTTTCGCTCCGCCCTCGGCAGCCGGGCCCTCAAGGCCGACTATCGCCCTGAGCGGTCCGGAGACATGCCCCTCGCCGAGGCCATCTGCGAAGGGCGGGACGCCGCCGCCGCCTGCGCATTTCACCTCGCCTCCACGGTGGCTGGTGCCGCCGCGACGCGGACCGCGCTCGCCATGCGAGCCAGTACCCACGAGGACGCCCACTTCGCCAAGTACACGCTCGCCTGCATCGACGCCGGCGATGAGTTCCCCGCCGACCGGCCTCTCCACTACGCGGCGGCGGCGTCCCTGGCTGCTTACTGGGATGCCCGATCCAGCTAGTCGACGACGACAGCGGCGGCAGCGGCCAACAACTCATAGGAGTGCATCCGGTCCTTGTGGTCGAACGTCGACGTGAGGATCATCAACTCCTGGACGCCGGTGCGGTCGGCCAACTCGGCCAGGGCAGCGACCACGGTGGACGGGCTGCCGACGATCGACGAACCGGCGCCGAGGGTGCGAGCGACTTCTCGTTCCATGGGCGTGTACTGGTAGTCGGCGGCGTCCTGCGGCGACATGAGCCGCGCCGGCTGACCGGTCCGGCGTCGCACCATCGACAGTCGACTCGGGCCCGCCAACCAAGCGGCGTGATCGTCGTCGTCGCCGACGATGACCGAAACCGCGATCTTGGCGTAGGGCTCGGCCAGAACCTCCGACGGCCTGAACCGATCGCGGTACGCGGCCAGGGCGGGCAGCGTGTTGCCGGCGCTGAAGTGATGGGCGAAGGAGAAGGGCAAACCGAGGAGACCGGCGACCTGGGCGCTGTAGTCACTCGAACCCAGCAGCCAGATGGCGGGCTGGAAGCCGAGGCCGGGGACGGCGGTGATCGACTTGTACGGGTGGTCGTCAGGAAACGTCCCGTTGAAGAACGCCAGAAGTTCGCCGAGCTGCTGAGGGAACTCGTCGGCCGTCAGACCTTCGGCGCTGCGACGCAGCGCCCGCGCCGTGGCCGGATCGGTACCCGGGGCGCGTCCGATGCCGAGATCGATGCGGCCGGGGTGGAGCGCCTCGAGCATCCCGAACTGCTCGGCGACGACGAGCGGGGGGTGGTTGGGCAGCATCACGCCGCCCGATCCGAGCCGGAGCGTGGTCGTGCCGGCGGCCAAGTGCGCGATGAGCACGGGCGGCGACGACGACGCGATCCCAGCCATGTTGTGATGCTCGGCCACCCAGTAGCGCTGATACCCGAGCGATTCGGTCAGTCGGGCCAGTTCGAGGGAGTTGGCCAATGCCTCGCGAGGCGAGGAGCCGAGCACCACGGGTGCGAGATCGAGAACGGACAGGAGCGGGAGCACGACAGGCATCGTGGCGTACAACCCGCTGCGCCCCGACAGAATGCCCGAGATGACCGACGCCCCCCCGACAGAGCCGACCCTCCGCTCGCTCGGCCTCCCGGTCTACGGCCCCTCGTTCCTGTTCGCCGTCGGCCAAGGAGCCGTGATCCCCATCGTCGCGCTGGCGGCCAAGGACCTCGGTGCTTCGGTGGCCATCGCCAGCCTCACGGTGGCGCTCCGCGGCATCGGCACCATGCTCTTCGATCTCCCGGCCGGCGCGCTGGTGTCGCGACTGGGCGAGCGGCGGGCGATGGCCGTGGGCACCGCCATCCTCCTGGTGTCGCTCGTCGGGAGCGTGGCCGCCTCCAACGTCTGGATCTTCTCGGCCTCGATGCTCCTCATGGGATGCGGATGGTCGATGTGGCTCCTGGCCCGGCTCACCTACGTGAGCGAGGTCATGCCCTTGCGGCTTCGCGGCCGCGCGCTCTCGACGTTGGGCGGCGTCAACCGGGTCGGGAACTTCGTGGGGCCGTTCCTCGGCGCCGTCGCCGTCTCCGCCATCGGCCTCGACGGGGCGTACTACGTCCACATCGCGCTGGCCATCGCCGGATGCGTCTTGCTCTTCGCCGTGCCCGACCCCCACGCCGAAGGCCGCGCCTCGCTCGACCACGGCCCGGTCGCCTTTCGAGCCGTTGCCCGTGATCACGCCCCGGTGCTGCGTACCGCTGGAGTGGGGGCGCTCTGCATCGGCGTGCTCCGGGCCAGTCGCCAAGCCGTGCTCCCACTCTGGGCCGACCACCTCGGCCTCGACGCCGCCGCCGTCAGCGTGATCTTCGGTCTCGCCGGCGGCATCGACATGCTGCTCTTTTATCCCGCCGGATCCATCTCCGACCGGTTCGGACGCAAGTTCGTGGCCGTCCCCTGCCTCGCCATCCTGGCCGCCGGATTCCTCCTGCTCCCGTTGACCTCGACCTTCGCCGGCATCGTCGCCGTCGCGCTCCTCCTCGGATTCGGTAACGGGATGGGCAGCGGCATCGTCATGACCCTCGGTGCGGACTTCGCTCCCATCCGGGGCCGAGCCGAGTTCCTCGGCGTCTGGCGGCTGGTCGGCGACGTCGGCACCGCCGGCGGGCCGCTCGTCGCCGCCGCCGTCACGGCGGCCGCCTCCCTTGGGGCGGCCTCGGTACTCACCGGTGGTATCGGTCTGGCCGGAGCCGCGATCCTGGCCACTCGCATGCCCGAGACCCTCCACGACGATGGACCCTGACCCCCGCTTGGCCTCTACGGCTCGCCGCTTCTCCCGGGGCACTCCGTGGGAATCCGTGGCCGAGGTCGCGCTCGGGTTCGACGCCCATCACCCGCAGGGGATGGTCCGCGTCGACGACGTGTGGTGGGTGTCGACGGTCGACACCGATGCGGGGCGGGGATGGGTGCTCGCCGTCGACGACCGCGGCCGGCTGCTCGACCGCACGCCGGTCGGCGACGACGTGTGCTTCCATCCCGGCGGCATGGACTTCGACGGCGAGGCGCTGTGGGTGGCGAGCAGCGAGTACCGACCGCGCTCGACGGCCGTGGTCGAACGCCTCGTTCCCGGTTCGTACCCGGAGCCAGCATTCAACGTCGACGACCATGTGGGTGCGATCGTGCACCTCGGACGCGACGGCGACCTCGTGGGGTGGACATGGGGATCGCGCCGGTTCCGCCGGTGGACGACCGAGGGCGAACCGGTCGCCGAGCGTCGAGACCCGGGTCACTTCGTCGACCACCAAGACGGTCAGTGGCTCGGCGACGACCTGGTGCTCTGCGGCGGGGTGGCGACGCTGTCGACAGCGCGGGGTCCTGCCTCGATCGGCGGACTCGCTCTGCTCGCTGGCGACGACCTGTCGATCGTCATCGAGGCCCCGTTCCCCCACCACTCGTCACGCACCGGACGAGCCGCCACGCAGAACCCGATCTTTGCCGAGGTGGTCGGCGACGCGATGGTCGTCCACCTCCTGCCCGACGACGGGGCCGGAACGATCTTGAGCTACGCGACGCCGCTGACTACTTGAACAACAACGTGCCGTCGTCGAGGTCGGCGGCGGCGAGGATCGCCTTCTCCTCGGTGTACTCATGGCCGAGCTTCCACGGCTCGCGATCACCCTGCTTGGGCATGAGGTGCATCGACCGGGTGAGGTAGCCAGGGTTGAAGTTCTCGGGGTCGACCCACGGCCCGAGCATCATGGCCTGCTCCTCGGGTCGGAGCGCCGGCACGACCATCGAGGCGCCGACCTCGTCCATGTGGCCGAGGAGGCGGATGACGAAGTCGCTGATGAGGTCGGCCCGCAGGGTCCAACTCGCTCGGAAGTAGCCGAACACCGTGGCAAGGTTGGGCACGCCGGTGAACATGATGCCCCGGTATGTGACGGTGTCGGCCGCGTCCAACGCCTCGCCGTCGACGGCGAAGTCGATGTCGCCCAGCACACTCAGATCGAACCCGGTAGCCGTGATGATGACGTCGGCCTCGAGCACCTCCCCCGAGGCCAGGGCGATACCGCTGGGCGTGAACCGCTCGATCTGATCCGTCACGACCGTCGCCTTGCCAGTGCGCATGGCCCGGAAGAGGTCGCCGTCGGGAAGCACGGCGATGCGCTGTTGCCACGGCCGGTACGTCGGGTTGAAGTGCTTTTCGACATCGAAGCCCTCGGGCACCAGCGGACGGATCGTCTCGAGCAGGAAGGCCCGCAACATCTCGGGGGCGTCGAACGACAACTTCGTGACCGCGTCTTGGTCCTGCATGATCTTGCGCCGCACGATCTCGTGAGTCCACTCGTCGGGGATGTCGAGCGAACGGAGGGTGTCGGCAAGCTCGTTGGTGTTGGGCCGCACGAAGAAGAAGGTCGGCGACCGTTGCAGCATGGTCACGAACTCGCACTGGTCGGCGATGTTGGGTATCAGGGTCGCCGCCGTCGCTCCCGATCCGATGACGACCACCCGCTTGCCGGCGAGGTCGAGATCGTCAGGCCACTGCTGCGGGTGGACCACGCGACCGGCGAAGGCGTGCATGTCGGGCCACTCGGGCGTGTAGGGCGTGGCGTGCTTGTAGTACCCCTGACACATCCACACGAAGCCGGCGGTCAATCGCACCTCGTCGCCGGTGTCGGTGCGCTCGGCCACGACATCCCAACGGCGATGGTCGGTCGACCACTCGGCGGAGACGATGCGATGGTGGTAGCGGATCTTCTCGGCGAGTCCGTTCTCGTCGATGACCTCGCCGAGATACTTGAGGATCTCGTCTGCGCTGGCCAACGGCGCGCCCTTCCACGGCTTGAACCGATACCCGAACGTGAACAGGTCGCTGTCGGAACGCACGCCGGGGTAGCGGTGCGTCCACCACGTGCCCCCGAAGTGATCGAGGGCGTCGAGGACTGCGAAGGTGGCTCCGGGCCGCTCGGTGGTGAGGTGATAGGCGGCCCCAATGCCGGAGATCCCGGCGCCGACGATCAAAACGTCGAGGTGTTCGACCTGCTCGGTTGTAGCCACGTTGTCGAGATCCCTTTCGCCGGGCGGCGCCGTCGGCCGTCGAGCAACGATACCGGCGCCGTCGCCGCACCTACGGTGGGGCGATGAACGCTGATTGGGCCCGTCCAGTCGTGCACTGGTCGATCGACGCCGTCGACCCCGAGCGGCAGCGATCCTTCTACGCCGACCTCTTCCACTGGAACATCGGTGAGGGGCCGATCATGTCGATCGGCGCCGGCATCGGTGGCCCCGAACCCGGACCCGCCGGCCACATCCAGGCCGGCTCCACACCTGGCCTCGCCCTCTACATTCAAGTGGCCGATCTGCGGGCCACCATCGATCGGGCCGTCGAGCTCGGTGGGGCCGCGGCCATGGAACCCTTCGATGTCCCCGGCGGGCCGACGATCGCCGGCATCACCGACCCCGAGGGCAACTCCGTGATGCTCGTCCAGCAGTAGGGGTCGAGTCAGCCCGGGAGGTCGTCAAAGCGCGCGACGTCGAGCGTCGACGCTTCGATGAACGCGGCGCGGGCGGCAGCGTGCGGGTCGTCGATCGCTGCCTGCTCCGCGTCGAGGGCTGCGTCGGCACTCGCCCAAAGACTCAACGCCAGCCAACGCCCGTCGGGCGACAGCGCAAGGGTGCGGCGCTGCAGGCCCGGCTGCCGGTAGACGAAGCCCTGTTGAAACGCAGCATCGGCAGCAGCAAACGCCGCCGCATCGGCGCCCGCGCGCAGCCGGAACGTGGCGACCTCGATCACCCCGTCACCCCATCCCGCTCCGCGGGCAACCGGCCGAGAACGAGTCGGTGCCTCATGTGATCCCCCCCAGACGCCCCGGGGTCCCGACGGGAACTGAGCCCGAGACGATCGACGGGAAACCTAACCGAGTTCCTAACGCAGCGCCGGAGGAGGCGGCGGAATCCCGGAGCGCTCCGGCGGGGTTGGAACCCGTATGGCTGATGAGCTCTCTGTATACGGCGCGCCCTGGTGCCCCGATTGCCGGCGAACGAAGAAGTTCTTGGCCGAGCACCGCATCTCGTATCGCTGGGTCGACATCGATGAAGACCCGGCCGGCCTTCGGGAGGTCGAGAAGGTCCAGGATGGCGGCCGGACGATCCCGATGGTCGTGCTCACCAATGGCGACGTGTTGGTGGAGCCGGACGACCGGGAACTGGCCACGGCGCTCGGCCTCGACCTGACGGCCGCACGCACGGCCTACGACCTTGTGATCGTCGGCGGCGGTCCCACTGGACTGACTGCCGCCATCTACGCCGCCAGAGAAGGGATGGAGGCCGTCATCGTCGACCGTGGGGGCCTCGGCGGTCAGGCGGCGGTGACCGAACGGGTCGACAACTTCCCGGGGTTCCCTGACGGGATCGGTGGCGCCGAGTTGGCCGACCGATTCATCGAGCACGCCCGGCGGAGCGGCGTGGAACTGCTCTCGGCCGTCGAAGTGGCGTCGGTGGAGCAAGCCGTCAACGACGACCTGTCGATCATGTTGTCCAACGGCCAGGAACTGGTCGCCCACGCCGTCATCTTGGCGACGGGGTCGACCTACCGACGGCTCGAGGTTCCCGGCGAGGAAGACCTGATCGGCGCCGGCGTGCATTTCTGTGCCACCTGCGACGGCCCGTTCTACGACGGCGCTGACGACCTCGTCGTGATCGGCGGCGGGAACTCGGCCGTCGAGGAGGCCCTGTTCCTCACCAAGTTCGCCAAGCGGGTCCACATCATCCACCGAGGAGCCGAACTGTCGGCATCGAAGGTGGCACGAACCAAGGTCGCCGAGCGCGATGACATCGAGGTGCACATCGACACCAAGGTCATCGCCTTCGAAGGCGATCGCGGCCGGTTCCGTGCCGTTGTGACGCAGGACGCAGCCGGGCAGGAACGTCGATGGCCAGCCGCCGCCGCGTTCATCTTCATCGGTCTCGACCCGAACTCCGAGGCGTTCCGAGGCGTCGTTGATCTAGACGCGTGGGGCTTCATCGAGACCAGCCGATCCTTCGAGACCTCACTGCCTGGAGTCTTCGCCGCCGGCGACGTCCGGCAAGGTTCGACCAAACAACTCGGCTCGGCCGTCGGCGAGGGGGTCACCGCCCTCCTCATGACCCGGCGGTACCTCGAGGAGCACCACCACCTCGCAGCGCCCGCCGCTCACGGGTAGACGACCGCGGTTGGGACGATACGGCCCGGGTATTACACGCAACAAGGGAAAGGCGGTCACGGGTGTTGGTTCTTCGCTTCATCGGTTCGAGCCAGGGCCGCGTGGTTCGCGTCCTCGTCGGGGGTCTGCTCATCGCGTTCGGGGTCACGGGCGAAGGAAAACGCCAGGCACTCGCAGTCGTGGGGGTTGTTCCCCTCGCCGCTGGCGCGCTCGACCTTTGCATGCTCGGACCGCTGTTCCGATTGCCTCTCGGCGGCAAAGCCTTTCGGGCGCGCTCGGCGACGACCTGACCAACATCATCGCGGCTGCCGGCAACGAATCGCCTGGCCTCGCTCACCGCTCCCGAGTGATAGCCCGCGGCGACGTCATCTGGGCCGACCTCGGCCGCCTGCCGGGCGTCGACCCGTGTGTGTGCTCACCCACGCGAAGTCAGAAGTCGCTGGGCGCCACCGACAGGCCAGGGAGGTCAACACTGTCCGAGAGACCCCCGCTGGAGGACCGTGTCAATTCCTCGGCGGCAGCCCGCCAACACTTGGTAAAGTCAGTGCGTACCAAGTGGGCAGGGAGAGAAGCGTATGGGTGCATCCGCAGAGTTCCTGGTCTCGAGCAGCGGCCAGATGTCGGTGCCGGCAGCCGTCCGCCGGCGGTGGGGCATCGCCGAAGGTGGACGCTTGACGGTGATCGACCTCGGCGACGCCGTGGTTCTCCTGCCGCCGGGCGGACGCCAACAGCTCTTGGCGGGGGCGCTCTCGGCCGAAGATCACCTCCGGTTCGTCGGCGGCCTTGACGACCCGGACCTCGCCACGACCTGAGTGAGCACGATCGTTGTCGATGATCACCTGCTTCGCGGTGTGCTCGCGGGGCAGCGTCCCCGTGATCTCGGCGGGATCGCCTCCGGTCTGGCGACCACCGGGCTCTGGCTCTTTCGCCTGACCAGCTCGTTCGCCGATCCCCGGGTCGTCGGCAAGCTGTCGGGACCCGTTGCTGCGCTTCCGGTGGAACTACAGGACGAGTTTCGCGCTCACGTGATGGAGCTGCCCGACGACATCGCGGTCCTTCATCTCCGGGAGATCGCCTGGTCGATGGCGCAGATGCAACACCGCCATCGGGCCCTCGGCAACCACCTGTCGGCGGCCATGGCCGAAGCGCTCGCGGCAGCTCACGAGCTTGGCGCCGGCATCGCTGTTTCCGAGGAGGACGTCGGTCCCGGCCTCCGAGCCGCCGCCCTAGAGGACAACGTCGCCTTCCACATCCTGTAGCGGACGGCGGTGCCTGATTCAATGTCGCCAACAGACCCTGACTTTGGCTTGCCGACCCGGAGAGCTACGCCTCGAACGAAAATCTGTGCACGTTTGTTTGGCGAGCGAAGTTAGAAGTCGCTTGGCGCCACCGACAGGCCCGCCAAGGCCGCAGCCGCAGCGAGGCGACGATCCCAGGTGATCAGCACCGGGTCGACGTTCGAGAGCAACAGTGCGGACGCCAGGTGCACCGCATCGGCGCCGCTCAGCGGGTGCTCGACGGCGAGAAAGGCAGCTCGGTCGCCGACGGCCTCCGAAAGCTCGACGAGCTCGACCGAACCGAGGTGCTGCGCCCAACGGCGCCGAACCTCGCGATCGGACCGCTCATCCGTGCGGCCCGATCGCCAGGCTGCCGCGAGCGCTGCACTCACCTCCGGGATGGCAAGTCTCGACGCAATGTTGCGGTCGGCAGCGTTCCACGCATCGACCGCGACATCACGGCCGGGTTCCTCGATCAGCAGCTTGACGAATGCGCTGCTATCCCAGAACGCGCTCGTCACGATCCCGACGCATCTCGCTCACGAGGTCAGCTACCGGCCCGGTGGCCTTCACGCCTTGGCCCTTCCGAGCGATCGGTCGCTTCTTGGTCTTCGCCCACGTAGACACGCCCTCGCGTTCGAGCTGGTCGAGCAGGCTCTCCTCCTCGGCTGGGCCCAGGCGGGCCACCGGCTGACCCCGGTCGGTGACGACGATCCGCTCACCCGCTTTGGCGCGATCGATGAACGTCTTGAGATGGGCGCGCAGCTCGCTGATCGCGACTTCCATGTCGCGATCGTAGCACCTGTGTTGTACAGATCAGAGCGTGAATCTGTACACGTTCGTCTGGCGGGCGAAGTTAGAAGCCACGAATGCCAAGGTGACGGCCTCGCCTCAGAGGACAAATAGCAGGAAGCCGACAACACTGGCGATGGCGCCTGTAGCTACCATTCCTGCCCCCATCCAGCGGAGAATTTTGCCGTCAGCCGTGTCACTGGCCACCGGCCACCAGTGGGTCTTCATCAAGTTGAGGAGCCCGCCAAAGACGAGACCGCCGCCAATCAATATCAGTGCGAATCCCATTCACATTCCTGACTGATGGGTGACACGTTCGCGCTTCTTCTCCTTCAGGCGGCTCCACAGACCTGTGTATGCACTTATCGCACCTTCGATCCAGTATTTGGCGGACACCGGAACCTTGAGGTAACGCAGTGCGCCCGTCGGACCAGCCGCTCCAGCGATCGCATAGCCGCAGTTTCGGGCGGCTCCGCCATCATTACATTGAAGAACAGCATGAAGGCTGTTTGCCGCCGTGCCGACGCCTCCAAGCGCTGCAGCCGCCGGGAGGGTCGCTGGAGCACACTCAGGACACACGCCAGAGATGATGGCAAGTCCCATCTCGCCTACTCCCATCCACGTCCCGACTCGTCCAGAGATGGACTTGAGCCGCTGCCCGCCGGTGCTCTCAGCAAAGTGAGCAAATCCACATCGGAGGTTGCGGATTTGCCTCCACGACCCCCCTGACTTGTGAGACGCGCAGTGCCCATCCTCGTAAAACGCCACTGGGTTCGCAGCTGCGAACAGATACCGGTTGCCCGTCAGTTCGTCTGAGCCGACCGCGAGATCGAGGGACGCTGGCACGAACATGTCGGGTGTTGTGAACCTTGCCGTGGTCGGGTCGTACTGGCGGGCGCCGAGAATGACGCTGCCGGTCGTGCGGTCAGTCAGGGCGCCTTGGTGCCCGAGGCTCGACCCGGGTGCGTTGGCGGCCTTGCCCTTGCCTGGCGTCTCCGGGCGGCCGTAGGGGTCGAAGGCGGCTTGTTCCAGGACGGTGCCGTCGTCGGCGAGGTGGGTGGCGGTGTTGCCGTTGGTGTCGTCGAGGAGCCACGCCCAGGTGCCTGCGGTGTCGTTTGCGTCTCGGTGGCCGTTGGTGTCGCGTCCCCATGTGTGTTGGCCGATGATGTCGGTTGCTCCGTCGGTGAGGTATCGGGCGGTTGTCGCCCCTGCGCCGTCGGCTTCTTCGGCGAGGGTGGTGCTGTTCCCCCAGTAGAAGTAGAGCGTCGTGGCGCCAGCACCGGTGGCCGGCTGCTGGATTCGGGCGACGAGATGATCGGCACCGTCGTAGAGGTAGTCGACGTCGGTGGGGTTGGGCCCGCCGAGACCTTGACTCGTTTGGTCGTCGACTCGTCGGGTGTGTCCGGCGGGGTCATAGCTGGTGGCGTTGGCCGTCGCGCTCATTCCGCCGGTGGATGTCTGGGAGGCCTCCTCGCCGAGCGGGTTGTAGGTCCAGGTGGTGTCGACCGGGAGAACGCCGATTCCGTCGATGGCGTGGCGGGTGCGGAGCTGGCCGGCGACGTAGGTGTTGGTCTCGTCGTTGCGCACGGCGCCGCTGACGGTGGTGGTCTGGCGGGTGATGTTGCCGCCGTCATCGAGCGTGTAGGTGGTCGCGGGGTTTGCCGTGTCGATCGGGAGTTGCCGGTAGGGGCTGGTGTAGGCGGTGAGCCGGCCGGTGAGGTCGTAGTCCCAGGTGGCGTGGCCGCCGGCGGAGGCGCCGATGGCTCCGGCGGGCTGGACGACGGCGACGTCTTCGGCGATGCGTTGGCCGCCGATGTCGTAGCCGATGTTGGTGTGGGCGCGTGCGACGGCGCCTCCGCGGGCGGTCCATGTCTGACTGGCGGGCATGCCGTCGGGCTTGTAGCTGCGGGTGGCGACGGCGGCGCCGCTGCCGCGGTTCTCGTTAGCCGGTGCTCCCGACGGGGTGTACCCGATGGTCGAGGTCATGCCTCGCCAGTCGGCGATCGTCTCGACCCATCCCGCGGGTGAGTAGGTGTAGTTGGTGGCTTGGCCGTTGTGGATGGCCTTGGTCACGACGCCGTCGTTGCGGTACTCGAACATTTGGGTTCGTGACACCGGCTGGCCCGTCTCGGGCGAGCGGACAGCCTGGACGAACGTGTCCATAAAGCCGCGGTGGTCGTAGGTCGCGGTGATGTCGCGCTCAAGCTGGACACTGGCGCAGCCGTTCGTGCCCGACAGAGTCCGGGACCGGAGGAGGTTGCGGTCGGCGTCGTAGCCGGCGGTCTTGTTGGCCGGGTCGGTCCAGTTGCAAGTGGCGAGGGTCTGTCCGCCTTCGGCGAGCGCGACGTTTGATTGGACGGTCCCGTCGGGGTTGTAGACGGTGGTGTTCGTGCGGGCGGCGACACAGGTAGCGCCACTGTCCCCGCAGGCCGACGCCTGCGGCCCGGCTGTTTGGCGCAGGTCGGTGCGGGTCAGCTGGGCGCCTTCGCCTTCGTAGGTGTACGCGACCTCGTGATCGGGGTTAGTCGGGTCCTTGGTCTGTGCGGAGAGGCGGTCGAGGAGGTCGTAGCGGTAGAGCGACTCGAGCGTTGCGCCGGTCCCGGTCGGTTGGGTGGTGCGGATCTTGTTGCCGGCGGTGTCGTAGCCGATTGCGCTGTCGAGCCATCGGCCGACGAGCCGGCGGCGAGACAGGGTGGGTTCGCCGAAGGCGTTGACGACGGTCTCGGTCGCTTCGGTCTCGACGCCGACCGTGCGAGGCCCGGCCGTGCGGGTCACCTCGCCATGGGCGTTGTATGCGAACCGCGTGGTTCGCCACTGCCCGACGAGCGCTGACGTCTCCTGCTGGGTGGAGGGCTGGCCTTGGGGGTGTGTAGTCGACAATTGTCTCGGGGCGTTGGGTGCCGGCGGTGTTGGTCGCCGGGAAGACGGTGCGGGTGATGCGGCCGGCGAGGTCGTACTCGAAGTCGGTGAGCGCTGCCGGGCCCGCGGTGGCGGCGGGAGCGCTCGTCTGCTTGAGGGAGCGGTTCGGCCAGTACGAGTACGTGGTGACGCCGCCGGCGGCGTTGGTGTCGCTGGCCTTGGTGCCGTCGTCGTTGTAGGCGGTGGACGTCTCGACCCGCTTGGCCGGGTCGGTGTCGGTGGCGTCGGGCCGCGACACCTTCGTGAGCCATCCGTTGGGGTCGTAGGTGTAGCGGGTCTCGAAGTCGTTGCCGATGCCTGTGGTCGCAGTCCCGCGAGCGGAGGTCGCGACGGCGACCTGGTCGTTGGCGTTGTAGGACGACGTCGTCACGCGATTCTGGGGGTCGGTGACCTCGATGGGGTTCTCGCGTTCGTCGTAGCGGGTGCGGGTGATGCGGGCGTCTCGGTCGGTGACCTTGGCCACCATGCCGTAGGGCGTGTAGGCGATGTCCTTGGCTTTGAGGGCAGCGTCGCGGATACGCGGTGCGAGCCCGGTCGGGTCGTAGCCGCCGTAGAGCGGGTCGGGGCCGGCGCCGCAGGCGGCGCCGATGTTGAGGGTGTCGCCGTAGCGGGTGACGTCGTTGACGTCGGTGCGGGGTCCGTTGACCGAGCACAGCCCTCCTCGGCCGTAGTAGTCGAAGCTGGTGGTCCGGTCGGGGTCGCCGCCGGTGCCTCGCTGGGTGACGGTGCGCACGTTCCCGTTCCCGGACGGGTCGAGCCCGAAGTCGGTGACGCGGCGCTGGGTGGCGATGTTGTCGGCGGCCACGACCTGGCTCATGTCGGCGACGGCGTCGCAGTACCCGACCTTGGTGACGGCCGGGCCGCCGGGCGCCGGTTCGGTGCAATCGGGGTAGCGATAGGCGGAAACGAAGGTGTAGCCGAGCTTGGAGTCGATGGTGGTCTTGGGGTAGTCGGGGAGGGTGAGGTCGGTGCGGTCGTCGCGGTTGGGCTTGGGCTCGGTGACCTTGGTGAGGAGGCCCAGGTCGTTGTAGGTCATCGAGGTGGCGTTCCCGGCGCCGTCGGTCTTGGTGACGAGACGGTTCTCAAGCCACGAGTAGGACGTCGTGACGGCGCCGGCGTTGTTGCCACTGTCGGTGATCGAAACGATGTTCCCGCCGGCGACTCGAGCGTCGTTCGCGCTCACCGCGCCGCGCCCGGTGGTGCGGTAGGTCGTGACAGCGCCGACGGGACTTGTGGCGGTCGTGGCGCGCTCGCCGGTGGTCGGGTCGAGGGCGTTGTAGACGTAGCCCCACACTTTGGTGCGACGGTCGGTGATGGAGGTAAGGCGACGCACGCCGGCGTCGAGGGTGTAGCCCAGCCCGCTCGGGTTGCCGCGTGGGTCGGTGAGTTGGTCGAGCATGCCGTTGGCGTCGTAACGGAACCCGAAGGTGCGGAGACCTTCGTCTGCGGTCTTCGTCTCGTTCTGGACGACGTCGGTCAGTCGACCCGATGTGTACGTGAAGTTGGTGAGGCGCTGCCATGAACGCGACGTGTTCGTTGCCGGGTCGAGGCTCGCGGCGCCAGGAAGTGCGGTGATCGACGACAGGCGATTGCCCGGCCCAGTCCACGCGAGCGCGACGGCCGCCTGGTTGGGAGTGCGGTTGTGGGTGATCGTCGAGAGGCGAGCCTTTGCGACCCCGCCGACGGTGACGGTGGTGTACTCGTAGGTGAGGCGGTTGCCGTTGCGGTCGGTCACGGTCTTGACGAGCCACGTCGCAGTCGGGAGCCCGAGCGGGCCTTGCAGGTTCTCGACGCGGTACACGACGCCGTCCGGGCGGATCAGCTCATAAGCCGTGACCACGCCGCCGGTGCCGGTGACCTCGCGGAGGCGGAGACTCACCCCGGGCGGGCTGTCCCAGCGTCGGCCCAGCGGACCGGTGCGGACGAAGCGGTGGGTGGTGCCGTCGCCGTCGGTGAAGTCGACGACCCGGCCGGTGACCTGGGCGGCGTTGCCGACGACCGAGACGATGTCGGCGACGCCGAGAGGCGACGTCGGGTCGAGATCGGTCACCGCGCCGTCGGCGCCTTCGAGGCCGGCGTCGAGGTCCGACACCGACAGCCGCCAGCCGGCACCGAGGCCGTTGTCCTTCGTGTCCTGGCTGTTGTAGGTGCGCCGCACGACGACGTTGAGACCTTGGCCGGGGACCCGAGCATCGCGTTGTTGGACCACCAGGTTCCCGGTGCGCAGCTGCACGAAGGCGTCGGTGGCGCCGAGGTCGTGGCGGGCGTACGCCTGGTACTGCTCGAGGCCGAGCTCGTCGGACTGGGCGACCAGCTGGCCCGTGAGCGTCGAGGCCAAGGCCGCGGTCGTGACGGTGTTCGAGGTGCCGGGTGGGCTGTATCCCTTGCTGTTGAGGGCGTAGACGTTGAAGTAGTAGGCGGTGTCGTCGGCGAGGCCATCCACCAGCGCCGCCCGCTGACCGACCGGTGTCGTCTTCTCCACGCCCGCCGGTGTGCCGTTGGCGAGGTAGGCGCGCACCAGGTATCCGGAGACGGCTGCCCCTCCGTCCGACGACGGAGCGTTCCAGGTCACCGCCGCGGAACGGGCCCCGGCGGTGGCGGACACCGATTGCGGGGCGCTCGGCGGGGTCTTGGCGAGGATGGTCACCGTTCTGCACCCGAAGTTGTTGTAGTTGCGGGAGGTCGTCGGCGAGTTGTTGGCGTAAATGCAGATCGAGCGGGTGCCCGCGGGCGCGGCGAGCCAACCCGAGAACCCGTGGTAGGCGCCTTGCCCGTAGATGGCGTGCACGTCCGGCCGGTATTGGCCGGCGGTGAGCGTTCCGAGGTACGCACCGTCGGCACGGACGTCCATCAGCACCTGGTAGTTGTTGTCGTCGTTGTCGATCGCCCACCCGGCGACGTACACCTGCTCGTAGCCGGCGCTGGCCGAGTCGTAGCTCCCGTAGGGCCACGTGTCGACCGCGATGGTCACCGTCGAGCACCCGAACTGCGCGTGACTCCCGCCCGTCCCGGGCGCGTTGATCGCCCACGCGCACACCTGATGGGTGCCCGCAGGGGCGTCGAACGTCGCGTCGAAACCGTGGTAGGCGCCGCGGTGGTAGACGGCGTCGACATCGGGTCGGTACCCGGTCGCCATCGTCCCACCCAGATACTGCGAGCCGTCCAGCCACACGTCGACCTGTATCGATGCGTTGGTGTCGGGGTCAAGCGCCCATCCCCCGACCCGAACCTGCTGATAGCCCGGACTCGTCAGATCGAGACTGCCGAACGGGCTCTGCCCGCCGGAGGCTGGCTCGCTCCACTGGACATCGACATGGGGGCCCGTGGAGCCCGCTCCCTCGCATGAGCAGCTGTTCCGGGACGCGAACTTCTTCCAGTAGAAGTTGTTCGACTCGTTGGTGCCGAGCATGACGCCCTCGTTGGGCCACACCCCGGCGGTCCAGTTGGCGACGGCGTCTCGGATGTTCCACGTGCCCCATCCCGACGCGCAGCCGTTGCCGTAGCCGAAGCTCGACGACGCGATCGGCTGGCCGTCGAAGGCGACGCCCGGCCACGCCGTCATGGCGCCGTCCCACCCCTGGGTGACGCGGTAGGCGTCGACGTAGCGGGGCGTGTTGCACTCCCAGGAGTGGAAGTTCCACAGGTACATCGTCGCCGAGTCGATCGTCTTGCCGCTGATCGGCGAGAAGTCGTAGTGCAAGAACGAGCGGACGATGTTGGTGCCCGAGTCGTACGTGCCAACTCGCAACTCGGTCTCCGAGTCGTGGCGGACACCGCTCACCGTCCGCTGCACGTAGGTGTCGTCGTAGGCGGTGTACACCTGGAAGCTCGGGTCGACCGTCACCGGATAGACGCGTGCCGGGTCGTCCAGCCACGCCCGGTCGAGCTGGACCTCAAGAGCCACGCCGAGACCGAAGGGCACAATCGCGTACGACACGCCCCGCGACACTTGGCCGTCCCCGACGTGAGGGTCGACGTTGGCGTCCTCCATCCAGCCCGCAGGGGTGCGGAGCCGCTCCGCGCCCGACTCGTCGCGGTACACCACCGCTCCCGTGTCGTCGATCGAAGCAGTCAGGCCCTCCAGGATCAGCGGAAACACGTACCGGTCCGGCGCCGCCGCCGACCCCAAGACGAGGTCCTCCTTGAGGCCATCCATTCGGGACTCCAGGACCACGTCGACGTCGGGCAACGCCGATGAGTGGCGGAGGCGGGCGCCGTCGACGACGCCCGTCAGGCCGAGCGCGCCGACCATGGCGAAGGAGACCGCGTGGGTGGCGTCGACCTCGATTCGAGCCAACGCAGGGTCGGACGCGACTGCCCGCGAGGTCGATCTTGAAGCTGTTGGCCGCGTTTCGGACCCGGGCCACGCCCGAGGGAACCAAGTTCGTATCGATGTCGAGCCAACCCGACGGTCCCGGGTAGTGCACCGGGCCGCTGAACGAGCGGGTCAAGAATTTGTCGGGAGTCGCGGTCGTGAAGGTCTTCGTCGACGCCGTTCGCAGCGCCTCGATCTCGGTGGGCACCGCCGGCGGCGTCATTGCCTCTGAAGCCGCCGCAGCAGGCGGGAGGGGCACGATCGACAAGGTGGCCGCGATCACCGCAATCAGAACAAGCGCAGCTGAGACGCGTGAAACCAGACCCCGAACGTGCACTGCGCCTCCAGCTGATCGCCGCCGCCCGGCGCCAATCTGCCGGATGACGGTGACGGTACGGGAGCACTCGAAGGATGACACTGCCGCGTTCGAGTCATTGTCAGATCGCCGATCGGACTAGTCGGCCCAGCGATGCCAGGGAGTCGGTCCGCCCGCACGGAAGCTCACGAAAGGTTGGCGGCGTCGACGGCTTGGAACGCACCTGTGGTGCCGCACCGAGGCGGTGATCGACCATGTCCGACGGGTGCATCGGGCCCGAACGCGTGCGATCTCCTTGGGACCATCGCTCCACACGGCGATGGTCGACGCCGAGGAGCCGTGGTCAGAGGTCAATCCCGTCTTGGGCAGGCGGCTCCAAGCTGCCGACGAGATGGTCGATAGCTGGTTCGTCAATCCATCGTTGCTGCAGGACGCCAGAGAGCGTCCCGACGCCGTCAGCGGGCGACGACGGATCGACGACGACCCAGACGTCGTTGCCGTTGCGCCCGCGAGTCATCGGTACGTACAGCCCCGCGGCGTCGATGGGCCCGTCGACGAGGACGAGCGAGTGGTCGACGGTGCGGCCTTGGCCGGCCATGGCGGTCGAGGCGTAGCCGAGGGTGAGGGCGTCGCTGACGTAGTCGTGCGGCAGGGTCACCGAGCCTCGGTGGTCATCGAGGACGGTGATGGAGCCGTCGGGTCCGACGGCGTCGACGACCCAGCGGTGGCGGTTCTTCACGGTGGCGCCCAGGTCAGTGATGAGGCTGCCGGTCGTTGCGGCGGGTCTGGACCTCGTCGCCGATGAGCGCTTGGGCGCCGTCGGCGAGCGTGACGGGGCGGATCGGGCGGATGACCTCGCCGGCATCGAGTCGGAGGCGTTGGGCCGCTCGGTTGAGCTGCGGTCACGGACTCGTTCGTGGCAGCCAGCATGACGACGTCGCTGTCGGTCTTGTCGGTGTTCCCACCAGCGGTCGACGACCTGGCGTCGGGCATCGGTGGCCGTGACGGCATCGTGGATGCGGCCGTGGTCGCTCGTAGTCGTCGAGCGCGGAGACGTCGCCGTGACGGAGTCGGAGGCTGGCGTCTGCCTCCCACTCGGCGGCGAAGCGGTGAACGCGCTCGAGGTGCTCGATCGGCCGCTCCCTCGGGGGCGTGTTCGATCAGATGTTGGAACATGCCGCCTCGTCCGACGGCGGAGAACTGCAGAGGGTCGCCGACGAGGACGACACGCCAGTCCAAGTGATCAGCGAGAGCCGGTGAGGTCGGCGAGCTTGGGTGTGGCCAGCATGCCGGCCTCGTCGACGATGACCGTCGTTCCCGCTGGCAGCAGATACTGCGGGTCGGGGAGCCGCCCGGGCTTGTCGTACTCGGCGAGGAGCTTGTCGACGGTGTCGGCCGCGATGCCGGTCTCCTCGGCGAGGACCTCGGCAGCCGCGGCCGCGACGGTGCGAGCCCGAAGGTGCGGCGTCCTTCGACGTCGAGGGACTCGACGGCAGCTCGGAGCATCGTGGTCTTGCCCGTCCCGGCGGGCCCGACGACCACGACCAGCGGGTGCGTGCCGGCGACGAGCGACGCGGCATGTGCCTGGGCGGCGTCGAGCGTGCCGACGTCCGGGAGGCGCGCCGGCGTGCCCGCCGCCGACCAGCGCTCGTCCGCCCAGTCGACGATGGAGAGCTCCTCGTCGAGGATGAACTGGGTCGTGTAGCGACGATCGAGGATCGACTCGCTCGTCGGTCGACCATCTGACTCGCGTAGCGGTCCATCGAATGGCGGGGTCAAGTCGACGCAGCCCTCGTCGAGGACATGCTCTGTCAGCCGCTCCAACGCCGCGACGAGCTCCGCCGGCGGCGCGTGCGACCGTCGTTGGCACCGCTCGAGCCAGCTCCATGAGGAGCTCGTTCGGTCGCCACGTCGACTGCGACCCGGCCAGCGCGGCGAGGGCCTGATCGACCATCGCGACCTGGACTTCTGTCGTCAGCCGGCCAGGTGCGGGGAGTCCCCCGACGGCGTCGTCGACCACTCCCTCGGGGTCGAACCCGACTCCCTCGATGCGCTCGGCCCACTCCCCCCGCAGATCGACGCGCTCCCCCGGGTGCTGCTTCGCCGGGCGGGAGTCGAGCACCGCCTCACGTTCGAGGCGCCACGCCTCCCGCGGTGTCGGGTCCCGGTCGAAGGTGGCCCGGAACCGGTCGAGCTTCCGCTCGAGCCGGGCCTCGACCTGGCGGGTCCGCTGAGACAACTCGTCGAGCACGACGTCGGGCACGCCGTCGATCTCGGCGATCCCGTTGGCCGGCGTACGCCACCGGACGCCGAGGCGCTGTGTCAGCTCGCTCCGCAGCGTCGCGTGGTACAGCGAGGAGAGCGTCCGCTGGTCGCGCTTGATCAGTCGGGCGTCCAGCGCCAGCCAGCGTCCATCAGGGATGCGAACCTTGGCGACGACGACCGCGTGGGTGTGCAGCTGCGGATCGAGCGACCGGCTGGTGTGCTGCCGGAAAAGCGCGACCGCGAGCCCGTCGGCGTCGACGTTCTGCACCGCTCCGTCGATCGTGGCTCGGGTAGTGGCGTGGCGCTCGACGAAGTCGACGACCGCCTGGACGGCGGGTCGTGGGCGGCGAGCGACTCCCCTGCGACGCGATCATCGCCCAGCGCCCACAACGTCGACACCGACTTCGGCGCCGAGAACGTGATGTCGTAGCCGCGCGCCGAGCGCTCGCCGTAGGCGCGGCCGAGCTGCTCGCCGGACGGCCCGGTCCCGTCCATCAGCGAAAGGAACACCTCCGCGGTCGACGTGACCGGAGAGACCGAACGCCTTTGCCTGCTTGCCGACGCCACAGACCGGGCGGCTCGCCGGCATCGAGGTAGTACGCGAGGTCACGTCGCTCGAGGTCGACGTAGTACGCCCCGGCGTCGGCGCCGCGCCGCGTCGTTCACGCGCACCGTCACGAGCAAACGCCTTTGCACTCGTCTGTCCGACCTCGCCGCGCTCCCCCGACCCCGCTCCCGCTCCCGCGCCCCGGCGCCCCCCGCCGCCTCCTCCGCGCCCGGCCCTCCTCCGACCCGCCCTCCGGCGCCCGGCCCTCCGGCGCCCGGCCCTCCCCGCGCCCGGCCCTCCCGCGCCCGCTCCGCCCGCGCCCCTCGGCCCCGCGCTCCGCGCGCCGCCTCCGTCCAGATCTCTCCCATCGACGCGGCGATGCGCGTCGGCGGAGCCGAAGACGCAACAGCTCGTCACGTTGCCGGTTGCGCTGGGCCGCCAGCGGAGGCGCATCTCCTGCATGTGGCCCAGGCGCGTCGTGGTCAGGCGATGGTGGTGGACGAATCGACGACGCGCCTGCAACACGACTCGCGGCTTCGCTGGCCAGCGACGACCGCGGCGGCGTCGAACGCAGTCGCGCCGGTGCTGGCGCGGGTCCTCAGACGGCTGTCGCGAGAGGCACCCACGGAGCGAGCAGCTTGACCCTGCCCGCGACCGGGGTGCGTCGGCCAGTGGCCGGCGTAACGACCACCTCGGCGCCGAGCGCTCGGAGCGCGTCGACCCGCTCGTCGTTGGTCATCTCGGACCAGAGCGAACCGAGCGATGTGCCGCCCCTTCGACGCAGCACGTCGAAGTCGACGACCGCCGTCGGCTGCTCGTCCGCGGCGGCGATCGCCCGCTCGACGTCGGCCAGGTCCTTGCGGAGCACCTGGAGTCCGGCGTCGACCTCATCGAGGCTCAGTGCGTCGGCGTCGACCTCAGCCAGGAGTCGCGAGGCGGCGCCTTTGGCGATCGCCGAGTGCAGCCGGGTCCGCTTCGCATGAAGGGCAGCGATGTCCACCGTTGGAGCGCCACCCGTGGAGTCGTGCATCGCTCGCAGGACCTCGTCATCGACATCGAGCAGCGCGGACGCCTCGCTGACCGCAGCGGCGAGCTCCTTCTCGAGATCGCTCACGCGGACGCTGCCGACCTTCGCCTTGCACGTCTTGTTGCCGCAGATGAGGTAGTATCCGTCGGCCGCCACGTCGGACTTGTCGTGGAACGCGAGGTTGCGCCCACACCCACCGCACTTGGTCAGCCCGGCCGCCGACCAGCGCGCTGCGATGTGGCGCGGAAAGCGCGGCTTCGCCTGCGAGCGCAAGCGACGGCGGACGGCCACGAAGTCGCGCGCCGACACCAGCGGCTCGTGCCGACCACGCTCGTGCCGCTCGGTACCGGGGATCGGCTCTCGCAGCGGCCGGCCGTGGTTGTCGCGCCGGATCTCACCCTCGCGGGGTCCCTCCTTGAACCGACGGACGCGACGGTCGCACCACGTGATCATCCCGGCATACGCGGGGTTCGACAGGATGTCGCGCACCGCCGACTCGCGACCGAACCAGTCGTTGGCGATCGCATGCTTGACGATCGTGTAGATCGACTCTCCGTCGAGGTAGCGGCGGAAGATCTCCTGCACGCGCGGTGCGGCCACTTCGTCAGGAACGATCACGCCGGCACGTCGGCCGACGACACGCGCCTCGGCTGCCGTCGCTCGGCGGTACCCGTAGGGCGGGACACCGTGCCACCACCCGTCGCGCTTGTTGCGCTCGATGACGTTCCGCCACGACGCGCCGATCCGGCGCACCTGGTACTGCGACATGGCGAGGAACATCGTGAGACTGAGCTCGCCCTCAGGCGTGGTCGCGTCGAGGTCCTCCGAAGCCGACAGCACGCGCACATCGTCGGCGGCAAGGCGCTCGAGGGCCGACAGTCCTTCGGGCACGGAGCAGCGTAGCGCGTCATGTCGTAGACGACGATCGACGCCCGCTCGGCGATGGCGAGGTCGCGCGCCTTGTTCAGCGCGGGGCGGTCGATGGTGACGCCGGAACGGTCGAGATCGGTGAGCCAGTCGAGCCAGCGATGGCCCGTCTTGCCGTAGCGGAGGGTGGCCCAACGCTCCATCACCTCGCGCTGCAAGGCGGGCGATTGGAACCGCTCGTCACGCCGGCCGGCGACTGACGAGACCCGTACGTAGCCCACGAGCGGAACCCGGTTTTGAGCGCTCCTCTGGACCACGAAAGTCCAGCGTAGCAGCTATTCTAGCTCCAATCTGTAAACGTTGGTCTCGCGGGCCTCGAAGCCGATGCGCTGGTAGAGGCCGTTGGCCTCGGCGGGGATGGGCGGGACGTGAGATCGACGGTCTTGGCGCCGGCGGGCCGGGCCTTGTCGATGGCGGCGCGGGTCAGGGCTTCGCCGGTCCTCCAGCCCTTGCCCCGAACGGCGTCGGCGTCGACGACCACGTCCTCGATCCAGGCCCGGATCCCGGTCGGGATGCGGAAGACGACGAGGGTCAGCGTGCCGACGATGAGCCCTTCGTCGTCGCTGCGGGCGACGAAGACGGTGACGCCGGGCTGGGCGATGATGGCGGCCAGCTCGTCGGCGTCGGGCGGGGGTGACGACGACGATAACTGCGGGATCGAGCCGGCCCGAACGCGCTGATGAGGTCGAGGCCGACCTCGGTGGCCTCACTGACCGAAACGCCCACGCCTCGATCCTCCAGCGCGGGGACGGGCTGGGGCGGCGGCGGGCCGACGTAGCGGGCCGCGGGCCGGATGATCTTGTTGTGGGCGGCCTGCTCGAGGATGTTGGCGCACCACCCGATGACCCGCGAAGACGCGAACGTCGGGGTGAACATCGACCGGGGCAGCCCGCTGAGCTCCATCACGACGCCGGCGTAGAACTCCACGTTCGTGTAGATCTCGCGGCCGGGCTTGACCTCGTTGAGGATCTCGACGATCCGGGTCTCGACCTGCTTGGCGAAGTCGACGATGTCGCCGCCGATGGACTCGGCGATGCCGCGGAGCATGACCGAGCGCGGGTCGTGCGTCCGGTACACGGGGTGGCCGAAGCCCATCATCTTCTCGCCCGCCTCGATGCGGGGCCGGACCCAGTCGTCGACGTCGTCGGGCGACCCGATGGCGTCGAGGGTGTCGAGGGCGCGGCTGGGAGCGCCACCGTGCCACGGCCCGCTCAGCGCGCCGACGGCACCGGTCACGGCGGCGGCGAGATCGGCGCCGGTCGACGTGATGACGCGAGCGGTGAAGGTCGAGCGCGTTGAACCCGTGGTCGACGGTGGAGATCAGGTACTGCTCGATGGCCCGCGCCCGCTTCGGGTCGGGTTCCTCGCCCGTCATCATGTAGAGGTAGTTCTCGGCGTAGCCCAGCGATGCGTGGGGCTCGACGGGCTCCTCTCCCTGCGTGATGCGATGGAGGGCGGTGAGGATCGTCGGCACGACGGCACAGATCTGCAGGGCGTTGGCCCGGAGCTCGGTGCGGTCGATGTCGATGTTGGGCTTGAACCCGGCGGCGGCACCGATGAGCGAGACGGCCGTGCGCAGGCCATCGAGCGGTGAGCCGCCGGCCGCGGCGATGGCGGGGAGCAGGGGACGGACGGCGTCGGGCACGACCCGCAGCGGCGCCACCTCCTGACGAAAGGTCTCGCGCTGCGCCTTCGTCGGGAGCTCGCCCTCGAACATGAGGTACCAGACGTCCTCGAGCGGACGTTGCTCGGCCAGCTCCACGGCCGAGTACTGGCGGTAGTGGTAGAAGCCCTCGTACCCACGGACGTCGCCGACCTCGGTCTCGGTGACGACCACGCCCTTCAAGCCCTGGGGGACGTCGATGGCGGCGCCGGGCATGGGTTGCAGCTGCGACACCCGCATGAGGTCCCGCATCGTCACGATGCCGACGAGCTCCGTGCCGTTGACCACCGGGATGTGGCGGTAGCCCCGCTCGCTGAACCCGCGCCAGGCCTCGGTGATCTCCACGTCCGGGCTGATCGTGTCGGGCTGCGGGGTCATCCACTCCCCGACCTTGGCGGTGGCCAGGTCGGTGCCGGACGAGGCGATGCGGATCATGTCGCGCTCGGTGAGGATGCCGACGGGGCGGTTGCCGTCGACGACCACGACCGAGCCCACGGCCCGGTCGGTCATCCGCCCGGCGGCTTCGGCGACCAGCTCCGAGGCGGCGGCGGTGACGGCCGGACGGCTCATCACGTCGGCGATCGTGCGGACCTTGCCGGCGGCGGCCTCGGCCATGTCGACTCCCCCTCGTGTGCGTAGCGGACCCGCAGCGACTGTAGTGGGCGGATGCGGGTGAACGATCGGGTCGTCGTGGTCACCGGCGCCTCCTCGGGGCTCGGCTGGGCGACGGCGGTGCACCTGGCCCGGCGCGGCGCGCGCGGTGCTCGCCTCGGGCCGCAACGGCGACCGGTTGGACCGGCTCGCGGCGTCCGGCGAAGGCGCCATCGAGACGGTGCAGGGGGACGTCACCGTGGAGGCCGATCGGGCCGCGCTGATCGCACGGGCCGATGCGCTCGGGGGTGCGGACGTGCTCGTGAACAACGCCGGCCTCGGGTGGATGGGGATCGTCGAGCGGATGCCGGCGGACGACGTGCGGACGTTGTTCGAGACGAACGTGCTCGCCCTCATCGACCTGACCCAGAAGGTGCTGCCGGGGATGCTCGACCGCCACCGGGGCCACATCGTGAACGTCGCCTCCGGGGCCAGCTGGGTCGCCTTCCCGCCCTACTCCGTCTACGCCGCCACCAAGTGGGCCGTGCAGGGCTTCACCGAAGGACTGCGGCGCGAGGTCATCGGACGGGGCGTGACGGCGGCGACGATCAACCCCGGTCCGATCGCCACCGAGTTCTTCGCCCGAGCGGCCGGCGCGACGGGCGGCGACGGACCTCCGACCGTCGGCCCGGGCACGTCACTGGTGGCGCGCGCGGTCACCCGGTCCATCCGGTTGCGCCACGTCCCCGGCTACCAGGTGATCGCCGTTCCAGCGCGTCGTGGGCCTGTCGCGCCTCGGCGCGGTGCCCGGCGTGGCCAGGATCGTCGACGTCGCCACGTTGCCGAATCGCCTGCTCGGTCGCTGACACCGACAGGAACCTTTCATCCACCGGTCACCGGATCGCGACGCAACGGTCGCCTTCGCGACACCTTCGGTCCGTACGGTCACGGCATGGCCTCGTTCCCCCGCCTCGTCCGATCCCTCGGCAACGCCGGTGCCGTGGCCAACGCCTACCGGGCGTGCGAGGAGCGCAAGCTCGTCGAGGCCCGGATCGACGCCCTCGCCCTCCGCCTCACCCCCACGGCGGACGGGCGGGGGGCTGCGGTGCGGGGACGCGCCGCGGCCGGCGCCGCCTGACCCCCTGCCCCCCGGGGAGGTCAGGCGGCGCCCGGCGGTTGGCAGCTGGGACACCAGTAGACCATCCGGGGTTGGTCCCCCAGATGGCCGAGGCGGATGGGGGTGCGACAGCGGTGGCAGGGCCGCCGGGCCCGTCCGTAGACCCACGGACGATCGGCGCCCGCCCCGAAGTCGCGGCCGCTGTACTCGTGCGGCTTGGCGCTGCGGAGCATCAGCTCGGCCGCCACCGTCACGACCGCGTCGAGCTGTTCGTCCGACACCGCCGACCTCGGTCGGAACGGGTCGAGGCGCTGGAGGAACAGCGACTCGCAGCGCCAGATGTTGCCGATGCCGGACACGACGCGCTGGTCGAGGAGGAGCTCGCCGATCGTGAGCGACTCCGGCGTACCGGCCGCCCGGCGCCGGACCTCCACCAGGTCCACCGGCGGCTTGAGGACGTCGGGGCCGAGTCCGGTCAGGGCCGGGTGCTGTTGCTCGCCGCCGACCGCCAGCAGCTCCACCACCGGTGCGTTGAAGCAGACGGCGACCCGCTCGCCCGCCTCCAGGACGAAGCGGGCTTGCGAGACCGGCTTCTGCCACCGCTCGCCGGCCGAGTACACGTGCCACGACCCCGTCATCTTCATGTGGGTGTGGAGGACCGAGCCCCCGCTGAAGCGGATGAGGAGGTGCTTGGCCCGGGCCTCCACGGCGGCCACGGTCTGACCGATGAGCTTGTGGGCCGGGAGGCGGTCGACGGTCGTCCGCGCCGCCGTCACCTCCCGACCCGACAACCAGCGGTCGAGGGTCGCAGCCGCCCGGAAGATCGTGTCGCCCTCGGGCATACGATCCATCGTGCCCGCGATCGATGCCAATCACGTCCGTTCCGTCAGCCGTCGCCTGTGGGACCTGATCGAGCCGTTGGCCTCCAGCGTCTACTTCGTGCCCGAGGTCCACGCGAACTACGAGAAGCTCGGCCTCCCCGGCTTCGGGGCCGGCTACTTCTGCAGCCGGGCCGCCTGCATGGGCCAGGTGCCGGGCGAGGTGGTGGCGGCCACCTTCGCCGTCTTCAACCCGGCCATCGTCGTCCCGGCGGTCGAGGAGGGCTGGTCGAAGACGGACGCGCCGACGATCCTCGCCGCCCGCCTCGACGGCCAGCGGGTCGCGCTCGAGCGGCTGGTCGGGGACCTCGCGGCCGACACCACGAAGCTGGCCCGGGCGACCGAGCTGATGGTGCGGGCGGCCGACGCCGCGCCCCTGGCCGGGCGCCCGCTCTTCGCCGGTCTCCGATCGCTCGGCCTGCCGGGCGACCCCATCGGCGACGTCTGGCGCGCCGCCGACATCCTGCGCGAGCACCGCGGCGACTCCCACGTGCTGGCCTGGACGGCGATGCACCTGAGCCCCATCGAGATCACGCTCCTGACCGAGCTGTGGTGGCACCAGTCGGTCGGCGGCTACGTCCGCACCCGCGGGTGGGGCGCCGAGGAGATCGAGGCCGGCATCGCCTCCCTGCGCGAGCGCGGCTACATCGACGGTGATCCGGCCGCCTTCACCCCGGCCGGCGAGCAGCTCCGGGCCGTCGTCGAGGAGATGACCGACGGCGGCGAGACCGAGATCGTGGCCACCCTCGGCGACGACGCCGAGGAGCTCCTCGAGCTGCTGGCTCCACTGGCCAACGCCGTCCTCGCCGGCAAGGGCTACCCGCGCGACCCCGCCGCCATCGGCCGGGGGTAACACGTACCACGGCCCCCGTGACCGGCGGCGTCGGGAGCGCCAGCGAGCAGCCGCCCGCCGAGCGGCAAGGCATCGGCCCGGAGGGCGGCGCCGCAGAGCGAGGCCAGGGAAAGCGGCGTCGGGAGCGCCAGCGAGCAGCCGCCCGCCGAGCGGCAAGGCATCGGCCCGGAGGGCGGCGCCGCAGAGCGAGGCCAGGGAAAGCGGCGTCGGGAGCGCCAGCGAGCAGCCGCCCGCCGAGCGGCAAGGCCTCGGCCCGGAGGGCGGCGCCGCAGAGCGAGGCCAAGGAAAGCGGCGTCGGGAGCGCCCGCGAGCAGCCGCCCGCCGAGCGGCAAGGCATCGGCCCGGAGGGCGGCGCCGCAGAGCGAGGCCGTCAGATGCGGTAGCGGGTCCATCCCTTCGGGGTCGGGATGAAGTCGGCCTCCTTCAGGTGGCGTTGGAGCTCGACGTCGACCTTCTCCACCACGACCCGGCTGAACTTGCCGGGCACGAGGAGGTCCCGCTCGACGGCCGCGATGGCGGCGGCCTCCCACATGCCGTCGAACGGGCGCAGCGCGATGAGACCCTTGACCCGCCGCTCGACGTAGAGCGTGGCCTGCCCGTCGAGGAGGACCACGTAGGACCCGGCGGTGCGGGCCGGTCGTCCGCCGACGTCGCCCACGACGACAGGCCAGGGCAGGGCGACCCCATAGGGGTTGGCCGGATCGGTGGTGGCCAGGATCACCGACGAGGCCGTCGCTCCCAGCCGCTCGGCGGCCAGCTCCCGGTACTGCCGCAGCCGGTCCACGGCGCCGGGCAGGGCGAACTGCGCGCCGCCGAGGCCGGCCACGAAGTACCCGCGGCGGATGCGGCCGGCATCCTCCATGGCCCGCAGCACGGGGTAGACGGCGGCATAGCCCCCGATGGTGCCCTCGCCCCGCACCGCCTCGCGGGTGACGACCCCGTGACGTTCGAGCAGCGACGCGGCCAGCGCATGGGAGGCGATGGTGCCGTCGACGTCGCGGCGGTCGACGAGCGACCACCGGCCCTGCGCCGTCGGCGGGCCAAGGGCGGTGAGCGTGCCGAGCCTCGGACGCCCCCGCGCGCCGGCTCCTCCCCGTCGCCCCGTGCCCGACGTCCGCTTCTTGGCCGACAGGAACCGGACGGGCGCGAAGGCATCGTTGGTGACCTCACCGGCCCAGACCAGATCCCAGAGGGCGTCGAGGGTGACCCGTTCGTCGACGCCGACGGCGCCGAGGTCGCGGAAGAACCGGGCCCCTCCCCCGGACAGCACGGTCCGGAGACGGTCGTGCTCGTCGCCCGAGGGCCGGTCGTCGAGGGGCACCAGCGGCGCGGAGCGGGCCAGGACCGAACCCCGGAGGTGCAACAGCACCCGTCCGTCGTCCCGCCCGATCGGGCCGGCGCCGACCCACACCACCTCGCCGGCCGCGCACAGCTCGTCGAGCAGCCTCGGGGAGTAGTCACGCACCCGGGCCGAGAGGACGTCGCGCTCGAGCACGCTGGCCGGGATCGGCACACCCTGCAGCTGGGCCACGACCTCGTACAAACGGTCGAGGCCCCGCGCGTCCACGCCGACGCCGTGCCACGCGGGAAGGAATCGTCCCAGCACCTCGGTCTCGACCGGCTCGACCTCGCGCCGGAGGGCGGCGAGGGAGCGCTGGCGGAGCATGCGCAACACCTCGTTGTCGCACCACTCCCGCTCCGTGCCCCCGGGGCGGAACGATCCGCGCACGACGGTCTCGGTGCCTTCGAGCCGCATGAGCACCTCGTCCACCAACTCCTCGGCGACGCCGAAGCGGCGGGCCGGCTCGGCGGTGACGAAGGGGCCGTGGGTGCGGGCCCACCGGCGGACCAGCTGCTCGAGGGCGTCGGGCACCGGCTCGAGGAAGGCCTCGGGCACCCCGCGGGGCACGGCCACGCCGAGCCCGTCGCGATAGCGGCCCGCGTCCTCGGCGACGATCAGGCGCTCCTCGCCCGCCACCCGCACCACCACCGCCCGCCGCTCGCGGACGAGCGTGGCCCCGAAGTCGTCGACCGTCCGCGCCCGCAGCTCCTCGAAGGTCAGGTCGCCGAGACGGCGGAGGACGTCGGAGGCGGCGTCGACGGTGCGGGCCCACCGCTTCTCGTCGAGCACCTGGAGCTCGGCCTCGAGCTGGTCGAGCACCCCCGGGTCGAGCAGCTCGCGGAGCTCGTCGGCCCCGAGCAGCTCGGCCAGCATGTGGCGGTCGAGGGTGAGGGCCTGGGCCCGGCGCTCGGCCACGGGCGAGTCGCCCTCGTACATGAAGTTCGACACGTAGCGAAAGGCCAGGGACGAGGCGAACGGGGAGGGCGACGCCGTCTCCACCGACACGACCCGCACCCGTCGCGAGGCGATGTCGGTCATCAGCTGGTGGAGGGCCGGGAGGTCGAACACGTCGCGCAGGCACTCGCGGTACGTCTCGAGGAGGATCGGGAACGATCCGTACTTCGAGGCCACGGCCAACAGGTCGGCCGCCTTCTGGCGCATCACCCACAGGGGGGTGCGCGAGCCGGGTCGGCGGCGGGGCAACAGGAGCGCCCGCGCCGCGTTCTCCCGGAACCGGGACGCGAACAGCGCCGACTGCCCGACCGCCTCGACGACCAGGTCCTCCACCTCGTCCGGGTCGAGGATGACGGCCTCGGCCGGTGGCGAGTCGTCGGCCTCGGGCAGGCGCACGACGATGCCGTCGTCGTCCCAGATGGCCTGCACCTCGAGCCCCAGCCGATCCTTGACCCGCATCTCGAGGGCCAGAGCCCAGGGCGCGTGGACCCGCGCGCCGAACGGCGAGAGGACGCAGATGCGCCAGTCGCCCAGCTCGTCACGGAAGCGCTCGATGACGATCTGGCGGTCGGTCGGGAGGACCCCGCCCGTCGCCTCCCGCTCCTCCCCGAGGTAGGTGCGCAGGTTGAGGATCGACAGGTCGTCGAGCCCGCACTCCTCCCGCAGGCGGGTGTCGGTCCAGTCGTCGACCTCGCGGAGGAACTGGCCGAGCGCGCGCGTCCGAGCTCGTACGGGCGGCCGATGGCGTCGCCCCGCCAGAACGGGATCTTCCCCGGTTCGCCCGGCGCCGGCACCACGACGACGCGGTCGCGGGTGATCTCCTGGATCCGCCACGTGGTGGCCCCGAGGAGGATGTTCTCCCCGACCCGGCTCTCGTAGACCATCTCCTCGTCGAACTCGCCGACCCGTGAGCCTTCGGGCGTGAAGACGCCGTAGAGGCCGCGGTCGGGGATCGTGCCACCGCTCGTGACGGCCAGCATCCGGGCCCCGGGCCGCGCCTTGAGGGTGGCTTCGAGGCGGTCCCACACGAGGCGCGGGCGGAGCTCCGCGAACTCGTCGGACGGGTAGCGGCCCGACAGCATGTCGAGCACGCCCTCGAGCGCCTCGCGCGTCAGGTCGGTGAAGTTCGCGGCGGTGACGACCGTGGCGTAGAGGTCGTCGACCGACCAGTCGTCCATGGCCACCATGGCGACGATCTGCTGGGCCAGGATGTCGAGGGGGTTGCGCGGCATCCGCGTCTCCTCGATCAGCCCGCCCTGCATCCGCTGGGCCGTCACCGCGGCCACGACCAGGTCGCCCCGGAACTTGGGGAAGATCTTGCCCTTGGACGGCTCGCCGACCTGGTGGCCCGCCCGCCCGATGCGCTGCAGGCCGGACGCCACCGACGACGGCGACTCGACCTGGACGACGAGGTCGATGGCGCCCATGTCGATGCCGAGCTCGAGCGACGAGGTCGCCACCAGCGCCGGCAGCCGCCCGGCCTTGAGCGAATCCTCGATCTCGAGGCGCTGCTCGCGCGCGATCGACCCGTGGTGGGAGCGGACGAGGTCGGGCGCCTCCTCCTCGCCGAGCTGCTCCCGGTTGAGCTCGTTGAGGCGGAGCGCCAGGCGCTCGGCCAGGCGACGCGAGTTCACGAAGATGAGCGTCGAGGTGTGCGCCCGGATCAGCGACAACAGGACCGGGTGGATCGATGGCCAGATCGACGTGCGGGTCTGCGGATCGCCGGCCGCCGGCCCGCTCATGACGAAGTCGGGGGACGTGGCCTCGACCCGCTGGCCGAGCTGGCCCATGTCCTCCACCGGAACGATGACCTCGAGGTCGAGCTCCTTGCGGACGCCCGTGTCCACGATCGTGACCTCGCTTGTCGCGACCGCCGAGGTAGCGGGCGACCTCGTCGAGCGGTCGCTGCGTCGCCGACAGCCCGATCCGCTGCGGTGTCTCGTGGCCGGCGTCGCGGCACAGCCGGTCGAGCCGCTCGAGGGAGAGCGCGAGGTGGGCGCCGCGCTTGGTGGCAGCCATCACGTGGATCTCGTCGAGGATGACGTGCTCGACCGAGGCGAGCACCTCCCGCGCCTGGGAGGTGAGCATGAGGTAGAGCGACTCCGGTGTCGTCACCAGGATGTCGGGCGGATGGCGCGCGATGTTGCGCCGCTCCTTCTCGGGGGTGTCGCCGGTGCGGGTGCCCACGCGGATGCCGGAGGCGGAGAGGCCCATGCCCGTGAGGGGGGCCCGCAGGTTCCGCTCCACGTCGTAGGTCAACGCCTTGAGCGGGGACACGTACAGCACCTTGCAGCGCTGACGCTCGTCGGGTGGCGGTGGCTGCGTGGCGAGGCGGTCGAGGGCCCAGAAGAAGGCGGCCAGCGTCTTCCCGGACCCGGTCGGGGCGAGGATCAGCGTGTGGTCGCCGGCCGAGATGGCCTCCCAACCCTGCTCCTGCGCCGGCGTGGGCGCCGCGAACGACGCGGTGAACCACTCCCTCGCCGCCTCGGAGAACCGGTCCAGCACCGCCATGCGAACGAGCGTAGGCGTGGGGTGTGACAATGCATCCCTCGATGAGCCGACGGCCGAAGCCCCCTCCCCGCATCGCTGCGCCCGTCGTCGTGCTCGCCGTCGGGATGGTCGGGCTGGCCGTCTGGACGGCGCTCGAGAGCTCCCGGGACGACGGAGCCGGCCCGGCGCCGGCGCCGGCGCGGCGTTGCGCCGGACCGGTTCCGTCGTCGCCGAGGGCGAGCCGCTCCGGATCGCGGCCGGGCCGGCCGTCTACGAGATCAGCTATGACCTCCGCCAGCCCGCCGCCCCCACGCTGGCGGAGACCGTGGCCGTGGCGCAGCCGTTCCTCAGCCGGCGCACGAGCCGCAACGAGCGTTCGGAGACCTCCTTCGCCCGCCTCGCCTCCACGCCGGCCCAGGGCACGACCACCGTCGTCAGCCCGCCGCCCGCCGCCGTCGACCCCCGCCCCGCTCTGGTCGTGGAACGGGCCGTCGCCGAGGGCGTCCTCCAGCGCCGGGAACAGCGGGTCGTGCTCGGCCGTCGGTGCCAGGTGTTCCGGTCGCAGTCCTCGGTGGCCGCCAGCACCATCTCGGCGCCGCTCCCCGGCACCTACACCGACACCTGCATCAGCGCCGACGGCCTGCTCCTCGACGAGTGGCAGGTGATGGATGGGCGGCCCGTGCGCCAGCGGGTGGCGACGGCCGTGCGGACCGATGGCATCACTCCGCTGGCGCCCGTTTCGGCGGAGCCCACGCTCAACGCCGAGCAGGGCGGCGGCTCGGTGCTGGAGGTCGATGCCGCCAGCCGGCCGGTCGGCCGCTTCTACGAGGTCGACGAGCCGCCGGCCGGCTTCACCCGACGCGGCCGGTACTCCGTGATCCCGCCCCAGGCCGGGTTGACCGACGCCACCCAACGCCGGAAGGCCGTCGCCAGCACCGCCGACGTCTACGAGCGCGGCACCGACGTCCTGGTCGTCGATCGCGGAGGCACCCTCGACCTCGCCCGCGCCTTCCAACCCCGCCCCGAGGGGCGGCCGGTGGACATCGGACCCCTCTTCCCGGAGGCCGAGCTCCTCCTCAGCTGGAGCGGGCCCGAGGTGCGCTGGGCCGACGACGACGGCAAGTTCGTCCGGGTCTACGGGACGGTCCCCGTCGACGAGCTGCTGGCCGTGGCCCGCTCGCTGCGGGCCGTCGACGACGGGACCGGGCTCGTCTTCCTCGGTCGCTAGAGGACGACGCCGCCGGCCGGGCGGAACCGGGCGTGGCCGAAACCGACGCCGACGCCGATCACCGACGCGACGAGCACGAAGAAGAGGGCCTGCCCCGTCCGCGACCCGCGGCTCGAGCCGACCGGCGTGGCCCCGACCCCGAGCACCTTCGTCGTGGGCGCCGCCGCCACCGCGGCGGGCCCGGCGGCGACGACCTCCCCCGCCGCGGTGTCGGCCGCCGTCGGCGATGACTCGAACGTGCCCGCCGCCTGCGCGGGAGAGAACGACCCGAGCGGCGAGCTGATCGAGGGCGACACCGGCGGCGTGAAGTCGAAGGAGCCGGAGGACGAACCGGTGGACGGGCTCGACGCCGGGCCCGACGCCCCGCCCGGCGGGGCGAAGTCGTCGCCCGAGGCCCCCGAGGAGAACGCATCGGAGCCCGCGGCCGAGGAGGACGGGCCGGTGCCGGAGCCGGTCACCTCGAGCTTGGGCGGGTTGAACCGCACCTCGAAGCCGACGGGCAGGGCGCCCGACCCTGCGGGGACGATCATCAGCGACGGCGAGGACGGATCACCGGCCGACGTGGAGGACAAGACGTTGCGGACGTCGGCGGTCCACACGCCCGCGGCGTTGCGGGTGAGCGGAGCCTTGGCCACGTCGCATTCGGGCTTCGGCGCCTTGTCGGCCGACTGCTTCGGCCCACCCACCCAGCCGTTGGGCGTCGGGCACACCTGGAGCTGAGCCCCGGCCTGCTGCACGCCGCCCTCCTCGGTGAGCGTGAGCGTCGCCGACTCGATCGTCGTCACCGTGAGGGGTGCCCGCACGGCGGCCACCGACACCGACCCGCTGGGCGCGACCGAGACGGCGAACCCGCGCTCGGGGGCGGATGCGGCCGGGCTGCTCGTCCACCACCCGACCTCGACGGCGGCCTCGTCGGCCGTGGCCGCAGGAGCGGATGCGACCAGGGCGATGAGCGCGGCCGCCACCAGCGCGACCCTCCCCGTCCGGCTCCGGCTCATCGCCGACCTCCCGTGGTCGACAGCTCCTCGCGCCGTCGGCGGCGCTCGTCGCGTCGGGCCCGGCCGGCGGTGGGTGCGACGCTGACGGTGCCGGACCGGTTGATCACGATGTCGCTCCCACCGAGGTAGCTCTCCACCACCCGCGGGTGGTTCACGACCTCGTCGGGCGTACCCCGGGCGATGACGGCACCGAGCTCCAACGCGATCATCTGGTCCGAGACCGACGTGATCAGCGGCATGTCGTGTTCGATGACGATGATCGCCGCGCCCGTCTTGTCCCGCAGGTCGAGCAGCAGGGGGCCGAGCGCCTCCGTCTCGCGCTGCGCGATGCCCGACGACGGCTCGTCGAGGAGCAGGACCTTGGGGTCGTGGGCCATCGAGCAGGCCAGGTCCACGACGCGACGGCTGCCCGTCGACAGTTCCCCGACGAACTTGTCGGCGAAGGCCTCGAGGTGCATCAGCTCGATGAGCCGGTCCACCTCGGCCCGCACGACCTTCTCCGAGGCGCGGGTGGCCGGAGACCCGACCGCCGCCGCGAGGGCGTCGCGCGAGGGGATGTGCCGCTCGAGCCCGACGGCGATCGTCTCGCGCACGGTCATCGACGGGAACAGCCGGGCGTCCTGGAACGAACGGCCCAGGCCGAGCACGGCCCGTTGGTCCGCTGACCGCTCGGTCACGTCCTGGCCGTCGAAGCGGACCCGGCCGCGCGTCGGCACGAGGTAGCCGGAGATCAGGTCGAAGATCGTCGTCTTGCCGGCGCCGTTCGGTCCGATGAGCCCGAGGATCTCGCCTTGGCGCACGGCGAGATCGACGCCGTTGACGGCGCGGATGCCACCGAACGCGACCCAGAGCTCCTCGGTGGAGAGCGCTTCGGCGTGGACCGCACCGCACTCGCCGCAAGCGGCGTGGAACACCTTCTTCTCCCGCACCTTGGCCGGAGCGCTCCCGCTCGACCGGGCCGCGTCGGCCCCCTGCAGGAAGACGGCTCGCATGATGTCGGGCTGCTCCAGCAGCTCGGCCGTCGGGCCGTCGAAGCGGACCTCGCCCTTCTCCATGAAGACGGCCCGGCCGGCCAGCGACATGGCCACGTTGACCGACTGCTCCACGAGGATGATCGTGGTGCCGTTGGCGTGGATGGCCCGCACGATCTCGAGCAGCTGCTCGACGATGACCGGGGCCAGCCCGAGCGAGAGCTCGTCGATCATCAGCAGCTTGGGCTGCGCGATGAACGCCTGGCCGAGCGTGAGCATCTGCTGCTCGCCGCCGGAGAGGTTGCCGGCCTTCTGGTTCCAGCGCTTCTGCAGGATCGGGAAGTACTCGAGCACCTGGGCCGTGGCCCGCTCGAGGTGGGCGGCGTCCTTGCGGAACAGCCAGCCGGCGAGGCTGATGTTCTCCTGCACGGTCAGCGTCGGGAACACGCCCTTGCCACCGGGCACGAACACGACCCCTTGGGCGACCGTGGCGTTGGCGTCGGAGAGGGTGATGTCGCGTCCGTCGAAGATGATGGCGCCACCCCGCGGCTCGACCAGCCCGGAGATGGCGTTGAGGAGGGTGGACTTCCCGGCGCCGTTGGTGCCGAGCAGGGCCACGATCTCGCCTTCGTCCACGTGGAAGTCGACGCCGAAGAGCACCTGGGTCTGTCCGTAGGCGACGTCGAGGTCGCGGCACAGCAACAGCTTCGGGTCGCCCTCGAGGCGGAGGCGGCGGGCCTCGGACTGGGCCAGCGTCGCCGTCTGCACCTTCTTCATGTCGACCTCGACGAACGACCCGGCCGAGGCGAGCAGGAAGAACCCGATCAACAGGATGGGCAGCAGCAGGAAGATGACGCCGCGGATGCCGCGGTCGTCGGCCAGCGCCCCGAGCAGGGCGATGATCAGGCCCGAGGGGATGAGGTAGACGGCCCCGATCGAGAAGCCCGTGGCCCGCACCCGCGGCGGCATCGTCAGCGAGATGCCGGAGTAGAGGCCCGGGAGCAGGATCGACAGGACCGACGACGACAACACGTTCATGGCGATGGCGACCTGCACGTTGGGCGCCAGTGCGAAGCCGGCGACGAAGACGGCGCAGAGGGCGCCGGCCACGGCCACGAGCTTGATCACCAGCCCCGGGTCGCGTTGGGCCAGGCGCGCCGCGATGGGGATGCCGACGGCGAGGCCGAGGAGCTGGAAGGGCTCGGTCGCCGTGGCGACGAGCGCCCGCTGGACCTCGTTGAGGCCGAAGACGTCGTTGTACTGGATCGAGTACAGCGCCGGCAGACCGCCGAGGGCCACGCCCAGGAACGGCAGCGACACGAAGATGCGCTTCAGCGTGCGGATGCTGTGGGTGAGCCGCCACGCCTCGCCGAGGGACGGCGGCGCCTCCTCGAGCATCGCCGCTTCCTCGTCGCCGCCGGCGGCCCGGCGCTCGTGCGCGCCCCGCACCGGCTCCCGCAGCTTCAGGCTGGTGAAGAAGACGAGGACGGCGGTCGGGATGGCGAAGATGATGAACGGGGCCCGGAACCCGAGGAAGTAGGCGAGGCCGCCGGCCGCCAACGGGCCGACGATCTGGCCCACCGAGTTGGCCGCCCGGTGGAACCCGTAGGCCTTCACCCGCACCTCGGGCGGGTAGTAGTCGGCGATCAGCGAGTTGTGGGTCGGGTCGATGACCGCCTTGCCGAGCGAGGACCCGACCCGGGCGATCCCGAGGATCAGGATGCCGGGCGCCAATCCGGTCAGGAGGGTGAAGCCGGCCCAGACGGCGGCGCCGAGGGTCGCCATGCGCACCCGGTTGGTGCGGTCGGCGTAGTAGCCGACGAGCACCTGACCCGCGTAGGCCAGCAGGGTGACGACGCCGAGGAGGGTGAGGATCCCGTCGAGGCCGACGTTGAAGTGGTCTCGAATCTCGGGGATGAGGATGTTGAAGGCGGCCCGGTCGAGCTCGTCGACGGCGTTGAGCCCGAACAGGATCAACAGCGGGAGGAACGGAGCGTCCCCGGTGATCTTGGAGATGCGGAACCGGTCGTTCACCGGGCCTCCAGGAGCTCGAGCTCCACGCCTTCCTCCATGCCCTGGAGGTTGAGGTCGAGGGCGTCGTCGGGTGGACGCGTGAGGCCGTCGTCGTCGTCGTCCGGATCACGCTGGTCGGCGAGCAGCGACGGCACGAGGATGTGCTGGGCCCGGGCGATCCGGCGCAGCAGGTTGTCGCGCACGCCGTAGAACAGCCCGCCGAGACCCGACGGCAGGAACAGCAGCACGATGAGCACACCGAAGCCGCTGGCCAGCAGCTGCACGGCGGGCAGCTTCGTGAGCGGCGAGTAGTAGAGGAAAGCGAGGTAGGAGGCCCCCAACAGCGCCCCCGGCAACGCCGCCAGTCCACCGATGACGGCGGCCGTGAACACGACGATGCTCTGCGATGCCTCGAGGACCGTCGTCGAGAGGCCGTGCTGGTGGAAGGCCATCATCCCGCCGGCGACCGCCGCGATGAACCCCGACAGCGCGAAGGCGGTGAGCTGGGCGCGGACCGGGCTCACGCCGTAGGACTGCGCCGCCCGGCTGTTGTCGCGGGCGGCCACCAGCACCCGTCCGGACCGGCTGGTCGCGGAGCGACCGGGCCGACCCGAGGACGAGCAGGAGGACGACAAGGAGCACGTAGTAGTACGTGTGCTCGGACTCGAGGTCGAACTTGCCGAACAGCACCGGGCGGCTGATCGGCGCCCGGACGGCACCATCCACGGGAAGAACTCGCGGTTGAGGAAGAACGACGCCGGTGGCCAGGGCGAAGCCGAGCGTGGCCACGGCGAGGAAGGGCCCTCGGATGCGCAACGCCGGCAGGCCGATGAGCACGGCCACCATGGCACCGACGACGCCGGCGCCGAGGATGCAGAAGAAGAAGTCCCAGCCGATCCCGACGAGCCGCCCCGCCGAGGCCGAGCCGAAGCCGACGAAGGCCATCTGCCCGAGGCTGATCTGGCCCGCCCAGCCGGTGAGGACCACGAGGGAGATGACGACCATGGCGAGGATCAGACCGAATCCGACGATGTTCACGCGGCTGGCCGTTCCAGCCGAGCGGCGCCAGGATCACGACCGCCAGCCCGAGCAGCTTCAGCGCCGGGACGCCGTAGCGGACCTGCGGCACGCGGCGCAGCTCGCGGGGGATCGGCCGGACCTCCCGGACGCGATGCCAGGTCGACGCGCCCGTGTCGTCGGCCCGCGAGACCTTGCCCCGCCGCTGGAGCAGGAGGCTGGCCAGGATGATCACGGCGAAGAGGATGGCGTCGGAGACGAGCGTGCGACGGGTCACCCAGAACGCGCCCGCTCGAGCATCGCCGAGCACGACGGCGGCGGCGAAGGTGACCGGGAGGTTCTCCATCTTCCCGATGACGGCGGCGGCCAGGGCCCGGAGCAGGAGGCTCGGCCCGAGGACCGAGCCGATCGGCACGCCGAGCGATCGGGGCCCGGAGCAGCACGGCGATGGCCGACAGCGCCGCGGCGAGCACCCACACCAGCGTGCCGATGCGCTTGACCGGGATCCCCGAGCAGGGCGGCGCGGTCGGCCCGTTCGGCCGAAGCCCGAACGGCGACGCCGACGCGGGTGAAGCGGAAGAACGCGGCGAGGGCGCCGGCCAGCAGCGGCACGGTCACGAGGATCAGCGACGTGGCCGGGCCCGTAGACGACGGGGAACCAGTCGAGCCGGAACGAGAACGGGAGGTCGAAGTCCTGCGACGCCAGGCTGTCGCCGAAGAGGCGGGGCAGCAGCAGGGTCAGCCCGGCCAGCAGCGGCGCTCGACGCCGATGGTCACGACCGTGAGGATCAGCCGGGGCGCCTAGGCGAAGCGTCGGATGACCAGGAACTCGACGGCCGCGCCGACCGCGACCGCCGCGGCCAGCCCGACGGCGACGGCCAGCAGGAACGGCCAGCCCGGTCCCTGCACCAGCGAGACGGCGAGCACGCCGCCGAACGCGCCGATGTCGCCCGGGCGAAGTTGATGATGCGGTTGGCCCGATAGATCGAGCACGATCCCGATGGCGATCAGCGCCGTCAGCGAGCCCGAGGATGGCGCCGAGGAACAGGATCGACGGCGGCGCCGGGAAGAGGAACCCGACGAAGATCAGGAAGGCCATCGTGCCGACGAAGGCGAGCATCCCGGCTTTCACGTGCGGGTTCTCCAGCGCCCGCACGACGGCGTCGATCTGGGGCTGCGGACTGCGTGCCGGACGCTGCTCGACCGCGGTTGTTGCCATCGGACCCCCCGGACCAGAGGGACGACATCAGTGCCGATCCCGGCAGGAACTTCGACGGCCGGCGGCGAAATACCTTCCCGGGCGTGACACGGGTCACAACCAGCTGGGGGGCCGAGTCATGACGGTACGGGAGTTCCTGGACCGATACGGACCGACGGTGGCGGTGCTGGCGGTGCTCGGCCTGCTGGCCGTGCTCGTGCCGGGCAACGCGCCCGAGAAGGGCGACGCGCTGTCCACCGTGTCCGCCGGCGGCGACGCGCTCAGTGGCTCGGCCTCGGAGGCCACCACCGACTCCCTCGCCGCCGAGCCGGGCGCCACGGAAGCCGCGGCGTCGGATCCGGCGACCGCAGCCGCGGCGACCACCGGCGGCGGCGGCGGAGGCGCCGGGGCCGTCGGCGGAGGGTCGAAAGCCGGGGTCGCAGCGAAGCCGGGAGCCGCCGGGCCGGCCGGCGGGGGCGCCGCGCCGACCGCCGCGGGCGGCGTCACGCCACCGGCCGCGGCCCAGGGCCTCGAGTTCGGCAAGGGTCCGAACTGCCGGGGCGACGGGCGGATGAAGCAGATGTCCACCTACTCCCCGCCGTGCATCAACTGGGTGCCGGGCACCGACAACGGCGGCGCCACCGGGGCCGGCGTGTCGAAGGACAAGATCATGTCACCCGCTTCGTCAGCCAGACGACCCGGCCACCGACGCCGCCCTCCGGGCCGCCGGCGCCCCGACGACCAGCCGATCAAGTCGCATCTACGAGTACCTGCGCCGCTACTACAACCACCACAGCGAGACCTACGGCCGCGAGGTCGTGTTCCGCCGACTACGACGCCAGCGGCAAGGACACGAACGAAGCGGCGATGGAGTCCGACGCCATCAAGATCGCCAAGGAGATCGGGGCCTTCGCCAACATCGGCGGCCCCAACGTCCTCGCCGCCGAGCTCGCCCAGCTGGGCGTGATCTGCACGTGCACGACCTCGGCGGCCGAGGCGTTCTACACCTCGAACCCGCCCTACATCTGGGCCAGTCTCCCGACCCTCGAGGACTACTACGTCCACTTCGCCGAGTACATCGGCAAGCGCCTGGCCAACAAGCCGGCCAAGTACTCCGGCGACCCGACGGGCCTGATGCAGAGGGAGAAGCGGAAGTTCGGCCTCGTCTACTACGAGGGCCGCGACGGCCGGGCCGACCCCGACTACAAGAAGGCGCGCGACACCTTCGTGCGGGAGCTGGCCAAGTACGGCGTGACCCTGGCCGCCGACGTCGGCTACCTCTACCAGATCGAACCGCGCCGGATCATGCCCAGGGGATGATCACGAAGATGAAGGCGGCCGGCGTGTCGAACCTGCTCTTCGTCGGCGACCCGCTGTACCCCGTGTTCGTCACCAAGGAGGCGACCCGGCAGGCGTACTTCCCCGAGTGGTTCCTCAGCGGCACGTCCCTCATCGACACGTCCTTCTTCGGACGGACCTACGACCAGACGCAGTGGTCGCACGCCTTCGGGATCTCGCCGTTGTGGGTGTTCCACGTCGACGTGTCGACCTCGTCGGGCTACCAGGCGTACCACCACGCGGCGAGCGGAGCGGACGGAGCGAGGGGCAAGGAGGGCGTCGGCATCAACGTGTACCAGGCGCCCGTCCAGCTCCTCTTCAACGGCATCCACATGGCCGGGCCGAAGCTCAACGCCGACGCCTTCGCCCGGGGCATCGCCTCCTACCCGCGGACCGGCGGCAAGGCCTCGGCCCCGCTCGTCTACCTCACCCGCAGGTCACCCAACGCCATCAAGGACTTCACCGAGGTCTTCTGGGACCCGACCGGCTCGGGCAAGGACGAGACGGGCAAGGACGGACCGGGCGTGCTGCTCAAGGCCGAGAAGGGTCGGCGCTACGAGGCGGGCCAGTGGGAGGCCAAGGACCCGCTCGTGTTCGGGGACAGCCAGGGTCAGGCCGTGTACACCGACGACAACCCGCCCGGCGGGCCGGCGACCGTGCCGCACGCGCAGGACGGGCATCAGCACGACTACGCGAACAAGGCGTGCCTGTCCTGTAGCCAGAAGCCCGCGGGGTAGCCTCTCGGGGATGTCCCACCTCCGGTGGCACGGTCGCGGCGAACGCCCGGTGCTGCACCGCCCCGTCCTGCTCGCCGCCTTCGAGGGCTGGAACGACGCCGGTGAGGCGGCGACCACGGCCGTGCGCTTCCTCGCCCGCACCCTCGGCGCGCAGCGCGTCGCCACGGTCGACGCCGAGGAGTTCTACGACTTCACCGTGGCCCGTCCGCAGGTCAAGCTCGACGAGGGTCTCACCCGCAGGCTCGAGTGGCCCGACCCGGTCATCGACGTCGTGCGGCTCCCCAACGGCCGCGACCTGCTCCTCATGACCGGGATCGAGCCGGCGCTGAAGTGGCGGACGTTCACGCGCGAGGTGGCCGAGCTGGCCTCGGGGCTGGGCGTCGAGATGGCCCTGACGCTGGGCGCGCTCCTGGCCGACGTGCCCCACACCCGCCCGGTGCGGGTGACCGGCACAGCCACCGACCCCGACCTGGTCGCCGAGCTCGGCTTCACCCGCTCGCGCTACGAAGGTCCCACCGGCATCCTCAGCGTGCTGCTCGCGGCGTGTGCCGAGGAGGGCATGCAGGCCGCCTCGTTGTGGGCCACGACGCCGCACTACCTCCGCGAGACCCAGTCGCCCAAGGCGGCGCTGGCCCTCGTCGAACGGGTCGGCCGGATGATCGGCTTCACCGTCGACACGTCGGAGCTGCAGGTGGCGACCGAGGCCTACGAGCGCCAGGTCGACGACATGCTGGCCGGCGAGGACGACGTCGCCGACTACGTGCGCCGCCTCGAGGAGGATGGCCTCGCCGACGAGGGCGACGGCGAGACCTTCGACCACCTCCCCACCACCGAGGAGCTCGCCTCCGAGGTCGAGAAGTTCCTCCGCGACCAGTCCGGCGGCGCCTGAGCCGGACGGCTCCACCACCACCACCGGGTTTTCGGTGGGACGTACCCATCCTCGGCCCGAACGTCGAGCACGGCTCGCATCGTCGTGATGCCGTTGCGGCCCGACGCCGCCGGGCCGAGGAACTCCTTCTGCAACGCATCGCCGTGGTCTGGAACACCCGGGCAGCGGCGTTGTCGTGGCGTCGCGGGTGCGGCACGGTGATGATGAACCGCGTCGGCGGGAAGTGCGAGCTGCCGTGCAACGCGGCGGCCGACCAGTGCGACACGTACCCGCCATCGCCGGCGATGAGCAGCGCCCACCACAGGCCGGCGGAACGACGGCGGGAAGCCCGGGGGCGGGGACTACGGGTGGATGCCGAACTCGGCCAGGACGTCGGCGGCGTCGGGGGAGACCGTGGCCAGGGCGGCGATGACCTCGCCGTTGCCGTTGACGCGATAGGCGCCGCGGGCGACGAGCTGGCGGAGGGCGCAGTCGACGAGGTCGGCCGAGCCGAGGGCGGCGACGGCTTGGGCCCCTTGGACGTAGACCGAGCGGTAGTAGGCGGACGAGCGCGAGGCCCAATAGGTCATCGGCTCGCCGGCGTGGCCGACGCCCTCGGCCGGGATGGTGCGGGCCTTGAAGGCGTCGAGGGTGTTCTCGAATCGGGCCTCGGCGTAGGAAGCGAGGCCCTCGTCGATCCAGGGATTGGCGCCCTGGTTCGTGGCGACGAGACCGTAGAACCACATGTGGGCGACCTCGTGGGAGGTCGTGCGGCCGAGGGTGCCGGGGCCCTGCATGACGTGCATCGGGTACTCGATCCCGCCGGACAGCTCGGGCGTCAGGGCCAGCGAGAACGACGGCCACGGGTACGGGCCGAAGCGCCGGCTGAAGTCGTCGAGCGCGGCCACGACCTTGTCGAGGTAGGGCTTCGGGGCGTCGCCGACGGCGCGGTCGACGCCGACCGTCACGGCGACCCCGCCCTCCGCCTGCCCCGTCACGACCCGGAAGTCACCGACGGACAGGGCCCAGTCCGGCACCCCGGAGGCGATCCACGAGCCCGGTCCCTTGGGCCCGGGGACGCCGGTCGCCAACACGCCCAGACCCTCGGGCACGGTGACCATCACCTCGAAGTCGGACGGGAGGGAGAGCGAGGCCTCGGCGAAGTTGGACGTCGGCGGCTCCGTGGCCCACCCCAGGCCAGGGTGCCAGGCCAGCACGGGGAAGAACGACCCGAGCCGGATGGCGTTGCCGGTGCGGGCGATGCGGTCGTTGGACGGCGACGTCGGCAGGGTCACCTGCCAGGTCATCGTCACCTCGGTCGTCGAGCCGGCCTTGACCGTGCGGGGCAGTACGAGCGTCGTCGGGTCGGGCTGCGACGCGCCGTCGAGGCCGACCTCGATCTTCCCGCCGGCCCGGGTGATGCGCGGCGCGTTGGCCCACAGCCGGAACACGAGGCGGTCGACGTCGAGGTCGGGCGTGAAGCGCACCGTCTCCGTCCCGACCACGATCCCCTGGTCCGGACGGACGTCGACGGTGAGGTCGTAGGTCGGGCGGTCGGTGCGGGGCAGGTTGCGCTCGGGGACGGCGGGGCACGAGCCGGCCGCCGGTCGGGCCGGTCCCGGGTGGACCTGCGCCGGCCCGGTGACCGGCGGCGTCGCCGTCGCCACGACCGGCCCGCGCGCCGTGGTCGACGTCGCCCCCGGGCCGGAGGCCGGCGTGGTCGCCGAGGCCGCGGAGGTCGTCGTGACCCCGGTCGTCGACGGGCCCGCCCCCCGGCGCCCACCGTCGTCGGAGGAACAGGCGCCGGCGACGGCCGCGGCCACGGCCGCCAGCACCACGACGAGTCGGAAGCGGCGGCCCATAGGCTCCTCAGCATGCACGGCCTGATGCAGGACTACCCCCTCACCACCGTTCACCTCTTCGAGCGAGCCGAGAAGCTGTGGGCGAAGAAGGAGGTCGTCACATCGCAGCCGGACGGCACCCGTCACCGCTACACCTACGGCGACTTCGCCGAACGGACGCGGCGGGTCGGCGGGATGCTCGACGAGCTCGGCATCTCCGACAGCGGCCGGGTCGCGACGTTCGGGTGGCTCACCGCCCTGCTCGCCGACCTGGGCCAGCGCCAGGCCAGCAGGTGCGGCAGGTGGGAGATCCGGGCGACCGCGCGGTCGTGTGCCTCCGCCTCGGCCGGCACCACCCGGCTGCCCGACGCCAACGCCAGGCCGGCGACCGGGCACCAGTCGGCCAGGGCGGTGTCGTCGTCGAGGCAGGTGACCCAGGCAGCGCCGGCGAACAGGTCGGCGGACCCGGCCGCCCAGCCGGACACCTCGGTGCCGGCCATCGGGTGCGACCCGACGAACCGGGTTGTCGGCGCGAGCTCGGCGACCCACTGCGCCACCGCCGCCTTGACGCTGGCGACGTCGGTCAGCCGGATGTGCGGGGCGCGCTCGGCGACGACTTCAGCAGCGGGCGGAACGCGGTGACCGGTGCGGCCAGCACCACCAGTGCGTCATCCGCGCGCAGCCCGGTCCAGGGTGGCGTCGAGGCGTCGAGCACGGTGAACCGTCCGCGGCCGCGGCAGCCCGGGTGCCGTCACTGCGCGACCATCCGTAGACGGTGGTGAGCGGCGCGGCGGCGCGCAGCAGCGAACCGCCGATCAGGCCGAGCCCCAGCACGCACACGGGCGGCAGATCGCCCGCCGTCGGATCAGTCGACACAACGCCTCCAGCTTCTCGGTCCGTCACCCCCGGCCGGGGCGTGGGGACTCGGGCATGCGGCCCAATCCTGTCGCAACGATGGCATGGTAGCCAGCGTCAGCGAGGCCGGCCGCCCGGACGGGTGTCGGCCGGCGGGTCCGGGCCGCGTTGGCTCGGATGCACCCGCCCGCGTACCGTTCCCCGCGTGAGCACCGACGGGTTTCGCGGTTGCGGTCGTCCGCGCCGAGGGCAATTGGCGCTGCTCGCTGCTCGCACCGAGCTGCTGGACGACCTCGACGGCGTCATCACCGGCCTGCGCCGGGTCGCCACCGAGGGTGCGGTGTTCGGACTGGTGTGCGTCGACGACGAGTTCTTCGTCATCATCCGGCCGATCCCGGGCGGGGTCGCGCTGCTGCTGTCCGACGCCACCGCCGCGCTGGACTACGACCTCGCCGCCGACGTGCTCGACCTGCTGCAGGTCGAGACCCCCGACGACGACGAGGTCGACGACGACGCCGTGGCCGGAGGGCGATCTGGCGCTGCTGGCCGACCTCGGCGTGCCCGAGCAGGAGATGCAGTTGATCGTCGACGACGTCGAGACCTGTATCCGGACGAGCAGCTGGCGATGATCGCGCACCGCGCCGGCTTCGGCGACGAGCTGCAGCGCGTCATCGACAAGCTCTGAGCCGTTGTCGCCGGACTGCTCGAGGCCGACTCGGTCCGCCGACGGCGCTGATCGAGGCGCCGCGCGGCCGCTCGGCCGGCGGGTGACGTGCCGATCGGCGCCGTGGTCGTCGACCCGCCGGGTGCGGTGATCGGGCGCGGCCACAACGGCCGGGAGGCGACCGGCGACCCGACCGCGCACGCCGAGATCGTGGCGCTGCGGGCCGCCGCGGCGCGCTGGGCAGGTGGAGTCTGGCCGGCTGCACCCTGGCGGTGACCGTCGAGCCGTGCACGATGTGCGCCGGCGCGATCGGCGCTGGCCCGGGTCGAGCGGGTGGTGTTCGGCTGCTGGGAGCCCAAGACCGGCGCCGCCGGCTCGCTGTGGGACGTGCTGCGCGACCGCCGGCTGACCCACCGGGTCGAGGTGCGTCGGCGGCGTGCTGGCCGACGAGTGCGCGGCGCTGCTGCGCGACTTCTTCCGCCCCACCGCGACGCCGCCCCGCCTGACCATGGTCCGGACCACCGGCTCGCTCCGGTAAAGTGCTCCGCGGTGGCGTGTCCGAGCGGCCTAAGGAGCACGCCTCGAAAGCGTGTGAGCGTGAAAGCGTTCCGTGGGTTCAAATCCCACCGCCACCGCAGTTGAGCAGGACAGGCGCCGAGCTCGCCCGTACGGGGGCTCGGTGTTGTGCGTTCAGTGGTCGCCCGGCCCCGCTTGGAGCATGATCCGCCGCGCGCGCTGACTCCACGTGTGAGTTCCCGGCGTCCCGCGGAGAACGGTTCGGCCTGCAGGCCTCGGTGCTGGACCTTCGGTGAAGGGTCACCGCGCCGCAGGTTGTCGGAGTCAGTGGTGAGCGTGCCGGATCCACCGGCGGAACCGAACCGGTGCACTGTCGCCGCGCCTGGAGGCAAGGGCTCCTGGGATCGGACGGTCACCTTGTCGGGCTCTGACCGCACGATCTCAGAGCTTGTGGTTCGACGGCTCGGCGGCCGCCTGAAACGTGGACAGGTCGGCGTCACTGCTGGTCGGCGGGCCCGACCAATCCCAGCTGCTGGGCCTTCACGACGGCTTCCAACTGGCTGCTGACTCCCAGCTTCAGATGCAGCGACTTGATGTACCCGCGACAGGTGTTCAGGCTGATACCCAGGATCTGGCTGGCTTGGGTCGCCGTCGTCCCACGACCCAACAATCGGAGGACCTGGAGTTCCCGCTGAGTCAACTTCGCCTGCATCTCCGGCTGATGTCGACGGGGGAGGGACGATGTGCCGAAGACGGACGGCGCCACCAGCATGTGCCCCTGGCGGACTCGACGCAGAACGTCGATCATCTCGTCGAGGGAGCCGTCCTTGGGGATGAACGCCGATGCGCCGGCTTGGGCAGCTCGGGAAACCCATTCCGGATCCCGGTGCGCCGTGACAACGGCGACGATGGTGTCAGGAGACGCCTCGCGAATTCGTCGGCTCGCGGACAGCCCGTCCTGGCGCGGCATCTGGATGTCCATCACGGCGATGTTCGGTCGCAGCTGAGCTGCCAGCGCGACACCTTCGGCCGCCGAGCTGGCGGTGCCCACGCATCGCATCCGGACACGGTGTTCAAGGCGACGGACAACAAGTCGGCGAAGGAGCGATGGTCGTCGACGACCAGAATCGTCAGGGGCGAATAGTCGTGCCGACGCACGCCGCGCGGTCTGTGGGGCAACCAGAGCCATCTCAGTCCTTGATTTGTATACTGGGAGTGACCAGTCGCTCCCGGATCGTCCCTATATGGAGCGATTTATGACGACGTTATCAGCCGTACGTGGAGCCCGCAGGTGATTTTTCCACTGATTCGCACCCCATCTGGCTATCGCCTTTCAGAAGCGCTCCGTGTGATGTAGATCGAGGTCGAGTGAATGAGCCACGCCACAAACGACGAGAGCGCCGGTCAGCTGAGAGCACTCAATTCATGCGATCGCGGGGGCGATCACTCGGTCGTGAACGCATACCACTTCCACCCGGGTGGCGGGATGTGGTCCGACGGCCGGTGGCAGCGTGACCCTGTCCTGAACGGATGCGCCAGGAGGTCGGCTACCTGTCCAACTGGTAGCGAAACCGGACGACGCAGGCGCGGACGGATACCGGATCCAAGCCCACCGTTCAGACCCCCCGGACCCAGCGCCGGCGCGCTTGGCGCCGGGTGACCCAGCGTGTTCGGCGAGGGCACCGCAACCACCCGGTTTCCCCAAATCTGGGGGGGCAGGCCCCCCCTCAATCGGCCTTCTCAGCGCCCGACGAACACGGGGAGTGTGGGAGCCGTCGACCGCCGGGTCAATTTCCATCGGGACACCAGTCCCGCCTACTCTGCAGGAGCCCTGTCATGAAGAGAACCGAGCAAGCGGTGGCCACCGCCCCGGCGAGAGGCATCGCCGGTCGCCGAATCCCGATGATCCTGGCTCGCACCCTGGGCATCGTCAGCGCCGGGCCGTTCGGGCATGCGAATGTCGCCAGTGCGGCCGTGCCGACCTTCCCGGACAACGTCGTCGTGTTCCCGGATCGTGACTTCGTCACCATCGAGGGCTACCAGGATCAGATCGGCAATTCGGCCACCGTGACCGTGACTCGCAACGGCACCGCATCGGGTCGGCGGTCGGCACCGTGGCCGAGGGCGACGTGGCCTTCGAGGTCAACCACCCCGGCGGAGTGTGCTGGGGAGCCGGCACCGGACTCAACGTCACCCCGGACATCCGGAAGGGCGACAAGGTCTTGATCAGTTCGCCGACGGCACCAGTGGTGACACCACGACCAGCACCGGCACCGCCACCATCCACGCGGCACTGAACGGGAACACCGTGACCGTCGAGGGCACCTACGGGTCCGACGTCATCGAGGGCCAGGCCGAGGTCCGCGCATCGTCAACCCCGATCTCAGCGCCGAGGTCGGTCGTCGCGACGTTCGGGCGGTGACCGGTGGCCTTACGGTGGCTCCCAGGGGCGGCTACTCCTCGAACCTCGAGATGGCCGACGGGAAGTTCATCGCCACCTTCGAGTTCGCCACCACCGGGGCGGCCCAGATCGCCGCGGCCACCCAGGTTGAGCGCTTCATGTCGTGGCAGGTCGAGGACGGCGACGCTAACCGCCAGGGCCTGACCATCTCCGAGTTCGGCGAGCTCGGCGGCCCCGGCATGGGCGGCTGCCCGGCCGGACCGCAAGACGCCGCTCCGCCGAAGGGTAGCTACTCCGTCACTCGTTCCGACGACAAGACGAAGCTCGCTGTCAAGTGGACGCCGGCCGACGCCCCTGCGGGCACGCCCGCCGTCACCAACTACAACGTCGAAGCACTCAAGGCCGACGGCACCCTCGTCGGAGCTCGCACAGCTGCGGCCGCCACCGGCGCGACCCTAACGGTCGACCCGGCCGTTGCCGGCTATGACGTCGAGGTCCGCTCTCGATGGCGGGCGCCAAGATGGGCGACCCGTTCGATCTGGCCCCCACCACAGGTGTTGGCGAGCTTCCGGCTGACCAGACCCAGCCGAACCTGACCATCAACCCGGCGGCGTCGGGCAATACCGCCGACACCGCGGTCAGGCATCCAGCGTCACCCTCGGCTCCGAGAGCGCCGCCGACGTGTACTTCACCACCGACGGCAGCGAAGCTGTCCTGGGCGACCTGCCCGGCGACACCGCCGGCCTACACAGTCCCCGATCGCCATCACCACGGAGTCGAGATCACGCCGTCGCCATCGACCGCGCCGGCAACATCTCCAAGCAGGCCATCGGCTTCTATAAGCCGGCAACCGCGCAGGTGCTCAACGCCCCCACGGGCCTCACTGCCACGGCCGGGCATCGGGCAGGCGTCGCTGAAGTTTGGGTCGCGCCGATCCGGAAGAGCACCCCGGTCACCGGTTACCAGGTCGAGGCCTCGAGCTGTGGCCGCCGACCCGGGACCACGACCCCGCTGGCCACCCAGCCGGCCGTCACCCCAGACACCAACCAGATCGTCATCGGGCTGCCCGCGCCTCGGATACTCCTTCACGGTGACGCCAGGACGGCACCCGGATCAGCGACCCCTCAGGCGCGGCGAAAGCGACGACGACCGTCGTGGCCGCCGGGTGATCATCAGCACGGGCCGGTGGAAGAACGGCGACACCCGGGTCAGGGCACGACCGACACCGCCGGTGACCCCGGCACGTCCGGTTCTACAGGGGTCCGCGGACGGCACCCCGATACCTTGCCTCCCGCTTCGGCCCCGTCTCGCCGCGACGGCAGCAGTCGCCCCGGCCACCGGCTCGACCTTCGACCCCCGGTTCCGCACCGCCGCGCTGACCGGGACCACCAACCCGGGCCCCATCGTCGCCGTGCTCTCCGACCCCGCAACGGCAACGTGCTGGGCACCAGCGCGCCGTTCACGCTTGACGGGCTGATCCGCCCCTACCGAGAGTGCAAGCCGTGCGGCGGGCCAACAGGCCCGCCGCACGCTTTTGTGCGTTCCGGCAAGAAGGTTGCCTCGCCGCCCGTCAGCCCGCCTCCCACGACGTCAGTTCGGTGCCATCACCTGCGCGGAGCAGGAAAACGGGCCGGACTGGAGGCAGACAGTCAGGCGGCGTCGGGACGCCTGGGGACAGCATCCCGACTCTTGCAAGCCCGGTCGGCCAAGATCGGCAGGAGGAACGCGTGCTGCTGCCGATGGCGGCGGAGTCGACGGTGCGCCGACGACGGGCACTTCGGCTGGTCGAAGAGACCCACCGGCATTCCTGACTGTTCGCACGCGAGCAGACCCCGCCGAAGGAAACCGGCACGACCCGGTTGGTGTCCATCGCGGCGTGTGCGCTGGCCCCGGAACTCAGCCGGGCCGAAGACAGGGGGCGGCCCATCGCGTGAAATTCGGTGTGACCTTGATGAGGTGTTCGGCAGTGCAAGGCGGCGCACCTGAGCGTCGATCCGTCCATTTCCCCGAGCAGCCGGCTGAAACCGGTTCCCGTCCGGCATGAACGGATGCAGACCGCTCACCGAGCACGCTGATGGGCACTGATGACGGACGATGGTCGGCAATGTGCACCGCGTCCGCCTCAGCGAATGCATCGACTGCGACAACCGCGAACGGATTGAGACGTCGACGCGCGGGGAACGCGTCGGCGGCGGAACGAGCGCTGACTTCGTGGCCGGCACTTGGTCCTCATCGAGGGAGCAACCGCCGGATCGACAGGCCTACCAGAGCCGCGCATCGGCGCCCGCTGCCGAAGACCCCGGCCGGTGAGATGGCGGTTGCCTGGTCACCCGGGTCCCCTGCGTCCGTCATTGACTCGAACCCGGGCACCTCCACCTCCCTGCCGCCGACGTCATCGTCCCGTTGGCTTGAATGCCCCGAGTGCGGGAACGGATGCGCCTCGGTCCGCGACCAGGAGTGATTGTCCCCGGTTGCTTCCTTGCACTCAGCAGCGCAGGCGAGAGCTGACGGAGGGTGAGGAGTCTCGGGCATTCAGCACATGGCGGCCCGTTCGCCGCTCACTCATCAGGCTCATTCAGTTACCGACGGTTAATGAGTCCCCAACTTTAGGGACTGCCCACCCCCCCTGATCGGGGTTCAGCACTCTCCTGCCCGCTCCGACATCCTTTGGATCAGTGGCGGGCATGCTGCCAGGTCTTGCTCCCGGACACGACATGTCCGCCGCCTACTTCGTCCTAATCCACTTCGGTTGAAGGATTTCTCATGGGTGTCTCACGGCGCGATGCGTTCAAGCTCGGCGGGTGGCCGCCGCCGGCGCGGCGGGTCTGGCCCTCCCGTGGGGTGCTGGGATCAGCGCCGCATCGGCGAGCCTTCTTCCGTCGTCCAAGATGCCACGGCCGTACGTGGCCAAGTTCACCCCGCTGGGCGTCCTCACGCCCACGACCAAGAGCGATGCCGACGGACTCTTCGACGAGTACCACATCAAGGCCATGCCCGGTCGCGCCGGCATCATCCCCGGCATGCAGACGCCGGTCCTGGGTTATGACGGTCTGGTACCGGCCAAGCGGATCGACGTGCAGCAGGGTCGCCGCATCAAGATCAACCATGCACAACAAGCTGCCTCCGACGCATCCGACCTTCGGCACCCCGCCGAATCTCGACGCACCTGCACGGCTCCGCGTCGCTGCCGCAGTACGACGGATACGCCAGCGACGTCACCGGACCCGGCCAGTGAAGACCTACCAGTACCCGAACTTCCAGGACGCGCGCACCCTGTGGTACCACGACCACGGCGTGCACTACACGGCCAGAACGTGTACTCCGGGCTGGCCTCGCAGTACCACCTGCACGACCGATGGAGAGGGCGCTGCTCCCGCAGGGCGAGTACGACGTGCCGACTCACGCTGTCCGACATGATGTTCCAGGCCAACGGCAGTCCCGCTGTACGACGACCGCAACCATTCCGGGCTGTGGGGTGACGTGGTCCTGGTCAACGGCGCGCCGTGGCCGGTGATGAAGGTGAAGCGGCGCGTCTACCGCTTCCGGGTGCTCAACGCCTCCACTCCCGGTCCTACCGGCCGACGCTGTCGCCCGGCGACGCCGGTGTACATGGTGGCCACGGACGGCGGCCTGATGCCGCAATCGCGGCCGGTCCCCCGTGGCGGCACGGTGCTGCGGAGCGGTACGAGATCCTCATCGACTTCTCGCGCTTTCGCGGTCGGGCAGCGCATCGAACTGCGCAACCTGGGCAACCCGAACAACCGCGACTTCCCGACACGAACAAGATCATGGCGTTCGACGTGACCGGCGACGCCTTCGACACCAACGACCCGGCGCCGGGTGATACCATCCCGGTCACTGAACCCGGGCAACCCGGTGATGACCCGTCCGGAGAGTTCGGCAGACGAAGGTCCGCAACATCCGGCTGGAGCACGACGACGTCACCAACCTCTGGAATCTCAACGGCGAGACCTGGGCGGACGTCATCGAGTCCGGGTACAAGACGGTGCTGGCCGACCCCGGCGTGAGCGACACCGAGATCTGGGAGTTCCAGAACTCCTCGGACGGCTGGTTCCATCCGCTGCACATCCACCTGATCGATTTCCGGATCCTCAGCCGCAACGGTCGAGCACCGTTCGCCTAGGAACTCGGCCCCAAGGATGTCGCCTACGTCGGGGAGGGCGAGACGGTCAGGCTGATCATGAGGTTCGGGCCGCACCGGGGCAAGTACATGGTGCACTGCCACAACTTGGTGCATGAGGACCACGACATGATGGACCAGTTCACCGTCGGCCTCAACGACCCGCGACATCGACGACAACGATCCGATCTGGGCCGACCCGGCCAACCCGGCCTGCCACGTGGAGAAAGTCGCCCGCCGGATCCGGCACGTTACCTGGAAGCTGATCCTGGCGGCAGCGATCGTGGTGGTCACGGTTGCTGTCGTCAGGACGCAGGTCATCGATTCAGTGACGGTGACATCGGAGAGCATGGAGCCGACGCTGTGTCAGGGCTGACACCATCATCCTCGCGAGAAATCAAGTGACAAGCGCCGTCTCGCGCGACTGACATCGTCAGCTTTCGCAGCCCGAGCGTACTCGGAACCCTCAACGTCCAAAATGGGGTGGTGGCGACAGCCGGGCATCGGGTCGCTATTAAGGACGCCCAGCTGGAGATGATCGACGGCACCGCAGTGCCGGAATCCTATGTCGACCAGGCCGGCATCGACGGTGTGTACTTCGGCCCGGTGACGGTGCCGGCCGATTCAGTCTTCGTGATGGGGGACAACCGGGAACGGTCCATCGATTCGCGACACTACGGATCGATCCTCACCTCGCAGGTCACCGGGCGTCTGCTGTGGACCCTCGACTCGGCCTGCGAGGATCGAGCCG
>CAVVPZ010000007.1:0-61430 GCA_963750255.1 uncultured Actinomycetes bacterium | reverse complement strand
CTTTGTCAGCCATTCGAGCTGGCAGATTCCCAGTCGATGCACGCATTACTCGGCAAACGTCGTCGGAAACCTGGTCGTAGGACTTGTCCTCCTGGGTCGCCGGCGGTGCGTGTCGGGCCTCTTCTGTTCCGTTTTGAGGGAGTGAATCCCTCTGTAGTTGCCACCCCCATGACCCCGTTGGCCTTCGGCCGGCGGGGTCCTCTGTCGGAGTGGCATCGTCCCTTGAGAATTCCATAGCGAGCACGAGCATCTTTGATTCTCCAAGCTACAAAGAGCCAACGGTGGATGCCTTGGCGCCTGATGCCGATGAAGGACGTGGGTGGCTGCGAAAAGCCACGGGGAGCTGCCTACCAAGCTTCGATCCGTGGATGTCCGAATGGGGAAACCCCGCACCCGTCATGGGGTGTGACTCCCGCCTGAACACATAGGGCGGGTAGAGGGAACCGGGGGAATTGAAACATCTCAGTACCCCGAGGAAAAGAAAACAACAGTGACTCCCTGAGTAGCGGCGAGCGAAACGGGAAGAGCCTAAACCGAGCTGGTGGTAAAGCCTGATGGCGTTGCCAGTTCGGGGTTGTGGGAGCTCATAGCTGGGGCATCAGACCCAGCACAGAGTTACAAAATGTCTGCATAGTGGAAGCGTTCTGGAACGTCGCACCACAGCGGGTAAGAGTCCCGTACACGAAATGCATGACATCTCTGATGAGATTTCCCGAGTAGCGCCGGAACCGTGAAAGTCGGCGTGAATCTGCGAGGACCATCTCGTAAGGCTAAGTACACACAGGCGACCGATAGTGCACGAGTACCGTGAGGGAAAGGTGAAAAGTACCCCGGGAGGGGAGTGAAATAGTACCTGAAACCGTTGGCTTACAAACAGTCAGAGCGTCGTGTTCCAATTTCGATTGGAATGCCGTGATGGCGTGCCTTTTGAAGAATGAGCCAGCGAGTTACGGTGTGTGGCGAGGTTAACCCGTGAGGGGGAGCCGGAGCGAAAGCGAGTCTGAATAGGGCGTTTTAGTCGCATGCTGTAGACCCGAAGCCGAGTGATCTTGCCATGGGCAGGCTGAAGCAGGGGTAAGACCTTGTGGAGGGCCGAACCCACCATGGTTGAAAACATGGGGGATGACCTGTGGCAAGGGGTGAAAGGCCAAGCAAACTCGGTGATAGCTGGTTCTCCCCGAAATGCATTTAGGTGCAGCGTCGGGTGTTCAGCATCGGAGGTAGAGCACTGAATGGGTAAGGGGGCCCACAAGCTTACCGACCCCAATCAAACTCCGAATGCCGATGCTCTAGAACCCGGCAGTGAGACCGTGGGGGATGAGCTTCATGGTCGAGAGGGAAACAGCCCAGACCGCCGACTAAGGCCCCAAATTCTGTGACTAAGTGGGAAACGATGTGGGATTGCATAGACAGCCAGGAGGTTGGCTTAGAAGCAGCCACCCTTGAAAGAGTGCGTAATAGCTCACTGGTCGAGTGATCCTGCGCGGACAATGTAACGGGGCTCAAGTACAGAGCCGAAGCCGCGGATGCATACTTCAGTGTGATGCGTGGTAGGGGAGCGTCGATCTTGCAGTGAAGCGGCGGTGGAAACCGTGCGTGGAGCGTGGTCGAGTGCGAATGCTGGCATGAGTAGCGAGAGAGGGGTGAGAAACCCCTCCGCCGAAAGTCCAAGGGTTCCTGGGGAAGGCTAATCCGCCCAGGGTAAGTCGGGAGCTAAGGCGAGGCCGAGAGGCGTAGTCGATGCACAACCGGTTGATATTCCGGTACCGCTGTATGCGCGTCCATCCCAACTCTTGATTGCTAAGGGGCTGCCTTCGGGCGAACCGACCCATCTTGATGCGGGCAGCAACGAGGGGACGCAGGAGGATAGGTGAGCCCAGGCGATGGTTGTCCTGGGGTAAGCGTGTAGGGCGAGGTCTAGGCAAATCCGGACCTCATGAAGCCTGAGACGTGATGCCGAGCCGATCTAGGCGAAGTCACTGATCCCATGCTGCCAAGAAAAGCCTCTAGCGAGTTCACATAGCGCCCGTACCCCAAACCGACACAGGTGGGCAGGTAGAGAATACCAAGGCGATCGGGAGAACTGTGGTTAAGGAACTCGGCAAAATACCTCCGTAACTTCGGGAGAAGGAGGGCCTCATTAGGGTGACGGACTTCGCGTCCTGAGCTCGAGGGGGCCGCAGAGACCAGGGGAAAGCGACTGTTTACTAAAAACACAGCAGCGTGCGAAGCCGTAAGGCGATGTATACGCTGTGACGCCTGCCCGGTGCTGGAAGGTTACGGGGAAAGGTTAGCCGCAAGGCGAAGCTTTGAACCTAAGCCCCAGTAAACGGCGGCCGTAACTATAACGGTCCTAAGGTAGCGAAATTCCTTGTCGGGTAAGTTCCGACCTGCACGAATGGCGTAACGACTTTCCTACTGTCTCAACCACAGACCCGGCGAAATTGAAGTACGAGTAAAGATGCTCGTTAGCTGCATCAGGACGGAAAGACCCCGTGGACCTTTACTACAGCTTGATATTGGGTTTTGGTACGGATTGTGTAGGATAGGTGGGAGACTTGGAAGCTTCGGCGCCAGCCGGGGTGGAGTCAACGTTGAAATACCACCCTGTTCGTGCTGGGACTCTAACTCTGGTCCGTGATCCGGATCGGGGACAGTGTCAGGTGGGTAGTTTGACTGGGGCGGTCGCCTCCTAAAAGGTAACGGAGGCGCCCAAAGGTTCCCTCAGGCTGGTTGGCAATCAGCCGTCGAGTGCAATGGCACAAGGGAGCTTGACTGCGAGACTGACAAGTCAAGCAGGGACGAAAGTCGGGCATAGTGATCCAGCGGTTGCGTGTGGAAGCGCCGTTGCTCAACGGATAAAAGGTACCCCGGGGATAACAGGCTCATCTTGCCCAAGCGTCCATAGCGACGGCAAGGTTTGGCACCTCGATGTCGGCTCGTCGCATCCTGGGGCTGAAGCAGGTCCCAAGGGTTGGGCTGTTCGCCCATTAAAGCGGTACGCGAGCTGGGTTTAGAACGTCGTGAGACAGTTCGGTCCCTATCCGATGTAGCCGTAGGAGATTTGAGGAAGGCTGTCCCTAGTACGAGAGGACCGGGACGGACGAAGCTCTCGTGTGGCAGTTGTCCCGCCAGGGGCACCGCTGCTTTGCGACCTTCGGAAGGGATAAGCGCTGAAAGCATCTAAGCGCGAAGCCTGTTCCAAGATGAGATCACCCACTGGGTTAACCAGGTAAGGCCCGTGGCCAGACGACCACGTTGATAGGCCGGAAGTGTACGCACAGCAATGTGTTCAGCTGACCGGTACTAATCGGCCGAGGGCTTGGAGATTCATTTATGCACGTGCTCGCTATGGAACGCTCACAGGGACAACCTGGCCAGTGCGCGCGACTGTTCAGTAGCAAGATTTCCGGTGGCCATGGCGGCGGAGTCACACCCGTTCCCATCCCGAACACGGAAGTTAAGCCCGCCAGCGCCGATGGTACTTGGGGGGAGACCCCCTGGGAGAGTAGGACGCCGCCGGATCATTTCGCGAAGCACGAAGCCCCCGCCTCGGCGGGGGCTTCGTCGCGTCCGGCGACCGGTACGATGGCGTCCATGCCCGCTCCGGACCCTGAAGATCGTCGCGCCCGAAAGCCGGGCCGCGGCGCCGCCGGCGGACAAGGCGCCAAACGCACCGGGCGACCGACGCCATCAGCCGGAGGCCGGGGAGTCGACCGGGCCCGCTCGACGGGGGCACCCCGCCGCTCGACGTCGGCCAGCGGCGGGGAATACCGGCCGCCTCGGCTGGGGGGCAGCCGCGGTGCCGGCGGAGACGTGGGCCGCCGCAAGGGTGCGTCGGAGAGCGGCGGCGAGTATCGCCCCCCGCGGGCGGATGGCGGGCCTCGACGGGCTGGATCTTCGGGAGGGGCGCGTCAGGGTCGCTCGAGCGGTGAGCGCGAGTATCGCCCGCCCCGCCTCGGCACCGACGGGGGCCGCTCAGCGGCCGGCAGTCGATCGGACCGGTCGGGGGGAGACCGGGAGTATCGTCCCCCGCGCCTCGGCAGCGGCGGCCGGTCGTCGGCACCGGAGGGACGCGCCGGCGGCTCCGCGGGCGGCGGCCGTGGACGCGACGGTGGATCGTCCTCCTATGGCCGTGGACGCGACGGTGGATCGTCGTCGGGTGGGCGCGGGTCGTCGTATGGCCGCGGGCGCGACGGAGGATCGCCGTCGGGCGGCCGCGGACGCGAAGGTGGCAGAGACGGTGGGAGAGGTCGGCCCGAGTGGCGGTGGCCGCCCGGTGGAGAACCGCGAGGAGCAGCGCTCGCCCCGTTCGTGGGGATCGGTAGCGCGAAAGGGCACCCGCCAGCTCAATGAGGAAGGAGCCGGTCCGGCCTCGACGGCGTGGCGCGACGCGGTCGCTGCTTCCCGCGAGCCGGGAGCGACCAAGCCGGGCGAGACATGGGAGCCCGAAGCGTGGACTCCGGACGCGAACGAAGGGCCCCGCCGTCGGCGCGGCGGATCGCCGCCGGCGAGCCCGGCCGCTCCGCTGGGGCGGGTCCGCAAGCCCAAGGTGCTCCCTCGCGAGGTGACGGGTGAGTTGGCCGAGGCGGTCAGCGCCCCGAAGGTCGAGCGACTTGCGCAGAGAATGACCGACGCCGCCGGCGCCTACGAGCGCGAGCGGTATGGCGATGCGGCCAGGATGCTCAAGCCGCTGGCCGAGCAGGCGCCCGGCGCCGCCGCCGTCCGCGAGCTGTATGGCTTGACGATGTATCGGTTGGGTCGGTGGGATGCGGCCATCCGAGAGCTCGAGGCGTTTCGCGATCTGTCCGACACCGTCGACCAACATCCGACATTGGCCGATTGCTATCGAGCCAAGAAGCGTTGGAAGGCGGCCGACGCCATGTGGGAAGAGCTGCGGGCTGCGTCGCCGTCACCCTCGTTGTTGGCCGAGGGCCGATTGGTGTTCGCGGGGTCGTTGGCCGATAGGGGTCGGGTGGCCGAGGCCATCGAGGTGCTCGAGGCCGCCCGCACCGACAACAAGAAGCCCAAGCCCGACCACCTCCGCACGTGGTACGCCTTGGCCGATCTCTACGAGCGGGCCGGTGAGGTTCCGCGGGCCCGAGAACTGTTCCGCAAGATCCTTGCCGTCGACCCCGAGGTGTTCGACGCCGCCGAGCGCCTGGCCGCCATCGGCTGACCGCGACGAGTCAGGCGGACGGAAAGAACCCGTCGCCGTCGTAGCCAACGATCTCGTCGGATTGGGCCTCGAGGACCAGGAATGATTCGTAAGCAGTGGCAAGTGTCGCCGCTGCGGTGATACCACCGACCAGGGCGATCTGTGCGCCCGCGCTGACGGCTTGGTGAGCGGCATCGACCCACGCCGGGTCGCCGGAGAGCGTGCCCCCTCGCCATTGGACCACGGCATCGACGCCGCCGCGAGTGCCGATGAGTTGGAACCCGGCCGGGGGCGATGTCAGGGAGTCGGGGAGGTGGCCGCCGACGCCGAGGGGATGGTGGCCGAGCACCGCGGGCGCGTCGAGGGGGCCGTAGCAGTGCGGGTACCAACGGCTCGGAGACGCCTCGAGCAGCACCGGAGCCGTAAGCGCCGCGGGATCGATCTCGAGCACGGTGAGGTCGTCGTCGGCGGAGAACCACCACGCGACGATCTCGGCCAACTGCTCCCGGAAGCAGCAGTGGACGAAGCCATGCCGCTCGAATTGCTCACGGGCGATCTCAGCCGAGCTCGGGGCGTCGAGGGCCGCGGTGCTGGTCACGTGGAAGAGGTGTCCTCCGGGGGTGGCGGCCAGCCGGGCGTTCACCGGCCCACCCTACGACTCGCGTGTCGGTGTCGGCGCTGTCCCTTTTGGGCGCACCCGGTGGAGAAGGCTGTGCATCCATCGTTGTCACAGGTACCTCCTAGGGTCGGAGACGCCGCTTCCCCCCGGTGATTCCGCCGGCCCCGCCGCCTTGTGCGGGGCCTACCTGGAGGACGCGCATGTCCCGTTCCACCCCGCCCGCTCCGACCTCAACCGTCGGCTTCAACCTGGCTGCGCTACGTGGCCGCGTCACCGGCCCGCCGACTCGGCGAGACCTTCCCGGCGGTGGTGTCGTGCTTGCCTTCGACGTCACCGCCCGGATCGGCGACACCGGCCGCCGCATCTCGGTGCCCGTGCTCTGGCACGACCCCCCGGCATCGGCCGCTCGACTCGACACCGACGACGAAGTCGTCGTGATCGGCCACGTCGAGCGTCGCTTCTTCCGCGCCGGTGGCGTGACCGCGAGTCGCACCGAGGTGGTGGTGCAGCGGCTGGTGCCCGTGAGGGCGCGAAAGCGCGCCCTCGACGCGCTGGCCGACGCCGCCGCCGAACTCGAAGCGGTGCTCGACGCGGGGGCGCCCTAGCTGGCCGAGGCGGCGGCGATCGACGAGATGGCCTCGTCGAGGGCCTTGTCGAACTCGTCGTCGCTCTGCTGGGCCGACAATCCCTCGGTGAGGGCGCGGGAGAAGCTGGCGATCACGCCCGGGTTCCGGGCGAGGCGGGCGTTGGCTTCGTCTCGGGGGTAGCCGCCGGAGAGGGCCACCACCCGCAGCACGCGCGGGTGGGCGACGCAGTCGGCGTAGAAGCCGTCGGTGTCGGGCAGGGTCAGCTTGAGCATCACGTACGACCCTTCGGTGACGTCGTCAAGGTGGGAGAGGATCGCCGCTTTGAGGAGGTCTTCGGCCTTGGCCTTCTCCGGGCTGTGGATGTCGACCTCGGGCTCGATGATCGGCACCAGCCCCGCGTCGATGATGCGTTGGCCGACCTGGAACTGCTGATCGACCACCGCGTCGACGCCGGCCTGATTGGCGAGCTTGATGACCGAACGCATCTTGGTGCCGAACACGCCCTTGTCGTGGGCCCGGCCCAACAGCTCGTCGAGGTCAGGCATCGCCTTCATGATCTGCGCCCCGTCGGCTTCGTCGGCGAGGCCCTTGTCGACCTTCAGGAACGGCACGACGGACTTGACTTCCCAGAGGTAGTCAGCGGTGTCGCGGCCCTCGACCTGCCGGTCCATCGTGTTCTCGAAGAGGATCGCGCCGAGCACCCGGTCGCCGTTGAAGGCAGGGCTGGTCATGATCCGCGAGCGCATCTCGTGCATCCGGGTGAACATTTCCTCGTCGTCGGAGTAGGCGTCGTCGCCGATGCCGTAGGCCTGCAGCGCCTTGGGCGTGCTCCCTCCGCTCTGGTCGAGGGCGGCGATGAAGCCGGAGTCGTCGCGGACCTTGGCGAGCTGGGCGTCGTTCACGGTCCCGAAGTTACCCAGCCGGCTCGGGGCGGGCCAATGCCGACCTGCGGGGATCATCCGAAGCGGGGTCGGGCGCGCTGTAGGGTGCCATCAGCTTCGACACGGGGGGACAGCGTTGTCCGACACGGTGCAAGAGAAGCGTGCTGGCGGGGGCCAGCCGCTCGAACGGGTGGTCATCCGGTTCGCCGGTGACTCGGGAGACGGGATGCAGCTGACCGGCGATCGGTTCACTGCCTCCAGTGCTCTGTTCGGCAATGACTTGGCCACGCTGCCCAACTTTCCCGCAGAGATCCGGGCGCCAGCAGGGACTTTGGCTGGGGTGTCGGCCTTCCAGGTCCACATCTCCGACCACGACATCCTGACGCCCGGTGACGCCCCGAGCGTGCTGATCGCCATGAACCCGGCGGCCCTGCGCAGCGAGCTCCATGACCTCACCGCCGGCGGGACGCTGCTCGTCAACAGCGACGCCTTCGACGAGCGGGCGCTCCAGAAGGCCGGTTACGCCACCAACCCGCTGAGCGACGGGAGCCTGGCCGGCTACAGCGTCTACGAAGTCCCCATGACCTCGCTGACCCTCGAGGCGACCAAGGAGACCGGCGCCAAGCCTCGCGACGCGGAGCGATCGAAGAACTTCTTCGCACTCGGGGTGGTGTCATGGATGTACACCCGACCCGTCGAGGACACGGTGGCGTGGATCGAGCAGCGGTTCGCCAAGAACGCGATGGTCAAGGACGCCAACCTGCTCGCCTACAAGGCGGGTTACAACTTCGGCGAGACGGCCGAGCTCTTCCCTGCGCACTACGAGGTCGCACCCGCTCGACTCGAGCCAGGCACCTATACGAACATGAGCGGCAACGTCGCCCTCTCGTGGGGTTTGGTGGCAGCGGGCCAGTTGGCCAAGCTCCCGGTGTTCCTGGCCAGCTACCCGATCACCCCGGCCAGCGACATCCTCCACGAGCTCTCGAAGCACAAGAACTTCGGGGTGCGCACGATGCAGGCCGAGGATGAGATCGCCGCCGCCGGGGCGGCTCTGGGGAGCGCCTTCGCCGGTCACTTGGCCGTGACCACCACCAGCGGTCCGGGTGTCGACCTCAAGGCCGAGACGATCGGGCTGGCTATCAGCCTCGAACTCCCCATGATCCTGGTCGACATCCAGCGGGGTGGACCCTCGACGGGCCTGCCGACGAAGACCGAGCAAGCGGATCTGTTGTTGGCCATGTACGGCCGGCACGGTGAATCACCCCTCCCCATCGTGGCCGCCAGCACACCCTCGGGTTGCTTCTTTGCCGCCATCGAGGCGGCGCGCCTGGCGCTGAAGTACCGAACGCCGGTGATCCTCCTCAGCGACGGCTACCTCGCCAACGGGACCGAGCCGTGGCGGCTGCCGAACGTCGACGACCTTCCCGACATCAGCGTGCCCTTCGCCACCGAGCCCAATGGACCCGACGGCGTCTTCTTGCCCTACCTCCGTGATCCCGAGACCCTCGCCCGCCCCTGGGCCGTGCCCGGAACTCCTGGACTCGAGCACCGCATCGGCGGCCTCGAGAAGGAAGACGTAACCGGCAACATCAGCTACGACCCCGAGAACCACGAGCGCATGGTCCGCCTGCGCCAAGCCAAGATCGCCGGCATCGCCCACGACATCCCGCTCGTCACCGTCGACGATCCGAGCGGCGCCGCAGAGACGCTCGTCGTCGGCTGGGGTTCGACCGAGGGTGCGATCCGGGCCGCGTCGCTCATGGTTCGATCGACGGGCCGCAAGGTTGCCCAGCTGCACCTCACCCACCTCAACCCTTTCCCGTCCAACCTGGGCGTGGTCCTGGCGCAGTACCCCAAGGTGCTCGTGCCCGAAATGAATCTCGGCCAACTCGTGCGCCTCCTGCGGGCCGAGTTCCTGGTCGATGCCCGGAGCTACACCAAGGTGCAGGGCCTCCCGTTCCGCACCGACGAACTGGCCGCCGCCATGGAGGCACTGATCGATGAGTGACCTGGTCGATGTTCCCTTGACCACCAAAAAGGACTGGACGAGCGATCAGGAGGTGCGTTGGTGCCCCGGGTGCGGCGACTACTCGATCCTCACGGCCATGCAGATGCTGATGCCCGAGCTCGGGGCACGCCGAGAGAACACCGTGTTCATCTCCGGCATTGGTTGCTCGAGCCGGTTCCCGTACTACATGAACACCTACGGGATGCACTCGATCCACGGACGGGCCCCGGCGATCGCCACCGGCTTGGCTGTTGCTCGGCCCGACCTCGACGTGTGGGTGATCACCGGAGACGGCGACGGCTTGTCGATCGGTGGCAACCACCTGATCCACGCCTTGCGGCGCAACGTCAACCTCACCGTGTTGCTCTTCAACAACCAGATCTATGGGCTGACCAAAGGCCAGTATTCGCCCACCAGCGAGATCGGGAAGGTGACCAAGTCGACCCCGTTCGGCTCGATCGACCAGCCGTTCAACCCCATCAGCCTGGCCTTGGGCGCCGAGGCAACGTTCGTTGCGCGCACCCACGACCTCGATCGCAAGCACATGCAGGAAGTGTTCCGGCGGGCCCATGAGCACCGCGGCGCGGCCTTTGTCGAGATCTACCAGAACTGCAACGTGTTCAATGACGGCGCCTTCGAGGACATCACCAAACGCGATGTCCGCGACGACATGCTGATCCCGCTCGAACACGGGCGCCCCATCCGCTTTGGCGCCGACGGCTCGAAGGGCGTCGTGCTCGACGGCCAAGGCAAGCCGACGATCGTCGAGGTCTCGGCCGTGGGCGAAGACGCGTTGTTGGTCCACGACGAACGGCGGGAGGAACCGGGTCTCGCGTTCATGCTCAGCCGCCTGGCCACCAGTCCCCACGAGCCGACCCCCATGGGCGTGTTCCGCGCCGTAGACCGTCCCGACTACGGCTCGGCCATCGCCGACCAACTGGCGGCCGCCGAAGCCCGATCGGGCCCAGGTGACCTCGGTCAGTTGCTGGGATCGCTCGGCACCTGGGAGGTCTGACCCCGAGGCCCGCTCCGGGCCTCTACGCTGGGTGAACACGTTTCTTTCCGACTGATGTTGGAGAGGAGGGTGCTACAGACGATGCGACGCATGTCCCGCTCCCCCCGTTGGGTCGTGTTCGCCCTGGGGCTTCTCGCGCTCACCGTTGTTCCGGTGGCGGGTTGGAGCCAAGCGGGGACGAACACCGGATCCGAGTCCGCCATCCTCACCCAGGACGGCTGGTGGAACCGCGCCCAAGGTCCCCAGAGCAGCGAGCCGGCCAACCCCATCCGACCCGCAATCGGCGGCGTGCTGCCGGCGCCGAGCACGGTGCCGGCCAAATCGATCGCCGTGGGCGCGCTCGCGGGGGACCCAGACAAGGTGGCGGCGGTGGGCTTCATCCTCGACGCCCCGATCGATGCGCTCGTCGATCGGCTCACGATGACCCTCAAGGAGTCCACCGCTTCGGGGGCCAATGCCAACGCTGCCGGCGCGGTCATCGTCGCCTGCCCGATCACGGAGTTCTGGGCCGGCGTGAAGAACGGTGATTTCGTCAACCGCCCGGTGTGCGACGAGAGCCTGGCCAGCCCGGGGGCGCGGGCGGCCGACGGCACGTGGAAGTTCGACCTGTCGCTGATGGCCACGTCGTGGCTCGATCCGGCCAGCGGATTGGCCCAGAACGGGGTGTTGCTGGTCGAGGCCGTCGCCGCTCCGACCTCATTCCAGGTCAGCTTCGACGACACGGCCTCGGACAACGTCAAGCTCGACTTCGCCACCACTGGCGGCGGCTTCAGCGCGAGTTCGGAGTTCGTGCCCGACGAGTCACCGACGACGACCGAGCCCTTCGTCGTCGCCGCACCCACGACCGAGCCGCCCAACGATTTCTCCGCACCAGTCGACACCGTGCCCACGCTCGACACAGTTCCACCTGAACCTGAAGCGGCACCGACAGCATCGCCAGTTGCCACGGCGGCGCCCGTGGCCCGCACGTCGCCCGATCCGGGTGGCTTGTTCGACAACCTCCCGCTGCTGGCCATGGTCCTCGTAGGACTGCTGATCGCCGGCGCCGCTGTCTTCGTCGGACTCGTGCTCGGTCCGCTCGCCGTCCCGGGCGCCACACCGTCGCGGGCCGGTGGGGTGAGCGCCGCCCTCGAGGCCCGCGCCGCGGCCCGCCCATGAACATGCCGATCTCGGCTTCGACCCCCGGAGTGCCATCCATGCATCGATTTCGCTTGCTCGGGGTGCTCCTCGCCCTGCTCCTCGTCGCCTCGGCCTGTGGCCAGAAGCCAGGCGTTGCGTTGTCGGCCGGCGGTGTCGGCGCCACCGGAACTGCAGTCGACGACGGATCGGGAGCCCTCGTCCCGGATCCCTCCGTCGACGGCGGTGTCGCCGCTGATCCCGCCGCCGGGACGGGCACTGATCCAGGGAGCGCAGCGGTGCCGGGAGCGGCGGGAGGCTCCGCCACGCCGGCCACCGGGGGGCGTGCGACAACGGCCACGACGGCCAAGTCCTCGGGCGCGGCGCCGACCGGCGGGTCGCCGGCGGCGGGTGGCGCCTCGGGCTCATCCGGCGCTCCCGCGGCATCGGCCCCGGCGGCGGGACCCAACGACAAGGTGGGCGTCACCGACAAAGAGATCGTCATCGGGATCCACGCCCCGGTGACAGGCGCGGCGCCCTTCCCCCAGTCGACGTTCGAGGAGGGCCGCGAGGTCTACTGGAAGGCCAAGGGACCGATCAACGGCCGGCAGGTCAAGGTGGTGTTCTTCGACGATCAGTTCAATCCCAGCCGCGCCGTGCAGGTATGCCGCGAGATGGTCGAGAAGGACAAAGTCTTCTTGCTCGTCGGGGGCGGCGGCGCCGACCAGATCACCGCGTGCGCGAAGTACGCGAACCAGATGGGGGTGCCGTATCTGTCGGCCGGCGTCAACCAGAACGGCCTCGAATCGCTCAAGACCTACTTCGCACTCTCGCTGACCTACTCCCAGCAGTCGCCCATCCTCGCCCAGCTGGCGGCCAAGAAGCTGGGCAAGACCAAGGTCGGACTCGTCGTGGCCGACACGCCCTCGTTCGCCGATGCACAGGCCAGCTTCACCAAGGCGGCCGGAGACGCCGGCATGACGATCGTGCGCAACGCCAAGATCAACAAGTCGGCGTCGCAGTCCGAGACTCTCGCCGAGGCCGGCGCCCAGCAGCGGGCGGGCGCAGAAGTCATCTACATCCTCACCAGCCCGACCGTCTTCATTCAGTTCGCGCAGCAGGCCAGCGGGCAGGGCTTCAACCCGCAGTACATCGGCCCCGGCATCTCCTCGGGCCTCAACACGGTGGCCAGCGTCGGCTGCGGCGGCATCGGCGAGGCTCGCTTCCTCTCGCCGTTCTTCCAACTCGACGACCCGGCGACAGCCGAATACAAGGCTGCGTACCAGCAACAGAATGGCAAGGCTGGTGACGACATCGGCTTCGCCCTCTGGGGGCTCAGCGCCATGCTGGCCGACATGTTCAAGGCCACCGGCCCCGATCTGGGCCGGGCCAAGTTCATGGCCACGCTGCAGAGCGGCAAGACCTTCAGCGGCGGGGTGTACCCCGACGCCAAGTACGCGCCCGGGAAACCGTTCGGCGGGACTTCGATGCACCTGCTGAAGGCATCCTGCGGCGACGCCCCTCCTCGTTACATCACCGAAGCCAAGAACGTGACCGGCTTCTAGGTGTTCGCCGACTCGCTCCTGGCCCGTCGGGCCGGCATCGGTGTGGCCTCGGCCGTCCTCACGGTCTTGGTCTTCGTGCTGATCGGTGAGAAGGAGGCCCTCGTCGTCGGCATCATCACCGGAGCGGCCTACGGGCTACTCGGTCTCGGTTTGGTCCTGATCTACAAGTCGAGCGGGGTGTTCAACTTCGCCCAGGGCGAGTTCGGGACCGTGGCTGTCTACGCGCTCTACTTGCTGCACAGCAACGGAGTGCCGTACGTGCTCGCCATGATCGGCGCCCTCGCCGTCGCCGTGTTGGCCGGACTCCTCGTCGAGCGGGTGGTCGTGCGGCCCCTGTTCGACGCTCCCCGGGTGACGCTGCTCGTGGCGACGGCGGGAGTGTTCCTCCTCGCCGTCGGGGTCGAGATCTGGTTCGGTGAGGCTCGGCTCCGCAACATCGCCCCTGCCCTGCCACGCACCGACCGGTTCTCGCTGCTCGGCGTGCGGATTTCCGATCAGCGCATCCTGTTGATCGTGGTCTTGATCCTGCTCGCCGGTGTGTTGGCCTACTTCTTCAATCGGACCAACTTGGGGCTGGCCATCCTCGGCGCCAGCCAGGAGCCGACGGCCACCGAACTCGTCGGGATCAGCGTGCGCCGGTTGTCGGGATTCACCTGGGCCCTCGCCGCGCTCCTTGGCGGTCTGGCCGGGGTGATCGGCGTCCCGGCCGGCGGGAACACGTTCGGACCCGGCGTCGTGACCTCGAGCCTGCTGATTCCCGCGTTCACAGCCGCCGTCCTCGGTGGCTTCACGAGCCTGCCGGGCGCCTTTCTCGGTGGCGCCATCGTCGGGGTCAGCCAGGCGTTGGCGACATCGTCGGACTACTTCTCGTTCATCCCCGGCCAGGCCGGCACCGTGATCGCCTTCGTGTTGCTCGTCGGGGTGCTCTCCATCCGGCCCAACGGACTGCTCGGGGGCAAGACATGACCGCAGCCCAGACGGATGCCGACCTGCTCGCCGCGGCCAAGGCCGAAGCGGCCAAGGACGAGGGATTCGTCCCGTCGGCCGGGGGCTGGGTGGCCCGTGTCTCGGTGTACGTGTTCGCCGCCGTGATGGTGCTCGTGTTCCCGGCAACGCGTCCCGGATTCGAGGTCAACATCCTCGGCCAGGCCGTGATCTTCGCCATCATCGGCCTGTCGCTCAACGTGCTCATCGGCTACACGGGTCAGATCTCCCTCGGCCACCAAGCGTTCGTGGGCATCGGAGCCTTCACGTCGGCCTACGTGGTGTCGGTGCAGGGCCAGAGCTTCTTCGTGGCCGTGTTCGTGGCGATGATCGTCGGTGGTCTCCAAGCCGCACTCCTCGGCGCGGTGTCACTCCGGATCAAGGGGCTGTACTTCGCGCTCGATCACGCTGTCGTACGGCCTCGTGGCCGAGCAGAGCATCTTCCAGATCCAGTCGCTGACTGGTGGCGGCGCGGGCCAGGCCGCTCCCAAGCCCACCCTCTTCGACACCGACCTCCGCTACTACTACCTGTGCGTCGCCTTTCTCGCCGCCGTGGTGTGGGTCGACAGTCGGATGATGAAGACCAAGGGCGGACGTGCTCTCTTGGCCCTTCGTGAAAATCCCCGGGTGGCGGCCACGTTCGGCGTCAACGTGAAGATGTTCACCCTGTTGTCGTTCATGGTGTCGGGCATCTTCGCCGGGCTCGGCGGCGCCCTCTTGGCGCACAACGACACGTTCGTCGTCGCCGAGATCTACAACTTCCGTCTCGCCCTCGTGTTCGTGATCATGACCGTGGTCGGCGGGCTCCGGAGCCGTCCCGGTGTGGTGATCGGCTCGGCGTTCTTTGCCCTGCTCGGCTTCTTCATCGAGAAGTTCCATTTCATCGAGGTCGCGCTGGAGGCGATCCCGTTGGCGCCGACGCTGACACCCGAGATCGCGCCGACGGTGATCGGGCCGCTGCTGTTGTTGCTCACGCTGATCCTGTATCCCGGCGGCCTCGGCCAGCAGCTTCGGCCGCTCCTTCGCTGGATGGCTGGGCACCGGTTCGACCTCCACGACCGCGGCGAGAAGGAGGTGCAGATCTCCGATGTCCGTGCTTGAGACCAGGGGCTGTTCCATTCGCTTCGGTGGGGTGCAAGCCGCCCGCGATGTGTCCATCGCCGTTGGCGAATGGGAGATCGTCGGCGTGATCGGGCCCAACGGGGCCGGCAAGACGACGACGTTCAACATGATCACCGGCTTCTACACGCCGAACGAGGGCTCGGTGTGGTTCAAAGGCGCCAACGTCACCGAGATGACCGTGCACGACCGGGCCGCCCTCGGGATGGGGCGGACCTTCCAGAACGTCGGACTGGTCAAGGGCTCGACGGTGCGGGAGAACCTCAAGACCGCCCAGCATCTCCAAGCCGATTACGCCACCGTCGCCGGGATGCTCGGCGTGCCCCGTACGTTCGCCAGCGAACGCGAGATGTCGCGGCGGGCCGACCTGCTCCTCGACATCCTGGGCCTCGGAGATCTGGCCGAGACCCGGGTGGCCGGTCTGCCCTATGGGGTGCTCAAGCGGGTCGAGGTCGCGACGGTGCTCGCCACCGATCCCGAGGTCCTCCTCCTCGACGAGCCGTCGTCGGGCATGGGGCCCGAAGAGGCCCACGCCCTGGGTGACACGCTGCTCGAGCTCCGCAAGGAGTTCGGCCTCTCGATCATCATGATCGAGCACCACGTGCCCCTGGTCGTTCGGGTCTGTGACTACGTCTATTGCTTGAATTTCGGTGAGTTGCTGGCCGAAGGCAAGCCCAACGCCGTCCGTAATCATCCCGAGGTCGTGCGCGCCTACTTGGGTGAAGACCCGGATGAGGACGTGGCCTGATGGCGCCGGTGCTGGAGGTCGAAGAGCTGCGGGTCGGCTACGGCTTCCCCGTCCTCATGGGCATCAGCTTCGTGGTGGAGGAGGGGGAGACCGCCGTGCTGTTCGGTCTTAACGGAGCCGGCAAGACGACGACGGTGGCGACCATCGCCGGACTCCTCAAGCCCGACAGTGGATCGATCCGCTTCGAGGGCCAAGAGATCGGGGGCAAGACGCCAGCCGAACTCGTGGCCCTCGGCATCTCGCTCTCTCCCGAGGGTCGCCGCGTCTTTCCTGGCCTGTCGGTGTCCAACAACCTCCGCCTGGGGGCGTGGGTCAAGCGCCGCAATCCCAAGCAGATCGAGGAGCAGCGAGCCCTCGTCTTCGACTACTTCCCCCGGTTGGCCGAGCGGGCCGACCAGGCCGCGGGCACGCTGTCGGGCGGCGAGCAACAGATGCTGGCCATCGGCCGAGCGGTGATGTCAAAGCCCCGCCTGTTGTTGATCGACGAGGCGTCGTTGGGTCTGAGCCCGGCGCTGGCCAAGACGGTCTTCCAGGTCGTGAGCAAGATCAACGAGGACGGCGTCACCGTCGTCATCGTCGAGCAGAACATCGGCGTACTCCCTTACGCCGACCGCGCCCTCATCATGGAGAAGGGCACGCTCGTGTACCAGGGCGTGGGCGACGAAATCCAAGGCGCCAACCTGCGCGAGACCTACCTCGGTGGATCGGAGTGAGATGAACATTCGCTGGAAGCAACTCGGAGGCCAGACCGGCATCGGCTTGGCGGTGGTGGGGTTCCTGCTTCTCTTCCTGGGCTGGAACGGCGCGGCGTCGTACGACCGAGTGCCGGCTCAGTTCCCGTACTTGATCTCGGGCGGCCTGGCCGGCCTCAGCGTCGTGGTGCTTGGTGCCGCCTTGCTGATCGTCAACGCCCAGCGCCAAGACCGAGCTGCGATGTTGTCGAGCCTGGCCGAGCTCCGTGAAGCCATCGAACGCCTGAGCCTCGGCGCCGCTTCGTCCCCCGCAGATGGCACGCAACACCTGGCCGACGCCGAGGCCGCCGGGCTGGTCGTCGCCGGACCGACCAGCTTTCACCGGCCCGACGTGTCGCCTGCTCGACGGCCGAGGCGTGCTCCCGACCGTCGCTGTCGATGTCGCCGTCGAGCGCGGCCTGAGTCCGTGCCGAGCTTGTGATGCGGTCGACCTCACCCTGCCCGTCGCTGAACGAGAGCCCGCACCCCGGCGCCGTCGCAGCCGGGCGTCGACGTCGAAGTGAACCGTTGGGGGCGGGCGACGGGGTCTAGAAGGTGACCCGGGCCGCCAGCTTCTTGGGCGCCTGGATGCAATAACTCTCGGTGACGAGCTCGGCGATTTCGTCCCAATCCACATCGGCGTCGATGATCATGCCGACCACCCGGGCGCCCCAGCCCGGCTTGAAGAACGGGTGGCCCGTGTTGACGAGCGCGTCGAGCTCGGGCGGCACCGACCGGAAGATGAGGATGCCCTTCTGATCGTCGCCGTCGTCGACGGTGTGAATCTGACAAAAGTGGTTCTTCCGAATCAGCCAACTTCGGCCGTTGCCGGCCGGCCGTTCGTGGACCTCGGGCAGCTCCTCGCAGATCCTCCGCAGCCGTCCCTCGGCATCGGCGCGTCGCTCCGTCCACCCCATGGCGAAATTGTTGCCCAACGCTCGCGCTCGGGGCCAGTGATTCAGGTCAGCGAGGTCGAGGTCGCGGAAGACCAGCCCCGTGGCAGGCTTCGGATAGAAGAACGTGGTCTTCGGCGGCATGCGAACGCCGCCGTGGCTGATGGCGGCGATCTGCGCGACGGTGGCCGGTCGCAAGAGGACGGCGGCCGACGCGTCGCCGGCGTCGACCGGCGCCGTCGCTCGATCCCACCCGTGCTGGAAGCGGACGTCGTGGGAGGGGAGGGATGCGAGCGCGACGTCGAGGCGGCTCGAGTCGAGATCGTGGAGGGCGGCCTGGACTGTCGCAAGGCGCGGACGCAACAACCAGGTGCCCTGGGACGTGTGCAGGGCGAGCGCCCCGGCGTCGTCCATCCGGCGGAGGATGGTCTCGTCGATGGTGCCCGTCTCGAAGACCTCGAAGAACGGCTCGAGGGCGCCGGCGAGGTCGAAGCCCTCGGGGAGACCGGTGAGGACGCGGTGGATGGCGCGGACCGACAGTTGCTCGTCGGCCAACTCGACGACGAGGGCGAGGATGCCGTCTTGACCCCCGCCGTCGACTCCGGACCCGACCTCGGCCTGGTATGCCAGTCCGATCTCGTAGCGGTGGTGGCCGTCGGCCACGAGGACGGGGTTGGCGGCCACGGCCTCGGTGATGCTCTCGACAACGGCCGGGGCCGTGAGGCGCCACAGTCGATGGTGAACGCCGTCGACGTCGGTGGCCCGGGTGTCGGGTGGACCGTCGATGTCGGCCTCGGCCAGGGCTGAAAGACCTTCCGTCGGGCTGAGCGTCCAGATGGGCGAGAGGTTGGCCCGGACCGCACGGATGAGGTCGAATCGATCGGCTTTGTCCTTCGACGTGGTCTGCTCGTGGGGCAGGATGCCCTCGCCCGGCGCTTCCAGCGTGAGGGCGCCGAGGATCCCGGTGGTCTGGCGGGGTCGGCCCGCCTCGTCGTGGTACCCCATCCGGTAGGCGTAGAACGACGGCTCGTCGTCGGCCACGAGCACCCGCTCGTCGTGCCACCGTTGCCAAAGGCTGGCCGCTACCTCGTAGCGGCCGACCCCGCCTTCGTTGACGGGAAGCTCGAGGCGGACGGCGTTGTGCTCGCTGCGGGCCACCAGTGCGGCGCGGTCGTCGCCCGAGATCACGTCATACGGCGGAGCGATCACGTCGTCGACGAATCCGCCTTCGGCGTTGTAACGGACACCACGAAAGGGGGAGAAGCGGGGCACGGATCGACCCTATCCGCAGGGTTGTGTCCGGCTGTCACAGCGGGGTACCAGGCTCGTATCGTGCGCAGGTGACCTGGCTCCTCGACCTCGATGGCGTCGTTTGGCTGGCCGACGAACCGATCCCCGGGTCGGCCGCCGCCATCGCCGACCTCCGGGCGTCTGGCGAGCGGGTGGTGTTCCTCACCAACAACTCCTCGGCAACGCTGGCCGAGTACCTGGCCAAGCTGGCCGACCACGGCGTCCCAACGGCCGCCGCCGACCTCGTGACGTCGGCGCAGGCGGCGGCGAGCGTGGTCGCATCAGGCCAGACGGCGCTGGTGTGTGCCGGTCCTGGCGTCGAGGAGGCGCTCATCGAGCGGGGTGTGCGCACCGTGCGTACCGGCCCGGCCGACGTGGTCGTGGTCGGCTGGCACCGCGACTTCGACTTCGGCCGGCTGACGGCGGCCTTCGATGCCGTGCACAGCGGTGCTCGGCTGGTGGGTACCAACGACGACGCCACCTACCCGACCCCCGAAGGCCCACTGCCGGGGGGCGGTTCGCTCCTGGCCGCTGTCGCCTATGCGGCGGGGGTTGCACCCGAGGTAGCGGGCAAACCGTTCGCTCCCATGGCCGCGCTCTTGGCCGAGCGAGTGAGCGATGCCGCGGGTGATGGTGGGCGACCGGCCGTCGACCGACGGGCGGTTCGCGGCGGCGTCGGCGTTCCGTTCGCCTTGGTGCTGAGCGGCGTCACCCGCGGTCAACCCGATCCCGACGAGCCCGCGCCAGCCTTCATTGCTCAGGACCTCGCCACATTGGTCGCTCAGCGAAACGGAACGTCGTTGGCGTAACGGGCCCGTACGGTGCGGCCCGTGCCCCGGGCTCGCCACACGAGTCCGGCGAGGACCCCGAAGCCGAACCCGCCTACATGGGCGGCCCAGGCCACGCCCTCGTTGGGGTTGATGAAGAACTGCGAGACGAACCAGATGCCGAGCAGCCAGCGGGCTTCGATGTCGCGGAACAAGATGAACACGAAGATGATGACCGAACGGATCCGCACGCGCGGGAACAGCACCAGGTAGGCGCCCATCACACCGGCAATCGCCCCCGAGGCCCCGATGAGCGGGATGGTGCTGGCCGGATCGAGTGCGATGTGGGCGAACGTGGCGGCCAACCCCGCCACCAGGTAGAAGAGCGTGAACGTGACCCGGCCCACGGTGTCCTCGATGTTGTTGCCGAACACCCAGAGGTAGAGCATGTTCCCGCCGAGGTGGAGCAGGCTCCCGTGCAGGAACATCGACGTGACGAGGGCGAGGAACACGTTCTTGGCGGGGAACACCGGGGGCTGGGAGTCGCGCCGGGTGCAGTCGCTGGTTGTGATCTCGTCGATGGTCAGCGGTGTGCCCGTCACCACCTCGCACGGAATGGCGGCCCGCTCGTACGTGAACTCGGCCTCGGGGCTCGTTCGCTGGAAGCCGAAGTAGACGACGATGCATGCGGCGATGAGCAGCCAGGTGATGTAGGGGGGCCGGCGCGTGGGGTTGTCGTCGTGGAGCGGAATCACGGCGTCGGCGACCCTACCCACCTCGCACCGATCGAGTGCGTACTTTTGCAAGCAGAGGCCTTCGGTTGGTACCGTGAGGGCATGGCCACGCAAGACATCTTCCAGCGCTATCTCGACGCCGGCATGGCCTTCACCCAGGTCAGCCGGGAGAAGGCCGAGGAGTTCGTGAAGGACCTCGTCAAGGCGGGCGAGGTGCGCCGCAAGGAGGCCGAGGAGGTCGTCGAAGCCCTCGTCGAACGAAGCCGCAAGAACACCGAGGAACTGATCGGGATCGTTCGCCGCGAGGTGGCCGACCAGCTCCGCGGTCTCGGGCTCGACGACCTCGTGCGGCGGGCTGGTCTTCCCGGCAGCGCGGGGGACAAGGTCGAAGCCGCCGCCGTGCCTTCGCCGGCGAAGGCCACCAAGAAGGCGACGGAGAGCAAGCCGCCGGCCAAGAAGGTCGCGCCGGCCAAGGCTGCGGCCAAGAAGGCGCCGGCTGCGTCCGTGACGAAGGCCCCGGCCAAGAAGGCCCCGGCGAAGAAGGCCCCGGCGAAGAAGGCCACGAAGTCCGCCGGGTCCGGCCCCAACTCCTGACGACCGGGCGTCGGCGCCTTGACGCCGAATTGGTGCGCCGGGGCCTGACCCCGTCCCGAGAACAGGCGCGGGAGGCCATCCTCGCCGGCCGCGTGCTGGTGGCGGGAGCACCCGCCGACAAACCTGCCCGCATGGTGGCGGCAGATCAGCCGATCGTCCTCACCGGCCCTCCGAGTCGCTTCGTCGGACGGGGAGGCGAGAAGCTCGACGCCGCCCTCGATCGATTCGCGTCGATGTCAGCGACCGGGTTGCTCTCGACGCCGGAGCCTCGACCGGCGGATTCACCGACTGCCTGCTCCAGCGAGGTGCGAGTCGGGTCATCGCCGTTGACGTCGGCTACGGACAACTCGACGATCGGCTCCGGCGGGATCCCCGTGTCGAAGTCCGGGAGCGCACGAATGTGCGCCACCTCACCCTCGAGGTGCCCGTCGACCTCGTGGTGGCAGATCTCTCCTTCATCTCCCTGGCCACGGTCGCCCCGTCGCTCCTCGGCCCCAACGCCCAACCTGGGGCTGACGTCGTGTGCCTGGTCAAGCCACAGTTCGAGGCCGGGCGGGCCGAGGTGTCGAAGGGGCGCGGCGTGATCCGCCAGCCCGACATCTGGCGGCGGGTGCTCGACGAGGTCGGCTCCGCGTTCGCGGCGCAGGGAGCGGCGATGATGGACGTCATGGTCTCACCCCTCCGGGGAGCCGACGGCAACGTCGAGTTCCTTGCCCACCTGCGCGCCCACGCCGCGCAGGTCGCGCTGGGGGAGGGTGCATCGCTCGACGCCCCAGCGCTGGATGCCGTCGTGGCCGAGGCGGCAGGGACCGCTCCGTGAGCGTGGTTGGGATGGTCGTCCACCGCGATCCGCGACTCGGCCCTCGAACTCGCGCATCGCACGATCGAATGGCTCGCCGAGCGCGGCCATGAGGTTCGGATACCGGCCGACGACGCCGAAGCCGCGGGCCTGGGGCACTTGGCGTGTCCCGATGACCGTCTTTGCGACGCACTCGACCTCGCCGTCAGCCTCGGCGGCGACGGGACGATGTTGCGCACTGTCGAGTTGGTGGCCGCGGCCGGGGTGCCGATCCTCGGGGTCAATGTCGGCCGCCTGGGGTACCTGCCCGAATGCGAGCCCGCCGACCTCGAGCAAGCCCTCGAACGGTTCTTCGCCGGTGACTTCCAGACCGAGGAGCGAATGACGCTCGACGTCGATACCGGCGGCAAGTTCCTCCCGGTCACCGCCCTCAACGAGGCGTGGCTCGAGAAGACCGTGCCCGGGCACACCGTGCGCATGCGCCTCGTAATCGGCGGCGCCGCCTTCACCACGTACGCCGCTGACGGCATGATCGTGGCCACCCCCACGGGGTCGACGGCTTACAACTTGTCGGTGCGTGGCCCGATCGTTTCCCCCACGCTGCGGGCGTTGGTCGTCAAAGCCGTGTCACCCCACCAGCTCTTCGACTTCCCGTTGGTGCTCGGTCCCGATGAAGAGGTCCGCGTCGAGGTGCTCGAAGGCCGAACGGCGACGCTGCTCGTCGACGGTCGCAACATCGGCGAGCTGGCTCCCGGCGACGCGATGACCTGTCGACCAGGCCTCCACCCGGCCCGGCTGGTCCGCTTCGGCGACCGCGACTTCCATCAGATTCTCAAGGCCAAATTCGGCCTGACGGATCGCTGAGGGCCAGATGCTCGTCGAACTCCGCGTCGCGCGACCTCGGGCTCATCGACGACCTCACGCTCGTGCTCGGTCCGGGGATGACCGCCCTCACGGGCGAAACGGGTGCGGGCAAGACGCTCCTCGTCGAGGCCATCGAGTTGCTTGTCGGAGGCCGGGCCGACCCCGTTTTGGTTCGACCCGGGGCGACCGAGGCCATCGTCGAGGGCCGGTTCGTCGACGAGGCCGGAAACGAAACCGTCGTCGCCAGAACGGTGCCAGGCGGCGGCGGGCGGTCGAGGGCCTACGTCGATGGCCACATGGCTGCCCTTTCCTCACTGGCCGAGACGGGCGACGGACTGGTCGACCTCCACGGACAACACGCGCATCAGTCGTTGCTGGCTCCTGCGGTGCAACGCGCGGCACTCGACGCATACGCCGACGTCGACCTCGAGCCGCTGCAGGAGGCCCGCCGGCGCATTCGCGAGATCGACGCCGTCATGGCCGCGCTGGGGGGCGACGCCCGCACCCGGGCCCGCGAGGTCGACCTCCTGCGCTACCAACTCGACGAACTCGACCGGGCCGGACTCGACGACCCTCGAGAAGAGGCCGTCCTGTGGGCTGAAGAGGAGGGGCTGGCCGACGCCGACGAGGCCCGGGCTGCAGCCGTCGAAGCCCATGATCTCCTGCTCGACGACGGGGGCGCCTCCGACGTCATCGGGCGGGCTGTCGCTGCGCTCAGCGCCCGGCCGGCGTTGACCGCGCTCGAAGCACGACTGCGCGGCCTTCAGGTCGAAGTGGCCGATGTCGGCGTCGACCTCAGGGCGGCGGCCGAGGCCATCGAGGAAGACCCCGTTCGGCTGGCCGCCGTCCGCGAGCGGCGCCAACTCCTGGCCGACCTCCGCCGGAAGTACGGGGAGACGCTGGCCGACGTGCTCGAGTTCGCGGCCGTGGCGCGAGCCCGACTCGCCGAACTCGAGTCGCACGACCAGCGGGTGCGACCGACTCGAGCGAGACCGAGCCGAGGCCGTCGCCGCCGAAGTCGATGCGGGCGCCCGCATCGCCGCGGCAACGGCGCCGCGCCGCCCCTGCGCTCGCCGAGGCCATCGAGGCGCACCTCCACCGGCTCGCCATGGCCCGCGCCCGGTTTCGAGGTCGCCGTTGGCGGGGCCGACCCGGCCGACGAGGTCGTCTTCCTGCTCGCCGCCAACGCCGGCGAGCCGCCGCTTCCGCTGGCCAAGGTGGCCTCGGGCGGAGAGCTGGCCCGAGCCATGTTGGCAGCGCGGTTGGTGCTGTCCGACTCACCGCCCACGCTGGTGTTCGACGAGGTCGACGCCGGCATCGGTGGCGCAGCGGCAGTCGCCGTCGGGCAAGCCCTCTCGGCCGCTGGCCGCCGATCGCCAGGTCCTCGTCGTGACCCACCTCCCGCAGGTGGCGGCCTTCGCCGATCATCAGGTGGCGGTGGCCAAGGCCGAGGCGCGCGGTCGCACGCTGGCGACCGCCTCGGTGCTCGACGACGCGCGGCCGGGTGGTCGAGCTTTCGCGCATGCTCTCGGGGCAGCCCGACAGCGACGACCGCCCGGCGACCATGCCGAGGAACTGCTGACCTCAGCCGCAGCCGAGCGGGGCCGATGAGCAGCGTGCAGACCGGGTGGGCCAGGTCGTGCGTCGGACCCGGCCCGCGTCGGACGCCGCACCAAGGACCTCATCAAGCGGCTGGCGCCCGGCGACATCGCCGTCATCGACCACGAGGACCTCGACCGCGTCGCCGCCGAGGGCCTGATCGAGGCGCGGGTCGGCGGCGTCGTCAACGCCGCGGCCGTCGATCTCGGGCCGCTACCCCAACGTCGGCCCGCTGCTCGTCGCCGCCGCCGGGATCCCCCTCCTCGACGAAGTCGGCGGCGACCTGCTCGATGGACTGTCACGAGGGCCAGACCGTTCGCATCGACGGCGTCCGAGTCTCTGGGTCGGGCGCGCCCTCGTCGCCTCCGGCGTGCGCCAGAGCCTCCAGACCCTGGAGTCGGCGTACGAGGCGGCCAAGGCGACGATGGGCGACGAACTCGAACGCTTCGCCGAGAACACCCTCGAGTACATGCGTCGCGAGCGCCACCTGATCCTCGACAGCCCCGACCTCCCCGACCTCGCCATCGACCTCGCCGGGCGTCACGTACTCATCGTCGTTCGCGGCAACGACTACAAGGACGACCTCGACGCGCTGCGCAACACGCTACGTCCGGGAAGTGAAGCCCGGTGCTGGTCGGTGTCGACGGTGGCGCCGACGCACTGCTCGAGGCCGGCCTGCGGCCCGACGTGATCATCGGCGACTTCGACTCGGTCTCCGATGCCGCGCTGCGCTCGGTGCCGCAGTTGATCGTGCACGCCTACGCCGGTGGGCGCGCTCCTGGGGCCGAACGACTCGAGGAGCTGGGCCTCGAGCACACCCTCTTTCGCGGCGGGGGCACGAGCGAGGACATCGCCATGTTGCTCGCCTACGAGAAGCGGGCGCGACTGATCGTCGCCGTCGGCACCCACGCCTCGATGGTCGAGTTCCTCGACAAGGGACGGGCGGGCATGGCCTCGACGTTCCTCACCCGACTGAAGGTGGGGCCGATCCTCGTCGACGCCAAGGGCGTGAGCCGGCTCTACGAGAGCCGGCTTCGGAAGCGTGACCTCTTCCTGTTCTTCTTCGCGGCAATGCTGGTCTTCATCGTGATCGTCCTGATCGTGGTGCCCCAGGTCTTCCTGGACAGCACCCGCCTCTACGTCGAAGACCTGTGGGACTCGGTGTTTCGCTGATGGTCAACTTCCGGTTTCATCTCGTTTCGATCACGGCGGTGTTCCTCGCCTTGGCCGCCGGGATCACCATCGGCGCCGGCGTGGTCGACCGCGCCACCGTGGCCCAGATCGAGCGTCAGCTGAGCGACGTCGACCAGCGGCGCAAGGCGACCAACGACGAGAACGACCAACTTCGACAGGATCTTGCGCGCTGGGGCACGTTCAGCGAGCAGGCCGGTGACCGTCTTGTGTCGGGTCAGCTCGTGGGCCTGCCTGTGCTCCTCGTTTCGACCTCGGGCACCGACCGCGCCCTCGTCAACGGCTTCCGCGCCGCGTTGGTCGCTGCTGGCGCCGAGGTCGACGCCACCATCTGGTTCACCGACCGATGGTCCCTCGACGGCGACGACGTCACCCGCCAGTTGGCCGGCGTGCTCGACGCCGCGCCGACCACCAACGCCGAAGCGCTGCGCCAGGCGGGAGTAGCAGGCGTGGCCACAGCCTGGGCCGTCGGCGATCGCGGTCCGCTCGTGACGTCGCTGGTCGACGCAGGGTTTCTCGAAGTCGACGCCCCCGCGCCTCCGGTCCCGGTGGCCGAACTGCCCAGAGCTGACAGCATCGTCGTCATCGTGAGTTCCTCGGGCTCCGATCTCCCCGCCGGCGATGTGGCCGTGCCGTTGGCATCACGGCTCGCGTCCTCACAGGTGCGGGTACTGGCCGCCGAGCCGGTGGCCCAGGAGATCAAGCCGGAAAAGACCGCCAAGGCGTCGCCCGCCGCGCTCGTCGCCTCGCTCCGCGGCACCGCGGCCGTGAGCGGACGGCTGAGCACGGTCGACAACCTCGACGACTACCGCGGTCGGGTAGCGGCCGTGCTTGCACTACGCCAGCTCCGCGAGGGCAAGACCGGCCACTACGGGTTCGGGTCGAACGTTCGGCTCGTCCCCGAGCCATCGGGCGAGTGACCCGCCCGTGACGACGGTGGCGGTCGTCCCGGCCAAGGACCGAGCCGACCGGATCGGCTCGACCGTGTCGGCATTGGCGTCGCTCGCGGTGGTCGACGAGGTCGTGGTTGTCGACGACGGATCGACCGACGCCACGGCGATCGTGGCCGAGGCGGCCGGTGCCACTGTGGTCTTGCTGGCACGGAACCAGGGCAAGGGCGACGCCGTCGCCGCCGGCGTCGCCGCGAGTCCTGAGGCTGACATCTACCTGCTGATCGATGCCGACCTCGGCGACACTGCCGGTTTGGCCGAGGCGCTTGTGGCGCCAGTCGTCGCGGGTGAGGCCGACATGGCGGTCGCCGTGCTCCCGAGTGCCGGGCGAAAGGGCGGTTTCGGCACCATCCGTCGGCTGGCGGCCGCCGGCATCCGTCGGGCCTCGGGCCTCGAGGTCATCGCCCCGCTGTCGGGGCAGCGGGCCGTGACCGGCCCCCTCCTGCGGTCGCTCGAGCTTGCACCCCGCTTCGGTCTCGAGGTGGGGTTGACCATCGACGCGGCCCGGGCCGGGGCCCGGATCATCGAGGTCGACGTCGCCATGGACCACCTCCACACCGGACGGCGCCTAACCGGGTTCCGCCACCGTGGCGCCCAGGGCGCCGATATCGCGAGCCGCGCTCTGGCCCCGCCTCACGTCGAGACGGACCCGGGTCGCGCTGGTGGCCCTGACGTTCGTCCTCTGCTCGCTGGGGGCGCTGTTCGGCGGAGGACGGGCCGAGCCGCCGAGCCAGGCGCTCGGCGTGCGCGCGGAGAAGGTGGTGGTATTCGGCATCCCTCGACTGTCCTGGGACGACGTGGGCACCGGCCGCATGCCCGTTCTCGACCGACTCATCGATCAGGGAGCCGTGGCTGCCACCAGCGTCCGAACGTTGTCGAGTCGACCCAACACGACCGAGGGCTACGCCACGCTCGGCGCCGGTACCAGGGTGGCGGCCGACGATCTCGGTGGTCTTGCCTTCGACGCCGACTCCGTGCTCGAAGGCGGCACCGCGGCCGAGGCCCTGGCGCGACGGACCGGGATCACGCCGACGGGCGAGGTCGTCGTCGTCGGGGGGCCGGCCGTCCGCAAACTCAACGATGGGCGCTTCCTCACGAGCCGCCCCGGTGCCCTCGCCGATGCCCTCCACCGTGCGGGGATGCGGGCGGGCGTGGTGGGCAACGCCGACACCGGCTACACGCTGAGCCGGCGGGCGAGTGTGCTGCGTCCCGCAGCCGTGGCCGTCATGGACGGCACCGGCTCGGTCGACGTCGGCGTCGTCAGCCGAGAACTTTTGCAGCCCGACTCGTCGGCGCCGTTCGGATACGGGGCCGACGACGGCGTTGTCATGTCCGAGTTCGTCCGGGCGATGGCTGATGCCGAGGTGGTTGTCGTCGACCCCGGGGAGACGGACCGTGCCGCGGAGTTCGCACCGCTCGCGTCTCCCTCGGTGGCCGAGGAGGTGCGCCTCCGTTCGCTTCGAGAGACCGACCTCCTCCTCGGGCGCGTCGTCGACCAACTGCCCGCCGATGCCGTGTTGCTGGTGGCCTCGGTGGTCCCGCCGACTCGTGAGTGGCGCCTGACGCCGACGGTCCTCTGGGGCGACGGCGTGCCCCACGGCTACCTCCATTCGCCATCGACCCGCCGGGCGGGAGTGGTCACGGTGACCGACCTCGCCCCGACCATCCTCTCGACCGTTGGCGCTCCGATACCGGGAGGCATGATCGGCCAGCCGCTCCGAGTGCGTCCCGGACCGGTGGACCTCGACCTCTTCCGGTCAATCGACCGGGATGCCGCCTACCGCGAGGGCATCTATCTCTCGCTGACGATGGGCTACATCATCCTCCAAGCTGTCGTGTATCTCTTGGCGGTCGTCGCCTTCGGTCGGTTGGGCGGCGCCGGGCGGGCGAGCGGACCGTTGCGGGCCATCGTCCTCGGCCTCGCCGCCTATCCCGTGGCCACCTTCCTGTTCCGAGCTGTGCCCAACGTCGCCGACCTCGGGAAGTCGGGCATCTTCGTCCTGCTCGGCATCATCGCCGCCATCGTCGCAGTGGCCAGTCGAGCCCGCCGGTATCCCCTCAGCCCGCTGGCCTGGATCCTCGCTGCCACCATCGTGGTATTGGCCATCGACGTCTCGACCGGCGCCCGGCTGCAGACCTCGAGCCTCCTCGGGTACTCCCTCCACACGGCGGCCCGTTTCACCGGGTTCGGCAATACGGCTTTCGCCACGTTGGCCTCGACGACGGTGCTACTCGGTGGCATCCACGTCACGTACTCTCGCCGCCGGCCGGAGGCGATCTTGCGCGTCGCGTTGTTGTTCGCCTTCGTCGTGTTGATCGACGGAGCCCCGAGCCTCGGGTCCGACGTCGGGGGCATCCTCACGCTCGTCCCGGTGTTCGGGCTGACGATTCTCGTGCTCTCCGGCCGGCGGGTCACAACGAGAGCGCTGCTCGTCGCCGGCGGCGTCACCATCGTGGCGCTGGCCCTCGCGACGGGTATCGACCTCTTGCGTCCGGCCGCCACCCGCACCCATCTCGGTCGCCTGGCCGCCGACATCGGCACCGACGGCATCGGTGCGTTCACGACCACTGCGTCCCGCAAATTGGCCGTGAACTTCCGAACCTATCGGTCACCTTGGAGTTGGACAGTGGTGATCATCGCCGTCTACATGCTCTACGTCCTCGCGTGGACCAGCGGGTGGCGTGACCTCCTGCCCCCGCGCTCCGCACTTCGGGCTGGCGTCGTGGGCGCGTTGGCCGCCGGATTGCTCGGCTATGCCGTGAACGATTCGGGTGTCGTGGTCACCGCCCTCGTGTTCGTGTACCTCGGGCCGTTCCTGACCCTCCTCGCCCTCGAGCGGGAGCGGACGTCGGCTCGTCTCGCCCTTCGGGGCGGCCCATGACTGTCGCCATGGGGTTGGTGGTGGGTTTCCTCGCCACCAGACTGGTGTGGCTGCTGCTCCGCCCGGTGTTCGAGGGCGCGCTCTTCGATCGGGAGAACTATCGGGGCCACCGACTGCCGACCGCAGTGGGCCTCGTGCTCGCCGTCGCTGTCCTCGGGGTCGAGGCCGGACGGGTGGTGGCCGGCAGTGTGACCGAAGACGACCGCGGCATCGCCGGTCCTCGTCTCGCCGTCCTCGTGCTCGCTCTGGGGATGGCGTTGCTCGGCATCGTCGATGACCTGGCCGGCGATGGCGACCGGCGCGGATTCTCGGGCCATCTCCGCGCCCTCGCCGGGGGCCGACTCACGACGGGGGCGCTGAAGCTCTTCGGTGGGGGAGCCGTGGCCGTGGTCGCCGTCTCCGCCGCTCGTCCCGACGGGGGCTTCGGGTACCTGCTCCCTGACGCCGCGCTCGTCGCGTTGGCCGCCAACCTCGGCAACCTCTTCGATCGCGCGCCCGGCCGGACGATCAAGGTCACCCTCGTCGCTTTTGGCGCACTGGTGGCCGGCACTGCGGCGACGAGCAGCCTTGGGGCGACGGCGGTGGTCGTCGGTGGGGGCCTGGCCATGTTGCTCGACGACCTGCGGGAGCGGGTCATGCTCGGCGACACGGGTGCCAACGTGCTCGGGGGCGTCCTCGGCCTGGCTGTGGTCACCACCGGGACGCCCGTCGTGCGTCTCGCCACGCTCGCCTTCGTCGCCATCCTCAACGGGATCTCCGAGACGGTGTCCTTCAGCGCCGTGATCGAACGCGTCGCCCCCCTTCGCACCCTTGACCGCCTCGGGCGCCGCCGGTGAAGCGGGTCCTCGGCGCCTTCGTCGTCTTTGCCGCCATCATCGTCTTGACGCTGGTCTTCGTCACGAGGCGCCAGCCAGTGCGCGTCGGCGGCCTGGGCGCAGCGGGAGATCGACCCTTCGGCGACGGCGACGTCATCGCGGCCGCCGGACGGGCCGTCTTCGACTTCGACGGTCGCCGGCTGGCGGTGGTCACGGGAAACGGCCTCGGTGTGGCCGCAAACGGCATCATCAGCCCCGTGACGAGCCCAGGGACGAACGTGGTCGACGCGGCCTGGTTCCCCAATGGGTCGACGCTGCTCGTCGCCGAGGGCCCGGTCCCCACGGGGATGGTGGCGGTGGTCGAGGCCGACGGCCGGGTGCGGGGATCTATCCGCCTCGAGCCTTCGATCGGCTTCGGCGACGGCTACGGCATGGTGGTCGCAGCCGGCGGCCGGCGGGCCGTGGTCACCGCCGTCGAACGTCGTGCATTCGCTCCTCCTGTTCGCCACCTCGTCTCGGTCGATCTCGGTACCGGAGCGACTCGGTCGTTGACCGATGCCGGCGGGCCCGACGAAGAAGGGCCGTTCCTCCCCGCGGGTGACCGACTGGCATTCACGAGCGTCGAGGGCGACGGCCTCGCCCGCGCCGTCGTGGCCGATCTCGACGGGGCCGTGACCGATGTCCTGGGTCCGGGACGCGTGGTCGGAGTGGCCGGTTCGTCCGTGATCGTCGTCGGACCCGATGACATCGTGCGACGTTTCGACGCCGGCCGGGGTGCGCCGGTCGAGCTGGGGTCGATTCCACACGGAAGCCTCCTGACCAGCGTCGATGCCGTCGGTGGTGTCGCCGTCGTCCTCGAATCCGGGATCGACGGTGCGAACAATCGGGCAACGCACCTGCGTCGTGTGGTCATTCGCCGATCGCCCATCGCACCGGACCGGCCCGGAGAGGGGTACCGTGGAGGTCCGTGACGAAACACATCTTCGTGACGGGTGGCGTGGCCAGTTCCCTCGGCAAGGGACTCACCGCTTCGGCCCTCGGTCGGCTCCTCAAGTCCAGGGGCCTTCGGGTCACCATGCAGAAGCTCGACCCCTACATCAACGTCGATCCCGGGACGATGAACCCGTTCGAGCATGGCGAGGTGTTCGTCACCGAAGACGGCGGTGAGACCGACCTCGACCTCGGCCACTACGAGCGGTTCATCGACGAGAACCTTCTCCGCTCGTCCAACGCAACGACGGGCGCCATCTACTCGTCGGTGATCTCCAAGGAGCGCAAGGGCGACTTCCTGGGCAAGACCGTGCAGGTCGTCCCCCACATCACCAACGAGATCAAAGACCGGATCCTGCGACTCGCCGACGACGACGTCGACGTGGTGATCACCGAGATCGGTGGCACGGTCGGCGACATCGAGATCCTCCCGTTTCTCGAAGCGATCCGCCAGTTTCGTAACGACGTCGGGCGTGACCGCGTCTGCTACATCCACCTGACGCTGGTTCCCCTCATCGGCCCGACCGGTGAACACAAGACCAAGCCCACCCAACACTCGGTCTCGGACCTCCGCAGCATGGGTATCCAACCCGACGTCATCGTCTGCCGGTCGAACACCCCGATCTCCGAGGGCCAGAAACAGAAGATCTCCAACCTGTGCGATGTGCCTGTCGCCGGGGTCATCAACTGCGCCGACGCCCGCAACATCTACGAGATCCCGCTCGTGCTCCACAACGAAGGCCTCGACAACTACGTGTGCCGGATCCTCGGACTCGAGGGCGAACCCGATCTTCGGCCGTGGGAGTCGCTGGTGGCCATGATCGACCGGGCGGTCACGCCGGTCCGGATCGGGATCGTGGGCAAGTACACCGTGCTGCCCGACGCCTACCTGTCGGTGGTCGAGGCCCTCCGCCATGGGGGGTTCCACAACGGCGCCCGCGTCGAGGTCGAGTGGATCGACTCCGAGGAGATCACCGACCTCCTCGCCGAGGCGCGGCTGTCCCACCTCGACGGCATCGTCTTGCCTGGCGGCTTCGGGTCACGAGGTACCGAGGGCAAAATCGCCGCCGCCACCTACGCCCGGCAAAACGAACTGCCCACGTTGGGGTTGTGCCTCGGGCTGCAGATGATGGTGGTCGACGTCGCCCGCAACCTGGCCGGGCTCGAGGGTGCGAACTCGCTGGAGATCGACCCGTCGACGCCGTTCCCGGTCATCGGGCTGATGGACGAACAGGAGCACGTCGTCAACATGGGCGGGACCATGCGCCTCGGCGCCTATGTCGCCAAGTTGTCGCCGGGCTCGCAGGTCGAGAAGGCCTATGGCGAGCCAGTGGTGTTCGAAAGGCACCGCCACCGCTACGAGGTCAACCCCAAGTTCCGCCATCGCCTCGAATCCGCCGGCCTGCGGTGCTCGGGCACATCGCCGGACGGCCGACTCGTCGAGTTCATCGAACTCCCCGGGCATCCGTTCTGGATCGGCACCCAAGCCCATCCCGAGTTCAAGAGCCGTCCCGACCGGCCCCACCCGCTGTTCTTCGAATTCGTCGGAGCGGCCATGGACCGGGCCGACGGGCGCAACCCCCGCCTCCCCGACTTCTGACCCACGTGGCTGGATTCAGGAAGACCGGCGAGCGCCTGATCCACCAGGGTGATCGCATCTCGGTGGGACGGGCCTCGTTCGAGGCTCCCGACGGTTCGACATTCGAGCGCGACGTCGTCCACCATCCCGGCGCCGTCGGCGTGGTGCCCGTGGTCGATGCCGGCGACGCCGTGTTGCTCGTCCGCCAATACCGGTCGTCGGTCGACGCCGAACTTCTCGAGATCCCGGCCGGGATCCGAGACGTCGACGGCGAGGCACCGGAGCAAACCGCCCGACGCGAACTGGTCGAGGAGGTGGGCATGCGAGCGGGTCGGGTCGAGGCGCTGTGCGCGTTCTTGAACTCCCCGGGATTCTGCGACGAGGTCGTCCACGTCTTCGCCGCATTCGACCTCGAGGCATGCGAGCGAGACCTCCAGGGCATCGAGGAGCAGCATCTGACCGTCGAACGCGTCGCCTTCGACTCGGTCCCCGGCATGATCGCCCGGGGCGAGATCACCGATGCGAAGACGATCATCGGCCTCACTCTCGTCCAGCGCCTCCTCGACTGACGCCCGCAGTACGGTCGCGTTCATGATCGTGGGGGTCCCGACCGAGACGAAGACGGGCGAGAACCGCGTCGCCATCACGCCCGACGGCGTTCGCGAACTTCACGCCTCTGGCCACCAGGTGGTCATCGAGGCCGGGGCCGGAGTCAACAGTTCGATCGACGACGCCGAGTTCGCCGCCGCTGGGGCCGACATCGGGAGCGTCGACGATGCGTGGTCGGCCGACCTCGTGGTGAAGGTCAAAGAACCCCAAGACAACGAGATGGGCCGTCTGCGGGCGTCGTCGATCCTCTTCGCCTACCTCCACCTCGCCGCCTACCCCGAGGTGGGTCATGCGTTGTTGGCTGCGGGGGTCACATCGCTGGCCTACGAGACCGTCCAACTGGCGAACGGGTCGTTGCCACTGCTGGCACCGATGAGTGAGGTGGCGGGGCGGATGGCCACCCAGATCGGGGCCCACTATCTCGAGCGTGAGAACGGCGGCAGGGGCGTGCTGTTGGGCGGCGCCCCCGGCGTGCGCCCGGCGAGGGTGGTGGTGCTGGGGGCAGGAAACGTCGGCTGGAACTCGGCGTGGATCGCCCAGGGCATGGAGGCCGAAGTGCTCCTGCTCGACAAGAACCTCGATCGCCTCCGCTTCGTCGACCAGATCCACCGTGGCCGCATCCTCACCCTCGCCTCGAACCGGGGGGCGGTGGAGCGGGCCGTGGCCGAAGCTGACCTCGTCATCGGCGCCGTGCTCGTGCCCGGCGGGCGAGCACCCGTGGTCGTCACCGAGGACATGGTCGTGGCTATGAAGACCGGGGCCGTCATCGTCGACGTGGCCGTCGACCAGGGCGGCTGCATCGAGACCACCCATGAGACCTCTCACGACGACCCCGTCTACGTCGCCCACGGGGTGCTGCATTACGCCGTCGGCAACATTCCCGGTGCCGTGCCCCACACCTCGACCTACGCCCTCACCAACGCCACCCTTCCGTACGTGCTCGCCGTCGCTGACCGAGGCGTGGCTGGAGCGATCGACCACGATCCGTCGCTGCTGGGCGGTCTGAGCACGGTTGGTGGCAAGGTGACGAATGCGGCCGTGGCTGAGGCGCTCGATCTCCCGGTGGTCGATCCAACGGCCGAGTTGGGGCGTCTCTCGGGCTGAGCCATCGGCAGTCGGACCCGTTCCGCCAACTACGATGTCTGTCCATGCCGAGCGAAGCACTCCTCGCCGACTTGCGGCCGCGACTCGAACACGAGCGATCCCAGTTGCGCAACCAACTTGCCGAACTGGGCTTCGCCGACGGTGGCGCGGGCCTCGAATACGACGGAAACTTCGCCGATTCGAGTCAGGTGACCGCCGAACGCGGCGAGGCTGAGGCGCTGGCCCACTCCCTGCGCGAGTCACTTGCCGAAGTCGAGCGGGCGCTCGAGAAGATCGCCGACGGCACGTTCGGCCAGTGCGACGAGTGCGGCAACGCCATCGCTGAGCCTCGGCTCGAGGCGATGCCCGCCGCCCGCCACTGCATCGACTGCGCCTCGAAGCGCTGAGCGGCGCGGCCTGCAGCCACGCGGGCAGCAGGCATGCTCGTCTGATGGACCCCATCCGCGTGCAGCAACCCACCCGGCGCAACCAGCCGCATCAATACGTGGTGCTGGGCCTGATCGTGGCCGTGATCCTCTGGTTCGCACTGCGCGGGGGTTCGTTGAAGCGCAGCGACGTGCTGTTCTACGCCGTGCTCCTCCCCTCGATCATCCTCCACGAGGTGTCGCACGGGGCGGTGGCCCTGCTCTTCGGCGATCCCACGGCCAAGCGCGCCGGCCGGCTCACGCTCAACCCCATCTCTCACATCGATCCGTTCTGGACGATCATCCTGCCCGCCCTCATGGTGTTCACCACGGGGACGGCGTTCGGCATGGCCAAGCCGGTACCCGTCAACCCCGGCCTGATGCGCTCGCCCCGCAACCACGGGATGTTGACCGCCCTCGTGGGCCCGGCCACCAACATCGTCCTCGCCGCCCTGACATTGATCGCGTTGCGGGTCTTCTATCCAGGCGTCAACGGACTCGCCATCCAGTACGACCTCTACGCCGGGTCCGACATCGTGCCGCTCGGCGCCGAGTTGTTGTTCGTGGCCGGCTTGGCCAACACCATCCTGGCTGCGTTCAACCTGTTGCCCATCCCTCCCCTCGACGGGTCCGCCGTCCCCGAGCGGTTGTTGCCCGAGCGCTGGCTGATTCCCTACCTGCAGTTGCGCAAGTACTCGTTCTTCCTGTTCATCGGCCTGTTCCTCGTCGGTGGCGATCTCCTCGGCCGGGTCTTCGAACCCGCCATCCGCCTGTGGGCCGGGTTCCTGCCGGGCTGAAGGACGCCGGCCACCTGGCCCGGCGGTTCTTCGGCGCTCTCGACCCTCGGGGTCCGGCTTTGGAGGACGAGCGCTGGGTCGATGGCCTCCTCGGCCGGGCCTCGGCCGAGTTGTGGACGCGGATGAGCGGCCCCGATCGACGTCACGCCGTCGGTGTGGCCCGCTCGGTGGCCGAGGCCCTCGGCGACGGCGCCACCCGTCCGGTGCTGGCCGCGGCACTCCTCCACGACGTCGGCAAGATCGACGCCGGCCTCGGCACCCTGGCCCGGGTGCCGGCCACCATCGCCGGCCGGCTCCTCGGCCGCCGCGCCGCCCGAGGGTCGAGCCGACTCGCCCGCTACCTCCGCCACGACCTCATCGGTGCCGCCCTGCTCGAGGAGGCGGGCGCCCATCCACTCACCGTCACCTGGGCCCGCGAGCACCACCTTCCGTCCGAGCGCTGGACCGTCCCTGCCGACCTCGCCGAAGCCCTCAAGGCCGCCGACGACGACTGACCCCGGGCGTTGGAGTGGCCGTTGCGGTCGCGAAAACGCCCGAAATGTCCAAGTTCGGCGACCGCTTCGGCCACCTCAACCGGAGCGGCGGCGTCCGGTGACGGCCCAGGCAACGGCGAGGCCGATGCCCCAGAGCGCGTTGATGACGACCGCAGGTGGGCGGCCGGCGATGGCCCAGCCGGCCACGATGGCGGCAGTACCGGCCTCCTCGGCCCAGAACCACGCCGTTCGCCGTTCACGGAACACGGCCCGTAGACGGGCGATGACGACGATGGCCACCGGGTAGCCGGCGCCATGGAGTATCCAGCGCAGCGCGCTCACGCCCGACCCCGGCGGGGGAGGAGGCCGACGGCCTGCTGGGCTCGGCCGAGGGTGGCGGCGGCCACCGCCTGGGCCTTGTCGGCGCCCTTGGCGAGGATGGCCTCGACGGTCGCCGGATCGCCGGCGAACTCCGTGAAGCGCTGGTGCAGGGGACGGAGGAATTCGACCACGGCAGCGGCGGCGTCGGCCTTGAGCGGCCCGTATTGCGTGTAGTCGCCGGCCACGACCTCGGGCGTCCGCTCGGTGGCCACAGCCAGGAGCTCGAGAAGGTTGGCCACGCCGGGCTTGGTGGTCGGGTCGTAGCGGACGTCGGACTCGTTGTCGGTCACCGCCCGCTTGATCTTGCGGGTGATCGCCTCGGGCGCTTCGAGGAGCAACACCTTGCCCTGGGGCGAACTGCGCGACTTCGACATCTTCATGGTCGGATCCTGCAGATCCATGATCCGGGCCCCGACCTTGGGGATGGCGCCTTCGGGGATCACGAACGTGGAGCCGTAGCGCTGGTTGAAGCGCTGGGCGATGTCGCGGCACAACTCGAGGTGCTGGCGCTGGTCTTGTCCCACCGGCACCCGGTCGGTGTCGTAGAGGAGGATGTCGGACGCCATCAGCACCGGATAGGTGAACAGCCCGACCCGGGCGGCGCCCTCGCCACCCGCCGCCGTCTTGTCCTTGAACTGCGTCATCCGCCGGAGTTCGCCGAAGGCGGCCTGGCACTCGAGGATCCAGCTCAAGATGGCGTGTTCGGGCACGTGGGACTGGACGAACATGGTGCACACGTCGGGATCGAGCCCGGCGGCGAGGAGGATGGCGGCCGCCTCGAGGGTCTTGGCCCGCAGGACCTCGGGGTCGTTGTCGACGGTGAGGGCGTGGAGGTCGACCACGCAGAAGAACGCGTCGTGGTGGTGCTGGTCCTCGGCCCACTGGCGGATGGCACCCACGTAATTGCCGAGGTGGATCTCACCGGTGGGCTGGATTCCCGACAGCACCCGCGTCATGGTCGGCATTCTGTCAGTCGGGATCCACCACGTTGCTCGGACAGGCCGTTACCCTTGCTTCGATGCCCTACGAGGTGGCGACACCTGTCTTCGAAGGACCCTTTGATCTCCTCTTGCACCTGATCCTGCGCGAGCAGGTCGAGCTGTGGGATGTCGACCTCTCGCGCGATCGTTGACGCCTACCTCGGCGAGCTCGAGCGCTTCGACTCCCTCGACCTCGAGGTGGCCACCGAGTTCTTGCTCATTGCTGCGACTCTGGTCGAGCTCAAGACCCGTCGGCTGCTGCCCGGGAGCGACGACGGCGACCTCGATGAGGAGCTGGCCCTCTGGGAGGAGCGTGACTTCCTCCTCGCCCGCCTGCTCGAGTGCAAGACCTTCAAAGACGCGTCGGCCGCCCTCCAGCGGTTGGCCGAGGTGGCCGAGCGCTCGTACGCACGGCGGGCCGGCATGGAAGACCCGTTCCTGGCCCTGACACCAGACCTCCTCGAGGGTGTGAGCCCCGAACGGCTCCGCAAGGCCTTCCTCAAGGCGATCCAGCCCAAGCCGGTCGTACGGGTCGAGCTCGATCACGTCGCCCCGATCCGCATGAGCGTGTGGGAGGCTATCGACGAGTTGGCCGACGAGCTGCCTCGCGCCGGTCGCATCTCGTTCCGCCGGCTCACCGCCGACCTCGTCGAGCGGGTCGAGATCATCGTCCGTTTCCTCGCCGTGCTCGAGCTGTACAAGCAGGGCTTGGTCGACCTCGACCAGGGCGAGCGATTCGGCGACATCTCGATCGTGTGGATCGGTGGCAGTGACATCGACGGCTCGATCCTCGATCGGGAGCTGGTCGACTCCTACGAGGGGTAGCTTCCCCTCGACATGAGCAGCGACGCCGAACGGGCCATCGAAGCCATCTTGATGGTGGCCGACGAACCGATCGGCCCTGAGATCCTGGCCCAGGTGCTCGAGATACCGACCGTGCGGGTCGAGGAGATCTGTCAGGAGCTCGCCACTCGCTATCAGGTCGACGACCGAGGCTTCGTGCTCGTGCGGGTGGCCGGCGGCTACCGCTACCAGAGCCACCCCGACCTCGCTCCCTACGTCGAACGCTTCGTTCTCGAGGGCCAGACGGGGCGGATGTCGGCTGCCGCGCTCGAGACGCTCTCGATCGTCGCCTACAAGCAGCCGGTCAGCCGGGCCCAGGTGTCATCGATCCGCGGGGTCAACGTCGACGGCGTGATGCGGACGCTCCAACAGCGCGGCTACATCGACGAGGTCGGTCGCGACCCCGGGCCCGGCCAGGCCGTGCTCTACGGCACGACGCCCCTGTTCCTGGAGAAGCTCGGACTCGACCGGATCGAGCAGTTGCCGCCCCTCGGTGAGTTCGTGCCCGGCGCCGAAGTCGTCGAGCCCTCGAGTTGGGCCTGTCGGCCTGACGAACCGCCGCCCGACGAGCCGTCGCCGTCACCCGACGGATCGGGGTGAGCGAGCCAGGAGGCGACGGCGAACGCCTCCAGAAAGTGCTGGCTCGGGCGGGTCTCGCCAGCCGGCGGGTCTGTGAAGACCTCATCGCCGAGCGACGGGTGCGGGTCAACGGCGAGGTCGCGGTGCTGGGTCGGCGAGTCGACGCGGCGAACGACGTGATCGAGGTCGACGGCGGATTGGTTCCGACCGCCCCGGGCTCGTCTACTACCTGCTCAACAAGCCCCCGGGCGTCGTGACGACTGCGGCCGACACCCACGGCCGCACGACGGTGATCGACCTCGTCCCGCCCGAGCCTCGGGTGTTCCCGGTGGGACGCCTCGACGCCGATACCGAGGGATTGCTCGTCCTGACCAACGACGGCACCCTCACCCACCGCCTGACCCATCCCTCGTTCGGTGTCGAGAAGGAGTACCTCGCCGCCGTCGAAGGCGACCCGTCACCGTCCTCGCTGCGGACGCTGCGCGAAGGCGTCGACCTCGACGACGGGCGCACGTCGCCGGCGCAGGTCTCCCGTCTCGACACCGGGTTGATCCGCATCACGATCCACGAGGGCCGGAACCGCCAGATCCGGCGCATGTGCGAGGCCGTCGGCCACCCGGTCGCCCGCCTCGTCCGAAGCCGGATCGGCCCGATCACCGACCGTCGCCTCAAGCCGGGGGAGTGGCGGGCGCTGACCGGCGACGAGGTGCGCTCGTTGGCAGCGGCAGCCAAGCTGCAGGAATGAACACCGCTGCGCTCGACCCGCTCGCCTCATTTCGCCTCGACGGCAAGGTGGCCGTCATCACCGGCGCCAGCTCGGGTATCGGCGAGCGGGCGGCGCACGTGCTGGCCGCCCTCGGGGCCACTGTGGTGGTCGCGGCGCGGCGCCTCGACCGGCTCGAGACGCTGGCGGCGTCGCTGCCCGGCAGTCGCGCCATCCAATGCGATGTGAGCGATCCGGGCCAGTCGGCCTCGCTGGTGGCCGCCACCATCGAGCAGTGCGGACGCCTCGACGTCGTCGTCGCCAACGCCGGGATCTCGAACACCGTCCCCGCTCTCCGCGAGGAGCTCGAGGACTTCGCCCGGGTCGTTCACGTTGACCTCGTCGCCCAGTTCGAACTGGCGCAAGCCGCAGCCCGACAGTTCCGGACCGCCGGCCAGGGCGGGTCGATCGTGATGATGGCGTCAGCCGCCGCCTTCACCTCGACGCCCGTCCTGCCCCAAGCGGCGTACGTGGCGGCGAAGACGGGCCTGGTCGGGCCACCCCGCGAGCTCCGCTCCAGTCGGCCCGCTACGACGTGCGGGTCAATGCCCTCTGCCCGGGCATGTTCCCGAGCGAGATGACCGCACCGCTCGTCGAGTCGGATCAGCTCCGCGGTGCCTTCGAGGCCGAGGTGCCGCTCGGCCGAATCGCGACGACCCACGAGCTCGATGGCGCCCTCGCCTTCCTATCCAGCCCGGCCAGCAGCTACGTCACCGGCCAGACCCTCGTGGTCGACGGCGGCGGCGGCATCTGAGCGCGGACTAACCTGCCGCCGTGCCTGCCGTCCGCGCCCTTCGTGGTGCCACCACCGTCGATGCCGACACCCCCGAGCAGCTGCACGAGCGTGTGCAGGCCCTGCTGCAGCGCATGCTCGACCGCAACGGTGTCGACAAGGACGACTGCATCTCGATCCTGTTCACCGCCACCGACGACATCCACTCGATGTTCCCCGCGGCGGCGGCTCGCGAGATCGGCTTCGGCGACGTCCCGCTCATCTGTGCCCGCGAACTCGACATCGTCGGCGGGACGCTGATGTGCGTTCGGGTGATGATGCACATCAACACCGACAAGGCCCGCAACGAGCTGCACCACGTGTACCTCGAGGGGGCCAAGGGCCTCCGCGATGACCTCCCCGAATAGGTGACCTCCCCGAACAGCGGCGCGCCGGGCCGGGCGGCCATCGTCGGCACCGGTCTCATCGGCGGGTCGATCGGCATGGCGCTGCGCAGCCGCGGCTGGCACGTGACCGGGCTCGACCACGACCACGCAAGGGCCGAGCGAGCGCTCGCGCTCGGCGCGCTCGACGCCGTCGGGAGCGATCCCGATGCCGAGATCACCTTCGTCGCCACCCCAGTGTCGTCGGTGGCAGCGATCGCACGACGCCTCGTGACGGCGACCGGCATCGTGACCGACGTCGGCAGCGTCAAAGCCCCGATCGTCGAGGCCGTCGACCACCCGCGATTCGTCGGCGGGCACCCGATGGCGGGGTCCGAACAAGAGGGCGTCGACGGAGCCGACGCGGCCTTGTTCGAGGGTGCGACGTGGGTGCTCACGCCGACGGAGTCGACCGATCCGGAGGCGTACGCCCGGCTGCGCTCGGTCGTGTCGTCGCTCGGCGCCGACGCGTTGGCCATCCCCCCCGCTCGTCATGACTCGTTGGTCGCCGTCGTCTCACACGTGCCCCACCTCACTGCCGCCGCTTTGATGACGACTCGCCGCCGCCGGCGCCGAGGAGCACACCGCCCTGCTCCGTCTGGCCGCCGGGGGCTTTCGAGACATGACCCGCATCGCCGCCGGGCATCCGGGCATCTGGCCGACATCTGCGCTGAGAACCGAGACGCGATCGTGTTGGTGCTCGATGGCCTCCTCGAGACGCTCGGTGGTCTTCGAGCGGTGGTCGCCGCCGGCGATCGACCGGCCCTGCTGGCCACCCTCGAACGGGCCCGACATGCGCGGGTGAACCTTCCGACCCGCGCCGCTCGAGCCGAAGAGATGGTCGAGTTCCGGCTCCCGATTCCCGACCGTCCCGGGGTCTTGGCCGAGGTCACGACCCTGGCCGGGGACCTCGGCGTCAACATCGAAGACCTCGAGATCGCCCACTCGGCCGAGGGCGAGCGGGGCGTCCTCCTCCTCGTGGTCGACGCCAACGCGTCCGACCTCCTGCGTGGAGCCTTCCTCGCCCGCGGCTTCAAGCCCGCCGTGCAACCGTTGGTTCCGTGAGTTCGCCGCACCTCCTCGTCGAGCCGCTGGCTGGTCCCCCCGACGCGACAGTGACCGTGCCTGGTTCGAAGAGCCTCACCAATCGGGCGCTGATCTGCGCGGCGATGGCCGAGGGCGCTTCGCTGCTGCGGGGGGCGCTGGTGGCCGATGACACCGAGGCGATGGTGGCGGCGATGCGCTCGCTGGGCGCCGAGATCGACACCACTGGGCCGGATTGGCTCGTGACCGGCACGGGGGGAGCATTGCCAGACGGCCACCTCACCGTCGATGCTCGACTGTCCGGGACGACCGCACGCTTCTTGGCCCCGATCTTGGCCACCGGTCCCGGCTCGTACCGGCTCGATGCAGCCGGGCCGATGCGGGCTCGGCCGATGGGTCCAACCTTCGACGCGCTGCGGTCGATCGGCGCCCGGATCGAGGCCACCGGCGGAGAGTTCCTGCCCGCCACCATCGCCGGTCGGGCTGAGGGCGGCGAAGTCGCCCTCTCGGGCGACGTCTCCAGCCAGTTCCTCTCCGGCCTGCTGCTGGCCGGACCGCTGTTCGCCCGAGGGATCCAGGCGACGCTCACGACCGCGTTGGTCTCCGAGCCCTACGTGGCCATGACGCGATCGGTGATGGCCTCCTTTGGGATCGAGGCGCCGGCCACGACCGTCGACCCTGGCCGGTACGCCTCCGCCGACTTCGGCATCGAGCCCGACGCCAGCGCGGCGTCGTACTTCTTCGCCGCTGCTGCCATCACGGGCGGACGGGTGAGGGTCGCAGGACTTGCTCGGCCGTCCCTGCAGGGCGATCTGGAGTTCGTCGACGTGCTGGCGGCGATGGGCGCGACGGTCGAGTCCGACGGCCGTTCGACGACGGTGATCGGCCCACCCCGGGGCAAGTTGCGCGGGGTCACCGTCGACTTGGGAGAGATGAGCGACACGGCCCAGACCCTGGCCGCCATCGCTCCGTTCGCATCGTCGCCCACCACCGTCACGGGGATCGGGTTCATCCGGCGCAAGGAAACCGATCGGCTGGCCAACACCGTCGCCGAACTCCGGCGCTGCGGAATCGCCGCCACCGAGGATCACGACGGTTTCACGATCCAACCCGGCATGCCCGGGCCGGCCGTCGTTCAGACGTACGACGACCATCGCATGGCCATGAGCTTCGCCGTGATGGGGCTGGTGGCGGCCGGTATCGAGATCGCCGATCCCGGCTGCGTGGCCAAGACCTATCCCGGCTTCTTCGCCGACCTCGAACAGCTCCGCCGGTAGGGTCAGCGGCCACATGCGCGTCATCGCCATCGACGGGCCGGCCGGCTCCGGCAAATCCACCATCGCTCGCGCCGTGGCCGCCCGGCTGGGACTCGACTACCTCGACACCGGCGCCATGTACCGCTCGGTTGCGTTCGCCGCGCTCCGCCGAACCATCGACCCGACCGACGGCGACGCGGTGGCTGCCCTCGCCCCCGCCGTCACCATCGTCGTGGCCGGCACGGTGACCGTCGACGGCGAGGACGCCACCACCGCCATCCGGGGTCCTGAGGTGACCCGTGCCGTCAGCGCCGTCGCCGCCAATCCTGCCGTGCGGACCGAGATGGTGCGTCGCCAGCGCGAGTGGGTGGCAGAGCGGGGCGGCGGCGTGCTCGAGGGGCGAGACATCGGGACGGTCGTCTTCCCCGAAGCGACGCTCAAGATCTACCTGACCGCTGACGAGGTCGAACGCCAGCGACGACGGTCAATCGAGGCCGGCGCCGAGGTGGCCGCCGACATCGCCCGCCGCGACGAAGCCGACACCAACCGGTCGGCGTCGCCGCTCTACGCCGCCGACGACGCCATTGTCATCGACACCACCGGGAGGACGATCGAAGAGATCGTCGAGGAGGTCCTGAGCCGACTGTGAGCACGCCCACCCTGCCCCAACGGGCCCTGTTCGTGACTGTCCGCAACGTGTTGGTCTGGTTCAGTCGGCTCTTCTGGCGGCTCTCGGTCGAAGGCCAGGAACACGTTCCAGTCACCGGGCCGTTCATCCTCAGTCCCGTGCACCGCTCCAACATCGACACGCCGTTGGTGGCGGCGTGCACCTCGCGGCGCATCCACTACATGGGCAAGCAGGAGATGTGGAAGTTCAAGCTCTCAGCCCGCGTTCTTCACGGCGATGGGTGGCATCCCCGTCAATCGGGGCGCCGCCGACCGCGAGGCACTCCGGAAATGCGTCGAGTACCTAGACGCCGGCGAGCCGCTCGTGATCTTCCCCGAGGGCACGCGCCGGTCGGGGCCGGTCGTCGAGGACATGTTCGAGGGCGCGGCCTACGTCGCCACCAAGACCGGCGCGCCGATCATCCCCGTGGGGATCGGTGGCTCTGAGGGCGCCATGCCCAAGGGAGCCAAATTCATCAAGCCGGTCAAGTGCCACCTCGTGATCGGTCCGCCGTTGTATCCCGAGGCCGGCCAGCCGGGGAAAGCCCCCCGCCGCGCCGTCCGCGAGCTCAACGAGCGCCTGCAAGCCGAGTTGCAGCGGCTCTTCGACGAGGCCCAGATCAAGGCGGGCACCCCCAACTGACCCCAACCACCCGTTTTGGGCAGGGTGAGAGCGCGATCGCGCTCTGACGCTGCCCGAAACGAGTGGTGGGATTAGGACACGCCGACGACCTTGGGTTCGTCGAAGCGGAACCGCAGGAGGGCGAGGCCACAGGTGAGGGCCCCGATGCCGAGCAGGACGGCGACGGGGAGCGCGACCGAAGACAGGCCTCGGCCATCGAGGATGACGGCGCGGAAGCCCCGCATGGCCCAGTACTGCGGCGCAGCCGGCGCGATCGTCTGCGCCCAAGCGGGGAGCACGCTTATCGGCACCAGCGCGCCGCTCACGCCGGCCAGCACGATGGCCCCGAGGTTGGAGATGGCGTTGAGTTGTTGCTCGGTCTTGAGGACGGCGGCGAGGAGCACGCCGACCGACACGAGGCAGAGCGACAGGGCGAGACAGACGAAGACCACGCCGAGGATCGAGCCCCGCACGCGGAGGCCGAACAAGAGGAACCCCGCACCGAAGAGCATCGCTTGTTGGACCAGGCACATGAGCATTGCGGGCACGACCTTGCCGATCAGGATCTCGACGTTGGTGGCTTGACTGGCTCGGAGTCGCTCCCACGTGTTCCAGCGGTGCTCGCTGAAGAACGAGAACCCGATGAAGCCCACGAGGAAGAAGGCGAACATCGTCGTCATGGCGGGCACGGTGTACTCCGAGCCATTCACGGTGGGATCGTCGGTGACGATGGCGAGGCGTGCCAAGGGCTTGAAGAACGCCATCATGATCATCGGCATCAGCGTGAGGCTGATGATCGAGGCCCGGTCGCTCATCAGCAGCCGGATGTCGTGTCGGATCAGGGCTGCGCTACGCGACGGTTGCATCCGCGGCCTCCTCGCGCTCGGCGAATCGTCGGCCCGTGACCTCGAGGTAGACGGCCTCGAGGGTCGGGTGGAGGATCTCGACGCCGATCAAGGCCGGATCGGCGTCTCGCCGGTCGGCCAATGCGGCTGCGGCGCGGGCGGCCGGGTCGGGGGTGGGAATTCGGACGCGTCGCCCATCGGCGCTCGCGCCGGGCTCGCTCACCAAGCGGGGTGGGGGAGCACCGTCGAAGATGAGTTCGACCGCGGGCTTGGCGTGGGCGGCAAGGAGCTCGGACAGGGTGCCGCGCACGACGATGCGGCCGGCGTCGAGCACGGCCACGCTCGCTCCGAGCACCTCGACCTCGGGGAGGTAATGCGTCGAGTAGCAAACGGCGGCACCATCGGCGGCCAGGCCGGTCACCAAAGCCAACAGCTGTTGACGGCTCTCGATGTCGGCCCCCACCGTGGGCTCGTCGAGGAGCAGGAGCGGCGGCCGATGTACGAGGGCCATCGCCGTGTGCAGGCGCCGCTTCTGCCCACCCGACAGCGCTTCGGCCGGCCGGGCCAGGAGATCGGCGATCCCGAGCGCTTCGGCTGTCTCGGCCAATCGCTCACGGAGGGCCTTGCCCCGCATCCCGGCGAGCTCGCCGTAGATGACGAGGTTCTCCCGAACGGTCAGGGTGGGGTAGATGGCCAGTTCCTGGGGGGCGAGGCCGAGCAGCCGGCCCACCTCCTGGCGGTGGCGACCGACGTCGAGTCCGCCGACGAGCACCCGGCCCCGGTCGGGACGTCGCAGCCCGGCCACGATCGAAACGAGGCTGGTCTTGCCCGCCCCGTTCGGTCCCACCAGGGCGACGATCTCGCCCGCCTCCACCTCGAGGTCGACGCCCCGCAGGGCTTCGACCGATCCGTACGACTTGTGCAGTTCCTCGATGCGCAGCATGAAGTTCCCCCTGCCGCCCACCTTAGAACGCGATATGTCGCGTGTGCCAGGGTCTTCTCAGAACATCTTTCCGCGAGCGAACACTTCGCGCACCATGGGCTCGAAGTGCTCGAGCGGCTGGGTCGGGTAATCGGGGTCGAAGCTGGTCTGGTCCCACTCGTCGGCGAACTGCTCGGCCAGCGAGAAGACCTCGGCGTCGAAGTTGGCCCGATGCTTCTCGCGGGCGTCGGGATCGCCGCCGAAGTGGGCGTAGTAATGCCGGCCCTGGAAGTCCTGGTGGGCGAGGATCATCGAATACACGGCCGGCCGAACGTAGGGCTTGAGGATCTCGGCGGCGATGGCGGGGTGATTGGGTACCGAAATGGCCTTGCCGATGTCGTGGCACAGCGACGCCACGACGACTTCGGTGTCAGCGCCGGACTCCTCGGCACGAGTGGCCGTCTGGAGGCAGTGGGTGAGTTGGTCGGTGGCGAAACCGTCGGTGATGCTCGAAAGGGAGCGGAGAAGCCCGAGAATGCTTTCGGCGACGCGCCCCTGGTTCTGGGACGTCTGGCGACCGATCTCGGCCCACTCCTCAGCGGTGGATTCGTCCATGCGGGTGAAGGTCTGAGCCATGGGCTCAAGTGTAGGGAGTCAGGTCTTGCGGAGGGAGGCCAGCACGTCGCTGGCCGATACCGATCGATCGTCGATCAACTCGTCGGCGAGCCCCTTGGACGCCAGAAGCGAGCGCAGCTCGCGGGGCGGTGGGAAGTACTCGTCCTCGTCGGTGACCTCGACCTCCTCGACTCCGTGCATGGGCGCCAGCCGCTCGAGGACCGCGGAGATGAGTTCCTCGGGCGCAGACGCACCAGCCGTGACGCCGACGACGCCGTCGAGGTCGTCGGGCACCTCGTCGGCATCGTTGATCCGGTACACCCGGACACAGCCCGCGTCGCGTGTCCGGTCTTTTCCAGCGCGCGGGTGTTGGAGGAGTTCGCGCTGCCGATCACGATGACAGCGGCGGCCTTCCCGGCAATGGCCCGCAGCGCGGTCTGTCGGTTGGTGGTGGCGAAACACAGGTCGCTGCGACCGGGCATCCAAAGAGCAGGGAAACGAGTTGCGGCTCGATCCTTCACGCCGGCCCAGTCCTGCATGGCCAGCGTCGTCTGGGCGAGGAGCGCGACGGGGGTGTCGTCGTCGAGGTCGAGCGCATCGACGTCAGCGACGTGTCTCGACCAGGCGGACGGAGTCGGGGGCCACGGCCATGGTGCCGACGGCCTCGTCGTGTCCCTCGTGGCCGATGTAGAGGACGGTGTAGCCCTTGTTGGCCCGCACCTTGACCTCGTGGTGGACCTTGGTCACCAGCGGGCACACCGCGTCGACGACGATGCCGCCCCGGGCCCGGGCCGCGGCCACGACCTCGGGGGCGGTGCCATGGCCGACGAGCATGAGGGGGGCGCCGTCGGGTACGTCGGCGACGTCGTCGACGAAGACGACCCCGAGCTCGCGGAAGCGGTCGACGACGAGTTGGTTGTGGACGATCTCGTGGTAGCAGTACACCGGCGGCTCGTGCACCCGCACCATCCACGCCAGGGCCTTGATCGCCATCTCGACCCCGGCCAGAACCCCCGCGGTCGGGCCAACAGGACGTGGTCGACGGGCACGACACCAGGGTATCGGCGCCCGCCCCGTACACTGGTGGCCATGTCCGTGCCTCGGGTGCCTGGCGCGCCGCGGGCGCAGAGCAGGCCACAAGTCATCGCAGTCACGCCTGGCTCCCCGGCCGACGCCGCCGGCCTCGTCCCCGGTGACGAGCTCGCGGCCATGAACGGGCAGGTGCCACGTGACGTGATCCAGTACCGCTTGTTGGCTGACGAAGCCGATCTCGAACTGGTCGTCGTGCGCGGCGGTCTCGAATTCACCGTGGGCATCGAGAAGGACGAGGGCGAACTTCTTGGCCTCGAGGTCAGCTCGGCCGTGTTCGACCAGATCCGCACGTGTGACAACCACTGCGAGTTCTGCTTCATCTACCAGCTGCCGCCGGGGATGCGGAAGAGCCTCTACCTCAAGGACGACGACTACCGGCTGTCCTTCCTGTACGGGAACTTCACGACGCTCACCCGTTTCACCGAGAGCGATCTCGAACGGGTCGTCACCGAGGGGTTGTCGCCCCTCTTCGTGTCGATTCACGCCACCGACCCCGAGGTCCGGACGCGGATGCTGCGCAACCGCAGGGGAGCCACGTCGCTGCGATGGCTGCGGGCCCTCCTCGACCACGGCATCGAGATCCACGGTCAGATCGTGGTCTGTCCGGGATTGAACGACGGCGCTGTCCTCGACGACACCCTCGCCGGGATCCTCGACGAATACCCCGAGTTGGCGACGGCGTGCGCGGTGCCCCTCGGCGTAAGCCGCTATTCCACTGAAGCGGCGATGCGTCCCCACACCCTCGACGAGGCGCGCGCCGTGGTGGGCACCGTCGAACGGTGGCAGGCGACGTTTCTTTCCACCCTTGGTCGCCGCCTCGTGTTCGCAGCCGACGAGTACTACGTCCAGGCCGAACTTCCCTTTCCCGAAGCGGGTGCCTACGAGGGGTTCCCCCAACACGAGAACGGCGTCGGGATCGTGCGAACGTTCGAGGCGGAGTTCGACGGCGACGCCGACGTGGCCACTGGCGTTCGGCCCGGCTTCTTCGCCTGGGTCGACGGAGCGCCGGCCGAGGGCTACCGAGCCCCGCGCGCACCGGGATCGGTCACGCTTGTCCCTCGGCGAGAGGCGCCAGTCGGCATCCTGACCGGACCCTACGGCGCCCGCGTCCTGGCGCCCATGGTCGAGCGACTCGGACGACCCGACGTCCGCATCATCGAAGTCCCGAACGACTTCTTCGGCGGCAACATCGGGGTGGCCGGCCTCATGGTTGGTGCCGACCTCGGTCCGGTGCTCGCAGGCCAACCCGAGGGACACCGCTATCTGTTGCCCGATGTCTGTCTTTCGAACGGGACGTTCCTCGATGGGACGACCCCGGCCGATCTACCCCGACCCGTCGAGGTGGTGGCCACCGACGGCCACGCCCTGCGGGCCGCTCTCGGCCAGGAGGCCCTGGTATGAGCCGTCCCGTCGTCGCCGTCGTCGGGCGCCCCAACGTGGGCAAGTCGACGCTCGTCAACCGCATCATCGGTCGCCGCGAAGCGATCGTGCAGGAGAAGCCCGGGGTCACTCGCGATCGCAAGGTGCTCGACGCCGAGTGGACGGGGCACGAATTCACCCTCGTCGACACTGGCGGCTGGCTCGCAACCAACGGGGAGACGCTCGACGCCAAGGTCTCCCGGCAGTCAGAGAAGGCCATCAACGACGCCGACGTTCTCCTTTTCGTCGTCGACACCACCGTCGGGATCACCGAGGAGGACGATCGCGTCGCCGCGCTCTTGCGCCGCTCGAAGCGCCCGGTGCTGGTAGTGGCCAACAAAGCGGATTCCGATCGCCGCGAGCTCGACGCCTGGGAGTTCGGCCGTCTCGGGTTGGGCGATCCGTGGCCGATCTCGGCGTTGCACGGACGCGGCACCGGCGACCTCCTCGACGAGGTCGTCAAGCATCTGCCGCCCCGGCCGACGCCGAGGACGACGTCGAGGAGATCGACGACGACGACGCTGCCGCGTTCGCGGTGGCCATCGTCGGCCGGCCCAACGTCGGCAAGTCGACCCTCTTCAACCGACTGATCGGCGCCGACCGCTCGGTGGTGCACGACATGCCGGGCACGACGCGCGACACCATCGACACCGTCATCTCCACCGACGAGGGCGACATCCGATTCGTCGACACCGCCGGCATGCGGCGAAAGAGCCGCGTCGACGACGGGACCGAGTACTACTCGTTCGTCCGAGCGTTGCAGGCCATCGACCGGGCCGATGCCGCGCTGCTCGTGATCGACGCCACCGAGGGCGTCACCCACCAGGACCAGCGGCTGGCGGAGCGTATCGACATCGCAGGTTCGCCCGTCGTGTTGGTCCTCAACAAGTGGGACCTCCTCACCGACCCCGAGCGCCGCGAGCAGGTGAGCGTCGACATGGCCGACCGGCTCGGCTTCCTCGGGTATGCCCCGGTGCTCAAGGTGTCGGCCTTCACCGGACTCGGAGTCCACAAGCTGATGCCCGCCATCCAGGCCGCCATCGAGGCCTACCACAAGCGGGTGCCGACCCGGGCCCTCAACCAGCTCTTGCAACAGGCGCAGGCCCAGCATCCGGCCCCGGCGGGCAAGATCCTCTACGCCACCCAAGGCGCCACCGACCCGCCGACGTTCACCCTCTTCACCAACCGGGCGCTTCCTCCGACCTACCTCCGCTACCTCGAGCGCAAGATCCGTGAGCACTTCGGGTTCGGTCCCACGCCGCTCAAGCTCCGGGTGCGTCAGCGGGCCGGGTAGCGTCGATTCCGAGCATGACCATCTCGAGTCCCATTCTCGCCGTCGTCGGCTTCGGCTGCGCCATGGCCGCCCTCGTCTGGCTGCGGAGCAGCTTCCGACTCGAACGGAGTTGGAAGCGCATCCTTCGCCTGGTGGGCGAGTCAGGTCGCGGGCAAGACGCGGCTGACCTCGCTCACTTCGCCTTCCGCAAGGAACTGCACACCGGGCTGCTCTACCTGATCCTGGCCGGCGCGCTCGATGTTCACGTCACTGTCGAGCAACGTCGCCTTCGACCTGCCGTTGATCCTGTTGCTGATTCCTGTGGTCGGCACCCTCTTCTACGGGCGCCGATTCCTTCGCCAGGCCCAGGAGGTCGAGGCTCGATCACTGCTCGAGCGCCGGGCCGAAGAAGTCATCGAACAAGAGGCCGTCGCGCCCAAGGCGTGGGCGGCTCGTCTGGCCCCGCAAGACCTCCCCGACTTCGCCGGCTTCGAGGTCGGCCAGGTCTACGAGGCCGGTACCGGACTCATGGCGGGCGACTTCTACGACGTCTATCCCACCTCGGCGAACCGGCTGGCGGCCGTGATCGGCGACGTGAGTGGCCACGGTATCGAGCCGTCGATCACCGCCTTCCAGACCAAGTACCTGCTGCGAGTCTTCCTCCGGCAATACCGCGACCCGGCCCAGGCGCTCGAAGAGCTCAACCTGGTGATGTCGGCCCAGGGCGGATCCGAGGAGTTCGTGTCACTGTGCTGCGTGGTGTTCGACACCGCGGCCGGCACCATGCGGTTCGCCTCCGCAGGACATCCCCCGGCGGTGCTGTGGCACGACGGCGAGGTTCGGAAGCTGACCTCGACGGGTCCACTACTGACCCTCGACCCCAAGGGCACCTATACGTCGCGGGAGATCACCCTCGAGCAGGGCGACCTCATCTTGATGTACACCGACGGCCTCATCGAGGCTCGGGCGGGCGAGTCCCTCTTCGGCGACGACCGGGTGGCCCAGACGATCAAGAAGGACCCCGGTCAGCAGGCCTCGGTTCTCTGCAAGTCGCTGCTCGAGGCGGCGCGCGACTTCTCGGCCGCGCCGATCGGCGACGACGTCGCCATCCTCGCCATCCGCCGGACCTGACATGGCCACCGACGACCTCAGGGCTGCGGCCGTTCGGGCCGTCGACGGCAACCTCTACAAGGAGGCCGACAAGCTCGCACGTCAAGGCAAGCTGTTCGTCCGTCGGCGCATCGATCTGTTGCTCGACGAGGGATCCTTCGTCGAGGACGGATTGCTGGCCAACGCCGCCGCCACCGACCTACCCGCCGACGGTGTCGTCACCGGCATCGGTCGGGTCGACGGGCGCCCCGTCTGCGTGGTGGCCAACGACCCGACGGTCAAGGCGGGTTCGTGGGGGGCGCGGACCGTCGAGAAGATCATCCGCATGACCGAGCGGGCGCTGGCCAACGAGCTCCCGATCTTCTGGCTGGTCGATTCGGCCGGCGCCAGAATCACTGACCAGGTTGAGCTCTTTCCCGGACGTCGCGGCGCCGGGCGCATCTTCTACAACCAGGTGCGACTGTCGGGGAAGGTGCCTCAGATCTGTTGTCTCTTCGGGCCGTCGGCGGCCGGCGGTGCCTACATCCCGTCGTTCTGCGACATCGTGATCATGGTCGAGGGAAACGCATCGATGTACCTCGGTTCGCCCTCGCATGGCGGAGATGGTGATCGGCGAGGTGACCACGCTCGAAGAGATGGGCGGCGCCCGGATGCACTGCACCGTCTCGGGCTGCGGCGACCTCCTGGCCAGCGACGACGCCGAGGCCCTTGAAATGGCCCGCAGCTACTTCTCCTACCTGCCGTCGTCGTGGCGCGAAGACCCGCCGCTGTGGTCACCGGAGCCGTCGGCCATCGATCTCGACGACGCGGTGGTGCCCCTCAAGGAGGCCGAGGGCTACGACATGCACCGCTTCATCGACGGTGTCATCGACGCTGACTCGTGGTTCGAGATCAAGCCGCTGTTCGCCCCGGAGCTCATCGTCGGCTTCGGTCGCCTCGAGGGCGCTCCCGTCGGCATCGTGGCCAACAACCCGTTGGTCAAGGGCGGGGTGCTCTTCACCGACTCGGCCGACAAAGCCACCCGGTTCATCAACTGCTGCGACGCGTTCAACGTGCCGCTGGTGTTCCTCGCCGACGTTCCCGGATTCATGGTCGGCAGCGCCGTCGAGCGAGAAGGCATCATCCGCCACGGGGCGAAGATGATCACCGCCGTATGCGAGGCCACCGTGCCCAAGGTGTCGGTGATCGTGCGCAAGGCGTACGGTGCCGGCCTCTACGCCATGGCCGGGCCGGCGTTCGAGCCCGAGGCATGCCTTGCGCTTCCGTCGGCGAAGATCGCCGTCATGGGCCCCGAGGCCGCCGTCAACGCCGTCTACGCCAACCGGATCGCCGCCTTCGACAACGACGATGAACGGGCTGCGTTCGTCGCCGAGATGCGCGACGAGTACGAGGCCGACGTCGACCTCCTCCGTCTGGCTTCCGAGTTGGTGATCGACGCCGTGGTCGAGCCCGCGGCACTGCGATCCGAGATCCTCTCCCGTCTGGTGGCCGCACAAGGCCGGCGACGCGACTTCTCCGAACGCCGTCACGGCGTCCCCCCGGTATGACCGCGACCACAACGAGGAACGCCGGCTTGCCGGCGGCGGTCCGGATTCGCGAGGTCGGTCCGCGCGACGGGCTCCAGAGCGAGGCGCCCGTCTCGGTCGAGGCCCGGGCGCGGCTGATCGACGCCCTGGCCGCCACCGGGTTGCCCGAGATCGAGGCGGTGTCGTTCGTCTCCCCCAAGGCGGTGCCGGCGATGGCGGACGCCGGCGCGGTGATGGCCCTGGTCGACCGTCGAGACGATGTGTCCTACGTGGCCCTTGTCCCCAACCTGCGCGGCGCGGAGATGGCACTCGACGCCGGCGTCGACGGACTCAACGTGACGGTGTCAGCGTCGCCTGCCTACAGCGAGAAGAACGTTCGCCGCACGATCGACGAGTCGCTGGACGAAGTCCGATCCATCGTGGCCCGAGCCGCCGGACTCTGGGTCGACGTCACCATCTCGTGCGCGTTCGGCTCGCCGTACGAGGGCGAGATCGCGCCCGCGGCTGTCGCCGCCGTCGCCGAGCGCGCACGCGCTGCGGGCGCCATGTCGCTGACGCTGGCCGATACGACCGGCATGGCCACCCCCCGATTGGTCGGCGAGCTGGTCGAGCTCGTCGGTTCATCGATCCGCCTGCATTTGCACGAGACGCGGGGAACCGGACTGGTCAACGCCTACGCCGCGCTCTTGGCCGGCGTCGTCGATTTCGATACGTCGGTTGGGGGCCTCGGCGGCTCCCCGTTCGCCGCTGGCGCCGGGGGCAACCTCGCCACCGAGGGACTGGTAGCCCTGCTCGACGACCTCGGCGTCACCACCGGTGTCTCGATCGACGCGCTCCTCGATTGCTGCGAGCAGGTGGCCGGCCTCGTCGGACGGACGTTGCCCTCGCCCGTCGCCGCCGCGGGACCTCGCACCCGCCTCGCCCCCTAGCCATGCCCTGGTGCGAGGACTGCTCGAAGTTCTGGAACCCCACGTCGATGAACGCCGACGGCACCTGCCCGACGTGTCGAGCGCGAGATTGCGCCACCGGCCACGACGCCGTGGCACTTCAAACTGCTTCTCTTCGCGCTCATCGTGTACCTCGCCTTCCGGGCCGTGCAGGGCGTCGAGTGGGTCGTCACCCACCTCTGACGCGCCGCGTCAGAGGAAGCTGGCGAACACCGACAGCACGAGCAACAACACCAACAACAGGACCACCGCTCGGATGACGACGCGCTTGGTCATACGTCGACCCTACCGACCGTGCCGCACCCCCGCCGGGGCCGACTACGCTGCCCTCCGTCGTATCGGGCTGTAGCGCAGTTTGGTTAGCGCGCTTGACTGGGGGTCAAGAGGTCGGAGGTTCAAATCCTCTCAGCCCGACCACCACTCCTTCTGGGCGCATTACTCAACCCTCCGGGTGGAGTAATGCGCCCAGCACGGAGCAGGATGCGGCATGACTCGTGCACTGGTGTTGAGCGGGGGCGGCGCAGTCGGGATCGCCTGGCAGACGGGATTGACAGTGGGGTTGGCCCGGGCGGGGGTGCGACTGGCCGACGCCGACTTCGTCGTGGGCACCAGCGCCGGTTCGGCGGTCGGCGCCCAGATCGCCCTGGGACGTGACCTCGAGGCTCAGGTGGCGCGTTACGGCGCCGCCAGCACCGAGGCCGCCGGACGTGCCGCCTCGACCGGTACTGCCAGCGCCGGGGCCGCGGGGATGGCCCAGCGCATGCAAGGACTTATGGCGTTGATGGCCGAGGCGGGAACGTCGGAGCTCCCGGAGGAAGCCATGCGATCCAAAATCGGAGCCTTCGCGCTCGAGGCCGAGACCGGACCCGAAGAGTTGTTCGTCAACGTGTTCAACTACCTCGCCGGCGAGGCGTGGCCCACTCAGTACGTGTGCACCGCGGTCGAGGCGGCCACCGGGACGTTCCAAGTGTGGGACGCCAAGACCGACGCTCCGCTGGAGCGGGCTGTTGCTTCGAGCTGCGCGGTGCCGGGGATCTTTCCGCCCATCACCATCAACGACAAGCGCTACATCGATGGCGGCATGCGCTCGGGCACCAATGCCGACCTTGCCGCCGGCCACGACCGTGTGTTGATCGTGACCCTGATGGGCGCCCAGGCGGCGGCCGGCAGCGACCCGCGGGCGGTGCGGGCCCGCCAACGGATGGAGTCCGAGCGGGCGGCCATCACCGGTGTAGGCGGCACCATCGAGACGGTCGGCCCCGACGCCGAAGCCGCCTCCGCCATCGGCGTCAACTTGATGGACGGCACTCGCAGCGCGGCCGCGGCTGCCGCTGGCGTCGCCCAAGGCGAGCGCATCGCCGCCGACCTCTCGTCGTTCTGGTCCTGACCCTTCGAGGGCCGAGGTCGGCCTCGGGCTAGGCGTTGACCGGCAACGCAGCGAGGCCCCGGAGGACGAAGTGGTCGCGATAGACGGGCGAGTCGTCGACCAGCGAGAGACCAGGGAACCGGGACGCGGCGCGTTCGAAGACGACCTGGCCCTCGAGCCGGGCCAGCGGGGCGCCGAGGCAGTGGTGCATGCCGTTTCCGAAGGCGACGTGGGTGGGTGTGCCACGGTGCAGGAGCAGGCGCTCGGGCTCGTCGACGAATCGGGGATCGCGGTTGGCGGCGGCGAGACCGCACATCACGCCGTCACCCTTGGCGAGGTGGATGCCGTTGAGGTCGACGTCCTCGATCGCAGTGCGGGCAGTGATCTGCACGGGCGAGTCGTAGCGCAACAACTCATCGGTGCCCGGGGCGGACAGCGACGGGTCGTCGATCAGAGCCTTGAACTGGTCCGGGTTGCGGAGCAGGGCCAGAGTGCCGTTGCCCAACAGGTTGGTCGTCGTTTCGTGGCCAGCGATGAACAGGAGGATCACCATGGCGAAGAGCTCGCCGGGCGTGAGCTTGTCGCCCTCGGCTTCGGCGGCGATCAGCGCGCTCAGGAGGTCGTTCCGCGGGTCGGCGCGGCGCTCTTCGATCAATGCCCCGAAGTACTGGACGAAGCCCATGACTGCTGGAATGGCTTGGCCGAGGACTGCCTCGTCAGGGTTGGGATCGAGCACGCGGGCGATCGCCGACGACCACGGTTTGAACTGGTCCCAGTCGTCGGCGGGTACACCCAGCAGCTCGCAGATCACCATGACCGGAAGTGGCTCGGCCACCGCATTCATGAAGTCGAACTCGCCGCCGCCGTCGACGGCGTCGAGGAGACCGTCGACCAACTCGACCACCCGGGGTCGCAGCGACTCGACGGCCCGGGGGGTGAACGCCTTGTTGGCCAGACGCCGGAGCCGAGTGTGGTCGGGTGCGTCGGCGGTGAGCATCAGAGAAATGGTGTCGTCGGCCATCGCCAGGAGATTGCCGCCGCTTTGGGGACGGCGAGCCGGGTCGACGTGGCGCGGGTTGCTCGACAGCCGAGGGTCGCGGAGGGCGGCGAGGACATCGGCGTGGCGGGTCAGGATCCACAGCCCCTCGTTGGAGCGATGAAGGTCGGGCGCGTCGCGCAGCTCCTGGTATCGCAGATAGGGGTTACGGATGAACGCGGGGTCGCTTGCGTCGAAGCCGAGCGGCGCGGACCCGGGCTGGCGTTGCGCAGGGATGGTGGTCACGAGACGATCTCCGGAGTGGGGGTGAGCAGGGACTCGGGTGGAGCGAGGCGGACGGACAACTCAGGGTCGCTCTGGAAGACGCGCCGCGGATAGCGCAGGCACACGACGAACAGGGCGAGTGTGATCGGCAGACTGATGGCCCGCTTCACCAACAGGAACGTGCCCGGGGAAACGTTGAGCACCAGCCAGACCTGCAGGGCACCCATACCGATCTGGAAGGCGGCCCAGGCCAGGGTTAGCTGGGTGAACACCCGCAGGAAGACTGGGTGGCGGCGGACGTCGGGCGGGAAGGGATAGAAGCGCGGTGGCAGCCAAACCCACGGCCGGCCGCCGGAGCGCGACGCTCAAGAGCAGCAAGGGCCCGATGACGAAGTTGTTGGCGATGTCGGGGCCGAAGTACACCAATCCCGAGCCGGTGAGCAGGCCGCTGGCGCCACGGACCAACACGAACGCGAGGGTGACCCAGACGACCGCGCCACCGCGTCGTCCGCGCAACCGCCGAGTGACGATGAGCCCGATCGTCCACGCCGTCGTTCCCAGGATGGCGGCGGAGAGACCGGACGCCGCGTCGAGTCCGGAGAAGATGACCATCGGGATCAGGGCAGAGAAGAGCAACTCGGGGCCGAATCGCGCGAGCACGCTTCGGACGGTCGGGGGCTCGGGATGCGGGAGCGGCGCGACCGGGACCGGGGCGTAGCGCTCTTGCTCCTCGCCCGTGAGGGGGGCGTCGAACACGTCGGGCGCTCGGTCGTCGAGGGCGGCACGGCCGTACTTGGACGCGAAGTGTTCGTTGAGCCCGGAAAACGCCGAGAGCAGGTCGAGTCCCGGGGCGAGCAGGCGGGTCGATCCGTTGAGGTAGAGGACGTCTTTGAAGAACAGGACGAGCGCCGCCGGAAGCGAAAGGCGATGCTCGACGAACACCGACATCACCTCGGGAGCGCCGTCACGGAGGTCGTCGACCGAGAGGGTCTCGGCCCGATCAGCCCCCAGTGTCAGGCGGGCCAGCAGCTCGCGTCGATCCGTCTCCTCGGGAATGGCACCCATGGCGTCGAGGCCGCGGAGTTGGGAGGCGACATCGCGGGTGGCGATGCCGATGAGGAGATGGCGGAGGCCCGCTCGCTCGCCGTCGTCGAGCCGGGCACAGATGCCGAAGTCGACAAGCCCGAACCTCCCGCCTGGCAGACAGATCGTGTTGCCGGCATGGAGGTCTCCGTGGAACCGTCCGAACACGGTGGCGCCCTCGACCAGCGACCGGACCCCGGCGAGAAGGAGGCCGGCGGTGTCGACTCCCGCCGCCTGCATGGCGGCCAAGTCGTCGAAGTGCGTGCCCTCGAGTCGTTCCATCACCAACACCCGGGGCGTGACCAACGCGGGATACGGGCGAGGAACGACGACCTCATCGACGCCGGCGGTGGCGAGGTCGCAGCCGATGTCGACCATGTTCTCGGCCTCGAGGCGGAAGTCGAGCTCCTGCAGGATCGTCGTGGCGAACACCCGCACCACCGCCACCGGGTCGGCTACCGGCGCCTTGGGAAAGAGGCGGCCGAGAAGCCGCGCCAGTGGCGGCATCGTCCGGAGGTGCGACTCGACTTCGTCCTCGATGCCAGGGCGTTGGATCTTGACGACGACCGCGGTGCCATCGAGAAGGTGAGCGGTGTGGACCTGGGCGATGGATGCAGCGGCCAGCGGCCGGTGGTCGATGTCGGCGAACACTGATGCCAGAGGGCCGAGTTCGGCTTCGAGCACCCGTTGGATGGAGCGCCACGGCACTGTCGGGCACCGGTCGCGGCAGTCAGCGAACGCGTCGACGACGACGTCGGGAAAGAGGCCTCGCCCCGAGGCGATGAACTGGCCCAACTTCAGATACGAAGGGCCGAGTCGTTCGAAGGCGTGGCGCAGCCTGATGGCGGCAGAAACCGAGAGCGGCCGCCGGCCGGTGGTCGCCCGGGCGAGGTCAGCGGTGCCGAGCCACAGGATCCGGCCCAGCAACACCCAAACGACCCTGAGGGTGCGAGCGGCCCGAGCCAGTCCGTGGCCGGGTCCGAAAAGCGCCTCGACTCGACCCGGGATGGCGGCGCGCACCGGGGCCAGTTCCAACCGCCAGGCGTGAGCGGCCTCGGGCAGGCCATCGATGCCGGACAACCATCGAGTCGGTGCGGTGTCCGTCGTCGGCTGCGTTGCGTTCCCCATGGATCCCCCAGTAGACGCGCCCCGCCGAGCGGAGCGTGTTACCGACGGTAACGCTATTGGGGCGGTTCCACAACGTCGCTCTTGTCACACCACAGACAGAGCCGCCGTCAGGACGCGGCGCGACCGGGAATGCGAGTGATGCGGTAGTCGTCGAGGATGGCGAGAGGACGCCGGCGGGGGACGACAACGTCAGCCTCTGGGGTCACAACTCCGTCGGGCGGGGGCTCTGACCACACCAACCGCAGACGAGCGCGTCCTCCAGGAAGCGCCGTCACCTCATACCCGTCGAGTCGGGCCCGCAGATCCACCGGCGAAGTGTCCCAAACCGCCAGTCACGGGTGGGGGATGGTTAGCATCCGGCTATGACCGAGGTCGAGGACGTCGAGGGCGAGGCCCGCATCTGGACTGCGCCCAACGTCATCACCTTCATCCGCCTGGCGTGCCTTCCGATCTTCGTCTGGCTCCTTTTCGCCCGCCAGAACGAGTACGCCGCGGCGTGGTTGCTCGGCGCCCTCGGCGCCACCGACTGGGTTGACGGGTTCATCGCTCGGCGCTACCACCAGGTGTCGAATCTGGGCAAGGTCCTCGACCCGGTGGCCGACAGGTTGCTGTTGTTCGTCGGCATCGGGTGCATCCTCGTCACGGGGTCGGTGCCGGTGATCGTGGCTGTGCTCGTGTTGACCCGCGAGGTGCTCATCTCGTTGGCCACGGTCGGACTCGCCGCCCTCGGCGCCAAGCGCATCGACGTCACCTGGTTTGGTAAGGCGGGCACGTTCTGCAATCTGTTCGCGTTTCCCTTCTTCCTCGCCGGCGGCGACGACCAGTTGAGTTGGCGATCGACGGCCACGACATTGGGATGGGTGTTCGCCGTCCCCGGCATCCTTCTCAGCTGGTACGCACTCGCGCTTTACGTGCCACTGGCCGCACTTGCGCTTCGCTCGGGGCGTGAGGCCCGTCGAGGCCGGGTAGGCACCTCGACGTGAAGGCCGTGATCATGGCGGGCGGCGAGGGAACTCGACTGCGCCCGTTGACCTCCAACCAACCCAAGCCAATGATGCCGATCGCCAACCGGCCGATGATGGAACACATCGTCGAACTGTTGAAGGAACACGGCTTCGACGACATCGTCGTCACCGTCGCCTTCCTGGCCAACACCATTCGCAACTACTTCGGCGACGGGTCCGAATTCGGTGTCCGCATGGTCTACGCCACCGAGGAGACCCCGCTCGGGACCGCTGGCTCGGTGCGCAACGCCATGGCCGAACTCAAGGACGAGCGCTTCCTCGTCATCTCGGGCGACGTCCTCACCGACATCGACCTTTCGGCCATCGTGAACTTCCACGAGGAGCGGGGTGCGATGGCCACGATCGGCCTGAAGTCGATGGAGAACCCGCTCGAGTTCGGCATCGTCATCACCCGGGACGACGGCTCCATCGAACGATTCCTCGAGAAGCCGACCTGGGGGCAGGTGTTCAGCGACACCATCAACACCGGCATCTACGTGCTCGAGCCAGAGATCTTCGATTACATCGAGGCCGACAAGCCGGTCGACTTCTCGAGCGAGGTGTTTCCCAAACTGCTCGACGAGGGCAAGCCGCTCTTCGGCTACATCGCCGAGGGCTATTGGGAGGACGTCGGCAACCTCGACGCCTACGTCAAGGCGCACCAGGACATCCTCGACCGCAAGGTCGAACTCGGTATCAAGGGCTTCGAGGTCGGCCAGGGTGTATGGCTCGGCGAGGGTTCCGACGTCGATCCCGACGCCAAGATCGAAGGCCCGGCCGTCATCGGCGACTACTGCAAGATCCAGGCTGGCGCCCACATCCGCGAGTACACGGTGCTCGGCAGCAACGTCATGGTCGGCGCCGACGCGTATCTCGAGCGGGCCATCGTCCACGACAACGCCTACCTCGACGCCGGCGTGCGTCTCCGAGGAGCGGTCGTCGGCCGCTCCAGCGACCTCCGCAAGGGCGCCCGCTGCGAAGAGGGCGTGGTGCTGGGCGACGAGTGCTTCGTCGGAGAGCACGCCGTGATCAATCAGTCCGTCAAGGTGTATCCGTTCAAGACGGTCGAGGCCAACGCCGTCATCAACTCGTCGATCGTGTGGGAGTCGTGCGGCGCCCGCCACCTTTTCGGCCGCGACGGCGTCAGCGGGCTCGCCAACGTCGACATCAGCCCCGAGCTCGCGTTGCGGGTGGCGATGGCGTACGCCACCACCCTCAAGAAGGGTTCGACGGTGACGACATCCCGAGACTCGAGCCGCGCCGCCCGCACCCTCAAGCGGGCGGTGATGGTCGGGCTCAACGCGGCCGGCGTCAACGTGGACGACCTCGAGGTCGCTCCCGTGCCGGTCACCCGATTCCAAGTGAGGACCGAGCGCAGCTCCGGCGGCATCACCGTGCGCCTCGACCCCAACGACCCCCAGTCGGTCCTGATCCGGTTTTTCGACCGACAAGGCATCGACATCGACGAGGCCACGCAGCGCAAGATCGAGCGCCTCTACTACCGGGAGGATTTCCGTCGCGCGTTCGCGGGCGAGATCGGCGATCTCGGCTTCCCGCCGCGGGCCCTCGAGTACTACACGGCCGCGCTCATGAAAAGCGTCGACGGCGAGGCCATCCGAGCCGCCAATTTCAAGGTGGTGCTCGACTACGCCTACGGCTCCACCAGCTTCGTGATGCCGAGCGTG
>CAVVPZ010000006.1:0-967586 GCA_963750255.1 uncultured Actinomycetes bacterium | reverse complement strand
GCGGGTCTACGCCAACGAGGTGCTCTCATTCGTGCGTGGTGGGCTCTCCGACATCAGCGTGTCCCGTTCGCAGGAACGTGCCCACGGATGGGGGCTTCCCGTTCCCGGTGACCCGTCCCAAGTCGTCTACGTGTGGTGGGATGCCCTCGCCAACTACATCAGTGCGCTCGACTTCGCCGGCGACCGCCAGCGGTACGAGCACTGGTGGCACGACGCCGACGACCGCATTCACGTCATCGGGAAGGGCATCCTTCGGTTCCACGCCGTGTACTGGCCGGCGCTACTCCTCTCAGCCGGCCAGCCGCTACCCACCACGATCTTCGTTCACCCGTACTTGACCGCGAATGGACGCAAACTCTCGAAGTCGACCGGCAACGTGGTCGACCCGGTAGACGTCGCAGCGCGCTTCGGCACCGACGCGCTGCGGTGGTGGCTATTGAGCGACGTCCCCCGGGCCGCCGATGCGGACTACACCGACCAACGCCTGGTGGAGCGGCATGACGCCGACCTCGCGAACGGCGTCGGCAATCTCGCCACGCGGGTTGTGACGATGGTCCACCGCTTCCGTGATGGACGACCCCCAGCAAGCGAAGCAGAACATTTCCCCAGCGAGATCGCGGCCTACCTCGATGACTTCGACCTTCGAGCCATCGGTTCTTTCGTCAACACCGCCGTCGCTGAGGCCAATCGGCGGCTGGAGGAATCGGCACCATGGCTGCTTGCGAAAGCGGAACATGCCGGCGACGCCGACGCGGCAGACCAACTGGACGAATCGCTCGCGGCCGCCCTACGCGCGCTGCGTCGGATCGCCCAGATGCTCGGTCCGCTGACACCAGCCCTCGCGACACGATTGGCGAGTGCGCTCACTCCACTTGCGGACGGACGCCTTCCCTCCGCCGAGCCGCTCGTTCCCCGACTTCGAGAGCAATAGGCAGCGTCAACGACATCCACGTAGAACGCGTAGTACCTCTCCACAGCGCCGTCCTCTCGTCGCGATGGACGCCATCGGGACCACCAGCACGAGTGATCTCGCAGGAGCCGTTGGGGCATGCCACATAAGGGCCGATGGCTGGCGGGGGGAAGAAATAGCGAAGGGCTGCCTCTGTAAGACGAGCCTCGCTCGCAGCGAGCCTTTACATGACGGTCGAATCCTCGTGCCTTCGAACCTCTTCCGCGTGCGGGGTCGGCGTGTAGGTTGGAAGCACTGGGTTGTGTATCAGCGGACAGGCCACGGTCTCCTCGCCCGATGATGGTCACTGTGCTGGTGGCGCCCGGTGGAGCCGGAGTAAATCGCCGTCGGGAAGTCGGACGCCCACGTCGGATCGAAAACATCTTTTTCGAGGTGATCCCCTCGACGCCCCGCCCCGACGCCCAACGGATCACCGCCCACGTTGGGAGCACGATGACCGCCCGCTCAAGTCGGCTTCGAGGGTTCGTGAGCTTGGCGGAGTAGGGAGGTCATGATAGCGACGGTGGGTTGGCCACCACCTTGAACGGACGACCCGGAAGGCGCAGAGCGGAAGCGTCGGCCTGGACCACGGTCACTGACTGTCCAGCGAAGCGCTCCCTCAGCGGTGCGGCCCGTCGGGGGTGGAGCTCCCCACGGCAACAACCTGCAGCGCCTCGCAGACCAACTCTTGGGTGATGACGCCCGCGCCAGCTCCGACATCGACAACGAGATCGCCACGACGGATACCTGCCTCATCGACCAGGCGGCGGGCCCAACGCTTATCGAGCTGGTGCCACCCCCACCGTGCCGCCTCGCTCGGACACGGAAGACCATCACCATTGCCATAACCGAAAGCATTGCCCACGATCGCCGAGCGCGCCCTTGTTTTTGGAAGCCCCTCACTGCAGCGGCCTATGACGGTGCTGGCTAAGGCCACCGAGCCGGCCTTCGGGAACAAGGCGCCGCCACTAATCGGCTTGTTGGGAGCGCTGAAGTCCAACGATGATCGACAGCACGCGCTCTGCTCGCGTGCGAGGTCATAATGTCACCCTCATTGAGAACAACCGCATCAGCGATGGCTCGTCTGGCCTCCTCGGTGAGCTGCGCAGCCACCCGTTGCGCGTGCGTCCTCAACGGCCAGCCCTCGGGCGACCAAACGACTTAGCCGGCGTCCGTCGTTGGCTTCGACCGTGACGACTGGTCCGTAGATCCCTCTGCCAAGGCCCTGCCCAAGCACCGCCATGTCGAGTACGACGACTTCTGCGGTGGAAGCGGCGACCCGCCTCCGTAGTTCAGCCTCGATCAAGGGCCAGCTGATGGCTTCCAGGTCGGCGCGAGCCTTCTGGGTCGGAGAACACTTGAGCCGCCAGCCGACGCCGATCCAAGGTGCCGAAGACGCGCCAGCACTCCCGCAGCTCCGGGACCCTCCTCGGCAATGACCCCTCGACCTATTGCGTCTACATCGACGATCTCGGCTCCTCGCTCGGCGAGCAGGCCGGCGAGCGTCGATTTTCCTGCTCCAATGCCTCCCGTGAGGCCGACAACGATCACCTCAAGACTCCTCGACCACGATCTTGTCGGCGACTGAGGGCCTCGACCACTGGTGCCGGAACTGCGGAGCCGAGCAACGCCAAGGAACCGTCGGCCGCCGCTGCTCGTACAAGAGTCGATGACACCCAGTTCGTCTCCTCGTTGGGATCCAAAAACACGGTCGGGATTGCAGACAAGGCGTAGTTCATGGCGGCCATGTCGAACTCGGACCCGCGCTCCTTGTGGGCCGAGCGGACGATGCACGTGGCATCGACCGCGGCGGCTACGTCGACGGCCATGCCTTCGTGGCTGATGACCCGCACGTTCGGCAGCGTGGCAACACGCGGACACCAGCTCGGCACGTTCGCGCTTGGTGAAGAGACCTGCCTTGGCCGGGTTACCCAGAACTGCAACGACAACCTCGTCGAACAACCGAGCGGCCTGTGCGACTCGCGCGACATGTCCGGCATGGATGGGATCGAACGACCCTGTGTACAAGGCGATCGCCACATTCCGTTTCTACCCGAACGGATGCCGGCAGCCAACTCGAGTTAACGCGCCCATCGTCCGGCTGTCGGCCATCGGGACTACAAACCCGGCGACTGCGACTGCGCACGTTGGGACACCTTCAGGTACAATGCAGGGAAAGCAAACGCCGAATCGGTTGATGTCGAGGCGATGCGCCTGCCAGCAGCTCCCGTCGGACTGGTCGATCGTCGAGCTGTCGTGATGCGGACGGTCGACGTCGCACGGGTCGCTCTGACACGCATCACACACCCACCATCGCGGTCAATCACCTCGTAGACCGCACCGCTGTAGCCGTACCACGGCATCCGGCCTCTCCGCTCCGGCGAGAAGGCGTAGTCCACCCCTGGTTCTCCACTCGGTCGGATTCCCCTCACGGAGAACTGGTCACTGTCGCTTCTGAACACAGACGGGTCTCGGTGCCAAGGCGCGTGCGAGCTCGTTGATCGATCGTCGCACGGCAGAACGACGGCCGGTTCCGGCAGGAGCGGCATGAGCCTTGGCAGCGTCCCGAGCACTGCGATGCACGTCACCGCAAGACCGGCGGCGAGCGCAAGTCTGTGGCGGAAGCAAAGCCGACGACCAGGCCGGCCAGCGAGGCCGCCAGCATGCGCCGGCAGGCTTCCGCTGGGGGTGTATCCGAGAGCTCCGGCGACTCCCGGCAGAACGAAGGTCGACCCGAGGACGAGACACACACCCACGCGGCCGTGTCGATCTGTCGTCGACCAGCATGCAGTCAAGAACCCTGCACACCCGAGGACGAGACCCGATCCCCCGGCCGCCAGCCAATGAGGTCCGTGTCCCCACACGCCGGCAGCGAACGCGCCTGCGGCGGATGTGACGAGCACAACCATGGCGGTTCTGGTGCCGGATCGGCGTTCGAGCGGCCACACGACCAAGAGGGCGCCAGCAACGTTTAAGTCAGCGCGTGAGGCCCGCCCGCGTGGAAACGAACGGCGCCGTCAACAGCCGCCAGGCTTCGCCTGCTGCGATGTCGACGAGCCTGGCGCCGAAGCGATCGACCACATCTAAGGGCGGCGTGACAACCGACCCACCAAGCGACTGGCAAGCGACCCCGAGGACCGTGAGACCGACGAAGGCGAGCGAAGCCGGCTGGAGCAGCGGCACTACACAAGTGACGGGCCGGGGCCGCGTCGTGGTCGTGTCCCCAATCCACAAATCCAGCATCGCGTGGGCGCCAGGCACCACACCAGCGAGTCGAGGGATGCCTTCGGACCCCAGTGGTGGCTCAGGATGGGATTCCCCAGACGAGTCGCCCCGTTACAGCGGCTCGCCGGCCACCGCCGCCCCTGCCTCCGAAGGGCCGGTCGAGCCACACACTTCGAGTTGTCGACGAGGAGTGCCTCCTATCCGCGGCGACTCGCCCTCGCCCGAGGGGTTGGGAGGAGATCCGGAACGCCGTCGCCGGCCGGCGCGATATGCGGCGTGCAGAGTGCGTTCCGATCCGGCATTCGTCGCTGGGGGGAGACGACAATGGTCCGGTGAGCCAAAGTGACGATGGACGGACGGTGCGAATGGCCCGAGGCGCCGTCGCCGGTTGGTTCGTGGCCGCAGTGTTCGTCGGAGTGATCGGCGCGTGTGGGGGTGACGAGCATGCACTGACCGCAGTCGACTATGCACGTCGGTCATGTGCGGCGGTGGTTGGCCTTGCTGACATTCCGGAGCGAGAAACAATGGCTCAAGATCACGCTCGACAGCGGCGGGAGACCGCAGATGCAACCCGGGCGGCTGACCTTGACCCGAGATGGCGTCGGTTGGCTGATGCTCAGAAGGGCAGGTTCCGGATCGTGGTCGACGGCGAAGATATGAGCGATGACGAACGGGCTGCTGTTACGGGCGCGCTCCTCACTGAGTGCGAATCCTTCCGGCGACGGCCGTAGCGCCGAAGTGCCGTTCTTCGCCGTGGTCGAGGCGAGCTATCGACGTTCGTTGACGTTATGGGGCATCGCCCCGGAGGGCCGATGCGAGACGCTCAGTCCGTGTCACCACGACCGCCTCAATATCCCGAGCGATCATCGGAATGAACTTTCCGCTGCAGCCTCTTCCCGGGGAACCTTCGGACGGTTTCGCGTTCGTCGCCTTACCCGCCGACCGACGATCCAAGGATGGATTGAATCCGTGATCGTCGCCGATCGTCCATGACTGGGCATCCGATTCACCACGCCTCGGTGAGGTCGTTGGTTGCGGCGTCGGCACCGGAGCGCACGCCGACGTAGCGCGACAGAGTGAAAGCTGGGTTCGCGTGCCCAAGCATCCGGCTCACGACGGCGGGGTCCAGCCTCACATCGAACAACATCCAGCAAGCAGCCACGTGTCTGAGGTCATGCGGGTGCCACTCAGCCTTCTTTCCTGATTGGACCGCCCATCCGGCAGCTTTCGCGGCACGGGTCCACAATCGAAGAAACTCCGAGCGCTCCGCGAGTTCGCCGTCCCGGCGCGTGAACAACAGGGCTTCGTCACCGTCGCGGTCGCGCGTCCTCGCGACGTGCTGGCCCAACTCGCTGGTGAGGCTCGCAGGGAAGATCGATGAGCGCTTCTGTGTGTTCTTCGTTGTCTTGATGGTTCTGCCTCGTCGGGACTGTTCCACCGCTCTCGTTACGCGGAGGACACGCCCCGGGGCGAACTCGACGTCGCGCGGCCGGAGGGCGATCAGCTCACCCCACCGCAGTCCCGATCGGTGCTTTAGCCGCATGGCAAGGGCCCAAGTCGGTTCACCGAGTTCGGCCATCGCGTCAAAGAGGGCGGCGCACTGTTGGTCGTTCGGTAGCAACTCGCGAGGGACGAACAGGGGCGCCTGCCCCTGGTACTCCGCCCTGGCGGAATACGAGACCGACCACATCGGATCGACTTGGCGAGGCAGCCAGCGGCTCTTGTGGGCGAACGTCACCAAGGAACGCATACACGAACCGAGTCCTTGGACCGTTTGCGGAGCGAGCCTCTGTCTCGCCTTGGCGAGCACCTCCTCCGACATGGCTGGCGTCCACTCACTGATGCTCACGTCTGCGAGCGTTGGGAGGATCCAGCAGCGGAGTAGCCCGTCCTGACGCTCGCGGTATCGGATCGAGCGTCCCTCCAAGTGCTCGACGTACAAGCTGGCGAGGACGCCTACGGTTCGGTCGCCCGCCCGTCCGCCGTAGATCGGGGTGCGGCTGGCGAGAAACGCCTCCAGCTCACGGGCTTTCGCCCGTGCGTCATCTTCGGTGGCGAACTTGTAGGAGAACCGTTTCCCTGTCGCATCCGTCGCGGAGACTCGGTAGCAGTCTTCTGACGGGCTCGGAGCGTAAATGCGGGTGCCGTTCTCAAACGCGGCGAACGGCTTGCGGCGGTATCGGCGGGGTTGTTGAGCCACGGAGGCTTCCTCCTGACGAGAAGACATCAGAGGAAGCCCGAACACACCAGAAAGACGAATTCGCGGGCTCGACGAATTTGTTCCCCAAATTGTTCCCCAAGAGGGGGATTTGAGGCAACCGCCGAGAGCCGCACCCCGTGCGACCTGCGGTTTTGTTCGCAGCCCCAACGGGATTCGAACCCGTGCCGCCACCTTGAGAGGGTGGTGTCCTAGGCCACTAGACGATGGGGCCGTGCTGCGGGTCGTCAAGCTACCAGAGCCGATGGCGGCCCAGGTCATCCTAGGGCGAACGGCAAGAGGTCGACGAAGATGGCGTTCGCATCGAAGTCGACGCCTCGGCGGACGAACCAGGGGGCGACGTTGTCCAAGTCCCGCTGCAACAGATCGAGGGCGCCCGTGTTGGAGGAAAGGTCGACGGCCTGGGGGAGATCGATCACCCACACTCGATCACGCCACCACAACAGGTTGTAGACGGACAGGTCGGCGTGGACGATGCCGACGTTCAACATCCGGCCGAGGTCTTCCACGAGCATCGACGCCGCCGCAGCCGCTTGGGTTCGGTCGAGGCCGGCCGACACGAGCCGGGGCGCGGCCGAGTCGAGATCCCCGAGGTACTCCATGAGGATGCCGTCGGCCGTCCGCTCGACTGGGAACGGCACGCGCACGCCGGCGTCGGCGAGGCGCTCCAGGACGTCGAACTCCCGCTCCACCCAGCCTCGGCCGAGCACTTCGCGACCATGCCGGGACCGGCGGGCGATGGCCCGACGGTCACGGGTATTGCCGACGGTCCGGCCCTCCCGGTACGCGGCGTCGTTCACGAACGTGGACGAGCGCTGGAAGCCGAGGGCCTCGAGCTCTCCCTTCGCTGAGACCCGCCGCGGTCGATAGCGCTTGTGGGCGAGCAGGCAACTTCGGCCGTCGTCGGCGATTCGTTCGACGACGAAGACCTCCGCCTCTTTGCCGGTCTTGAGCGGACCGAGGTCGTGGTCGACGTAGTCCTCGGGATCGAGGATCAGGTGTTGCGGCGCAGGCATCGCGCCTCCTTCGTTCGGGAGTGGGCGAGATCTCCCGGGCGAAGCGCAGTCGCAGGTTCAGGCGGCGGCGGGCGACGGGCGGGAGGTAAAGCGTCGGTCTGTGGTCATCGGACACTCCTCCTTCACGTCGTCGGAAGCCGCAGTCTGCCCGCTCGCGGTCGCAGCCGCATCCCTTTTTCAGAGGCCGTAGCGGGAGGGCGACGTCCGCAGCCACTCCCCCACCATCTCGCCGACCATGATGCAGGTCAGGTTGGTATTGGCCCGGGGAACGGACGGCAGGATCGACGCGTCGGCCACGACCAGTCCGTCGATCGAGCGTGAGCGCCCGTATTGATCGACCACGGCCGACGGGTCGTCGGCCGGCCCCATGCGCACCGTTCCGCACGGGTGGTAGCCCGACCCGCAGCGGGTGCGGACCAACTCCCGCACCGTGTCGCGGTCGATGGGCAACCGGGGGAAGGTGACGGCCGAGATGAGGTCGGCCAGCGGCCCGGTCTCGACGAAGCGGATCGTGTCCATCATCGCCTCGGCCAATCGGTCGAGGTCGCGATCGTCGCCGGCCAGGTTGGCGTCGATCTCGACGCCGACACCGTCCTTGGCCAACCGGACCGAACCCCGCCGCGTACGTCGCCTCGACGACCGCCGCCAGACCGAAACCGGCCGGAGCGCCCCGGCGCCCGAGGAACGACATCTGCTCGATCTGGAGGTCGTTGCGCATCGACCCGCCGTCGATCGAAGACGTGTAGCGGAGGATCGTCTGCATCAACGGGCCGTCGGTGTCGATCTCGACGCCATCACGCACCTCGCAGACCACCATCGACGCCGGGTGGTCGGCCAGGTTCTCGCCCACTCCCGGCACGTCGAGACCCGAACGCAACAACAGCCACGGCGACGCGATGGCCCCGGCCGAGAGCACGAAGACCTTGCCCTCCACCCGTGTGCCGTCGTCGAGTTCGGCGGCCACGACCCGACCGTTCTCCACCACCAAGCGCGCCACGGGAGCATTGGCCCTGATGGTGAGGTTCGGCCGGACCCGCGCCGCGGCGAGATAGCCGATGGCCGTCGAGACCCGCACCCGGCCCGCCTTGTTCATCGGGTGCGGTCCGGCGCCCGTCGAGGTCGGCGCGTTGGCATCGGGGCACGACGGATAGCCGAGCGATTCGGCTGCGGCCAGGAAGGCGGCCTGGGGCAGCGTCATCTCGTCGTCGCGATACCGCCGGATCGTGATGGGGCCGGCGTCGCCGTGCCAGGGCTCGTGGCCGAAATCGAGGTCGCGCTCGAGTCGATTGAACGCGGGCAACACCTTGTCGAACGCCCACTCGTCGTTGCCGAGCGCGGCCCAGTGGTCGTAATCTTCGGGGACTCCCCGCAGGGCGATGGCCGTGTTGACCGCCGACGAGCCGCCAGTCACCCGCCCCCTGGGAAAGGCGGTGGCCCGCCCGCCGGCCGTCGGTGTGTAGCGGTACCCCCAGTCGTGATCGACATAGGAGTTGTCATTGGAGTTGACCAGATCGAACGGGGTGTCGGCCGTGGAGGCATAGTCCGGACCCGCCTCCAGCAACACCACGTCGAGGTCGGGGTGCTCGCTGGCCCTCGCCGCGATCACCGCTCCAGCCGAACCCGCACCGATCACGACGACGTCATGCATGGTGCGAACGTTATTGTCCGACGAGTGCCGGCCGACCTCGTGATCAGAAATGCCCGTATCCTCGACGGCACCGGAGCTCCCGGTTTCGATGGTGACGTCGAGGTGACCGACGGGCGTATCACCGCCGTCGGCGACGTCGGCGCCGCCGGTGCGAACACGGTCACCATCGATGCCGCGGGCCACGTCGTGAGCCCCGGTTTCGTCGACACCCACACCCACGACGACGGCGCCTTGCTGGCCCACCCCGGCCTCGAGTTCAAGGTGGCCCAGGGTGTGACCAGCCTGGTGGTGGGCAACTGCGGGTCGAGCGCCATCCCCAACCGGCCCGGCCAGGCTTCCCCCGGCGGCCTCCTCGGACGGATGGGTGGGGAGTGGACCGGGCTCGACGGGTTCCGGGAGGCGGTCAACGCCAAGCGTCCGGCGGCCAACTCGATCGCCCTCATCGGGCACAACACCATGCGTCAGTTGGTGATGGGCACCGAGAAGCGGGCGCCGACCGACGGCGAACTGGCCGAGATGCGCGGCTTCGTCGAAGCGGCCATGGCCGAGGGAGCGTGCGGGTTCTCGACCGGACTGATCTACGTACCCGGCCGGTTCAGCGACACCGACGAGGTGGCCACCCTGGCCGAGCCGGCCGGCGCCGCCGGAGGGCTGTACGCCACCCATATGCGCAACGAGGCCGACCGGTTGCTCGAAGCGGTCGAGGAGGCCATCGAGGTCGGCCGGCGCAGCGGGTGCGCGGTGCACATCTCCCACCACAAGGCGGCCGGCCAGCCCAACTGGGGCAAGGTCGCCGAGAGCCTCGCCCTCGTCGACCGGTCCAACGCCGCCGGCGCCGACGTCACCCTCGACGTCTACCCCTACACCGCGGGCAGCGGCCGCATGATCGAGTACTTCAACCTCGACCGCATCAGCATCTCGCTGGCCGAGGTGATCCGGCTGGCCAGTTGCCCGGCCTTCCCCGAGTACGAGGGGAAGATGCTCGTCGACATCGCCACGTCCGAAGGCATCGCGCTCGACGACCTCGTCCGCAAGATCCTCACCGCCGAGAAGGGTGAGCGGACGCTCTGCATCCACTTCATCATCGACGAGGCCGACATCGAGACCAACCTCCGCCACCCGCTGATGATGGTGGGCAGCGACGGCATCCCCGACCTCAAGGGCCAGCCCCACCCCCGCCTCTTCGGCACCTATCCGAGGGTGCTCGGCGAATACGTCCGCACCCGGGGCGTGCTGTCGCTCGAAGAGGCCGTCCGGCGGATGACCAGCCTCTCGTGCGACCGCTTCGGGCTGACCAACCGGGGCCGGATCGCCGAAGGCCAACACGCAGACCTCGTGGTGTTCGACCCCGACACCGTCGTCGACACCGCCACCTACGACGATCCCAAACAGGAACCCGAGGGCATCGACTGGGTGCTCGTCAATGGCGCCATCACGGTCGACCACGGCCGACACACCGGAGCCGGCGCCGGCCGCCTCCTCCACTACCGACAGGACACAGTGTGAGCGACACCAAGAGCACGAGCATCCTGGGCAACCGGGTCATGCGCAAGGAAGACCCCAAGTTCCTCACCACTGGTGGTGTCTACGTGGACGACGTCCGTATGGAGCTCGTCGGTGCCGCCGCGGTGACCTACGTCCGGTCCACGATGGCCTCGGCCAACATCTTGAGCATCGATGTCGCCGATGCCCGCAACGCCCCCGGTGTGTTGGCCGTGTTCACCGGTCCCGACATCAAGGCCGACCTCGGCGACTTCCCGAGCGACATGGGGATGCTCAACGCCGCCATGGTCCGGCCGTGGCTGGCCATCGATCGGGTCCGCTTCGTCGGCGAGGCGGTGGCCGTGATCGTGAGCGACACTCGCGCCCAGGGCATCGACGCGGCCGAAATGGTGTTCGTCGACTACGACCCGCTGCCCGTGGTGGTCGACCCCGAGCGGGCGGCCGAGAACGACGTTCTCGTGCACCCGGCGGCGGAGACCAACGTGAGTTTCGAGATACCGGGCCGCAAGCCGGCCGAGTTCGGCGACTGCGAGGTCGTCGTCCGCCAGCGCATCGTCAACCAGCGAGTGGCACCGTGCCCACTCGAGGTGCGCGCCGCGGCGGGCCTGTGGACCGTCGACGGCCGTCTCACCCACTGGGCCAGCACCCAGGGGCCGCACGGCGTGCGCGATAGCCTGGCCAAGATCTACGGCCTCGAAAAGGACCAGGTCCGCGTGATCTCGCCGGATGTCGGCGGCGGGTTCGGGGCCAAGGGCGCCATCTATCCCGAGGAACTCCTCATGGGGTGGCTGGCCAAGAAGATCGGTCGGCCGGTCAAGTGGGTCGAGACCCGGACCGAGAGCATGCTCAACCTCGGTCACGGTCGCGGCCAGGTGCAGGACGTCGAGATCGGAGGCGATCGCGACGGCACCATCAAGGCCTATCGGGTGCACGTGCTCCAAGACAGCGGCGCCTATCCACGCATGGGGGCCGTCCTGCCCTTCATGACCCGCACCATGATGACCGGCGTCTACGCCATTCCCGACGCCGAGTTTCAATCTTCCTCGGTGGTCACCAACACCACCCCCACCGTTGCCTATCGCGGAGCGGGCCGTCCCGAGGCGGCCGCCGCCGTCGAACGGGCCGTCGACATGTTCGCCGCCGAGATCGGCATGGACCCGGCCGAGGTGCGGCGCCGCAACTTCATCCCCAACGACGTCTTCCCCTACAAGACCAAGATGGGCACCACCTACGACAGCGGCAACTACTCGGGCGCCCTCGACCTCGCCATCGAAGCCGCCGGCTACGACGACCTCCGCGCCGAACAACAGCGCCGCCGCGACGCCGGCGACCCGCTCGCCCTCGGCATCGGCATCGCCGTCTACGTCGAGATCACCGGAGGCGGTCCGAGCCAGGAGTACGGCGCCATCGAGATCCGACCCGACGGCAGCGTCTTGGCCCGCACCGGCACCTCGCCTCACGGCCAGGGCCACGTCACGTCGTGGGCCATGTTGATCAGCGACCGGACCGGGATCCCGATGGACAAGATCGACGTCATCCACGGCGACACCGACGTCGTGCCCCAGGGAGGCATGACCGGAGGATCACGCTCTCTCCAGGTGGGCGGCGTCGCCATGCACCAGGCGGCAGGGGAGATGGTCGAGCGGGCCAAGCAACTCGCCGCCGACCTCCTCGAGGCCAACCCCGACGATGTCGTTCTCGACGCCGACGCTGGCCGCTTCCATGTCGCCGGAACTCCGGCGGTGGCCAAGGACTGGGGAGAACTGGCCCAGGCCGCAGCGGCCGACGGCGGCACGCTGTCCGTCGAGCACGTGTTCAACTCCCAAGGCGCCACCTTCCCCTCCGGAGCGCACATCGCGGTGGTCGAGGTCGACACCGAGACCGGCACGGTCACGCTGCAGCGCCTCATCGCCATCGACGACGCCGGTCGGATCCTCAACCCGCTCATCGCCGAAGGGCAGGTCCACGGTGGTCTGGCCCAGGGTGCGGCCCAGGCCCTCCTCGAAGAGATGCGCTACGACGACGACGGCAACCCGGTGACGGCCAACTTCGCCGACTATGCCTTCGTCTCCACCCAGGAGCTGCCGACGTTCGAGATCGTCCACCTCGAGACGCCGACGCCGCTCAACGAGCTCGGCGCCAAGGGCATCGGCGAGTCGGGGACCATCGGAGCGACTCCGGCGGTCCAGAACGCGGTGGTCGACGCGCTGGCCCATTTGGGCGTAAAACACATCGACATGCCGTGCACCGCAGAGCGGGTCTGGCGGGCCATCGCCGCCGCCCAAGGCACCTGACCACCGATCGGAACCGAGCCCGGAAGCTCGGGGACGAGGACTCGAACCCCGAATAACTGGTCCAGAACCAGTTGTGTTGCCGATTACACCATCCCCGAATGCGGAACCACGAGATTAGCCGCTCTGGACGCCGTCTCGCACCTTCTCGGCCGCCTTGTCGATGCCCATCAACCGGCGGAATCCGACCACGCGACCGGCGGCCACGGCCACCGTCTCGCGTCCGAAATGCTTGAGCTCCTCGACCCCGGTGATGGGCGATGTGCGGGTGGGCGACACGGTCGAGTCGAGCCCGAGTTCCTCGGCCATGGCCTGAACGCGAGCGGCGTGGAACGGGTCGGTGACCAGGATCACACGCTCCTTGCCTCGCTTGCGCAACTCGTTGGCCGCTGACGCCATCTGCTGCCACGAGTTCTCACTCGACACCTCGCGGAGGATGGAACGGTCGGGGATGCCGTAGGTCTGGCGCAGGTAGTCGGCCGATGCTCCCGCCTCGTTGGTGGTGTCGCCCGGGCGCTTCCCGCCGGTCACGACGATCGTCGACGCCAGCTTCTCCTTGTACAGCCCGGCGGCGTGGTCGAGCCGGGCCCGAAGGACGGGGGACGGCTTGCCGTTGTACTGGGCGGCGCCGAACACGACGATGGCGTCTGCGGGCCGCGCCCCGTCGCGACGCGAGGCCAGCCACACCTGCGAAACGGTGACGACGAGGTAGATCACGAGGAGGAGGACGGCGAACTTCAGGATTCGCCGGGCGAGGCGGAACAGCATGAACACGGCGTCAGCCCTTGGCCAGGCGGGCCACCGCCCGCCGGAGCCGCTCGAGAGTCCGCTCCCGCCCCAACACGACCAGGGATTCGAACAACGGCGGTCCCACCGCACGCCCGGTGACGGCGACGCGGATCGGCGCCTGAGCCTTTCCCAGGCTCAGGTCGACGTCTTGGGCCAGCCGTTCGGTCAGGTCGTGGAGGGCGATCGCCGTCCACTCCTCGGTCGCGCCGTACGCCTCGATCGCAGCATCGAGGATGGCTGCGGCCGGACCTTTGCCCATTGCCTTGTCCCACGACGGGCCGTCCATCGGCGGCGCGTCGTGCAAGAAGAAGTCGGTCATCGACAACGTCTCGGGGAACGTCGCGCCCCGCTCTTGGATGACGTCGGCCATCGGCTCGACGATCGTCTGGCGGTACCAGTCGAGGCTCCGGGCCACGAACTCGTCGTCGCGGGAGGGCGCGGAGGTAGTGGCCGTTGAAGGCCCACAACTTCTTGACGTCGAACTGGGCGCCGGCGCTGTTGACGTCGTCGAGGTGGAAGTGCTCGACCATGGCGGTCATTGGCACGATCTCCTCGTCGCCCGGGGGTGACCAGCCGAGGGTGCCGAGGTAGTTGGCCATCGCCTCGGGAAGGATGCCGTCGTCGCGGTACATCTCCATCGCCACCTTGTCTCGTCGCTTCGAGAGCTTCTGACGCTTCTCGTTGACGATGAGGGGGAGATGGGCCCACGTGGGCTCGGGCCGGCCCACCGCACGAGCGATGAGGATCTGCTTCTCGACGTTGGAGAGATGATCCTCACCGCGAATCACGTGGGTGATCTCGTCGTCGAGATCGTCGAGACAGTTGGCGAACACGTACAACGGGGCGCCGTTGCCCCGCAGGATGACGAAGTCCTCGACCGTCGACACGTCGATCTCCGGCCGTGCCGCGGATGAGGTCGACCCGGGTGATCGTGCCCTCATCGGGCGTGCGGAACCGCAGGGCGCGGCCATCGCCCGAAGCCAGTTCGAGGTCGCGGCAATGGCCGTCGTATCCCGGTGTCTTGATGCCGTTGGCCTTGTTGCGAGCCTGCGCCGCCTCGGGAGTGCACTCGCAGTAGTACGCCTTTCCCTCGGCATGCAGCCGTCGACCGGTCTCGGTGTGGGCGGCCAGGTTGCGCGACTGCGCGTAGGTCTCATCCCAGTCGAGTCCGAGCCAGGTCATGGCGGCATAGATGCCCTCGGTCCACTCAGGGCGGTTGCGCACTGCATCGGTGTCTTCGATCCGCAGCAGGAACGTTCCCCCCTGCTGCCGGGCGTAGAGCCAGTTGAACAGGGCCGTGCGGGCGCCGCCGACGTGGAACATGCCCGTCGGCGAGGGCGAGAAGCGGACGCGGGGGGTGGAGGGCATGCCATCCCGAGGCTACGCCTTCGGGGTTTGCTAACTTTCGCGAGCGGGTACCTTTTCACTGACCAACCCCCGGCACCCACGGAGTCCCGTGCTCTCCCTTTCGCACCTCTTGACGACGCTGCTTCAAACCCTCGAGCAGCTCAGCGACGACCAAGTCCTCCTGTGCGACTGTACGGAGCACGACGCCGCCTGTGGCGGTTGAGTCGCCCGGCCAACGACCGACCTTCGACGCTGCCGTCATCGGCGGTGGACCCGCCGGGCTGAGCGCGGCGTCGTGGCTCGGGCGATACCGGCGCCACGTGCTCGTCGTCGACAGCGAGGAGTACCGCAACGCGTCTGTCGACGAGGCTCACGGTTACCTCGGTCACGATCCGATCGCGCCGGGCGCCCTGCGGGCCAAAGCTCGGGAGGAACTGCTTCGCTACCCCACCGTCTCGGTCGTGACCGGACGGGTCACGACGGCGACCGGGGTCCGCGATCACTTCTCGTTGGCGCTCGACGAGAGCGAGTGGGGCATCGTCGACGCCCGACGGATCGTGTTGGCCACCGGCGTGCACGACGAGTTCCCCGACGTGGACGGGTTCTTCGACCACTACGGGGCCGACGTGTTCCACTGCGCCGGTTGCGACGGGTACGAGGCCAAGGGTGAGGACGTCGTGGTGTTCGGATGGGGCGACCAGATCGCCGGGTTCTCGCTCGGTCTCCTGACTTGGGCGCGCTCGGTCACGGTCATCACCGACGGGCACCACTTCGAAGGCAACCCGGCCGACCGAGAACTCCTCGCCGAGTACGGCGTGGTCGTTCGTGAGGACGCCGCCGCCGAGCTCTGCGGTCCGAGGGGAGCGCTGCGAGAGGTGCGACTGGTCGGCGGCGAGACCCTCCCTTGCCAGAAGGCGTTCTTCAGCATCGCCCACCATCCGCAGACCAACCTGGCCACCGCCATAGGCTGCCGGCTCACCGAAGCTGGTTGCGTCGAGGCCGATCGTGACGGTGTCACGACCGTGCCGGGCGTCTACGCCGCCGGAGACCTCACGCCCGGCGTACAGCTCATCGCCAACGCGGTCGCCAAGGGCGCCGCCGCCGGTGTGCACTCCGCGTACTCCCTGCTCGGCGAACGCTCCTGACCGTCAGCGACGGTCGACTTCGTCGAGCACCAGCTTCCACGAAGCGAGGCCGTGGTCGCACCACCCGTTCGGGTCGACCGAGCAGTCGTCGGGGGCCCGGCACACGCCGTCGGCGAGCCACTCGGCCAGCTCATCGGGATCGGGCGGCGCCCAGCCACTGTTGACTTCGAACCAGGTGTAGGTGGCGGACACAGCAGCGGCGCGGTCCATCGGCCCGACGCTACCGGTGCCTCTTGCGCGAAGGTGACGCGATGTACCCCGGCACCATCGCCCAGCGCCGTCCAGACCACCCCGCCGTCGTGATGGCGGGTTCGGGTGACGTCGTGACCTATCGCGACCTCGATGAGCGGTCCAACCGCCTCGCCCACTTCCTTCGCGTCCAAGGCCTGACCCGAGGCGACCACATCGCCTTGTTCATGGAGAACCAACCCCGGTTCATGGAGGTGGCGTGGGCCGCGCTACGCAGCGGCCTGTACCTCACTGCCATCAACAGCCACCTCACCGCCGAGGAGGTCGGCTACATCGTGGGCGACTGCGGGGCGAAGGCCTTCGTGACCTCGGCCCATATGACCAAGGTGGCGGCCGACATCGACTGGGCATCGCTGACCGGCGTGACCGCTCGGTTGATGGTCGACGAAGCCACTGCGGGCTTCGACGACTACCTGGCCGCCACCGAAGCAATGCCCTCGACCCCCATCGACGACGAGAGCACCGGCGCCACCATGCTGTACTCGTCGGGCACCACCGGCCGGCCCAAGGGCGTCCTGCGACCGCTGGCCGACGAGAAGCCGTGGGAGGGCGAGAACCGGTTGGCCGGCCTGACCGCGTCGTACGGATTTCGCGAAGACATGGTGTATCTGTCGCCGGCGCCGATGTACCACGCCGCGCCGCTTGCGTTCTCGTTGAACGCCCAACGCTTCGGTGGCACCGTCGTCATCATGGAGCGCTTCGATCCGGCCGGAGCACTCCAAGCCATCGAGACCCACGGCGTGACCCACAGCCAGTGGGTGCCCACCATGTTCGTCCGCCTCCTCCGACTGCCCGACGAGGAGCGGCTCGGCCCCGACCTGTCGACCCATGAGGTGGCCATCCATGCGGCTGCCCCCTGTCCGGTCACGGTGAAGCAGCAGATGATCGAGTGGTGGGGTCCGATCCTCTTCGAGTACTACGCCGGCACGGAGGGCAACGGCTCGACGGCTATCACCAGCGAAGAGTGGCTGGCCCACCCGGGGTCGGTCGGTCGGGCCCGGGCCGGCACCGTGCACATCATGAGCGAGGCCGGCGAAGAGCTTCCCCCGCTGCAGGAGGGCGGCATCTACTTCTCGGGCGGGGCGACGTACGAGTACCACAACGATCCGAAGAAGACCGAGGAGGCCCGGTTGCCGGGCGGCCTCACCACGCTCGGCGACGTCGGCTACCTCGACGAGGAGGGCTGGCTCTACCTGACGGACCGAAAGGCCTACATGATCATCTCGGGTGGGGTGAACATCTATCCCCGGGAGATCGAGGACGTCTTCATCCAGCATCCTGCTGTGGCCGACGTCGCTGTCTTCGGCATTCCCAACGACGACTTGGGCGAGGAGGTAAAAGCCGTGGTTCAACTGGTGCCGGGGCGGTCGGAGTCTCCGGAACTCCGCGACGAACTGTTGGCCTTTGTCCGCAGCCACTTGGCAGGCTTCAAGTGTCCGCGCACGCTCGACTTCATCGAGGAGCTTCCCCGCCTCCCGACGGGGAAGCTCTACAAGCGGGTGCTGCGCGACCCCTACTGGCAGGGCGTCAGCTGACGCACTCGTTGACAGCCGCGACCAGTGACAGCGTGCGAGGGTCGCCCGACAGATTCTGCTGCATCTTGTTCATGACGTAGCCGAAGCCGAGCTGGCGGTCGCGGTCGGCCATCCCCAACGAGCCACCGGCCCCGGCGTGGCCAAACGAAGACGGCCCCATCAGCGGCGAGAACGTCGAGGGAATGAAGAAGCCGAGCCCGAATCGAGTCGGCACCTGCAGCACCCGGTCGGGACCGTCGCTCTGCTCGACCACGGCATCGGCCACCGTCGCCTCGTCGAGGATGCGCACGCCGTCGACCTCGCCGACGGTCGCCGCGTACATGCGAGCCAGCGAGCGGGCGGTGGTGATGCCGTTGGCGGCGGGGATCTCGGCGGCGTGGACCGCCCGGCTGTTGAAGTCCATCGCATCCGGGCGAGACACGTTGAGCGCCCGCTGCAACAGCCCCTCGGGATCGGTGACGGCCTTGATGAGCTCGCGCACGTTCTCGGGGAGCGCGTCGATGTCGAGGCCCTCGGGGGCGCCCCCGATGGGCGCAGTGATGAGCCGGCTGACCCTGGGCTCTTCCGACTCCGGCACGCCGATGAAGAAGTCGAGGCCGAGCGGCTCGGCGACCTCGTCGGCGAAGAATCGACCGATGCTCCGCCCGTCGACCCGGCGAATGACCTCGCCGACGAGCCACCCATACGTGAGCGCGTGATAGCCGTGGGCGGTGCCCGGCTCCCAGTACGGCTTCTGAGCGGCAAGCGCTTCGGCGATCGGCCGCCATGCCACCAGGTCGTCGGGGCTGAGCATGGCGTCGACGGTCGGAAGGCCCGAGCGGTGGCTGAGGAGCCAGCGCACGGGGATGTCGGCCTTGCCCTCGGCGGCGAACTCGGGCCAGTACTCGGCCACGGGGGCGTCGAGGTCGAGATCGCCCCGCTGCGCGAGGAGGTGTGCGCAGATGGCCGTCGCCCCTTTGGTGGTCGAGAACACGAGCTGGAGGGTGTCCTCGTCCCAGGCCCGCCCGGTGGTCTCGTCGGCCACGCCGCCCCACAGATCGACGACCTTTTGGCCTCGCCGGTAGAGGCTGAAGGCGGCCCCGACGTCGCCGTGCTTGTCGAAGTTGGCGGCGAACGCCTCTCTGACCGGCTCGAAGCCTGCCGCCACTTCGCCATGGATCTCGGTCACGTGTCTCCCCTGGTGCTCTCGAACGTCGAAGGTCGCTGCGTTCCTACCAGGCGTAGGCCTCGGGGGCCCGACCGCCGGGTCCGGGGAAGATCTCGTCGAGCGTGGCCATCGCATCGCCGTCGAGATCGATCTCGAGCGCCCGCACCGAGGCGTTGAGTTGGTCGAGGGTGCGAGGGCCGATGATGGGCGCCGTCACCACCGGGTTCTTCAGGAGCCACGCCAACGCCACGTCGGCCGGCTGCTCTCCGAGCTCGCGGCAGAAGCGCCTCCCACTGCTCGAGCTGGGGTCGCATCCGGTCGACTCGCCTCTCGAACTGCTCTCCGCTGCGACGACCGCCGTCGCTACCGCCGTCGAGCACCCCGCCGAGGATGCCGCCCGACAGCGGGCTCCAGGGGATGAGGCCCATGCCATAGCCCTCGCACGCCGGCACAACCTCGAGTTCGACCGTGCGGGCAGCAAGGTTGTAGAGGCTCTGCTCGGACACGAGACCGAACGAGTTGCGCTGCGCGGCCTTCTCGTTGGCTCGGGCGAGGTGCCAACCGGCGAAGTTGCTGCTCCCGACGTAGATGACCTTGCCCTGGGTGACGAGTAGATCCATCGCCTGCCAGATCTCCTCCCACGGCGTCGCTCGATCGACGTGATGCATCTGGTAGAGGTCGATGTGGTCGGTCTGGAGCCGGCGCAGGCTGTCCTCGCACGCCTTGCGGATGTGCAACGCCGACAGGCGGCTGGTGTTGGGCCAGGGTCGCGGCCGTTGTACACCTTGGTGGCCAGCACGACCTTGTCGCGGCGGCCGCTGTCCTTGGCGAACCAGGTGCCGAGGATCTCCTCGGTCTGCCCTCCTCCGTACACGTTGGCGGTGTCGAAGAAATTGATCTCGAGGTCGAGCGCGCGGTCCATGATCTCGTGGGCCTCGGCTTCTGGAGTGCGAGGCCCGAAGTTCATGGTCCCGAGACAGAGGGGGCTGACGCGGAGGCCGGTGCGGCCGAGGTGGCGATGGTCCATGTCGGCCACCCTACGTGTCGACGATCAGCTCCCGCCGTCGAGGAGGACGGCGCCGGCGGCCCGCTCGGTTTCACTCAAATCCGCCGTGCAGTACCCACATCGGACCGCGATGGCCGGGATGTCGAACGCGGCAGTATGGGCACGCCTTGGTCGATGTGTGCGAATGCGGCGCCGACGTCCGGGCCACTGTCGAGGCCGCCCCGACTGCACTAGCCGCCACGCCACCAGATCCTGTTACGTCAGCCCCCGCTGTGGCACTCGCCAGGTCGGTCGCCGACGTGAGCAGGGCGCCGTCGTCCTCGCTGCCCCACGCGTATGTGGCCGGCGGAGTCGGGCCGTCAACGCCCCATGTCACGGCCGGAACTATCTCGCCTGTGCCTACTTCGGCGTCGCTCTCCCCCTCGGCGGCCTCCTCGCCTTCGCCTTCGTGCTCGGCGGGCTCGGCTGACGCAACGCCAGCATCACTATTGGCGTCGGCGTCGGCAGGCTCGTCGGTGTCGTCGTGGGCGGCCTCCTCGACCCGGCTGGTCTGGAGACGGTCGGCTCGGGCCTTGAGCGCGGCGAGCGGCTTCACCACGAGCACCACGCTGAGCACCGCGACGGTCACCAGCGCGATGGCGGCTTGGATGAGGCCCGAGAAGTCCGCTGCTCCTGCGAGGACGGAGCGCCCGGCCTGGGTCGCCTCCCCGATCACCGCAGTGAAGGCCGCGCCGATCGACAGCCCGACCCCCACCTCGGCAACTGAACTCTTGGTGAAAAAGGCCTTGATGTCGTCGAGCACCTCTTCACGGTATCGATTCGACGGCTTTTGCGGGCCGGCGCTCACATCGGCACACCGGGGTACGGTGCCCATGTGCAAGACCAAGTCCTCGCCGACGGCCTCACGGCGGTCGACTGGGCGATCGCCGCCGGCGTCCTCGCCGGCGCCCTCTTGCTCGCTCGGTTGGCACGATCGTTGTCCGCCCGCCGGGTGGCCCGCAGCGATGGATCTGCGGCCGCGGCCAAGGTCGTGGGTCGTCTCGTCAGCGTGGCCGTCGTCGTTGCCGGACTTCTCTACTGCCTCGGCGTCCTGGGTGTGCGCCTGGGTCCCTTGCTCGGCGCTATCGGCATCGGCGGCATCGCTGTGGCCCTGGCGGCGCAGTCACTGCTCGGCGACTTCATCGCCAGCGTGCTCCTGCAGATCAGGCGACCGTTCCGCATCGGCGACCAGATCCTGACCAACGGCTACGAGGGCACCGTCGAAGACGTCAACTTCCGCACGGTGGTGCTCCGCAGCCACGATGGCGAACGGGTCTATGTTCCGAGCAGCGACGTGCTCTCGGAGGTGATCGTCAACCACACGACGTTGCGACGCCGGCGCACGACGCTCGCCGTTGGCGTCGCCTACGGCACCGACCTCGAGCAGGCGCAGGCAGTATTGATCGAGGCGGCCACCGCCGTTTCTTCGGTGCTGGGCGAGCCTGCGGTCGAGGCCCACGTCGAGGCGTTCAACGACTCGAGCATCGACTTCGCCGTGCGCTTCTGGCACGCCCCCGACATGGCGACGATGTGGGCAACCCGATCCGCGGTGGCGATGGCCGTGAAGCGGGGCCTCGACAACGCCGACATCACGATTCCGTTCCCGCAGCGAGACGTGAACTTCCCCGGGCAGGACTAGGTCGGCGTCGTCAGTCGAGCGAAGCGAACAGGTCGACGGCGTTGCCATCGGGGTCGTGGATCACCGCGTACCGCTGGCCCCAGAACGCGTCCCAAGGCTCTTTGTGTCCGTGGTGGCCGAGGCCGACCAGTCGGGCGTAGGTGGCATCGACCGCAGCGGGATCGTCGCAGGCGAAGGCGAGTGCAACGCGGTGACCTCCGCCGGGGGGCGTCCACGCCGGATCGATGCTCGAAGCCATGGCGGCCGTGTCCCACATCAGCCGAATACCGCCGGCCAACGTCACCTCGGCGTGCTGTTCGGCGTCTGCCTCGCCGTCGAGTTCGAGGCCGAGGGCGCGATAGAAGGCCAACGACCGGGCCATGTCATCGACCACGAGCCCGATGGCGGCCAGCCTGGCAACGGGAGCAACCATGGATGCAGCCTCGCGCGGTTCGATGCCCCCCATCCGATTCGAGCAGGAGGGGTTCGCCAAGGGTCGACTGGGGCAAGGAGAGGAGACGCTCTCATTCCTGGAGGAATCGTGTCGACCGACGCCGCAGTGACCAAGTCCATCATGAAGACCCTCGAAGACGGCCGCGAAGGCTTCGAGAAGGCGGCAGAACGCCTCGCATCGTCTGACGATGCCGCGCTCGCCGAGCAGTTCCGGACCTTCAGTCAGCAGCGGGCAAAGTTCTCCGCCGAACTCGAGACGATGGCCAAGGAGTACGGCGACGACATCGACGAAGACGGCTCGGTGGCCGGTGCGATCCACCGTGGCTGGCTCGCCGTCAAGGACGCCCTCTCGGGATCGGACGCGTCGGGCATCCTCGACGCCGCTGAGCAGGGCGAGGACCACGCCGTGGAGCAGTACGAGAAGGCGCTCAAGGAAGACATCTCCCCCGGCCTGCGCACCGTGCTCGAGCGCCAGTTCACCGACGTGAAGGCCGCCCACGACACGGTCAGAGACCTCCGCAACCGCCACTGACCTCCACCCCTCTACGGTTTTGGGCAGCGTGACAGCGCGATCGCGCTCTCGACCCTGCCCAAAACCAGCGATGGACTCTCCCCTCTCAACCCCTCACGGGTATCGCGACACCCCGAGCGCTCGGTTACTCCGGCGGCGCCCACCTGATCGGGCCTTGCACTGGGTGGAGCAGTCGACCGGTGCGCGGGTGCGGAGGGTGCAGGCGTACCGAGGGGGGAGCTCGTCCTCGATCCACGGCCTTCGTCTCGAGGACGGTGCGGGACGCCGGACGGTGGTGCTGCGGCGATATGTGATCGAGTCGCTGAACCGGGAGGAGCCTGACATCGCCGAGCGCGAGGCGGCCGCGTTGGGCGCTCTCGAACGTTGCCGGCTCGCGACACCCGTACTGCTCGGCGTCGATCCGGTCGGCGAGGCGACCGGGCAACCCGCCGTCCTCATGAGCCGGGTGCCGGGTCGCCTCGAGTGGTCGCCCACCGATTTCGAGCCCTGGCTCCGGCAGTTGGCGGCGGCGCTGCCGGCGATCCACGAGACGCCCCCCGGAGCCATCACCACCAAGTTCGCGCCCTACAAGCCGGCGAGTTGGGATCCGCCGGCGTGGCTGTCGGACCGCCGACTCTGGGATCGACTGCTCGAGCACTACCACGGACCACGAGCTGATCACGACGATGTGGTGATCCATCGCGACTACCACCCGGGCAACGTCCTCTTTCGAAGAGGCCGGGTCGTCGGCGTCGTCGACTGGCAAGCCGCGTGTCTTGGACCCCGCACCGCCGATGTGTGGCACTGCCGGGCAAACCTGATCGGGCGGTTCGGACTCGAGGTGGCGGACCGCTTCCTCACCGTCTGGCAGACAATCACCGGCCGTGACTACAACCCGTGGGCTGAGACCGTCATGCTCGTCGACACCCTGTCGTGGCCTGGAGCCCGCAATGCCCGAGAGTGGGCAGACTTCGAACGCCTGGTCGCCACCCGACTCGCCGAACTCGGGTGACCCGTTCGGCCCGGTCGGGACGCCGTTACGATCCGCGGATGGTCGACCTCGTCGTTGACGCGCACGACGGCATCAAGCTCTCGGTCCGCGACCACGGTGGCGAAGGACCGCCCGTGGTGTTGTTGCACGGTGCAGGCGCCCACTTGGTGAGCGTCGGCTACCTCGCTCGGCAACTCCGTGACTTCCATGTCGTGTCCATGGACCAGCGTTGGTCAGGTCGGTCAGGCGACAGCGATCGCTATGACTGGGCTGACCTCGTTCGTGATGTGGAAGCCGTAGTCGGCGCGCTCGGCCTCGAGAACCCAGCGGTGATCGGCCACTCGTGGGGCGGGATGATCGCCGCCCACTACGGCCGCGCCCATCCTGAAGCCCCGGGCGTGGTCAACCTCGACGGGCACGGCCTTGTCCCTGACCCTGCGCTTTTCGATGGCATGTCCGAGGAAGAGGCTCGAGCGGCCTTGGGCGAGATCGACCAGATCAACCAGATCGAGATGGGATCGGCCGGAGCAAGCGGCGACGAGTCGTGGTATCAGGACGCTCGCAACGCGCTGTTGGCCCCGTTGATCACCTCGGGCATGAAGCCGACCATCGTCGATGATTTCGCCCGCCGATCCTTCGTCAAGGTCGGCGACGGCATTTACACGACCCGCCCGGCCCCAACTCTGTACTCGGGCCTCGAAGGGGACCTCGGGCTGTTCGATCTGTACCGCGAGGTGGGGTGTCCGCTCCTCGTGCTCGACGCCTCAAGGTCAGCGCCGACCGGCCGGCGGGCGCTCGATGCGCAGATGGCTGCGTACCGCCGTGGTCTCACCAAGGTGCTCGCGTCGCTCGGCGCCGAGGTCCCGAACCTCACCGTGGTCCACCTCCCCGATGCCGACCACCAGAGCATCGTCGCCGGTGACGCAGCGCAGGTCGCCCAAATCGTTCGCCGGTTCGTCCGACCCGCGGATCCGGAACCAGGGAACGAGGTCGACACGGGATGACTCAGGGCTGACGGGTCGAGCATCTCGATCGGCCTAGGCGGTTGTCCGCTCCATCGTCAACAGAACGGGCTCGTCCATTGCTCGCTTCGAGCCCACAACTCAGCTGCAAGCTCGGGCGTGGCTGCGCTGCTGGCCGGCTTGGTCCGACAGTCCGCGTAGAACGCTCCGTTCTGATCGAGAACCTCCGGCGATGTCGCGGCAGTGAATGGACGTTTGCGCGCCTTCCGCGGTCGACTTCATGACTCGCGTCATCAGCCAGCGCGCCGGTCCCGGCACCCGACGCCAGATGTCCGAGGCCACAACGCCTGGGTGGAGGGCCGTGCTGACGAGCTCGCTGGCAGGGACGCGTCGCGCCAACTCCTGTGCAAACAGCACGTTGCAGAGCTTCGAGACGCCGTATTCGCGCACGCCGGCGACGCCGGGGCCGTCCATCAACGAGCCGAAGTCAATTCCCTTCGGCTGGTAGTGCGAATCGCTCGACACATTCACAACCCGCGACGGGCTTTTGACCGACGACGCAGTCGCTCGAAGGTGGTCGAGCAAGAGGCGCGTCAAGAGAAAGTGTCCAAGATGATTGACGCCGAAGTGCAGCTCGAAACCTTGGGCGGTCCGGCCCCGCCCCGAAGCCACTCCGGCGTTGTTGACGAGTGCGTGCACCGTGTAACCCGCATCGAGGACCCGGCGAGCGGCGTCCCGCACACTCGCGAGGTCGGCCAGGTCGAGCTCGACGAACTCAACGGCATCGTTTCCGGTCTCGCGCACCAGTTCGTCGACGACCGGCAGGGTCTTGGCCTCGGACCGGCAGGCCAACAGGACGCGAGCGCCTCGCCGCGCCAGTTCGCGTGCCGTCTCCTTCCCGATACCCGTATTGGCCCCAGTAACCAGATAGGTCATGACATCGCCCATGAGCGAAGTCTCGCCGAGATGGCAGAGTCAACGATTGCCTCCGGAGGTTCGGGAGCGGTGAGAATTGCGCAGACGGTTCAGACCGTGCGGCGCATGATGACTCGGTCGGCGAGCGCCGACTTCGCCCTGGGAACGACCGCGACAGCCTCGAAACCCTCACGCCGATACAGCTCGACCGTGCCGCCAAGGGGTGCGCCGTGCATCGACCGGCGGCCACGATACAACGCCGCCACTGGGCCGACACCGTCGACCACGAAGCCGTAGCGAACCCTGGCGGTCCCACCCCAGAACAGGATGTCGTCGTCGGTGTACAGGTCCTTCCGATCTGACTTCGGGGGCGGACCTGGTGCGATCGCGGTGGCGTGACCCTCGATGACGCCGCCGCCCTTCCGGCTGATTGCTTTCACCGCAGCTCGCAACGTGACGCCGGTCGCACCGCGCCCTCGGTAGCGCGGGTCGACGACGAAGCAGGTGATGAACCAGTCAGCGCCGGACGCGGCAACGGTGGCGACACGCAGCTGGTCCCTCGGCACGAACTGACACCACGCCACCGGCGCCCCGGCGTCGTAGGCCAAGACCCCTTGCGACCGGCCCGCGGCGACGAGCCCGCGCATCGTGGCCAGGTTGACGTCGCGCTGCGCCGCCCACGTGCCCCCTTTCGTCGAGCGTGGTGCGTCGAGAGCGAAAAGGCACGCACACCTGCCCCACCCGGTGCCCGCCGAGAACAGCGTCTCGAAGTCGTCACAGGTCCGCGTCGAGAGCAGCTTCGTCGTGAGCGTTCTGCCCCCCGACGGGGGCGGAGCCGCCGAACTGCTGCGACGCCGAGCTTCCTTGGCCTGGATCGCTGTGGGGTCGTGGTAGGAGCACGTGCTGGCGCTCCCGACCACGCTGCGTCTGCATCGTTCGCCCGTCCGCTGGTTGCGTCCATGACACTGCGCCATCGCCTACCACCCCCGACTGCTCAACCTCGTTCGCATCCCAGTACGAGCCAGCCATCAGCGCAAGTCCCGGCGAGCAACCGACCGTCCGTCCTCCCCGCCCAGCACCGCGCTCACGTCACTCGGGCGCCACAATTCGGACTTCGGTGAGTTCGGGTCGATGCTGCATCAACTGGTGGGCGAGTTGGAGGAGCCGAGTCTCGTCGCCTGGGCCCGTCACGAGCTGAACACCGAGCGGTAGCGGATCCGCCGATGGCGACCACCAAGGAATGCTGATCGCGGCGTGGCCGGTCATATTCCAACATCCCGCGAAACAGCCGATCCGCCGGTACGTGTCGTAGATGCGCACTGGATCGTCGGCCGGCGGCGACATCTCCACCAGAGGAAGCGGCGCTATACCCGTGGTGGGCGTGATCGCCGCCGCCACCGAGACCTCGCGCCACTTGTCGGTGAGTCGACGCGCGTACCCGAGCTGCCACTCGCCCGCCTCCGCGTGCTCCTCGTCGCTGAAGGAGGATGCGAGCTCGGCCAACGCAGTCATGAGTGGCTCGACGTCATCGTCATCGAGGTCTCTGCCCGCGAGTTGTCTCAGCGCGTTGAGGCGAGTTCGCGAACCGTTCGAACGCAACCGCAGCTGCATGCGATCCCAATCGTCGTCACCGAGGAACGAGCCATCAAGTTCGACGATCTCGTGGCCGGCGCTGGCCAGGGTGGCCGCTGCGTCGACGGCTCGTCGCGTCGCTTCGTGGTCGCATTCGACCCCTTCCACCGACGTGATGAGCCCGATTCGGGTCGGCACCGGAGGTCGGATGTGAGCGTCTAGCCAGCCGCCCGCGGGCCGACCTCCGATGCCACCCTCGTCTGGGTCGGCCACAGCGTCGAGCACGGCCGCTGCATCTCGCAGAGATCGAGTCAACACGAACTCGGCGTTCGCTCCCGGCGGTGTGGGATGCGTGCTGACCCGACCTCGCGAAGGCTTGAGCCCGATCACGCCACACCAGGCCGCGGGCGCCCGGATCGAGCCACCGAAGTCGTTGCCGTGAGCGATGGGCACCATGCCGGCGGCGACAGCCGCGGCGGACCCTCCGCTCGATCCGCTGGTGGAGAAGTCGTGGTTCCACGGGTTGCGGGTCGGCCCGAAGCTTCGGGGTTGGGTCGCGACACCGGCGCCGAACTCCGGAGTGTTGGTCTTCCCCATGATGTTGAAGCCAGCCTCAACGAATCGCCGGGCGAGGGGCGAGTCGTGCAGGGCGCGCCAATCAAGGCGGCGAAGGAGCTGGCTCCCCTGATACAGCGGCAGACCCTCCAAACATGCCCCAAGGTCCTTCAAGAGGATCGGGACGCCGCCGAAGGGACCGCTCATTCCAGCGACCGCCGTCTCGAGCGCCCGATCGAATAGGGGAATGACCACCGCATTCAGCGACGGGTTCATCGCCTCGATGCGCTCGATCGCGTCTGTGCATGCATCGACAGCGCTCAGCTGGCCCGCCGACAGGCTCGCAGCGACACCGACGGCGTCCATTCGGCCATTCTCGTCCGCCGAGGCCGGATCGGGGGCAAGGCCACCGGTTCTCATTCTGGGAGCGTTGGACGACGGCATCGGTCGTCCCACGCTCCCAGAACGCCGAACGCGTCGCTCCCTCCCCGCACAACCCGACTGAGCTGCATCGGACGGCCTTGGCGTGGCTAGCCGAGCAGGCGTTTCGCCATCACGACCCGTTGGATCTGGTTGGTGCCCTCGTAGATCTGGGTGATCTTGGCGTCGCGCATGAAGCGCTCCATGGGGAACTCTTTCGTGTAGCCGTAGCCACCGAGGAGCTGGACACCGTCAGTGGTGACCGACATCGCCGTGTCCGAGGCGAAGCACTTGGCCATGGCGCCAGCTATCGTGAGCTCGCCGTGGGGATCGCCGGCGTCGACGATGGCGCACGCCTTGTGGACGAGAAGCCGTGCGGCCTCGGTCTTCATGGCCATATCGGCGAGCATGAACTGCAGCCCTTGGAACTCGGCGATGGGATGGCCGAACTGCTGGCGCGACTTCAGGTAACTGGCGGCGTAGTCGATGGCGCCCTGCGCGATGCCAACAGCTTGGGCACCGATGCCAGGACGCGACCGGTCGAGGGTGCCCATGGCGATGTAGAAACCCTGGCCCTCCTCCCCCACCATGTTGGCCGCCGGCACTCGGACGTCGTTGAGGATGATCTCGCCCGTCGGCGAGCCTCGCACGCCGAGCTTCTTTTCGAGTTTGCCCACCTCGACGCCCCAGTCCTTCTCGACCACGAAGCACGAGATGCCGCGGTGACCCGCCGACGGATCGGTCTTGGCGAAGATCGTGAACACCGACGAGACGCTGGCCCCGGTTATCCAGTACTTCGAGCCGTTGAGCACGTAGTCGTCGCCGTCGCGGACCGCACGCGTCTTCATGTTGGCCACGTCCGAACCGGCATCGGGCTCGGAGAGGCAGTAGGACGCTTGCCATTCGCCCGACGCGATCCGGGGCAGGTAGGTCGCCTTGAGGTGCTCCGACCCCCACTCCATGACCGGGATCATCCCGAGCTTCGAGATGATCATGGTGAGCGCAGTGGTGGCGCAGACGCGGGCGAGCTCCTCGATCATGATCGCTTGGGTGACCGTGTCGGCCCCCGAGCCGCCGTACTCGGCAGGGATGCCGAGAGCGGGGATCTCCATCCGCTTGCACGCTTCGAAGTTCAGCCAGTCGAACTCGGCTCGCTCGTCGACCTCGGCAGCGCGCGGGGCGATCTCGGCCTCGGCGAACTGGCGGAGCACGGCGCGGAACTGTCGCTGTTCGTCGGTCAGGGCAAAGGGGGGCACGGCTCGTAGTCTTGCCGCGTGGCCGGCTCCATCCCGACGCTCGTCGCCCAGTGCACCGGCCACGGCGACTGCGACCTCCCCACCGGCGTCCCGTGGTACTTCGGCGTGGTCATCGCCGTCGTGTGGTTGGCGATGTTGGCGGTGGCGTTCGCCGTGGCCAGACACTTGTTGGCCCGCAGGTTGGAACGCCGACGTCCCGAGCACGCTCGACGAGCCATCGATCGGACCACCGGAGGCGAAGTCGAACGGTGGTGAAACCGCTCCTACGGGTTGGCGGCGAGGTGGGCGAGAAGCAGGTCGGCGAAGTCGTCGGTGGCGACGTCGGGGACCCAATGCGACACACCCTCGAGCACCTCGAACCGGTACGGCCCGGCGACGTGCGAGCCGGTGGCCTCGGCCGCCTCGCGACCAAGTGCCATGTCGTCGGTCGACCAAACATAGAGGGTGGGGCTCGTAATCGATCCGGGGTCGCCGAGGTCCTCGAATTTCGTCGCCCGATACCAGTTGAGGCCGCCGGTGAGGGCGGCCCGATCAGTCAGGACGCGCAGATAGTCGTCCACTGAATCCGAGGGCAGCCCCGTGTAGAGGCCGCGAAGCACGGCGGCCTCGTTGCCGAGGAAGAAGTCCTCGGCATCGGGGGATCGGAACATGGTCGTGTAACCCGACTTCTGCACTTGGTCGCCGCCAAGTTCGCCGCGCAACGCTGCCGCGAAAGCGACTGGATGCGGCGTCGATGCCACCGACAACGTCCGCACCCGGTCGGGATGGGCGCCGGCCACAAGCCACACGATGGCCCCGCCCCAGTCGTGGCCGACCAGATCGAAGCGGTGCCCGCCGATTTCGTCGGCAACGGCGAGCACGTCGTTGACGAGGTGGGCTGTGGCGTAGTCGGCCACCTCGGCTGGGCGGGCCCCGGGCGAGTAGCCGCGCTGGTCGAAGGCGACGGCGCGATAGCCGGCCGCCGCCAGCCGCTCCATCACACCACTCCACGACTGCAGCGTCTGGGGGAACCCATGGAGCAACAGCACCAGACGGCCGTCAGCAGGACCGGTGGCGCGGGCGCGAAACGACATGCCGCCGCCGACCGAGATCTCCAGGTCGTCCATGTCGGCCTCAGGCTTCGGCGACGACTGGCATCAACAGCGAGTGCCAATCGGCGAGGCGGGTCCGCACCAGTGCCGGCGTGAGCAGATAGGCGTCGTCGCGGACGAGATCAGCGATGTCGCGTTGGTCCCAGTAGTCGTGCGACGCAGCCATGAAATACGGGCGGCGGAACTCGAGCAGGTCGGCCGGCGCGCCTCCGAGGAACCCGAAGAGGGTGTAGGCGAACTCGAAGTCGTAGATGACTGGGGCTCGCCCGAGACGCGACGCCCGCCGCAGCGCAACGCCGAGGCAGCCGGCGATGGCGTCTTCGGCGTGCTCGCCCGATTGGAGTTCGAGCCGATCGACGAATCGCTTGGCAAGCTTGAGCCCGTAGCCCTGATCGGGGCCGGTACTGCCTGTCGAGCGGCCCGTGGGCGGTCGCAGCCCGTCGAGCTCGCCCGGTCGGGTGGCCCGCCAAGCGTCGGCCGGCGGCAGAGGGTCGCCGGCCCGCACTTTGTCGCCGGGCGTGAGGTGGACGAAATCAGGCTGTGCCATCGGGAGACTCCTGGGCTTGGCTCAGGCTGCGGAGCAGGGCGTAGACGACCGAATCGGACAGAGCCTGCCACGAGGCCTCAATGATGTTCTCCGAGACGCCGATCGTCGACCAGGTGGCCTCGCCGTCGGTCGAGTCGATCAGCACTCGGGTCACGGCGCCGGTGCCCTTGTTGGTGTCGAGCACCCGCACCTTGTAGTCGGTGAGGTGGAGTGACGAAAGGGCGGGATACGCCTGGCCGATCGCCGATCGAAGGGCGCCGTCGAGGGCATTGACCGGCCCGTTGCCCTCGGCCGTGGCCACGATCCGCTGCTCGCCCACATGGACCTTTATCGTCGCCTCCGTGACGACCGTGCCGTTCTCGCGCTGGTCGGTGATGACCCGGAAGGACTCGACCTCGAAGAAGTCCTGCTGCCAGCCCGTGGCCGTCCGCATGAGCAATTCGAGCGAGCCGTCAGCGGCCTCGAAGTGGTAGCCCCGATGCTCGAGCGTCTTGAGTTGGTCGAGCACCTGCGACAGCGCCGGTCCGTCCATCTGGAGACCGAGTTCCTTCGCCTTGAACTCGAGCGTCGACCGCCCGGCCAACTCGCTCACCACGAAACGGGTGCCGTTACCGACCAACTCCGGATTGAGATGCTCGTACGCGTCACGGGCCCGGGCGATGCCAGAAGTGTGGAGGCCCGCCTTGTGGGCGAAGGCCGAGGCGCCGACGTAGGGCTGTTGAGGATCCTGGGTGATGTTGACCAGTTCGGCGACGTGGTGGGCGACGGCGGTCAGGCGCTCGAGGCGATCCACCGGGATCGTGCCGATGCCCCGCTTCAGCGTGAGGTTGGGGATGATCGAGCACAGGTTGGCGTTGCCCGTCCGTTCGCCGTAGCCGTTGATGCAACCCTGCACGTGAGTGGCGCCGGCATCGACCCCAGCCAACGCGTTGGCCACGGCACAGTCGCCGTCGTTGTGGAAGTGCACGCCGATGGTGGCGGTGGTCGCAGCCACCACCTCGGACACGATCTTGGTCACCTCGTGGGGCAGGCAGCCTCCGTTGGTGTCGCACAACACCAATACCTCGGCGCCAGCGGCCTCGGCCGCATGCAGGATCGACAACGAGTACGCCGGATTGCGTTTGTAGCCATCGAAGAAGTGCTCGGCGTCGAGGAACACCCGCTTGCCCTTCGTGCGCAACCACGCCACCGAGTCGCGGACCATGGCGACGCCCTCGTCGAGCGTCGTGCGCAGCGTCTCGGTCACGTGGTAATCCCACGACTTTCCGACCAGGCAGACCACGTCGGTGCCGGCCCCGGCCAGATTGGCCAGCGTCGGGTCGTCGTCGGCCTCGCCGCCGGCCCTTCGCGTCGACCCGAAGGCGACCAGCGTCGCCGTCGTCAGCACCAACTCGCCCGCCGCCGCCCGGCGGAAGAACTCGTCGTCCTTGGGATTGGCGCCCGGCCAACCCCCCTCGATGTATGGCACGCCGAGGTGGTCGAGTTGCTCGGCGATGCGCAGCTTGTCGTCGACCGTCAGCGACAAGCCCTCTCGCTGCGACCCATCCCGCAAGGTCGTGTCGTAGATATCGATATTCGTGGCCGCGCTCTGCGTCGCTGGCGCTCCTTTCCGCTCAGCTACTTCGGGGTCAGGCATCGACGTGCTCGTTCCAGTCCTTGTAGCGATCGACCTCGCCGCGGACGGCGGCGAAGAACACTTCTTGGATCCTGCGAGTGACCGGGCCCGGTTCGCCGATCTCACGGTCGTCGACCGAGCGGATGGGGACGACCTCGGCGGCCGTGCCCGAGAGGAAGGCCTCGTCGGCGGTGTAGAGGTCGGAGCGCAAGATGTGTCCGGTGACGCACTCGATGCCGAGGTCAGCGGCGATCGTCATCACCGAGTCCTGGGTGATCCCTTCGAGCGCGCCGGCCGACACCGGCGGGGTGATGACGCGACCGTTCTTCACGATGAAGATGTTCTCGCCTGTGCACTCGCTGACGTAGCCCTGGGGTGAGAGGAGGATTGCCTCGTCGTAGCCCGCCTTGATGGCCTCGATCTTCGCCATCGACGAGTTGATGTACATGCCCGTGCCCTTGGCCGCCGGCGGCATGGCGTTGGGGTCGTGACGCCGCCACGAACTGATCATCATCCGAACGCCGTTCTTGATGCCGTCGTCGCCGAGATACGAACCCCAGGGCCACACCGCGATCGAGACGTTCACCGGACACGGCAGCGGGTTGAGGCCCATCTCGCCGTAGCCGAGGTAGACGAGCGGGCGGATGTAGCACGACGCCAGTCCGTTGGCCCGCACCGTCTCCTTGGTGGCGGCGATGAGTTCGTCGACGAGAGAACGGGACGTCGATGAAGAAGATCTTGGCGCTGTCGAAGAGACGGTTGATGTGATCCGTCAGACGGAACACCGCCGCCCCTCGCGAAGTCTCGTAGGCGCGGACGCCCTCGAAGACGCCGCAGCCGTAATGCAGCGAGTGAGTGAGCACGTGGATCTTGGCGTCGTCCCAATCGACGAGTTGCCCATCCATCCAGATCTTGTCGACCTTCTGCTGAGCGGCATGGCTTGACTACACCCTTTCTGAAAGGTTGGACGGCGCTCGACGTCAGCGCCGAGACCACGAGGGGACCGATGTCGGCCGGGGGGCGCAGCGGCGAGGACCTCGGCCACCGCCGCACGGATTCGAGCGCCGCCGTCGCTCTCACCGAGGAACTCGAGGAGCATCGCCGCCGACAGGATCGTGGCGGTGGCGTTGACCTTCCGGTACCCACCGCGTCGTGGGCCGATCCGTGAACCGGCTCGAACATCGAGGGACCGGTGCGGTCGGGGTTGAGATTGCCCGTACGCGGCCAGTCCGACGCCACCGACGACAGCGCCGGCAAGGTCGGTGAGGATGTCGCCGAACAGGTTGTCGGTCACCAGCACGTCATAGCGCTCGGGGGCTTCCACGAAGTAGATGCAGGCGGCGTCGACGTGGTTGTAGGCCGTCGTCACATCGGGGAAGTCGGCCGCCACCTCGGTGAACGTCCGCTGCCAGAGATCGCCGGCGAACGTCAACACGTTGGTCTTGTGGACGAGCGTGAGGTGGCGGCGCGGACGGGACCGCGAGGGCGAAGGCGTATCTCACGCACCGCTCGACGCCGTGGCGGGTGTTGACCGACCCCTGGGTCGCGATCTCCTGCGGTGTCCCCTTGCGAAGGAACCCGCCTTCGCCGGCGTAGGTGCCCTCGGTGTTCTCCCGAATGACCACGAAGTCGAGACCGTTGCCGGCAAACGGACGCAGGTTGATGTATTGGTCGAGGGCAAAACGGAGCCGAAGGATGATGCCCCGCTCGATGGTGCCCCCCGGGATGCGGGTCTCGCCGATGGCTGGACCGAGGGGGCCCTTGAGGATCGCATCGCAGGCGCTGATGGCGGCAAGGTCGTCGTCGTCGAGGACGTGGCCATCGCGCAGAAACCGATCTGCGCCCAGGTCGAAGGTCGTCGTCTCGATGTCGACACCGGTGGCCCGCAGCACGTCGACGGCCGCGCCGACGACCGTCGGCCCGATGCCGTCGCCGGGGATGACGCCGATCTTGTGGGTGGTGGCCATGACGAAAAGGGATCTCCTGGAACGAAAAAACCGCCCCCTCGGGCGGCTCGATGCACACACCAGGAGAGGTGTGTGCGCTACAGAATTACGATCTCGGACGGAGCGGAGGTCATTGCCTTCGAGGATAGCCTCTTTCGCATGACCCAGTCCCATCTCAGCCGCGAGACCTACGAGCGACTGTCGAGCGAGCTCGAGCAGCTCACGACCGTGGGTCGCACCGCCATCGCCCAGGCCATCGAGGCGGCCCGCAACCTGGGCGACCTCTCCGAGAACGGCGACTACCACGCGGCCAAGGACGAACAGGGGCGCATGGAGGGCCGGATCCGCCAGCTCCAGGCGATGTTGGAAGACGCGCAGATCGTCGAGGAAGGCGGCCCCACCGATGCCGCGCGCCCTGGGGTCACCATCTCGCTGCGGTACGAGGGGGACGACGACGTCGAGCGCTACTACCTCGGCTCGATCGAAGAACGCCAACAGGGCATCGAGATCATCTCCACGTCGTCGCCGTTGGGCCTGGCGCTCCTCGACGGCGCCAAGAAGGGCGACACCGTGGAGTACCAGACGCCAACGGGGGCCCGCATCCGGGTCGAGATCGTCGACGTCGAGCGTTAGCCGAGCACGGCGATGATCGGCGGAGGCGACAGCCTCCCCCTGCGCGCTCGCGGGGCGATCGGCGATACCGGTTCGCTTGCCCTCGTCGCCGCCGACGGGACCATCGACTGGTGGTGTCCCCAACGCTTCGATGCCCCGGCGGCCTTCTTTCGGCTCCTCGACCCCGAGGGCGGCGCCCTGCGGGTCGGACCAGCCGGCCCGGCTCGCGCCGGCGATCAGCACTACGAGGACCGCACGAACGTGTTACGCACGCGCCTTCCGGGCCCCGAAGGCGAACTCGAGATCGTCGACTTCATGCCATGGGTCTTGGGGTCGCCGTCGGGTCGGATCGTGCGCATCGTCACTGCCCTTCGAGGCCGAGTCGACGTGGAGATCGACGTCATCCCGGGCGCCGCCTTCGGCCCGGCCCGTGATGTCTTCACCTGGTCAGCCGGCATCGCCTTCGACGGGGTGGTCGTCCACACCGGGTGCCCCATCGAGGGGCGCTCGGGCACACTCCGACTCGAGGCGGGCGAGCGGGCCGTGGTCGTGGTCGAACCCGAAGCCGAGCGACGAAGCGAACCCATCAGCGTCGACGGCGCCTTCGATCTCCTCGACCGCACGACGACGGCGTGGCGTTCACACCTCGATCCGCTGACGTATCGGGGCGTGTATCAACAAGCAGTCGAGCGGAGCCTGCTTGCGCTGAAGGCACTCACCTACAGCGGCACCGGCACGGTGGTGGCGGCCGGGACGACCTCGCTTCCCGAACGGGTCGGGGGCGAGCGCAACTGGGACTACCGCTTTGCCTGGGTCCGCGATGCGTCACTCGCCGTCGATGCGACCTACGACGCTGGTCTGCGCGACGAGGCCGAGGCCTTCAACGAATGGCTCATCGGCCTGTGTCAGCGAGGCACCTTTCCCCTCCGCCCCCTCTACGACGTCGACGGCCAACCGCTCGACCCCGACGACGAGCGCGAGATCGACCTGACCGGTTGGCGGGGCTCTCGACCGGTGCGGATCGGCAACGGCGCCGCCGACCACCTCCAACTCGACTTCTACGCCGACCTCGTCAGCACGATCCATGTCGAGCAGTTCCGCAGCCATCGCAGCCGAGTCGACGAGCTCTGGGCCCCGTTGGCGACGATGGGCGACTGGCTGTCGGAGGCCTGGCAGCAGCCCGACCGCGGCATCTGGGAGGTGCGGAGCGAGCCTCGCCACATCGTGTCGTCGAAGCTGGCCTGCTGGTACACCCTCGACCGGCTCGTCGAGTTGGCGCGGGTCCGCAACCCGATCGACCTCGACGTGGCGCGGTGGCGGGAGTCGGCCCGCGACATCCGAGCCTGGCTCGAGCAACACGCCCTGGCCGACGACGGCGGTCTGCTGGCCGACGTCGACGGTCGAGACACGACCGACGGATCGTTGGTCCAAGTTGCGTGGCGCAATCCGTGGCCGGGCAACGATCGGGTGGTCAACGCCACCATCGACCGCGTCATCGACAAGTTGGGCGACGGCCCCTTCATCCACCGCTACTCGGCAGACAGCGCTGACGGACTTCCGCCGGGTGAGGGCGCGTTCCTTGCGTGTTCCTTCTGGACCGTCGAGGCGCTCGCGGACCAGGGGCGGTGGGAGGAGGCCCACGAGCGCATGGAAGCCCTCTGCGCATTCTCAGGCCCACTCGGCCTCCTCCCCGAGGAAGCCGATCCCCGCACAGGCGACTTTCTCGGAAACCTCCCCCAAGCGTTCAGCCACCTCACGTTGATCCAGGCGGCGCTTGCCCTCAACCGAGGTCCGGCATGACCGGGTCCGCACCGCCCCTTCCTCCCGGCTACCACATCCAACTCCCCGGGCGGGGCCGCACGTTCGCTCGCATCGCTGAGGGACCGCCGGGTGCGCCGACGTTGCTGCTGTTGCACGGATGGACGGCCAGCGCCGACCTCAACTGGTTCCGCTGTTTCGGACACCTCGCCCGCGAGTTCAACGTCGTTGCCATCGACCATCGGGGACACGGCCGGGGGATCCGCAGCCGCAAACCGTTCTCGTTGGCCGACTGCGCCGACGACGCCGCCGCCCTCGTGCGCCACCTCGGCCACGACCGGGTGATCGCCGTCGGCTACTCGATGGGCGGCCCGATCGCCCAGCTGCTCTGGTATCGCCACCGCGGGCTGGTGTCGGGCCTCGTGCTCTGCGCCACGAGCCGTAATTTCGGTCGAAGCGCGCCCGAGCGCGCCGCGTTCGTGGGCATGCAGGGGCTCTCGCGGGTCGCCCGTCTCGCCCCCGACGGTCTACGGCGTCGGGTGGCCGGGCGCATTTTCGGTCGTCGCTGGCACCAATCACCGATCGCCTCCTGGCTGGCCTCGGAGTTGACCCGCAACGATCCGACCACGATCCTCCAGGCCGGATACGCCATCGGCCGATTCAACTCCGCCCAGTGGATCGGAGAGGTCGACGTACCCACCGCGGTCGTGATCACGACCCACGACCAGGTCGTCGCCACCCACCGACAGGAGCGGCTGGCCGAGTCGGTGCCCGGTGCCGAGGTGATCCGCATCGCCGGCGACCACGCCGTCTGCGTCACCGATCCGGGACGCTTCGTGCCCGCCCTCGTCGACGCCGCCCGTCGCGTCACGCCACGCTGACCCGAACGGCCGACTGAAAGGCACCCCGATGACCTTCTCCTGTCTCACCCTCACCATCGCTCGCGGCGGCCTGGCCGCTGTGCGCCGAGAGCTGTCCTCGCTCCCCGTCTGGGGACTCTTCGCCGGCCAGATCGGAGTACCGAGCGACCAGTTCGAGCTGATCCTCGCGACCGACGCACCTGAACTGGCGTCGGCCGAGGTCGTGAAGATGATCCGCCTCGACACCACCGTCCGTCCGACGTCATCCGACCCGCTCACCGGGAGCGGCGTCTTCGCCCATCGCTGGTTCGAGATCGAGCCGTCGGACTGGGAAGAGTTTCTCGCCCTGTCCGAGGGGGCGTGGCCCGGCTTCGAGGCCGCCAACGACGGGGTGCGAGTGCACGGATTCTTCCGAGTACCCGACGACCCTCGGCGGGTGCTCCTCGTGACCCGCTACCCCGATCTGGCCGGATGGGAAGCATCGCGAAACGCAGACGACGACGCCGGAGGGGCCAACTTCCGGCGCCGGCACCAGTTGACCGTGTCAACGGTCGTGCGCACCTATCGGCTGATCGCCTGAGCGACCTCGGCTGCCGCCGACGTTACGGCGACGGCGTACCGTCGCCCCGGCTGGCGCGTCGTGCGCTCCAACGGACCCGACACCGATACGGCGGCAACGATGCGGCCGTCGCCCGACCGAACCGGGGCGCTGACCGACGCCACCCCCCGCTCGCGCTCCTCGACGCTCTCCGCCCAACCCCGGCGGTCGGCGTCACCGGCGAACACCTTTGCGGCCGAGCCGACATCCATGGGCAGAACGGCCCCGACCGGGACGATCGTGCGCAGCCCGTGGGGCGACTCGAGGGAGACGATGCACACCCGCGTCGACGTTCGCGGCACATAGAGCTGCACGCTCTCGCCCGTCGCGTCGCGTAGCGCCTCGAGGGCCGGCCGCGCCGCGTCGGCCAGGCTCGGACCCGCCAATCGCGACCCGAGCTGGAACCTGCCCTCCCCGTCGCGGGCAACGAACCCGTGCACCTCGAGGGCGCGCGCCAGCCGGTGGACGGTCGCTCGCGGCAGTCCCGATGCCGACGTCAGGTCGGCGAGACCGAGCGGAGCCGGGCCAAGCAGGTCGAGCAGGGCCACGGCCTTGTCGAGCACGCCGATACCGCTTAGTGTGGATTCCACAAGTCGAGATTACTGTCTCAGATTGTGAGATGACCACATGAATTCAGCGGACACGTCCACCCGGACGCTGAGCCAGAAGGTGTGGGATCGTCACGTCGTCCACGAGGGCGCCGACGAACCCGACATCCTCTTCATCGACCTCCACCTGGTTCACGAGGTCACCTCGCCCCAGGCCTTCGACGGGCTCCGGTTGGCCAAGCGCGGTGTGCGCCGACCCGAACTCACGCTGGCGACGATGGACCACAACGTCCCCACCACCAGCCTGCTCGAGCCGATCAAAGACCCGATCTCCAAGAAGCAGATGGACGTCCTGGCCGCCAACTGCGAGGAATTCGGGGTTCGCCTCTACCCCATGGGTCACGCCAAACAGGGCATCGTGCACATCATCGGCCCCGAGCAGGGATTCACGCAGCCCGGCATGACCATCGTCTGCGGTGACAGTCACACCTCGACCCACGGCGCGTTCGGTGCGCTCGCCTTCGGCATCGGCACCTCCGAGGTAGAGCACGTGCTCGCCACCCAGACCCTCCCCCAACGACGTCCGGGCACGATGGCCGTGACCGTCGAGGGCGAGCTTCCTCCGGGGGTCACGGCAAAGGACGTGATCCTCGCCGTGATCGGTCGAATCGGGACCGGTGGCGGCGTCGGGAGCGTGATCGAGTACCGCGGGTCCGCCATCCGTTCGCTGTCGATGGAGGGACGGATGACGGTCTGCAACATGAGCATCGAGGGCGGGGCCAAGGCCGGGATGATCGCCCCGGATGACACGACGTTCACCTACCTCGAGGGTCGGCCCCACGCGCCCCAGGGCAAGGACTGGGAGCGCGCCCTCGACGACTGGCGCTCGTTGGTCACCGACGACGGCGCGACGTTCGACAAGGAGGTCGACCTCGACGCCACCACACTCACACCGCACGTTTCGTGGGGTACCAACCCGGCCCAGGTCGTGGCCCTCGGCGACCGGGTGCCGTCCCCCGATGACTTCGCCGATTCGTCGAATCGCGACGCCGCCGCCCGGGCCCTCGACTACATGGGCTTGCGGGCCGGCACGCCGATGCGAGAGGTGACCGTCGACACTGTGTTCATCGGGTCTTGCACCAATGGACGCATCGAAGACCTCCGGGCCGCGGCACAGGTGGCCGAGGGGCACCGCGTCGCCGCTGGTGTTCGAGCGCTCGTCGTCCCCGGCTCGATGGCCGTCAAAGCGCAGGCCGAAGCCGAGGGGCTGGACCGGATCTTCACCGGGGCCGGGTTCGAATGGCGAGAGGCCGGGTGTTCGATGTGCCTGGCCATGAACCCCGACAAGCTGGCGCCCGGCGAGCGAGCGGCCTCGACGTCGAATCGCAATTTCGAGGGCCGCCAAGGTCCCGGCGGGCGCACGCACCTCGTTTCACCGGCGGTGGCCGCGGCCACCGCAGTGGCCGGCCACTTCGCCGCCCCCGGAGACCTCGACTGATGGAGCCGATCCGCACCATCACCGGCACCGCGGCCCCGCTCCGTCGAAGCGATGTCGACACCGACCAGATCATCCCGGCCGAATGGCTCAAGCGGGTCGAACGCACTGGCTTCGGTGAAGGCCTCTTCGATGCGTGGCGCAAGGACTCCTCGTTCGTCCTCAACGACCCGCAGTATCGCGAGGCGACCATCCTCGTGGCCGGGCCGAATTTCGGGACAGGATCGTCTCGCGAGCACGCCGTCTGGGCGTTGATGGACCATGGGTTCCGAGCCGTCATCTCACCCCGTTTCGGTGACATCTTCGCCAACAACTCGACCAAAGCCGGGCTCGTCCCCTGTCGGGTCGACGACGACGTCGTGACCCGACTCTGGGAAGCCATCGAAGCCGACCCCGGTCTCGAGGTGACTGTCGACGTCGAGACCCGGCGGGTCTACGCGCCGGCGATCGACCTCGACGTGCTTTTTCCACTCGACGACCACACCCAGCACCGGCTGCTCGAAGGCCTCGACGACATCGGCCTCACGCTGCAATTCGCCGATGACATTTCGACCTTCGAATCCGAGCGTCCGTCGTGGCTGCCGACTACGTCCGACTGAGGATCAGGACGAAACGGGGTCGCCCCGGCCCGAGCGCTGCCGCTTGATCCGATACATCGCCCGGTCCGCTTCGCCCAACAACCCGTCGACGTCGGTGTCGTAGCCGTTGACGAGCACCCAGCCGACGCTCGCCCCCGTGGTGACGGTGCCACCCGGGACGTCGATGGGTTCGTTGAGCGCGTCGACCACTCGTTGGGCGACCTCGGCAACTTGGCCGGGACGCTCGATCTCTTGGCAGATGACGACGAACTCGTCGCCGCCCAGTCGAGCGGCGGTGTCGGCCTCACGCAGCAGGCCGGTCAACCTCGTCGCCACGACTTGCAACACGAGATCGCCGACGGCGTGACCGTAGGAATCGTTGATGGCCTTGAAGTCGTCGAGGTCGAGGAGGAGGATCCCGGCCTTCGTCGACTGGCGCCTCGCCCGAGCAAGCGCCTGGCCGACCCGGTCCTGCAGCAAGGTCCGGTTGGGCAGACCCGTGAGCGCGTCGTGCAGTGATCGGTGGGTCGTCTGTTCGAACAAGCGGGCGTTGTCAATGGCGGTCGCCGCCTGAGCGCCGAGGCCGTTGAGCCGGAGCACGAGTTCGTCATCGAGCCAGTCGGGCGGCACTTCCCAGCCGACCAACACAAACCCCAGCACCTCGCCCAGCCGCACCACCGGCACGGCAGAGACGGCGGCGATGCCGAAGGCCTCGAGTGCGCTGCTGATGAACGGGTCGGTCGCGTCGCTGGCAAATGTCCGCAGCTCGGGATGTTCGAGCATCCGAGCCAGCTCGGGGGTGTCGCCGAGGCGAATCTCCATCGCCTCGAACGCCGATTGCAGGTCGCCGAGGCCGATCGACACCGGCAGCGTGGTGATTTCACGCGCTTGATCCCACAACCCGATGGCCGCTCGGGTCGATCCGGTCAGTTGGGGCACGGTAGACACGACTCGCGCACACACCTCCTCCACGGCGCGGAGGTCGGCCAAAGATCCGGCCAGGGCCAACAAGACAGTGGCTGTGTCGCGACAGGCCGCGGCATCGAGGGCCGTGGCCGTGAGACCCGCGTAGGCGGTGAGGAGGCGTCGCTCTTCGGGGAAGAAGGCGTGACCAGCCGGGTGAACGGCAGCCAGACGGCCATAGAACCGTCGCGACGAGGCAACATCGACGACCAACAGGCTCTCGTCGGCGATGGGCGACCGTGTCCGGTCGAGCATCTCGATCGCCATCCGCTCGGCCTCGTCGTCTTCCAAGCCGACCGATTGCACGAAGGGCGACGTTCGACCCAGCGGCAGCACGGCCATCTGGTAGGCCGACGAACGCACCGCGGCACCGGCGCCGGCGGCGATACGGCGCAACGTGGCCTCGAGTTCCTCGACCACGAGACCCGACGTGGCCCGCTCGAGGCTCTCGACCTGGGCCATGAGCGTCTGCAGCTCAGCCTCGAGATAGCGGACAGTGCGACGTCGACGTTGACGCAGACGAAGCCGGGATCTCCGAGCCCAGTTGAGGTGGAACACGCACTGCTCCGCGCCCCTCGCCTGGCACTCCCGATGGTCGACGTCGGCAGGATCGAGCCCGAAGAGGGCGGGCGCCTGGGAGAGCAGCCCGTGGGTGTATTCGCAGTCGTGCCTGCTGGGCACGTGCTCGGCGTGGAGTCGATAGGTGACGGTGGCCGACGTCCTGCCCGCCGTCTCGCATGTCAGCGTCGCCGCCGTGCTGAACTTCGCCGCGGCCCGCGCCACGTTGCGGTACACCTGGGCTGGCGAACCGAGGGTCCACAGGATCATCCGGATCGGGATGCCGACCTGCTCCCGCAGGACCGACTCGCCGATCCGCCGGGCGACCAACTGGTCGTCGCAAACCACTGCGGCAGCCTCGAACAGCGCCACCTTCTGGGCGTAGGTGCTCCAGGTGGCTTCGTCCTCGAGGTCGGCCGCCGACCGGCGCTCGCCAGCGAGGCGCAACAAGCGGTCGACTCCGTTGTCGCCGGCCCGCTGTCGGGCGTAGCCGAGTATGAGTCGCGTGGTGACGCCTGCCGTCTCCCGCGTCGAATTAGCCACTCCTGCCCATTCGACATCTGAGCGCCAGAATTGAGGAATTCGGCGGCCGGACCCGAGATTCCTCCGGGTCGCCGCAATCGGGTCGATCAGGCGGTGACCAGGTTCAACAGACGGTTGGGCACGTGGACGACCCGAGCCACCGTCCTCCCAGCCAGGGCGTCAACCACCTTGGGGCGCTGGATCGCGGCGGCGTGCACCTCGGCGCCGTCCGCGCCCCGTCGGACGGTGACCCGATCGCGCACTCGGCCGTCGACCTGGACGACGAGTTCGACCTCGACCGTCGTCGAGATGGTCGTCTCGGGCCACCCCGCGACGTGCACCGAGCCCCGCTCGCCCAGTCGCACCGACCAGAGCTCCTCGGCCAGATGAGGCGCCAAGGGGGCGAGCAACAACACCAGTGTCCGACCCGCCCAGGCACGCTCGGCGGGCGCCGACGCCATCCATCCGGTCAGCTCCATGCAGGCGGCCAGCGCCACGTTGAATCGCAACCGCTCGATGGCGGCCGTGGCTTTCGCAACCGCGGCGTCGACCTCGGGCGCCTGCCCAGGAGCGGTGGCAACTCGTACCACCTTCCAGACCCGAGTGAGGAACCGCTCGACACCACCGATCGCATCGTCGACGAAGTCTCCGCCCTGTTCCCATGGCGCGCTGAAGAGCAAGGCACACCGCAGCACGTCACTCCCGTGGCGGCGGACGTATTCGTCAGGACCGATCACGTTGCCCCGGCTCTTCGACATCTTGGCTCCGTCTTTGACGATGAGCCCGCCGAGCCGAATGCGTGGAAATGGCTCCTCGAAGGGCACCAGCCCGAGGTCGTGCAGGGCCATCGTTACGAACCGGGCGTAGAGGTGGTGACGCTGCACGTGCTCCGGGCCGCCGGCGTAGAAGTCGACGGGGAGAAACCGCTTGGTCCGCTCGGCGTTCCAGGGCTCGTCGGTGGAGTCGTACGAGGGATAGCGCAGGAAGTACCACGACGAGTCGACGAAGGTGTCCGACACGTCGGTCTCCCGTCTCGCCGGCCCGCCGCACCGGGGACACGTCGTGCGAACGAATGCATCACTGGCCGCCAGCGGAGAGACGCCGGTGCCGGTGGGGCGGAAGTCGTCGAGGTCGGGCAGGACGACGGGAAGCTGGTCGTCCGGAACCGGCACCGCACCGCAATCGCCTCGGCAGTGGACGATCGGGATGGGCGGGCCCCAGTAGCGCTGGCGCGAGATCAACCAGTCGCGCAACCGGTAACGCACCGCCGGCTGCCCGATCCCGCTCGTGTCTTCGAGGAGCGGCGCGTCGACCACGGGCAGCCCGTGCTCGGCGGCGAACCGAGCGTCGCGCTCGTCGTGGGTGGGCACACCCATGACCGCGCCGGTGCCGTAGTCGCCGACGACGTAGTCCGCCTCCACCACGGGCAGCGACGCCCCGGTGATCGGGTGGACCACGGTCGTCCCGGCGAGCGGCGACCCCACCGGCACGGCCAGGAACGTCACCCCCAGGATCGTGTCCGGCCGAGTCGTGAACACGCAGACCGTTCTGGGCGCATCTGTCCACCCTCCGGGTGGACAGATGCGCCCAGAACGGATGGTGAAGAGGATTTCGCGGCCTTCGGACCGGCCGATCCACTGGCGCTGCAGTCGCTTGGCGTTGTCGGGCCAGTCGAGGGTGTCGAGCCCATCGAGGAGGCGGTCGGCGTAGGCGGTGATACGGAGGAACCACTGGGTCAACACCCGTTCGGTGATCGGGGTCGAGCAGCGCTCGCACACCTCGACCCCGTCGACCACCTCGGTCTGTTCCCGAGCCAGCACGGTCATGCACGACGGGCACCACGTGACCGGCGCCTCGGCCTGGTAGAGCAGCCCGGCCTCGAAGAGGCGCACGAGGATCCACTGCGTCCACCGGTAGTACGACGGCGACGAGGTGTCGACGGTGGCCCGCCAGTCCCAGGCCATCCCCCCTCGGGACAGCTGGGCCCGGAAGTTCTCGGTCGTCCTGCCGGTGAGGCGCATCGGGTGCTGATCGGTGACCAACGCGTAGTTCTCGGTGTGGATGCCGAAAGCGTCCCACCCCATCGGCTGGAAGACGGCCCGGCCCCGCATGCGCTGGTATCGCCCGAAGGCATCGGCGCCCGAGTACTTGAACACGTGGCCGACGTGCAGACCCTCGGCGGACGGGTAGGGGAACTCGACCAGGTTGTAGAAGACGTCGGCAGCGTCGACGTCGTCGAGCGAGGGGATCAGCCCGGTGCCGTCGGCCCTCCATCGCTCTCGCCATCGGGTCTCGACCTCATGAACGTCGTAGGGCACCCCGCCCTTCGCACGCGCCACTGGAGTGGTCCCGTCGACTTCATGAGATGTTCCGCAGGCGGTTGACCGCGCCCAGCACGGCCTTGAGCGACGCGGCGAGGATCGACTGGTCGAGGCCCACACCCCAACGGATGCCTTCGTCGGTACGGGCTTCGACGTACGCCGCGGCAGTTGCGTCGGCTCCGGCGCTCACCGCGTGTTCGGCGTAGTCGACGACCTCGACCTGGATCCCGAGGTCCTTCTGCAGGGCGTGGACGAAGGCGGCGATCGGACCGCTGCCCTCCCCCATCACCGTGTGGTGCTCGCCCTCGACCAGCAGCTGGGCGGTGACGGTGGCACCGGCGTCGCCGGTGGTGATCTCGTGGGTCAGCAATTCGATGGCGGGACCCTCCGGCAGATACTCGCCTCGGAACTGGTCCCACATGGCCGCCGGGCTGATCTCGGTTCCGGTGTCCTCGGCGATGTGCTGGATGGCCTTGGAGAACTCGATCTGGAGGCGGCGGGGCAGGTCGAAGCCGTGCTCGGCCTTCATGATGTAGGCGACGCCGCCCTTGCCCGACTGGCTGTTGACGCGGATGACGGCTTCGTATGTCCGCCCGACGTGCTTGGGGTCGATGGGAAGGTAGGGCACCTCCCAGACCTCGTAGTCCTCGCCGGCCGGCCCGGCGTAGAGAGCGTCGAAGCCCTTCTTGATGGCGTCTTGGTGCGAACCCGAGAACGACGTGTAGACGAGGTCGCCCACGTACGGATGCCGCGGGTGGATCGGCAGTCGGTTGGCGTACTCGGTGACCCGGCGCAGGGCGTCGATGTCGGAAATGTCGAGTTCCGGGTCGACGCCCTGGCTGAACAGGTTCATGGCCAGGTTGATGATGTCGACGTTGCCTGTTCGTTCGCCGTTGCCGAAGAGCGTCCCTTCAACTCGGTCGGCGCCCGCCATCATTCCGAACTCTGCTGCGGCGACCCCCGTCCCCCGGTCGTTGTGGGGGTGGAGGCTCAGTACGACGCGATCTCGATTCGGGATGTTGCGCGAGAACCACTCGATAGCGTCGCCGTAGATGTTGGCGGTGTACATCTCCACCGTCGCCGGGAGATTGAGGATGATCCTGCGATCGGAGTTGTCCGGCTCGATCACGTCCATGACTGCGCCGCAGATGTCGATGGCGTAGTCGAGTTCGGTGCCGGTGAAGCTCTCGGGCGAGTACTCGTAGCGCACCAGGGTGTCTGGGACCGTTTCCTCGAGCTTGCGGCACAACTTGGCGGCGTCCACCGCGATCTGGGTGATGCCGGCCTTGTCCTGGGCGAACACGACGCGACGCTGCAGCACCGACGTCGAGTTGTAGAAGTGGACGATTGCCTTGGTCGCGCCGGCGAGGCCCTCATAGGTGCGCTCGATGAGCTCGGGCCGGCATTGCGTCAGCACTTGGATCGTCACGTCGTCCGGGACGAGGTCCTCTTCGATGAGCTGGCGCAGGAAGTCGAAGTCGGGCTGACTGGCACTCGGAAAGCCGACCTCGATCTCCTTGAACCCCATGGCGACCAGGGTCTCGAACATGCGGCGCTTGCGGGCCGGGTCCATGGGATCGATAAGCGCCTGATTCCCGTCGCGGAGATCGACCGAGCACCACAACGGCGCCTTGGTGATCTGCGTGTCGACCCAGCGCCGATCCGGTCGCTCGAGGGGGAGCGGAAGGAACGGCCGGTACTTGGCGAAGGGCATCGGCTTCGGGGTCACGGGGTCCGGCGGCATTGCGGGTCCTTTCGAGGGAACTGCGGGAAACAAAAAACCTCCTGGCCCGAAGGCGCAGGAGGCGAAGGCGAGCGTGGGGTGCGCTCGCCGCTACGTAAGGAGGAGGATGGCCAGAAAGGCGGTGTTCGGCATCGGTTGCGTTCATTCAACCGGCCCGGACCGCCGCCGTCAAGGCGCACGGACTACCGTTTCGCCCATGATCAGGCGTTCCTTCCGCATCGGACTGCGACTCGGGCTCCTGTTCGGTGTGGGCATGGCCCTGGTCAAGACGGTCCAGTCCCGTCGGGCGGCGAGCAAGGTCCCGCCGCCGGCGCCGTGGGAGCCCATCGTCGAGACAGCGAGGCCGGCACCCCGTCCCGCGCCGGCGGCGGAGCCGGTCGACGAGGTCGGCGAACCGATCCTCGAACCCCCCGCGGTCGCGACCGATCGCCGGACCGAGCCCAGCTCTCCCGCCATCGACCCCGCGCTCGACGTCGTGGCCCCCATGTCCACGACCGCCCCGAAGCCGGCCAAGGCGACCGCCAAGAAGGCGGCCAAGAAGCCAGCCAAGAAAGCACCAGGACCTGCCCGAGGGTTCGTCGAGCCTGACGATGGCGCCTGCCCCACGTCGCACCCGGTCAAGGCCAAGGCGTCGAGCAAGATCTTCCACCTGCCAGGCATGTTCGCCTACGACCGCACCAACGCCGACCGCTGCTACGCCGACGCCTACGCCGCCGAGGCAGACGGGTTCCGTCCCGCCAAGCGCTGAGCCAAAGCCCCCGTTGGTGTGGCCGATCCGGTCGCCAGAACCCGTTGTTGTGGGCGAGACGGCGGCCCGAAGGGCCACCGCAACGGGGGGTTAGGTCTGGTTGACGATGCGGACGTCGAGGATGCCGGGCTGATCGCCGAGCCGGTCGCGGATCTCGTCGGGGAACGCCTCGTCTGACGTGATGGCAGCGAGGGCAGTGCCGCCGCTCGGCGCCCGTCCGAGGCGCATGTCAGCGATGTTCACGCCGGCGTCGGCCACGGCCGAGGTCACCAGGGCCATCATGCCGACCCGGTCGTCGTTGCGAACGACGAGCAGGTTGGCAGCCAGTGGGAGCTCGACGTCGTGGTCGTCGATCATCACGATGCGGGGTTCGCCTCGGAGGCCGAAGAGCGAGCCGGCGATGCCGTGGTCGCCGCCCCTCACCTTCACGAGGTTCACGTACTCGTGGGCGGTCGTCGACTTGGTCTCCCGCACCTCCATGCCTCGTTCTTGGGCCAGCTGCGGTGCGTTGACGTACGACACGGGGTCGGCCGACCCGACGCCGAAGAATCCCTTGAGGAGCGAGAGGGTGAGGATGCGGGTGTCCCCGGCGGCCAACTCGCCCTCGTACTCGATCTCGAGGAGGGGTGAGATGCCGTCGCTGAGCTTGGCGAACAGCGCGCCGAGGCGCTCGGCCAGAGGCAGGTAGGGCCTGACCGACTCGCCCGCCTCGGACGCCTCGACGTTGATGGCAAAGGGCACGAACTCGCCGGCCAGAGCCAACAAGACCTGCTCGGCGATGATCTGGCCGGCCTTGTCTTGGGCCTCAGCCGTCGAGGCCGCGAGATGGGGGGTGACGACCACGTTGTCGAAGGCGAAGAGCGGCGAATCGGTCGTCGGCTCGGTGTCGAACACGTCGAGGGCTGCGCCACCGATACGGCCGCTCTCGATGGCATCGGCCAGCGCCGCCTCGTCGACGACACCGCCCCGGGCTGCGTTGACGATCCGGAGCCCCGGCTTGGCCTTGGCCAGCAACTCCTTGCCCACGAGACCAACGGTGTCCTTGGTCTTCAGCACGTGAATCGAGACGAAGTCGGCCATGGCGAAGAGTTCTTCGAGGTCGACCAACTCGATGCCCAGTTGACGGGCCCGCTCGGGCGCCATCCACGGGTCCCAGGCGACCAGACGCATCCCGAAGGCGTGCCCCCGCTGGGCGACGAGGGTGCCGATCCGCCCGAGGCCGAGGATGCCGAGGGTCTTGCCGTGGAGTTCGACGCCCTCCCACTTGGACTTCTCCCACCGGCCCGCCTTGAGCGCCGCAGCGGCCTGGGGGATGTTGCGGGCCTGGGCCAGAAGGAGGGCAAAGGCATGCTCAGCGGTCGAGAGCCCGTTGGACCCAGGAGCGTTGACGACCATGACCCCGCGGCGGGTGGCGGCGGCGGTGTCGACGTTGTCGACACCCACCCCAGCCCGCCCTACCACGACGAGGTCGCGCCCGGCTTCGATGACCTCTGCGGTGACCTTGGTGGCCGAGCGGATGATGAGGGCGTTGGCGCCGGCGATGGCGTCGACCAGCGCCTCGGGCGAGAGGCCGACCTGGACGTCGACCTCGTGTCCAGCGGCGCGCAAGGCGTCGAGCCCGGCTTCGGCGAGAGGTTCGGTCACCAGGATTCGGGCCATGGCCAGATCCTCGCGCAGGTCCCGATCCCCTCCCGAATCGTTTAGAGGAAGCCCTTCTCGGGGGCCTGGTTCACGAATGCCCGGGTGAAGATTCCCACCTTGTCGGGGACGAGGGTGTCGCAGAGCAGGCGGCGGTGCCACGCCGTGACCGCCACCTCGCCCGGCAACGAGGGGCGGGGCACGAGGATGAGTTCGCGCCCGAACTGGTCGCTGAGATCTGCGAGTTCCTGTTGCTTGGACGCGCTGAGATCAGGGCGGTACCAGAGGATGACGAACCCGTGCTCTTGGGCGTGGACGACGGCTCCGTCAGCGGGGGCCCGGCCCGGTTGGTAGAAGCCTGGGTCGGCGGGCACCGGCAAGTGAGGGCCGCCCGACGGGGGGTCAAGTGCGTAGGTGGGGTTGGGTATGTGCGCGCGCTGGTTGGCTGCCGTGCCGTCGAAGCGCTCGTCGAAGGTGCAGCCCCCGGCGCCTGAGACGAGTTGTTCGGGGACGGGCCGACCGTCGGCGGGCACCACACCGTCGCCGGGACGGAGGGCGGCGTAGAGCACGACGCCGGCGACAACCAACAGGAGTCCACCCCCGATGAGCCGGTTGCGGAGGGCCCTCGACTCCCGTTCGCGCTGACGGCTGGCCCGAGTGGACCCTGCGTTTCGATGAGCTGGGCCTTTGGCCTTGGGCTTGGCCTTGGCCATCAACCGGCGAGGAACTTGCCGATGCGGCGCACGCCCTCGGCCATGTCGTCGTCGCCCAGGGCGTAGGAGAGCCGGGCGTAGCCAGGAGCGCCGAAGGCCTCGCCGGGCACGATGGCGACCTTGGCGTGTTCGAGGATGATCTCCGCCAGCTGCAGCGTGTCATGGGCCACCCGACCCTCTCCGAGGTCGCGTCCGAGCACGGCCGCAAACGACGGGAAGCAGTAGAAGGCGCCTGCGGGCTCGACACAGCTCACGCCGGGAATCTCGTTGAGCATCTTGACCATCGTCTGGCGGCGCCGGTCGAAGGCAGTGCGCATCTCAGCGACGGCCGACAGGTCGCCCGACACAGCGGCCAAGGCAGCACGTTGGCTCACGTTGGCCACGTTGGACGTGCAATGGGTCTGGAGGTTGCCGGTGGCCTTGATCACGTCGGTGGGGCCGATGAGCCACCCCACGCGCCAGCCGGTCATGGCGTAGGTCTTGGCTACGCCGTTGATGATCAGACACATGTCTGCCAGCTCTGGTACGACGACGGGCATCGAGTGAAAGTCGACGCCGCCGTAGGTCAGATGCTCGTAGATCTCGTCGGTGACGACCCAGATGCCCTTGGCCACGGCCCAGCGGCCGATGGCCTCGATCTCGTCGCGGCCATAGACAGCACCCGTCGGATTGGACGGTGAGACGAAGAGCAGCGCCTTGGTCGCCGGGGTGACGGCGGCCTCGAGTTGCTCGACGGTGACCCGAAAGCCAGACGACGGATCGGTGGTGATCGGCACTGGCGTGCCCCCGGCGAGCGCAATGGCCTCGGGATAGGTCACCCAGTACGGGGCGGGCACCAAGACTTCGTCGCCGGGGTCGAGCAGAGCGGCGAACGCGTTGTAGACGGCCTGCTTGCCGCCGTTGGTGATCAAGACGTTGGCCGCCTCGACGGCAAACCCCGAGTCGCGGGCCGTCTTGGTCGCCACCGCGGCCCGAAGCTCCGGCAGGCCCGGCGTCGGCGTGTACTTGTGGTTGGCGGGATCGGAACAGGCGGCGATGGCGGCTTCGACGATGTAGTCGGGAGTCGGGAAGTCGGGCTCGCCGGCCCCGAAGCCGATCACGTCCTCGCCCGCCGCTTTCAACGCCTTGGCCTTGGTGTCGACCGCGATGGTGGCGGACTCGGCGATGGCGGCAATACGGCGGGACAGGCGCGGCATGGCTGCCATGCTTGCACAGTGACCGAGGCCATCGACCCCGCCATTTCGATCCCCGCCGACCTCCTTCCCGGCGACGGCCGCTTCGGATCCGGGCCTTCCAAGGTCCGTCCCGACGCCGTCGAGCGACTCTCGGGGGTGAGCCGTTCCCTGCTCGGTACGAGCCACAGACAGGCGCCCATCCAATCGCTGGTGCACCGGGTCCGCGAGGGCCTGGCCGCCCTGTTGTCGTTGCCTAACGGCTACGAGGTCGTCCTGGGCAACGGGGGGACGACCTTGTTCTGGGACGCAGCAATCTTCGGACTCATCGAGCGGCACAGCCAGCACCTGTCCTTCGGCGAGTTCTCGTCGAAGTTCGCCGCCGGCGTCGCGAGCGCCCCCTTCCTCGACGAGCCCGAAATCATCTCCTCCCCCACCGGCACCCACCCGGACGCCGTCGGACGAGCGGGAGTCGACCTGTACGCCCTCACCCACAACGAGACGTCGACGGGGGTGTCGATGGAGATCCGACGGCCGGAGGGCACCGACCCCGGCTCGCTCGTGGTCGTCGATGCCACGTCAGGCGCCGGGGGCCTCCGGGTCGATCCGTCGCAATTCGACGTCTACTACTTCGCCCCGCAGAAATGCTTCGGTGGCGACGGCGGCCTCTGGGCCGCCGTTTGCTCGCCCGCCGCCGTGGAGCGCATCGAGCACCTCGCCGCTTCCGACCGCTGGGTGCCCGCCGGCCTCGACCTCAAGATCGCGCTCGACAACTCTCGCCTCGACCAGACCTACAACACACCGGCCCTTGCCACGCTGTTCCTGCTCGCCGACAGCATCGAATGGATGAACGACAACGGCGGCCTCGAGTGGTCGGCCTCACGGAGCGACCGGTCGGCCGAGCACCTCTACGGATGGGCGGAGCGTTCACCGGTGGCGTCGCCGTTCGTCGAAAAGCCCGACGAGCGTTCGCACGTGGTCGGCACCATCGACTTCGACCCGGCCATCGACGCCATCGCGCTGGCCAAGGTGCTCCGCCAGAACGGGATCGTCGACACCGACAGCTATCGCAAGCTCGGACGCAACCAACTCCGCATCGCGATGTTCCCCACCGTCGAACCCTTCGACGTGGCCGCGCTCACTGCCTGCATCGACTACTGCATCGAGCGCCTCTCCCCTCAGTGAAGGGAGAGGCGACAACGCTCAGACCGAGATGCCCTTGGCGTTGCGGGGCTCGCCCACCAACATCTCGGGCGCAGCTGCGACCAGGCCGGCGAGCTTGGGCATCACCGCTTTGAGCGCCTCGCCGGCGCCGTGGGCCTTGTACGACTCCTCATCGGCGTAGAGCTCGTAGAAGAACACGACGTCAGGGTTGTCCTTGGCAGCGTGGATGATGTGCAACTCGGTACCGCCCTCGGCGTCGAGGGGGCCGGTGTAGAGCTCCTCGAAGGCGGCGATCAGGTCTGCACCTTTGCCTTCCGGAGCGGTCAACTTCACGTGGACGGCGACTTTGGATGTCATGGGCGGGCATTGAAGCAGGCGCGACGATCGGTTGTCCGATCGGAGGACGTGCTAACCGTGCTCGCCGAGGACGAGTTGGTCGACGTTGGCGCCGTTGGCCGGCCCGTCGAAGACGAGGGCGCCGTCGCGCAACGCGATGCACCGGTCGGCCCGCTGGACGAACTCGAGTTGGTGGGTGGCGACGATCACGGCGGCGCCGGCGGTGTGGGCCTCCTCGATGAGGGCGACGATTGCGTCCTTGCCTTGAGGGTCGAGACCCACGAACGGTTCGTCGATCAACAACAGGTCGAAGGGCCTCACCATCGCCAGCGCGATCGCAGTCTTCTGGCGGAGGCCGCGGCTGAATCGCGAGGGAAGCCCGTCGGCTCGCTCGGTGAGGCCGAGTTGCACGAGGAGCGCCCGGCCCCGCTCCTCCCACTCCTCGACGCCGTGGAGGCGCGACACGTACTCGAGGTGTTCGAGCACGCTGAGGTCGTCGTAGAGGACAGGATTGTCGGGCAGATACGACGTCGAGGCGCGAGCGTCGAACGAGCCGGCGGGATGGCCGGCGACCTCGAGGGTGCCTTCACTGGCCTCGAGCAGGCCGGCGGCCAAGCCGAGGAACGTCGACTTGCCCGACCCGTTGTGGCCCACGAGCACGATCAACTCACCCCGACGCAGCGTCAGGTCGAGTGGCACGAGCGCGACGAGATCGTCGTAGCTCTTGGTCAACTTGGTGGCGACGAGCACGGGTTCACGACGGGCCATCGAGAGAAACCTACTTTCCGACGTCCCGGGTCCCACCACCGGTGAGGTAGGTGGCGAGGCCGTTGCGGTGTCGCACCCACCCCCCGACGAGGAACACGATGAAGGTGGCGTTGACAGCTGCGCTGATGGCGGCCCCGACCGGCGACGCTCCCGGGTCCTTGCCGATCTGATAGCGCACGAGCAGGGACAGCGCGGGGCCCACGGTGGCGATGAGCGGCGGTAGCGCGTGGTGGAAGAGCATCCGGGTGCCCGTCGAATCCATCATCAGGGTCGAGGGATCGGGCGGCAAGCGCAGGGTGCTCACGGCCGCCGCACCGACAACGGCAGCGGCGCCTGGGAGCAGGAGTGGCAGTCCGACTGACGCCACGAGGACCACGTCGCCGGAGACAGCCGCGACCGCGGCCAGGCCGATGAGGCCCACCACCGCCAGAACGACGGTGGGAGCGGCCAGGTGCCGAAGATGGAGGTAGCCGTCGGGCACGGGGAACCCGTCGCGCCGGTCGGGATGGTCGACCTCCTGGGCCAAACCCTCGATGGCGTCGAGGCCGGCGACGAAGAGGGCCAGCCCGGCGATCAGCACCAGTGGCGTGGTTCCCGCCCATGCTGCCGCTATCGACAATCCGGCCACGACTCCGAGACCGCCGAGCCGGAGCAGCCGGCTCGTCGGCCAGCGCAGGATTCCCCGCCAGTCGCGACGCCACGCCGTCGGACCCCGGCGCGCCGGGCGGAGCCGGATCCAGGGCCGTGATCTCGGGATCTCCGCCCCGAGTTGACGCCGCAGGAGCATCACGGTCCGGAGGTCTTGCAACGTCGCCGCGAAGCGAAGATGGCTGACCAGGCGCCCCCGGCGCTCGGCGGCCTCGAGGCTCATCCCGCCGACCATTCGGAGTCCCACCATCGCCAGCGCTACGACGGGGAGCAGGGCCAACGGCGCCAGCGGATGGGCCTTGAGCGGCCACAGCCCCACTTCGCCGAGGAACGTCGCCGGGGACGTGGCCCGAATCAGAACGAGATCGGCCACTGACCAGGCAAGCACCAGCGTGCCGATCGCCGTGGCCGGCGCCCGCTTGAGCCGGCGACCGCACGACACCATCGCCGCGCCCGTCATCGAGACGGCGGCGGCCAGGCCGACGACGGCAGCGCTCGAGATCCACTCGACGGCGTTGCCGGGGAGGCGACGAAATGCCAACAGCCCGACGATGCCCCCGGCCACCAGTCCCAGAAAGGCGGTCGAGCGCACCTGGCGACGGGCCGGCTCCCGCAGGGCGACGTCGCGGTCGACAGGAGCGAGGAGGATGTAGCGGACGTCGGCCGCCTCGAGAGCGAGGGGACCGCCCCGCGAGCCCGAACGCAGCCCGAGCGCGATGGCGAAGGCAACGACCAGTCCGATAGCCGCCGGACCGCGGTCGCGGACGCCGTCGAGCCCCGATCCGGTGATGCGGTCGTCGCCGACGAGCCCCGACACCATCGTCACTCCCAAGCCGCCGAGGATGGCGGCCAGATAGGCCTTGTACAAGGCATCGATGAGATGCCAGTCCTGGAGCCGCCGCCGCTTTCGGTGCGACCGGAGGTCGGCCAGGGCGCCGACGACAACCTCGTCGTGGAGGTCGACGGCGGGCGCGGTCATCGCTGGCACGCTACCGCCGCTGGGCGCCATTCTCGGATCGGCTCGGCGCTGCCGTTTGGTTCAGCGCCTCCGGCGCCGGGCGCGCTCGACGCGCCGACGGGCCATCTGGCGGAGACCGGGGTCGCGCTCGTGTGCACTCGCCTCGACCAGCGCCTCGACCAGTTCGGGTCGCCGTCCGGCGGCGCGCCCGACGGCGTCGATGGCAGCAGCCCGGATGTCGGCGCTCGCATGGGAGCGGATCAACTCGAGCGCCTGGGGCACGAAGAGGTCGTCGGTCGGACGGCATTCGTTCTGCTTGCACTGGTCGCAGGCGAGGGCATGTAGCGCCCGCTTGCAGACTTCGACGTCACCGTCGTTCAACGCGTCCACCAGGTCGATGATCGAATCGTCGTCGGCCAGCTGATCGAGGATCGACGCACACATCCGGCGAACCACTGGACCCCCCCGGTGCAGCCCCTCTCGCACGGCTGGCAACGCCGCCGGCCCCGACTCGGTGAGATGGATCCTGGCCCGGCGCCTCGTGGTCGACACCCCTAGCTGCGCGACCCATCCCCGGAAGTCCGCGTGTGCTGGTGTGCCTCGCATCACCCACGACGGTACGAACTGCCCCCGGTCATCTCCAGCGAATTCCTTCGGTCATCCGCAGATGAATGCCCCGACATCGCCGTGCACGAAGAACGCACCCGCAGCATCGATCTCTCGTTGCACCGCAGCGCGGACGTCTTCGACCACGTCGTGCCAGGGCCGGACGGTCTCAGGCTGGTAGTGGTCGGCGACGCTGGCCACGTAGTCGGCGACGATCGAGGCGTCGGTGATGCGAACCGGCGCGAGTTCACTGGGCCGCACGCACCTCACGTCGCCGAAGGCCTCGCGAAGTTGCTCCTCGCCGTTCTCGAGGGAGAACTGGTGCGTGGATGGATTCCGCATCTCCCAGCCCGGCGTCGCCTGCCTCACGGCGGACTCGACGAGCGCGTTGACCGCCCTCGTGTGTCCGCCGCCGTTGGTGACGGCGACGAAACGACCGCCGGGACGCAGGACGCGCCGAATCTCCGACACTGCCGTCTTGCGGTCGGCTACGTGGTACAGCATGTGAGGCGCCAGGACGACATCAAAGGCCGACGAGACGAAGGGGAGGCCGGTGACATCCCCGTTGGTCAGCCGAAGCCCGTTCGCGGCGGCAGCGGCGAGCATTCCCAGGGACAGGTCGCATCCCACGGCGTCGACGCCTCGAGCCCGCAATCCGGTCAGATACCACCCGTTCCCGCACCCCACGTCGAGGATCCGGGCGGACGATCCCGCAGCGAGCCCGGCCGCATCGAGGACCCACGCCACGATGTCGAACGGGGGTTGCCTGTCGGCCCAGAGACGTTGACGAGCCCGGAAGTTGGTGTCGGTGGCGTACTGCGCAGGGGGGTTGATCGACACGCCGCGATCTCCGCAGTCCGGGCAGCTCGAGGTCAGCCGCCGCTGACGTCCTGGGGGCGCTCCTTGCCGGCTGAGACGAACGGCATCATTGCCCGGAGTTCGGCGCCGACCTGCTCGACCTGATGCTTGGCGCCGGCCTCCTTGAGGCTGGTGTAGTTGGGCCGACCGTTGCGGTTCTCGGCGATCCATTCGTTGGCGAAGCGTGCCGTCCTGGATCTCGGTGAGGATCTTGCTTCATCTCGGCCTTGGTCTCGGCGTTGACGATGCGGGGGCCGCGGGTGAGGTCGCCGTACTCGGCCGTGTCGGAGATCGAGAAGCGCATCCCGGCGATGCCGTTCTCGTACATGAGGTCGACGATGAGCTTGAGCTCGTGCAGGCACTCGAAGTAGGCGATCTCGGGCTGATAGCCGGCCTCGACCAGCGTCTCGAAGCCGGCCTGGACGAGGGCCGTGACGCCACCGCACAACACGACCTGCTCGCCGAAGAGGTCGGTCTCGGTCTCTTCGTCGAACGTGGTCTCGAGCACGCCGGCGCGGGCGCCGCCGATGGCCGATGCGTACGAGAGGGCGAGGTCGCGGGCCTTGCCGCTCGCATCCTGGTGCACGGCGATGAGGGCGGGGACGCCGCCGCCCTCGGTGTAGGTGCGGCGCACGAGGTGGCCGGGACCCTTGGGGGCCACCATGGCGACGTCCACACCTTCGGGCGCGGTGATCTGTCCGAAGCGGATGTTGAACCCGTGGGCGAAGAAGAGGGCGTCGCCGTTCGACAGGTTGGGTGCGATGTCGACTCCTCGTAGATCGCCTTCTGCTCGGTGTCGGGCGCCAGGATCATGATCAGGTCGGCTTCGGCGGCGGCGTCGGCGATCGAACAGCACCGAGAGCCCTGCGGCCTCGGCCTTGGCCGCCGACTTCGAGCCCTCGCGGAGGCCGACCCGCACGTCGACGCCAGAGTCGCTGCAGGTTCAGCGCGTGGGCGTGGCCTTGCGAGCCGTAGCCGATGATCGCAACCTTGCGACCGGCGATGAGCGACGCGTCGGCGTCCTTCTCGTAATAGACGTTGGCCATCAGTTCGTCATGCCTTTCAGGGAACGCAGGCGGGGGGCCTGCCGCTCGAGTTTGGGAAGCGCCACCCGACCGGTGCGCTGCAATTCGGTGATGCCGAAGGGCCGCATGAGCTCTTCGAGGTCGTCCAGTTTGGCCGGGTTGCCGGCGAGTTCGACAGTGAGCCCGTCGTGGCCCACGTCGACGATCTTGCCGCCGAACACCTGGACCAATTCGATGACCTGGCCGCGAGTGCCGGCCTCGGCCTTGATCGTCATGAGCATGAGCTCTCGCTCGACGGAGTGATCGGGGTCGAGTTCGCTGATCTTCACGACGTTGATGAGCTTGAAGAGTTGCTTGGTGATCTGCTCGAGAGGCGACGACTCGACGTCGACCACGACCGTGATGCGGGAGAACTTCTCGTCGTCGGTCGGAGCGACGGCCAGGGAGTAGATGTTGAAGCCCCGTCGGGCGAAGAGGCTCGCGACGCGAGTCAGCACGCCCGCCTTGTTCTCGACCAGGACGGACAGCGTGTGGTGACGGGCCGGCTCGGACATCAGTGGCCGCCTTCGCCTTGTGAGGGGTCGACAACGACCTGGGAGTTGGTCATCCCGGCCGGGACCATCGGATAGACCTTCTCGCTCGAGTCGGTGCGGAAGTCGATGACCACCGGACGGTCGTCGATCTCGTTGGCCTTGTCGATGGTGGCCTGCACCTCTTCGGGGTGCTCGACCCGGAAGCCGGCGCAGCCCATCGCTTCGGCCCACTTGACGTAGTCAGGCAGGTCGGGCGACAGATACACCTCGGAGTAGCGCTCCTCGTAGAACATCTCCTGCCACTGGCGCACCATGCCGAGGTAGGCGTTGTTGAGGATGGCGATCTTCACCGGGATCCGCTCGGCTGCTGGCCGTGACCAGCTCCTGGGCCGTCATCTGGAAGCAACCGTCGCCGTCGATGGCCCACACCATGCGGTCGGGGCGGCCGACCTTGGCGCCGATGGCGGCGGGGATCGAGTACCCCATGGTGCCAAGACCACCCGAGTTGACCCAGGTGTAGGGATGGTCGAACTTCCAGTACTGGCTCGTCCACATCTGGTGCTGGCCGACGCCCGAAGCGACGATGGTGTCGTCGGGAGTCGAGTCACGCAGGGTCTCGAGGACGAACTGCGGCTTGAGCGCGTCGCCTTCGTTCCACCCCTGGTCGTAGGTGAGGGGGTACTTCTCCTGCCAGCCCGAGATCGTGGCCTTCCACGCCGTCCGGTCGGGCTGGGCCTCGGCGCCACCGAGGTCGCGGACGGCCCGCACGAGCTCTTCGATCACGAGGCGGCAGTCGCCGACGATCGGGACGTCGGGCTTGCGCACCTTGCCCAGCTCGGCGGGATCGATGTCGTTGTGGATGATCTTGGCGTCGGGGGCGAACCCGTCGAGCTTGCCCGTCACGCGGTCGTCGAACCGGGAGCCGAGCGCGATCAAAAGGTCGGCTTCCTGCATGGCGGTGATGGCCGTGTAGTTGCCGTGCATGCCGGGCATGCCCAGGCACAGCGGATGGCGATCGGGGAATGCGCCCCGGGCCATCAGCGTCGTCACGACGTGGATGCCGGTGAGGTCGGCCAGTTCCTTGAGTGCTTCGGCGGCGCGAGCCTTGAGGATGCCGCCGCCGGCGTAGATGACCGGCCGCTTGCTCTCGAGGATGAGCTTGGCCGCCTCTTTGATCATGCGGGGATGGCCCTTGGTGGTGGGCTTGTAGCCGGGCAACCCGGCGTCGATGTCAGCGTCGGTGGGCCAGTACCAGTCCATGGCGCTCCGGGGATTCTTGGGGTCGACGATGTCCTTGGGCACGTCGATGAGCACCGGCCCCGGACGCCCGGTGGTGGCGATGTGGAACGCCTCGCGGACGATGCGGGGGATGTCGCGTGCATCGGTGACGAGGTAGTTGTGCTTGGTGCAGCTGAGCGTGATGCCCGTGGTATCGCACTCCTGGAAGGCGTCACTGCCGATCGAGGCCAGCGGCACCTGCCCGGTAATGCACACCATCGGCACCGAGTCCATGTAGGCGTCCATCAGCGGCGTGACCACGTTGGTTGCGGCCGGGCCGCGACGTCACCATGGCCACGCCGGGGCGACCCGTGGCGTGGGCGTATCCACTGGCCATGTGGCCGGCGCCCTGCTCGTGGCGCACGAGGATGTGGCGGATGGGCGAGTCGATGATGGGGTCGTACACCGGCAGGATGGCGCCGCCGGGGAGGCCGAACATCACCTCTACGCCCATCATTTCGAGACTCTTGATGAGGGCCTGACCACCGGACATGTTCGTCATGAGTTGCTCCTGAAACTGCGGTTGCCTTGGACGGCTGGAAAGAAAGACGGGGAAAAGAAAAGACCTCCCGTCGGGGAGGTCGGAAACGCACGCGTAGGGAAGCCCCGAGCGTGCGTCAGGTGAGTACTACGAGGAGGCTGGTGCCGCGTGACATCTCCGCCAGTGTCGCACCGCTTCCCGTCACTTGGCAAACCTCGGCTCAGGCCTCGGTGATCGCTCCCCGCTCGGCCCCTTGCACGAGGCGAGCGAACTTGGCCAACACGCCGGTGGTGTAGCGAGGCGTCGGGACCTTCCAGTCGACTCGGCGGCGGGCGATCTCGATCGTCGTCGACCAGGAGATCGATGGTGCGGGCCGGGATGTCGATGACGATCCGGTCGCCGTCGGCGCACGAACGCGATGGGGCCGCCGTCGACGGCTTCGGGGGCGACGTGGCCGATGCAGAACCCGTGCGTCCCGCCGGAGAAGCGACCGTCGGTGAGGAGGGCGCAGTCGCCACCGCGGCCCGCGCCCTTCATCGCGCCGGTGACGGCGAGCATCTCGCGCATGCCCGGGCCGCCCTTGGGGCCCTCGTAGCGGATGACGACGACAGTGCCGGGCTCGATCGACCCGGCCAGGATCGCCTCCATGGCCGCCGTCCTCGCCGTCGAACACCCGGGCCGGCGCCCTCGAAGCGCTGGTGGTCGACGCCGGCGACCTTGACCACCGACCCTCGGGGGCCAGCGATCCGGTGAGCACGGCGATGCCGCCGTCGGCGTGGATCGGGCGCTGACAGCGGGTGGATCGACGGCGCCGTCGGGCGCGGGCGGGTCGAGGTCGGCGAGGTTCTCGGCCATCGTCTTGCCGGTGACGGTGAGGCAGTCGCCGTGGAGCAGGCCCGGCGTCGAGCAGTTCGCGCATGACGACGGCCACCCCGCCGATGCGGTCGATGTCGGTCATGTGGTACTTGCCGTGCGGCTTGGTGTCGGCGATGTGGGGCACCCGCCGGCCGATGCGGTTGAAGTCCTCGAGTTCGAGGTCGACGCGGGCCTCGTTGGCCATGGCCAGGAGGTGGAGCACGGCGTTGGTCGAGCCGCCCAGGGCCATGACGATGGCGATGGCGTTTTCGAAGGCGGCCTTGGTCATGATCTTGCGGGGCCGGAGGTCGAGGTCGAGGAGATTGACGACGGCTTCGCCCGAGCGGAACGCGAAATCGTCGCGGCGCGGATCGACGGCGGGCGGGGACGACGAACCCGGCAGCGCCATCCCGATGGCCTCGGCCACCGAGGCCATGGTGTTGGCCGTGAACATGCCGGCGCACGACCCTTCGGTCGGGCAGGCGTGGCGTTCGATGAGGGCGAGCTCGGCGTCGGTGAGGGTGCCGGCGGCGCGAGCACCCACGGCCTCGAACACGCTGACCACGTCGAGGGCTCGATCCTCGGGGTCGTTGGGGATGTGGCCGGGCAGGATCGACCCGCCGTAGAGGAACACCGACGGGAGGTCGAGCCGGGCCGCAGCCATGAGCATGCCGGGAAGCGACTTGTCGCAGCCTGCGAACGTGACGAGCGCGTCGAAGCGCTCGGCGTGCATCACCGTCTCGACCGAGTCAGCGATGACTTCGCGGCTCACGAGCGAGGCTCGCATGCCTTCGTGGCCCATCGAGATGCCGTCGCTGACGGCGATGGTGACGAACTCGATCGGGAAACCGCCGGCGGCCCGCACGCCTTCCTTGGCCCGCTTGGCCAGCCGGTCGAGCGGCATGTTGCAGGGCGTGACCTCGTTCCACGACGAAGCCACACCGACCTGCGGCTTGTCCCAGTCATCGTCGCCCATGCCGATGGCCCGGAGCATTGCCCGCGCCGGGGCCCGCTCGAATCCGTCGGTGACTTCGTGGCTACGGGGTTTTCGGGTGTTGCTCACGGGCGAAGGTTACGTGCCCGATCGCGGGTCAAGGCTCGGTGGTCGTCTCGGGCGTGTCGGAGGTCGCGTCGGTCGTCGAGTCGGTGGTGCCATCGCTCTGCACGTCGATCTTGCAGACGGAGCCGAGGTAGGCCTCGACGCGTTGGTTGGCCTTGCCGACCTCGACCGAATCCATGTTGATGGCCTTGGCCTCGTCCTCCGGGATCTTGGCGAAGTCGTAGTCGTACTTGGCCGCCAGCTTGTCGAGATCCTGGATCGACTTGTTCACCAACGTGACGTCGGCCTTGATCTCGCTCGGCGCCTTGGCCGCCATCTCGTCGACCGCTGCCGTCACCTTCTTGTAGGCCGCGGCCGTGTCAGCCTCGTCGCTGAGACTCTTGAACTCCTCGACGTACTTCGCCGCCAACGCACAAAAGTCGCCGCTCCCCTTGCCCGAGAAGCTGGTGTCGGCGTTTGCCCCGGCTTGGGCCTCGGTGGTCGTTTCGGTCGAACCAGACGCAGACACGTCGGCGCTCCCCTTGTCGCTACCGCCCCCGCAACCGGAGAAGGCGAGGGTGGCGACGAACAGGACCAAGAGGAGTTTCCGCATCCGGGCAGCGTAGACACAGGTCTAACGTGCGGACGTGACCGTGATCGTCAGGGCCGAGGCGGTGGCCAAACGGTGGGGCTCGACGGCGGCGCTGTCCGGGGCGACCTTCGAGATCGGCAAGGGGATCACAGGGTTGTTGGGGGCCAACGGGGCCGGCAAGACCACCCTGCTCGGACTCATCCTCGGGATGCACCGCCCCGATTCGGGCACGCTCGAAGTACTCGGTCGCGACCCGTGGAAACTGGGTCCCGAGGTGCGGGCGCGGGTCGGCTACGCCCCCGAGCACGAGGCGCTACCCGAGGACGTTCGCGCCCACGACCTCGTGCGTCACTTCGCCGAGGTCCACGGTCTGCCCCGACGCGAGGCCCAGACCCGGGCCAGCGATGCGCTGTGGGAGGTCGGTCTCGGCGAGGAGCGGTTCCGGGCGGTGGGCACCATGTCGACCGGGCAGCGCCAGCGGGTGAAGCTGGCGTTGGCCATCGCCCACGATCCCGAGGTCGTGCTCCTCGACGAGCCGACCAACGGGCTCGATCCCGTCCAGCGAGACCAGATGCTGGCGCTGATCCGACGTGTCGGCCACGACCTCGGTCTCGACGTCATCCTTTCGTCCCACCTGCTCGAAGAGGTCGAGCGCGTCAGCGACAGCGTCGTCATCATCGACGAGGGACGCACCCTCCGAAGTGGTCGACTCGAAGACCTTCGGGGCGTCGATCGGGCCGAACTCCTCGTCGAACTCGACGACCCCGACACGACCTCGGAGACTCTCGTGGTCGACCTCGCCGCCAGGGGCGTCGCCGCCGTCGTCGACGGCCGCCAGGTGATCGTCGCCCTCGAGGGCGAGGTCGTCTTCGACATCGTCCGCGACGCGATCGCCGAGGCCGGCTTCGGCGTGCGGCGCATGCGGCGGCGGACAGCCAGCCTGGAAGACGTCTTCCTCGCCGGCCGGCCCGCCATCGAGGGAGCGGCGTGAGCGACGCCCGCACCGGTGCCGACGCGCGAATCCTCGAACGGGGTTACCGGCGCTACACCGGACCCCGGCAGGGTCAGGCGCACGCCATCCGCAGCGTCATCGCCCACACCCTCCGGCGCATCCTCGGCTTGCGCCGTCCGGCACGGGCCAAGGTGCTGCCGTTGCTGTCGATCGTGTTCGCCTATCTACCGGCCACGGTCTTCGTCGGCATCATCGCCTTGTTCGGACGCTTCGGTGGCCGGCAGCAGGCCCGCCAGATCATCCCCGAGTACAGCGACTACTACGGCTTCATCATCTCGGCCATCGTGCTGTTCGTGGCCTTTGTCGCGCCCGAGGCCCTGTGCCCCGACCGAAGGTCCCGCACGCTCAGCCTCTACCTGGCGTCGCCCCTCACCCGGATGACGTACCTCCTCTCCAAAGCCGCCGCCGTGGCCATCGTCTTGTCGTTCGTCACCGTCGGCCCACCGTTGTTGTTGTTGCTCGGATTGATGATGCAGAGCGCAGGCCCCGACGGCCCCGTCGCCGTGTTGAGCGTGCTCGTCCGGATCCTCGAATCGGGGCTGTTGTTGGCCGTGCTCTACACGTGTCTGTCGATGGCGGTCGCCAGCCTCACCGATCGCCGCGCCGTGGCTGCGGCCGCCACCCTGTTCTTGATCCTCGGCACGGCCATCATCACCGGCATCGTCGTCAACGTCCTCGGCGCTCCGAAGGCATTCTTCGCCCTCAACCTCTCGGGTGGCCCCTTGGTCCTGGTGCGCCACATCTACGGGCGGTTCACCCCCGACAGTCCCGGGATGCTCGTGCTCGCACTTGGGGCGGCGGCGTGGATCCTCATCACCGGCGGAGTGGCCGTCGTGCGCTATCGCCGGCTCCAGGTCACCCGCTGATGACGATCGAGGTCCGCGACGTCTCGAAGTGGTTCGGATCGGTCGTCGCCTTGTCCGAGGTGACCTGCACCGTCGAACCCGGCATCACCGCGTTGCTCGGTCCCAACGGCGCCGGCAAGTCGACCCTGCTGCGCGTGCTGTGCGGGTTGACCGCACCGTCGAGGGGCGAGGTTCGGATCCTCGGGATGGTGCCGCGAAAGGACCTCGCCCTCAACCGGCGCGTCGGGCTGGTGCCTCAACAGGAGGCGCTGTTCGACCCGCTGCGGGCTGTGCAGTTCGTGCGCTTGGCCGCCGACCTGCACGGCGTGTCCGATCCGGGGGCGGCGGCCGAACGAGCCCTCGCCGCCGTCGATCTCGACCCCGAAGACCCTCGGCCGGTCCGGACCTACTCCAAAGGCATGCGCCAGCGGGTCAAGGTTGCCCAGGCCATCGTCCACGGTCCCGAGGTCGTCCTGCTCGACGAGCCGCTCGAAGGTCTCGATCCTCGCCAGCGGCTCCGGATGATCGACCTCTTCCGGGGCCTCGCCGCCGACGGCCGAACGGTCGTCGTCTCGAGCCACGTCCTCGATGAGGTCGAGAAGTTCGGCTCCCGCGTGCTCGTCATCGCCCAGGGTCGGTTGGCGGCCGAGGGCGACTTCCGTGCCATCCGTGACCTCATGGACGAGCGGCCCCACCGACTTCGGGTCGGCACCGACGCACCCCGTTCGCTGGCCGCAGGACTGTTGTCGGCTGGGGCCGTCACTGGTGCCTGGGTGCAAGGGCCCGAGACGCTCGTCGTCGACACCGTCGACGTGAATGCCTTCCGGCGATCCGTCGCTGTCGTCGCTCGTGACGGCGGCTCCCGCCTCACCGAGGTCGTCCCCATGGACGACGACCTCGAGAGCGTCTTCCGCTACCTGGTCGGTCGCCGGTGACCGCCGTCTTCCGCCTCATCCTTCGCACGCAGGCGACGCGCGGTCGCATGGCCGCCCTCGGCACCGTGGCCGCCATCGGCATTCTCCTCGGCTTTGCCCTCGGACGAGCCAATCCCTCCGACAAGGCTGACGCGGCGTTCGGGTTCGTCGGCGGCTACGGACTCGGCCTCCTGGTGCCCTTGACGGCGCTCGTGTTCGCGTCCGCCGCCCTCGGGGACCCGGCCGAGGACGGCACCCTCGTCTATCTGTGGCACCGGCCCATCGCCCGCCTCAAGATCGTGGCCGCTGCCGCTCTGGCCGCGCTCTCCGTCGCCATCCCGTTCGCCGTGGTCCCGACCGTGCTGGCGGCGGCGGCGACCGGACTCGGTCGGCCGCTCATCGTCGGCGCTGCGGTGTCTTCGCTGGCCGCCGCCGCCGCCTACTCGGGCATCTTCCTCGCCCTCGGGCTCGTGGTGCGCCGAGCGCTGGCATGGGGACTGGCCTACGTCCTCATCTGGGAGGGGTTCGTAGCACGCAGCGGCGTCGGTCCGGCCCGCCTGTCGGTGCTCGTCTACGCACGGTCCATCCTCAACCGCGTGGGCGACCACACTCCCCAAACTCTCGCTTCGAGCACTCCCGTCGCCCTCGCCGTGACCGTTCTCGTCGCCCTCGCCGGCGTCGGCGTCACCACCTACGCCCTCCGCCGCATCGACGTCCGCTGACCCTCCGCGTTGGTGTGGCCGTTCCGGTCGTTCAAACCCGTTGCGGTGGCCGAAACGGTGTCCGTTTCGGCCACCGCAACGGGGGATGACGACCGCAGGGGCCACTCCAATGGGGAGTCGGTAGGGTCCGGGGATGGTCGACCTGTTGGAGGGGATGGCGACGACGCGGGCCATCCGACGCCTCCGTCCCGATCCGATCCCCGACGACGACCTGGCCCGGATGTTCTTCGCCGCCACCCGGGCGCCCGTCGGGGTCGAATCGCCAGCCGTTCCGCTTCCTCGTGCTACGCGACGGGCCTCGGGCCGTCGAGGCCAAGGCGCTGCTCGGCCAGGCGTTTCGCCGAGGGTGGTCATCGAAGTCGTCGGCCGACAACTACGACGCGGCCGACGGCCAATTCGCCGCGCGCGAGGACGGCGGCGGCGATGCAGCACTTCGTCGACCACTTCGAGGAGGTGCCCGTCGTCGTGCTCCCCTGCCTGCAGCGCTACCGCGACCCGCACCCCACCGAGGGCGCCTCCGTCTACCCCGCCTGCCAGAACCTGCTGCTGGCCGCCCGCGCCCTCGGCTACGGCGGGGTGATCACGATGTGGCACTCGTTCGTCGAGGGCGCGCTGCGCGAGATGCTCGAGATCCCCGACGGTGTCGCCATCGCCGCCACCATCCCGCTCGGACGTCCGATGGGCGGAGGGCACGGTCCCGTCCGCCGGCGTCCGCTGCCCGAACTCGTCTTCGAGGACCGGTGGGACGACGCCGCACCATGGGCGGTCGACCCTCCGGGCACCCGCTTCACCGGATCAGGCGCCGAACGCGAACGCGGCCCGACGCCGTGAAGCGCTAGGACAGCCCGGCCCGCTGGCGGAGGAGGGCGGTGACGGCCTTGCCGTCGGCCTTGCCCGCTGTCTTCTTCATCACTTGGCCCACGAGCATCCCCGAGACCTTGGCGTCGCCACCCTTGAACTTCTCGAATGCGTCGGGGTTGGCGGCGATGACGTCGTCGACGGTCGCCTCGAGGGCTGAGGAGTCCATTGCCTCGAAGCCGCGAGCGGCGGCGATGGCCTCGGGGTCGTCACCCTCGCCGGCCAGCAACGCGGCCAGCACGGTCTTTGCTTGGGTGGCCGTCAACGCCCCGTCGGTCTCCAGCGAGACGACCTTGGCGAATGACGAAGGCGTGAGCCGGCTGGCATTGGCGAGGTCGGCGGCGATCTCGTTGGCCGCTCGGTTGATGGCCCGTCGGGGATCGGCGCCGGCCTCGATCGCCTGGCCGACCAGTCCGTCGAGGTCGAGTTCGACGAGCAGGGCCACCTCGGAGGGAGTGACGCCGGCGGCGGCGGCCAACGTCGCCCGCCGCTCGGCCGGCATCGGCGGGAGTCCGTCGCGCACGGCGTCGCGCCACGCTCGATCCGGAGCCACCGGCACGAGATCGGGCTCGGGGAAGTAGCGGTAGTCGAACGCCTCTTCCTTCGATCGCATCGACGACGTGCGGCCCTCGTCCTCGCTCCAGTGGCGTGTCTCCTGCACGATCCGCTCGCCGTCGCCGATCATCGCGATCTGGCGGCTGGCCTCGTATTCGATGGCCCGGCCGAGCGAACGCAGCGAGTTCATGTTCTTGATCTCACAGCGCGTCCCGAACGCCTCGTCGCCCACCTTGCGGACCGAGACGTTGGCGTCGACCCGCAACGAGCCCTCTTCCATCTTGCCGTCGGACGCACCGGTGGCCACGAGGATGGCCCGCAGTTCGCTCACGTAGGCCTTGGCGTCGTCGGCCGAGCGGAGGTCGGGCCGACTCACGATCTCGACCAAGGGCACGCCGGCGCGGTTGTAGTCGACCAACGAGTGGTCGGCGCCGTGGATGCGACCACCGTCGCCGCCGACGTGCGATGTCTTGCCCGTGTCTTCTTCCATGTGGGCCCGCTCGACGCCGATCCGCTCACCTGACGGCAACTCGATCGAGCCGTCGACGTTGATGGGCTCGTCGAACTGCGAGGTCTGGTAGTCCTTGGGCATGTCGGGATAGAAGTAGTTCTTGCGGTGGAAGATGCTCGGGCGGATCTCGCAGCCGAGCGCTTGTCCGATGCGCATGGCGTAGTCGACGGCCTGGCGGTTGAGCACCGGGAGCGAACCGGGGAGGCCGAGGCACACCGGGCAGATGTTGGTGTTGGGTTCGTCGCCGAACGCGTTGCGGCACGAACAAAAGAGCTTGGTCTCGGTGCGGAGTTCGCAATGCACTTCGAGGCCGATCACGGTCTCCCACTCCGACATCAGCGTCGTCCTCCTGCGGCTTCGATGGCGGCTGCCACCCGGAACATCACGGGCTCGCCCAGCGCGTTGGCCATCACCTGCACACCGACAGGAAGCCCGTCGTCGCCGGTGCCGAAGGGCACCGACATCGCCGGATGGCCGGCCAGGTTCGACGGGATGGTGCAGACGTCGGACAGGTACATCGCCAGTGGGTTCTCGGTCTTGGCGCCGAAGGCGAACGCCGTGGTCGGCGCCGTGGGCGACAAGAGTGCGTCGAATCGCTGGTAGGCGGCGTCGAAGTCACGGATGATCAACGTGCGAACCCGCTGGGCCTGGCCGTAGTAGGCGTCGTAGTACCCCGCCGACAGTGCATAGGTGCCGAGCATGATGCGCCGCTTGACCTCGGGTCCAAAGCCCTCGGCGCGGGTGGCGCCGTACATCGTCGTGATGTCGTCGGCCTCGACGCGAAGCCCGTAACGCACGCCGTCGTAGCGGGCGAGGTTGCTCGATGCTTCGGCCGGGGCAATGAGGTAATAGGCCGACAAGCCGTAGATGGTGGCGGGGACCGAGACCTCCTCGACGGTCGCTCCTGCCGACGCGAGTGCTTCGGCCGCCTCGTGCATTCGGGCCAGGACATCGGCGTCGATGCCATCCATCAGTTCGCGAACGATGCCGATGCGGAGGCCGTCGACGCCGCCATCGAGCACACCCGAGAGATCGGCGGCGGGCTCGGGGATCGACGTCGAGTCGAGGGGATCGTGACCGCCGATGGCCTCGAGGAGGGCGGCGGCGTCAGCCACCGTCTCAGCGAAGGGTCCGATCTGGTCGAGGCTGCTGGCGAAGGCGATCAGGCCGTAGCGCGAGACCGCTCCGTAGGTCGGTTTGACCCCGACGACACCGCACAGGGCGGCGGGCTGGCGGATGGAGCCACCCGTGTCGGATCCGAGGGCCAGGGGCGCAAAACCGGCGGCAACGGCCGCCGCCGACCCGCCGCTCGACCCGCCGGGAACTCGACTGGGATCGCGGGGGTTGCGGGTCGGCCCGAAGGCGGAGTTCTCCGTCGACGAGCCCATGGCGAACTCGTCGAGGTTGGTTTTGCCGATCGGGATGGCGCCGGCGGCGCGAAGCCGCTCGACGACGGTGGCGGAGTATGGCGGACGCCATCCCTCCAGTATCCGAGACGAGCACGTGGTCGGGATGCCCTGCGTGCAGAGATTGTCCTTGAGGGCGACGGGCACTCCCGCCAACGGTCCGGGCCGCTCCCCCGCCGCGATGCGGCGATCGAGGGCGTCGGCCTCGGCTCGGGCTTCGTCGGCGGTCACCAGATTGAAGGCGTGAATGGCACCGTCGCCCGCCTCGATGGTGGCGAGATACTCGTCGATCACGCTGCGAGCAGTGCGCTCGCCGGCGGTGACGGCGGCGGCGAGGTCGAGGGCGGTCACGGGGCCTCGGTGAGGATCTTGGGCACCCGGAAGCGACCGTCTTCGGCCGCCGGCGCCATCGCCAGGACCTCGTCACGGTCGACGCCGGGCCGCGGCACGTCATCGCGCAGGACGTTGACCAACGGGAGCGGATGAGCTGTCGGAGGAACGCCGGCGGTATCGAGCGCTTCGACGTCCTCGGCGTGTTCGAGAACGGCGGCGAGCTGGCCGGCGAACAACTCGACCTCGGCGTCGGTGACGTCGAGTCGGGCCAGTCGGGCGACGTGGCGGACGTCGTCGGCGGTGATCTTCTGAGAAGCCATGGCAGGCGGAGCCTACCGGTGGGTCAGGAGGCGCTGACCGTGGTGGCGAAGTCGACGGCCCGCTTCTCGATCTCGGCCCGGTCGTAGTCGAGGGTGGCCACGTGGAACGACCGCTCCAGGAAGATCCGCTCGACCGACCCACCGACCCGTTCGGCCAGGAAGTCGGACGACGCCGGCGGAACCACGTGGTCTTGGCGGCTGGTGAAGAGCAACGTGGGACACGTGATCGAACCGAGGCGGGGCGCCAACGCGTCTTGGGCCTCGAGCAACGAGATCAGCGCCGCCACGGGCATGCCGTCATAGGCAAGCTCCCGTTGGTCGGGATCGGCGACGTCGTTGCCGATGGCCGGCATGACGGAAGTGCCGCCCTCGACCGTCTGGCGGAGGATGTCGATCAGTTCTGCGCCGGCCGGCTCTATGGCGGGGTTGACCGCCACCACGCCGACGATCTCGGGGTGCTCGGCCGCCAGCCAAGTGGCCAACGTGCCGCCCATGGAGAGTCCGGCGACGACGACCGTCTTGGTGCGGCCAGCCAGGGATTGATAGGCGGCCTCGGCCGCCGATGACCAGTCGCTCCACGATGTCTCGACCATGTCGTCGATGGACGTGCCGTGCCCCGGCAGGAGGGGCAACTCGACCGTGAACCCTGCCCCGGCGAATGCCTCGGCGAGGCCCCGCATCGACTGGGGGTTCCCAGTGAAGCCGTGGACGACGAGGACGCCACGGTCGTCACCCTCAGCCGAGAACGGCTCCGCACCGGGAAGCACGGGGGCCGTCATCGGACGTAGGGATCCTCGTTCTCGAGGGGCTCGGCCCACCACTCCTCGGAGGCCGGCTCCCAGTCGGGATCCTCGTAGATGCAGTCGACCGGGCAGACCGGAGGCAGGCACTTGTTACAGCCCGAGCACAGCTCGGGGATGATGATGACGTCGATGCCGTGGTTGAAGATGGCGCCGAACTGCGGTGGGCAGTGGCGCAGACACGTATCGCAGTTGATGCACTCCGACATCTCGATGCGGAACGGTGCGTGCTTCCACTTGGGGTTGCGCTCTCGGGCCTCGAGACGCTCGACGCGGGTGGCGGCGCTCATGACCTCGATCGTAGTCGGGGCCTCCCGCCCTTGACCGCGTGGTCAAGGACGTGGTCCGATGCGGGGCAACGGCGAGCCTGGGGAGCCCCGATGACCATCGACACCGATCGACGCCTGACCCGTCAGGGACAGGAGCGCAAACAGGAGCTTCTCGACCACGCCGCCGAGTTGTTCGCCGAGCGCGGCTATGCCGAAACGAGGGTCATCGACATCGTCCGATCGGCAGGGGTGGCCAAAGGGCTCTTCTACTGGTACTTCGAAAACAAGGAGGCCGTGTTCCGCGAGCTCGTCGAGCTGACCCGCCAGCGGATGCGCCAGCAACAGGGCGAGGCCATCGACGTCTCGACCGATCCCCTGATCCGCATTCGCCAGGGCACCGAGTCCACCATCCGGTTCATGGCCGAGCACCGGCGTCTGTACTCCATCGTCGATCTCGAGTCGCTCGACGGTCCTTTGCGCAAGCAGTTGCGGGCGGGCGGAGACGTGCACGCCCACGACACGGCCCGTCACATCGCCGAGGGCATCGAGCTCGGCTTGATCCGCGACGACGACCCGCTGATGTTGGCCTGGGGCGTGGTGGCGACGGTGTCGTCGTTCGCCAGCCTGCACCGCACCGGACGGATCGACCGCACGGTCGACGAGTTGGCCGAGTTCGCCGGTCGCTTCGTCGTGCGCGCACTGGCCGCCTCCGACGAGGTGGCCAAGACGGCGGCGGCAGGCACACTGTCCGACCTCGCCGGGCGGGGCTGACGGATAGCCTGCGGGCGTGCCTGCACACCCGTTTCTCAGCCCCGAATGGATCGACGCCGCCCGCACGATCTACGACGATGCGGGAGGGGCGGGCGGCATCCCCGACATCAAGATGAACATGGTGATCATCGACGTGCCCTTCGGCGACGGACCGATCGACGCGCACATGGATTCCTCCAGTGGATCCATGCAGATGGATGTCGGCCACATGGACGAGGCCGAGGTCACCATCCGGGTGCCCTATGAGATCGCCAAGGCCATCTTCGTCGAGGGCAACGCACAGGCCGGGATGCAGGCCTTCATGGCCGGACACATCAAGGTCGAGGGCGACCTGGCCAAGCTGATGGCAATGCAGTCGGCCGCTCCCGACGCCGCCGCACTCGACGTACAACGCCAGGTTCAGGCCATCACCGCCTAACCGGCCCGGGCCACCATGGTCTCGCGCTCGGCGCTTCGGAGGAACATGGCGCACAGCACGCCGAGACCGCAGACAGCAGCGCCCAGCAGGTACGCGGCGCGGAAGCTGCCAACGAGTCCGTCGGCCGGCTCGCGGGCCGCCTGGATCGTGCTCATCAACTGGATTCCGGCGACGACGCCGACTTGGGTCACGAGCTGCTGGGCCGCGCTGGCGATGCCGAGCTGTTCCTCGTCGACGGAGTTGGCGACGCTCGAGCTGATCGATGGCGAAGCCATGCCCAACCCGACTCCTGACAGCGCGAGCGCGCCGATGATGAAGACGTCGCTGGAATCGGGGTTGACCGCGGCAAAGGCCAACATCGAGCCCACGACGGCGAGGGTGCCGGCCACGGCCGCCGTCCGCTCGCCGAGCCGCACGGCGAGGTAACCCGCGACGGGAGCGGCGATGGAGAACGTGAGCGGGCGGGCGAGCACGAAGAACCCGATCTTGCTCTCGCCGTAGCCGAACATCCGGGCCAGCAACGTCGGCGCCAAGATGAACCCACCCATGTAGGCGAAGTTGGAGAACATCTGGGCCCCGATGGGCAGCGAGAAGTTCCGACGCCGGATGATGGCGAGGGGGAGGAGCGGCTCGGCGGCGCGGCGCTCGACGGCGACGAAGGCGACCAGGGAGAGCGGGCCGAGCAAGAAGCCACCGACCACCGCCGGGGCCGCCCAGCCCCATTCGGGTCCCCGGTTGAGGGCAAAGAGCATCGACGTGACCCCGAGCGCGAGCGTGGCGGCCCCCGCCCAATCCAGGCGGTGCCGTGGACCGGCCGGGGTCTCGCGCAACACCGCGAACGCCAACCCGAGCGCGGCAAGGGTGAGCGGTACCTGACCGACGAAGATCCACCGCCACCCGACCAGTTCGATCAACGGGCCACCGACGGCCACGCCGATGACGGGGCCGCCGGCGCCGACCAACGACCACCAACCCATCGCTTTGACGCGGTCGTCACGGTCGAACTCGCTGAAGATCAGCGCCATCGACGAGGCACCGGTGGCTGCACCCTCGAGCGCGCTGAGCGTGCGGATGACGATGAGCGCTGTCGCACTCCACGCCAGCGCACTCAACGCGGCGAAGACGGAGGCGCCGGCGAGCCCGAGGAGGTAGGTCCGCCGATGACCCTTGAGGTCGCCGATCTTGCCGAGCACCGGCGCCACGATCCCGAAGGCCAGCAGCGGCCCCGTGATGACCCACGTGAGGGTGTTGGTACTGGTGTCGAAATCCCGAGCGATTCGGGGCAGGGCGACGGCAAAGATCGTGAACGTCACGTTGACGCTGAACAGTCCGGCCAGCACCGTCCAGAGCACCCACCAGCGGAAGCGGTCGCTGCCCTGAGCTCGGGCCGTGAGGCGATGTCGGAGCAGGATCGGCCAGGGGACGCTGATGGCCTCGGACTCGCCCGCGTACCCGACGGTCAGCGTGTCCTCGGAGCGGCGGGGCTGGTGATCTGGTTCCGTCATGGCTGGGAGGAAATGTAGGCGCCGTCCCCGCCATGTCGGTCCGGACGCGCCGCAGGACCCGAGGGGGCGGCGGCACCGGCAGTGGCTGGGGAACACTGCCTCAGCAACGCCACCCCTTCGGGCCCTGCGGAGTCATCCCGAACCCTACCCACGAGCTCCGTCAGCGCCCAGGGTGATCTTGGAAATGACCCATTCGAACTAGTGAGCTCAGTTGATGAGCTTCTTCATCTCCGATTCGAGCTCGGCCACCGTCCAGCGGTCGTTCTTGTCGATGCCGTCGGTCATGGTCCAACCCTGGAACGCCTTGATGCTCCCGCCCTGGACGAAGAACACCTTGCCCTGGGCCTCGCAGTTCTCGGTGGCCAGGTACGCGACCAACGGGGAGATGTTGGCCGGGTCCCAGATGTCGAACTTGCCCGGGTCCTCCGGGGCCTTCACGATGTCGCCGAGGCCGGGCGTGGCCTCGGTCATGCGGGTGCGGGCCGCGGGGGCGATGGCGTTGGAGCGCACGCCGTACCGGGCCAGTTCCTGGGCGCAGATGACGGTGAAGGCGCCGATGCCCGCCTTGGCCGCGCCGTAGTTGGTCTGGCCCGGGTTGCCGAGCAGGCCCGAGGTCGACGACGTGTTGACGACGTTGGCCTTGACCTCCTTGCCCGCCTTCGACTGCTCGCGCCAGTAGGCCGCCGCCCAGCGCGTCGGGCACGAAGTGACCCTTGAGGTGCACGTTGACGACGCTGTCCCACTCCTCTTCGGTCATGTTGACGAGCACGCGGTCGCGGAGGATGCCGGCGTTGTTGACCAGCACGTGGAGGTCGCCGAAGGTCTCGACCGCCGTGTTGATCAGGCGCTGGCCGCCCTCCCAGTCGGCGATGTTGTCGGCGTTGGCGACGGCCTCGCCGCCCATCGCCTTGATCTCGTCGACGACCTGCTGCGCCGGCGACCGGTCGTCGCCCGATGCCGTCGACGGCGCCGCCGAGGTCGTTGACGACGACCTTGGCGCCTTCGGAGGCGAAGAGCAGCGCATGCTCGCGGCCGATGCCGCGACCGGCACCGGTGATGATGGCGACGCGACCGTCGAGAGCACCCATGTTGTTACCTCCGGGTTCGAGAAGAAGTGGCCCGAGGCTTGCAAAGCCGACGGCGGACGGTCAAACCCACCCGCCCGTCCGTCAGCGGGTGTAGATGTCGACCGACGATCGCTTGTCGACCTTGGTACCGGCCGGAGGGCTGGACTCGAACACCTTGCGCTTGGGCGGGCCGAAGCGATCGCCGAGTCGAAGGCCGGCGGCTTCGAGTTTGGCCGCCGCGTCTTCTTCGTTGAGGCCCTTGAGGTCGGGCACCGACACCTGCTCAGGCCCCTTGGAGACGACGACGGTGACCTCCTCGCCCGGCTGGACGGGGGTCGAAGGCGTGATCGAGATGACCTTGCCCTTGTCGACGCGATCGCTGAACGCCTCCTCCTTCTTGGCCTTGATGCCGAGGCCTTCGAGGAGCTTCTGGTACTCGTCGTACACGCGGTCGAGGAAGCTGGGCAGGGCTCGCGGCTCGGGACCCTTGGAGAACGTCACGGTGACGGCGTCGCCCTTGGGGATGCGAGCGTCCTTGGGCGTCCAGTCGACGACGGTGTCCTTCGGGATGGTCTCGTTGTAGGCATCCTGGGGCTGGAGAACGAGGCCGAGATTGTCGAGTGCCGTCTGGGCGTCGCCCCGTCTAGCCCCGGTCAGGTCGGGCACGGCCCGAGGGACCGGCCCGTCGCTGACCCGTACGAGGATCTCGCTGCCCTTTCGCCGTCGCTCCTCGGGGAGCGGTGACTGCTCGAGGATCTGTCCGGCCGGCACCGTCTCGCTCCAGAAATCACCCTTGGCCTCGACGATCTCGAACCCGGGGTCGGCAGCCACGAGCTTGCGAGCCTCGACCACGGTCTTGCCCTTGACGTCGACGACGGGGTAGCTGGGTCGAGTGGCAGCGGCCACCGCCACGCCCGCCCCTCCGAGCGCGAGGAGGGCCACCAGCACGGCCAGCACTCGGGGCCAGCGGCGCCGCGGGGAGGCGGGACCATCGGTGACGGTCTCGTGATCGGCGTCGAAGACACGACGTGCGCCGACGCCCGACCCGGCGACGCCGAGTTCGGTGAGGTCATCGCGTTCTGGACGCAGGTCGATGGCCGCCGGCGTCCCCGTGGTGGCCAAGGGCAACCGGGCTGGGCGGGGCAGATCGACGGCCGCTCCGTCGAGGCGACGGGCGAGTTCGCCCGCATCGATTCGTTCGGCGGGGTCGGACGCGCCAGCCGCGGCGAGGACCGGGGCCAGCGGGCCCAGCTCGTCGGGCACGTCGAGCGGGCGGTCGATGCGGCCCATCAGCGTGGCGATGGTGGTGTCGGCCGCGAACGGCACCTGCCCGGTCACCGCCTCGATGAGCGAGAGGGCGAGCGCGTAGACGTCGGCCTTGCCGTCGACCGACGACCCGCGCGCCTGTTCTGGCGAGGCATAGCGGGCCGTGCCGAGCACGGCGCCCTGCGGTTCGGTCCACGCCGCCTCGGCCAGCGCCCGGGCCAGACCGAAGTCAGCAATGGCGAGGCGGCCCTCGTCGTCGAAGAGCAGGTTGGCCGGCTTGATGTCGCGGTGGACCAAGCCTCGGCGGTGCGCGTAGTCGAGCCCGCGAGCGGCCTCGAGACCGACCGAGAGGGCCTGGGAGACACTCAGTCGGTGCCCTCGATCAAGCAGGTCGCGAAGGCTGCCTCCCTCGAAGTGCTCGAGCACGAGGAAGGGACCATCGACATCGTGACCCCAGTCGTAGACCTGCATGAGGTGGGGATGCCGGAGGGCGGCCACCGCCTGGGCCTCGGCCCGGAACCGCCGCAAGAACGACTCGTCCTCGGCCAGCGCGGGGTGGAGCACCTTGAGGGCGACCGGGCGTCGAAGTTCGACGTCTTCGGCCAGGTAGACGTGCGCGGACGCGCCGGTACCGATGGGAGCGACCAGGCGGTAACGCCCCCCGAGCACCCGGCCGATCTGATCGGCGATCCGCGGCGTGGCCACCCCTCCACGGTAGTGGCCGTTCGGCCCCATCCTGGGGACACCCGCGCCGGCCGACTGCGGCTAGGGCGAGTCGGACGACAACAATGGTCGGGATGAAGCGCTGGATCCGTCCGCTGGTCGTCACGTCGTTACTCCTGTTCAGCGGCTTCTTGCTGTATGTCGCCGCCGACCGCCAGGGCAAGCCCGCCGAGCCCTTCCGCCAGGCGGGGATCAACCGCGTGTTTCCCCAGCCAGGCGACGTATCCGTGCGTCAGGATGCCTTCGGCGCCGAGCTCAGCTTCGGCTACTCCGGCCGCCTCGCCATCGACAACCGACCCATTCCCGACGACCAGACCGACACCATCCCGGGGATCAACCGGCTCTCCTTCAGCCCCGGACCGGGCAAGGAGATCGAGAGCCTCGACGAGGGTCGCCACTGCGTGACGCTCACCTACTGGCAGAGCGCCCGAGGCGAGGAAACCGCCGGGCGACCGTTCAGCTGGTGCTTCACCGCGGCCTGACGTGACCGATGACGCGGCCGCCCAAGCCGCGAGCCGTCTACGACGCCTCCGTGGAGCCCTACGTGGCCTTTGCCGGCACCACCGTGAATGGGGCGACGGAGGCGCCGCTCGACCGAGCGATCCTGTCGGCGTTCGCAGAGATGGTCCCCCAGGCCGCCGGACTCCCGGCGGCCGACCTGGGCTGTGGCCCCGGGCGGGTGGCGTCGTTCCTTGCCGAGCGCGGCATCGACGTGGTCGGCTTCGATCTGTCGCTCGCCATGGTCGCCGCCGCTCGCCTGAGCCACCCGCATCTGGGCTTCGCCCAGGCGAGACTTGGCGAGCTTCCCTTGGCGACCGACGGTCTGGCTGGCGCGGTGTGTTGGTATTCGATCATTCACACGTCGGCCGCCGAACTTGCGCCAGCTCTGGTCGAACTACGGCGCGCCGTCCTCGACGGCGGGGTCGTACTGGTGGCCTTCCAAGCGGGCGCCGGCGAGACCGAGCGACGAGACGACGCCCAAGGGACCGGTCAGTCGCTGACCTACTTCCGCCACGGAGGAGGACCCCGTGTTCATCAAGACTCGACCGATACCGTCGGCCGGCTCAATTCCGGCGCTACTCGGGATGTTCGAACGCGAGGTGCGCTTCTACCGAGAGATCGCCCCGGTGGTCGGCGTCCGGGTGCCGCGCTGCACCGAGGCCTTGACGACCGCCGACGGCTCGCGGCTCGTCCTCGAAGACCTGTCGGGTTGGTCGGTCGGCGGCGACGGCGCGGTGATCGCCCGAACGTTGGCCGCCCTCCACGAGCGATGGCGGGGCGTGGCCGAAATGAGGTGGCCGTGGCTGGACCGCGAGGGCAAGGCGGCGGCCGAGATCGGGGCGCTCTATGACCGCGCCTGGCCGGCAGTGTCGGCCCGTGCCGAGGTCTCGGAGCGGCTTCGGGACATCGGTTCGCGCTTCCTCGGTCGGGTCGAGGCACTCGAAGGGGTCGAGGCGAGCTTCGGCCGGCGCACGCTGATCCACGGCGACGCGACAGCGCAGAACGTGCGGACGTCACCCGAGGGCGAGGTCGCCCTCCTCGACTGGGAGGACGTCCGCCTGGCCAGCGGGGAGATCGATCTGACCTGGTTGCTCATCTCGTCCGTCGACCCCGATGACTGGCACGAGGTGATGGGTGCCTACGGTGCCATCCATGGCGACGACCTGAGAGCGGCCTTGCCATACGCCATCACCCAAGCCGTCTTGTGCCTCGCGGATCGAGCACCGGGCTCCCGAGTAGCGGCGGGTTGGATGCGCCGGATCGAAGCTGCCGGACGTCTCCTCGATCCCGACTGAACGCGGCTCAGGCGCCGGGGGCCTCGCCGGTCTCCAACAGGGCGGCGAAAGCCGCCTCGTCGAGGATCGGCACGCCGAGTGACTCGGCCTTGGCGAGTTTGGCCGCACCCGGCGAGTCGCCCACCACGACGGCAGTCGTCTTCTTCGACACGCTGCCGGGCGACTTCCCGCCGCGACTCTTGATTGCCTCCTCGGCCTCCTCGCGCGACCAGCCCTCGAGGCTGCCGGTCACCACCACGGACAGACCCGCCATCGTCTGGGCGACATCGGGCATCTCCGGCCCGTCGAAGTTGACACCGGCCCGCCGCAACTTCTCCACCACAGCGAGGTTGGCCGGGTTGGCGAAGAACTCGTGCACGCTGGCGGCGATCTTCGGCCCGATGCCCTCGACCTCGGCGATCTCGTCGGCGGAGGCCTCGATCACGCGGTCGAGATGACCGAACGCACGGGCGAGCACCTGCGCGCCAGCCCCTCCGAGGTGGCGGATGTTGAGGCCGATGAGAAGGTTGGCGAGGGGGCGGGTCTTGGACGCCTCGATGGCGGCGAGCAGGTTGGCGATCGAGAGGTCGCCAAAGCCCTCGATGGTGGCGACCTGCTCGGGGGTGAGCGCGTAGATGTCGCCGACGTCGTCGAGCAGGCCGGCCCCGGTGAACTGGTAGGCCCGCTGTTCGCCGAAGCCCTCGATGTCCATGGCCCCTCGGCTGGCGAAGTGCTGGATGCGGCCGGCCCGCTGCGCCGGGCACTCGCTGTTGGTGCAGAACGTGTCGCTCTCACCCTCGAGGCGAACGAGCGCGGTGCCACAGACCGGGCACTCGCTCGGAAAGGTCCACGCCGGCAGTCCCTCCGGGCGCAGCGACAGCACCGGCCCCACGACCTCCGGGATGACGTCGCCCGCCTTGCGCACGACCACGGTGTCTCCTGGGCGCACGTCCTTGCGCTGGACCATGTCCTCGTTGTGGAGCGTGGCCAACCCGACCGTCGAGCCGCCGACGAACACCGGCTCGAGTTGGGCGAACGGCGTGGCCTTGCCGGTGCGGCCGATCGACACCATGATCCCCCGCAACAGCGTGGTGCGTTCCTCGGGGGGGAACTTGTAGGCAATGGCCCACCGGGGTGCCTTCGAGGTCGAACCGAGTTCGCGACGCTGCGAGAGATCGTCGACCTTGACCACGACGCCGTCGATCTCGTAGGGCAGGTCGTGACGGTGCTCGAGCCAATGGCGGCAATAGTCGTAGACCTCGTCGAGTCCCTGCAGGACCCGCACCTCGGGGTTGACCGGTACTCCCCAGGCGCGAAGGTGATCGAGGGTGTCGGAATGCGAGGTGAAGTCGGGACCGCCCTCGACGGCGCCGAGCTGGTAGGACCAGAACGCCAAATTGCGAGAGGCCGTCACCGTCGGGTCCTTCTGGCGGAGCGAACCAGCCCCGGCGTTGCGGGGGTTGACGAAGAGGCGCCCGCCCTCGGCCTCCTGGCGCCGGTTGAGATCTTCGAACGCCGCCGTCGGCATGTAGACCTCGCCCCGCACCTCGACCACCGCGGGCATGGCTTTGCCCTTGAGCTTCTTCGGGATCGCCTCGATGGTGGCGATGTTGGCCGTCACGTCCTCGCCCACCCGCCCGTCGCCCCGAGTCGCGCCCCGTACGAGACGGCCGTTCTCGTAGCGAAGCGACATTGCGAGTCCGTCGATCTTCAGCTCGCACGCAAAGGCCACCGCCGTCGAGATGTAGCGCTCCATCCGCTTGCCCCAGGCCGCCAACTCCTCGAAGGAAAAGGCATTGTCGAGCGACATCATCGGCACTTGGTGTTGGACCGGGGCGAACTGGGTGCTCGGGGCGCTGCCCACCGTCGCCGTCGGCGAGTCGGGACGTCGAAGGTCGGGATACTGCTCCTCCAAGGCCCGGAGTTCGCGAACGAGTTCGTCGTACTCGGCGTCGGAGACCTCGGGGTCGTCGAGCTCGTGGTAGCGACGGTTGTGATGCTCGATCTGGGCTCGGAGTTCCTCAACCCGCTCCGGGGGGCCTCCAGTCACGACGCGACCGGATCCCGGGGTCAGGCGCCGGCCGACATGCGCGCCGCGAGGGCTTGGTCTTCGACCCGCTCCGAGAGGCGCCGGACGATGTCGAAGATGGGGCCGACCTGTTCTGGCGCGTGGCGGGCGAGTCCGCAGCCGGGGGTGAGGATCGCCTGCGTGCGGAGTCGCATGGGATCGCAACCATTGCGGGAGAGGTCGCACCACAACGCGCTGAGGTTGCGCCAGTGCACGTCTTCGCGTTCACCGAGCGGGCGGTCGGTCGGGACGGCACCCCAGGCCACCCAGCCCCCTCGTTCGAGAAACGCGCCGAGCACGGCGGCGTCGTCGACGTCGACGGCCTCGACCGGAAGCGAGATCAGATCGGGGCCGGCATGCAGCACCAACCGCCAGTCGGTCGGACCGCAGCAATGGACTCCTGCGAGATCGGCGCCCGCCGCCTCGGCCAAGGCACCAGACAGGAGATCGATCGTCTCGTCCGCGTCGAGGGGGAAGCCGGGCTTGAGCGACGCCGTCAAACCGGGTTCGTCGACCACCACGACGACGGCGCTTTCGGGGATGGCCCGCTCGGCGGCGGCGAGCAACGCCTGGATGCGCTGGGCGACGATGGCCCCGGCCACGGCGAACGCCCGTGACGCCTTGGCTCCGCCGGCGAGGAGGGCAAGGCCCAAGGTCACCGGCCCCGCGACCTGCAGCTTCACCGGCCCCACGTGCCCCTGGGCGGCGGCGAGCGCGAGGAATGCAAGCGTGCCCGCCCACGCTTCGGGATCGAGTTGAGCAGCGGGGTCCGGCCCGGCGAGACGGCGACGGTCGACGACCAGAGCGCCGTCGTCGGCGATGGTCACCCCCGGAGCGCCGGCGGCGGCCTGGGCCAGCATCAACTCATGCCCGTGGCGACGGGGCAACTGGGGAGCGGCGGGCAGTTCGGGCGTCAGCGCCAGCGAGGCGAGGGCGGCCTCGGTCACATCGGCGAAGGGAAGGCTGCCGACTCCCGTCGGGGTCCCAGGCGGGACGAGGAGGGTCATGACGCCGCCTTCGACCGGCGGGGGGCACGGGTGCGCTTGGTCGGAGGCGACTCGGCCTTCTCGCTCGAATGCTCGATCACCTGTTGCACGAACGCCCGGCTGGCATCGAGTGCGTCGAGCAGTTCTTTGGCCGGAGCGGACTCCTGTCGCACGGCGAGGCTGTAGCGCTTGATGACGTCGAGGTCGACCAGTCGGACCTCGTTTGCCATGCGCTCTGCCTCCCCCCGGGGTATCGGTACGTGCGTTGATTCACCCCCCAACCTACCGAGCGGGACCGGGGGACAGGAAATCCTCACCGCCGGTTGGTTGGTGCTGATCGGCCTCTGCGAGCATGGCCGGGCGATGGACCGCGACCGCCTCTTTCCCTGGCTCGTGCGGGCGCTGTGGGTCGTGCTCCCTTTCGTTGCCGGACCGACGTTTGCCACCGTCCTCGACGCCAGGTCGACCACGATGCGCACGGCCGCATCCATCCTGCTGTGGGCAGTGTGGGCTGTCGCCTTCGCTGCATCGCTGGTGCTCCACCCCGTGTCGTTGACCATCATCCGGTGCGTGGCTCCGGCCGCGATCAGTGCCGCGACGTGGTCAGCGTTGGTCGCGGCCGACTCAGGTGCCGGACGAGGCCTGTTGTCGCTCGCCGTGACCGGGGCTGCCGCCGCTGTGACGTTCCTCCCCGAAACCGGCGAGGTGTTCGTCAACGGTCCCGCGTACCCCAACGAGCGTCGCTACCCCCTCCGAGTCCCGGGAGCGCTGCTGCTCGGTCCGCTCGAGGTCGCCTGGGCGCTGCTGGCCGGACTCCCCGTGGCCGCCGTGCTGCTATTGGCCGATCAGCGTTGGTGGATCGGCGGCCCTGCGGCCGTCGCCGCGGTCGCCACCGTCGTCGTGCTCGGCCGTTCGCTTCACGGCCTGTCGCGCCGCTGGGTCGTGTTCGTACCCGCCGGACTCGTCCTCCACGACCCGATGTCGTTGGCCGACCCGGTTCTGTTCCCCAAGGCGAAGATCGACACGGTCGACGTCGCCGTCGCCGGCACGGGAGCCCTCGACCTGACCCAACACTCGGCCGGGCTGGCGCTCGAACTCCGGCTCCTACAAGCAGCACCGCTCGTACTCGCCGCCCCCCGAGGAGGGGTGGGGATGACCGAAGAGGCGACTGCGGTGCTCTTCGCCCCGACCCGGCTGGGCCGAGTAGTCACCGAGGCTCAGCGCCGACTCTCAGGTCGTCCCGTGGTGGACACTTCCGACTGAGCTCGACACGAGCCCAGCACCGACGACGACGTCGCCCCGGTACAGCACCACCGTCTGCCCCGGCGCCACCCGCCGTTGGCGCTCCGTGAAGCGCAGCACGGTCGGAGGCTCGAACGCGACGCCCATCGGCGTGCCGTGAGCGCTGACCTGGACAGTCAGCGACCCGTCGTGGTCGTCGTCCCCGATCCAGTCCAGCGAGTCGACTTCGAGACCATCCACGAGCAACTCGTCGGCCGTACCGGCGACCACCGTGGCGTGCTCCACGTCGACGTCGATGGCGTACAACTTCTGGCCGCCGCCGACGCTGAGACCGCGGCGCTGCCCGACGGTGACGAGTTCGACGGCGGGGACCGAGCCCAGCGGCCGGCCGTCGCTCGTCACGACCCGGCCAGGCCGTAGGGGAATCCGGTCGCCGAGGAAGGTCTCGCGCCCGCCCTCGGTGGCGAGGATGAAGCAGACGTCTTGGCTGTCGGGCTTGTCGGCGGTGTCGAGCCCGGCCGACGCGGCCCGCGCTCGAACCTCGGCCTTGGTCATCTCGCCGATCGGAAGCAGGACTCGGGCGAGTTGTTCCGGGGCCAGCATCGACAGCACGTAGGACTGGTCCTTGGCCGGATCGTGGCCCCGTGCCAGCCTGGGCCCTCGATCGGTCTCGACGATGCGCGCGTGGTGGCCGGTGGCGATGAAATCAAAACCCAACTGCAGCGCACGCTCGAGGAACCGGTCGAATTTGAGGTGCCGGTTGCACTCGATACACGGGTTGGGCGTGCGTCCGTGCGCATGCGCGTCGACGTACGGGGCGACGACGCGGGCCTCGAACTCGGCGGTGAAGTTGAAGACGTGGTGCTCGACGCCGAGACGGCGGGCCACCCGCCGCGCGTCTTCGACGTCCGCGACCGAACAACACCCCGAATCGCTACGACCGCCCCACAACTTCATCGTGGCGCCCACGACCTCGTGACCCTCGTCGCGCAGGACGGCGGCGGTGACCGATGAGTCCACACCGCCCGACATGGCAACCAGAACCCGGGCCATCACCGACCTCGCAACTGCGTGACCGCACCGGCAACCGCTTTGGCGGCCACGTCGACGTCGGCGTCGGTGGTCGAAGAGCCGAGCGTCAGGCGCAGGCTGGTCGCAGCATCGTCGGGGGAGACTCCCATGGCCAACAGCACGTGCGATGGTTCGAGGGCGCCGCTGGCACACGCCGAACCCGCAGACGCGCAGACTCCCGCCTCGTCGAGCAGGAAGAGCAGCGTCTCGGACTCGACCCCGGGAAAGCGCAGGTGGGCGTGACCGGGGGCTTTGGCCGACCGGTCGCCCGTCTCCACCGCGCCTGGCACCGCGGCCAGCACCGTGTCGAGCAGTCGATCGCGAAGTGGCGCCACGCGGGCGGCGGACTCGCGCCTTGCGGCGACGGCCGCCGTCATCGCCGCCGCCATGCCGACGATGCCCGCCACGTTGTGGGTGCCGCTGCGGCGATCCTGCTCCTGACCCCCTCCGTGGAGGATCGGTGCGATCGCGACTCCGTCGCGCACGACGAGGACGCCAACTCCTTTGGGACCGCCGAACTTGTGGCCGCTGAGGGCGACGAGTCCGGCGCATTCGGCCAGCGCGGCCACGTCAAGCCAGTGGAACGCCTGCACGGCGTCGGTGTGCAGCACGGTCGTCGGCGAGCGCTGGGCGATCACCTCGGCCAAGGGCGCCAACTCTTCGATCGTGCCCACCTCGTTGTTGACCAGCATCACGGAGACGACGGCGACGTCGCCGTCGGAGAGGGCCCGCCCGAGGATCTCGGGATCGAGGCGGCCATCGGCCCCGACAGGCAACACCTGTCCGCCCGCGGCCTGGGTGGCGTGGAGTACGGCGTGGTGCTCTGTGGCCGGACAAGCAGCACGTCCGCCGGCGCGTGCGACGACGCCGTGGATGGCCAGGTTGTCGGCCTCGGTGCCGCCGGCGGTGAACACGACCTCGCGGGGGCGGCAACCGAGCGCGGCGGCGGCTTCGTCGCGAGCGTCCTCGAGCGCGGCCTTGGCCCGCCGGGCCATGGAGTGCGATCCCGACGGGTTACCGAAATGCTCGGTGAGGAAGGGCAGCATGGCTGCCACGGCCTCGGGAGCCATGGGCGTCGTGGCCGCATGGTCGAGGTAAACCACCCGTCCAGGCTACCGGCGCCACCTCGGTCAAGCGGGAGCGACGAATCCGCCAGCCGGGGCCGAACCGTCGGACGGCGTCGCCGGGCCCGGCACCGATCCGTCGGTCATCGACCACACGCTCTCGAATACTGGCGCCGCCGCCGCCGGAGCGGCTCGCTGCTGGTGGGCGGCGGCGACGCAGGCCAAGAACACCTCGGCGGGCACGCCCGGCGGTGGGCTGGTGCGGAGCCGGTCGAGCAGCGGGGTGGCCAGGCGGCGGGCGAGGGCGTCTCGGGCGTCGGGACGAAGCGATGCGGCCCGCAACAGGAACGACCGGACGGTCACGTACTCGTCCTGCGACAGGTGGGCGACGTCGAGCGATGCGACGTACGGACCGAGCCCCGGGGGCGCGGCGAAGGTGACAGCCTGCGGCTTGCGAGCCCCCGATCGCTCGCGCAGCACCAGCGTGCCGGCCACGAGGTCACCGAGTCGCTGGTTGTTGCGGGTCGACAGCACCGACAGGACCCCAGGGACGGCCGACAGCACGTACTTGTCCACCAAGCCCAGGATGGCGCGGATGGCTGCGTGCCTGAATCGCACGGGACCGCCCTCGGCCGTGACCACCCGCAGCCCAAGTGCGGCCTTGCCCGGCGTCCGTCCTCGCCAGAGGGTCTCGAAGCCGGCGGGGTAGGCGAAGAGAAGCAGGAACAACAGGACGTAGAAGAGCGCCGTCGCCCAGCCACCGAGCGACAAGCCGGCTTCGTTGGCGCCGAAGAACACGAACAAGATGGCGAACAACGACGCGCCTTGGATGGTCGTGTCGACGACGGCAGCCAGGAGACGGGATGCGAGGCCGGCGGTCTCGAACTCGAGGACGACCGCCTCGGGCGTGACGATCCCGGACACGTCGGCCATGGCTCGTAAGGTACGCGGGAATGGACCTCGACCGGTTCCTGGCCACCAACCAGCCCACCTGGGACCGGCTCAGCGCGCTGGTGCGGCGGGCTTCGCGGGGCGTCAAGCGCCTCGACGCCGCCGAGATCGACGAACTGGTCCGGTTGTACCAGCGGACGTCGAGCCACCTGTCCTACGCCCGCACCTACTACCGCGACCCCGCGCTGACCACGCGCCTCACCGGCTTGGTCGCCGCTGCGGGGGCTGTCGTGTACGGCGGGAGGCCCGGTTCGCTCAAGGCCGTCGGACGGTTCTTCTCGTCCACGTTTCCCGCCGCGCTCTGGCACAACCGGCGCTTCGTCCTCGTCGCCACTGCGCTGTTCTTTGTGCCCGCGATCGCCATCGGCACCTGGTTGGCCAACTCGGATCAGGCGGTCGAGGCCGTCGGACCGCCGGCCTTGCGAACGGCGTACCTCGAGGAGGATTTCGAGGCCTACTACTCGTCGAGGCCGGCATCGGAGTTCGCCGCCCAGGTCACGACCAACAACATCCAGGTCGGGTTCCTCGCCTTCGCTGGCGGGATCCTGCTGTGTGTGCCGACGGCCATCCTGTTGGTGTTCAACGGCGCCAGCCTCGGTGTGCCCGCCGGGCTGTTCGCCGCCGCCGGACAGAACGCGAAGTTCTACGGCCTGATCCTGCCCCACGGCCTGCTCGAACTGACCGCCGTGGTCATCGCCGGTAGCGCCGGCCTTCGCCTCGGGTGGTGCCTCATCGACCCGGGGGATCGGCTGCGCCGCGCCGCCGTGACCGAGGAGGGACGGCGTTCGGTCGTGCTGGTGCTCGGCTTGGTGGCGACGTTCGGCGCCGCCGGATTGATCGAGGGCTTCGTGACCGGCTCGGGTCTGCCGACCGCCGTGCGGGTGGGCATCGGCGTGCTCGTCGAGGCGACCTTCGTGGCCTACGCCGTCACACTGGGCCGCGATGCAGCGGCCAGAGGCCTTACCGGGCTCCTCGGCGAAGTGGCGATCACAGACGTCCCGTCGCCTTGACCCGCAGGTACGCGTCGGCCAACTCGGGCGCCAACCGTCCCGGCGGGGCATCGACCACCGTCACGCCGATGGCCCGGAGCCGACCGGTGAGCCGCCGGCGCTCTTCGAGCGAAGCGACAGCGGCGGCCTTCGCGTAGGCCTCGGCCGCGTCGTCAGGCACCGATCGGGCCAACGACACGACGGCAGGATCCTGCACGCCGGCCAGCAGGACCACGTGCTGGCGGGCGATCGAAGGCAATGCGGGGAGCAGTGTGTCGGCCACCGCCTGTTCGGCCAGTTCGGTGAGCACGACCAGGAGCGCTCGACGACGGAATCGGACCAGTGCTTCGACGAAGGCGGCGGCGTAGTCGCTCTCGACGAGTTCTGGCTCGAGCTCGTAGAGAGCCTCGGTCACCCGGCCTAGCTGGGCTCGGTTCTGACTCGGCGGCACGACGGACCTGACCTCACGGTCGAAGGCCAGGAGCCCGGCTCGGTCACCGAGGCGGGTCGCGACCGACGTCAAGGTCATCACCGCGTCCATCGCGTGTTCGAGTCGGGGTACGCCGGCCACCTGGCCGGCCATCACCCGCCCATTGTCGAGCAGACACAGAACCGTCTGATTTCGTTCGGCCCGATACGTCCGCACGATGGGCTTGCCCGCCCGGGCGGTCGACGACCAGTCGATACGGCGGAACTCGTCGTCGGGTCCGTAGTCGCGCATGGCGTCGAACTCCGTGCCACCGCCCCGACCCGCAGCCGATCGCAGGCCGACCTGCTGGAGGCGGGCCCGGTCGACCCGGAGGTCGGCCTCGGCTCGCGACGGGAAGGATGGGTACACGCGGAGGGTGCCAGGCACCGCCCGGCGATCCTGGCGGGCGACGAGCCCCAGCGGCCCGTCGACGCGGAGCACGATCTCGCTGAGGTCGAACCGACCGCGCCTCGACGGTCGGATCGTGGTCGTGACCGTGGCCCGGGCGTGGGGCGGCACGATCGCTCGCTGGCGGCGGCGGACGGCCCCCAGCGACGGAGCGAGGTCGTCGGCGAACTCGACGGCGACGCGGCGGCCAGCTCCGTTGGCAACGCTCCAGGAGAGCATCGCCTCCTCCCTCATGGCCACGACGGGCGGCGCCTCGCGTTCGATGGTGAGCGACGCTGGGTCGGTCGTGCGCATCCAGTCGACGACGGCAACAACCAGCAGGAGGCCGTTGACGACGAGCAGGCCGGTCGTCGAGTCGCCGGGGAACGACGACACCGCCAGCGCCAACACCGCCGCCACCAAAGCCAGCCGGCCCGTCGGCACCGGCAGGCGGATCGACGTCACCGACTCAACGGGGCACAGGGACGGTGGCCAGGACGCCGTCGAGCACGTTGTCGGCGGTACCACCCTCGAGTTCGACCTCGGGTCGCAGTTGAAGGCGGTGGCGCAACGCGGCCTTGGCCACGGCCTTGACCTCGTCGGGGGTGACGAACTCGCGCCCCGCCAACCACGCCCACGCCTTGGAAGCGTGCAGCAGCGCCACTGCGCCGCGGGGAGACACACCGAGAGACACCGACGGCGAGGTCCGCGTGGCTCGGACGATTGCCACGATGTAGGCCTGCACGGCGTCGTCGCAGCGGACCTCGGCGACCTCGGCCCGAGCGGCGGCCAGATCGGCGGGACCGGCGACGGCGGTGACCCCTGCCGCCGCCATGTCATGAGGATCGAGTCCCGCGTCGTGTCGGGCGAGCACGGCCTGCTCCTGCTCGGCCGACGGATAAGGAACGACGAGCTTGAACAGGAACCGGTCGAGTTGGGCCTCGGGCAACGGATACGTGCCCTCGTACTCGACAGGGTTCTGGGTGGCCACGACGAGGAACGGATCGGGAAGCGGTCGCCGCTCACCCTCGACAGTCACCTGGCGCTCCTCCATCGCCTCGAGCAGGGCGGCCTGCGTCTTGGGTGGTGTCCGGTTGATCTCGTCGGCGAGCAGGAGGTTGCAGAAGAGGGGGCCCTCTCGAAATCGGAACCCGCTCCCCCGCTGCTCGAAGATCGTCTGGCCGATGACGTCAGAGGGCATGAGGTCGGGGGTGAACTGCACGCGCTTGAAGTCGAGGTCGAGTGATGCGGCCACGGTCTTCACCAAAAGGGTCTTGGCCACGCCGGGCACGCCCTCCAAGAGCACATGACCACGCACCAACAGGGCGGCGACGAGACCAGACATCGCGCCTTCCTGGCCGACGACGACCTTGGCCACCTCGTCGCGGAGGGCGAGCACCGCTTCGCGAGGTGACGCCGCGGACGTCGCTGCGGATCGAGAGCTTCGCCGGCGGGCCGGGGCGCGCCGAGGGGCCGAAGCGTCGTCGTCATCAGGCATTGGTGACCTCGTTTCGAAGGGATTCCACGTCTCGTGCGAGTGCGACCAGCGCAGCGTCGTCGACCGGTTCGGGTCCGGAAAGGATGGCTTGGACCGCAGCAGCATCACGATCGGTGTATCGGGACACGGCCGCCGCCAGCCGCTCGGGATCGTGCTCGCCCGGGACTCCCACGCGTTCGCCGAGCACTGTTCGCACGGCCGCTCGCAGCATGGCGCCGGCCGCCGCTCGCCGCCGGCCCTGCTGCAAGAGCGCGCCGACAGCCACCACCAGCTCCGATCCTGCGATCTGAACCGGCTGGGCCTCGACCACGGGCCGGCCCAGCCGCCGGGCTCGCCACAGCGCGAAGAGCCCGAAGGCCACCAGCAACTGCCAGAGCCCGTCCTTGACCCGGCGGGAGACGAGATCTCGGAGGCCGCGGGTGCCGCCGCCCGCCGTCGACGGCCCGATGACGACCACCGATGCCGACGAGTCCGACGCGAGGAGCGACACCGCGAGCACTGCGTTGTCGGCTTCGGCCAGGTTGGCGTTGACCAAGGGGCCGGCGCCGCCCAGAGCGACGACGGCACCGGTGCCCTGGGTGCGGGCCACGAGATAGGAACCGCCGGGGACGGGGAAGCAGCCGACGGCGCCGCTGGGTGCCCGCAGCGGCGCTGCGCCCGAGAGATCGACGGCGCCGACGGTGGCAAGGACGGACAGGCTGCAGCGCGGCTCGACCAGCCGATCTGCCGACGTCGCCGGGCTCAGGAGGCCGCTGCTGTCGCGGCCGATCGGTGGGGCAAAACTCGACAGGGGGTCGGCCACCACCAAGGTGCCGCCGCCCTCGACCCAACGGACAAGCGCGGTGCGATCACGGTCGTTGAGGCGGTCACCGAGGAGGAGCGCGACCGACCCGGTTCGAGGAGGGCCCCCGACCGTGACATCGGCACCGAAACGTTCGAGCAAGAGGACCAAGGCGCGGGCGCCCAACGGCTCGGTCGAGCGGGGATCGAGTGGTTCTCCGCCGGAGCGAGGCGGACGAGCCACCCAGCCGATGGCGACGACGGCGAGAACCAGCACCGCCACGGGTGCTGCCCGTCGCCACCGGCCGGTGGATGTGCTCACCGGCCGCCGCCGGTCGTGACGCGTTCGGCCAACCGGGCGAACTCGGTGCTCCCTGCATCGTCGCCGTCGTTGCCGTACCAGGCCCGCTCGAACAAGGCCGTGGCCCGAGCGAAGTCGTCGGCAACTGGTGGTCGGGTGGCAGCGACTGCGGACCGGTACTCGCCTGCCGTGCGCCCCGGCACCTCCTCGACGACCCCCGACGCGGCCAGACCGGCGACGAGCGCTCGATACCTGCACCGCAGCGCCTCGCGCCACCGACCGGCGGCCTCGAACCGGATCGCCTCGGCCAACCACTCGGCCACCGGTCGGCGATCGTCGAGGTCGACGACGGGCGGCGCCGCCGCGGGGCCGTCGACCCGGCGCCTCCCTCGTCCGCGAGCCAAGCGAACGACGAGGTAACCGAGCGCAGCGACCAAGGCTACGAGCACGATCCAGGCCACGACCGCTCCTGCGCCTCCGCCGACCAGCGACCCGAGCAGATCACCAACGGCCCGCGACAGTGCCTCGAGCGCCCGTTCGTAGAGCGACTTTGGCGGCGGACGGAACTCGGGCCGACTGAGGATCTCGGCCGCAGCGCGGCGGATCTCCTCTGGCGACGCTGCCGGCGCCGCCCTACCGCGGCGAGGACCACCGCGCTCCAAGTCGACGGCCATCACCTGGAGATCGAACCCCTCGTTGCGGATGCGCCCATCGAAATACAGCAGCGTCGACACGATCGCGAGCAGCGGAGCGCTGACGAGCGATGACAACACGCTGCCGATGGCGATGAACAACCACGCCAGGTTGCCGCCGAGGAGGGTGGCCGCCACCGACGGAATGCCCCCCAACAGGTTGCCCAGGAAGCCGGCGATCAACCGGGCGAGCACGGCGATGCCGAGCACACCCCAGAACCGCGGCCGCATCAGGCGCCACGATCGCCGCATCGATTGGATGGGTCCGATCTCCTCGATCATCAATGCCGGCGTGACCGCCGTGTAGAGGGCGAACAGTGCGATGGCGGGGAGGACGCACATCAACAGTCCGATGATCTCCGCGAGGAAGACGAGGAGCGAGGCGGCCAGCAACGGTCCGAGGCGCCGGAACGTGATGGAGAGCGCTCTCGCCGGCGGCATCTCCTCACCGAGGTACGAGGCGGCGACGACCCGGCTGACGGCACCGGCCACGATCGGGGCCGTGAGGAAACCGAGCAGCGCAGTGACGAGGGACAACACCAGGTTGCCCGTCCCGACCACCGCCTGGTTGTCCTCGAGCAGGGTGGGGTCGTTCATGATGCTCAAGAAGCCGACCGAGACGGTCTCACGGACAGCGAAGGCTGACACGAGTTGCACGGGAACGACGATGGCGCCGACGACCAGGAGAATGGTCTTTGCGTTGGCCTTGAGCAGTTTGAAAGAGCCGTCGAGCACGTCGCCGACCGACATGGGATGGAGGGGAAGGGGGCCGGTACGAGCGTCGCCGCCCTTGGGTCGGACCGGCGCGCCGAACCCCGGCGGAGGCGGCGGATAGTCGGAAGGCGGCGGTGCGGTTGCACCGCGCCACCCATCGTCGTCGGGCTGCGGTTCGAGCGGCGCCCAGCCGCCGGGGTCTTGGGGGCCGGCCACGACGACCATTGTTCCCGATGCGACGTAGTCAGCCGCGAAGGTCGACGACACGACGGTCGGCCGAGGCGGCCAGGCGTCGGTCGAGTTCGTCACGGTCGAGCACCACGAATTGGGTCACCGACAGTTGGCGGTCGAGTTCGCGCAGGAGTCGTCCCGGGTGTTCGTCGGTGGCCGGAGACACAAAGACGATCAGCTCTTCCGACCGTCCGTGCAGCCGCAACTCGGCCTGCCAGAGCGCCACGCCCTCGTGCTCGTCGAGGATGCGAGCGAAGTGGGGCAGTGTGTCGACGACCCGGAGCCGGGGAGCTGTCCGACCACACGATGGGCAGGCCGTGTCGTCGATGCAGCCGTACACGCCCGTCCGGAGACGGAGCACGACCGATCCCATCCAGCCCAGCGGGGTCCAGACCATCTCACCATCGGCTCCCGGCGGCACCGACGTCGACGAGAGCGGATCCACGAGTTCGATCACCTCGGCCGTCGGCCAGCTGTGCACGTCGATGCCGTCGCGGCACTCGGTCCAGAGCGAGCGGACACCAGGCGGCGCCCACATGGCAACGACGGCGACGTCGCGACCCTGGCTTCCGGCCAGCTCGGACAGTCGGGCGCGCCGTGCCGGATCGAGTGGCTCGCCCACCACGAGCAGCGTGGTGAGCGGAGCGAACGAGAAGCCCTGGGCCCGCCCGCGGGAAAGGAGGCGCATCAGGTCACCGGGGCGCCCACAAAGCACCGTGGGCCGCAGGTGAGCGACCTCGTCGGCCGTCAGGTCAGGCCCGGTGAAGACAGCAGGAACCCCAGCGCGGCGGGCCCCGAGTTGGAGCTGCCAGAACCCGACCGACGCCCCAGGGGGATAGATGCTGACCAACACATCGTCAGGCCTGACGCCGGCCATCTCGAGGCCGTGCCGGCCGAGATCGGCGAGCCGCTCGAGGTCGGTGGCCGAGTACGCCAGAGGAACCGGCCCCAGCGTCCAGTGGATGGGCTTGTAACGGGGCTCGAGCACCTCACGGTTGAAGGCGCCGGTGCGTCGTCTGAGGCGGGCCCACCACCACCGCGGCTTGCAGGAGCCGGTTCGGGCTGACGGCCAGCGAGGCGCTGGTGGGCCGCAGGACGAGCGCAGCCGGCTCGACGACGTCAGACAGGGCGACGACGGGGAGTTCGGCGAGGGATTCCCGTCCGGTGACCGTGTGACTCCGGAGAACTGGTGCATGGAACGCCGAGAACGGGGCCACCTGCTCGCGCACGTACCTCGCCAACGCCCGGTCTTGGCCGGACCGCAGGCGCAGGGGTTGCTCGAACTCGCCGATCACGGGGCGAACGGTACCCGCCGCCTGCCGCCTCCTTGCTCCGGCCACCCGCTCGTCGACCCCAATGCGCACGAACACCGTTCGCGTTGCCTACGGTGGGGCGAGTGGTTTCCGTAACGTCGCCGCGCCCATGAGCCAGCTCCGCCTCGACCCCCTGACGGGGCGCTGGGTCGTGATCAGTGCCGACCGGGCCGACCGCCCCCAGCCCTTTGCCTCGCGCTCGGTCCCGGCCCAGAACGATCCTGAGGCGCCGTGCCCGTTTTGTCCGGGCAACGAAGAGTCGACACCACCGGCCCTCGAGACCTACGGCCCCCAGGGGGACTGGCTCGTCCGAGTCGTTCCCAACCTGTATCCCGCGTTTGCCGGGCGAGAGCTGATGTCGGTGACCAACATCGGCCCCGTGTTCACGCAGGCGCCGGCCAGCGGCATCCATGAGGTCGTCGTGTTCTCCCCGGGCCACGACACCAACTGGGCCGACCTTTCAGACCCGCAGGCCGGTCTGGTCATGGCGGCCATCCGCGACCGGATCGAGGAGCACGCTGCGGTCGGTGGGTTGCGATACAGCCAGTTCATCGCCAACTGTGGACGCGAGGCTGGCGCGTCGCTCGATCACCCGCACGGCCAGCTCCTCGGCATGCCGTTCGTGCCAGGAGAACTCGTCGACGAGCAGGCGGGATTCGACCGGTTCCAGGGTGCCTGTCTCCTCTGCACCGCATTGGAAGCCGAGGAGGAAGCCGGCCACCGCATCGTCGAGGCCGACGACCGCGTGGTCGTCATCTGCCCCTTCTGGAGCGGTACGCCCTACGAGATGCTCGTGCTTCCCCGGGTCCACGAGCCGTTCGTCCACCGAGCGCAACCCGCTGATCTCGCCGCCGTCGGCCGCGCCGTGCGCGACGCGCTGGCCCGACTTCGCCGGACGGTCGGGACCGTCGGCTACAACATCGTGTTGCACTACTCGCCGTTCCGGGCGACGGCCGACTTCCACTGGCACCTGCACCTGCTGCCCAAGGTGACGACCATCGCGGGGTTCGAGTTGGGCACCGGCGTGCTCATCAACGTGCTTCCTCCCGAGTTCGCCGCCGCCGAACTCCGCGCCGCCGTTCCCCCGGCCTGATCGGTGGGCCGGATCCGGGTGTCGACGATCCTCGACGCCCCACCGGCACGGGTGTGGGATGACGTCAAAGACATTGCCTCCCACGTCGAGTGGATGGAAGACGCGGTCGCCATCCACTTCACGTCCCTCCGCCGATCGGGCGTCGGTACAACCTTCGACTGCGACACTCGCGTCGGCCCCTTGGGTCTCACTGATCGCATGGAGATCACCGAGTGGAGGCCGAAGAGATCCATGGGGATCCGCCACGTCGGACTCGTCACCGGTACCGGGAGGTTCACGCTTCGCCGGCGACCGCGGGGTCGCACCCGCTTCACCTGGGAGGAGAAGCTCGTCTTCCCCTGGTGGATGGGCGGACCGGTGGGCGGTCTCGTCGGCGGTCAAGTGCTCCGGCTCGTGTGGCGGCGCAACCTGCGCAACCTTCGCCGCCGCTTCGAATGACGACCGGCCTCACACCACCAGGCCCAAGGCGGCCGCCAGGTCGCGAAGGTCGTCTCGGCCACCGTCGATGACGGCGTCGTGGGCCAACTCCTGGGCTCGGGTCACGTCGGGGGTCAGACCGAGCGAGGCCGACAACAGGAGCAGCCGCTGGACCTCGACGAGCTGCTCTGGTCCCGGATCGGCGACGGCCCGCTGCGTGGCCGACAGCACCAGCCGTTCGAGGGTGGCTTCGGCCTCTGGCGTATGGAGTTGTACGCCGTTGGCCCGTGCATCGCGCGTGACGGCGAGCGCTTCGACGTAGTCGTCGGGATCGGCCGAACCTGCGGCGGCCACTATGGCCGCTTCGAGCCGACGCGAGAGGGCCAGCTCGGCCGGCGCCCTCAACTCAGCCGGGAGCGGATAGCCGGCCGCGGCCAGCGAGACAAGGGTCCGCCGGTGGTCCGAGAAGAGACGGTCATAGGCGGAAGCGAACCGGTCGGTGAGTTGTTGGGCGACGCTCTGGAGGATCTGCTCGGCGGCGTCGGGGAGGGCGTCGGCGAGACCGAACTCGCCCGGTCCGAAGCCGTCGCTGACCCTGCGGAGGAGGGTGGTGATCGGTGCATCATCGGCCAAGGCCTGCTCGAGCCGGGCGAACTCTGCGTCGTCGAAGAGTCCAGGCCGGCGGGTCGCGCCCAGCACCTCGAGGCCACCGAAATGAATGGCGGCGTAGACGTGGTCGGTCGTCCGACCCGTGCGCCGGTGGGTGAGGGTCACCGATCCCCAGCACAGGGCGGTGGCGCCACGATCGCGATGACCGTGTACGGCAACGTCGACGTCGTACGTGGCGACCCGCCCTGCGGGCGCCTTTCCTTCGAGGAGTTCGACCAGAGCGAGGTGAGCGACGACGCGGTCGGCGTCGACCCGGGCGGAAACGACATGCCGTCGCCAGATGTCGGCCCCGTTGCCCTCCGACGGGTCGTTGCTCTCGGCACCGGACAGCGTCTCGAGAAACTCCTCCATCGGCGTCGGCTCGCCGAGTTCGGCGAGACAGTCGAGGGCTCGGGCCGCGTAGCGGAGGTCTTGCACGGTCTCGAGGCCGGCCACGTCGTTGAAGAACCATCCGCACGAGGTGTACATGGCCATCGAATGTCTCGCCGCCTCGAGCAGGGTCAACACCTCGACGGCGCTGGCTCCCTTGACCGCCCACCGCTCGACGAACTCGGGGACCGGCACCGACCCGAGCAGGACCCGCACGTAGTCGTCGCGGGCGGCCCATGCGTCGGTCATCAGCGCCCGGCCCCGCCGTTCGAACACCTCGTCGACGGCGTCGCGCACGACGTCGAGTGCGGCCCGCAGCGGCGCTCGCCACTGTTGGTTCCAGCCTGGTCCGCCACCGGTGGAGCAGCCGCAATCCTCCCGCCAGCGGCCCACGCCGTGCGCGCACGACCATGCGCTCTCGACCACGGCGGCTTCCTCGCTGGGCGGGTTGGCCGCCAGGTAGCCGGCGACGGTGGTGACCTCGATCCCGCGCTTGGGCGCCTCGACCGCCAGCGCGTAGGCGAGGAGACGGTCACCCCAGTGGTGGTGGTGGCCGAAGGTCTCGCCGTCGGCCGCCATCGTGACCAGACCGCCCTCGTCGCCCGCTGCGGCCTGAACCCGGTCGAGGAGCGCCTGACTGGTGAGGCCGCTCAACTCGAAGGCCACCGCGTGCGACAACGAGCCGTCGTAGAAGACGAGATCGACCACCCTCGCCGGATCGAGCGGATCGCTCCACCGATAGGGGCGGCGGGTGTCGAGGGGCCCGGCCGACTGGCCGGGGGCGAGCACGGTGAAACCGATGCCCTCCTCGGCGAGGATGCGGAGCACGGCGTCGTTGACGGCCGTCTCCGGCAGCCAGATGCCGTCGGCCGGTCGACCGAAACGGTGGGCGAACTCGGCCATCCCCCATCGGATCTGGGTGCGGGCGTCGCGTTCGGTGGCCAACGGGAGGATCACGTGGAAGTACGACTGGGCCATCCCTCCGCCGAATGCCCGGTCGCCTTCCAGCACCCGGCGATAGGTGTCGGGCTCGTGCTCCTCCAACCATGAGGTCAGCGTCGGCCCGAAGTCGAAGGACAGGTGCTCGTAGTTGTTGACGATCCCGACGACCCGGTTGCGATCGTCGAGGACTCGGGCAAAGGCGTTGGGCCGGTACGACTCGAGGGCGATGCGCTCGTTCCAGTCGTGGAACGGCGCCGCACCGGGCTCTCGGGGAACCTCCTCGGTCCAGGGGTTCTCGCGCGGAGGTTGATAGAAGTGGCCGTGCACGACGAGGGCCAATGGCTTCGACACCCCGCCGACCGTACCGGCTCCTGGCGGGGTGCTATTCCGGCCGCAGCCAGAGGACGGAGAGGGGCGGCAAGGTCAGGTAGGCCGAGTGGGGCTGTCCGTGCCAGGACTCCCCGGTGGCCTCGACCGAGCCACCGTTGCCAGCACCGCTCCCGCCGAACTGCGCCGCATCGGTGTTCAGCACTTCGAGCCAAGTTCCGCCCGTCGGCAACCCGATCCGATACCCCTCACGCAAGACCGGGGCCAGGTTGGCGATGCAGGCGACGACGCGCTCGCCGTCGGCCCCGACGCGGAAGAACGACAACACGTTGGAGTCCACGTCGCTGGCGTCGATCCACCGAAAGCCGTCAGGCGTGAAGTCGCGCTCGTAGAGGGCAGGCTCGGCGCCGTACACCCGGTTGACCTCGCGGACGAGGTCTTGCACGCCCCGGTGCTCGTCATACTCAAGTAGATGCCAGTCAAGGCTCACGTTGTGGTTCCACTCCGCTGATTGGGCCAACTCACCACCCATGAAGAGCAGTTGCTTGCCGGGGTGGGCCCACATCCAGCCATACAGCGCACGGAGGTTGGCCGCCTTCTGCCACCGATCGCCGGGCATCTTGTTGAGCAGCGAACCCTTGCCGTGGACGACCTCGTCGTGGGACAGCGGCAGAGCGAAATTCTCGGTGAAGGCGTACAGCAACCCGAAGGTGAGCTCGTTGTGGTGGAAGCGGCGATACACCGACTCCTTGGCGAAGTAGTCGAGGGTGTCGTGCATCCACCCCATGTTCCACTTGAAGCCGAAGCCCAGACCGCCGACGTAGGTCGGCCGGCTCACACCGGGCCACGCCGTCGACTCCTCGGCGATGGTCATCACGCCCGGGTGCTGGCCGTAGACGACCTCGTTCAACTCCTGGAGGAACGTGACCGCCTGCAGATTTTCGCGGCCCCCATGCTCGTTGGGGACCCATTCTCCCGCCTTGCGGGAGTAATCGAGGTAGAGCATCGAGGCGACCGCGTCGACGCGGATACCGTCGATGTGGAACTCCTCGATCCAGAACAGGGCATTGGAGATGAGGAAGTTGCGCACCTCGTTGCGGGCGAAGTTGAACACGAGCGTTCCCCAGTCGGGGTGCTCGCCCTGGCGGGGGTCTTCGTGCTCGTACAACGCGGTGCCGTCGAATCGAGCGAGCGCCCAATCGTCCTTGGGGAAGTGGGCGGGGACCCAGTCGACGATCACACCGATGTTGCGCTCGTGGAGCTTGTCGACCAGCAGCCGGAAGTCGTCAGGAGAACCGAACCGCGACGTCGGGGCGTAGTACGACGTGACCTGATATCCCCAAGATCCACCGAAGGGGTGCTCGGCGACCGGAAGGAACTCGACGTGGGTGAATCCGAGATCCTCGAGGTAGGCGGGCAGCTCGTCGGCGAGCTCTCGGTACGTGAGCGGACGATCTCCATCTTCTGGCTTGCGTCGCCACGACTCGAGGTGCATTTCGTAGGTAGAGACCGGCCGGGTCAGCCAGTCGGTTTCGGCCCGACGCTCCAGCCAGTCGCCGTCTCGCCACTCGTAGGACGACGAGGCGATCACGCTGGCCTGGCCGGGCGGGACCTCGGTGGCGAACGCCATCGGGTCGGCCTTCAATGTGAGGTGGCCCGCGGTGGTGAGGATCTCGAACTTGTACCGCATGCCCGGCTCGGCGCCCGGCACGAACAATTCCCAGACACCCGATGATCCCAGGCTGCGCATGGGGTGTACGCGCCCGTCCCAAAGGTTCCAGTCCCCGACGACCCGAACGGCGCGAGCGTTCGGGGCCCACACAGCGAACGACGTGCCCGCCTCGCCTTGGTGGATGCGGTGGTTGGCCCCGAGCTGGGTCCAGAGGTCGTGATGCCGACCCTCGCCGAGAAGGTGGAGGTCGAGTTCGCCCAGCGTCGGCCAGAACCGGTACGGGTCACCGAGTTCGACGACGACGTCGGAGGCGTAGGTGGCCCGGAGCCGGTACCCCTCGTCTCCTGCCGTCTCGGGCACCTCGGCCACGAAGACTCCGGCGTCGTGGATCCGTTCGGCCTCGATCGCCTCGCCGTCGCCCAGCACCACCTCGACTGCGGTCGCGTCCGGGCGATAGGCGCGCACCACCGTCCGACCGTCGACCTTGTGGAAGCCGAGCACCCGGTGGGGGTCTCCGTGCTCGCCTTGCACCAACCGGGCCAGATCACCGCTGACCGGATCCGGAGCGGGCGGGGACGAACTGGGCGTGGGGGCCATGTCTTGGTTCCTACCCACGAGGTCGGAAAGTACGGCCCGAGGTCAGGTCGACGTCAGGCGGGCTACGGCGGAGAGCGGAATGTCGACCCAATCGGGCCGGTATTCGCGCTCATAGCCGACCTCGTACACAGCCTTGTCGAGCTCCCAGGCGACGAGCGCTCGGTCGACGGCACCAGCACCCGCAGGGAGAATCTCGTCGATGCCATCGGTGGCCATATAGCCCTCGAGGAACGCCGTGCGGTTTCTCCGCTCCCACGCCTCGGCCTTGGGCGTCAACGCTTCGATCTCGAACTCCTCCCGGTCACGCAGGGCCACGGCGGTCGCGTAGTGGAAGGACCGCAACATGCCGGCTACGTCCTTGAGGGGCGATGACGGTTGGCGTCGCTCGTCGAGGGGTCGAGCCGGCTCGCCCTCGAAGTCGAGGACATACCAGCCGGTGTCAGTGCGCATGACCTGACCGAGGTGGAAGTCACCGTGCACCCGAATGGCCCGGCCGGGCTCCGGGGCCGCGGCGAGTTCTTCGAAGCAGACGCCGGCCCGTCCGCTCCACGCTTCGTCGCCAGCCACGCGGGCGAGCTGGCGAGCCATCAGATCGGCGGTGGACCGAGCGTCGACGGGTGACGAGCCGAGGGCCTCGGCCAGGGCGACATGCATGGCGCCGGTGACGGCACCCAGCCGTCTGGCCTCGGCGGCGAAATCGCCGCCGCACTCCGCCGGGTCGTCGGCCTGGCTGGCGTAGAGGTCACGCAGCGAGGTCAGGGCAAGGGCCCACCCGTCGGTGCCGCCGGCGAGGAAGGGCTGGACGACGGCGAGATGGGTTCCCTCCTCCTCCCACGTGGCCACCGGCGCGGCGACGTGTTCGAAGCCCACGTCGGCCAACGCCGAGGTGACCTCGATGTCGGGATTCGATCCCTGGTGCAGCCGCCGGAACAGCTTGAGCACGAGCCGCTCGTCATAGACCAACGACGTGTTGGACTGCTCGGCGCCCATCGGGCGAACTCGAGTGACCTCCTCCTGCGGGGCCAACCGAGCGAGCAGATCCTTGGCCAGCTCGGGATCGAGGAGGGCATCGAACAAGACCACACCGTCGACGGCACCGAGGACCTCGTCGTCATGGCCGTGGAGGAAGTCGGGCGGCAAACCTTCGACCGAGCCGATCAGCAGTTGGTACCGGGCGCCGTTGGCGTCGGCCAAGACCCAGTCCATCCGGTCGGTGAGCTCGTCGTGTTGCACGACGACGACGTCACCCGGGGGGTCGCCCCCGAACCAGCGTTGACGACCGAGGTAGGCGGCCAGAAGGGGTTGGATGTCGTCGACCTTCACACGCCCACCGCCGGGGTCGCCGGAGCGTCGACGAGTTGGAACCAATAGAACGAGTACGCGCCGAGGGTGATGAAGTACGGCAGCTCACCGATCTTGGGGAAGGGCACCCTCCCCAACAACTCGATCGGGAGTTTTCCGTCGAAGTCTTGCAGCGGCAGTTCGGCGGGCTGGGCAAACCGGCTCAGGTTGTTGACGCACAGCACGATGTCATCGCCCTGCTGGCGCACGTAGGCGAGGACCGAGGGGTTGTCGACGTTGACGACCGAGAACGAGCCGGTACCGAAGAGCGGATGCTGTTTGCGGATCTCGATCATGCGCTTCATCCAGTGCAGCTGCGAGCTCTGATCGCGCATCTCAGCCTCGACGTTGACCGACTGGTAGCCGTACACCGGGTCCATCAGCACGGGCAGGTAGAGGCGGGCGAAGTCGGCTTTGGTGAAGCCGGCGTTGCGGTCCGGCGTCCACTGCATCGGCGTGCGCACGCCGTCGCGGTCGCCGAGATAAATGTTGTCGCCCATCCCGATCTCGTCGCCGTAATAGAGGATGGGGCTGCCCGGCATCGAGAACAACATGGCGTGAAGCAACTCTGCGACCCGTCGGTCGTTCTCCACCAAGGGCGCCAGTCGGCGGCTGATGCCCACGTTGCGCTTCATGCGCGGGTCCTTGGCGTACTCGCTGTACATGTAGTCGCGTTCTTCGTCGGTCACCATCTCGAGCGTCAACTCGTCGTGGTTCCGCAGGAACATCCCCCACTGACAGCCGTCGGGAATCTCCGGCGTCTGGGCCAAGATCTCGGTGATCGGGAACCGCTGCTCCCGACGCACGGCCATGAACATGCGCGGCATGACCGGGAAGTGAAAGCACATGTGACACTCGTCGCCGTCGCCGAAGTAATCGACGACGTCCGCAGGCCACTGGTTGGCTTCGGCCAACAGCACCCGACCGGGGAACTGGGAGTCGACCTCCTTGCGCATGCGCTTGAGGTAGTCGTGGGTCTCCTTGAGGTTCTCCCCGTTGGTGCCGTCGCGCTCGTAGAGGTAGGGCACGGCGTCGAGGCGGAAGCCGTCGAGGCCGATGTCGAGCCAGAACTTGACGACGTCGATCATCGCCTGTTGGACCTCGGCGTTGTCGTAGTTGAGGTCGGGCTGGTGGGAGAAGAACCGGTGCCAGTAGTACTGCTCGCGCACCGGATCCCACGTCCAGTTCGACTTCTCGGTGTCGACGAAGATGATGCGCGCTTCGGACCAGCGGTGGTCGTCGTCGTTCCATACGTACCAGTCGGCCTTTGGGTTGGTCTTGTCCTGTTGGGACTCGAGAAACCACGGGTGCTGGTCACTGGTGTGGTTGACCACGAGATCGGCGATCACCCGGATGCCGCGCTTGTGGGCTTCTTCGATGAGTGTGACTGCGTCGGCCAGATCGCCGTACTCGGGAAGAATCGAGAAGAAGTCGCTGATGTCGTACCCGCCGTCGCGCAACGGGCTCTCGTAGAACGGGAGGAGCCAGAGACAATCGACACCGAGCCATTCGAGGTAGTCGAGTTTCTCGGTGATGCCCCTCAGATCGCCGGTGCCGTCGTCGTTCGAGTCGAAGAACCCACGGACCAGCACCTCGTAGAACACAGCCTTCTGGAACCAATTGGGGTCGGTCTGCTCAAGCGGCTGGGAGACGTCGGTCACGACAACGACCGTAGGTGCAACACGTGCGCGACCTGGTGGTAGGGGTCGAGCCGGATGTACTGCGACGGTCCCTGCCAGGTGAACGACTGCCCGGTCAACTCGTCGAATGCCTCGTACGGGCGGTCGAGGGGGAGGCCGAGCGCGTCGAGGCCGACTGTGATCGTCGTCTCCTGCGTGTTCCACGGGTCGAGGTTGACGACGACGAGCACGGTGTCGTCGCCGTCTTCGCTCTGCTTCGTGAAGGTGAGGAAGGCGGGGTTGGCCGACTCCTCGAGGGTGATGTTGCGGAGGCGGTGCAGAGCCGGATGGCGACGCCGAATGGCATTGAGCTCGGTGAGGAAATCGGCGATCGAACGGGGGTCGTCCCAGTTGCGTGCCCGCACCTCGTACTTCTCGGAGTGGAAGTACTCCTCGTTGGCGTCGGACATGGGCTCGTTCTCGAGCAGTTCGTACCCGCTGTAGATGCCGTAACTCGGCGACAGCAGCGCAGCCAGCGCAGCGCGGATCTTGAAGGCCGCCGGCGTCCCGTTGCGGAGCGGATGGGCGAGGATGTCCGGGGTGTTGGGCCAGAAGTTGGGCCGCATGAAGTCGGTCTTGGCGCTGTGGGCCAACTCCTCGACGTACTCCCCTATCTCCTCCGACCCGGTGCGCCATGTGAAGTAGGTGTACGACTGCGTGAAGCCCACCTCGGCCAGCTTGGCCATCACCTTGGGTCTGGTGAACGCCTCGGCCAGGAAGAGCACGTCGGGGTGTTCGGCCTGCACCGCGGCGATGCACCACTCCCAGAACGCCATCGGCTTGGTATGGGGGTTGTCGACCCGGAAGATGTGCACGCCCTTGGCGATCCAGAAGTCGAGGATCTCCTTACACGCGCTCCATAGGGCCTTGCGATCGGCCTCCTTCGCGGGCCAGAAGTTGATCGGGTAGATGTCCTGGTACTTCTTCGGCGGATTCTCGGCGTAGGCGATCGACCCGTCGGGTCGGTGGTGGAACCATTCCGGGTGCTCCGTCACCCACGGGTGGTCGGGGCTGCACTGCAGCGCGTAGTCGAGCGCGATCTCGACGCCGACCTCCCGGGCCTGGTGCACCACGTCCTCGAAGTCGCTGAAGGTGCCGAGTTCGGGGTGGATGTCGGTGTGGCCACCCTCGGCGCCGCCGATCGCCCACGGGCTGCCGGGATCGGACTCGGTCGCCGTGAGTGTGTTGTTCGGGCCCTTGCGAAACTGACGTCCGATGGGGTGGATGGGCGGGAAGTACACGACGTCGAAGCCCATGTCGGCTACAGCCGCCAACCGGTCGCGGGCACCCCTGAGCCCACCCTCGCTACGGGGAAAGAACTCGTACCAAGCCCCATAAAGGGCCCGCTCACGGTCGACCCACAACGACATGCCGGCGCTCTTGGTGACGCCCGTCTTCGCGTTGGTCGGGCCGTCGAGGAGTCTCTCGACGGGTGGGGTGAACGCGGGTGCCAACCGTTCGGCTTGGGTCGCCGCCTTGTCGCGAAGCGAGCGAACCACCATTTGCAGGTGGGCCTTGTCCTCGGCGTTGTCGAGCTTCTTGGCCCGGCTGTCGATGAGGCGCGCCCCCTCTTCGAGCTCGGTCTCTATCTCCTGGCCGGCGTCGAGCTTGGTCTGCGCCTTGTGCCGCCACGTGGCGTACTCGTCGGTCCACGCTTCGATCACGAATTCGTGGGCACCGAGGGCCGACGGAACGACGGTCGCCGTCCACCGGTCGAGGCCGGCGTTCTCGACCGCCATCCGGGCCTCGGACCAGTTCTTCTTGTCGAGCGGGCGCCAGAGCACTCGCGCCGCCAGTACGTCATGGCCGTCCTTGAATACGTCGGCGGTGACCACGACGGCCTCACCGACGATGGCCTTCGCCGGGTAGTCGCCGGTGGGCGTCCGGGGCCGAATGTCGTCAATGACGATGCGTCCAATCACCTTCGCGTGCCTACCACGGGCGGTCCCCGGCCCAAACCCTCGCCCGATCGCTGACGCCCGCCTGACGGCGCCGGGGAGGGGGTCGCGCGCGGCCACTACGGTTGCCTCACGATGAAGGCGCTTCGCAGCTTCACCGTCCGGCCCCAGCTCCCCGCGGCCTTGGCCCCACTCCACGAGTTGGCCATGAACCTCCGCTGGTCGTGGGACGACCGCACCCGCGACCTGTTCCGATGGGTCGATCCCGACACCTGGGAGGTGACCGGACATGACCCTGTTCGACTTCTCGGGTTGGTCCGCCGGGAGCGGCTCGATCAGTTGGCCAAGGACCCAGCGTTCACCGCCTTCCTCAGCGAGGTCCACGGCGACCTCCGCCGGTATTTGGACAGCGACCGCTGGTTCCAGAATCGCGAGGGCGCCGACACCGCCCTTCGCCACATCGCGTACTTCAGCCCCGAGTTCGGCATCGCCGAGGCACTCCCTCAGTACAGCGGCGGACTCGGCGTGCTGGCCGGCGATCACCTCAAAGCGGCGTCGGGCCTCGGCATCCCCCTCACCGGCATCGGACTGTTCTACCGCCAGGGCTACTTCCGCCAAGAGCTCAATGCCGACGGGTGGCAACAGGAGCGCTACCCGGTGCTCGACCCCCACGCCATGGCCATCTCGCTGGTCGACAACGCGCGCGTCACCGTCGACCTCGCCGGCACCCCGCTCCACGCTCAGATCTGGCGGGCCGACGTGGGACGGGTGCGTCTCTTCCTCCTCGACGCCGACGTCGACGACAACGACGTCGAGGGACGGCTGGTCACCGACCGTCTCTACGGCGGCGATCCCCAGGAGCACCGGATTCGCCAGGAGATCCTCCTCGGAGTCGGCGGCGTCCGCGCCCTCGATGCCGTGGGCGAGGCCACCCAGGTCTTCCACACCAACGAAGGCCACGCAGGGTTCCTCGGCCTCGAACGCATCCGTCGCCTCATCACCCAGGACGGGCTTACGTTCGGTGAGGCGATCGAGTCGGTTCGCAGCGGCACCGTCTTCACCACGCACACCCCGGTGCCGGCTGGCATCGATCAGTTCACCAAGTCGCTGATGCAGAAGTACTTCGCCTCGTGGGCCGACGAATGCGGAGTCGCCTTCGACGACCTGATGGCGCTCGGCCACTTCCCCGACGCCGCCCCCGACGCCCCCTTCAACATGGCCGTGATGGGCATGCGTCTCGCTGGCATGTCCAACGCTGTGGCCAAGCTCCACGGCGACACCAGCCGGCGCATGTTCCAGTCGCTCTGGCCCGACGTGCCCGTCGACGAGGTCCCGATCACGTCGGTCACCAATGGCGTGCACGCCCACACGTGGACCAGTCCGGAGATGGACGACCTTCTCTCCCGCCACGTGCTCCCGGCCTGGCACGAGGCCGAGGCCGACGAGTGGTCGCGCCTCGAAGACATGCGCGACGACGAACTCTGGCGGGCCCGGGAGCAGAGCCGCGATCGCATGGTGGCCTTCATCCGCCAGCGTTTGCGTCAGAGCCTCGTCACCCGGGGGATGAGCGAGAGTGACGCCGCATGGGCCGACGAAGCCCTCGATCCGCGCGTCCTGACCATCGGGTTCGCTCGCCGATTCGCCACGTACAAGCGGGCCAACCTCTTGCTCAGTCAGCCCGAGCGACTCAAGGCGCTACTCCTGAGTCCCGACCGTCCCATGCAGATCGTGTTCGCCGGCAAGGCCCACCCCCACGACGATCAAGGTAAGGAGATGATCCGCCAGATCATCTCGTTCTCGAGCGACCCCGAGATCCGCCACCGCATCACGTTCGTGCCCGACTACGACATCGCCGTGGCCCGGATGATGTACCAGGGCTGCGACGTGTGGCTCAACAACCCTCGCCGTCCGCTCGAGGCTTGTGGTACCAGCGGCGAGAAGGCGGCGCTCAACGGGGTGCTCAACCTTTCGATCCTCGACGGCTGGTGGGACGAGATGTTCGACGGAGAGAACGGTTGGGCCATCTCCTCGGCCGAGGGCTACACCGACCTCGCCCGGCGCGACGCCGTCGAAGCCGGCAGCCTCTTCGACCTTCTCGAGCGGCAAGTCGTCCCGCTCTTCTACGACCGTTTCGAGGGCCCTGTCCCCCGCCGCTGGGTGCGCCGAGTCAAGGCTTCGCTTCGCTCCCTCGGTCCGCAGGTGTTGGCCTCTCGAATGGTGCGCGACTACGTCGAGCAGCTCTACGAGCCCATCGCTGGCCAAGCCGACGCCTTGACCGACGATGACAACCGCCGAGCCCGCGAACTCGCGGCGTGGAAGGCCCGGGTCTCGGCCGGTTGGTCGTCGGTCAAGATCGTCAGCGTCGACACCGAGGCCTCGGTGACCGACCTCGGCACGGCCCGCCACGTCGACGCCGTCGTCGACCTCGGCTCGCTCAGTGCTGCCGACGTGAGCGTCCAGCTGCTCCACGGAGCTGTCGGCCCCAACGACGAGCTCGTGACACCGACGCCCGTCGCTCTCGACGGTGCCGACGGCCGCTACACCGGCGGCTTCACCTGCGAGACAGCCGGGCGCTATGGATTCACCGTGCGGGTGATCCCGTCCCACGTCGACCTCACGACACCGCTCGAGCTCGGCTCGATCGTCTGGGCCTGAGCAGCCGCCTCGAGGCGCCAGAGGCGGCGCATCTCCTCGGACCGCTCGAGCAGCTCGTCGAGGGGACCGATGTCGTCGACACGCCCGTTGCGCAGGACCACGACCTGATCGGCGAGTTGCAGCGCGGCCCGACGGTGCGAAACGGCCAACACGGTGCGGCTGCCCGTGCCGAGCACCCGGGCCCAAAGGGCCGCCTCGGTGTCGACGTCCAGAGCGCTCGAGAGGTCATCACACACGAGGAGTTCGGGGCGGCGAACGAACATGCGGGCCGCCGCCGTTCGTTGGATCTGGCCCCCCGAGAGCCGGACGCCGCGAGAACCGATTCGAGTGGCGAGCCCATCGGGCATTTCTTCGATGTCGTCGTCGAGGACGGCGAGACGAACGGCCTCGTCGATGTCGCCCTCGGCGCCGAAGAGGATGTTGTCCTCGAGCGTCTCACTGAAGAGTTGGGGCACCTGCGGCGTGTACGCGGTGCGGGGAGGGATCAGGAAGGTGGCGGGGTCGTCGACCACCACGTCGTTCCACGTGATCGCGCCCTCGGCGGGAACCAGTCCGAGGATGGCCTGCAGCAGCGTGGTCTTGCCCGATCCGATGCGACCGGTCACCACGGTGAACGAGCCTCGCCGGAGCGAGAGCGACACGCCTTGGACGCCGTTCCCGCCGCCGTGACGGTACGTCAGGTCGTCGACGCGAAGCTCGCGTAGGGGCTCCACCGCCCGACGAGGGGCGGTCTTCGGTGGCAGGTCGCCCCGCTCGAAGATCTCCTCGTCGGCCACGAGGGTGGCGGGCTCGCTGCCGGAGAGCAGCTCGTGCAACCTCCGGTACGACACCCCGAGTTGTCGGTAACCGGTCAGACCGCCTCCGACATCTCGGGTGAACTCCTCGAAGATGTGGAGGAAGTAGACGAACAGCGCCAGATCGCCGACGGTGAACTCGCCCCGCTGCAACGCCTGGCCGGCGAACACCAAAACGACGCCGGTTCCGAGGTTCACGACCCAGAAGGCGCCCCGGAGTACCTCCTCGAGCAGCCGATCCCGCACCGCCGCCCGGCGCCGATCGGCGTTGAGCTCGCGAAAGCGGGCGACCACCCGCGGCTGGGCGTTGCCCACCTGGATCGACTGCACTGCCGTGAACACGTCGCCGATGTACCCGGTGAGCGCGGACGTGCGCACCTGGTTGGATCGGCGATAGACGACGATCCGGCGCCGGGCCATCTCGACCATGGCGATCACTGCTGCCAGGGGAAGAAAGACGGCTGCCGTGATGACCGGGTTGATCGTGAGCATCACGCCGATGGCGGCGGCGCCGGTCACCGTTGATCCGATCACGTTGTTGAACCCGATGGGCCACCAAATCACATGCTCGATGTCGTCGCGGAAGCGACTCACCGCCTCGCCCGGTGACGACGGAAGCGCCCGCCCGCCGGGTAGCTCCAAAATGCGACGAAGGAGATTGCGCTGCAACATCGCCGCGTTGGCGTACGCGAATGCACCGTTGGTCGACTGGAGGGTGATCGACGTGATGAACGTCGCCACCATCTTCATCGCCAGCAAGGCGAGGGGCCACAGGAGCCAGTCGAGCGACGCCCGAGAGGCGCCCTCGGCCAAACGGTCGAACACGATCTTTGCCGCGACACCAGGCAGGATTCCCGATCCCCAACCGAGGAACACTCCAGCCAAGTTGATGAGTTGGCGACGGGGACGGAAGCGGTGCTGGTGCCAGGCGTAGCGGTACGCGGGCCAGGGCTCGGGGGTCGCGGTCATCCGGGCACCACGTCGAGTCCGGTACGCAACAGAGCCCCGAAGCGCGACGACGCGTCGGCCGCGAGTGCCCTGCGGGGGCCGAGCTCGACGACCCGGCCGTGGTCGAGCACGCAGATCGTGTCGCATCGTTCGAGCGTGGAGAGGCGGTGGGCGATCACGACGCCCGTGCGACCATCAAGGAGGGCATCAAGGGCCTCCTCGAGCAGCTCCTCGGTGGCGGGATCGAGACGCGACGAGGCCTCGTCGAGGATCACCACCGACGGGTCGGCGAGCAGGGCACGACCCAGCGACAGCAGCTGCGACTCGCCCGCCGACATCCCGGCGCCGCCCTCGCCGACGACGGAGTCGAGCCCGTCGGTCAGCGCGTCGAACCACGGGCCCAGCCCGAGACGATGGATGGCGGCCACGATTCGCTCATCGGAGATGGTCGAATCGAACAGCGTGAGGTTGTCGCGCACGGTCGTGCGCAGAACGTGGACTTCCTGGGTCACGAGGGCGACGCGCTCGCGCAGTCCGCGTCGGTACAACCGACGCAGGTCGACACCGTCGATCTCGATCGACCCCTGCCGAGGGTCATGGAAACGCACCAGGAGACGAGCGATCGTCGACTTTCCGCTGCCGGTGCGGCCGACGACCCCGAGCACCGATCCGGGTGGAACCTCGATCGTCACGTCGTGGAGTACGTCGGGATCGGCGCCGTACCCGAACGAGACACCGTCCAACTTCAGCCTGAGCGCTCCCGGCGAGAGCGCTGCGCCGGGGCCGTCGGTGATCTCGCTCTCGAGACCCAACAGATGCATGACGCGCCGGCCACCGGCGATCGCCTGTTGCAGGGCCTCGACCTGATGGGAGACGTTGTCGAGGGGCGCGATCAGCAGTTGAGAATAGAAATACAGGGCGAACGCCCCTCCGAGGGTGATCGTCCCGCGCTGCACGAGCACCGCCGGCACCGCGAACGCCAATCCGAGAGCCCCCGCTTGGATGACGGCGTTGGTCGCCCAGGGAATGGCGTCCATCTGCCGAGCGCGGTGGACGCTCCACAACCGGTCTCGGGCCCGCTGGTAGAAGCCCCGGAGTGTGAACGCCTCCGCGCCCGCCGAGCGGATGTCCTGGGTGCCGGCCAGGCGCTCCTCGAGGAAACCAAACAAGGTCGCGCTCTCCTCGCGCGACCGTTGCCATGCGTTGGCCGACACCCGGCGAACTGCGACCAGGGCCAGAAGGGAGAGGAGGGCAAAGGCGGTGAGCAGGCCGCCGGCGAAGCCGCTCTGGAACCACACGACGGTGAGCACGCCGGTGAGCAACAGGACGCTGCCGACCACGTTCAGGAGGAACTGGGCGAAGAACAGGCTGAGGCCGGTGAGATCGCCGTCGATCCGCTCGATCAGCTCCCCGGGCGGGTGCTTCTCGTGGAATCCGGGATCGAGGTCGAGGCAATGCGCCATGAGATCGGCCCGGAGGTCGTTGGTGGTGAGCCAGCCCACGAGTTCGCTGAGCCACGCCGAGACCACTCGGAGGCCCTGCTGGAGCACCACGGCGGCGACGTAGAGCGTCGTCACCCAACGGAGCGACCTCGCCTCCGGCGCCGTCGCCCGGTCGATGAACGCCCGCACCACCTGGGGCGTGGCGACCTGGAGCCCGATGGTCGAGAACAGTGCGAGGGCGAGAACGCCGACGAGCCTGCGGTGGGGCCGCAGGTAGGTCGTCACCAAGGTTTGCCAATCCGCCCAGCGCATCGCCGCCATTCTCCTCGGTGCCCCTCGATTCACGTGCAGGGATTTCGGACTGCTCGTGCGAACCTGCGGACAGACGCCGCGCCGACGTAGCGTTGGTCATGGCAATCGCGATCACCGAAGACCACCACGCTCTGGCTGCTACGGCGTCGGAGTTCTTGCACAAGCGGGAGGCACGGCGAGCCGCTCGCGAGTTGCTCGAGTCGGAGGCCGAACCAATGCCGGCAATGTGGGACGACATCGTCAACCTCGGCTGGCTCGGGTTGCACGTTCCCGAGGCGTTCGGGGGTTCGGGCTACGGCCTCGAAGAACTCGTCGTCGTCGTCGAGGAACTGGCCAAGGCCGTTGCGCCAGGGCCCTTCGTACCCACGGTGATGGCCAGCGCCGTCCTCGCCGCCATCGGCGACGACCCCACCAAGGCCGACCTGCTCCCGGGTCTGGCCGATGGGTCGCTCACGGGAGCGGTCGCCCTCGGCGGATCCGTCACGGTGTCGGGCGGCAAGGCGTCGGGTGACGCCGGCGCTGTCCTCGGCGCCGGGTTGGCCAACGTGATCCTCGTGGCGGCCGGTGATGATGTCGCCGTCGTCAAGGCCGGCCCTGGCGTCGAGGTGACGGTCCCCCGCAACATGGACTCAACCCGTCGTAGCGCCAAGGTCCGCCTGAGCGACGCGCCGGCCACGGTCGTCCCCGGTGGCCGCCAAATGCTTACCGATCTGGCCCGCGTGATTCTGGCCGCCGACGGCGTGGGTACCGCCCGCGAAGCCACCGACATGGGCGCCGCGTATGCCAAGGAGCGCCTCCAGTTCGGCCGGGTGATCGGCACCTACCAAGCGGTCAAGCACCACTGCGCCAACATGGCGGTGGCCACCGAACTCGCGACCTCGGCGGTGTGGGACGCCGCTCGCGCCGCGGCCAACGGCGGCGATCAGCTCTCCTACGCCGCCGCCGCCGCCGCCGTACTCGCCGCCGACGCCGCCGACCTGTGCGCCAACCTCAACACACAGGTTCACGGCGGCATCGGGATGACCTGGGAGCACGACGCCCATCTCTTCATGCGACGGGCGACCGCGCTCCTCGCCATCCTCGAGCCAGGACGGGCAGCCGCCGACCTCACCGACCTCGTCCGCCGCGGGGTCACCCGTGCACGCGCCATCGAGCTTCCCCCGGAGGCCGAGGGCTTCCGGTCCGAGGCGCGCGCGTTCGTCGAGAGCGTCAAGGACTTGCCAGCCGACGAGCAACGGACCCGGATGATCGACACGGGCTACGTGATGCCGAACTGGCCCAAGCCCTACGGCCGCGCCGCTGGCGCCATCGAACAACTCGTCATCGAGCAGGAGTTCGGGGCGGCCGGAATCCGGCGCCCCCAGTACGGCATCACGGCTTGGAACATCCTCACGATCATCCAGTACGGCACCGCCGACCAACTCGCCCGCTGGGTACAGCCGGCACTCAACCAGGAGGTCATCTGGTGCCAGCTCTTCAGCGAGCCCGACGCCGGTTCTGATGCCGCGGGCATCAAGACCCGAGGTACCCGCGTCGAGGGCGGCTGGCTCGTCAACGGCCAGAAGGTGTGGACGAGCGGCGCTCAGGTCGCCGGCATGGGGTTCGCGACCGTGCGGACCGACCCGAACCAACCCAAGCACCAGGGCATCACCATGATGGCGATCGACATGCACGCCAAGGGTGTTGAGGTCCGCCCGCTGCGCCAGACGTCGGGAAATGCCGCGTTCAACGAGGTGTTCTTCAACGACGTCTTCGTCCCCGACGATGACGTGGTCGGACCCGTCGACGGGGGCTGGACCGTGGCACGGGCAACGCTCGGCAACGAGAGCGTGAGCATCGGTGGCGGCGGCGGCGGCATCGGCCAAGGCGCGGCCATGATCGCCGGCCACGACGCGGCGCCCGACCGCCTCGTCGGCGGCGCGTCTCGAATCGGCCGGTACCTCGCCGGGATCCATGCGCTCGGCCTGCTCAACCTCCGCAGCACCCACCGCGCCGTCGCCGGCAGTGAGCCCGGACCGGAAGGCGCGATCACCAAGCTCGTGTCCTCCGAGCTCGGGGCCGAGGCCGCCGCCGTCCTCACCGAGTTGAACGGGCCAGACGCGCTGTTCTTCGAAGGCCCCGCTCAGATGAGCAACGCCTTGGTGTTGTCGCATCGTGGGATGTCGATCGCCGGCGGCACGTCCGAGATCAAGCGCAACCAGATCGGCGAGCGCATCCTCGGCCTTCCTCGCGACCCGCTCATCAACTGAGCGGGTCGGGCTACAAGCGCCGAAGGAGCGTTCCGGTGCCGAGCCCTCCGCCGCAGCACATCGTCACGAGCCCCAGCTGGCCACCGGTCCGCTGGAGTTCGTGCACGGCCTTGGTCAGAAGGATGGCGCCGGTCCCACCCACCGGGTGACCCAGGGCGATGGCCCCGCCATTCGGGTTCACTCGTTCGGAGTCAGGCCCGAACTCCTTCTGCCACGCCAGCACGACGGAGGCGAAGGCCTCGTTGATCTCGACGACGTCGATGTCGTCGATCGTCAGGCCGTTGCGGGCGAAGAGCCGCTCGGTGGCCGGGATCGGGCCGGTGAGCATGAGCGTGGGGTCAGAACCCACGAGGCAGGTGTCGACGACCTGCGCCAGGGGCTCGAGACCCAGCTCGCTGGCCCGCTCGGCCGTCATCACCAGCACCGCGCCGGCGCCGTCACTGATCTGCGACGAGCTGCCGGCGGTGTGTCGGCCATCGGTACGAGCGACGGGCTTGAGCTTGGCCAAAGATTCGAGGTTGGTGTCACGGAGACCCTCATCGCGCTCGACTCGGTGCGTGGCTCCCGTCGGCTTGCCCTCGTCGTCGAGGTCGGGGGCGTCGACGGCCACGATCTGGGTGTCGAAGCGGCCTTCGGCCCACGCTCGCGCCGCCCGCTCCTGTGACTGCAAGCCGAACCGGTCGGTGTCGTCCCGGCTGATCCCCCACTTGTCGGCGATGCGTTCGGCACCCTCGAACTGCGACACCGCTTCATAGGGATAGGCCCGCGTGCGGCTCTCGGCGAACGAGAGTTCCCGGCTCCGGTTGGCGCCGAGGGGCAGCCGGCTCATCATCTCAACGCCACAGCCGACGGCCACGTCGACGACACCGGAGGCCACCAGGCTGGTCGCCAGTCCGGTCGCTTGCTGCGACGACCCGCACTGCGCATCGATCGTGGTGGCCGCGACCTCGAGGGGTAACCCTGCGGTGAGCCACGCGCTCCGCGTCACGTTGCCCGCCTGCATGCCGACCTGAGTGACACAACCGCCGATGACCTGGCCCACCTCGGTGGGGTCGATTCCCGACCGCCGGATGAGTTCTTCCTGCACCGTCGCCAGCAGGTCGACCGCGTGCATGGTCGACAATCCCCCGTTCCGGCGCCCGATCGGGCTTCTGACGGCTTCCACGATGACTACATCACGCATCGGTTCCCCCTCGGTCCACGGCGTTCTGCGCAGTCTTGCAGCCGGCCCGTAGTGTGCGCTCATGGCACGACTGACAGGCAAGGTCGCGATCGTCACGGGAGCCGGGCGCGGCATCGGTCGTGGGCACGCGCTGCTCTTGGCCGAGGAGGGCGCAAGCGTCGTCGTCAACGACCTCGGCGGCGAGTGGGACGGCAGCGGCGCCGATGAGCGACCGGCGCAACAGGTGGTCGATGAGATCGTGAGCGCGGGTGGCAAGGCAGTGGCCAACTACGACGACGTCTCCGACTGGGAAGGTGGCCAGCGGGTGATCAACCAGGCTGTCGAAAGCTTCGGTGGCCTCGACATCCTCATCTGCAACGCCGGCATCCTCCGCGACCGCATGACCTTCAACATGACCGAAGAAGAGTGGGACTCGGTCATCAAGGTTCACCTCAAGGGCCACTTCGTACCGGCCCGGTGGGCAGCGACCTACTGGCGCGAGCGCCACAAGGAGACGGGCGAGCCGGTCAACGGCCGCATCGTGTTGACGTCGTCGGAGTCAGGACTATTCGCCAACGCCGGCCAGCTCAACTACGACGCCGCGAAGTCGGGCATCGCCACCATGGCCATCGTGTTGGCCAAGGAACTCGCCCGCGCCGGCGTCACGGCCAACGCCATCGCTCCTCGGGCTCGCACCCGCCTCACCGAGAACACGTTCGCTGGGCGGCCCGGACCCGTCGAGGGTGAGTTCGACGCCCGCCATCCCGACAACGTTGCACCCTGGGTCGTGTGGCTGTGCACCGACGCGGCCAGCCACATCACGGGCCAGAACTTCATCGTCGGCGGCGGCTCGGTGCAACTGGTGTCTGGCTGGAGCGTCGAGTCCGGTATCGAGAGCCCCGAGCGGTGGACGCTCGACGACCTCGATGCCCGCGCCAGTGAGCTCTTCGGTGACCGACCGACCTCGCCGCCGGCCCGACTCGCCCCGCCTCGCCCGCCACACCACCACCTGAGGCCCCGCGCCTGACCCCACACGCGAGTCGAGGCCGGCCCGAAGGCCGGCCCCGACTGGGGGAACCCGAAAAGTGGACCGGGGGGGTCAGACCACTTCGCGGTCGCGAACCACAGTCCGCTCGGTGCGGCTGAAACCGCCCCAGCTGTTCCAGAACATCGCCGACATGGCGAGGCCGATGACGCCGACGACCATCAAGATGATGCCGACGGTGTCGAGGTTGATTCCCGAAACGCTGGCGTTGAGAGCGAAGGTGAGGATGGCCCCGACGGCGAGGAAGAAAACGCTGATTCCGATGCCCATGGTGTGAACCTCCTGGCCCTGTCGAGGGCGATTGGCGAACACCCATTACTTGCCCGAGCGGCACCGGCGTCAAACCAGAAACTTCACCGTCCCGAGAACGATGCCTTGCCGGGTCCGTGTTCGAGGAATGACGCCACCCCGGTCGCCGCGTCTTCGGTCTCGAAGACATCGGCGAACAGGTCCTGTTCCCAAGAGAGGCCTTCTGACAGAGCCCGGCACATGCCTTCGTCGATGGCGGACTTGGCCAGCCCTTGGGCAACGGTGGCGCCTGCTGCGAGTTCTGCTGCCCAGGCCAACGCGGTTTCGAGGACGTCGGTGGCCGGTACGACGCGATCAGCCAGGCCGATCCGCATCGCCTCGTCGGCCAGCACCTGGCGCCCCGAGAGGATCATGTCCTTGGCCCGCGCCGAGCCGACAAGGCGCGGCAACCGTTGGGTTCCCCCGCCGCCCGGGATGATGCCGAGGAGGATCTCCGGCTGACCGAACTTCGCATTGTCGGCTGCTACCCGGAAGTCGCATGCCAGCGCCAACTCGCAACCCCCGCCGAGGGCGTAGCCGTTGACGGCGGCGATCACGGCCCGGGGAAGCGCGGCCAAGGCGTCGAGCGCCGTGCGGAAGGCGCCGCCGACTGCGCGCGCCTCGTCAGGTCCGCCGAACTCCGAGATGTCGGCCCCGGCGGCGAAAATTCGCTCGCCGCCCCACACGACCACGGCTCCGGGAGGGTCAGCGGCCAAGTCGGCCACGGCCTCGGCCAGCTGCTCGAGGAGCGCGGTCGAACAGCGCGTTCATCTTGGGGCGATCGAGACGCACGAGGGCCACCCCGTCGTCGCGGCGCTCGACAGTTACGAACCGTTCTTCGGACATCACAGCTCCTCGAGAATCTTGTCGGCGGCGGCGTAGGGATCGAGCCGTCGTTCCAGCACTTCGTCGTGCAACGACGAGAAGCCGTCGCCTTGGCAAAGCTCGTCGGCACGCACCTCGAGCCGGCGCACGACGATCTCGCGCAGCTCTTCGTCGATCCGATGGGCGCGGCGCTGCCCGAGCTCGCCCGTCGATTCGATCAACGCCCGGTGTTCGCCGATTGCCCCCCAGAGCTCGGCGATACCGTCACCCGACTGGGCGACCGTCTTGACGATGGCCGGTCGGTGTCGTTCGCGGGTCGCGTACCCGAGCGCGTCTTCGAGATCGCGCTGGGTCTGTTCGGCCCCGGCGCGATCGGCCTTGTTGATCACGAACACGTCGGCGACCTCGAGGAGGCCGGCCTTGTTGGCCTGCACGGCGTCGCCCCAGCCCGGGTTGACCACCACGACGGTGGTGTCGGCTGCGCCGGCGATCTCGACCTCGACCTGACCGACGCCGACGGTCTCGACGAGCACCCAGGGAAAGCCAGCCGCGTCGAGCACGCGGACGGCCTGCGGTGTCGCCAGCGAGAGGCCGCCCAGGTGACCGCGGGTGGCCATGGAGCGGATGAAGACCCCCACGTCGAGCGCGTGATCTTGCATGCGCACCCGATCGCCGAGGATGGCGCCGCCGGTGAACGGCGATGAAGGGTCGATGGCCAGGATGCCGACATCGAGGCCCTGGGACCTCACCGTCTCGATGAGTCGGTTGGTCAGCGTCGACTTCCCGGCGCCGGGCGCCCCCGTGATGCCCACGGTGTAGGCCCGTCCGCCGAGCGGATAGGTCAGGGCACCGACTTCGCGGGCCGGCGATCCGCCCCGCTCGACCAGTGACAACAGTCGGGCCATGGCTGCACGGTCGCCATCGACGGCGGCCTTGACCAATTGCTGGGGATCTCTGCTCCGCGCCACGGAGCGAACCTAGATGGTCGGGGCGGCCGGGTTACCAATCCTCGGCCGTGGTGGGATCGACGTCGAAGTCGATCCCCTTGGCCCGGACTTCGGTGAGGCCGGGCACCCGGTCGAGGAGGATCCGCTGGATGCCCGCCTTGAGCGTCATCGAGGACATCGGGCAACCGCCACAGGCGCCGAGCAACTCGATGTCGACCCGGCCCGCTTCTTCGTCGAGGGCGATGACACGCATGTCGCCCCCGTCGGACTGCAGGGCGGGACGGATGGCTTCGACGGCTTCGAGCAGGGCAGCTTCCACGACAGATGACTCCTCAAGTGGGGCCAGGAACGGCCCGGTGATCATTCTCCCACTCGTACAACCCGTCTGGCGACCTCAGACTTCCCAATTGCCACTCCGACCACCTCGGCCGATCGGTCCGCCCCGACCGGGCCGACCTCCACCACCAGGTGGCCGGGGATCGCCGACGCGAGGTCGCGTGCCCATACCGAGGCGAGCCAGTCGGCCGGCAGCGTGGCTTCGGCCGGCGTCACCCTCGGTTCCGGACCCACGCCGATGTCGGCGATCGTGCCCGACCAGCCGATCGCTCGTAAAGGGATGGCCGCTCGCGCCGCCGTCGCGACCCGAGAGGCGAACCGACGCCGGATCTCGCTCGGCCAGCGTCGCCGCCACGGATGCCTGCAGGCGGTGCAGCATGTCGCGGTCGAGGGTCAGCACGAGGAGCGACCCCAACCGTTCGGCAGCCCGAGTCGCGGCCGGACCGAGCCGTGCACCCAAGCGATCGCCCAGGTTGGCATCGCCGGCGGTCCGCGCGTCGTCGACCATCGACTCGGCCACGCCCCGCCACCGGGCCAGATCGGCGGCGAGCAGTCCGGCCGCGGCCTCGGGCGCCGCGATGTCGTCGTCGGCATGGCGGGGGCCGGTGACGAGAATGCCGCCGTGGACATGGTGCGCGTCCCACGCGTCGAGGAGGTCGAGGCACCGGCACCTCGTCGCCCCGAGAGCGCCGAGGGCCCGCTCGGCGTCGGGATCGGGATGCGCGTCGAGGACGAGTCCGCCGTCGCTCCAGGTCACGGTGTGACCGTCCGGGCCTACACAGGACCGGGCCGGCAGGCCCTCCCACCAGGTCATGCCCGGACCCCAACCTCTTCGACGCGGCCCCCCGCATGCCGGCGAAGGACGGCGGATGCCGGAACGCGCCCCTCGAAGACCACCACGCCGTCGCCGGCGTCACGGCCGCCGACGAGGGCGCCATCCGGACCACTGAGGACCCAGAGGCTCGGTCGCCCAGGGCGACGATCGGGCGTCCATCGGAGCAGCGCTCGATCCGACCACGACTCGATCGAGGCCAGCCACCCATCGCTCATGCGGACGGTGAGGGGAATCACTTCGATCAGCGAACCGCCCCGGCGATGGGAAGACCGAGGTGCCCCCCACGCCTGGTCGAAACGGTCGCTGGCCAGATGCGCATCTCCGCCGAGCACCTCGGCGGCGGCGATGATTCGCGTGCGACCAGCGGCGGCGGCGTCAGGGTCGGACTCGGCCAGCGCCGCGATCTCGACGGCGACGAGGGCGTCGAGGTCGTCGTCGGCTTCCGCCACGCGGACCGACACGCTCCCGGCGACGTCGTCCGATGCGACTCCATGCCGGAGGTCGACCCCGACCGTTTCCCCCGACGGCCCACGAACCTCGAAGCTCCGGTCGCCGGTGGCCGGCTCGGCGGCGAGGTCATCGGACATCGAGCCGTCGACGAAGCGGGTTCGCACCACGGTGCGATCGGACCACAGCTCGACCGAGGTCGCCACGACATCGCCGAGACGAGCCCCGATGGCCACCACCCGCCCCAACGTCGGGCGATCGCCGACGCTGGCGAGGTCGTAGAGCGAACGGGGGTCGAGGTCTGGGATGGCCGGCTCCAACCACGGCGCACCCCGGATCACCAGGGCGTCGACCACATCGTCGATCAAGCGTTCGACGTCCTCCGGCGTCACCGCTCCCACCCGAGACGCAGCCGCGGCCGCGGCCTCGAAGGCTCCGAGGCCAGCCATCAACGCTGCAGGCGGCCACCTTCGTAGGCCAGCGACGACGTCCTCGGCTCGCAGCAGCAGACGACGCTCGACCTCGCGACGCCCGACATCATCTGGCACGTTGGGATCAGCGCCGGCGCTCGACGTCGGCGCCCAGCGACCGCAGCTTGCCGGCGAAGTCCTCGTACCCGCGGTCGATGTGGAAGACATCGTGGACCTCGGTCTCGCCTTCGGCGACCAGTCCGGCGAGGACGACGGCCACACCGGCTCGCACGTCGTGGGCCTTGACCTTGGCCCCGGACAGCCGCTCGACACCTCGGACGACAGCGTGGTGGGCCTCAGTCCGGATGTCGGCGCCCATGCGGTTGAGTTCGGCGACGTAGGCGAAGCGGTTGTCGTGAAAGATGTTCTCGGTCACGATCCCCGACCCGTCGGCCACCGACAGCATCGCCACCAGCATCGGCTTGTAGTCAGTGGCAATGCCTGGGTAGGGCAGCGTGGCCACATCGGTGGCGCGAAGATCACCGTCGCCCGACGCCCAGAGTCCACTGCTCGAGGGTGAGATCCGCACACCCATGTCGGCCATCTTCTGGATGACCATGTCCATGTGATCGGGACGGGCGCCCTCGATCGTCACCTCGCCGCCAGCGATGCCCACTGCTGCGCACCAGGTCGCCGCCTCGATGCGGTCGGGTATCACGGTGTGCTCGACGGCCCGTAGCTCGTCGACGCCCTCGACCTCGATCGTCGACGTGCCCGCGCCGACGACGCGGGCGCCCATGCGATTCAACATGGCGGCGAGGTCGGCCACCTCCGGCTCGCGAGCCGCGTTCTCGATGGTGGTCGTCCCCTTGGCGAGCACGGCGGCCATCAAGAGGTTGTCGGTCGCCGTGTGGCTCGGGAACTCGAGCACGATCCGGGCACCGAGCAGGCGATCGCATCGGGCCTCGATGTCGCCGTGGACCATGTCGAACGAAGCGCCCATGGCCTCGAGCCCGCGGAGGTGCATGTCGATGGGACGGGTACCGAAGTTGTCGCCGCCGGGAAGCGAGACCTTGGCCCGACCGAAGCGGGCGAGGAGCGGGCCGAGGACGACGATCGAGGCCCGCATCCGCTCGACCAACTCGTAGGGGGCTTCGGGTACGAGATCCGACGAGCGGTGAACGGCAAGGTCGCCCCCGTCGCGCTTGGTGTCGACGCCCATGGACACCAAGAGGTCGCACATGATCTCGACGTCGACGATGTGGGGCACGTTGTGGAAGACGAAGTCACCCTCGGCCAGCACCGTGGCCGCCAGCAGCTTAAGGACCGAGTTCTTGGCCCCGGCGACCTTCACCATGCCCCGGAGCGGTCCGTTGGGCCGGACGAAGAGTCGATCCACCCGCCCATTATCCCCGAGCCGCCGCCATCGCCTTGTCCGCCATCGCCGTGTCGCGGTCGGGCGCCGGTCGAGCCGTACACTCACCTCCACTTTGCCGAGGCTCACCACGTCTGCTCGTGTCCCGCAGGAGCGCCTGGCGGAGATCCTGGTCCCCCGTCACGGTCTCGTGGTCGAGGAGGCGTGCGGCGGCGGCACCTTCACGGCGATCAACGGACCGGTCGAGGGTTACCGCCGTCAGGTCGAGGCCGCGCCGATACCCGGCACCGACGAGGCCGATGTGGTTCAGACCGTCGAGTACCGATTCGTCTTCCCGTTCCTGGGGTGGATGCTGGCGCTGCCGTACCGCAGGGTGCTGGCTCGCCTCGGTTCGCCCGGCCGGCACCCCTGGTGGGCGCCGCCCGAGACGATGGACCTTCGGGCCGCGGCCATGTTGGGTTCCCTCGGCGCCCTCACCGCGGTGGCTGCCTACCCCGGGGTGCTCCTGGGTCAGACGATCGAATTCGCTCGCGAAGAACTCGGCTTCTCCGCCTCGGCCCAGAGCTTCGCTCTCGCCGCCGCCCGAGGAGACTTCGTGGTTGCGTTGCTCGTGGTGGCACTGGCCGATCGTCGTGGCCGACGGTCGGTGACGTTGGCGGCCATATCGGCGGGATGCATCCTCAACGCACTCACCGCCGTCGCCCCCAACCTCGAGGTGCTCATCGCCCTCCAGGTCGTGGGCCGAGGCTTCCTCACCGGCGCTCTGATCCTCGTCTCGATCCTCGCCGCCGAGGAGATGCCCGCTGGAGCCAGGGCCTATGCCGTGAGCCTGTTGGCCATCGTCGGTTCGCTCGGGGCCGGGGCCGCACTCCTCGCCCTCCCCGTCGCCGATCTCGGGGGCGGGCGCGGCTGGCGTGTCCTCTTCGCCCTCACCTTGCTCGGACTTCCGCTCGTCGCCTGGTTCGGCCGCTCGCTGCCCGAGAGTCGGCGCTTCCGGGCCCCGCACGAGACGGTCGGGTTGAGCGGTCACGGCAACCGCCTGTGGCTGCTCGGCATCGAGCGCGCTGCTCTTCGCCGTCTTCCTGGCCCCGGCAGCGCAATACCAGTCGGTGTTCCTCCGACGCGAGCGCGGCTTCTCCGCCGCTCGCATCAGCCTGTTCACGATCGGGACCAACGTGTGGGGCGGCATCGGCATCGTGGCCGGGGGTCGCTTGGCCGACGTGCGCGGTCGCCGCATCGTCGCCGCCGTCGGCATCATCGGCGGCGTGGGCTGCACGGTGGCCATGTTCGTGTCGACCGGCTGGGCCATCTGGGCCTGGTCGGTGGCCGGCTCGATCATCGGCGCCGTGACCGTGCCCGCCCTCGGCGTCTACGGTCCCGAGCTGTTCCCGACCTCGCTCCGGGGACGAGCCAACGGCATCATCAGTGGCCTCGGCCGGGCCGGCAGCGTGCTCGGACTGGTCGTCATCGGGCTGCTCGTCCGAGAGGGACGGCCGCTGGCACCGATCATCGCCGTGCTTGCCGTCGGTCCGGCCATCCTCGCCGTCCTCGTGCTCGTCGCCTACCCCGAGACGGCCCATCGCGAGCTCGAGGACCTCAACCCCGAGGACGCCCCGCCACTACCCTCGACCTGATGGCCGGTTCGGAGTACGTGCGGGTGGTCTGGCGGCGCAAGTGGCGCGTGCTTGCTGCCGCGCTCGTGCTCGGCGGCATCGTCTACGTCCGGAGCGACTCGGCTCCACGCGAGTACCGGGCGACGGCCATCGTCGCCGTCACCCCGGGCCGAGCCGACGCCGACGCCGGGGTCGCCGCCCGCTTGGCCCGCTCCTACGCCATCCTCGCCCGCACCCGGCCGGTCGTTGCCTTGGCCGCCGAGCAGGCCAACCTGCGCGTCGGGGCGTCGACCGCGCGCGACGACGTGCGGACGTCGGCCTCCGACGACGGTTTCGTCGAGATCGCCGGTGACGGTTCGTCGCCTCGTCGGGCCGAACAACTGGCCGGCGCAGTGGCCGAGGCGTTGAGCACCACCGTCCGCACCCGGCAGGAGACCGCCCGTCAAGACACGATCGGCCCGACGGCAGGCGAGTTGGACGACGTCCAGCGCCAACTCAGTTCGCGCGACCTTGCTGCCGACGCCCCCCTGCGCACCGCCTTGTTGGCCCGCTACGGCGAGTTGACGCGTGCGCTCACCGATGCCCGCCTCGTCCCCTTCGATCGGGCCGAGGTGGTGTCCCCGGCGCGGGCCACCAACCAGCCCGTGGCTCCGACCCCCGAGCGCGACGGTCTGTTGACGTTCCTCCTCGCATTGGTGGCCTTCTCGGTGCTCGCCGTGCTGGTCGAGGCGCTGAGCGATCGGTTCAGCACCGAGAGGCCAGCCGAGGAGGTCACGCGGGTGACCGGACTTCCTGTCCTGGCCGAGATCCCCCGAGCCGGCGGCGCCGAGGTCGTCGAGGCCTTCCGCACCCTGCGGACGGCGCTCATGTTCATGTCGACCTCCGAGCGGCTGCGCACCCTGGCCATCGTGAGCGTCGAGCCGGGCACGGGCAAGACGTCGACCGCCCTCAATCTTGCCCGCGAGGCCGCCGCGCTCGAAGTGCCGGTCGTGCTCATCGACGGCGACCTGCGGCGACCGGTGCTCCACGAGAAGCTCCACCTTCCCCGGTCGCCAGGGTTGAGCGAGGCGCTGTCAGGCCGCGACGCCGAGGCTGGCGTCGGACACTTGGTCGAGGGATGGTTGCGTGTGGTCCCGAGCGGCGCTCCCGTCGGCGATCCTGCCGGACTGCTGGGGGGTCGTTCGTTCCGCGAAGCGCTCGACGGCATGACGTGGGCCGAGTTGGTGGTGGTCGACACTCCGGCTTCGATCCTCTTCGCCGATGCCCTCGCCATCGCCTCGCAGTGCGACGCGACCATCGTCGTCGTCGACGCCGAGAAGTCGAAGCGTCGCCCGGTCCGCCAACTCGTCGACGGCCTGCGACAGGTGAGCGCACAACCCATCGGCGTCGTGTTGAACCGGACCGAGCCCGCCCCCCGACCGTCCTATTACGCCGTCGACGACACGAGGGCCAAGGCCCGCCGGGCGGGGGGCGGCCCGCTCCGGCGACGGTCAGCCCCGAGCCAGGATCCTCGCCACCCACTCGCTGACAGCCTCGGCGACGACGGCGTCCTTCCTCCGTAAGCCGTGGTCGCCTCCTTCGATCCAGACGTGGGTCACCGCGCCTGGGATCGTCGCTGTCGCCGCCTCGAGTTCGGCTGGCGTCCCGAACGTGTCGCGGGTGCCTGACACGAACAGGCAGGGAACCTCGATCGCCGGGAGGTGCTCGGTGCGCGGGCGATCGGGACGTCCGGGCGGGTGGAGCGGGTACGACACCAGTACGAGTCCCTTGGCCGGAAGACCACCGGCGACGGCCATCGAACAGATCCGTCCTCCCATCGATCGACCGCCGAGGAAGAGCGCACCCGCATCGATGCCGGCCCGCTCGATGAGACCGGCGGCTCCCTCCTCGACGGCGGCGAGGAGTTTGGGCGGTCGGTCGGGCGCCCGCCGGCCGGCGAGCGTGTAGGGGAAGTCCATCCGTTCGACGGCGACGCCGAGAGCGCTGACCGCGTCGTCGATGGCGACGAGCGACGGCTGCTCGCGGGTGGCGCTTGCGCCCGGCGTCAACAACAGGCCCGCCCTCATGCCGTCTGGAGGAGGATGCGTCGGGCCTCGGTGAGATCCTGGATGCGTTGGCCGGCGCCCTCGCTCTCGCCGCCGTGATCGGGGTGCGACTCGCGGATCAGATTGCGGAACTTGCGCTGGATCTCACTGCGGGCTGGCTCCATACCGGGATCGAAGCCGAGCATCGACAAGGCCCACCGCTCGTCGTTGGGCAGCCCTCGACGACGGAAGCTGCCCGCCTCATCCCCGGTCAGGAACGCGAGGAGCCGGTCGTCGATGCCACCCGTCCAACGCGTGGCCCGCCGGAGCAGGCGGAACGTCTCGCCTCGCGCCACGTACGAAAGCTGTCCCGCGGCGTAAGCGGCCCCGAGGATCTGTGGGAGCACGGCGCCGTGACCGTCGATGTCGAGTTCGAGCCGACCGTCGTCGGTCCCGATGAGGCGGTGGTGGCTCCGGTCGAGGCCGTGGGTGTCGGCCTGGAATCGGTGAAGGATCCGGGGTTGGACGATCCTGGCCCCCCGCTGGAGGTCGTCGATCAGCGCCTCGACCCGTTCGAGAAGGTCGTCGTCGTCCAGCGCGGACACGCCGGCGGCCACGATCGAGGCGAGGAGGAGCCCACCGTGGCCCGGGGCCGGCTTGGTCGGCAGGTACAGACGACCGAGGGCGACGCGCCTCGTGGGGGCGTACGGCCGGGAGTGGCGCACTTCGAGCTCGGCGAGGAGCATCAGCAGAACCTACGGGCCGGTCGCGAGCTACACGTAGCCGAAGAGCAGATCACGCAGCTTCTGTGCGCCGGAGCGGACGACGTCGGTCTCGGCGTCGTCTTCGATGGCTTTGGCCACTTCGGCGGCGAGCGCCTGCACCCGCCGCCACACCTCGGCGTCGATCCCGAAGGGGACCGGGGTCTCCACGGCGCCGTCGGCTGCGTCGAAGAACTCGCCGGCCACGCCCAGGTCATCAGGATCGTCCTTGAGCCGGTCGGCGGCAACGTAGAGGTTGGCCATGATGGCGTAGTTGGCCTCGTCAGCGCCGCCGTCATCCTCTTCTGCCGCCAAGGCGTCCGGACTGTCGATGTCGTCGATCAGCGCCTCGACCGCCGCTTCGTCGTGCTCCCCGACGAGGAGGTCGGTGCCTTCGATCCACGGGTGGCCGGGCTCGTAGCCCTCAGCCAGGTCGGCGCCCGTGGGCGCCTCCCACTGGTGGACGATGCCGGCGGCGGTGAGCCGCTGGTCGAGCGCACCCCGCTCGTCGGGAGTCCACGGATCGAGCTCGTAGACCAGCATCTGGTCGAGGTCCTGGTCGTCGTCTCCGCCGGCGGGGCCGAGATCCGCGTCGCTCATGGACGCGGAGGCTACCGGTCCGCCGGGATGACCGGCGCGGTCAGCTCAGAGGAAGGAGTAGGCCGCCCGGCGCGAACGCCGAGCCGAAGCTTCGAGAAGGGCCCCGAGACCGATCAACAAGAAGCCGAGGGGCACGAGCTTGTCGGCCGCCAGGCCGGTGCTGGCCAGGGGTGACGAGTCGCTGTTGGCCGCTACCACCGCCGTCGTAGGGGTCGTCGCCTTCACCGTCGTGGTGGTCGCCTGGGCGGAGGTCGCCGTGGTGGCCGCCGTCGTGGTGGGCGCCGGCGTGACCGGGATCGAGCGCACAGGCGGCATCGTTGTCGTCGTCTGGGCCGCCACGGGGGCCGCCGCGCCGACGACCAGGAAGGTCGCGATCAACAGGGTCCGCAGCACTCGCACGGCGGCACGATAGCAAAGGGGACGGACCGGGCGTGCAAACCGGCCGCGACAAACCGGTTCAGAACGCCGACGGCTCCTGGTGGCGGCCGAATTCGAGCGCCATCGTGTCCATGATCTCACCCACCGTGGCCAGCGACCGCACGGCATCGATGATCGGCGGCACGAGGTTCTGGTCGGGGACGCTGGCGGTGGCGCGGACCGCCGCCAGGGTGGCGGCGACCCGCTGATCGTCGCGTCGCTGCTTCACCGACGCCAAGCGTTTGTGTTGGAGTGCCTCGACGTCGGCGCCGATGGCCAACAGGGGTGGACGGTCGTCGTCGCCCTCGGTGAATGCGTTGACGCCGACCACGATGCGGCGACCGTCGTTGATACGCCGTTCGGCCTCGTACGCCGACCGCGCGATCTCCCCCTGGAACCAGCCCTGTTCGATGCCGGCGTAGACCCCTTCGAGGATCGATCCGCCGCCGAGTTCGTCGAGGTACGCGAACACCTCTTCGGCGCCCGCCTCCACGGCGTCGGTCAGGGCCTCCACGGCCCACGAACCACCGAGGGGATCGGCGATGTGGGCGACGCCGGTCTCGTGGGCGACCACCTGCTGGGTACGCAGCGCGAGCCGGGCCGCCTTCTCCGTCGGGAGGGCCAGCGCCTCGTCGTAGGCGTCGGTGTGGAGCGACTGCGTGCCGCCCAGGACGGCGGCCAGCGCCTGGATGGCCACCCGTGCCAGGTTGAGCTCGGGCTGTTGGGCGGTCAGCGACACACCAGCGGTCTGGGTGTGGAACCGGCATTGCAACGACCGGGGGTTGGTGGCGCCGTAGCGGTCTCGGAGCCACCGGGCCCAGATCCGTCGGGCGGCGCGGAACTTCGCCACCTCCTCGAGGAAGTCCCAGTACGAGTTGAAGAAGAACGACAACCGAGGCGCGAAGTCGTCGACGTCTTGACCCGCCGCCACCGCCGCCTCGACGTACGCAAAGCCGTTGGCCAGGGTGAAGGCCAACTCCTGCGTCGCCGTCGAGCCCGCCTCGCGGATGTGATAGCCGGACACGCTCACCGGATGCCACCGCGGCATGTCGGCTGAGCAGAAGCGGATCATGTCGGTGACGATCCGCAGCGACGGGCGGGGCGGGAAGACGTACTCCTTCTGGGCCTGGTACTCCTTGAACATGTCGTTCTGAATCGTCCCCGCCAACCGGGCCCGGGCGACGCCTGCGTCCTCTGCGACAGCCACGTACATGGCCAGGAGGATCGACGCCGGCGAGTTGATCGTCATCGACGTGGTCACGGCGCCGAGGTCGATCCCGTCGAAGAGGTCGGCCATGTCGTCGAGGGTGTCGACCGCCACCCCGGCCTTGCCCACCTCGCCGAGGGCCAGCGGGTCGTCGGAGTCACGGCCCATCAGGGTGGGCAGATCGAAGGCGGTCGAGAGCCCGTCGCCACCCGACCGGAGGATCTCCTTGAACCGGGTGTTGGTGTCTTCGGCCGTCCCGAACCCGGCGAACATCCGCATGGTCCAGAGCTTCGAGCGGTACATCGAGGCGTAGGGCCCGCGGGTGTAGGGGAACTGGCCCGGGAACTCGCCGTCGTCGAGTCCGTAGACCGGATCGACCGGGAGCCCGCTCAACGTCTCGGCCAACACTTCTCGCCTGGGGGCTGCCTCGTAGTGCTCCTGCCAGTCGGCGCGACCCGATCCATCGGCGTTCTGAGCCATGGACCAAAGGGTAACGTCCGAGCCATGACAGCCGACCGGCAAGCCCCCGACCGCAACCTGGCCATGGAGCTCGTTCGCACGACCGAGGCCGCAGCGCTGGCTGCCTCCCGCTTCGTCGGCCGAGGCGACAAGGACGGCGCCGACGGCGCCGCCGTCGACGCCATGCGGGTTGTCCTGTCTACCGTCAACATGGACGGGTTGGTGGTGATCGGCGAGGGCGAGAAGGACGAGGCGCCGATGCTCTACAACGGTGAGCGCATCGGCACGGGCGAGCCGCCCGAGACCGACATCGCGGTCGACCCCGTCGAGGGCACGACGCTCACCGCCCTCGGCCAGGGCGGGGCGACGTCGATCATCGCCGTCAGCGAGCGGGGCACGATGTTCGACCCCGGCCCCATCTTCTACATGAACAAGATCGCCGTCGGCCCCGAGGCCAAGGGCGTCATCGACATCGACGCGTCGCCCACCGACAACCTCATCGCCGTCGCCAAAGCCAAGGGGGAGAGCGTCCGCGACGTCACCGCCGTCGTGCTCAACCGGCCCCGCCACGACGACCTCATCGCCGAGATCCGGGCCGCCGGCGCTCGCATCCGCCTCATCGATCACGGCGACGCGCCGGCAGCCATCGCGACGGCGTGGTTCGACTCGGGCATCGACATTCTCTTCGGGATCGGCGGCTGCGCCGAGGGCGTGATCTCCGCTGCGGCCCTCAAGTGCATCGGCGGCGAGTTCCAGGGTCTCCTGCACCCCCGAAATGACGACGAGCGCCAGGCCGCCATCGACGCCGGCTACGACCTCGATCGCGTCCTCACCGGCAACGACCTGGTACGGAGCGACAACTGCTTCTTTGCCGCCACCGGAATCACCGACGGCGAGTTGCTTCGCGGCGTCCACTACGACGCCCGCGGCGCGACCACCTCGTCGCTGGTGATGCGCTCGAAGTCGGGCACCGTTCGCCGCATCGAGTCGCGCCACGCGCTCGAGAAGCTCTCCGAGTACTCCCAGGTCGACTTCCGCTAACCGTCCCGGTTGCGGTGGCCCTTACGGTCGCCGTTTCGGCCACACCAACGGGTTCGAACGACCGGATCGGCCACCCCGACGCGCTGGCGCAGCCGAGCGCGGGGCTAGCGGACGAGTCGGCGTTCCATGAGGACGAAATCGTGGCCGGCGCGCCATTGGGGGAGGTCCACGGCGGCGACCCATCCCCGCGCCTCGTAGAACGCCCGCGCCGGTCCGTCAGCCCGGGTGAACAACGCCAAGCGGGGAAGCCCCCGGTCGGCCGCCATCGACTCGATGGCAGCCAGCAATCTCGATCCCACGCCGGTCGAGCGCTCGTCGGCGTCGACCACCAGTCGGTCGAGGTACGCGACGTCGCGCTGGAACTGTCCCGTCGCGGTACCGACAACGGTGCCATCCCGGCGGGCCACGATGGCGAAGGGTTCATCCGGCGCTGCGTGGCCGTAGGCCTCCGACGTGTAGGCCGACCACGCCCGCTCGGTCCACGCTGCCGCCTCCGGATCGAGGCGCTGCGACGGGGCCAACACGACTTCGAGACCACCTCGTCCGACGACCACGGCCGGACCGAGCGGCGCGTCGGCAACCTGATGCCAGGCGCGTCCTTCACCCTCTTCGAGGACCTGGACGCGATCGAAATCGACATCGACGGTGAAGTCGCGGAGCGAGCGGAGCGCGGCGGCGATGCGGTCGGGTTCGGCGTCGTCGGCCAGCGTCACATGGGGCACGAACGACCAGGTGAGCGGACGCTCGAAAGGGCCCGAGAACACCGCGTCACGGAGACGGTGTACCTCGGCGCTCCCGACACGCTCGACCGACAGGTAGATGACGGGATTGACGGGCAGGAACGTCGCCGGCGGTCCGAGGCGGGCAGTGAACGGGAGGGCTTCGGCGGCGGCCCCGCGCAACACGTCGAGCGCCTCGGGCATCCGCTCCTCGGCCACATTGACGGGCGGGACGAGGGTCAGGTGCGCAGGGATCCGTCCGAGCGCCCCATCACCGAGGGCACGGCGCAGGCCGTCGATCTCGGCCGCCCACGGGTCGGGCACGAGAAGGACGACCCCCAGTCGACGGCGCGGCATTGCTCGACATTCCCACGTTTTGGGCAGCGTCAGAGCGCGATCGCGCTCTGGTCCTGCCCAAAACGGGAGGGGGTGGTGGGCTAGTCGCCGCCGACGGCGGCGAGGCGGATCTCGGCCCGGCGCTTGGCGTCGTCGTCGGCAGCGGCGGCGAGCGCCTCGCGGGCCCGGGCGACGTCGATCTGGGTGGCCAACTCGGCGACGTCGGAGAGCACCGTGACCCGGTTGTCCTTGACCTCGACGAACCCGCCGTGAACTGCGGCGGCGATCTCGGAACCGTCGACCTGGCGGATGCGGACCAGGCCGATGCCGAGGGCGCCGACAAAGGGAGCGTGACCGGTCAGGAAGGCGATGTCGCCGCCGGCGGTGCGGGCGATCACCATGTCGGCCTCGCCCGAGTAGAGGATCCGCTCGGGCGAGACGAGCTCGACCTGGAGGCTCATGCCTAGGCCTCTCGGAGCTGCTTGGCCTTGGCCAGCAGGTCGTCGATGCCACCGACGTTGAAGAACGCCTGCTCAGGCACGTCGTCGTACTCGCCGGCGAGCACGTTGCCGAAGGCCTCGACCGACTCGGAAACGGGGACGTTGGTCCCGGGGATGCCGGTGAACGGTTCGCCTGCGTACATGGGCTGCCCGAGGAACTTCTCGATCTTGCGAGCGCGGCCCACGAGGACCTTGTCCTCCTCGGACAGCTCGTCGATGCCGAGGATGGCGATGATGTCCTGCAGCTCGCGGTAACGCTGGAGGGCCTGCACGACACCACGGGCCACTCGGTAGTGCTCGACGCCGACGATGTCGGGCTGCAAGATGTTGGAGGTCGAAGCGAGCGGGTCGACGGCGGGGAAGATGCCCTTGGCGAACACGCCGCGGTCGAGGTTGGTGGTGGCGTCGAAGTGGGTGAAGGCGGTGAACGGCGCCGGGTCGGTGTAGTCGTCGGCGGGCACGTACACGGCCTGCAGCGAGGTGATCGACTTGCCTCGGACGGAGGTGATGCGCTCCTGGAGGGCGCCCATCTCGTCGGCCAAGGTCGGCTGGTAGCCCACGGCCGAAGCCATGCGGCCGAGGAGCGTCGAGACCTCGGACCCGGCCTGCGTGAAGCGGAAGATGTTGTCGACGAAGAGCAGCACGTCCTGGCCCTTGACGTCGCGGAAATACTCGGCCATGGTCAGCGCCGAGAGGGCGACACGGAGGCGGACGCCCGGGGGCTCGTCCATCTGGCCGTAGACGAGGGCGGTGTTGTTGATGACGCCAGACTCCTGCATCTCGAGCCAGAGGTCGGTGCCTTCACGGGTGCGCTCGCCGACGCCGGCGAACACCGAGACGCCGCCGTGCTGGCGGGCCACTCGGGTGATCATCTCCTGGATCATCACCGTCTTGCCGACGCCGGCGCCGCCGAAGAGCCCGATCTTGCCGCCGAGGCGGTAGGGCTCGAGCAGGTCGACGACCTTGAGTCCGGTCTCGAACATCTTGGTCTCGGGGTCGAGGGTGTCGAAGTCGGGGGCGGGACGGTGGATCTCCCACACGTCGTCGATGCCCTCGGTGATCGGCTGGCCGCCGGTATCGAGGGGCTCGCCGATGACGTTGAACACGTGACCGAGCACGCCGGGGCCGACGGGCACCGAGATGCCGCGGCCGGTGTTGCGCACGGCGGTGCCGCGCTGGAGGCCGTCGGTCGGCTTCATGGCGATGGCCCGGATGCGGCTGTCGCCGATGTGCTGGGCGACCTCGGCCGTCACGGTCTCGGTGTCACCCTCGATCGAGATCTCGAACTCGAGGGCGGTGTTGATCTCCGGCAGATCGCCGGGGGGGAACTCGACGTCGACGACGGGGCCGACGATGGCGACGATGCGCCCATCCTTCTGGGCCTTGCCGCTGCCGGTGGTGGGGGTATCGGTGACGGTCATCGCTAGCGGTGCTCCTCAGAGTGGGGATGGGCCCGGCGGTCGAGGTCACGGTGGAAGTGACGGAACAGATCCGGGTCTTCGATGCGGTCGCGGAGATAGTCGACTTCGCCCGACGCGGCTGCGGCCAAAGCCTCGGCGCCGGAGGCGATCTCGATGATCTCGGTGGTGATGGAGTCCTGACGGGCCCGGTTCATGCCTCGGGTGAGGACCTTGATGAGCTCGTCGGCGTTGTCGGTGGCCGACTTCATGGCCCGCTGTTGGGCGGCGTGCTGCGAGGCGGCGGCGTCGAGCATGGCGGCGAAGAGTCGGCTCTCGACGTAGCGGGGAACGATCTGGTCGAGGATGGTGGCCGGCGCGGGCTCGAACTCGTAGTCGGCGCTCGGGCCTGAAGCGGCCGGCGCCTCGAGGATCGCCTCGGCCTCGAGGGGCAGGAAGCGCTTGACCTGCACCCGCTGTGTGGCCACAGAGAGGAACTGGGTGTAGGCGAGTTCGACTTGGTCGATCTCGCCCGCTTCGTACAACCGAACGACGGTGGCGGCCACCTCGCGAGCGTTCTCGTACGTGGGCTCGTCGCTGAAGCCGTCGAAGGCCGCCTCGATGTCGTAGCCGCGGAACCGGAAGTACTTGGCCGCCTTCTTGCCGATGAGGATCAGCTTGTACTGCCGGCCGGCGGCGACCTCGGCTTGCAGCTGACGCTCGGCGGCGCGGATGACGGTCGAGTTGTAGCCACCCGACAGCCCACGATCGGCGGCGATCACGACGAATCCGACGGTGCGGACCTCATCGCGGGGCGTGAGCAACGGGTTGGACTGCCCGGCACCGGCCGCGGCCAGGTTGCGGATCACCTCGGTGATCTGCTCGCTGTAAGGCCGGGCTGCGGCGACGCGGGCCTGCGCCTTGACGATGCGGCTGGCGGCGATGAGCTCCATCGCCTTGGTGATCTTCTTCGTGCTCTGGACGGACTTGATCCGTCGGCGCAGGATGCGCTCGGCGCCACCAGCCATGGACTAGTCCGCCACCGTTTCGGTGGGAACGAAGCGCTCCTTGAAGTTCTGCACCGCGCCCTTGATCTCCTCTTCGGGGAGACCGCCGCCGGCGGCGAGGCCCTCCATCATCGAGGAGTGGCGGCTGCGAACGTCTTGGATGAGCTCGGTCTCGAAGCGGCTGACGTCGGCGATCGGGACATCGTCGAGGAAGCCGTTGGTACCGGCGTAGATCGACACGACCTGGTCGGCGACGCCCATCGGCTTGCCGTTGGCTTGCTTGAGCAACTCGACGAGGCGCCGTCCACGGTCGATCAGGGCCTGGCTGGCCTTGTCGAGTTCGGCACCGAAGGCGGCGAAGGACTCGAGCTCGCGGAAGTTGGCGAGGTCGAGCTTCAGGCCGCCCGACACAGCCTTCATGGCCTTGGTCTGGGCCGCGCCACCGACTCGGGACACCGACGTCCCGACGTTCATGGCCGGACGCACGCCGGAGTTGAACAAGTCGAGGTCGAGGAAGATCTGGCCGTCCGTGATCGAGATCACGTTGGTCGGGATGTAGGCCGAGATGTCGCCGGCCTTGGTCTCGATGATCGGCAGCGCCGTCAGCGACCCGGCGCCCATGGCGTCGGAGAGCTTGGCCGCACGCTCGAGGAGACGCGAGTGCAGGTAGAACACGTCGCCGGGGTAGGCCTCACGGCCGGGCGGGCGGCGCAGGAGCAGCGACATCTGCCGGTAGGCGTCGGCCTGCTTGGACAGGTCGTCGTACACGATGAGCGCGTGCTCGCCGTTTTCCATCCAGTGCTGCCCGATGGCGCACCCGGCATAAGGCGCCAGCCACTTGAACGGGCTGGGGTCGGACGCCGGGGCGTTGACGATGACGGTGTATTCGAGGGCGCCGGCCTCGCGCAGCGTGTTGACGATCTCGGCGACCGTCGAGGCCTTCTGACCGATGCCGACGTAGATGCACTTCACGCCGAGGCCGCGCTGGTTGATGATCGTGTCGATGGCCACGGCGGTCTTGCCCGTCTTGCGGTCGCCGATGATCAGCTCGCGCTGACCGCGACCGACGGGCGTGTTGGCGTCGATGACCTTGATGCCGGTCTGGAGGGGCTCCTTGACCGGCTGGCGGTCGACGATGCCGGGCGCCTGGATCTCGACCCGGCGGGGGATGCCGCCGGTGATCGGACCCTTACCGTCGATGGGTTCGCCGAGGGGGCTGACCACTCGACCGAGGAGGCCGTCGCCTACAGGGATCTGGAGGATCCGGCCGGTGGCCTGCACCGAGCCGCCCTCTTCGATCTCGTCGACCTCGCCAAGGATGACGGCGCCGATCGACTCTTCGTCGAGGTTGAGGGCGATGCCGAGCACGCCACCCTCGAACTCGAGGAGCTCGTTCACCGACACGGTCGGGAGACCCGACACGCGGGCGATGCCGTCGCCGACCTCGACCACGCGGCCGACCTGTGCGCTGCGCAGCTCGGGGCTGAAACCCTCGAGCCGCTTGCGCAAGGCGGCGGCAATGTCGTCGGAATTGATGTTGAACGCTGCGTCGGACATCAGATGCTCTCGTTCTTTCCTAGAGGCTTTCGCGCAACTGCTCGAGGCGGCGTCGGACGCTGCCGTCGATGACGGTGTCGCCAATGGTGGCGACGATCCCGCCGAGAATGCTGGGGTCGACACTGACCTTGACCGACACCTTCTGACCGGTGCGCTTGCTCAGCGCGTCGGCCAACCTGCGCTGCTGGTCGTCGTCGAGGGGGATGGCGGAGCGGACGGCGGCGACCGCTTCGGAACGCTCGTCGGCCGAGCGGTGGACCATGAGGTCGATGATGGCCGGCAGGTCACGGGCACGGCCCGACCCGACCACGAAGGAGACGAGCGCCTTGGTGACCGGCTGCGTGCGGTCACCGAGGAGGTCTTCGACGATGCCCTGGCGGAGCTCCACGGGCAAGGCTTGGTCGGTCAGCTTCGACCGCAGGTCGTCGCTGCCGTCGATGGCCCTCGCCACCTCGTAGAGCTCGGCTTCGACCCGCTCGAGGTTGCCCTCGGCTCGGGCGACCTCGAACAGTGCGGAGGCGTAGGCGTCGTTGCGGTCAGCGGCGGCCATCAGGCGTTGGTCCCGACCTGTTCGATGTAGCGCTCGACGAGGGCACGGTTGGTGTCGCGGTCGAGGTTCTTCTGGACGACGACCTCGGCGGCCCCGATGGCCAGCTGCGACACCTGATCGCGGAGATCGGCGACGGCCCGCTGCTGGGCGGCGTCGATCTCTGAGCGGGTGCGGTCCCGCAACTCGGTGACCTCGGCCTCGGCTCGGACCATGAGGTCACGGCGCATCTGCTCGGCCGTCTGACGGGCCTCGTCGATGATGCGGGCCGACTCGCTCTTGGCGTCGGCGAGTTGGCGCTGGTAGTCCTCGAGGATCCGAGAAGCTTCGGACTTGGTCCGTTCGGCCTCGTCGAGGTTGTCGCGGATCTTCTGCGTGCGCGCGTTCATCCCGTTCTGGATCGCCGGGAAGGCGAACTTGTACATCGCGACGAGAAGGATGAGGAAGGCCAGTCCGCCGATCACCAACTCGTTGGTGGCCGGGAGGATGGGGTTGGGTGCCTTCTGGCAAGCGTCGACCGGATTGCCGGCCTCGAGGAGGTGGATGCACTCCTCAGCGGCGTGGTCGATCTTCACCTCGCCGGTCGATTCCTCGGCCATCGCCGGGGCGGCGGAGGCGAGGAGGGCGATGCCGGCGATGGCCCCGCTCCTGACGATGACTCGGGTTCGCATGCGGACTCCCTAGGCGAACTTGAGGAGAATGAAGACGACGAAGCCGATGAGGGCGAGCGCCTCGGTGAAGGCGATGCCGAGGAACATGGTGGTGCGGACCATGCCGGCGGCCTCGGGCTGGCGGGCCATGGCCTGGACCGACTGACCGACGAGGTAGCCGATGCCGATGCCGGGGCCGATGGCGCCGAGTCCGTAGGCGAAACCGGCGGAGATGGCCTCGCCGAAGCTGATCTGGTCTGCGCCGCTGACTTGGGCGAGAAGGGGAGCGATACCCATGGGTGTTCGGAGCCTCCTAGTGCTCGGGATGCATAGCGCCACCGATGTACACGGCGGCGAGGATGGTGAAGATGTAGGCCTGCAGGAAGACGACGAGGATCTCGAAGACGGTGAGTCCGACGAGCACCACGAACGGCAGCGGGGTGATGGCGATCAGCGGTCCGCCTGCAGTGGCGAGCGCTGATGTCAGGACCGCGAAGGTCACCAACAGGATGTGGCCGGCGAGAAGGTTGGCGAAGAGTCGCACGGCCAGTGAGAAGGGGCGGACGAGGAAGTTCGAGACGAACTCGATCGGCGTCACGAGGATGTAGAGCGCCGGCGGCACACCGGGCGGGAAGAGGTTGGACTTCAAGTAGCCGCCGAGGCCCTGATTGGCCACGCCGACCACGTTGTAGGTGACCCACACGATGCCAGCGAGGAGAGCGGGCATGGCCATGCGGGCGTTGACCGGCATCTGGGCGACCGGCACCACTTCCCACGCGTTGTTCATGAGGATGAACCAGAACAGGGTGAGCAGGTAGGGCATCACCCACTTCTTGTGCAGGCCCTCCTCCCCCATCGTCTGGAGCACGATCTGGTCCTGCACGAAGTCGACGCTGGCCTCGGCGATGTTCTGCACCCCGGTGGGCACCAACTGTGCCTTGCTTCCGGCGATGAAGAAGATCACGAGGGTGATGACGACGCTCAGGATCGTGAGGAGTCCGACCTTGTTGAGGGCAAACGGACCGGTGGCGTCACCGAACGCGGGCCACTCCACCAGGTGACTGATGGGTGGGAAGTCGAGGGCGATCAGAAGGTTCACCGGTGACCGGTCTCCTTTGGCTTCAGGCCGGGAAAGGCGAGCGAGGCGGATACATACCTGGTCTCCCAGAGAAGGAGACCGAGGTGCGTGACGATGAGCGTGAGACCGAGGGGCCACAACTCGACCCATGACTGGTCCTTGACCAGCAGCACGGCGCCGGTCACGAGGATCAGGCGAAGAAGGTAGCCGCCGAGAGCAGCGCCCATCATGAGGGCGAGCGAGATCCGGGCCGTCCAGGCAAGCAGTGCGGCCGAGAGCGCGAAGTTGACGAGGACGAGGGCGACCGCGAACGCCGCCGAGAGCGCTCCGTGGAGTCCCCATCCCAGCGAACCGGCGAGCAGGAGTACCGGCACCGCGGGAAGCGCCCGACGGATCATGTCGAGGGCGATGTCCTGCTCGACGGCAGGACCATCGAGGCGGGTGACGATGGGCGCCGTCACGAGTGCCACACCGACTTCGCGTCCTGGGTCTTCATCTTTTCCTCGTAGCGGGCCCAAAGGCTGATGAACAGGCCGATGATCGAGAAGGAGAAGAAGGCGATGGTGAACACGGGCGTGCGGTGGAGCCGAGCATCCAGCCAGAACCCGAGGAGCCCGAAGATGGCCGGCGTCAGGGCGATCTGAAAAGCCAGCGCCATGCCGTCGCCGAAACCGTTGTAGAGCTCGCGCCGCTCGGCCTGCTGATCCACCCTGCCCCTTTGCAGTTCGCACCCCTCCGGTGCTGCGCTCTCGCCCGGTCGGTGAAGACCTTGTGAAAGCATGCACAATCTACCGAGCGCGTTCCGGCGCCCGCAAATCCGGGGGAACCCTAGGTGGTCGACTCGTCCCGCGTCGACAGCGGCGGGTCGTTGCTCCGCCGGATCCCGGGATGGAAGAAGGTGTAGAGCAACACGCCGAGGCCGGCGACGGCGAAGGGAATCGAGCGCGTTGCCCTTGTCGGTGTAGGTCGGGAAGAGGACGAGGCCGGACAGGATCGCCGTCCACGTCCACAAGATGGCGACGCTCCGGCGCTGCCCATGGCCGAGGAACATGAGGCGATGGTGGAGGTGACCCTTGTCGCGAACCGCAGACCCGCCACGACGGCGGACGATGGCGAAGGCAGTATCGAAGATCGGCACGCCGAGGATGAAGAACGGGATGAAGATCGGGGCGTAGAAGAAGTACGTCTGACCCGAGAACGGTTGGTCGGTGCGCCCGCCGACCACGAGCGTGGCCGCCGCCATCAACAACCCCAAGAAGAGCGCCCCCGCATCGCCCATCTGGATGCGAGCGGGATGGAAGTTGTGGGGCAGGAACCCGAGGCAGATGCCGCACGCGATCACGGCGATGAGCGGACCGACGCTGGTTTCGCTGAGAAGGCCGGCGTGGTCAGGACCGATCTGGACTGTGTAGAGGAAGAAGGCGCCGGCGGCGATGGCCACGATCCCGGCCGCCAACCCGTCGAGACCATCGATGAAGTTCATGGCGTTGGCCATGCCTGCCACCCACAGCACGGTGACGAGCGGAGCGAGGTCGGGCGAGATCCCGACGAGGTCGAAGAACGGGATGCGCAAGAAGATCATCACGACGCCGAGCAGTGACAGCACGCTGCCGGAGAACACGATTCCGGCCATCTTCGCTGGGGGTGAGACTTCGAGAAGGTCGTCGAGCATGCCGACGGCGAACATCACCGAGCCGGCCAGGACGACGGCCAACGGCTCGGACGAACCGTCGAAGACCTCTCGGAAGGGCCCGATGCGGCTGGCCACGGCCATGGCGGCGAGGAACCCGAGAAAGAGGCTGGCGCCGGAGGTGGGCAGCGGTCGGGTGTGGATCCGGTGCTCGTCGGGCATCACCACCGCGCCGTACCGGATGGCAAGGCGCCGGGTGACGAACGTGCTCAGGAAGGTGCCGCCGAGCGCAACGGAGAAGACCAGCCCGTACGCCCCCAGCGTCGGGCTCACGCCGGGTAGGGCGTGAACTTCGAGCAGAGGGCGTTGACCTCGTCGAGCACGGCCCGCTCGACGTTGTCGTCGCCGACGGCGGCGAGCACGCGGTGGATCAATTCGGCGATCGTGGCCATCTCGGGCTCGGTCATTCCCGCCGTCGTCACCGAGGGTGTGCCGATGCGAAGCCCCGAGGTGATGTAGGGCGGGCGAGGGTCGTCGGGGACCGTGTTCTCGTTGAGGGTGATGCCGGCGCGGTCGAGGGCGAGGCGAGCCTTCTTGCCGCTCAGATCCTCGTTGAACGTGCGCAGGTCGACGAGCATCAGGTGGTTGTCGGTCCCGCCGGACACGAGGCGGAAGCCTTGACCGGCGAGGGCCGCAGCGAGCGCAGCGGCGTTCTTCACGATCTGCGCCGCATACGCCTGGAAGGCGGGCTGGGCGGCCTCGTGGAAGGCCACCGCCTTGGCCGCGATCACGTGCTCAAGCGGTCCGCCCTGGAAACCGGGGAACACCGCTTTGTCGATCGCCTCGGCGTGGTCGGCGCGCGAGAGGATGCAACCACCCCGAGGCCCCCGCAGGGTCTTGTGGGTTGTGAACGTGACGACGTCGGCGTACGGGACGGGGTTGGGGTGCTGGCCCCCGGCGATGAGCCCGGCGATGTGGGCCGCGTCGAAGAGAAAGAGCGCGCCGACTTCTTCGGCGATTCGAGCGATCGGCTCGGGATCGATGATGCGTGGGTAGGCGGTGGCCCCGGCGACGATCATCTTGGGGCGCTCGGCCCGGGCCAGATCGCCGAGCGCCTCGTAGTCGATGCGCTCGTCGCTCGGCGTGACGCCGTAGGAGACGAAGCGATACAGCTTCCCCGAGGCGTTGACCGGTGATCCGTGGGTGAGATGGCCGCCCTGGTCGAGGCGCATGCCGAGCACGGTGTCGCCGGGCTCGAGGAGCCCGAGGTACACGGCCATGTTGGCGCTGGCCCCGGAGTGGGGCTGGACGTTGGCGTGCTCGGCGCCGAAGAGGGCCTTGACCCGATCGCGGGCGAGGTCTTCGACGTCATCGATGACCCGGTTGCCGCCGTAGTACCGCTTGCCGGGATATCCCTCGGAGTATTTGTTGGTCAGTGCCGAGCCCGTGGCCTCCATGACCTGGCGCGAGGTGAAGTTCTCCGAGGCGATGAGCTGCAGCGTCGTGTTCTGGCGCTCGACCTCGCGGTCGATGATGGCGAACAACTCGTCGTCGCGTGGAAAGTCGGTGGGCATCAGAAGGTCTCCTGTCCGAAGAGAAGCGTGACCAGTCGGTCGACCAAGTCCTCGATCTCGGTCGCCGTCTCTTCGTATCGCGCTCGGCTCGAACCGATGGGATCGAAGATGTCGTCGTCGGGGGCGTCGCCGAGGAGATCGTTGGTGGTGCGACCGGTGTGGGCCTTGGCCAACCACTCGTCGAGCGCCTGATCGGGGGCGCGACCACCGATCTCCTCGCCTCGGCGCACGAGTTCCTTGAGGGTGAACGACCGGCCGAAGGCTTCGGGCCGGAGCACGACGGCTTCGCGGACGTGCATCCGCGCCATGCCGAGGAGGAGATCGGTCCAAGCGATCAGACTGGCGTCGAGGCTCGTGCTCCGGTGGGCCCGCAGGTCGATCGAGCGCTCGGCCAGCACCGACACGCCATGGGCGCTGGCCGGCTGACCCGGGGCGCGCAGGCCCGCCGAATGGACCCTGGCCCGCACGCCGCGACGCTCCAGGCGATCCCGCAGGAAACCCTCGGCCATCGGCGAGCGGCAGATGTTGCCGGTGCACACAAGAAGGACGTCGATGGGGCTGAGACTACTCTCCGGCCCGTGAGCCTCGACCCCCGCCTCCCCGTCATCGTCGGTGTCGGCCAGTTGACCCGGAAGCCCTCCGGAAGCGTGGTCGGATTGGCCTCTCCGCCCGAGATGATGGCCGAGGTCCTTCGCCTGGCGGCAGCCGACAGCGGCGCCGGCAACGGCCTCCTCGAGCGAGCCGACTCCCTCCAGTGCATCGAGTCGATGTCGTGGCGAGCGCCCGACCCGTCCGCGATCGTCGCCGCCGCCCTCGGCATCGAACCCAAGGAGCGCGTACGCCACACCACTGGCGGCAACAGCCCCCAGAGCCTCGTCAACCAGGCGGCGCTGGCCATCACCGAAGGCCGTCAGGATGTGGTGCTCATCACCGGCGCCGAGGCGATGTACACGCGGCGACTGGCGGCCAAGAACGGCGAAGACCTGGGCTGGCCCAAGCAGGACGACGCCGCTGCGCCCGATCGCGTCGTGGGCGAGGACAAGCCCGGGACGAGTGACTATGAGTCGTCACGGTCGCTGGTCGTCCCGACGCAGATCTATCCCATCTTCGAGTGCGCCGTCCGGGCCGACGCAGGGCGGTCGGTCGACGAGCACCAGGTGAAAATCTCGGAGTTGTGGGCCCGATTCTCCGAGGTTGCCTCGACCAATCCCTACGCCTGGTCACCCGAGCCGAAGACCGCCGAGGAGATCCGCGGCGTCAACGACGACAACCGGATGATCGGCTTCCCCTATCCGAAGCTCATGAACTCCAACCTCCAGGTCGACCAGGCCGCGGCCGTGATCGTCTGCTCCGTGGCGGCCGCCGAAGCCGCCGGCATCCCGTCGGACCGCTGGGTGTTCCTGCGTAGCGGTTCCGATGCCAACGATCACTGGTTCGTCTCGAACCGATGGGAACTCGGTCGTTCGCCGGCCATTGCCGCGTGCGGGCGACACGGCTTCGAGGGCGCTGGCATCGGCGTCGACGACGTCGCTCACCTCGACTTGTACTCGTGCTTCCCGTCGGCTGTCGAGGTCGGCGCGCTCGAACTCGGCATCGACGCCTGGGATCCATCGAGGGCGCCGACGGTCACCGGCGGGCTCTGCTTCGGTGGCGGGCCCGGCAACAACTACGTGACGCACGCCATCGCCGCCATGGTCGGACGTCTCCGGGAAGACGCCGGCGCGTACGGACTCGTGACGGCCAACGGGTACTACCTGACCAAGCACGCACTGGGCATCTATTCGACGACGCCGCCGGCAGACGGCTTCCGGTGGCGCAGCGGCCAGCCCGACGTCGACTCGTCGCCCGCCCGCCAGGTGGCGACCGACCACGAAGGGCCGGCCACCATCGAGGCCTACACCGTCCTGCACGAGCGCGATGGCTCGCCGCAGTTGGGCATCATCGGCGCGCTCCTCGCTGACGGACGCCGCACGTGGGCCAACTCGACCGAACCCGGTCTGCTCGCCGCGCTCACGTCCGACGACCTCGTCGGACACGTCGCCGCTGTGCGGGGCGGGCAACTCACGCTGGCGTGAGCGACTCCGCCACCAACCCGTTCGCTCGCGATGACGAGGCCGACGACGGCATCTTCTACTCCGTCACCCGCAAGGTCACCCACATCGAGGACGGGGCCATCGAGGCGTTGCGCAGCTTCTACGGCGAGATCCTCCCGCCCGCCGCCGCCGTGCTCGACCTGATGTCGTCGTGGCGCTCGCATCTCCCCCACCACGGCCTCGGACCGGTCACCGGCTTGGGCATGAACGGCGCCGAGATGGACGACAACCCGCAACTCGACGACTGGGTCGTCCAAGACCTCAACGCTGATTCGGTGCTTCGCTGGCCTGACGCGACCTTCGACGCCGCGGTCTGCACGGTGAGCGTGCAATACCTGACAAGTCCTGTCGCGGTCTTCGCCGAGACAAAGCGGGTGCTGCGCCCCGGTTCGGTGTTCGCCGTCGCGTTCTCCAACCGCTGCTTCCCCACAAAGGCGGTCGCCGTCTGGCGACACGCCACCCCCGCGATGCACGCCGACTACGTCCGGGCGGTCATGGCATCGGCCGGCTTCGGCGACATCGACGCCGCCCGACTCCCCTCCCCCGACGACCCCATCTGCGTCGTGACCGGCCGGGCCTGACGACGCCGGTCAGCCCGGCCCCCTGGGCGTTGGTGTGGCCGTTGCGGTCGTGGAACGGCGTTGCGGTGGCCGAGACGGCGACCGTTTCGGCCACGCCAACGGCCCTCGGGGACGGCGATCAGCCGAGGAGGGAGGCGGCGGGGATGCGTCCGTTGCGCAGGACGACGAGGTCGTCGCCGACGACCTCCACGACGGTCGAGGGCGCGCCCTCACAGGTGCCGCCATCGAGGACGAGGCCAACGCCGTCGCCGAGCACCGCAGCCACGCCAGCGGCATCGGGAGGCGTGGGTTCGCCATGCCGGTTGGCCGAGGTGGTGGCCAGGGGTCCGACGGCTCGACAGAGGTCGCGCACGAGGCGGTGATCGGGGCACCGTAAGCCGATGGTGGCGGCGTCGCCGCCGAGGTCGACGCCGGCCAGGCTCGATCGGCGGGGGACGACGATCGTCAGGGCTCCGGGCCAGTGGCGCTCCATCAAGGTCCGCACCACCACGTCGACCGGTCCCTCGACAAGGCCGGCGAGGTCGTCGGGCGAAGCGATGAGCACCGGTAGCTGCACGTCGCGGGGCCGGTCCTTGGCCACGAACAGAAGGTCGATGGCATCGGCGCGGAAGGCATCGACGGCAACGCCGTAGACGGTGTCGGTGGGGACAGCCACCACCTCCCCCGAACGCAGGACCTCGACGGCTCGATCGAAGGCGGCAGGATCGGAGGCGTCCATCAGGTGCTCGTCGCTCACTGGTCGAACCTGGTCATTCGAACCGAGCCACCAGCATGCGGTCGCGCTCGGAGAGGTCGCGGCGGATCTCGGCCGACGACGCACCGGCGGCGAAGGCCAGCGCCGTCGCCCGTTCCCCTTGGGGCGGCGACAACTCGACGACGAGAACGCCGGGTCGGGCCAACCACGCCGGGGCACCGGCCACGATCCGCTCGATGTCGTCGAGGCCCTCGGGCCCGGCTCGGAGGGCGTCGGCCGGCTCCCACGCCGCCACCTCCTCGGGAAGTTCGTCGCCCTCGGCGACGTAGGGCGGATTCGACACCACGAGCTGAATGCGGCCGCGGAGCATCGAAGGCACCGCATCGAACCAGTCGCCCTCGGCCAGCCGCACCCGCCCGGCGGCGAGCGTGCCGATCCCGGCCAGGTTGGCGGCGGCCACGTCGAGGGCGTCAGCCGAGCGGTCGGTGGCGAGCACCCGCGCCCTCGGGGCCTCCACGGCGATCGAAAGTGCAATTGCACCCGACCCGGTTCCGAGGTCGACGACCTGGGGATCGGGGCCGAGGCGGGACAGTTCGGCCAAGGCGACCTGCACGACCATCTCCGTCTCGGGCCGGGGGATCAACACCCGGCGATCAACGAACAGGTCGAGGCGACGAAAACCCCACGAGCCCAGGACGTACTGGAGCGGTTCGCCGGCCGCTCGCCGATCGACGAGCCGGTCGAAGAACGGGTGGGCCCGATCCGGTACGGGCTCGCCGAGGCCGAGTGCGTACTCCCCGCCCTCGTAGCCCGATGCTCGCTCGACGATGCGGCGGGCCTCGATGTCGGAGCCCAGCCGACGGGTGGCGTCGGTGAGAAGGTCCCGCCACGTGACGGGAGGGTCGGTCACTCGTCCGACGAGAGCTGCCGGGCCCGCTCGTCGGCGATGAGCGCCTCGGTGATCTCATCGAGTTCGCCGGCACCGAGGATCTTGTCGAGCTTGTAGAGCGTGACGTTGACCCGATGGTCGGTGACCCGGTTCTCCTTGAAGTTGTAGGTGCGGATCTTCTCCGACCGCCCGCCCGAGCCCACCTGGTCCTTGCGCTGCTCGGACAGCTCCGCCTGCTTGCGGTCCTGGTCGAGTTTCAACAGCCGAGACCTGAGGACGACGAGCGCCTTGGCCCGGTTCTGGATCTGGCTCTTCTCGTCCTGCATGGCCACCACCACGCCCGTCGGCTTGTGGGTCACGCGCACGGCCGAGTCGGTGGTGTTGACGCTCTGGCCGCCTGGCCCGCTCGAGCGATACACGTCGAATTGGAGGTCGTTCATGTCGATCTCGAAGTCGACCTCTTCGGCCTCGGGCAGCACCGTCGCCGTGGCCGACGACGTGTGGATGCGTCCCTGGCTCTCGGTGGCCGGCACCCGCTGCACGCGATGCACCCCACCCTCGAACTTCATGCGCGTCCACACGTTGTCTCCCTTGACAAGAAAGGTGACCTCGTTGAATCCGCCCATGTCGGACGAGTCCGAGTTCAGCACTTCGAGCTTCCACCCGAGCCGGTCGGCGTAGCGCTGGTACATCTCGAACAGGTCGCGGGCAAAAAGGTTGGCCTCCTCGCCGCCCTCGGCCCCCCGCAGCTCGACGATGACGTTCTTGTCGTCGTTGGGATCCTTGGGGAGCAGGAGCACCTTGAGCTCCTCCTCGAGCTCGGCGATCCGCCGCTCGGCGAGGTCGACTTCGTCCTTCATGCCGAGTTCGCGCGCCACCTCGAGGTCGCCGACCGAAGTCCGGTACTCGCGGTAGGCGGCGACGATGGGCTCGAGTTGTTTGTGCTTGCGAGACTCCTCCCGCAGCCGGCGCTGGTCGCTGAGCACCTCGTTGTCGCTCAGCCGGAGGAGGACCTCTTCGTACTCCCGCTCGAGGTCAGAAAGGCGATCCAGCACCGTTGCACTCTACGGCCGGGGACGAACCCGCCAATCCGGCGGGACGGTGCGCACCTCGGTCGGCACTCGTACGAGCGCGGCGAGGTCACGGGTGACCTCGCGGTCGTCGCCCTCGGGCAGGCACAGCACCAGGCGGGGCTTGCGGCCATCGGCCAGCCATGCGTCGATGGCGACCGGCACCAGGTCGAGGTCGACGCCCACGGAGCACACGACGAGCAGCGGCTCGCCGTTGTGATCGGTGCCGGCGGCGGGAGCGGGAGCGCTCTGGCGCAAGTCGTCGCGGCGGACAGGCGATGGCACGGCGGTGAGGTCGCGGGCCCCGACGAGGTCGGGGCGGGAGACGACCACCGACCGGAGCCAACGCTCGGGCGCCAGGTGAAAGGCGGCGTGGCCGGCGCCGTCGTGAACCCGGTGCTCCGTCACGATCCGCACGACCTCGAACAGCTGGTCGACTCCCTGGTTGCGGCCGTGGATCTCCTCTTGGGCCTCGCGGTCGTGCTTGCCGACGCCGACCGCCATCCGAGGGCCCTCGACGTCGATCTCGGCGCGCGCGACTTCGAGTCCGAGGACCTCGGCCCGCAGCACGCCGCCCTCGACCACCGACTCCGCTCCGGCTCGCTCGAACACGGCCCGGAGCGGTTCGACACGCGGGTCTGGCGCCGCGGCAGGGGCGATCGGCTCTGGCCTCGCTGGCTGGTCGGCGAGGCCGCTTCCCTCGATCGGCCACACCCTGATGGGCGTGGTCAGCCAGGCCGCCCGTCGGGCGAGTGCCCCGGCCGATCCTGTCGCCATCACGTCGAGTTCTCCGCTGGCGCCGTTGCGGCGAGTCGCCCACGCCAGCGCCCCGCCGAGGGCCCGCTCGGGAGCCTCCTCGGCCAGCACCCAGGCGCGACTGTCGGCGGCGACGGCGGCGCCGCCCGGCAGTGCGGCATCGACACCTCGGTCGACGACATCGCCCCACCGGGACCGGACCAGTGCCCGGCACTTCGCCTTCAGGAGCGCGTCGCGCCGCCCGAGCTGTGGAACGGCCACGGCAGGCGGCGCGACGACTCGACTACTTCGTGGCGCCCTTGCGGGCCCCGTAGCGACGCTCGAAGCGCTCGACGCGGCCGCCGGTGTCAACGAGCTTCTGCTTGCCCGTGTAGAAGGGATGGCACTCGTTGCAGAGTTCGACCGAGAGCTCGTCCTTGGTCGACTTCGTCGTGAAGACGTTGCCGCAGGAGCACTTCACGGTTGCGTCGGAGTACGTGGGGTGGATGTCAGCCTTCATTTCGATCTCCAGGGTAGAGCTAGATGGACGCGCCCTGCGCCTTGGCCACTTCGGCCAGGAATTCGTCGTTGTCCTTGGTGGTCTTGATCTTCTCGATGAGCAGCTCGAGGGAGCGGGCCGCCGAGCCGTCGTCGGAGAGCCCGTTGAGGACCCGGCGGAGGCGGTAGACGAGTTCGAGTTGCTTGCGCTCGAAGAGCAGTTCTTCGTGGCGGGTGGATGAGGCGTTGACGTCGATGGCCGGGTAGATGCGGCGTTCGGCCAGGCGGCGATCGAGGCGGAGCTCCATGTTGCCGGTGCCTTTGAACTCCTCGAAGATCACGTCATCGGCTTTGGAACCGGTCTCGACGAGCGCCGTGGCAAGGATCGTCAACGAGCCGCCCTCCTCGATATTCCGGGCCGCCCCGAAGAACTTCTTGGGCGGATAGATGGCCGCCTGGTCGATGCCACCCGACGTCAGACGGCCCGACGGCGGCGCCGAGAGGTTGTAGGCCCGGGCCAGCCGGGTGATGCCATCGAGGATGATCACGACGTCTTGGCCCGCCTCGACGAGCCGCTTGGCCCGTTCGATGGCCAACTCGGCCAGCTGGGTGTGCTCCTCGGCCGGACGGTCGAAGGTCGACGCCACCACTTCGCCCTTGACGTGGCGACGCATGTCGGTGACCTCTTCGGGCCGCTCGTCGACGAGCAGGATCATGAGGTGGACGTCGGGGTTGTTGGCCTCGATCGACGTGGCGATCTGCTTGATCACCGTCGTCTTGCCCGCCTTGGGGGGCGACACGATGAGGCCGCGCTGGCCCTTGCCCACCGGCGAGATGATGTCGATGATCCGGGCCGTGATGTTGCCGGGCTGGCTCGGCATCTCCATGCGCAGCTTGACGTCGGGGAAGAGCGGAGTGAGCTCGTCGAATCGGGCCCGGTTGCGGGCGTCGTCGACGGTCATGCCCGCCACCTTGTCGAGCCGGAGGAGCGCCCCGTACTTCTCGCTGCCCACGGGGGGGCGGGCCTCACCCTCGACGTAGTCGCCCTTGCGCAGCGCGAATCGCTTGGTCTGGCTCGTCGACACGTAGACGTCGCCCGACGAGGGCAGGTAGCCCTTGGCCCGCACGTAGCCGTAGCCCTGCTCGGTCAGGTCGAGCAATCCGGCGACGGGCACGAGGTCGCCCTGGTACTGCTGATCGGCGTTCTGCTCCTGGACCCGGAAGTCACGGTCGCCACCGCGCTGATCGCGGCCGCGCCGGCGACGGCTGCGTCGACTCTGCCCCTCTTCCGGAGCACCCGCCGGTGCGCCGCCCGCCTGGTTGTTGCCGGCCTGGCTGTTGCCGGCCTGGCTGTTGCCGGCCTGGCTGTTGGCGGCCTGGGTGTTGCTCGCCGGGCGCTCGGATCGCTCGGAGCGTCCGTTGCTCGCCGGCGTCGAGGAATCGTCGCCGGCGGCCTCCGCCGCGGCCTCGTCGACCCCGAGCGCCTCCGTCATCGTGGCATCGGCCATCGTGGCATCAGGCATCGTGGCCTCGGGCGCAGGCTGGCGCTCGGGATCGGCTTGCTGCTCCGGCGCCGTGTCGACATCGACATCGGCGGAGCCCTCGGGCTCGGCGGCGACCGCCTTGGCCTTGGTCGCCCGCGTGCGGCGGGGCTTGGCGTCGGCCGCCGGCTCGGGTGCAGCCACCGGCTCGGCCCCGTCGGGCTCCACGCCGGCGGCGACGAGGATCGTCCGGATGAGGTCGGCCTTCTTGGTCCGGGTGCCGGGCTTCACGCCCAGGGCTTCGGCGATGGTGTGCAACTCATCGCGTTCCTTGCGTTCCAGAACCGAGCGTTCGAGCTCTTGGGCTCCGCTCATTGGGACCTCACTTGCTTCGTCGGGAGGACGAGACGATGTTCGAAGGAATGGGGCGACAACCGAGTACGGGCAGCCCACAGGGCACGTCAACGACGGGAAGAACCGCGTGTACCGGGCTCCGGTGGAGGTTGCGCTCCGTGCCGTCCGCCGGTGTCGCCCGGCCCCGCGCGAGCGCTGGGAACGGCAGACGATTCCGCCCCCAGGTTATCAGAGGCCGAGTTCGGCGGCGATGGCGCCGTATTCAGCGTCGACCGCCTCGGGTACCGCGATCTGGCCGATGGCCGTGTCCGGGTCTTTGAGGCCGTGCCCGGTGAGGACGCACACGACCGTCGAGCCTTCGGGAACACCGACGCTGAGCAAGCCGGCTACCGAAGCGGCCGACGCCGGCTCACAGAACACCGATTCCTCCGCCGCCAGGAAGCGGTAGGCGGCCAGGATCTCCTCGTCGGTCACCGACCGGATCGCTCCGCCTGACTCGGCGGCGGCCGACAGCGCCCCGTAGCCCGACGCCGGTTTCCCGATGCGGATGGCGGTGGCGATGGTGTCGGGCTCGTCGACGTCGTGGCCGAGCACGAGCGGCGCCGCTCCCGCGGCCTGGAACCCGAGCATGGCCGGCAGCTTGGTCGTGCGCCCCGCGTCCTGGTAGCGGCGGTAGCCCTTCCAGTAGGCGGTGATGTTGCCGGCGTTGCCGACCGGGATGCAGTGGTAGTCGGGCGCATCGCCCAACACGTCGACCACCTCGAACGCACCCGTCATCTGCCCATCGATCCGGTACGGGTTGATCGAGTTGACGACGGCGATCGGCGTGCGGTCGCCGAGCTCGCGGACGATGTCGAGGGCGACATCGAAGTTGCCCCGGATCTGCAGCACCTTGGCGCCGTGGATGAGGGCCTGAGCCAACTTGCCCAACGCGATGTAGCCCTCGGGGATCAGCACGGCGCAGGTCAATCCGGCCCGAGCGGCGTACGCCGCGGCCGAGGCCGACGTGTTGCCCGTCGACGCACACACGACGGCCTTGGCTCCCTCCTCGACGGCCTTGGAGATGGCCAACGTCATCCCACGGTCCTTGAAGGAACCGGTGGGGTTGAGGCCCTCGTACTTCAGGTACACCTCGGCGCCGAGTCGATCCGACAGCCGCGGCGCCGGGAGCAACGGCGTGTTGCCCTCTTGCAGGGTGACGACCGGCGTCTCACTCCCGACCGGGAGGAACTCGCGGTACTCCTCGATCAGTCCCCGCCAACCTGCCGGCACTATTCCTGCCCCACGACCCGCAGAAGTGTCCCGATCCGATCGACGGCGTCGAGGTTGCGCAGGTCGGCCAGGGTGGCCTGGATGGCGCGTTCGGGCGCCAGGTGGGTGATGAGGATCAGCCGGGCCTCCTCGCCCAGCCCTTCCTGCTCCATCGACCGGATCGACACGTCGTGGTCGGCGACCACGGCGAACACGTCGCGTGCGACTCCAGGTCGATCAGCGACCTCGAGACTCAGGTAGTACTGCGAGCAGATCTCGTCGACCGGGTGCATCACCGCCCGCGCCGGACGCGTCGTGCGACCGATGCCGCCAGCCCGGAGGTTGTGGGCGGCGTCGATGAGATCGCCGAGCACGGCGCTTGCTGACGGCATCCCGCCTGCGCCCCGGCCGTAGAGCATGAGCTCTCCGACGGCCTCGGCCTCGATGAACACGGCGTTGAACGAGTCGCGCACGGCGGCCAGCGGATGGTTGGTCGGCACCATGGCCGGGTGGACCCGCACCGCCACCTGGTCTTCGATCTGCTCGGCAATGGCCAGCAACTTGACCACGTAACCCATGCGGCCGGCGAAGGCGATGTCGGCGGCCGTGATCCCGCTCATGCCCTCGCGGTGAACGTCGTCGGCCACGACGCCGACCCCGAACCCGATGGTGGCGAGGATGGCGGCCTTGGCGGCGGCGTCGTATCCCTCGACATCGGCCGTCGGGTCGAGCTCGGCGAACCCGAGCGCCTGCGCCTGGGCGAGCGCGTCGCCATACGTGGCGCCGTCCTCGGTCATCTTGGTGAGGATGTAGTTGGTCGTCCCGTTGACGATGCCCATCATCCGTCGGATCCGGTCGCCGGCCAGCGACTCGCGCAGCGGCCGAATGAGTGGGATGCCCCCGCCGACCGACGCCTCGAAGAGCAGGTCGACCCCGGCCGACGCGGCCGCATCGAAGAGCTCCTCGCCCGCCGTGGCCAGCAGCGCCTTGTTGGCCGTGACCACCGGCTTACCGGCTTTGAGGGCGCTGAGGACGAAGGTGCGGGCCGGCTCGACGCCGCCGATGAGTTCGACGACGACGTCGACGGACGGGTCGTTGACGAGCGCTTCGGTGTCGGTGGTCAACAGGTGGGCGGGCAAGTCGAGCTCGCGGGGCTTGTCGACGTCGAGCACGGCGACACCGGCGAGCTCGAGGCGAACACCGGTGCGCTCCGCGATCTGGTCGCCCTGCTCCACGAGGAGGCGCAGCAGGGCGGCGCCCACGTTGCTGAACCCGAGCACCGCGACCCGGACGGAGGATGTCGTCACGGGGTGCAGGCTAGGCGTCGAGCCGAAGGAGGTCGTCGTAGGTCTCGCGGCGCACGACGACCCGAGCCGAGCCGTCGGAGACGAACACCACCGGCGGGCGCGGCACCTTGTTGTAGTTCGACGCCATCGAGTGCCCGTACGCCCCTGTCACGGGCGTCGCCACGATGTCGCCGACCTCGAAGTCGGCCGGCAGTCGGGCGTCGCGCACGATCACGTCGCCCGACTCACAGTGCTTGCCGACCACCGTCACGGCGCGGGGCCGCGGCGCGTCGGCGGCGCGGGGCAGGAATGCCTCGTAGCCCGACCCGTAAAGCACAGGGCGCGGGTTGTCGCTCATGCCACCGTCCACGGAGACATAGGTCCGGATGCCGGGCAGATCCTTGATCGTGCCCACCCGGTAGGCGGTGATGGCGGCCGCGGCCACGATCGAGCGACCGGGCTCGGCCGTGATGCGCACGTCGGCACCGATCCCACTCGACGCGCACGACTCGCGGACGTCACCGGCCCACGAAAGGAGGGTGGGCGACTCCTCGCCCTCGACGTAGGCCACGCCCAGGCCCCCGCCGATGCACAACTCGGCCAAGCCCAAGGGCGCGAAGAACTTCGCCAGGACCTCGACCTCCTTGCGATACGAGTCGAGCAGGAAGATCTGGCTGCCGATGTGGGCGTGCACCCCGACCAATTCGACCTCGGACAACCGGGCGAGCCGGGCCACGGCCTCGTCAGCGGCCCCGCTGGCCACTGAGAACCCGAACTTCGAGTCCTCCTGCCCCGTCATCACGTATTCGTGGGTGTGGGCCTCGACGCCTGGGGTGACGCGGAGCAACACCTTCGGCCGTCCACCCGCGGCCGCCAGGGCCTCCAGCCGATCGATTTCATCGAAGGAGTCCACGATGATCCGTCCGACGCCGGCTTCGACCGCTTCGGTCAATTCGGTCATCGACTTGTTGTTGCCGTGGAGGACGAGGCGCTCCCCCGGAACCCCAGCGGCCAGCGCGACGTGGAGCTCGCCGCCGGTCGACACGTCGATGCACAGCCCCTCTTCGTGGGCCAGCGCAGCCATCGCTTTGCACAGGAAGGCCTTGGACGCGTACGCGACACCGTCGCCGAACGCGGCGACCGCCTCCCGGCAGCGGGCCCGGAGATGGGCCTCGTCGTAGACGAAGACCGGCGTGCCGTGTGCCTCGACCAGGTCGAGCACGTCGCATCCTCCGATGGCGAGGCGCCCGTCGGTGATCGACGCCGTCATCGGCAAGAGCGCAGGGGCGAGCGGCGACGAGGAGGCAGGCATGGGCAAACCAGTTTGACCTGACGAGCCACGTTCTCCGACGATGAACCATGACCACCCCGCTAGCGGCCCTCGTCGAGCGCCTCCAGGCCGCGATGGGGTCGGCCCTCGGCCCGGACTACAGCGACGCCGATCCGGTGGTCAGGGCCTCCGCCTCGCCTCAGTTCGGCGACTACCAGGCCAACGCGGCGATGGCCCTCGCCAAGCGACTCGGCACCAAGCCCCGGGACGTGGCCGAGCGCATCGTCGCCAGCCTCGACGTCGACGACCTGTGCTCGTCGGTCGAGATCGCCGGGCCGGGCTTCGTCAACCTGACGTTGCGCGACTCCGTCGTGGCCGGAGCCATCGAGTCGTTGGTGCGCGACGAGCGCCTTGGCGTCGAACCGGCGCCCGATCCGCAGCGGGTCATCGTCGACTACTCGGCCCCCAACGTGGCCAAGGAGATGCACGTCGGCCACCTCCGCTCGACCATCATCGGCGACGCGCTCGCTCGGACGCTGGCCTTCGCCGGCCATGACGTCGTGAGGCAGAACCACCTCGGCGACTGGGGCACGCAGTTCGGGATGCTGATCGAGCACCTGCTCGACATCGGGGAGGATGAAGCCGTCAACGAGCTGACGGTCGGCGACCTCACGTCCTTCTACCAGCAGGCTCGGGCCAAATTCGAAAGCGACGACGGCTTCAAGGAGCGGGCGCGGCAACGGGTCGTCTTGCTCCAGGCGGGCGACGAGGAGACGCTCCGGCCGTGGCGCCTTCTCTTCGACGCCTCCAAGGACTACTTCAACGCCGTCTACGACCGCCTCGACGTGCTGTTGACCGACGACGACATCGCGGCCGAGAGCTTCTACAACCCCTGGCTGGCCGAGGTCGCCGACGACCTCGAGCATCGTGAGCTGGCCCGCATCGACGAGGGAGCACTGTGCGCCTTCCCGGACGGGTTCAAGAACCGCGACGGCGAGCCTATGGCGCTGATGGTCCGCAAGAGCGACGGCGGGTTCGGCTACCAGGCCACCGACCTCGCCGCCGTTCGCTACCGCGTCACGACGCTCGGCGCCGACCGGATCGTCTACGTGGTCGGCGCGCCCCAGGCCCAGCACCTGGCCATGGTCCACGCCGTCGGCCGCGCTGCGGGTTGGCTGACCGGGAGCGACGGCGACGGGCCCGTCGCCGAACACGTGTCGTTCGGCTCGATCCTGGGGTCGGACCGCAAGATGTACAAGACCCGCTCGGGTGACTCGGTCAAGCTCAGCGACCTCCTCGACGAAGCCGTCGACCGGGCCGAGGCAAAGGTGGGCGAGGCCAACCCCGACCTTCCCGCCGACGAGCGCCGGGCGGTGGCAGCCCAGATCGGCATCGGCGCCGTCAAGTACGCCGACCTCGCCAACGACCGGGTCAAGGACTACGTCTTCGACTGGGACCGGATGCTGGCCTTCGAGGGCAACACCGGTCCGTATCTCCAATACGCCCACGCCCGCATCCGCTCGATCTTCCGAAGAGCTGAGGTGCAGCCCGGCGATCTCGTCGAGGCGGCGGTCATCTTCACCGAACCGGCCGAGCGGGCGCTCGCGTTGCAGTTGCTCGGCTTCCCCGAGGTGGTGGCCGACGTGGTCGACACGCTGCAGCCGCACCGCATGGCCACCTACGCCTTCGAGGTGGCCCAAGCGTTCACGTCGTTCTACGAGCACTGCCCGGTACTGCGGGCACCAGACGAGGAGACCCGCCTCACCCGGCTCGTGCTCTGCGAGGTGGCGGCCCGCACGATCGCCCGCTGCCTCGATCTCCTCGGCATCCAAGCCCCCGACCGCATGTAGCCGGGGCGGCGGTCAGGCCGTGGCGAGAATCTCGCCGTGCAGCACGGCGAACCAACCGTCGTCACGCGACGCCCACTGTTCGAAGGCGAGAGCCATTTCCTCCAACTCGCCTGCATCGGCCAGACCGCCGTTCCGGGCTTGTTGGGCAAAGGCTGACGAGCGGCACCGCTCGGCCCACGTCGTACCCCACCACGTCCGGTCCTCGTCGGTAGCGAAGCACCACACCGAGGCCGACGCCTCGACCTGGGTGAACCCGGCGGCCTTCGCCCAACCGAGCAAGTGGCGGCCGGCGTCGGGCTCGGCCCCGTTGGCTCTGGCCACCCGCCGATAGAGGTCGAGCCACCGGTCGAGGCGGCCGTCGGCCGGCGCCAAGGTGAACGCTTCGTAGTCCGCGTCGCGGGCCGCGACCACGCCCCCGAGTCGACACACGCGTCCCATCTCGGACAGCGCGGCGACGGGGTCGGAGAGATGTTGGAGCACTTGGTGGGCGTGCACGACGTCGAAGGAGTCGTCTCGCTCCCCGATGGCATACACGTCGCCTTGTCGAAAGTCCACGTTTTCGATACCGGCATGATCAGCCGTCGCCGCCGCCACCACGTCGGCCGACCGGTCGAAGCCGACGACCCGGCCCGGCGCCACCAGTCGGGCGATGTCGGCGGTGATCGTCCCCGGACCACAACCCACATCGAGCACAGAAACCCCAGGACGGAGGTGGGGGGTCAGGTAGGCGGCCGAGTTGGCGACCGTCCGCCAACGGTGCGAGCGGAGCACGGCCTCGTGGTGGCCGTGGGTGTAGACGTCGTCGGGCGTCAGTACTCCCGACCGCCGTCCTCGAGGAGTTGGTTGACCCGCTCCAAGAGCTCAAGCGGGTCGAACGGCTTGGTCATGTAGTCGTCGGCGCCGGTTTCCTTGCCGGCCTGGATGTCGGCGGCCTGGGCCTTGGCCGACAACAAGATGATCGGGATGCCGCTCGTCTCGGGGTCGCCCTTGAGCGCCTTGGTGACCTCGAGGCCGTCCATCCTCGGCATCATGATGTCGAGCAGCACGATGTCGGGCCGCTCGGCGCGAGCCTTTTCGAGCCCTTCGACGCCATCCTGGGCGGTCGAGACGTGGAAACCTTCCATTTCGAAGTTGACCTGCAGCAGCTTCAGGATCACGGGGTCGTCGTCGACCAGCAGCACATTGGCGTCGGGCACGGGGTCATCGTAGGCGTGACCGGCCCATCCAGGGTCGAACTAGGATGCCGCCGTCGGCTACGCCCTCGTAGCTCAGCGGATAGAGCATCGGCCTCCGGAGCCGTGTGCGGGCGTTCGAGTCGCCCCGAGGGCGCTCGCGTATCGAAACCCCTCTGCCGCTGCCCCTTCGGGCGGACGAGGGTGGCGCTCAGCCCCGCTCATGCGCCCACGACGCTGTCGGCGATGGGTTGGCCCCGCTCGAGGGACAGCGGCACGACTCCGGCCCACACCGGGAGCGCCAAGTCGTCGGCGTCGTCGACCGGCGGGCCGGACCGCACCTTGACCGACCACTCGTCGAGATCGAGGGCCACGACGAGGGTGGACCGGATCTCCTCGGGCGTGGGCGGGCGGGCCTCGGCACTCCGGCCGGGGGCGACGTGGTCGACGAGGGCGTCGGAAGCACACCGGACCTCGTCCGGGTCGGTGACTGTTCGCACCTGGCCGAGGATGACGGCACAGCGGTAGTTCATCGAATGGTGGAACGCCGATCGGGCGAGGACGACGCCGTCGATCAACGTGACAGTGACGCACACCGGTCCGCCGTCGGCGACGTTGCGCAACATGGCGTTGCCGGTGGCGCCGTGGAGGTAGACGACGTCGGCGACGCGGGCGAAGGCCATCGGGAGGACGACCGGTCCATGGTCGGCGACGAATCCGACGTGCGCGACGAGGGCCTCGTCGAGGATGGCGTCCAGGGCGGACCGGTCGTCGACGCCACGCTCGCGCCGCCGGCGCAGCGCAGTCCGGTCGACGGGCAACGGGGACTTCGGATCGGTCACTCGCTCAGGCTGACAGAGCGCGTCCCGGGCGTGTGAACGATTTTGCAGCTATCGGGAACAGCCCGATGGGCCTCCGTCGACGGAGGCCCGGACGGCCTCGGCCTCGGACCCCGCGAGGAGGCGGGGACGGCCGTCGGGGCCGATCCGGGCGGGCTGGAACCCCGTGGACACGCCGACCCCCGGCTCGACGGTGACGTCGAGGATCCCGGTCGTGCTGCTCGGCGACCGGTCGTGGTACCAGACGAAGTTGCCGAGGCTGTAGGCCGTGACGCGGTCGCGACTGGCGTCGATGCCCTGGAGCACATGGGGATGGTGGCCTGCCACCACATCGGCGCCGGCGTCGTGCAACGCGGCGGCGAAGCGGACGATGTCGGCGCCGGGGCAGCGGTCGAGTTCGATGCCCCAGTGGATCATGACGACCACGACGTCGGCCGACGCTGCCGCTTCGCGGACGGCGGCGAGCGAAGCCCTCTCGTCGAACCCGCTGGCCACGCCGGGACGACCGGGGCCGGCGGCCCACCCACCGGGCACGACCCGCGACAAGCCGACGATCCCTACCCGGAGGCCGCGGACGTCGACATAGCCGGGTCGGTAGGCCTCGGTCGGCGTCGCGACCGGCCCCGACCGTGACCAGGCCGGCCTCCCGGGCTCGTCGCAGCGTCTCGAGCAGCGTGCCCTGCCCATGATCGAGCGTGTGGTTGTTGGCCAGGTTGACCACGTCGACGCCTGCGTCTTTGAGGGCAGTGAGCAACTCGGGCGGGGCGAGGAAGACGAACTCCTTGGATTGAGGCGATCCCGGCCCTCCGACCGGCGTCTCGAGATTGACCATGGCGACGTCGGGAGCGCTCAGCGCGCTGTTCACCTCGGAGAGCGGATTTTCTCCCCGGCGCAATGCTTCTCCGATCTGGCGTTCGCCGTGGACGTCGCCCACCGCCGCCAGCCGGACCTTGCGGCCACCGGCGGCGATCCAATAGCCGCGGCCATCAGGTGTCGGCGTGATGCCGATGGCCGACGTGCCGGCGGGCAGACGTCCGGCGGCCGAACCCGAAAACGCGGCGTCGCCGAACGTGAACACGCCGCCATCACGAGCGACCAACCAATACCCGCGACCCGACGGCGACGACGCCAACCCCACAATCGGCTCGTTCAACCGCATCCCGCCCGCCGAACCGAAAAACGCGGCGTCGCCGAACGTGAACACGCCGCCATCACGAGCGACCAACCAATACCCGCGACCCGACGGCGACGACGCCAACCCCACAATCGGCTCGTTCAACCGCATCCCGCCCGTCGAACCGAAAAACGCCGCGTCGCCGAACGTGAACACGCCGCCATCACGAGCGACCAACCAATACCCGCGACCCGACGGCGACGACGCCAACCCCACAATCGGCTCGTTCAACGGCATCCCGCCCGTCGAACCGAAAAACGCGGCGTCGCCGAACGTGAACACGCCGCCATCGCGAGCGACCAACCAGTAGCCGCGGCCTGTCGGGGTGGTGGCGAGGTCGAGTACGGGCGCATTGAGTCGGCCCCGGAGCTCACCGGCGTGGACCGCGTCGCCATAGGTCGAGACGGCACCCGACGACGTGGCCAGCAGAAACCCGCGGCCCGTCGGGGTCGTGCCCGCGGCGGCGATGTCGTCGGGCGCGGGCCCCGAGAACGCCGGGGCAGACCCGAAGGGCAACACCCGGGCGGATGCCTCGGCCGACGCGAACGGGAGCGCGGTGGGTCGCGGCCGGGACCACCGAACCCACGAGGCCAGCAACGGCCGCGAGGGTGACGAAGAGCGCAGGGCGGCGTTTCAGTGAACGGCGAGGAGATCGACGACGAAGACCAGCGTCTCGTCGGGGCCGATGAGACCACCGGCGCCGCGGCTTCCGTATGCCATGGCCGGGGGAATCGTGAGGCGGCGACGACCGCCAACCTTCATGCCGGCGACGCCTTGGTCCCAGCCGGAGATCACTTGTCCCTGCCCCAGACCGAACGAGAACACCTCGCCCCGGTCCCACGACGCGTCGAACTGACGGCCGTTGCCGAATGACACGCCGACGTAGTGCACGTCGACGGTTGCGCCGGCCGAGGCAACGGGCCCGTCGCCGACGACGATCTCCTCCACGACGAGGTCGGTCGGCGGCGGTCCTTCGGGAATGGTCACTTCGGGCTTGGTCGTCTCCACCCCCGACACGCTACGGGAGCGCCGCTCGGGAACGCGCTCTCGGCGTCAGGCGCCGTGCACGTGGTCGCAGAGCCGGGTCTCGCCCGCAGCGATCTGTCCCGCTCCCACGCCTTCGAGCGCAGCGAACGGTCCACACGGGTTGGATTCGATCCAGACGTGGATCATCGGCGTGGGGACGGGCTTGACCAGTCCCGGCCGGCAGTTCCCGGCGGCATCGGTGAGCCCAGCGACGCGGCCGGCGGCGTTGTAACAGAGGTTGTCGTGGATGTGCCACTGCGTGAGCTTCCCGCCGATGTCGGGAACCTGGTCGAGTGGCAGACCTGGCTTGGTCATGTACATCGCCGCCACCAGCCGGCGTCCTCCGGTCGACGTGTCGTACACCAGAGACTCGGGGCGTTCGGGATCGAGCATCGCGTCGTCGTTCATGAAGGCGGCGTTGAGGAAGTGTTCGTGGCCGGTGCCGGCATCGCCGATCGACTTGAAGCCTGCGGCCTCGGCGACGGCCGGGTCGCTCCAGCGCGGGAGTCGCAGGATCGTGTCGGCCACGAGATTCTCCGCTCGGGCTTGCTGCTGGGGGGTGACACCGTCGACGCCTCCCAGATCGATGGGCATGGCCGGGTCGTAGGGCACGGGAGCGACAGCCGAGGCGACGACGGTCTCCCCGCCGTGGTCGCGGGAATGGACGTGGGTGCCGGCGCCGAACATGCCGCCGACCGTCAGTGCGCCGACACCGACGAACGCAAATGCGACCGAAGGCCCTCCGGCGGCCGCCTCGCGGCCCTCAGTCAGGGCCAGGAGGCCGACGATCACCGACGCGGCCGCCAATCCGGCGGCCAGCGCATCGGCAGCCTGGACGGGTTCGGCGACATCGAGGCCGGCGACGAACGGAATGCCGATCGACTTGGCCACGACCCATCCCGCCACTGCGCCGACACCGGCAACTGCGAGGCCGACGGCCACGAATCGATTCGGGCGAAGGAGGGCGGCTGCGCCGAGGCCGAGCTGTACCGCAGCGACGAGGAGGAAGAGCAGTGCGGCCGGGCGGTGCTCGGCGTGCACGCCGATGGCGGCGGCGTGGATGGCCCCGGCGCCGAGTGCGCACGACCCGGCGACCGTGAGCCAACTGCTCGTCGCCCCGACGATCGGCTGCGGCGACAGGTCGACGGGCACCGAGGCATCGGCGTTCCGTGTGGCCTCCTCGAGGATGGTCAAGGTTCTCCCCTTCCCGACCGCAGCCCCGGAGCCGTTCGGCGCCGGGGCTGTGGTGATTGTCCCACCATCGGAGGCAGGACGCGAGGTCGGGAGCGGAATGTCCTATTCGGTGTCGAGGATGGCTTCGATCTCGAGCAGCACCTGGATCTTGTCGCCGATGACGGCGCCGCCTCCGTCCATCGGCATGTCGATCGTGATTCCGAAGTCCTTACGGTTGATCACACCCGACGCCGTGAACCCGGCCCGCGTGCCCCCGTAGGGATCCTTGGTGAACCCGTTGACCTCGAGGTCTAGATCGACCGACCGGGTCTGACCGTGCAGTGAGAGGTCGCCGGTGAGGACGTAGTTGTCGCCATCGGGTCGAACGGCGGTCGAACGGAAGGTGAGGATCCCGTGCTCGGCGACGTCGAAGAAGTCCGCCGAGCGGATGTGGTCGTCGCGCTGGGGGTTTCCCGTGTCGATCGTGGCCAGGTCGACGTCGGCCGAAACCGAGGAGCCGAGCGGGTCGTCAGCAAGGACGATGGTGCCGGCGACGCCGTGGAACTTGCCCCGGACCTTCGAGACCATCATGTGGCGGACGGTGAACGACACGTCCGTGTGGACGGGATCGATGGTGAATCGACCGGCCACGTAGCCGGGAACGGTGCTGGGGAAATCGGTCGTGGTGCTCGTGCGCACTGCGCCTCCAAGGGATTGTTGTAGAGCGAACTATCTCTCCCAACGGCATCCGGCGGAGATTGTTCCCGATGCAACAACATTTTCCGGTGGCCATGCGGCCAAGCTGAGGCCGTGCGAGCCCTCTTCGTCGCCGTCGCCGGCGCCACCGGCGCGCTCAGCCGCTACGCGATCTCGGCTGCCCTCCCCCGACCCGAGGGCGGCTTCCCGTGGGCGACGCTGGCCATCAACCTTGCTGGATCCCTTGTCCTCGGCCTGGTGGTGGCCATCGCCCCCGGCCGCTGGTCGGAGGAGCTACGCCTCGGCATCGGCGTCGGCTTCCTCGGTGCCTTCACCACCTTCTCCACCTTCAGCGTCGAGGCCGGAGCGCTCGTCCGCGCTGGACAAGCCCGCTCGGCGGCGGCATACGTGGTCGTGTCGGTCCTCGGAGGTCTGGCCCTCGCCGCCGGTGGGTACGCCGCTGGCCGCAGCCTCGTCTGACCTTCAGCGGTCAGCCCTCGACGGCTTTGCCGGCCTCGAGGTGGGCGAGCTCCGCGGCGGCTTGCCCGGCGGCCCAGCCCCGACCGTCGGTCACCCGGATGCGGTTGGCGCGAAGCGAAGGGAAGGCCTCGTCGCGGGCGGCCTCGACCTGGTCGGTGCGGGCGGCCAAGACAGGCAACAGCGAGTCGCCGAGCTCGGCGGCGGCCTCGGCGACGGTGGCCGCCGTCGCCGCGGCCAGACGTTTGCCGATATGGATGGCGAACGAGAGCACGAACGACTCGCGGAACCGCCGGGGTTGGACGATGTCCTTGCTGGCCGTCACCATGGCCGAGCTGCACTGACTGACCAGCGACGTGTAGAGGATGTCGGTCACGGCGAGATCGGTGGAGAAGCCGAAAACGCTCGAGAACCCAGCGTCCTTCGACCACACGGCTTCACACCGGTTCGCCCCCGCCACCTCGGCGAGAAGGTACGACTTGCCCTTGGCGTAGGGGTCGTGGATGAGGACCCGGCGGCTCCGGGGCGCTTCGCCGACTCCGGGGCCAGAGCCGGCCGCGGCCACCAACGCCTGATCGATCGAATAGCGGGCCATGAGCTCCTGGGCCTTCGCGGTGAGTGCCTCGGCCTCGGGGGCGAACTCGGTCGACTCGGCCTTGGACAGCAGGGCCCGCACCCGGTTGAGCATGCGCTCGTCGATCCCCGCCGGCGCCGGCGCCGTTTGCGGGCGGGGCCGCGCACGCCCCCACGCCGAGGGTGGGTCGCCGATGGGTGGCAACCGCGGGAGGCCCCAGAGCACGCCGAGCAGCGTGGCGGCCCGGCGCAAAGCCTCGGGAGCGACGACCCGCTCCATCCTTGCCCACGATCCGACCACGCCGCCTGAACCGACAGCACCTGTCGGCGGGCCGGTCGAGAGCTCGCCCTCGAGTTCGTCGACTTGGTCGAGCCAGGCCGGATCCGGGGTGGGGTGCTGGCGCCACTCGCCGGCGTCGGCAACGGCCACCGCGATGAGCAACCGACGGTCGGGGGCGGTGAGCTTGCGGCCGACGGCGTGCACGAGGTCAGCCGGTTGCCACCCGTGCTCCCACGCCGCGACCGTGGCGGTGCGCAGCGCGTCGGAGGCGGCGTCGGCCACCCCGGCATCCCACATCGGGGTCAGGGCATCGCTGATCTGATCGGCGATGATCTCGCGACCTCGGAGGATGGCCTCGGCCACCAAGGCCACGCCCTCCGCGTACTGGACGTGCCCGCCCCGGTCGCCCTGCCCGTCCTGCCCTCCTCGATTGTCGCTGCGGTGGCGGCGGCTCTTCTTGCCCATGGGCCGATGGTAGAAGTGCCCTGGGACAACGCCTGGGCCGGACGTCGGGTAGACAGAGCCGAATGGGCCCATTCGCCGCCGACGTCCACGCCGAACCCGCCGATGCCGACGGCACATGGAACGTTTCGCTGGCCGAGCGGTGGGGCGTCGGGCGCAACCAGAACGGCGGCGTCCTGTTGGCCACGGCGTCGACGCGACTCGCCGAGGTCGCGGGCCAGCCCGATCCGATCGCCGTCACCGGCCACTTCCTCGGAGCGGCCACGGCCGGCCCGGCGACGGTGCGAGCCACCGTGGTCAAGCCGGGGCGGACCTACTCGACGGCCACGGGCGAGTTGTGGCAGGACGACCGGGAACGCGTCCGAGTCGTCGGGTCGTATGCCGACCTTCAGGCTCGGCAGGGGTCGGGGCCTTCGCCGTTGACCGCCGACCCGCCCCGGCTCCCGCCCGCCGATCGCTGCGACGACCTTTTCGACATCCTCACCTCGACGGTCGGCGAGCGGTCACTCACGCGGTCGCTGCGCAATTTCGAGATCCGCGTCGACCCGGAGGGGGGATGGGGTCCGGCGACGTCGCCCGCCGCACCCGCGCTCTCCGGTTGGGTGCGCTTCCGCGAGGAGGAAACGGTCACGACCGACATGCTCGTCGCCTTGGCCGACGGCTTCCCTCCCTCGATCCTCGGCTTCACCGAGATCGGCTGGCTGCCGACGGTCGAACTGACCGTCCACCTGTTCGGACGGCCCCCCGTCGACGAGCCGTGGCTCATGGCCCGGCTGTCGACCCGGATGATCACCGACGGCCTTCTCGACGAGGACGGAGAGTTGTGGGACGCGACAGGACGCATCGTTGCCCGCTTCCGCCAGTTGGCCATGCTCATCCCTCGCGAGGATCGCTGATCCGCCCGACGCGCGACGCCTCGCCGGTGCCAAGCTCGAGCCATGCCCTACGTCGATGGCCGCGTCGTCCACGATGCCGACAGCCACATCTTCGAGCCGCCCGGGTACGCCGAGGCCTATGCCGATCCCAAGGACCGGGCTGCGTTGGCCGAGGCGCTGGGTTCGGCCGAGCGCCCCTCCTACATCGACAAGGCGTTGGCCAAACAGGACGACCCCGACTTCCGGTCCAAGGACGAGGAGGAGATCCTCCTCCGAAAGAACCACATCGCCCTTGGCGCAATGCGAAGCAGCGACCGGCCCCGGGCCCTCGACCTCCTCGGGTTCGCCAGCCAGCTCGTGTTCACGACGACCTACCTCGGACCGTTGCGCACCTTCGAGCGGCGCGAGGACCCCGGGCTCGGCTACGCCCTCGCCTCGGGCCACAACCGCGGCATCGTCGACTTCTGCAGCGTCGACAACCGACTGCTGCCCGTCTGTTACGTCCCACTGGCCGACCTCGACCGGGCCGGTGATGCCGCCGGGGAGGCCATCGCGCTCGGCGCCGCCGCGCTGATGATCGCGTCGGCCCCGCCCCGCGACCATTCGCCCAGCCACGTGGGCCTCGACCGCGTGTGGGCCCAGGCCCAAGAGGCCCGTATCCCGATCGTCTTCCACGTCGGCGGCGAACGCCCGATGGAGCAGGTGTACAAGCAGAACGGCCTTCCGCCGGTGCCGGACTTCCACGGCGGCGACAGCAACTTCACCTCGGTGTCGTACATGGCCATCCCGTATTCCCCGATGCAGACGCTGGCCACGATGATCATCGACGGAGTCCTCGAGCGCTTCCCCGACCTCCGAATCGGACTCATCGAACTCGGCGCCAGCTGGGTGCCGGGCTGGATGCGGTCGATGGATTCCGCCGCCGAAGCCTTTCGCCGCAACGAGGAGCGCCTCCAGAGCGCCAGCCTCACGCCCAGCGAGTACGTACGACGCCAGGTCAGGGTCACGCCGTATCCGCACGAGTCGGCGGGGTGGATCGTCAGCGAGGCCGGCCCCGAGGTCCCGATGTTCTCCTCGGACTACCCGCACGTCGAGGGCGGCCGCAATCCGCTCAAGCGCTTCGAAGCCAGCCTCGAGGGTTGCAGCGACGAAGAGAAGGAGCGCTTCTACTGCGCCAACTTCGAAGACCTCATGGGCCGCAACTGACCGAGCGGCGCGGATCAGTCGTCTTCGAGGCGGAAGCCGACCTTCATGGTCACCTGGAAGTGCTCGATCTCGCCGTCGACGATGTGGCCCCGGATCTCGGTCGCCTCGAACCAGTCGAGATTGCGAAGCGTCTTGGAGGCTCGGGCGACGCCGTTGCGGATGGCCTGCTGCACGGAATCGGGCGAGGTGCCGACGATCTCGGTCACGCGGTAGGTGTGGTCACTCATGCCACGACTCTAGGAACTTCGAGAACCTCAGCCTGATCGTCACCTTCCGGACCCCAGACTGCAGCTCGGCCTTGCTAGCCCGGAGGTATGCCGGTCGAAGCCTCCCCACAGCGGTTCCTCCCATTTCGACGCCGAGACGTCGTCGACATGTGCATCTCCGAGGCCAGCCTCGAAGGACGCGAAGCAGAGGCATTTTCCGAGCTCGCTGACCTCGCCCACGCACTCCTTCACTTCGAGTACCGATCCCGCCTCGAATCCTTGAAGGACGCCTATTCGCCGGTGGACCCCGATCGAGACACCCGCGACATCCGCGCCCTCGACGACGCCGCCCGCGCCGACAGCCACGTTCGCTTCGCCGAAGAACTCCGGGCTCTGCTCGACGACGCCAACTTCGAGGAGGTCACCGAGGCCGACCTGGCGGTGGCCTTCGACACCGAATCGCTGCTCGATGTGCGCCTCCACGTGGACTTCGACGACTTCGACGAGGTTGCCTTCTTCCGACGGGGACACACGGTTCGAAATGCGGAGATCCGCAAATGGGGCGGACTCCGCCGGCGGACGATCGAGTTCCACAACTACGACCGGGTCGTGATGCACGTCCGCTTCCGCGAGCGCGGCCACTTCGTGGCCAAGGGCGACGACCCCGACAAGCTGCCATTCGAACCGGGCTCAACGCTCCTCAAGCTGTTCCAGAACGTGCCCCGACCCGACCTCGAGATGCTGTTCCCAAACACCGAAGTCCGGATGCGGCCCATCGACAAGGTCCTGATCGGAGTCCCCGCCCTCGTCAGCGGCGCGGTCGTCATCGCCACGAAACTCTTGGCGTCAGTCGGCGTCGTCCTCGCTCGTGCTCGGCGTCTGGTTGGGGTTGAGCGACGCGAAGGTCGAAGTCGACCAGACCCAACTCGTCGGGCTCGGAGCTGGCCTGGGGTCCGTCGGTGGCTTTCTGTTCCGTCAGATGACGAAGTTCAAGAACCGCAAGATCCGATTCATGAAGACGCTCACCGACAACCTCTACTTCAAGAACCTCGACAACGGCGCTGGCGTCTTCCACAACCTCCTCGACGCGGCCGAGGAGGAACAGCACAAGGAGTTGATCATCGCCTATGCCTTCCTCGTGACCCGTGGCCCGCGGACGGCGTCAGCTCTCGACCACGAGATCGAGTCGTGGCTGCGCGTCCACTGGGATTGCCGTGTCGACTTCGAGATCGGCGATGCGCTGACCAAACTCGACCGACTTGGCCTCGCCCATGGTGGCTCCGGGCCGTCAGATCCGTGGACGGCGATCGGGATCGAGGACGCCAAATGCCACCTCGATCGGACCTGGGACGACGCGTTCACGTTTGCCGATCGGACGGCATCGGTTCGGGGCTAGCGAACGCGGTCCGCCATGCGGCGCGTCCAGCGTGGATGGCCAGGCGGGCCGGCAGCGTCGCCAGCCCGGCCACACCGGCAACTGACGGCAACGCCGCCGACGCGCTGAGGTGACGGGCCAGTGCTCGGGCATCGGGGGCGCCCTCGACTAGGAACACATCGTGCACCGAGTCGTGGTCGCTCACCGCCTGCATGGCTTCGATCGTCACACCCACGTGGTCGAGCCAGGCGCAGATGGCGGCGAGGAGCCCAGGCTGGTCGGGGGCCTCGACAGTGAGCACCGACTCGCGCTCGGCCATGGCGTGGACAGAGACGTCGGCCCTTCCCCGAGGCTCGAAGCCGACCACGGGGCGAGCGCCGGCCGCGACCTGTCGCAGCCGGCGCCCGAGTTCGTCCCACCCTTGCGCTGCGTTGTCGCTGCCCTCGATGGTGAGTGAGTGCAACGCCAGCCGTTCCCCCATCCACGTCGCGGCCGACGCCGATTCGACCGACCAGCCCGCCGCGGTCACCGCCGCCGCGGTATCGGCCAACAAGCCGCGGCGGTCCTCCGCGACCACCGTGAGACGCTGGCGATCGGCCGAGAGCGGGCGGGCGACAGCCCGGATCTCCCCCGGCTGGAGGTGGGGGTGCGCAAGCACGACATCACCGGCCAGCACGGCCGGAGGTGCGCTCGCCAACCACAACGCCGGCGCGCTCCGCAACAATCGCTCGGCGGCCTCGACTGGCACCGTGGTCGACGACAACAGGCGGTGGATCTCCATCGACGGCGAGAGGACCATGGCGCCATCGTGACGTGCGCCGATGCCGACGAACAGATCGTCTCGCCCCAATTCACCGTGGGTTCACACGATGGTCGTCGGGGTCTCCTCACCGGATGGGAACCCATCGACGTCGCGAAGCCCGGGGAAGAGGAGCCACCATCCGCCGGCCACCGCCAACGTGCCGACACCGCCCAGCACGATGGCGCCGGCCGGTCCCAGGAGTTGGCCGACCACCCCGGACTCGAACGCGCCCAACTCGTTGGACGCCCCGATGAACACGTTCTCGACGGCAAGGACCCGGCCCCGCTTGTCGGCCGGGGTCACCAGAGGAACGAGCGTCGCCCGCACGAAGACGCTCACCGAGTCTGCCCCGGAGAGCACGGCCATCGCCGCGAACGCGATGGCGAATTGGGTGGTCAGGCCGAGCGCGATCGTGGCCACGCCGAAGACGGCGACGGCGAACAGAAGGGTCCGTCCGACCCGTCGGCGAATCGGGCGCACGGCCAACAGGGCGGTGACGGCCCCGGCCCCGATCCCACCGGCGGCCCGCAGCCAGCCGAGGCCCACCGCGCCGACGTGCAATCGGTCGGTGGCGATCGCCGGCAGGAGCGCAACAGCGCCGCCGAACAGCACGGCGAACAGGTCGAGGCTGATGGCGCCGAAGAGAATCGGCCGGTGGCGGATGAACCGCAGCCCTTCGAAGGCGTCACGCACGCTGGCGCGGGCGGGCGCAGCGGCCTCGGCGTGCCCGAGCACCGGTTCGACGGCGGCTTCGGTGAGCGGATCGGCACCGAGCCGCCGGTGGGCAGACGGTCGGACGACCAGGATCGCCGCTCCGGCAAGTGCAAGCAGGACACCAGCGGCGATATAGGGGAGCCTGATGTCGGCGGCATAGAGAAACCCGCCCAGCACTGGTCCAACGACGAGCGCGGCCTGCCACGCCCCCGAGAACCGGGCCACCAACCACGGCAGTCGCTCGGCGGACACCGTGTCGGCGGGCAGGGACCGAGCCGCCGGCGCCGCGAACGCACGGGCAATGCCAAAGGCGAAGGCCATGGCGAAGATCGGGCCGACCGCGGTAGGAGCCGTGCTCGCGTACCACGCCAAACCCAGCGCAACGGCCGCTTCGCCCGCGAATCCGACCGCCGCCACCCGTCGCCGATCCAGCCGGTCGGCGACCGACCCGGTGACGAGCACGAGAAGCGCCGCTGGTGCGAACTCGGCCAGACCGAGTAGCCCAAGGTCGAGCTCGCGACCGGTCAGGTCGTAGACCTGTTTGCCCAGCACGGTGGCTTGCGCCAGCGCGGCGGCGGCCGACGCGAAGACGCTGAAGAGGATGGCGACGACCGACCAATCTCGATCTGGTGGCGACGGATTGGTGTTCACCATGGGGCGATCATCCTTCCCAACCCGACCGGTCACGTGCAGGATGCTGGCGTATCCCCTAACCCTGGAGGCAGCATGCTGAAAGAGTTCAAGACGTTCCTCTTCCGAGGAAACCTGCTCGACCTGGCCACGGCCGTCGTGTTGGGTACCGCGTTCTCGGCCGTCGTATCGGCGCTCGTCGAGGGCATCATCACACCCCTGATCGCAGCCATCGGCGGGCAACCCAACTTCTCGTCGTTGGTCCTGGAACTGGGAGACGGCAAGATCAAGTACGGGGTGTTCCTCGACGCCCTCATCACCTTCGTGATCGTCGCCGCCGTCATGTTCGTCATCCTCAAGGCGGCCAACAAGGCCATGAAGCTGCGGGCCACGACCGATGAGCCGGCCGAGGACGCTCCGCCGCCGTCCGACGAGGCCATGTTGCTGGCTGAGATCCGCGACCTGCTCAAGGCGACAGCGGGCTGAGTGGTTGCCCGATGTGCCGCCGACCTAGGAGTCGGCGGCAGGTCGGTCCATCTCGAACCACACCGACTTGCCGGCTAGCACGGAGTCGATCCCCCACGCCACGGCAAGCGCTTCGATGAGGGCCATCCCACGCCCCGACTGCTCGTCTTCCTTCGCGTCGCGCCGACGGACCTGTTCCCTGGCCTCGTCGATGACCTCGACCCGGATGCGATGAGGTCGCCGGTGCACGGAGAGCTCGACCTCCGAATGGGCGTGGACGACTGCGTTGGTGACCAGTTCGCTGACAAGCAACGCGGCACTGTCGACGAGATCCGAGCACCTCCAGTCGTCGAGCACGCCGATGACGAATTGCCGGGCCGACCGAGCGCTGCGGAGATCGGCGGGAAAGCGTTCGGACGCAGTCGCCTCGATGTCGTCGGTCCTCCGGGCGGCGGCATCGGCTATGTGGAGAAGGCGAGCGGCCAACTCGGATGGCGGCGTCGCCTTCGACAGATAGGCCATGGTGCCGAGGTGCGGGCTTTGGCCCCACAGCTGATGCTCGGCGTACGAGGCCACGGCCACGATCACCGCCCCCGGCGCCGCCTGCTGGATCGGCTTGACCGCCGCCAAGGCATCAGCGTGGGCGTCGACGATGTCGAGCAGGATCAGGTCGGGTTGCAACCGGGCGGCGGCGGCCACGCCGGCGATGGGCGTGGCAACCTCGCCCACCACCTCGATCGGCGAACCGTCGAGGGCGATGCAAACGAGCAGCCGCCAGTCGACGTTGTCGTCGATGACGAGGAGACGGCGGGTCATCCCGCCTCCAGGAGCACCGGGATGGTGAACGAAACGGCCGAACCCTCCCCCAGCACCGAGTCCATCCAGACCTCACCGCCGTGTCGCTCGATAACCCGCCGGCAGAGGGCGAGGCCAACCCCCGTGCCCCGGGCGCCATCGGCCACCTGGCTGTGACCGAGGATGGCGAACAAGCGGGGGATCTCAGCCGGGTCGATCCCACGACCGTTGTCGCGCACCGTCACCACCCACGAGCCTTCCCGGCGGGAGAGCCCGAGGTGCACTTCGGGGTGCTCGATCGACGGGTCGTGGTACTCGAGGGCGTTGTCGAGCAAGTGGTAGAGCACGCGGGAGAGCTGCCAGCGATCGCCCCGCACGTCGGGCAGCGGGTCGTGGGTCACGCGCACGCCCGTCCGTTCGAGATCGTCGAACAGCTCGGCTCGCACCTCGGCCAGCAAGTCCTCGAGCGGTACGGTCTGGAGTTCGAGCTCACCCGTGCTGGCCCGGGCGTAGTTCAGGAGATCGTCGACGAGGCGGTTCATGTTGTCGATCCCGGCCGCGGCCCGTTCGAGCAGCTGGCGGCTCGTCTCGTCTGCCCCCTCGGATCGAGCGCGGAGCAGTTGGAGAAAGCCGGCCACCACCTGCAACGGCTCGCGGAGGTCGTGACTGGCCACGAACGCGAACCGTTCGAGTTCGGTGTTGGACCGTTCCAGCTCCACGGCTTGGAGTCGGAGGGCCTCCTGCGCGCGGTTGCGCTCGTCGAGGCGACGCTCGAGGAGCTTCCGTTGCTCGTCGATGGTTCGCGACTGCAGGTAGAGATCGACGAAGACCCGCACCTTGGCGCGGAGCACCTCGGGGGCGAATGGCTTGGCCAAGTAGTCGACGCCGCCGGTGTCGTAGGCGGCCAGCTCGTGCTCGATGGCTCGGTCGCGAGCCGTCAGGAAGATGATCGGGATGTTCTTGGTGCGCGCCCGTCCCTTGATCAGCCGGGCGGTCTCGTAGCCGTCGAGCTCGGGCATCTGCACGTCGAGGAGGATCACGGCCACCTCAGCTGTCAGCAGGTGGCGAAGGGCTTCGTGCCCCGACTCGGCTCGGATGATGTCGAGCTGGAGCGGTTCGAGCACGGCCTCGACGGCGAGGAGGTTGTCCGGGCGATCGTCGACGACGAGGACGGGCACGCGGTCGGGCATCGTCACGAGGCCCCCGCCGTGCGGATTCGGACTTGGTCGACGACGGCCTCGGCCACGCCCACCAGGTCGGCCACGATCGCCTCGACACCCGAGGCCAACGCCGCCGCCGGCATGTCTGATCGGACCGCCGTCGCGGGGTCCTGAACGATGGCCGACCCCCCGCTCCGAACGATCTCCACGAGGCCGGCGGCGCCGTCGTCGTTGGCGCCGGTGAGCACGACGGCGATCGCCGCCGGGCCGAACGAGCGGGCCACAGATTCGAACAGCACGTCGACGGACGGGCGGCTGTTGCGCACCGGCGCCTCGGTTGAGAGCGCGAAGCGATCACCGTCCACGAGGAGGTGGTACCCAGGTGGAGCCAAAAACACCCTTCCGGGCGCAATCCTCTCCTTGTCCTCGGCCTCGCACACCTCCCACGGCGTGTGCTGGGCCAGGAGGGCGGCCAGTTCGGAGGGCCGATGCATCCGGTGCTGGACGATGACCACGGCCGCAGGGAGGTCGTCGGGGAGTCCATCGAGCACCTCGCCCAGCGCGTCGAGTCCGCCCCACGAGCAGCCCAAGACCACGAGAGGGAAGGGTCCGCTCACCGGCTCTTCCGGAACAGCTTCTCGTGCAGGTCCACCACCTCGTAGTCGTCGGCGTGCGACGTGAACGACAGACTCTCCTTGGGGCCGAGAGCCAGAATGCCGAACCGGGTGAGGCTGTCGAAGAACAGGTCGTGGACGCGGTCCTGGAGACGGCTGTCGAAGTAGATCATCACGTTGCGGCACACGACGACATGGAACTCGTTGAACCCGCCGTCGGTGGCGAGGTTGTGGCGGGCGAACACGATGTTGTCGGCCAACGAGCGATCGAACTGCGCCCCTTCGTACCCGGCCGTGTAGTACTCGCTGAAGGCCTGGGTACCCCCACCGGCCTGGTAGTTCTCGGTGTACTCCTGCATCTTGTCGAGGGGGAACGTGGCCTGCCGAGCCCGGAGCAGCACAGCCTCGTTGATGTCGGTGGCGTAGATGCGGGTGCGGTCGTACAACCCCTCCTCGGCCAGAAGGATCGCCAACGAGTAGGTCTCCTCCCCCGTCGAGCAACCCGCGTTCCAGATGCGGATGAAGGGATACGTGCGCAACAAAGGCACGACCTTGGTCCGAAAGGCGCGGAAGAACGTGGGATCCCGGAACATCGACGTGACGTTGATCGACAGGTCGAGCAGGAGCCGCTCCATCGAGGCCGGGTCGTGCAAGAGGAGGTCTTGGAGCGCCGAGATGGTTGTGATGCCTTCGAGGGCCATGCGGCGATGCAGACGTCGGCGCAGCGAAGCCCGGGCGTACTCGCGAAAGTCGAATCCGTAGCGCCGGTAGACGGCCTCGAGCAGGACATCGGTCTCGATGAGTTCGAGCTCGGCGTCTGCCTCGACATCGGGCTCCAGGTCCCGCTGAGCCCCGTCCATTAGTACAACCACACCCGCATCAGCGACAGGAGCTGGTCGAGGTCGACCGGCTTCGTGATGTAGTCCGACGCGCCCGCCTCGATGCACTGCTCGCGGTCACCCTTCATGGCCTTGGCGGTGAGGGCGATGATCGGAAGTCGCCGGAGCGCCTCGACCTCACGGATGGCCCGCATGGCCTCGTAGCCGTCCATCTCCGGCATCATGATGTCCATCAGGACGAGGTCGACCTCGGGGTCGTCCATCAGTGAGGCCACGCCGTCGCGACCGTTCTCCGCGAATCGGACCTGCATGCCGCGGCCCTCGAACACGCTTGTGAGGGCGAACACGTTGCGGACGTCGTCGTCGACGATCAAGACCCTCTTGCCTTCGAACACCGCGTCGGCGCTGTGGAGTTGCTCGATGATGCGACGCTTCTCGGCCGGCATCCGCGACTCGACCCGATGGAGGAAGAGCGCGGTCTCGTCGAACAGCCGCTCAGGTGACCGCACGTCCTTGACGATGATCGTTTCGGCGTATTTCTTGAGTCGGGTGTCCTCCCGTCGGGAGAGTTCTTTGCCGGTGTAGACGATGACGGGCATGTCGGCCCAGCGCTCATCGCTCTTCACCTGCTCGAGCAGGCCGAACCCACTCGTCTTCGGGAGTTTGAGGTCGAGCACCATGCAGTCGAAGTTCTCCCGCTGCAGGGCGTCGATGGCCGCTTCGCTCGAACCGACTCCGACGATCACCACCTCGTTGTCACCGCCGCCGATGAGCTCGATGATGCTGTTGCGTTCACGTTCGTCGTCCTCGACGATGAGGAGCCGGCGAACGGGAGCATCGAGGAAGGCGACGAGACGCGACAGCGCAGTGGCGAAGTCGTCGGGGGTGACAGGCTTCTCCAAGTAGGCGATGGCGCCGGCCGACAGTGCGCTCTGTCGCTGGTCGAGCGAGCTCATCACGTGCACGGGGATGTGACGTGTCTCCGTGAGTCGCTTGAGCTCCTCGAGCACGGCCAGACCGTCGACGCCGGGGAGTTGCGCGTCGAGGACGATGGCGTCGGGGCGGTAGTCGCGGGCCATGCGCAGGGCGAGGTCGCCGCGCGCCGCCACGAGGATGCGGAACCCTCGCTCACGGCCGGCCTCGGCCGCTCGACCGAGGAGGTCGGCGTCGGCCCCGACGAGCAACAGGACCCGGTCGCCGGCAACGATGCCGTCGCGATCATCGGAGATGGGCGGCATCTCGTTGTCAGGAGCGGCCCGGCTGGCGAGGTCGAGTCCGGCGACCGGCGGCGGCTGAGTCGGCGAGTCGGCATGCTCGCCGTCACCACCGTCGTCGACCGGCGACGACAGATCGGGGGTTGTGGGGAGGTAGAGCGTGAAGACGCTGCCGACGCCCGGCTGGCTCGTGACCCGGATCTCGCCGCCGAGCAGCACGGCGATCTCCCGGCTGATGGACAGTCCGAGGCCCGTGCCGCCGAAGCGCCGGCTGGTGGTGCCGTCGGCCTGTTGGAAGGCCTCGAAGATCACCCCGAGCTTGTCCTCGGCGATCCCGATGCCCGAGTCCCGCACCTCGAAGGCGACCAACTCGGCATCGGGAGCGATCGTGGAGATGAGCCCGAGCTCAGTGCCCGACGCAGCCCGAATTCGCAGGCTGACCCCACCCGCCTCGGTGAACTTCACCGCGTTGCCGAGGAGGTTTGTGAGCACCTGCATCACGCGTTGCTCATCGGTGCGCAGGATCGCCGGCGCCGTGTCGTCGGCCTCGACGTCGAGCGCCAGAGACTTCTGCTCGGCCAAGGGGCGGAAGACCTGCTGCACCACCTGCACCAGTCGCGGGAGAGCCACGTCGCCGAGGGCGACGTCCATCTTGCCGGCCTCGACCTTGGAGAGATCGAGGATGTCGCTGATCAGGCTCAAGAGGTCGGTACCTGCGCTGTGGATGCTGCGGGCGAACTCGATCTGCTTGGCGGTCAGATTGCCATCGGTGTTGTCGGAGAGGAGGCGGGCCAAGATGAGGAGGCTGTTGAGCGGAGTGCGGAGCTCGTGGCTCATGTTGGCCAGGAACTCAGACTTGTATCGACTCGACAACGCCAGCTGTTCGGCCCGCTCTTCGAGTGTGCGGCGGGCGAGTTCGATCTCGGTGTTCTTCACCTCGATGGCTTCGTTCTGCTCGGCCAGCTGCGCCGCCTTCTCCTCGAGCTCGGCGTTGGTCTGTTGCAGTTCCTCCTGTTGGGTCTGGAGCAGCTCCTCCGACGCCTTGAGTGAGTGAGCCTGTTCCTCGAGTTCGAGGTTCGAGCGTCGCAGCTCGTCTTGTTGGCTCTGCAACTCCTCTGACTGGGTTTGGAGCTCGGTCGTCAGTCGCTGCGATTCGAGGAGCAGCTCCTCGGTGCGCATGGTGGCAAGGAGGTGGAGAGCACCACGCCCACCGTGTCGACGATCTGCTCGACCAAGGCACGATCGGTGGCGCTGAGCGGGCGCAACGCGGCCAACTCCACCACCCCGAGCACTTCCCTTTCGAAGGCGACAGGCAGCAGAAGAACGTGGGCGGCGTCGGCTTCGCCGAGCCCGGAGCTGATGCGGAGGAAGGAAGCGGGTGCGTCCTCGAGCGAGATCACCCGCCCGTCGCTGGCCGCTTGGCCGAGGAGTCCCTCGCCGAGCCCGAAGGCAGGCGGGGTACCCGGCCCAGGGGTGAAGCCGTACGTCGCCGTCAGGCGATACGTGCGCTCGTTCCGCTCGTTGTCACCCAAGTAGAAGGCGCCGTGATGGGCCCCGACGACGGGCGCGAGTTCAGAGATCAGCGTCTGCGCGAGGGTATTGGCGTCGCGATGCCCCTGGAGTCGAGCGCTGATACGGGCCAGGTTGGTGTTGAGCCAGTCCTGATCCTGCGTACGCCGAGTGGTGTCTCGCAGGTTGTCGATCATCTGGTTGATCGTGTCTTTGAGCTCGCCGACCTCCCCGGCGGCGTCGACGGTGATGAGCCGGGTCAGGTCACCTTGCGTTACCGCCGACGAGACCTCGGCGATCGCCCGCACCTGTTGGGTCAAGTTGTCGGCCAACTCGTTGACGTTGCTGGTGAGGGCAAGCCAGGTGCCCGAGACGCCCGGTACGTCGGCCTGCCCCCCAGGCGCCCCTCGACACCGACCTCTCGGGCCACCCGGGTGACCTCGACGGCGAATGCCGAGAGTTGGTCGACCATCCGATTGACCGTGTTCTTGACGACGAGCAGTTCCCCGCTCACGTCGACCGAGATCTTCTGGCTCAGGTCGCCGTTGGCCACCGCCGTCGTCACCTGGGCGATGTCGCGCACCTGCAGCGTCAGGTTGTCGGCCAGCTGATTGACGTTGTCGGTCAGCTCCTTCCACGTGCCCGAAACCCCGCGTACATGGGCCTGACCGCCGAGGCGACCCTCGACGCCGACCTCGCGGGCGACGCGCGTCACCTCGTCGGCGAACCCCGAGAGTTGGTCGACCATGGTGTTGATCGTCGTCTTGAGCTGGGCCACCTCGCCGCTGGCGTCGACGATGATCTTCTGGCTCAGGTCACCCCGGGCCACGGCGGTCGTCACCTGGGCGATGTTGCGCACCTGGCCGGTCAGGTTGCCGGCCAGCTGATTGACATTGTCGGTCAGGTCCTTCCACGTTCCCGACACACCCCGCACGTGGGCTTGGCCGCCGAGGCGACCCTCGACGCCAACCTCGCGCGCAACGCGACTGACCTCGTCGGCAAAGGCCGAGAGCGTGTCGACCATGGTGTTGACCGTCGACTTGAGATCGAGGATCTCTCCCCGGGCGTCGACGGTGATCTTCTGGCTCAGGTCTCCTCGTGCCACTGCCGTCGTGACCTGCGCGATGTTGCGCACCTGACGGGTGAGGTTGTCGGCGAGTTCGTTGACGTTGTCGGTCAGCTGTCGCCACGTCCCGGAGACGCCGCGGACGCGGGCCTGTCCTCCGAGGCGCCCCTCGGTGCCGACCTCACGGGCGACGCGGGTGACCTCGTCGGCGAAAGAGCTCAGCTGTTCCACCATCCGATTGACGACGAGTCCGATACGACGGAACTCACCCCGGATGGGGCGGCCATCGATGGTCAACGCCATCGACTCGGAGAGGTCGCCTTTGGCCACCGCATCGAGAACACGAGCCACCTCGGTGGTGGGTCGCACGAGATCGTCGATGAGGTCGTTCACCGCCGCGACGGTGTCGGCCCACTGGCCCGGCCCCGCCGTACGAACGCGCTCGCCCATCCGGCCCTCGCGTCCCACGATCCGCGCCCACGCTCGACCTCGGCGTGGGTCCTTTGGGCTCGATCGGCGACGGTGTTGAATGCCCTCGCCACCTCGCCGGCCAGGCCGACGCGGCGTGCTGGCAGTCGGGCCGAGAAGTCGCCGTCGGCCAGGGATTCGAGCGCAGAGAGGATGGCCCGCAGCGTGGCGTCGTCGGCGTCGCTCACGACTCGACCCCCGGGCTCGAGACCTCGAACCAGACACACTTGCCCGTGCTCGTGGGCTCCACTCCCCAGCGGTCGGCGAACTGCTCGACCAGGTGCAGCCCGCGCCCCCGATCGGCGAGCGAATCGTCGGGGGTGCTTGGACGGACCTCGCCGACTCCGGGCCGCTCGTCGAACACCTCGACCCGCACGCGAAACCGCGTAGCCCGCACCCGCAGACGGACGGCCGAGCCCGTGTGGCGGATGGCGTTGGTGACGACCTCACTGACGAGGAGCCTGAGCGAAACCAGCGTCGGCTCGGCCAAGTCGGCCGCCGCCGCCTCGGCCAGCCGACGGGCGGTGCGGACCGCCGACGGATCTCCGGCGAGTTCGACGGTGTGATCGACGAACGGCTCGACGTTGCTGAAGACAAGCAGCGCGATGTCGTCGTCGACCCCGCCCGGACCGACGAGTTCACGAAGGACGAGATCGGCGACGTCTTCGACGCCGAGTCCGCGTTTGTACCCGGCCCCTGCGGCCTCGGCCAAGCGAGCGAGGCCATCGTCGAGCGACCGCGAAGGACCCTCGACAAGGCCGTCGGTGAAGAGAAGCACCATCGAGCCCTCGGCGAATTCGACCTCGCGCTCGGTGGAACGTCGCCCCGCCGACTCCGAGGGGTAGGCCCGGATCGAGACGGAGAAACCGAGGGCCGTCGGCGTCGACGATCAATGGGGAAGGTGCCCGGCGTTGGCCAAGGTCATCAACCGCGAGTGGGGGTCGTACCGGCCGAACACACACGTCGCCAACAGCGTGTCGTCGAGCGACGAGACCAGGCGATCGGTCCTGGTGATGACGTCTGCGGCGGCGTGATGTTCGAGCGCGTACGCTCGCACGGTCGACCGGAGCTGACCCATCACGCTGGCCGCGACCACGCCGCGGCCCTGGACGTCGCCGACGACGAACGTCACAACCCCGTCGTCGAGAGCCAACACGTCGAACCAGTCCCCGCCGATCTCGGCGCCGTCCGACCCGGGCAGGTAACGGGTGGCGCAGCTGGCCGCCGGCAACGTCGGAACGATGTGGGGCAGCAGGCTCCGCTGGAGCATGAGCGCCGAGGATCGTTCCCGCTCATAGGCGAGCGCGTTGTCAATCGCTACGCCACCACGCCGAGCGAGTTCCTGCACGAGGTCTTGGTCGCCCTCCTCGAACTTGTCGCAGCGCTCCCGCCGTAGCGAAAGCGCGCCGATGACTCGGCCCCGAGCCTCGAGCGGCACCGACAGGACGCTCGAGGCGGGATGAGCGGCAAGCAACTCGTAGTGACGATCGTCGATCGAAAACGACCGCCGCAGGTCGTCGTCGATGACGGGGGCCAGGCTGGCCTGACCGGTCCGGAGCACGGCGCCAGCGCCGTAGGGCGCGTCGAGACGGACAGGGAATCGGCGCAGGGCGTGGGCGAGCGCCTCCCCGATCTCGACCGAGACGTGATCGGCGGCGAGAACCTCAACGGTCGAATCAGGGTGGAGGAGGAAGACCCCGCACCACTCGGCGAGGTGTGGCACGCAGGCTTGCACCAAGACCCGGGCCGCGTCCTCGGCGTTGAGAGTCATCGCCATGCGATGACTGACCGACGCCAGCAGTGCGAGTTGGTGTTGTGCTGCCTCGGCCGTCGCCCGAGCGTTGCGTTCGGCGTCATAGAGCCCGGCGTTGTCGAGGGCGATAGCGGCCTGCGCAGCGACGCCGACGACGAGGCGTTCGTGGCGCTCGGTGAAGCGAGCGACCTCGGCATGACCGAAGAACAACCCGCCGTGCACCTTGCCCGACCTCGAGACGACGGGCACGGCGAGATAGCTCCGCACGGGCAGGTGCCCCTCGGGCATGCCCCGGAACGGTTCGTTCTGCCCGAACCGGGAGTCAGCCGTGACATCGTCGAGGCGGACCGGGGCGTCGCCGGCGAAGGTCGGAGCGAAGATCGCCGTATTGCGCGGCGCCGGGGAAGTCGCCGAACTCCTCCTGGGAGACGCCGCTCAGGGAGTGCAGGAGGAACTCGCCGCCGCTGGCCGAGCGCGGTGTAGAAGAACGCGCCGAACTGGGCTCCGGTGAGTCGAGTGGTCGCGTCGGTCAGAGCTTCGACAAGGCGCGAGAGCTCGAGTTCGGCCGACAGCGAGATGCCGATCTCGCGGAGGGTTTCGACGGCGACCTTCTCTTCCTCCAACTCGGCCAGGGAGTCGCGCAACTCGGTGATGTCGGTGACGGTGCCGATCCACTCGACGATGGCACTGTCCTCGACGAGGGGCAGGCCCCGGGAACGGACCAACCGGAGGGCACCGTCGGCGGCGCTGATCGGGTAGACGACGTCGTAGGGGTCGCCGGTGTCGACCGAGTGGCGCCAGGCGTCGCGCACTCGCGAGCGATCCGACTCGGGAATCGACTCGAGCCAGCCGTCACCGACGAGTTCGTCCGCCGCCTGGCCCGTGACCTCGCGCCAGCCGGGCATGTCGGACACGAGTTCGCCGAGGGCGTTCGTCCGCCACACGGCCAGGTCGGATGCTTCGGCCAATGCCCGATATCTCGCCGCGCTGAGCCGAGCCTCGCGGGCCTCGGTCCGCTCGTTCGCCGCCCCGTCGTTCACTGCCGGCAGCCTACTGACCGGTCGGTGTGAGATCCTGCGGTCGGGAACGTCTTCGGGGGCGCGGACGTTGTCACCGTGTACGAAGCCACCGGGGCGTTCTCTCCCCCTTTCCAGACGAGGAAACCGCGTGCTGTTCGACCGCCTGAAAACCCGCATGATCGAACCCCAGGAGGCCCTGCCGGGCCGGCCGACGCCGATGCCCGTTCCCGACCGACACCTGGTCCTCGGGACGCCGCTCCGACCTCCCTACCCGGACGGCATTGCCACTGCCGTCTTCGGCCTCGGCTGCTTCTGGGGGGCCGAGCGCAAGTTCTGGGAGGTGCCCGGGGTGTTCACCACCGCCGTCGGCTACGCCGGCGGCTACACGCCGAACCCCACCTATGAGGAGACGTGCAGCGGGCGGACCGGCCACACCGAAGCAGTGCTGGTTGCGTTCGATCCCGACCATCGTCAGCTACGAAGAGCCTGCTCAAGCGTGTTCTGGGAGAGCCACGACCCCACCCAGGGCATGCGCCAGGGCAACGACCGCGGCACCCAGTACCGCTCGGCGATCTACACGGTCGACCCTGCTCAGGCCGAGGCGGCGACAGCGCACGCGTGACGCGTTCCAGGAGCGGCTTCGGCGCCGCGGGTACGGCGACATCACCACCGAGATCGCCGCGGCCGGCGAGTTCTTCTACGCCGAGGGCTATCACCAGCAGTACCTCGCCCAAGAATCCCAACGGCTACTGCGGTCTTGGCGGCACGGGTGTCTCCTGTCCCGTCGGACTCGCCACCGACTAGGTGACCGTCGTCCGGATCGACGACCCGGACGACGAACGGGTGGCCGACTTCGTCCGGCTCACCGATCCCGATCTCCGTCGCCTCCGATCGTCGACGGACGGCGCCGAGGGCGAGTTCTTCATCGCGGAGGGCGTCGGCGTGATCCGCTCGCTCCTCCGGTCGACCTACACCGTCCGCTCACTGTTCCTCACCCCGGCGCGTTGGGCCTCGCTCGAGGCCGACGTCGGTCGGGCCGGGGTGGATGGCGCGCCCGTGTTCGTCGCCGAACAGGCGGTGCTCAACCACGTCGCCGGGTTCTCGCTCCACCGGGGCGCCCTCGCATCAGCCGACCGCCCCTGCCTCCCCACCGTCGACGCCGTGTGTTCGGCCGCCAACCTCGTCGTCGTCACCGAAGGGTTGAACGACCACGAGAACCTCGGCGCCCTCTTCCGAAACGCCGCTGCTTTCGGCGTCGACGCGATCCTCCTCGACCCGACCTCGTGCGATCCCCTCTACCGCCGGGCGGTCCGGGTTTCGATGGGCCACGTGCTCCACGTCCCCTTCACCCGAATCGCGCCCGGAGCGGCTGGCGTCGCTCACCTCCGGCGACTCGGCTTCGAGGTGCTGGCGCTGACGCCAGCGGCCGGCGCGCTCGACCTGCGTCGCCTACCGGCCCCCACGGGGCCGCGTGCGCTCCTCTTGGGCGCCGAGGGCCCCGGTCTGATCGACGAGACCCTCGCCGCCGCCGACGTCCGGGTGCGCATACCGATGGTGCCCGGCGTCGACTCCCTCAACGTCGCCGCCGCCACCGCAGTGGCTCTCCACGAACTCCGGCGCCACGACCTCACCTGAGCGGTCACCGCTGGTGGGCGGGGCACCACCACGTCGTGCGACCGCCGACGGTGTCTCGGCGCAGTTCGGCGCCGTCGCGGGGGCAATGTCCCCCCGGCTCGCGGTGCGGGCGAAGATCGCCGGTGTGGCTCCCGCCTCGCGCCGACAACACCCGAATCGCGGCGCGTAGGTGGCGGTGGAGCGACCGCTGCTCGAGGGCGTCGAGGCCGCCGGCCGGTCGGCGTGGGTCGAGGCCGGCCCGCCAGAGCGCTTCGTCGGCCAGAAGGTTTCCGACACCGGCCAGGCGGGACTGGTCCATGCAGTCGCGCCTTGAGCGGCGTTCGCGACGTCCCCAGCAGCTCCCGGAGCGTCCGGAGGTCGAGCGACGCAGCATCGGGGCCGAGCCCGGCCTCGGAAGGATCGAGCAGCACGCCTCCGAGTCGACGTGGGTCTTGCATCCGAAGCGCTCCCCGGTCTCCGAAACGCACGGTGAAGCGATCCCACTCGGGTCGATCTTTGGCCGGGCTGTAGAGCAGCGGGCCGACGGCATCGTCGCCGTCGACCATCAGCCGGCCCGTCATGCCGAAACGAAGGCCGAGCACCGACCCGCCGTCGGTGTCGAGCAGCAGCAACTTCCCGATCCGGCGGGCGGCCGAGAAGCAGGTTCCGACCAGCGCGGCGCCGATCGCGGCACCATCGACACCGCCCTTGAGGTACCAATTGTCGGGCGCGTCGATCGACGCGATCGGGCGTCCCAGCGCCCGCATCTCAGCCAGGCGGCGGTACGACTCGACCTCGGGGAGCTCGGGCACGCCTAGATTCTGCGCCCATGGCTGAACGTTGGACCGCGCAGTGGAAGGAGCTCTACAGCGAGGTCGTCACCTCGGGGCTCTGTACGGGGTGCGCGGGTTGCGTCGTCGTCTGCCCCCACGACGTCCTCGGCTACAACGACAACGACGGGGTGTACAAGCCGTTCCACCTCGAAGAGGAACTCGGTCTCGACAACTGCATCCACGGCGAGAAGGGCTGCACGACGTGCACGCGGGCCTGTCCCCGCTTCCGTGCGTGGGAGCCCCAGATCGAGGAGCACCTCTTCGGTCGGGCCCGCAAGCCCGCGGAGCTCTCGGGAATCTCCAAGGACATCATCCTCGCCCGGGCCTCCGAAGAGATGGTCCACAAGATGGGCCAGGACGGCGGGCTCGTCTCGGCCATGCTCATCTGGTGCCTCGAAAAGGGGTACATCGACGCCGCCCTCGTCAGTTACCTCGAGGGCGACAAGGGCACGTGGAAGGCGATCCCGGGCGTGGCCCGCACCCGCGACGAAGTGCTCGCCGCCGCCGGCTCTCGCTACACCTACTCGGCCAACACCATGGCCTACGCCGAAGCCATCGAGGGCGGCGCCGAAAAGATCGCCCTCGTCGGCATGGGCTGCCAGTCGTCGTCGCCCCCGGCCATGAGCGTGCGCAAGGCGGGCAAGGTCGCCCGCAAGTTCGCGCTCAACATCGGCCTGCTCTGCTCGAAGACCTTCGACGACGCCATCTTCCCCGAACTCTTCGAGGCCAAGTACGGCCTGAAGAAGGAGGACATGGTGAAGATGAACATCAAGGGCGTCTTCCAGATCTGGATGAAGGACGGCAGCTACCACGAGGTCAACCTCAAGGAGTGCCACGCGTGGACGCGTGAGGGCTGCAAGATGTGCCCCGACTTCGCCGCCGAGCACGCCGACATCTCGACCGGCGGCATCGGCGAGTCCAACGACTGGACGCTCACGATCGTCCGCACCGACCTCGGCCGCGAGATCATCATGAAGATGCTCGAGGACGGCACCATCTACGGCCGGCCCGGTGACGAAGACCCGGGGGCCATCGATCTCCTCCGCCGGCTCTCGACGGTGTCGCGGCGCCGGTGGCCCGAGTGGTCGGCGCTCAAGGAACCCAAGCTCGGGGTGCCGCCGCCCAAGAAGAAGGCCGCCGCACCGGCCATCGCCGCCGAACCCAAGCCCTGACGCGACGAGGCCCCCGTCCATTGGACGGGGGCCTCGCACGTCATTCTCGTTAGTTGATGAGGTCGAGCACGGGGCTGTTGAGCTTCGTGCCACCCATCGAGCCGAGGAAGTCGACGGCGCCGAAGGTGAACACGCCACCGTCCGACGCGGCCAGCCAGTACCCGGCACCGTTGGGAGCGACCAGCATGGCCACGACCGGCTTGTTGAGCTTCATGCCACCGGTCGAACCCTTGAAGTCGGCAGTGCCGAACGTGAACACGCCACCGTCGCCGCCCAAGAGGTAGTACCCCTTGTTGTCGACGGAGGGAGCGAGGTCGACGATCGGCGAGTTGAGCTTCTTGTCGCCCGTCGATCCGAAGAAGCCGGCGTCACCGAAGTTGAAGATGCCGCCATCCCCACCGACGAGCCAGTAACCCTTGCCGCTCGGTGTCACCGACATGCCGATGATCGGCTTGTTGAGCGTCTTGGTCGACATGTCGCCGAAGAAGTTGGCGTCGCCGAAGGTGTACACCTTGCCGTTGGCGAGGACGATCCAGTAGCCCTTACCGGTGGGCGTGGGTTCGATCTCCACGGCGGGCGAATCGAGCTTTTGGTTGCCCAGCGAGCCGTAGAACGGAGCGTTGAAGGTGAAGACACCACCGTCCGACGCGACGATCCAGTACCCGTTGTAGTCCGACGTGTCGGTGGCTCCGCCCACGATGGGCTTGTTGAGCTTGAGGTCACCGGTCGAACCATGGAACGTGCGTGAACCGAAGGTGAAGATGCCGCCATCAGCGGCCACCATGCGATACCCATTCGACCCGGTCATCGCCGGCGGCTCGGGCTTGACCTCGAACACCTTGTTCTCGTAGCGGAAGAACGGATTCGAGGCCGGGCCACAGGTGGTGATCACCGAGTAGGAAACCGTGTCCGAAGACGGAGCGGCATCGCCGGGAACCTTGAGGTCGAGGCTGAAGGTGCCGTCGGGCTTGGTCGGGCCACTGGCCGTGGCCACCGCGCCGCCCGAGTCACCCTTGCGCTGACCGAGGACCGTCTCGGCGGTCGATTCGGTGCAGTCCGTGCCCGTGACCGTGATGGTCGTGCCCTTGCGACCCGAGGTCGGGGAGATCGACACCGTGCGGGCGGGAGCGCCTGAAGCCTCGAGGTCATAGGTGTCAGCCGTGCGGTTGAGCAGGTCTACGACGATCTTGTCGGCGTAGGTGATGGTGCCGCCCGTGTTGTCCGAGGTTCCGGGGTCGTTGCTGCACCCCTGAAGGACACCGAAACCGAAGTCGTCGGGTGCCCGCTCCGAGCGAGCGATGATCTTGGCGTTCGGATTGGTCGTCCGGTAGTCGGCCAGACTCGTCGTGCCACCGTTGTCACCGTCGATGTCGAGTTTTCCTGAGTCGACATCCCAGGTCTGCCACACGCCCGCGGTCGGCGTCACGTTCTGGGTCTGGTTGTTCGACGGGAAGAAGAACAGCGACTCGTCGTAGGTGCCGTTGGCATCCTTGTCGACTCGCATGCGCAGGTAGGGCGGGAACTTGCCGGCCGCTTCGACGTAGGTCGAGTACTGCACGTTCTCGATGCTGGCCAACGGCGTGGCGTCGTAGAAGGACGTGCCGAAGCTCTCGGCCCACGCGTCGTCCTTGCCGGTGAGGTCGAACTTGAGACTTCCGGCACCCAGAGGCGGAGTGGCCGGACCAGTCACGAAGGACTGGACCGAGGTCGCCGTCGACGACGGCAGGCAATCGGGAAGCGGCACCTGGCTAAACGGAGCCGTCTTCCCCGTGGACAGGGCCGTGGTGGCCGCACCGGCGGGTCCTGCCGCCACCACGGAGAGGAGGCCGGTGGCGAGCAGGGTGCTGGCCAGGACGGCGACAGCGCGAGAACGGAGTGAGAACGGCGTCGTTCGAGGTTGCAATGGATCTCCCCAAGCAGATTTGGCGATCGTGATCGAGGCCCGGCCACGTACCGCTGACCTCCATGCGGGAGGCCGCGCAGTGTCTACCCAGGATCGGAAGCTCGCCAACCGTAAGGGGCGTTCACTCCTCGGAGAGCGCGCTCCGGATCTGGGCCAGGTGGTCGCGGTCGTGGGCCACCAACAGAGCGGCGATCTGGGCCACGGTCAGCTCGCCTCGCTCGGCATGGAGTCCGCTGAGCTTCCACTCGTCGGGCTCGAGCGACGCCAGGACCCGAAGGTTGGCGTCGCGCAGCGACCGCCACCGCGACAACGACTCCTTGGTGTCCGTCTCGAGCTCGGAGAAGCGTCGGACCCACGCCTCCTCGTCGAAGGCGGCGAGGTACGGACGGTCGGCGGTGACGGCCATCCGGATGCGCACGCTGTAGACGAGTTCGGCATCGGCCAGGTGGGCGACCACGACCGAGGGCGACCATTGGTCCTCGCCCGGCGATCGCCGAAGGGCGTCGGGCTTGGCCGTACCCAGGAGCGACACCAGCTCCCTCGCCGTGCCCTTGAGATGATCGAGGGCGGCGGCAGGTTCCAGGGGGGCCATGCCCTTACGGTAGACAACCCCCATGGACCCCGGGCCCCTCAAGGACGTGCTGACCGTGATCGTGGGCATCGGCACCGGCATGTTGTCGGCGTCGTTCGGCGTGGGCGGCGCCGTCGTGTCGACGCCGGCGATCCGCGCCCTCGGGGTGCCGGCCCTGCTCGCCGTCGGCACGACGCTGCCCTCGATCTTTCCGAGCGCAATAACGGGCACCGCCCGCTACGTCAGAGAAGAGCTGATCCTGTGGCGAGTGGTGATCGTGACGGCCCCGGCTGGCGTCGTCTCCGCCGTCGTGGGCGCTCAACTCTCGGACAACGTCCCCGGCAACGGCCATCTGCTCATGGTGCTGACTGCCTTGCTCCTCGGCTACACGGCATTCCGGATGACGCGGACTCCCCGCCAGACCGGTCCGGCTGAAGAGGTGGCCGGCGCCGCTCCGGTGGTCGCGCCCCGGGCCGACGGCGGACGAGCCGGCGTGCTCGTGCTCGTCGGCGCCGCCGCCGGGCTCATGTCGGGCCTGCTCGGAATCGGCGGAGGCGTGGTCATGGTTCCGGGGTTCACCGAGTTGGCCAAGCTCCCGCTCAAGACGGCGATCGCCACCTCGCTGGCCTGCGTCGCCATCTTCGCCATTCCGAGCACGATCACCCACGGCCTCAACGGCAACATCGACTGGCGGATCGCGTTGTTCCTGACAATCGGCGTCGTCCCCGGCGCGCGCATCGGTGCCGCCGCCGCAGTCCGAGCCTCCGACGCCGGCCTGCGCAAAGCGGTGGCCGGCTTCCTCGGCGTGATCGCCGTCATCTACCTCGTCGGCGAACTGGCGGCGCTGGCCGGCTGAGCACCCGGGCCCGTGCGAAGACGGCGTCGAACATGGGCTCGGTGAGCACACCGGTGAACGTGTTCTGCTGGCTCGGGTGGTACGACCCGATCAACCACCGACCGTCATCGAGTTCGACCTCGACACCGTGGGCGAACTTGGGGCGCGGCTTGACGCCGAGCACACCACAGAGCGCGGCGTACCCGAACGAACCGAGGGCCACGAACACGCCGACTTCGGAGAGCAGGGCGATCTCGCGCTCGAGGAACGGACGGCACGCGTCGCGCTCCTCGGTCGTCGGCTTGTTGGCCGGCGGCGCGCACCGAACGGCCGCCGACACGTAGGCACCCGTGAGTCGAAGGCCGTCGTCACGGCGCTCGCTGGTGGGTTGGTTTGCATACCCTGCCCGGTAGAGCGCTCGGAAGAGCCAATCGCCTGAACGGTCACCGGTGAAGACCCGGCCCGTGCGGTTGGCACCGTGCGCCGCCGGCGCCAACCCGACCACCATGACCGACGCGCCGTCGTCGCCGAATCCGGGCGCCGGGCGCCCCCAGTACTCCTCGTCGCGGTAGGCGGCCCGCTTCTCGCTGGCCACCAGTTCACGCCAGGCAACGAGGCGGGGACAGGTGCGGCACTCCACGATCTCGGCCGTCACCGTGGCCAGCGAATCCGCCTTCATCGGGGCCAAGGGTAGGTTGAGGCTCGCTCATGCCCCGTAGCCCGAAGCCGAAGCCGACCCCTCCGACCACGGTGCTCTATGTGCGACACGGGCAGACCCCCACCACCGGCTCGGTGCTGCCGGGTCGGGCCAAGGGACTCCACTTGGCCGAGGCCGGTACCGCGCAGGCCAAGGCCGTGGCCGACCGGTTGGCAGGGCTGAAGTCGATCGACGCGATCTACGCCTCGCCGCTGGAGCGCACCCGGGAGACGGCGGCCCCGATCGCCAAGGCGAGAGGGATGAAGGTCGTCGCCGAGCGGGGCCTTCTCGAATGCGACTTCGGCGAGTGGACCGGGCGGCAACTCAAAGACTTGATGAAGTTGCCGGAGTGGTCCACGGTCCAGCGCTACCCGAGCGGGTTCCGGTTCCCAGCCGGAGAATCGTTCGCCGAGATGCAGGCCCGCATCACGGGCACCGTCGCCACGCTGTCCGCTCGGCATCCCGGCGGCACCATCGTGGTCGTCTCGCACGCCGACCCCATCAAGGCGGCGGTGGCTTCTGCGCTCGGCACTCACCTCGACCTCTTCCAGCGCATCGTGATCTCCCCCTGTTCGGTGACCACCGTCGTCTACGGCACCGGCGGCCCGGTTGTACTCAACGTCAACTCGACGACCGGCGACCTCTCGTCGCTGCGTCCTTCCTAGGAACCTCCATGGCTGAATCCTTCGATCTTCCCTCTGTCGACGCCGTCACCTTCGGCACGGTGGGCCAACCCGGCCAGCGCGTGTTCTACGTGCAGGCCTGGGCGGGGCAGACCGCGTTCACGCTGAAGCTCGAGAAGCAACAGGTGGCCGGTCTGGCCACGGCGTTTCGCGCCGTGCTGGCGGATCAGCCCGGGGAGGCCTCGCTCACGGGCGCGCCCGGGCTCCGCACACCGATCGAACCCGACTGGATCGTCGGCGCCATCGGCATCGGCGTCTTCGACCAGGCCACGCAACGGATCACCGTCGCGTTCCACGAGGCCGTGGCCGAGGACGAAGAAGGCGCCACCGCCGAGGTCGGGCTCACGACGGCCCAACTCGTGGCCTTGGTGGAGCGGGGCGACGAACTCCTCGCCGGCGGCCGGCCGAATTGCGAACTGTGCGGCACGCCCATGGACCCCGACGGCCATTCATGCCCGAAGACCAACGGCCACCTCAAGCACTGACCCTCCTGCTCGAGGGCGAGATCGAGCTCAAGGGCCGGATGCCCTGGAGTTCGAACGCGACCTTCCTGGTCGGGCTGTGCCACGAGGGCTTGGAGGGCGACGCCATCTACAAGCCGGGGCGGGGCGAGCGCCCGCTGTGGGACTTCCCCGGCCACCTCTTCCGACGCGAGGTGGCGGCCTGCCGGCTGTCCGACGCCCTGGGGTGGGGCATCGTGCCGGCGACCATTCTCCGGGCTGATGCGCCGCTGGGCGAAGGCTCGCTCCAGGCCTTCGTCGACGCCGACTTCGCCGAGCACTACTTCACCCTGCTCGACCAGCCCGACCTGCATCCCCAACTCCGGCGCATGGCCGTCTTCGACCTGTTGGCCAACAACGCCGACCGCAAGAGCGGCCACTGCCTCCTCACCGCCGACGGACGAGTGTGGGGCATCGACCACGGCGTGTGCTTCCACGAGGATCCCAAGCTGCGCACGGTGATCTGGGACTTTGCGGGGGAGGCAATCGAGGCCGAACTCCTGGCCGACGTCGAACGCCTCCGCCACCACCCTCCCGACTTCGACGGCCTCCTCACCGCCGACGAGGGCGAGGCGTTCTCGGCCCGGGTCGAGGCCGTGCTGCGTCTGGGGCGGTTCCCCGACCCTCGCGGCGACCGCCCCTACCCCTGGCCGCTCGTCTGACCGGGAACCGACCCCCACTCGCGCTTCTGGGCGCATTTGTGCACCTCAGCGGTGCACAAATGCGCCCAGTACAGAGCAGCTAGCGGGCTTTGAGGGCCTCGATCAGCTTGGGGATCACCTTGTGGACGTCGCCGACGATGCCGAGGTCGGCGATCGACAGGATCGGCGCCTCCTCGTCCTTGTTGACGGCGATGATGTTCTTGGCGCCCTTCATGCCCACCATGTGCTGGGTGGCGCCGGAGATGCCCAGGGCGAGGTACACCGTGGGCTTGACCGTCTTGCCCGTCTGGCCGACCTGGTAGGCGTAGGGCACCCACCCGGCGTCGACGATGGCTCGCGAGGCGCCGGGGGCGCCCTTGAGCAGCTTGGCGAGTTCTTCGACCATCTCGAAGTTCTTGGCCTCGCCGAGCCCGCGACCGCCCGAGACCACGACCGCGGCCTCGTCGAGCTTGGGACCGGTGCGCTCCTCAACGTGCTTCTGCTTGATCTTGGCGGTGTTGGTGGCGCCGGCGTCGGGGGCATCGATGGTCTCGACGGCGGGTGCGCCGCCGCCGCTTTCCTCGGGGGCGAACGACTTGGGTCGCACCACGAAGAGGTAGGGGGACGCGTTGGTGAGCTTGGCCTTGACGATGGTCGCACCACCGAAGATGGCGTGCTCGGACTGGCCGTCGTCGCCGAGACCGACCAGGTTGGTCAGCACGCCGAGGTCGAGCTTGGCCGAGAGCCGGCCAGCGATGTCGCGGCCGTCGTAGCTCTGGGGGAAGAGGATGGCGTCGGGCTTGTTGCCGGCCTCGATCTGGGCGGCGATGGCGGCGGCGACGGGGACACCGGGCAGCGAACCGCCGAGGTCACCGGCGTCGTAGACCTTGGTGGCGCCGAAGCGGCCGAGGTCGGCGGCGATGTCGTTGGCCCCGCCGCCCCAGGTGACGGCTTCGACCGTCGAGCCCAGCGAACGGGCCTTGGTCAACAACTCGAACGTGATCGAGGTGGGCTTGCCCTCGGAGCTGGTCTCGGCCAGCACCCATACCTTGTCAAACGCCATCTCAAATCACCTTCAGCTGGTCGAGGAATGCAACGATCTTTTCGTGGGCGTCGCCCTCGTCGGTGACGATCTCACCGGCCTGGCGCTCTTCGGCTGCGGTGACGTCGGTGATCTCCTGGGACACGGACACGCCGTCGAGACCGAGGTCGCTGACCTTGAGCTCTTCGACCGGCTTCCCCTTGGCCGCCATGATCCCCTTGAACGAGGGGTAGCGGGGCTCGACCACACCGGCGGTGACGGTGACGACAGCCGGAAGCGGGCACTCGACCTCGTCGTAGCCCTCTTCGGTCTGGCGGTCGACCTGCACCGTGGTGCCGTCTGTCGTGATGCTCTTGGCGAACGTGATCGAGGGCAGGCCCATGATCTCGGCGATCTGCACCGGCGTCGTTCCGGTATAGCCGTCGGTGGATTCGGTGGCGGCCAGCACGAGATCGGGGTTGGCCCGGCTGATGGCGGCGGCGAGCACCTTGGCTGTGGTCAGGGCATCGGCGCCCTTGAGGGCGTCGTCGGAGACGAGGATGCCCTTGGCCGCGCCCATGGCGAGCGCGGTCCGGAGACCGCTCATCTCGTTGTTGGGAGCCATCGAGACGAGGGTGACCTCGCCGCCTCCGGCCTTGTCCACGAGCTGCAACGCCATCTCGACGCCGTAGGCATCGGAGTCGTCGAGGATCAGCTTGCCTTCCCGCACCAACGTGTTCGTGGCCGGGTCCAGCCGGCCGGGTGAGGCCGGATCAGGGATCTGCTTTACGCAGACTACGACGTTCATGGTCCTGATTCTGTCGTGAAGGCGGGCCGGGTGACCAATCCCGCCGGTTTGGTCCCGCGACGACGGTGGTACCGTCCGGAGCCATGTCCGACGAGGTCCAGCTCGTGATGCCCGCCGACCCCGAGTTCCTTCGGCTGGCCCGAGTGACGGCCATGGGCTTGGCGAGTCGATTGTCGTTCACCATCGAAGAGATCGACGACCTCCGCATCGCCATCGACGAATTGGTCTTCGGACTCATCGGGACCAAGGGTCGCGACGGCCGGGTCACGATGCGCTACTCCCTGCTCGACGACGGGTTGGAGGTGCGGGGCTCGGGCACGTTCACCGACGGCGCCACCGCACCGGGGCTCACCGAGCTGTCCGAGCTCATCCTCGCCGCCGTCGTCGACGAGCACGAGCTCACCCTCGTCGAGGGCTCGTCCAGCTTCCGTCTCGTCAAGCGCCGCAGCGAGGCCTAGCCACATGGCCTTCGACGCCGCACGCCGCCAAGAGCTGCGTGAGCTGTTCGTCACCTTCGCCGACGGACGCGATCCCACCGTCCGCGCCGAGCTCATCGAGGCTCATGTCGGACTAGCCGAGTACCTCGCTCGGCGGTTCAACAACCGGGGCGAGCCCCTCGACGACCTCGTGCAGGTGGCGTCGACCGGACTGATCAAGGCCGTCGACCGATTCGAACCCGAGCGCGGTCTCGAGTTCTCGACCTACGCCACCCACACCATCGTGGGCGAACTCAAGCGCCACTTCCGCGACAAGGGGTGGGCGGTCCGCGTGCCCCGGCGCATGCAAGAGCTCCACCTTCGCCTCGGCGCCCTGGTCGCCACCCTCAACCAAGACCTGGGCCGCTCCCCGACCATCCCGGAGATCGCGCAGGCCGCTGGGGTCAGCGAAGAAGAGATCCTCGAAGCCATGGAAGCCGGCCAGGCGTATCGCTTCACGTCGCTCGACGCTCCGTCGCCGGGCGAGGACGCTGGCGGCTCGTTGGCAACATCACTCGGCGAAGAAGACGAGGGGATGGTCGAGGTCGAGCACCGCGTGGCGCTCAGTCCGCTCATCGCCAAGCTCCCGCCCCGCCAGCAGCGCATCCTCCACCTGCGGTTCTTCGAGGGTCTCACCCAGTCGGAGATCGCCTCGCAGCTCGGGATCTCCCAGATGCACGTGTCGCGGCTCCTGGCCCGGAGCCTGGCCCAGCTGCGCCAGGACGCGACAGAGGACTAGCGGCTCCCGCCGCCTGCCGTGCGGGTCCTTCTCCTCGTCAACGCGGCGGCGTCCTCGGTGACCGCCCGCACCCGGGTCGTCATCGCCAAGGCCCTCGCCGCCGACCACGAGGTCGAGGTGGCCGAAACCAGCCGCCGCGGCCACGCCACCCGACTGGCCCAGGGCGCAGCGGCGGCCGGCGTCGACTGCGTGGTCGTGCTCGGCGGCGACGGCACCCTCAACGAAGCCGCCAACGGACTCGCGGGTTCGCACACCGCACTGGCCGTGCTCCCCGGCGGGTCCACCAACGTGTTCGCCCGCACCATCGGCATCCTCAACGACCCCATCGAGGCCACCGGGCAACTCTTGTCGGCGCTCGCCACCGGCAACCGACGACGGGTCGGGCTCGGGTCGGTCAACGGGCGCTACTTCCTCTTCCACGTGGGCATGGGCTTCGACGCCGCCGTCGTCGAGCAGGTCGAGCGCCACTCGGGACTCAAGCGCTACGCCGGGCACCCGTTGTTCGTCTACGCCGGATTCGCGACCTGGTTCCGCCATTTCGATCGGCGCCATCCGCGAGTGCAAGTCGAGGTCACCGACCCGGCCGGCGGCACCGCCGGCGACGCCTTCCTCGCCATCTGTCTCAACACCAACCCGTACACGTTCCTCGGCAATCGGGCCCTCAACATCGCCCCCGACGCCGGCCTCGACCATCCCTTGGTCATGGTCGAGGTGCGCACGATGTCGTTCGTCCCGCTCCTGTCCATCATCGCCTCGGCCCTACAGCTCGGACGTCCCCTGCGTCGCCAACGCAAGGTCCGCTACACCACCGAGGTCATCGAAGCGGTGGCCACGGCCGCCGGCGCGCCGTTCCACTACCAAGTCGACGGCGACCACCTCGGCGAGACAGAACGTCTCGACTTCCGCTACGAATCGGCGGTGCTCGACCTGGTGCTTCCTGGCGATCCGTCGTCGTCGCCCGACTGAGCGAGGGCGGCGAGCGCCACGTCGGGTTCGTTGGTGATGATGCCGTCGACCCCGCAGTCCCGGGCCAACCACCGGATGCGGTCGGGGTCGTCGACGGTCCAGGTGTTGACTTCGAGCCCTGCGGCATGCCCGGCGGCGACGAGGTCGGCGTTGACGACGAGGTGGTAGGGGTGAAACGCGGTGTGGCCGCCGTCGATGGCCCGCTGGAGCGCCTTGGTCTGGTCCCACCGGGCCGAGGCCAGATAGCCGGTGGCCAGCGCCGGATCGAGGGCCCGCACACGGTCGATGGCGGCCAGTCCGAAGCTCGAGACCACCACCCGGTCGCCCATGCCCAGTCGGGCCACGGTCTCGACCACGGCCCCGGCCAGGTACTCGTCTGGGTCGAAGTCGGGGTCGACGTCGACGTTCTTGATCTCGATGTTGACTCGGATGCCGGCGCACGCCTCCAGAGCCTCGTCGAGCAAGGCAACCGTCGACGGGAGGTCGGACCGGGTGAGGTCGGCGATCAGGCGCCCGTCGGCCAGCACGGCGTCGTGGTGGACGACCAACGCCCCGTCCGCCGCCCGCCGCACGTCGAGTTCGACCCCGTCAGCACCCTGGCGAGCCGCCTCGACGAAGGCGGCCACGGTGTTCTCCGGACAGGCCCGAGATGCCCCCCGATGACCCCAAATCGCCGTCATGACGAAACCTTTCTCGGAACTTCTTCCCAAGAATCCTTGCCAGCGCTGCAAGAAGGACTTTACGTTGTCGTCAACGAAGTTTTGTATACCTGAAACATTCCGGTGATCCGCACCCGTCGGCGGGAGGCGCGCCACCGACTCCTTTCCTCTTCCTGACCCGAATCCCGCCTGGAGGCACCGCAGTGGCCCTCACCTCAGCTCGCAACCTCTTCACCTGGAACGACGAGGAGTGGCGGGAGAAGGCCAGTTGTCGCAGCGTCGACCCCGATCTCTTCTTCCCGGTCGGAACCACCGGCATCGCCCTCGAGCAGATCGAGCAGGCCAAGGCCGTGTGCCGGGCGTGCGACGCCCAGTCGGCGTGCCTCGAGTTCGCCCTCTCCACCAACCAGGAATCGGGCGTCTGGGGCGGCACCTCCGAGGAGGAGCGCCGCAAGCTCCGCCGCCAGTGGGTCGCCCGCCAGCGCCGGGCCACCCTCACCGCCTGATCCCACCGCCGACCAGGCGTTGGAGTGGCCAATTCGGTCGTCTTTCTGCCCGAATTGTCCGATTCCAGCCACCACTTCGGCCACACCAACGCCCCGGGACGGGGACGGGGGACGGGGAGGTCAGGGTTCGGTGGTTTCCGGGGCGTCGAGGGGGACGTCGAGGCGGACGGTGGCCCCACCACCCGGACCGCTGACGAGTTCGATCGTGCCGCCGAGTTGGCTGGTCACGAACCGGCTGACGATCGACAGGCCGAGGCTGTCGCTGCGCTCGATCGAGAATCCCTCGGGGAATCCCTTGCCGTTGTCGGACACCGTCACGTCGAGTTGGCGACCGTCGTTCATCAACGAGACGACGATTCGGCCCTCGGGCGAACCCACGGCAAAGTCGTCGGACTCCTCGAAGCCGTGCTCGACTGCGTTCAGCAAGATCTCCTGGAGGACGACGGCCAGCGGGGTGGCGACTTCGGCCGGCAGCTCTCCCGCGTCGCCCTCGGTGGTGAAGGTCACCGGGCGCTGCAACGACTGGGCGCTGTCGACCGCCACCCGCACGAGGTCGTCGATGATCTCGTCGAAAGGCACCTGCTCGACGGCGTCGCGAGACAGGATCTCGTGCACGCGGGCGATGGCTCGGATGCGACGCTCCGCCTCCTGCAGTGCTCCCTTCGCCTCCGGCGGAGTCGAGGCGCCGGGCCTGCAGTCGAAGCAGCGAGGAGATCGTCTGCAGGTTGTTCTTGACCCGGTGGTGGACCTCGCGGATGGTCGCGTCTTTGCTCAACAGCAACCGGTCAAGGCGGCGCAACTGCGTGACGTCGCGCATCAACACCACCGAGCCGGTCACGCCGCCGTCGTCGAGAAGCGGGATACATCGGAGGAGGGCGACGACGTCGGGACGCCGCTCGATCTCCTCGGTCATCGGAAACATGGTGGCGTAGGCCGCTCGCACCGCGGATTCGTTCACGCCGAGTTCGTCGAGGCGCATCCCCTCGGCGTTCGACGAGATCCCCAGGCGGTGGAGAGCGCTGATCGCGTTGGGGCTGGCGTATTCGATGCGGGATCCGGCATCGAGGAGGAGCACGCCGTCACCCACGCGAGGGGCTTCCTCGGCCTCGGGCACGTCCTCGCCGCCGAACGGAAAGTCGCCCCGCACAATCATCCGGGCGAAGCGGTCGAAGGTCTCGACGTAGATGCGTTCGAGCTCTCCCGGACGCCGGCCGACCGACGGGGCCGACTCTCGGGTGAGGACGGCGAGCACCTCCCCCTTCCACCGCACCGGGATGCACTGGATCCGAGCGCGCTCTCCTCGGGGGGTGATGGCGATCTCGCCCTCGACGATCTCACCGAGGCCGAGGGCGCTGGCCACGAGGGGCCGTTCGGCTTCGTCGATCACCTGGCCGACGAGGTCGTCTCGGTGGAGGGTCTGGCTCGTCGTCGGCCGGACCTGGCCGAGCACGATGAACCGGCTACCCGGACCGCCCGCCATCGGCACGAAGAGAAGGAGATCGGCGAAACACAGGTCGCTCAACATCCCCCACGCACCCACGAGACGCTTGAGGTGGCCGAGCGCGCTCGGCTCGAGCGAGGTGTGCAGCCGGGCCAGTTCGTCGAAGCCAGCCATCAGATCGCGACCGACCGGGGCTTGCGCGCGGTGAACGCCGTGAGCTCGGTGTAGCCGGCCGCATCGAGCAGCGGTCGCAAGTCGGCCACCCGCCCTCCGACATCGCCGAGTCGATGAGCGTCGGACGCGGTCGTCACCGGCACGCCCCGCTCACGGAACCGCTGGAGCAGCGGCGGTGCGGGGTAGGCCTCGCCGCACGGTTTGCGCCACCCGGCGCTCGAGACCTCGGCTGCGATCCCGCTCGCCGCCGCCGCCTCGGCCATCCGGTCGTAGAACTCCTCGGGCGCGGCCGGCCGGTGGCCGGCCACCTTGCACAGATCGGGATGGGCGAGCACGTCGACGGCACCGCTGGCGCTGAGTTCCTCGATGGCCCGGGTGTAGGCGTCCCAAGCGGTTTCGACGCCCCGGTGGTCCCACTCGGCTTGGGCGATGCTCGACTCGATCACGTCGAAGAGCCAGGCGCCGATCCAGTGCACGCTGCCGAGCAGGACGTCGAAGGGGTAGCCGTCGAGGAGGGCGGCGACCTTGTCCATGCACCCTTCGTAGAAGTCGACCTCGAGCCCGAGTACGACCGGAAGCCCCGCCGCCTTGGCCGCCAACCCGGCCTCGACATAGGCGTCGAGGTCGGCGTGGTTGTGTTCGCGCCAATAGGCCTCGGCTTGGGCTCGGAGGGCGGGCGAGGCGTTGCGGTCGAGGTCCCACCGCCCGCCGAGCGGCGCATCGGCCTGGACGAATCGAAAGAGGTGCTCGGTCACTGCAATCTCGGTGATGCCCTGGCGAGTTGCCGCCTCGCAGTAGTCCGCCAACTCCTCGACCGTGGGCTGGCGATCGCGCTCACCGTGGGGCCAGAGATGGAGGTGGTAATCGAGCATCGCCGGGTTGATGGTACGAGCAATGCGCAGGGATTAGCCTGGTCGACGGCGAAAGAACATGCTGACGTCAGATTCGCGGGGGCCGACTGACGCTCGGTCAACCATGGCCCGCGCACCCACGATCGCAACAGAACGGTAGGAGCACGATGAGGCAACTTCGATCCCGACGACTGGTGGCGGCCGCGGTGGTCTCCTCCCTGGTGGGCGGCGTGCTCACCCTGCTCGCCGTCACGCCGGCGCTGGCCGCAGGCAACACCCTCCAAGTTGTTCCCGAGATCAGCACGACACCCGCTGGCGGAACGCTCACGATCACCGCCTTGCTCTCGTCGCCAGCGGGGGCGGATGGGGTGCGCATCGCCTTCGAACTCGAAGGTGGGCCGTCGACGGTCGTCTCCGGCGTCACCCCCATCGGCAACGACAACTCGCCTCTCACCGCCGACACGTTCTGCTTGGTGGCGAAGGACGCCTCGGAGTGCTCCATCCCGCTCACCTCTGTCGCCGCCGGCACCGGCTTGGTGCGGGCTTGGATTGACGCCGACAAGAAAGACTTCTCTGCCGGTGGCATCCTCGAAGCCGACCTCAGCGAAGGTCGGCTGGCGAGTGATTCGCCATACGTTCCGGTCGTCGCAGAGGATGGAGACTGTTTCGATCCGATAACGGAACCTCGGGAGACTCGCACCGACACTTGCACGACTGGGACTGTCCAACCGGGTGATGTCGGCGAACCGGACGTGACCGACGTGGTCCAGGTCACGTGGAGCGGGTCCGCGCAACAACTCGACTGCTTCGACAGCAACCCGGTCAACGGCCTCGAGAACGAAGTCAACCGGTTCAAGCAGGACGAGAACTACACCTGTCGAGTCGCGCGACGGATCCGGCAACCTCGTGAAGTCGATCCGAATCGACGGCGAGAACATGGGTGGCGCCAACGACCCCGACCTCTACGACTCCGGTGCCGACGCCACCAAGGCGGACTACAAGAACATCTGCACGACGGACGAGGCCGGAACCTGCACCGGGACCGTCAGCGCCGCAGCCGGCCAGCTCGGCTCCGCAACGCTGTGCTTCTGGATCGACAACGACACGTCCGGTGTTCCGGCCGGTCCGAACGACACCTACGACCCGGGCGGGGCCGCGGCCAACGGCGGCGGCTGCGACGGGGAAGTGGTGGGCGACCCAGAGAACGATGACTCCACGGACAGCGTTTCCATCAAGTGGGACAGCGCCGCCAGCACCGTGCAGGGGGTCGACCTGACACCCGAACTGCTCGTCGCTCCGGCTGGTTCATCGCCGAACGTGGTGGCCAGCATCTACGACCAGTACGGCGATCCGTTCGTCTCGCCCAACACTCCGGTGCGGGCCGAGTACTTCAGCGGGTCGGCGGGCGACACCGACGGCAACGTCACCAATCCGCCCGACGTGCTGTGCAACACCGCCAACACGAGCAGCTGCTCGCTCCCCGTTCGATCGAATGTCGCCGGCGCCGCCCGCCTGTGCGGTTGGATCGGCGCCGATCCGACCATGGCCGGCACCGAAGCCAACGGCACGTGCAAGGGCGACGGTATGAGCGCCGATGAGGGCACCGACGACGGCAACGTCATCAACAGTGTCGACGTGACCCGCATCACCTGGACGGCAGCCCAGCCCACCACGACCACGACGGCAGGCAACGCGACTACCACCACGACCACGAAGCCGGCCGAGGAAGTGGCCAGCGACCAGGGCTACACGCTGGTCGGCTCCGACGGCGGCATCTTCAATTACGGGACGTCGAAGTTCCATGGGTCCACCGGCGACAAGAAGCTCAACAAGCCGATCATCGGGATGGCCAACAAGAAGGGTGGCACTGGCTACTGGCTGGTGGCGAGCGACGGCGGCATCTTCACCTTCGGTGACGCCGGCTTCTTCGGCTCGCTGGGCGACAAGAAGCTCAACGCACCGATCCTCGGCATGGAAGCCACCCCCACCGGCAACGGCTACTGGCTGTTCGCCTCCGACGGCGGCATCTTCACCTTCGGCGACGCCGCCTTCAAGGGCTCGACCGGCGACAAGAAGCTCAACGCACCCGTCGTCGGCATGGCCATCACCGAGAAGGGCGACGGCTACTGGCTCGTGGCCAAGGACGGCGGCATCTTCACCTTCAACGCCCCGTTCCACGGCTCGACCGGCGACAAGGTGTTGAACGAGCCCGTGTTCGACATGGGCTCCCGTCCCGGCGACAAGGGCTACTGGCTCGTGGCCCGCGACGGTGGCATCTTCACCTTCGGTGACGCGAGCTTCTACGGCTCGGCTGTCGGATCGACCAGTGCGCAAGTGATCGGCATCGGCGTGTCGCCGACCGGCACCGGCTACTGGATCGCCGACGCCAAGGGATCCGTGTTCCCCTTCGGTGACGCCCGCTTCCTGGGCGACCGCCGTACGTCGACGAACAACGCCACCACCGTCGGCTTCGCTACCGTTCCCAAGAAGTAGCGGCCAGCAGTCGTACCTGAAGTCGTCACGACCTCCCCGCCGCGTCCGCGGCGGGGAGGTCATCACATTTCGTGCCTGCGGGGCACACAAACCTGGAGTCGTCATGCGCCAATTCCGTCGTCTGCACGTCCTCGGCGTCATCGCTGTGGCCGTCGCCCTCCTCGCGCCGATCGGGATCCGTCCCGCCGCCGCCTCCGGGCTCGTCCCCTTGAGTAGCTACTCGATAGATGACGTGTCGAAGGCCGAGGGTTCGGGCGGAGGCACGACGGCGTTCACCTTCACGGTCACGAAGTCGCCGGCCGAGACCGCCGGATCGGTGAGCTACGCAACTGCTCCCGGCAGCGCCCAAGCACCCGCCGACTACGCGACGGCGACCGGGACGCTCAACTTCGCGCCCAACGAGACGACCAAGACCCTCACGGTCAACGTGGTGGCCGACAATCTGACCGAGATCGACGAGACCTTCTTCGTCAACCTGACCCCGGACATCTCGGGCACCTGCACCGACTGCCAGGGCCAGGGCACGATCGTCAACGACGACGGCACGATCCCGCAGATCGTGGTCGACAATGTGGCCGTGACCGAGGGCAACACCGGCACGGTCAATGCCGTTTTCACGGTCTCGCTCGACACCGCCAGCAACAACACCGTCACCGTCGCCTACGCCACGGCCGACGGCACGGCCACCACGGCCGATACCGACTACGTGACCAACTCGGGCACCTTGACGTTTGCTCCGGGTGACACCTCGAAGCCGGTCACGGTCCTCGTCAACGGTGACACCAAGGACGAAGCCGACGAATTCTTCTACCTCCGGCTGTCGGCGGCCACCAACGCACAGATCTCCGATGCCGAGGGCGAGGGGCGCATCAACAACGACGACACTCCGCCCACCCTTTCCATCGCCGACCTCACCGTCTCCGAGAGTGCGGGCACGGCGACCGTGCCGGTGACGCTTTCGGCGCCCAGTGGCAAGACCGTCAAGGTCAAGTACTCGACGGTCGACGGCACGGCGACGGCGGGCAACGACTACACAGCGAAGACGGATGCAGAGTTGGTCTTCGCCCCCGGCACGACGACGATGAACGCCACGGTCGCCCTGCTCGGTGACACCATCGACGAGCCCGACGAGACGTTCTCCGTCACGCTCTCCGCGGCTGAGAACGCCACCATCCTCAAGGGCACCGGCGTGGTCACGCTGACCGATGACGACGGCGAACCCACCATTTCGATCGCCGGGACGACTGTCACCGAGGCCGACTCGACGACGGTCCCCGCCGAGTTCACGGTCACGCTCTCCAACGCCAGCGGACGCACCGTGACGGTCGATTACGCCACCGCTGACGGTACGGCTACCGCCGGCGCCGACTACACGGCAGCGTCCGGCACCGTCACGTTCACGCCGGGTCAGACGTCGAAGAAGATCAGCGTCGATGTGCTCGGCGACCTCTTGGACGAGCCGAACGAGACCTTCACGGTCACGCTGGCCAACCCGTCGTTCGCCACGATCACCGCAGCCACTGCGACCGGCACAATTACCGACAACGACCCGACGCCGACCCTCTCGATCAACGACGTCTCCAAGGTCGAGGGGGGCCCGACGACGACGACCGCGTTCGCGTTCACCGTCACGCTCTCGGCCGCCAGTGGTCGTGCCGTGACGGTGGCCTACAGCACCGCCGACGGCACCGCGACCGCCGTCAGCGGCGACTACATCGCCTCCGCCGACACCATCTCGTTCGCTCCCGGCGAGACCACCAAGACCGTCACCATCACGGTCAACGGCGACTCGGAGCACGAGGCCAACGAGACCTTCACCGTCAACCTCTCGGCGCCGACCAACGCAACGCTGGCCAAGTCCGCCGGCGTGGGAACCATCACCGATGACGACCCCGGCCCCTCCATGTCGATCAGCGACGCCACCGTCACCGAGGGCAACAGTGGCACGGTCACCGCGCTGTTCACCGTTTCGCTCAGCGCCGCCAGCGGCACAACCATCACCGTCGCGTATGCAACGGCCGATGGCACTGCGACGGCCCCGTCCGACTACGCGGCCAAGACCGGCACCCTGACCTTCAACCCCGGCCAGACGTCGAAGACGATCGCAGTGACCGTCAACGGCGACACCGATCCACGAAGCCAACGAGACCTTCACGGTCGTGCTCTCGAACTCGACCGGCGGGGCGTCCATCCTCGACGGCGAGGGCCTCGGCACCATCACCAACGACGACGGCCGCCCCGCCTTCGCTGGCCATCGACGACGTGACCCACGAACGAGGGCAACAGCCGGCACGACCACGTACCGTCTTCACCGTCACCCTGCAGCGGCCCAACGACCGGGACCATCACGGTCAAGTACGCGACCACCAACGGATCGCGGCGACGGCACCCAGCGACTACACCGCCACCAGCGGCACGCTGACCTTCGGCCCCGGCGAGACGACGAAGACCGTCACCGTCCCGGTCAACGGCGACACCACCCGCGAGCCCGACGAGACTGTTCACCGTCGACCTTGTCGGAGCCCACCAACGCCACGATCAGCGACGCCAGCGGGACCGGGACCATCACCAACGACGACCCGATCGCCTGTCGATCACGATCAGCGACGTCACCAAGAACGAGGGCAACACCGCCACCACGCCGTTCGCGTTCACCGTCACCCTCTCCAACCCGAGTAGCACGGCCGATCACCGTCGACTACGCCACCGCCAACGGCACCGCCACTGCCGCCCGGTGACTACACCGCCCTCGCCACCGCCACCCTCACGTTCGCCCCCGGCGAAACCACCAAGACCATCACCGTGAACGTGGCCGGCGACACCCTCAACGAAGCCGACGAAACCTTCGTCGTCGACCTCACCAACCCGCCGGCGCCACCATCGCCGACAACCAAGCCATCGGCACCATCACCAACGACGACCCGCTCCCGGCGTTCTCGATCAACGACCCCAGCGTGGTCGAGGGCCACACCGGGACCGCCAACCTCGTCTTCACCGTGACGCTGTCCGCCGCCAGCGGGCAAGCCTCCACGGTGCGGGCCACCACCGCCGACGGCACCGCCGTCGCCCCCGGTGACTACACCACCAAAACCCAAGTGCTGACCTTCGCCGCCGGCGAGACGACGAAGACGTTCACCGTCGTCGTCAACGGCGACACCACCTTCGAAGCGAACGAGACGCTGACCGTCACGCTCACCGAGGCCACCAAGGCGACGGTCGCCCGGGCGAGCGGCACGGGCACGATCACCAACGACGACGCCGCATCTCCGAGCGAGAAGCCCCAGGGCTACAGCCTGGTCGGCGAGGACGGCAGCCTCTACGCCTTCGGCACAGCCAAGAACGTCGGCGACATGAAGGGCAAGAAGCTCAACGCCCCGATCATCGGCGTCGCCTACACCCCCGGCGGCAACGGCTACTGGCTCGTCGCCAAGGACGGCGGCATCTTCACCTTCGGCAACGCCGACTTCCACGGCTCCCTCGGCGACAAGAAGCTCAACTCCCCGGTCATCGGCATCGCCGCCACCCCCACCGGCAATGGCTACTGGCTCTTCGCCGGTGACGGTGGCATCTTCACCTTCGGCGACGCGAACTTCTTCGGGTCGATGGGCGACAAGACGCTCAACGCCCCGGTCATCAACATGGAGCCCCTGGCCAGCGGCAACGGCTACTGGCTGGTCGCCGCCGACGGTGGCATCTTCACCTTCGGCGCAGGCCGACGTTCTTCGGGTCGATGGGCGACAAGAAGATCAACCAGCCCGTGTTCGACATGACCTCGCACCGACACCGACCAGGGCTACTGGCTCGTGGCCCGCGACGGCGGCGTCTTCAGCTTCGGCGACGCCGCACCGAAGTTCTACGGCTCGGCCGTCAACGAGATAACCCCGTCCCACCGAAGATCATCGGCATGGACGCCACCCCGGGTTCAGCCTCGGCTACTGGATCGCCGACGCCAACGGCAAGATCTACCACTACGGCAACGCCCGCTTCCTGGGCGACCGCTCGAACTCGGCCAACCCGGCGCCGATGATCGGCTTCGCCACCGTTCCCGAATAGCCCTCAGGCCCAGATGGCCTGACCGAGTCGCAGCAACCCCGCGAGGTCGTGGATGTCGGTGTCGAAGTACGGCACCGTCGCCACGACCTCGGGCGTCGCCGCCAACTCGGCCCGTTCCTCGGCCTCGCGTTGGGCGACGACGTGGAAGCGCTGGAAGCTCTCGGCCATCTCGGTCAGCACCCGAGCGGTCTGGACGGCATCGCCGCGCGCAGCGCCGCCGGCAACGAGTCGGCGACCTCGGCGGCGCGCCGCTCGATGTCGTCGGCGGCGGCGCAGGCATCGACATCGAGCAGGTAGGGCGGGAGCACCTTGTTGAGCACCAAGGCACCGAGGTGGAACTTCATGCCCTCGAGCGACCGGATGAAGAACTCGGCCTCGTGCGCCGGCGCCGGCCTCGAGCGTCGAGACGACAACGAACGTGGTGCGTCGATCGTGCAGCAGCCGCTCGACCGAACGGGCCCGCTCCACGAAGCCGTCGTACATCGTCTGGAAGAGGATGAAGAACTCGCTGATGTCCTCGAGGAACTGCGACCCGAGGATGCGATCGGCCACTTGGTAGAAGGGCTTGGTGGCGAGGTTGACGAGGCGGGAGCGAGCCGGGGCCGTCAGGAGGCGCAGGAACCGCGACGAGAAGAAGTCGGCCATCCGCTCGGGCGCCTCGAGAAAGTCGAGCGCGTTGCGGGTGGGCGGCGTGTCGACGACGATCAGGTCGTAGTTGCCTTCGCTGTGCAGCTCATAGAGACGCTCCATGGCGATGTAGTCGTGGCTCTGCACGAAGCGGCCGGAGAGGTTCTGGTAGAGCGGGTTCGAGAGGATCTTGTCGGCGGTGGCCCGGTCGGGGGCGTGGCGGTTGACGAGGTTGTCCCACGACTGCTTGGTGTCGAGCATCGCCGCCCACAACTCGCCGCGGGGCGTCACCCCGGCGCCGGCGAACGCCTCGGGTGGCACCTGCTTCTCGATGTTGCCGAACCCCTCGAGTCCGAGCGCGTTGGCCAGCCGGCGGGCGGGGTCGACGGTGAGCACCAGCACCTTGCCGCCCTGGCGCACGGCGACCATGGCGGCGACGGCCGCCGCCGTCGTCGTCTTGCCCGACGCCTCCCGAGCCGCAGAACACGGCGACTTCTTTGGCCGCCAACAACTGCTCCATCGAGGCGGCGACCACGGGGGGCTTGGCCTTGGCCATGTCAGTACCCCAACTCTGCGGCCAGGGCGTCGGCAACCTGCCGGGTCGACCGCAGGCCGTGCGCCTTGGTGAACAGCTCGGGCACGAACAGCAACGGGAGCGTCGGCGGCAGCGACGCACGGAGATGGTCGAGGTGCTCGGCCCGCGTCCGCCGCAAGCGTGACCGCCAGGCGGGCGGCGTCGAGGAGCGGCCGAGCGCCGTCGCCGACGTGCGGCCTCGAGGGCTCGCTGTCCGTCCGCTTCCTCGAGCGCTTCGAAGACCTGCCTCCTCGCCCCTGCCGAACAGTTCGGGCAGCACCCGGTTGACGATGACGGCGGCAAGATCGACGTTGGTCTCGGCCTCGAGCCGGCCGGCCAACTCGATCGTCTCGTTGACAGGCATCTCCTCGGGCGTGGCGACCATGACCACGCCGGTGCGTTCGCGTCGGCGAGCATGTCGATCATCCAGCCGGTCTGCTGGCGGATGAGCCCCACCGCGACCAGCTCGTTGATGGCCTGCGGGGCGGCGAGTTGGCCGACCACGTGGCCCGAGGCGGCGGCGTCGACGACGATGAGGTCGTAGTGCGCCCTGCTGCTCCTCCCACAGGAACTTGCCGACGGTGAGGACCTCGCGGACGCCGGGCGCGGCGGTGGCGACGAATTCGAAGATCCGCGCCAGCGGACCGATCTTCGTCATGAGCGGCAGGCGCAGCTGGAGGCTCAGGTACTCCTTGAGCGACTCCTCGGTGTCCATCGACATGGCCAAGAGGTTGGGCTGCACCTGGCGGGGCTTCCAGCCCGGTCGGCTCGACGGAGAAGAAGTCGGCCAGGTTGCCCTTGGCGTCGACCTCGCCGACGAGCGTCCGCTTGCCCCGCGACGCGGCGAGCAGGGCGAGCCGCGGCGGCCACGGTCGTCTTGCCGACCCCGCCCTTGCCGGTGACGAAGAGCAGCCGGCGATCGAGGAGGTCGGTCACCTGGTTCCGGACCGAGCTCAGGCGAGGCCGAAGCCCACCCGGCGCTCTTCGGTCGGATTGATCTCGATGTAGGCGACCTTGGCACTGGGAATGCCGACGATGCGACCCTTGCGGTCGGTCAGCCAGAGCACCCCGCCCTCGGTCGCCAGCGCCTTCTCGAAGTCCTTGACGACGTCGGCTCGGGCGCCGTCGGCCAGCTCGACCTCGATCTCCCTCGGGGTTTGCGTCACACCGATACGGACTTCCACTTAGCGCTCCTCCGGATTGGCGTTGCTGGTCGGCCAGCCTAGGCGTGGCCTCACCCGCATCCGTACCTGCATGTCTCGCCAGTGACCCCACCGCGGGGTTCGCCGCACGAACAACAGCCAGCCCGTGCAGAGCGCCATGGTGGCGATGGCCGTCCATTGGCTGCCCGTGAGCCCGAGGCCGTGGGTCTCGTCGATGCGGAAGAAGTCCTCGATGAACCGGGCGACGCCGTAGTAGGCGCCGAAGAAGATGATGAGGAAGCCGTCGAACCGCTCGGTGCGCCGAGCCGAACAGCACGAACAGCAGGATCGTGACGAAGAAGAGGTCGTAGAGGTGGGGCTGGTGGACGACGTTGCCCAAGCAGGGCGAGGCCGTCTCGATCCCCGGCCGGCATTCGGTACCCGAGGAAGAACGAGGTGGGCTTGCCCAGGTGATCGCCGACGACCATGTCGCCTATGCGCCCGACGAGGATGCCGAGGGCCATGCCCGGAGCGGCGGCGTCGAGCATTTTCCAGGCGTCGAGCCGCAGTCGGCGGGCCACCGGGAGGGCCAGCAGGATGGCGCCGAAGATGCCGCCGAGCAGCGAGATGCCGCCCTGCCACACCTTGAACACGCCGAGGACATCGCAGGTGTAGTCACCGAAGTGGTTGACGACGTACGCCAAACGGGCGCCGATGAGCGCGCCGATGGCGGCCCGGATCAGCACCGTGTAGACGGTGTCCTCGCTGATGCCCTTGCGGGCCGCCTCGGGCATCATCAGCCGGGCGCCGAGCAGGAAGCCGACGGCGATCCCGATCCCGTGGGGCGAGATGCGGAGCGGTCCGAGCAGGATGTGGACGATCGGGTGGTAGCTGATGGCGCGCGAGCAGGGCCTGCACAGGGCAGTTCTAGTTGCGTGGCCGACCGCGTTCAGTCTACCGGTTGGTACCCATGGCTCGCTTCGAGGTGGTCACGGCGCACCGAGCGGCCGCGGTGGGGGGATCGCCGCACCGGCTCCTCGGCCGGGTCGAGCGGGAGGAGCCTCGAGCGGACCACGCTGGCCCCCGGCGCGGCCCGGGCCGTCGGGCGCGGGTTCGCGGCAGCGCCCGGAAGCAGCGCCCGACCCGTTCCGCACCTGCTTCGAGCGCGACCGCGACCGCATCCAGCACTCGCGGCCGTTCCGCCGCCTGGCCGGGCAAGTGCCAGGTCTTCATCGCGCCCGACGACGACCACCTCCGCACCCGCCTGACCCACGCCATCGAGGTCGCGCAGGTCGCGGTCGGCATCGCCCGCCCCGCGGGGCTCAACGTGGCCCTCGCCGAGGCGGCGGCGCTCGGCCCACGACTGCGGCCACGGTCCCGCCGGCCACGCCTCGGAGGAGGCGCTCTCGCCGTTCCTCGACGGGCGGGTACCACCATGCCGTCTACGGCGCCGACGTCGTCCTCGCGCCCCTCAACCTGTGCGCCGAGACGCTCGACGCCATCCGCAACCACTCGTGGAACCGGCCGGCGCCGTCCACCGCCGAGGGCGAGGTCGTGGCGTGGGCCGACCGCATCGCCTACGTCTGCCACGACTTCGAGGACGCCGTCGGGGCCGGCATCGTCGGCGCCGGCCGACCTTCCCGCCGAGGTGCGCGACGTCGTCGGCGTCCGGCGCTCGGCCCAGCTCAACGCCTTCATCACCGTCGATGCTCGACGACCATCGGGGCACCGGGCACGATCGGCATGGGGGCCGACGAGGCCGCCGCGCTCGCCGCCTTCCGATCGTTCAACTTCGAGCGCATCTACCTCCGGCCCGAGAGCGTGCGCCAGGCCGACCGCGTCATCGAGCTGCTCCGGGCGCTGACCGAGTGGTTCGCCGCCCACCCCGCGGCGCTGACCGACGAGCCCGATGCGCTCGGCGACCCGGTCGCCGCCGCCGTCCACCACGTCAGCGGCATGACCGACCGCTACGCCCTCCGGATGGCCGAGCGACCACCTCGGCTGGGACCCCGCCAAACTCCCCCGCGCCGTCTGACCCCACCCCACCCGGCTTTCCGGCCGAACCTGCGCTCCGGCGACAACTTCTGCCGGAAAGCGGACAGGGATTCACAGGGACATCCCAGGTTGGGAGTGTTCACTGCCGTTGTGTTCCACCTCACGTACGTCGCCAAGGAACTCCAGCGCCGTTTGGGCCGGACGATCCTCACCACGCTCGGACTTGCCCTCGGTGTCGGTCTCGTCGTCGCCATCATGGGCGTCTCCGCCGGACTCGACGAGGCACAGTCCAAGATCCTTGCCCCGCTGGGATCGGTGGGCACCGACATCCTCGTCACCCGGGTCGCCGGACAGACCTCGACGACCGGACAGCCGACGGAGCCGCGACCACGACGAGCTCGACCGTGCCCGACGCTCCTGGCCGAGGCGGCGGGTTCTTCGGCGGCGGGCGGACGCAACGGCGGCCTGAACCAAGCCGACACCGACGCGCTGCCTGGCCGAGAACCAGAACGTGATCACCGACCTCGCCTCCCTCGGCGAACCGGGCACCCAGTTCACCCGCGACTTCTTCCTCTCGGCCACGCTCATCAGCTTCCCGGACGACGCCCTGACCGAGATCGCCAAGGTCAAGGGCGTCGCCGCCGCCGCGCCGGCGCTCATCCAACTGGGACAACACCAGAGCGGCACCGTGCCGAAGATCGTGGCCAGCCTGCAGACCGGTGGCCAGACATTCACCCAGACCGTCCGTCCTGAGCCGATGACGGATGCCGAGCGCACCGCCTTCCAAGCCTGCCTCATCGAGCAAGGGCGTAACCGTGGGTGCCCAGCCGGGCGCTGGCGCGGCTGCGGGCGGACGGGGCGGACGCGACAACCCGGCCTTCGACGATTGTCTCCCCCAGCGGTTCCGTGAGTTCCGGGCCACGTTCACCACTCCCCTGCAGACCATCGAGCAGGTCGTCAAGCCGCCGAGCACCGACATCTCGAGTCAGAGCTACACGGCCGGCGGCATCGACCCGGCCAATCCCGACCTCGGCCTCGTCACCAAGGACCAACTCGTCGACGGCGCCTGGCTGGCGAATGACACCGACGTCCTCCTCAACGTCGCCTACGCCATCGACGAAGTCTCTGAAGGTGGGCGACACCCTTCCCATCAACGGCACCGACTACCACGTCGCCGGCACGGTCAAGCCCACGCTCACCGGCAGCACCGCCGACGTGTACTTCACCCTCCCGACCCTCCAGAAGCTGTCGGGAAAGGAGAACCGTGTCACCTCGGTGCTGGTCAAGGCGACCGACGCCGGCTCGGTCGACGAAGTCGCCGCCGCCATCGCCAAGGCGCTTCCCGGCGCCGAGATCGTCACCACCAAGGGCCTCGCCGACCAGGTCACCGGGAGCTTGGCCGACGCCCAAGGCCTCGCCTCCCGACTCGGCGGCGTGCTGGCGGCCATGGTCCTCCTCGCCGCCTTCGCCATCGCCGCGCTGCTCACCCTGTCGTCGGTGGCCAAGCGTGTCCGGGAGATCGGTACCCTCCGCGCCATCGGCTGGTCCAAGGCGAGGGTGGTGCGCCAGGTGCTGGCCGAAACCCTCGGACTCGGCCTGCTCGGCGGCATCCTCGGCATCGGTGTCGGCGCCGCGGTGTCGGCGGTCATCCCCCACCTCGCTCCGACGCTGAGCGCTACGAGCGCCGGCATTCCCGGCCTCGCGGGTTCGAATCTGTCGAGCCTGTTCGGTCAGGCGACAACGTCGGCGACCACCACCGCCGTGACCATGACCGCCCCGCTTCATGCCGACACGCTCTTGCTCGGCGTCGTCTTCGCCCTCGTCGGCGGCTTGTTGGCCGGCCTGCTCGGCGGATCGCGCGCTGCCCGACTCTCCCCGCCGTCGCCCTCCGCGACCTCGGCTGACCAAGGACCGCCACGATGACCGAACCCGTCTACACGCTCGACGCCGTGCGCCGCGTCCACCGCACCGGAGGTGGTGACGTCGTTGCGCTCGACGACGTCACCTTCTCCATCGGACCCGGTGAGTTCGTCGCCGTCGAAGGACCGAGCGGCTCGGGCAAGACCACCCTGCTCCAGATGCTCGGGGCCCTCGATCGTCCGACATCGGGCACCATCCGTCTCGACGGCCGCGACCTCGGGAGCCTCGGCGAGCGCGAGTCTGACCCGAGTGCGGTCCAAGGAGATCGGCTTCGTCTTCCAGGCCTTCAACCTCATCCCCACCCTCACCGCGGCCGAGAACGTCGAAGCCGCGGTCGTTCCCCTCGGCGGCGATCGCGCCACCCGTCAGGCCCGCGCAGGCGAACTCCTCGACCGCGTGGGCCTGGCCACCCGTCGCAGCCACCTGCCCTCCCGACTCTCGGGGGGCGAGCAGCAACGCGTCGCCCTGGCCCGCTCGCTGGCCAACTCTCCACGCGTGGTGCTCGCCGACGAACCCACCGGAAACCTCGACACGACCACGGCCGAGGAGGTCGTCTCCGCGCTGCGGGCCCTCACCGACGAGGGCGTCACGGTCATCGTCGTCACCCACGCCCCGGAGGTCGCGGCCCGGACCCGACGCCGCATCCGTCTTCTCGACGGCAAGGTGGTCGGCGACGCCATCGCCAGCCCCACCCCCTGACCCAACCCCCTCGCCGCTTTCCGGCGCGAACCTGCGCTCCGGCGACTACTTCTGCCGGGAAGCGGGTGGGTGCGTGGACTCGGCCAGCCAGCGGGGGGCGTGGCGCCGGGCCCAGGCCCGACTCACCGTGCCCCGCCGCATGCCGGACAACGCCTCGCTGTCGTTGAGCGCAAAGGCGACGTGTCCGACCAGGACGACGAGAAAGAGGAACGCCGTCCAGTCGTGCACGAACGTCGCGCCCGTCCGCCACGACAGGGGAAACGGCGCGAACCAACGCATGATCGATCCCGTGGCGAGGAGCACGAGCACGGCGCCTGCGCTGAAGGCGGCGTTGAGCTTCTGCCCGGCGTTGAACTTGCCGTTCTCCACGAACGGGTCGCGCCCGAACGATGCCAGCCACCGCCGGTCCATCGCGTCGAACCGGTCGAGGCGGCGGAGATCACGGCGGAGTTCGCTCACCCAGGGACCGACCCGCCCGGCGAGGAGCGGGATCGGCAGCGCGAGCCGCACAACACGTGGATCTCCTTCACCAATTCCCGACGTCCGATGAGAGCCGACACCGCAGGGATGGAGAGGGCGGCGGCCGTGAGCAGGCAGACACCGACCAACGACGCCGTCACCCAGTGCACGTTGCGCTCGGTGCGGTCGAAGCGCAAGACGTCGTCTGGCGATGCCGAGGTCACCCGGGCTCAGGAGGTCGGCGAGTCCGTGCGGCCATTGCTCGATCCCACCCACGCGTCGGTCTCGTAGCCACGCTGCTCCCAGAAGCCATCGACCACCGATCGACGACCTCGATCCGGTCGAGCCACTTGAGCGACTTGTAGCCGTACATCGGTGCGACGAGGAGCCGGACCGGACCGCCGTGGTCGCGGGTGATCGCCTTGCCCTCCATCTCGTAGGCCACGAGCACGTCGTCGCGCCGGGCCTGTTCGAGAGTGAGGCTCTCGGTGTAGACCCCGTCGAACGAGTGAACCGGAGGGCGGTGGCGCCGTCGCGCACGCCGGCCCGATCGAGGAGATCGGCCAACTTCACGCCCTTCCACGCCACGTCGGGCACCCGCCACCCGGTCACGCACTGGAAGTCGCGAGTCAACGATGTCGCCCGCATGGCGACGAGGTCGGCGTAGGTCAGCGCTAGAGGCGCGTCAACCATCCCGTCGAGCGAGAACCGATAGGCGGTCGTCGACTTCGAGGGCAGAAAGCCAGTGACGGTGTAGATGCGGAACCGGCCACCCGACGGCAACGAGCGCGGCCACGTTCGGCGACAGCGTGCTGGCGATGCGAGTCTGGACCGCCTTGCCGACCAGGACCCCGATCGCGCCAAGGCCGAGCATGCCCAACACGACGCGGCGTCCGATGGGCGTGCCCTCAGCCGGAGCGACCGCCTGATCGACCAGCGGCGCGTCTTCGACGGTGGACATGTCACCGAGGGTACGGCGCCGGCGGCGAAGATGGACGTCGTGACCAGCGCTCCCTTTGGCCGCGGGTGGACGACGCTCGTCGTCACGGTGGCGAACGTGGCCGTCCTCGCGCTGTTGTCGCGCTCGGGGGCAGGGCCGTTCGGGTTCGTCGCGCTCCCGTTCCTCCTCGGGGACTTCGTATTGACCGGCGCGCTCGCTACCCGGTTCGCCGACGGCGCCCTGCGCCGGTTGTGGGCGCCCGTGCGCTGGACGATGGCGGGTGTCGTCGGGATCGGCGGGTTCGCCGCCGGCTTCGCCTCGTGGGCGACCACGCCCAGTGACGCCGACGTGCTGGCGCCCATGTTCACCGTGCTCGCCGTGGCCGCCGCGCTCTGGGCCGCAGCCGCCCCCGCCCCGGCCCGGCGGGCCGCCATTCTCACCGCCCTTGCCACCGTCCTCGCCGCCGCACTGACCCGCCTGTCCTAGCGCCTGGGCGTGTGCGTTGTCGTGGCCGAAGTAGTCGCCGCACTCCGTTGGTGTGGCCGATGCGGCCGCCGTTTCGGCCACCGCAACGCGCTTGAACGACCGGATCAGCCACCCCAACGCGCTTGTCGTAGCGCCGCGCCCGTCCCGTTGGTGTGGCCGAAGTGGTCGCCCCGCTCCGTTGCTGTGGCGGATGCGGCCGCCGTTGCGGCCACCGCGACGGCGCGAGGTCAGCGGATCGTAAGCTCCGGGCGATAGATCTGCTTCGGCGCATTCGACACGACGAAGTCGGCGAGCGCGGCGAAGGCCGAGGCGACCTCACCGCCCGGATCGGCGGCCACCACCGGGAAGCCGTCGTCGCCGCCCTCGCGGAGGGCCGGCACGAGCGGGACCTGACCGGCCAACGGCACGTCGAGCTTGTCGGCGAGGAGCTGGCCGCCGCCGGCGCCGAAGAGCTCGTAGCGCTTGCCGTCGTCGCCGGTGAACCAGCTCATGTTCTCGATCACGCCGTGGACCTTGAGGTTCACCTTGGCCGCCATGAAGGCGGACCGCTGCGCGACCCGCTGCGCCGCCGGCTGCGGCGTCGTGACCACGTAGATCTCGGCCCGGGGCAGGTACTGCGCCATGGAGATGGCGATGTCGCCGGTGCCGGGCGGCATGTCGACGAGGAGGAAGTCGGGCTCGCCCCAGTAGACGTCGGTGAGGAACTGCTCGAGGTACTTGTGGAGCATCGGGCCACGCCAGATGACGGGCTGGTCCTCCTCGACGAGGAACCCCATCGAGAACGCCTTCACGCCGAAGGCGACGGGCGGGACGATCATCCCGTCGATGACGACCGGGTCCTGGTCGATGCCGAGCATCTTCGGGATCGAGAAGCCGTAGACGTCGGCGTCGAACAGCGCGACCTCGTAGCCCTGCTTGGCCAGCGCCAGTCCGAGGTTCACGGTGACGGACGACTTGCCGACCCCGCCCTTGCCCGAGGCGATGCCGAGCACGCGGGTCTTCGACCCCGGGCTCGTTGAAGGGGATGACCTTGCGGGCGGCGGGCTGCCCGCCATGGTCGTGGCCGGCGTGGTCGTGGCCGGCGTGGCTGCCGCCGCCCTGACCGAGCTTGACCTTGAGGGCGGCCCGCTCGTCGTCGGTCATCACCGTCATGTCGACGACCACCCGCTCGACGCCGTCGAGGGGCTGCACGGCGCCGGTCACCCGGCTCGTGATCTCCGCCCGCAGGGGGCAGCCGGCGACCGTCAACGCGATGAGCACGGTGACCGTGCCGCCGTCGATGGTGATGTCGCGGACCATGTCGAGGTCGACGATGCTGCGGTGCAGTTCGGGGTCCTGGACGGGCCGCAGGGCCTCGAGGACCTGCTCTCGGGTGACGGGCATAGGGCTGGCTCCAGAACGGGGTCGGGGGGATTTCCCCTATGACCGTAGGTAATATTACCGACGTGGCTCCGGTACCCCTTGCGGGGGACGACTTCAGCGCCATGGTCGCTGCGGTCACGTCCGCCTTCGGCGACCCGACCCGTCGCGAGATCTACCTCGTCGCCCGGGGCTGCCGACGCCGGCGTCACCGCCGGCGAGGTGGCCGAGCGCGTTCTCCCTCCACCCCAACGTCGCCCGCCACCACCTCGACAAGTTGGCCGCCGGTGGCTACCTCGACGTCGCACGTGGCCCGCCCCGACCACGGCGGCGCCGGTCGGCCCGTCCAAGCGCTACCGGGTGTCGGCCAAGGACTCGATCGATCTTCCCGGCCCGCCGCGACGACCTGATCGTCACCCTGTTCGGCAAGACCCTCGCCCGCCTCCCGGTCGACGAGGCCCAGGCCCTGGCCGAAGAGGTGGGCGAGGAGTACGGACGGTCCATCGCCGCGGCGATGTCACCCACCGACGGCGCCCGGTCACGGAAGGCGGCGATGCAGGCGGTCGCCGACGCCCTCACCGCCCACGGGTTCGCCGCACATGCCGAGGCTCGGGGCAACGGGTCGCTGGCCATCATCAACGAGCACTGCCCGTTCGGCGCCACCGCCCACGAGCACCCCGTCATCTGCAGCATCGACCGAGGCATGGTGCGGGGCATGCTCGCCGGTCTCTACGGCGACACGATGCCGGCCACCGAGTCGTCGCGGGCCTTCGGCGATGCCGCCTGCGTCACCGTCATTTGACCGCCGGCCGGGCCTACCTCGACCACGCGTCGACGTCACCGGCCCGCCCCGAGGTGATCGAGGCGATGGTGGCGTGGATGGCGGGCGACGGCGCCGCCGACCCCGGACGAGTCCACACCGAAGGCCGCATGGCGAGGGTGGCGCTCGAACACGCACGCGAGGAGGTGGCGTGGCTGGTGGGCGCCCGGCCTCGGGAGGTGGTCTTCACCAGCGGGGCCACCGAAGCCATCAATGCTGCGACCTTCGGTGCCGCCCTCCGACACGAGTCATCCGGACCGGCGCGGATCGTCGCCTCGGCCGTCGAGCATTCAGCCGTCCTCGAGTCGTAGCCGCCGCCACCATCTCGTGACCGTCGGCGTCGACAGCACGGGCCGGGTCGACCCCGAGGAGTTCCTCGCTGCGGTCGACGAGTCGCCCGACTGCTCTCGCCCACCTGCAGTGGGCCAACCACGAGGTCGGCACCCGCCAGCCGGTGGCTGATGTCGTCGCCGGATGCCGGGCGCGCGGCGTGCTCGTGCACGTCGACGCGGCAACGGCCGTCGGCCACGACGCCGATCGCCTTCGACGCACTCGGCGCCGATCTCATGTCGATCACCGCCCACAAGCTTGGTGGCCCCAAGGGCATCGGCGGCGCTGCTGGTTCGACGCGGCCTTCGGACTCGACCCGTTCATCCTCGGCGGCGACCAGGAGCGGGCTCGTCGCGGCGGACTCGAGAACGTGCCCGCCGCCGTGGGGTTCGGCGTCGCCGCTCGTCTGGCCGGCGAGGCTCTTTCGGCCAGCGCCGATGACGACCGGACTCGCACGACATCACTGGCGGCCGCCGCCCTCGGCGTCGACGGGGTGGTCCGCTACGGCGCCGCCGACGACCGCGTGCCCCACATCGTGTGCGTGGGCGTCGAGGGCGTCGAGTCCGAGGCCGTGCTCCTCGGTCTCGACCAAGCGGGAGTCGCCGCCCACTCGGGGAGCGCGTGTTCGTCGGAGTCGCTCGAACCGAGTCCCGTGCTGGCGGCCATGGGCGTCGAGGCCGAGCGTTCGCTCCGTCTCTCGGTCGGGTGGAACACGAACGACGACGACGTCGCCACGTTCGTCGCTGCCTTCCCGGGCGTCGTCGAGCGTCTCCGCTCGCTGCGTTGACTTCGCGCGCTCAGTCGCCCCAGTGGCGCTGCTCGCAGGAATGGGTCGCCGTACATGTGGTAGCCGTTCCGCTCCCAGAAGCCGGGCTGATCGGCAGCCAGGAACTCGAGGGCCCGCAGCCACTTGGCCGACTTCCAGAAGTACAGGTGAGGCACGAAGAAGCGCAGCGGGTAGCCGTGGTCGGGGTCGAGGGGACGCCCGTCGTACTCGTAGGCGAGCAACGCCTTCGGCTGCTCTCGGCCCCGAACCTCCTCGACACCGATGACGTCGGCGAGGGGCACATTGGCCGTGAATCCGAACTCACTGTGGCAGAGGAGGTGGGTGGCCTCGTCTCGCACATCGACCAAGTCGAGCACGGCGTCGAACGGCACACCCCGCCAGGCCGTGTCGAACTTCGACCACTTCGTGACGCAGTGGATGTCGGTGACGACATCGACGGAGGGCAGGTCGCGGAACTCGGCCCACGTCAGGGTCACCGGCGCATCGACCAGCCCGGCGATGCTGAAATCCCACCCCGAGAGGTCGCCGTAGTCGGGGACGCTCCCGGCGTGGAGCACGGGAAATCGATCGGTGAAGTACTGCCCGGGAGGAAGTCGGGAGGGGTCGATGCCCCGCTGCTCGAGGTCTTTGCGGTTGCGGTCGAAGAAGCCCACGGCGACCAGCGTACGGTTCCACGTTCCGTAGCATCGCCACGTGAGCACGTCGCCGCGGGCGGTCGACCGACGTTGGACTTCGGCGGCTCCGGTGGTGTTGGCGGTGACCATCTTCGGTGTCTCCTACGGCGTCCTTGCCGATGCCGCCGGGCTGCCGGCGTGGGAAACCGTGTTGATGTCGGCCACGGTGTTCGCCGGTTCGAGTCAATTCGCCGCCATCTCGATCCTCGGTGCCGGCGGCGCACCCGCGGCCGCGGTGTTGTCCGGGGCACTCCTCAACGCCCGCTACCTCGCCACCGGCGCTGGCGCAGCCCGGGTACTCCCCGGCGGCCGGTGGCGGCGGTTCTTCCTCGCCCAACTCGTGGTCGACGAGAGCTACGCGTTGGCGGCCGCCGCCGGGCCTCCGGGCCGACCCGACCCCTCGGTGCTCGTCGGCGCCGGCGCCGCGCTCTGGCTGGGTTGGGTCGGCGGTTCGGCTATCGGTGCCGTGCTCGGACCCGTGGTCGGCGACCCGGCGCGGTTCGGTCTCGACGCGGCGTTTCCTGCTCTCTTCGTCGCCCTGCTGTGGCCGATGCTCGATCGGGCCGGCCTCGTCCGGTCCGCCATCGCCGGACTCGCCGTCGCTGCGGTGCTGTTGCCGTTCACCTCGCCCGGCATCGCGCTCGCCGGCGCAGCCGTGGCGGGATTGGCGGCGACGAAGTGATCGTCGTCGTCGGATTGGCCGCCGCCACCATCGTCCTCAAGGGGGCGGGCGCACTCTTACCCGAGTTGCCCGACTGGCTGACGCACCGCTTGGCCGGCCTGGCCCCGGCGCTGTTGGCGGCGTTGATCTACGTCGAGTTGGCCGGGCCCGGCGGCGTGCCCCAACTCGGCGCCAAAGCCGCCGGGGTGGCCGCCGCCGTCGTCCTCGCAGTACGCCGTGCGCCATTCGCCCTTTGCGTCATAGGTGGCGCTGCGGTGGCAGCTGGGCTCCGCGCCTTCGTGCTCTGACCACGGCCCACGGGTTCACGACCCCGGCACCAGCGAGCCTCCGAAGATCAGCCAGGCCAACAGCGACTTGGCGACGAGGCTCAACACCAGGTAGGTCTTCTCGCCGACCAAGTACCGCGACCACGGACCGACCCGCCGGTACTGGAGCCACTGGGTGAGGCCGAAGCTGAAGAACAGGATCGACTCGACGACGACGATCCCGTAGACGAATCCGGGCACGGTGTCGGCGCTCACGACGTTGAACCAGATGGCGATCCAGGGCGCGACCCCAGCGAGCACGCCGAACCAGAACGGCAACATCATGGTTTCGGTCCGATCGGGTGGATTGCACCGCTCCTGCAGCCACCCGAACAGGATCATGGCGACATTGGCCCCGGCGATGGCGATCAGTGCCGTGACCTCGGTGATCCCCGAGTACGCCGCGATCAGCAACACCATCACGGTGGCGCTGACCGAATACTCGACCCATCGGAAGCGATTGATGCCGCGCCGCAGATCGGATTCGTAGGTCGAGCGGACAAGCGTGGCCGTGACGAAGTGGTCGACGGCGGCGAGCGCGAGGAACAGCGCAACGGCGGCGCCGATGCGGACGTCGACGAGTGTCTGGGCTGCCGGCGCCTTCGTGCCCGGAGGGCCGGTGGGCGGCGTGCTGGTCACGGCGATGGCAAAGTCGCTGGCGAGGACGAGTACGACCACCGCCTGCCCAGCGTGGAGCAGGGCCAGCCCGGCGTTCCAGGCGCGGAGGTTCTTGGCCGTCTTTCCGGTCAACTCGATCACGCAGGTGAGGCTACGAGCGCTCGCCCGCTATGCGTCGTCGGACGTCAGACCCCGAGGGCCCGCTCCACGAGATCGATGGCGAAGTAGACGACGAACAGCGCGGCGATGAGCAACAGCAGCGGATGCAGGTCGCGGATCCGTCCGCGCGCCATCTTGATGACGGCGTACGAGATGAAGCCGGCCCCGATGCCGTTGGTGATCGAATACGTGAAGGGCATCAAGATGATGGTCAAGAACGCGGGAATGGCGAGGTCGTAGTCGTCCCACGGGATGTGTTGGACCTGGGTCATCAACAAGAAGCCGACCACGACCAGAGCCGGCGCTGCCGCCTCATAGGGCACGATCGACACGAGTGGCGCAACGAAGAGTGCCACCAGGAACATCGCGCCGGTGACCACGTTGGCCAGGCCGGTGCGAGCGCCGTCGGCCACCCCGGCGGCCGACTCGATGTAGGCGGTGTTCGACGAGGCCGATGCCATGCCGCCGGCGACGGCGGCCAGCGAGTCGACCAAGAGCACCTGTTGCACCCCGGGGAGTCGGCCGTCGTCGTCGAGCAGTCCGGCTTCGGCCCCCACCCCGACGACGGTGCCCATGGTGTCGAAGAAGTCGGCCAGCATCAGCGTGAAGATGAAGAGCAGCGCGGCGATCACTCCGACCTTGGCGAACGACCCGCCGAGCGAGAACTGGCCGACCAGTCCGAAGTCGGGCGCGGCGAACACCTTCGACGGGAACTCGGGAACGTTGAGACCCCATCCACGTGGGTTGAACTTGCCGTCAGGCCCGAACTGGGGGGCGACGTCGAAGATGGCCTGGATCACCATGGCGAAGACGGTCGAGCCGACGATGCCGATGAGGATGGCACCCCGAACCTTCCGGGCGACGAGCACGGCGGTGAGCAGCAGGCCGACGGCGAACACCAGCGTCGGCCACCCGAGCAGCCGTCCGCCGATCCCAAGACCGACGGGCACAGGTCCGACCTCTGTACGGCGCACGAACCCGGCATCGACGAAGCCGATGAGCGCGATGAACAGGCCGATGCCGACCGAGATCGCCTGCTTCAGCGGCAGGGGGATGGCTTCGAATACGGCAGCCCGGAAGCCGGTGAGCACCAGCACGGTGATGGCCAATCCTTCGAGCACCACGACCCCCATCGCCGCCGGCCACGACATCACCGACGCCAACTGGAAGGCGACCACCCCGTTGAGCCCGAGGCCGGCGGCGATGGCGAAGGGGTAGCGACCGACGACGCCCATCAACAACGTCATGACGGCGGCGACGAGCGCGGTGACGGTCGTGAGCTGCGCGAAGTCGAGGCTGACCCCGTTCACGTCCTTGGCGCTCGAGAGGATGATCGGGTTGAGCACCACGATGTAAGCCATCGTGAAGAACGTGGCCAAACCGCCCCGAAGCTCGGTGCGGACGTCGGATCCCCGCTCGCTGATCTTGAACCAGTCGATCGATCGCGTCCATGCCAGAAAGCGTACGAAAAGCCGTGGGTCGAGCGGCGGATCGCTCTGATCAGGGCGCAGAGGTCGTGGACGACGACGACGACGCGGTGCCGTCAACCTCGGCTTGGGCCAACGCCTTCACCTGCTCGAAGGTCGACAGGAGGTCTGCGGGCGGCTTGGCGTCGATACCGCGCTGAAAGGCTTCGACGGCGGCCGCGGGTTGGCCCTTGGATCGCCAAAGGATCATTCCGCGGAAGAAATACGCGTCGGGATACGTCGGCTCCACGGCGATGGCCTTGTCGATGCTGGCGAGGCCCGAGTCGACGAGGCCGGCGTCGACGCGGCTGATGAGCCAGCCCCGCTGGGCAAGCGCCACCGGGTTCTGGGGATCGTCGGCCAGCAGATCGTCGTAGATCTTGACCGCCTCGAGCACCTTGCCCTCGCTGACGAGGACCTGCGCTTTGGTGATGCGGTCAGTGGTGCCCTCGGTGATGGAACCGCTGGCCTCGTCGGTTGCCAACCGATCGCCCGACCCCTTGGCCACGGCGTATCCCGCGAGGGCGGCCACCATCGCCAGCACCACCACCAGAGCAAAGGATCGAACTCGCCGGCTCGGCGGCGATCGACGCGCGGACGCCGCCGGCCTCGGGGCGTCGTCGGGCTCCACCGCTGGCGCACCCCGGAGCGCGGCGGCAGGCACGCGCGGTGTACTGATCGCGCAGCTTGCGATAGTCGTCGTCGTCGAGATCGCCGGCCGCGTGTTCGGCGTCGAGATCACGGATCGAACGAAGGAGGAAGTCGCGATCCTCGCCGTCGCCGGTGTCGAGGTCGGTCATCGCGAGTCCTCCTCGAGCGCCCTGGCCACGATCAGGCGATCTTCCTCGGTCGGTCCGCCGAGCAGTTCGCGCTCCCGCCGCCAGCGACGGAATGCGAACACCAGCCCTGCTCCCGCAGCGAGGCCGGCCGCGACGGGCAGGGCCCACACCAGGCCGGCCACACCCGTCCCCTCGGGTCGGAGCAGGATCGACGGACCGAAGCGCCCGACGAAGTACTCCTCGATCTGGGCTTGATCCTGGCCCGCCCGGAGTCTGGTGCGGATCTCGTCGCGGACGGCCTGGGCGGCGGCGGCGTCGCTCTCGGCCGCCGACAGTCCTGCACAGGTCGGGCACCGGATCTCCGCCGCGATCTCCTTGACCCTCCCTGACTCCGTGGTCGGTGCTCGATCGCCGGCGACCCCGATCCAAAGGGCACCGAGCAACACGACGACCAACGCCGCCCACGACACGCGGCTTGTCATGGCTTGGTCTCCGGCGGCGACTCGTCGAGGCCTTTGGCCGATTGCAACAAAACTTCGAGTCGCCGGGCGTCGACCTCACCGATCACGCGGCTCAACACGATGCCGTCGGGCGAGATCAGGAACGACTCGGGCGGACCGCGAACACCGAAGTCGAGACTCACCTTGCCCTGCGCGTCGGTGATGACCGGCCAGTCACCGCCCCGCTCGGCGAAGAACCGCTTGGCGTCGGCCGCCTGGTCGTCGAAGAGGACGGCGAGCACGGTGGCGTCTCCCGCTCCGGCGTGGAGGCTCTGAAAAGTCAGCAGGTCGTCGTGCTCGCGGGCGCAGGGCACACACCAACTGGCGAAGAAGTTCAAGAGCACGTAGCGACCTCGGAACTCCGAGAGGCGCACCGTCCGGCCGTCGAGTCCGGTTCCGATCACCTCCGGCGCGGGCCGCCCCAGCAGCGGACTCTCGGCCGCCACCGACTCGGCCGATTTCCTCGTGGCCAGCACCACCAAGAATGCGACCATCACGACAGCGACGGCGACGGCGACCCAGCGTGCCGTCCCCGGGCGGCGCGCCGGCGGGTTGGTAACGGTCGGGTCCTCGGTGGTGACGCTCACCGCGGGGCCTGACGCGCCGACCGGACCAGGAACCGGTGTGGCCGGCGTGGCCGGCTCGCTCGGCGCGACGTCGACTGGGACAGGCTCGGACACCGGTCGCATCGGATCGCGCCGGCGGCCAGGCAGCGCCGACATCAAGGTCCCGAGGGCGATGAACCCTCCCCCGATCCACAACCAGACGACGAGCGGCTGGACGTTGACACCGATGACGGCGACGCCGCCGGTCTGGCGGGGGGCGACCACGAGGGTCAGGTACACGTCCTCTCGGAGCCCGGTACGCACCGACGGGGTGCCGATGGTCTGGGTGGCGAAGGGGTAGTTCGAGATCGACGGTGCGGTAGATGGGTCACCGCCGTCGATCCGCACCCGGGCTTCGATCGAGGTGCGGTTCAGGTGACGCACCTGGGCCGACCCCTCGTAGCTGATCCGGTGTCCGACGACCGGGCCCGCCTGCCCGGGTCGGAGTCGCACCTCGGCCGCGTTGCCCGTATGCCGCGCTGGCCGCGAAGGCCACTCCGATGAGGATCACCCCGAGGTGCACGACCATGCCCGCCGTTGGTGCGGCCGACGAGGCCGGCCCAGCCCTGACGCCTGGTCGCGACGACCAGTTGCCGTAGCGCCGAGCCCGCCGCGAACCCGCCGAGCCCGAAGGCGACCAGGGGCGCGAGGCCCCGGGCGCCGACGCCACCGAGGCGACGATGCAAGCCAGCCCGACCCACGCCGGCCACAGCAGTCGCTGGCGCAGCAGCTCACCCGAGGCCTTGCGCCATGGCAGCACCGGGGCGATGGCCATCAGGAAGAGCAGCGACAGCCCGATGGGCATCGTCATGCGGTCGAAGTACGGGCGGCCCACGGAGATGCGGTTGCCGTTGACGGCCTCGACGATGAGCGGGAAGACAGTGCCGAGCAGCACGATGAAGGCGAAGGCGGCGAACAGCACGTTGTTGGCCAGGAAGGCACCCTCGCGCGACAGCGGAGAGTCGATCGATCCGGGCGAACGGAGCGTGTCGCCCCGCCAACCGATCAACCCGATGCACACGATGACGGTCACGCCGAAGAACACCAGGATCGGCGGGACCGATCGGCGACTCGGTGAAGGCGTGGACGGAGTCGAGCACGCCCGACCGGGTCAGGAACGTGCCGAGGATCGTCAGGCTGAACGTTGCCACCAGCAGCGACAGGTTCCAGACCCGGAGCATCCCCCGACGCTCCTGCACCATCACCGAGTGGAGGTAGGCGGTGCCGGTCAGCCACGGCAGGAACGACGCGTTCTCGACCGGGTCCCACGCCCAGAACCCGCCCCACCCGAGCACCTCGTAGCTCCACCACGCGCCGAGGACGATGCCGACGGAGAGGAAGCCCCAGGCGAAGAGGGTCCACCGGCGGGTCTCCACCAGCCACCCCTCGCCGAGCCGACCCGTGACCAGCGCGGCGACGGCGAAGGCGAACGGGACGGTGAACCCGACGTACCCGAGGTAGAGCATCGGCGGGTGGATCGCCATCAGCGGGTGGTTCTGCAGCAGCGGGTTCGGCCCCGGACCGTCGGCCGGGATGGCGCCGACCACGGCCCGGAACGGGTTGGCCGGTCCGATCATCAAGCCCGAAGAAGAAGGCCGCGACGACGAAGGCGGTGAGCAAGGCCCAGCCGACCAGCGGGTCGGTGGCCCGATCGCGGAACTCGACCGTCACCACGGCGAGGTAGCCGGCCAGCACGAAGCCCCACAGCAGGATCGAACCCTCGAGCGCCGACCACATCGTCGCCACCTTGTAGAGCAGCGGAGTTGCTCGGGCCGAGTGCTGGGCCACGAACTCCAGCGAGAAGTCGTTGGTCAGCAGCGCCGCGCTCCATGACGCCGACGGCGGCCATCGCCGCCGCCGCCACCATCCAGGTGAACCGGCCGGCCGACGCCCGCAGGACGGGCCGATCACGGCCGAGTCCGACCGCGAGCGTGAGCGCGCCGGTCACGGCGGCCAGGAAGCCGAGCACGACGGCGGCCTGGCCCAAGATTGCCGGCGTCATGTGTTGCCGGCCCCGCTCTTCCCGACGTACTCGTCCACGCGGTCGGGGTTCTGCTCGCGATACTCGCTCGTGTGCTTGACCATGATCCGGTCGCTGGCGTACACCTCACCTTCCCACCGGCCCTCGAGCACGACGGGGATTCCGGGCTTGAACAGTTCGGGCGGGTCGCCGCGGTGCACGACCGGAACGACGACGCCGGCGCTGATGATCTCGAAGTCGACCGAGTCACCCGTCTGGCGGACAGAACCCGTGACCACCGCGCCTTCGACCCGGAACCGATGGTCACCGAGTTGGGCTTTCTGGGCGACGGCTTCGTCCGCCGTCTTGAAGTACACCGTTGCGTCGCCCAACCCCTTGAAGACGAGAAAGCCGATGGCACCGAGGATGACGACGACAACGATGGCGATGCGGGCGCGGGAGGCCCCCGTCTTGGCGGGGCGCACTCGGGGGGCGGAGGGAACTGCGGTGGTCATCGGGGACCAACCTCTAGTCGGCGGCGGAGTGTGCGAGCGCGGAGGACGACCCGAAGTGCATACCCACCGATGCTGGCCAGCGTGATGCCGTAACCGGCATAGACGTAGGACATCAGGCGAACACCTCGCCCTTCGCGGTGCCGCTCGGCAATCGGCATCGGCCAAGCCGCCCTCGTCGAGTTGCTCGGCCGAGGGCTTCGACCTGGAAGCGCTGCGCCACGAGCCACGCATAGACCAGGGTCATGGCCACGAACCCGACCAACATCACGGCGATGTACTCGCCGTCGAGCTCGCTCGATGGCGACACGTTGGCCAGCGATCTCCCCTGGTGCAGCGTCCGCCACCACGTGACGGCGAAGTGGTTGACGGGAATCACGACGACGGAGGAAAGGGCGGCGACGGCGCTCACCATCGCCCGACGTTCGACGTCGACCGACACCCGTCGCAGGGCGGTGTAGCCGAGCAGCAGGGCGAGCATCAGCGCCGACAGCGTCAGGCGGGCGTCCCACACCCACCACACTCCCCAGGTGGGTCGGCCCCAGATCGAGCCCGTCACGAGCATGAGCGCCGTGAAGAGCACGCCGACCTCGGCCGATGCTGCCGCCAGCCGATCCCATCGGCGCGACCGCGTGGCGGGGATGAGCCACAGGAGGCTGGCCACGGCCATGACTCCGAACGCGACGTAGGCCGTCCAGGCGATGGCGGGGTGGATGGCGATCAGGCGGGCGTACTCGTTCTGCTCCTGGGTCGGCGGGAGGCGAAGGCCGAGCACGAGCGTGGTCACGAGGCTCACGCCGGCGGCGATGCCGAGCAGGCCCGTGGCCAAGCGACTCTTGGTAGTCATCCGTCCTCCAGGAGGGGCCCGAAGGCGAGCGTGCCGACGGCGGCGTAGATCACAGCGAACACGCCCAGCAACCGGACCCACGGCCATCCACTGTCGGCCGACTGGCCGAGAGCGGCCTCGGTGGCCCGAGTGGCGGCGAGGACGACCGGCGCGGCGATGGGCAACAACAACAGAGGCAACAACGTCTCTCGCACGCGAACGCCGGCGGCGAGCACCCCGTAGACCGTCCCGGCGGCGGCCAACCCGAGGGTGGCGGCCACACACGTCGATGCCAGCAGCACGGCGCCCGAGAGGGCGACGTCGTAGAGCAAGACGACGCCGGCACCGAGCAATACCTCGAGGGCCAGCAACTCGACGGCGACGGCGCCGGCTTTACCCAGGAAGATGCCGGCCGGGTCGAGGCCGCTCAAACGGAGACCGTCGCGGGCCCCGTCGGCCGCCTCGATGGCGAAGCTGCGCTGAATGGCAAGCAGAGCGCTGAACGTGACCGCCAACCAGAACAAGCCGGCGGCGGCGCGGGTGAGGATGCCGCGGTCGGGGTCGAGGGCGAACGCGAAGAGCACGAGTACGAGTACGGCGAAGGGCGCGACCTGATTGAGCGCCACCCGCGAGCCGGGCCTCGATCCGGAGGTCTTTGCCGGCCACCAACGCCGCGTCGCGGAGCATCATCCGGCCCCGACCAGACGGGCGGAGAAGGGCTGGGTTTCGTGTACCTGGCCACCGACGACGGTGAGCTGGCGCTGGGCGAGGGCCGACGCCCGGTCGAGTTCGTGGGAGGCGAACACGACGGTGGCTCCGGCCGCCGCCACCTCGGTCACCACAGCGTCGACCAGATCGCGGCCGGCGGCGTCAAGCCCGGCGTGGGGCTCGTCGAGGAGCCACAGTTCCGGACGGCGGGCGATGAGCACGGCAAGAGCGGCCCGACGGCGTTGCCCGGCCGACAGGCGGGCGACGTCGACCTCGCCCAGCCTCCCGTCGAGTCCGAGGCGCTCGAGCGTGGGCGCCACCGCGCCGGCATCGACCCCCGCCGCCCGCACGGCGAAACGCAGGTTGTCGATGATCGACAGCTCCTCGTAGAGAAAGCTCGTGTGGCCGAGGAGACCGATCTGGCGCCGGAGCGAGCGCCGGTCTCGGCGGAGATCGTGGCCGAGCACCTCGGCCTCGCCGTCGACGACGCCGAGCAGCCCGGCGCAGGCGCGGCAGAAGGGTGCTCTTGCCGGCCCCATTGGGCCCTGACAGATGCACGATCTCTCCTCGTTCGACGAGGAGGTCGGCACCGGCGAGAGCGGGAAACCGGCCGAGCAGGACAACGGCTCGGGACAGACGGACGGCGGGCGCCATGGAGTGACCCATCGTACGGCCGGCTTGCTCGCAACTACCAGGCGACGGCGACCAGGCGGCCCGACCGTGGACGACCGGGCCACTACCCTCGACACCCTGATGGACGTCCGTAGGATCATCGCCGGGATCGGTCGCGTCTGCATCGCGTCCGGCGTCTTGATCCTGCTCTTCGTGTCGTACCAGTTGTGGGGTACAGGCCTGGCCGAGTCCCGGAGCCAGGACCGGTTGCGGTCGGACTTCCTCGACGCCATCGAGGGCCCCGCGCTCACGACGACGACGACCGGCGCCGAGCCGACCGAGCCAGCCGACCCGTCGGCGTCGACCACCACGGCGCCGGCAGCCCCGCCCACACCCACGGGCGAGGCCATCGCCATCATCCGCATCCCCAAGATCGACGTCGAGAAGGCGGTGGTCGAGGGCGTCAGCATCAGCGCACTCAAACAAGGACCCGGCCACTACCCCTCCACGCCCCTCCCCGGCCAACCCGGTAACGCCGCCATTGCCGGCCACCGCACCACCTACGGCGCACCGTTCTTCCGCACCGACGAACTCGAGCCAGGCGACAAGATCCAGGTCACGACCCGCCAAGGCGAGTTCACCTACGAGGTGCGGGAGAAAAAGATCGTGAAGCCGAGTCAGAACGACGTGCTGTTGCCCAGCGACCGCAACCTCCTCACCCTGACGACCTGCAATCCGCGCTTCAGCGCCGCCCAGCGACTCATCATCGTGAGCGAGTTGGTCGAACAACCCGCCCCGGCGCCGCCCGCCGCCGCCGCCCCGCCCGCGTCGTCGTCCGATGACCTGCCCGGCGACGACGTGACGGCCCCCACGCTCGACGAGCCGAGCGTGTCGGGCGGCACCGCGTCCAACCTTCCCGCCATCTTGTGGGGCCTCCTGGCGGCGTTGGTCTGGCTCGTCACCTGGGCCCTGTCGAAGCGGTGGGGCAAGGTCACGGCGTACGCGATGGGAACCCCGGTGTTCCTCGTCGTGCTCTTCGTGTTCTTCGAGAACTTCGCCCGCCTGCTGCCGGCCAATGTGTAACTAGATGTTGGCCAACCGGCCGAGGCCGATGTCCACCATGAACCGCTGGATGGCACCCGACATCTGACCCAGGCGGTTGGTGAGCAACAAGATGCCGAACGCGACGAGAAACGTCCCCGACACCAGGTTGATGAGCCGGAAGTGCCTCTTCACCCAGTTGAAGACGCCGGTCAAGCGCCCGAACGCCAGCCCGGCGGCGACGAAGGGAATTCCAAGACCGATCGAATAGGCCAACAACAGGCCGATCCCGCGGGCCTGAGTCCGCTGCGTGGCCGCCGTGCTGAGCACGACCGACAGGATCGGGCCGATGCACGGCGTCCAACCGAAGGCGAACGCCATGCCCATGAGCGGCGGGGCGAAGAGTCCCAGCGACGAGGGCAGCACGTGGAAGCGACGCTCGCGCTGCAGCGTGGCCGGCGTGACCACCCCGGCGATGAACAGGCCCATGACGATGGTGAGGATGCCGGCAGCCTGGTTGAGGCCCTGCTGGTGGCGAAGGAGACTCTGGCCCACCGCACTGGCGCCGGCGCCAAGGAGCGTGAACACGAGCGTGAAGCCAGCGACGAACAGCAGCGTCGAACGAAGCAGGCGGCGGGTCTCGTCGCCGCGCGCCGTCGCCAGCTGGCTCACGCTGACGCCCGACATCAGCGAGAGGTAGCCGGGCACCAGCGGCAGAACGCAGGGCGAGAGGAACGACAGCATGCCGCCGGCCACTGCGAGAACGAACGTTCCCATCAGCGGTCGCCGGTCATCGGCCCTGGAAGTCGGGGGCGCGCTTCTCGGCCCGGGCTCGCTGCCCCTCGGCCAGGTCGTCGCTGGCCCACGCGGCCCGGAAGGCGGCCTCGACATCGGGGTCATCGAGGGTCGGTTCGAGTCGGTTGAGGGCCAACTTGTGGCCCGCGATCGTCATCGGCGCGAGCCCGGCGATGACTGCGGCCCACTCCATGGCGGCGTCGAGATCGCCGGCTCGATTGGCCAGGCCGAGGCCGAGGGCGGTGGGCGCATCGATTTCCTCGCAGGCGAGCAGCACGGCGCGGGCCGGACCCGGGCCGGCGAGTCCGGCGAGGCGCTGGGCCGTCCAATGGTCGGTCATCAGACCGAGCTTGGCCGCCGGAATGCCGAAACGGGCGTCGGGCGCAACGACGCGGAGGTCGCAGGCGATGGCCAATTGTGTCCCGGCGCCGAGCGCGGCGCCGTGGACGGCGGCGATCGTGCACACCGGCACCTCTCGAAGGCGCGCCAACGTGCGGTAGAGCGTGTCGACGAACCCGTCGGACTCGACCCCGGAGAGGTCGGCGCCGGAGCAGAAGTTGGTGCCGCGACCGGCGAGCACGATCGACCGAGCCCCCTTTGCCACCGATTCGTCGATGGCGGCGGCCAGATCAACGCAGGCCTGGGTGTCGACGGCGTTGCGTCGCTCGGGTCGGTTGAGGGCGATGAGGGCGATGCGGTCCGTGACCTCGAGTTCGATCATGGCTGGCGACCCGCTCAGCGGGCGGCGTCGGCCTTGAGTCGCTCGACGACGTCAAGATCGGCTTCGACCATCCGGCGCACCAACTCGGCGAAGCCCACCTCGAGCTCCCAACCGAGGGTCTTCTTCGCCTTGGACGGGTCGCCGACGAGGAGATCGACTTCGGCCGGGCGCATGAACCGCTCGTCGAGGACGACGTAATCCTCCCAGCTCAGCCCCACCTGCTCGAAGGCGATCTTGCAGAACTCGCGTACCGAATGGGTCTCGCCAGTGGCGATCACGAAGTCGTCGGGCGCGTCCTGTTGCAGCATCAGCCACATGGCCCGGACGTAGTCGCCGGCAAAGCCCCAGTCGCGCTGGGCGTCGAGGTTGCCGAGCGGGAGCTGGTCTTGGAGACCGAGCTTGATGCGAGCAACGGCGTGGGTGATCTTGCGGGTGACGAACTCGAGGCCGCGGCGGGGCGACTCGTGGTTGAACAACATGCCGCTGGACGCGTGGAGGTCATAGGACTCCCGGTAGTTGACGGTGATCCAGTGGCCGTAGACCTTGGCCACGCCGTACGGCGAGCGGGGATAGAAGGGCGTCGTCTCCTTCTGCGGGACCTCGACGACTTTGCCGAACATCTCGCTCGACGACGCCTGGTAGAAGCGGATGGCCGGATCCACGATGCGGATGGCGTCGAGCGTGCGAGTGACGCCCAGGGCCGTGGTCTCTCCGGTGAGCACGGCCTGGCTCCACGACGTCTGCACGAACGACTGAGCGGCCAGGTTGTAGAACTCGTCGGGCCGGTGGTCGCGCAGGATGTGGATCATCGAAACCTCGTCGAGGAGGTCCCCGGGCACGATCTGGATGTCGTTCTGGATGTGGGCGATCCGCTCGAAGTTGAGTGTGCTCGACCGCCGAACCATCCCGATGACCTCGTACCCCTTCTCCAAGAGGAGTTCGGCCAGATAGGAACCGTCCTGTCCGGTGACACCGGTGATGAGCGCGCGCTTGGGCATGGCGACGTTCTACCGGCCCGGCGGCCGCTTGTCTGCCAACTGGGTTGGCAGACCCGCCCGGCGGCGTGGTGTCAGGCTCTGAGCGTGGTCCTCCCCTCACTCGGCACGCGGCTGGCCCAGATGCGCAACGACCTCGGGTGGACCCAACAGGAGCTCGCCGACCGCCTCGGGGTCAGTCGGGTGGCGGTCTCGCATCTCGAGGCCGGGATGTCGACACCGGGCGAGCGCACCATCGCCTTGTTGGCCGGTCTCTTCAAGGTCGAACCCCACGATCTCGTGGCCGGTACCAACTACCCCTCGGCCAAGGCCGAGCGGCTCCCGGTCGTGGTCTGCCGATACACCGAGGTCGAGCTGCAACTCCGCCTCCTCCAGCGCGACCGCGACATGGGTGTCGACCTGGGCCCGTGGCTGGCCGAGCTCCGGCGCCTTCTGAAGTCGAGTCACGATGCCCGCGAGCGGCGCCTCCTCGAAGCGACGATCGCCGAGCTCACCGGCCGCTGAATCGGTGCGAGAGCTCGAGGCATGCCGTTACACCTGGAGGGTGAGTACCTCCGAGGCGAGCGCGCCGAGCTCGACGTTCCAGTCGTCGGGTTCGGCCGCTGGGACGAGCACGAACTTGGAGAAGCCGACGTCGACGAATCGCTGGAGGTGAGCTCGGACGGCGGCGTGTCCGGCCGGCACCACGTCGGCGGGATCGGCGTCGGGGGTGCGGGCCTTGATCAGGGCCGCGAAGCGGTCGGGCAGGGCGTCGCCGAGGGAGTAGATCACCAGCGCTCCCCAGTGTTCGGCGTCGATGGCACGCTCGGCGACTGTCGCGGCCTCCTCGACGATGACGCGTCCCGCAGCCGCCGCCGCCGGAGTGGTGAAACTGGGTAGCCAGCCTTCGCCCAGCCGGCCGACACGGCGAAGCTCGGGAGGCGCGGCGCCACCCATCCACATCTCGAGCGGTTGCTGGACCGGCGTTGGTCGGATCGTGATGCCCTCGTAGTGGAATCGCTCGCCGTGATGGTCGACTGGTTCGCCGGTCCAGAAGCGACGCAGCAGCGGCACGGCCTCGTCGAACCACGACGCCCGGTCGCCGCGCTCGATACCGAAGGCCTGGTGCTCGCGTTGATCGCGCACGCCGAGACCGACGGCAGGAAGCAGGCGCCCATTGGAGAGGTGATCGAGACTGGCCAGTTCCTTGGCCAGCAGCGCCGGCGATCGACCGGGCACGACGAGCACGCTGGTGCCCAATTTGAGCTTCTTCGTGCGCCCAGCGGCCACGGCCAGGCCCATGAGCGGATCGATCGCTCCGCCGGTGATGCGTTCGCTGAGCCAGAGAGAATCGAATCCCTGCGCTTCCAACCCGTCCACCAAGGCGGCGAACCCGGGGCCGCCTCCGGCCGATGCGCCGGTGCCGAGGCCGTACCCGATGCGGATCTTCATGACGGCGACCCTACGGCGCTCAGCGCCCCGTCCACCTCGGCGGGCGCTTCTCGGCGAAGGCGGCCAGACCCTCTTGGGCGTCGTCGGTGAGGGTCGTGACCGTCAGCATCGGGTGGAGGTAGGCGAGGGCGTCGGCGGCCGCCTTGTCCCAGACCTCGTAGAACGAATCTCGTCCCAACTTGACGATGGCCGGCGACTTCTTGGCCAAGACGCCGGCCAAGTCGTCGACGGCCGCGTCGAGATCGGCCACCGCGACCACTCGGTTGACGAAGCCGATGCGCTCGGCCTCGGCCGCATCGACCCGACGACCGGTGAGCATCAACTCGAGCGCCTTCTTGGGCGGCATCGAGCGCATCATCGGGACCGTGATCATGTAGGGCCACAATCCGACGTCGATCTCAGGCGTGCCGAACTGGGCGTCGTCGGCCGCGACGACGAAGTCGCACGCCAACGCCAACCCCATGCCGCCGGCGAGGGCGTAGCCGCGCACCTTGGCGATGGTCGGCTTGCCGAGCGCCCAGAGGTCGACGAAGAGGGAGGCGAGGCCGCCCCGACCTTCGTGGAGATCGAGAAAGCCGCTCCCGTCGGCCATGCCGCCAAGATCAGCACCGGCGCAGAAGGCGCGGTCGCCGGCCCCGGTGAGCACGACCACCCGCACGCCGTCGTCGGTCGCGAGACCAGCCAGGCGCTCGCGCAAGTCGGCGATCAGCGACCACGAGAGCGCATTGCGGCGCTCCGGCCGGTTGATCGTCACCGTCGCCACCGGCCCGTCGATCGAGACCAACACCTCGGCATCCACGCCAGCGGACGCTAATGGTCTACCGTCGGTCGCCGTGTTCATCGCCGTGGCCATCGTCGCAGGCGTCATCATCGGGCTGGCGCGACGGGGGCGCATCTCGAACCTCGGGGACGCGTCCTTTCGGCTCTGGCCCCTGCTCGTGCTCGGCGTCGTGGTGCAGGGGGCGGCGGCCTACACCGACGGGGCTGCGGTGGGCCTCATCCTCCTCAGCTACGTGATCCTCATCGCGTTCTGCGTGCTCAACCTCCAGCACGCAGGCATGGGCGTCGTTGCGATCGGGATCGCCATGAACCTGGCCGTCATCGGCGCCAATGGCGGGATGCCCGTACGCGGGCGAGCGATCGTGGCCGCCGGCATCGTCGAGCGGGCCGCGATTCCCAGCCTCGAGTTCGGCGCCAAGCGCCATCTGGAGACCGGCCAGGACACGCTCACGTTTTTGGGCGACATCATCCCCGTGCCCAAGGCCGAGGAGGTTCTCTCCTTCGGCGACCTCGCCATGAGCGTGGGTGTGGCCGCGGTCCTGGTCAACCTCCTCCGCTCTCGCCGGGGAGATCGGGGTGCGTTCAGGCCGACAGGGCCGGGAGCGTCTGGGTCGCCAGAAACCGGTTGAGGGCGTGCAGCGTCGCCCGCGCTGCGGCCTGCTCGACGCTGACCCCGGCGGCAACGCCGTACCTGGGGCCGGACTGATCGGAGGCGAAGACGAGCATGACGCCCTCGCCCAGCACGTGCTCGAACAACGCCGCGGCCTCGACCCGGAAGGGAACCTGGGCGCCCAGACGCTGGAGGGCGTCGAAGGTGGCCGCCGCCGCCGCGGTGGGATCGCTACCCACGGCCCGGCCCGTGCATTCGACGCCTTCGTAGCCGAGGCGGACCTCGACGGCGACAGGTTCTGGTTCGCCGGTCGCCAGCGCGGGCCCCGCCACCAACTGCACCTCGAGGAGGCGGATGCGCGACGGCCGGGTCCCGCCGGCGATCTCGACCACGAAGGCGCGATCGAGATGGGCTCTGCAGGCCCGCTCGGCCTGGACTCGAAGGAGCCCGGGGTCGGGGCTGGCCAACGCCAGCACCTGGACCACGGTGGCGTCGTCACGCTCGTGGAACCCGACGAAGGCCACGTCGGGCAGACGACGCAACTCGAGTTCGAGCAGGTCGAGCGCGTTCACCGCCGCTTGCTCTCGTACAACCGCAGGTCGGCCTCCGCGAACAGGTCTTCGGCTGTGAGGCCGTCTTCGGGAGCGAGGGCGTGGCCCATGCTGATCGAGAGGTTCGCGTCAGGCATGGCCATCGACAACGCGGCGGCGATGCGATCGGTCAGGTCGCCGACGAGGCCGCTGCCGACGTTGGGAAGAACGAGCGCGAACTCGTCGCCGCCGATGCGGGCGGCGGCGTCACCAGCCCGAAGGCGGTGGCGGAGTTCGGCTCCGACCGTGCGCAGCGTGGCGTCGCCGGTCGCATGCCCGAACCGGTCGTTGACGGTCTTGAAGCCGTCGAGGTCGAGGAGCACCAGCGCAAACGACCAGCCGTAGCGTTGGGCCTGGCTGCAGGACGTGGTCAAGACCTCGTCGAAGGCCCGACGGTTGAGGAGACCCGTGAGCCCGTCGTGGAGGGAGTCGTGGCGGGCCACGTCGAGTCGGAGCGCGAGGCCACAGAGTTGGGCCACGCTGCTCGAGACTTGGTCCTCGACCGCCACCGGCGTGGCATGGACGCCGGGAGCGCCGCTTCGTACCAATTCCCGAGCCCAATCGGACTCGATGGGTCGCCGGCCGGCGCGGAAGGCCTGGCGACCGAGCGGACCGTCGTCGAGGATGACGAGGAGGTCGTCTGCCTCCGCTCGACGCTGGATCCGATCGAGCGACCGATAGACGAACTCCACGCCGCTGTCGGAGGCCGAGAGATCGCTCGTCACACAGGCGAGGAGCAGGTCGTCATTCGAGCCGGTCGGTTCCGGTACGGGCGGGTCGGTCACGAGGCGCAGCGGTGTGGGCGGCTGGGACGGCGCGGGCTCGTCGGCGGCGAGCGCGTCGAAGGCGCCGGCGGTGGCCGGCTCCGCTTCCTCTGAACGCTGTGACCGACGTAGCCACCCCATACTTCGCACCATTCGCCGCCTGTGGTCCGAATTCCTGCCCCGGCGACCACGCTCCGTGACAAAAGGGACGTTACCGGCGATGATGCTCGGCGTCCACCGGAAGTTCGTGGTCGTCGCCCGAGGCAGCCGTAGCCAGCGCCACACTGGCCTGACGAGCCTCGTCGAGGAGCCCGGGCCGGCGATCGTGCAGGCCGAGGAGGGCGATGGCGGCGGTCCGTTCGACGCCCTCCCGGTGGCGCATCAGCACGGCCGCGAGGGGGTCGCGATCGCCTGCTTCGGGTCCTTCGGTGGCATCGTCGAGCGAACTGGCCACGCGGATGATGGCGGCCTCCAGCGTGGTGGCGGTGGGACCCCCGGATTGGGCCTGCTCGACGAGACCGGCGAGGTCGTCGAGAAACCCGGTCTCGCGGAGGAGATCACCCGTCACCTTGGCCAGGTCGGCCCGATCGGGCGGCCCGTCTCGTTCGCCGGCCTCGTGGAGGGATATGTAGCCCAAGTGGTGGAGTCTGGCCGCGGTGGCGATCCGGTCGACGCCGGCAGCGTCGAACCCGAGGGCCTCGGCCAGCGCGCCGCGTACACCGCAGTGCGCTCGCCGTGACCGAGCGGGGTCAGTCCGGCGACCTCGGGCAGCAGGCTCAGCGCCTGGGTGGTCTGGGAGTAGGTGCTTCGGGCATCGGTGAGGCGGCCGAACGAGTACTTGGTGACGACCAGCGGCACGACGGCGACCAGCGAGAGCGCGGGCTCGTGGTCGAAGGCGATGGCGAGCAGGGCGCCGGCGCAGAGGATCGTGACGTAGAGGGAGCCGACCTGCCGGAGTCGTCGGCGGCCGGCCAGCAGGTCGATGGCGAGGAACGCCGTGCCCACCACGGCCACCTGCCCGAGGAGGCCGAGATCGCTGGACGGGGGCCCGATCACCGCGAGGTCGACCGCCCGGGCGGCGGATGCGACGGCCACACCCACCGCTACCGCCAACGTCGAGCGCAGCGATCGACCCCAGGCCGCTCCCGCCACCAGCGCCACGCCCGTCACGGCTACCGCCTCCACGGGTGAGACGAGTACGCCCACCGCGATCACCACCGCGTATCCGAGGGGAACCCGGCCCCCCCAAGGGAGATCGACCTCCAACGAGAGACCGGCGCAGGTGGCGACAACGGCGACGATGAGCCAGGCGATGTGGGGGCGACCGCCGGACCAGCACGCCCCGGCCGCGACGAGCGCAGCCGAGCCGACGGCGAAGCCGAGAATGGTTTTGTTCAGCCGGCGAGCGTCAGGCATCGCTCGTCGTCACGAGGTCGCCGAGTCCGGCCGAGCCGACCCCGGTCACCGGCGGCGCGACCGCGAACTGGGTCGGGTCGGCTTCGAAGCCCAGTCCGTGGGTCTCACCCCGAGACTCGATGGCGGCGATGAGCGCCTCGACGCATTCGGGGTGGAACTGGCTTCCCGACTTGGCCCGCAACTCGCGGAAGGCGACCTCCATGGACAGCGCCCGCCGGTAGCTCCGGGTGGAGGTCATGGCGTCGAAGGCGTCGGCCACCGCCACGATGTAGGCCTCCATGGGGCGGTCGGCCGTGCCGCCGTATCCGCCGCCGTCAAAGCGGGCGTGGTGCCCGGCCGCGGCCGCGGTCATCGGCCTGAGGAAGTCGACCAGGCCGAGGATGTCGATGCAGACATGGGCATGCCGTTGGACCCGCTCGAACTCGGCGTCGGTGAGTTGGCCCGGCTTGTTGAGCAGGTGCTTGGGCACGGCCAACTTGCCGATGTCGTGCATGAGCGCGGCGTGGCGCAGATGCTCCAACCGCACATGGGAAAACCCCAACCGCTCGCCGACGTAGAGGCTGTAGGTGCAGACCCGCTGGGTGTGCCGCGCCGTGTAGGCGTCCTTTGCCTCGATGGCCCGGAGGAACACCTGGATGGTCGCCTCGTGCGCTTCTTGGAGGGCAAGGAAGGAACTGAAGGTCTGACGGGCGATCACGACGGGGGCAAGGAGCAGCAGCACGGCCAGCGGGCCGAGGTTGGCGTACAACTGGCCGACGAGCGTGCCCAACAGACCGAACGCGAGGTAGTTGGGGAGGGTGGGTCGCATGTCGGCCCACACCCGACGGGCGGGCTGGTTGTTGGCCAACACGATCCCGGGCAGGACGAGCCCGACGTTGAGCACACCGAATGCCAATCCGCTCACCACCACCCGGGCAACTGTGGGGGTGTCGAGGGCGGCCCGGTAGACGGCGGCAGCGGCGACCGACGCCAGTAAATACTGCGAGCAGTTGGCGATCATTACGGTGAACCGGCGGCCGCGCAGATGGGCGAGGCTCAGCCCGCCGCAGGCCCCGACGACGGCGGCGCCCACCACGAGCCCTCGATCATCGAACGCGGCGATGGCGGCCATCACGACCATGAAGCTCGGGCTCACGTCGATCTTCGACGGGAGGAGTACCGCACCGTGCTCGGCCCAGAGGATCAAGGCGACGAAGAAAACGAGCGTGAGCGTGCGGGGTGCCTCGCCGGCCGAGGAGGCGACCAGCGCGACGACCCCGGCCGCGGCGACGGCGTAACCGAACGCCAGCCAGCGGGCCGCCATCGGAGCGCGCCCCTCGACCTTCGGCTCGGATGACGCCTCGGTGCGATCCATCGGACTCCAGGGTGGTCGGTTGCCCAACCGGGGTGAGAGGAAGGCGGCAGAACCCCCGCCTGAACGGATGCGACATGATCGGGGTCAGCCGATCTTGAAGCCTGCGCCGCCAGCCAACAAAAGGCCGGCGAGGCTCGTAGCGATAGCAGCCACGCGGACAATGAGCTTCTTCTTCATGGAACACACCTCCCCTCGTCGTGATCTCTCGCCCCGTGTCCGCTAGGTCGGGGTCGGATCCGCTCCGCTGGGTGAGGCGAACAGGACTTAGCGTCCTGCCGTTTTCCTCTCACTCCGGTTGTCAAGGTGCGTGGGTCGATCCGGTATTTCGGACTTCGCCCGATTTCAGACGGTACGCAACTTCGGTTCAGGCGTCGATAGCCCGAATGCGTCATTTTGAGGGTTGGCGCGCCCTGTCCACGCTCTGTGGTGACGGGAACGCTAGGGATCATCGTTGACAGTGTCAACAACGGCCACACCAGCGAAGCGCCACATCCCGTCGCGAGGGGTGTCAGACCGCTACCGTGAGCGCGTGCAGACCTCGGGCGGCGTGGACCTCGACGAACTCGAACACGAGTTGTGTCGCATCCCCGAAATCACCGCCGCCCGCCTCGTCGCCGACGTCGATGGGCGCATCTCCGAGGTCCACATCCTCTCCTCGCCCCACAAGCACGCCAAGCAGATCGTGCGAGACGTCCAGTCGGTCGCCATGGCCACGTTCAACCTCGAACTCGACCGGCGCATCGTCTCGGTGGTGCAACTCGACGCCGTGGCGTCGAGTTCGATCTCCGGACCCGACGACGGCGATGAGGTGCCCGACGGCGAGCACCGACTCTCGGTCGAAGGCGTGACCGCCGACCGCAACGGGTTGCAATGCACGGCGCGGGTCATCCTCACCCGGGGCGAGCAACGAGCCACGGGCACCGCCGAGGGCCTCGTCGCCACCAGCAGCGTGTTGCGCCTCGTTGCGCAAGCCACGATCGCCGCCCTCCGCCACCTCGAGCCGGCCGCGGTGCGGGCCGACGTCGAGATGGCCACCATCATCCGCCTCGGTGATCGCGCCATCGCCGTCACGACCGTGGTCGCCGTCGTGCCGCCGTATGAGGAAGTGATCTCGGGTTCGGCCGTCGTCCGCCCCGCCGGCGAGTTCGACGCCATCGCCCGGTCCGTCCTCGACGCCACCAACCGGCGCCTCCCGCAACTCCGCTGAGCCGTCGAGCCGCGCTGGTTTCGTTTCGTCTCGGTGGATCCGACGGCGTGTCGATCGAGGCCGGCAAGTGGCGAGCAGCCCTCGCCTCACTCGACTTCGATGTGGTCACGGTCGCCGGGACGGGAAGCGCCGACGTGTTGATCGAGGGGCTGGGCTCGGAGCCGGATGGAGCGGTCGGAGCCGACCTCGTCGGCGCGAAGCTGGCCGCCGCCTTCGAGGGTTGCGACGTCGTGATCGCCGACAACATCTGCTCGCTCCCGCTCAATCCGATGGCGTCGGCGGCGGTGGCGCGAGCGCTTCGCGGCCGTCCCGCCGTCCTCCGCCACCACGACCTGGCCTGGCAGCGTCCGGAGCGACCGTGGGCGGGCTGGTCCGTGCCCGACGACCGCCGGTGGGCCCACGTCGCCGTCAACTCGATCTCGGTGGAGGAACTGGCGACTCGTCAGGGCATTGATGCGACTCGGGTTCCGAACCGCTTCTCGACCACCGGATGGCTCGAACCCAGTGATCATCGTGGCACCGTCGTGCTCCACCCGGTACGGGCGATTCCCCGCAAGAACGTGCCCGCCGCCGTCGCGCTGGCGGAGCAGCTCGGGGCTACGTACTGGCTCACCGGCCCCGCCGAGGACGGGTACGACGCAACGCTCGAGCGCCTGCTCGCCTCGACACGGTGCCCCGTGCGCCACGAACCGGCGACCTCGATGGTCGACGCGTATGCGCTCGCCGATGTCGTCGCGTTTCCATCCACCAGTGAAGGGTTCGGCAACCCCGTCATCGAAGCGTCGCTCGCCCGACGGCCCGTCGCCGTGGGTCGTTACCCCGTGCTGGTGGCCGATTTCGAGCCCCTCGGCTTCCGCTGGCTCGACGCCGCCGATCTCCGCTCGGTGGAGCGCTTTGTCTCCCACCCCGATCTCGACGTGCTCGACGCCAACCGTTCGCTGGCCATCGAGCACTTCGACCTCGCCGACCTCCCCGCGACCTCAGCGCCGTGCTAGAGCGGGTCTTGTGAACGAAAGCGATCCGGTGCTGGTGCGGCGAGCCCAGATGGAGCGTTTGGCAAGCCTCGGCCAGCGCGTCGGCTACCTCTTCTTGTTCCTCGCCGTCGTCGGATTCTTCATCGGCCTCGCCGTCGGCTACGCCGTGTGGGGCACGGTTGTCACCGTTGCGATGGCCCTCTGCACGTTGACGCTCGCCCCGGCCATCGTGCTCGGGTACGCGGTCAAAGCCGCCGCCCGTGAGGACCGAGAGGCCGGGCGGTAGGCGCGCCACCGGTCGAATGTGAAACGATCGGGGCGCAACTGACCACTGCTCCATCGAACAAGGGGAATCCATGAGCAAGGCCGCCGTCCACGTCGGACTCGACCAGCCACTCGAGATCCGCGACGACATCGAAGTCGCCGCGCCGCAGACCGGCGAGCTGAAGGTCCGCATCGCCGCGTTCTGGCGTTTGCCACTCGGACCTGTCGGTCCAGAACGGCACCATCCCGCTGCCACCTCCGATCGTCCTCGGTCACGAGGGCGCTGGGGTCATCGAAGAGGTCGGCCCCGGGACCGAGGGCTTCGAAGTCGGCGACCACGTCGTTCTCACCTTCGTCCCCGAGTGCGGCGAGTGCTTCTTCTGCACCCGCAACCAGGGCTTCATGTGCGAGAAGAGCGCTGCGCTCAACATGGGCGGCATGCTCGACGGCACCAAGCGCCTTTCGTCGGGCGGCAACCCCCTCAGCCAGATGGCCGGGTGCGGCACGTTCTCCGAGCTCACCGTCGTCCCGTCGATCAGCGCAGTGAAGATCGCCAAGGACATCCCGCTCCGCGTCGCGGCGTTGCTCGGGTGCGGCGTGCAGACCGGCGTGGGCGCTGCGCTCAACACCGCCGACATCAAGGAAGGCGGCACCGTCGCCGTCATCGGATGCGGCGGCGTCGGCCTCAACGTGATCCAGGGCGCCCGCATCGCCGGCGCCGAGAAGATCATCGCCATCGACATGGTCGACGCCAAGCTCGGCATGGCCAAGGAATTCGGCGCCACCGACTTCGTGAACGCCTCCGAGGGCAACCCGGTCGCCGCCGTCCAGGCGCTCACCGGCGGCAAGGGCGTCGACTCGGCCTTCGAGGTCATCGGCCTCGGCCCGACCATCGAGCAGGCCATGCAGATGGCCCGCGTCGGCGGCGAGACCATCCTCGTCGGCGTCCCCCGCATGGACGTCATGCTCAACGTCAACCCGGCGTTCAACTTCATCTACACGGCCAAGACCGTGAAGGGTTGCTGGTACGGCTCGAGCAACGTGCACCACGAAGTGCCCAAGCTCCTCGAGCTCTACAAGAGCGGCGAGCTCAAGCTCGACGAACTGATCTCCCGCGAGATCGGCATCGACGACGTCAACTCGGCCTTCGACGCCATGAAGTCCGGCGAAGTCGCTCGCAGCGTGATCGTGTACTGAGTCTCGAAACAATCAGTCGAGAGCGCCCCTGACCCGGACGGGTCGGGGGCGCTGTCGCGTCAGTAGCTCCCGCCGATGCGGTAGCGGCGACGCCGGGCCCGGGCTGCGAGGAGGGTCACCCCGGGACGCAGCGCCGGTTCTGGGCGCAGCGGCTCGGGAGGACGGCGAGCACTTCGGGGCGGTTCCTGCTTGGGCGGCCTGCTCACGACCGAACATTTCGGCACGGAGCGTGGCCGGTCCTGCCCGGGAGGTCCAATTCGGATATTCCGGACCGTGGTGAGGCACTGCGCCGGTTGTTACCGTTGGGTAGCCATGGCCGACCCGACCCTCCGCCTCCCCGCAGAGCAGCGCCGCCGCCAGCTCCTCGACGTGGCCCGACGCTGCTTCGGGGGCACCGGCTTCCACGCCACCTCGATGGAGGAGATAGCGGAATGTGCGGGCGTGACCAAGCCCGTGCTCTACCAACATTTCCGCTCGAAGCGACAGCTCTACCTCGAGCTGCTCGACGACACCGGCACCCGGCTCATGGAGGCCATCGGCAAGGCAACCGCCGAAGCCGATGGCCCCCGCCTCCAGGTCGAGGCCGGGATGGCCGCCTACGTGCGGTTCATGATCGACCACCCTGACGCCTTCCCCCTGCTCTTCGGGAGTGGCGCCCGGCGCGACCGCAGAGTTCGCCGACGCCGTGCGTCGGGTCGAGCGTTCGATCGCCGCCGCCGTCGCCGCGCTCATCGAGGCCGACGTCGACGCCGAACACCGCCTCCTGCTGGCCAATGCCGTCGTCGGCATGGCCGAGGGCGTCCTCCGTAACGGCATCGCCGACGGCACCCTCGGTCCGGCCGAACACGTCAGTCGCCAGTTGGCCGAGATGGCCTGGGCCGGCCTCCGCGGCGTGCGCCGCCTCACCTGAATCACGCCCCAGAGGGCGCAGTCACGAAGGGTTGAGCGAGAGGAGTTCTTGGTGGTAGCTCGACGATCCCTCGCCGCTCGTCACCGTGCCCTGCACATCGACCTCGATGCCGTGCTTGGGTGAATACAGCACTGTGGCCTTGGTGTCGCCCGAGCGTCCACCGCCCGAGATCGTCTCCGTGCGCTGGATCTCCCACACGTCGACGACGGTGCTGGCGACCTTGACCCGCTTCAGGCCAGTGACCTCGGCCTTGATCGAGCGAGACAACGGAATGGGTGAAGGACCGATGCCGGTCAGCATGCATGAGGTGTCGGAGGTCCAAGCGACGCCCTTGGCCAGCGGCAGCTTGAGCTCGAGCGCGTCAGGTTCCCAGTCGCAGTCACCCTTGTTGGCGCCGAAGGAGAAGTGCGAGACGAGGGTGCGAACGCCGTCGGGTTTCCACGACGTGTCGTTGGTGCTGTCGAATCCGCTCCCGGCCTTGGTCACGGTGACGCGGGTGTCGTCGCCGGTCTTGCCCTTGTTCTCGATCTTGGTGGTGATCTCCCGCTCGCCCGGCTGGCTGCCACCGGTCGTGGTGGTCTTGTAGCGATAGGTGCCGTCCTTGGGCACCACGACCGGACCTGGGTCGGTGGGGGTCCCGAGGTCTTCGGCAGGCACCGTCGTCGCGGGCGTCGGCCCTGTCGTCGTCGTGGCGCCGGCCTTCTGCCCGGCGGCCGTCGTGGACGTGGCGCCGGCGGGCTTGGCGCCGGGCGCCGATCCCGCCGGCGTCGTCGTGGCCGCCTCGGCCGGGACGTCGCCCCCCGGGGCGACGTCAGCTGACGTCGTGGTCGCGCCCTCGGACGGCGTGGACGCCGTGCCGAGCGACAGCTTGGCGCTCTTGGCCTCGTCGTCACTGCCGGCCACGATCGGGACGGCGACCAACCCCACGACCAGCAGCAGTCCCGCCGCCGCCCACAGCAGGCGTCGATACACCGGATTGTCCCCCATGTGTGGTGCCCGCGCTAGGAGCGCGGATCCCCCTTGTCTCCGTGCTCGACCCTGACGGCTTCTTTCGCGTCGTCCACGCCGAGGTCGACGCTTTCGTCCTCGGCCCGACCCTCGGCTTCGAGGTCACGATCACCGGTCGCCCAGCCTGTGGCTTCCTTGATCTTGGCCTTGAGGGGCTGATCGTTGCCTTGAAGGTCTTCGTCGTCGCTCGGCATTCAGCGAACCTAGCGCCGGGTTGGCGACGGCCGCCCACCAACTCGTAGCGTCGGCTGCATGTTCGAATGGTCGGAAGAGCAGGTCATGATCCGCGATGCCATCCGGCAGTTCGTGGAGAAGGAAGTCAAACCCCACGTCGAGCAGCTCGAGCATGGCGACCTGCCGCCCTACGACATCCTCCGCAAACTGTTCAAGACCTTCGGGATGGACTCGATGGCCCGCGCCGGGTTCGAGCGGACCATCGCTCGCGAGAAGGCGATCGCGGCCGGCGAGCCGGTCGAGGAGCGCACCGGTCGCGGGGGAGGTGACGGCGGGGGCATGACCCTGATCCCGATCATCGAGTTGTGCCGCTACTGCCCGGGCATGGTGACGGCCATGGGCGTCTCGATGGGACTCACCGCTAGCGCCATCATGAGCCGCGGAACGACCCGCCAGAAAGAGCGGTGGGCTGTCGACCTCCTCACCTTCGACAAGGTCGGCGCCTGGGCGATCACCGAGCCCGACTCCGGCTCGGATGCGTTCGGGTCGATGAAATCGACGGCCAAGCGAGACGGTGACGAGTACGTGCTCAACGGCTCCAAGACGTTCATCACCAACGGGCCGTATGCCGACACGATCGTCTTCATCTGCAAGCTCGACGAGGGCAACCCGCCGGCGGAGCGCAAGGTGCTGAGCTTCGTCCTCGACACCGGGATGCCCGGCCTCGAGCAGTCCAAGCCGCTGCGCAAGATGGGCATGCACTCCTCGCCCACCGGCCAGCTCTTCCTGAGCGATGTGCGGGTCGGACTCGACCGCTTGATCGGTGAGTCGGAGGAAGCGGCCGCCGGCGGTGGACGTAGCGCGGCCAAGGAGACCTTTTCGATGGAGCGCAGCGGGGTGGCCGCCATGGCCCTCGGGATCATCGAGCAGTGCCTCGACGTGTCGATCGACTACGCCAAGAACCGGGTGCAGTTCGGCCAACCCATCGGTGAGTTCCAGCTCATCCAACTGAAGCTGGCCAAGATGGAGGTCGCCCGTCTCAACGTGCAGAACCTCGTCTTCCGTTCGATGGAGATGGGGTCAGCGGGACGGGGACTGAGCTTGGCCGAGGCGTCGGCCATGAAGCTCTACTCGGCCCAGGCCGCCACCGAGGTCGCCCTCGAGGCCGTTCAGCTCTTCGGCGGCAACGGCTACATGTCGGAGTACCAGGTCGAACAACTGGCCCGCGACGCCAAGGTCCTCCAGATCTACGCCGGTACCGACGAGATCCAGGTCACGCACATCGCCAGGGATCTGCTCAGCCGGTAGCCCGTTCCCGTAGCGCTGATGAGACAGTACTGTCTCATCCCATGGTCACCACGGAACCGGGCGAACTCAATGAAAAGAGGTGGTGGATCCTCGGGGTCCTCTGCCTGAGCCTCGTCATCGTCATCGTCGGCAACACGGTCCTCAACGTGGCTCTCCCGACGCTCATCCGTGAGTTGGACGCGACCCAGACCGAGCTGCAGTGGATCGTCGATGCCTACGCCCTGGTGTTCGCCGGCCTGCTCCTGACCGCTGGCGCCCTCGGCGACCGCTTCGGCCGCAAGGGAGCGTTGACGGCCGGCCTGGTGATCTTCGGATCGGCTTCGGCATTCTCCGCCTTCGCCTCAGGGCCAACCGGACTCATCGTCGGCCGGGCGATCATGGGTCTCGGGGCCGCCTTCGTCATGCCAGCCACCCTGTCCATCTTGACCACGGTGTTCCCTCCGGCCGAGCGGGGTCGCGCCATCGCCATCTGGGCGGGACTTTCGGGCGCCGGTGCCGCCATCGGCCCCATCGGCAGCGGCTTCCTGCTCGAGCACTTCTGGTGGGGGTCGGTGTTCTTGATGAACCTTCCGATCATCGTCATCGCCCTCGTCGCCGGTGCCATCCTCGTGCCCACGTCGAAAGACCCGTCCGAGGCCCCCCTCGACCCGATCGGCGCCGGTCTCTCGATCGCCGGACTCACCGCCTTGCTCTACGGGATCATCGAAGCGCCGAGCCACGGTTGGGGCTCAGCCGAAACGTTCCTGGCCTTCGGACTCGCCATCGTCCTGCTCGGCACGTTTGGATGGTGGGAGTTGCACACCCCGGCTCCCATGTTGCAGTTGCGGTGGTTCCGCAACCCCGGTTTCAGTGCCGCCAGCCTCGCCATCACGCTCGTGTTCTTCGCCATGTTCGGGACGTTCTTCCTCTTCAGCCAGTACCTCCAATTGGTGCTTGGCTACGGCACGCTCGAAGCGGGTGTCCGCATGCTGCCGATGGCCATCGTGATGATGTTCGCCGCCCCCAACAGCGCCCGCATGGCGGAGAAGTTCGGACCAAAGCGGGTGGTGGCGGCCGGCCTGGCCATCGTCGGCGTCGGACTGCTGGCGATGTCGTTCGCCACCGCCGACTCGTCGTACGTCCAAGTCGTGATCGCTTTGATGATCATGGCCGCAGGCATGGGCACGTCGATGGCACCCTCGACCGGCACGATCATGGCTTCACTTCCGATGGGCAAGGCGGGCGTCGGGTCGGCGGTCAACGACACCACTCGCGAGTTGGGTGGGGCGCTCGGCGTCGCCGTGCTCGGGAGCTTGGCTGCCGGCCGTTACTCGAGCGGGGTGGCCGAGTTGGCCGCCCGGCTCCCCGCCGCTCCGGCGGCGGCAGCCCGGGCCTCGGTCGGCGCCGCCATCGAGATCGGCAATCGCATCGGCGGCGATGCGGGCGCCCTCGTCGCTCGAACGGCTCGAGTGGCCTATGTCGACGGCATGTCCAACGCGCTGCGACTCGGTGCTGTCGTCGTGTTCGTTGCGTCGGCGATCGTCCTTCGCTTGTTGCCCAACGTGCCCCACATCGATCCGGCAGCCAACCCTGAGCCGGTGCTCGAAGAGGCATGACGGACGGGTCCGAGGGGAGCTCTGAGTCGCGGATCCTCGCAGCCACCATCGACGAACTGGCGTCGTGCGGCTTTGCCGGATTGTCGATGGAGAGCGTCGCCGCCGCCGCCGGCGTCGGCCGGGCCACGATCTATCGCCATTGGGACAGCCGGGCCGCCCTCGTGATCGCGGCTGTTCGAGGCCTCGGCGCCCCGGCCAGCGTGATGGACACGGGGGACGTACGGGCCGACCTGGTTTCGCTGGCGTCGGCACTTGCCACCGCGTTGTCCACCACTCCCCTCGGCGCGATCCTCCCCGTCCTCGTCGAGGCTGCGCACCGCGACCCGGAGTTGGCCGGGCTGCACGACGCCCTCGTCGTCGAGCGTCGCGCCGATGCCGTCGCCCTGATCGCTGCCGCCGTGCGACGTGGCGACTTGCCGAAGGCCACCGACGGCGAACTCCTCCTCGACCTCGTCGTGGGGCCTCTGTTCTACCGTCACCTTGTCCTCCGTCGACCCGCCTCACCGTTTGACGTCGTCGCCCTGGTCGACGCCGCAGTCGACGGCGCCACCGGCGGGCCCCCTCGTCCGTAGTCTGAGCGCCGATGAGCGAACGACGAAGCGACGGCATGCAGGCGGCGAGCCTCACGATCACCGGGCACGACGGCGACGAGATCGAGGCGTACGGCGCCCGACCGACCGACGACAACCGGAGGGGAGGGGTCGTCGTCATCCACCACATGCCGGGGTACGACCGGGCCACAAAGGAACTCGCGCGGACATTCGCCGTGTACGGCTACGACACCGTGTGCCCCAACCTCTTCCATCGCTACGCGCCAGGCGCGTCGCCGGGAGACGCCGCCGCCGCGGCTCGAGCCGCCGGCGGGGCGCCTGACGACCAGGTCATGGGCGACCTGGCCGGCGCCGCCGCCCACCTGCGTTCGCTCCCGACGTCCAATGGCAAGGTTGGCGTCATCGGCTACTGCTCGGGCGGTCGGCAGGCCTACCTCGCTGCATGCCTCCTCGACATTGACGCGGCCGTCGACTGCTACGGCGGTCGGGTCGTGGCCGGCCCAGACGAGGTGACCCCCGAGCGACCGGTGGCCCCCATCGACCTCACGCCCCAGATGCGGGCCCCGCTGCTCGGTCTCTTCGGCGCCGACGATGCCAACCCGTCACCCGACCACGTGGCCCGGATGGAGACTGCGCTCAGCGACGCGGGCAAGACGTTCGAGTTCCACTCCTACGACGGCGCTGGTCACGCGTTCTTCTCGGTTGACCGGCCGAGTTACCGGGTCGACGCGGCCAAGGACGGGTGGAAGCGGATCTGGGCCTGGTTCGGAACCCACCTCGGGAGCGACGCCTGATGTGCACCTACGTGACCCTCGACACCGAGGTCACCGGGTCGGGACTGCGGGGCGACGACTGGTTCGAGGCTCGGCGGGCCGTGGTCTATTTCGACCACCCGCAGGACGCGCCGCTCGAACACGCCCTCTGTCTCGACGTGCGCGGCGCCACGCCGGCCGATCGGGTGTCGGTCGAACTCGACGAGGTCTCGGCCCGACGGCTGGCCGAGACCATCCTCGCGGTGCTCGACCACGTCGAGACTCGCTCTCTCACCACGTGAGGCCACCCACATGACCCTGCAGGGCACTCCCGTTCGCCGCGTCGAAGACGCGCACCTTCTCATTGGCGACACCCGCTTCGTCGGCGACGTCGTGCTCCCTGAACGCGCTGCACGTGGCGTACGTGACATCGACGGCGGCCCACGCCCGCCTCTCGGCCGTCGACGTGACGGCGGCCACCGCTGCGCCCGGCGTCGTCGACGTCGTCACCGCCGCCGACCACGGCCTCGCTCCGCTGGCGCCGATGGTGGCGTCGGCGCACCCGTCGATGACCCGGCCGCTCCTCGCCGACGGCATCGTCCGCTTCGTGGGCGAACCGATCGTCGCAGTCGTGGCCGAAACGGCAGCCCAGGCCGCCGACGCAGTCGCCATGGTCGAGATCGACTACGAACCACTGCCCGTCGTCGTCCGCCCCGCTGACGCGGTGTCGGGAGCCAACCTCCTGTTTCCCGATGCCGGCACCAACGTGGTGGCGAGCAACCGCGGCGGCAACACCGAGACGCCGGACTTCGCTGCGTGCGACGTCGTCGTCGAGGCCACCTTCGTCAACCAGCGAGTGGCACCGTGTCCGATCGAGACGCGGGTGGCGGCATCGATGTGGACCGACGAGGGGCGGCTCCGGCATTTCGCCTCGTGTCAGGGCGCCCACCCCATCCGCACCCAGTTGGCCGCCGCCTACGGTCTGGACCAGTCCGAGATCCAGGTCATCACCGCCGACGTGGGTGGGAGCTTCGGGGCCAAGGGTCGGGCGTATCCGGAGGAGCTGCTCCTTCCGCTGCTGGCCCGTCGATGCGGTCGACCGGTGCGCTGGATCCCTGACCGTTCCGACGACATGGTCGGCCTCGGCCACTCCCGCGCCCAGATTCAGCAGGTCCGTATTGGCGGGTCGGCCGACGGCATCATCAGCGCCCTCGAGGTCCACGTCGTCGCCGACTGCGGCGCGTACGCAGGCATCGCCCCCAACTTGGCCAACAACACCGGCAACCTGCTGCCCGGCCCGTATGACATCGCCGAGGTGGCGTGGACCAACGAGTGCGTGCTCACCAACACGACTCCCATCACGGCCTACCGGGGCGCGGGCCGGCCCGAGGCGGCGGCGATCATGGACCGCGCCGTCGACCTCTTCTCGGCGCGGGCCGGCCTCGATCCCGCCGACGTGCGGCGGAGAAACCTCGTCGCCGCCGACGCCTTTCCCTGGCCGAGCCCCACGGGTCTCATCTACGACAGCGGTGATTACGTTCGGGCCCTCGACGCAGTCCTCGACGCGGCGGGATACGACGAGCTTCGGGCCGAGCAGCGCCGTCGCCGGGCCGCCGGTGAGCGCCAACAACTCGGCATCGGCCTGTCGGTCTTCATCGATCGCACCGCCGGGGTGCCAGGTAGCGAGTACGGCGCCGTCGAACTCCTCGGCGACGGCTCGATACTCGTCAAGACAGGCTCCTCGCCCTACGGCCAGGGGCACTACACGGCGTGGGCGATGCTGGTTGCCGACCGTACGGGTCTCGGCATGGACCGCATCCGGGTCATCCATGGTGACACCGACGTGATCCCCCGCGGCGGAGTCACCGGTGGCTCGCGATCGGCGCAGAAGGCAGGCTCGGCGGTCGCGGAAGCGACCGACGCTGCTGGTGTCGGCGGCGAGGCAGGTGGCCGCCAATCGGCTGGAGGCGGCCGTCGGCGACGTCGTACTCGACCTGGCCGAGGGTCGGTTTCACGTCGCCGGCGCGCCGGGCGCGGCGACCGTCGGGTGGACCGAGGTCGCAGCCGAGGTGGCAGCCGCCGCTGGTCCGGACGAACGCGGGGTGTTGGCGTGCGAGACCGACTTCGCCGGCGAGGGTCCGACGTTTCCATTCGGGGCGTACGTCGCGGTGGTCGAGGTCGACGTCGAAACCGGCGCTGTCGTCCTCGACCGAGTCGTCACGGTCGACGACGCGGGCACGATTCTCAATCCGCTGCTGGCATTGGGGCAGGTGCACGGTGGCCTCGGGCAAGGCGTGGCCCAAGCCCTCTTCGAGGAGTTCGTGTACGACGACGACGGCAACCCGCTGACGTCGACGTTCGCCGACTACGGCATTCCCACCGCGGCTGATCTGCCCTCGTTCGAGTGCTCACTGCAGGAGACGCCGTCGCCCAACAATCCGCTCGGGTTCAAGGGCATCGCCGAGTCGGGCACGATCGGCGCGCCGCCTGCGGTCCAGAACGCCTGCATCGACGCCCTTGCACATCTCGGCGTCGAACACCTCGACCTGCCGGTCACCCCCGAGCGGGTCTGGCGGGCCCAACGCATCGCGTCGACGTCCTGAGCAAGGATGGGCCATGCCCATCGCGAAGGCCAACGACGTCGAACTGTTCTACGAGACCTTCGGCGACCCCGCCGACCCGCCCCTGCTCCTCGTGATGGGCCTTGGCGCCCAGATGCTGGCGTGGCACGAGGACTTCTGTCAGGCGCTCGTCGACCGCGGATTCTTCGTGGTCCGCTATGACAACCGCGACGTCGGGCTCTCGACGTCGTTCGAAGGTGCCGCGACCAACGATGCGGGGGCGGCGTACGACCTCAACGACATGGCCGCCGACGCCGCCGCGTTGCTCGACGAGTTGGGCATCGATCGGGCCCACATCGTCGGCGCCTCAATGGGCGGGATGATCGCCCAGGCCATCGCCATCAACCACCCGGACAAAGTCCGCACGCTCACGTCGATCATGTCGACCACGGGCGAGGCCGAGGTCGGCCAGCCCACCCCCGAGGCGATGGCCGCCCTCCTCACCGCGCCCGCCACCGACCGCGCCGGCGCCATCGATGCCTCGGTAGCGGGATCCAAGGTCATCGGCAGCCCCGACCACTTCGACGAGGAGCGGCTGCGGGCCCGAGCCGCCCTTGTCTACGACCGCGCCTTCACGCCCACGGGCACCGCCCGCCAACTGCTGGCGATCATGACGTCGCCATCGCGGGCCGAAGGCCTTCGCAATCTCGACGTGCCCACCCTCGTGATTCACGGGGAGGTCGACCCCCTCGTCACGCCCTCCGGCGGGCGTCGGACGGCCGAGCTCGTCCCGGGGGCCGAACTGTTGATGATCGACGGCATGGGCCATGACCTGCCGCCCGCGCTGTGGCCCCAGGTCGTCGAGGCCATCACCACCAACGCCCGCCGCGCCGTCGAGTAGGGGCTGACTCGTGCTCGGACGACTCGGTCGCCTCTGTCACAACCGTCGCGGCCGAGTCGTCTTGGCCTGGCTCGTCGTGCTCTTCCTCGCCGGCGGCGCGTCGGGCGCCGCCGGCAGCGGATTCACCACCGCATTCTCCCTCCCCAACGTCGAGAGCTCTCGCGGCTTCGACATCATCGACGCCAACTTCGGCGGACGTGGCGGCGGAGCCGGGGGCACCATCGTGTTCCGCACCGACGCCGGGGTCGAAGATCCCGCCGTGCAAGCGGCCATGACTACCTTCCTCGATCGCGTCGGCGGCATCGAACCCCTGCGGGTCGTCAGCCCGTACGCACCCGAGGGCCAGCGCCAGATCGCCCGCCAGGGTTCGGAGGCGGGCAAGATCGCGTACGCCTCGGTCGAGGTTCCCCAGGACTACTCCGTGGAGGACTCGGCCGCCGTCACCAAGAAGATCGTGGCCATGGAGCCCCGCATCCCCGGGCTCGAAATCGAGTACGGCGGCCGGATCTTCGCCGAGTTCGCCGCACCCTCGTCGGAGGTGCTCGGCCTCGCGTTCGCCATCTTCATCCTCGTCGTCTCATTCGGGTCGGTGCTGGCAATGGGCCTCCCGATCGGAACGGCGTTCGGCGGCATCGGCCTCGGCGTCTCGGTGGTCACGATCGCCTCGAACCTGATCACGATGCCCGACTTCACGACGACCTTGGCGGTGATGATCGGACTCGGCGTGGGCATCGACTACGCGCTCTTCATCGTCACCCGCTACCGCGAGGGATTGCATGCCGGCATGTCGACCGAGCAGGCCGTGACGTCGGCCCTCGACACCGCCGGACGTGCCGTGCTCTTCGCCGGCACGACCGTCGTCATCTCCCTGCTCGGGATGCTCCTGATGCGACTCTCGTTCGTCAATGGCCTCGCCATCGGCGCCGCCACCACGGTGCTCATGACGATGCTTGCCTCGGTCACATTGCTCCCGGCCCTGCTCGGCTTCGCCGGGGCGAGGGTGGAGGTCACGCGTTGGCGCGGCCTCGTCGCCACCGCGCTGGTTGCGGTCGCCTTGTTCGGCGTCGGGCTCAAGCTGCGGGCCCTCACCGTTGCGCTGCCGCTCGCCGTGGTGGTGCTCGTCGCCGGCTTCTTCGTGCCCGCGCTCCGTCGTGAGGTGCCGCGACGGACGCCGAAGCCGGTCGAGCGCACGCTTCCCTACAGGTGGAGCCACTTCATCCAGGCCCACCCGTGGTCATCCGTGCTGGCAGGAACCGCCGCGCTGCTCGTCCTCGCCATCCCCCTCGCCTCGCTTCGCCTCGGGTTCTCCGACGAGGGCAATGCACCCACTGATACCTCGACCCGCAAGGCCTACGACTTGCTGGCCGACGGGTTCGGGCCCGGGTTCAATGGTCCGCTCGTGCTCGCCAGCGAGATCACGGGTCCGGCCGATCTCGCCGCCATCCCCAAAGTGACCGAAGCCCTCGCGGCAACGCCCGGCGTTGCGTTCGCCTCGCCAGGCATCCCCAACGACCCGACCGATCCCAAAGCCGTGCTGTGGCGGGTCATCCCCGACTCTGCCCCCCAGGACGAAGCCACGACCAAGCTGGTCGAACGACTCCGGGCCGACGTGCTCCCCCGGGCGACGACGGGCACGGGACTCCAGGTCGCCGTCTCCGGCTTCGTCGCCGTGAGCGTCGACTTCTCGAACTACCTGGCAGCCCGCCTGCCGTTGTTCATCGGCGTGGTGCTGGCTCTGTCGTTCTTGCTCTTGATGGCTGTCTTCCGTTCGATCCTGGTGCCACTCAAGGCCGTGCTCCTCAACCTCGTGTCGATCGGTGCCGCCTACGGCGTGGTCGTCGCCGTGTTCCAGTGGGGCTGGGGCAAGAGCCTGATCGGCATCGGCAAGGGCGGGCCCATCGAGCCGTTTGTCCCGATGATGATGTTCGCGATCGTGTTCGGCCTCTCGATGGACTACGAGGTGTTCCTCCTGTCTCGGGTCAAGGAGGAGTACGACCGAGGCATTGGCAACGCCCGGGCCGTCACCGACGGTCTCACCTCGACCGCGCGGGTGATCACCGCCGCCGCCGCCATCATGGTGTTCGTGTTCGGCAGCTTCTTGTTGGAGGCCGACCGCACCATCAAGCTCTTCGGCGTGGGCCTCGCCACCGCCGTGCTCCTCGACGCCTCCATCGTCCGGATGCTCCTCGTGCCGGCCACGATGGAACTGCTCGGCGACCGCAACTGGTGGATCCCGTCGTGGCTCGATCGCCTCCTGCCCAACATCGACGTGGAAGGGCACGCCCTCGAGGTCGAAGCCAGGGATTAGGTCGCTCCGCATCGGGGAACGTAAGCCGGCGTGGAAGCGCCCCGGCCGGAGGTCCCGGCGACCGACCCGGCCCACGACGTGTCGACCGACGACGTCGTCGCCGACAGTGCGGCCCGGGTTCGCTCCTCGAAGGCCCTCCTGGATCAGATCAACCAGCGGCTGGCCCGGGGCAAGCGCCTCCTCGACCTTCCCGGAGCCGACCTCAGCGAGTGAAGTAGTGGCCCAGCGGGCCGGCACCCGGGCAGGCAAGGTTGGGGTCGAACTGCTGGGGCCGAAGCTGCACGATGACCACCGGCCCTCCGCCGAATCCCTTGTCGGCGCAGTACCGAGCGACGGCGCCGAGGTCGGGGGCCCCCGCCGTCCACACCGGCACCTGCGGCGTCTCCCCGCCCATAATCTTCCCGTACTGATAGGGGGTCGAATAGATCCCGACCTCCATGCCTGCCTCCCGGATCCCGTCAATGGCACCGCGGAGGACGACGGCATTCAGGGCAGGGTTTGGGTCCCAGTAGTTGAGGTGCTCGACGTCGAGCCACGCGAAGGGAGCCCGTACTCCCTGGTCGCCGGCGTAGGCGAGAGCATCGCGCACGTTGTTGAGTCCGAAGTTGTAGGCCATACACGCTTCGGCGTCGGGGGCGCAGTCGGGCTGGCGGTCGCTGGTGGCGCCGAGCGCCCGCTCGTCGGCCGTGTGGGGATAGTTCACGTTGAGGTAGATGCCCGCCGCTCCCCGCTTTCGAGCCCAGCGCCACTGCTGGCCCAGGCACCGGTTGTGGCGGAACGAGCGGCCGCCGGTCACGCCCACGACGACGAAGGCCGAGGCGCCCTCGGGCAGCGGCTTGTCGCACTGCGGATACGAGATGTCCCAGCCGAATGACCCGTCGAGGGCGGGACCGCCGACGGGTGCGGTCGGCAACGCGCTGACCCGCGGGCCCGGCGACCGAAGCCGCGGTCACCTCCGGAACCACCGGGGCGGCGGGCGGTGCCGGGGGCGGGGGCGTGGCGTCGGGGGCCGACAGACCTGCCGACATCGCTGCGTACGAAGTTCCTTCATGGTCCGCGGCCGGCGCGCCGAGGAATGGCGCGTCGCCGAAGGAGAACACGCCACCGTCTCGGGTCAACAGCCAGTAGCCGCCGCCATCGGGGTCGAGCTCCATGTCGATCACTGCACTGGACAACGGCTGGTCGAGCGCGGCGCCGTGGAAGACGGCGTCTCCGAACGTGAAGACGCCGCCGTCGGCCGCGACGAGGTAGTACCCGGCGCCCGTCGGCGTGGCGACGAGATCCGAGATCGGTGCGTTGAGCTGGGCGTCGCCGAGCGAGCCGAAGAATCCGGCGTCGCCGAAGGTGAAGACGCCGCCGTCGGCTCCGACCAGCCAGTACCCGAGGCCGGAGTCGGTGGGTGCCAGCGCCACTATGCGAGACGTGATCCCAGCGGCCGGGCCCGACCCCGACCAACGGGCGTCGCCGAAGGCGAAGACGCCGCCGTCGGCGGCGACCAGCCAGTAGCCGGCACCGGTCGCGGTCGCCGCCATACCGACGACGGGCGCACCGCTCTGGCCGGCGGCGGAGCCGAAGAACACTGCTCGACCAAAGGCGAACACGCCGCCGTCGGAGGTGGCCACCCAGTAACCACCTCCGTCGGGGGTCTGAGCGATCGCCACGGTCGGCGACGGCGTCACGCCGACAGCCGATCCGGCGAAACCCATGGCGCCGTGGGTGAAGATGCCGCCGTTGCGGGCCGCGATCCGATACCCGACCTCGGGCGCCGGCGCGGCGACGGGTTGGGGGGCGGCGGTGGTCGTCGTGGCCGGCTCAGCGTCGGGGACGAGCGGCGGCTCGACGACGGCCGCCGCAGTCGTCAGCGGCGCCGACCGCATTCGGGTCATCGCGCCGGCCGCCAGCATCCCGACGAGCATCGACAATCCGGCCACGACCGTCAGGGCCAACCGCCATCGCGGGGAGCAAGACCAGGTTCGGAACGGGCGCGTGGACGCGTCGAACGGGGGCAGCAGCACGGTCGACCGGCCTCCAGACCGGGACGCGCTGGGCTCCGTCGTCCGCAGCGCTGCCTTCAAGTATCGGAGGGTGTACGCCGTGAACCGAGGGACCAAACGGGTCATTTTGGTTATGGCCCTTCAGGCCAAGCCGATCGTCCGGTCGACGGGCGGGCATGCTGTCGGGGTGGAGACGCCGACGACGCTCGAGCAGTTCGGCTACCGGACAATCGGGTGGAAGATCGGCACGACCTACCCCGAGTGGATGGTCGACGACATCCGCTCGGGGCGAAGCCAACGCCTCCGCTTTCTGAGCTGTGGGATCGGCGTCGGCGGGATCATGGTGTTGTCGCAGTACTCGTTGGCTCGCCGCACGGGCGCGTACTACCTCATGGCGACGAGCGGGGCGGGGGTGGTGCTCGGAGTCGTCTTAGGCGCCGTGCTCCTCCGCTTCATGGACCCAGCCAAGCGGCAGGACCGAGCGCTTCGCTATCAAGGTCTACGTCCCGACGGCACCGCCGACCCCGCGCCATCGGGGATGGCGAGCCTCGACAACTACGCCATCGGCGCCATCCAGGCCGCGGCGATCTGCGTGTTCGCGCTGTCGGCTGGCCTCGTCCCTCGGCTGGCCTTCCCGATTCCGATCGGGCGATGCGTGACCCCGTCAGCCACCGACCGCTCCGCCCTCGATGCCGGGCTCCGGCCCGGGGCGACCGTGGTCGACGCCCGCCTCTGGCACGACGGCCGCGCCGTCTTCGTCGCCGCCCGCATCACCGACCCACAGGTGCCGGCGCCGACGCTGGGCGTGTGGCAACGCTTCGACAACGACGGGACGCCGTTGTTTGTAGCCCGAGACCTCCCGGCGGCGTCGGCCACGGCACCGAACGTGCGCGGCATGATCTTCGGCGCCACCACCACCACCGGCGGCGATGACGGCCTCCATCGCGCCCGCGCCTGCCTCGCCCCCTGACGCTTCCCGGCGGGAGTTGAGGCCCTGACGACAGTTCGCGCCGGAAAGCCCGGGGGCGCGTGGGGTCAGGCGATGTCGGCGGTGGGGGCGCTGAACTGGGCGTTGTAGAGGGTGGCGTAGGCCCCACCACGGGCCAGCAGCTCGCTGTGATGGCCCTGCTCGACGATGTGGCCGTTGTCCATAACCAGGATGATGTCGGCGTCGCGGATCGTCGAGAGCCGGTGGGCGATGACGAAACTGGTGCGCTGCGAACGCAGAGCGGCCATTGCGTGCTGGATGAGCACCTCGGTACGGGTATCGACCGAGCTCGTTGCCTCGTCGAGGATGAGGATGGCGGGATCGGCCAGGAAGGCTCGGGCGATCGTGAGCAACTGCTTCTCGCCGGCGCTGACCGAGCTGTCCTCGTCGTCGATGATGGTGTCGTAGCCATCGGGCAGCGAGTGGACGAAGCGATCGACGTAGGTGGCCCGGGCTGCTTCGAGGATCTGCTCCTCGGTGGCCGACGGGTTGCCGTAGGCGATGTTCTCGCGGATGGTGCCGCCGAAGAGCCACGTGTCCTGCAGCACCATGCCGAAGTTCGACCGGAGGTTGGCCCGGGGCACCTCGGCGATGTCGACGCCATCGAGGGTGATGGTGCCGCCCTGGATGTCGTAGAAGCGCATCAAGAGGTTGACCATCGTGGTCTTGCCGGCTCCGGTGGGCCCGACGATGGCGACGGTCTGGCCGGGCTCGGCCACCAGCGACAGGTCTTCGATGAGCGGCCGGTTGGGGTCGTACGCGAACTTGACCTGGTCGAACTCGACCCGTCCCCGACGGGGGCTGGGCAGCGACGACGCGTACGAGTCGGGAAGCTCCTCGTCGGCGTCGAGCAATTCGAACACCCGCTCAGCCGAGGCGATGCCCGACTGGAACGTGTTGACCATCGACGCAACCTGGGTGAGGGGCTGGGTGAATTGCCGGGAGTACTGGATGAACGCCTGGACGTCACCGAGGCTCATCGCCCCCGACGCCACCCGAAGACCGCCGATCACGGCAATGCCGACGAAGTTCAGGTTGCCGAGGAGCATCATCACCGGCTGGATCGAGCCGGAGATGAACTGGGCGCCGAAGCTCGCCTTGTAGAGCTCCTCATTCATCGTGGAGAAGCGGGCTTCGACCTCGCGCTGGCGACCGAACGCCTTGACCACGGCGTGGCCGGTGAACGCTTCTTCGACCAGTCCGTTGAGCTGGCCGGTGTGGCGCCATTGCGCGATGAACTTCGGCTTCGAACGGCCGGTGATCACCTTGATGCCGCCCAGCGACAGCGGCACCGACGCGATCGCCACCAGCGCCAGAACGGGAGACAGGATGACCATCATCACCAGGGTCCCGACGAGCGTGAGCAGCGACGTGAGCAACTGGCTCATCGTCTGTTGCAGGCTCATGGCGATGTTGTCGATGTCGTTGGTGACCCGGCTCAAGAGGTCGCCGCGGGCGTTCTGATCGACGTAGCTGAGCGGGAGGCGGTTGAGTTTGTCCTCGACGTCGGCCCGCAACTTGTACATCGTGCGCTGCACGATCCCAGCCAGCAAGTACGACTGGAAGAACGAGAACACCGACGACGCCGCGTAGAGCCCGATGGCGAGCAGGAGCACGCGGTGGAGATCGGCGAAATCGATGTCGCCGAGGCCGCGGGCCCGAGCGATGAGCCCGCGGATGAGGATGTCGGTGGCGTGCCCCAGGAGCTTGGGACCGAGCACGGTGAGGATGACGCCAGTGAGCGCCAGGAAGAGCACGAAACCGAGCGCCAGCGGCCCGCCCTCGAGACGGCGGACCAGACGGCGGGCCGAGGCGCCGAAGTTGGCGGATGCCTCGACCGGTTGTCCGAGCGATCCCCATCGGCCCTGACCCGCCTGCGGCGTCGGCGGCTTGACCTCGCTGTCGTCGAGTTCGGGCACCGTTGGAAGATCCGGCGTGGGGGGCAATTCGGGGGTGGTCTCGGTGCTCATGCGGCTGCTCCCTGCGTGCTCTGCGATTCGACGATCTCGACGTAGGTCGGACACGTCTCCAACAACTGGGCGTGGGTGCCGAGGCCGACCGGGTGCCCGTCCTCGAGCACCAGGATCTGGTCGGCGCCCGAGATGGTCGAGACCCGCTGGCCGACGATGAGAACCGTGGCCTCGGTCGTGTACGGCTCGAGCGCGGCCCGGAGCCGGGCGTCGGTGGCGAGGTCGAGCGCCGAGAACGAGTCGTCGAAGAGGTAGATGTCGGGCTTGCGCACCAGCGCACGGGCAATGGCCAGGCGTTGGCGTTGGCCGCCCGAGACGTTGGTGCCGCCCTGGTCGATGATGGCGTTGAGCCCTCCGGGCATGGCGGCCACGAAGTCGGCCGCCTGCGCCACTTGCAGCGCCTTCCAGAGTTCCTCGTCGGTGGCGTCGGGCTTGCCGTAGCGCAGGTTGGAGGCCACCGTCCCTGAGAACAGGTAGGGCTTCTGGGGCACGAGCCCGATCCGGGTCCAGAGCACCTGCGGGTCGAGGTCGCGCACGTCCACGCCGCCCACCAGCACGGCTCCCTCGGTGACGTCGACGAGGCGGGCGACCAAGTTGAGGAGGGTCGTCTTGCCGCTACCGGTGCTCCCGATGATCGCCGTGGTCTGCCCCGCCAGCGATCGAAGGCTGATGCCCGTCACCACCGGTACCTCGGCGCCGGGGTAGCCGAATCCGACGTCGCGAAGTTCGAGCGATCCCGCCGTGGTCAGCGAGGTCACCGCGTTTTCCTTGGCCACGAGGGACGACGGCGTGTTGAGCACCTCCTGGATGCGCTCAGCCGACACCGCAGCGCGGGGAGCCATGAACGCGACCCAGCTGGCCATCATGACGGCGAAGAGGATGACGGTGAAGTAGGTGAGGAACGCCACGAGCGAGCCGATCGTCATGTCACCCCGGGCCACCCGATCGCCGCCGAACCAGATGACAGCAGCACCGGAGCCGTTGATGATCAACAGAACCGTCGGGAACATCAGCGCCATGAGACGGCCGGCCCGCAGCGACACGTCCGTCACGCCCTGGTTGACGACACCGAAGCGCTCGCCCTCGAGCGGCTCGCGGACGAAGGCCCGCACCACCCGCATGCCGGCAATCTGCTCACGCAGCACGCGGTTGATGCCATCGACACGTTCTTGCATCAGGCGGAAGGTCGGCACCATCCGGCTGACGATCATGCTCAGACAGAAGCCCAGCAGCACGACGGCCACCCCGAGGAGCCAGGTCAGCCCCGCATCTTGGCGGAGGGCCATGATCACGCCGCCGATGATCGTGATCGGCGCCGCCAGCAACATCGTGCACGACATGGCCACGAGCAGCTGCACCTGTTGCACGTCGTTTGTGATGCGGGTGATCAACGAGGGCGCCCCGAAGACCGCCACTTCGCGGGCAGAGAAGTCGGTGACCTGGTGGAAGAGGGCGTCGCGAACGTCTCGCCCGAATCCCATGGCCGCCTTCGACCCGTAGTAGACGGCGGCGATGTTGAACACGATCTGGATGGCGGTGACGATCAGCATGAAGCCGCCCGTACGCCAGATGTAGTCCGTGTCACCGGCGACAATCCCCTTGTCGATGATGTCGGCGTTGAGGCTCGGCAGGTAGAGCGAGGCCATCGCCTGCACCCCCTGGAGCGCGATGACCGCCAGCAGGACGCCGCGATAGGGCCGCAGGTGGGTGCGGAGAAGACGGATCAGCATTTGGAACCTCGTTCGGGGCGGGACTCGACGCGGATGCCGTCGAGGAGGAGCGAAACGATCTCGGCCGGCGTCATCGGTTCGTCGGCGTTCAGGGCGGGGTGGCTCATCGCCAACGTGAGCGCTCGCAACTGGCGGGCCGCGGTACCGGCGTCGGAGCGGAGGCCGCCGATGTGAGGGGCGAACAGGTCGGCCAGCGCCAACAAGTCGGGGGGCGGGCTGTGCTCGCGGTCGCGAAGGGCCTCGGCCTCGCCGACGGCCGACACCAAGCGCCAGATGAACGCCATCCGCTCCTGCATGATCTGGACCGACTCGATCAATTGGGATTCGAAGGGAAGGTCGCGGTCGATGGCCGACAGCGCGGCCTCGGTGGGTGCGGTGTCGAAGGCGAGGTCGACGGCGGCCCGGAGCACGGCGTCCTTGTCGTCGAAGACCCGGAAAATGGTCCCCTCGGCGATGCCGGCCGCCTCCGCGATCTGGCGGGTGGTGACGCCGGCGCCTCGCTCCATCAGCAACGGCAAGGTCGCGGCCACGATGGCGGCGCGGCGCTCATCGGCCGGCAGGGCCGCGGCACGCGACGCCCGACGGTCGCTGATGGTTCCTGGAGTCGCCACGGCCGTCCACGTTACCTGAGTGAGCGCTCACTCAGTCGCGTGAAATGCGTCACTCCCTAGCGAGTGACGGTCGTCGGTCAGGCCAGTTCCTTGGGGACCTTCGGCGTGTCGAGGGACTGGATGCGAGACCGGATGTCGGCAGCGCGCTCGCGGTCCTCGGGGGTCTTCATGGGAAGCCCGACGCCGATGCGCGACGCGTACTCGCGGTGCTCAGCGAGGAACTCGGGAAGATCGTCGTAGCGACAGGTTTGCGCCAACTCGGCGATGGCTTCGAGCGGCACCGCCTCGCGCATGTCGTCCCAGCGACCCTGGACCGAGAGCGCGTAGAGCTTCTGGCCGAGCTCTTCGAGGCCGTGGACGGCGAGCACCTTGTGATAGGTGCGGGTCGACCCGTAGAACGACAGGGTCTGGCGCATCCCCATCATCTTTTCCTCGATCTCCCGCTCGTCGTCGTAGAGCACGAGGTACCCGCTGGCCGCGATCTCGATGTCGGACCACGTCCGCCCCGTGGCTGCGAGCCCGGCCCCGACGGCCGGGAGCAGCACCTCCCGCATGTACTTGTCGGACATGATCCCGCCGTGGGGCATGACCACGTCGGCGCGTTCGCCCGCCAAACGAGCCATGCCGGGGCCGACCATGGCGAGGCCGATCTTGGGGAACGGGGCGTCGATGGGACCAGGATCGAAGTTCGGACTCATCAGCGTGTAGCGGTACTGCTCTCCGACGAAATCAGGCTTGGTGCGGTTCTGCCACGAGTCCCAGATGGCGCGCATCATGTCGATGTATTCGCGCATACGCGGTGCTGGCGCCGACCACGTGCCGCCGAAGCGCCGCTCGTTGTGGCCCTTCACCTGTGTCCCCAGCCCGATGCTGAACCGGCCGCCCGACAGGTGCTGGATGTCCCACGCCTCCATGGCCAACACCATCGGACTCCGAGGGAATGCGATCGTGACCGAGGTCTGGAGTTCGACCCGCTCCGTGGTCGTCGCCGCCAGGGCCATCGTCAGCATCGAATCGTGGGCCAACTCGCCGCACGTGAGGACGTCGAAGCCGGCCTCCTCGGCCTGCTTGGCCATCTCGGGCACGCGCTTGGGCCAGCCCCCTACCCCGGTCACCAGTTTCATGGCGCTCGACCGTAACCGCGCCGCGATCGGCCGGCGCTGGCCCGAGTACCTCGACCGGGCGTGACGGCGTGGCCGGTGGCATACTCGACCGGCAGCGAACACCGCTGCCCCCGCCTCCGTGAACGAGACCCTCCGCGTCCTCAACCTCGTGAATGCGGCGTCGTTCGTGGCTTTGGCCGGAGTGGCGATCCTCCGATGGCGACAGCGCCGGGGCGCCGCTCGAGCATGGCTGGCGGCGACCCTCGGCATCCTCGCCGCCGTGTCGATCGCCGGCCGGATCCTCCCCGCCGAGGGCACGTCGACCGAGATCGATCTCGCCCGCAAGTGTCTCGTCGCCGTCCTCCTGCTCTTTCCCTACTGCCTCTATCGGTTCGGGGCCACCTTCCGGCAGCCGGGTCGGGTCACCCGTATCGTGAGTGCGGCGACCACGGCCGTCTGTTGCGCGCTCCCCTTCACCTTCCGGCGCTTCCCCGTCACCGGTCAGGCCCGGTCGCCCGAATTCGTTGCGTACGTTGTGCTCATCGTCGTGCAGTGGGCGGTGCTCTCCGGCCTGGTCGCCATCTGGTTGTGGAGGGCGGGGGCCGGACAGCCAACGGTCGCCAGGCGCCGCATGCGCACCCTCTCGATGGGGGCGGCGGGATTGGCTCTGGCTATCGTGATCTCGGGTGCATCCCCCTCGGGCGAGGACGCCTCGATCGGCCAGGTCGTCGTGGCCGCTCTGGTCATCGCCACCGGACCGCTCTTTCTCCTCGGTTTTTCTCCCCCCGGCTCGTGCTCGCAGCGTGGCGCCGCCCGGAGGAACTTCGCCTCCGTGAGGCCGAGGCCGGGCTCATGGCGGCGATGACCCGACGCGAGGTGGCCGAAGTCCTTGCGCCCCACGTGGCCCGGGTCATGGGCGCGGCCGGCGCGATCATCAGCGACGGATCGGGTGTCACACTCGCCAGCGTCGGCGTCACGCCGGCCGAGGAGGTCGCCCTCGCCGGGAGCGACCTCGCCAGCCTCGGCGACGACGACCTCTCCCTGTCGATCCCGCTCGGGGATGGTCGCATCAGCCTCAAGACGAGTCACTACATGCCCTACTTCGGGCGGGAGGAGACCGAGATTCTCCAGCAGCTCGCCCGCCTGACCGAAGTCGCCCTGCAGCGGTCGGCCTTGTCCGAACGAGAGCGCCTCCTCGCGCTCGAACTCCAACGAGCCAATGACGCCATGCGTGAATTCGTGGCCATCGCTTCCCATGACTTGCGCACCCCTGTCGCCCTCGTCACCGGGTTCGCCTCGATGACGGCGGACAACTTCGACTCGCTTCCCGACTCGGTCAAGCTGGCCAACCTCGAAGCGATCGCTCGCCAGGCCACTCACCTCAGCCGGCTAGTTGACGACCTGTTGACGGTCTCCAAGATCGACTCCGACGCCGTCGCCCCCCTGCAGGAGAGCCTCGACGTGCGCTCGGCCCTCGAGGCCGCGCTCGACGAGTTCGCCGACGCCGGCATCGTCCTCGGCGAGGTGCCCGCCGGGCTCACTGTGCTGGCCGATCATGACCACCTCAGTCGCATCCTCCGGAACTACCTGTCGAATGCCCAAAAGTACGGAGGTCCCCCTATCCGGGTGGAGGTTTGCGCCGTCAATACTCCTTCACCCGCGGTCGAGATCCGAGTTCGGGATCGTGGCAGGGGCATCGAGGACAACTTTCGCGACCGCCTGTTCCAGCGGTTCGCCCGTCACGACGAAGCGCGCGCCGCTGACCGGCGTGGCACTGGTCTCGGCTTGTCGATCGTGCTCGGCCTCGCTCGAGCCGGAGGCGGCGACGCGTGGTTCGAGCCCAATGAACCCAAAGGCTCTTGTTTCGCCGTGCGCCTGCCCCAATCCACCACCCCGCCCGTGCGATAGACAACAGGCGTGGCGGATCCGATCAGGGTGCTCGTGGTGGTGGAGGACGAGCCCGACATGCGGTTGCTCATCCGGATGGTGCTGCAACAAGACCCGCGGATGCGTCTCGAAGGCGAGGCCGCCAGCGCCGAAGAAGCCATCGCACTGGCCAAGGAGACCCACCCCGCCCTCATCCTCCTCGACCACTCCATCGAGGGCCCGATGACCGGTCTCGAGGCCGCTCCTCTCCTCCGAGCCGTCGCGCCCGACGCCAAGATCCTGCTCTTCACCGCCTACGACTTGGCCGCCGAGGCTCGCAAGGAGCCGGCCATCGACGCGTTCCTACGCAAGGACGACCTGCCCAAGCTGCTCTCGACCGTCCAGCATTTGCTCGCCCTCGACACCTGAAGAAGCGCCACACTGTGGCCATGGCGAACCGGCGGATCGTGACGGCAGATCGGGTATGGCGGGGCGTGGGCTCTGAGGTCATCGACCGGGGTTTCGTTCTGTCCGAGGATGGCGCCATCGCCGCCGTCGGACGAGTGGCCGACCTCGGGAGCACGCGGCGACGGTGCAGACACCATCGACCTGCCCGGCTGCACCGTGATGCCGGGCCTCATCAACGCCCACGTGCATCTGGTCTTCTCGTCGACGCTGACGCCGGTGGAAGACTTCCTCGCCGATCGCGACGCCGGCGTCGACACCATGGTGGCCGCCGCTGTCGGTCGCCTCGAAGCATCAGCCCGCGTCGGCGTCACGACCGTGCGCGACTTGGGCGGGCCCAACGAGGTCATCTTCGAGGTCCGCGACCGCGCCGCCACCGGCCGAGTCGCTGGCGGACGGATCATCGCTGCGGGGAGTCCGATCACGACGCCCGGTGGACACTGTCATTGGTTCAGCCACGAGTGCACGACGTCCGACGAGATCGTTGCCGCAGTGCGGACCCAGGTGTCGCTCGGCGCGGACGTGATCAAGATCTTCGCCACCGGCGGCAACCTCACCCCTGACACGGACCCGTTCGCGCCGCAGTACGGGGAGAGCGAGATGGCTGCGTGCGTCCGCGAGGCCACCGCCGCCGGGCGACCGGTGGCGGCCCACGCCCACGCGCCCGAGGGCATCCGGCGAGCGGCGACGGCCGGTGTCTCGACGATCGAGCACTGCTTCTTCGAGACACCCGACGGCATCGCCTACGACGCGGAGACGGCCGACCTCATGGCTGCGAACGGCGTGGCGTTCTGCCCGACGTTCGGCGTCAGCCTCCTGCGGCTGATGGACGTCCCGCCCGAGCAACTGGACCCCGTGCCGAGACGCCTGCTCAGCAAGTTCAAGCAGTTGACGGCAGCCCAACGGTCGCTCCGGGCGGCGGGGGTGTTGTTGATCGCCGGGAGCGATGCCGGCATCCCGATGCGGCCCCACACCGACTTCCCCGCCGACGTCGCCGGGATGGCGCGCGAGGACACGCTCGGGTTGAGTCCCCGCGAAGCGCTCGAGGCTGCGACCTCCGTGGCCGCCTCGCACCTCCGCCTCGGCGACCGCGGCCTCCTCGAAGTCGGTAGGCGCGCCGACGTCCTCGCCGTCGACGGCGACCCCCTGACCGACATCGACGCGCTGACCCGGCCCCGCCTCGTCTGGATCGGCGGCCAACCGGTCACCTGACAGCTCCCTCTCCCATTTGGGCGCGGTCGCCGGCGACGACCGTTGCTCAGGTGCAGCTGGCCCCGCCGCCTTCGACGATCGCCAAGGTGACTGCGGGGCCGGCGGTCGGGTTGCCGTGCGGGGTCGCCTCCCACGAGGCCTCGAGGGGCTCGAGCCCGAGCAGCGTCCCGACCGAGGGATAGAAGGCCGCCCCCATGTTGGTTGTATCGGCATCCCACTTCAGAACCAGCTCGTCGTCGAACACCACGTGCATCGACGGGTAGCGCTGCAGCGAAACCGTCTCCGTGAAGGGAGGAGCCAGGGGGTCGTTGGCGCCGGCCGCGGTCAACGGGGCAGCGCAGGCACCCGTGGACATCTCTACTCCGGTCGTCGCATTGACGATACGTCCGCGCACGGTCGCACCGGTCGCTTCCGGCTCGAGCTCGATGCGGATCGGGAGCGTCGAGTCGAGGTCGTATCCGTCCTCGGGTCCGATCCGCGAGGCGATCTTGCCCTCCAACACCTTGCCGCCGAAGACCCTGGTCATCAGCGCTCGCTCCTCGACGCGGACGACCGGCGTCAGGTCGCGGACGACGCCGCCGTCGACGTGCGCACGGTAGACCGTTCGGGCATAGGGAGCCGCCCGGTCGGGGAACTCGCCATCGGCGACAAGTCGTTCACGCGCCGGTGTGGCCAAGGTCCGCGGGCCCTTGCGGGTGAGGAACCGCTCGCCACCACGACCGATCGCGCCGTATTGCCTCGTTCCGGTGTCAGCCGGCAACTGCAGCGCATCACCCTCCGGGTGCAACTGCGAGCAGACGACGAGGCCGTCATCGACGCTGCCGCCGGGGCACACCGCTGCAGCGTGGAGGGGAGCGGCCCCCTGATCGGGCGTGTCGGGCGAGGACGCCCGCCCGCATCCAGCCAGCACGACGACAGCGACGAGACCCAGAGCGCTCATGGCCGCGCCGCCCGGGTGGATGCGACCTCGGATCTGCAGCATGCAATTCCTCCCTCGCGAGGCAGTTCGGCGCGCCCGGAGGCGCCCTCCGCGGCACAAGGTATCAACGTGCCTTCCCACCCAGATCGTGCATGGCTGCCTCCGGGTCGGCGGCCATTCTGGGTGGGTTGACCGACCTAGGAGGTCGCGCACCACGCCTCCGTCCACCGAGGTCTCTCAGGTGGCAACGTGGCGGTCAGGCGAGCAAAAGCCCAGCTCAGACCTACTCGATGCGCAGTCCGCTGATGGCCCGGGAGATCACCAATTGTTCGATCTGCTCGGTGCCCTCGAAGATGTCCATGTTGTGCCAAATGCGTCCGCTGAGGCCGTTCCAGGCGTGAATTTGGCCCTCGAGCTGGCCCTCGTGGGACTAGATCTGACGCCGTTCTAGTACCGGATTAGTACCGCCTCCGCGCCATGGAAATAGGCCTTTTCGCCGGTCGAACCGGGGCACAGGTGATCTTGGGAGCATTTACGAGGCGGCATCATCGACGAATTGGTCGACGGTTTCGGGCGCTACGCGACGTCCAAGAATCGTCGGAGCGCCTCGCCTCCGCTTGAGGTTCTCGACGTCGTAGCCGAAGCCCAACTGAGGCACGTAGGGGTGGCGACTCAGGATGCCTGGGCGATCTGGGCCACGCGCTGGTGGGAGAGACCGAGTAGGTCGGCGATGTCCCGATAGCTGACACCTTGTTCGGTCAAGGCTTTTACGGCTTCGTCGCGGCGATGGCGGTCGGCTTCGGCATGCGCCATCGTGTGTCGTGCCTGCCGAACCGGCGCCGCCAGTGCTCCGAGCTTGACGTCCCATTCGACCTCGAAGTCGTCGGGCTCGATCTCGAACCACAAGGCGATGACTTCGATACCGTGGCGCTTCGCCTCGGCCAGGGATCGGCCGAACGTGTGCGCACCCGGGGTGCCGGCAACGTTGACTAGCCATGCACTTCCATCGCTCGGATCTCGCCGAACCGCCACCTTGAACAGTTGCTTCGTCATTGCCACCACTTCTCTCCGAGGCACGGGGAAAGCGAGGACCGGATGTCGGCCCACGTTCCCGAGGCGAGGTCTTTGCCGTGTAGCGGTACGACGGTCCGGCAGTCGCCACACTGGACGATGACGTGCGACCCGCGTTGGCGGACGACCACGCAGTCGAACCGACGACTCGTCAGCAACCGGAGTAGCTCACGACCCGTCACCCGCCTAATTTACTAGACGGACGAGTTCGTCGCTGGCCGTTCCGAATGGCTGGTCTTCGCGGCTGCGGTGGCTGACGTCGATGAGCGAGGACCCGATGCGGATGGTTCGCTACTCGAGGCGAGCCACGATCCAGGGGCCCCCCACGTCGAGTAAGTCCCTCGGGCGACGTTGCCGACCGTTGTCGTGCAGTGCCGTTGTTGGCCCCACCGAGGCCAGCGCAGTGCTTCAGGACCATCGCCTGAGCCCACGCCGGTTGGTCCTGCGCACGCACCGCGGCGAAGGGGCGTTCCACAGCTAACGACGTAGTGGCCGGCCCGGTCGGCACCGCTCCATCAAGGACACCCCACGCCGGGCCGATCAAACGAACCCTCCCGGGGTTGCGACGCTGGGGAGGATGGCACGGTGTGATGACACTCGACGACTGCGCAAAATCACAGGATGAAGAGCAGACGGGGACTGACGCCCCGCCCATAAACTCGGGCGCCGCTAAAGGCTACGACTGGCTGAGAAACTGACAGGTCGGGTCTTCCGGAGCGTCGGTGCATCCACCCTCGATACGCCTCTTGCCAAGCGGAGCCTGCAGCTGGAACGCCCCGCTCTCCAGGGTTCCTGCCGCCGTACAACCTTCGGTCCCGCTCGGCTGGAGGCGGCGCCCGACGATCGCGACCTTTACGACGTCATCAGCGCTCTCGTCCACTACGGCGTGATCAAACTTGAGGCAGGAACCACCGACATAGGCAAACGAAACACTGGCGCTGTCGGAATCGACGATCTTTGCCACCCACTTCTCGATCGGCGCCTCAATTGATTGCGGAACCGTGGAGGTAGATGTCGCGTTCGGCTGAGCGACGACGTCCGGATGGTCTCTGGAACAGCCACCGGTTACCACGAGGAGCGCCATCGCCAGAGGCACCAGTGGCCGGACAGAGATCATCTTCAGAGCCTATTGAATGGGCAGTTGCATGCCCAGCACAGCAAGCACCCATTGGATGTGTGTACCGCAGTTCCCGACCATCTCTACTCGCGTGGATGTCAATCCCATAGCGCGCACCGTACCGTTGTCGTAGAGACGGTACATAGGGCCGCCACTATCACCCTCCACTGGCCCGACGGTGATGCAGTACTGATGTGCGACATTTCGACCGCCACCGGTGATCGTCACATTCCACCACGAGACCTGACCACAGAAGTCGCCATTCGAACCGTACGCGCCCGACCAACAGACACCAGGCTCACCCTGTCTCGGCCACGTGTCCGAAAACGCGCCCATCACGCCCCAATGGCCATTGCTCTGGTTATGCACCCTCGGGTAGTTGCCGATCGAAGCAGTCGAGAAGATCTCGGCGTTGATGTCTGGGCCCCACTGACTTGCATTGACTGGCCCGGCCCATGAGTTGTCTGGAGCTCGGACCTGACCCGTGAGGCAGTGGCCAGCTGTAGATCCGAACGGTCCGTAGGAAGCGTTCCACAAGTAAAATCCCGTAGTACAAAAACGGTGGCCGTCGTTGGTGATTACGCCCAAGCCGGCTTCCTGATGCACGAAATACGAGTTCCAGTTGTAGCGGCTGCTGTGGGTTGGAGTAATCCGGGCAGGCGTATCGCGCAAGTCGAGTGCATCCATAGGCGCAATCTGAGCGAGCTCTGCACGAGCATCTTCCGCTTGATCGCCGAGCAGGACGATCTTGTTCCGGCGAAGATCAACGCTCACGACGTTGTCGCCACGGCTTCGCATGGCGGCGGCAACTGCCTCTTTCCAGCGCATGAGGTCCGCCATCGAATACGTCGCAGCAACGATGCGTCCGAAGGGAGCCACCAGCACCTCATCGGAACTCGTAGGTGCAATCACCCCCACATCGAAGAGGCTGCCATTGACCCACATGCCGGCGTAGCGGTCGCCGAGAACGCGAATTAGTTGCTGCTCCAGCGCCGGACCATCGAAGATCTCGCCAGCGCTCCGGCCGGGGTCTGTCCATCCCACCGGCTTATAGACAGCGTCGTTTGCCCCAGCGTCACCATCATTCGACAGACGCACGGTCCCTGGTCCAGGAGGCAGTGAGCTTCTGTCATTGGCAGTCACAGGGACTCCCTCCGTGGCGCTGGCAACCGCGCCATCGGACGGCCGTGGTGGCGCCCCGTCCGCATGGTGCGCTTCAGTGCGCTGGACAAGGAAACGTCCAGGTAGAGCTACTCGATGCGCAGGCCGGAGATCGCCCGGGAGATCACGAGCTGCTGGATCTGCTCGGTCCCCTCGAAGATGTCCATGATCTTGGCGTCACGGTGGAAGCGCTCCACCGGGTACTCGCGGGTGTAGCCGTAGCCGCCGAGGATCTGGATGGCGCGCTCGGTGACCCAGACCGCGGTGCGGGCTGACTTGAGCTTCGACATCGAGCCCTCGGCGTTGGTGTAGCCGCCGTTGCGGGCCAACCAGGCGGCCCGCCAGATGAGCAGGCGTGACGCGTCGATCTCGGTGGCCATGTCGGCCAGCATGAAGGCGATGGCCTGGTTCTGGATGATGGCCTTGCCGAACGCCTTGCGCTCTTTGGCGTAGTCGAGGGCGTACTCGTACGCAGCCCGAGCGATGCCCACGGCCATGGCCGCGACCGCCGGACGGGTGGCCTCGAAGGTGGCCATGGCCGGCTGGCGCTCGCCGGTGTGACCAGCGTCGCGAGCCTTGGCCAACTTTGCGTCGAGCTTCTCCTTGCCACCGAGGAGCATGCGGCCGGGGATGCGGACGTCGTCGAGGACGACCTCGGCGGTGTGGGAGGCGCGGATCCCGTGCTTCTTGTACTTCTGGCCCTGTGACAGTCCCTTGGTGCCGGGCGGCACGATGAACGAGGCCTGGCCCCGCGATCGGAGTTCGGGGTCGACGGTCGCCACCACGACGTGGACATCGGCGATGCCGCCGTTGGTGATCCACGCCTTGGTGCCGTTGAGCACCCACTCGTCGGTCGCTTCGTCGTAGGTGGCGCGGGTACGCAGCGAGGAGACGTCGGAGCCGGCGTCCGGTTCACTCACGCAGTAGGCCCCGAGTTGGATCTTGTCAGCCGTCCCGTAGCACTGGGGCACCCATTCGAGGGTCTGTTCCATCGTGCCCTGGCCGGAAATGCCGGCGGCGGCGAGGCCCGAACCGAAGATCGACAGGCCGATGCCGGCGTCGCCCCAGAACAGCTCCTCCATCGCCACCGGCAGGGTCAGGCCGGTGGGGTCGCCCATCATGGCGTTGGCCATGAAGTCCATGCCGTAGAGGCCGATCTTGGCCGCCTCCTGAATGATCGGCCACGGGGTCTCTTCCCGCTCGTCCCATTCGGCCCCGGCCGGTCGGACGACGGTCTCGGCGAAGTCGTGCACCCATTTCTGAATCTGGAGTTGGTCCTCGGACAGTCCGAGCGAGAAATCGGCCATGGGGGAACCTCCGAGGTCGTGGGTTACCCGACGGTAACAAAGGACGCGGCAGTGTGCCAGAAATCTCGTTGTCGCCGACAGACGTCCCGCCGTACCGTCAGCGACCATGAAGGCGGCGGATTTCACCATCACGTTCCACGACCAACGTCACGACACCGACGACGAGATCGCCGAACGCGTGGCCTACCTCGATCGGCTCCGTCAGGAACTCTTGCCCGACGATCCCCCGACCTCGGTCGAGCAAGCGATCGCCGCCAACCGAGCCTCTCCTGAACACATCCGCCGTCTCTCGTTCCGGGCCCGCGACCCTGAGGGCGCGCTCGTCGGCAACGCCTCGACATCGATCGACCCCGACGACGACAACCCCGACGTCCTCATGGCCGGGATCAACGTGTTGCCGGAGTGGCGCCGCAAGGGGCTCGCCTCGCTGCTCCTCGGCGAACTCGTCGGACTGGCAGAGCGGGAGGGCAAGACGCGCCTCATCGGTCAGACGTTCGGCGCCATCGAAAGCGGGCGGCACTTTGCATCCGCCGCCGGCGCCGTCGCAAAACAGGAGTGGCATCTCAACCACTTGCCGATCAGCGACGTCGACCGCCCGATGCTCGAGCGTTGGGTCGTCGAGGCGGCCGACCGCTCGGCCGACTACGAACTCATCGGATGGGACGGACCCGTGCCCGACGAATACCTCGCCGAGTGGATCGACATCGTGCTGGTGATGAACACCGCCCCTCTCGACGACCTCGAGATCAACGACTTCACCCTGACGCCAGAGGAGGTGCGAGACGAGGAGAAGATCTACGAGGCAACCGGCAGCGAACACTGGGTGCTGGCGGCTCGGCACCGCGCGACCGGGGCGTGGGCCGGTTTCCACGACGTCACCTGGAACCCGACCCAGCCGCCGTACGTGTGGGTGGGCGCTACCGGCGTGCGGCCCGAGCATCGGGGCCATGCGCTGGGCAAGTGGCTCAAGGCGGCAATGACCCTACGCATCCTCGACGAGCGCCCAGAGGTCGAGAGCATCCGGACCGGCAACGCCGACTCCAACGACGCCATGCTCGGCATCAACAAGGCGATGGGCTACCGGGCCCTCATCGCCGAGACGACGTGGGAACTGCCGGTGACGACGGCGAAGGCGTGGCTCGACCAGCGGACGGCTCTCGGACGCGACTGACCAGCGCGACGGCGACGACCAACAGTGCGACGCCGCCAAGCGACGGGGCTCCGACGCCGAGGTGCTCGAAGGCGAATCCACCCGCCACCGGGCCCACGACCCGGGCGAGACCGCCGGCCGACTGCTGGGCTCCGAGCGCGGCGCCTCGCCGCTCGGGGTCGACCCGACCGGCAACCGTGGCCGCGAGGGTGGGCGTCACCAGGCCCTGGCCGACGGTGAGCAACACCAGGGCCGGCGCCAGCACGATCCAGGAGTGCACGGCGGACAGCACGGCCAAGCCGAGCGCGGTCAGCGCGAGCCCGACCCGCAGGGTGCCTGTCTCGCCGAGACGTCGCACGGCGGGTGCCACGAGCCCGCCGTTGACCAGGGCGATGAGCACGCCGATGACGGTGAAGACGACGCCGGTCGACGCCAGTCGCAGGCCGAGGCGCCGCTCGCCGAAGAGGGCGAAGGTTGCTTCGAAGGCGCTGAAGGCCACCAGGCTCGCGAACGCAACGACCAGGAGATCGGAGAGTTGTCGCGCCGCGGCTCGGCCCGACGCGACCGACTGCGGGCCGGGGCTCGACGCATTCGTGCGTCGAGGCCGTGTCTCCGGCAGCCGGAAGGCAGCGACGACGGCATTGGCCCCGGCGAGTCCGGCGGCCACGAGAAAAGGAACGTGCGGCCCGCCGAGGGCGGCCAACGCGCCGATGGCCGGTCCGGCAACAAAGCCGACGCCGAAGGCAGCGCCGAGCAAGCCGAGAAGTCGGGGCCGCTCGGCCGGCGGGGCCAGGTCCGTCACCGACGCCTGCGCCACCGACACGCTTGCCCCCGAGATGCCGTCAAGGATCCGGGCGGCGAACAGGATCCATAGCGCGCCGGCCAGCCCCGTGACGAGGCTCCCGACGGCGGTGCCGACCAACGACAACACCAGCACCGGCTTGCGTCCGATCCGATCCGACACCCGGCCCCAGATCGGGGCGAACACGAATTGGGCCATCGAGAACGAGGCCACGAGCAGCCCGATGGTGCCCGGCCCGGCGTCGAACCGCTCGGCGTACAGCGGGAGGATGGGCAGGACGATCCCGAAGCCCACGAGGTCGAGCGCCACCGTCAGCCAGATCGTGCCGAACCCATCGGGCAGAGGAGCGCGCGCCGGTCGACGACGGGAACGGCTGGGCACACGCACAGCGTCGGCGGGCGACCGCCGACGTGCCAAATCGAGGTGCCTATTCGATGCCGGCGAGGTCGACCATGGCGCGCACTGGAGCCGGGTTCGAACTGCGGGTGAAGGCCCGGAGCGCACGGAGCGCAACCTGCTGCGCCGTCGCCACCATGATGGCGACGTCGAGACCGACCGACCAGTTCTCGATGTAGAACAGGTCGTAACGTCGGTAGGCCGAGAAGGACGGGTTGTCGCGAGCCTCGACCTGCCACAGGCCGGTGAGCCCGGGCGGCACCGAGTACCGGGCCAGTTTGTGCTCGCTGTCGAACTTCTCGGCCTCATGTGAGAGTGCGGGTCGAGGGCCGACGATGCTCATCTCACCCCGCAAAACGTTCCACAGCTGGGGCAACTCGTCGATGCTCATCCGCTCGAGGATGCGCCCGACGCGGGTGCGGCGGGGGTCGTCGTCCTGCTTGGACCGAGGCCCCATCTTGGCGTCGATCCGGTCGGGCTCGAGACGATCGGCGCCGACCGTCATGGTGCGGAGCTTGAGGATGGTGAAGGGCTTCTCGCCCCGACCAGGCCGGGTCTGGCGATAAAAGACCGGACCGGGGTCGTCGAGCTTGATGGCGATGGCAGCGGCCGCGAGCACGGGGGCGGCGATGACGGCCACGACGAGGGCCACGGCGAGGTCGAGGGCCCGCTTGACCCGCAGCTGCCACGGCGCCAGTGAGGCGGCTTCGACGTAGAGCAGCGGCTCATAGGCGACGGGCTGGGAGCGAAGGCGGCGGTGGTCGACGCCGCGGAGACCGCTCGACAAATGGACGTGGACCTCGGCATCGAGGCACTCACGGACCAAGCGGTTGAGCTGCACGTGGTGGAGCGCGCTCGAGGCGATGATCACGCCGGTGGCGCCGAGCGAACGGACGCGGGCGGCCAGGCCGGGGCCGAGCGAGAGGCGATGAATGGAAGGGGGGAAGTCGAGCGCTTCCCCGGCGACACCGACGACGGTGAACCCAGTCTCGGGATGGTCGCCAACGAGCTTGAAGAGGTCGAACGCCTCGTCATTGCCGCCGACGATGATCACGGGGCGAAGGTAACGACCCTTGCGCCGGCCGGCCTGCAGCCAGGCCCGGAACGCCGCTCGTCCGCCATTGAGGAGAACGATCAGGGCCACGATGCCGACGGCGGCGTTGCCGGCGGGCATCTCGATGGGGAGAATCCGAGGCAAGAGAAGCGCGCCGGCGCCGGCGAAGAACGACGCCCGAGCGATGAGCCGCATCTCGTCGGCGCGGATCGCACACACGCGGGCCAGATGGAGTCGTTGACGGCTGATGGCGGCGATGCTCACGGCGACCAGTGCCACGACGGTCAGCCACTCGACCGAGGCCGGCGCGAGACCGACGGACGGTCGAAGCGCGAGCGTCCAGGCCACGACAGCCGCACCGAGGTCGATGAGGACGAGCGTGCGGCGAAGGCTGCTGCCGGGGGCGCGGGCACCGAAGGCGGCCCGCACGCGGCCGCCGGTCCGTTCGCCGGTGCCGAGGCGAAGCGCGTCGCCGACGAGCGTCACTGCTGACCCTCGTCATGTTGGCGATGCTGGCTCATGTCGCTCCCACTTCGGCGGCTCGATCTGGCAGCCCGGGAGAGTCCCGACCTGCACATCAGGGTAGAGGTTGCACAACGCAATGTCACTAGGCAACCGCCGTACGTGAAGTATCGGCCGCCCGCAGGTCGCACTTGATCCCCCATACTGTCCCATGTGCGATCCCTACTGGCGACACGCAGCGGCGTGGCGCGGGTCGCGCGCTATGCCGCCGCCCTCTGGCTGGTCTCGACGGCGGTGCTCGTGGGGGTCGCCACCGTTGATCTGACGCTCGGCCGACGGGCGGCGGCGGGCGCAAAAGCCGGGCTCAGCGTGCGCACCTTCGCCGACCCGGCGCTCGACGGCGAGTTGGCATCGGCGCAGTTCCACTTTTCCCGGGCCCGCCGGCTGCTGGCCGCTCCCGTGCTCCGCCCCTTCGACATCGTGCCCGTGCTCGCATCGCAGCGCCGGGGCACCGTCGACCTCGCCGCCGCCGCCGGCGCGACGTCCGAGGCCGCCCGCTACGCCTTGCGCGACCTCTCCCGGGCCCTCGACCAGCCCGCGCGACACCGGCGCCGCACGGATCGAGGCGCTCGCGGCGCTGGAGCGTGCAACCACGGCCGCCTCCAGCCGTCTCGACGGCATCTCACTCGGACCTGAGCGGCGCCTCGTCGGTCCGCTCCGACAGGCCCGCGTGCAACTCGGCGGCCAACTCGCCTCTGCCCGCCATGACGCGGCGCAGGCGGCCGCCGTCACAACGGCCGCCCACCGACTGCTCAGTGAGGACCGTCACTACCTGTTGGTGGCGGCCAACAATGCCGAGATGCGATCGGCGTCTGGGATGTTCCTCTCGCTCGGCTCGCTCCACACGGCTGGCGGCGAGCTCGAACTCGGCGAGATGCAACCGGCCGGCGAACTCGTGCTCGACCCCCCCGGTGTGCCCATTGATGGGGATCTCGCCGAGCTGTGGGGCTGGACGCTGCCCAACATCGATGCCCGCAGCCTGGCGCTGTCACCCCGCTTCGAGGCCTCGGCGCCCGTCGCCGCCCGCATCTGGGCCCAACACTCGGGGGAATCCGTCGACGGCGTCCTGGTCGTCGACGTCGTCGCGTTGAAGGCGCTGCTCGAAGCGGCTGGCCCCGTCGACACGCCGAGCGGGACGATCGGCGCCGGCGATGTCGAGCAGCGCCTGCTCCACGACCAGTACGAGGGTCTGACCTTCGACGAGCGCTCCCGCGACCAGCAATCTGGGCGCCGGGAGGAACTCGGATCGATCGCCCGCTCGATCGTGGATCGGATCGAACGTGGCGACGTCGACCTCCCCACGCTCGCCGACAGCCTCGGTCGCGCCGCCGGAGGCCGGCACCTCCTCGCATGGTCGGCCGACCCCGTCGAGGAGGCCGGGTGGGACGCCGCCGGCGTGAGCGGCAAGCTCCAAGGCGACTCTTTGGCCGTCGGCGTCGCCAACCGGGGCGGCAACAAGCTCGATCCCTACCTCCATCTCTCGACGTCGATCGGCTGGAAGGTCGAGCCCGATGGTCGACGGCTCGTGCACCTCGACCTCGATCTCACCAACACCACGCCGGAGGGCGAGCCCGAGTACATCGCCGGCCCGCATCCCGACCGCGACGTCGCCCCTGGAACCTATGTCGGGCTGATCACGCTCAATGTTCCGGGACAAGCTGCCGATATCGACACCGGTACTGCTCCCGCAGTGGTGCGCGGTGCCGACGGCCCGACACAGGCCGTCGCCCTCGAACTCGATCTCGTCCGTGGAGGACAAGCCCACTTCTCTGTCACCTTCCGCCTTCCCGCTGACCGGACCCGGCTCCTCTTGGAGCCCGACGCCCGGGTTCCCAGCGGCGTCTTCCACACCGGATCCACGTCCTGGCCAGCCGACCATCGGGTCGCGCTGGATATTTCTCGCGCCTCTGACTTCCCTTTGACCACTCCGCGTGGCTAATATGGCCGGAGCACGAGCAAAGGACTCCCCCATGCGACGTATCAGCCGAGTGGCACTCATGACTGCGGTGCTTTTGGCACCCGCCGCCGCCGCCTCCGCCCAGAGCTATCCCGGCAACCAGCCCAACGGCGGGGTCGAGGCAGTGGCCGACAACCGCGGCGACCAGGTCCAGGGCAAGGTCATCAGCCGGGTCGACGACCCGGGCGCACTGGCCTTCAGCGGCAGCGATTCGGCCCAGCTGGCCGGCATCGGCGCCCTGTTGATCGTCGGCGGCACGGTCCTCGTCCGCCGGACCCGCCGCACCGCTCCCGTCCCGGCCTAGTTCGAACCGGTCTCCGGTCGCCGTCGCTCAGCCGAGCACGGCGACCGAGGTCACCGGAGCCGCCGGCGGATTGGCGCCCGCCGAGCCTTGGAAGCGAGCACCGGCGAAGGTGAAGATCCCGCCGTCCTCGCCCACCATCAGGTAGCCAGCGGCGTCGCCGACCATGCCCGAAACCGGGCGGTTGAGTCGCGTCCCGCCCATGGAGCCGTAGAACGGCGCATCGAAGGCGAAGATGCCGCCGTCAGAGGCGACCAGCCAGTAGCCCCGTCCGTCGGAATCGGGCACCAGGGACTGCACCGGGGCGTTGAGGCGGAGATTGCCGGTCGAGCCAGCGAAGACGGCGTCGCCGAAGGTGAAGATGCCTCCGTCTGCGCCCACCAGGTAGTAGCCGCCGTCGGTCGGTGTCGTCGCCGAGTCGAGCACCGGGGCGTTGAGGCGGGTGCCGGCGAGGTCGCCGAAGAAGGGCGCATCGCCGTACGGCAGGACCCGGCCCCACGAGGTGAAGAGCCAGTACCCCGAGCCGTGCGTGGCCGACATCGACGTGACTCGCTCGCCCGATCCGAGGGCCGGGCGGTCCCCGAAGTGACGGGCCGACCCGAATGCGGCCACCGCTCCCCGGTCGTCGACGACCCAGTAGCCGGTCCCTCCCGGGCTGGACTCGATGTCAACGGCAACCGCTCCGCGTGAGATCCGGGCCTGGCCGTAGTGGGCGGCGTCGCCGAAGGCGAGCACGTCGCCGGCGGTCGTCACCATCCAATAGCCGCGACGTCCCGATGCGGCCGACGGTGCCGGCGCCCCTGGAGCCGACGAGAGGATGGCGACTTGGCTGCCTCCTGGGGTCCCGGCGCTGCCCGGGGTCGCAGCTGGAGTCGTCGCCGGCGTCGGGGCGGGAGACGAGACGGCGGCGGAGCCGTTGACGTCGGGCTGGGCCATCACCCGGGTGAACTCGCCCAGGGAGGTCTTGGCCCCGAAGTCCTTGCGGACGAGGCCGAAGTTGTCCTCGACGTTCTGAGGATCGGTGCCGACGTCGCGGGCGGCGTACCAGAAGATCGGCCCCGAGAAGGACCACGACGTCCACTTGGCCCATCCGCTCGAGATCATCTGCGCCTGGCCGGCCTCGCTGACGGCCTGGCTGTTGGCGCCGGTGGGGGCGCCGAACTCGGTGGCCCAGATCTTCTTGGCGCTGTCGCCCCGAGAAGCCATCAGCGCGTACGTCTTGGGCATCGACTGGAACTGGTTCCAGTCGCCCACGGCGTCAACGCCGTACGGGAAGGCGTAGGGGTGCATACCGACGGCGTCGAAGGCCGGTCCGGCGCCGGCGTCGTAGACCCGTCCGAGGAACGTGCGGGGCGAGATGTAACGGCCGTCGCTGCTGTCGCCCGCCGGGGCGAGGCCGGCCGAGACGATCACGGCCGCCGGGTCGGCGCTTCGGATGGCGACCGATGCGGCCACGAGGAGGCGGGCGTAGGCCTCGGGGTTGGGGGTCGGCTCCCAGAAGTGAATGATGTTGGGCTCGTTCCAGACCTCCCAGTGGTGGACACCGAGGGGGGCGTAGCGGGCGGCGGCGGCCCCCACGAAGCGGGCGAACGTGGCCGGATCGGTCGGCGGCGTCTTGTCGGTGGTCCCCGCCGGGCGGGCCCAGGCCGGGGTGTAGGCCGGCGTGGCCAACACCTGCAGGCCCCGTCGTTGCGCCTGGTTCACAACCCGGTCGATGAAGGTCCAGTTGTACCGCCCGGGCGAGGTCTCGGCCGAGGCCCAGTCGAAGTCGAATCGGAGCCAACGAGCGCCCGTCGACGCCATGAGGTCGAGGTCACGGGCCAACTCGGCGTCGGTGCCCCACAGCAGGAGGCGGGAGGTGGGGGCAAAGCCCGACCGCTGGCCGACCGTGGTCGCCGCCGCCGCCGCCGGCGACACGTTCACCACTCCCAGCGCGACCAGCACCGCCACCAGCAGACCAACAACCACGCTCCGTCGCATGACTGTACTTCGGGCACGTCACGTGGTGGCTTTACCGCTTGGAGTGACTATTTCGGGAGAGGAGACCGTCCGGATCGCGGTTTTCGCGCCAATTCGCCGTCGATTGCGACCGCGGAACGTGACGCTGCGAGGTCGGCCGATACCCCGAGCAGCAGCCAAAAGAGCAGATCCATGGGCAAAATGTCGAGATACGAGGCCACCAGGCTGGCCACGGCGGCAGCCAGGATCGTGGCGGCGACCGCCGAGGCGAGCGCGGCGTCGGGTCCGTCGCGAGTTCGCGACGTCCGGCGGGCCTCGGAGAATCCGGCGGCCAAGAGGAGGAGGAACATCCAGAGTCCGAGGATCCCGAGCTCGAGGATGACCTTGAAGTAGTAGTTGTCGGTCTGGTACGTCAGCGCGTCGCCTCCGAGGCGCTCGACGGCCAACGCCGCCGAGCCGGTGCTCCCGATTCCCTCGCCCAATGGCCGCGCCGCGACGCGGTTGGCGTTGGCCCGCCAACCATCGGCCCGTTCGACCGAACTGGCGTCGGAAAAGGCGGGAGCGGCGGCCTCGGGCGGGACGAACAAGACGGCGATCAGGGCCACGGGGATCCCCAGCAACAGAAATTTGTACCGGCTGGCAGCAAGGTAAGCGACCCCGACGGCGACACCGAGCCACGCCCCCCGGACGATGGTCGTGACCAGAGCGAGGCCGTAAATGGGTGAGGCGAAGAGGAACAGCCGGCTGCGAAGTCGGTTGGGCTGTTCGAGCGCGGCGGGCACGCCGACGAGCAGCACGATCATGAGGAAGAACCCGAATCCAAAAGGCTGGATGAACGTCGAGAACGACCGCATGAACCCGCCGGCGAAGCGGATCGTGCTGTTGTACGGAAACCCGAGGGCGTTGAGGCGGGCTGGTCCGATGGCCTGTTGACCGAGGCCGATCACGGCCGTGATCAACCCGACGGTGACGAGGATGGTGACGAGCAGGTCACGCTCGCGGGCGTTGAAGGGGCAGCGCCACACTGCCCAGAGCGCGAGGGCGTAGAAGAGGGTGATCTTGAGGCCGAAGATGCCCTGGGCGCCGCCGACCACCACGGCTGAGGCCACCGCCAGGGCGGCGAAGCCGGCGAGGGCGGGGAACCACCCGGGGCGGCGCCGTCCGGGAGTGGCCCGAGCTGAGGCAGGGGCCACGAACGTGGCTCCGAAGACGGCCACGGTCACGATCTCCTCCCAATACGAGAGGAGACCGGGCGCGGGGAGCATGAGGAGCAGGCCATTGAACGGGGTCACGGCGACCAGGGCCAGCAGACCCAACTGGGGGCGCCGGAGGAACATAGGCGTGGCGACGGCGACGACGGCGAGGGCGACGGCCACGGTGCCCATGCCCGCTGCCGCCAGCGCCACGACCGCGCCGTTGGCCACCACCACGCCGACCACGCGGAGCCACGGCGCGACCACCAGAGCGGACGACGAGGTCGGTGGCCGGGTCAGCACCTCCCTATACTGACGGACCGGGCGGGCAGAACCGCCAAACTGCTCATGGACCTCACCGATCACTTCCGTGTGATCCTCCACCGAAAATGGCGGATTCTTGCGGCCACCGTCCTTGTCGCCGGCCTCGTTTTCGCCTGGCGCTCGTCGGTCGCGCCCACCTATCAGGCCACGGCCTTGTTAAAGGTGACATCGGCGTCGCTACTCCAGGGCAACGGGCCCAACGAGCAGGACACCAAGTTCCTGACCGATAGTTACGCCGCCATGGCTGCCACCCGCCCGGTCGTGATCGACGCCATCGCCCGGTCCGGCCTCGACGTGTCACCCGAAGAAGCCGAGCGGCGCCTCTCTTCCTCAGCCCAACAAGCCGGCTTCATCACCATCTCGGCCAGCGGCCCTGACGGCCGCACGGCGACGGCGCTGGCCCGGGGCCTGGCGCTCGCCATCAACGAGACGGTCGCCACCCAACAACAGGAGCAACTCGACCGACAGTTGGCTCCCGTGCTCACCCAGATCGGCGAGACCGAGCGCAAACTGGCCGAGGTGCCCGCCGGCGATCCTCGCCGCACCGCGCTCGAGTACCAGTACCAAGCTCTGGTGCAGAACGCGACCGAGGCCCAGGTACGACCTGTCGACCGCCTCACGGTGATCACGCCGGCCCGGGCCGAGCCGGCGCCGGTGTCGCCGCGGCCCAAGCGCGACGCCATCCTCGCCCTCCTCGCTGCTTTGGTGATCAATGCCGAGGCCGCTGTCGCCCTGTCGCTCCTCGGCGGCCGCTTCGACGACGACCAGATGTCCGAGCAGGTGACGGCGCTCACTGGCTTGCCCGTGCTCGGCACGCTGCCCCAAGCCAGCCGGGCGGCCGACGAGCAGGTCGTCGAGGCCTTCCGCTCGCTGCGCACCAACCTTCTCTTCCTCGGTGGCGAGGAACGCGGCCTCGAGACCGTGGCCATCGTCGGCGGCGAGCGCGGCTCGGGCAAGTCGTTCGTGGCCGAGAACATCTGCCGCACGCTCGTCGACGCCGGCACCCGCGCCGTCCTCATCGACGGCGACCTCCGCAATCCCGTCCTCCACACCCGCCTACGAGTCGAACTCGAACCCGGCCTGGCCGAAGCCATCACGCCGCCCTACGAGTTCCCCGGCCCGGTGGACGTCCCCGACTCGCCCGGATTTCGGATGGTGCCGGCCGGCGCGACCACCGGCGACCCGGCCGCATCGCTCGGCGGCAAGGCGTTCTCACGGCTCATCGAACGCCTGCGCTTCGGGGGCATGGTCGTCGTCGACACTCCCCCGCTGCGTCTCTTCGCCGACGCCGTCGCCATCGCCCGGTCCTGTGATGCAACCGTGCTGGTGCTCGACGCCAAGACCACCCGCAAGGCCGACGTCGAGCGCATGCTCGACACCCTCAACCAGGTCGGCGTCGTCCCGCTGGGCGTCGTGATCAACCGAGCCAAGACCGAGCGGGCCCGGTCCTACGAGGACTACCGCCGGCGTCGCCAGGCCAACCAGACCTGACCTAGCGCCGCCGAGGCAGGGATCGCTCGAGCGCTTCGACCATCTGCACCGTGCTCCGATGCCACGTCGCCGCCCTGGCGACCTCGACGCCGGCCCGGCGCAGGGGGGCCAATCCTGCTGGCGGGGCCAGCGCCCACACGGTGATCTGGTCGACCCACCGGTCGGCGACGAGCGGAAGCACCTGAGTGTCGAGGTCGACGGCGAGTTCTCGGGCCGCGCCGACGTCGGCCGACAAGAACGGGGTGCCGACGGCCATGGCCTCGAGCAGCGGGATGCCGTAGCCCTCGGCCAGGCTGGGCCAGAGCAGGCAGAGCGCACCCTCGTACAGGTTGGCCAGCGTCTCGTCGTCGGGTTCGACGACGACCCGAACACCGTCGCGATCGGCGCGGGTTGCGCCTGCGACGCGAGACCCGACCGCTCGTTCGGTCACGACGAGTTCGAGACCGGTCGCCTCCCGCACGCGCGGCCAGAAGTCGAGGATGAAGTCGAGGTTCTTCTGGGTCTTGTCTCCTTGGACGAACAGGCAGTAGTCACTCGTCCGCTCGAACGGACCGAGGGGTCGATCGAGGAATGGAGGGCCGACGGCTGGCGGCACGACATCCATGCGAGTGCGGGCGACGCGGAGCCGTTGCTCGACCTGGTCGCCGACATGTTCGGAGATCACGGCCACGCGGCGCGGGACGTGCGTGAGGATGGGTGTGGCCAGCTTGGTCCACCGAACGAACCCGGCGACGAAGTACTCGGGGTGCAGGATCGGGTGGAGGTCGAAGATCACCACGAGTTGACGCCGCACGACGAAGGGTCCCCAGCCCGCGGGCGACAACAGGAGTTCGGCCCCTGTCGACCGGTGAAGCCGCGGCAGGCGGGTCTGCTCCCAGAGATGGCCGCGGCCACCCCACCACTGCTCGTCGAGGAGCGAGTCTCCCGCCAGGGCCAGGCCAGGGTCGTCGGTGCGTTGGCCGGGCGCGAGATCGATCACTCGATCGGGCGGAAGGTAGAGCCGGATCCTCCAGCCCGAGACCTCGGCCAGCCGGCTCACGATCTCGTGGGCGTAGCGCTGCACGCCGGTAACGGGCTGGGTGGCGAAGCGGCCGTTGACCCCGATGACCGGGCGTATCGCTCATGACCGGGTCCCGCTCGCAGCGCGACGGGCGTCGTCGTAGGCCGCCCGCACGGCGGCAACGTGCTCGGGCCAACCCCATGGGTCGGGCGGCTCGTCGGCCGGACGAAACGACGCCGGATCGGCTGCGAAGGCCGTCATGCGGGCCGCGAGCGCGGACGCGTCGCCGCTCGGGAAGAGCAGCGACTCGGAGGCAGGGGCGAGCAACTCGGGGATCCCGCCGATGCGGGCACCGATCACGGGAAGGCCCCGGCTGCGGGCCTCGTTCAACACGAGGGGCGCCGGGTCGCGCCACTCTGACGGCACCACCAGGCAGTCGAGTCCGCCGAGGAACTCCTCTTTGGTGGCACCGTCGACCCATCCCACGGCCTCGACGCCCTCAGCCGCCTCGACGGCGGGCAGCAGCGGACCCTTGCCCGCCACCCGAAGTCGGGCTGAGCCGGCGGGCAGGGCGGCGAAGGCGGCGAGGAGAGTGGAGACACCTTTGATGGGCACGAGCTGGCCGAGGAACCCGAAGGTGACGACGTCGCCATCCGCCGAGGACGACGTGGACTGCCGGTCGGCCCGCTCGACCGGGTTGCGGACGACACGGATCCGATCGGCGAGAACGCCGGCCCGACGATGCTCGGCGGCGACGGCCTCGGAAACGGCGAGGACGACCTCGGGTGGATGCCGGTTGATCAAGGTCGACCGAGCCGCCGAGATGATCGAACATCCCCGGCACCGGGTCGCGCACGAGCGGTCGTCGCGGTCGACCAACGTCGAGCGCTGGCAGAGGAGCCAGTAGTCGTGCAGCGTGTGGACGTGGGCGATGCCGGCCCGACCGGGCGCAGTCAGCGCCGCCGCCGACATCCCCGGCACCGCGTGCGAATGCACGACGTCGGGTTGGAACGACTCGATGGCGCGGGTCACAGCTCGCGCCGACCACGGGTCGAACTGGTCACGGGCGTGATAGGCGGCGCGCTTCCACGCTGGCTGTCCGGCGAAGTCCGCCAGGGGGTACGGCCACGCTGGGCTCACGGCCTCGACGCCCATCGCGTCGACACCAAGGGTCACGACCCGCGTTTCGTCGCCGTCGGCCTCGAGGCGTTCGGCCAGGCGGGCGGCGTACAACTCAGCGCCGCCGAGCACCGTCGGAGGCCAGAGGCTGGAAACGAAGAGCACCTTCATGGACGGGCCTCGGCGAGGCGGAGGGAGAGGGCCGAGAAGGCTTCGAGCCACTCCCGGCGACCGTGCCGCGCCTCGACTCTGGCGCGGGCCCGCCGACCCTCGGCGTTCGCGAGTTCGACGTCGGTGACCCGGGCGACGATCGCGGCAACCAACGCGTCGACATCGCCGACGGGCACAACCACCCCGCCCGCGCCGCCGCCGTCACTTCCGCCGATCGCCTCGCGCATGCCGGCGGCGTCGGATGCGACCACGGGCCGTCCCGCTGCCATCGCCTCCAGCACGCCGAGCGACATGCCCTCGTAACGAGACGGCTGGGCGACGACGTCGGCCGCCGCCAGCCATGGTCGGACGTCGGCTTGCTCACCGACGAAGCGCACGCCCTCGCCCGCCGCAGCCCGGAGTGCCCCCTCGTCCGGGCCCGAACCGACGAGCACGAGCACGGCGCCGGGCGATGCTCGGCGGATCGCCGGCCACGCCTCGACCAGCAGGTCTTGACCCTTTTGCGCGCTGAGTCGACCGACGCAGACCACGACGGCGTCGTCGGCGCCGATGTCGCTCACCAGTTGCGCCCGGGCCCGACGTCGCTCGTCGGTCGTGGCCACGGCGAAGTGGTCGAGGTCGACGCTGTTGGGAACGACGAGCCACGACGGCGGACGCGATGCCAGCGTCTCGACCTTCAGCCTCCTCGTCCTGACTGCAACACACGATGACCGAGGTCCACCGAGCGGCGTAGCGCTCCCAGGCCGACGCAGCACGGCCCTCGATGCCCGCGACGGCGGCAAACGACCAGGCATGGGGCTGAAAGATGGTCGGGCGGCGCCCTCGGAGCAGCGCCCGACCGACCAGTCCGGCCTTCGACGAGTGCAGGTGGACGACGTCGGGGGATGTCGCCTCGATACCAGCGCGCGCAAGGCAGAGCGCTCCCGCAGCAGTCCCGATCGAGGAGACCGGACGGACGGCCAGATCACGTGGCGAGCACCGGCCCGAACCACCTGCTCGGGGAGCCAGCCCTCGGCAGGAGCGGCGACGGCGACGTCCCAGCCCCTCGCGACCTGATCGACCACAAGGTCTCGGACGCAACGGGCGACGCCGTGATCGGTGGGCTGGGAGACGTGGAGGATCGAAGGCATCAGCGCGCGGTCCGGGAGGTGCAGACCCGGGGTGTCGAGCGTAGGTCCGGAGGGTGGGCACTACCGTGCGCCGGGTGCACGTCCATCTGGTGAACGAGAACATCGGCGGGCACGCCACCCTCCATCAGGCCCTCCGGGCGACGTTTCCAGCCGCAGCACCCGACGACCGTTTCAGTTTCTTCGACCTGCCGGCCCCAAGGCTTGGCCGTCGGGCCTTCTCGGCGTCGGTCCCGGTACTCGGCGATCGGTGGGATGCCGACTTGCAGCCCCTTCGCATCCAGTTGGCTGCCAGCGCGTTGGTGCGCCGGCACCTTCGGGATGAGGCCCTGCCCGACGTGCTCCACGTGTACACGCACAACGTCGCCCTTCTCTCGGCTGACCTGCTTCGGCGCCAGCCGACCGTCGTCTCCCTCGACGCCACCAACACGCAGAACGCGTATCGACTGCCCCAGCGGCGTCCGTCGGCGGTGACCCCGATCGCCCTCAAGCCGGTGGCCGCCCTTGAACGTCGGGTGTACGCCGCCGCCACCTTGGTCGTATCGCACTCGGCGTGGGCGGCGTCGTCGTTGCGCGACGACTACGGCGTCGACTCGGCGCGCATCCGCATCATCCCCTTCGGCATCGTCGTGCCACCCGCGGTCGAGCGGCCGCCGACCGGCGACCTGCCCCTCATCACGTTCATCGGACGCTCGCTCGAGCGAAAAGGAGGGCGGCGTTTGCTCGACGTATGGCGCCGTCACCTTCGCGGCCGCGCTCGCCTCGCACTGGTGACGCATGACCCGGTAGCCCCCGAAGAGGGTCTCGAGGTGCACGGCGACATCCGTCCTGGCGACGGTCAAGCCGAGCGCCTGCTGGCCCGCAGCGACCTCTTCGTCTTCCCCACCGAGCTCGACACGTTCGGATACGCCGCCATCGAGGCGATGGCCGCCTCACTGCCCGTCGTCGCCACGCGTACCGCAGCACTGCCCGAAGTCGTGGCCGACGGCGAGACCGGTCTACTCGTCGAGGTCGGCGACGACGGCGCCCTCCGCGTCGCCATCGACAGCTTGCTCGCCGATCCGGCTCGACGCGTCGCCATGGGGGCGGCCGGGCGGCGTCGGGTGCTCGAACGATTCGACGCTCGCGTCACCACTCCCGCGTTGGTCGCCGTCCTCCGAGAAGCGGCAGATCTCGGTCCCGGAGGCGGTGCCTGACCCGAAGGGCGCCCGCCGTCGCCAACACGGCGTCAGCCGGATCGGTGATCGGGAGTCGCGGGATGCGGTAGCGGCCGAGGGGCTGGCGGGCGAGATCGGCGGCGACAACGTGGCGCCGGCCGACCGTGACGGCGCCGTCGAGTCCCCGGCGTTCGACGGCGATCGCGTCACGGGAGCCGTAATCGCCGTCCTCACCCACCGGGTAACAGAACACGGGCAATGGACGGGAGAGTTCGTCGCCAAGTCGCGACCAGGAGCGGTCGATCTCCGCCTCGGCCCGGCCCGCTTCGGTGCGGGCCAACAACGGGTGGGTGACCGTGTGCGGCCCGAAGCGAACGATGCCTCGGGCCTCGACTGCTCGGGCCGCCTCCCATGTCATCGGCTGGTACGGACCGAACGGTACCGACGGCGCCTCGACCTCGACGGCACCCAGTACCCGCTCGACCATCGCCTCGGCCTCGTCCGAGGGCAACTCCCCGAACCGAGCGAGGTGGACGTAGAGGGCCTGTCGGCGCTCGTCGACCGACGTGAGCGGAAGGCGGCCGGGCCCGCTCGGGTCCTCGACATCGGAACGGCATGTCTCGGTCATGGCGTGTTCGAGTCGATCCCACCAGCCGACCGTCGTGCCGTCGAGAAATCCGGTGGTGAGGAAGATGGTGAGCGGGCAACGGTGCGACTCGAAAAGCGGGGCCAGGACCTCGGCCTGATCGTCGTAGCCGTCGTCGGCGGTGAAGCAGACGGCCGATGTGGGCAGCCGGCGGGTGGGGTCGATGACGGCGGCGACCACCTCGTCGAGGCCCACGAAGCGACAGCCGGCGGCCGACAACGTCGAGAGGATCTCATCGAGGACGGCCGGCGACGTACCTCGCAACAGTGGCGTGTCGACCACCCGATGGATCAAGAAGACGGGAACCGCCGCCCCCTGCACGAATCGGAGGGCCCGGTGCACCGCCGGTCGGGCGAGGGCGGCTGCCAGTTGGTGGCGAGCGCTCACCCGCCGACGCCGTAGAGCGCTTCGAAGGCCCGCGCCGTCGATGCCGATGTCCCCTCGCGCCGGGCGCGATGGAGAGCCCGACACCCCATGGCCGACAGCGCCGGCCGGTCGGCGAGCAGTTCGGCCACCAGCTCGTGCCAGGGCGGGGGCCTCGCCGTGGGGAACGATCCGGCCGCACTCACCGTCGGCGAGAAGTTCCGGCGCCCGGCCCACCGGCGTCGAAACGACCGGGACTCCGGCCAGCATGGCCTCGAGCATGACAAGTGGGCCGGTCTCGGCCGCCGAGGTCACCACCAAGAGGTCGAGGGTGGCGAGGAGCGGGCCGACCTCATCCATCCAGCCGGTGAATCGCACCCGGCCTGCCACTCCCGCCTCAACCGCGAGCGCCGGCCAGGGCCTCGCGCTCTGGCCCGTCGCCCACGACCAGGAGCGAGGCGCTGTCGACGTCGGCGATGGCGCGAATGGCGACGTCGACCCTTTTGGCGCCGTCGAGTCGACCGACGATACCGATGGTCGGACGCTCCGTGCTGGGCCTTGGGAAGGCGCACGCCGTCGGGCACGCCGACCGGGAATGACCCTGATCGACCCTGTAGGCAAGCCAGCCATGGTTTCAATACGACGAGCGGCGTCGATGCCAACCGTCACGTGCGCGGTGAGTCGCTTCGAGGTCCACCTCTTCAGGGCCAAGGTCAAGCGCGAGCCGGGCACGGCCGTCGAGTGCTCGACGGCGATTGCTCGGGGCCGGCGCCGGCCGGGCAGCACGGCGACGGCGAGGGTGTACTGCGAGGACCAGAGCGTCGGGAGGTTGGCGTGGAACACATCGGCATCGAGGCGCCGTAGCAACTGTCGGAACCGCAGCATTCGGACCACGTCGTACTTCGACCGGATGGCCGGCGCGACCACCGCCGCTGTACCGGGTCGAGCGGCCGCCAACCAGCTCACGAGTTCATCGTCGACACCGACGACCGTCACTCGCACCCCGTCGCCAAGCGAGGCCAACAGGTAGCGCAGCGCCTGCTCAGCCCCGCCTCGCGTCGCGGCGTCGGTGTAGACGACGACGTGACACTGGCCCGCGCCACGCGGACCAGTACCCGCCGGAGACATACCGGTAGTTGTCGGCATCCACCGGGGTGATCTGTTGTTGGAATTTTGCAAGGTGCGGTGCACTCCTCGGGCCTGAGGGGCCAGGGCCAGCCGATCCGAGAGGGGCCAGATCGACAGGTAGCGTGGGTCAGCCTATGAAGATCCTGGTCGTGGCCGACGAGTATCCGTGGCCACCGGTCAATGGGTCCCGCCTGCGTTTGGCGGCGCACGTCGAGGGACTGGCCGGCGCCGGTGACGTCGACCTTGTCTGCGTACGAGATCCGCCCGCGGTTCCCGACGCCGCACCACCAGTCGATTTGGGCCTCGCCCGCGTCACCTCTTTTGACCGCCAACCCATCGAACGGAGGCCGTCGTCGGTGCTCCGCTGGCTCGGTTCTCGGCGCCCCCGGTCGCTTGCGTTCCGGACCTATGGCGGCGTCGCGGCGCAGGTCGCGGCGTGGCGCCAGGCGCACTACGACCTCGCTTGGTTCACCGACATCCCTTCGTTTCTCGCCTTCGGCGCCTTGGTGTCCGCCGACCGCTTCGTCGTCGACTACGACGATCTCGAATCCCAGAAGCTGGCCCACCGTCGCCGCCTGCCTTCGCCCGCGACGACCGGAGCCGTCGGTCTCCTCCGCCGCAGGCTGGCGGATGCCGCCGACCTGCTCGACGAGCATCGATGGAAGCGGGTCGAGGCCGAGGTGGCCGAGGCCGTGGCGCGGGTGCTCGTGTGCAGCGAACTCGACCGCTCCCGACTCGGCGCCCACAACGGCGTCGTCGTGCCCAACGGCTATCCCGCGCCCTTGGCCTTGGCCCCGCGGCGTCATCACGACACTCCCACGCTTCTCTTCGTCGGCCTCCTCACGTATCCGCCCAATGTCGACGCAGCCCAGTTCCTCGCCGGCGACGTGCTGCCCCACGTCCGACAGAGCATGCCCGGCACTGTGCTCCGACTCGTCGGATTGGCCGGCCCCGAGGTCATCGCCATGGGCAAGTTGCCGGGCGTCGAAGTCGCCGGACCGGTCGATTCGGTGACCGATGAACTCGCCGGCGCCGACATCGCCGTGGTACCGGTGCGCTTTGGAGGCGGCACCCGAGTCAAGATCCTCGAAGCCTTCGCCCACAGACTGCCGGTCGTGACCACCACCATCGGGTGTGAGGGCCTCGACGTCGACCCAGGCCAGCACGTGCTCGTCGCCGACGATGCCGCCGCCTTCGCCGCCGCCTGCGTCTCGCTGCTGCGCGACCCGGACCGAGCCTCGCAGCTGGCCGAGTCAGCCGCGACCCGGTTCGACGAGCGCTACCGGAGCGACCGGGTGAGTGCTGCGGTCACCGATCTCGCCACGTACCTCGACACCGACGCAGGCGCAGGCGCAGCATGAGCGTGACGGGCCCGACCCCGCCCGACTCCCCGTCGGCCGACGAAGTCCCCGCGAGCGCCCGGGCCTCGGTCGGCGCCGGGATTCGGTGGGGCGTCATCGACCAGTCGGTCCAGATCGTCGTCCGTCTGGGAACCTCCATCATCCTTGCCCGGCTGATCGCGCCCGAAGAGTTCGGCGTCTTCGGCTTGGCTCTCGTCATCCTCAACTTCGCCCTCGTGTTGTCGGGCCTCGGGCTCGGCTCTGCGCTCGTGCAGCGCCGAGACCTCACCGACCGGCACGTGACGACCGCATTCACCGCCAGCGCGCTCTTCGGCTTGGTGCTCGCCGGAGGCGTCGCCCTCGCCGGCATTCCCGCCGCCGCCTTCTTCCGTGAACCCAGACTCCGTTCGTTGGTGGCGCTGCTGGCCACCACGTTCGTGCTCCGCGGGCTCGAGTTGACGCCCAACGACATGCTCGTGCGGGCCATGCGCTTCCGCAGTTATTACATCTCCTCGACGATGGCGACGCTCGGGGCCGGTGTCGGCGCGGTGGTCGTGGCCGCCGCAGGCGGGGGCGTGCTCGCCCTTGCCGTCATGATGCTGATCGAATCGGCTGTCGCCTGCGTCTTGGCTTGGGTGCTGGCCATCGCCGAGCGGGTCTGGCGGCCCTCATTCGGCTTTCACCGCAAGGAGTTCGGCGACCTCGCCGGATTCAGCGCCTACGTGACCGCCACCCGGCTGGTCTCCTATGGCGCCGGCAACGGTGACAACCTCGTCATCGGCCGCGTGCTCGGACCGACAGCCTTGGGCTACTACGCGCTGGCCTACCGGGTGATGCTGTTGCCCTTGCAGCGCTTCGGTGAGATCGTCGCCGCCAGCGCGTTCCCGGCCCTCGCCTCGGTGCAGGACGACCTCGGCAAACTCCGCAGCGGCTACCTCGACGCCGTTCGCTACATCTCTGCGGTCTGTTTCCCCGTCACCATCGGCATCGCCGTGACCGCTCCCTTGGCCGTACCCCTCGTGCTCGGCGTCCGCTGGGAGCCGGCCGTGCACCCCTTGCAGGTGCTCGCCGTCAGCGGGCCACTCCTGAGCGTCAACCGATTGACGGGCACGCTGGCCAACGCCATCGGCCGGGCCAAATGGGCGTTCTGGCTCAACCTCACCGGCCTGGTCGTCTACATCCCGGCCTTTCTCGTCGGTGTTCGCCACGGCATCTCCGGTGTCGCCGTCGCCTTCTTCGTCGCCACCCTGGCCATGACCATCCCCGAGTTCCGCATCGCCACCCGGGCGCTCGAACTCGGCGTGTGGCCCTTGGTCCGCGCTGTCATCCCGGTGACCCTCTCCACGGCGGCGATGGCGGCGGTCGCCGCCCTGCTCCAGCGATGGTTGCGGAATGAGCCCGATCTCCTGCGCCTGATCGCGGCCGTCGTCGGTGGTGGCGCGGCGTACGCCCTGGTGCTCTGGCGCACGGACCCGAGCCTCATCTCTGGGGGGCTGCGGCTCTCCGGCCGTCGCTCGTGAGACGGTGAAGCCGGCGTCGGGCGGTCTTCCGCCCGTCGTGATCCTCTCCCTCAGCGAAGATCGGCTTGCCCACGGTCTGTTGGGCATGATCCGATCGCTCGGTCGCATGGGCGTGCCCGTGCACCTTCTTGGCGCTGGCGCCTTCGACGTCATCGAGCGATCGAGATACCTCTGCACGGCCGCACCCCTCCACGACACGCACGTGGCCACGGTGGCAAAAGCGCTCGCCGCCGTGCCCGCCGCCATCGGACCCGACCCGGTGCTGTTCCCGTTCGGCGACAGCGCCGCCATGGCCATCGACGAACTCGACGCCGACCTTCGAGGCCGATTCCGGTTCTCTCACTCGCCGTCGGGTTTGGCCCGATCCCTGGCCGACAAGGCGAGCCTTGACGGCTTGGCCGGCGACCACGGGATTCCGACCCCGAAGTGCATCCGTCCCGCTTCGCTCGACGAGGCCCTCACCTTCGCCGACCACGTTGGTTATCCCGTCATGGTCAAGGCCATCGACCCCCGACAGATCGATTGGGACGCGGGCGAGGTGAGTGTCTCACGCGTCGATGACCGCTTCCGACTTGGCCACTCGGCTGCACATGAGCACGACGCTCGCCACTCGGCCAACCTGATGGTCCAGGAATTCGTCCCCGGTGGCACTGACGCCGTCTGGTTCTTCCACGGGTACCTCGACGCCAACTCGACCTGTCTGGCCGGGTTCGTGGGCCAAAAGCTCCGGGAGCACCCGCCCGGGGCCGGCCCCACCACCCTCGGAGTGGCCCGGGCCAACTCCGTCGTCCGGCGCCAGGCCACCGAGTTCCTGACCGCGGTCGCCTATGCCGGACTCGTCGACGCCGAGTTCCGCTTCGACGCCCGAACCGGTGAGTACCTCCTCATCGATCTGAACCCTCGGATCGGATCCAACTTCCGCGTGTTCGTGGATGAGCAAGGCTTTGACGTCGTCCGGATCGCATACCTCGACCTGATCGGCCGACCGACAACTGCCGGCTCGGCCATCGAAGGCCGCCGATGGCTCGTCGAGAGCCAAGATCCGGTCACGTGGCGGGCGTACTTCGGATCCGGTCGGCGTCCCTGGCGGGAACTCGCCCGGTCCTTGCGGGGCGTCGACGAGTTGGCCTGGTGGGCCGGCGACGATCGTGGGCCAGCCGGTGCGATGGTGGCGACCCGATCCCGAGATCTGGCCCGCCGGTTGGGACGGAAAGTCTCGGGGCGAACCTAGGACGAGCGGCCCGCGCTCGTGTGGTTGGCCACCTGCGCCGGGGTGAGCACCCGGTTGTAGACGGCGACCTCGTCGACGACCCCGGCGAAGTACTCGCCCGTCCCGTCCCACGAACCGATGCGAAGCGGGCTGGTGACGGTCGACGCGCTGCCGCGGTACGCCCGGCTGGCCACCTGCGCGCCGTTGACGTACAGCCGTTGCTGCGACCCGTCGAAGGTGGCGACCACGTGGTATGTCGAGCCGGCGCCGATCGCGCCTGCCGGAGCCTGCAGCCGCTGCCGGGTGCCACCCGTGATGACGGTGAACTCGAGCTTGGGACCGTTGAACTGCAACGAGTACGACTCCGCCTTGGTGACGATGGAGGCCCATCGGCCCGCAGACGGAATCGACGCGGGCTTGATCCACGTCTCGAGACTGAATGATCCGCCCAGCGACAGCGAGGCGCTGTTGGGCACTTGAACCTGGTCGTTGACACCGTCGAAGGCCACGGCCCGGTTGGCAGGGTCGCTCCCGATCAAGCTTCCTTGGCCGAGCGTGGGCCCGTCGAGGTAGGTACCGGGGTTGGCGCTGCGAGCGTCGGCGGCGACCGAACCCGTCGTCTCACCGAGGCGCCAATAGCTGACCGGAGCGTCTCCGGCAACGACGGCGGCGTAGGTCGGCGACGGCGGCGGGACGGCGGGGGTGGTCGCCGACGCCGTGTTGGAAACGGCCGAGTCACCGTCGGCACCCCGAGCGCGAATGCGGAAGTAATACGTCGTCGAGGGAGCGAGCGATGCATCGGAACTCGACACGGCATTGGCCGGGAGCAACGTGGTGATCGCGGAGGTGAAGGCCGGACTCACCGATCGCTCGAGGACGAAGGCCGTCTCGTTGGTGGAGTTGTCGGTCCAAGCCAGCCACGCCGACGTCGGCGACGTCGCCGTCGCCATCAGCCCCGACGGGGGCGACGGAATCACCACGGCCGACGGCGTGGTCACCGAGACCGCCGACGAGTAGGCCGAGTCGCCGCTCGTGCCGGTGGCCTTGACCCGGTAGTAGTACGTCGTCGCCGGACTCAGCCCGCCGTCAGGTACTGACGTCACGTCAGGGGCCACCGCCCGGCTGGTGACCGTGGTGAACGCCGCCGAGGTGGAGCGATCGACGACGAAGCCGGTCTCGTTGGTGGCGTTGTCGGTCCAGGTGAGGTTGACGCTGCCTGGATCGGTCAGCGACGCGGCCACGTTGGTTGGCGCCGGCGGCGGCGGGGCGATCGGGTCGTGCCCGGCCGAGTAGTGAGCCGCCACCCGGGCCGGGGTGAGCGCCTTTGCGTAGACGGCGGCTTCGTCAACGACTCCGGCGAAGAACTCCCCTCCGCCGTCCCACGAACCGATGCGCAAGGGGTTCGAGGTGGCCGAGGCGGCACCGCCGAGCGCGACCGACGCAACCTGTTGTCCGTTGAGATAGAGGCGTTGGGTGGCGCCGTCGAATGTGCCGACCACGTGATAGGTGCTGCCGGCGGTCACGGCGCCGGCCGGTGCCTGCAATCGTCGCCGAGCGCCGTTCTGCATGACGGTGAATTCGAGGCGGGGGCCGTTGAACTGGAGCGAGTACGACTCGGCCTTGGTCAGCACTGAGGCCCACCCGCCGGCGGCGGGGATGGTCGCAGGCTGGATCCAGGCCTCGACCGAAAGTCCGCCCGTCGGATTCAGTCCGTTCGATGAGGGAGCGGTCACGTAGTCGTTGATGCCATCGAAGCCGACTGCGCTGTTGGCCCCGTCGGTCACGAGCAGGCTCGGCCGTTTGAGACTCGGGCCGTTGACGTAGGTCCCGGGGTTGGCGGCGCGTTCGTCGAGCGCTGTCGTCCCGCAGGATTCGCCGAGGCGCCAATGGCTCACCGGTGCGTCGGCGGCGACGCCTTGGGCGTAGGTCGACGGCGACACTCCCGCCGCACACGACACGAGGGCGATGGTGTCGGTCACTGACGCCGACCACTTGCCCGACCGATCGTGGAACTGGACCGACACCGTGTGATCCCCAAGGGCGGCCGAGCCGCCGTATCGGGTGTCAGCGAGATCCCAGGTCAGCTCCTGGGGCGTGGAATCGACGCCGGTGTAATTGCGGGTCGACCACGCCGAGCCGTTGTTGGACACTCGTACCTGGTCGACACCGCTGATGTCGTCGCGGCCGAGCACCTTGAGGTTGACCACCGTGTTGGACGTCTGGGTGTCCACGCCGTTGACCCAGAGCGTCCCGCTCGGAGCGGTCTGGTCTACGAGCGATCCGCCCACGACAGAGATGGGCGTGAGCGACTCGTTGTCGGCCTCACGAGCGGGGTCGGCCTTGCCCTCGCTCTCCCACAACACGTTGCCGTCGTCAGTCACCGACCGCAGGACGTAGCGGCCATCGGTGAGTGTGGCCTGCCCAAGATCGATCCACTGCTCGAAGCGGTAGTAGTCGTAGGTGTCGCCCCACCCGGGCGAGAGCCCCATGGTGAGGGTGTTGTCGGCGGCGAGGTTGCAGCCCGTCCACACGTACTTCGACGTGGGCGACGTGTTGGCCAAGGCTTCGACCGGCTCCTCGTCGAGCACGCAACTCGTGGTCTTGGGCGATGTCCACTGGGGCGTGCCGGACGTGCGGCCACTGGCCACCCAGGCGTCATAGGCCGGCTGAGTCCACAACTCATAACGACCCCACCCGTCGAAATGGAAGTGCCCATGGGCCTCGTGGTAGGTCACCGAGCCCACGGCCTTGTCGACGTACACCACCGACGTCGTCGAAGATTCGCTGATACGCCGGACCGTTATGCGTGATGGGGTCGACGACGGCCCGGAGCATGAACTCGCCCTCGCCGCGCATTCCACGGGGTGTTGGTGAACCGCAACACGTTGTGCATGGCCCCCGATCCCTCGACGCTCACGTCGGTGCGGTCGAGGCGCAGGTCGCGAGGAGGCAGGGTCTTCAGGTCGGGGTACTTGAGGCTGCCGGGGCCGCGGCGGCCGGCGCCGCTTGCACGACGAGACCGGCGGCAGAAGCGAGGCGATCAGCGTGGCGACGACGCCGCCACGCCGCCACCACCTGATGATCTTCTCCTCGCCTCGCACCACTGTCCCACCCCTCCGCCTGCCTACCGTCGACCACTCTGCGTGATCTTCAGCGAAGAATACCGCGAAAAGTGCTCAAGGTGAAGGTTGGCCCTGCCGATAGGCGAATTCGCTCAGACCGGGCGGACGCTGGCCGCCTGCAGTCCTTTGGGCGTCTCCTGTACCTCGAATTCGACGGCTTGGCCCTCGGCCAGGCTGCGGTATCCCGTCATGTCGATGGCGCTGTGGTGCACGAACACGTCAGCTCCATCCGACTGCGAGATGAAGCCGAAGCCCTTCTCGTTGTTGAACCACTTCACCGTTCCGGTCGCCATATCAGCGTCCCCCCTTCCACCTCTACTTCGGCGAAAAGTACCAGCTCAGCGGGGAGATTTCACCGGGTGAGCCGGGTGCCGTCAGGGCCGTCTTGCACGGTCCACCCGCGCGCCTCGAGCTCGGCCCGCGCCTCGTCGGCGCCGGCCCAATCCTTGGCCCGGCGCAACGCGTCGCGGCGACGGGCGAGCGCGGCCGACTCTTCGTCGACCTCCTCGGACACGCGAGGCGCGATGCCGAGCATCGACAACAACTCGAGCACCGCCGTCGACAGCCCGAGCGCGTGCTCGGTCTTGTTGCGATCGAAGGCCACGTTGGCCCGGCGAAGTGCCTCGAAGACCACCGCGAGCGCCGGCGGCGAGTTGAAGTCGTCGTCCATCGCGGTGCGGAACGCGATCGACCACGTCGGCGTCAGGCTCGATGACGTCGCTCCACGCTGTCGGCCTCGGCCGTTGCCGCCCGCCGGGCGAAGTTGTCGACCCGCACCGAGCGTCTCCTCGGCCGCAGCGAGGTTCTCCTCGGTGACCTCCATCGGGCCCCGGTAGTGCGACTGGAGGACGAGGAGCCGGTAGGCCCGGGCATCGTGGCGGTCGAGGAGGTCGGCCAGACCGAGGTAGTTGTTCGCCGACCGGTGCATCTCCTCGCCGCCGGCGGCGAGGACCATGCCGTGGTGGAGCCAGTGGCGGGCGAAGGCGTGTCCGCCGCCGAGCGCCTGGGCCCGCTCGTTCTCGTGGTGGGGGAAGGCGAGGTCGAGCCCACCGCCGTGCAAGTCGAAACCGTCGCCGAGGAGGTCGAGCGCCATGACGGTGCACTCGATGTGCCACCCCGGGCGCCCGCTCCCCCATGGCGAGTCCCAGGCCGGTTCCCCCGGCTTGGCCAGCTTCCACAGCGCGAAGTCGGCTGGGTGCCGCTTTCCGCTCTCGCCCACGATGTCGCGGTCGCCCCCGCCGACCTTCATCGACTCGAGCGACTGACGAGCGAGCAGTCCGTATCCCTCGAGGCTCGCCACCGAGAAGTAGACGCCATCGTCGGTGGGATAGGCACGGCCGCGTTCGACGAGATCGGCGATGTAGTCGACCATCCCTTCGACGTAAGCCGTGGCGTGCGGGATCTCGTCGGGACGGCGGCAACCGAGGCGCTCGACCAGATCCCACCATTGGGCCTCGTAGGTGGCCACCACCTCGTCGGGCCGCAGACCAGAGGCGTTGGCCTTGTTGATGATCTTGTCCTCGATGTCGGTCACGTTGGACACGTACCGGACCTCGTAGCCGGCCCATTCGAGGTAGCGGCGCATGACGTCGAAAACGAGGAGATGACGGCCGTGGCCGAGATGGGCGACGTCGTAGACGGTCGGCCCGCAGACGTACATCGACACCTTCCCCGGTTCGCGGGTTTCGAGGTCGACAAGGCGACCCAAAGCAGTGTCGTGGACGCGCAGCACCCCGGTAGCGTAGGCGGACCATGCCGGCCACTCCCCCCGAAAAACCCAGCCTTGAAGGCCTCGAGGCCAAGTGGTCCGCCCGCTGGGAGGCCGACGGCACCTACCGGTTCGACCGCTCGAAAGAGCGATCCGAGGTGTACTCGATCGACACCCCGCCCCCGACGGTGAGCGGCACGCTGCACGCGGGCCACATGTGCAGCTACACCCACACCGACCTCGTCGCCCGGTTCTGGAGGATGCGGGGCAAGGAGGTCTTCTACCCGATGGGGTGGGACGACAACAGCCTCAACGTGGTGCGCCGGGTGAGCGTCAACTACGGCGTCACCGTCGACCCGAGCCTGCCATTCGACGCCGGCCTCGAGCCGCCCGGTCCAAAGGCCAAGCAGAAGCAGCCGATCAGCCGGGCCAACTTCGTCGCCCTCTGCGAGCAGCTCACCACCGAACTCGAAAAGTCGTACTACGACCTCTGGACCAGCCTCGGTTTGAGTGTCGACTGGAGCCAGACGTACACGAGCATCGGAGCCAAAGCCCAGCGGACCAGCCAGACCGCCTTCCTCAAGCTGCTCGGACGCGACCTGGCCTACACGGCCGAGGCCCCGACGGTCTGGGATGTGGAGTACAAGACGGCCGTGGCCCAAGCCGAGCTCGAAGACCGGCCGATGCCCGGCGCCTATCACCGCCTCGCCTTCCATCGGGCCGACGGCGAGGGCGACATCCACATCGAGACCACCCGGCCCGAGCTCGTGCCAGCCTGCGTGGCCCTGGTCGCCCACCCCGACGACAAGAGGTACCAACCCCTGTTCGGAACCGAGGTCACGACCCCGCTCTTCGGGGTGCGGGTCCCGATCCGGTCGCACTGGCTCGCTGACCCCGAAAAGGGTTCGGGCATCGCCATGATCTGCACGTTCGGTGACATCGCCGACGTCACGTGGTGGCGCGAGCTCGACCTGCCGGTGCGCAACGTCATGGGGCCGGACGGCTGCCTCCTCCCGGTGGCATGGGGCGACGACGACTGGCCGGCGGCCGACCCCTCGGCGGCGCAGGTGGCCTATGACGAGCTCGTGGGAAAGAGCTCGAAGCAGGCCCAGAAGCGCATCGTTGAGCTCCTCGGCGAATCGGGCGAGCTCATCGGCGAGCCCAAGCCCATCGAGCACCCGGTCAAGTTCTGGGAGAACGGCAGCCGCCCGCTCGAGATCATCACCAACCGACAGTGGTTCATCCGCAACGGCGGGCGTGACCCCGGGCTGCGCGACGCCTTGTTGGCCCGCGGCCAGGAGATCGACTGGCATCCGGAGTACATGCGGGTGCGGTTCGAGAACTGGGTCAACGGCCTAACCGGCGACTGGAACATCACCCGCCAGCTCCCCTTCGGCGTGCCCATCCCGTTGTGGTATCCGATCGCCGACGACGGCACCGTCGGGTGGGACACCCCCATCGCTCCCGACGCCGCCCGACTTCCCGTCGATCCGTCGGTGCACGTCCCTGAGGGCTACGACGACTCGCAACGGGGTCAGCCGGGCGGGTTCACCGGTGACCCCAACGTGATGGACACCTGGGCCACGTCGTCGATGAGTCCCCAGATCGTCGGCGGCTGGGTCGACGACCCCGACCTGTTCGCCAAGGTGTTCCCCTACGACCTGCGCCCCCAGGCCCACGAGATCATCCGGACGTGGCTCTTCTACACCGTGCTCCGCAGCCATTTCGAGTTCGATGCCGTTCCGTGGAAGCACGCCGCCATCTCCGGTTTCGTGTTCGACCCCAACCGCAAGAAGCTCTCGAAATCGGCCGGCAACTCCCCCGAGGACCCCGACGCGCTCATCGCCGCGCACGGCGCCGACGCCGTGCGCTACTGGGCCGCCGGTGGACGACCCGGCACCGACATCCCGCTCGACCTCAACCAGTTCAAGATCGGCCGGCGACTGGCCATCAAGGTGCTCAACGCCAGCCGCTTCGTGCTCGGCCTCGGCCAACCCGAGCCCGGCGCCGTGCCGACCGCAGCGCTCGACCTCGCCATCCTCCGCGCCTGGCGCACCACCGTCGCCGAGGCGACGGCCGCGTTCGAGGAATACGAGTACACCCGGGCGCTCGAACGCATCGAGACCCGGTTCTGGTCATTCTGCGACGACGAACTCGAGCTGCTCAAGACCCGCGCCTACGCCGGCGACCAGTCCGCGCTCGCCACCCTTCGGCTGGCGTTGTCGGTCCTCCTGCGCCTCTTCGCTCCGTTCCTCCCGTACGTGACCGAGGAGGTCTGGTCGTGGTTCGAGGCGGGCTCGATCCATCGCTCGTCGTGGCCCGACGAGGCCGACCTCGCCGACCAGGGTGACCCCGCCGTGCTGGCGGCCGCCTCGGAGGTGCTGGGCGCGCTCCGCAAGGCCAAGACCGAGGCGAAACGCTCGATGCGCACTGCCATCATGCGAGCCGAGGTCACCGGCTCGCCCGACTGGATCGCCGCCGCCCGCCAAGCGGCCCAGGAGTTGGCCGAGGCCGGCAACGTGGCCGACCTCGCCTTCGGCGAGTCGACCAACGGCGCGCCCCCAGCGATCCACGTCGAACTCGAGCCCGCCTGAAAACCCCCATTGCGGTGGCCAAAACGGTCGCCGTTTCGGCCACGAGAAGAGGTTGGGGCGACCGGAACGGCCACCCCAACGTCGGTCTGTCGTCCGTGCGGACGAGCGACAAATCGGCACTGCGACCGACGCACCCGGAGGGCCGGGTCCCTACGGTGGCTCCTCATGAGCACTTCTCCGGTCGCCGACCTCGCCTCGGCGCCGCCCCGACGGGCGGCCGCCGGCGCCCTCAACGCCTCGAAACGTTACGGGAAGGGCGACACCTCCGTCCTCGCCCTCGATGATGTGTCGATCGACTTCGAGGCCGGGCGGTTCACCGCCATCATGGGTCCCTCGGGGTCGGGCAAGTCGACCCTCATGCACTGCGTCGCCGGACTCGACTCCCTCACGTCGGGGACGGCCTTCATCGGCGAAACCGATCTCTCGAGCCTCGATGACAAACGACTCACCGAGTTGCGCCGCGACGAGGTCGGCTTTGTCTTCCAGGCGTTCAACCTCGTGCCGACACTCACGGCGGCCGAGAACATCGTGCTCCCGGCTCGGCTGGGGAAGCGGGCAGTCGACCGGGAGTGGGTCGACCGAATCGTGAAAACGGTTGGACTCGGCGACCGCCTATCGCATCGGCCGAGCGAGCTGTCGGGTGGCCAACAACAGCGAGTCGCCGTGGCGCGAGCGCTGGCCGGACGGCCCTCGATCATCTTCGCCGACGAGCCCACCGGCAACCTCGATTCCCGGGCTGGGGCCGCCATCCTCGGTTTCATGGCCGAAGCCGTCGAGCAGCTCAGCCAGACCATCGTGATGGTGACCCACGACCCGGTCGCGGCCAGCTACGCCGGGTCGGGTCGTCTTCCTCAATGACGGCAAGGTGGTGGGGGAACTCGAGGACCCGACGGCCGAGACCGTGATCGACCACCTCAAGGACTTCGGAGACCAGTGATCCGCATCACGATGGCCGGGCTCCTCGACCGCAAGCTGCGCGTGCTCAGCACCGGGATGGCCATCATCCTCGGCGTTGCCTTCATGGCCGGCAGCCTCATCCTCACCGACACGATCGCGCGGACATTCGACGCCCTCTTCGCCGATGTCTATGCCGGGACGGACGCGTACGTCCGGCCGAACCCCGAGAAGGGCCCCCGCGCCAAGGCGGACCCGCCGACTCGCCGGCGCTGCTCGACGAGGCAACGCTGGCCCGTGTGCGGGCCGTCGACGGCGTAGCCGCCGCCGAACCCTCGATCCAGGCCTACGCGCAACTGGTCGGGATCGACGGGAAGGCGATCGGCAACTCGGGCCAGGGCCCGCCCACCTTCGGGGGCAACTGGACCATCGACGGGCTCAACCCGTTCACGTTGTTCGCCGGCCACGAGCCCCGGAGCGGCAACGAGGTCGTGATCGACAAGGCGAGCTCCGACGCCGGCGGGCTCACGATCGGGACCGAGACAACGGTCCTCTTGCGGTCCGGCGTCGTGCCGGTCACGGTGGTCGGCATCGCCCGCTTCGGCGAACTCGACAGCCCGGCGGGCGCGTCGTACGTCCTGTTCACCGACGAGGCAGCCCAGCGGTTGTTGACGGAGCCTGGCCGCTTCGACGGCGTCGCCGTCGTGGCCGACAAGGGAGTCAGCCAGGCCACGCTCCAACAGCGGATCTCTGCTGCTCTTCCGTCGACGCTCGAGGTCGTGACCGGCGAGAAACTCACCGCCGAGAACCAGACCGACATCAAGCAGGGGCTGTCCTTCTTCAGCGTCTTCCTCGTCACCTTCGCCGCCATCTCGCTGTTCGTCGGGTCCTTCATCATCTACAACACGTTCTCGATCCTCGTCGCCCAGCGGGGCCGCGAAACTGCGCTGCTCCGGGCCATCGGCGCCAGCCGCCGACAAGTGCTCGGCTCGATCCTCCTCGAGGCCCTCGCCGTCGGGGTCGTTTCGTCGGCCGTCGGCGTCGTTGCCGGTGTCGGGTTCGCGCTCGCCCTCAAGGCCCTCCTCGCCGGCTTCGGCATCGACGTGCCGGCCGAGACACTCGTCGTCTCAGCCCGCACGGTCATGGTGGGACTCGGACTTGGGACGGTGGTCAGCGTTGCATCAGCCGTGGTTCCCGCACGCCGAGCGGCGAAAGTGGCGCCGGTCGAAGCGATGCGCGAGACCGCCATCGAGTCGGCGCACCACTCGACCCGAAGGGTCGTCCTCGGCGGCGCCATCTCCGCCATCGGCGCCGGGTTGATCGCCGCCGCCTTGTTGGGTGGGGCCGGAGCGGCTGCGGTGGGCGCCGGTGTGCCGGTGGCCTTCATCGGGATCGCCGTCCTCGGCCCTGTGCTTGCCGGTCCGATCGCCCGAGTTCTCGGCGCGCCCGTGGCCGCCACACGCGGCATGACGGGCACGCTCGCCCGCAACAACGCCGTCCGCAACCCCGCCCGGACCTCGGCCACGGCATCAGCTCTGATGATCGGTGTAGGCCTGGTCGTCTTCATCATCGTGTTCGCGGCCTCGGCCAAGGCGTCGCTCGACGCCACCATCGAGCGCAGCTTCGGCGCCGATCTCGTGGTCGGCTCGGACAACTTCGGCGCTGGTGGCCTACCGGTCGCGCTCGGCCAACAGATCAGTGCCCTGCCCGAAGTGGGGCGATCAGCTTCCATCCGTGTCGGAGGGGCCGAGATCGACGGGGTACTCGGTCCGCTCGTGGCCGTCGGCCCCGAGATCGAAGGGCTCCTGGATCTTAATGTCGCGGCCGGCAAGCTGAGCGACCTCGGAACCGACGGGGTCGCCTTGAGCGAAGGGCGAGCAGCCGACAAGGGCCTTGCCCTCGGCGATCAAGTCGAGATCACCTTCAAGGAGACAGGCACGAAGGCCTTCGTCGTCCGAGCGCTCTATCGCACTCGTCAACTGGGCGGCGACGTCGTCATGAGCCAGGCGGCGTGGGAAGCCAACGCCAGCGAGCAACTCGACAGCCAGATCCTCATCGGCGTCGCGTCGGGTTCGACCATCGAACAGGCAAAGGCATCGGTGTCAGACGTGCTGCGCCCCTACCCCACTGCGCAGGTCCAGGACCGATCAGAGTTCAAGGCGGCCCAGACCAGCCAGATCAACCAACTGCTCGGGCTCATCTACGCCCTCCTCGGACTCGCCATCCTCATCGCCGTGCTGGGCATCGCCAACACGTTGGCGCTCTCGATTCTCGAACGAACGCGTGAGCTCGGGCTGCTCCGAGCGGTCGGCATGACCCGGGGCCAACTCCGCGCCACGGTGCGGTGGGAGTCGGTGCTGATCGCACTGTTCGGGACCACGCTCGGCACCGTGGTCGGCGTCCTCTTCGGGGCCGCGATGGTGCTCTCGCTGGCCGACCAGGGTATCGGCGCCGTCGTTCTTCCCGTCGGTCAGCTGGCCGTGGTCGCGGCGCTGGCGGCGCTGTGCGGCCTCGTCGCCGCCGCCCTCCCCGCCCGCCGTGCGGCAAAACTCGACGTCCTCGCCGCGCTCGCCGTCTGACGTTAAATCCCCATTGCCAAACCCCCCGTTGCCGTGGCCGAAACGGCCGCCGCCACGGCCACAACCACGCGTTGGAGCGACCGGAGGGGCCACGCCAACGAGCGGGATCAGCTGCCGGCGACCCGCCGGATGATCGAGGTGACGGTGTCGCCGAGCTCGGCTTCGATGTCGAGTTCGGGTGCGTGACGTTGGATGGCGTCGCCGAGGTACACGAGGTTCTTGGCGAAGAGGGTGAGCTCGGGCGGGATCCGGAAGTTGGACAGCGCTGAGGGCACGAACGATGGCACTGAACCGCTGTTGCATGACCTCCCGGCTGTCGGGGCCGTCGCGCATCGCCTCGCGCTCCTCGCGGGTCCTCTGTTCCGGCAGCTGGGCCAAGAACGCATCGACGTCGACGTCAGGCGGGAGCGCGCCGAAGTCGCGCAGCGCACGGATGATGCCGTGGCGATCCTCCGACAGCGCGGCCTGCAGGAGCGCGAGCAGAGCCAGACGCTGTTGCGGCGTGAGTCGACCGACGATGCCGAAATCGATGAGCGCGAGGCCCTCAGGGGTCACCATCACGTTGCCGAGGTGGAGATCGCCGTGGAAGATCCCGTCGACCATCGTCGTCTCGAGGACGCCCGCCACCGCAAGTCGCACCAGCTCGACCGGTGCATGGCCGTATGACGAGACGACGCCGTCGACGGCGGCTGACTCGCCCTGAATGCGCTCCATGACCAGCACCCGCTTGGTGATGAGTCCGGGGATCGGCACGGGGATCTTCACGTCGAGCGAGGCCCGCTCGAAGGCGAGCGCCATCTCGACGATCGACGCGGCCTCGAGGCGGAGGTCGGCCTCTTGCGCGAACATCCGCAACATGAGGTCGAGGGTGCCGTAGAGGTTGGCCAGTCGAACCCTCTCGTTTCGCGATTGCACGAGTCGCAGAATGGGCAGCAGGTAGGCGGCGTCAGCGGCCACCACTCCCACGATCCCCGGGCGCCTGATCTTGAGAACGACTTCGGTGCCGTCGTCAAGCACGGCCTCATGCACCTGGGCCACCGAGGCCGATGCCATCGGACGAGCGTTCCACGACCGCAGGTGGGGCCGAACGCCGGACCGTTCGAGTACGTCGGCGATGGCCGCGGCCGGCGCCGGCGGCACCGCGTCACGACAACCGGCAAACGCGTCGGCGACCCAGGTCGGTGCCAGACCGCGGGTCGACGAAACCAACTGGCCGAGCTTCACGTAGGTCGGCCCGCCCCGCAGAGCGAGCTTGGCGAGGACGGGCACGATCGTCTCGGCGTCGCGGCTCCTCAGCACAGGCACGAGGTCTGGCGCGGCGATGCCGGCCAGCCGGGCCAACCGCACGATCGAGCGGGCATCGAGGGGCGACGTCCCGATGATCTCGTCAGCTCGCTCGGCGGCCTCGCTCAGCAACTCAGGCAAGCGGGCCAGCAACCGGTCGCCCTCCTCGACCAGGCCCGCTCGACCGGTCGCCCACTCGCTGCCTTCGAGTCGACTGCTCACGATGCCGTGGAGCGCATGAAGTCGACCACGACGGCGGCCAACTCCTCGCCCTTGTCCTCTTGGAGGAAGTGACCACCGCCGATGATCGTGGTGTGGGGCTGACCCGCGGCGCCCGGGATGCGGCGCTGGAGCGGGATGTCATTGCCACCGGTGACGGGGTCGCCGTCGCTGAATGCAGTGAGGAACGGGCGGTCGAAGCGTTCGAGCACCTCCCATGCCTTGCGGTTGGCCGGGGCGGCGGGATCGTCGGGCGAGGTGGGGACGAGCACCGGGAACTGGCGCGCCCCCTCCTTGAACGACTCGTCGGGGAACGGTGCGTCGTACGCCGCCACCACCTCGGGCGGCAACTCGCTGACCGTGGCCCCCTGAATGATGCCGCCGATCGGCATTTCGGGAACCGACTGGCTGAAGCGCTGCCAGTTGAGGAAGGCGTCGCTCGGCGTGCCGTCGCCGGTGGGCAGGAACGTGTTGGCCGCCACCACCCGGGCGAACCGCTCGGGATGTTCGCCTACGAGACGCAGACCGAGCAGCCCACCCCAGTCCTGGCCGACGAGGGTGATGTCCGCGAGCTCGAGCGCTTCGACGAATGACCGCACCCAGCCCACGTGCCGCTCGTAGGTGTACTCGGTGCGAGGGCTCAATTTGTCGGATCGACCGAAGCCGATGAGGTCGGGCGCGACCGCTCGGTAGCCAGCGGCCGTGATGACCGGGACCATCTTGCGGTAGAGGTACGACCACGACGGTTCGCCGTGGAGCATGAGCACGACCTCGCCGTCGATCGGACCCTCATCGATGTAGTGCATGCGCACACCGCCGTCGGCGAGGTCGACGGTATTTCGGGGCGAAGGAGTATCCGGGCAAGTTCGCGAATCGGTCGTCGGGAGTGCGGAGAACAGTCGCGCTCACAGCTTGGAGATCACGTTCTCGCCGAACCCGCCGAGCATCGCCTTGAACGACTCGGCGTCACGTCCGAAGGCGGGGATCACGAGTCGGTCGGCACCGATGTCGGCGTACCGCTTGACGCCGTCGACGTCCATGGCTCCCCCACAGGTCATTTCGATACCCGCCGGGTCGCGGCCCGCGTCGGTCGCCGCCCCTCGGGCCACCTCGAACAGTGCGGCCAGATCTTCGATGGAACCCTTGGCCGGGAAGAACCCGTCGCCGAATCGGCCGGCACGGCGGGCGGCAGCCTTGGAGTGGCCCCCCACGTGCAATGGGACGCCGCCCGCTCGCGCCGGCTTGGGATACATCTTCGCCTTGTCGAACGAGGTCCAGGTGCCCTCGAAGGTGGCTTCGTCGGCCGTCCAGAGCTCGCGGAGCGCCTGCATGTACTCGTCGGTGATCGCGCCGCGCGCATCGAAGTCGACACCGATGGCGTCGAACTCCTCGCGCAACCACCCGACACCGACGCCCAGGATGGCGCGGCCGCCCGAGAGCGCGTCGAGGGTCGCCACCTCTTTGGAGAGCACGATCGGGTTGCGCTGAGGAAGGATCAGGATGCCGGTGGCCAGGTTGATCATTCGCGTGTTGGCTGCAACCCACGTGAGCCAGATCAAGGGATCGGGAATCGGGGCGTCCTCGCTCCCAGGCATCTTCCCGGTCGGGGAGTACGGATACTCGGACTCGTATCCCGTTGGCACGATCACGTGCTCGACCGTCCACAGCGATTCGAACCCCGCCTCTTCGGCGATCTGGCCGAGGCTGACTGCCCCTTCGGCCGTGGCGGCATAGCCCGTATTGGCGAACACGATCCCGAACTTCACGCTGACCTCCTGTGGCTCCCCGTGCGAGAGTCCGCTCGGCATCGTAGGTTCGGGGCCATGGCCGACGACATCCTGACCCTGGCGGACAAGCTCTGGACAGGCGAAGCCGACATCGAGGGGCACCACCCGGTGTCGGCCGAGAACATCGCCGACCTCGCCGAGGTGGCTGATGGCGTTGCCTTCGTGCCCTCATTCGCCAACGTCAGTGCGTTCACCAGCGGGGACGGTCTGGTGTTGGTCGACACCGGCAGCGCGTTCATGGCCACGACCGTCCATCAACAGGTGCGGGCTTGGACGCCCGAGCGGCTCGACACCGCGGTGTATTCGCATGGCCACATCGACCACGTCTTCGGCGTCCCCGTGTTCGAAGCCGAGGCGCTCGACAAGGGGTGGCCCGCGCCGCGGGTCCTCGCCCACGAGGCCCTGCCCCACCGCTTCGATCGCTACATCCTCACCGCGGGCTACAACGGCGTGATCAACCAGCGCCAGTTCCAGCTTCGTACGTTCGCATGGCCGACCGAATACCGCTATCCCGACACCACGTACCGCGACACCCTCGAGGTCGAGGTCGGCGATCTCCGTTTCGAGTTGCATCACTGCAAGGGCGAGACCGACGACCACACCTGGACGTGGTTCCCGGACCACCGGGTCGTGTGCACCGGCGACCTCTTCATTTGGGCCTCACCCAACGCCGGCAATCCGCAAAAGGTCCAACGGTTCCCGGGCGAATGGGCCGCCGGCTTGCGCAAGATCGTCGCCCTCCGACCCGAGATCCTCCTCCCGGGCCACGGCGTGCCGGTGGTCGGCGAGGCGCGGGTGGCCCAAGCCTTGGGAGACACCGCCGAGTTGTTGGAGTCCTTGCACGACCAGACGGTGGCGATGATGAACACCGGCGCCCGACTCGACGAGATCTTGCACTCCGTCCGGGCCCCGGCCCATCTGCTCGATCGTCCCTACCTTCGCCCTGTGTACGACGACCCCGAGTTCATCGTCCGCAACACGTGGCGGCTCTACGGCGGTTGGTACGACGGCAACCCCGCGCACCTCAAGCCCGCGCCGGAGGCCGTGCTCGCGGCCGAGGTCGCGTCGCTGGCCGGGGGCGCAGGCGCGCTCGCCGATCGAGCCCTGGCCATCGCCGACACCGGCGATCTCCGGTTGGCCGGCCACCTGGCCGAGATGGCCTCGCTGGCTGCGCCTGCCGACACCGGAGTCCACGCCATTCGAGCCGAGGTGTTCCGTCGGCGGGTGGCCGAGGAGCCCTCCACGATGGCCAAAGGGGTTTTTGCGTGGGCCGCTTCGGAGTCGGCCACCGCGGCCGGACCCGCTGAGCCCGACGGAGCACCGCAAGGTTCCGGCGGCCACGGACACGGGTAGAACGCCGTTCGACCATGAGGGGGAGATCCGACATGGCACTCGCTGTGCTGTTTCTGTTGATGGGCATGCTCGCAGCCGAGTTCGCCGTTCTTGGCCTGGAGGTCGCCGGACTGGTGGGGGCCGGCCTCCTCACGCTCGCCGCGGGCATCCTTGCGGCTCGGCGGCGATCGTTGATCGACGCCAGCTGAAAAGTCCACGACAATCCCTCAAGTTGCGAGCGCGCTCGTCGATCAATTGTTCCAAGAAGACGTCCTGCTCTCTTGTCCTCCCAGGCGAGAGCGGGACGTCGTCGCGTGCGGGCCTCGGCATCGGTAGGTTGGCCGCGCCGTGAACCTCCTCGATCTCCTCCTCGTCGCGGCATTCGTGTCCGCCATGTTCGGCGGCTACCGCGTCGGCTTGGTGGCCCGGGTCGCGTCGTGGATCGGCGCCGTCGGTGGGTTCCTCGTCGCGCTACGGGTCTTGCCGGCGGTGATCACCAAGTTCGGGGGCCAACCCGTCACCAGACTCTTCGTGACGCTCGGCGTCCTGCTCCTCGGTTCAGCCATCGGCGGTGCCATCGGCGAATCGCTCGGCTCTGCCGTGCGGCGCATCGTGCCCCCACCGGCCCGCGCCCTCGATCGCGCCGGCGGCGCAGTCGCGGGTGTGCTCGGGCTCGTGTTCGGTCTCTGGCTGCTGATCCCGGTGCTGGCCGAGGTTCCCGGCTCCATCGCCCGCCTCACCCGCGGCTCGATCATCCTGGCCCAGGTCGACACCCGACTCCCCCGCCCTCCCGACACCACCCAGACCCTCAAGCGGTTGGTCGGCGACGCCCGTTTCCCCGACGTGTTCGACACGCTCCGCCCTGCACCCGACATCGGTCCGCCGCCGGCCTCAGTGCCGATCCCCGACGCCGTCGTGCGCCGAGCCATCGCCTCCAACGTCAACGTCGAGGCCGACGGCTGCGGGGGCAGGCACGAGGGCAGCGGCTTCGTCGTCTCCGACGGCGTCGTCGTCACCAACGCGCACGTCGTCGCCGGCGCCCAACGCATCCGACTTCGTCGGCCCGACAATCGGCTGATCACGGCTCGGATCGTGACCTTCGACGACAACCGCGACCTCGCCGTGCTGTCCGCGCCGGGCCTCGGCCTGCCCTCCCTGGACATCGGCAACGGCCGTGTGGGTGCCGAAGGCGCAGTGATCGGACACCCCGGCGGTCAAGACCAGGTCCGGGTCGCACCGGCCGTGGTGCGGCGCGACGAACCCGCCATCGGCCGTGACATCTATGGCCAAGACCAAACCCGTCGCGAGGTCCTCTTCCTCGCTGCCGAACTTCTCCCCGGCGATTCGGGAGCAGCGCTCGTCGGTGCCGACGGCAAGGTCATGGGCGTCGCGTTCGCGATCGCTCCGGACAAGCCCGGGATCGCCTATGCCCTCGACGACAGCGAGTTGCGAGGTGTGCTGGCCGAACCTCGACAGGCCGGCGCCGGTGGACCCTGCATCTGACAACTTCGTGTCGCCGGCTCGAGTCCACCCGTAGGGTCTGGCGGTGGACCGACTGTTGTCCCCGCTCGAGACGCCTATCGGGGCGGCGAAATTCGTGGAGTCGTGCGGCGCCATCATCGACACGTTCGACCGCACGCAGGACTCGGGCAACGTGTCGTGGATCGTCGCTACCGAGACCGGTGAGTACTTCGCGAAGTCGGCGGGGACGACGGCACCACCGGCGCCGGGACGGTCCGTCCCGTACTTCGACCACGCGGGTCGAGTGCGCCTCCTCCGCAATGCCGTCGACGTCGCCGTCTCGTGTGACCATCGTGCCTTGGCGCGCCTGCGCAATGTGGTCGAGACCAGCGACGGCCCGGTGCTCGTGTACGACCGGGCGCCCGGCGAACTGATCGGGACACCCCGCCTGCGCCGGGCCGACCCCACGTCGCCCTACCGGCGCTTCGCAGCCCTGCCCGCCGCGCGTCACGTCGCCATCGTCGGCGAACTCTTCGACGCCCACGTGTCCCTCGCCGCCGCGGGCTGGATCGCCTGCGACCTCTACGACGGATGTCTCATCGTCGACTTCTCGGCCGATCGTCTCACGCTCATCGATCTCGACACCTACGCCCGCGGACCGTTCGTCAATGAAATGGGTCGCATGTTCGGTTCCGACCGGTACATGGCGCCCGAGGAACACGTGCTCGGCGCCACGATCGACCAGCGGACCACCGTCTTCACTCTCGGCCGCCTCGCCCTACACCTCGGGACGGCGACGACCGACGACCCGGCCAAGTACATCGGCGGCCCCCGCCGGGCTGCGGTCCTTGTCAGGGCGACGTCCCCCGAGCCATCGGAGCGCTACGCCGACGTCGCCACACTCGCCGCCGCCTACGCCGCCGCCGGCAGCTCAGGATCCCTCAGCCAAGGATGACGGCTTGGCACGGAGCGAGCTGCGTGCCGTCGAAACGCCCGCCGTCGCTCGTCAACACGACGGTCCCCTCGAGACCGGCAGGCGCCGGGCGGGCCTCGTCGGCGAAGTTGACCAACACGATCTTGCGGTCGGCACCGGCCGTGCGGACGAACGCGACAACGTGGTCGTCGGAGTCGATCCACTCGAACGTGCCGAGCCGCAACGCTTCTGACGATCTCCGCTCTGCGAGGACGGCGCGGTAGAGCGAGAGCATCGACGTCGAGTCGTCGGCCTGGGCGGCGACGTTGCTCGGACCGTCGGCGCCGGGAGGCCACGGCAACCAAGGATCGGCCGTGGCCCAGCCGTGATCGGATGAAGCCGTCCACGGGATCGGCGCCCGGCAACCGTCGCGGCCTCCGGGGTCGAGGACACGCGTCGGCAGGGACGACCGCATCCTCGAGACCGAGTTCCTCGCCGGCGTACAAGAACGGCGTGCCTCGGAGCGTCAACAAGAGGACGGCGGCAGCGCGGGCACGGGCTTCGCTGCCGTAGCGGGTGCGATGCCGCGGGTTGTCGTGGTTCGAGAGCACCCACGTCGGCCACGCCGCTCGCGGATCGAGTTCCTCGATGACGCGGTCGATGCGTCGGCGCCACGCTGCGGCCGTCCACGGCGCATAGAGCGGCGGGAAATTGAAGGCGAGATGGAGTTCGTCGTCGTCGCCGTAGTAGGTGGCCACCCGCTTGGTCGACAGCAGATACACCTCGCCCACCGACATCCGCTCGGCCGGGTACGAGTCGATCAGGCCCCGAATTCCCCGTAGGAGCTCATGAGTGTCGGCGTAGTCATGGACCGGCGCCGAGTGACCGTTGACCACGGGCCCATCGGGGAGCTCGGCCGGCTTGCCGAGGAGGTGGACGACATCGATGCGGAATCCATCGACGCCCCGGTCGAGCCAGAACCGCAGCGTGTCGTGCATCGCCGCCACGACCTCGGGGTTGCGCCAGTTCAAGTCGGGTTGCTGGCGAAGAAAGTTGTGGAGGTACCACTGCCCGCGTCGTCTCGTCCCACGTCCACGCCGGGCCGCCGGTGAAGTTGGCCTCCCAGTTGTTCGGGGGCGTCGACGGGTCGCCGTCGACCCACCAGTACCAGTCGGCCTTGGCGTTGTCGCGCGACGACCTCGATTCGACGAACCACGGGTGCTGGTCGCTGGTGTGGTTGGGCACCCAGTCGATGAGGACGCGGAAATCCCGCCGGTGGGCGGCGTCGAGGAGCCGGTCGAAGTCGGCCAGGTCGCCGAAGAGCGGGTCGACGTCGCAGTAGTCGGCGACGTCGTACCCGTAGTCCTTCATCGGCGAGCGGAAGAAGGGCGACAGCCATATGGCGTCGACCCCGAGGTCGACCAGGTGGTCGAGGTGGTGTCGGATTCCATCGAGGTCACCGACCCCGTCGCCGTTCGTGTCGCAGAAGCTGCGCGGGTAGATCTGGTAGATCACGGCGGATTTCCACCACGGGTCGGTCATGGCCGTTGCAGGCTAGAGGGGCCCCGGACCGGATACGTTCCTGGGCGTGACGAACAAGGTGCCGGCCATCCCGCCGCGCCCGGCCCGGCTGTCGGCCAAGGACCGGCGGGAGCACTTCCTCGATGTCACCGCCCACCTGGTGCTCGAGCGGGGGGCCGAGGCCGTCACGATGGAGTCGGTGGCTGCGGCCGCCGGGGTCAGCAAGGGTTTGGGCTACGCCTACTTCTCGAATCGCAACGAACTGCTGTTGGCCCTGCTCAACCGGGAGTTGAGCGATCTGCAGCGCCGTTCCGATGCCGGGGTGCGGGCGGCGTCCGACTTCGAGGGCCGCATCCGGGCCAGCATCGCCGCCTGGTTCGACGTGATGACCGAGCGGGGTGCGTTGATCGGCACCTTGATGCAGGCCCACTCGATCCAGGGTCCGTTGGCCGAGCGACGTCGCCGCTACAACCAGGAACTCCAGGAATTCTACGGACGACTGGCCGAGAAGGAGTTCGGGATCCCGCGCCGAGAGGCCACCGCCGCCGCCGGCATCCTGTTGGCCGGGATGACCGGCATGGTCGACCGATGGCGAGCGGGCGACCCCCGGTCCCTGCTCGAACAGACCTACGTCGACGTCGTCATGGGCGCGCTGCGGGGGATGTCGACCCGCTGACAGCCTCGTTTTGGGCAGGGTGAGAGCGCGATCGCGCTCTCACCCTGCCCGGAACGAGGAGGCGGTCCAGGTCACGGTGACCCGGTGGCGGACGTCGGCGGCCGAGGCGGCGACGATCACATCGAAGTCGCCCGCCTCGACGGTCCAGCCGTGCGTTGCCGGGTCCCAGAAGGCAAAGGCCCGGTCGCCGAGCTGGGCGACAGCATCGACGGTTTGGCCGGGCTCGATGTCCCGCAGGCGCACGAAACCCTTGAGCTCCTTGTCGGGACGGATCACCGACGACTCCCGATCGGCGACGTACACCTGCACGACGGTGTCGCCCCGCCGGGTTCCGATGTTGGTCACGGGAACCGTCACCGACATCGGGATACCGGCCGCCGGCGACGAGGTCGAGAGCGTCGGAGTGCCGAACGAGAACGACGTGTACGACAATCCGTGACCGAACGGAAAGGCGGGTGCGATGCCGGTGCGGTCGAAGGCCCGGTAGCCGATGAAGAGGCCCTCGCCGTATCGCACTTCGCCCCGCTCGCCCGGATAGTTCAACATCGCTGGGTGGTCGTCGAGACGTCGAGCGAACGTGGTCGGCAAACGACCTCCCGGGTCGACGATCCCCAACAGCACGTCGGCCAGCGCGTGGCCCCCCTCCTGTCCCGGGTACCAGAGCTGGAGGATGGCGGGGACCGAGTCGGCCCACGAGAAGTCGACGGCTGCCCCCGCATTGACCACGACCACGGTCCGGGGGTTCGCCTCTGCCACCCGCCGGATCAACTCGGCCTGCCCGCCCGGGAGCGGCAGGGTCACGTCGATCGCGGCCTTCGGTCTCCCACGTGCTGTCGAGCCCGGCGACGACCACGGCGACATCCGACTTCGCCGCCAACGACACCGCACGGTCGGCCAAGTCGTCGGGCAGGGGCTCGTCGATGCGAACGTCGAGATTCAGCTCCGGCCCGTCGGAGGCCCATTCGACCCGCACCGGTATCGGATCACCCGCCTCGGCGCGGATGGTCAGCGCCCGGGTGCGACGTTCGCCGGCGTCGTCCCACCCGTCGATCTCCTCGTCGCCGAGCCAGAGTCGGACCCGGCCCGACGTCCTCGCCGTGAGGGTGTGCGGTCCCGACCAGGCGGCGGTGTACTGGCCTTCAGCCCGCATGGACCACGTTCGCCCGGCACCGGCGGGCGCGAATTCCGGGTCCCACCGGAACCACGTGCGGGTCGTGCCGGCCGCTTGCACGACCGCGCCCGAAGCGGGTTCGGGGCCGTCGACGTAGCTGACCATCCAGCCGGGGCCTGAACCCGAAGGCAGCGTCAACCTGCTCGGGTCGAGCCAGGCTGGGCCGCGACCGATGTCCGCGCCCGGCTCGAAATCGATGCGAACACCCTCGCCGAGCGCGGCACGCAGCCCCTCGAGGGGCGATACCTCATAGGGGGCCAGCACCTGCGCGCTGCCGCCTCCCTGGGCTGATGGGCGAGCGGCCGTCGGACCGATGAGCGCAACGGTCTGCAAGCCGTGGCGGTCGAGCGGGAGCAGCGGGGCGCCGGCCACGTCTTCGTTCTGGAGCAGGACGATCGACGACGATGCCGCTCTCCGGAGCAGATCGCGCAGATCGGCACGGTCGTCGTATCGCTCAGCGGTGGCGGCCTCATCCGCTTGGTCGAACAGTCCGGCTCGCTCGACCAACCCGAGGACTCGCCGGCACCGGTCGTCGACGGCTTCGGGCGCCAACTCGCCGGAGGTCACCGCGGCCACGATGGCGTCGCCACCGTACCGAGGCGGCCCGGGCATCTCGAGATCGAGTCCAGCCGTCGAGGCGTCGACCGTCGAGTGCGTGCCGAACCAGTCGGACACGACCAGACCGTCGAAGCCCCACTCCTCTCGGAGGATGGTGGTGAGCAGCGCGCTGTTCTCGCTACACCACTGGCCATCGACCTTGTTGTAGGCCGACATCACGGCCCACACGCCCACCTCTCGGACCGCCGCCTCGAACGGAGCCAGGTAGAGCTCTCGGAGCGCCCGCTCGGGCACCTCCGAGCTGATCGTCATCCGCTCGAACTCCGAGTCGTTGGCCACGAAGTGCTTGATGGTGGCACCGACGCCCTCGCCTTGTACGCCCTCGATGTAGGCCACAGCCAGCCGGGTCGTGAGGAACGGATCCTCGCTGTAGCACTCGAAGTTTCGGCCCGCAAGGGGCGTGCGGTGCAGGTTGACGGTCGGGGCGAGAATGAGCTGCGCGCCCTTCGACTGCAACTCGCCGGCGAGCGCGGCGCCGACCTCGCGCACCAACTCGACATCCCACGTCGCCCCGAGAGCGGTGCCACACGGAAAGCTCGACGACGGCGGTCCCCCGCTCACGTGGGCGCCCCGTACGCCGGCGGGGCCGTCGCTCATCTTGAGCGCGGGAATTCCGAGTCGCTCGATGCTCGCCGTGTGCCACCAGTCGGTGCCCGACACCAGCCGGCCCTTTTCGTCCAGCGTGAGAAGAGCAATGAGGTCCTCGATGCGGTCGGGCACGGTCGAACGGTACCCGCCAGGCTCAGGCCGGGGCCTCGCCCAACACCGTCACCCGGTGGAGGAGCCGCGGCTCGTCGCCGTGGTCGTGAATTGCGTAGTGGAGGAGACTCCGGTTGTCCCAGAAGACAAGGTCGCCCACCTCCCACTGGTGTCGGTAGGTGAAGTCGGGACGCACGCTCCGCTCGAAGAGGAACTCGAGGAGTCCGGCGCTCTCGGCACGGCTCATGTGCTCAAAGCGTTGGGTGAAGGCCCGGCACACGTAGAGCGCCTTGCGGCCGGTGTCGGGGTGGGTTCGGAACACCGGGTGTATCGCGCTCGGGGCCGCCGCCGGGTCCTTGCCCACGATGCGGGCGAGCGCTTCGGAGCGGTGGACGGCCCGCACGCCGTCGAGCATCGCCCGCAGCCCATCGCTGAGACTCTCGTAGGCCGCGTGCTGGTCGGCGAACGCCGTGTCGCCTCCCAGGGAAGGAATCTCGACTGCGTGCAGCATCGTCATCTTCGGCGGCACGGGCTCAAAGGACATGTCGGTGTGCCAGTGCTCGTTGAGCGTCGTCTGCTTGCCGGTGTTCTTGATCGCCTGGACAGGCGGCAGCCCATCGAGGTGCGGGGTCAAGGGGTGGACGTGCAACTCGCCCCACCGAGACCCGAAGGCCATGAGATCCTCGGGCGAGAGGCGCTGGCCCTTGATCACCAACATCCGGTGGGCAACGAAGGCTTCCCGCAAGCGGCCAAAGGTCGCCTCGTCGAGTTCGCGAACATCGATCCCCTCCACGACGGCGCCGATCGTCGGTGAAACCGGCCGGGCGTGCACGGCCGTGTCAAGGGTGGTCATGGAGACTCCGCATCGCTCGAGGGTGGCCGGGAAGCCGAATCCTAGGTTCGGGCGATACGGGCAAGGGAAGGTTCTGCCCGGGGACGGCGTCGAAAGGATGTGCGAACAACGATGGGCCGACCTCCGGCGACGGACAGCGAGGACCGGCGCCTCGTGGCGCGGGTCGTCGGGGGAGATCGATCGGCGTTCACGGAAATCCTTCGACGCCACGACGATCGCTTGCGGGCCCTCGCCTATCGCCTCCTGGCGGGCGACCGGTTCCGGATGGACGACGCCATGCAGAACGCCTACGTACGTGCGTACCGGGGACTGTCGAACTTTCGGGCTGACGCCGATCTCGGCACGTGGCTGTACCGAATCGTCTACAACTCCTGCATCGACGAGTTGCGGCGGTCCTCCCGCCGACCGGAACCGGTCGACCTCACCGACCATCCCCTACGGTCGTCTCGAAGCGGCCCCGACGGTGTCGTCGAGGCGGCCGACGCCGTCGTCCGGGCCTTGGCCGCGCTTCCCGACGACCAGCGGGCCACCGTCGTCCTGGTCGATGGCGAGGGCTTCGACCATGCCGAGGCGGCTGAGATCCTGGGGGTGGCCACGGGAACGGTGGCCTCGCGACTGTCCCGAGCCAGAGCGACCATGCGAGCGGTCCTCACCGCCACCGAGGAGGACGAACGATGAGCAACGACCGCGATCCGATGATCCACGAGGCGCTGCGAACGATGATCGTCCCCGACCACGGTCCCGGCTTCTGGGAATCCCTCGAGGCGCAGCTCGGCGAGCCCGGCCTCGTACCGGGAGCGTCGTCCGCCCGGCGGCGCCACCCGCGCCGGGCTCTCCTGGCCGCCGCCGCCGTCCTTATCGTCGTGGCTGGACTCACGGCCATCACGCGTGCGGGCGGCCCCGAGCGTCAACGCATCGACGCCGGCACCGACACGGCGTCGACGGCTGGCCGACCGGAGACATCGACCTCGGGCCTTGCCGCTCCATCCCAAGCCGTCGCCGACTGGGTCGACGCCATCGGCCACGGGCAACGCGACCGTGCCGTCGAGCTCACGGGGCCGCGGACGGCGGCCTACCTCGCGGCGCTGGGCCAGTCGCTCACCGATTACGTGACGGTGGCGAGCGAGGGCTACGGCGCCTGGTCGGCCTCGAGCGACCGGCGCTTCCAGACGGTCGAGGTCGGTGCCGTCGGAGGTCGGCGAGCGGTCGTCGTGGTCATCGCAGGCACGCGGCCAGCCGAGGGCACGACGGAGTTCCGCACGGATGCACTCCCGGTCGTCGAAAACGGAGACGGCACGTGGGTCGTCGAACCCGTTGCCGTCGACCCGGCCACCGGTGGAAGGCTCGAGTTCCTCACGCCCGAGCCCCGCCCCGGCGGGGGTCTGGCCTCGTTGGCGCCCGACGCTGCGGTGGTGGCGGGCGCCGAGGGCGGCGCGGGAACCTTCTACTTCTCGCTCGACGGGTCGCCCGCCGAGGAGGTCGCGGGTCAGAATGTCGGCGGTGGCGCTCGAGCCACCTACGACCCGCCCGGTGCCATGACCTCGTCCGCCCACCTCCTCGTCGTCGCCCACCTTTCGGGCGACACCATCACCGCCGTTGCCGGCACGTTCACCGTCGAGGGCTGACATCGACGCCAGCGGTCCCCTCGCCGTCGTGTGGCGCGGGCTCCGACGGTTCTCGGTCGACGAACGCAACGCGCTTCCTGTTGTCGATGCCTTCGACCCTGATCGTCGATGCCTTCGCAATTGCCTGCGGAGCCGGGCGACACCGCGTCGCCATCAGCGGCGCTGAGTTCGCCCTGCTCGACCACGACGTCGAGTCGGAGTTGGCGATGGTCGCCCTCGGTGGTCGCCTGCCCGAGTGCCTCCTCTATCTCGCCGTTTGGGAGTCGGCCCTCGCCGACCCGTTGTTCCTGCGCTCGTGGGGCGACGACGTTGACGACGAGGCCCGGCGAGGGGCTCGGGAGGAGTGGGAGGGCAACTATTGGGAGTCGTGGCCGGCCGAGCCGCACGCGGGGCGCACCCTGTTCGGACCCGCGCTCCAACGCCGCCTCGCTCTCGCCGCCGCGGCCCGAGCGGCCCGCACCGGTCGAGCCGACCTCGACACCGTCGCCGCCTTGGGCCGGGCGACAGCAAACCGCGCCCGCCGAGCGTTCGTGGCCAGCCTCGCCGAGGTCGACGCCCATCCCCGGCCCGACGCACTGATCCCCGTGCGGATCGACCTCGTGGCCCCAGGTTCGGCCGGAGCCATCTCGGGCCGGCTCGCTCGCCACGACAGCATCGTCCGCATCAGCCTGCCGGCCGACTGGTTGTTGACGACCTGGGCGGTGGTCACCCGGCCCGCCCGCGCTGCTTTCGTGCTGTCGACCGGAGGAGGGGTGACCCGTGAGGTCCAGTGGCGGGCGACCGGTCGACCGGGCCGCGAGCACGTGCCGGTCCTGGTCGAGTTCCCAACCGCGAACCGGCGCTAGCCCCTCAGGCTGAGCGAACCGACGCCGGAGGAGCTGCAATGGTGGCGGTCGCTGGTGTCATCGCCGCGAAGAAGCGGGCGTTCACAGCTGAGCGCCAACGGGCACCGGTGACCATGCGAGCGGACCACTCGGGGAATCGGCGAGCGAGCGGAGCGACGACGTGGTCGAGCCAGTCCTTGCCGTGGCGGGGGTCCGCCACCGCGTGCTCCCGATAGAAATCAAGAGCGTCGTCATCCGCGCCCAGCCGCTCGAGCGCCTGGATCACGCGCCGACATCGCGGCCCCGCCTGAAGCTCGATGAGCCCCAGGGCGCCGACCAACTCGGGCTGCAACGCCCGGTTGGTCGCCAGCGTCGAGCCCAGCAACGAGCGTTCGAGGGCTTCGACGGGCAGGAGGTGCCGAGGGAGCGGCCGCAAGTCGAGGGACGAGGCCATACGTCGGTGCAACTCGGTGTGGACGTCGCTGGCCTTGCCTCGTCCCATCTCGTCCCAGTAGTTCCTGGCCAGTTCCCCCTTGGCCTCGCCGTCGAGACCTACTTGGCAGATGGCGACGAGGTCATCGAACCCGCCGTCCGGTCCCCCTTCGACGGTCAGGTATGCCTGCACCGACTCGAGGTCGGCGTCGCGGGCGAGCCAGTCGTACACCTCGGGCACGAGATCGGCGGCCGCGAGTTGGCGAAGGGCGGCGACCGGGTCATCGGCTCCCGACGACACATCCGCTCGTGGAAGCCGGGCCAGGTACCCCGACTCGAGGCGGTGCTTCATCATCGAGACTGCGGGGTGGTGCTGGAAGCTGACGCGGTCCCCCAATTCAGGCACGGTGCCCAGGTGGAGGTCGTGAATGGTGGAAAGGGCAAGCGCGGCATCGCGGCGCCCGATCGGGCCGTCGTCGGCGGCCAACGCCCCGAGCGCGACCGAGTCGGCAGCCTCCAGAGCACCATCGAGGGCATCGGCGAAGGGAGTGGTGGCCCGGAGGACGTCGGGGGGGCTGGGAGCGGCCATCGCCTTCCTGTACCCACGTCGAAAGGTTCTTCTCACCTCGGCCAGGATGTTTTCGTGGCTGCGCGCTCCCTCGCCTTCGGGCCGATCACGGTGACCTTCGACGGGCGGGTACTCGAACCGCGGCTTTGGACGCTCATGCAGGCCGAATGGGCTGCAGATCTGGCCCACCAGATCGAGTCTGGCCCCATCCTCGAGTTGTGCTCGGGTGCAGGTCACATCGGGCAGGCGGCGGCGGTGTTGAGCCGGCGCGGCCTCGTCCAGGTCGATCTCGATCCGCACGCGTGTGCCCTCGCCGAGGCCAACGCCATCGTGAACATCGTCGAGACCGCCGTCGAGGTCCGGTGCGCCGACCTGTCCGACGCGCTGCGCACCGACGAGCGGTTTCCGGTGGTAATCGCCGACCCTCCATACCTGCCCAGCCTCGAGGTCGCACGCTGGCCTGACGACCCCGCACGGGCCATCGACGGGGGCGACGAAGGCCTCGACCTCCCTCGTCGTTGCCTCGAGATCGCGGCCCGAGCCGTCACCGCCGCGGGCGTCGTCCTCCTCCAAGCTCGCGGCCGCGGCCAACTCGACGCGTTGGCGCCCACGGCCGCCGGCTTTGGATTGCATCTCTTCGAGATCCGCTCGATCGACGACGACCGGGCCGTCGGCCTCTTCGTGCCGACCTGATCTTCGTCAGTCGGCGGCCGACAGCGTGACCGGGAGCGACATGCCGCGTCCGTCGCGCACCAGCACCACGGTGATGCGCTGGCCGGGAGTGCGATCGGCCATGGCGGCGGCCAGTCCGCTGGCGTCGGTGATGGGGTTGCGGTCGATGCCGATGATGAGGTCACCCGCTCGGAGACCTCCGAGGTCGGCGGCCGAACCCGGGTCGACCGACACCACCACGGCGCCGGGCGCCCCGTCGGAAGTGTTGGTCGCGTTGACGCCGAGCTTGGCGCCGGCTGCCGGCCCCGTGGCCGCCCGAAGCCGCTCGATCACCGGCAGGGCGCGGTCGGAGGCGATGGCGAAACCGATGTTCTCGGCCGAGACGCCGCCTCGCGACGCAGCCACTGCGGTGTTGATGCCGATCACCTCGCCGTCGACATCGACGAGCGGTCCTCCCGAGTTGCCCGAGCTGATCGACGCGTCGGTCTGCAAGAGCCCGGACATCGCGCCCTGCGCAGTCTCGAGGGTCCGGTCGATGGCCGAGATGATGCCGCGGGTCACGGTCGGACCGCCGGCGAGGGCGAGCGCGTTGCCGATGGCGACGACGTCGTCGCCGACGGCCACCGACGCCGACCTCCCCATCGTCACCGTGGGGAGCCCGGACGCGCCGTCGATCCGGAGCAACGCGAGGTCGACGACGTCGTCGGCGCCGACGAGTGACGCCGTCCGAGGTTGGCGTTCGCCGGCGAGCAGCACGCGGATACCCGATGCGCCCTCGACCACGTGGGCATTTGTGACCACTTCGCCCTCCGCGGTGAGGATCATCCCCGTGCCCGAACCGCTGCTGCCATCGGGATAGACGACCTGCACAGCGACGACACCGGGGGCCACTGCCGCCACGACATCGGCCACGGTGTTGCCGATGCCGTTGAACACCTTGGGTTGCGAGCCCGACGGAGCCCTGGTGCTGGGGAGCGCGTTGGCTGGGGGCAGGATCCTCGACGGCTGGCGGTCGCGGCTGGCCCCGGTCTGGTCGTCGGCGCCTCTCGTCGCTCTCGTGATGATCGAACCGGCAATGCCCCCGCCGAGCGCGACCAAGACCAGCGCGAGCGCGATCGTTCGCTTCGACCACGCAAGAGCAGGGCTGGCCGAGGCGAGCGGACCGTCGTCGACCTCGTCAGCCGGACCGGCAAAAGGGTCAGAGGAACGAGGCGGGCCTCCAGCTTCCGGGGCCGGGACGTCCTCGAGCAAAGGGATGTCGGGTCGGGCCGCTACCGGCGCCCACCACGAGGGCTGACCCGGTGCATGCGGTAGGGCCGACGCAGCCCAAGGGTCGTCAACCGGGGGTGCCACCGGGTCGAAGAGGGGGGCCGGCGACGGATCGCTGACGACAGGAAGGGGTTCGAGGGAATCCTCGTCTGGCGCGCGCCAAGGCCGCTGCATGCCTCCACCTTGCCCGGTCCGGGCGCATTGTGTGGAGCGGGCTAGCGCGAGAGCCCGTCAGTGCTCCTCGACGCCGCGGGCTTGGGCCGGCCCGCGGGACTTCGACAGGTTGTGAGCGGTGTTGACCAGAGCCACGTGGGTGAAGGCCTGCGGAAAGTTGCCCACCAGTCGCTTCCGGCCGGTGTCGTACTCCTCCGACAGCAGTCCGAGGTCGTTGGCCAGCGAACACAATCGCTCGAACAGCGCCCGGCCCTCGTCGAGTCGACCCTGCAGGACGTAGTTGTCGGCCAACCAGAACGAGCACGGGAGAAACGCGCCCTCGGTGCCTCGGATGCCATCGACGTCACCGTCGGCCGACGTCAGGTATCGACGCACGAGCCCGTCATCGAGCAGTTCGTCTTCGATGGCCGCCACCGTCGAACGCATCTTGGCGTCACGAGCATCGAGAAAGCCGACGAGAGGGAGCAACAGCACGCTGGCGTCGAGTTCCGGGCGTCCGTAGGACTGAGTGAAGGCCCCACGGTCCTCATCCCAGGCATTCTCGAAGATGTCGGTCCGGATCTCGTCACGCAACGTCCGCCAACGATCGACGGGCCCCTCGAGGTCGAACCGCTCGACGGCCTTGACGGCGCGGTCAGCGGCCACCCACGACATCACTTTGGAGTGCGTGAAGTGACGACGAGGACCGCGGACCTCCCAGATGCCCTCGTCCGGCTTCCGCCAGATCTCGGCCAGGTAGTCCATCAGCTTGCGCTGGAGCTCCCACGACATCGGATCGGCCGCGACGCCGGCCCTTCGGGCCTGGTGGAGGCAGTCCATCACTTCGCCGTAGACGTCGAGCTGCAACTGGTTCGACGCTGCGTTCCCGATGCGCACGGGTGTCGAGTCCTCGTAGCCAGGGAGGAACGGCAACTCGAACTCCTCGAGCCTTCGCTCGCCTGCGGGTCCATACATGATCTGCATCTGTTCGGGGGCGCCGGCGGCGGCCCGCAGCAGCCAGTCGCGCCACGCCGACGCCTCCTCCTCGTACCCCCCGACCAGGAGGGCATAAAGGCTGAACGTCGCGTCGCGCAACCAGCAGTAGCGGTAGTCCCAGTTGCGCGAGCCGCCGATCGCTTCGGGCAACGACGTCGTCGGTGCGGCAACCAGCCCGCCCGTCGGCCCGTGCGTCAGGGCCTTGAGGGTGATGAGCGACCGCTGCACCAGCTCGCGATACGTGCCCTCGGTCCGGCACCGATCAGACCACTCGGTCCACCAAGATGCCGAACCCTCGATGGCCTCTACGGCGTCGACAGGCGACGGCGGAGGGAGGTGCGACAAGTGCCACGTGAGCACGAAAGGCACCTGATCGCCGGCGTTCACCGTGAACTCGCCTCTTGTCGTCATCCCTTCGCCGTGGGTCTCGATCGGCGTTCGTAGCTCGAGCGCGTCGGGTCCTGCCACGGCTCGGAGCGCGCCCTCGACCCGCCGCATCCACGGCACGGCCGCTCCGTAGTCGAAGCGGATCACGAGCTCCATGCGCATCGTGACCGTGCCCTCGAGTCCCTCGACGAGGCGTACGACGTCGGGAGCCTCGTCGCGAATGGGCATCACGTCGGTCACGCGGACGCGACCCGTGGACGTCGCATGCTCAGTCTCCAACACGAGCGTGCCCGGACGGTATCGCCGGGTCAGCACGTGGTCGTCGCCCGGGTCGGCAGGGCCAAGAAGCCAGCGACCGTGGTCGTCGCCACCAAGAATCTTGGCGAAGCACGAGGCCGAGTCGAAGCGGGGAAGACACAGCCAGTCGATCGAACCGTCTCGGCCCACCAGCGCTGCCGTCTGGGTGTCGCCGATGAGCGTGTAGTCCTCGATCTTCATGCGCCGCCCTCGGTGCGATCGAGGAGTTCGTCGAGGGCGAGGAGGTCGGAGGCGTTGATCATCCCGACGAACTGATCTCCCTCGCACACCGCCAGCCGGTCGACGTCGGCCTGTTCCATGGCCTGCATGGCGTCTCGGAGCAACCAACTGGGGGCGGCGGTGGGAACATCGGTCCGCAGGATCTCGTTTACGCCCGTGCTGGCCCATGCTTGGCGGTCGACGCGGCCGAGGTCCTCAGCTCGGGCCAGACCGAGGTAGGTGTTGCCGTCGACGACCGCCACAGACTGCCGGCGGGTGCCGACGAAGTGCTGCCAGAACAGCTCCTCGATGGTTGCATCGGGTGGCGCGGTGCGGACGTCGGTTTCGACGACCGCGGCAAGCGGAAGGTGCAGCCGCTCTTCGAGGTGACCGACCCGCCCAGCGACTTGGTAGGGCGAGACCGAGCGTCTTCCCATCACCAACTGGGCGACGACGGCTGCGATGAGGCCCGGCACCACGAACCCCGGTCGACCGGTGAACTCGGCCACGAACACGACGGCGGCTAACGGCACTCGATAGCCGGCGCCGAGGAAGGCGGCCATGCCGACGACAGGGAAGAGGGTCGAAGTGTCGGCTTCGAACACGCCACCGACGGCCCGCCCCACGAGTGCGCCTTGGATGACGAGGGGGATGAACAGACCTCCGGTACCGCCGCCGCCGATGGCGGCGGCCGTACCCGCCACCCGAAGCGTCCCGAGGGCGATGATTGCGACGACGCTACGGTCCGGCTCGAGGGCCCATCGCAACGCGCCGTAGCCGGGACCGAGCGCCAACTCGGTCCCTCCGAGCGCGTGCCCGGCCACGACCGTGACGGCAATGATGCTCCCGCAGACCGCCACCCGGATCAGTGGGTTGGTGCGCACCGACCACGCCTTGGCCCATCGCACCACCATGATGAAGATCCGGGCCAGCGCACCGCAGAGAAGGCCGACGACGGCGGCGCCACCGAGGTCGACGAGGTTGAACGGGGGGCGGCCTGCGATCGGGAGCAGGGGCTCGGTACCGGCGATGGCGGCGAACGTGACGTAGCTGGCCGCAGCGCTGATGGCGGCGGGAAGCAGCATTCGTCGGGCAAGGTCTTGCTGGTACGGGACCTCGAGAGCGAACACGAGGCCTGTGACCGGCGCCTTGAAGATGGCAGCCACCCCGGCGGCGGCCCCGGCAACCAGCAGCAACTTCGAATCCTCGACGGTGAAGACACCTCGAAGCCGGCGTTGGAGATTGGACCCGAGCGCGGCGCCGGCATAGAGCGCCGGGCCTTCGTAGCCGAGTGGCGCGCCGAGTCCGAGCGTGGCGATGGCGGCGAACAGCCGGGCCGGAACCCGTCTGAGGTCGAGGCGGCCATGCCGGTCGTGGAAGGCGCGGATGTACGCGTCAGACGTCGCCGGAGTGGTGTCACGTCCACCGAGGCGCAGGAAGAGGGTGGCAAGGAGCAGCCCGAGCATGGGCGCCCCGACCTGCACGGCAAAGGGGAGGTCGAGGAGGGTTCCGAGCAGCACGTCGGCCGTCAGCCGTTCGAAGGCGGCGACGATGAGTCCGGTGAGTACGCCGGTGACGCCAGCGAGCAGGAGGGCTTGTTGTGAGCGCCGGCTGAAGTCGACGAGCCGCTCGCGGTCGACCACGGCCCAGGCGGGACGGATCCCGCGTGACCACGAGGGGATCGTCATACTTCGGTGCTCCAGCCGAAGACGTCGGCCGGGAGGCGGAGGTCGTCAGCTGCGTCGGCAAACGCGCTGAGCGCCTCGATCGTTCCGGCGGTGGCGGCCGCAGGGATGCGCTCGGCGATCGAGGCCAGATCCCGCCGGCGTCGCTCGGTCACCGTCGTCACCAGCCGACGGCCGGCGGGCGCGAGGTGCAACTCGGTCTCTCGTCGATCGACTCGACCTTGGACGCGACGGACAAGGCGCTTGCGCACCAGGCGGTCACACAACCTCGTCGCTGTCGTCGGGTGCACGGCGAGCGCAGTGGCCAGTTCCGAGACGGTGACCGAACGGTTCGACAGCACCACCAGTGCGCGGAACTGGGGCAGCGTCACGCCCTCGACCGACGCGACCGAGCGGGCCGCCACGGCGACAAGTGCTCGGGAGGCAGACAGGAGCGCATCGACGAGGTCATCGCCCGGATCGGATTCGGCAGGCACGTCGGGTGGCACTGCGGTCAATGTAGTGGTGCAGCTATTTGACGTTCGAATCGAGCAGCTCGAGACCTCTGACGCCGGTGAGCAGGTCGCGATCGAGCGTCGCTCCTGTGAGCACGGAGATCGAACCCGTGGACTCCATGATCGCGGCGCGGACCTCGCTCATGTGGGTCACCCCGTGTGCCCGCAGCTGGGAGATGAGCTCCTGCTCGGTCACTCGCACCTGGCGGAGGTGGTCGTGGATCACGACCGGCCCCGCCATCAACAACAGCGGGTTGTTGTCGAGAAATCGCTCCGCTCCCGATCGACGGGCCAACGCCATGCCTGCCTGGAGCAGGTACAACAGCGCCAGCACCACGAGACCGTTCACCGTCGGCGTCCCGAGGTTGGCCACCGTAGCAACGGTCGAGCCGATGGCGACGGTGGCGGCAAAGTCGAACGACGACATCGTGGCCAAGCTCCGCAAGCCCGCAATCCGGGTGTAGAGGATGACCGAGAGGTAGATGGAGATCGTCGAGATCAGGATGAGGCCGGTCGAGGGCCAATCGGTCCCGAGACGAGACATCACGACGCTGCCAGCGGAGGAGTGCGCATGCCAGAGGTCCTTCCCGCCCACCCCTGGCGTGCACACCCCCGCCACGGCCACCTAGACGATGGCAGCCACCTCGCCGGCGGGCTGATCCAACAGATGCAACGCCGCCGGGACCGTGTCGACGATGGGGAGAACTCGGTCCATCCCCACCGTGTGGAGCAGACGATTGACAGCCCGTCGAGCCGAGCACAAGACGATGTCGCCCTGGTCGGCCCGCACCCGCCGCGTGCCTGCGATCAGAGTGCCGAGGCCGGCCGAATCGATGAACGGCACGCCCGAGAAGTCGAGCACGACTCGCCGGTAGGCGGCCAACTCTCCCATCGTCTCTCGGAAGGCCGGGGCACTCGCGGCATCGACCTCGCCTTGTACTCGGCAGATGGCTGTGTCCTCTGGCGTGGTCTCGATCCTCACGGCGAACATCCGGTGCTCCTTCCCCCCGGTCTCCTGACCGGTGTCGACTCCATTCTCCAGTTCCATCGGCGCGATCGGTCTACGGGCAGGTTCGGGTTCGGTGACGCCTGGATTCGCAGCTCAGGCCGGAGCCAGGGCTTCAAAGTCGCCCCTCGACACCGGGCCGCTGGTCAGGGTGCCGTCGGCACGGGCGACGGCCACGGGCGCCCCCCCGATCAGGAGATCCACCCGGTCGACCCCAGCGATGGCAGTCGCCGTGTACACCACCTGTGCGGAGGCGAGGATCTGCTCGGGACCGACGACGCTGGTGAACTCCGCCGAGAGGTCGATGGTCACCGTGGCCGACGACACCGACACACCGAGCAAGCTCGTGCCGGGCGGAATCGCGGATCGGAGATTGCGCGCCGCCTCGGTCTCCCGCGGGCCGTCGAGCAGCGCCTCGATGGCCGCCGTCACGGTCGTGGGCGCCGAGCGTTGCACGCTGGCGAGTCGCTGGTCCGAAACGAGAAAGAGCGAGATTCCCGCCGCCTCGTCAACTTGGGCTTCGGCTGGCACTGGCTCGGGCGAGAGCGCGAGATCGTCGAGCGCATGCGGCTTCTGCTCGTCGCGGACCGAACACCCGCCCACGGTCAGCATCAGGCCAACCGACAGCAGCAGCACCACCAGGCGACGAAGGCTCACGATGCCCTCCTGGGCAGCTGGAGGACGAATCGGGCGCCGTGAGGAGCGACGTCCTCGACCCAGACCTGGCCGCCGTGAAGGCGCACCTGCTCATGGACGAGGGCCAGGCCGAGGCCGACCCCGTCGGTCGACGAACGGCGACCCGCGGTCGTGCCTCGGAAGAACCGCTGGAAGATCGCCTCGCGGTCTTCCGCCGGAACTCCCGGCCCGACATCGTCAACGTGCACCACGACCGAGTCGGCGCCGAGGTAGACGCCGGCCGACGTGACCCCGCCGGCGTAGGACGCGGCGTTCCTGACCAAGTTGGCCAAGCTCTGCTCGAGGCGCCGCCGGTCGACCAACTGCAGGCGGGCGTCCGATGGAAGCTCGTCGACGACCGGCACGTGAGCGCAATCTTCGTTGGCCAGAACGCGGCGAATCAGGTCACCGACGTCGACGGGCTCGAGGTCGAGCACGGCCACGCCGGCGTCGTAGCGTGAAATCTCCAAGAGGTCGGTCACCAGCCCCTCGAACCTGTCGACCTCCTCGGTCAACAGATCGAGCGCTCGCGCCGACCTGGCCGGGAGCTCGCTCCGCCGGGCCTGCATGATCTCGACCGCGGAGCGCAGCGTGGTCAGCGGCGAGCGGAGCTCGTGGCTGACGTCGGAGGCGAACCGTGCGTCGCGCTCGATCCGATCCTTGAGCGACTCGACCATGGCATTGAAGCCGTTGGCCAGCTCGAACAACTCGTCGTCACCACCAACATCGAGCCGGGCGTCGAGACGCCCGGCGGCAATGGAGGCCGCGGTCCGGCCGATGTCACCGACCGGGCGCAGCACTCGGCCCGAGGCCCAATAACCGAGCGAGAGACTGGCGGCGAACGCGAGACCGGCGGCGGCCAGGAGCGAGAAGCGGATGGTGTTGAGCGTGCGCGACAACTCGTCGAGAGCGAAGATCTCGAAATAGGCGTTGCCATCGCCGAGCGGCAGGCCGACAGCCACGACCTGTTCCTGTTCGGTGTGGTATCGCTGGCGGCCGGGTCGGCGCTCGTCAACGACCAGTTCGCGCAGGCCGACCGGCAGAATTTCCGCCCCGAGGCCGGCGGAGGTCGCGAACCACGCCCCGTGGTACCGCACCAGCGAGCGACCCGATTCGGCCGTTCCAACCGAGGCCAGCAGGCGGGGAACGTCGGGGTCGGATGAGCGGAGGAGGTTGCGCACCAACCGGCCATTGGCCTGGGTCTGGCGATCCGCTGAGGTCTCGCGTTGCGACAGGAGGTAACGGCTCGTGAGCACGTAGGTGGCCACCGACACGAAGCTGACGACCAGGACGGCGATCGCCGCGAAGGTGGTCATGACCCGAAACCGCAACCGGCCGCGGCGGCGGGCGAACATCCGCGTCAGATCTGCACCTTGTAGCCGAGGCCCCGCGCCGTCAGCACGTGTTTGGGCTCGGCCGGATCATCCTCGACCTTGGCCCGGAGCCGGTGGATGTGGGCATCGACGAGTTTTCCGTCGCCGACATAGCTGTAGCCCCAGACCCGATCGAGCAAGACGTCGCGGCTGAACACGCGTCCGGGATGTTCGGCCATCTCACAAAGCAAGCGGAACTCGGTCTTGGTCAGCGACACCAAGTCACCAGCCTTGCGGACCACGCCCTCGTCGGGGCGAATCTCGAGAGCTCCGACGATGAACACCCGCGACTCCCCGTCGTCGCCGGCCGACGGCGACGACCGCACCCGACGGAGCAGGGCGCGGACGCGCGCGCTCAGCTCCTTGGCGTGGAACGGCTTGGTGACGTAATCGTCTGCCCCCGCCTCGAGTCCGGCGACGACATCGAAGGGATCCGTCCGAGCCGTCAACATGATGATCGGCACATCGCTGCGTTTGCGGAGTTCCCGGCAGCAGTCGAAGCCGTCCATGCCCGGCAACATGAGGTCGACGAGCACGCAGTCGGCGGGTTCTTCCTCGAAATCGGCCAGCCCGGCCTCAGCCGACTCGGTGCCCACGACCCGGTAGCCCTCCTCCTCGAGGAGAAGTCCGGTCGTCTCGCGGATGCGGTCGTCGTCCTCGATGATCAAGATCTTCGTGGCCATCCGCCCCATCGTCGCACGCCTCTCGACATCCATGACGACCCTTGCGCCCGTTTTGCCGTCTCGCGCGTCGACCGCAACCCAACGGCAATCTCGGGCTCGGACAATGGACCCATGACCCCGACCAAGCGCCACGACACCGGTGAGGCGGCCGAGCGCTACCACCTCGGAATTCGTTTCGACGGCCCACGCTTGCTGCTGACGGTCGACGGGCCACGCGACGCGGAGGTCGACCGACACGTGCGCGAGGTACGCGCCGCAGCCGAAGAATGCGGACTACAGATCGTGCTCGAGTCCGAGGCCGGGACGGGACCGGTCGCTTCACCCTGACGGCGGAGCGACCGGGCCTTCCGACGGCTGGCGTCAGCCCTTGGCGGCGTCCAGACGGGAGGCGACGTCGGACCAGTTGACGACGTTCCAGATCGCCTCGAAGAAGTCGGCCTTCCGGTTCTCGTACTGGAGGTAGAAGGCGTGCTCCCACGCGTCGATGGCGAGGAGGGGGGTCGTTCCCTGCCCGTCGTTGCCCTGGTGGTCGTAGACCTGCTCGACCACGAGTCGGCCGGCGAGCGGCTCCCACGCCGCGACCGCCCAGCCCGATCCCTGCACCGTGCCGGCGGCCTGGGTCATCTGCTGACGGAACGCCGAGAAGCTGCCGAAGTCCTTCGTGATCGCGTCGCCGAGGGTGCCGTCGGGCTCGCCCCCGCCGTCGGGACCGAGGTTGGTCCAGAACAGCGAGTGGAGGACGTGGCCCGAGAGGTGGAAGGCCAGGTTCTTCTCGAGCATGGGAAGGGTCGCGAACTCGCCCTTGTCCCGGGCGTCGGCGAGCTTCTCGAGGGTGGTGTTGGCCCCGCCGACGTACGCGGCGTGGTGCTTGTCGTGGTGCAGCTCCATGATGCGGGCGCTGATGTGCGGCTCGAGCGCGCCGTAGTCGTAGGCAAGATCGGGAAGGGTGTAGACGTCGGTCATCTCTTGGTCTCCTTGGCGGGACAGTTCCGCCATCTTCTGCCCGCGATCGGGCTGGCGCACACGATTGGGTGGGCGTTGTTGCGGGTCGCTCAAGGTCTAGCAAACGGCGCTGCCGGGTACGGTCGCCGTCACTCATGAGCGCACCCGTCGTCGTCGTCGGGGCCGGGCACAACGGCCTGATCGCCGCCTGCTACCTGGCCCGAGAGGGGCGAGACGTGATGGTCGTCGAGCAACTCGACCGCCCTGGCGGCGGGTCCCGCACCGAGGAAACCGTGCCCGGGTACCGGTTCGACCTTCACTCGGCCGCCCACAACATCATCAACATGACCGACATCCCCGACGACCTTGGTCTTCCCGATGCCGGCCTTGACTACCTCGAGATGGACCCCTTCTCCGTCGCCATCCACGAAGACGGGAGGCGGGTCAGGTTCTTCCGATCGGTCGAAGCGACGCTTGATTCGATCGCCGAGGAGTCCTCCGCCGAGGCCAAGGCGTACGAGAGCTTCATCGCCGACTCGATCCCGATCGTCAACGCCCTCCTCCCAGCGATCCGGGGGGACCGGTCGGTCCGCTCCATTGGCAGTCAGGCCGTCAACGCCCTCCGAGCGCTGCGTCGCGGCCCGCTGGCGATGGCGCGTGACGTGCTCAGCCCGTACGACACCCTGCTGCAGCGCCGACTCGGTTCCGATCTCACGCGCGGACCGGTAGCTGCGTTCGCCGCGCACGCCGGCGTCGGCCCCACCGTGCCCGGCGGCGCACTCTTCGCCTACTGGCAGGGCGTGTACCACCTCTTCGGTCAGTGGCACGGACGGGGCGGATCGCAGAACCTCACCGACGCGCTGGTGCGGCGGCTGACGTCGCTGGGCGGTCAACTGCGATGTTCGGCGCCGGTCGAGCGGATCGAGACCTCGCACGGTCGGGTGGTCGCCGTGTTGCTCGAGGGTGGAGAACGCATCGCCGCCTCATCGGTGATCACGGCCATCGATCCCAAGGTCGCGCTACTCGACCTCCTCGATCCCCCACTCGGTGGGCAGGAAGGCGACGACCTTCGGGCGGCCCGCCGATCCAACGTGGTCCAGGCCGTGCTCCACGTCGCCACGACGGCGTTGCCCGCCTACCCCGACGCCCGCACCGGTGACCACCATGGCCTGCAGAGCTATGTCGACCGCCTCGGCGACCTGAGCGCGGCATGGACGCAGGCCGAGGCCGGCCGACTCCCGGATCCGCTCCCCCTCTACACCTTCACCCCGTCGTCCATCGACGACTCGTTGGCACCGGCCGGACATCACACCGTCTACGCCGCGTGCCCGGCGGCGCCGTCGCGCGTCGAGGGTGGATGGGACGCTCGGCGCGACGAGTTCCGAGAGCGGTGCCTCGACATCCTCGAGTCACGGGCGCCCGGCTTCCGGTCCACCGTGGTCGGCACGTCGGTGTGGACGCCGGATGACATGGAGCGGGTCGAGCGGTGGCCGGGTGGACATCCGATGTACCTCGACATCGCGCTCGACCAACTCGGTCCGTTCCGCCCGACCCGAGCCCTCGGCGGATGGCGCACCCCGATCGCAGGGCTTTACGTATCGGGCGCGGGCACCAATCCCTCGGGTGGGATCGCCGGGACTCCGGGCCGCCAGGCGGCGCGGACCTTGCTGGCCGACCAGGACTAGCGACGCGACGGCGCCCCGGGGTGATCAGCCCGGGGCGGCGTCGAATCGGAGCGGGCAGTCGGGAACGTCAGGCGTCGATCGACGACGACGAGCCGACCAACTGGCCGTCGGCCACCGGCATCGGAGCCTCGTCGACTCGGAAGGTGCCGAAGCCTTCGCCATAGCCGGGGGCACCGTGCTCCTCCATGTCGAGGCCAGCGAGTTCCTCGGCCTCCGACACCCGGAGGCCGCCGAAGGCCTTGAGGGCGGCGAAGAGGATGAATGCGGTCACCGAGACCCAGGCAGCGATGCCCAGCACGCCGGCGACCTGGGCCACGAGCTGGTCGGTGCCGCCTCCGTAGAAGAGGCCCTGCTTCCAGAAGCCTTCGCTCGTCTCACTGGCGAAGAGTCCGACGCAGATGGTCCCGAAGGCTCCGCACACACCGTGCACGGAGATGGCGCCAACCGGGTCATCGACCTTGACGATGTTGTCGAAGAAGCTGACGGCGAAGACCACGATCACGCCGGCGAGGCCTCCGATCAGCAACGCAGCCGGGGGCGTCACCGCCGCGGTACCGGCGGTGATGGCGACGAGTCCGGCGAGAAGGCCGTTGCCGGTCATCGCCACGTCGGGCTTGCCCGTCCGGAGCCAGTGCACGAACATCGCCATGATTGCGCCCATGGCGCCGGCGGCCGTCGTGGTGACGGCGATCCCACCGATGGCACCGTCGGCCGCGAGCTCCGACCCGGGGTTGAAGCCGAACCACCCCACGAGGAGGATGAAGCAGCCGAGGATGGCGTAAGGCACGTTGTGGCCGAGGATCGGCCGGGCCTTGCCGTCGGGGCCGTACTTGCCGATGCGGGGGCCGAGCGCCTTGGCGCCCCAGAAGGCGGCGACGCCACCGACCATGTGCACGACGCTCGAACCGGCGAAGTCATGGAAACCGGTCGGCAGACCCTTGCCCTGGAACAGCCAGCCGCCACCCCACTGCCAGCGGACGACCACCGGGTAGATGACGGCGCTGATCACGAAGCTGTAGATGAGATAGGCACGGAACTTGGTCCGCTCGGCCATGGCGCCGGAAACGATCGTCGCCGCCGTCGCCGCGAAGGCGACCTGGAAGGTGAAGAACACCGGCACCGTCAACGTGCCGTAGGTGAAGGCACCGTCTCCGAGGAAGAAGCCCTTGGCTCCGAAGAACGCGCCGACGCCGTCGAAGCTGCCGCCGTACGCGATGGCGAAGCCGACGGCGAGGAAGGCGACCGCCCCGGCACAGAAATCCATCATGTTCTTCATCATGATGTTGGCCACGTTCTTGGCCCTGGTGAGCCCCGCTTCGACGAGGGCGAAACCGGCCTGCATGAAGATGACCAGCACGCCGGCCAGGAGGATCCAGACGTTGTCGAGGTTGATCTGGACGGGGTCGATTTCGTCGACCTGGGCCATGGCCGGCGCCGCCAGGGCGACGAGTCCGGTGGCGGCGACGCCGGTGGCGAAGATCATCCTCCGCCGCCAGTGACGCCGGGGTGGTGAGGTCGTCGGGTCGTGCATCGTGCTCCTTGGAGTTGGGGAACCGTCTTTCGTCCAGCGGCGATGCAAGACGATTGGCTCCGAGGTCGTGGCCAACCTAAGGAGCCCCGATTTCCCCGCCGTTGTCACCGTGTTACGCAAAGCAGAACGAAAACTGACCTCCTCCTGACCCCGCCTACCTGTTGTCACCAGACCGCGACCGAACCGCGACCGAACCCAGATCTGAATGCCCGATGACCCGCCCCTAGCCTCCGGCGGGTGCAACTGGTCCTCGTCTTCGCCGTGGTCCTGTTGGCCGCCGTGCTCGTCTCGGCGCTGGCCCACCGAACGGTGCTGTCGACTGCCGTGCTCTTTCTCGTGGCCGGCTTCATCCTCGGCCCGGGAGTACTCGATCTCGTCGTTGTCGGACCCGAGGATCCGCTCGTCGGCCGATTGGCCGAGTTGGCGCTCTTCAGCGTGCTCTTCACCGACGGGATGCGGGTCGGCTTCGGCGACCTGCGCTCGGCGTGGCGTCTGCCCGGCCGAGCCTTGGTCTTCGGGCTGCCGCTCACCCTCCTCGCCACGGCCCTCCTCGCCCATGTCCTGGCCGGGCTCCCCTGGGCCGAATCCTTCCTCCTCGGCGCCGCCCTGAGTCCGACCGACCCCGTGTTCGCCGCCGCCATCGTGGGGCGCGAGGAGATCCCCTACCGCCTCCGCAACCTCCTCAACGTCGAAAGCGGTCTCAACGACGGACTCGCCCTACCCGTCGTGATCGTGCTGCTCGCCGTGGCCGGTACCGGCCACGTCGAAGGGGTGGAGTTGCTGTCCGAGGTCGCGGCCGGTATCGCACTCGGCGTGGCCGTCCCGGCCTCGGCCATTCTCCTCGAGCGCACCCGGTTCTTCCGCGCAACCACGTCCTACGAGCCGCTCAACGCACTCGCGATTGGGCTGCTGGTGCTGTCGCTCGCGTCGCTGACCCATGCCAACGAGTTCCTCGCCGCCTTCGCTGCCGGCATCACGGTGGCCACCATGAGCCCCGCCATTCGTGACGCCTTCCATGAATTCGGCGAGTTGGTCACCGAGTTGTTGAAGCTGCTCGCGTTGCTCATCTTCGGTGCCTTGATCTCCCCCACGTTCCTCGGCGAGATCCCCTTGGCCGGCTACATCTTCACGGCCGCCGCCATCTTCCTGGCCCGTCCGGCCGCACTGGCGGTGGCGCTCGTCGGTGGAGGACTGCAGCGCAAGGAGTGGCTGGCGGCGGCATGGTTCGGGCCCAAGGGCTTCGCGTCGGTGGTCTACGGCTTGATCATCCTCGAAGCTCGACTCGGCTTCAGCGACGAGCTGTTCCACCTCGTTGCCTTGGTGGTGTTCGCCTCGATCGTCGCCCATTCCTCGACCGACGTCATCGTCGCCGGATGGTTCCGCGCCGAACCGTCAGCCGAAGAACCTGCCTCGATCCCGGACTAGGCCTAGGCGATGGTGGCGCGGTAGATCACCCCGGCCGCCTTGCCGGCTACGAGGTCCGGGTGTGACCCGGGGGCGCACAAAACAAAGAGCGAGCGTCCGTCGTCGCCGCCGAGCGCGCAGGCGAACACCGGCATCGGGGTGGGAAGACGGTCGGTGATCTTGCCTCCTTCGACGACACGCACCACTTGGGAGCCGAGTGCGTCGGCGAACCAGATTCCGCCATCAACATCGAGGTCACACCCGTCGGGCGCCATGCCGGGGACGTCGGCCCACCGGCGACGCTCGCCGAGTGTGGCGTCATCGTTGATCGTGAACGCCTCGTAACCAGCCCCGAACGACTCGCCCACGATGAGGGTGGCGCCATCCGGGGTGATCACCGATCCGTTGGGAAAACGGAGTCCGGTGGCGGCTGTCTCCACCGATCCATCCGGCCGGACCAACGCCAGTGCGGCCGTGGCGAACCGGCCGCCCTCCTCGTAGTCGAAGCCGAAGTTGCCGACGTACGCGTTGCCGGCGGCGTCGACCACCATGTCGTTGGCGTGCCCGGTCGCGACCGCCGACAGATCGGCATGATCGGAGACGTGCCCGTCGCCGTCCGCGATGAGCAGCCGCCTCGAAGTCATGGCCACGATCAGAAGGCGTCCATCCGGCAGCCAACCCAACCCCGACGGCCGGTCATCGAGGTCAGCGTGCTCGGCCCTGCGGTCGCCACCGCCCCCCACGCTGAACACGGTCCGCTGATGGAAGTCCGAATACCACAGTCGGCCGTCGTGCCAACGGGGCCCTTCGCCGAAGTCCACGCCATCCACGACAACCTCGAAGTCACCCATGTCGTCAGCCTGACAGAGCCGACTCCGCCCGCCGAGCGCCGGTGGAACAAGGCGGGGAGGGGCGGGGTTCGCCGCGGTGTGGACGTCCAACGGTGGCGAGTGGCAACCTTCGCCGTCGCCGAGCGCGACAGGCGTGGCCCTCGCTGCCACGCCGGTGATCTCCTCGTCGTCATGTTCGTCCACCGCTGGCGGCGCGTCGGTGTGCGTGACGACACAGCAGTCTCTCGTCAGCGACGGAGGCGGCGGAGTGATGCTCGTCCTCGCCATTCCGGCGTTGATCGCGCTCGTACCGCTGGTCATTCGCACGCGGCCGGCAACGGTGTTCGCTGCGCCCATCATGACGCTGGCTGCGCTGGTCGCCATCGCCTCGATCGGCGCCTTCTTCGCTCCCACCGTCGTCCTCGCCTGGGTGGCGGCAACGGCCTCGGGCCACACGCCGACTCCACGTCGTCCCGGCTGACGACCGGCGCCGTCACACCTCCGTCTTAGGGTGATGGCATGGAGGCGGCGGCGCGCGAGCAGGAGCACACGGAGGTCCAACTCCACGTCGTCTCGTACGGGCGAGACGCATCGCAGGCCCTCGCCGACCACCTTCGGACGCTTCGGGCGCGTGCCGGGGCCCATCCGCTCGACCGAGTCACGGTGCTCGTGCCTTCCAACGGCGTCGGTCTCTCCGCCCGCCGGCTGCTCGCCGTCGGAGCCCCGGGACTCGACCCGGTCAATCTCGCCAATGTCTCCTTTCTCACGCCGTATGCACTGGCCGAGACGCTGGGAGCCGGAGCGCTTCCCCACCTTCGCCCGCTGACCGACGCCGCTCTGGGGGCCGCCGTTCGCCGAGCCCTGCGGGACGATCCCGGCCCACTTGGGCCCGTCGCCGGGCACCCTGCGACCGCGGCCGCCGTGAGCCGGTCGTACAGCGAGATCACTCGGGGTGCCGGCGCGGTCAGAGCCACGCTCGGCGAGTCGGATCACGGGCGGGAAAGGCTCCGCCTGACCGAGGTGGTTCGCGGTCATCTCACCGGGTTCTTCGACGAGAGTGATCTCGCCGCCGCCGCCGCCGACGCGCTTCGATCCGATCCCGCTTGCCGCCGGTCGTTGGGATCCGTGGTGTGGTTCCTCCCTGCGCCGACCACGCCAGCGCTCGTCGCGGTGATCGCCGCCGCCCTCACCGCCTCAGCCGAGGCCGCTGCCGTCGTCGCCCTGACGGGATCCGAGTCGGCCGACGGTGCCGTCCGGCGCGTGATCGACGACGTGGGGCTGTCGCTGCCGGTCGGGCCGCTTCCACCGCAACCGACCGCGCACGAGTTGTTCAGCGCCTCGGATCCCGACGACGAGGTCCGCGAGGTGGTCCGACGGATCGTCGCCCAGGTCGAGCGCGGCGTCCGCCTCGATCGCATCGCGGTCTTTCGCCCCCAGGGCGACTCGTATCCCCGCACGCTCGTCGAGCAACTCGATGGCGCCGGGATCGCCCACCACGGCCCCAGCGTGCGCGCGCTCGCCGACTCAGTGGCCGGCCGGGTGCTGCTGCAGGCGCTCCTCGTGGCCGAGACCGACTGGGCCAGGCGGCAGGTCATTGCCCTCCTCGATACGGGACCGGTTCGAGTCGGCCACCGTCTGGCCGCGACCCACAGGCTCGACGACGCCTCGCGAAACGCCGGCGTCGTCGGCGGTCTCGACGACTGGCGATCCAAGCTGTCCGAGCGGCTGGTCGAGTTGAACCGGCGTCTGGCCGACCACGGCGAGACCTGGCTCGAGGCGGCGCGGAGCGAGACCGACGAACTCCTGCACTTCGTCGAGGCGCTCGCGGGCCGGATGTCGGCCATCGACGCCGGACCGACCTGGGCCCTACGCGCCGAACAGAGTCGGGGCCTGCTCACCGATCTCCTCGGAACCGAAGAGCGTTGGATCCATTGGCCTGACGAAGAGCGCGACAGCGCGCAACGGGTCGACGCCATCCTCACCCGCTTGGGTTCGCTCGACGACCTCGAACCCGGAGCAGGCATGTTCGGCTTCACCGAGGCCGTCCGCAGCGAGCTCGGGGCCGTGAGCGGCCGCGTCGGGCAGTTCGGACACGGCGTGCTCGTCGCTCCCATGTCGGCCGCACCCGGCCTCGACTACGACGTCGTGTTCGTCGTTGGCATGGCCGAGGGCACGGTGCCGGCCGTCGGACGCGACGACCCGCTCCTTCCCGACCGGCTCCGGGTGATGACGGGCGGCAGGTTGGCGAGCCGTCGTGACCGCCTTGCCGAACAACATCGAACGTTGTTGGCCGCCATCGCCTCCGGCACCACGACAACGCTGTCCTTCCCGCGGGCTGACCTCCGCTCGCGTCGGCACCGGTTGCCCTCGCGCTGGCTGCTCGACACGGCCTCGGCCCGGGCCGGAACTCGGGTCTACAGCAGCGACGTCGCCACGCTGCCTGCGTCCGTGCTCGAGGTTCTTCCGTCGTTTGCCGCCGGTGTGCGGCATGCCCGGCATCCGGCCACTGTCGCCGACCGCACCGTCGCCGCCCTGCTCGAAGCGCCGGACTGGCGTCGGCACCCATTCGTCGTCGACGAACTCGCGCGCGGCTTGACCGCCCACGCCGGTCGGGCGTCGAGTGAGTTCACCGAATGGGACGGCAACCTGGCCGCCCTCGGCGACGGCGCCACTCACCGGCGGGGCCTCGTCTCTGCCACCGGCCTGCAGACCTGGGCGACGTGCCCCTACCGCTACTTCCTCTCCTCGGTGCTCGGCATCCGCGAGCGGGACGACCCCGAGCAGGTCCTCTCCCTCGACCCCGCCGAGCGGGGCACGCTCGTGCACAAGATCCTCGAGCAGTTCGTCGGCGCCGCCATCACCCGGCCTGAAGGGCCACCGAATCCCGACCACGCCTGGTCTGACGCCGACCACGCCGCCATCGACGACCTTGCCGAGTCCGCCTTCGCTGAGGTCGAGCAGCGCGGCGCCGCAGGCCGGCCTCTGCAATGGCGACGGACCAAATCCGAGATCCGCGCCGACCTGCACGACTTCCTGCGCGCCGACGACGCCTATCGCGCCACGCACCGGGCCACACCCGTGGCGGTCGAAATGCGCTTCGGGATGGACGACGCTCCGCCGGTGCGCTTCGACCTACCCAACAGCGGCCGGATCGGCCTCCGTGGCGTCGTGGATCGAGTCGACCGCACCGACGACGGCGGGCTCGTCGTGATCGATTACAAGACTGGCCGCGACAACTACAAGGGGCTCGGCGTCGACCCTGTGCTCGCTGGCACGGCGCTGCAACTCCCGCTCTACGTCCAGGCGGCCATCGATCGCTACGGCGACAGACGGGTCACGTCGGTCTTCTGGATGATCTCGGCCCGCGAGGAGTTTCGCCAGCAGGGCTACGACTGGAACGACCAACGGCACGACCGGTTTCTCTCCGTGACCGACGTCATCGTCGAGGGCATCGACGCCGGCGTGTTCCCCGCCCGTCCGGGTGAGTACAACGCCTTCTTCGGATCCCACGACAACTGCGGATTCTGCGACTTCGACCGGCTGTGTGCCCGTGATCGCGACGACCACGAGCGCGCCATCGCCGACGCCCGCGAGTTGGCCATCCTCGACTTGCTCCGAATCCGGCAGGCCGACTCGTGAGCACAGTCGACCAGCCATCGCGAGACCGAATCCGCACCGACCTCACATCGACGCTGTTCGTCGAGGCCGGTGCCGGGACCGGCAAGACCCACGAGCTGGTCCGACGGGTAATCGGACTCATCGCCGCCGGCCAGCCCGTGGCCGAGACCGCAGCCATCACGTTTACCGAAGCTGCCGCCGCCGAACTCCGCGATCGACTCCGCGAGGCGTTCGAGAAAGAACTGGCGACGCCGTCGCTCGAACCCGCCGTGCCCCACCTCTTCGAGGCCGCGCTGGCCGACCTCGACACCTCGGCCATCGGCACCCTCCACGCCTTCTGTCTCCGACTCATCCAGGAGCATCCCGTCGAGGCTGGTCTCCCCCCACGGGTCGACGTGCTCGACGACGTGAGCTCTCAGCTCCGATTCGAACGCCGCTGGACGACGTTCGTCGACGAGCTCATGGCCGACCCCGACGCCGAGACCTTGGTCCTCCTTGCATGGGCCCTCGACATCAAGATCGAAGCGCGGCGAGGGTCGGCCTCGTTCAAAGACGTCGCCGGCACCTTCAGCGACAGTTGGGACCGCTTGGGCCCGCTCGCCGAGTCGCCTCTCGGGCCGATCCGCACCACCTCGTTCGAGGCGCTTCGCGCCCCGCTCGCCGCCCTCCGCGACGCCCTTCGGGAGTGCCTCGATCCCGACGACCGGCTGCTGGCCCGGGCCCGCACCGTCTGTTGCGAAGCCGACGAGGTCCTCGGCACCGCCGATTGGCTGGCGGCGCTCACGCTCGCCAAGGCCCGTGCTGACAGCTGGAAGGCCAACAACGTCGGAAGGTCGGCCAACTGGCCTGACGTCACGGCCGTCAAGACATCGGTGGCCGACCTCGGACGGGTGGCCCGGGAGATCCTCGCCGCTGCCACCGAGGAGGTGCTGCGACATCTCTCCGTTCGGCTCGCCCGCTTCACCATCCAGGCGGCCGAAGCCAGACGGGCCGAAGGTCGACTCGATTACCACGACCTGTTGGTGTTCTCCCGTCAGCTGCTCCACTCGAGCCCCAGGGCTCGGGCCGCCCTCCGCCAGCGGTACTCGCGCCTCCTCCTCGACGAATTCCAGGACACCGACCCCCTCCAGGTCGACGTCGCCGTCCTCCTCGCCTCAACCGTCGAGGGAGGTGATGCCCTACAGCCCTGGCATGACATCGACGCGACGAGCGGGCGCCTCTTCTTCGTCGGTGATCCGAAGCAGTCGATCTACCGGTTCCGGCGGGCAGACATCGGGCTGTTCCTCCGGGCTCGCGATCGATTCGGCGCCGGAGATCCTGTGCTCCTCCGCCACAACTTTCGCACCGTCGAGCCGATCCTCGACTGGGTCAACGGCATCTTCGGCGCACTGATGCACGATGAAGTTCCCGACCGCCAACCCGCCTATGTCCCGCTCAGCGCGGCGCGCGGCACGCCCGAAGGGAGCGACCACCGAGTGGTTGTCCTCGGAGGCGAGACGGCCGGACTCGCCGTCGACGTCCGGAGGGCCGAAGCCGACGCGGTCGCAGCCACGGTGGCGACGGTCCGAAGTGACCCAACGTCTTGGATGGTGGCCGACGAAGCACCCAACTCGTGGCGAACGCCCTCGTGGTCCGACGTCACCATTCTCATTCCAACCCGAACATCGCTACGCGAGTTGGAAGACGCGCTCGATGCTGTGGGCGTGCCCTTCAGGGTCGCCACCGGCTCGTTGGCCTTCGATACCCAGGAAGTTCGCGAGGTGCTCGCTGCGCTCAGAGCCATCAGCGACCCGGGCGATGCCGTCGCCGTGGTCGCCGCGCTCAGGTCGCCGCTCTACGCCTGCTCCGACGTCGACTTGGCCTCGTTCCGGCTCGCCGGGGGACAGTGGGACTACCGCAACCCGGGCGGTGCCCCAAAGGGCCACCGCGTGATGGTGGCGCTCGACCACCTCCGTTCGCTCTCCGACCAGCGGTGGTGGCGCGAGCCGAGCGCGCTCCTCGATCGCCTCCTGGCCGAGCGCCAGGCCTTTGCGCTCGGCTTCGGCGCCCGCCGCCCGAGGGAGGTCTGGCGCCGCCTGCGATTCGTGGTCGATCAGGCTCGAGCCTTCGAGGAGTCCCAGGGGGGAGACCTCCGGGCGTTCGTGGCGTGGGCCGAACTCCAACAGTCCGAGGGCAGCCGAGTCCACGAACCCCTCACGTCGGAAACCGACGACGACGCCGTCTCGATCATGACGGTCCACGCCGCCAAGGGCCTCGAGTTCCCTATCACCGTCGTCAGTGGGGCCACCACCGCGTTCGCCGGCCGACGCCGCGGTCCGCAGGTCATCTGGGAGGGCGACGTTCCCGCCGTGCGGTACAGCGCCAAGACGACAACCGAACACTTCGATCGCCTGGCCGACCTCGAGTCGGAGATGGACGAGCACGAACGCATCCGACTCCTCTATGTCGCCTGCACGCGTGCCCGGGATCACCTCGTGGTCTCCGCGTTCCACAAGGCGGGCAGGCTCTCCAACGGCAGACTCGTCGCCGAGCAAGCCGCAGCCCTCGACGGACTGATGCGGCCTCCCCCGTTTTGGGCAGGACCAGAGCGCGATCGCGCTCTCACCCTGCCCAAAACGGGAGGGGTGGCGGTCCCGACCGACCCGGCGGTGTGGGCCGCCGAGCGCCAGTCGCTCCTCGCGGCCGCGGCCGAGCCTCGGTTCCGCTCGGCAACGGCGCTGGCGGCCGAGGCCGATGTTGTCGACGAGCCCGACCCGGAGCCGGACGGCGGCGCCGGTGACGGGCCGGCTCCGTGGCGGCGGGGTCGGGCGGGAACAGCCATCGGCCGGGCCGTGCATGCCGTGCTCGAACATCTCGACGACCCCGACGACGAGGCCGGACGACTGGTCTTGGCCGGTCGATACGCGGCCCTCGAAGCCATGCCCGACGCCATCGAGACCATCTCCGCGCTGGCCCGGTCGGCCATGCACTCCCCGGCGGTGGGTGCAGCTCGGGTCGCCTCCCGCTCTTGGCGAGAGCTCTACGTTGCGGCCCCGGTGGGTTCATCCGCCGTCGAGGGCTACGTCGATCTGCTCTACGAGACCCCGGACGGCCTCGTCTTGGTCGACTACAAGACTGACGGGGTACTCGGGGCCTCCGACATCGACGACAAGGTCGAGCGCTATCGAACCCAGATTGCGGTCTACGCGCTCGCGCTCGAGACGAGCACGGGTCTGATCGTCACCGAAGCCCGGTTGGTGTTTTGCACGACCGGCGAGGCGGTCGAGCGCGTCGTCCCCGATCTCGCCGGCGCCAAGGCAGAGGTGCGCCGCCGTCTGGGCGAATGAAACCTCAGGTCACCGACGCGACCATGCAGGCCACTCGAGGCCGAGCTCGGCGTCGCCGAACCAGACCTCTGCCATCTGTTCGGCCGTGACCACCGGCCCGGTCTCCGGCGAAGTCAGTAGCGCCCGCCGTGCGACTGCGGCCCTGCGGCAACGGAGCCAATGGACGCCGACAAGCGAACCGACGGTCGAGGGATCCAGGCCGAGACGCTTGACCACCTCGTCGATGGCGGCGAAGACCACGGTTGAGGAGTCGAGCTCTCCCCGGAACAGACGCCGTGCGTGCTCGACGCGGTTGGAGTCGGCCCCGACGCCATCCACCCACGCCAACGCGTCCATGAGGAAGTACACGAGATCACCGAGCGGCAGGCCATCGGCGCGAGCGTCTTCCCAATCGATGACCGTAAACGTGCGGTGGCCTTGGATGATGTTCCAGGTTCCGAGGTCGTCGTGCACGAAGACCGAGGGCACTCCTGACAGGCGGGCGAGGATCGAGGGCGGCGCCCCCCATTGCTCCCAGTCCTCTGCATGGTCGACGAGGCGGCCAGCGAAGGGCGGGCGAGAATCCGCCGTTTCGGCAGTGCCGACGCACACCTCCACCAGCCACGCAGTCACCGCTGCGATCGAGGTGCGGGCGACGTCGGCCGTTGAGGTGTCCAACACCTGCATCATCGACGCGCCGGTGGCCGCCGTCTCGACGGAGGCGGGCAGGTCGCCGAAGTCGAGACGGGCGACGAGCGCCGGGGCATGCTCGATGACGACGGGACCGGCGGCCGCCGCCCGCCGAAGCCCCGCCTCGTCGCGGTCGAAGGGTCCGCGGCTCCCGGGCACACGCGACAACTTGACGACGTGGGTGGGCCGTTCCCCGCCGGCCGGCTGCAGGTAGACGACGAGGCGCGACAAATCGTCGAGCCCGGGGGTTCCCATCGCCCAAACCCAACCGTCACCCCCGAGTTCGGGGGCCACTCGGTCGACGATGGCCGGACTGCCTCGCCGCCGGTGGGCGACGGTGACGACCCGATCGCCACTCGGAACCAGTCCCTTCGAGATCGACCACCGGAGCACGGCGTTGCGCACCCCCCGGTGAGCCGAAGCGGTCGGCCAGCTCTCGTCGAGGAGGTAGCGGGCCATCGCCGGTGACCCGACCGGGCACAACAGGCGAGCTGTGTCGACGTCCGGGACAGCGAAGTAGCGCTCGACGGTGAAGCCTGCGGCGCGGAGTCGTCGCGTCGATGCCCGCCCCCATACCACGATGCTCTCGGGTCCGAGAGCCAACGCCTCGGCCAGCATCGCCGCAGGCGTGAACACCGCATCGGGCCGATCGCCAGGGAGCGGAGCCTCGAGGCCGGCGGCGCGCATCCGGCTCGGATCGAGATCCCGACCGAGGACCATCACCACCTTCGGCATGGACGGAAGCAGGAAGCGGGCGTCGAGCCCGCGGAGGCCGAGCGCTGGCCAGTCCGGTCGCCTCGTGCCCCGTTCCACTGGCACGGAGTGTTCCACAGCCCAGCGGGGTTTCCGGCAACCCCGGCCCGGGAATCACGCCCGAACCGACACAACACCCAGGAGGACCACCGATGGACGCCCTCACCCTGCTGATCGCCGACCACAACCGTGTGCGCGGCCTGTTCTCCCGCTATCGCGACGCACACGACGCCGATGACACGGCAACCGCCGCCCGTCTGGCCTCGCTCATCTTCACCGAACTCGAGGTGCACACCGCGATCGAGGAGGAGATTGCGTACCCGTGGATGAAGGGCGATGCGTCATCCATCGACGAGACCGTCGACGAAGGTCTTCAGGAGCACCACGTGGTGAAGATCCTGATGGAGGAGATCGGCACCCTGGAGCCCAGCACCGACGAGTGGGCGGCCAAGATGACCGTGCTGATGGAGAACGTCGAGCACCACGCGGACGAGGAGGAGAGCGATCTCTTCCCCGAAGTGCGAGGACGGACGACCGCCGACGAGCGCGAGGACATCGGCCGGCGCCTCGACGCCCGCAAGGGTGAGTTGGGTGCTCCGGTCTTGGCCGACACCCTCGATCTGACGACGACGCAGCTTCGTGAGCTGGCAACCGAACAACAGATCCCGGGCCGATCCAAGATGGACCACGACGAACTGGCGGCTACCGTCGCCCCTTCGTGAGTCAGCCCCGTTCAGCTCGCCGCCCGAGGAAGCGTCCGAGGACGGGGAGCTCCCAGATGCTCTCGGCGTCGGCGATGGCGATGCCCGCTGTGGGTACCCGCTCCACGGCGTCGACGATCACATAGCGAGGGCGCCAGTAGGGCTGGAACTTCTCGTTGTACCGCCAGAGCGACTCGATCTGCATCGTCTCGCTGAACTTGTGGAGCACCCGCCGCTGGAGGTTCTGCGAGATCCCCGCCCGTTCACCGGCGACGACGGCGCGCAGCACCGCGAAGTTCAACCCGATGCCCCATTGCCGTTGACTCCGGACGTGCTCGATGGTCTCGATCACGACGAAGTCGGTGACCCCGTTGGGGAGGTCGGGGTCGCCCGAGCGGCGCATCAGGTCGAGCGACCATCCGTCGATGTCGGCCGACGGCACCCAATGACAGAAGGCGGCGGGCTCGTCCTCGGGGCCGAAGGCGACCGACAACAGAAGGCCGGTGTCGGCGGGGTCGAACAGACGCGAGAGCGTCATGGAGAACCCGCGCTCGACCTCTCCCTGCCGGCTGTCGGCCATCATCGCCCGCAGCGAGGCCTCGAGCGGCGGGTCGAGTCGAGCCGGGTCGAAGAATTCGACCCGGTAACCCGCCTTGCCCACCCGGTTGTACGCCCCTCGAAGTCCCTTCATCGTGCCGCCCTGCAGCGAGAACGATGGACAGTCGATGATGGCCTCGTCACCCATGTAGATCGCCTGCATCCCGGCCGCTTCGTACACCGCGACCCAGCCGGGCTGGGCTCCGACGACGGCCACCGACCAGCCGCTTCGATCGGCGAACTCGGCGAACTCGCGCCAGACGTAGGCCCACTCCTCCGGTGGTCCGATCGGGTCTGGGGCGACAAGGCACACGCCGTTTCTCACCGAATACGCGACGAGTGATCGTCCGCTGAAGAACCACTCCTTGTCGTCGCGCAGGGCGAAGTAGGCCAGCGTGTCACCGCCGTGGGAAGCGACGATCTCTCGCGCCCGTTGCAACTCGGCGCCGCGTTGGGCCGAAGAGAGGGCTCTCGGACGGCGGGGTCCGAGCACCAACCAGAGCACGGCGGCGACGATCGCCACACCCGTCGCCGTGAGCGCAGGCGTCACGAACGGCGTGTTGACCGGGAGGGCCAGCGAGGAGTTGCCGGCAAGGCGCTCGGCCAAGGCGCGCAGGGAGGTCAAGGCATCTCCCGCATCTCGCTCCCCGAGGGTGAACACGAGCGCCACGGATCCTGCAAGCGCGCCGGCCGCCACGGTCGCCGCCAGCAGCAGGCTCCTGCGAATCGTGCGCCCATCGGTCCGGACGGGAAAGCTGGCCCCCTTGGCCGCCAGCCAGATCCCGGCAAACGCCGTGAGGAGCGCCTCCTCGATGTCGCCGCCTTTGACGACGTGGAGCAACGTCGAGGCGCCCAAAACGGCGAGCGCCCCCGCCCAGGCAAGACGGTGTCCTCGGCGCAGCCCGCGGGCGAGGAGCGCCAACCCCGTCGATCCGAACACGAGCGACGCAGATGCGGCCTGGGGCAACTCGACAGGCAGAAACTCGAGCAGGGCGCGGAGTCGCTCGTGGGACGGAGGGGTGACAGCCGACACGACGCCGACAGCCGCGACCAGCAGCGCACCGAACGAGGCCACCCGCCTCACGCGCACCCTGCGGCCCGGGTCGCCGAACGATTCTGGGCCGAGGGGCCATCCCGCACCCCCCGGCAGCGACGCGACTCGCTCGGGTGCGACTGGTCGCCGTTGCCGTCGCCGTTGGACAATGCGCTCGAGCCGGGTGGCGCCCGGGAGTTCGGCCTCACCCAACACCAGATGGGCTCGCAGCACGCGACCTGACTCCAACTCGATCCACGACCGACGGGTCACTGCGGCGTACACGGGCGGAAGGCCGAGGCGAGCTGGGCGTCGCACGACGACCGTCGTGCCGCAGCCGCTGTTGGCATAAAAGCCCCCCGGCACCGGGGTCAGCTCGGGCTGATGCGAGTGGCCGGTCACGAAACCGCTGAAACCGCTCGAACACAGGGCCTGACCAGCCGAGCGGGGCGGGTCGTTGCGGTGCTCACGCCCGACCGCCGGCGACGCGGCACGGACCGATCGAAAGAGCCGGCGGGCGGCGATGACCGAAACAATGCCGAGCAGAACGACGTCGACGACGACGCCGCTGGCCACCGCGAAAAACCAGGGACCAACCGCATCGAGCGCGTTGACGCCCTCCAGCACCCCGGCAACGACCGGCACGTGCAAGGCAAGACCGACCACGAGCGGGAGTAGGAGCCACCAAGCCCGACGACCGAGCGCCCGGTACACAACCCGTGAACCGAGGTAGTCACCGAAGTCGTCGGGATCGACGAGCCCGGCCGCGTCCTCGAGGAAGGAGCGCTCCGTGAGCCCGGGCAGCAGTCGCAGCGCCAGTTGATAGTCGTCGAGTTCGCTGTCACCCGCCTCGGGCAACCGCGGGTCGAAATGGTGACCGTGCTCCACTCGAACCACGCGCGGTTGATCATCGGTCGCGAACACGAGGTCGACCGCCGACGCAACCTCTGCGCCGAGCCGTAGCTTGGCCTGATAAGCGGCACCAGGCTGGGCCAGCCAGCGGTCGGCTCGGCCGGTGGTCACAACGACGTGTGGGCCTTCCCCACCCGCCATGCGGGAAAGGGCTTGAGCCAGGTCGGGATGCGCGTCGAGGGCAGCTCCCATCGCATCGTCGACGGCGAGACCACTCCGCTCGAAACAGTCCCCGTTGAGGATCACCGCGCCCGGACCCGTCCACGTCGACAGCCGTTGCGCCAGGTCGTCGGCCATCCGCAGGGATGCCTCCGTCGGGACCGCGCCGAGGTGGAGGTCGCTACAGATGACGACCTCGCTGCCCGACGGCAGACGGAGTTCGATCCGGGGCGCAAGATCGACCTCGGGACTCGTCACCGCCCCATCATCGCCGTTTCTATTCCTGGAGTTGTCGCACCACGAAATAGATGGCGAAGGTGATCAACAGGGCCCCGAAACCCCGCTTCATCGCCTCTGCAGGCAGGCGCTGTGCGAGACGCGAGCCGACCGCCGACCCCGGTACGGCGCCGGCGGCGAAGGCGAGCGACACCGACCAATCGATGTGGCCGAGGACGAGGTGGGTGATGAGCGTCGGCACCGACAGCACGGCGATCACGACGAGGCTCGTCCCGGCTGATTCCGGCATCGTGAGGCCGAGGACGAGAACGAACAGGGGCACAAGGAGAAACCCGCCACCGTTGGCCAGCAACCCCGTCGCCAGACCGATGCCGGCGGCAGCGGGCACGACGACTTGGGGCCGACGGCGAGCGTGTCCGGCGAGCATCTCCTCCGGCAGCGGAAGCAGGAGGCGAACCCCGACGATGGCCAACACGACGCCCGACGCGATGAGAAGGGGCTTGCCGCCCACGTACTGCGAGAGCGCAGCACCGATGATGGTGGCGGGCACTCCTCCGTAAATGCACCAGCGGGCGACCGACCACTCGACCTGGTTCTTGCGAACGTAGGTGAGCATCCCCACCATCGCAGCGGGTATTGCGGCCGGCAGCGGCGATGCAACAGCAACCAGGCCTGGCACCCCCAACAAGCCGAGTGCCGGCGTGGCGAAACTCGACCCGCCGACGCCGAAGAGTCCGAACAGGATCCCGATCACGCCACCGGCGATGGCGACCTCGGGCCACGCCGGCATCAGCGGTCCCGCTCGTCGTCGATCGTGAGTCGAGCCTCCACCGCTCCGGCGAAGTCATCGTCGACCAGCACAACCGGCCGTCCGGCCCCGTCGAGAATCGACGCAGCGATGGCGGCACGATATCCGCTGGCGCAATGCACCCACAGCGTGCCGTCCGGAAGGTCGTCGAGGCGCCCTTCGAGTTCGTGGAGCGGCACGTGGACCGAGCCCCTGATCGAGCCGTCGGCGATCTCGTCGACGCGGCGCACGTCGAGCACCGACACCTCGGCGCGCTGTGTAGCTTCGGCCAGGTCGGAGAAGGTCGCAGTGGGGTAGCGCACCGACTTGGACACCCCGATCCAGGCGGAGAGGTCCCCGGCCACACCTCGGGGAGCATCGATCCCGATTCGGGCCAGCTGTCGCTTGGCCTCGGCCAGATCCCCTGGTGTATTGGCGAGGAGGGTGAGCGGTGCGCCCCACGGCATCACCCATCCGAGGTAGGTGACGAACGGGGTGTCGAGCGCGAAGTTGCGCGTGCCGCGCAAGTGGCCCCGAGCGAATTCGTCGCGGTGCCGCAGATCCACCACCCACTCGCCCGCGTCGACGCGACGGCTGACTTCAGCAGCGTCGATCGCGGCTGGCGGGTCGAGGTCGACCGGCGCCGGTCCTCGTCGGTTTATGTCGGCCATGTGGGCGTAATAGCCGGGATAGGCCGTCAGTCCGGCGAGCAACTGGGTCACGAACTCATCCTCGCCGGCTGCGGTCAACGCGATGTTCGACTCCCGCTCGTCGCCGATCGTGCTGCTCGTGGAGCCGCTCGTCGAAGCCGCCGAGCAGAAGCTTCCAAACCCGTGGGTCGGGAACACCGCGACCCGCGGGTCGAGGTCGCCGGCCAGCCCACGCACGGAGTGAAATTGCGCCCTCGTCAGCGCGTCGGTCAGGCCCTCACCGAGCAGGTCGGTGCGCCCCACCGTGCCGTAGAGCATCGACCCGCCAGTCAGCACGGCGCGGATCTCGTCGCCCTCGGACACCACGTAGGCGAGATGGTCGAGCGTGTGGCCCGGGGTGGCGATGGCGCGGACGATGAGGGCTCCGACCTCGAAGGTGGCACCGGGCGTCGCGTCCTCGTGCGGGAACCCGACCGCGTCGCTCGAATGAAGGACGTACGTCGCCGACCACCTCCGCGCCAACTCGACACCACCGGTCACGTAGTCGTTGTGAACATGGGTCTCGAAGACGTGCGTCAATTCCAGAGACCGATCGGAGAGGAGAGCTTCGATGCGGTCGACGTCGCGCTGCGGGTCGATGACCGCAGCCTTCACCCCATCGGTGACCACATAGCTCCGGTCGCCGAGGGACGGCGTTTCGACGGTGAGAACCGTGAGCGTGGGCGTCGCGTCAATCATCATGGTCATGCTATACCCCGGGGGGTATAGTTCCTCTCATGGAACTCCCCGACGAGACGGTCGACGTGCTGATCAAGCGGCTGAGCCGGATCGAGGGCCAGGTGCGGGGCCTGCAACAAATGCTGCGCGAGGGCCGCGAGTGCCGCGATGTCGTGACGCAGATCTCGGCCGCCAACCGGGCGTTGGAGCAGACCGGCTTCCTCCTCGTCGCCTCGGGACTCACCTACTGCGTCAGCCACCCCGACGAGGCAGCGGCAGAGGGGTACGGCCTCGACGAGGTTCAGCGGATGTTCCTCAAGCTGGCCTGATCAGGTTTCATCCGACCCGAAGCGGGCGATGGTAGGGCCGATCCGCCCGACAAACGCGAGGTGATGTGGATGGCCACCGAGGTGTGGGACCTGTGGTTCCCGAGCGCTGGAGCGACCGGGGTTTCGTTCGCTCGTAGTCGAGTCGCATCGGGCGATGCCGGAGACCGGGTTCTGGTGCACGCCGCTCCGCCGTCGTTGTCGGTCGACGTTCGGAGCGACGACGGCGCCCCGATCGCCAACGGTCACGACCTCGAGCGCGACGCAGCCGGACCGATGTCGTTCTTGGTTCGCCAGGGAGATCGCATCACCCTTGAAGATGGTTGGCCGACCAGCGACGATCTCGGCCGGCTTGTCATCCTGCCCGGCGGCGAGGCCGGAACCCTCACTGCGTGGTGGCACGCCGAAGACGAGTCAGAATGGCGTTGGTCGGTGGAGTTCTACAACCACGTTTGACCTGACTAGGTCGGCTGCAGGGCCACGATGACGATGTCATCGCGGGTGACGCCGTCTTGGTATTCGACGACCTCGTCGAGCACACCTGCGGCGAGGCGCTGTGCCGACCCGCCCCACGTAGCCAGGTCGCCGGCCAAGCGGTCCTCGCCGTAAAACGCAGCGGCGCGCCGCGCCTCGGTGACCCCGTCGGTGTAGAGGAACAGCACGTCGTCGGGTCCAAGATCGACCACCTCCTCTTCGAAGGTCGCCTCGGAGATCACCCCGAGAAGCGACCCGGCGCGACCGACGACGCTGACCTGTCCGCCAGGACCGACAACGTAGGGATAGGGGTGGCCGCCGAGGGAAATCACCGCCCGCCAGCCCTCGGGACGGCGACGGAGCCTGACCACGACGGCGGTGCAGAACCGATCGGTGGCGTCGGAGAGGAGAACCTCGTTGAGGTTCGCCAGCACTTCGGCCGGCGACTCCAACCGTACAGCGGCAGCGCGGATGGAGTACCGGGCCAGTGAGGTGACGATCGCAGCCTCGACCCCCTTCCCGCGAACGTCGCCCACAACGACCATCCAGTCGTCGGGACCGAGGGCGAAGACGTCGTAGAAGTCGCCCCCGACCTCGGCTCCGCTGCCCGCCGGCCGGTAGTGAGCCGCGACATGCAAGCCGTCCACTTCGGGCGGTGCCGGGGGGATCAGCGTTCGCTGCAGGGTGGAGACGAGCTCTCGAGCCTGGATCTCGGCCTGCTCGGCCCTCTCCTTGGCTCGCAACAGTTCTCGTTCGTACTCTCGGCGGTCAGAGGCATCGAACACCGCTGTGCGAATGACCACCGCGTTACCGGCCGCATCGCGCTCGAGCACTGAGTTGACGAGTATCGGCAACCGGGATCCGTCACGACGAACAATCTCGAGAGCGATCTCTCGAGCCGTCCCCTGCATGTGCAGCATCGGCGCGTAATGCGTCTCGTGGTAGATCCGGCTGCCGGCAGTCAACAGGTCACTGAAGGCCCGGCGGCCCACGAGCCCGGAGCGCTCGAAGCCTGTGAGGGTCAAGAAGGTCTGGTTGACCTTGATGATGGTGCCCTCGGGAGTCGTCGAGAGATACCCGCACGGCGCACGGTCGTACAGGTCGACGGGATCATCATCGAGCAACGCGGCATAGAAGTCGTCCTTCGCCTCGTCACTGACTTCGACCGATGAGTCGCTGCTTGCCTCGTTCACGATCGAACGAACGAAGCGATTGCCTCGGTTGTCTCCTCCGGTGCGCTGAGGTTGGGGCAGTGGCCGGTTGCGTTGAGCATCGCCAGCCGCGCGTTCGGCATCGTGCGAGCCACGTACTCCCCGACGACGACTGGGGCGATGGCATCGTTCGTACACTGCAACACCAGCGTCGGCGTCGCGATCGAAGCGAGGTCGTCGCGATTGTCCGACAGGAACGTCACACGAGCGAAGCGGCGGGCAATGGCGGGGTCGGTGCGACAGAAACTGTCGGTCAGTTCCTGGCCCAACTCGGGGCGATCGGGGTTGCCCATGATCACCGGGGCCATGGCGCTCGACCAGCCCAGATAGTTGCTCTCGAGCGACTCGAGCAACTCCTCGATGTCCTGGGAGTCAAAACCGCCGACGTAGCCGTCGTCGTTGATGTAGCGGGGAGAAGGTCCGACCATGACCAGTTTGTCGAACACCTCGGGACGACGAGTAGCTGCAAGGGCCCCGATCATGGCCGACACCGAATGCCCGACGAAGATGACGTTCTCGAGGCCAAGGTCATCGCAGATGGCGAGCACGTCGTCGGCGTACCCGTCGAGCGACCCGTGGCGCTCGGAGTCGTACGCGGCCGGATCGCTTCCTCCGGCCCCGACGTGATCAAACACGATGACCCGGAACCGGTCGGCGAACTGTGGGGCGACGTAGCGCCACATGTGTTGGTCGCACCCGAACCCGTGCGCGAAGAGCATCGGCTGGCCGTCGTCGGGACCAGAGAAGACGATGTTGTGACGCCGCACAGAGCCGCCCATCCGCCAAACGCTAGTTGACCCCGTCGAAGTAATTCGTGGCGCCGAGTTCACCCCTTGGCCCGCCACCGGACACGTACCGGACACGTGGACCCGTCAGGCTCTCACGACCTCCAACCCCAAGTGACGTCGGCCTGGTTGCCGGCCCCGGCGAGGGTGGTCACAGCAGCTTCAACGAGGGGCTCGGCGGGCCGCACGCGCCACCAGGTCACCGGCTATCGCCGCCGTCGTGCGGACCACGTCGTTCCGGGTGATCTCGCCGAGAGCCCATGACTCGATCAGACCGTTGAGTGCTCCAAACAGCGCAGGCCCGGCGGCCGCCGCCTGCTTCCGCGTCAGGCCACACTCCTCGAAGAGCCCGGCGAGAAAGGCCGTCGGCGTGCGATCGCCGGCGCCGACCCGGGCGGACGCGACACCTGGTGCTCGCAGTCGGGCGAGCAACGGACCGCGCTCGGCGACGACGTCGACGTACGCCCTGGTGGCGGCAGCGAACCGGTCGACGCCGACGACGTCGGAGATTGCCCGGGCCACGCGATCCGTGACGCGATCGAGTTCCCGCTGATGGAGCGCGATCAACACCCCATCGGCGTCGCGAAAGTGGAGGTAGGGCAGTGCCTTGCTCACCCCCGCTCTCGCCGCAAGCCCCTCCATCGTGAGACCGCCCGCCCCCGCGTCCAGCACCACGTCGGCGGCGACGTCGAGAAAGTGCTGTCGGCGCGCCGGCTTGGAGAGTCGGGGCAAGTCAGGCCGACGCCGTCACGCCGAGGCCCATCAGGTCGAGGAAGTTGCGAGCGTAAAACCGATCCTTGACGTCCTCGGACACTTCCCCGAACGAGGCTTCGAAGCGCGCCAGCGGATCACGACCGCCCTCGTAATGGGGATAGTCAGTCGAGAACAAGCACATCTCGGGCCCCAGTTGCTCTGTGAGCCAGTCCATCGGCTCCTGGTAGAAGGGCGTGAACTTGACCCGATCACGCACGTACTCCGATGCGCGCATCGGAAGGCTCTGGATGTCGGGTTCTCGCTTGAAGGCGTCCTGCACCATGTCGAGATTGCGAAGGAGCGACGGCACCCAGACCGCGCCCTGCTCGATCGAAGCGCCGCGGAGGTTGGGGAACTTGGCGAAGACTCCATCGAGGGCCATGATCGACAGGAAGTACTCGGGCCATTGGTGGACACCGAGGAAATCCTTGGAGCGGATGTTCTCACCGCCGCCATGGATGTCGGGCGGGATCGGGCGGCCGTTGTTGCGGTATCCCTTCGGGGTCAACCTGCCGCCAGTCCCGATGTGGGTCACGAACGGAATGCCGGCCTCGGCGAGACGAGCCCAGATCGGATCGAAGTCGGTATGCGTCGGCGAAAGATCGGCGTAGGCAGTGGGCAGGAGAATGGCCTTGGCGCCCATCGCTAGCGCTTCGTCAAGGACGGCGACGTCGTCGGCTGGGACACGCATCGGCAGATAGCAGACCGGGAGGAGCCGCTCCGGATCGGGCGAGCACCACTCGGTTATTGCCCGGTTGTGGGCTCGGGTGCCGCCGTAGAGCAATTCGTGCTCGGCTCCGATCCCGCCGAACTGACCGAACGCGAACGTCTGGAAGATCAGCTGGGCGCGGATGCCGAGCAAGTCGAGCGCTCGGAGCCGCTCGCTCCCGTCGAAGGCACCGAACGACTGGAAGGCCTCCGCCAACAACTTCTCCTCACCCTTGGCCCGCCGCTCGGCATCGTGGCGGCGCTTGTCGACCACCGATTTCGCCTTGTCCAGGTCGAAGTCGAACGCGAATGCGTCCTTCAAGAGCGGCCGCACCGCAGGGTCGGCGTAGTCGTTCAGCCAGTCCTTCGGCTCCATCACGTGAGCGTCGGCGTCGAAGCAGAGACGATCGATGTACGGCATGGGGCGTGCCCTCCTAATTGGTATCTCGTACTTACGGTAGCGTAAGTACGAGCCGGATGGCCGAGCGGCACCGTCAGGTCGGAGCGTCCTGCCCGAGCAGTCGTTCCATGGTCGACCTCTTTCCCGGCCATGCTTCGAAGAGGACGTCGGCCGGAATACGGCGCGCCGCATAGCGGAGGGCGAGCGCCACGACGACGACGTCGTCGAGCGGACCGATCACCGGCAGGAACTCGGGAATCAGGTCGATGGGCGACAGCACCCACAGCCCAGCGAAGGCGACGGCGAGCTTGGCGGACCGCGGCACCCGTGGGTCGCCCCGCAGTTTCCGCACGGTTGTCACACAGTCCGGAAGAAAGCTGGCCAACTCCTTCAGCGACCCCTCGGGCAGGCGGCGGGCGAGGATGACCATCACGGCCCAAGAGGCCACGACCAACCCGACGGCGATAGCGAGAAGTCTCAGCACCCCGCGAAGCTACGACGGTGAGCCTCTCCCCCACACACCCGCACCTCGCCGACACGCCGTGGCCGGCAGAGGACGGCGGGCCTCGCAGACAGCAGTGCCCGAACGGGCTCCCCGGACCGCAGGCCGGATCGGCCCGGCTGGTTGCCCATCGCTCCGCGCCCCTGTCGGTGATGGCGTTGTTGGCGCCCGGCGGTCGCGTGCTGCTGCTCCGCAACTCCGTCGGACCCGACGCCGCCACCTGGGTCGAGGACCTCGACCCCACTTCGCTCGACGTCCTCGGCCGGTCACCGGATCTCAGCCTCGGCCCGTTCTGGCCAGGCGGCATGGCAGTGATGGACGACGGCGCGGTCATCGTGGTGCAGGGCGAGTGGATTCACCGCCTGCGGGCCGACCTGTCCGTCGACGTGAGCCGGAGGTTGCCGGTGTCAGCGCCTCACAACTCGTTCGTGGTGCTCAGGGACGGGTCGATCGCCTTGAAGGATCTCCAGAGGCCCGGAGGTGCACCATCGACGCTCTCCATCCTCGATCCAGTCAGTCTCACCGACCTCGTCGAACCGCTCACGCTTCCCGAGGGCTCGGTGGCCCGGTTGGCGGCCGACGGCGACACGGTCGTGATCGTCGGCGTGTCCCGCCTCCTCCGATATACCTGGAACCGAGCCGAGGCACGGCTGGACGGGCACGAGTCGCTGTCCTATGTGACGAACCGCGACCAGTCCTTCGGGTGGGATCCGGTCGTCGCCGCCGGCGCGGTCTGGTGGCTCGACAACGGCGACCACAGCTTTCAGCAAGGACTCACGATGCTCGGCAACGGCGTCGCCGAAGGCCCCGTACGACTGTGGCGAGCTCCCTTGACGGCCGGAGCCGCGACTTCGGTCGAGGTCTGCGGACTCCCTCGCGGCGCGGTCACCAATCCACCGCTCGTCGACCCCACCCGCGAGCTCGTCGTGGCGTACGACTCGGCCAACGGTGTCGCTTCCGCCTTCGGTCTCCAGTCGCTCGAGCCGAAGTGGACGGTCGAGCTGGCCACGGCACAACACCTCGTCCTCTACCCCGACACCGGCGAGCTGTTGGCCAACGACTTCGACCGCGACACGGGTGACGCCATGGTCGTCGTCGACATCGTCACCGGCAACGTGACCGCCCGCGCCGTGGTTGACAGTCCGGCGCAATCCGTCGTGTTCGGTGCACCGGGCTACAGGCGCGACGCGTACTACGTCTCACTGACCACAATCGCCCGCGTCGAGTTCGCAGACTGAGACCCACACCAGCGGCACCGGGAAGGTGCAGCGGAGTGTGGGAGCCGGCCATGACAGCTCTCAGGCCTCCGCATCCACAATCCAAGCGGCGATGCGGCCACTCGGCTGGTCCGACCCGAACCGGGCGGCGATGGCAGCCGTGGCTGCCGCCGTCGCCTCGTCGAGCCTCTCGGGACCGCGGGCCACGATCTCGTCGCGCAACGGGGACCCCTGGCAGTACGCGGCCGCCGCCGCACGCGCGGTGGATGCGCAACTCACGGCCTCGAGGCGATCGAACCGCCGGAGGGTGAATCCCGCTGCCCGCACGTCGGACTCGATCGTCGGGCGATCGTGGTATCCGTGCGGCGTTCGAGCCAGGAACCGGGGTGGATCATCGGGGAACAACGGCACCAAGGCCTCCGTCGCCACATCGGCGAACTCGTTGTCCTCGATTCGCTCCCAGGTGCTGAAGAGAAGACGTCCACCGGGTCGCAGCACGCGACGCACCTCACGAAGGGCGGCCACTCGATCGGGGAAGAACATGATGCCGAACTGGCAGACCGCAACATCGAACTCCGCGGCCTCGTAGGGCAGGTGCATGACGTCGGCCTGACCCCAGGTGACGGGTCGCGACGTCCCGACCTTTTCGGCTCGCTCGATCATGCCCGGATTCAGATCCGTCGCCACGATCTCAACAGTCGGAGCGAGCCGCGAAGCCAGCGCGCGCGTGACGACGCCGGTACCTGCGGCCACCTCGAGCAGGCGCCCACTCTGGACGCTCGACGCTCGCTCAGCGAGGTCGTCGGCGAAAGGCTGGAAGATGAGGGGCACGAGCAGGTCGTCGTAGATCTCTGCGACCGCTCCCGTGAACACCCGGTCGTTGTCCCAATCGGCCATGACCTGACACCTTTCCCGCACGTTGGTGGTTCGTAGGACCCGACGGCGGCGACCCTAGGCCGCGAGGCAGTCTCGATGCGGGTGGGTACGGTCCAACCATGGATTCCCATGACGTCGTGGTGTTGGGCGCAGGATCAGCCGGCGAACTGATCGCGACACAGTTGGCGGGTGCCGGGCGGTCGGTCGCCCTCATCGAGGCACGGCTCGTGGGAGGCGAGTGCCCCTACCTCGCCTGCATGCCGAGCAAGTCCCTGCTTCGAAGCGCTGAGGCAAGGGCCACGGCACGATCCCTCACTCGCCTGGGCGCCGCCTCGACTCCTCCGCTCCTCGACTCCGACGCCGAGGCGTACGGGGCGGCCACGACCCGGCGGAGTGAGATCGCTGAACACCTCGACGACGGTGATGCCGCCCAACGGATGCGCGACGCCGGCGTTACCCTCGTCCGCGGCCTCGGGCGGCTCACCGGCCCGAACCGGATCGAGGTCGAAGGCACACCACTTGGCTGGCATGACCTGGTCATCGCCACCGGATCGACTGCCGTGCATCCCTCGATCGAGGGCCTCGACAACGTGCCGACATGGATGTCGGAAGACGCGTTGACCTCAGACGAACTTCCCGCTTCGCTTGCCGTCATCGGCGGCGGCGCCATCGGCTGCGAACTCTCGCAGGTCTACGCTCGTTTCGGCGTGAAGGTGACCCTGCTCGAGAGCGGCGGCCAACTGATGGCCGACGAGGAGCCCGCCATCGCGGCGTTGTTGGCCGACGCCCTTCGCAACGACGGCGTCGACGTACGGCTCGGCGTCGAGGTGCGAGCCGCACGCCCGGCGGCGCCGGGTGCCCGCCTGCTTCTCTCCGACAGCAGCTCGGTCGACGTCAGCAGGGTCCTCGTTGCCGCCGGACGGAAGCCGGCGACGCAGCACCTCGGCCTCGAACACCTCGGCATCGAGCCGAACTTGTCGGGGGCTTTGGACGTTGATGACCGTTGCCGGGTCTCCGGCTGTGACCACGTGTGGGCCGCAGGCGATGTCACCGGCGTGGCGCCCTTCACCCATACTGCGAACTACCAGGGTCGAATCGTGGTCGAGAACATCCTCGGCGGTCAGCGACGCGCCGACTACCGCGCCATTCCTCGCGCCGTGTACACCGACCCACCGGTGGCCAGTGTGGGGATGGGCGAGGCCGCGGCATCAGAGCGCGGAATCCGTGCCGTGAGCGCCTCCATGGATCTGGGAGAGGTGGCGAGAACCTCGACCGAGGGCAGCCGGGGCGGGCGGTTGGTCCTGACGGCGGATCGTCAACGTCGCGTGCTCATCGGGGCCGCCGCCATCGGGCGGAACGCCGACGAGTGGCTCTCCGAAGCAACGGTCGCCATCCGGGGCGAGGTGCCTCTCGCCGTGCTCGTCGATGTCGTGCACGCCTTCCCGACGTTCGGCGAAGCATTCGAGCCGCCACTCCGCGAACTGCTGACGAAGGTCGACGGCAGCTAAGCGGGCGGAGCGGTCAACCGGTCCCGAGCGGCGGCGAACTCATCCTCGGTGAGGATCCCGCGCGTCCTCAGATCCGTGAGGATGGCGAGGTCGCTGGCCGGAGTGGCCGGCCGAGCGACTGCGCCCCAGGCTCGTTTGGCCGCGCTGGCGACCCCATCGGCCGCCTCGGCCACCGACGCGGCCGCCGTACCGACCACGTCGCCGGGCGGCGGCAAGGGGTCGGTCGACGTGATGCCGTTGTCGGAGACGTGGTCGGTCCAGCGGCTTCCGTCCCAGTAGCGCATTTGGTGCCGCCGGCCGGGGTCGGGATGCCAAGCCGCGGGTGCGGAGGAGGCGTCAGTCATCGTTCCCCACGCTACCGGCCGCCGGTGGTCGTCTCGGCCCCCCGACCGAGACGACCACCTGGCGTTCTCAGCCCCGCTGGGCCATGTACTGCGCGTAGCCGTCGGCGATGCGACGGAGATCCGGGTCTTTCTCGAAGAGCGGCTCGAACTTCTCGCGCGCTGCGGCCCGCTTGGCGGGGAAGTACTCGGTTGGGAAGTAGCCCTCATGGGGGCGGTAGCCCTTGAGCACGTTGCGGGCGACCGTCGCCTTGTGGACCTCGTCGACGCCGTCGGCGATGCCCATGGTGGGGGCGCCGGCGTACATCGCCTGCAAGGGGGTGAGGTTGGTCGTCCCCAGCGAACCCATGATGTGCAGCGCGTTGTAGGACACCTCGCGGAGCACGCGGGCCATCGTGTACTTGACGGCGGCGATGTCGGTGCGGGTCTCCTGGGTGCTGGTGTTGTCGATCTTCCAGGCCGTCTCGAGGACGAACAGGCGCAGCATCCGGATGGCGGCGTAGCTGTCGGCGATCTTTTCCTGCACCATCTGGTGGTCGGCGATGATCTTGCCGTGCGACTCGCGGCTGAGAGCCCGCTCGCACATCATGTCGAAGGCCAGCTTGCACTGGGCGATCGTGCGCATGGCGTGGTGAATACGACCGCCGCCCAGCCGACGCTGAGCCAGCACCTTGGCGCCGTCCTCGGGGCCGAGGAGGTGGTCGAGGGGGATCCGCACGTCCTTGTAGATGATGTGGTTGTGGGAACGGGGCTCCGGCATGATCGTCACGCCGGGGGTCTCGCGGGGCACCACGAACATGCCGTTCGTGCACATCACGAAGAGGATGTCGGCCGCCCGACCGGCGCTGGTGAACCACTTCTCTCCGTTGATGACCCACTCGTCTCCGTCCTTGACCGCATGCGTGCGGAAGAGGTTGGGATCGGAGCCGCCCTGGGGCTCGGTCATCGAATACGCCGACCACATCTCCTGGTTGAGCATCGGCTTGAGCCAACGCTCCTTCTGCTCCTCCGTGCCGTAGGCCGCGAGCATTTCCATGTTGCCGGTGTCTGGCGCGGCGGCGCCGAAGATCTGCGGGGCAGAGCCGTAGCGCCCCAGGATCTCGTTGAGGAGCCCCAGCTTGAGCTGACCGAAACCCGGACCGCCGAGCTCCTCGTCGAGGAAGATGGCCCAGAGACCCTGCTCCTTGACCTGGTCTTGCAGTCCCTTGACCAAGGCCCTGACCTTGGGGTCTCGAGATCGGACCGCGTAAGGAAAGACGAAGTCGAGAGGTTCGATCTCCTCGCGGCAGAACTCCTCGACCCAATCCAACTTCTTCTGGAACTCCGGTTCCGTGGAGAAATCCCAAGCCATGTGTACGCCTACTCTCTGCTCGTTCCGTGGTCTTGCGATCCTACGGACTCGGTGGTTTCTGAGCCCGGGCGGTTGCCCGGGATGATCTAGCGGGTGCGGGCCTTGCCTCCAGGCGCGCTGACCATGAGCCGCAGGAGCTCCTTGGTCACGTTGGGCTCGAGACCCTCGGTGTGGCCTTTGCCGAGACGGACCACGTCGGCGATGACTCGCCCGTCCTTGGCATCGGGATACACCCATGCCTGCGCCGTTCCCGGTCCGGGCTTGAACCCCCACGACTTGGTCGAGTTGCCCTCGCGTCGCTGGTCCCAGACCTGGCCCGCCTCGGTGTCGACGATGTCGTCGAGTCGGACGCGAGGCCCGGCGTTGTAGCGCTCGGCCCACGGCGACGTCTCGGGCAACGAGGCGATCTCGTGCTCGCCCGTCGTGTAGATGAACGAGAAGTCGGCCTCGTGGGGCTTGCCCAACTCGGCCATCATCTTGCGCATCGCCTCCATGTCGAAAGCAGGGCGGGCCGCGGCGGCGCCGGAAGTCGCGGCGCCGGGAGTTTCGGTGCGAGGCGGACCGAAGCCGTCAGCCGGACGTTCGGCGGGCCCGATCCGTCCGCCCGAGAGGCTGAGCCACCCATCGACCTTCTGGGCGTAGAAATCGGTGCGGAGCAAGCGGTTCGAGGTCATGCCGCCCTGGGAGTGTCCCGCCAGCCAAAAGGCTCGAATGCGGTCGCCGAAGCGAGCGAACACGTCGTTGACGATGTTCTGGAGGTGGTCGTCGTCGCTCTCGGGAATCCACGCCTGGGCCGGCGCTGTCGGCGTGGCGACGACCAACCGGAACTCGTCCACGTAGTCAGCGGCGGGGAAGTAACCGCGCTGCCAGGGTCCGGACGACCCACCCCCGTGGAGGTTGAGGATGAACGTGACATCCTCGTTGTCGCCCAGGTTGTCGGGAACGTCGAGGAAGTACTTCCGCTCGGTCTTCTGGTCTACCGGTGATTCACGCATCTGTCGTTCTCTCTGTCGCAGCGGCCCCCCACTTCGACCGCCCCCGGATGGTATCAATGCAAGTGCATTGTCGCCACGGAAGCGAATCAACCGGCGCGGGGTTGGCCTGACCATGATCGAACTCACCGACGAGATGCGGACCAGGCTGGCGTCAGCGCTGACCGACGGCCAGCCCGTGCTGGCCGCCAGCGTCGACGAGCGCGGACAACCGAAACTCTCCTACTTCGGCAGTACCCACGTGCACCGGCCCGATCAGTTGGCCATCTGGGTGCGCGACCCGGCCGGCGGCACCCTGCGTCGAATCGCCGCCAACCCGCGGATGTCATTCCTCTATCGCCACCCCGCTGACCGGGTGAGGTGGGTGTTCGAGGGCCGCGCCCGACGCGTCGACGAGTCGGATGAACGCGACGAGATCTTCGACGCCGCACCTGAGTTCGAACGAGCAATGGACCCTGATCGCAAGGGTGTCGCCGTCGTCATCGACCTCGATTCGGTGACCGGGCGTGACCTCGACATGCGGCGCTCCTAGCTCGATTCCAGTCTCGACCTGGTTACGATTACCATCCCCCACAGGGCGCCGCCGGTGCCGGTCTGGGGACCTCTCGTGGCATCACTTCGTCCGTACCGTGTACTCGTTAGTGCCGCACTGATCATCGCTGCGGTCGCCGGCGACGCCTACGCCGTCTCGGCCCCCGTCGTGGACGACGCATTCACGGGCGCCTCGGTGGTGTCAGCCACGAACGGGACCATGAACCAGGCTGCGCTATTCGACGGCAGCGTGGAAGATCCCGATCACGTGACCTTCTTTCCTACCGGCGTCATCGGCACCGAGAGCGAGGAGGTGTTCCGCACAACCAACCCGGTCGGTCTCGACGGCATCCGACTGCTCGCCTCGAACGACGGATCGAGTCTGGGCTACCGACGAGCCATGAATCGGTTCCAGTTCTTCGCTGATACGGATGGCGACGGCACCGCAGCCGACAGCGAGCGGGTGGTCGACCAGACCATCGACCCGAACTACGACGCTGGGCAGACCGGCGACCTCGACGCCGCGCCGAACGGAATCGAGTTTGTCTTTCGGTTCGCCAATCCGACCACGTCGCGTACGTGGCGGGTCGTGGTGACCCAGGGTGCCCTCAACGGCGTGTTCTCGGGCGTTCGTGTCAGCGAGATCGACGCCATCGCCACGCCACCTGCAACGGTTGTCACCGCCGATCCCCCCGTCCAAGGACTCTTCACGTTGCGCGCTCGACTCACGTTGGCCACGGGCGGCGCTCCTGTGGCAGGTCAAGTTCTCGTCATGAGCACCACGGCAGGCGAAGCCTGCAGGGCGACGACGGGAGCCGACGGTTTCGCAACGTGTAGCGGCAGTAGCGCCGCCGCCGCGATCGCCGTCGATGGCGGCTATACGGCGACGTTCGCCGGAAGTCCCCAATTCCGGGGGTCGTTTGCCAAGGCCATGCTCCTTACGCAGGGCCAATCCCCCACCACGACCACCACGATGCCTTCGACCACGACCACTTCGCCCGGCACGACGACGACCGCGGCGCCAACTCCGACGACGACGACGACCCTGTCACCGCAGCGTCAAGGCATCCTTCCGGTCACAGGCGGACCGGGCTGGACGGCAATTTTCGCCCTTGGGCTCGCAGGTTTGGGCGCCGGTGCATCGATCATCGTTCGGCGGTCGCGATAGCACCGCCCGCTGACGGCGTCGTCGCTGGCACGACGACGCGGTGCAGGTCGTCGCCGACCTCAACGCCGCCGTCGAAGTGAGCGGCGGCCAGCACCCGCCACGGCTCGCCGCCGCCGGGCGGGAACGCCGGTACGTAGTGAGTCAGCACCAAGGTCTCGACGCCGGCTCGGGCCGCGGTCTGGCCGGCCTCCTCGGGCGAGGAGTGATAGTCGAGCGTGTCGACCATCCGCTGCACCGGGACGTTCTTGATCAGATCCTTTCGGATCACGGTGTGGACGAGTGCGTTGGCGCCGAGGCAGAGCCGGTCCAGGCCAGCACACGGCACGGTGTCACCGGCGACGACGACGCTGGCGCCCTCGAAGTCGAACCGGTACCCGACGCTTGGTTCGACCGGTCGGTGGTCCGTCGGGGCGCACGACACCGCCATCGTGAGTCCGAGCTCGATCGCGCCATCGACCGTCTCGACGACCTCCACTGCAGGAGGCTCTTCGATGTCGGCATGGTGCGCGATCCGGTAACCGATGTCGGGAGCCAACGACGCGAGAACCTGGTCGACCACGGCGCGCGTGCCAGGGGGGCCCACCACGGTGAGGGGGTTGGGGCCGAGGCTCATCACCCACCGGGTCGTGATCACGTCGTTGAGATCGGTGAGGTGATCGCTGTGGAGGTGGGTCAACAGAACCGCGCCAAGCTGTCCCACGCCCACTCCGGCGGCAGTCAGTCGCATGAGCACGCCCCGCCCAGCGTCGACCAGCACGTGCTGGGATCCGGCAGTGATCAATGTCGCCGGCCCGGCGCGATTGGCATCGGGGATCGGACTCCCAGTGCCGAGGAGGGTGATGGTCAGCATCGACCCATCATTGCCGTGGTCCGCTCGGCCGCCTCAACCGCCCGAGTGCAGCGTCAGCCTACGATCGCCGCCGTGATCAAGCATGTAGAAGTTTCCCGAGAGATCAAGGCGTCCCCCGAAGCGGTCTGGAATGCGATCTCCGACGTCACCCGCATGGGCGAGTGGTCGCCCGAGTGCCACACCTGCACGTGGAACGACGGCGCCACTGCCCCGGCCGTCGGCGTCAAGTTCACCGGACAGAACCGCAACGGCGACAAGGAGTGGACCACCGAGGCCGAGATCATGGAGTGTGTGCCAGGCGAGAAGTTCGCGTTTGACGGCGTCTTCGGCGAACTGCACTTCGCCAAGTGGGCCTATGTGATCGAACCGACGTCCGAGGGTTGCAAGGTGACCGAGATCTGGGACGAGGGCCGACCCGACAACGTCATAGAACTGACCAAGTCGATGTCGGGCGTCGACGACCGTGGCGAGCACAACCGCAAGGGCATGGAAGAGACATTGGCCCGCCTCGCCGCCGCCGTCGAGTAGCCCGCAGGGCGCTCAGGCGGGCGGGGCGTGGAACAGGTGGCTGCCCATGTTCGCCGACTGTCCGCCGACGGCCAGGAGGACGCCGTCGGGCGACCACGCCCGAAGCGATCCGTGGGCGTGCGCGCCGACGGCCATGTGGGCCTGGACATCGAGCAGCACCCATTCGAGTCCCTCGGGGTGATGACCGAAGCGAAGGCTGTTGTCGAGGCTCGTCCCGCCACCCATCTTGCCGGCGGCGCGAGCGATACCCATGGGGACCATGTCGGCGAGGAACGCCAAGCCGGCGGGCGTCAACGGTCGGCCGTCGCGGAGCCGAGCCCAGAGCGCGAGGGTCCGCAGTCCCTCGCCACCGGGCGCCGTCTCGGCCAGGGGCCGAAACTCGACCACGGACGCGAAGCCGGTTCCTCCGCCCATGTGCATCGGACCGAACGCCATGGCTCCGGCGGTCTCGGGGGGCGGGGCCGATGGCATCCGCTCGAACTGCCCGTCGAGCCCGTCGTCTCGGGGATTGGCGGCCGAGCCGAGAGACACGAAGACGACCCGTTCGCCAACTTTTCCCGTGACCTGTACCTGTGAGATTCGGCGCCCTTGTGCGAGCACCTCGGCGGCGACTTCGACCGTCTCGCCCAATGCCGCGCTGGCGACGTATTGCGTCGTCACCCAAAGGGCCGGCCGACCGGAGGCGGCCTCCATCGCAGTCACCGAAACCGCGATCGCCGTCCCGCCGTAAAGCGCACCGTCAGGTCGGGCCAGCGCGGGTGTCAGCTCGAACCTGCTCGTCCTTCCGTCGTCGGCGAGGGTCAGCCCGAGGAGGTCGAGGTCTGGTTGGCGGGGCAGCAGCACGCCCAGGACGGTAGCGGGCATCCCTCACTTCTTGAGCCGCCTGCTCCCCTGATGCCAGTCCTGGGCTTCTCCGAGCTCGTCGTCCTTCATGCCGAAGACCTGGAGCGCCGGCACCTCTCGCATGCTGCGCTTGATCTCGGAGAACCCAGGGAAACTGGTCAACTCGAGCACCGCGTCCCACAGGCGAAGCGCATCGTCACCGCGGGGGACGCGGCTGATGACCGGACCGAAGAACGCTGGACCGTCGGGTGGGCGGAAGGCGATGATCGGCGTTCCGACGTCTCGGCCCACTCTCCCCAAGACCTCCTCGCACTCCGCTTCGATCTCGGCGTCCCATGTTTCGTCGTCGAGCGCCTCTGCGTAGGAGACGTCGAGACCGACTTCCTCGAGCGCGGGCACGACGCCCTCGCGGCGGCCCCTCGGCGTCCTCGCCGCCGACGGGTCGACATCGAAGATGCGACGTGTCATGGCCTCGTAGAGACCGCCGACACGTTCGCGACCCTCACCTGCTCGCACGGCAGCCGCGACGCGGAGTAGACGAAGCCCGGCCTGGTGCCCGGCTTCGTAGCCTTCGGGAAAGTGGCTGGCGTAGTCGACGTTCTTGTTGATGATCCGCAAGGAGATGAAACGCCAGTCGATCGAGTAGTCGCGCTGCGCCGCCACCTCGCGCACCCACTTGGAGGTCAGCCATGCGAATGGACAGACCGGATCGAAATGAAAGTGGATGTCGTAGGTCGGGTCGGCTGCGCTCACGACCGGGTTCTACACGATCCGCCACGCACGTTCCAGCCAAACTCTGTCTATGTACCAGATCTGGACACCATCCAGAATTGGTCGTAGCATGGGGTCGTGTCCCGGTCTGAGTCCACCCCCAGCGAGGGCGTTGATTTGCTACGAGCGAGCGGGCTGCATGTGACCGCGCAGCGCCTTGCCGTCGTCCGGGCCGTGAGCGATCAGCCCCACCAGACGGCTGACGATCTCTACGCCGTCGTGCACGCCAACCTCGGGGCCGTGTCGCGCCAAGCGGTCTACGACGCGCTGACCACGCTCACCGACCGGGGGTTGTTCCGACGAATCCAACCGGCCGGCTCGCCGGCTCGTTACGAGGCCCGGGTGGGCGATAACCACCACCACCTCATCTGCCGGGCCTGCAACCGCATGCTCGACGTCGACTGCGCCGTGGGCGAGATCCCTTGCCTCACGGCGGCCGACGACGCAGGCTTCGAGATCGACGAGGCCGAGGTCATCTATTGGGGTCGTTGCCCCCAGTGCCTGACCAAGTCCTCCACCCGAGAACGAACCCAACCATCCACGAGACAGGAGAAGCAACCACGTGTCTGACAACGCCAGCGAAAGCGAAAACCCAGTCATTTCAGCTCCCGAGCCGGTGGCCCACCGTCCCCGCACCAACCGGGATTGGTGGCCTGACCAGCTCGACCTTCAAGTGCTGCACAAGCACTCCCCCGTCGCCAATCCGATGGATGACGACTTCGATTACGCCGAGGAGTTCGCCACCCTCGACCTCGCCGAGGTCAAGCGGGACATCGAAGCGGTCATGACGACCTCGCAGGACTGGTGGCCCGCCGACTACGGCCACTACGGCCCACTCTTCATCCGCATGGCGTGGCACAGCGCTGGTACGTATCGCATTGCCGATGGTCGGGGCGGTGCCGGCAGTGGCTCACAACGGTTCGCTCCCCTCAACAGCTGGCCCGACAACGCCAACCTCGACAAGGCCCGCCGGCTGCTCTGGCCCGTGAAGTCGAAGTACGGACGCAAGCTCTCGTGGGCCGATCTCATGGTCCTCGCCGGCAACTGCGCCCTCGAGTCCATGGGCTTCGCCACCTTCGGATTCGGCGGTGGCCGTGCCGACACTTGGGAACCCGAGGAGATCTTCTGGGGGCCGGAAGACACCTGGCTCGGCGACGAGCGCTACAGCGGCGAACGTGACCTGTCCGGTCCGCTCGGCGCCGTCCAGATGGGTTTGATCTACGTCAATCCTGAAGGCCCCAACGGCAACCCCGATCCGATGGCCTCAGCCCGCGACATCCGAGAGACGTTCCGCCGCATGGCCATGAACGACGAAGAGACGGTTGCGTTGATCGTCGGTGGCCACACCTTTGGCAAGTGCCACGGCGCAATGAGTGCCGAGTACGTGGGGCCGGAGCCCGAAGGCTGCCCCGTCAACCACCAGGGCCTCGGCTGGATCAACAGCGGCGGCACCGGCAAGGGCGTCGACACCGTCACCAGCGGCCTCGAAGGCGCCTGGACCAACAACCCGATCGTGTGGGACAACGGCTACCTCGAGAACTTGTTCGGCTACGAGTGGGAGCTCACGACGAGCCCGGCCGGCGCCAAGCAGTGGACGCCGTCCAACCCCGAAGCCAAGGACACCGTTCCCGACGCACACGACCCGTCCCGGCGCCACGCCCCGATGATGGCGACCACCGACATCGCCCTCCGGACCGATCCGGCCTACGAAGCGATCTCCCGCCGCTTCTACGAAAACCCCGACCAGCTGGCCGATGCGTTCGCCAAGGCTTGGTTCAAGCTCACCCATCGCGACATGGGTCCGATCTCGCGCTACGTCGGCGATCTCGTACCGGCTGAGCCGCAGCTCTGGCAAGACCCGGTTCCCGCCGTCGACCACGACCTCGTCGACGACAGCGACATCGCCGCCCTCAAGGAGCAGATCGTCGCTGCGGGCCTGTCCACGTCGCGCCTCGTCGCCACCGCGTGGGCGTCGGCCGCCAGCTTCCGTGGCACCGACAAGCGGGGCGGGGCCAACGGGGCTCGTATCCGTCTCGCTCCGCAGAAGGACTGGGACGTCAACGAACCCGCCGAATTGGCCACGGCCCTACGAGCGCTCGAAGCCGTGCAGAAGTCGTTCAACGACGCCCAGTCGGGCAACAAGCGAGTCTCGTTGGCTGACGTCATCGTGCTCGGAGGGTGCGCCGCCGTGGAGCAAGCAGCGAAGGCCGCCGGGGCGGAAGTCGTCGTGCCGTTCACACCGGGGCGCACCGACGCTTCCCAAGACCAGACCGACGTCGAGTCGTTCTCGGTCCTCGAGCCCACCGTCGACGGCTTCCGCAACTACGTGCGTCCCGGCGAGAAGATGCCGCTCGAGCACGGGTTGCTCGAGCGGGCCAACTTCCTCACCCTCACCGCGCCCGAGATGACGGTGTTGGTGGGCGGCCTGCGCTCCCTCGGTGCCAATGCCGGTGGCTCCGACCTCGGCGTGTTCAACGGCCAGACCGGGGTGCTCACCAACGACTTCTTCGTCAAGCTGCTCGATGTCGGCACCGAGTGGACGACGTCGACGGCGTCGGAGAACGTGTACGAGGGCCGTGACCGCGTCACGGGCGAAGCCCGGGGCCGTGCCACCGCGGCCGACCTCGTCTTCGGATCCCACGCCCAGCTCCGGGCCATCTCCGAGGTCTACGGCAGCGCCGATTCGAAGACGAAGTTCGTCCGCGATTTCGTCGCCGCCTGGGACAAAGTCATGATGCTCGACCGCTTCGAGCTCGACTGACCCTCCCCACCCCCGTTTTGGGCAGCGTCAGAGCGCGATCGCGCTCTCGTCCTGCCCAAAACGGGGGTTGCGACCGCTGAAGGCCACAAGTTGCTCGAGGGGGCTGGCGTTGGCGGGCGGGTCGACCGCCTCGGCGAACGTGTCGCCGTCGCGCATGGCGTCGGTGAGCAGTCCCCGGACGAAGGCGTCGATCTCGGCGACCAGTGCGTCGTCGGGCTGGAAGGGCTGGCCGGCCGCCATCGAGAGATCCCACCCGTGCACCACGCCATCGAACGCGACGTAGCGGGCGAACGAGTCGCCAGGCACCTCACCGAACGGTGCACTGATCGTTCGGTCGGCGGCACCCTTGGCATGCACGGCGTCGCCGAGTTCGGCCATGGCGTGGTGGAATCGTTGCTGGATCGAGCCCGTCGGGGCCGACTCGCCCGAGGACTGGCCACGGAAGGCGGGGGCGAACGCCGTCGCTCCCCCGATCATGTGCTCGAGGACGCCTGTCACGGTGAATGCCGCGCACGGGGTGGGCCGGTCGAGGACGTCGTCACTGATGTCGGCGACGAGGGTGCGCAGCAGCGGGAGTAGCTCGTCGAGTTGCTCCGCCCCGGTTCTGGAGGGTTGGCTCGGAGAAGGGGTCATGCCCAACTGTGCCCGATTCCCGCGGGGTGGCGTGAACTACCCACGGGCAAACGCCGGCATCGCCCGGATTGGCCGAATCGGCCGATGCGCCGACCCCTGCCCTCGGCGCACGATGCCATCAACGACCCGGGATCGACCCGGTCGACATTGGAGGAACTGCACGTGCGCTACCACGTCGAAGAGATGGCCATCGAGATGCAACTCGGCGAGATCGAAACTCGCTCGTTCGAAGGCGGGGACGTTCTCACCCGACACATCGACCTTCCCGCCGGCACCGACTTCACCCCCCTGTTCGTGGGCTTGCCGAACGACCTCTGCCAGTGCCCCCATTGGGGCCAGGTGCTCGAGGGGTCGATCACCGTCCGCTACGCCGACGGGACCGAGGAGACGAACCGCGCCGGCGACGTCTTCTACTGGCCCGGCGGACACACCGGTTGGACCGACGAGGGTGTCGTCTTCCTCGAGTTCAGCCGGACCGCAGAGATCATGCCGGTGCTCGACCACCTGTCCAAAGCGCTCGCCGGCTGAAAAGTGCCGGCCAGTACTGTGCCGGTCATGACGGTCGAGTTGGCTCGCGCTGCACTCGCCCGAGGGGCGTGGGCGGAGGCTCTCGACCTCGTCGGATCAACCGAAGGGCGGACCGACGAGGCCGAGGCCACCCGCCTCGACGTGCTGGCCGAAGCCAACTGGTGGCTCGGCCGCCTCGACGAGTGCATCGAGGCCAGATCGCAGGCCTTCGCCCGGTTCGAGGCCGCGGGCGAATCAATGCGGGCCGGCGAGTGCGCGGTGTGGCTCTACGAGCACCACATGATCAAGGCCAAGCCCAGCATCGGTGGCGGATGGCTCCGACGGGCCCGGCGGGCGTTGGCCACAGCCTCCCGTTCGGCGGCGTTCGGAGCTCTCCTCCTCCGCGAGGCGGAGGTCAGCCATGGGACCGGAGACCTCGCCGGCGCCAAGCGCCGCGCCGACGACGCGCTCGCCTTGGCCCGCGAACTCGGATCGGTCGACCTCGAAGCGCAAGCCCTGCAAACCATCGGTCGGATCTTGATCGACGGCGGTGATCCGACCGAAGGCCTCGGACACCTCGACGAGGCAATGCTCTTGGTCGTCGAGGGTCGCCTCACGCCCTATACGACCGGCAAGGTGTACTGCAGTCTCATCAGCGCCTGTGAGCAACTTGGCGATCTGCGGCGGGCCGCCGAGTGGACAGAAGCGACGAGTCGATGGTCGGCGAAGCACCCCCTCGCCATGTGGCCGGGCATCTGTCGCGTCCACCACGCGTCGCTCCTGCAACTCCGCGGCGACTGGGACGAGGCGCAGCGCGAGGCACAGCGGGCCTGTGACGCTCTGGACGGATTCCACGTCGGCAACGTGGCCCTCGGGTACGCAGAGATCGGGGAGATCCGGCGACGGCTCGGCGACTTCGACGGCGCCGAGGCCGCGTTTGCCAAGGCCGAGGAACTCTGTGGTTACCGTCCGCCGGGCCTGGCGCTGCTCCGCCTGGCGCAGGGCCGCGTCGACGAGGCCACGTCGATCATCACCGCCATGTTGTCGGAACAGTCGTGGAATCGCCTGGCCCGAGGCAAGCTGCTGTCGGCCTTCGCCCAGATCGCTATCGCCGCCGGCCGAGTCGAAGATGCGGCGTCGGCGTCCGATGAACTCGAGTCGATCGCCACCGACTTCGCCAACCCGGCACTTGCCGCCGCCGCGCTCACCGTGCGGGGCCGCCTGTTGCTGGCCACCGGCGAAACCGACGGCGCGTGTTCGGTCCTGCAGAAAGCGCTCCAGCACTGGCAGTTGCTCGAGGTGCCGTACGAGGTCGCCACTGTCCGTCTCCTTCTCGGCCAGTCGTGTCGTGGTTGCGGAGACGAGGACGGGGCCACTCGATCGCTGGCCGCCGCGGCGGAGATCTTCGATCGCCTCGGCGCCACAGTCGACGCCCAAGCCACCCGAAACCTCACGACCTCACCCGACCTTCCCGCCGGGCTCACGGCCAGAGAGCTCGAGGTCGTCCGGCTGGTGGCGTCGGGAGCGACGAACCGCGACATCGCCGACCGCCTCTTCCTGAGCGAACGGACTGTCGCCCGCCACCTCTCCAACATCTTCACCAAGCTCGGCGTCCACTCCCGCACCGCCGTCTCCGCCTTCGCGTTCGCCCACGGACTCGCGGCCCCGACGTAGCGCGTCGTCAGCTCCGGAGTGCTGAAAGGTTCCCCTCGAGGAATCGGCGCTCCACCGGGTTCGGGGCGCACTCGAGGGCGCGTCGGTAGGCAGTTGCCGCGGCGGTGACGTCACCGGCTCGGCGCCAGAGGTCGGCTTCCACAGCCCAGCGGAGGTGGTAATCGGCGAGTTCGTTCCCAAGGGTGACGAGCAGATCGAGTCCGGTCCTCGGGTCGAACGCTTCGGCCAAGGCAACGGCCCGGTTCATCCGGACGATCGGCGAAGGCGACACTTGCTCGAGCACGCCGTAGAGCGCGGCGATCTCGGCCCAGTCGGTATCGGCGTAGGTCGGAGCGATGGCGTGACACGCGGCGATGGCCGCCTCCAACTGGTACCGGCCTGTCGAGCCCCGTCGCAGAGCTGCTTCGACCTGCGCGACTCCCTCGGCGATCGCTGCGCCGTCCCACCGTGACCGGTCCTGTTCGGCCAACACCACAAGTTCGCCAGCCTCGTCGAGTCGCGTTGCCGACCGGGCGTCGGTGAGCAGCATCAGCGCTCGAAGGCCCAACACCTCCGGCTCGTCAGGCATGAGCTCGGCGAGCAAGCCGCCGAGGCGGAGCGCCTCCGCACAGAGTTCGGGACGGACGTGACGATCTGACGACGTGGCGTTGTGACCCTCGGTGAAGAGCAAATGGACGGTGGCCAGCACCGCAGGCAATCGGTCGGACAGCTCGTGGGCCGGTGGCGTCTCGAACCGAACCGAGTCGTCGCCCAACTTTCGTTTGGCTCGCGTGATGCGCTGCAGAGTGGCCGTCTCCGACGCCACAAGGAGCCGGGCTACCTCGGTGGTGGTGAAGCCGCAGAGCACCTTGAGCGCCAGCGCCACACGGGACTCGATTGGCAGGACCGGGTGGCAGCAGATGAAGACGAGCCGGAGCAGATCGTCCTGCACGACGGACGAGTCCGGTTGCTCCCAGCCGTCCAGGGCGGCCAGGCTGCGATGCGCAGCAAGATGCTTCTCGTGGCGGCGCGATTCTCGACGGGCGCGGTCGACCGCCCGATTGCGGGCCGTGGTGGTGATCCAGGCTCCCGGCCGATCGGGAATGCCGAGCGTGGGCCATCGCTCGAGGGCGGCGACGAAGGCGTCCTGCACCGCGTCCTCGGCAACCGTGAGGTCGCCGAGGACGCGGGTGAGGGTGGCCACCACGGCGGGGGACTCGCAACGGAAGGCCGTCGCGATCTCCTCGTCGCTCAGGCGGTGAAGTCGATGCACGGCTGCACGACCACCCGCGCCAGCCAGGCTCCGGGAATCTGACTGGCCCACTCGATTGCTTCGTCGATGTCGGCGCAGTCGAGCAGATAGAAGCCGCCGACGACTTCCTTGGCCTCGGCGAAAGGGGCCTCGGTACGGGTGATGGCGCCTCCCTTGCCTGCGACACTGATGGCGACGGCGGTTGTCGGGGGCTGCAGCGCTTCGCCGCCGCCGATCACGCCGGCTTCGCCAGCCTTGGCGCCGAAGGCGTTGTAGTCGTCCATCACGGCCTGCCACGCCTCGGGCGACACTTCGGCTTGGGCGTCCTCGGTCTTGTCCAGGATGATGGCCATGAAACGGGGCATCTGACTCTCCTCAGCTCGAACCGGGGCGTCCGGGTCTCGATCGGTCGACGATCGGGCTTCCCCAATTTCGACACATTCGGCGAAAGAATCCTCAGTCGCCTCGCGGCCCTTTCTACTGCTCCGACTTCCCGTAGGCGTCGTGGCAACGAAACCACGACATGTCGCCTTCGATTCGACCGAGCGCGTCGGGGCCGACGATGAGGTGCGTCGGCGACGGTCGCGCACCAAGAGATCCTGAGTCGATGATGATCCGGTAGCGTTTCCGCATGGCGGAAACATGGGGAGAAGGGTCCGCGCAAGCGCGGCCGAGTACTGGCACACGCGAGCGGCGAGGTGGCGTTGGTCGTCTTCTCGGGCTCATGGCAACAGCGGCGGCGGCCATCGGGTTGTCCGCCATCGGTGCAACGCCGGCGGGAGCGCCGCGGCACGCCCAACCCCCGACGACTCCGGCTCTGGACGCCGCCTTCACGGTGGTCGGAGGCGGCGTCGCCACACCGGTCGTGTCTGCCTCGATCTCAGACGGGAAGACGAAGTCGCCCGCCCATCCGGCGAAGGAATCCCACGACGAGACACCCTCCGACACACACGAGTCAAAAGACCACGGTCGGCAACAGTGCTCCGCGCCGTCGCATCGGGGCGGTGACTGGGCGTCGCTCAACGGCGGCGCCAACAACTCGAGGAACCAGTCCTCCGAGCGGCTGATAGGACCGAACGAAGCGAAGGGGCTACGTCCGAAGTGGTCGTTCTCCGGCGTCGAAGTCGGCGCACCCGGTGGCGCCCGCTCGACTCCCATCGTGGCCGACGGATGCGTCTACCTCGCGCTCGGCCAGGGCTATCTGGGCGACCGCGGCGACGTCATCGCCCTCGATGCCGACACCGGCGAGTTGATCTGGCACGTGAGGCTCGAAGGCTCGGTACTCGGCCTCGCTGCGGCCAACGGGATGATCTACGTCACGCCCAGCTTGGGAACTCGTGGCGACGTTGCCATGCCGGTGGTGAGCGACTCCTATGTGCCAGCCGGCAGCTACGCCGTCGCCCTCGACGCGCACACCGGCAAGCGCATGTGGACGAGCGCGCGACTCGACGACGGCAATCCCGGTAACGGGACGTTCATCAACGCAAGCCCCGTGGCCTACGACGCCGGTGGCAAGCAGCTGCTCTTCGTCCCGTTGGCCGGTGGAGCGGGCGACGGAGCAAAGGTACCGATGTACTTTCTCGACGCCCGAACCGGGCGGACCGTCAAGAAGGCGTACACCTTGACCCCAGCCGAATATGCCGCTGGATACGGCGGGACCGGTATCTGGTCGACCGCCGCCTTCGACCCGGGCACACAGCACCTTTACGCGGGGACGGCCGACTCCGACGCGCATACCCACCAGCACCCCTACAACGATGCGCTCCTGAAGATCGACGCCAACCCGCGACGCACCACGTTCGGCTCCGTGGTCGCCGCCTACTCAGGGACGACCGAACACGCCAACCTCGATGCGTACATCGGTGAGTCGCACAACCCGGCCTGTGGCGCCTTCGGGGGCACTGGTGTCCATCCGCCGACGTTCGTCGACACGTCGGCCTCGGTCGAGTGTCTCGAGATGGACTTCGATTTCGGAGGGTCGCCCAACCTCTACAGCGACGAGTCCGGCCGACTCCGCGTCGGCGCACTCCAGAAGTCCGGCATCTACCACTCGGTCGATGCGGCGCAGATGACGGGGGCATGGAACTTCGTCGTCGGACCCGGCGGTGCGGCGATGGACGGAGCGACAGCAGCCGTCGGCAGCCATGACATCTACGTCGGCGCCACACCGAACCTCGTCTTCGGACTCGGAAGAGCGAACGGACAGCTGCGTTGGGTATCGGCCTCGTTCGAGGATCTGTTCGCATACCAGCCTCTCTCCTTGGCCAACGGCGTCCTCTACACGATCAACGACGCAGGATTCCTCGTGGCCATCGATGCCGCATCGGGCGTCCCGCTCCTGCATCGTCAGATCGCAACCGACGGAGACTTCGAACAATGCCTGGGTGTCGGCGCCGGCGTCGCCATAGCCCGCAATCTCGTCTTCGCCCCCTGCGACGCAGGCGGCCTGCACGACCTCGCTGGCCTGCCGAGTCCATCGGGGGGCCTCGTCGCGTACGGCTAGGAAACGCCCTCGATCCAGGCGAGGTACACGGACCGGCCGGTCACATCGGTCAGGCGTTCGATCAGGAGCTGTGCAGTCGATCTCGGTGCCGTCGCGCCGCAGGACCGGAAGGACGAGCGGGACCCCCAGAACGTGGGCCTCACCGGTGCTGAGGTGCCGGCTGAAGCCGGCGACGTGAGCCTCCCGCAGTGAGGGCGGAATCACCGTCACGACCCTTCGGCCCACGAGCTGATCGATCTCCCAGAGCAGCAGGTCGGCAAGAGGCCGGCTCACGGCAATGATGCGGTTGGCCTCGTCGGCGGCGATGACGCCGGTCGAGGCTTCGGTGACCAAGCTCGCATCCCATTCGGGAGCATCGTGGATGGTTCGATCGTGGACGGCGGTCTCGAATCGCTCCTGTGCCGTCCCCGGCCATGGTACGGGCGGCGACCCTGCCAGCTGGGCGATCACCTGCTCGCATGCCCAATCGCGCACGGCCACGATCTCGGGCAGGGCGGGGCGGATCAGGAGCCGCCCGGCCGTGGCCAGGGCTTCGGCCATGTCGAGCACGTCCTGTAACGCCAGGAAGTCGCCGGCGGCATCAGGGTGCACACAGAACTCGAGATCGAGCTGCTGCGGGCTGGACGGGAGAGAACTCGGGCTGGCGGGCACGACGGACTGAAGTTGTCCGTCGTGCCCTGCCCTGTCCAACTCGGCCGTCAAGGCCGAGGTGATCGTCCGTCGGGCGCGGTCGGATGCGGCGAAGTCCGCCACAACATCGTCGTGCTCGGCCAGATAGAGCAGGAGCTCGCGCAGGACCGCGTCATGGTGCTGTCGAGCCGACAGCCAGAGGGTCGGAGGCATCGAGGCGAGCAGGACTTCGATCTTCTCGGGTGTCTCGATGGCGGGAATTTCGTCGATGTCCCATTGATCGAGGATGGCCTCCGGGTCCTCGTCTCGCTCCCCTGTCACCCAGAACCAGACCGCCTTGCCTTCGGCCCCGAGCGAATGGACGCCGCATGCCGTCGTGACTGCCGACACGAGGCTCATCCCCCGGCCGGTGGTCGCCTCGACGTCGTAGCTCCGACCGACGGGTAGCTCCTTGTTCTGATCGCGTACCTCCACGAGCACGCCCGAGGCGAACACCGCCACCCGAATGTCGATCTGCGTGTGGGCGTGAAGTGCAGCGTTGGTCACGACCTCACTGATGGCGAGCTCGGCGGCGTCAGCGAGACCGGCGTCCACCCCAGCCGAGGTCAACGCTTGTCGCAGGAGGCGTCGGGCCTGGCCCGGGCTCGCGGCTGTGGGTTCGAGGGATGTGCGACGTTCCAGCACCGGGGTGCCCTGCCCTCCGGCGGGACGCCAGGATTGATTCACCACCGAGCCGTCCTACCCCTCGCCTCGCGTCCCAATCGACGACGATGCACCCCTCAGCTTCACGCTGACGGCTCCCACAGCTCGAAGCGGTTGCCCTCGGGATCGGAGGCCCAGCCGAATCTGCCGATGCCGTCGAGCTTCTCGGTCGCGTCGTCGACCAGGACCCCCGCGGAGCGCAACTGGGCGCGCATCGCCTCGAGGTCCCGTACGCGGAAGTTGAGCATCCACTGCTGCTCCCGCCGCCCGAAGTACTCGGTGTCGTCGGCGAAGGGGGCGAACACGGTTGAGACCCGCTTCCTGCACCCAGGAGGTGCGGCCGGCATCGGTTGGTACCGGGTCGATACCGAGGTGCTCGTGGTACCACGCCGCCAGCATCTCCGGGTCCTTCGCCCGGAAGAACATGCCGCCGATACCCAGAACCCGCTCCACGGGCGTCACGGTAGTCCGACCGAGCCTGCGCCCGACCCGTTCAGGACGGGGAGGCAGCGCAGCGGAACCCGACGTGGCCCGTCGTGGTCTCGGGCCGGCGAACCGATGCGGCCGGCGGGCCGATAGCGGTTGCAGTAGGCGGCGTGGCACAGATACGAGCCACCTTTGAGGACGCGGCGGCCGGTCCGCTCCCCACCCGCGAAACGGAGGCCGAAGTCGTCGACGGTCCACTCCCAGACGTTGCCGACCATGTTCCACAACCCGAAGGCATTGGGGTGATACGCCGTCACCGGGGCCGTCCCGACATACCCGTCGTCTCCGTGGTCTTCGGCCGGGAACGCTCCCTGCCACACGTTCATGGCGTGTCGACCGTCGGGTTCGCGGTCGTCACCCCACGGCCACACCGTGGTGGTCCCGGCCCGGGCCGCTCGCTCCCACTCCGGCTCGGTCGGCAGTCGGACACCACGCCAGTCGGCGTAGGCAGAGGCATCGACCAGTGATACGTGCACCACCGGGTGATCGCCCCTGGCGGTGAGGTCGGATCCTGGGCCCTCCGGGTGCCGCCACGACGCTCCGTCGACGTCGCGCCACCACTCGGCCCCCACCATCGCCCGCGTCGGCGGGAAGTCGTCGGGCAACAATCCTCCAAAGACGAACGACGATCCAATTTCCTCGGCCGTGGTGAGGTAACCGGTCGCATCGACGAAGGCAGCGAATGAATCATTCGTGACGGATGTGGCGTCAAGGAGGTAGGGCTCGAGCGTCACAGTCACTGGTTCCTCTCCATCGCCCGGGTTGGCCAGCGCCGACTCTTCTCCCATGACGAACGTGCCCCCCGGGATCCCGACCATTGCGGTCGAGACTGCCGCCGCGAGCGGCCCGAAGGCGGACACCGGCGCAGCCTCGGTCGTGGCCGACTCGTGCTGATGCGGCTCGCGTTCGGGCACGCAGCAGGTCACGCCGACCGACGATACCGGTGGCGATCCAATGGAGCAGCGACATCAGTAGTGTCGGTCGCAATCAACACGTCGGGGGGCACCATGCCGGACGAGATCCCGGGTCGGGAGTGGTTCGAGGGGCGAATCGGGCGCACGCTCGAGGAGTCGGTTCCGCATCACCGGCCGGCTCGCCATCCGGGCGACACGGCGCCGAACGTCCTCGTGATCCTCTACGACGACCTCGGGTTCTCCCACTTCGGGTGCTACGGCTCGACGCTGCACACCCCCAACGCCGACCGCCTCGCCGCCGGGGGCGTCCGGTTCACCAACTTCCACGTGACGCCGCTGTGCTCGCCGACCCGCGCCGCCCTTCTCACCGGACGCAACCACCACACGGTCGGCATGCGGAGCATCGCCAACATGGTCTCTGGCTACCCGTCGATGACCGGACAGATCACCCACAACGCGGCGACGATGGCCGAGGTGCTCGGACAGCAGGGCTATGGCACGTGGGCGGTCGGCAAGTGGCACCTCGTCAACATGGAGGATGCGTCGGCCGCCGGACCGTTCGATCACTGGCCCACCCAGCGAGGCTTCGACCGCTTCTACGGGTTCCTCGAGGGCGAGACCGACCAGTTCAATCCGATGCTCACCTACGACCAGCACCACATCGACCCGCCTCGATCGCCGGCCGAGGGCTACCACGTCACCGACGATCTGGTCGATCACGCCATTGAATTCATCCACGACTCCAAGTCGGTCCGTCCGGATCGCCCCTTCTTCGGCTACGTGGCATTCGGCGCCGTCCACGCGCCCCACCAGGCTCCGCAGGCCTACCTCGACAAGTACCGCGGCGCGTTCGACGAGGGATGGGACGTCTTCCGGCAGCGGTGGTACGAGCGCCAGTTGGAGATGGGGATCATCCCCGCCGGACACGCGACTGGCGCCCCGCAATCCCGGCGTCAACGCGTGGGATGACCTTGTCGGCCAACGAGCGCACGTTGTTCGCCCGGTTCCAAGAAGCGTTCGCCGCCTTCCTCGACCACACCGACGCCCAGATCGGCCGGCTGCTCGACACGCTCGAGCGACTCGGCGAACTCGACAACACCCTGGTGATCCTCACCTCCGACAACGGCGCCTCACAGGAGGGCGGACCCAACGGCCAGGTGCATGAGATGGCGTTCTTCAACATGCGCTTCGACTCGGCCGACGAGATGATCCACCGCCTCGACGACATCGGCGGACCCAACGCCCACAACAACTATCCGTGGGGCTGGTCGCAGGCCGGCAACTGCCCGAACAAGTGGTACAAGCAGAACACCCATGCCGGCGGCGTCCGCTCCCCGCTCATCATGCACTGGCCCCAGCGCATCACCGACACCGGCGGGCTTCGACACCAGTTCCACCACGTCGTCGACATCGCACCGACGGTCTACGAGGCGATCGGGATCACGCCGCCCGACGTCTACAACGGCTACGAGCAGATCCCGGTGGCGGGAACGCCGATCCTCTACACGCTCGACGATGCCGGCGGCGCCCTCGACCCGAACCGTCCAGTACTTCGAGATGATGGGCCATCGCGGCATCGTCGAGGACGGTTGGAAGGCCGTGACCCGGCGCGACTTCACCCGCCCCGACACCGAGGACATTTGGGAGCTGTATTACCTCCCCGACGACTTCTCCGAGTGCAACGACCTCGCCGCCGAACGCCCGGAGAAGCTCGAGCACCTCATCGAAGTCTGGTGGTCCGAGATGGATCGGCACGGCGGCTTGCCATTCGACACCCGGGCGCCTCGAACTCTTCGCCACACCCCGCCAGCCGCACACTCCGCACCAGAGCAATCGCTATCGCTACGTGCCGCCGGTGTCCCCGCTGCCCGCATCGGCCGGCCCGGCAGTAGGGGGCCGCTCGTGGACGATGACGGCCACCGTCAGCCGATCTCCGGGCGAGGGCGGCGTGCTGTTCACGACGGGTACCCAGAACGCAGGGTACGTGATGTTCGTGCTCGGCGATCGACTCTGCTTCGACTACAACGCCTTCGGCGACCACACCCTCATCGAGTCCGACGTGACGATCCCGGCCGACGCCCGCGAGCTCACGGTCCGCTTCGAGCGCATCGGGCGGGCCGGTCGAATCGAGATCCGCATCGACGGCCTGCCGTGCGGCGCCGCCGACGTCCCCTACGCGATGCGCATGATGAGCTCGATCGGGGCGAGCATCGGATCAGGCACCCATTCACCGGTCAGCACTGCGTACACGGGCCCCTTTCCCTTCGAGGGCACGCTCCACGAGGTCACCGTCGACGTCGACCCGTCGCGCTCCGAGACCGAGCGACGAGCCGAGGCCGAAGCCCGCCTTGCCGCGGAGATGACCAAGCAGTAGCCGCCGGGTGCGCTCGGCTGCGCTACGGCCGGGGCTGGTCGGCGAAGCGGGCGTATTCGTCGTCGGCGTTGCGCCACAGCTGACAGGCTCGGACGGTGCGACGGAGGTAGCCGAGCGTCATTGGGCGTTCGGTCATCCGGACGCCGAACTCGCTGGCTCGAATGGCGGCGTTGGCGGCCCGAAGGTGATAGCTCGGAACCGACGTCGACACATGGTGGGGGATGTGCACGTCGATGTTGAGGTGAAGGAACGAGAGCCAGCGGGGTGCCAGGCAGTTGACCGTGCCGTCGAGTTGGCCGGCCACGGGGGTCCACCGGTCGGGATCGAGAAAGGCAATGTCTTCTGCCGTGTGGTGCAAGAAGGTGTAGAGGGCCATCCAGGCGTGGAAGCCCAGCGCGGGAATCAGCCAGAAGTGGGCGACGGCGAGCACCGAGCCAGTGAACGCCCATACGACGCCGACGATGGCGGCGTTGATGGCGAGGCTGGCCGCCATCGAGCGGAGCACACGCTGGCGGTGGTGGGGCCGGAAGAGCCTGGGCCGCCAGTGATACCCGAGCAGGTGGAGGAACGAGCCCACCGGGGGCGCCAATCGAATGATGCGATAGAGGACCGCCAGCACCCGCTCGTTCTCACGCATCTGGGCATACTCGCCCTCGCGGCGGGGACTCCAGGCGTTGTCGAAGTAGATGCCTTCACCGCCGCCGAGCCGGTTGGTCTCTCGGTGGTGCGCGTCGTGGGAGTACTTCCACGCCCGCATCGGGTAGAGGACCGGCGCCATGCACAGGTGGCCGATGACTTCCATGGCGCGGCGACTCCGCAAGAACGACCCGTGCGCGCAGTCGTGGCCGGCGACGAAGAGAGAGCAGGCCGCGATCGACCCCAGCAGCCAACTGATCGGGGCGGCGACCCACCACCGCTGACTCCAGACCAGCGCCGCGAACGCGGTGGCGACCACGACCTGAGCTGACACCAGTACCAGCACGGCCGCGGCTCGACGCCGATCCGGCCGGAGAAGTTCTGCCGGAATGACGGCGCGGACGTCGCGCAGCCGCAGGACGGCCGCAGGGACGCGTCCGTCTTCGATCGTGGTCAAGTGTCGCTCCAGGCGCAGTCGGTCGGGTGAGGCGGGAACCGCGACGCTACGGCACAGCGTGTCTCTTGTCCTCCTCGGGGGTGGGCACGTCCGACTCCGGCAGCTGAATGCCTGCGATGCGTCGTACCTGACCCGGCTCCTCGACGCGATCGGGAACGGCGCTCAAGTTCCCGGCCCGTGCAGCGTGGGCGACGACTGGGCACGCCGGCGAGCGACGATGGACTTGCGTTTGGCGTCGGCCACGAGTTCGTCGAGACGGTGGAGCACGCCGGGTATGGCACCCTCGCCGACCAGCGGCGTGAGCGCTTCGATCAACTTCACCCTGTCGGCGCTGAGTCGTTCGAGGTTTGCGTGCATCTCGGGCGAGTACTCGGGGGGCAGCGGGCGCGTGTGGGTTGGGATCTTGATGTGCTCGACGGTGCTCGTGAAGGTGAGGTCGTGGTCAACCGGAATCAGGCGCACCAGCTCCCCGTGGGCATCGAGTTCCACCAGCAGATTGCCAAGATTCTGCCCCCGGTCGACGTTGTTCATCAGATAGTCGACCGCGTCGATCCCGTTGCGCTGGCGTCGGTACTCGCTCGAGCTCACGACGCGACGGAAGCCTTCCGGATCGTTCTCCTTGAGCTTGGCGAGCGACGTTGTGCCGCCTTCCCACGCGGTGAGCGAGCCCTTCTCGGTCCCGATGCTGACGGAACGCACCCGAGGTGTATCGATGCCGAGGCGCGTCGCGACGTGGGCGGCGGCGTCGGCACGCGAGTGGTTCTCACCGGTACGGATGCCGTGCTCCTCGGCTCGGTCGACCCGCCTCGCCTCGTTGGCGGGCTTGAACAGATAGCGCTGGCCCGTGCGAGTGTCCTCCAGAAGGCGTTGACCCGACACTCCTTCGCCGGCCAGGCCACTCACCTCCCGGAAGTGCCCTTTCTCAAGCCGGAGGTACTCGACCCCCATCGGAACCGACGGGAGTTCGATGTTGTCGAACCGCGTGTCAGGACCGGCACCGTTGGGCGGCCCCTCGCCCGGCCCGGGACCGTCGCCCGTTCCGGCTGTTCTGGCCTCGTCTAGGTGGGGACCGGAGCCGACGGTCGCCCCGGGGCCGTCGCCGGAGCCGACAGTCGCCGCTGGGGCGTCGGAAGTCGGGTGCTCGGTCGGCGCGTGGGCCTCGGGGCCGTGGTTGCCACCTGGAATTGTCGGGACGTGCGCCTCTGAGATGTTCCGGTTCGGCGCAGGCCCGCCTCCGCCCTCACCGGGGGTCGACGGCGAACGGTCGTGGGCGTGATGGCCTGTGATCGCTCCGCCCACCACGTTTCCGACGCCCCCGAGAACCGCACCTTTGGCGATGTCCTCGACGTCGCCGCCGGCCGCGCCCGCCTTCGCGCCGCCAGCAGCGACGTCGGCCGCCACCTCGCCCGCCTTCCGGCCCTTTGCTGCGGCCTTGAGGGTCTGCCCGACCGCACCGCCGACAACGCCGCCGAACGCGGCCGTCTTCACCGAGTCCCCCTTCATCGCCGCCGAGGCCGCGTCAAGGGCAGCGGCGGCGCCGATGGAACGCACGGCTTTGCCAGCCTTGGTCGCCGCACCCGCGACCTTGAACGCCTCGTCAGCTGCCCCTCCTCCGCCGATGGCCATACCCTCGCCACCTCCAATTCGCATGGCACCGACTGTTGCTCGAAGGCTGATGCCCTCTCCCGAGCTGACTTGGTCTGCCACCGACCCGAGCCCCGCACCCGCTGCCCCTGCTGCCGTGCCTGCGCCCATCACCGTGACGGCGCCCTGCACTCCGGAGCGGACGATGCCTGCGGCGCCCCCGGTCGCCAGCATCGTGAGCCCCTCTTTCAGCACGTTGACGCAGAGGAGCAGCCATTCCGCGCCGCCCACAAGCGCTGCATCCCACTCCTCCACCCGCCTTGCGATGGTCGCGAGATGGCCCTGCTCCTTCAGCAGAGTTCGCGCGGCGATCGCGTACTGACCGGCGGTGGCCTTGGCCGTCACCAAGCGTCGCAGCCCGAGGCTCGTCTTCAGGTACTGGTCCATCTCGGCTTCGCTGATGTCGGCCGTGCGCGTGTACCACTTCACCGCACCATGAACAACGCTGTGACGTTCGTTGGTCTCGTGCCGTTCCAACCACGACGTCCATACGTTCTGGAAGGAAGCGTGAACCTTCCGGGCCGAGTCGTCGAGCGTTGCCGTGGTGTTCCTCCGTACGCGCCCCACCTCCTCGGCTCGCATGGGGATTCGCTCCGAGCCGTTGGGGAGCCACATGAGGGTGGGATCCTGCGGGTCGCCCTGGATCGAGTCCAGGATCGCCGCCAGCCGTTCGAGTTGCGCTGTGCCATCGCCGCCGACCGCTTTCAACCGCTGCTCCATCCTCGCTCGGCGGTCAGCCTCGATGGTTGCGGTGATCTTGGAGTGATTCGACGACTTCAAGGCTTCCAAAGCTTTGGCCGAACGCGCCCGCTCGGCCCGAGTGGCGCCGGTGCGGAGGTAGGTGCGGATGTCGTCGATCTCCTTGCCGGGGTCGAACCCGGGCATGGCCAGGAGGAAGCCGACCGGCATCAACAACGTCGCCGGCCGGGTCTTGGCATCTCCACGTCGACCCTGGCGCTTCGCCACCGTGGCCTTGCCGTCGGTCAGCGCGCCCTCTTCGGTGGCGAGCGCCGCCTTGCGACGCTCGAGCGTGGCGATGCGGAGGCGGAGAAAGTCGGCGGTCGGCGAAGCGGCGTTGGCCTGTCGCGCCAGCTGCATCTCGAGCCGGGCAAGGTTGGCCTCGACCTCGCTGTAGGGCATGGACTCGACCGCCGATCGAATCCTCTTGGCCTGCGGAACGCCCGTCGACGGCTTGGCCTGGACCGCCGAGGTGGTGGCCTTGTTCCCCGCGAGGAGTTGCAGCTGCAACATTGCGGCCGGTCCGCCGACCACTCGGGAACCGGCTCGCGGCGCCGTGTCAGACCGTGGCACGGCGGTCGCCTGTCTCTGCGGCGCGTTCTCCTTCATCCGCGGGGCCGGCCAGCGTCCGTCACGAGCGAAGTGTGGGCCAGAGCCGCCATACGTGGCATCGGCCAAACACCCCATCCGAAGGCACTGAGGCATGGGACGAATGCCTCACGGGCTGGTCGAACTCGCGACGATGGCGCCATGTTGAGCGCCTGCGACCAGCAGTTGGAAGACTGACGGGGTGAGCGTCGACGAGCTCGGCGACGTGCGCCGAGCCATCTCGAAACTCGATTGGGAGAGCGCCATCGCGTCGGCCGAACGCGCCGCCTCCCTGCTGGATGACGATTCCCGTGCAGCTGCCGACCTCGCCGACCTCTACGCCGAAGCGCTGTGGTGGCTGGGACGGCTCGACGACTGCATCGCCGGGCGCGAGCGCGCCTACGCCCTGTACGAACGGCTGGGCGAGCGCCGCCAGGCCGGGCAGTGCGCCGTTTGGCTGTGGGAGCACAACTCGATCGCGGCGCGACCGGCGGCGGCCGGAGCGTGGTTGAGGCGGGCTCGTGCCTCACTCGAGGACGACGTCGACTGCGTCGAGCACGTTGCCTGGCGACTACGAGAGGCAGAGGTCACGCATGGGTCGGGCGACCTCAACGGCGCCCTCGACGAGGCGCGCCAGTGTTTGTCCTTGGCGCGGGCACTGCCGCGACAGCGACCACGAAGCTGAGGCCCTTCAGGCCATCGGACGGATCCTTATCGACCTCGGCAACGCCAACGACGGTCTTGCGCACATGGACGAGGCGATGCTGTTGGCGGCGCCCGGCCGGGCTCGACCGTTCACGACGGGCAAGGTGTACTGCAGCCTGATCAGCGCGTGTGAGGAGGTCGAAGACTTCGACCGCGCCGCAGAGTGGACCGAGACAACATCTCGGTGGGCGGCGCAGAGCCCGCTGGCCATCTTCCCCGGCGTGTGCCGGGTGCACCGAGCCGTCGTTCTGAAACGGCGGGGATCCCTGGCCGCGGCCGAGGCCGAGGCACGCCGCGCCGGCCGCGAGCTCGCCGGTTCCCACGTCGGCGGCACGGCGCTGGCGTGGGAAGAAATCGGCGACATCCGCCGGCGGCTCGGCGACCTTGCGGGAGCCGAGGAAGCGTTCCTCAAATCACAGGAGCTCAGTGGAGCCCCGTGTGCCAACCTCGCTCTGCTGCGGTTGGCGCAGGGCAACGTCGGCGCGGCTCTGGCGATCGTGACCGCATGCGTCGCCGGCGCGTCGTCGCCGACCCGCCCGGGCCAGAGTGCTACCGATTGTCATTCAGGTGCTCGTTGGCTGCGGCGACCTCGATGGGGCGGCATTACGGCTGGCCGAGCTCGAGACGCTCTCGGTCGGTCTTGCGACCGGAGGTGTTCGAGCTGGCGTGCTGACGAGCCGCGGCCGGATCGAAATGGCGAATTCCGAAGCCGGTGTCGCCGTTGTCACCCTGACCGAAGCGGTGTCGAGCTGGGAGGCGCTTGGCCTCCCATTCGAGGTGGCCAGCGCGAAGGCGTTACTCGGCCAGGCGCTTCACGAAGCTGGCGACGTCGCCGCCGCAACCGCGGTCACCGCTGCCGCCGCCGCCTTGTTCGACCAGATAGGCGTCGGCGCCGACCAGCCGCCGCCCGATACCCGGCGGCAGCGATTCCCCGGCGGTCTCACCGGCCGTGAGGTCGAGGTTCTGCGTTTGGTCGCCTCGGGACTCAGCAACGCTGACATCGCCAACGTCCTCTATCTCAGCCCCAAGACCGTGTCACGCCACTTGTCGAACATCTTCAACAAGATCGAGGTCAACTCCCGTGCCGGGGCCACCGCCTACGCCTTCTCCCACGATCTGATCTCCCACTCGTGACGACGCCCGGGTCAGGCGTGACGAGCGGTGCGGAGGTCGCAAGAGCGTTCTACGCCGACGCCGTGCGTCCGATAATCCACGAACACCTCGCGGGAGTCGGCTACCTGGCCGGCCGGCTTGGCTCAGGGTCGGACGTGATCGGCTACGACGACGCTGTCTCCGTCGACCACGACTTCGGTTGCCGGCTGACGCTGCTCGTCGACGACGAAGCAGGGCAGTTGATCACGAAGGTCGACGCCGTCCTCGAGGATCAACTTCCGGAGAGCTTCGAAGGGCGACCGGTCCGTTTCGCGACCACCTGGGACGAACGTGTGCGGCACAAGGTCGACCTACGCACGGTGCACGATTTTGCCTCGAGCCGCCTTGGCTTCGACGTCCGAGGGCCTCTCGCGCCGGAAGCGTGGCTCTGCTTGACCGGGCAGTCTGTCCTTGAAGTGGTCGGCGGGCCGGTGTTCCATGACACGACGACCAGCTACGCGCGCGTCGTAGCCGCGCTCACGTGGTACCCCGACGACGTCTGGTTGTATGCGCTGGCTGCAGGGTGGCAACGCCTCTCGCAGGAACTTCCGCTCGTCGGGCGCGCCGGTCACCGGGGCGACGATCTCGGATCCCGCGTGATCGCGATGCGATTGACCCGCGACCTGATCCACCTGGCCTTTCTCCTCGAACGACGCTGGGCGCCATACCCGAAGTGGCTAGGCACCGCCCTCAGCGAGCTAAGCGTGGGAAGTCCACTTGGCGCCCGCCTCGCTGATGTGGCGTCGTCGTCGGACTGGCGACACCGCCAAGTCGCGCTCGGCGCAGGCATCGAAGTTCTTGCCGAGCATCAGTCAGCCATCGGTCTCCCGTGTCCTATTCCGATCATCGAACGGTTCTTCGAGCGGGAGTACCTGTCGGTCAACGTGGCCGTCGTCGCGGCGCTCCTGCAACGCGTCGAAAGCGGAGGGCTCAAGACCGAGCCACTCATCGGCTCCATCGAGCAATGGAGCGACAACGTCGACCTGCTCTCGCATCCAGATCGACGGGCGCGGGCGGCTGTGCTGTACGCCGGTCAGGCGGGCCGGCGGGAACGAACGAACGTGGGCTCCCGCTTCGTCGAACGGGCCGGGTCGTAGCGGTAGCCGCCGACGTCGAAGGACTGCAGCGCCCGCACGGATCGGACTCGGTTGCGGGCCATCCAACCTGCCATCGCCCCGCGGGCCCACTTCGCGTTGAACGAGATGATGCGGTAGTCGCCGTTCGGCGCCTGGTCGAGAAATCGGGGCGTCACCAGCGTGCCGTCGAGCCGGCCGGTGTCGACCGAGTGGAAGTACTCACCCGACGCCAGGTTGACGACGACATTGGGTCCGGGCGACCCGGCTAGGTCGGAGTTGAGCACCTCGGTGATTCGGCCTCCCCACCACTCGTAGAGGGTGTCACCGCGGTCGGTCCGCAACTTCGTGCCCATCTCCAGCCGGTAGGGCTGCATGAGGTCGAGCGGGCGGAGCACGCCGTACAGCCCGGAGAGGATCCGAATCGTCTTCTGCGCCTCGGCCAGGTCGCGCCCGTCGAATGAGTGGCGGGCGTCCATGCCGTGGTACACGTCGCCGTTGAACGCGAACACGGCCTGTCTCGCGTTTCGCATCGTGAACGGGACCGTGAAGTCGGCGTAGCGGCGCACGTTGAGTTCGGCGAGATCGGGGCTGATGCTCATGAGATCGGCGACCTCGTCGACCGACTTGGTCACCATCACGTCGATGAGGGACGAGGCCTCATCAAGCATCCGGGGCTCGGTGTGCTTGCGCGACGGAATCTTCGATTCGTAGTCGAGCGACTTTGCGGGCGACAGCAGAACGAGCACTCCCGCATTGTGCCAGTCGGACACCCGACGGTCAGATGTTGCGCGCACCCCAGGGTGTGATCCACCCGACCCGCGTCCGCTCGTTCAGGCGCAGCAGGTGTCTTCGAGTGTCTCGGCCCGCCACGTGCGCCGAGCCTCGGTGGCGGCCAGGACAGCGATGCCGAGCCCGGCGACCGGGTCGGCCCACCACCAGCCGAACAGCCAGTTCGCCGCCAAGCCGACGAGCACGACCGCGGACAACATGGCGCACAGGTTCGTCTGGGCCGCGTCGGCGGCTGCAGCCGACGAGCCGAGCATCGGCGCGAGCCGGGCCTTGGCCCGGGCGAGAAACGGCATGACCAGCAGAGAAAGTGCGGCGAGAACGACTCCGGGGACGCTCACCTCGGGCTCGGAGTGCGCGACGAGATCGCGGACGGCTTCGACGGCGACGTACGCTCCAAGCGCTGCGAAGCTCACCGCGATGAGCTTGGTCGCACGGGAGTCGGCGTCCTGCGTGCAGCCCTCACGGCGCTCCTGGCGAAGCCGCCACGTGAGGATCAACGCAGCGGACACCTCGATCGCGGAGTCGAACCCAAACCCGACGAGGCTCACCGAGCCGGCGACAACGCCAGCGGTGACGGCGATGACGCCCTCGACCGAGTTCCAGCCAATGGTTGCTGCGTTCAGCCAACGGGCCCTCCGCACCGCAGCATCGCGAGCGCTCGGCTGCGGACCGACTTCGACGGCGACGTGGTCGTGGCCGGCGTGGAGGTCAGACCCGGCCATCGAGATCCTCGTGCACGTCGTCGATCTCGAGCTCCAGGTCGACGAGGTCAGCCAGCGCGTCCGCGAGGCGAGGACTGGCGAGGTCGTAGCGGACCTGGCGGCCCTCCCGCGTCGCCCTCACGAGCCCACAGCCCCGCAAGCACGTCAGATGGTTCGACACGTTCGTTCGGCCGACTTCGAGCTGTTCCGCGAGGTCCGCCGGATAGGCCGGACCGTCGAGCAAGACGAGAAGGATCCGCCGACGCGTCGGGTCCGACAAGGCCGTTCCCACACGCTCGAGCGTCTCCGTCGCACTCGTCTTCGTGTCTCCCACGCCCTGATAGTACAGTCGAAGCTGTATTCACGCAAGAGTGAATCCACGACGACCGAGCTCCTCGAGGTGGTCGATCCTTCGGAGTTCGTCGGCAGATACTCGTCGGTTACACGCCGACCCCTCGGGAGCAGTCGTTTGCGAAGTCGCAACGCTCCGCGATCCGGGCCTTCCAGGCGATATGCACCTGGTAATACCGCTGTTACCATCGGCGTATGACAACGAGGAAGCACCGGCTTACCGTGACTGTCGACCCCGAGCTGATCGAAGCCGGCCAGCGTGCTGTGGAGGCGGGCGAGGCAGAGTCCGTAAGCGGCTGGGTGAGCGCCGCGTTGGAGGACAAGGTTCGGCGAGATCGCAAGCTTGCGCTCCTGGCGGCAGCGGTGGCCGACTACGAGAAGGAGTTCGGCGAGATCAGCGCCGAGGAGATCGCGAAGCAGAGGCGAGCTGATCGCCAAGATGCACGCGTTGTTCGAGGGCAACGCCGGCAGACACCTCGGAAAGCGAAGTCGGCGTGAGCCTCGTGCTCGACAGCGGGGCATTGGTTGCGCTCGAGCGTAATGAGCGGCAGATGTGGGTCCGGCTGAAGGGTGCACAACTCGACGGGGACCTCCCCCTTACCCACGCCGGGGTACTCGGACAGGTGTGGCGCGGTGGCCCGCGTCAGGCCCGGTTGGCGCAGGCACTCGCGGCGGTCGATGTCCGCCCGCTCGATGAGTCCCTTGGTCGCGCAGCCGGCCAGCTCCTCGGGGACGCGGGCCTCGCCGACGTCGTCGATGCAGCTGTCGTATTGCTTGCCGCCGACGGCGACGAGATCGTCACGGTCGACCACAAAGACCTCTCGCAGCTCGCCGCCGCGTCGGGCCGACACGTGGAGCTGATTCGACCCTGAGGGCATGCGCGATCCGGCAGGGCGTGCGCATTTCGTTCTGGGCGCGCCGAGCGACTTATGCGGTCGTTCAACGCTCCCAGAAATCGGGCTCCTGCAAGCAGTGCGGAAGTGCCGATCTTCGGGGACGAAAACAACTCCGGCATTTGGCGGTGCGTCAGGCCCGGAGCGGGTTCGATCCTGTGAGACCGAGCAATTCGACGCTGGTGTAGAGGCGGCTCGGTCGTCCGCGCCCACTTCCCTGCACCGTGCCGTGCTCAACAAGGACGCCTGCGTTGACGAGCTCACCCAGTGCCGCGTTCGCCGACTTCAAAGGGATGGCGAGCTCGCCCGCCACGATCGGACCGGTGAGCACGAGATGACGAGGCAGGAGGTCGAGCACTCGCCAAGCCGCGGCATCGCTGCGTACGCGCCGTGAGTTCGCTCGAGGTCCGGCGAGCCGCTCGCGCCACTCACCCTGCAGCCGCTCGACGGACGAGACCAGCTCCTGTTGCGCTCGGCCGGCGCCCGATACCGCCTCCGCGAACCACCGGACCCATGCGTTGTGGTCGCCCCTGCGGAACAGCACCAGCCCCGATCCGTAGCCACCGACGTCGGCAGCGATACGCGCGCTCACCGGTGGCGGCGTCACGAGCGACAGGCGGCGGACGAGTAGCCAAGCGACGAGTACGCGCCCGACGCGCCCGTTGCCGTCGGCGAAGGGGTGGATGATCTCGAACTGCGCGTGCGCGATCGCGGCTTGGCTTACCGGCTCCACATCGTCGCGGTTGGCGTAGGCGACCAGATCGTCGACCAGCACCGGCACCTCGTCGGGTGGGGGCGTCACGAGGTGCGCGTCGAGCGGTGACGTGCCTCCGATCCACCCCTGTTCGGACCGAAGGACACCGACGTGCCGGGCCGGCGTGGGACTGCCGGTCATGAGCGTGCGATGCCAGACGCACAGGGTGTCGACCGTCAACGGGCCGGCGCCTGCACCGTCGACGGCCTCGGAGACGGCAGCGAGGTTCGCGGCAACCCATGCCGCCGCCGATGGCGTTCCGCTCTCGTCGGCCTCGGCGAGGACGATGTCGACGACGGGTGCAGTAACGCCCTCGATGAACGACGACGCCACCCCTTCCGCCCGCAGCAACAACCGGGCGAGCGCGGCGAAGTCCTCGGGCATCGACTCGGCGCCGTGCTCGACAGCCGCCTGCGCCCGAGCGGCATCGCCGACCGTCCGGGCGCTGAGCCTCAGGTCCCGATCGGCAAGTCGGGTCGGGAGGAACGCGCGCGCTCGCCGACCTCGCCACACAATCGGGACCTCGACGCCCGCTGGCTCCATCAGCATCTTTCGTACGCTTACGAGCCTAAGTGTACGTTATTCCAGCCGGATGATCCGGACGCCGGCCGACCAGGCGGAGCGTGCTCTGCAATCGAAAACTCGAACCCCCGTGCCAGCCGAGGACCTCGGAATCGTCTGGAGGAGGCGACAGCCCCCCAGTACCGATCGTCTTCAGTCCAGGGCCGGACTGACCGACGCTCAGGTCGCCTTGCCTCCTGCTACGAGCGCTCCGGCGATGCGATGTCCGCGTAGATCTCGCGGGCGCCAGCCCAGTTCCGACCGCCTGCGTCGTCCCACGTCGCCACTTCGGTTGCCGCCCAGGTCGACCATTCCTCGACGAGGCGGTGGAAGTCCGCCACGAAGCGCATGGTCAAGGCGCCGACGGCGTTCCCGTCCGGGAACGGTGCGACGCCGTCGACGGCGGATTGTCTCGGTGGTTCCGGTCGACGATGTACGCGAAGTCGATGTCGGCCACGCCCCGGCTGGAGCCACCGAAGCCGATCCAGCCGACAATGTCACCGGTGCCCGTCACCCCCATGACCGAGCTACGGAAGTGCGGAGCGGTCCGCACCGCACGGAGGGTGTCGGTGACCCACTGCTCGACCTCAACGGCCTTGCGCGGGCCGAAGTCGTCCATGAGGCCGCGACGTCGGGATCGGTCCACAGTGGGACCATCGCTTCGATGTCTGACAAGTCGAGATCTCTGAGTCGAAGGCGGCCGGTCTCGGTGCCTCGGGCGTATCGGTCCCGGACGTAGAGCCATTCGGTGTCGCTCTCTGCGGGCGTTCGGGGCGGCCGTTGGAAGGTCTCGCTGTGGCGGAGACCGGCCTTCTCGACGACGCGTCGGCTGGCGTCGTTGGCGGCATCGAGATGCGCATGGACACGCTCGAGGGCAGGGAAGCGGGTGAACGCGGCGTCGGTCAGGATCCGAACGGCCAGGGGTGCGACGCCACGGCCGCGCCAGTCGGGGCGCACCCAGTACGCGACGACGGCGTGGTCGGGCTCGGGAGTCAGGTTCACGTAGCCCGCCACATCGCCGCCGGGCCCGACGATCGCATAAGCGAACGTCTCGCCGGCGTCGAAGGCTGCCTCGCACAACCCGACGAACCTCGTCGGGTTCTCCTGCTCCTTTGCCGCTGCCGGCATCCACCGGCGCAGGTCGGCCTCGGCCGCCCTGAACGCCGTCGCGAAGTCGGCCACGAGATCCTGACGCAGCCGTCGCAGCGCCGCCACACCCGCGAGGTCATAGGTGTCGCTGAGCATGTTCCTATCCTTGCCGTGCCCAGCGCTCAACAGGACTGAGTTTCGAGGGTGTCCTCGACTCCGCTGGGCACTTCGGGCTCATCCCGAGACGCCACGGAGCAGGCCGCGTCACCTTCGACGACGAACCCGCGCACTTCACTTCCATCGAGTTTCTGCGCCTCCGAAGTGCTGGCCAGATCGACGAGTGCGGGCGCACTTTTGGCGCTCCACAACGCCGAGCGTCTCACCCGAGTCGGCGAGCTACCGTCCTTCGTGCGAACTCCTGATCATCGATCGTGACGACCTCCAAGCCGGCATGCGGCAGCGCCGCCTCAAGGTCGTTCCGGCTCCAGTACGTGAACCATCGGCCGATTCCCATGTCGTCGTTATCGCGGACGCCGTCAACGCCGGTGTTGCCATGCATCCACAGCTCCACGAGCCCATCGGGCCGAAGCACTCGTCGCGCTTCACGAAGCGCACGCAGAAACTGCGGCCTCGGAAGATGCTGGAACGAGAAGCTCCCGAACGCCCCAGCCGCGCAACCATCGATGAGCGGCAACGCCTCGATGTCGCCAGCCACGAGGGGCTTGGGGTCCTGGCTTCGGTCGACCAGAGCGAGCATCCCCACGGAGGCATCGAGGCCAATGACCGGTTCGCCAAGCGATGACAGGGCGGCGCCTGGCCCGCACCCGAGATCCAGTATCAGCCCTTCGCCGACAGCCTCTCGAAAGGCTCGAGCTGCCGGCGCCGCGGTGCTGGTCTCGGGCTGCGCTCGTCGAGTTGTCCGCCACCGATCTGCTCCAGCGTTGTAGGAGGCGATCGTGTCGCGGTGCACCCCACGAATCATAGGTAGCCCTCCAAGTGACCAACCCGGCTGATCCCCAGACTCCGGGGCCGCAGAACTGCTTGATCTTGTGCGCCGCGATACTGGTTGGGTGGGCAAGGGCTGGGAGGATTGGGAGTGGGATCCGACGCTCTTCGCCGGCGCTGCGCCGTATTACGACCGCGGCCGTTTGCCCTACGCAGACGGACTGGCGAACGCGATGGCGGACGCCCTCGGGCTTGACGGCACGAGCCGCCTACTTGACGTCGGGTGCGGTCCCGGCACCGTGGCGCTTCGACTCGCTCATCTCTTCGACGAGGTCGTGGGCCTCGACCCCGATGACGGAATGCTGGCGGAAGCAGCCCGACTTGCCGGCGAGCGCGGGATCGCCAACGCCAGGTGGGTAGGCCGCCGGGCCGAGGACTTGCCAGCGGATCTCGGAACATTTCGGCTCGTCACGTTCGCGGCGTCGTTTCACTGGATGAAACGATCGAAGGTCGCTCGCGCGGTACACGGCATGCTCGCCCCTGGCGGAGCGGTCGTCCATATCGACAACACTCACCAAGACTTGGCATCGCCCCACAAGACCGTGGTCGCGCAACTCCGCCGCAAGTACCTTGGCGACGACACCCGCGCTGGCCAGTCCGTGCGGAACAGCTCACCAAGCGGCGAACCCGAGGTGTTCGCAGGCGCCGGCTTCGGGCCGCCAGAGGTGGTGTTGGTGAGCGACGGCCGGCACCTCGAGCGCACTATCGACGAACTCGTCGCTGAGACATTCTCATCGTCATCCACCGCACCCCACCTGTTTGGTGACCACCTCGAAGCATTCGAGTCCGAGCTTCGATCAGCGCTTACGGCCCTACTCCCTCTGGGTGTTCTGCCGATGCAATTGCCGGTCAACCGTCTGGTCATCTATCGCCCGCGGTGACCGGAGCTTCGCGAAGGTAGGTCGATCCGTCCTGCGATGGGCCGTCCTGAGTTCCGTGAGCGCGCCGGATCGACGGACCCCGGTCCGGCAACGCGTCCTAGAACCTGCGCTCGATCAGGTGGGGGCGCTGCGCACCCGGCGACTTGGAACGCCCCCGGGTGCCATCCACGGATGCGCGACGATCGTCCGAATGGCCCTCGACGCGACCGATGAGGAGATGCTGGCGAAGGTTCGGGGCGTCTGTCTCACCTTGGATGGGGTGGAGGAGAGCGAGCTTCAAGGCCGTCCTCTGTTCCGGGTCGGTCGGCGGCGGTTCGCGATCTTCAATGGCCTGGGGTCGCCCAGTCGTCCTCGGTGGCAGGCATCTGGACGATCGCTGCACTTTCTCAGCGAGCCGAGTGAACGGGATGCGCTACAACAGGATCCGCGGTTCGAGCTGTCACCCCACCACGGTCCTAGCGGATGGTTCGCCGTTCGCCTCAACAACGCTGTGGAGTGGAGCGAGCTGACGGAACTCCTCCAGTCTGCTCATCGGCGGGTGACTCCCTCTCGGCGTTGACCTTGCGTGCATCGCACCCTTGGCCGGGCTTGTGGGGCGGTGCACTACGCCGCTTCCGGGCGATTGCCAGAGTCCGTCAAACCGATCGGGCTCGATCGGTCACCTGCCCATCGGTTCTAGGTCGCCTTCGTGCCGTCGATGAGTTGGCGGGTGATGTCTGCGTGACCGGCGTGGCGTGCCGTCTCCTCGATCATGTGATTGACGATCCAGCGCAAAGTGGAACCACAGGCGCTCCACCCAGGCGAGGTGGCTCACGATGCCGATCAGCGAGTTGGCGTCGGGGTGAGGCTTCCAGTGGGCATCGGCGGTCGAGAGGCCCGCGATCGAACGGAGGATCTCCAACCTTTGGAAGTAGAGCATCTCCCGCAGAACTTCCGACTCGGTTCCGGACCTCGACGACACGGCCTGATCGTGCCACCCGGTCGTCGTGAGCATCTTCTGTTTTCGAGAGCCCGACCGCTCCGGCGAGAAGGAAGTTGCCAGCGCTGGTCGTCGCACCTGCCTCCGCACTCTTGCGGGCCTTGCGCGTGCCATCACGGGAGGATCACTCAGCCAGGTGGGCGAGCGACACGACCCACGCCCGGTCATTGGGGCAGGTCCGCGCTGGGCGGTGCGGTAACGCCATCGGGTTCCGATGGGACTATCTCGTGTGGCCATCGAACTTCCCGATCTTCTTCGCAGGCTGAGCTCGGGCGAACCGGAGGACCTCGAAGCGTTCGCTGAGGCCGCGCGACCCGAACTGATGCATCTCGCACGACGATGGGTGCACGATCCCACGCTGGTCGAGGATGTCGTCCAGGAGGCGCTGCTCGAGGCCCTCGCGTCCCACGCAGCGTTGCGACATCCGGCAGCGCTGCGGGCATGGCTGGCGCTCATCGTGCGCAAGCAAGCCGATCGAGCGACCCGCGGTACCCGGCCGACCGTATGGCTCGACCAAGTCAGTGAACCGCCCGACGCGAGCGACGACCCCGAGCGCATCGCCGAACGGCGAAGCGACGTGGCCACCATCCGGCTCGGCCTCAGCCTGCTGCCGGACGCCGACGCGCTGCTGTTGCGGCTCCGCTACTTCGGCGAATGGACCGACGCCGAACTCGCAGCGCTCGTGGGCGCGATGCCCGGAACCGTACGCAAACGCATCCACGCCGCCCGGCGAAGACTCCGCGCGGCGCTCAAGACCCCGCCCGCAACTCCCACCCACCCCCTTCTGGAGGAATCCATGCCCGACCTTGCACAGCTCTTCGGACGCATCATCACCTCAGCCGATGTTCCCGCCGATGAGCCAGCCGCCCGCGTTCCCTCCGGAGCCCGGCTCGAGACGAAGATCAAGATCATCGACGCCGTCGTTCCGGTGGAGCTCGGCGGCACCATCGACCTCCTCGGCCCCGAAGGACTCGGCCAACTCGTCCTCGTCGTCGAGATCGCCTCGCACACCGACGCCGTGATCGTGGCCACAGGAGCGAGCCCCCACTTCGCGGGGCTCATCGACGACGACCTCCCCGTCGAAGCGGTCGTCATCGAAGGCGCACCGGCCGAAGCCAGCACTGCCGCCGCCCGGCTCGCGGGCCTGTTGGCCGACGGCGGACGGACCGTACTCCTTGTTCTCGATGCAACCACCTGGGAGGCCAATCCACCCTCGCCGGGACGAGCCGCTGGAGGCAACGGGTCGGTCACGGCGTTCCGGTTCGCGCCCCACCCCCGTGACGGACACCCGCTCCCTGGCCTCGCCAGCGCCGGAACAAGCATCGTCTACTCGACCGCGCTCTTCGTGAACGGCCTCCACCCCGCCATCGACGTCACGACCTCCCGGTCCGCGCTCATCGACGACGAGCGACTCGATGCGGTCACCGTCGGCGCCGCTCGAGCCGCCCAGGCGGCCCTGACCAAGGCGACCGCAATCCGGGACTTCCTAACGCAACCGCTCATCGTCGGCGAGCCCCACACCGGCGTCCCCGGCGAGCAGATCCCAGCACGAACGGCGACAGAGAACCTCACCGCCCTCGTCCGCTGAACGCAGGCGACGCGGCCGCCTCACTGCCGGCCATCAGGCGGCAGGCTCCTCGGGAGCGCGCCGGATGCAGCCAACGCGTCTCCGTTACTGGCGGCTCTGTCGGCCACGACTCGCCGATGTTGTTCAGCCCGTAGGTTGCGTCGTGGTGAAGTCGCCGATCGCGCACCTCATCGTCCGACATCCGTCACGAGAGAGCATCCTGCTCTTCCAGGGGCAACTGCCCGCCGTGAACGCCGGCGGCGTCCCAGCCGGTGCAGCCGAGCTTGGGCTGGACGTGTTCGTCGTGCGCACACAGGCACGCCGACGTGATCGCTTACTGGATCGCCGAGGAACGTGGCGAGGTTGTGCGCCGTCGTCCGGCCTGGCATCGGTCTGGGTCGGAGCGCGAGCTCTTGGGGTGGGTGGACACAGAGCTGGAGAACTTTGGCCGTCGAAGATCGGGCCAGGTCTACAACTGAACCACTGGGGTTTATCGAGCGTTGTCCGTGTCCCGACGGACGATGGCGCTGTGATCGTGAAGCAAACGCCGCCCTCGCTCGGAGCCGAAGTTCAGGCTGACTCGACGACCGCGCCGTACCGCTGCTGCGCGGCTTGGGCTGAGGTACCGAGGATGTCGCCGATCCTCTGCCATGACAACCCCTTGCTCCTTGCGCCGGTGATCGCGTCGACCACCTGGCGCTCGCTGCGCGATCGCGCGATCGTCGCCCGCTCGAGGAGGTACTCCTCCACCGGCCGCTCGTCACCCGCCTTTGGCTCGTAGTCTTCGAAACGTCGGGCGAGATCGTCTCCGTGGTCGAGAATCTCTTGAATCGATCGGGGCATCGGCTACTCCAAGAACCTGGCTCGGGCGGACATGGCGTGAGACGATGAAGTCGATCCCTTCGGCATGGGCGACACCGATCTCGAGCAAGGCGGCCGACTCGGCGGGGCCGATCAGCATCGTCAGGTCCTCAAGATCGAAGACTCTCATCGGATTTCCGGTAGGCGTGGAGCATGTCGTGACCCTCGACCCCGCGCTTGCAAGCGGACGCAAGGATCACCGGGTCCACACACCAAGTTACCTTGATGGCCAGCAAACTGTCATCCGTCCAGATCGCCTGCGCCCTGATCGGGCCGATGTGGGCGAGGTGCAAACGGACACTCTCTGGGACGGGAGTTCCTTCGGCGACCGCCCTGCACCATCGGCATCGAGGGAGACGACCAGGCCGCGGGAGCTGCCGGCTCAGCAGACGACTCCCCATCGTTAGTCGCCATCGGCTCGCTGGCGCTTCATCGGCGGGGCCAGGAGTCTCAGGCGGTCCGCTTGCCGACGAGGATCCCGATGCCTCGCCCGGGGAACTCTTCGTGACTTGCCGACAGGGCGGAGGCGTGGAACGCGTCGATGTACTCGGAGATCTCGTACAGCCCGAGTCGGTGCACCTCGACAAACGACCACGCCCGCTGGGGGGTGGCGATCGAGCAGTGCCGTTCGAACACGCCGAGTCCGTCCTCGAAGTAGGCGCGGCTCACCCGCGCCACCGCGATGTCTCCCGCGCTCCCGGACTCGGCCCCGACCGTGGGCGCGAGCCATTGCGAGGGCGCCATCCACGGCTCGACGATCAGGACGCCGTCCTGAGCGACATGCGAGGCGAGGCGGCGAACGGCCGTCTCCAGCTCGGGCTTGGTCGTCATGTAGCCGATGGTGCCGTTGAGGCAGATCACGGCGTCGAAGGTCACGCCGAGGTCCACTGTCCGGATGTCAGCCAACTCCAGTCGCGCGTCGCCGACGCCGCGACTTGGCCTTGGTGAGCATGGCCGGCGAGAGATCCGTGCCGACGCAGGTGAAGCCCAGCGAGTGCAGTTCCTTCATGTGGCGACCGGTGCCGCATCCGACATCCAGGAGGGTTCGAGCTGAAGGGTCATGTGCACGGATGATGTCGGCGAGCGCCGCCGCTTCGCCGACGTAGTCCTTGCCACGGGCGTTGTTCAAGATGTCGTACGCGTCCTGGGCGCTGTCTTCGTACACCCGGCGAGCTTGCTCGTTCCGAAGCCCCGTCCGCCTCGATTTCGCTCGGAGCGATCCCCGGCAAACGGATCTCGGCGCTGGGCATCGGGATGCAAGGATCACGGGCCGTGCGTCGCGCCACCAGTAGAAGAACCGGTAGAAGCAACCTGAGACATGACGAAGGCCAGGTCAGAAACAGGTCCTGACCTGGCCTTCTCTCGTGGCGGGGGCAGGATTTGAACCTGCGACCTTCGGGTTATGAGTCGCGTGTCCAGGCGGTTTGTCCCGTCTGCTGTCGTCGGCACTCAGGGGGCCCCAACGCACATCGTCGCAGTTCAGAAGCTGAATCCAGCCTTGAGCGGTGGTGGTCGTCTGCTCTCGTGCGACTGACTGGGATCCAGGAGCGGTGACAACCGGGTGACAACCGGTCGCTTCACTTCGAGGGCAGAGGCGGCGAGGTGCTGTGCTTGGCGTCACCATCCTGCGGCGCCGAGCCGACTCGTTCAACGGCTGGGAGCATCTGGCGACTCCAGGGCAACGCGCGGGCGCTGGTCGTCGGGCAGCGTCAGGCCGGGGCGGACCACCCCCCGATCTCCATCGCGTTCGTTCATGTCGCCTTCGAGGCGCGGCCGCGGTATGAGTAGCCGATGACGTCGGGTCCACCCATCGAGTACGTGTCGAGGTCGACGATTTCGAAGCTGGCGGCCTCGATGTGCTCACGGATGGGGCGGTTGAGGTGGCAGCCGCCGGCGATGCGGCCCCACAGGGGGGTGAGCCGGTCCTGCCACCGGGCCGTCGCCGGGTTCGGGGAGCGGCCGTGCTCGACGAAGTGCAGCATCCCGCCCGGGCGCAGGACCCGGTGGACCTCTCGGAGGGCCCGGTCGACATCGGGGATCGTGCAGAGTGACCAGGTGATGAGGGCGTGATCGACCGACGCGTCATCGAGGGGCAGGTCTTGGCCGTCGAGGCCGATGACCTCGACGGGAACGGGACTGGCAGCGATCCGTGGCGCAGCCAGCTTGCGCCCTAGCGCAGCAGGTTCGACGGCCAAGAGCTTGGTCACGGCCGATGGAAGGTGCGGGAGGTTGCGGCCGGACCCGAACCCGACCTCGAGGACCTCGCCCTCCAGCCTCGCGGCGATCTTTGCCCGTGTGGGGTCTTGGGCCTTGCCCAACGCGAGGTCGATGATGCGGGGCAGGACGTGCTCGTCGTAGAAGCCCATCAGCGGGCCGCCGTGGTGCGACTGTCCAGCCAACTCTCCAGCGCAGCCGCAGGGAGGGCGCCCACCTGCCGGCCGATCTCGCGGCCGTGGTCGAGCAGGAGCAGCGTCGGGATGCCCTGCACCCCATAGCGGGCAGACACCGCGGGCAGCTCGTCGACGTTGACCTTGACGACCTTCAGGTGACCCGCCCGAGCCCGGGCGATCTGCTCGATGATGGGCGCGACGGTCCGGCAGGGTCCGCACCACGGCGCCCAGAGATCGACCAGGACGGGCACGTTCGCGTCGAGCGCGGCGTCCAGATCGGTGTCGGTGGCGTCAACGGTCCACGGCACCGGCGTCTTGCATGCTGCGCACACAGGTGTGCCGGTGGCGCTCGTTGGGATCCGGTTCTGCTTGGCGCAGGAGGGGCAGGCGACGATGTCTGACATCAGGGCTCCTTGGTTGGCTTCGACGCCGTGTTGGATGCGTTCGGCGCCGACTGGCATGGCGTGTGCCACCTCGAGCGGACTCTCACGTGGTGAACCCGAACCGGGCGTACGTCCGTCGCCCTGCCGCGCTGGCGATGTAGTCGACGAAGGCACGGGCGTGGTCGGCATGTGGCGCGGTGGTGACCACGGCGGACGCGTAGTGGCCCCGTTGGTTCACGTCGTCGTCGAGGTGCACCACTTCGATGGGGGCGCCGAGGCGCAGGTGGTGGAGGTTCTCGGTCTCCCAGACCACGCCGACATCGGTTGCGCCTTCGACGACCCATGCCGGGGTCTGGCGGTGATGGATGCTGGTCAGAACGGTCTCGCCCCTGTTCCGCTTGGCCACGAAGATCTCGTCCCGTAGACGCGGATCCCCCTGCGACCTCGAAGGCTCGGAGGGCGAGACGGCCGATCCCTTCGGTCGCAGGGTCGGGGAGCGCCACTCTCACGCCCGGTCGAGCGAGGTCGTGCAGTGACCGGACATCGGTCGGGTTTCCGCTCGCCACCATCAACGCGAGCACGTTGCTGGCGTAGGTCCGGGACGGTCCGACCCGCCCCTCCAGCTCGAGCTCTCTGAGTGCTCGGGGACTGGCGGCCACCACGTCAGGATCGAAACGGAGGGTCAAGGATCCCATGGTCAGGCCCCCGGCGCGGAGCTGGGCGAGAACGATGCCAGGAGGCAGCGTCTCGTAGAACACCGAACCGACGTCCGGGTGATCCTCGAGAAATCCCGAGACAAGATCGCCGACCGCCATGTACTGGTTGCCGGCGAAGAGCACGCGCAGACCCGCGTTCACGGGATCGCCGCACAAGTCGATGACCGCGTCGAACGGTGGCGCTTCGAACGTCACCGGCGATGGTTGCGCATCAAGGGCGCACATAGGCCCAACCTTCCCGCTGCCGGTAGACGAGCTGGGCGACTCCAGCCGCCACGACCATCACGCCGTCGAGCAGATCCTCGTTGGTTATCCCCTCGCGGCGCATGGTGTTGCCGCACGCGGCGACCCGCACTCCTCGTCCGAGCACGTGGCGTAGCTGGTCGGCGTTCGGGCCATCGGCGAGCGCGGCGCTGATGCCATGGCCGTGGACGACCAGTTCGACCGGCGAGTCGTCCTGCAGCTCATCGAGAAGGTTCTCGACGTTCCTCAGCACCGAGGCATGCTTCGCGGGATCTGCTTCGTCGAGGTGGACCACCACGCCGGCAGCGACGTCTGCCATCAGGGCTTCTTGATGGCGTCGAGGGCGCGTTGGATGCGCTCGGCGGCGTCGTCGGCGATGGCGTCGAGTCCTTCGGCTCCGGAGAGGTCGGCCATCATCGTGGGGTCGAGGGCTTCGACGATGGTGCGGCCGTTCTTCGGTGCGGACGACGACGTTGCAGGGCAGCAGCGTGGCGATCCGGGGGTCGAGACCGATGGCCTGGTGGGCGAGTTGGGGGTTGCAGGCGCCGATGATGAGCTGCGGGTCGGTGTCGATGTCGAGCTTGTCCTTGAGGGTCTGGCGGACGTCGATCTCGGTGAGGACGCCGAAGCCCTCCTCTTGCAGCGCCGCCTTGGTGGCGGCGACGGCATCGTCGTAGGAGAGGTCGGTCTCGATGCTGCGGGTGAAGGCCATAGGTGAGCTCCTCGGGGTTGGTCAGCGGGTGAGTTGGCGGGCGACGAAGTAGATGGCGAAGGCGATGAGCAGCACGCCGAAGGCGCGTTTCATCGCTTCGGCGGGGAGGCGCTGGGCGAGCAGCGATCCGATGGCGGCGCCGGGGATGCTCCCGGCGGCGAAGGCGGCGGCGACGGTCCAGTCGATGTGGCCGAGCGCCCAGTGGGTGACGAGCGTCGGGACCGACAGCACGGCGATGACGACCAGGCTGGTGCCGGCGGATTCGGGCATGGTGAGCCCGAGGACGAGCACGAACAGCGGGACGAGGAGGAAGCCGCCGCCGTTGGCGAGCAGGCCGGTGAAGAGTCCGATCGCCGCGGCGGCGGGCACGACCACCCCGGCGCGGCGTCGATCGCGGAGCGCGGCGCGTTGCTCGGGGAGGGGGAACAGGATGCGGGCCCCGACGAGGGCGAGGACGACGCCCGACGCGATGAGCAGCCCGCGTCCGCCGACGTAGCGGGACAGCAGGGCGCCGACCACCGTGCCGGGGACTCCGCCGATGATCGACCATCGGGCGACGGGCCACTCGACCTCGCGTCGGCGGACGTAGGCGACCATGCCGACGATGGCGGCGGGGATGGTGGCCGGGAGGGGCGCGGCGACGGCGACGAGGCCGGGGACGCCGAGCAGGCCGAGGGCGGGGGTGGCGAAGCTGGAGCCGCCCACGCCGAACAGCCCGAACAGCACGCCGACGACGAGTCCGGCGGCGGCGACCGCCGGCCAGTCAGGCATCGGGAGTCGCCGGTCGTGTTGCCCGGATGAGCGCGTCGATGGCCATGCGGGGGCCGGAGTCGGTGACGATGGTCCGTTGGACGCGTTCGGCCCGCTCGATCTGCAGCCCGCTGTCCTGGAGGTCGGCGACGACGTCTTCGGGTGAGAACAGCACCGCCGGATCCTGGGGGCCGCCGTAGCCGTCGGTGAGGTTGGTGGTGTCGTGCCCGACGACGAGCAGCGTGCCGCCGGGCGCGACGGCGGCCGCCGCGTTGCGGTGGGCGGCTCGTCGGCGTTCTGGTGGGAGGTGCAGGTACAGGATGACGACGAGGTCGTAGACGCCGCCGATCGGCTCCGTGGCATCGGCGCAGCGCAGCTCGACGTCCACGTTGGCGCGCTCGGCGAGCTGGCGGGCTTTGTCGAGCCCGGTCTGGCTGAAGTCGATGGCGGTGACCTGCCAGCCCTGCGTCGCCAGCCACACGGCGTTGCGTCCTTCGCCGGCACCGAGGTCGAGGGCTCGCCCTGGGGCGAGATCTCCCACCTGTTCGACGAGGAACCGGTTGGGTTCCGCGGTCCAGATGAGCTCGACGGTCGCGTAGCGGCGGTCCCAGGCGTCGGCGTCCACCTAGGCGTCCTCGTGGATGGGGATGTCGTCGTGGTCGGCGGCGTTGTCCCACTCGTCGTGGATCACGACGACGTGGCGGCCGGCGCGGTCGACCAGCGACGCCGCGATCGAGGCCCGGAACCCGGAGGCGCAGTGCACCCACACCGGCCGGTCGGCGGGCACCTCGTCGATGCGGTCCTCGAGCTCGTCGAGGGGGATGTGGAGCGCGCCATCGACATGGCCGGTCTCCCACTCGTCGCCGCGGCGGACGTCGAGCACGACCAGGTCGCTGTCGGATCGTTCGGCGGCGAGGTCGGCGAAGGTGGCGCTGCGGTAGGAGCGGAGGTCGCCGCCCTCGGCCCATGCGTCGAGGCCGCCGTTGGCGGCGCCGGCGGGACGGTCGATGCCGATGCGGACCAGCTGGCGTTGGGCTTCGGCGACCTCGTCGGCGGTGTCGCCGACGAGGGTGACGGGGGTGCCCCATCGGATGGTCCAGCCGAGGTAGGTGACGAAGCTGTCGCCGATCTCGACGTTGATGGTGCCGGCGAGGTGCGAGTTGGCGAACGCCTTGCGGTCGCGGAGGTCGACCACCCACTCCCCGGCGTGGATGCGGCGTCGCAGCTCGACGGGGTCGACCGGCTCGGGGGCGGACAGGTCGACGGGTTCGGGGCCCTGGCGGTTCCGGGGCGCCATGTGGGCGTAGTAGCGGGGGTAGGCGGTGAGACCGGCGAGCAGCTGCTCGACGAAGTCGGTCTCGTCGTCGGTGGTGAGCGCGATGTTGGTGCGCTGCTCCTGGGCGATGGTGCTCGAGTCCGACCCGCTCGACGACGCCGAGGAGCAGAAGCTCCCGAACCCGTGGGTCGGGTGCACGCTGACCGAGCCGGGCAGCTCGTCGGCGAGTCGGTGGGCGGAGCGGTACTGGGCCCGGGTCAGGTCCTCGGTGTCGTCGTCGCTGATCAGGTCGGTCCGCCCGACCGTGCCGTAGAGGAGGGACCCGCCGGTGAACACCGCGGCGGGTTCGCCGTCGGCCACGACGACGTAGGAGAGGTGGTGCGGGGTGTGGCCGGGGGTGTGCACGGCGCGGAGCACCACCCGCTCCCCGATCGGGATCTCGTCGCCGTCGGCCGCGGTGGTGTGGTCGAAGGCCACGTCGTCGCCGGCCGGCAGGACGTAGGTGGCGCCGGTCCGCTGGGCGAGCTCGAGGCCGCCGGTGACGTAGTCGTTGTGGAGGTGCGTTTCGGCCACGACGGTCAAGGTGAGGCTCGCGTTCGTCGAGCTCGGCGAGGACGCGGTCGATGTCGCGCTGCGGGTCGATCACCGCCGCGGCGTGCCCGTCGACGACCACGTAGCTGCGGTCGCCCAGCGACTTGGTCTCGATGGTGAGGATCTCCATGGCGTTGCTCCTTGGGTGCATCAGTGGTCGAAGGTGACGTGCGGGAGGCGGCGGTCGAGCCAGCCCGGTAGGCCCCAGGCCCGTTCGCCGAGCATCCCCAGCAGGGACGGGACGAGCATCATGCGGATGACCGTGGCGTCGAGGAGGACGGCGAGGGCGAGGGTCACGCCCAGCTCGGTGGGCGGGATCGGGCCGGTCACGCCGAAGGCGACGAACACGACGATCATGATCAGCGCGGCGTTGGTGATCGGTCGGCCGGTGCGGGCGATGCCCTCGCGGACGGCGAGGCGGGCGTCGCCGGTGGCGTCGCGGCGTTCCTTGATCGCGGCGAGCAGGAACAGCTGGTAGTCCATCGACAGCCCGAAGAGCAGGGCGAAGAAGAACAGCGGCGCCCAGGCGTCGACGAAGCCCTGGTTCTCGATGCCGAGCAGTGAGGCGCCGTAGCCGTGCTGGAACACGAGCGTGGCGAACCCGAAGCTGGCCGCCACGCCGACGAGGTTGAACACGATCGACGTGACCGCGATCAGCGTGCTGCGGAACACGACCAGCAGCAGCACGAACGCGACCGCCATGATCAGCGCGATGGCCGCCGGCGCGGTGCCGGTCAGCGCGTCGGTGAGGTCGGTGTTCTGCGTCCCGGGTCCGCCGACCCGCGCCTCCGGCACGGCCGACGCGCAGGTCGTCGCGGAGCCGGTGGACGAGCTGCGAGGTGGCCTTGCTGTCGACGGCGGTGGCCGGAGTGACCCGGACCACGCTGCGACCGGATCCGGCGGGCTCGGCGACGACGGAGGCGGCGACGACGCCGGGTTCGGCGGCGGCGATGTCGACCACCCGCTGCGCCTGCGCGGCGGGGGCGGTGACGAACAGCGGGGCGGGTGCGCCGGGGCCGAAGTCGGCGACGACGGCGTCGTAGCCGTCGCGGCTCTGCGCGCCCCGGTCGACCACCCCGGCCGCCGGCATCCCCAGACGCATGCCGAGCGCGGGGGCGGCCAGGAGGAGGAGCAGGCCGAGGCCGGCGGCCAGGGTGGCGCCGGGTCGGCGCATCGCGGTCGCGGTCCAGCGGGCCCCTTCGGCGTAATCGGCCTCGACCGCAGCGCGGGCGGCGGCGTCGTCGGGCACGGCCAGGCCGAACTGAGCGGCGACCTCGTGAAGGACCTCGGACTGTCCGATGGCGTTCCCGTGCTCGAACAGCTCGTCCCGGATCGCGAGGTTGAACGCTTCACCGACGTCGAGGCCGTGGTCGTACGCGAGGGTGGCGGCCCCGAGGACGATGATCGTGGTCGGCGGGAACGCGGCCGGGTCGAATCCCGTGAAGAGGTCGCCAGCGACCTGCGCCCGCAGGTCGGTGACTTCGTCGGCGACCTTGGTCGCCTCGAGGGGCTCGCCATTGGCGAGTTCGAGCGGCCAGCCGCGCACTCGTAGGCGGGGGCCGTTCGCAACGCTGGAGGACCTGCGCTCACTGAAGCGTCGCAGGCTGTAGTGGGCGAACGGGCACGACACGTCGGCGTACACGTCGATCGATTGGGCCGGTGCTGTGTCGGTCATCGCTTCGCTAGATCACCGTCCCCGGCCCGCCGTCGCCGCGTACGACCGGCAAGCCAGCCGCCGCCCACGCCGACATGCCGCCAGCGACGTTGCGAACCTCGATCCCTGCCGACGCCAGCGCCTTTGCGGCCTTCGCCGATCGGCCTCCGCTCCGGCAGACGGTCAGAACATCCCGGCCCGCGAAGCTGGTGCTGCCCTCGTTCACGGCACCAAGCGGGAGGTGCTCGGCGTCCGGCGCATGGCCGGCCTCCCACTCGTCGTCCTCCCGAACGTCGACGAGCACGGCGCCACGTCCCATCGCGTCCACCGCTTCTTCTGGCGAAACCTCGGTTATCGCTTCACTCGACACGAAAACTCCTTCCGTCCGGCTGAGATCGGGTCCGCCCACTTATACCCGGAGGGGTATGCGACCAAAACCGGCATGTCGGGCGTGCCGGCAGACTCCGCACCCCGGAGCCCTGTCCCGCCGCACCGTTTCGGTCCATGCCACGTCTGATCGACAGCTCTTCGGGTTGGCTCCGAAAGCGTCGATCGACGGTGATGGCCTACATCGTGCAACGCAAGGACCGCTTCTATGTCGTCGCCTACGACGGCACCGACACCACAACAGGTCGTGAGCGCCGGCGCTGGCATCCTGCAGGCCACTGCCGCGCCGATGCGGAGGCGATCGTGGATCGCCTGGACGCGATCGCCGGTGCGGAGCGCACCACCGTCACCGAGCAGCTCACCCTCGGCCGCTACCTGACCGAACGGTGGATGCCACGCCGCCGTCAGCGCCTCCAACCCACCACCGCCTACCGGTACGAGTGGATGATCGAGCACTACATCGTCCCGGCGATCGGCGCCGTGCCGCTGCGGTCCGTGCACACCGAGATGCTCGACCGGTTCTACGACGAACTCCGCACATGCGGCGCCGCCGCGGGCGGCGGCCTCGCGCCCAAGACCGTCTACGACGTCCACGTCCTGATCCGGGCCGCGCTCAACCAGGCCGTCCGCCAGCACCTCGTCCCCGCGAACGTCGCCCATGGCGCCCAGCCACCGCGGGCGACGCCACGATCGAGGACCGGGCCGGAGTGCTGGACCGCCGAGCAGCTCACCCGCTTTCTCGACGCCACGCGGCACCTGCGCCTGCACCCAGCGCTCCACCTCGCCGCCACGACAGGGATGCGACGCGGCGAGCTCGCCGGCCTCCGCTGGGGCGACTGGCATACAGCCACCCACCGGCTCTCGATCGCCCGCAGCCGCCAAGTGGTCGGCGGCCGCTCGACCGAGGTGCCGGTGAAGACCCGTTCGAGCCGCCGCTGCATCGACCTTGACGCCGGCACCGAAGCCGTCCTCGCCACCTGGCGGCGACGCCAAGCCGCCGACGGTCACGGCATCGCCACCGAGGATCCGATGTTCACCAACACCGCCGGCACGGCGGTGCACGCCGAGTCGCTGTACCAGCTGTTCGACCGGCAGCTTCGGCGCATGGACCTGCCGCGCATCCGGTTCCACGATCTCCGCCACACCCACGCCTCGCTGCTCGTCGCGGCTGGCGTCCCGATCAAGGTCGTGTCCGAGCGGCTCGGCCATGCCAACCCGGGCTTCACGATGGCGACCTACCAGCACGTGCTCCCCGGGATGGGCGCCGACGCAGCTCACCGCTTCAGTCAGCTCATCGGCACGAGCAGCCGGTAGACGTCCACCGGCTCGGTGGCGCGAACCCGCAGGTCAGGGCGGCGCGCTGTCGCCCGCCGGTAGACACGTCCGGTAGACGAGGCCTACCGCCGCCAGCGACGAAGGCCCGAAACCTCAATGGTTCCGGGCCTTCTACGTGGTGGCGGGGGTAGGATTTGAACCTACGACCTTCGGGTTATGAGCCCGACGAGCTACCAGACTGCTCCACCCCGCGGCGTGTGTCCGAAGATAGCAGACCGCCGGGCGGGCAAATCCTCAGGCCGAGGCCGGTTTGGCGGTCGTCGTCGTCGTGCTCCCCGACCCGCCGCCAGAACCACCACCGCCGGATGCGGCCGACTCGGCGCGGGCCTTGGCCACGAGGTCAACCCCCTCCTTGTACTTCTTGTCGAAGGTGGCGAGATCGCGGGCCCCGAGGGCGGCATCAGCCTCGTTGAAGGCGTTGGCCGCCTGTTCGAGCAGGCTGGCAACCGTCGGCGACACCGTCGGCGCGCCGGGGGTCGCCGGGGTGTTAGGCGTGGCGGTGCCCGGATCGGGCGACGGGCCCTCCTCGAGAGTCGGTGGCGCCTCGCCGAAGATGGCCGTCAACGCCTCCTTGAGCGTGTCGCGCATGACGACCTGATCGCCGAACACGACGATCGCCTTCTTGAACTCGGGCACCTGGGTCCGCTGTGCTTGGACGTAAAGCGGCCGAACGTAGAGAAGCGAATCTTCAACCGGGATCACGAGCAGGTTGCCGAGCAGCACCTGCGAGCCAGCCCTCGACAGAAGGGTGATCTCCGACGAGATCGTCGGCTCCTGATTGATGCGGGCGTCGACGATGGCCGGCCCGTCTGGCAGCCGGCTTCGAGGCATGACGAACACTTCGAGTTGGCCGTAGTTCTCCGGGTCGCTCTTGGCCACCATGAAGGCGGTCAGCTCTTTGCGAGAGTCGTCCCGCGACGTGGGCACGAAGGGTTGGAGGATGAGGAAGTCCTCCTTCTCCTCCTCGGGAAGCCGCATGAGGAGGTAGTACGGATCCATCCTCGTTTCACGAGTAGAGGTCACCCGGCCCGTGGTCGGATCGGTGGTGGCCGTCGTCTCGCTGGTATCGGCGGGCGGACCTGATCCCGGATCCTGGGAGATGTCCCACTGGTCCGCCGAGCGGTAGAAGTCGGCGGCCGCATCCATGTGGTACTTGCCATAGGCATTCGTCTGCACCCGGAACATGTCCTCGGGATAGCGGAAGTGGGCTCGGAGCCCCTCGGGGATCGCACCCTTCTCGAAGAGGTCAGGGAAGGCCTTCTGGTACGACTTGACGATCGGGTCCTTGGGATCGGTCACGTAGAAACGGAGCGTGCCGTCGTAGGCGTCGATGGCCACCTTGGCCGCATTTCGCACGTAGTTGAAGTCAAGGCCGCGGAGGCCACTGTTGGCCGGCAGCCGGTCGGTGTTGGTGCGCTGGGCGTAGGGATACCGGTCGGTGTAGGAGTAGCCGTCGAGCAGCCAAACGATGCGGCCCTCGATCACCACCGGATACGGGTCGGCGTCGAAGCGGAGGAATGGCGCCGCCATCGCCGCTCGCTCCCGGATGCTTCGGAAGTACAGCGCCCGCGACTCGGGGGTGATGGCGTTGGATGTGGTGAGGTTGATCTCCCCGAACCGCAAGGTGAGTGCAGCCTTCTTGACGAAGCTGTCGATCACGACGCCGCCCTTGCCCGCGTACTGGCTGGTCTGGTCGGTGCCGTCACCCTTGGTGAAGTCGATCTCCTCCTGCTGGGTATTGACGATGGCGTAGGAGTCGAGGTCTTCACCGAAATAGATCTCGGGTCGGGTGATCTCCGGAGACCCCGACGGAGGCACGTCCTTGACGAGGAAGTCGGGCTGGCCATCGGAGGTCACGGCGTTGGCCGGGCTCAGCACGGCGCCGTAGCCGTGGGTGAACTGGAGGTGCCGGTTGACCCACGACTGCCGCTCGCTGGGGAGGCCGTCAGGGTTGAGCTCACGGGCCGACAACACCACCTGGGTGGTGCGCCCGTCGATCTGATAGCGGTCGATGTCGACGTCGTTGAAGCGGAAGTACGACCGCACCTCCTGCAGGCGCCGATAGGTGCGCTCGAGGAAGGGCGGATCCCACAGCCGGATGTTGCGGATCGTCTCGGTATTGCGGTTGAGACCGGCCGAGTCGAGTTTGGTGTCGGCCTCGAAGTTGCGTTCCTTCACGTTGGTGAGGTTGAGCGCTTCTCGAGTCGCTTCGATGTTGCGCTCGATGAACGGCGCCTCTTTGGAGAGTTCGTTGGGCTCGACCTGCACCTTCTGCACGAACTGGGGGTAGATGGTGGCAGCCGCGATCGACACGATGCCCCAGGTGGCCACGGCGATGGCCGGAAGCACCCAGCCCCGCAGGCGGATGTTGACCAGGAACAGGATGGCGGCCGCGATGGAGATCAACAGGAGCAACTCGATGGCGGGCAGGCTGGCGTTGATGTCGGTATAGGTGGCGCCGTCGACCGGACCACGGTGCGAGAACACCAACTCGTAGCGCGAGAGGTAGTAGTCGGCCGCCTTGACGAGGGCGAGCATGCCGAGGAGCACCGACACGTGCGCCTTGACCTGCGGCGTCGTGCGCGACAGCGGAGCTTGGAGTCGGATGCCCCCGTTGAGGTAATGGGCGACCACCGTCATGATCAGGGCCAGGAGCACGGCCACGAAGACCCAGTTGACGACGTCGACGAGGAACGGCAACCGGAAGACATAGAAGGAGATGTCGCGCTTGAACTGGGGGTCGACCTTGCCGAATGGCACCGAGTTCTGGAAGAGGATCCAGTTGCGCCACTGTCCGCTCATGCCGGTGCCGGCGATGAGGGCGAACAGCGCAGCAACAGCGAGGCGGACTTTGCCGGCGAAGGGCCCGACCACCTCCTGGTAACGGGCGACGATCTCGTCCTCGGGCCCCGAGGGACGGAACTTCGGCGCCAGCCGATCAGCGATGACGAGGTTGACCCACAGGAGCAGGAAGAACCCGAGCACGAACAGAACGCTGAGGCCGATCTTGGCGCCGAGCACCCCCGACCACACCGAAGTCAGGTTGACCTCCTCGAACCAGAGATAGTCGGTGAAGAACCCAGCGACACCGCGGAGCGAGGTCAGAACGAAGAAGCCGACTCCGACGATGGCCGCCAACCCGATCCGGTTTCGTTGCGGACGCCGGGGAGGCGGCGTCGGACGAACATCGATGGGCGGGCGGCGCATAGTCCAGCGAGACTAGGCCGGGGCGGCCACCAAGCGGCAGCGGCAGCCCAGATGAGCGGGAGGGTGCAACTGACCGGTCGGGAAGGGTTCCCCCCTCGGCGTCGGGCCGGCGAGTGCGTTGTCATCGCAGTCAGGGCAGGGGCCGTCGTCGTCGACCAACCATCGCAACGGCTGACCCTCCGGGTGGGCGAGAAACGCTCCCCGCTCATGGGCGCCGATCAGATAGTGGGTGGCAAGGCGCTCGATCTTCTGCGTCTTCCACTCCCGGTAGACAGCACTGACCCGCTCGCCGGTTGACGCCAAATCGAGGTCGTCGGATGCCGAGGCGCGGAGGACAGCATCGAGGCGGGCGCGGATGGCGCCAGCCAGGTCGCCCGCCAGCTGGACTCCAAGGTCCTCGACCGGAACGGCCAGGGTCCCAAAGGCCGACACCGACGCGCCAGCCTGGGCGGCGGCATCGAGGATGGGCAAGGCGACGTGCCGGTAGGGCAAGGACTGGTCGGCCGCTCGGCTCAGCACCGACTCGACGGTGGCCTGGCCACGACCGGTGCGGAGTCGGTCGAGGCTCGCGTTCTGCTCGTCCTGCAGCACCCGCTTGAGGCGCTTGGCCAACTGGCCGACGAGCGGATCGACGACCGAGTCGCGAGCCTGGAGGAGGTGTTCGTCGCCGTCGTTGGCCCCCGGACGGGGACCAGGAGCCCCCGTTCCGATCGGAGCGACGCTCTCCCCACCCTCGGGTTCCTCGCCATCGTGGCCGAGGACCTCGCGCGCCGCCGAGGTAGCCGCTGCTCGATCAGCCCGCAAGCGGGCGAACAGGTCCTCGATTCGGGGCCGGATCTCCTCGAGCACGATCGGTTCGCCGTCGCCGTCCAGACCCTCGTCCCCGCTGTCGATCCCGTCAGCACCCTCGACGGGGCCGGAGTCGTCGATGCCTTGGTCCCAGAGGGGCGAGGGGTCGGGTGTCTCGCCGTCGCCGTTGTCGTCGGGTTCGGCCGCCGTCTCGCGCTCGGGCTCGGGCTCGGGCTCCGGCTCCGGCAGGGCCTGGGCTTCGCGAAGGAGCGCGGCTGTCTCGGGCCCGTCAACAGGGTCCCGGTCGGTTGCTTCAGCCGGGACATCAGCAGCGTCGTCGGCCCGGCCGATGATCCGGACCCCATCGGCCGGACTGTCACGGCCGACCATCGAAGACGGCTCGGCAGGCGGGGTGTTCTTGCCCCGTCGCAGGATGCGCAACGCCGACGAGCGTCGCTCGTCGCGCGCCGGTGTAGGACGGGTCACCCGAACGTGTTCGGTCGCGTCGGGAGGTGACGCCGGCGGTGCCACCGGTCGCGAAGAAACCGCCGCCTCGGCTTGGGGAGCTGAGATGCGGGGACGTGCCGCCGCCGGCGCCTCGCCGATGACGACGGCCCGGGCGCGGGGCCGCGGCGCCTCCTGAACACGCTCCGGCGTGGTCGAGATGGTCGCCGTCCGCGGCGCTCGGCTCTCCGAGGGCCGGTCGTCGACCGGTGCACTCGGCGACATCGATGGGCCGGTTGGCCCGCCGGTCTCGGACGTCGAGGCGGGTCTCCCGGGTTCGGGCGGGTCGAACCTGTTCGTCATCTCGTCGATCGTCCGGCGGGCCACCTTCAGCGTCTCGAGCAGCCGGTCGCGGTTGGCTCGCATCTGCTCGAGTTGCGCCTGGGCAGCGCGTCGTCGCTTGGCCAGGTCGGCCAACATCCGCTCCCGGGCGGCCTGGGCCTCGGACACCATCTCCCGGCCCCGCTCCCGAGCCGCCTCGATGGTGGCGTCGGCTTCTTCGCGGGCCGCGACCCGAAGCCCGGCCGCTTCGCGCTCGGCCTCGGCGATCTTGCGGACGGCGGTGGCTTCGGCATCCTCGGCCCGCGACCTCCGCTCGGCCACTGCCGCAGTGCGCACACGCTCGGCCTCGGCCTTTGCCTCTTCGACGACTCGCGTCGTCTCGGCCGCCGCCGCTGCGCTCAGGGCCTCGACCTTCTCCCGGGCTTGGCGCAGAAGGTCCTCGGCTTCGAGCTTGGCCGCCGCCACCAGGTCGTCGGCCTGCCGACGTTCGTCGTCGAGGACCACGGGCTCAGAGGCGCCGATCTTCGCCTCGGCGAGTTCCTCGCCCTGCGCGTCCGACGGCGAGGCGACTGCCGGCTCGACCTCGTCTCCGCCCAGCTGCGCCCGCAGGTCGGCCTCGACGTGGTGCAAACGCCGCAACTCGTCGGCCACGAGCCCGAGGAAGGCCCGCACCTGCACGGGGTCGAACCCGCGGAACGCCGTGGCGAACGACTGCGCCTCGACGACGTCGGGATCGAGGGAGGTCGCGCCCTCCACCGGCGTCTCAAGGTCGGACATCACGCCCGAGGTTACGACGAGGGGAACCCTCAGGCGGGTGATCGGCGCCGCTGGCGGCGCCCCGAGGGAGCCGGCGATGGCCCCACGGGAGGGTCGGCGGCCGGCACCAACAGCGAGAACGTGGTCCCTTTCCCTGGTGCGGTCTCGCACACGACTCGGCCTCCGTGGTACTCGACCACCCGCTCGACGAGGGCGAGGCCGAGCCCGAGCCCACCGAAGGAGCGGGTGTCGGATTCGTCGCCCTGGGCCCACTCACGGAAGGCACCGTCGACGGCCTCGGGCGACATCCCCACGCCGCGGTCGCGCACCGAGATCTCGACCAGGCCCGGGTCATCGGGCGCGGGGCGGGCCGACACCGCGACTCGGCCACCTCCGGGGGAGAACTTCACCGCGTTGTCGACGAGTTCGTCGATGGCCCGCCCCAGCCAGTGGCCGTCGGCATCGATGTCGGGCGTGCCCCGTCCGACCCGTCGCGTGATCTCGTACTGGTCGCCGTCGTCGGCCAGCGCGCGCCTCTCCATCACGCCGGCCAGCAGAGTTCGAACTTCGAGGCGCTCGGGATGCAGCATCGGTCGCCCGGCATCGAGTGCAGCGAAGAACTCGAGCATCTCGACGATGCGCTCGAGGCGGCGGGCCGACGAGAGGATCGAGGCGTAGACCATCTCGGCGCGGTCCGCGGAAGTTCGCGTCCGGCGAGCATCTGCGAGTAGCCGATCAGTGGCGTGAGCGGTGTGCGCAGTTCGTGGCCGACGCGGGAAAGGAAGTGTCGCTTCATGCGCTCGACCTCGCGTTCACCCCGAAGGTCTCGAAGTACGACCACGCCGCCTGCGATCGACCCGTCCGGGCCACGGAGCGGGCCGGCGGTCAATGCCACGGGCACGGCGGCGCCGCCGACCGCCGAAGCGGCGGTGGCCAGCGCCGACCAGCGATCGGGCTCGATGGCTGCGATCCGCTCGCCCAACGCGGCGCCGTCTTCGGACGTGACCACCAGCACTGCGTCGATCGGCGAGCCGAGCACGCCCGCGGCGTCCAGCCCGAAGAGATCCTCGGCGGCGGCGTTGAAGTCGGTGATGTGGCCCTCGGCGTCGAGAGCCACGAGGGCCTCCCCCATGCCGGCCACGATGGCGGACACGCGCTCGGCGGCCTCGACGAGCGCGGCACGTTGGTCCTCGATCGAGGCCGACATCGTGTCGAAGGTGGCCCCGAGGACGCCCACCTCGTCGGGACTGCGCACGCCGGAGCGGACGCCGACCTGTCCTCGTTGGATGGCTTCGGCTGCGAGCGTGAGACGTCGGATTCCGCTGCCAATGCGATCGCCGACCAGGGCGGCGAGGAGCAACGCGAGCACCGTGCCGCCGAAGGCGATGACGAAGAACGTGCGGAACAGGTCGGCTCGAACGCCGTCGATTCGATCGGTGGAGCGTGAAGCAATGACGGCCAATTTCGCGGGCCCGCCGCCCGGGGGCCGTACGGCTCTCGCCGCCGCGAAGCGTTCATCGGTGGTCGCCGTCTCCTGAGCCCGGCTTCCCAACACCACGCGGGCAAGACGGGACACGGCCGAGTCGGCAGGGAGTGGGCCGGCGTGGGCGACGACGCCACCCGCCGTCACCAGCGCAAGTGCGTCAGCCCCGCTTGCCGACGACCGAACGTCGAAATAGCCGTCGTCGAGCACCCTCACGCCCACCACGGCGCCGATGGGCTGGGCCGCGAGGTCTATCGGACGCACCCCCACGACGAGGGCTTGGTCATCGACGACGGGACTATCCGAACGCCCCGTACGGGGCGGTTGCATCGAGCTAGCGACGACGCCGGCGCGGACGGCGGCGTCGAGGACCGCGGTGGGCGCGCCCGCGCCCGCGATCATGCGACCCGATTCGCCGACGTAGGCAATGCCGAGGTCGGGGTACACGTCGGCGCTGATGCGATCGAGCTCGCGCTGGATGCCTGCTTGCTGCTCGGGCGTCGGCCCCGCCGTCGGATCGATGCGGGCCAGGAGGGCGGGGCCGGACGAGTCGCCCGCCCGTTCCGGCACGCGGGCCAGTAGGGAAGCGACCACGCTGGCCTTCGAGATCACGTCGGCGCCGGATGTCTCGATTACGCCCGCCTCAGTCAATGCCCGGTCGTCGAGATCGGCCAGCGCCTGCTCTTCGACCGTCCGGGCCAGGACTGTCGACAGCGCAACCGAGAGCACGAGCACGACCAGCAACAACGTCGCCGCCGCGCTGGCCGCCACCCGGGCAGCGATGGCGATGCGGCTCGACACCAACAGCCCGGCGCCGAGCGTCAACCCGCCAAGCGCGGCGATCGTCGACGCCGCCAGGGCGCCTCCGACGGCGGCGACGACGACGGCACCGGCAAGGGCCCCCGCTCCGGCGAGCACGAGTAGACGGGCCGTACGCGGTCCTCGCCACGGGATGGTCCCGACCCCGAGGCCCACGACGCCGGCCACCCGAAGCACGAGCAGCCGAGGATCGGCGGCGTCGGCGACGAGCAGCGAGCCCTCGAGGAATGCGCCCGCTCCGATGCTGACGAAGCCGGCACCGAGGGCCACCCGGGCGCCGTTTCCCGTCGTCAGGGTGTCGCGGAGGGCGACGAGCGCGAGGCCGGCAAGCGCGACCAAGAACACGATGAAAGCAGCAGCGAACTGGTACTGCGCAGCGAAGGCGGGCATGGGCTACCTAGGTGTCGTCGCCCGACCGACGCACCGGCGACCGCCGGATGCTATCCGCCCTTGGCCAGCAGGGCCGGGTCGACCGTGGGGATTTGGCCGCCGAGTCCGTGGAGGGCGTCGAGCGCCTCCTGCAGGGTGGTGACCTTGATCACGAGCAGCTTGTTGCCGGCCCGCGCTTTGGCTGTCTCGTACTCACCTGCGGGAACGATGAACACCTCAGCCCCCGAAGCTCGGACGGCTGCCGTCTTCTGGGCCACGCCGCCGACGTCGCCGACGCGACCGTCCAACTCGATCGTCCCCGTCACCGCCACCTTGCGTCCGCCCGTCAACTCCCCGGCGGTCAGCGAATCGATCACGCCGAGCGTGAACGCGAGCCCAGCTGACGGGCCGCCGATGTTGCCGCTCTGGATGTCGACCGGGAACGGAAGGGTGAAGTCCCGTTTGAAGCTGCGGAGGAACACCCCGAGAACGGTCCGGCCCTGCTGCTCGGGATCGGAGGCGAGCGGGACGGCGACATCTCGGCGCTCGGAGCCGTCGGGCTGGGTCACGGTGAGCGTCACCGTCTCTCCCGGTTGGTGCGACGAGATGACCGCCGTCGCGTCAGGCACAAGGTGCACCGGCTTCGTGTCGACGGCGACGATCACCTCCCCCACTTGCAGCCGGCCCTGGGCCGGGAACTGGGGAAGCACCTTTTCGATCAAGGCGCCCTCGCCCTTCTCGGGGACGACGAAGCCGAGCTTTCGCAACGCGACAACGATCGCGTTCTGCTTCGACTCGTCCATGACTTGGAAGTTGAGCTGGCGGTACTCCTGGTCGGACGTCTTCGGCGGCAGTATCTGCGCTTCAGGGAGCACATCGACATCCGAGCGCAGCCAGCCGACGGCGGCTTCGAAGGGATGGACCTGCTGGAGGCTGATCGTGGTCAACAACACCTCGCCCTTGGGCGGGTAGACCTCAGTGCCGCTTGCCTTGATCAACGGCGAGACCGGCCGCGCCGACCCCGGCGCCAACGTGTAGTACGGAAGGTCGAGATTGAACCCGACGGTGGTGAAACCGAAGAGCAACAACAGGGCGATGACGAGACCGAGGAATCGGTGTCGGGGTGGTGGTTTCACCGGCTCCCAGCCCAAGGGGCTTGGCACTACCATCGGCTCGATCGTGTTCACCTGCGCGTCCTGCCTCGTGGTCACCGGCGTGAGGGTTCAGCCTGCCATGGCCGGAGGGGCTATCCGGCGCGGGCTCGGGTCGTGACGGACGACGACTGGCCCCGGGCCGACGACGAGGCGACGGCGCCCTACGTCCTTTCCTGGGACGAGGACGATGCATCGGCCACGGACGTCGCCGACGACCTCCCGTGGGCTCTGGACACGGACATGCCAGCTCCCGCGGTCGGGGACGACTTCGCCGCCGCGCACCCGGTGCTCGTCGACGAGCCGCTGGCATGGCCCGAGGACGAGCCCGCCGCCGACGAGCCGACCTTCTCGGCACCGACAGTGGCAGAGACGGACTTCGCCACGACCGCCCTGCCCGATGTGGCTGACGATGCCCTCGGCGACGACGACTTCGGCGACGAAGACTTCGATGAGGACGGCTCCGAACACGACGACTTCGAACCCGACGACGTCGTCGTCGCCAGCGAACCCGAATACGCCGCGTCTGTCGAGCCTGAGCCGGTCCCCGCTCGACCGCCGGAGCCCAAGGCCAAGCCGCGGCCGGCGCACCGGGCGCCATCGTTGGTTCGGCTTCGTGCCGTCGCGATGTTGTTGGCCCTGGTCCTCTTCACCGGCACCGTGCTGGCTGCCGCCATCGGCTTGGCCATGGCGGGACTCTCGCTGGCCCTCGGGAGGTCCGTCGGCGGCTGAGCCGACGGCAGGGGTCAGCTCTTGCCGAAGAGCCCGAAGCGGCCGCCGTTGGCGCCGGCGACTGCGGGTTCGGGCTTGACGGCCGACGAAGGGGCGCTCGCCGCAGGCTGCACGCTCGGGGCCGGAGCGGGCGACGGCGGCGCAGCCGGGGCTGCCGGCGTCGGAGCGGCGGCCGCAACGGGAGCGGGAGCGGCGGCGGCGGGTGCCGGCGCGGGAGGAGCCGGCGTCTTGGCCGGCTCTTCGGCCGCGGCCACCTCGACGCGGTAGTAGGTCTTGACCTCGATCTTGACCTCGTTCATGGCGAAGATCCGGGCATCGTTGCCCTGGCCCGCGTTGCGCAGGGTCTCGACGTGCCGAGCGGCATCCTCGAGGCTCTCCACCTGGTGGAACACTGACTGCCCCTCAACCGACCGATAGATGACCATGTGCATTTTCCGGGCTCCTTTCCGCATCTCTGCATCGGAAGGCCCGGCCGCCGCCTTGAGTCGCAATCGGGTGGAGCGTCAGCTGTCAGGCACCGCCGGCGTGCCGTCAGTGGTCGAGAGCGCGGCCCGCACCACGTAACGCTGGCGGGCCGACCCCGGGGGATGGCAGGCGAAGAGCGTCGCAGTGGGCGTCGGCGTGGGGTCGACGATGTCGAGGCGGCTCGGGAGTACGACCTCGTGCCCGGTCACCACGTAGCGGCTCCGGACGCCGCCGACGGTGAAGAAGATCTCGTCGCCCGGTTCGAGCTCATCGATCCGGCGGAACGGGTGGCTGTGGGTCACACGATGTCCGGCGAACACCGTGTTGCCCTGCTCTCCAGGCAGCGGCGTGCCCGGCCAGTGCGATGGTCCGTGATCGATGTTTCGAAGCGTGATGCCGTGCATGATCTTGTGATCGAGTCCGATCTTGGGGATCTCGATCCGCCCGATCTCCTGGATCGGCTCAGGGGCGTAGGAGTTTCGGGGCGGTTGCACGGCCCCGGATCGATCGGCCGGTAGCGGCGCAGTCGTCGTCGAAGGAGCCTCGGGTGCGGTCGTCGTCGTGGTTGTGGGCGCGGCGACGAGAATCGGTGACTGCTCGGCGGCAGCGGGCAACGGCTCGGTGCGATCAAGGGCGACCACGGTGAGCCCGGCAAACAACAAGAGCCCGGTGAGGATGACGAGAACGAAGCGCCGCGGATCCGACATGGGATTCGATTCTCTCATCTCTCTTGGTGAGAACGCGACCGGCACACCACCATGGTCGGCACCGTGCCCCACGATCCTGAGATCACCGAACGCCGTCGTCGCGCCGCCGTCGCCGGTCACACCGGCGACGCCGATGGCGCTCGAGCCCTCCTCGACGACCCCGCCGCCGCGGTGCGGGCCACGGCCCTCGGTGCGCTCGGCCGCCTCGGACGACTCGAGGCCGCCGACCTCCGGCGGGCGCTTGCCGACGTTGATCCAGGTGTGCGCCGCCGGGCTGCAGCCGAGGCCCGCCACGACCTGACGGTCGACCTCGTCGCCCTGCTAAACGACGGCGAAACGCTCGTCGTCGAGGCCGCAGCCTGGGCCCTCGGCGAGCGGACGCCCGCGGCGCCGGGCGTCGTCGCCGCATTGGCCGCGGTGGCCGTCGACCACGACGACCCGCTCGCACGAGAAGCGGCCGTCGCTGCCCTCGGCGCCATCGGCGACGAGGCGGGGTTGGGGGCCGTGCTGTCGGCCACGTCGGACAAACCAGCCATCCGCCGCCGTGCCGTACTCGCACTTGCCGCGTTCGACGGGCCCGAGGTCGAGGCCGCACTCGAACGGGCGCTGGTCGACCGCGACTGGCAGGTCCGCCAGGCCGCGGAAGACCTCCTCGATTAGCGGTCAGCCTCCATGAACATGACCCGGAGCGACTCGAATGCCTCGATGCACTTCCCGGCCCCGAGAACGACGCACTCGAGAGGCTCGGCCACGAGATGCACCGGCAGGTCGGTCTCCTTCGACAGCCGCTGATCCAGCCCACGCAACATGCCGCCGCCGCCGACGAGGTGGATGCCCTCGATGATGAGGTCCTGGGCCAATTCGGGTGGCGCCATTCCGAGACATTGGATGACCGAGTCGACGATCGCGCTCACGTGTTCCTCGAGTGCGTCGCGGACTTCTTCTGGGCTCAGGACAACGGTCTTGGGCAGGCCGGTCATGAGGTCGCGGCCCCGGACCTCGGCCTTGACCTCGTCGTCGGTGGGATAGGCCGACCCGATCGCCATCTTGATCTCCTCCGCCGTTCTTTCGCCGATGGCGATGCCGTACTCGCGGCGGACGAAGGTCTGGATGGCGGTGTCCATGTCGAAGCTGCCGACCCGGATCGCCTGCAGGGCCACGGTGCCACCCAGCGAGATCACCGCAGTCTCGGAGGTCCCGCCGCCGACGTCGACAACCATGTTGCCGAGCGGTTCGCCGATCGGGAGTCCGGCACCGATGGCAGCCGCCATCGGCTGGTCGATGAGGTAGGCGTCGGTGGCACCCGCCCGACGGGCGGCTTCCTTCACCGCCCGCTTCTCGACCGACGTGATGGCCGACGGCACGCAGATCAACACCCTCGGCCGGTTGAAGCGCGAGATGCCGGCTCGGGTGAGGATGATCCGGATCATCCGCTCGGTGATGTCGAAGTCGGTGATGGCGCCGCCCCGGAGCGGACGCACGGCCTGGATGTAACCCGGCGTGCGGCCGATCATCTGCCACGCCTCGTGGCCCATGGCCAAGACGTCCTGGGTCTGGACGTTGAGCGCGATGACGCTGGGCTCGTTGAGAACGATGCCCTGGCCCTTGGCGTAGACGAGAGTGTTGGCGGTGCCGAGGTCGATGGCGAGGTCGCGAGCCAGGGCCGTCTACCTCGTCCCGGGGCCGGATTCGGACGTGCCCCTCCGGGCGGTGCGACGAGGCTCGCCCCGCTGCTCGGGGGCGAGTGCCTTGAGCTCGCGTTGGAACTCCTCGATGCCGGCATTGAGTGAGGTGGGTCGACGATTGCGAAGGTAGATCCAGAGGCAACCGACGACGCTCAGGACCACTGCGATGCCGAGGTAGAGCAGATTGCTCACGGAGCTTGGACCTCGGCCGCACCGCGCACGGCGATCGCGTCGGTGCCCCACGACTCACCCTCGGACCACGACTCCTTCTTCCAGATCGGGGCCGACGCCTTGAGGGCATCGATGCCGAATCGGGCGGCTTCGAATGCGTCGGGTCGGTGGGGGGCGGCGGCAACAACGACCACAGCGACCTCGGTGAGGCGAAGCCGCCCGACGCGATGGAGCAGCACGAGTCGCCCGCACTCGGGCCAGCGAGCGCGGATCTCGTCACAAAGGGAGCGAAGCCGGGGCTCGACCTGCTCCTCGTACGCCTCGTATTCGAGCCAGTCGACGCCGTCCCGGCCCTCGGCGTGATCTCGGACGGTGCCGGTGAAACAGACCTGGCCGCCACACTCCGGCGTCTGGGTCCACCGCAACGCGACGTCGACGGGAAGGTCGGCGCTCGACAGTCCGACCCAGTCATCACCGTCGTTCGGGGGCACCAACACGCCCTCATGGTACGGCCGGGGGCGAGGCCAGCGCCGCCAAGCCCCCCGGTATCCTCGAACTCGTGGAGTGGGACGACGAGCGGCCCGACGACGAGCCGGCCAACCTGCCGCTCCCCCCCGACGACCGCCTGTGGCGTCATCCGTCGGAGGTGAGCGCTGAAGACGCGCTCCCGCGGCGGCCATCGAGGGGCAACAGCCGCGTCGTCACCGTGGCCGCGCTGACCAGTTGCCTCTCCGTCCTGATCACCTTGGGCGTCGTCGCCGTCGTGCGGCCCTTTGCCACCGGTGGCGACCGAAGCGATCCCGAGGCCGCTTCGCCTGCGCTCAAGTTGGCGTCGTTGACCGACGTCGCCGAGGTGACCTCGCTGGTACGAGCGGCCATCGTCCAGGTGGTCGCCACGCCGACGAGCGGAGGCGCAATACATGGGTCGGGTGTCGTCTACCGCGAGGACGGCGTCGTCCTCACCTCGGACCATGTCGTGCGAGACAGCACTGCCGTGCGCGTGGTCCTCGACGACGGACGCGACCTTGTGGCCCGCATCGTCGGCCGCGATCCAGACACCGACATCGCCGTGCTCGATATCGACGGCGACGGTTTCCCCGTCGCCACGATGGCGACGTCGCGGGCGAGCCTCAAGATCGGCCAGCCTGCCATCACGATCGGCGCCTCGGGCGGGGTTGCCGGTAGCCCGCTCGTGCGCGTCTCGATGGTGTCGGCGATGAACCAAGAGGCGGGCGTCGACGGTCGCCGATTCGTCGACATGATCCGCACCGACGGGATGATGGCGCCCGCCTGTGCCGGCGGCGCTGTGGTCGACGCCGACGGCTCGGTGATCGGAATTGCGCTCGCCAACGGCCAGACCGACTCGGGCGAGGTCGGCTTCGCCGTGCCCATCGACGTCGCCCGATCGGTCGCCGACCAGCTGCTCGACTCGGGTCGGGTGACGAGGGGCTGGCTCGGCATCGAGGGCGAGACCGGCGCAGGTGGCGCCGCCGTCCGCACCGTCTCTGGTGACAGCCCCGCCGAGCGTGCCGGGTTACGTCCTGGCGACGTGATCGTCGCCGTCGACGATGTGCCGGTGGCGACGATGGCTGCGTTGGTCGTGAAGCTGCGATGGTCACACGTCGGCGACGTGCTGCGACTCGACGTCGCCCGGTCGGGCGAGCGCATCGCCCTGACGGCGACGTTGGGCGATCGGCCGCTCTCCGACTGACGGCTGTTCCTCGTCGAGTCAGCGGCGGCGAATCGACCGGATGGCGACGGCGATGGCGGCGCCCACACCGAGCGCGCCCGAGCCAGCCACCGAGAGGGTCAGCTCCTGACGGCGCTTGGGACTGAGCTCGCGCCACCACGATCCTTTGCGGGACGCCACCAACGCTTCTTCATTGGTGAATGACGGGCTCCAGCCGGTCGCCACCAGACGGTCGTTGGCCACCACCCACGGATCGACGAGGTAGGGCACGGCCGAGGCAGGTGCGCCGCCCCAGCCGAGTCGCCACGCTGCGCTCTCGGCCCACGAGGCGATCCGGTCGGGCAGCGGCAGGGCCAAGCGGCCGTTGGTGGCCAGCGATCGTGCCGTCTCACCCGACACGAAGCCGGTCGGAGCCACGTTGAACGTGCCCCTGATCGGCTCGATGACGGCGTGGACGAACGCGCTCACGGCGTCGTCGACGTGGAGGAACTGGGTCGGTGGGAGCGACTCGCTGCGTCGGAGGCTCGACGGGCGGCCGAGAACGTTCGACTCCCAGCTCTCCCGACCGGGGGCGACGACGGGAGCTGGACGGAGCACGACGACTCGGGCCGACGGGTGGGCGTCTGACCACTCGGCGACGAGGCGCTCAGCCTCGGCGTGTTCGACGGCGAAGGACATCGGCGGGTTGGGGCGCACGGGGACGTCCTCGGTCATCGGCACCGGGTTGTCGGGCCAGGCGCCGTAGACCGTGGCGCTCGATCGGTAGACCACGGTAGGGACACCGGCTCGGTCGGCCGCCTCGAGCGCGGCCCGGACCTGGGTGGCATACCCGAGGTGGAGCAACGCGTCAGCCCCTTCGAGGGCGTCGACGAGCGCGTCGACACCGGACTCGGCCGCGACCGGCGAGACGCCGGAGATGGCCGGGACCTTTCGCAACCGCTCGACGAGACGCTGCGCGGTTCGCCCGTCGGCGCCGCTGATCACCACACTGGCCATGGACCTACCATGCCTGTGTGAGCACGCCCGGTCCATTCGGCGGCGACAACCCCTTCGAGGGCCTGCCCATCTTCCGCGACTTGGCCAAGATGTTCACGGGCCAGGGCCCGGTCAACTGGGACGTGGCTCGCCAGATCGGCGGGTACATGGCCGCTGAGGGCCAACCGGAGGGCAACGTCGACCCGATCGGACGGATCAAACTCGAAGAACTGGCACGGGTGGCCGAGTTGCAGATCGCCGGCTTCACCGGTTTGGCCACCTCGGTCACGGGGAGGCCGCTCCAGATCCGTCCCGCCTCCCGCACCGAGTGGGCGTCGGCCACATTGGATGCCTACAAGCCGTATTTCGAGCGGTTGGCCACCGTGCTCGGCGGCACGTTGCAGAGTCCCGACCTCGACGGCGAGGGGCTCAGCGACGCCATGAGCGAGGAGATGATCGGCAGCCTCATGGGGGCGATGGCGCCGATGATCCTCGGCATGCAGCTCGGGTTGATGGTCGGACACCTCGCCCGCCGGTCGCTCGGCCAGTACGACCTCCCTGTCCCCCGTCCACTCACCGACGAGTTGCTCGTGGTGGCGGCCAACCTCGACGAGTTCGGCCGCGACTGGTCCTTGCCTGGTGACGACCTTCGCCTCTGGGTGTGCCTCGACAGCGCCGCCCACCACGCCGTGCTCGGTCTTCCCCACGTTCGCCATCGGCTGGAGTCACTGATCCTCGACTACGCCGGCGGCTTCCGCCCCGACCCCGACGCCCTGACAGAGCGGATGACCGGTATCGACCCGACCGATCAGAACTCGTGGGAGGAGGTGTTCGGCGACCCCGACGCGTTTCTCGGGAGCATGGAGTCCGACGAGCAGCGGCGAATCAAGCCCGTGCTCGAAGCTCTCACCTCGACGATCGAAGGGTACGTCGACTACGTCATGGACGAGGTCGGCGGCCAATTGATCGGGTCGTACGGCCAACTGGCCGAGGCGTTGCGACGCCGCCGCGTCGAGGCCAACAAGGGCGATCGGTTCGTCGAGCGACTCTTCGGTCTCGAGTTGAGCCAACGCCAGTACGACCGGGGCGAGGCGTTCGTTCGTGGCATCGCCCAACGCCAGGGCACCGACGGGGTGCAGCGGCTGTGGGCCGGCGAGCGCGAGTTGCCGACCCCCAACGAGGTCGATGCTCCCGGGCTCTGGTGGGAGCGCATCAACCTTCCCGAGGACTGAGCGCAGGTCAGTCGACCGCCACGATGCGGTGACCGACGAGGGCCCCGTCGGAGATCTCGAGGATGCCGAAGGTGTGCTGTGGCTGCGCCCGGCGTTCGGTCGGCGACCCCGGGTTGAACAGCCGCTGGCCGCCTTCTCCTATCCCGTCGAAGGGCGCATGGGAGTGGCCGTAGACGACCAATGGGCAAGCCGGAAACCGTCGGCGCATTCGACCCGGGCGCCCGGCGGTGGGTCCGCTGTCGTGGATCATCCCGACGAGCAGCCCACCGAGGTCGACCACCAGCGTCTCGGGCAGGAGACCGGCGAGCACGGCGTCGTCGTTGTTGCCGAGCACGGTGTGGGTCGGAGCGAACCCGCCGAGTTCGTCGAGCAGGTCGCGGGTGAGCACGTCGCCGGCGTGGAGCACGGCGTCGGCCGTATCGAGGGCGGTGTAGACGGCGTCGGGTAGCCGGCGCTCGCGGCCCGGACGTAGGTGGGTGTCGGACAGCACGACGATCTTCACGGCGATGCCTGCAGCCTTCGCTCGGTGAACAAGTAAGCGACGGCGGCCAGCGCGGCGCCAAGACCGAGCACGTCGAAGCCCTGTCGGAGGGGAGTTGTCACGACGACGGGCAGGAGCGCGCCGACGACCCAGACCAGCTGGAAGCCCGCCTCGTAGCGGGCGAAGGAACGGCCGCGCTCGAGCGCGGGGGCGTCACGCTGGACCAGAGAGTCGAAGGCCAGCTTTCCTGCGCCGGTGGCGAGGCCGATGGCGGCGGCGACCCCAACTGCCCAGAGACGTCCCTCGAGGCGGGCCAACCCGACGCCCGAGAGCGCGACCAACACGAGCGCGGCGGTGAGGATCCGCTCTTCGCGCGCTACGGCCCGCAGGCGGGGAGCGATGGCGTTGCCGAGGAGGGTGGCCGCCATCGACGCGCCAAGCACCAACCCGAACCACCACGAGGGCGCACCCGAGCGACGGAAGCCGAAGGCGACGAGGAACGTCAGGAACCCGACCTCGGCCCGAAGCAACGCCATCGCCACGGCGGCGGCCACCAGACCGACCTCGGAATTCATCGACCGGACCGGCGATCGGGGGGCTGCGCCGGTGGCGGGAGGAGCGCCTTCGGTCGGGCGCTGGACCGCCGCCGTCGGCAGTCGGATTCCCGTGGCCGCGGCCGCGGTGAAGAGAACGGCTGCGGCCATCAGCGTGGCCTTGGCCGAGAACACGCGCAGGAGCAGCACCCCGGGCCCGGCGACGAGAAACCCGGCCACGATGCCCGTGATGGCCAGCTTGGCGTTGGCCTCGACCAGCTCGTCGTCGCCGCTCACCGCCGCCGGCACCAGCGCGCTCTTGGCCACCGAGTAGCCCTTGGAGAGCACGAGGATCGCGAACGCTACAGGGAACAGCACCAACCCGTCGATGACCCGCGCCATGGCAAGACAGGCCAGCGCCCGGAGACCGCAACTGGCCATCACCATGGCCCTCCGACCTTGCCGAGAACGGTCGATGACCGGGCCGAGAAACGGGGCGACGATGGCGAACGGCGCCATTGTCAACACCAACGAGAGCGTGACCCGACCACGGGCCGCGGTCGGCGAGATGCTGAAAAACAGGGAACCGGCGAGTGCCAGCGTCACCAGCGTGTCGCCCGCCATGGCCAGGGCATGCGTGCGGACCAAGCTGGCAAAAGCTGACGAACGATCAGGTTCTGGGGCGGACAAAGGCCGCCAACCGGACCCTTCCTCCTGCCGCACGTCCTCACCCACCCTGGCATCGTAGGATCGCCTCAAGCCGACCACGCTCCGTGACGACAACAGAGGCATGTCCGATCTCTCCAACCTCCTCGGTGATGTCTACGGCGACCAACACAGCCCCGATGCTGCCCCCGTGCGCCGCGAACCTGCGGCCGCCCAGCGGGCGCCGGAGTGGTCGTCCGAGAGCCAGTTGGACAAGGCGTTCGAAGGCTGGGTTCCCGGTGAGCCGCCTGCGGCCCGCCAGCCCGATCCGGCCGGAGACGACCTGAGCGCCGCCCTCGCCGCTGCCCTCAGCGCCGACCGCATCGGCGTCGCCCCGTCGCAACCTGCGCCGGCTCCCGCTCCCGCCCCGGCCCAGGCTCGGCTCCCTGAACCCGCGCCGATGCCGACGCTGGCGCACACGCTGGCCGATCTCGGCGAAGCTCGCACCGAGACGTGGACCGCCCCTGTCGCCGCACCCCAGCCCGCAGCGCCGGCCCCACAGCCTGCCGCGTATCCCGCTGCGCCCGCGGCGCCGGTGGCGGCGTGGTCGCCCGGCGACGATGACATATTCCCCCTCGGCCGTGGCGGCAAGAAGTCCAAAGCCAAGGCAGCCAAGGCCCCCAAGGGGCGCAAAGCGAAGAAAGTCAAGGCCTGAGTTCTGGCCCGCCTATGGGCGGGCCGACTCGAACTTGTAGCCGAGGCCGCGGATCGTGACGATCCGGCGGGGTGCCGGGGTCGTCCTCGATCTTGGCCCGCAGTCGCTTGATGTGGACGTCGAGGGTCTTGGTGTCGCCGACGTAGTGCGGCCCCCACACCCGGTCGATCAGCGTCTCGCGGGTGAGGACCCGTCCGGCGTTGGCCAGGAGGAGCTCGAGCAGCTCGAACTCCTTGAGCGGGCAGCCGATCGGCTCTCCCCGGACGACGACCTCGTGGCGCTCGGGGTCGAGCCGGACGTCGCCGACCTCCATGGCGCCGCTGGCCCCGTCGTCGTCGGTCGTTGACCGCGGCCCGCCGCAGCACGGCGCGCATGCGGGCGACCAGCTTCGCGGAGGCGGTACGGCTTGGTGACGTAGTCGTCGGCGCCGACCTCGAGGCCGACGACCGTGTCGATCTCCGCCCCCTTGGCCGTGACCATGATGATCGGCACCCGCGACCTCGAGCCGGATCTCGCGGCACACGTCGATGCCCGACATCTTCGGGCAGCATCACGTCGAGCAGCACGAGGTCGGGCCGCACGGCGTCGAAGAGGTCGAGAGCCTCGATGCCGTCGCGGGCCACCTTCACGAGGAAGCCCTCGCGTTTGAGGCCGACGACGAGCGCCTCGACGAAGCGACTCCTCGTCCTCGACGACGAGAACGGTGGCGGGCGCGCCGGACATCGTCAACCTGCCTCTGCGGATGGTCGGGTGATGGCCACCGGGCCGGGACCCGCAGGGCAGGCGGAGCGTGAACGTCGAGCCGTCCCCTCGTGCGACTGGACCCGGACCTCGCCACCGTGGTTGCCGGCGACGTGGCGGACGATGGCCAAACCGAGGCCGGTGCCGCCGGTGTCGCGAGCCCGGGCGCGGTCGACCCGGTAGAACCGCTCGAAGATCCGCTCGAGGTCGCGGGCCGGGATGCCGATGCCGGAGTCGACGACGGTGATCTCGACAGTCGATCCCGACGCCCGCGCTGCCGACCTTGACCGACGATCCGTCGTCGGAATATTCACGGCGTTCTCGACCAGGCTGTGCACGGCGGAGACGAGTTGTCGCCGATCGCCGATCACGGCCAAGCGACGAGGTGGCTCGTCGACGTCGATCACGATGTTGCGGTGCTCGGCGACAGCCCGCACCCGCTCGGCGGCTTCGGCCAGCACGAGGTGGACGGGGACGGGGTCGCGCAATGGCGCTTCCTCGGACTCGATCCGGCTCAGATCGAGGAGGTCCTCGATGATCCGGCCCACCCGAAACGCCTCGATCTGCATGCGTTCGGCGAGCCGGTCGGCGACCACAGGGTCCTTCTCCCCGGCCAAGGTCTCGGCCAGGAGCCCCAGGGCGCCCACCGGCGTCTTGAGCTCGTGGCTGATGTTGGCGACGAAGTCGCGACGCACGGCCTCGAGTCGGCGCCGCTCCGACACGTCCTCGATCACGGCCGCCGCTCCGACCAGCCGGGAGTCGTTCACGAGCGGCGCCGACCGAACGAAGAGCGTGCGATGCGGGGGACCGAAAAGCTCGAGTTGCTCGCTTCCCGGCGTTCCCTCGACCGCGGAAGCCAGCAATCGGCTGACGGCTTCGGCCGCCAGCGCCTCGTGGAGCCGATCGCCCACGAGTTCGTTGGCACGATCGTTCCGGAACACCACGTCGCCGTTCTCGTCGGACACCACGATGCCGTGGCCGATGAGGCGGAAGGCATCGGCTAAGCGGTCGACGTCGGCCTGCGCTTCGGAAACCCGCATCGTGCCGGTGCCTGCGGCTCGTTCGAGCGAGGCGAGGGACGCTTCGAGCCGACCACGACCGACGACGTCGACGGTCTGGGCCGCCTCGAGTCGGGAGATCACGGAAGCCACCCGGCGCACGAGGTGGCGGCGCCAGCGCCACCAGCCGAAGACCAGAATGACGACGAGCAGGCCCAGCGCGGCGCTGAGCGCCTGCAGCTGTTCGACCTGGGTCACGACCCCATCGTACGAGGCAACCCCGGGCGACAACGCGACCGTCGCCGAGGATTCACCACTGGTTCACCGCAGCGAAGGACGCGCGAGCGCCCCCGTTCACCCTTGCTTCAGGACCGCGCTCGCCAGCGCCTCGGCGGCGTCGGCATGATCGACGACCCGGGGGCCGACCAGGGCATTGACCGACACCCACCCCTCGTGGACGATCCGAGTGTCGGTGTCGGCCTCGAGTTCGTCGTCGGTCTGGCGCAGGACGAGTCGGAGGTATCCCTCGTCCTCGCCCTCGAGCACCGTCCGCACCACTCCGAAAGGTGCGAGACGTCCACTCCGCACGCCCTTGATCTCGTCGAGTCCGAGGTTGGGGACGTTGACGTTGAGGACGGTACCCGGCGGCTGCGCGAGCACCCATCCCAACGCTGCCGCGCCGAACGAGGCGCCGGACTCGAGCGCCCACGGCTCGTCGCCCGCCGGGCTGCTCTGACTGACGGCCATGCCGGAGAGCCCGAAGTTGGCCGCCGCCAACGCAGCCCCCACAGTCCCCGAGAAGAGCACGCTGCGCCCCGTGTTGCCGCCGAGATTGATTCCTGAAGCCACGACATCGGGCCTCGGCCCGAAGCCCCCGAGGTGAGCAGCGAGCACGCACATCCCCGGAGGGCCGTCGACGCCGAACACTGGCACGTCCGGCAGCCCGGAGATCTTCATCTTCTCGGTGCGCACGCCACGCGAGTGGCCGGGGCCGAGCGCGGCCGCCGAGCCGCTCATGTCGTCGAGCGGAGCGACGACGACGACATCGTGACCGTCTTCGGCCAAGGCGATCACCAATGCGTGGATACCCGGAGCGTGAACCCCGTCGTCGTTCGTGACCAAGACCCGAGCCATGCACGGACCCTATCGGCGGGCACCTGACCCGCCATCGTCATCGACGGCCTGGGATCAACCAGCCTCGGGGAGGTCGACCATCCACCAGCGGGGAGGCACGAAGGTCCAGGGTTAGTCGCCGGCGCCCTTTCGGTGGTGCCGACGAGGAGGCAGCGTGACCGACATCACCGACGTGCTCCACGAGGTGCTCGAGCTGACTCAGCCGCAGCTGGTGCTCGACACCAGCGCACTGGTCGCCGATCCCGACGGCGTGTTCGGCTCGTACGGCGATCACGACCTGGTGCTCCCGCTCGCCGTGCTCGAGGAACTCGACGGCCTCAAGAAGCGCCTCGATCCGGTCGGGCGGGCCGCCCGCGAGGTACTGCGCACGATCGAGCGGCTGCGCCTCGCCTCAGGAGGCAACCTCACTGCGCCCGTGAGTCTCGAGACCGGGGGCACCTTGCGGGTCGCACTCAACGGGGTCGACGTCGGCCGACTTCGCGACCACGGCCTCGACGAGGACAAGCCCGACAACCGCATCATCGGCGTCGCGCTCGGGCTCGTGGCTCGGGCTCCGAGCGTCACCGTCGTGTCGGCCGACGCCGCCGTCCGTCTCAAGGCAGCGACGTTCGGATTGCGGGCCATGGACCATGAGGTGGCCGCAGCCAACGCACCCCGACCCGCCGGTTGGTCGGAACACGACGTACCCGGCGGCGTGATCGATTCCCTCTACGCCGATGGCGGACGCAGCGAACCAGCGGCGGCCGAGATCGCCGACGCCCTCCCCACCAACACGTTCGCGGTGTTGCACGCGGGATCCCAGTCGGTGCTCGTCCGACGGCGCGACCACCGACTCGAGGCCCTGGCGGCCGACAGCGAGGCCTGGGGGCTCCGAGCCCGCAACAAGGAGCAGCGCTTCGCGATGTCGTTGCTCCTCGACTCGACCATCCCGGTGGTCGCGCTCGACGGTCGGGCCGGCACCGGAAAGACCCTGTGCGCGGTGGCCGCCGGACTCGAACAAGTCGTCGAGCAGCGGCGTTACGCCCGTCTGTGCGTCTACCGACCCGTCATTCCGGTCGGCAAGGCCGACCTCGGCTATCTGCCTGGAGCGCTCGACGAGAAGCTCGATCCATGGATGGCGGCGATCATCGACGCCATCTCGGCATTGACCGAGCGGCGCTCACCGGAGGACGCGAGGCAAGTCATCGATGCCATCAAGGCCAGCGGACAGCTGGTGATGGAGTCGGTCGCCCACCTTCGGGGCCGCACGCTGCACAACAGCTTCGTCATCGTCGACGAAGCGCAGAACCTGCCTCCCGACGTCATCAAGACCATCCTCACTCGCCTCGGTGACGGTTCCAAGGTCGTCTTCACCGGTGACACCAGCCAGATCGACGCCGCCTTCTTGTCCGAGGCCACCTGCGGCCTCTCCGTTCTGGTCAGCGTGTTCACCGGCAACGACGTCTTCGGCCACGTCCGTCTGACCAAGGGAGAGCGGTCGAAAGTGGCCGAGCTGGCGGCCACGCTCCTCTGACCGACCGGCGCTGGGATCAGGTCGGTCAGCAGCCGATGGCGTAGCTCATGGCCGAGCACACACGAGCAAGCGTGTCTTCGCCGACCTCTCCCACGTGAGTCTTGAGCATCGCCTGGGCGATCGTGTGCAAGCCGTCGCAGTTGATGACCGACTCGCGTTCGAGCCCGGCCCGGACGTGGTCGATCGTGACCTCGGCGGCGAGACCTCGCGCCGAAGTCGAGATCTCCGCCACCGTGACGAGCGATCGAACATCGAGGACCTCGTCGCGGGTGAGCACGAGGACGGGCCGGCGCTTGCGTCCGACCTCGGCGAGCCAGATGTCGCCGCGGTTCATGCATCCCCCCACGTCTCAGCGGCCGTCCAGAAGTCATCGACCTTCTCGGGCGACCTCCGGTATGCGTCCCGATCCGCTCGCTCCAACGCGGACCGCACGGCGGCGGCGACGCCGTCACGGGCAGCAGCGGAGACGTTCACCCCGAGACGCCGTGCCTCGTCGGCAAGGGAATCGTCGAGCGTGAACGTTGTGCGCGTCGTGCTCATAGCATCTGATGCTATCAGAGCATGCTAGCTCTGATCGGCGGGCGATCAGCGCACGGTGAAGCGAGCGCTGACCACCCGGGCGACCAGCGTCAACAACAACACGAGAAGGATGAGTGTGAGGGCCGCGCCCCACGCACGGTCCTGCGCCCCTAGGAAGGGGAACTGCGCGTTACGGAAGATCTGGGCCGAGAGCGCCGTGTTGGTTCCCTCCAACAGGTTCGTGTTGATCTTCCGCACGGTGCCGATCGTGAACAGGAGCGGGGCGGTTTCTCCGGCGGCCCGCGCCACGGCGAGCAGGCATCCGCTGGTGATACCGGGGAGCGCAGCCGGGATGACGACCGTGAGCACCGTCCGCGAGGTACGCGTGCCCAGGGCGGCGCTGGCTTCGCGCAACTCTCTCGGTACGAGCTTCAGCACGGCCTCGGTCGAGCGGATGACGATGGGGAGCATCAAGCATGCGAGCGCGAGAGCGCCGGCGAACCCGCTGGGCCCGAACCGCAGCACCCAGACGGTGTAGATGAACAGCCCCATGACGATGGAAGGGACACCGGCCATCACGTCGCTGAGAAACCGGATGACGGCGGCCAGCCGGTCAGTGCGCCCGTACTCGTTGAGGTACACCGCGGCGAGGATCCCGAGGGGAACCGCCATAGCTGTCGCCGCCGCGGTGATCAGCAGGGTGCCGACGACCGCTGGCCCCATGCCCGGGCCGGGCCGCCGGCTGGTGACGGGGATGTTGGCGGTCAGGAACTCGAAGTTGAAGACCTTCGAGCCCTTCTGCAGCACGTAGAGGAGGACGAAGCCGAGAGGGACGACGGCCAGGACCACGGCGGCCCAGACGAGTCCGGTCGCGAGCAGGTTCCGCATGCGCCGGCTGGCGCTGACGCTGGCGCCGCTGAGCGATGGCGCCGGCGCCGTCGGATCGCTGACCACGGTCATATCGCCCTCGCCGCCGCGCCACGACTGACGACGACGCGGGCCATGACGTTGACGATCACGGTCATCCCGAACAGCACCACGCCCAACCCGATCAGCGCCGAGCGATAGACGCCACCCGCTTCACCGAACTGGTTGGCGATGACGGCGGCGAGGTTGTCGCCCGACCCGAAGAGCCGGCCCGTGATCTGAGGACTCGACCCGATGACGAGGGCGACGGCGATGGTCTCACCCATCGCTCGACCGAGCCCGAGCATGACGGCACCGACGATGCCGTTGCGGCTGTGGGGGAAGACCGCTCCCCGCACCATTTCCCAGCGGGTGGCGCCGAGGGCGAGCGCCGCCTCCTTCTGGCCCGAGGGAACGGTGTCGAACACTTCTCGGGTGATCGAGGTGATGATCGGGGTCACCATCAGGGCGAGGATCAGCCCAGCGGTGAACAGGCTCTTGCCGTTGACCGGGCTCGAGAAGAGGGTGGACAGGACAGGGATGCCCGACGTCCCCTCGCTCACGGCGCGGTACGGGCCGACGATGAGTGGGGCGAGCACGAGGATGCCCCAGAGCCCGTAGACGACCGACGGAATGGCGGCGAGCAGGTCGACGAGGTACGACACCGGCCGGCGCAATCGACGGGGTGCGATGTCGGAGAGGAAGAGTGCGATGCCGATGCTCACGGGCACGGCCACCAGCAGGGCGATGGCCGATACGACGAGCGTGCCGTAGACGAAGGCCAGCGAGCCGAAGATGCCCTCGTTGGGCGCCCACCGGCTGCCGCTGACGAAGCCGAATCCCTCGGCGCGAAACGCCGGCCACGCCTCACTGGTCATGGACACGGCGATCAGGCCGAGCACGGCGAGCACGAGGAGCCCGCACAGGATGCTCAGGATCCGGAACGCGACATCGGCCCGGGCGGGCCGGGCCGGAGAGAGGAGTGTGGGTCGGAGGGTGTCAGTCACGGGGCAGGGGGTGACACGGTGAGGCACGGTGCGATCGACGGGCCGGAAGTCCGGCCCGTCGATCGTGGAGACTAGGTCGTCGATCAGCCGACGACGAGCGAGTCCAACTGCGCCAGCGACTTGTCCCGCAGCGACTTGGGCAGCGGGGCGTAGTCGATGTCCTTGGCCAAATCCTGACCGTCGGTGAGCAGGAAGGTCATGAACGACTTGAAGGCCTCGGCCTTGGCTGCGTCGGCCTGGGTCTTGTAGGCCAGGATCCACGTGGGGGCCGTGATCGGATAGGCCTTCTCGCCCGGCGCATTGAGGGGGTTGTAGCTCAGGTCGGGGTTGATCGTGGCGCCCTCGAGGGCAGCCGACGCACCCTCGACGGTCGGAGCCACGAACTTGTTGGCGGCGTTCTCGATCTCGGCGAACTGGAGGCCGGAGGCCTTGGCATCGGAGAGGTCGACGTAACCAATGGCACCCGTCGTGCTCTTGACCGTGGAGGCCACGCCCTGATTGCCGTTGCCGGCCTGGGTGTCTGCGGGCCACTCGACGGTCGATCCCGACTTCAGTGTCCACGCGTCGGGAGCCGCGGCGACGAGGAACTTGGTGAAGTTCTCGGTCGTACCCGACCCGTCGGAGCGGTGGACCACCACGATCGGGGTCGACGGCAACTTGGCGCCCGGGTTGAGGCTCTTGACGGCGGCGTCATCCCAGGTCTTGATCTCCCTCTGAAAGATCTTGGCGATGGTGGTGGCGTCGAGCTTGAGGCCCTTGATGTCAGCGAGGTTGTAGCTGACCGTGATGGGAGCGGCCACCGTCGGGAAGTAGAGGAACTCGCCCTTGAACTTCGGTCGATCCTCGTCCTTGACGAGACCGTCGGAGCCGGCGAAGTCAACGACCTGATCCTGCAACTCCTGACGTCCCTTGCCCGACCCGCCGCCGCCATAGTTGACGGTCACGTCGGGTTGCAGGCCCTCGTTGTAGGCAGCAATGACTTCTTCGTAGAACGCCTGCGGGAAGGTGGCCCCAGAAGCGTTCAGGGTGGCGGTGAGCGCCTTCTCGTCCGATGGGGTGCCGGTGGAATCGCCGCTGGCGTCGCTTGCCTTGTTCGAGCCGCCGCAGGCAGTACCGAGCAGCATCAGGGCCGCCACCACGGCGACCAGCCGGGCGAGCGGAGTGGGAATTCGGGGGTTCATGTCCGGCAACGTATCCACCGTCGCTGACCGCCTCTCGTCGCCAAGGTGGACGGCAGGTGAACAAGGGGTGAAAGAACGCCTCGACCGCCGCGAAACCCCACGTCATCGCGTCAGCGTGGTTGAGCCCCTCCCGACCGCAGGGCAAGATCAGGGGGTGCCCGAGGCAATGACCGCCACGCCCGACGAGGTAAGCCGTCCGACGCCGCTCGACGAGCCGGGCCTCGAGAACGACCCTTCGGCCACCGACCCCGTCTTCGAGGTCTCCGACCTGCAGTTCTTCTACGGGTCGTCCCAGGCGCTGCGGAATGTCAACTTGCGGGTCGGTCACCGGCAGATCACGGCGTTGATCGGCCCGTCCGGCTGCGGCAAGAGCACGTTTCTTCGCTGCCTGAACCGGATGAACGACCTCATCCCCGGTACGCGGGTCGAGGGGCGCATCGCCTATCACGGCCAAGATCTCTACGCCCCCAAGGTCGACCCCATCGAAGTTCGCCGACGGATCGGAATGGTCTTCCAGAAGCCGAACCCGTTCCCGAAGTCGATCTTCGACAACGTCGCCTTCGGACCCCGCGTCAACGGCCTGAAGGATCGCAAGATGGACGAGGTCGTCGAGGAGTCGCTCCGCCAGGCCGCCCTGTGGGACGAGGTGAAGGACAAGCTCAAGGCGAGCGCCTTCTCGCTCTCCGGCGGTCAACAGCAGCGGCTGTGCATCGCCCGCGCCATCGCCGTGCGCCCGGAGGTCATCCTCATGGACGAACCGTGCTCTGCCCTCGACCCGATCGCCACGATCCGCATCGAGGAACTGATGTGTGAACTCAAGGAGCAGTACACGATCGTCATCGTCACTCACAACATGCAACAGGCGGCCCGGGTCTCCGACGTGACGGCGTTCTTCACCGCCGAGGTCGACGACAACGGGTCGCGGACCGGCGTGCTGGTCGAGACGGGCGCGACCAACACGATCTTCACGTCGCCCCGCGATCAGCGGACCGACGACTACATCACTGGCCGGTTCGGCTGACCGACCCCGGTCATCCAGCCGAAGAGTCGTCCTCGTAGAACGTCGAGCCCCGAACCTTTCGCGGCGCTGACCCACAGCACCTCGTCGGGCCCGCGACCGCACTTCGAAGCAACCTCAGCCCGTCGCCGCTCGCGCTGCATGGCCTTGACCTTGTCCTCCTTGGTCGCAACGATCGAATGGGGCAGGTCGTTGGCCGCGGCCCACTCGAGCATGGTGAGGTCGAGCTTCGTCGGCCCGATCTCGCCGTCGACGAGCACCACGATCATGTCCAGCCCCTGGCGACTGAGCAGATAGGTCTCGATCATGCCCTGCCACTTCGCTCGCTCGGTCTTCGACGCCGCCGCATAGCCGTAGCCGGGCAGGTCCATCAGCGTGCCGACCCCGGGCGGTTTCTTGAGCGCGAAGAGATTCAACAGCCGGGTCCGACCTGGGGTGTTGGAGACGAGGGCCAACTTCTTTCGGGCGGCGACGGCGTTGATGAGCGACGACTTGCCGACGTTGGAGCGGCCGACCACGGCTACCTCGTGGACTGCGGCCGGAAGTTGTTTGACGTCGGTCGCCGACTGCACGAACTCCAGGGGAAGGGGCGGGGTCATGGCCTCCACCCTTGCTCGTCGGCGTCCGAAGCATTCATTTCGCCATCGACGACGAAGCCGACGCGTTCCGCCATCACGACGGCGTGGTCGGCGATTCGCTCGTAGAAGCGCGCAATGAGTCCGAGGTCGACCGTCGATCCGATGTGGGTTGGAGACGAGGCGAACAACTCGCCCAACAGTCGGCGATGGAGTTCGTCCATCGCGTCGTCCTCGGCCGGGAGCGCACGAGCCCCATCGGCGTCGAGGCTGGCATAGGCAGCGGCGGCCTGAGTGAACATCTGCTCCGCCCGCGCTCCCATCTCGGCGAGGAGACTTCGCACCGGCGAGGTCAGGGCCGACGGATCGAGGGTCGGGACGCGACGACCGACCGACGCGGCCAAGTCGCCCGAACGCTCGATCTCCATTGCCACCCGGAGCGTGGCCATCAGGAACCTGAGGTCTCTCGCCACGGGCGCTTGCGTGGCCACGAGGTGGAACACGTCGGCCTCGATCGTCGGATAGAGGCGGTCGATCTCGCCGTCGGCCGCGACGACCTGCGCCGCCCGCTGGAGGTCGCCGTCGAGGAGGGCGACGGTGACATCGGCGATGCCGACCACCACGACAGCCGCCATCGCCTCGACCCGACGGCGCACGTCGTAGAGGTCGTCGTGGAACGACCGTCGAAGTTCGCCTTCGCTCATGGACGCAGCATGGTCGGATGGTCAGCGGCGACCACGTCGAGCGCGCGCCCGAAGAGCCGCTCGAACAATTCCCGCTTCCGGCGAACGCCCCAAACCTCGAGGTCGATGTCGCTGCCCGCGGCAACCACCAAACGGGCCCGATCGCCGTGGAGCTCGACATCCACCCCGTCGACGGCCGAGGCGTGCCCCCGATCGAGACCGTCGGCCAACCGGAGCAGTGACAGCAACTGGAGCACCTGTGACCGGCGCTCGGACGACAACCGGCCGAAGGGCTCGAACGAGGTCTTTGGGTCGTTGCGCCGGTGGTAGCGGCCGAGTGTGGCCAGCGCCGCGACGTCGTCGGGCGAGAAGCCTCGGAGCTTTCCGTGCTCGATGAGGTAGGCGGTGTGCTTGTGGTGGCTCTCGACGGCCACGTGCTCGCCGATGTCGTGGAGCCAGGCCGCGTGCTCGAGCAACTCCCCGTCGCTCGAGGGCAGGTGGTGCAACGGGATGGTCTGGTCGAACAGCGCGCGGGCCAGACGAGCCACCTGGGCGGCGTGGGCCTCGTCGACGTTGCAGCGTCGCGCCAAACCCAACACCGACGACCTCCGGATGGCTTCGCCGTCGTTGGTCCACTCGGCGACCTCGTGATGGCGGATGGCGTCGAGCACGATGCCCTCGCGCAGCGCCCACTCGCCGACCATCATCTCGTCGAAGCCGAAGACGCGCATCGCCGTGAGCAGGATGAGGGACCCCACTGCGATCTGTCCGGCCCGACGCCCATCGAGTCCGGCCAACCTGGCTCTGCCGGCCTCGTTGGTCTGGATCAGGCGCTCGTGGATGGACTCGAAGTCCTTGCGGGCGGTCACGAGTTGGTTGACCGACTGCGGCACACCACCGCCCCGGGCCGCGCTCGCCATCCGGGCGAGATCGAGGAACGTGCCGCTGGTCCCGATCATCATCTTCGGGTCGAACGGCGCCACCGCTTGGGCCACCGGCACCAACACGTCGGCGACATGGGCACGCAGCCGGCGCAGTGCACCCGGGGAGGGAGGATCGCTCTCGACGAACGTCGCCGCCAACCTGGCGACTCCGAGATGGACGCTCGTCGACCAGAGGAGGCCGGCGTTGTCACCCACCATGATCTCGAGGCTGCCGCCGCCGAGGTCGAAGCAGACCGCAGGGCCGGGATCGATGGCCAGGCTCGTGCGGACGGCGGCGAAGATCAGCCTCGCTTCGTGTCGGCCGCTGATGACCTCAACGTTGATACCGGTCTCCTCGGCGATGAGGTCGACGATCGCGGCCGAGTTGTCGGCCTCCCGGATTGCACTGGTGGCACAGGCGACGATCTCGACGGCGCCCGCGTTCTCGGCCATCGTGGCGAAGCGTCGCAACGTCTCGACCACGCGGTCGACATCGGCGACCGGAATCGTGCCCGTGCGGGTGACCACGTCACCGAGGCGAAGCATCTCTTTGTCTCGCACCAACGTGTCGAAGGAGCCGTCCGGATGAGCATCCACGACGACGAGGTGGAACGAGTTCGACCCGAGATCGATGGCCGCCAGCCGGAGGCGGTCGCGACGGATCACTCGGGCGCCGGAAGGTAGCGGGGCTTGCGGTCGCTCTCGAGCACCCAGGTCGATGCTTTGGCGCAGCGCAGGCCTTTGCCGACGCGCGGGTCGCCGTCGAACATGGCCTCTGGCACGAGTGCGCCGAGGAGCTCGGGAACGACGTCACCGTGCGTGCAGACGACGGTGACGCCATCGAGATCGGCGACCAGCGGCGCCGCCGCCGTGCCCATTCCTTCGGCGAGGGCGTCGAGGTGCTCGACGGGCAGGCCGAGTTGGGAGGCCAGCGGATCGACGGTGTCGAGACACCGGACGGCAGGAGAAGAGAGGATCCGCTGCACCTCGAACGGGCCGAGCGAGTGCACCAGCCGCTCGGCCTGCAGCGCGCCTCGGGCCGTCAACGGGCGAGAGGCGTCGGGTCCGGTCCAATTGTGGCGAGCCATGGCCACCGCATGGCGCACCAGGAGCAGCGTCATTTCGAAGAAGTCTGCTCCAGGTTCCTGAGCGGCGCGAGCACCGCTCGGTCGCGTGGATAGGTGAGGCGGGCCATGGCCAGGTCGATCGAAAGCCAGACGACGGCGTCGACTTCGTTTCGGGGTCGGGCCGCCTCGGGGTCGTCAGGGACGAGCCGCCAGTACCGCGACACCTTCGGGCGATTGGCGTGATCGGTCCAGCGCACTGACGGCAACTCCTCGGCCAGCGTCCCGCAAATGCCGGTTTCCTCCTCGACCTCGCGCCGGGCGGCCTCGGCGTCGGACTCGCCGGGTTCGACCTTGCCCTTGGGAATCGTCCAATCCTGGAACTGCGGACGGTGGATGAGCAGGACCTCGACGCCCGACTCGCCGAAGCGGCACACGACGCCGCCGGCCGCCCGCACCTCGCCGGCCTCGTTGCGCTCGGTCATGTCCGGCCGGGCGAAGTCACGGCATGTCTTCGGGTTCTTGCCACGGCCGGGACCGCCGTAGGGCGTCCTGCTGGAGCCGGAGGTGGGCTCCACCGCCGTCGTGGCCGCCCCCGATCGGCGGGTGCCAGTTTCCGTCGCTGTCGAGGGTCCAGGCCAACGTGCGATCCTCGAGGTTGGCCTCGACGATCTCCTGCAGGCGCTCCGTGAGTGGGGCCGCCTCGACCGGTACGACGACTTCGATCCGCCGGTCGAGGTTGCGGGCCCGAAGATCGGCCGACCCGATGAACCAACGACGGTCGTCACCGGAGCCGAACGCGAACACCCGGGAGTGCTCGAGGTAGCGACCCACGATCGAGCGAACTCGTACCGACTCGGAGAGTCCGGGGATACCCGGTCGCAGACAGCAGATGCTCCGGATGATGAGGTCGATGGCCACGCCCCGCTGCGACGCCTCATACAAGGCGTCGATGACGGGCGGGTCGTCGAGGCCGTTCATCTTGAGAATGATTCGTCCTTCGGTGCCCTTTGCCGCCTCGGCCTCGATGAGGCCGATCATTCGGGACCGCAGGTCGAGCGGGGCGACCATGATCTTGCGGAAGGTGGACTGACGGCTATAGCCGGTGAGGAAGTTGAACAGATCGGTGAGGTCCGCACCCAGGGCAGGATCGGCGGTGAGCAGCCCCACGTCCTCGTAGAGCCGGGCCGTCTTCGGGTTGTAATTGCCGGTCCCGATGTGGATGTAGCGACGGATCGTGTCGCCCTCTTGACGTACCACCAGCGCCGTCTTCGAATGCGTCTTGAGGCCGACCAAGCCGTAGACCACGTGGACGCCTGCGTCTTCGAGCGCTTTGGCCCACGCAATGTTGGCCTGCTCGTCGAACCGCGCTTTGACCTCGACCAGGACGGCGACCTGTTTGCCCCGCTCGGCGGCCCTGATCAACGACTTCACGATGGGGCTGTCACCCGAGGTCCGGTAGAGCGTCTGTTTGATGGCGAGCACGTCGGGGTCGGCCGCGGCCCGTTTGATGAAGGCCTCGACCGAGGCCGTGAAGGAGTCATACGGGTGGTGGACGAGTACGTCGCCGTCACGAATCACGGCGAAGAGATCGACGGGACTGTCGTCGTCCCCCATCAGGCGGGCCTGGGTGGTGGGTACCCACGGTTCGTCCTTGAGCTCGGGCCGTTCGAGGTCGTAGACCGACCACAGTCCACCGAGGTCGAGGGGGCCATCGACGACGTAGACGTCGCTCGGCGACAACTGGAGCTCGCGCAGCAGGAGGTCGCGGATCTCGGCCGTCATCGCCGTGTCGATCTCGAGGCGGACGGCCCGGCCCCGCCGACGGCGGCGCAGCTCCATCTCGACAGCGGCGAGGAGGTCGTCGGCCTCCTCCTCGTCGAGGGTCAGGTCAGCGTTTCTCGTGACCCGAAAGGCGAAGTGGCTCTCGACGACCATGCCGGCGAAGAGTCGGTCGAGGTGGGCAGCGATGACCTGTTCGAGGGGAACGAAGCGCTCGCCGTCGGGCAGGACCACGAAGCGGGACAGGAGCTGGGGCACCTTGACCCGGGCAAAGCGGCGCTCGCCGCTGGCCTGGTCGCGGACGATGACGGCCAGGTTGAGGGACAGGTCGGAGATATGGGGGAAGGGATGCCCGGGGTCGACGGCCAACGGCGTGAGCACGGGGAAGATCCGCTGTTCGAAGACCTCGACCAGGTAGTTGCGGTCGTCGTCGTCGAGGCTGTCCCAGTCCGAAAGTCGGATCCCCACGGAGGCCAGGTCGGGAACGATGCCGGCGAGGAACGCCTTGGACAGCCGGGCCAGGTGTTCACCGACGCGCTGGCGGATGGTGCGCAGTTGCTCGAGCGGACTCATGCCGTCGCGGGCGGTGGCCAAGAGGCCGGCCGCGAGTTGGTCCTTGAGCGCAGCCACTCGAACCTGGAAGAACTCGTCGAGGTTGGTGCTGTAGATGGCCAGGAACTTGACCCGCTCCAACAGCGGTTCGGACGCATCTTCGGCCAGCGACAACACCCGCTCGTTGAAGTCGAGCCACGAAAGCTCGCGGTTGATGAACCGCAGCGGGCTGTCGGCCAGGTCGACGCCGACCGGCTCGCCCGACGAATCCGGCTCGGGCCAGGGTGCCATCGGTCTCACCCTATCCACGCGCCGATGGATGGCTGATGGCGTGGGGCTGGACTGAGGGTGAACGCTCAGCGAGCGGCGAGGAGCGCGGCCCCGACGGCGCCGGCCTGGTCACCCAACGCGGCCGAGACAACCCGTACGGGTGAGCTCCCGGCGAAGAGTTCGCTCCGGGCGGCCTGCTCGACCCGACCCACGAACCCCGGTCCGAGTCGGTCGGCCAATCCCCCACCGACAACCACGAGATCGAGGTCGATGGTGAGGACAGCGGCGGCGATCGCTCGCCCGAGCGCCCCGACGGCCTCGTCGATCAGATCCATCGCCAGTTGGTCTCCGGCGGCGAGGGCCTTGGCCCACACACTCGACGTCATCCGCTTCGACTTGGCGATGTCGACGAGCACGGTGTCGGAACCCTCGGCTTCGAGCTCGCGGGCCCGGCGCTCCATCCCCGCCCGCCCGGCGTACGCCTCGAGATGACCCCGGCCACCGCAACCACACACTCGACCGTCGGGCTGGACGATCACATGGCCGAGCTCGCCGGCCAAGCCTGTTGTGCCCCGGCGAAGCTTGCCGTCGAGGACGAGTGCGCCGCCCACGCCGGTCCCGACGAAGATGCCGAGCAGTTCGTCAGCGCCCTTGCCCGCCCCGAGCCGTGACTCGGCGTAGATGCCGGCGTTGACGTCGTTCTCGACCACCACCGCATCGACACCGAGTGCCTCGGACAGCGCTGCACCCAAGCCGAACGGCTCGATCCACCCCGGCAGGTTGGGGGCGGCGCGCACCACGCCCTTTTCGGCGTCGACGACCCCGGGGGCGCCGATCCCGACGGTGTCACCAGCGCCGAACCCGAGGTCGTTGACGACGCCGACGATGGCGTCGACGACACCCAAGGGGCCGCCCTGAGAGGGAGTCTTCGCTTTCGCTTCCGAGGCCACGGCCTCACCCTTGAGCCGGACGCCGTAGATCTTGGTACCGCCCAGGTCAATGCCGACGGCGGCCACGGACGGCGTCAGCCAGCCGACGCAGCGGGCTCTTCCTCGGGGAGACCAAGGTCCCACTCGAGGTAGAGGTTTTCGCGCTCGGCGTCACGGACGACCCGCTCGCGATTGCGGCGAAATTGGGGGTCGTGGGGCGGCAGGAGCAGGAGTCGGGCCATGACCCGCTGACGGAACTCCTCGACCATCGTCCGATCGCCGAACTCGGCGTGGACATCCCAGTGGGGGGCGACCGGCCCGAGGTAGACCACCCGGACGTGGCCGCGCGGCGGCTGGGAGGCTTCCGGTTCGGTGGTCATCTGCGACATGACCACAGACTACCGGGCCGTCAGTTCTGCCCCGCCGGGCGCTGTCCGAGCGTGGCCGTCGTCGTGCGCTTCTCGTCGCCCCGGTAGTACTCGATGGTGACGGTGTCGCCCGGCTTCTTCGTGCGGATGCTCGAGCCCACGTTGACTGCGTTGGTGATCTTCCGACCGTCGATGGTGACGATGACGTCGAGACGGCGCAGACCGGCGCCGTCGGCCGCCGAACCTCCCACCACGTCGGCGACGACCGCACCCACGTCGGCCAACGTGCCGATGTTGTCCTTGATGTCAGGCGTGAGGTCTTGGGTACTCACGCCGAGGAACGCCCGGTCAGCGACGCTGACCCCGCCCGAGCGGAGCGCCTCGATGATCGGCTTGGCCGTGTCGATGGCGATGGCCAAGCCGATCCCCTCGGCCTCGCTCCCCCCGCCTCGGATGACGGCCGTGTTGATCCCGATCACCTGACCGAACGCATTGACGAGCGGGCCGCCAGAGTTGCCGCGATTGATGGCGGCGTCGGTCTGGATGAGCCCGTCGAGGCCGGCCTCGGCCAGCGTGCGGTCTTTGGCCGAGATGATGCCGAGGGTCACCGTCGGTCCGCCAGGGAGTGCGAGCGCGTTGCCGATGGCGACCACCTCGTCGCCCACCCGAGCCGCGCCCGAGTCACCGAGTTCGGCCACGGGCAAGTCTTTGGCCCCACGGATCTTGACCAGCGCGAGGTCGGCCGCCGCGTCGGTGCCCACCAGGTCGGCGGGACGGGCCACGCTCTCCCCGTTGAGGGTCACGTCGATCGACGTCGCCCCCTCGACCACGTGGTTGTTGGTCAGCACTTCGCCGTCGGCAGTCAGGATGACGCCGGTTCCCGCCCCCCGCGACGACGAACTCTCCACCCCGATGGCGACGACCGAGGGTTGGATCTTGTTCAGCAGGGCCTGGATGTCGAGGGCCGGTCCGGCCAGCGAGACGTTGGGGCCGCTGGGGATCGTGACCCGAGTCGGCGAGGCCGTCGACCGACCTACGGTGTCTCCGGAGCGGACGTTGTCGACCGCGCCGTAGGCGCCGGCGCCGACGACAGCACCGATCAGGGCGGCGACGACGGCCACTGCGACCCAGCCCCGACGGGATGGGCCGGCGGGAGACGGCCCGACTGCGGACGCCGGGGCCGAGGGCAAGGGCGGCGTCGGAGGCGCGTAGGCGCCGCCCGTCGGGGGCGTGACCCACGGCGGAGCCGGCGGACGGGACTCGGCCTGGGACGGGCGGGCAAAGGGCGACCGCTCGGGCTCGGGTTCGAGCGACCAAGGCGGTGGAGACGCCGCCGCCGGCTCGTAGGGCGAGGTGTCGTCACGGTCAGCCACGGGAACATTCTTCCCCGACCGGCGGCCAATCCGTCCCCAGCCCCAACTCCGTACAACTGGCAGGCCGGAACCTTTTGCCGCCGCCGAGCGTCTAAGGGGGAAAGAGGTGACGCACATGGATACCGAATGGATGGGACGAGGCAAGTGTCGAGACGAGCCGCCCTCGACGTTCTTTCCGAGCGATGGGGTTGGCGTCGACGTCGCCCGCAGGTTCTGCGCCTCGTGCCCCGTGCGCGAACAATGCCTCGAGTATGCGCTCCGCAATCGCATCGACCACGGGGTCTGGGGCGGGACCTCCGAGCGCGAGCGGCGCCGGATCCTGCGCCAGCGCCGACTCCAGGCGGCCGTTCGCGGCTGAACCCGCCGGGTTGTTGCCGGGCGGGTCGGCCGAAATTTTGCGTGAAGCGGGAGGCTCAGGCCTCCCGCTTCTTCGCTTCCTGCGGCTCCTCGCGCTCGCCCTCACGGGTGCCGGCTTCGAATTCGTTCTTGGCTTGGCCGAGCGACCGGGCCAGCTTCGGCAGCTTGGCGCCGCCGAACAGAACGAGGACGACGACAAGGATGATCAACAGCTCAGGTGCTCCGAGGCCGAACATGGGACTCCTAGAGAAGAGCCGACGCCACGAGTTCGAGGTCGTCGGGGTCGGTGCCAGTAAACGGTAGCGCTCCGGTCCCGGCCACAAAGGTCGAGACTCCGAGGGAACGCCAGCGTGCCAACTGCGCACGCACCTCTTCTACGGTGCCGACCAACCGTCCGGCTTTCCATTCTTCGAGAGACTTTTCTGCCACCCCAGGGAGGGTCGAGGCCTGGAGGCGCCGGTACCGCTGTTCGAGGTCGCGCTCGGTCCTCGCCGACCAACGTGAACAAGGCCAAAGAACGTTGCACCGAGGCGGGGTCGCGGCCGATGCGTTCGCAGGCCCGATCCAGCGCGAGGGCTCGGTCTCGATAGGCCTCCGGCGTCCAGATCCACGCTGCATTCCACGCGTCGGCCTTGGCCGCCACCACGTCAAGGAATCGATCGCCCTTCCCGCCGGCCAGCCGGGGGAAGTTCCAACTGGCCAGAAGGTCGAGGAGGTCGGACATCTGCTGGAGTCGCACCCCTGGTCGAGCGAATTCCACCCCGGCGGCGACATATTCGGGCTCGTTCCACCCGGCTCCGACGCCGGGGACGAGTCGGTCCCCACAGAGTCGACGAAGGGTGTCGAGTTGGCGCACCAGGAGTTCGGGCGGACGGAGTTGCGCGCACAACACAAGCGTCCCCAGTGTGATCGAGGCCGTCGATCGGGCCAGCGCGCCGAGCGCGACGAGCGGATCGAGTCCGAAGTGGGACCCCGGCGGCGCCCCGTACTTCGTCACGTCGAGAAAGAGGTGATCGGCGAGCCACAGCGAGGCGAAACCGAGGCGCTCGGCCGTGGTCGCGTGGTCGACCACCCTCGACCATCGTTCGGGCTCGACGTAGTCGTACTGGGGTAGGGCCAGGCCAATCTCCACACGGCGACTGTACGACCGTGACCAATAACGTCGGTCCGTCATGTTCGAGTGCGTCATCAACATCAGCGAGGGCCGGCGCCACGACATCGTGGCGCTGGTCGCGGCTGCGGCCGGCGACCACCTGCTCGACGTCCACCTCGACGCCGACCACCACCGCTCGGTGCTCACCCTCGCCGGACCCGATGTCGAGTCGGCCGCCTTCGACGTCGTCGCCGCCGGGGTGGCCCAGATCGACCTGCGCGGCCACACGGGAGTCCACCCCCGGCTCGGCGCCGTCGATGTCGTGCCCTTCGTCCCTCTGGCCGGGCACGGAGTCGATGACGCCGTCGCCGTCCGCGACCGCTTCATCCATCGGGTCGAAGCCTCGTTGGGCGTGCCCTGCTTGGCCTACGGACCCGAACGCAGCCTCCCCGACGTCCGCCGTCACGGCGCCGACGAACGCACGCCCCACCCGACCGCGGGCATCACCTGCGTGGGGGCCAGGCCCCTCCTGGTCGCCTACAACCTCTGGCTTTCGCCGCCCGCCACGCTCGCCGACGCCCGTCGGGTGGCGGCCGAGATCCGCACGCCACACCTCCGGACCCTCGGACTCCAGGTCGGCGATCAGGTCCAGGTGTCGTGCAACCTGGTGCGGCCCGACCTCATCGGCCCCGATGTTGCCTTCGATGCCGTCGCGGCGAGGGCGGGGGTGGCCCGGGCCGAACTCGTGGGCCTGATACCGGCGTCGGTACTCGCCGCGCTACCCGCATCGCGGTGGTCGCGCCTCGACGTCTCGGCTGATCAAACGATCGAGGCCCGCCTTTCACAGGCGGGCCTCGACGGGGGAAGATTTGGTGAGCAGGCGGGCAGAGAGGTCGAGTCGTGGATCGACCCTCCGTCGCCGTGAAGCCACTGCGATACCTACGCCGTTGCTGCGCCGCCCCGGCGGGCCAGGGCACGGGCTCGACGAATGCGGCGCCGCTCCCGTTCACTCATCCCACCCCAGATGCCGAACTTCTCGCCGTTGGCCAACGCGTACTCGAGGCACTCGTCGCGCACGACGCAGCCCCGGCACACCTCCTTGGCCTCACGGGTCGAGGCGCCCCGCTCGGGGAAGAACAGATCGGGATCGACGCCGAGGCAGTTGGCCTGCAGCTGCCAACCTCGATCCTCTTGCATGAACTTGTGGAGTGTGAGCTCCATCGGTGGGCCTCCCCTCAGTCGGCTATAGCACCGATGTAATTACAACGGTGTGATCATCCCCCGTTCTCGGCCCCGATGCAAGTGGAAGTTGCCGAAAATCCCTGATTTCCCTGGGACAACTACCGTTCACCGGCGTGCGTATCGAGTACCTGACCTCGGCGACCGGCTTGCGGTGGGAGCAACTCGACGGCTTCTTCGTCGGTTGGCCGGTGCGGCCGAGCGCCGCCACCCTCCTCGATCACCTTCGTCGTAGCTACCGCTGCACCGTCGCCGTCGACCTCACCGGCGATCGCGTGGTTGGATTCGCGACCGCGATATCCGACGGGCTGTTGGCGGCATCGATCCCGCTGGTCGAAGTGCTCCCGGGCTGGAAGGAGCGGGGGATCGGCACCGAATTGATGGATCGTCTCCTCGACCAGTTGAGCCATCTGTACCAAGTCGACCTCGCCTGCGACGCCGACGTCCGTCCGTTCTACGAGAAAGTCGGCCTCGAGCCGGGGGGCACGGCGATGGTGCGACGCAACCGTCGGGCCCTCGAGCCCTTCGCCGAGGAAACGTGAGCCGATTTCGTCGAGGGCGGGCCATCGGCGTCGCCGCCGGACTCGCCCTCGTCGCCGTGAGCACGCTCGGTTCGCCAGCGGCAAGCGGGCAGACCGAGACCACCGAGGCGCCGACGACGGCACCGCCGACCCCGACGCCGACAACCGAACCGACGACCAAACCGACGACGACGATCACGGGGCCGGTGCGCACGAAGGCCACCATCCGGCCGACGACGACGACCGTGTCGACGACGCCCGGTGACACCCAGCGAGGGTTCGCACCGTTCGCTTCGCTCGTCGCCCGTGGCCTACCCCGCCAGGGCATCTTCTTTCCGCTCCGTGACCCCGGGTTCTTGGGCTGTCTTCCTCTCGAACTCCCGTGCGTCGTCGGAGGCCTCGTCCTCGTGCCCGCTCGCGCCGTCGACCTCCGCTGGGAGTCCGACCGAGCCGAGGCCGGACCCGACCTCTCGCCGGCCGAGGGCGCCGACGTCGCTCTCCGAGCGTTCGGCGTGCCACCCGGAGACCGCGGCCAGGACTACGCCGTCGCCGTGCTCGCCCTCGGCACGGACGGCGGGATCCGCCGGCTGCCCCGGCGGCTCGCCGACGGAAGCCTCGTCGCGGAGGCCCACGAGGCCGAGTCCGAGCATTCAGTGGCCCTCGTCGCCCCCGAGACCTTCGACCTGACCGACCCGGGTCCGGGACCGGTCGACGCCCAGCCTTTCGACAAGCCCTACCTGATCACGACGGCCGGCCTCACAGAGGCCGCGCCGGTGGTGGCCGTCGTCCTCGATCCCCGACCCACGGTCGTCTACGCCCTCCGCATCAATCCCGCCTGGAAGATGTCGGCTCGGGTCGTGCCGCTCATCGGGCCCGAGCGGATCGCCTTTCTCGTGCGCGCCGTCTCCGGCCCCCCTGGGCTGCTGGTGGCCGCGCCCGCCGGCCTGGTCGTCGCCCCTCCGCCTCGAGAACCGGCACTGGTGGTGGCGTCATCCAGGCGGGGTTCGATCGGCACTGTCGCGCTGGTCGGCGTCTCCGCTGCGCTGGCACTCGCCGTCGCCGTCGGGCGACGAAGAATGCGGCGGCGGACCGACTAACCGGCTCGGCGGCCGCCCTGGGAACGGAGGGTTCGCTTGTGCTCGATGAAGTCGACGAGCACGTAGTCGCCGAGGTTCTCCGGCGTGGTGAAGAACGCCCGCCCGCCGTTCATCCGCGTCAGCTTCTCGATGAAGTCGCGAAGGTACGACGTCGCGTCGAGCATGAACGTGTTGATCTTGATGCCGTCGCGAGTCAGCTTGTTGACCTCGGCCAACGTGGCGTCGACCGTCTCGCGGACGGGCGGATAGTTGAAGAACACCTCGCCATTTCTCATGATGTGGGCAGTCGGCTCGCCGTCGGTGATCATGATGATCTGCTTGGTGCCGGTCTGGCGGCCGAGCAGACGGCGGCTGATCTGGAAGCCGTGCTGCATGTTGGTCCCGTAGACGAAGTCCCACGACACTTCGGGGAGCTGCTCCGGCTTGAGTTCGCGAGCCACCTCGGAGAACCCGACGATGCCGAGGAAGTCGCGTGGATACTGCGACGAGATCAGCGAATGCAGCGCCATCGCCACCTTTTTGGCGGCGAGGAAGTTGTCGCGCATCGGCATCGACAACGACAGGTCAAGCATGAGCACCGTCGACGTGCGAGTCAGCGTCTCGGTGCGCTCGATCTCGAAGTCCTCAGGCGACAGGTGCACCGGGGTGCCACCGCCCGCCCGCGAGATCGCGTTGCGCACCGTCTTTTCGATGTGGAGGTTGAACGGGTCACCGAACTCGTAGGGCTTGGTCTCGTACGAGCGCTCGTGGCCGACGCCGTGCGGGTCGATCTGGTGGCGACCCATCTTGTCCTTGGTGAGCTTGGAGAAGAGGTCGGAGAGCGCGTTCTGGCCGATCTTGCGCATCCCGCGCGGGGTCAGCTCGAGCCGGCCCTCCTTGTTCTCGATGAGACCGGCCTCCTCGAGTTGCTTGGCCATCTGCGACAACCGTTCGAGCGACTGCGCGCCTTCATCGCCGAGCAGGTCACGCGCCCGGTCGATGTCGACGTCGGCGAGTGCGCCCGGATTGTTGGCCTGACGGAGGAGGTTCTCGAGCTGGTCGATGTCACCCAGCTCGTTCATCAGCTGGGCGCCCTCGGCCATGTTGAGGGGGTCCTGACCCGAGAAGTTGTACCGGCGATCCCAGCCCGCCTGCGGAAAGGCCTGCTGGAGATTCTGCGACAGCCGATCCATCTGCCACCGGAGGTCCATGTCCTCCATGAGCTGGTTCATCAACGACTGGAGCTGTTGACGCTGCTCGGGCGTCATCGAATTCATCATCGCCTGGGCGGCAGCCATCTGCTGGGCCATCGACTCGAGCAGCTCGTCGAGGTCGGCCGGGTTGTCGGGGAAGAAGTCGCCGAAACGTTCCATGAACTCCTGGAACTTGGCGTCGGTGTCCTGGCCCTGCTCGCGCATCTCGAGCAGCTCGTTGAGCCCGCTCATCATGTCCTTCATGCGCTGCATCTGGCCCTCGTCCATGTTCTGGAGCGCGCCGGCCATCTGGTTGAACTGACTCTGCATCAGCTGCTGACGGAGCTTGTCGAGCAACTCGTCGAACTTCTCGCGCGCCTCGCTGGAGGTGAACTCGTAGTTCTGCAGCTCCTTGACCTGTCCGGCAAGGTCGGGGGGCAGGAGGTCGAGTTGCATGCGGCGCTCCTGCGTCACCTCGTCGGTGATCTCCTGGCGGCGCTGGTCACCGGATTGGCGGGCCTCTTCCTGGAGTTCTTCGAGTGACTGGCGCTCCTGGTCGACGACATCGCGCAGCTCTTGTGCGATGTCGTCGTACGCGCCGCCGAGGTCGTACTGCTCGAGTTGGTCCTTGCGGCGACGGCGCAGTTTCTCGAGCAGCTCGCGCATCCCCTGGACCCGCTGGTCGTTCTGATCGCGGAAACCCTGCTGCATCATCCGACGGAGGGCGCTGTTGACGTCCCCGTTGTAGAGGATGTCGTTCGTCAGCTCGGCCAGGATGTCGTCGGCATCCATCTCGAAGCCGACCTGCGTGCCGTCCCAGCGGCTGTAGTTGTACCGGCGAGGCATTCACGCACCCTAGGTCCGGGGCCGTCGTTCCGCTCCTGCGCCGGTCGATTCCCTGCATCGCCGGGCGACGGTCCATCCTGGCTGCGATGCCCGAAGGCCACACCATCCACCGACTGGCCCAAGACCACCGCCGCGACCTCGCCCGTCGACCGGTCTCGGCATCGTCGCCCCAGGGCAGATTCGCCGACGGGGCGGCACGGATCGACGAACGCGTCCTCGTCGACGTGGAGGCCTACGGCAAGCACCTGTTCTACGACTTCGGCGGCGGCGACCTCGTCCACGTCCACCTCGGACTGTTCGGCAAGTTCCTGCGCCACGAACCGCCCCCACCGCCGCCTCGCGACACCGTGCGACTGCGCATGAGCGGACTCGACGCCACGGTCGACCTCATCGGCGCCACCGAGTGCGCGCTCATCGATCCGTCCGTCCGCCGAGCGATCGTCGATCGGCTCGGCCCCGATCCGCTCCGCCGCGACGCCCGCCCAGACCGGGCGTGGGAGAAGCTGCAGCGCCGCAAGACCCCGATCGGCGCCGCGCTGATGGATCAGTCCGTGCTGGCCGGCGTCGGCAACGTCTACCGGGCCGAGATCCTCAATGTCGCCGGCATCCATCCTCTGGTCCCGGCCGACCAGGTCACCCGGGAGCAGTTCGACGAGATGTGGACGACCCTCGTGGGTTGGCTCCGCCACGGCGTCAAGGACCAGGTGATCATCACCGTCGACCCCAAGACGATCGGAAAGCCGCGGTCTCGAATCGGTCGCCGGGAGGCGCTGTGGGTCTACAAGCAGGAGCGCTGCCGGCGCTGTGGGAGCGAGGTGCGGCGCTGGGACCTGTCGGGCCGCTGGGCCTATGCCTGCGAGACCTGCCAGCCCGCACCCCCTTGATCCTTCTGGGCGCATCTGTCCACCCGGAGGGTGGACAGATGCGCCCAGAAGGCGGGGTTCGGGTCAGCGACCCCGATAGGTGGCGCGGGAACCCGCCGCTTCCTTGTTCAGGCGCTTCGAGAGGTGGAGCCCCTCGAGCACGAACTCGACGGCCGAGGCCAGCGCAGCAGGCGACTCCGAGCCAGCGAGTGCCAGCACCGGTTCGCGCAGGGCGGGCAGATTCTTGAGCGTGGACACGTAGTCGGACGACGAGATGTCGTCACCGGCGTGGACGATGGTGGCGTCGCTGAACGCGGTGAGCGCGTCGCGGAACTGATCCATCGGGCAGCGGTCCTTGAAGACCGTGAGGACAGCCGCCTTGAGCAGCCGCTCGACGACCTGGTCGTCGCGACCCTCGTCGATCGACTCGATCTCGACCTTGCCTGCCGTCGACGAGACCAGCGAGTCGAGGTCGGAAACGCGGGGCACGGCGTCGTTCTCGCCAAGACGGAGGGCCCGGCGGGCGGCGTTGGCCACCAGCGTCTCGAAGTTGGCGATCGAGAGCCGCACCGACACGCCGGAGCGCTGATTGATGTGGGGCGACGAGCGGGCGAGGTGCGACAGGGTGGCGACGATCTCGGCCATGAACTCGGGCACGTGCACCGTGACGCCGAGTCCCTCGAGAGCGACCGACTCTTGGCGCACCACCTCGAGCTCGGTCTCGACGTCGAGGGGATAGTGGGTGCGGATCTGGGCACCGAAGCGGTCCTTGAGGGGGGTGATGATGCGACCGCGGTTGGTGTAGTCCTCGGGGTTGGCCGAGGCGACGAGCATCACGTCGAGCGGCAGGCGGATCTTGTAGCCGCGCACCTGCACATCGCGCTCCTCGAGCACGTTGAGGAGGCCGACCTGGATGCGCTCAGAAAGGTCGGGCAGCTCGTTGATGGCGAAGATGCCCCGGTTGGTGCGGGGCACGAGGCCGTAGTGCAACGTGAGCTCGTCGGAGAGGTACCGACCCTCAGCCACCTTGATCGGGTCGACCTCGCCGATGAGGTCGGCGATGGAGGTGTCGGGCGTGGCCAACTTCTCGCCGAAGCGAGCATCGCGGTGGACCCACTCGATGGGCGTCTCGTCGCCCTTGTGATCGATGAGGTCACGTGCGTGCTTCGACACAGGGTTGTAGGGATCGTCGAGGATCTCCGACCCGGCCACGATCGGCAGCCACTCGTCGAGCAGCCCGGTCAACGAACGGATCATGCGGGTCTTGCCCTGACCTCGCTCGCCCAGGAAGATCACGTCGTGGCCGGCGAGGACGGCATTCTCCAACTGCGGGAGAACCGTGTCCTCGTAGCCGAGGATGCCGTCGACCAGCGGCTCACCGGCCGCGATCTTGCGGGCGGCGTTGCGCCGCACCTCCTCTTTGACCGGAACCGACTCCCAGCCGGATTCCCGCAGCTGACCAAGGGTGGCAGGACGCGAAGACATGTTCGGACCCTACAGCGAAGGCCGGTCCTTTTGTCCGGCGCGGAAGGGCCGGCCCCGGTCCTTGCGCCGCTCGCGGGCTGCGTCCCACTCCGAGGCCGGGCGGTAGGAACCCCGCCGGCGGGCTACGGCGTCGTAGACGGCGGCGAAGGTGAGAAGCCCCACGACAAACGCGAGGATGAACCAGCCCATGGACCGATAGCTTGACGCGCCTCATGGATCTCGCGGGAGAGTGGCGGGCCGCCATCGCCGACGAAGGCCTCCGCCGTGGCTATCCCGACCCCGACTTCGACGACGGCGATTGGGCCGATCTCCGCGTTCCCGGACATTGGCGGTCCCAGCCTGCCTTCGCCGACAGCGACGGGCCTCTCCTCGCCCGGCGTCGATTCACCGCCGCGAGTCTGGCCGCGGGCCAGCGGCGGTGGCTGACACTCGACGGTGTGTTCTACCAAGCCGACCTGTGGCTCGACGGCAACTATCTCGGTGACACCGAGGGCTACTTCTTTCCCCACTCCTTCGAGATCACCGACACCCTGGCTGACCGAGCCGACCACGTCCTCGCCGCCGAGATCACCTGCGCGCGGTCGAGCGACCTGACGGCAAAACGCAACCTGACGGGCGTGTTCGAACACGGCGCCGACGTCGACCCGGCGTGGAACCCCGGCGGTGTATGGCGGGACGTGCGGATCGAGGAGTCCGGACCCGTGCGCATGCTGCGCCTCCGCGTCCTGTGCGGCGAGGCGACCGCCGAACGAGCGATGTTGTCCTTCCGAGCCGTCCTCGACTCGTCCGGACCGACGCACGCCACCGTGCGAACCTCGATCGACGGGGTCATCGCCGCCGAGGAGCAACACGCGCTGGCTGCGGGCGAGAACCGGGTCGAGTGGCGGGTCGGGGTCGACCAACCCGCACTCTGGTGGCCGCGGATGCTCGGGCCGGCGCAGCTCGTCGACGTCGAGGTCGACATCGTCCTCGGCGATGGGCCGAGCGAAGAAGTCAGCGACACCCGCACGGTCACGACCGGCCTTCGGCACGTGGCGATGCAGGATTGGGTGCTGTCCGTCAACGGCGAACGCCTCTTCGTCAAGGGCGCCAACCAGGGTCCGATCCGTCCGGGCTTGGCCGACGCCACGGCCGACGACTGCGAACAAGTGGTCCGCTCGGCGACCGACAGCGGGCTCGATCTGCTCCGGCTCCGCGGTCACGTCAGCACGGCCCGAGTTCTACGCCGCGGCCGACTGCGCCGGCCTGCTGATCTGGCAGGACCTCCCGCTGCAGTGGGCGTATGCCCGCACTGTGCGCCGCCAAGCCGTGCGACAGGCTCGAGAGGCCGTCGACGTGCTCGGCCACCACCCTTCGATCGCGCTGTGGTGCGGCCACAACGAACCCGGCCCCGTCGACAACGGACCCCCCGGGGGCCGACCCACGCCGCGGGCGCCCTTGCGGGTGGCGGCCACGCTGGCCCGGCCCGGGTGGAACAAGACGGTGCTCGACTCGTCGCTGCGGCGAGCGCTCGAAAAAGCCGATCGCACCCGGCCGGTCGTGGCCCACTCCGGCGTGCCCGCAGGCGACAGCCACCTCTGGTTCGGGTGGTACCACGGCGACGAGCGCGACCTGCCCGAGGCGCTGGCGTCGTGGCCCAGGCTCGGACGCTTCGTCAGCGAGTTCGGCACCCGGTCCGTGCCCGACAACGACCTTCTGATCGACGGGGACTCGTGGCCCGACCTCGATTGGGACTCGCTGTCACGCCACCACGGCTTCGAGCCTGACGTCTTCTCATCCCGTGGCCTCGACCCGTACGAGTTCCCGACGGCCGCCGCATGGCGCGACGCCAGCCAGGAGTACCAGGCGACGGTGCTGCGCCACCACATCGAAACCCTCCGGCGCCTGAAGTACCGGCCCGCAGGAGGTTTCGCCATGTCGGGATGGTGGGACGGCGCTCCGCGGCTCTCCTCGTCGGTCGTCGACCATACCGGCCGGCCGAAGGCCGCCCTCGAGGCCGTCCGCGCCGCCTGCGCTCCCGTGATCGTGGTCGTCGAGCGGCCGCCGGCGACGGTCGCCCGCGGCCGGCGGCTGCGGTTGGCGGTCCACGTCGTCTCTGACCTCCGCGAGGCCATCGACGAACTCGTGGTCGACGCCGTAGCCCGGTGGCAGGGCGGCGAACATCGACAGCAGTGGACCGGCGCCGTGCCTGCCGACGACTGCGTGCGCGTCGGCGACCTCGACCTCGAGGTTCCCGATTGCGACGGCCCGCTTCACATCGAGGTGTCGCTCGAGGGTCGGGGGATCACGGCGGCCAATCGCTACGAGTGCGAGATCCGATCCGGCGAATGACCCCGGCGGCCACTCGCGGGATTGCGCATCGACCTCTGGCGGATGACAGGATTCGACCGTGAACGTCCACTACCACAGCTACGACGCGGTGATCGTCGGTGCCGGTGGTGCCGGCCTCCGGGCGGCCATCGAGACGGCCGGGAAGTGCCGCACCGCGGTGATCACCAAGCTGTACCCCACCCGTTCCCACACCGGTGCCGCCCAGGGCGGCATGTGCGCGGCGTTGGCCAACGTCGAAGAGGACAGCTGGGAGTGGCATCTCTTCGACACCGTCAAGGGCGGTGACTACCTCGTCGATCAGCCGGCGGCCGAAATCATGTGCCGCGAGGCCATCGATGCCGTGATCGAACTCGAGCATTTCGGGCTGCCGTTCAACCGCACCCCCGAGGGCAAGATCGACCAGCGCCGATTCGGCGGCCATACCCGGAACCACGGCGAGGCGCCCGTGATGCGGGCCTGTTACTCCGCCGACCGCACCGGCCACATGATCCTCCAGACACTGTTCCAGCAGTGCGTGGCTCGCGACGTCAACTTCTTCAATGAGTTCCAGGTGCTCGACATCGCCTTCGTCGACGACGGCGCCGGCGGTCGGCGAGTCGGAGGCGTGATCGCCTACGAGCAGGCCACCGGCGACCTCCACGTCTTCAGCACCAAGGCCTGCCTCTTCGCCAGCGGCGGCTTCGGGAAGATGTTCAAGGTCTCCTCCAACGCCCACACCCTCACCGGCGACGGACCCGGCCTCCTCTACCGCCGGGGCATCCCCATGCAGGACATGGAGTTCTTCCAGTTCCATCCGACCGGCATCTACAAGCTCGGGATCCTGTTGAGCGAGGCGGCTCGCGGCGAGGGCGGCATCCTTCGCAACAGCGAGAACGAGCGGTTCATGGAGCGCTACGCACCGACGGTCAAGGACCTCGCACCGCGCGACATGGTGGCTCGAGCGATCCAGACCGAGATCCTCGAGGGTCGCGGCATCGGGCCCGACAAGGACGCCGTCTACCTCGACCTCACCCATCTCCCGCCCGAGTTCATCGACGCCAAGCTCCCTGACATCACCGACTTCGTGCGCACCTACCTGGGCCTCGAGCCCAAGGTCGACCCGATTCCGATCCAGCCGACGGCCCACTACGCCATGGGCGGCATTCCCACCAACGTCGACGGCGAGGTCGTAATCGGCCCTGAGCAGACGGTCGTCACCGGGCTCTACGCCGCCGGCGAGTGCGCCTGTGTCTCCGTGCACGGCTCCAACCGACTCGGCACCAACTCGCTCCTCGACATCGTCGTCTTCGGCAAGCGTGGAGGACGAGCGATGGCCGAGTTCGTCAGCCGGCCCGACGTCGAAGTCCCGGAACTGCCCAAGGGCGTCGAGGACGAGGTCCGCAGCCGCATCGAGCGGATGAAGGCGGGAAGCGGGGGCGAGAAGGTCGCCGACATCCGCACCACGCTCCAGAACGAGATGATGGACAAGGCATCGGTGTTCCGCAGCCAGGAGAGCCTCGACGCCGTGCGCCAGACCGTCTCCGAGCTGCGCGAGCGGTGGGAGCGAGTGTCCATCGACGACAAGGGCGAGACGTTCAACTACGACCTCACCGAGGCGCTGGAGTTGGGCTACCTCATCGACTTGGCCGAGGCCCTTGTCGTGAGCGCTGCGGCTCGACCCGAGAGCCGAGGAGCGCATATGCGCGTCGACCATCCCGATCGCGACGACGCCAACTGGATGAAGCACACCCTCATCACCCGGTCGGCCGACGGCAGCCTGACCTTGGACTACAAGCCGGTCATCGGTGGGGCGTATGAGCCCATGGAAAGGAAGTACTGACATGGCGAGCGTTTCCGCTCCTTCCTCGGCCCCGGCCAAGGTGGCCAAGCCCGACATGATCGACGTCGAACTGCGGGTCAAGCGCTACGACCCCGAGCGCGACACCAAGCCTCATTGGGACACGTTCAACGTGCAGGTCAAGGCATTCCGCTCCGTTGTTCTCGACGTGCTCCACGCCGCCAAGTGGCACCACGACGGCACGCTCACGTTCCGCCGCTCGTGCGCCCATGGCGTCTGCGGCAGCGACGCCATGGTCATCAACGGGGCCAATGCGTTGGCGTGCCAGGCCCTCGTCGAGGACTACGGCAGCGTGATCACCGTCGAGGCCATTCGTGGCCTCCCCGTGATCAAGGACCTCGTCGTCGACATGGAGCCGTTCTTCGCGCAGTACCGCTCGGTGCTCCCGTTCCTCATCAACAGCGGCGACCCCGGCTACAAGGAACGGCCCCAGTCGGCCGAGCAACGCGAGCGCTTCGATGACACGACCAAGTGCATCCTCTGCGCGGCGTGCACCACCTCGTGCCCCGTCTACTGGGGCAACAGCCAGTACGTGGGCCCGGCTGCGATCGTCAACGCCCACCGATTCATCTTCGACAGCCGCGACGAGGCCACCGAACAGCGGCTCGACATCCTCAACCAGCGGTCGGGCGTCTGGAAGTGCCGCACTGCCTTCAACTGCTCCGAGGCGTGCCCGCGCGGGATCAAGGTGACCGAGGCCATCGAGGACGTCAAGCGGGCCATCCTCTTCGACCGGGTCTGAGAAATCTGACCTCCAGACCAGGAATTCCTGGGCTGGGCGGTGAAATCCTCAACTGAGGGTCAATATTCGTCGACCTTCTGGGGGACGGTCCGGCCGAACGGTCGCGGCCGCATCTACGACTGACCCGTGACGACGCTTCTCGCCACCCTGCTCCCGATCCTCGGATCCCGCGCCGATTCCTCCGTGCCGCACTCAGCGGCGCCGAGCCCTGGTGCGCGGCCAGAGCCCATCAGGCCTCTCACCGCGGGCGGACGGCGGCCAGACGATCGGCGCGATGGGCAGCCGAGATCCTCGAGGCCGCAGCGGGACTCGCGGCCGCCGTGGTCGATGGCGAGGGCCCTTCGCTGCGACGCCATCCCGAGTTGGTCCACCACCTTGCGTCGCTCGCCCCTGCGCCCGGTCGACCGCGTCGTCAGCGCCGCCGCCGACCTTCGGTCCGCACGAATCAAGCTGGCGGATCACCTCGCCGAGCACCACGGCCAGGGCTGGTCGAGCGCGGCCGATGCCCGCCTCGCCGCCGACCTCTTCGTCGGCGCCGTGGCTCTTGCCTGCGCTGGAATCGTGGCCCTGGCGACAGTGTCGGCCCCCGAGCCGACGGTGCACCTGCGGCGTTTGGCCGCCATCGTGAGCCTCCGCTCGGCCGCCGAGCTGCCGTCGGCGCCCGAGTCGGTCGCCGCCGAGGTGCCCCCGACGTCGACAGCCACGACCACCACCGCGCCCGCGCCGACCACGATTGCACCGGCGACGCCGGCGCCAGCCACCACCGCGCCGGTCGACCCCAACCCCTCGAACCCTCCCGTCGGCGCCCGGCCGCCAACCGCCCGCGGCGGGCTCCCCATCGGCAAGGGGATGTGGATCTGGTTGGAGGACCGAGCCGATGGCGGCGATCCTGTGGCCATCGTGGCGCGGGCGAAGGCCTACGGACTGACCCACCTCTACGTCCGCACCGGCACGCTCAAGGGCGGTTTCGTGGGCGGCCCCTTCCTGGACCGCCTCCTGCCCGTCGCCCACGCCAACAATCTCCGGGTCTACGGCTGGGACTTCCCGTATCTCGACCATCCCGGCGACGACGTCAATCGTGCACTGGCTGCCATCCGCTACACGACCCCCGACGGTCACCGCATCGACGGCTTCTCGGCCGATATCGAAACCGCCCACGAGGGCACCAACAACGACCTCGAGTTCGTCACCGCCTACTGCACGTGGCTCCGGCAGAACGTGGGCGACAACTATCCGCTCATCGCCACCGTTCCCAACCCGACCGACCGTCGCCTCAAGGCCGGCTTCCCGTACGCAGCGATCGTTCCGCACTTCGACGCCGTCGCGCCGATGGTCTATTGGATGAATCGAGACCCGGCCACCGACGTAGCCCACGCTGTCAGCTACCTCAGCCAGTGGGGCAAGCCCGTCTTCCCCATCGGTCAGGCCTACGACGGCGGGCCCGAAGGCGGGCCACCCGGCGTCCCCGATCGCGCCACGATCATCCGGTTCCTGCAGTACGCCCAGGGGGCGGGTGCCTCGGGCGTCTCGTTCTGGAGCTATCAACACGCAAGCCAAGAGGCGTGGGAGGCGATCCGCGACGCAGGCGAGTTCCGCCTCGATCTCGGTGGAGTGGCGGCCGAGGGCCTCAACCCCGGCATGGTCCGCGCCTATCAGACCGTGCTCGCCGGCTTCGGCTACCCCACCCCCACCGACGGGGTGTGGGGACCGGCGACGATCGAAGCCCTCAAGGCGTACCAGGCCGCCGCCCGTCTACCGGTCACCGGTCGCATCGACGCCGAGACCCGAGCCTTCCTGCTCGCACCCGTGGCCGCGCCCGTCGCCGCCTACTGATCCCGACGAGGTCGATTCCATTCGGTCCAGCCGTATCCGACCACGCCGTCGGGGCGGTCAAAGCGGCACAGGGAACGATGGAGAACGCCCGTGCGTCCATCGGGACTGTCGAGTCGAACCGAGGCAAACGCCGTCGGATGCGCCGTCATCGTCAGCGAGCCGAGGGCCATCTCGGTCGAGCCGGGCAGACCCTTTGTGCCGTCGCTCACGTCGGCGGCGAATCCGTCGAGGGCGGTGAGGTCGGCACTGGTCACGACATATCCGGGGCCATAGGAGATGCTCTCGTGATCGAGATGCATGGCGTGGAACGCGACGCCGTCGGCGAATCGGCCCGCGGTCCAGACCCAACCGAGAGTCCACCAGTCACGCACGCCCCACGAGTGGTCGCGTTGTCCGAAGCCGTCGATCTCGAGGGCTTCGGTGCCGACCAACACCTCACCCGAGACGCGGCACGATTGCTCGTAGCGACTCACGCCGGGGTAGTCGAATTGCGGCGCCGTCGACTCCCACTCGAGATCGAAGCCGAGCGGCACCCGGTCTCCCCGGGGCTCGGCGTCGTGGGCATCGCGGGGATCGTCCAGGGCCAAGGCAAATGCCTCCAGCCCGACCGTCCAGTGCTCCATCGGGGTTTCACAGTGCAACGCCGACCAGAGCCCGTCCTCGCGGAGCTCGAGACCGGGTCCAGCCGGAAGCACGACCTGGTGGTGGCGCACCACCAACGGCGGCTCCTCGGGGCGGACGAACGCCGCCCAGTACCAAGCCACGCCGAGGTTCGGATAGAGCCCCAGCCGGACGTAGCCGCCGACGCCGCCGTCGGGGGTCGAGAAGTCGAAGTACCACGACTCGTTCCAGAGCGGGTCGTCGCCGGGAGCGTGCCGTCGCTCATCGGTGGCTCCGGTCATCAGAAGCTCGGGAAGGCGTCGCGCTCGTTGGACGTGGTCAGTCGAGCAAGGCCAGTCTCTTCTCCGTTGGCCGCGCTTGCCTTGACCACATACAGATCGCCGGAACCCGATCGATTGCTGCGAAACACAACCCAGTCGCCCGCTCCGGTCCAAGTAGGTTCGCCGTTGACCGTGTTGGGTCGGGTGAGTTGACGAACCGCTCCTCCACCGACGCCAACGGTGAAAATCTGGAAGTCGGCCGTGAACACGATGCGGCTTCCGTCCGGCGAGAACGACGGGTCGGCGACCGATCGGGACACGTCGACGGTCACGCCGGGCGAACCGTCGACGGGACGGATGAGAAGCTTCCGTCCGTCAGCGACCACGATCCGGCTTCCGTCGCGCGACAACGAGAACGAACCCCCGGGGACAGCAACACCGAGATCCACCTCGGGCCCTGCGGTCTGACTCCCGATGTCGTAGGCCACCGAACGCAGAGCGCCCGACCTACTGAAAAGCAACGTCCCCCCATCGGCCGACCAGGCCACAGCGGCGTCGGACGTGGTGTCAGCCACGCAGACCGCCTCGCCGCCGGTAGACGGGCTCACACAAACCCGCCACGCGCCGTCGCGCTCGCGCACGAAGGCGACGTCGGCTCCCGACGGCGACAACCTCGGCCGAAGTTCGACCGCGTTGTCGGATCGCAACCTGAGTTCGGACTCGCGGTCTCCGGGTTGGCGCACCACGAGATCTCGACTGTTCGGTCCGTACACCCGCACGAACACGAGCCTCGGCAGCACCGGTGCCGGTCCGGGCTCGGGGAGCGCGCCAGGCTCGGCCGTCCCTGCCGACGGTGTCTCGGTCGTGGCTGCGCCAGCCCCGGGCTGCGTCGTCTCGCTCGGAAGCTCGGTCGTCGGTGCCGCCGAAGGCAACTCGACGGGCCCGCTCCCCGGCCTGACATCAACCGTTCCCGACGTCGTCTCGGACCGCAACAACGCGATCCCGCCGAAGAAGAGGATCACGAGCAGTACGGCGAGCACGCGGGCAGAGCGGATCAGCTCGTTTACCAGCGACGGGTCGTCGGGATACTCGGTTCGAACCGTGGCCAGGGCCCCGCCGTCGGACACCACCGACAGCGTGAGCCGGCGATCGATCTTGCGACCCGGGAGCACCCGTCGCGGCGGTCGCACGCGGATCACGGCCTCCAAGGGTTGCCCGGGGGCCAGCGAAAGCTCCTCCGGCTCTACCTCGACGACGACACCCTCGGCGGCGGCCTCCGCCGCCACTGAGAGCATTACGACGACGGTTGCCCGTGTTGCGTACCGAGAGACCGAGCGTCGCCCATCTCGCGCCAACCGTCGGCTCGGCTGACACCGCGGCCGTCACCGAGGAAAAGGTGCCGATGTCGAGTTCGCCCGTCTCGACGACGAGAAATTCGGGGTCCTTGACCGAGGCCACGGCGACTGCGAACGGCGTCGGTCCGGGGGCAGTCGAGAACGACCGCGGCGGTCGGAAGTGGATCCACGCCGGTGCTTCCTCGCCTGGGCCGAGGTCGAGGACCGCCGGATCGACGACCGCCCAGCCCGAGGCCTGGCCCTGCACCACCACGTGGAACGTGTCGGGCTCGTCGCCGGTGTTGCGGACGAGCACGACGATCTCGGCGTCCGATCCCGGTTCGATGGAGCCCGCTTGCGCCGCGAGCACGACGAGCGCTCCCACGGACGCCGACCGTACACCGGCCTGCCACAATCATCGGCGTGCCCCGACCGTCGTATCCGGCTGCCTGGTACCCCGATCCGGGGCGTCCGGGCCATGTCCGGCGGTGGAACGGCAGAGCGTGGACGACCGAGGTTCGCCCGACCCCGGCGTGGGTGCGGACCATGCGGCTCTCCGCCGGGCCGGCCGAGCCGGTGCCGCCCGCGGCCCGGGGCCTATGGATCACGAGCGCGGTTCTTCTCGTGCTCGGCGCGCTCGTCGCCCTCTGGGTCGGGCAGGAGACCCGCCCCGACCCCGACCGGATCTCCGACCACGCCTTTGCCCGCACCGCGGATGAGCGCTGCGCGGAAACCGCCCGCACCGTTGTCAACGCCAATCTGGGCCAGCGCAGCGGTGAAGCCGAGGCGGTACGTATCGAGGCGCTCGCCGCCGGGTGGCGCGCCATGATCATCGACATCCGCGCCATGGCAGTCGATCGAGCCGACCAGCCAACGGTCGATCGATGGCTCCGCGCCTGGGACGGGTGGACGGCGGCGGGGGCGGAGTACGCCGCCGCTATCCGCTCCGGCGACGCCGACGAATCCACCGCCGTCCTCCGTCGGAGCCAGGTGCCGAATGCGGAGATGACCCACTTCGCCCGCGTCAACGAAATGCCCAACTGCGAGTTCCACTGACGCGGCGGCGGCTGGCCGGTCAGTCGACCTCGAACGTGCCCCCGCTCCGCCAGTAGAACCCGTCGCGACGCTCGAGAAACGACTCGTCGACGAGGTAGCGACGGAGGGCGGCGACATCGCTGTGGGCCTGCCCCAACAGAAGGTTCACGTCGCGCTCCGGATAGACCCGTCCCGGCTCGAAGCGTCGAGCGAGCCAGTCGAGGACCACCACCCGTTTTGCCCGCGCCGTCGGGATCCGCTCCAGCCGACCGCCGGACACGAAGTTGCGGAGCACCGCAGCCGCTTCAGCGGAGGCGCCGTCGAAGTCGTCGGCTGGGCGCGCCGCCGCCCGTCGTTCGGCCTCGGCCCGGGCCGCGTCCTTGATCCGCTCGGCGACAAACCGGATGCCGCCCTGACCATCGGGGGCGACCAGGCCGCCTGCGGCGAGGCGTTCGAGCGCCGACGAGGCCCGTCTCGTATCGAGTCCGGCGCGGTCGGCCACTCCGTCGAGGTTGGTCGCCCCGAGCACCAGGGCGGCCACGACTCGAAGTCGATCCTCCTCCGCCAGCAGCCCGACAATGACTGCGGCCGAGAAGGCTTCGCTCACTCGGGCTCGACGCCGATCTCCCGAAGCGCAGCGGCCAAGGCCCGGCGGAGACGCTGGGCCCCGACCGGAGCGAGGTGGGCGACGACACCACGCCCGTGCTCGCCGGACGGCTCGAGCGTCACGACGACTCGGAGGTCGTCACAGCCCTCGCAATCGTCGAGGAGCGCAACCGACCAGCTCACCGGCGACTTGTCCTCGTCGTCGTCGGGGTGATCGTCGAGGGCGTCGTCGAGAAATCGTCGCATCGCCTTAGCCCAGGAGGGCTTGCACCTCGTCGCGCTCAGCCACCAGCTCGTCGGTGGTGATGCGGATCTTCTCCTTGGCGAAGTCGTCGAGCTCGAAGTCCTCGGCCACCGACCAGCTCGAGCCGTCTGACCGGACGGGATAGCCGAACACCAGGCCCTCGGGTACGCCGTACTCGCCCTGGCTGACCACCGCCAACGACGCGCAGTCGCCGGCCGCCGTGGGCGACCACACCGACGTCACCGAATCGATGGCGGCGTTGGCCGCCGACGCGGCCGACGAGAGCCCGCGCGCCTCGATGATCGCCGCGCCGCGCTTTTGCACCGTCGAGATGAAGTCGCCCTCGAGCCACGAACGGTCGTCGATGACCTCGGTCGCGGGCTTGCCGCCGATCCGGGCGTTGCCGAAGTCGGGGAACTGGGTGGCCGAGTGATTGCCCCAGATGGCGACATTGGTGACGTCGTCGACGGCAACGCCGGCCTTCTTGGCCAGCTGGGCCTGCGCCCGGTTCTGGTCGAGGCGGGTCATGGCGAACCAACGGTCGTCGGGAATGTCGGGCGCGTTGTTCTTGGCGATCAAGCAGTTCGTGTTGCACGGATTGCCCACCACGAGGACGCGGACATCCGACGCAGCATGGGCGTTGATGGCTTCGCCGGCAGGCTTGAAGATGCCACCGTTGATGTTGAGGAGGTCACTCCGTTCCATGCCGGCCTTGCGAGGAACAGAGCCGACGAGCATCGCCCACGACGTCCCGTCGAAGGCCGTCTTGTCGTCGGAGGTCGTGATGACGTCGGCGAGGAGGGGGAAGGCACAGTCGTCCAATTCCATGACCACGCCGTCGAGCGCCTTCATCGCCGGCTCGATCTCCTTGAGCCGTAGCACCACCGGCTGATCCGGCCCCAGAAGCTGCCCGGAGGCGATACGGAAGACGAGTGCGTAACCGATGTTGCCGGCCGCCCCGGTGACGGTGACGGACACGGGCGACTTGGAGGGAGCCATGGGCCGACATTAGGCACCCGGCCCGGCCGCGAGCCAAACCTCGACACGCCACAAAAGAACCGGCGTTGTCCGGTTTGTCCGTCGGACGCGAGGGGCACGCATAGCCGACGTGAGGAGACCGAGAACCACCAGCGGCGCCGGCAAGTCCAACATCGTCATCGCCACCAACGTCCGCCGGTCCTCCTCCGTCCACATCACGACAACGGAGGAAACCGTGACCAACGAGCTCACCCCTGAAGAGCTGGAACAGCAGGACGGCGAGGAACTGCCGGACCGCGAGGCCATGTCGCTCATCAACGCCAACGTCGCCGCTCCCGTCAATGCGGCCGTGGCCCTGAACGCCCTCAGCGACGACAGCACCGCGGTCGCCAACGCGACCCAGCACGCCGACATCACCCAGAGCAATTGAGCGAGAGGACCGAACCCATGGCCGAATCTGAAGAGGAACTGACCACCGAGGAGCTCGAGGAGCAGGACGGCGAGCAGCTGCCCGATCGCGAGGCAATGTCGCTCGTGAACGCAAACCTCGCAATTCCGGTCAACGCGGCCGTGGCCGCCAACGTCTTGTCCGACGGCGCCGTGGCCTACGCCAACGCCGACCAGGTGGCCGACATGGCCCAGGGCAACTGAGAGAACGAGGAGAAACCGCATGTCCGAAGACACCACCGAACTTTCGGCCGAGGAGCTCGAAGCCGAGACCGGCGAGGAACTGCCCGACCGCGAGGCCATGTCGCTGATCAGCGCAAACCTCGTCGCACCCGTCAACGCGGCCGTCGCCGCCAACGTGTTGTCCGACAACTCGGTGGCCTACGCCAACGCCGAGCAGGACGTCCACGTCATCCAAAGCAACTGATCGTCGGAGGCTGAGGCGGGCATGACCATTCGAACCGAGACCCGGGGTGACGTCGACGGCGGCGTCACCCCGGCTCGCGTTGCCGATGGCATCGAGTTGCTGGGCGAGTACGAAGACTCGGGCTACAAGGATCCGCACTACGTCGCCCGCAGAGCCGACGGACAGACCATCCAGTTGACCCACTTGTTGCACCTCGTCGCCGAGCAGTGCAACGGCGAGCGCACGTATGAGGAAATCGCCCCCCTGGTCGCCGAGGGCTACGGCAAGGGCGTTTCCGCCGACAACATCCGCTACCTCGTCGACGAGAAGCTGCGACCGCTCGGCGTGTTGGCCGACGCCAACGGCAACAGCCCTGACCTCGTGAAGGGAAATCCGCTCCTCGCCCTGCGGTTCAAGTTCACCATCCTCCCCGAGGGTGCCGCCCGCCAGGCGACGAAGCTGTTCAAGCCCCTGTTCCTGCCGCCGGTGATCCTCGGCGTCCTGGCCGCCTTCATCGCCATGGACGTGTGGTTGTGGGGCGTCCACGGCATCGGCCAGGGTCTGCGCGACACCCTCTACCAGCCGTTCAACGTCCTGCTGATCCTCGGCATGGTCATCCTGTCGGCCGGTTTCCACGAGTTCGGACACGCCGCCGCTTGTACGTACGGCGGGGCCAAGCCGGGTCGCATCGGCGGCGGCCTCTACCTCGTCTGGCCGGCCTTCTACACCGATGTCACCGACGCATACCGCTTGAATCGAAAGGGTCGTCTTCGGACCGACCTGGGCGGCGTGTACTTCAACCTGATCTTCTCCCTCGGAACCATCGGCATGTATGCCGCAACGGGATACGAGCCGCTCCTCGTCCTGATCCCGATCCAGCACATCGAGGTCATCCATCAGCTCTTGCCGTTCCTCCGCATGGACGGCTACTACATCCTCGCTGACCTCACGGGCGTTCCGGATCTGTTCAACCGCATCGGCCCCATCCTCCGCAGCGCCGTGCCCGGATCCGAAAAGGACCCTCGGGTCACGGAACTCAAGCGGTGGGTGCGCGTGGTGGTGACGGGTTGGGTCTTCCTCATCGCCCCGCTCCTCCTCTACCTGTTCGCCATGACGGTGATCTCCGCTCCACGCGTGATCGCCACCGCCTACGACTCAGCCGGTGTCCAGATCGCCGCGGTGCAGAAGGCGTTCACCGGCGGAGAAGCCCTCGCAGCCGTGGCCGCCGTCGTTCAGCTGATCGTGCTGGTCCTACCGGTGCTCGGGCTGGTGTATTCCATCTACCGGATCGCGACCAAGGCCGTCGGTGCCGGCTGGAGGTGGTCAGACGGATCCCCGGCCAAGCGAACGGTCGTCGTCGTGGTGACAGCCGCGGCGGCGGCGCTCACCGCCTTCACGTGGTGGCCCAACGGCGAGTACCGGCCCATTCAGAAGGGGGAGCGATTCGTGGTCCAGGATTCGGCCAACTCGATCCGGAACATCGGAACTGGTCGGCCGAGCCTCACCGCCGAGCGGGAGGCCACGCTCGGTGGTGCCCCGACGCTTCGACACCAGGATGCCGGGGGCTTGGTACCCGCCGCCGGCGCCGAGGTGACGACCTCGTCGACATCCGCACCGCCGTCCACCTCGACGACGACCACCGACCCGTCGAGCCCCACCACCACCCGGCCAGCGCGAGCGGCGACGCCGACGACTGCCGCGCAACCCGGCGCTCGGTCCACGTCGTCGACGACCGCCCCGTCGACGACGACGTCCACATCGACACCGACGTCGACCTCGACCTCGACGACATCGACCACCGCCCCCACCACGACCACGACGGGGACGCCATGAGGATCACCATGACCAAGCTCGTTCGAGCCCTCTCGTTGGCGCTGTCGATCACCATTGCCTTCGCCCTCGGGACCCCCTCACCCGCCTTCGCCGATCCCAAAGCAGACAAGAAGGCCGAGCACGATGCGCTGAAGGACGTCCGACCCGAGGACAACGTCGCCGTTGCCGTCAATACCACGGACGGAGCGTCGGTCTTCCGGCTGGCCTTCGAGGTGCGGAAGGCGGTCCACGGTGTGGTCGACAACGGCAACGCAGCCATTGCCGTCGCCAGCTGCTCGAACTGCCAAACCGTCGCGCTCGCGTTTCAAGTCGTGCTCGTCACTGGCGCCGCGACGACCGTCGTGCCCGAGAACGTGGCTGCGGCTGCCAACGGCGGTTGCGCCTCGTGCACCACCTATGCCGCGGCGTATCAACTTGTACTCGGCGTCGACGGACCAGTCCATTTGACCAGCGACGGGAAGAAGCGATTGCGCGACCTCGAACGCTCCCTCGCCGCCCTCGAAGGGCGCAACCTCTCGGTGGAGGAGTTGAACGCAGAAGTCGAGCGGGCGAAGGTCGAACTCCGAGACATCTTCGCCACCCAACTCGTCCCCGCCGGCAACAGAGAAGACGACAAGGCCAACGACGACGGCAATGACGAAGGCACCTCGACAACGATGTCGCCGAACCAGTCGCCGGCCCAAGGGAACCCCACCACCACGACGGCTCGTTCCACGGGTTCGACGACCACGATTCGTTCGGCCACGACGACCTCGGCACCGACCACGTCGACGCCGACCACGTCGACGACCTCCTCCACCACGTCGACAGTCCAGCCCACGACCACGACGACACCTCGATGACGGCCCGCCGAGCACTCCTCGTCGCGATGGTCGGCGCTGGACTGATGACGACCGCCTGCGGCAGCGCGGCTTCCGGCACCGTCGCCGACCCAGCCGCAGTCAAGGTTTTGCGCGCCACTGACGCCGGCCTCGACCACGTCCAGCAGGGCGTGATGGACTTCTCCTTCATCGGATCGACGGCCGCCCCGGCGGGCAGCACCCAACGCCCTCGCGTCGGTTTCAAGATGACGGGGCCCTTCGCCCTCGGCGGCGGTACTCCTCTCCCGGTGGCAGACCTCACGTACACCAGCTACGCCGGCACCGAGGCCACCGATGTCCGCTTCGTCTCGACGGGTTCGACGGCCTACCTCAGCCAAGCCGGAGTCACCTACGAAATCCCCTCCAGCCGCCTCGCCGGCCTCCAGCAGGGCCCCGCAGACACCGGGGGTGGGATCGGTCGGCTCCGGCTGTCGGATTGGTTCGTCGACGCCTCGGTCCGCCGCGTCGGCGGTGACGATGTCGTCACAGGCAAGCTTCGGCCCGACGTCGCCTTCGCCGATCTGCGCGGCGATGGCCGGCGAGCTCGGTGTTCCGGAACATCGTGCCCTCGACGATCTGGCCACCGACGACCGTCGAGATCTCGAAGCCCTCATCCGGCGCTCGACCGTCGAGATTCGATCGGGCCACGACGACCATGTCCTCCACGTCCTCCACGCCACGATCGACTTCGAGGCCGCGATGGCCCCGTCGGTGAAGAAGACGATCGCCGACCTGGCGGGTGCACGGGTGGAGATCGCCCTGACCCTCGACGCGGTCGACCGACCTGTGACCATCACCGCACCGCCCGGCGCCAAGCCCCTCCCGTAGACACAAGTAACCTCGGCCGCCATGGCTCCGAAGATCAAGGTGGCGAACCCGATCGTCGAACTCGACGGCGACGAGATGACGAGGATCATCTGGCAATTCATCAAGGACAAGCTGATCCTCCCCTACCTCGACGTCGAGTTGCTGTACTACGACCTGGGCATCGAGAAGCGCGACGAGACCGACGACCAGATCACGATCGACTCGGCCGAGGCCATCAAGATGCACGGCGTCGGGGTCAAGTGCGCGACCATCACCCCGGACGAGGCTCGCGTCGAGGAGTTCGGGCTCAAGAAGATGTGGCGGTCGCCCAACGGCACGATCCGCAACATCCTCGGCGGGGTCGTCTTCCGCGAGCCGATCATCTGCTCCAACGTGCCCCGGCTGGTTCCGGGGTGGACCAAGCCCATCGTCATCGGCCGTCATGCCCACGGCGACCAGTACAAGGCCACCGACTTCAGGGTGCCCGGGCCGGGCACGCTCACCATGACCTTCACGCCCGATGACGGCACCAAGCCCATGGAGTTCGAAGTCGCCCACTACCCCGGCGGCGGCGTCGCCATGGGGATGTACAACTACGACGACTCGATCCGCGATTTCGCCCGCGCCTCGTTCCGCTACGGACTCGACCGCACCTACCCGGTCTACCTCTCCACCAAGAACACGATCCTCAAGGCGTACGACGGACGGTTCAAGGACCTGTTCCAAGAGGTCTTCGACGCCGAGTTCGCCGGCGACTTCGCAGCCGCTGGCATCACGTACGAGCATCGGCTGATCGATGACATGGTGGCGGCGGCGATGAAGTGGGAGGGCGGCTACGTCTGGGCGTGCAAGAACTACGACGGCGACGTCCAGTCCGACACCGTCGCCCAGGGGTTCGGCTCGCTCGGCCTGATGACGTCGGTGCTTCTCACGCCGGACGGCAAGACGTGCGAGGCCGAGGCGGCCCACGGCACCGTCACCCGCCACTACCGCGAGCACCAAAAGGGCAACAAGACATCGACCAACCCGATCGCGTCGATTTTCGCCTGGACTCGTGGCATCAACTTCCGGGGCAAGCTCGACGGGACGCCGGCCGTGCAGGAGTTCGCCGACACCCTCGAGCGAGTGTGCGTCAAGACCGTCGAGTCGGGTCAGATGACCAAGGACCTTGCGCTGCTGATCCCCGGTGGCGAGGCCGAGTGGTTGAGCACCGAGGACTTCCTCGACGCCCTCGACCGCAACCTCCAAAAGGCGATGGCCTGAGCCGCTGACACGGCTGGGCGGCCGAACCTACGCGCTTCGGCCGCCGAGGTGCCGGGCCAGGAAGCGCTCCATGGCTCGGTAGAGGTCGAGCCGGTTCTCAGGATTGGCGAAGCCGTGGCCCTCGTCGTCCTTGACGATGTACTCGACGTCGACGCCACGATCGCGTAGCGCATCGACGATGTTGTCCGACTCGATCTTGGTCACCCGCGGGTCGTTGGCGCCCTGCACCACCATCAGCGGGGCCGTGATGCGATCCACCCGGCTGATCGGTGACCGCTCGAGCAACTGCGGCCTCGATCTCACGGTTCGGCTCGTCGTCGGTGCCCGGATCCCCGACGAAGCGGAACCACGTCCCCTTGAGGAACGGGCGCCAGTAGGCGGGAAACGACCGAATGAGCGTGACCAGGCTCGACGGCCCGACGTAGTCGATGCCGGCGGCGAACACGCTCGGGCGTGAAGCTGAGCGCCGACGAGCGTGGCGTACCCGCCGTACGACCCGCCGTAGATGGCGACCCGCGACACGGTCGGCGATGCCCCTCGCCGACGGCCCACTCGACGGCGTCGATGAGGTCGTCGTGCATCTTGCCCGGCGAACTCGCCCTCGGCCGCGTGCATGAACGCCTTGCCGAACCCCGTCGAGCCCCGGTAGTTGACCTGCAGCACGGCGTAGCCGCGGTTGGCGAGGAACTGGACCTCGGGCTGGTACCCCCACGCGTCGCGCGCCCACGGCCCGCCGTGCACCAGCAGCACCATGGGCAGGTTCGTCGGTTCACGTCGCCCAGCGGCAGGGTCAGGTAGCTGCGCAGAGGACGAGCCCGTCGCGAGCGGCGATCCGCACCGGCTGCATCGGGCGCGAGCGGTCGCGGGTCGAGCCTGGGGCGGGGCCGGAAGAGATACTCACTTCGGCCGGTGGCCGAGTCGAGGAAGTAGTCAGACGCCCGGCTCTCGATCATCATCGAAGGCCACCACCCACTTCGTCCGGGTCACGTCGCGGGAGAGCCCGGCGAGATCGCCCGGCGTGGAGGGCCGACGCTTGGCGCCACACGTCGCGCGAACGAGTCGTCGAACGGATGGAACACGACGCGGTCGCGGAGGTAGATGGCGCCGAGCAGTGCACCGGTGTCGTCGTCGAGGAGCGGGGCCGTGAGGTCGGCCTCGTCGTCATGATCGACGACGGTCAGTTCCGCTGTGTGCACATCGAGCGTGCAGAGTCGAGCGAGGTCGGAGTCCTCCGCCGTACCGACCCACAATGCCGACCCGTCGGGCACGAAGCCGAAGACGTTGACGTCGTCCTCGTTGGCGAACTCGCGCAGCACCCGAAACTCCTCGTCCTCGCGGTCGCGGACGAGGACCTCGCTGTCACCGGTCGCCGTCTGGGTGATGGCGGCGAGCAAGCGGCCGGAGACGTCGGTCACCCATGCGCCGATGTTCCCGGGGTTCTCGGCCACCAACTCCACCTCGGTGGTTGCGAGGTCGAGGCGATGGACATCGAAAGCCGAAGGATCCCGCTTGTTCAGTGCCACGAGCAGGTGCTGGGGGTCAGCGTGGGGCACGTCGACGATTTGTGCCCGAACGCCGGGGAACGGCGTCAGGTCGATCGAGGGAGCGTCCGGATCGGCCACCAGCGCGGCATGGACATGGAAGTTCTCATCGCCGCCCGTGTCTTGGAGGTAGATGATCCGGGTCGAGTCCCGCGACCAGAAGTAGGCCGTGATGCCCCGCACGTGGTCGTGGGTGACGCAGACGTCGTCGTCCTTGCCGAGCGTGCGGACCCACACGTTGAGCCGGTTGTTCTCCGGTGCGAGGTAGCTGAGCCGGGTGCCGTCGGGCGAGATCCGCCCGGCCGCCTTCTCCGGGTTCTCGAAGAAGTGCTCAACGGGGATCAACGCACTCGGGGCGTCAGTGGGGGCCATGGCGGAGAGTTCGTCCCCGCCGACCCGAAATCCTCCCTGATCGTGGCGAGACCAGGTGACCGGGGTTACGGTCCAGTGCATGTCCTCCCTCCAGTCCGCCGACTCCCATCGTCGGAGGGTCGCCATCGTGAGCGATGCCGCCGGTTACGTCGGCCCCGACCTCGCCCGCCTCCTGGCCGAGCGCGGCCACGACCTCGTGATCGGCGATCCGGCTCGACGGCCTCGTCGCCGAGCTCGAGGCCGCCGGCGCCGCTGTCGAAGCCGTGACCGGCGTTCGCGACCTCGTCCAAGCCCGAGTCGGCGCAGAGCGCCTCGTCGATGCCGCCCTGAGCCGATTCGGTCGGATCGACTCGGCGACCGGCGTTCACCGGTCGAATCGTCGTCGGGCGCTTCCTCCGATCCGACGGTCGACGACCTCCGTGCCGCACTCGCCGGCTGCGTCGAGGCTCCGTACCACTTCCTCCGCACCGTCGTGCCGGTGATGGTCGAGCAGGGCGAAGGGCAGGTGCTCGTCTTCACCAGCGCCTCCGGCGCCCGGCCCACGCCCGGCGCGCCGCTGTACTCGTCGGCGCGGGCCGGCGCCAACATGCTCGTCCGCAACGTGGCCGCCGAGGTCGCCGGCAAGGGCGTGCAGGTCAACGCCATCGGCACGAACTTCATGGACTTCCCCGAGTTCCTCCGGGCCAACCGGGCCGAGGACGCCGAGGGCCGGGCCCGGGTCGAGGCGCATGGTGCCGATGGGCCGGCTCGGCGACCTCGACGAGCTCGCCCACTTCTCGCTGCCCTACATCGACGGCACCAGCCGCTTCACCACCGGCCAGTTCGTGGCCTTCGCCGGCGGCTGGGCCTGACCGTCAGCGGCGCCGATCAGCGAGGTCGAGGTCGGCCCAGATGCGGGTCACCGACTCGGCCCGGTTCAGCGTGTAGAGGTGCAATCCCGGAGGCTCATGCCGGAGCAGTTCGGCCCCGAGTTCGGTGGCCACCTCGATGCCGATCTCACGGACCTCGGCGTCGCTGCGCCCATCGAGCCGGTCGGCCAGCCACGCCGGCCAGTCGGCGCCGTTGGCCCGCGTGAACCGCTCGGCCACCGCCGCGCTCACGAACGGGAAGAGGCTGGGGATGACCGGGGTGGTGGATCCCAAGGCGTCGAGCTCTTCGCGCATCCGGAGGTAGGCGTCGGCCGACCAGAAGAACTGGGTGATGGCGAAGTCGGCCACCTCCAGCTTCGCCGCCAGCCGGCGGCGGTCTTCAGCCCGGCTCGGCGATTGGGGATGCACCTCGGGGAAGGCGGCGACCCCCACGGAGAAATCCCCGACCCCTCGGGCCAGCTCGATCAACTCGGTGGCGAATTGAAAGTCTCCGGCCGGGGCTTGGGATCGAGCGGAGGGTCGCCTGCCAAGCGCGAGGACGTTCTCGATGCCCTCGGCTGCGATACCGCGAGACCAGCGCCTCGATGTCGGACCGGGTCTGACCGACGCAGGTGAGGTGGGGCATGGCGACGAGCGGCGTCGAGTGCTGCACGTGGAGCACGGCGTCGAGCGTGCGCTCGCGGGTCGAGCCACCGGCGCCGTAGGTGACCGAGCAGAACGACGGCTCGAGCGGCTCGAGCTCTCGGATGGCCTTCTCGAACTGCCGCAACATCTCGTCGGTGCGCGGCGGCATGAACTCGAGCGAGAACGTCGGTCCGTCGGCCAACAGGTCGGCGATCTTTGTCATGCCGTCAGCCGCTCGGCGCACTCGATGGCGTTGCGGAAGAGCATGGCGATCGTGGTCGGACCGACACCGCCGACCCGGGGGGTGATCGCCCCGGCGACCTCCTCGCACGACTCGTCGACATCGGGCAGGAGCGTCCTGCCCTGATACCGCACCCCACCACCGATCACGACCGCTCCGGGCTTGACGTGTTGGGGCTGGATGATGCCGGGTACCCCGGCCGCGGCGATGAGAATCTCGGCTTCACGCGTGTAGCGCTCCCAGTCGGGCACGCCCGTGTGCACGACGGTGACGGCGGCATTGGCCGTGGGTCGTTTCTGGCTGAGCAGAAGCGCCAGCGGGCGGCCGAGCGTGGCACCCCGGCCGAGAATGACGACGTGTTTGCCCGACACGGGGATGTCGTAGTGCGCGAGGAGGGCCTCGATACCGGCCGGGGTGCAGGGCGTCGGGCCGGGCATCGAAAGGGCGAGCCTCCCCATGTTGTATGGGTGGGCGGCGTCGACGTCCTTGTCCGGGTTCATCACCGCGATGGCGGCGTCGTAGTCGAGGTGGCCGGGGATGGGGTACTGCACGAGCAACGCGTGCACCGACGGGTCGTCGCCGTAGCGCCGGATCTCGTCCTCTACCTGCTGTTGGGTGGCGTTCGCGGGCAGGTGGGTGTGCGGAGAGTCGAACCCGAGGTCGGCCGCCGTGCGCTGCTTGAGCCTGATGTAGCCGGCGCTGGCGTCGTCGTCGCCCACCAGCATGGTGGCCAGGCCCGGCGTGACGCCCCCTTCTCGAAGCTTCTCGGCCCGAATGCGGACATCAGCCAAGACGGCGTCAGCCACGGGCTTGCCGGGCAGGAGTCGTGCAGTCATCTGGTCGCTCCTAGTGGAAGAAGTGTCGTTCGCCGGTGAACACCATCGCCACGCCGAGTTCGTCGGCGGCGGCGATGATCTCGTCGTCGTGCAGCGCTCCCCCGGGCTGGATGACGACGGCGACACCAGCCGATGCTGCCGCCTCGATGCCGTCGCGGAAGGGGTAAAAGGCGTCGCTGGCACACGCGCCGCCCTTGGCGCGACCGTCGGCCTTCTTCGCCGCGATCTCCCCGGCGTCGACCCGGCTCTGTTGACCGGCGCCGATACCGACGGCCTGGCCGCCGGCGACCAGGACGATCGAGTTGGACTTCACGTAGCCGCCGAGGCGCCACGCCAACTCGGCGTCGCGCCACTCGTCGTCGGTCGGTTGCCGGCTGGTCACGACTCGCCACTCGTCCCGGACCGAGGCGAAGTGGTGTGGCTCCTGCACGAGGAACCCGCCGCTGATCTGGCGGAAGTGGAACGCTTCGGGATCGGGCGGCGTCGGCCTGAAGCAGGCGGGTGGCCTTGCGGCGGCCGATCAGCTTGTCGACCGTGCCCGGCTCGTAGGCCGGAGCGATGATCACGTCGGCCTGCGGCCCGGCGACGATGGCGTCGGCCACGGCATCGGTGATCGGGCCGTTGACGGCGACGATGCCGCCGAACGCAGACTTCTCGTCGGCCGCCAACGCGCGCTGGTATGCGTCGGCGAGGTCGCCGGCCACGGCCGCGCCACAGGGATTGGCGTGCTTGATGATGGCGCACGCGGCCGGGTCGGCCCCGATGGAAAGCTCGTGGACCAACTGCCATGCGGCCTCGGTGTCGTAGAGGTTGAGGTAGCTCAGGGCCAGGCCGCTGAACTGCTCGACGGAGTCCCACCAACTCGCGGCCCCGACGCTCCGGTAACGGGCGCCCCGCTGGTGAGGATTCTCTCCATAGCGAAGCTTCTCCTCGGTGCGTTCGAGGGCGAGGTGGATGGTGGGCGGCAGTCCGTCGCCCTCGGCGTCGGCCGGTGCGGTCTCGTCGAGCCACGTCACGATGGCGGCGTCGTAGGCGGCGGTGTGGGCGAACGCGGCCCGAGCGAGGCGGCGCCGAGTCGACTCGCCGATCGCTCCCTCACGGCGCAACTCGTCGAGGACGGCACCGTACTCGCCGGGGTCGACGACGACTGCGACATGCGCGTGGTTCTTGGCCGCGGCCCGCACCATCGTCGGTCCGCCGATGTCGATCATCTCGATGCCGGGCTCGGCCCGGAAGGGATAGAGGTTGCAGACGACGAGATCAATGCGTTGGATCTCATTTGCTTCGAGGTCGGCGAGATGCTGCGGATCATCGGCATTGGCGAGGATGCCGCCGTGGATCTTGGGGTGGAGCGTCTTGACCCGCCCGCCGAGCATCTCGGGCGCGCCGGTCACCGTCGACACCTCGACGTGGGCGATGTCGTGTTCGGCCAGGAAGCGCGACGTGCCGCCGCTCGACACCAACTCGACCTTGTTGGCCACCAGACCCTTGGCGAAGGCCTCGAGGCCGGTCTTGTCCCACACGGAGAGCAGGGCCCTCATTCGATCTCCTTCAAGAAGCGTTTGACGGTTTCGGGAAACAGGCGGCGCTCGACCGCTTTGATCCGCTCGTGCAACGTGTCCTCGGTGTCGTCGGCCCGCACCTCGACCGCCTCCTGGGCCAGGATCGGGCCGGCGTCCATCTCCTCGGTCACCACGTGCACGGTGCACCCGGTGACCTTGACGCCGTAGGCCAGCGCGTCGCGCACTGCGTGCCACCCCTTGAAGCTCGGCAGCAGCGAAGGGTGGGTATTGAGCATCCGCCCCGGGAAGGAGTCGACCGCCTTGGGAATGATGGTGCCGAAGCCGGCCATCACGACCACATCGACGGCGTGGCGGTGGAGCACGTCGACGACCGTGTCGGAGTACCGATCGCGGTCGAAGGCGGCGCCGAAACTCTTCCGCTCGACGAGCACGCCGGTGACCCCGTGCTCGGCCGCGAGATCGAGGGCCCGGCAGGGCCGATCGGTCACCACGAGGTCGACGTCGACCCCGGCGGTGAGCAGGGCTTCGAGGATGGTGCCCGTCCCCGATGCCAGTGCTCCGACCCGCAGCCTCACTGGCCGGAGCCTACCGGAGCCCGTCCGGCGGCCTCAGCGGAATTCGAGGCCCTCGAACTCGCCCGACGACCGCCACTCGTCGATGTAGCGAAAGAACGCCGTGGCGCCCTGGGGGTAGCCCACCGAAAGCTTGGCCGCCGGACCGGGGCTGATGCCCTCGTTGTTGTAGTAGCCCGGCGTGCAATCAGGCGCTCCGAGCATGCGGCCGCCACCCGAGAGCAGGAGTTCGATCCAGGCGTCCTCGGCGTCCTTGGACACCTCGACCTCGTCGTACCCGTTCTCGACGGCGTGCTTGACCGTGAGGGCGATCGTGCGGCCCGACTCCGTGAGGTTGTGGGGCACGTTCGAGATCAGGTTGGCGCCCTGGGTGGGCTGCACGATGAAGGCGTTGGGGAACCCGTGCACGTGGATGCCGTGCTTGGTCCTCATACCGTCGGCCCAGTACTCCGAGAGCTTCACACCGTCGCGTCCGGTCATGTCGTAGCCGGCCCGTCGGGTGTACGGAGTGCCGACCTCGAAGCCCGAGGCATAGATGATGCAATCGACCTCGTAGGCCTTGCCCTGCGCCACGACCGCCGTTTCGGTGATCTCCTCGACGCCCTTGCCATCGGTGTGCACGAGGTAGGTGCCGGGCTCGTTGTAGGCGTTGAGGTAGTCGTCGTGGAAGCACGGACGCTTGCAGAGCTGTCGGTACCACGCCTTGAGGTCGTTGGCCGTCTGCGGGTCAGAGACGACGGCGTCGACCCGGGCGCGGATCTCCTCCATCTTCTCGAAGTCCGAGTCCTCGAAAGCGGCCATCATCTTGGCCGGGGTGAGGCCCTCGCGGGGCAAGGACTGCATCTTCTCTCGCACCCGCCGCGACAGGTCGGTCCACCCGTCCATCACGAGGTCTTCGGCGGCATTGCCACCGGTCTGGTTGGCGGTGAAGTTCTCCAGCCAGCGCTGCTGCCAGCCAGGGGTGGCGATCTCGGCGAACCAGTCGGGGTCGATCGGATGGTTGTTGCGCACGTCGACCGAGGACGGCGTCCGCTGGAAGACGAAGAGCTCCTTGCATGCCCGGGCCAGGTGGGGCACGCACTGCACCGACGTTGCCCCGGTGCCGATGATCGCGACCCGCTTGTCGGCGAGGCGGTCGAGCGGCGTGCCCGAGGGATCGCCGCCGGTGTAGTCGTAGTCCCATCGGCTCGTGTGGAAGGAGTGGCCCTCGAACCTTTCGATGCCGGGGATGCCCGGGAGCTTGGGCACGTGCAACGGGCCGGTGCCCATACCGACGAACTGCGCGGTGAACTGATCACCGCGGTTGGTGCGGATCACCCAGCGCGATCGATCGGCATCCCACGTGAGATCCTCGACTTCGGTGTGGAACAACGCGTTGTCGTAGAGGTCGTAGTGATTGCCGATGCGCTGACAGTGCTCGAGGATCTCGGGTGCGTGCGCGTACTTCTCGCTCGGCATATGACCCGTCTCCTCGAGCAGGGGCATGTAGACGAACGCAGCGGTGTCGCACTGGGCGCCCGGGTACCGGTTCCAGTACCAAGTGCCCCCGAAGTCGCCACCTTTCTCGATGATGCGGACATCGTCGACCCCGGCCTCCTTGAGTCGGGCGCCGGTGACCAGGCCGGCGAACCCGCCGCCGATGAAGGCCACCGTGACGTGGTCGGTCAGCGGCTCGCGCTCGACGACCGGCGTGTACGGGTCCTCCAGGTAGTGGGCGAGTTGGCCCGTCAAGTCGGAGGTACTGCTCGTTGCCGTCCGCCCGAAGACGCTTGTCGCGCTCCTCCAGATACTTCTGGCGGAGGGCTTCCTTGTCGATCAAGGTGCCGTCGGGTCTGGTGGGGCCATCGGTGACCGTCATGAGGACTCGAGATTCTAATGCGCGTCCATCATTTTCTGCCCGTTGGGCGTGGGCAGGTCAGCCGAGGGGTGGATCGACGCAGTTGTCGGCTCCCCCGCCTCCACCCGCTGGCTGTTGACGCGGGTAGGGCTCGACGAACCCCGAGCCGGGATCCTTGGTTCGCAGGAAGCGCAGGACGCCGGCGGCGACGGCTTGTCCGGCGATGGCCTGGACCTCGGCCGTGGCGTACAGCCGCCTCCTCGGTCGGGTTCGAGACGAACCCCAACTCGGCCAGCGTCGCCGGCGTGCCCTGGGTCTGGCGCAGGATCCCGTAGTAGTCGTCTCCCGTGCTCGACTTGTGCGGTACTTGGCCCCGGCGTCGGTGTCCGCCACCCACGACCGTTCCCTGATATCGGCCGAAGCGCCTTGACCACCTCTTCGTAGACGAGGCCGGCCAGTCGCTTGGATTCGCTGGTCGACGATCCACCCGTCTGGTAGTAGGTCTCGGTGCCCGGCCCCGGCCGCGGCCCGTCGGGCTCGGCGTTGAAGTGGACCGAGACGAAGGCCTCTGGGCTTCACCGCCCTTCGACGATCTTGGCCCGGGCCGACGAGCGTCATGCGGTAGTCACCGGAGCGGGTCGGCACCACGCCCACGCCCGCCGATCCGAGAGCGCTCCTGGCCTGCGCCACCACCGCGAGGTTCAGGTCCTCTCCCGAGCCCATCCGGGCCCACCGCCCCAGGCTCGCCGCCCCCGTGGCCGGCGTCGAGCACCACGTCACACCGTCCGACCGGCGTGCCGCCGACCACAGCCGACGCCGCCGCACGGCGTGGCCACCGACAACCCAACGGCTGCCCTGCTGGCCGGTGACCGGCAGCACGATCCCGGTGGCGGAGGCCACCACGGCCGGCAGCCGCCGGAGGCGCCGACCGGGGGCGACCGTCGTGCGGGCCGGCGGCGGGGGCGCCTCGACCGCCCCGCTCGCCACGCCCGGCTCCTCCGCCTCGGTGCGGACGGTCGTGCTGGTCGTCGCCGCCGCGGGCTTGGCCGCGAGGCGTCGACGGTGCCCCGCGAACGCCCCGAGCACCACGGCGGCGACCACCGCAGCGGCGAGCGCAACCACATCTGGTCCACGGCGGTGTGAGGCCATGGCAGCAGCCCGACAGACCGAGACGTTCGTCGTGGCCGCCCTGCCCGATCCGCGCGAGCGCCGCCCGCGGCCGCCGGCAGCCAAGTCGATCCGACCATGGCCGCCGCGGCCACCGCAACGCGGCGGCGGTGCGCTCGGCCGTGAGGCCTTGCGACGATGTCGGCCATGAGCTCGCCGGCCTCGGTCGGGTTGAGGCCGACCGTGACACCCGGCGGCCCGAGGGCGTCCATCTTGCCCTGGGCGGTGCCCTTGCCGCCGGAGACGATGGCGCCGGCGTGGCCCATCTTCTTGCCTGGCGGGGCGGTGACGCCGGCCACGTAGGCGACCACGGGCTTGTCCATCTGGGCCCTGATGAACTCGGCCGCCTCTTCTTCGGCGGTGCCACCGATCTCGCCGAACATGATCACGGCCTTGGTCTCGGGGTCGGCCTGGAACGCCTCGAGGCAGTCGATGAACGAGGTGCCGGGCACGGGGTCGCCGCCGATGCCCGACGCAGGTCGTGACGCCGATGCCCTTCTCACCCAGCTCGTACAGCGCCTGGTAGGTGAGGGTGCCGGAGCGGCAGACGATGCCGACGGGGCCGCCGGGCTTGGCGCGATCTCGCCGGGGTGATGCCGATGTTGCACTCCCCCGGCCGTCATGATGCCGGGGCAGTTGGGGCCGAGCAGGCGCAGTTGGGGTGGTTACGACGCACGCTCGTTGAAATCACGCGCCTCGTCCTGGGCCGGCATGCCCTCGGTGATGGACACGATGCACGAGTTCCATCTCGGCCGCGGCCGCCTCGAGGACGGCCGCGGCGGCGCCTCGGAGGCCGGAACCAGGATCATCGACGCGGTGGCGCCGGTCGCGTCCTTGGCCTCGGCCACGGAGGCGAACACGGGGATGCCGTCGACGTCGGTGCCGGCCTTCTTCGGCGCGGTCGCCGGCCACGACCGAGGTGCCGTAGTCGCGGTTGCGCAGGCGTGGAAGCTGCCCTGGGAGCCGGTGATGCCCTGGACGATGACCTTGGTGTCCTTGTTGACGAAGATGCTCGGTACTTGGTTCCTCCTGGCGAGCTCGACGGCCTTCTTGGCCGCGCCCAGCATGGTGGGCTGGGAGATGAGCGTCGCCGACTCGTGCGCTTGAGGATCTCGCGACCCTCCTCGGCGTTGGTGCCGTCGAGGCGGATGACGATCGGCGCCTTGATGTCGACCCGCCCGAGGGCCTGGACGATGCCGTTGGCGACGTCCTCGCCCTGGGTGATGCCGCCGAAGATGTTGATGAAGATCGCCTTCACCTTGTCGTCGGCGTTGATGACCTCGAGGGCGTCGGCCATCACGTCGGCCTAGGCGCCGCCGCCGATGTCGAGGAAGTTGGCGGGCGAGCCGCCGACCTGGTTGACGACGTCGAAGGTGCTCATGGCCAGGCCGGCGCCGTTGGCGATGATGCCGACGGTGCCGTCGAGGCCGACGTACTGGAGGCCCTTGGAGTGCGGCCAGCTCGCTCGCGCGGGTCCATCTTGCGATGCCGCGGAACTCGTCCCACTCGGGGTGGCGGTACGCGGCGTTGTCGTCGAGGGTGACCTTGGCGTCGAGGGCGTGCACCTTGCCCTCGGGGGTGAGGATCAGCGGGTTGATCTCGGCCAGGTCGCAGTCGCCCTCGATGTAGCAGCGGTAGAGCTTCATGAGGATGTCGACGGCGCCGTCGGTGGCCTCGGGGTTGAGCTTGGCCGCCGCCACCCAGGAGCGCGGCCTGCTCGGCGGTCAGCCCGTCGACCGGGTCGATGCAGATCTTGGCGATGGCGTCGGGGTTCGCTCTCGGCCACCGACCTCGATCTCGACGCCACCCTCGGCCGACAGCATGCCGAGGTGCTTCTTGGCCGAGCGGTCGAGGGTGAACGATGCGTAGTACTCCTCGGCGATGTCGGAGGCGTGCTCGACCCAGAGCATCTTGACCACGTGGCCCTTGATGTCCATGCCCGAGGATGTTGCCGGCGTGCTCGCGCACCTCGTCGGCGTCGTTGGCCAGCTTGATGCCGCCGGCCTTGCCGCGGCCGCCGACCTGCACCTGGGCCTTGACCACCACCGGGTAGCCGGCCTTGTCGGCTTCGGTCACCGCCTCGTCGACCGTCTTGGCCACGCCTCCCGCCGACACCGGAATCTCGAAGCGGGCGAAATACTGCTTGCCCTGGTACTCGAACAGGTCCACTAGGAGGACGCTCCTTCGCGTTCGTCGAGGGCGGACTCGAGCCACTCCGTGATGGAGGCGATCGAGGCGCCGGGGGTGAAGATCTTGGCCACGCCGAGCTCCGTGAGCTTCGGGATGTCGGCGTCGGGGATGATGCCGCCACCGAAGACGAGCACGTCGTCGGCGCCCCGCTCCTTGAGCGCATCGATGATGCGGGGGAACAGGGTCATGTGAGCGCCGGAGAGGAGCGACAGCCCGACGGCGTCGGCGTCTTCTTGGATCACGGCCTCGACGACCTGCTCGGGCGTCTGGTGCAGCCCGGTGTAGATCACCTCGAAACCGGCATCTCGGAGGGCCATCGAGATGACCTTGGCCCCTCGATCGTGCCCGTCGAGGCCGGGCTTGGCGACGACGACGCGATACGGCCTGTTCACGGGCGTGAATACTACGCAGGTGCCTCTCCCCTGCCTCTACTCGGCCCGTTGAGCACCAACCTCCCCCGGGTCCGCAACGTCCGCCGGATGCGGGCGCTGGTCGTCACTGGCCTGGTCGGCCTGGTCGTCGCCGGGGCGGTGGTCTTCTTCGTCGTGCAGTTCGCGTCGCAACGCCCCGACGAGGTCAACCTCGGGCGCGACCGCTTCCAGGTCGGGCGTCCCGACGTGTTCGCGAAGGCCATCCGTCGCGACGGCCCGATTCTCTTCAAGGACCCGCTCACGTCGAAGCCGGGCCGCGAGATCTACGTTCAGCACCTCGGGGCCGATGACACCAAAGGCTGGTTCGCCATTGACGCCTACGCCGCCGATGCCCCCCGCGAGGAGCGATGCATCCTCGAGTGGCGGGCTGACAGGCGGGTCTTCGCCGATCCCTGTGGGGACACCGTCATAGCCGCCGACGGCGCCGGCGTCCGCCGCTACCCAGGCGAAGTCGACGCTCGCGGGGCCCTGATCGTGGATCTGAGAACGCGCGCAGTGGGGTGACCGGTCCGTTCGGGCCATTCTGCAAATGACCTGGCGTAGGCGCTACATCCCGTGGGGTAAAGGTTCCGATGATGAAGATCGTGGGCACCTTCAGCACCGCACTCCGTCGACCCGAGACCTACCTCGGCTGCGCTCGCGAGGTCATGAACGCGGCCCGCTGCGCTGCCCGCTATCCGCTCGGTCTGGCCGAGGCCGCGCTCAGCACCGGTCGACCCCACGGCGACGTCCATGACACCCCGGTGCTGCTCGTGCACGGCTACGGCCACAACCGGTCGGGCTGGTTCCTCGTCGAGCGGACCCTCCGCCACGCCGGGTTCTCGAGCGTCCACACCATGAACTACCTCGCCTTCGGCCGCGAAGGTGTTGCCGAACTCGCCCAACGTCTGAGTGATCGGGTCGAGGAGATCCGCCGGCTGACCGGTCATGACCGAGTGCACATCGTCGGCCACAGCATGGGTGGCGTCTTGCTTCGCTACTTCGTCCAGGAGCTCGGCGGCCACCGGGTCGTCGACACCGCGATCACGATCGCCTCACCTCACGAGGGCACCAATGCGGCCCGCCTGGGTATGGGGCGCAGCGCCCGCGACCTGCGGCCGGGGTCGTCGGTGATGCGCCGCCTGGCCTCCGGCGTCGAGCGCGGTCGAGGGGTGCGGTGGGTCGCGTTCTATTCGAACCTCGACCTCCTCATTCAGCCGGCTCCGTCGGCCATGCTCCGCCACCCCGCCCTCCGTGCCACCAACATTCTCGTCAAGGACGAAGGTCACCTCTCGATCATGATGTCGCCGGTCGTCGCCCGCTCGGTGGTCGCACAACTCGAAGCGGTCGAACGCGGTGCCGGCACCGTTCATGCGATCGGCCGAAGCGCCGCTGAACCCGCCCACGGTGGCACGCTCGTTTCCGACGTCGCCTTCTAGATCCGGCTCGATTCGAGCCGGCCTGCTAACCCTTGGCCACATGTCCGACCCCGAAGTCCCACGTTGACCCGACTCGACGAGGTCGGGGCCAGCGACGGTTGGCGGTGCTGGCTGTGTGACGAACCTGTCGACCCCGACGCCTCGGTCAACGACGACCGCGGCCCCAGCGTCGACAGTCGCATCACGAAGGCCAAGAGCAAACGGGGCGGTCCCAGCACCGCCGAACGCCGCACGAACGAACGCCTGGCGCACCGCGGGTGCAACACGAAGAAGGGTGCAGTGACCGCCGTCGTGCCCTGGCCACGCGACCTGATCGTCGGTGACCCCGCCGCCATCATCACCAGCGTCGAGCGCCTCGGGCGCAAAGGTGGACGAGAAGTGATGGGGCGCTGCTCGACCGAATCCGACGCCGAGTCGGCCGGCCGATGGTTGGTGGACCGGATCTCCCGGCTCGAACCGACGCTCGACCTCGCCGCCCGCATCGAAACCGGCGGCGGCCAGTTCTTGATCATCCTCGAGGCCTGACCCCTCGGGTCAGCCCTTTTTGAGGGGGGCCCAGGCGAGAAGGAGCCGCTTCTCGCCGAACCCGACGAAGCGGATGACGGCCTCGGCCTTGTCGCCCTCGCCGATGACGTCGAGGATGACGCCCTCGCCGAACTTGCCGTGGACGACGTCGTCGCCCACCCGCAGGCCGAGTTGCTCCGCGCCCTTGGTCTTGGCCGGCGTCGAACCAGCGCGAAGGGCGGCCTCGGCGATGGCCTCTCGGCCGCCCCCCAGCCCGCGCCCGCACCGCTCGATCCCGCGCCCGTGCTTCGTCCGCCTCCGAAGCCGAACCCTCGCTGGCGCTCACGCTGCGACGCTCGTCGACCGCCCTCGACGATGGTCATGAGTTCCTCGGGGATCTCCTTGAGGAACCGGCTGGGCGGGTTGTACTGGGTCGAGCCCCACAACGTGCGGCACCAGGCATTGGTCAGGTAGAGCCGCTCGCGCGCCCGGGTGATGCCGACGTAACAAAGACGGCGCTCCTCCTCGAGTTCGTCAGGTTCGCCCAGGCTGCGCAGATGGGGGAAGACCCCGTCTTCGAGTCCGATGAGGAAGACGGCTGGATACTCGAGACCCTTGGCCGTGTGGAGGGTCATGAGGATCACCGACGACGCGTCGGGATCGACCTCGTCGGTATCGGCGACGAGGCTCACGTCTTCGAGGAACTGGTCGATCGACTCGTACTGACGTGCCGCGCTCACCAACTCAGCGATGTTCTCGAGCCGCCCCGCCGACTCGACGCTCTTCTCGGACTCGAGTTCGGCCACATAGCCGGTGCGGTCACAGATCAACTCGAGGAGGGTGCCCGGCCCCGACCCGTCGGCCAGCACGGCCCGCAGGTCGTCGAGAAGATCGACCACGGCCCGGATGCCCCCCAGCGCCTTGCCGGTGACGCCGGCCTCGGGTGCGCTGAGCAGGGCATCGGCGAAGGTGGCACCGTTGGCCGCCGCCCAGTTGTCGAGCCGACCGAGGCTGGTGTCGCCCACGCCCCGCTTGGGCACGTTGACGACCCGCTTCATGCTGACCTCGTCAGCCGGGTTGGTGACCGCCCGGAGGTAGGCGAGGAGGTCTTTGACCTCGCGCCGGTCGTAGAAGCGGGTGCCCCCGACCACCTTGTACGGAACACCCCGGCGGGCCAGCTCTTCCTCGACGGCCCGGCTCTGGGCATTGGTCCGGTAGAAGACAGCCATGTCGGCCCACCGGTAGTGGTCCTGGTCGTGCAGCTTGCCCATCTCGTGGACGACGAAGAGGGCCTCGTCGTGCTCGTCTTCGGCGTGGTAGCGGGTGATGAGCTCGCCACCGATCTGCTCGGTCCACAACGCCTTGGGCTTGCGCATGGCGTTGTTGGCGATCACCGCGTTGGCGGCGTCGAGGATCGTCTGCGTGCTGCGGTAGTTCTGCTCGAGGACGACCACGTGGGCGTCAGGAAACGCGTTTTCGAACTCGAGGATGTTGCGCAGGTCGGCGCCGCGGAACTTGTAGATCGACTGGTCGTGGTCGCCCACGACGCAGACGTTGCGGTGTTCCTTGGCCAGGAGGATCACCAACTCGTTCTGCGCCGCGTTGGTGTCTTGGTACTCGTCGACCAAGAGATGCTTGAACCTCGACCGGTAGTGGGCCAGCACCTCGGGGCAGGTGCGCAACAGCTCGACGGTCTTGACGAGGAGGTCGTCGAAGTCCATGGCGTTGGCCGCCCGTAGCCGCGACTGGTACTCCCGATACACGTCGGCGATGCGCTGCTCGTAGATCGTCCGGGCCCGGGCCGCGTAGGCCTCGACGTCGACGAGGTCGTTCTTGGCCTGGCTGAGGATGGCGTGGACCGACCGGGGCGGGAACTTCTTGGCGTCGATGTTGAGGTCGCGCAACACGTAGCCCGTGAGCCGCACGGCGTCGGACTGGTCGTAGATCGTGAAGCTGCGACGAGTAGCCCAGGTGGTGGCCGTCCCGTCGCAGAATGCGCACGCAGGCCGAGTGGAAGGTCGACACCCACATCTTCTCGGCCACCGGGCCCACCAATGACCCGACGCGGTGCTTCATCTCGTCGGCGGCCTTGTTGGTGAACGTGATGGCGAGGATCTCGAACGGGCTGACACCACGATCACCGATGAGGTGGGCGATGCGAGTGGTGAGCACCTTGGTCTTGCCCGACCCGGCGCCGGCCACGATGAGCAGCGGCCCGTCGCCGTGGGTGGCCGCCTCCCGCTGGACGGGATTGAGCCCCGCCAGATGCCCCTCGCCGCCGTCCCCGAACGGACCGGTCTCGAAAGGGCCGGGGGTGTGCAACGCGGCCGCCACCCCACCAAACTACAGGGTGGGGATTCGCTCCGTCAGGCGCCGCTCGACCAGTTCACTGCCGGGGGCCGCACGGCGGCGCACACTGGCATGCCCATGGCGTCGGTGAGCGAGAGGTAAGCCTCGAGCGACCCGCTCGAGGCACGGATGAGGCCGGCAGGAACTGCGGACAGCATGAGCTTGGCTCGCCGGAACATCGCAAAGGCTCCTTCGCTGTCTACCTCGCCCCAGGAGAGGTAGAAGAAGCGGTCCCCGGGCTTTCCATGCACGAACGGACTCCGGAAGTCGACGCCGGCATCGGTCTCACGGAGCACGATCCCAAAGGTGAATCGCACGCTGGCAGCATCCGCGGGCTGGATCTGCACGACGTCGCTCCCCCGCTGCACGCCCACGTGCACGTTGACGTGCTCGCCACAGGTCCGACCCGGGAGGCGCTCGCCGACGATGGTGATATTGCACATGGTCATCGCTCGCCCAGCATCGCGCCGAGACGGCTCTCGCACCGGCCGTACTTCTTGCGGTACCCGCCGTCGCGGTATGCGGAGGGGAACAACTCGGTCACATCGCAGCCCGTGGCCCCGAACGTGACGTTTCGGTCGTAGAGCTCGTCGATCAGTTGGACGAACAAGAGGGCGCTGCCCTGGTTCTCGATCGGGTGCAGTCCTCGCACCACCGCGGTCTCGACGCCGTCGAGCAGCGGCCCGTACTGCACCGGGTGCACTCGACGGAGGTGGCCCAAGAGCTCGTCGAAATCGTCGACGGTCGCCGTCGACGGTCGAGCCGCCTGGGCCAGCCGCTCGACATCGCCGGGACTCAGGGCCGCCGTCCGCGACGGGCGCGATGTCGATCGATAGTCGGGACCATCAAGACGAAGGACATCCCAGTGGCTGCCGATCTCGAGGAGCTCGCGCTCGAAGTCCTCGGCGTTGAATCGGCCTTCGCCGAGGCGATCGGGGACGGCGTTGGAGGTCGCGGCCAGGTTCGTCCCGCCGGCGATCACCGCTCGCAGGAACGTGACAACCATGCGGGTGTTGGCGACGTCGTCGAGCTCGAACTCGTCGATGCACAGCAGTCGGTGACCGGCGAAGGTCCGGGTGGCCGACGCCATGCCGGCGAAGCCGATGAAGGCGGTCAGCGTCTCGAAACTCAGGTAGGCCTTGGGCGCCGGGGCTGCGTGCCAGAGTGAGGCGAGCAGGTGGGTCTTGCCCACGCCGAACCCGCCGTCGAGATACCGACCCGGCCGGCCGAGTGACGGTGCCGGGCGAGGCGACGAGCGACGTCCCCACCGTCCACCTCCGCTGGCGGGCGGCGACCCCATCGACGCCGCGAAGCGGGCCAGCTCGGTCTTGGCCGCAGCTTGGGAGGGATGGGCTGGATCGGGCAGGAAGTTGTCGAACGTGACGCCGGCAAAACGCTCCGGCGGCGCGAACCGGAGCGCCAACTCGTCGGCCGCGATCGAAGGCCGTCGATCGACCAGCCGTCCGGCGACGGCCGGCGCTACTCCCACTCGATCGTGCCGGGAGGCTTCGACGTGATGTCGAGGGCCACCCGGTTGACGCCGGCGACCTCGTTGATGATCCGGCTCGACAGGCGCTCGAGCAGGTCGTAGGGGAGGCGGGCCCAGTCGGCGGTCATGGCATCGTCGGACGTGACCGCCCGGATGATGATCGGGTACGCGTACGTGCGCTCGTCGCCCATGACGCCCACGGACCGCACCGCCGGCAACACCGCGAATGCCTGCCAGATCTCCCGGTACAGCCCGGCCCTCTTGATCTCGTCGGTGACGATGGCGTCGGCGGCCCGCAGGATCTCGAGGCGCTCGCGCGTCACCGTGCCGATGATGCGCACGCCGAGCCCTGGCCCGGGGAAGGGCTGGCGCCACACGATCTCCTCGGGGAGGCCGAGCTGCTCGCCCAGAGCCCGCACCTCGTCCTTGAAGAGTTGACGCAGCGGCTCAACCAGTTCGAAGTGCAGCCCTTCCGGGAAGGCGATCAGGTTGTGATGCGACTTGATGGTTGACGACGATTCTGAATGCGAGCCCGACTCGACCACGTCGGGATACAGCGTGCCCTGGACGAAGAACCGAGGGTCCCCGTGGTCGTGGGCAGCGGCGGCGAACTCGCGCCAGAAGGTCTCGCCGATGACCTGGCGTTTGCGTTCAGGATCAAGGACATCGTCGAGGCCGTCGAGGAAGCGGTCGGCGGCCTTGACGTGGACGAGATCGACATTGAACTGCCGACGGAAGGTGGCTTCGATCTGCTCGCTCTCACCGGAACGCATCATGCCGGTGTCGATGTACACGCAGGTGAGTTGTTGGCCCACGGCCCGGAACACGAGTGCAGCGGCGACAGCAGAGTCGACTCCGCCCGAGAGCCCGCACAGCACCCGCTCGGATCCGACCTGCTCCCTGATTGCGGCGACCGACTTCTCGATGACGTTGGCCATCGTCCAGGTAGGGCGACATCCGGCCACGTCGTAGAGAAAATTCTTGAGCACTTCCTGGCCGCGGTCGGTGTGCATGACCTCGGGATGGAACTGGACCCCGAACAACCCTCGTTCGAGTGACTCCATGGCGGCCACTGGTGTTGTTGCCGTCGCCGCCGTGACCCGGAACCCGTCGGGCGCCTTCGTCATGGAGTCGAAGTGGCTCATCCACACGTCCTGGGCCGGCGGCAGCTCCCGGAAGAGGATGGAGGTGTTCGTGACCCGCAGCGCCGTCCGTCCGTACTCGCCCTTGCCGGTCTTGGCCACCTCGCCGCCGAGCTGCACGGCGAGGAGCTGGGCTCCGTAACAGATTCCGAGGATCGGTACGCCGCCGTCGTAGATCGACCGGTCGATGGTCGGGGCACCCTCGACGTGGACCGACGCCGGCCCGCCGCTGAAGATGATCGCCCTCGGCTTGCGGGCCAGCATCTCCTCGACCGGCATCGTGCACGGCACGATCTCGCTGAAGACGTGCGCCTCGCGGACTCGTCGGGCGATCAGCTGGGCGTACTGGGCGCCGAAGTCGACCACCAAGACGGTGTCGAAGCTCTCGTCGTCTGGCTCGATCATCGTGCAGGCTAGCGCCTGTTGCCCGCCTGCAAATCGTGCGTGGGCCGCTTCACGGCCGTCCGGAATGAGGCCTATGGAGTCCGGCCGATGAAGGCCAGCAGTTTGGTCTGGACGTCGGCGTCGTCAGGAACGTCGACCCGCGGCCCGTACTGACCGCTCTGGCGCAGCACCTCGTCCATCGGCAACATGCCCTCGAGCATGACGGCGCACTTGTCGGGATCGAGGGTCTCGTCCTGACCCGTGGCGCGGGCGAGATCCCACCGGTGCATGAACACGTCGGCGGTGTAGATCATGTCGATCGCCTGTTCGAGCGACATCCGTCCGATATGGGGCAGATCGTGTTCCCGTTCAGCGGTCTGCGCATCGTCGAGCAGCGCCTGAACCGCCTCGGTCTGGTGGCGCCATGCCGCCACCGGATCGTCGTCGACCGACGGGCCTGCCGGCAATACGATCCCGGCTCCGTACTGCAGAAACCCGGGGAACCACTCGGTGAGGTGGCGGACGACGTCGCGTGCAACCCATCCCTCGACCGGCGCCGGGCGCTCCCACGACGCGGCGCCAACACCCTCGACCGTGGCGGTGAACGCAGCCGCCACCCGACGGTGCTCGTCGGCGGGGCCGCTCATCGTGCTCCTCCGATGACCGACGTCGAGCTTGGCGTAGCCCTGTTCGACGCCGCTCTCCATGCCGCTGGCCAGCCACTGGTCGCGGGCCTCGACGCTGTCGACCAACGACTGCACGTGCAGTCGGGTGCGGCCATCCCCCAGATCCTCCAATCGGAGGGTCTCGAGCGCCACGCCGTCAGGCTGACCGTCGAAGGTGAAGGTCTGCACGATCCGATGCTCGCCGACCTCGTGAAAACAGCCGTGGAACCCGTACTCCTCCCCGTCGCGCCGAGCGACGTAGCGCCACCGGCCGCCCGAGGTCGCGTCCCAGTCGAGGATCTCGGTCTCCATCCCGTCGGGACCGACCCAGCGGGCGAACAACTCAGGATCGGTGTGGGCCCGCATCACTTCCGACGGCGTGGCATCGAAGTCGCGGGTCATGCGAAAGATCGGCAGGACTGGGTCGGCCTCGATCGAGACGTGGTAGCGGGCACTGGTGGCGCTCATGGGGCGGCTCCTTGTTCGAAGTGCTGGTTGTCGGTGGGTCGTTCGTCGATCGATTGCTCGCCGCGCATCTCGGCGAGGACCGCATCGAGGCGCTCGTAGCGCTCCTGGGCTTGTCGGCGGTACCGCTCGATCCACTTGGTCATCAGGTCGAAGACCTCCGCCTCGAGGTGACACGGCCGCCGCTGCGCATCTTTGGTCTGGCTCACCAGCCCGGCATCGGCGAGCACCTTGATGTGCTTGGACACCGCCTGGATGGAGACGTCGTAGGGATCGGCGAGTTCGCCGACGGTGGCGTCGCCGCCGGCAAGGCGGGCGACCATGTCACGCCTCGTCGGATCGGCGAGGGCGGCGAAGACTCGGGACAGTTGGTCGTCGGCCACGGGATGAGGGTCTGTCCTTGTTCAATCGACTGGTTGAACACACGATATCGGGATCGGCGGCAGTCGTCAACCAATCGGTTGAGGACCGGAGTCCCCGAGACCGGAGCGCTGCTCAGGTGCGGTAGTTGGGCGCTTCCTTGGTGATCATCACGTCGTGGGGGTGGCTCTCACGAAGGCTGGCGGGCGAGATGCGGATGAAGCGTCCCGACGTCTGCAGGTCTTCGACGGTACGCGCACCGCAATAGCCCATGGCCTGGCGCAATCCGCCCACCATCTGGTGGAGCACGTGGGAGATCGGCCCCTTGTAGGGGACCCGACCCTCGATGCCCTCGGGCACGAGCTTGCCGCTCTCGACGCTGCCTTGGAAGTAGCGGTCCTTGGAGAACGACCGCCCCTGCATCGCCCCGAGCGAGCCCATGCCTCGGTACTCCTTGTAGCGCTCTCCCTGCTGGACCACGATCTCGCCGGGCGACTCCTCGACGCCCGCCAGTGCGTTGCCGAGCATCACGGTGTCGGCGCCAGCAGCCAACGCCTTGGCCACGTCACCAGAGAACTGGACGCCGCCGTCGGCGATGACCGGAACGCCGTGACGAGCCGCCACTTGGGCGCAGTCGAAGATGGCCGTGATCTGGGGAACGCCGATGCCGGCCACCACCCGGGTGGTGCAGATCGAGCCCGGCCCGATGCCGACCTTGATGGCGTCGGCGCCGGCGGCGATGAGGGCCTCGGTCGCCTCGCCCGTGGCCACGTTGCCGGCCACGACGTCGACATCCCAGTTGGCCTTGATCTTGGCCACCGTCTCGATCACCGATCGGGCGTGGCCGTGGGCGGTGTCGACCACGAGCACATCGACACCCCGGTCGACGAGGGCGGCGACCCGATCGAACACGTCCGGCGCAGCGCCCACGGCGGCGGCGGCCCGCAGCCGGCCGTGCTCGTCCTTGGTGGCGTTGGGATAGTCGATCCGCTTCTGGATGTCCTTGACGGTGATGAGGCCCAGCAGCACCCCGTCATCACCGACGATCGGCAGTTTCTCCATCCGGTGCCGAGCGAGGATCGCCCTGGCGTCGTCGAGCGACGTCCCTTGAGGAGCCGTGACCAGCGACTCGCGGGTCATCACCTCGCGGACGGGTCTGGCGCTCGCTTCTTCGAATCGGAGGTCGCGGTTGGTGACGATGCCCACGAGGCGGCCGCCGTCGTCGGTCACGGGCACGCCGCTGATGTGGAAGTGCGCCATCACCTCCATGGCCTCGGCGATGGTGGCGTCGGGGCCGACGGTGACGGGGTCCGAGATCATCCCCGACTCCGACCGCTTCACCCGATCGACTTCGGCCGCCTGGTCATCGATCGAGAGGTTGCGGTGGAGGACGCCGATGCCGCCGTGGCGGGCCATGGCGATGGCCAGTCGGGCCTCGGTGACGGTGTCCATCGCCGCCGAGACGAGCGGGATCGCCATGGTGATCGAGCGGGTGAATCGCGAGGCGGTGTCGGCCTCGCTCGGCTGCACCTCGGAGGCCGCCGGCACGAGGAGCACGTCGTCGAAGGTCAGGCCCTCTCGGGCGAACTTGGCGTCGAAAGCGGTGAGGTCCGGGGGGAGCGAAGCCATGGGTGATTCTACGACGCGATGACGGAGGACTCGCGCCGGGTCTTAGGAGCCCATGCCGACGCCCTGCGACCGCTGCAGGGCCTTGCCCTCGGTCTGCAGGGCCGGGGCGATCATGACCTCGGCCTTCTGGAATTCCTTGACCGTCTCGTAGCCGCAGGTGGCCATCGACGTGCGCAGCGCGCCGAAGAGGTTGAGTCGGCCGTCGTTCTCGTGGGCTGGACCGGTGACGATCTCCTGCAAGGTGCCCAAGGCGCCGACCCTGACCCGAGCACCGCGGGGCAGCGTGGGGTGGAACGTGGCCATGCCCCAGTGGTAGCCGCGGCCGGGGGCCTCGTGAGCGGCGGCCAGCGGCGACCCGACCATCACGGCATCGGCGCCACAGGCGATCGCCTTCGCGATGTCGCCGCCCTTGGACATGCCGCCGTCGGCGATGACCTGGACGTAGACGCCGGTCTCGTCGAGGTGACGCATGCGGGCGCCGGCGGCGTCGGCGATGGCCGTGGCCTGGGGCACCCCGACGCCAAGGACGCCGCGGGTGGTGCAGGCGTTGCCGGGGCCGACCCCGACGAGGACGCCGACCGCCCCGGTGCGCATGAGATGGAGGGCCGCCTGGTAGCTGGCGCAGCCGCCGACGATGACCGGGATCTCGAACTCGCGGATGAACTTCTTGAGGTTGAGCGGCTCAACGGTCTTCGAGACGTGCTCGGCCGAGACGACAGTTCCCTGGATGACGAACAGGTCGAGGTCGGCCTGCAAGATGGCCGAGGCGAACTGTTCGACTCGCTGGGGCGTCAAGGAGGCAGCCGAGTACACCCCGGACTCCTTGATCTCCCGGATCCGCTGCGTGACGAGTTCCGGCTTGATCGGCTCGGCGTAGATCTGTTGCATGCGCGCCGTCGCCTTCTCGTTGTCGAGTTCGGCGATCTCGGCGAAGAGAGGCTCGGGGTCGTCGTAGCGGGTCCACAGTCCCTCGAGGTTGAGCACCCCGACTCCGCCGAGGCGGCCGAGTTCGATGGCGGTGGCCGGCGATGTCACACCGTCCATGGCCGCACCGAGCAGGGGGAGCTCGAATCGGTAGGCGTCGATCTCCCACGAGATGTCGACGTCCTCCGGGTCACGGGTGCGCCGGCTGGGCACGATGGCGATGTCGTCGAAGCCGTAAGCCTGCCGCCCCGACTTGCCGATGCCGATCTCGAGCTCAGCCACAGCCACTCCTCCACACCCCGGGAAAAGGTGGAGCCTACTGCCCTCCGGTACCGCTCCCCAGAGCAGCGAGGGCGGGCACGGGCAGGTTGCGCAACACGAAGAAGGCGGCGGCAACCGTCAGCACCACGGTGGTGGTCACCCTGGTGCGAGCCCAGGCCGGTAGCTCTCCCCGGACCAGCCACCAGGCGCCCAGCGCGGCGACGACGGGCAACGCCGCCACGTAAAGGGCGTTGAAATCAAGAGCGCGGACGAGTTGGCCGTGGAGCAACGCGTGGGTGGCCCGGGTCGCACCGCACAACGGACAGTCGAGGCCGGTGAGGGCGCGCAGCGGACACGGCGGCCCGACGGCATGGCGCGAGGGGTCGACGAGCGCGACGACCGCCAACGCGGCGCAGCCGGCGGCGGCGAGGGCGAGGTGACGGCGCTCGATGTGGTCGAGGCGAGCGATCACGGACGGCCGCGAAGGCTCCGCAACAACTGCTTGGCGACCGCCGCGTTCATCTCATAGACGATCGAATTGCGCTTGCCCTCGAGCTTCTTGACCACATCGGAATCGGTGGCGTCGGCCAGCGTGTCGAGCCCGGAGACGACGGCTTTGCGGGTTGCGTCGGTGGCCTCATAGCCCATGCGCGTCAGCGCCTTCATGACCTCGCTGCGGGCGACCGGGGCGGGGGCGGCGGCGGCGATCACCCGCAACGCGTCCTTGGTCAGTTCGGACGCACGCTCGACGGCCTCGACCGGAGTGATGCTCTGCTCGGGCGCCCCGTCGAGCGATGCCAGCCAGCGCCGGACCTTGGTCACGATCTCGGCGTGAGTCTCCCCTTCGAAGGAAAGTGTGGCCACCGGACCACGCTACCGTCGCAAGGCCATGACCGGCCTCGGCACCGTTGTCAACATCGCGACCATCGTCGCCGGAACCGCAGTCGGGCTCCTGGTCGGCGGACGTATCCCCGAGCGGGCCCGCACCACCGTGCTCCAGAGCGTCGGCCTCGTGGTGATCGCCTTGGGCGTGAGCGAAGCCATTGGGACCCGCAACGTCGTCTTTCCGCTCGTCTCGGTCGTCGTGGGAGGACTCGTCGGCGAGGCGATGCGCATCGAAGACCGCCTCGAGGGCGCGGGCCGGCGACTGCGGGATCGGTTCGCCAACGCACACGGGCCCGACGACAACGCGACCTTCGTCGAGGGGTTCGTGGCCGCCACCTTGCTCTTCTGCGTAGGCCCCTTGACCATCCTCGGATCGATCCAGGATGGCCTGCGGGGCGACATCGGTCTCCTGACGGTCAAGGCCGCACTCGACGGCCTGGTCAGTGTGGTGTTCGCAGCCACGCTGGGTTGGGGCGTCGGCTTCGCCATCGTACCGCTGGCCCTCTACCAGGGTTCGCTCACGCTGTTGGCCGGCGGTGCCGATGCCGTTCTCAGCGACCGGATGATCCTCGAGGGCACGTCCACCGGCGGCATCCTCGTCATGGGGATCGGGCTTCGACTGCTCGACCTCAAAGCCGTGCGGGTGGGGTCCCTCCTTCCGGCGCTCGTAGTGGCGCCGGCATTGGTGGCGGTGTTTGCCCGATGATGACCAACAGCAACTCGTAGAGCATCCTCGCCGTCGCTCCCCACACGGTCTCGCCGGCGAGATCGAAGAAGTAGATCGGTCGCTCGGTGTCGGCGATACCCCAGATCTCCTCGTGGAAGACGCCATCGGCCATGAGTTCGCCGAGGGCGACGTCGAACACGCGATCGACCTCATCGGGGTTGGCTTCGACGTTGGGGCGACCGGGCAACAGGCCGACGAACGGGTGAATCCCGGCCCCGTTCGAGATCGTGTGCATGCGGCTGAGCCGTCCGATGACCTCGACGCTGCCGACGTCGAGAGCGACCTCTTCCTCCGCCTCTCGCAGAGCTGCTTGGGCCAACGTCTCGCCGGGTTCCACCCGACCCCCCGGGAACGCGACCTGCCCGCTGTGGGACCGGAGCCACGGAGTTCGCCGAGTCAAGAGCACTCGTGCTTCGCCGTCCTCCTCCCATATGGCGGCCAGGACTGCGGAGTTGGGGCCGTCGTCGTCGTCGCCAATGGAGGGAAGGTCGCGATGGCCGGTCAAGGCGCGGCGGACGTCGGCGATGGTCACGGACGGTCGACCACCCTCGACTCGGCCGGCCCACGGCGGAGGTCCACCGGGCCGCGAGGCGGCAGGTCGGGGGATGCGCTGCTCGTGGTGGCCGGCCGGTGGGTCGCTCACGCCAGGATCACTCCGGTGCGGCCCCGAAGGCTTCGTGGTGGGCGGCGACGGTCGCTTCGAGCAACTCCCGCATCCCGCTCTTCTTGAGGTTGGCGAGGGCCTGACCGGGCGTCGTGTCGCCCTTCTCCCACTCCATCCAGAGGGCGAGCAGTGCGGCGGGCTCGGGCGGGGGCAGATCCTCGGGAGGCATGGACGCCAACCTACGCGTCGGAAGTGGAATCATCACGCCGATGGCGACCGATCCCTCCGGCGGCTACTCCGGGACACCGCTGAGCCAGAAGTTGGGCATCCGTGCCGGGTCGTCGGTGGGGCTGTCCTCCGCCCCCGCCGGCTTCGCCGATCTCCTCGAACCGCTCCCCGAGGCCGTCACGATTCGACGCCGGATCCGCGGCCACTTCGACGTCGTGATCGTCTTCGTGGACCGGCGCTCGGCCCTCACCGCACGGCTCCCGGCGCTCGAACAAGCGATCTTCCCGAACGGTGGCCTGTGGGTCGCGTGGCCCAAGCGGTCCTCCGGCGTGCCCACCGACATGGTCGAAGACGCCATCCGGGAGGTCGCGCTGCCTCGTGGGCTCGTCGACAACAAGGTATGCGCGATCGACGCCACCTGGAGTGGGCTCCGCCTCGTGTGGCGCCGGGAGCGACGAGGCACGGCCTGACCCGAGACGCACAGATGGCCGGGCCCGAAGGCCCGGCCATCCGGTCACGAGAAGGAGGCGGGACCTTCTCGCGATCTTGGGAAACGTGTTCGCTGCCGGAGCAGCGGAAGCAGGGACGCTACATCATCCCCATGCCGCCCATGCCACCCATGCCGCCGCCGGGCATCCCGCCGCCACCGGCGGAGGGGGGCTCGGGCTTGTCGGCCACGACCGATTCGGTCGTGAGCAGCAGGCTGGCGATGGATGCGGCGTTCTGCAACGCCGAGCGGGTGACCTTGGCCGGATCGAGCACGCCGGCCTTGAGGAGGTCCTCGAACTCACCGGTGGCGGCGTTGAGGCCGACATTGCCGGTCTCGCGCTCGATCTGTTGCACCATGACCGAACCCTCGAGGCCGGCGTTGATTGCGATCCACTTGGCCGGCTCCTCGAGCGCCTTGTAGACGCTGCGGGCGCCAGTGGCCTCGTCGGGGTCGGTGAGGCTGTCGAGGATGGCGGTGATCGATGAGCGGGCTCGCAGGAGTGCGGTGCCGCCACCGGGCACGACGCCCTCTTCGATGGCGGCGCGGGTGGCCGACAGCGCGTCTTCGATGCGGTGCTTCTTTTCCTTGAGCTCGACCTCGGTGGCTGCGCCGACCCGGACGACGGCAACGCCGCCGGCCAGCTTGGCCAGACGCTCTTGGAGCTTCTCGCGGTCCCAGTCGGAGTCGGTGTCGTCGATCTCACGCTTGATCTGTGCGATGCGACCCTTGACCTCTTCCTCGGAGCCGGCACCCTCGATGATGGTGGTGTCGTCCTTGGTGATGATCACCTTGCGGGCGGTGCCGAGCAGATCGAGGGTGACGTTGTCGAGCTTGAGGCCGACTTCCTCCGTGATGACCTGGCCGCCCGTGAGGGTGGCGATGTCTTGGAGCATGGCCTTGCGGCGCTCGCCGAATCCCGGAGCCTTGACCGCGGCACTGTGGAAGACGCCGCGGATCTTGTTCTGCACCAGGGTGGCCAGGGCCTCGCCCTCGACATCCTCGGCGATGATCAGCAGCTGCTTGCCCGACTGCAGGACCTTCTCGAGCACCGGGAGCAGTGCGTGGACTGCACCGATCTTGGAGTTGGCGATGAGGATGTAGGGGTCCTCGAGGACCGTTTCGAGTCGCTCGGGGTCGGTCACGAAGTAGGCCGAGATGTAGCCCTTGTCGAACTGCATGCCCTCGACGAACTCGAGCTCCATGCCGAAGGTGTTGGACTCCTCGACGGTGACGGTGCCGTCCTTGCCCACGCGGTCGATGGCGTCGGCGAGGATCTCACCGATGGCCGGGTCGGCGGCGGAGATGCTGGCGACCTGTGCGATCTCGCTGCGGTCGTCGACCTCCTTGGACATGGTCTGGATGGCCTCGACGGCGGCCTTGACCGCCTTGTCGATGCCCTTCTTGAGGGCCATGGGGTTGGCGCCGGCGGTGACGTTCTTGAGGCCCTCGCGGACGAGCGCCTGGGCCAGGACCGTGGCCGTCGTGGTGCCGTCGCCGGCCACGTCGTTGGTCTTGGTCGCAACTTCCTTCACCAGCTGGGCGCCCATGTTCTCGAAGGCGTCTTCGAGCTCGACTTCCTTGGCGATGGTCACACCGTCGTTGGTGATGGTGGGGGCGCCGAACTTCTTCTCGATGACGACGTTGCGGCCCTTCGGCCCCAGGGTCACCTTGACGGCGTCGGCCAGCTTGTTGACGCCGGCCTCGAGGCTACGACGCGCCTCTTCGTCGAACTTGAGGATCTTGCTCACTTCTTCACCTTGGCCAGGACGTCGCGGCTGGTGAGGATCAGGAGGTCCTCGCCGTCGATGGTGATCTCGGTGCCGCCGTACTTGGAGTACACGACGGTGTCGCCGACGGCGACATCGAGGGGGATGATCTCGCCGGTGTTCTCGGCGCGGCGGCCCGGGCCGGCAGCCAGGACTTCACCCTGCTGGGGCTTTTCCTTGGCGGTGTCGGGGATGACGAGGCCCGAGGCCGTGGTCTCTTCGGACTCGTTCGGGCGCACGACGATACGGTCGTCCAGGGGCTGCAAATTCATCTCAGGCGCCTCCATTGGCGGGTAGTGCTGACGATTCGACCTGAGCGGTTAGCACTCAGGCCTGGTGAGTGCCAACGATAGCCCTCCCCGCTGGCACTCGCAAGCGGAGAGTGCTAACCGCTGGCCCGACGGGTCAGGCTGACGGCGCGAAGACGGCGGCGAGCCCGCCGAGGAGCGGGATCGTCGCTACCGCCGGACCGCCGGGCAGCGGCGCCCGCACGCTCAGCCCCTCGACGAGATCGACCGCTCCTCCCCGCAGGACGGGCTCGTCACTCGCCTCGTCGGCCGCAGAGACGTTGACGCCGGTGTCGGTCGCCTCGATCCGCACCCGCAAGGTGGGAGTGTCGGCTTCGATGACGAACGCTCCGCGGGCAGCGCGCACGTCGAGCCCGAGGGCCACGTCGAGGGCGGCGCAGTAGCGAAGGCACGCCGCCACCTCGTCGTCGTCCTCGGGAGGCGCGATGCCGAGCGGCAGGAGGATGTCGCGCTCGTGGATCCAGCAATCCCAGAGCGCATGGTGGACGACGGTGCGCACCGGCAGGTGCCCTGGCGGCGCCTCTGCCGTCGCTTCCCACGCCTCGTCGTCGAGGGCCTCGACCCCGGCGCACAGCGCTTCGGCGGCGGCGGCGAACTCCGCGAGCACCAGGGCCGTCGGCTTCTCGCGAGTCGCCTCGACCATCGCCGCAGGGGTGCCCTCGGGATCGAAGTCGGACAGGAAGGTGGTCGGGCGGCCGCCCACCCCGAGGGTGATCGACGCGGCCCAGAAGCCGTCGACGCTCTGAAGGTGGGCGAGGACGTCGCGACCCATCCAACCCGCGCAGCGACTCGGCCGCTCGAGCAGTGCGATGTCGAGCGTGCGCATCTCCTCGACGAGCCGACGGCGTTGGCGAAGGAAGGCCTCGCGGATCGCCGGCACCGTCGTCGGGAGGTCGATCACGGGGTGGTCGCCGTAGCGAGGCGAGATCTTCACCGACCCATCATGACGCCGAGCAGCCCTGCGGTCCCGAGCCAGTCAGGTGGGAAGCACGAGGCGAAGGTTGGGATCGGCGCCGGCGTCGAGACCGGTGGGGCCGTCGGACTGCAGACGCCACCAACCCGCAGTTGCGATCATCGCCGCATTGTCGGTGCACATGGCCCGGCTGGGCAGGTACGCGGCCAGCCCCGCCGCCTCGCACTCGATCCGGGTCCGCTCCCGGAGCGAGGAGTTGGCGGCCACGCCGCCGGCGAGACAGATCGCCTTGGCTCCCGTCGCGGGCAGCAGCGAGCGCCTTGGTCACCAACACGTCGACCACGGCCTCTTGGAACGAAGCGGCGATGTCGGCCACGTCGACTTCGGGGTGCTTGCGCACATAGGTGATCACCGAAGTCTTGAGGCCGCTGAACGAGAAGTCGTAGCCCTCGCCCCGAAGCCCCCGCGGAAAGGCGACGGCGGCGGGGTCACCGGATCGGGCGAGTGAATCGATCGCTGGCCCGCCCGGATAGCCGAGCCCGAGGAAACGGGCGACCTTGTCGAACGCCTCGCCGGCGGCGTCATCGATCGTCTGGCCGAGCAGCCGATATCGGCCGGGGGCCTCCATCAGCACCAGCATCGAGTGGCCGCCCGAGACCAGTAACACGATGGCGGGCAAGGCAAGGTCGGGCTCCTCGAGGATCGACGCGTAGAGGTGTCCCTCGAGGTGGTTGACCCCGACGAAGGGCACATCCCACACCAGCGCGAGCGCCTTGGCGTGCGACAACCCGACGAGCAGCGACCCGATGAGGCCGGGTCCGACCGTGCAAGCCACGGCGGCCGCGTCGGGGCCCTCGAGTCCGGCCAGCAACATGGCCTCGGCCACCACCGGAACCAGGAGATCGAGGTGGGCCCGGCTGGCGATCTCGGGCACGACCCCGCCGAACCGGGCGTGGAGGTCGATCTGACTGCTGACGACCGACGAGAGGACATCACGTCCGGCAGCTACCACCGAAGCCGCGGTCTCGTCGCACGACGTCTCGATGCCCAGAACTCGTTCGTCGAAGCTCATGCAGTCATCCCTTCACTTCGAATCGTGACTCCTGGAATGGTCATTTCGAGCGCGGCCAGGCGTTCGGCGTAGGACGGCTCGTCGATGTGTTCAGCCCACATCACGACGGCATCCTCGTTGGTCTCCACGTAGTAGTTCTTCCGCACGCCCGCAGCCACGAAGCCGAACTGCTCGTAGAGCGCCTGAGCTCCCAGGTTCGTGACCCGGACCTCGAGGGTCAAGTTGCGGGCGTTGCGGTGCCGGGCCGTCGCCGCCAGTTCGGCCAGCAGGCGAGTACCGATCTTGGCCCGGTGCCACGCCGGGTCGACCGCGATGGTGGTGACGTCCGCGTCGTCGCCGGTGAACATCAGGCCGGCGTAGCCCACGACGGCGGCGTCGACACGGGCGACGAGGTACCAGCGGCTCGTCCGGAGAGCGAGCTCGGAAAGGAACAAGCTGAGCGACCACGGGCGGGGATACACCTGACTCTCGATGCGCAGCACCGAGCGAAGGTGCCGCCGGCGCATCGGCACGAGGTGGACCTCGAGACTCGCTGGGTCGATCGGGGTGCGGGCGACCACGTCAGCTCACGCCCGCCGGGCGTCCCAGTTGATCTCGGCGTCGGACTTGCGAAGGTAGATGGGCTCAATCTCCGAAGGTTGGACGAACTCTTCGCGAACGGCTCGAGGGTGGGCCAGCTCGACGAGGTCGGAAGCCGACGGCCACTGGTTGCCGACAGCGTCGAGGACGACGTGATCGCTCTCCTCGGTGAGGGCGGCGGCGTATCGGAGCGCACCGTCGCCGACGAGCAACACCTCGTCGCGTCCGGCCCGCAACTCGTTGGCGAGGTCGGCGGGCGATCCGACTCGGGGCGGCGACAGTCGCTGGATGCCCCCCTGGACGTGGCGGTAGGTGGCGCTGAAGACCTCGCCTCGGCGGGCGTCGATGACCGGCACGATCAGCCGCGGGCTGTGCCGGACCTGATGGGCCAACAGGTCGAGGCTCGACAACCCGATCATCGGGATCCGAAGCGCAGACGCCATGGCCTTGGCCGTCGCCAGGCCCACCCGAAGACCGGTGAACAACCCGGGGCCGACATCGACAGCGATCACGCTGACCTCGCCGAGATCGACCTCGGCTGTCCGACAGACCCACTGCACGGCGGGCACGAGCGTTTCGGCATGGCGACGGCCCCGGGATGCATGGAACGAGGCGAACACGCCTTCGACCCCGCCGAGGGCGCAGCCCACCTGCGCCGTGGCGGTGTCGATGCCGAGAACGATCATGAGTTGTCCCCGACCGCCCACGGCTCGAGGGCGCGAGCCAGCGCCGCCCTTCGAGTCGACCAGCCTTCGCCGACAGGCCGGAAGGCGAGCGAGCGAGCCTCGTCGGTGTCGTCGTCGTAGGCGAGACGGATCTCGAGGAAGTCAGCCGGGAGCACTGGCTCGGCGACGTCACCCCACTCGATGAGTGCGACGGCGTCACCGTCGACGAGCTCCCCGATACCGAGATCGACGATTTCCTGGAGGCGATCGAGGCGGTAGACGTCGGCGTGGAGCAGGCGGAGCCGACCGCCGTCGTAACTCCGCAACAACGTGAACGTGGGGCTGGTGATGGCCTCGGTCACACCGAGGGCCCGGCCGAAGCCCTGGGCGAAGCAGGTCTTGCCCGCCCCGAGTTCACCGGCCAGCAACAAGATGTCGCCGCCACGGGCGACAGCGGCCACCGCGCCAGCGAGTTCTTGGGTTGCTGCGGCCGATGGGGTCGCGGCCTTCATCGTCATGTCGTTCCTCACGAAACCGCCAGCACTTCCTTGACCCGACTCAGGTCGGACCGCATCTTGGCCATGGCATCGCTGCCCCCGCGAAGGACGGCTGCCGGGTGGAAGGTGGGGATGAGGACGCCGTTGCGGTACGGATAGGACCGGCCCCGGAGTTTGGTGATGCCTTCCCTGGTCCCGAGCAACGTGCGGGTGGCGAAATTCCCGAGGGTGACGACGACCCGGGGGTCGATCAGGTCGAGTTGGGCTTCGAGCCACGGTCGGCACGCCTCGATCTCGAGGGGAAGCGGGTCACGGTTTCCCGGCGGCCGATCCTTGACGACGTTGGCGATGTAGAAGCTTTCGCGCCCGAGGCCGACCTCCTCGCCCACGACCCGATCGAGGAGTTGTCCCGACCGCCCGACGAACGGGACACCGCTGAGGTCCTCTTCCCGCCCTGGCGCTTCGCCCACGAAGACCAAACCGCTTGCGGGATCACCGGCCCCGAACACGACGTTGTGGCGCGTCGCGGACAGCGGGCACCGAACGCACGTCGAGGCCTCTCGGGCCAGGGCTTCGAGTGCAGCGACCTCCACTCGGCCAACGCTAGTGCCGGCCCTGGGCAGCACTTTCCTCAGTCAGACAGCAGTTCTCGGCCCGTCTCCTCGTCGGCGACGTGCACGGTGCCGCCGGCCGACAGCGCCCGCCACAACGCCCGATAGCTCGGATACTCGAGCCCGTCGGGAACCCATCCGGCGGCCACCAACTCGCGATGGAGGTCTGGGAGTCGGCGGAAGGGGATCCCTGAGTCGACGTGATGGGCGAGATGCCATCCCGTGTTGTACGGCACCATCCAGAACCGGGCCCAGGGGGTCTGGCGAACGACGTGCGTCGTCAGCCGCCGATCGGCCGAGCGAGCCATGCCGCCGTGTTCCGCGATGGCGCGCAGCCGATTCAGCACCTTCCACACGGTCATCCACGGCGCCAACCACAAGACGGGGTACACCCACCACCGGCCGGTGGCGGCAGTGAGAAGCACGGCGATGACGACCTGCGTGCCCAGTATGCGGAGGGCGAGCGGGCGACTCCCGGGTTTGGAGAGGCCCTGGACGAGTGGGCGGAGGTTCTTCCAACCCGACACGAAGAGCGCGTCGCGTCGCAGCTTGCGCCGGAACGAGTCGACCCGGATCGGATAGCCGGCGTAGAAGCCCTTGTCGGGCTCGTTGGGCCCCATCTCGTCTTTGTGGTGCGCCATGTGGGCGCGTCGGTAGAGATCGAACGGGGTGAAGCTGGGATAGGCCAGTAGCCAACGTCCGGCGCCGTCATTGGCCCGCTTGTCACGGAACAAGAGGCGGTGGGCCGCCTCGTGACCCAGGATGCTGAGCAGGCAGTGGGCTCGTCCCATCAGGAGGAATGCGGCGAGGTAGGCCAGCGGGTGTCCAATGCGACAGGCCACGACCACGACGCCGATCGACTGGAGACCGGCACCCACCACCGTCACGGCATTGCGGGCGTCGGGGATCCGCCGCAGGCCCTCACGTACGTCGGCGACCGGCCGCCCGGTGGCCGACAGCCTCTCGGTGGGCAAGACGTCGGGGAGCAACTCGGCGGGCGGAAGCATGGTCGTGGCCACGTCCGAACATTACACTATGGTCACACGTGATGCCTGAACGTAATATGCCGTCGGGCAAGAACCCGCCGCTGTCGGCCCGATCGGTCATCGCCAGCACCCTGCTCGGGCTGCGTCCGCCGGTACTGACGGCCAGGGTGCTCGTGCGATCTGGAGCCCTGTTCGGCATCGCCGAAGGAACCACCCGCACCGCCCTCTCCCGAATGGTGTCGGCTGGCGAGCTCGAACCCGTCGCGGGCGACGAGGCCGCCTACCGATTGTCGGGGCGCCTGCTCGACCGGCAGGCTCGCCAAGAGGTCAGCCGCCATCCACCTCGGTGGGGCTGGGATCTCCGTTGGCGGTTGGCGGTGGTCGTGGCCGAGCGCCGGTCTCCCGAAGAGCGGGCGTGGCTCCGTTCCTCCCTGGTCGGCGGTCGATACGCCGAGCTCCGCGAGGGGGTGTGGACCCGGCCGGACAACCTTCCCGGGCCCCGTCCCGACGCGCCCGGTTGCGACTGGATCAAGGGCGAGTTCGCCGACCCAGCGGCGACAGCGGCGTCGCTGTGGAACCTGCCGGGTTGGGCCGACCGGGCCCGCTCGCTCGAAGCGGAAATGACGACGTGGACCGCGCGCCTCGACGACGAAGGCGTCGAGGTCTTGGCCCCGACCTTCGTGTTGTCGGCCGACGTGCTCCGTCACCTCCAGGGCGATCCCCTCCTGCCGAGAGAACTCCTGCCCGAGGGCTGGCCCGGAACATCGCTCCGTCAGTCCTACGAGGTGTTCGACGCCGCCTTCGTTCGCGCCTGGCGAGAGTGGTATCGATCGGAGCAGTGACCATCCCCCGCTCATCCGGGCGGGGGTTGGGCGCCCAGCCGGATCGCAGCCTCGAAGGCTCGGGCCGCGAGCACGCGGACACGATCGATCTGGGCATCGACCTCACCGGTGGCCACGGCCACCACCGCATCGCCGTCGACGGTCGCGTGCGCGGGTTCGAGCGCACGTGCGAGGCCGTCGTGGCCCCCCTGCGCGACGAGCAGGCAACGCGTCTTGTCGAGTCGGGCGTTGGTCACGATGATGCCGATCGTCGTGTTCTCGCCCGACACCGCAGCCGCCGTCGAAGGGCTTGGAAGCGGCGGTGGTGTCGTCCGATCGCCCGTCGGCTCGCCCCATGCGTTGACCGCGACCAGGGCGCTCACCACGAGATCGCCATCGCGCTCGGTCGCCGTTCCCAAGCCACCCGGGCGATGCTCGGCGCTACCCCGCCACTTGCCCACCGTGGCGCCGGTCCCGGCACCGACCGCACCGACGCGGTACGGCCCGGTGGTGGCCCCGACGCACGCCGAGTAGCCCTGCTCGGCCCCGGGGCGGACCGAGGCGTCACCGACACCGAGGTCCATCAGCACGGCGCCGACAACGATCGGAACCACACCGACGCGCAGCCGAAAGCCGCGGCCCTGCTCCTCGCACCACCGCATGACGCCGTCGCAGGCGGCGAGCCCGTACGCCGACCCACCGGTGAGCACGACGGCGTCGACGTGATCCACGAGGCGCTCGGGACGCAGCAACTCGAACTCGCGCGTGCCGGGTGCCCCGCCTCGGACCTCGCCCGAGGCGACCGATCCCTCGGGCAGGAGGACGACCGTGCACCCGGTGCGGGCTACGTCGTCGGTCCAGTGGCCGACGAGGACGCCGGGGATGTCGGTGATCATGTGACGTGCACCCGCGGCACCCGGGCGCCGATGCCACAGAGGATCTCGTAGCTGATGGTTCCGAGCGCGATGGCCCAGTCATCGGCTGTGATCCGCTCGTTGCCCTGCGAACCGAGCAACACCACTTCGTCACCAACGGCGACGGCAGCCGTTGAGGCCGGGCCACAGTCGACCAGGATCTGGTCCATCGTCACGGTGCCGGAGATGGGATGACGGCGCCCACCGATCAGAACATCGGCACCAGCGCCCGACAGGCGGCGCGGAACCCCGTCGGCGTAACCCAGCGGAACCGTGGCGACAAGGCTGCGTTCGCCGAGTCGATAGCGCAGCCCGTACGAGAGCCGTTCGCCGGCGTCGAGCACCTTGGTGTGAGAAACCTGCGCCTTGAGCGAGAGGGCGGGGCGCAGGTCGGCCACCCGCCGGGTCGGATCGGGGTTGTACCCGTACACGGCGAGGCCGGGACGGACGAGGCCGTGGAAACGCCCGCAATACAGGGCACCGGCAGAGTTGGCCGAGTGGCGCAGCGGGACGGCGATTCCGGCCCCCTCGATCGCCGCGCAGGCAAGCGCGAAGCGCTCCTCCTGCGATGCTGTGTAGGCCACGGCGGCCGGCTCGGTCTCGTCGGCCACGGCGAGGTGGGTCCAGACCGCGTCGAGGCGAAGGCCGGCCGACGCGACGACGAGACGAGCGAGCGTCACGGCGTCGGCCGGCGGCGCACCGACCCGGTGCATGCCGGTGTCGACCTTCAAGTGGACGCCGCAGGTGGCCCCCGCCCCAGCCGCCGCCGTGGCGAGGGAGGCGATGCCGCCCTGCGTGTAGACGGTGGGCGTCAAATGCCGATGCACGACCTCGTCCACGGCGTCGGACGGCGGCTCGGACAGCAGAAGAATCGGCGCCTCGATGCCCGCGTCACGCAGGAGGAGACCTTCCTCGACGAGAGCCACGGCCAGCCAGCTCGCGCCGGCCGAGAGCGCGGCACGCGAGACCTCGATGGCGCCGTGGCCGTAGCCGTCGGCCTTCACCACTGCGCAGACGTCGGCGCCGCCGACGATCGAAGTGATCGTGGCGACGTTGTGCCCGATGGCGCCGAGGTCGACCTCGGCCCAGGCCGGTCGGAGACGGCGGGTCACCGTGCCCCCGAGAGCAACCTGGCCACGAGCCCCGACAGGTCGGAGGCCACCAAGCCCGCCTTCGGTCCCAGGTGGGCGGCGGCCCCGTGGGCCGCCGCCGCCGCCCCCGCCGCCTCCAACGGCGCGAGCCCGCGAGCCACGAAGGCGGCGATGACGCCGGTGAGGACATCGCCGGTACCCGCCGTCGCCAGGCTCGGGGAACCTTCGGCCGACAACCGAACCGACCCGGCCGGGTCGGCGATGACGGTGACGGGCCCCTTCAACAACACGATGCAACCGAGTCGCTCGGCCAGGCTGCGGACGACGTCGATGCGTGCTTCGCCTTGCGGTGGCGCTTGGCCGGCAAGGCGGGCGAACTCGCCATCGTGGGGGGTGAGGATCGTCGGATGTCGGCGCGATTCGACCACGGCGACGGCGTCGTCGACACCGCCCAGCGCGAACAGTCCGTCGGCATCGACAACCACCGGGACCTCAGCCTCTGCGACGGTGGTCCGCACTTGGGCCTGCGTGTCGTCACCGTGTCCGAGGCCAGGCCCGATGGCCAGCACCGACATGCGTTCGCAGGCCTCGAGCGCGGCTCCCGCCCAGCCGGTGTCGGGCAGGGCGTGCAGCACGACCGGATCGAACGGTGCTGCGCCGAGACCTCCCGGAACGGCGAGGCGGCAGTAGCCGGCGCCCGCTCGCATCGCCGCTTCTGAGGTGAGTCGCGGCGCGCCGGACATGCCCGGCGACCCGGCAACGATGGCGACGCCGGACGCGTACTTGTGCGCATCGCGGGCCCGCGCCGGCACCATCTCGGCGGCGTCGTGAGCATCGACCAACCAGATCCGCGCCGTAGACACGTCGAGGCCGATGTCGACCACATCGACCGCTCCCATGCGTTCGGGCTGGAAGACGATTTGCGGTTTGAGCGCAGCAAAGGTCACGGTGCGGTCGGCCCGCCACGATCCCGTGGGCACATCGACGGCGAGCACGGAAGCGTCGCCCGAGTCGGGAGCGCGGAACTCGCCCCGGAACCCAGTGCCGTAGGCCGCATCGACGACCAAATCGCAGGTGGGGAGGCGGGCGCCCTCGGCGGCGACGGCGGTGATCTCGAGCACCCGCACGCCCTGCGCCCGGAGGTGCCGGGCGGCCACGCGGCCATCAGCGCCGTTGTTGCCCTTGCCGCACACCACGACGACCCGGCGCCCGTACGAACCCCCGAGCGACTCGACGGCCGCCCGAGCCACCGCCCACCCCGCTCGCTCGATGAGCACGCCCTCGTGGACCGGGCTGGCGGCGTCGATGGCCCGCATCTCGGTCGCGGTGAGGACCGGCCTCACCCCTCGACGCTCACTGGGCGATGACGACAGCCATGGCGATGAGATCAGAGTGGGTGATCGACACCTTCCAATCGGTGACCCCGCGCGCCGCGGCGAGGTCGAGGGCGCGACCGGAGAGTGCCAACGTCGGCTCGCCCGTCCGCTTCTTGACCACTTCGACGTCGTGGAACCGGAAAGCGCCGAGTCCGACGCCGAGCGCCTTCATCGTCGCCTCCTTCACCGCGAAACGGGCCGCCAACCGCTCGGTCGGATCCTTCTTCCGCAGCGAATAGGCCCGTTCGCCCTCGGTGAAGACGCGCTCTACCATGCCCGGCGTGCGGCGGAGGGCGAGACGAAACCGGTCGAGGTCGACGACGTCGGTTCCGATCCAGAGGACGCCCACGTCAACGGGCCCAATGATCGGCCAACACGTGTACAGGCTCGACCAGCAGGTCGACGGGGGGTACATCGGCCAGGGTGGCGTCGTCGAACGAAGGTTGGTTCTCGGTCACGGCGTCGACGATGGCGTTGTACCGGTTGCGATATCCCGTCAGGACTTCGCGGGCCAGTGCGGCCGCCAGACGCGGCGCTAGGTCGACCTGGAGGAGGGTGATGCCGACAACCTGGTTGTCCTTGGCTTCGGGGACGATCACCGTCGTGCGTCCGTCGTGCGAACTGCGACTGACCGTGACCTCGCGCTCGAAGGCGGCGCGGCGCTTGGTGCCCCGCAACGTGGGATCCGAGTCGGTCCGCGAGGGGAGGTCGCGGGCGATGCCGCCGCTGTCGATGCGGTGGATAGACGCGGTTCCGGCGGCGACGTCGCCGTCGACTGAGTAGCGCGAGAACCCGAGCACCTTGGCCACCGCCGGGTCGAGGGCGGCCAGCGTGCGCAGCGCCTTGTAACCGAGACGATCGCGCCCGGCACCGGCACCGAGAACCTCTTGGACCAGGGGCACGTCGGCGTAGGTCTGCTCGGTTCGCGACGTCCCGACGGTCACGGTCTTGGCCTGGTGCTTGATGGCGTCGATCGGCCGGGTCAGTTCGTCGATGGCGTCACTCGAGCGCGTCGAGGACGTCGTCGACGAGCGCACTCGGCGATCCGACCTTGCCGTGCTCGAGTTCGTAGGCATCGAGGGGGAGCATCCCGGCCGCGTACCGGAGCAACGACGCCAAGCGGACCGCGGTGGATGCTTCGAGGTGACCGTTGAGCGAGCCGTCTCGGAGGTCACTGAAGAACCGGCCTGCAGGCGCCGACACCGAGGATGCGAGGTGTTCAAGCATTACTTGGGGCTCGGTGGCCTCCGTGACCAACTCCTCGACCACGCCGCGCAGCTCTCGGAGGCGTCGGGCTTGGGCATCGATGGCGACGGCCGCCTCGTAGCCGAACAGGTGGCCGGCCATCGCCGACAGGACGAAATCGAGATCCGGGTGGACGGCGGGCACGCTCAAGACCTCGAGGGCGGCACCGAAGCGGTCCTCGCCGTCGGAGGCGATGACAATCGGCGCCGCCTTGTGAGCCCGGAAGATGGCGACTTCCTTGGCCACGTCGTCGGCGTTGGACCCAGAAAGTCCTGCGGCGCACACCAGGATCAGGGGTTCGCTGGAGAGGTCGACGTGCTTCTTGTCCTCGGTGATGTCGAGGGCGATCGACTTGTAACAGAGCTCGCTCAGCTTGATTCTCAGCTCGGCGGCAGCCACTCGGTTGGGACCGTTGCCCACCATGGCCCAGTAACGCCGGGGAGGACCGTGGCGCTGGGCAGCGGCGGCGATGTGGTCGCGCCGGGCCAGCACCTGCTCCATGGCCGCGGGCAAACGGCGAAGGGCGTCGAGCAGCTCGGCCGCCCGGTGACGGTCACCGACGCCGGCCGCGCTCGGCCAGGCCCCAGGCGAGGAGGACACCGGCGGCGACCTGCGCGTAGAACGCTTTGGTCGACGGCACGGCCATCTCGACGTCGCGTCCATCGGAGGTGTAGAGGACGCCGTCGGCCTTGTCGGTGAGGTCGCTGTTGCGGCGATTGACGATGCCGATCACGACCGCACCCCGGGCTCGGCAGAGGTCGACGGTTCGGTTGGTGTCGGTCGACGTGCCCGACTGGCTGATGGCGATCACCAGGGTGTCGGTCATGTCGTCGAAGAGCCCGAAGCCGGAGAACTCCGCGGCGTTGAGCGCCTGGACCACGAGATCAGTGCCCCGGAAGGCGTCGGCGATGGCGGTGGCCGCGGCCTGGGCGGCCATGGCGGCCGTGCCCTGGCCGGTGGCGACGATCCGGCGAACCTCGCCGGCGGCCAAGCGATCGAGGAGCGCCTTGGGGAGCGTTGCGTCCGGCAGGCGCACGGCCAGCAGCCCGCGTTGCTCTTCGAGCTTGCCCCGCAGGGTCTTGCGGATCGACCTCGGCGCCTCGCCGATCTCTTTGAGGAGGAAGTGGGGATACCCCGCCCGGTCGATGTCGCGGGTGGTGATCTCGGCCCGGCCGAGGTCGGACTCGGCCACCGGGAGTTCGGTGCCGTCGTAGGCCAGCCGCTTCATGCCGTCGATCGAGCCGGCGGCGGCGCGGTCGAGTACGACGACCTGCCCGGCGTTGCCGTCGACGCCACTCGGAACCTCGCCTTCGAGGCGCAGGTAGACGTTGGTCTCCTCCACCAGTCCGTACGGCTCGCTGGCGACGAGGAAAGCGTCCTCGGCCATGCCCACGTAGACCGCTTGGCCTGATCCCCGCTGGGCCAACAACAGCCGACCCGGTTCGATGGTCGAGGCGACGCCGATGGCCACGGATCCCTGAAAGTCGGCGACCGTCGTGCGGAACGCCTCCGTGAGGTCGGCGCCGGCGGCCAGCGAGCGGCTCACGAGCGTCGGGATCACCTTGGCATCGGTGGTGATCTCGACGGGGATGCGGAGCCCGGCGCGAGCGATGAGGTCGGCGTAGTTGTCGACATCACCGTTGAGGGCGCCGATCACGTACGGGCCTGTCGCCGGCCCCTCCTCGTCGGAGTTGAGGGGATGTGCGTTGGCCTCGCTGATGATGCCGACGCTGGCCCACCGCGTATGGCCGAGCACCGTGACCTCGGCGTCGTCGGAGGCGAGAGCGGCCCGAAGCAGGTCGTCGGCGCCGATCGCCGCTCGGAGGGCGGCGGTGTTGTCGCCGAGTTCGCCGATCTCCGCTGACGCCTTGTAGACGAAACCGAGACAGCCGTCGACCGCTCGGACGCTGCCCGACGTGAACAGGTCGTCGCCCCGGAGGGATCGCGCCTCGGAGACCGGCGCGGCATCGAGCGCGATTGCGGGTCGCGACACGAGGATGTGCAGGCCGGCGGAGTCACGGCCCCGCACCTCGAGGCGGTCCAGGGCCGACAGCGCGAGCTGGATCGAGAGGTAGCCGGCGAGTGCACCCTCGTGCTGGTCGCCGACGGCAAGTTCGGCCACCGCCCGGGCCGTTCGCAACCGATCGCGACCGATGGCCCAGATGCCGTCGCGCAGAGCGAGGAGCGCGGCGTTGACGTCTTCGAGGGCCGTGCCGTCGATCTCGACCCGGCCGGCGTCGAGGGCCTCTTCGAGAAACGAGACCTGAGCCCGGATCGCCTCGATCACGTCGTCGATGGCGGGAGCCAGGGAGTCATCCGCAATCAGGCAACGGATGCCGGGTACGCCGCGCAAGGCGGCATCGACGGCGACGACCTCGGTGGCCGCACCACGCAGTCGGGAAGCGAGTTGGTCGACAGCGGGGTCGCCGTCGAGGCCAGTCGCGGCTCGACGGAGGGCGGCGACCAACGCAGCGCCATCAGGGGTGGCGCGCGTACTCCGCTGGCGCAGGACGCCGATGATTCCGCACATTGGACCCAGCTTACGGCCGGGTCACCGTCGCCTCGACGGCCGCCACCAGGCGCGCCACCGCGGCTTCGGCGCCTGCGGCCGTGGGTGCCTCGGCCATGACACGGACGAGTGGTTCCGTGCCGCTCGGTCGCAGGAGCACCCGGCCCTCGGCGCCGAGCTCGGCCTCGACCTCACCGATCAGCCGCTGGACCTCGGGCAAGGCGACGACGAGGCGCGGGTCGGGTACCCGCACGTTGACGAGCACTTGGGGGAGGCGGCGCATCACGCCGGCGGCCAACGATTGGAGGGTTTCCGATCGGCGGCGGACGATGTCGGCGACGACGAGGGCGGTCAACATGCCGTCGCCGGTCGTCGCATGCTCGGTGAAGATGACGTGGCCCGATTGCTCGCCGCCGAGGCCATAGCCACCGGCTGCGAGGGCTTCGAGCACGTAACGATCGCCGACGTTGGTCTCGACCACCCGGATGCCGTTGGATTCCATGGCGAGGCGAAGACCGAGGTTGCTCATCACTGTCACCACGACGGTGTCCTCGGGCAGCTGACCGTGATCACGCAGGTCGATGGCGCACAGCCCGATGATCTGGTCGCCGTCGACCAGTGTCCCGTCCTCGGCCACCGCAAGCACGCGATCGGCGTCGCCGTCGAAGGCGAACCCGATCGAGGGGCGCCCTTCGGCCCTGGCTCGATCGACCGCATCCTGGAGCGAACGAGGGTGGGTAGAACCGCAGCCGTCGTTGATGTTGCGTCCGTCAGGGACGTCATGGATGACCTCGACCGTGGCCCCCGTGCGTTGGAATAGCGTGCGGGCGAACTGTGACGCCGCACCGTTGGCACAGTCGAGGATCACCGATAGTCCCTCGAGGCGGCGGCCGTCGAGAACGGCCAACCTCGCGTCGAGGTAGGCCGCTGTCGCGGCGGCGGCGCCATCGCTCACCGCCCCGACCCCGCCCCCTGTCGGTGGGGTGTCGACGTCGACTCGATCCCGTAGCGCGGCCTCGATCCGCGCCTCGACCTCGTCGGGGAGCTTGCGACCGCCTGACGCCAGCAACTTGACGCCATTGTCGGCGAAGGCGTTGTGCGACGCCGAGATCATGGCGCCGGGCAGACCACGAGTGGCGCAGGCGGCCGCCACGGCTGGGGTCGGGAGCACGCCGAGGTCCTCGACGTCGGCCCCTTCCGCGGTGAGTCCGGCGGTGAGGGCGGCGAGGAGCATCGGCCCACTCCGTCGCGTGTCCCGACCCACCAACCACGGTCCGCGGCCCAGCACCCGGGCCGCGGCGCGACCCAGGGCCAGCGTGAACTCCGGTGTCAGCTCGGCGTTGGCCAGCCCGCGGACACCGTCGGTGCCGAAGGTCGGCGTGGCCACGCGGCGGCTAGCGCTTGGAGTACTGCGGTGCCTTGCGGGCCTTCTTGAGGCCGTACTTCTTCGACTCCTTCTCGCGGGCGTCGCGAGTGAGGAACCCGGCCTTCTTCAGGCTGTCGCGCAGCTCGGGGTCGAGCTCGACCAGCGCGCGGGCGATGCCTAGACGGAGGGCGCCGGCCTGGCCGGCGATGCCACCGCCGTCGATGGTGGCATCGACGTCGTAGCGCTCGTCGGTCGTCGTCAAGCGGAGGGGCTCGGTCACGATCATCCGGTGGCTGGCCGAGGGGAAGTACTCCTCGATCGGACGCTTGTTCACGGTGACGGCGCCTGCGCCGTCGCGGACGCGCACGCGGGCGACGGCCTGCTTGCGGCGGCCGGTGGTCTGGATGAGCGGCTTGGGCAACGTCGTACTCCTCTTAGGACGCCCGCTTGGCGATCGGCGCCAAGTCGAGCGGCTGGGGACCCTGGGCTTGATGGGGGTGGGTGGGCCCCGCGTACACCTTGAGCTTCTTGATCATGTCTCGGCCGAGCGAGTTCTTCGGGATCATCCCGCGAATCGCCTTGCGGACCGCTTCCTCGGGCTTCTGTTCGAGAAAGTCGCTGTAGCGCTGCGTCTTCAACCCACCCGGGTAGCCCGAGTGGCGGTAGACGATCTTCTTGTCGGCCTTGCCCGACGTGAGCACCACCTTGTCAGCGTTGACGATGATGACGAAGTCGCCGGTGTCGAGGTGGGGGGCGTAGATCGGCTTGTGCTTGCCACGCAGGACGTTGGCGACCTCGGTCGCCAGACGCCCGAGGACGAGGCCCTCGGCGTCAACGACATGCCAGGCGCGCTGGATGTCGGCCGATTTTGGGGAGAAGGTGCGCACGCGAAGACTCTTTCGGTGGCGGCACGAAGCCGCGGCTGGAACCGGACCAGTGTAGGGGGTCCCCTCCCCCACCGCCAACGGGCCCCACGCCGGCACCTAGGTTGACGCTCGGTGATCACGATGGCCGACATCCGCGCGGCGAGGGAGCGGGTCCGCCCCGTCGTCCGACCCACTCCGATCGAGTCGTCGCGCTCGCTCTCCGACCTCGCCGGCCGCACCGTCACGTGCAAGCCCGAGCACCTGCAGCGCACCGGCAGTTACAAGGTGCGGGGGGCGTACAACTTCCTGTCGCACCTGCCGACCGGGAGCGAGGTGGTGGCCGCATCGGCGGGCAACCACGCCCAGGGCGTGGCTCTGGCCGCCTCGCTGCTCGGCCATCGGGCCACGATCTTCATGCCCGCCAATGCTCCGTTGCCCAAGGTCGAGGCAACGAAGGGCTATGGCGCCGTCGTGGTCCTCGGCGGCGATGCCGTCGACGACTGCATCCTCGCCGCCCGCGCCCATGCCTCGACCGGGGCCTCCGTGTTCGTCCCCCCTTCGACGACCCCTTGGTGATCGCGGGCCAGGGCACCATCGGCCTCGAGATCGCCGACGACGCCGACGACGACCTCAGCGTCGTCGTCGTCCCCGTCGGGGGTGGCGGCCTCATCTCGGGCGTGGCCACGGCGCTGGCCAACTCGCGGCGCTCCGTCCGTGTGATCGGGGTCGAGGCCGAGGGGGCGGCGGCAATGAAACTGGCTCGCGCCAGCGGACATCCGGTCGCCCTCGAGCGCCTGACCACGATGGCCGACGGCATCGCCGTGCGCTGCGTCTCCGACCTGACCCTGGCCCACGTCCAGGCTTACGTCGACGACGTCGTGACCGTCACCGAGGAAGAGATCAGTCGGGCGCTCCTCCTGTTGATCGAGCGCACCAAGGCCGTGGTCGAACCGGCGGGCGCCGTCGGACTCGCCGCCATCCTCGCCGGCAAGGTTCCCGGAAAGGGGCCCGCGCTCGCCATCCTCTCGGGAGGCAACGTCGATCCACTCTTGTTGATGAAGTTGATCGACCACGGGCTTTCGGCCGCCGGGCGTTACCTGTTGTTGCGCATCGTGCTCGGCGACCAACCCGGGGCGTTGGCTGCGCTGACCTCGGCGGTGGCCACGATGGGCCTCAACGTGCTCGCCGTCGAGCACCACCGCGCCGGGCTCCGACTCGGCGTCGACGAAGTCGAGGTTCTCCTCACGCTCGAGACCCGCGATCCCGACCACCGCCACGACATCGTCGAGCGGCTCCGCCAGGCCGGCTTTCGGGTCGACCTCGTCCGCTGAGGTCGGGCCCCCCCAAAGCTCGGCACTTCCGCAGCGCGTGAGGGAGCCGCCCGAATTCTTGGCCCGTTGAACGACCGCATGAGTCGCTCGGCGCCCAGAACGAAATGCGCACCGACTGCCGGATCTTTCGGCCGACGTTGTCGTACGCAGGACCTCAGTCCGGCGGCGGGCCGGCCGTGAACGAGAGCCAGAGGGTGAGCGCCCCCAGGGCGGCCGCCGCGAGCCGGGTCACGGTGGCGCTGAGGACGAAGAGCACCCCGCCGCGTCCGGTGAGGTCGCTGATCACGCCACTCGCGGCCAGCAGCACGACGGCCAGGCTTACGGCCGTAGCCACACTGAGGGCAGCGCTCGAGCCGCGCTGCAGCGGACCGGCCCGCCACCCAGGGCCGCGTTCGACCACCACCACGAGCGCGGCGGCCAAGGCCAGCGCGGCGATGAGAGGATTGGCCGCCTGACCCAGCAGCCGAAACCGGCCGGCGGCGTCGACGCCCGAGCGTTCGGCCGTGGCGAAGGCGAAGACCAGGCCGCCAACCAGAAGGCCGGCGGCGACGATACTCAGCACGAGGGCGAGGACGGCCAGCGGCTGCACGCCAGCGATGGTGGACGGCTCGCGGCTCGGTGGCGCCGGCTTGGCCGCCCGGGCCTCTCGCGCCGCCCGACGCAGCCGTTGTGCTGGCGACGCCTGCGGCCGGGCACCGACCTGTTGCTCGCTGGATTCGCCTTCGGTGAGGAGCGGTTCATCGGTCACGGGTAGACGACCTCCCAGAGGCACAAGCCGTTCGGCGGAGCCAGTTGCCCCGCCGCGGCACGATCCTTCGCCCGCAGGATCCAGGCCATGTCGCCCGCCCGTTTCCGGCCTCGCCCGATGTCGACCATCGTGCCGACGAGGGCTCGCACCATCTGCTGGCAGAACGACGAGGCTTCGACATCGAAGCGGAGCAGCCCATCACCCAGGTCGAGCCAACGGGCGTCGTGCATGCGGCGGATGTTGCTCCCCGACGGGTCCGGCGGCTTGCGGCAGAACGAGGAAAAGTCGTGTTCGCCCATCAGCGGGTCACACGCCATCTGCATGGCCCGGAAGTCGAGCGCCTCCTCGACGTGCCACGCGGTGGCGTGGAGGAACGGGTCGGGCAGGACGCGGTTCAACACGGTGTACCGGTAGCGCCGGGCGACCGCCGAGAACCGGGCATCGAAGGCGGCCGGCGCCACCTCGGCGGAGCGAACCACGATCCGGGGCCGGCACAGCTTGTTCACGGCCCGTTGCAGGCGAGGGAGGTCGAGATCCGTCTCCTCGAGCGGCGAGTCGAAGTGCACGACGTTGCCCCAGGCGTGAACGCCGGCGTCCGTCCGTCCAGCGACGGTGAAGCGCACCGGATGCTTCAGCACCCGGCCCACGGCATCGGCCAGATGTCCTCCGACGGTCTTGATCCCGCCGGGCTGGACCGAGAACCCGCTGAGCCCGGAACCGTCGTAGGCAATAGTCATCCGCACCCGCGTCCGAGCCTCGATGGGCTGCTCGTCGACGTCGAACAAGGTCATGGCCGGCGCCGACCGTAGCCGGACGCGTGGCCGCTAGAGCAGTTCGATGCGGGCCATCGGCGCGTTGTCGCCGTGACGGGGGCCCAGCTTGAGGATGCGGGTGTAGCCACCGGCCCGATTGGCGTAGCGGGGGCCGATCTCCTCGAACAGCTTGTGGGTCATCTCCTTGTCGCGGATGAACGCGACAACGTCACGCTGGCGGTAGACGCCGCCCTTCTTCGCCTTGGTGATCACCTTCTCGATCACCGGGCGCAGCGCCTTGGCCTTGGCTTCGGTCGTGACGAGCGCCTCGGCGGCGATGAGCGACGCAACCAAGTTGCCGAACATGGCCTTCTGGTGGGCGGCGTCGCCGCCGAAGCGGCGACCCTTCCTCGGGGTACCGGGGATACCGGACATTGGTGGGTTACTCCCCCTTGCGGCGCAGCGACAGGCCGCGCTCATCGAGCTTCTGAATGACCTCGTCCAGGGACTTCTGGCCGAAGTTGGTGATGGCGAGCAGGTCGTCCTCGGTGCGGTCGCACAGCTCGCCGACGGTGTTGACCTGCGCCCGCTTCAGGCAGTTGCGAGGGCGCTCGGACAGGTCGAGGTCCTCGATGGGCAGGTCGAGGTCGGGCGAGCCGGAAGTGATGCCGCTGACCTCGCCGAGCTCGAGACCCTGGGGGGCGTCGGACATGTCGGCCACGAGGCCCACCAGCGAGCGCAGTGTGTCGCCGGCCGAAGCCAGGGCTTCACGGGGGGAGATCGAACCGTCGGTCTCGATGTCGAGCACGAGGCGGTCGTAGTTGGTCGACTGCTCCACGCGGGTGGGCTCGACGATGAAGGCCACCCGGCGCACCGGCGAGAAGATCGAGTCGACCGGCACGACGCCGATGGTCGAGGACTTCTTGTTGCGGTCGGCCGACACGTAACCCCGACCCCGCTCGACGGTGATGTCGACGGCCAAGCGGGCCTTGGAGTTGAGGGTGGCCAGCGGAAGATCGGTATTGAGGATCTCGACGTCAGCCGTCGTCTGGATGTCGGCGGCGGTCACGTCGGCCGGGCCACGGACGTCGAGGCGCAGCACGACCGACTCGTCGCTCTCGACCCGGAGGACGAGGTCCTTCAGGTTCAAGATGATGTCGGTCACGTCCTCCTTGACCCCGGGAAGGGTGGAGAACTCGTGGAGGGCGTCGTCGAAGCGCACCTGGGTGACTGCGGCGCCGGGGATCGACGACAGCAGGGTCCGGCGCAGCGAGTTGCCGAGGGTGTGGCCGAAGCCGGGCTCGAGGGGTCCGACCGCGAAACGCTGGCGGTTGGCCTCCTCGTCGCCGACGGTCTCGACGGTGGGGCGCTGGATGATCAGCAAGGGAATCAGCTCCTGGGGGAAACGTGCGGAGGCGGGAAGCGAAGGATTACTTGGAGTACAGCTCGACGATGAGCTGCTCGCGGACGGGCACGTCGATGTGCTCGCGCATCGGCAGGTCGCGCACCGTCACGGACTGCTTCTCGTCGCCGCTCTCGAGCCACGGCGGCACCAGGCGGTCGATGGTGTCGATGTTGTGGCGTACCACGATGAGGTTGCGCGACTTTTCCTTGAGGGCGACGATGTCGCCCTTGCGGACCCGGTAGCTCGGGTAGGTGACGCGCTTGCCGTTGACCGTGACGTGGCCGTGACGGACGAGCTGGCGAGCCTGGCTACGGCTCGTGCCCCATCCCGCCCGGTACGCCACGTTGTCGAGGCGCTGCTCGAGCATGCGGAGGAGGTTCTCACCGGTGATGCCGGCGTTGCGGTTGGCCTCTTCGTACATGTTGCGGAACTGCTTTTCGAGCACGCCGTAGATGCGGCGTGCCTTCTGCTTCTCGCGCAGCTGGATCTGGTACTCGGACTCGCGCGGGCGGTCACGCCCGTGCTCACCCGGGGGGTAGGGCCGGCGCTCGATCGGGCACTTCATCGAGTCGCACTTCGGACCCTTCAGGAACAACTTCATCTTCTCGCGCCGACAGAGTCGACAGACGGGACCGGTGTAACGAGCCATGGTTCTTCTTCCTCAGACCCGGCGCCGCTTCTTGGGGCGGCAGCCGTTGTGGGGGATGGGGGTGACGTCTTTGATGCCGGCGACTTCGATGCCGGCCTGGGTGAGCGAGCGGATGGCGGTCTCTCGGCCCGAACCGGGACCCTTGACCAGCACGTCGACCTTTCGCACGCCCTGTTCCATGGCCGAGCGAGCCGCCTTCTCGGCGGCGAGTTGGGCGGCGAAGGGGGTGGACTTACGCGAGCCCTTGAACCCGACGTTGCCGGCCGACGCCCACGAGATGACGTTGCCCTGGAGGTCGGTGATGCAGACGATCGTGTTGTTGAACGAGCTCTTGATGTGCGCGACGCCGTAGGGGACGTTCTTCTTCTCGCGGCGACGGGGGCGACGACCGCCCGGCTTGGGCTTGGCCATTACTTGCGAACCTTCTTCTTACCGGCGACGGTCTTCTTGGGGCCCTTGCGGGTGCGGGCGTTGGTGTGGGTGCGCTGGCCACGCACGGGCAGGCCGCGGCGATGACGAATGCCTTGGTAGGAGCCGATCTCCATCTTGCGTCGGATGTCTTGTTGGACATCGCGCCGGAGGTCGCCCTCGACCTTGAGGTTGGCGTCGATGAAGTTGCGCAGCCGCGTCACCTCCTCGTCGGTGAGGTCGCGGACGCGGGTGTTGTGATCGATGTCGACGGCGGCGCACACGGTCTGTGCCGTGGTGCGGCCGATGCCGAAGATGTACGTGAGCGAGATCTCCAACCGCTTCTCGCGGGGGACATCGACGCCTGCGATTCGTGCCACGAAACTCCTATCCCTGCCGCTGCTTGTGGCGGGCGCTGGCGGTGCAGATGACCATCACGCGACCGTGCCGACGGATGACCTTGCACTTCTCGCACATTGGTTTGACGCTGGGGCGAACTTTCACAAAGGGCCTTTGGCTTACTTGTACCGATAGGTGATCCGACCTCGGGTGAGGTCGTACGGGGTGATCTCCACCTGGACCCGGTCGCCGGTGAGGATGCGAATTCGATTCATGCGCATGCGGCCGCTGCTGTGGGCCAGAACTTCGTGGCCGTTTTCGAGCTTGACCTTGAACATGGCGTTGGGAAGGGGTTCGACGACCGTCCCTTCGAGCACGATCGCATCTTCTTTGGGCTTGGGCAGGTGGTCCTCCTGAGGACGGGGCGAAGCTGCTACAACTTGTGGGGACAGCCCAGGACTCGCGCCGCGAAGGCGCGCCGGGCCAAACGAAGAGGTTAGCGCGGCCGGGCGCCGGCAACAAAAGCCCTGGTCAGGCGACTGTGTAGACCTCCGGGCCGTCGTCGGTCACGATGATCGTGTGCTCGAAGTGGGCTGAGAGCGAGCCGTCGGCGGTCATGACGCTCCAGCCGTCGTCGAGGAGGCGAGTGGCGGGCGAGCCGACGTTGACCATCGGCTCCACGGCGAAGGCCATCCCCGTGCGCAGCTTGGGGCCAGGTGAGCCGGGCCAGTAGTTGGGGACCTGGGGCTCTTCGTGCATCTTCGTGCCGATGGCGTGTCCCACGTACTCGCGCACGACCCCGAAGCCGGCCGCCTCGGCCACCGCTTGGACCTCGCGGCCGATGTCGTGGAGTCGATTCCCGTCGCGCATGACCTCGATCCCGGCCCAGAGCGAGCGCTCGGTCACCTCGAGGAGCCGGGCCGCTTCCGCGCTGATCTCCCCAACCCCGGCGGTGTAGGCCGCATCGCCGTGGTAGCCCTCGATGATCGCCCCACAGTCGATCGAAATGATGTCGCCCTCTTCCAGGACGACATCGTCCGACGGGATGCCGTGGACGATCATGTCGTTGGGCGAGGCACAGATGACGGCCGGAAAAGGCGGATGGCCGTAGTGCAAGAAGTTCGACCGGGCGCCTCGGCGGTCGAGGACGTCGCGGGCGATGCGATCGAGGACGGCGGTGCTGACGCCGGGGCGGATGGCCTCTCGGGTCTTTTCGTGCATCTCGGCCACGACCTGACCGGCCCGTCGCATCTTGGCCAGTTCGTCTGCGCTCCTCCTCATGCCGTTGCCGGCGGGCGGGTCATCGGTGGCGTCGTCCGTCGATGGCTCGCACCAGGCGGCCGAAGACGTCATCGGGCTGCCCCATCCCGTCGACGGTCACAAGGTGGTCGCGCTCGAGATACCACGCGATCAACGGAGCCGTCTGCTCCTCGTAGAGGTCGAGCCGCCGCTTGATGGCATCAGGTTGGTCATCTTCACGCTGGACGACCTCGCCACCGCAGAAATCGCAGGTCCAGTTGAGGTGCGGGGGCTGGTCGACGGAGTAGATGGCGCCGCAGACGTTGCACACTCGGCGCGAGGCGAGACGCTTGAGGGCGGCGTCGGTGGGGAGTTCGATGTCGATGGCGAGGTCGAGCGCCCGCTCCTCCCCCAAGAATCCGGCCAGCGCCTCGGCTTGGCCGTCGGTCCGGGGGAACCCGTCGAGGATGAAGCCGCGCGACGAGGTGTCCTCATAGTCGAGCCGCTCCTGGACGATGCCGATCATGACCTCGTCAGGAACGAGTTCGCCGGCGTCCATGAACTCCTTCGCCTTGCGCCCCATCTCCGTCTGGGAGCGCGCCGCGGCCCGCAGCATGTCGCCCGTGGAGATGTGCGGCACCACGTAGTGCCGCGCCAGGCGAGCGCACTGCGTGCCCTTCCCGGCGCCCTGCTTGCCGAGGATCACGAGCCGTGCTCCGGGGACCACTTACTTTCTCAAGAACCCGTCGTAGTTCCTCATCATGAGCTGACTGTCGATCTGCTTCATGGTCTCGAGGGCCACGCCGACGGCGATCAGCAGCGTCGTGCCGGCGAACGGGAAGTTGTTGATGTTCCCCCAAGCCAGAGCGAGCGACGGGAGGAGGGCGATGAAGGCCAGGAACAAGGCGCCTGGCAGCGTGATGCGGTTGAGGATCGACGAAAGGTGGCGTTCGGTGTTGGGTCCGGGACGGATGCCGGGGATGTAGCCACCGTTCTTCCGGATGTAGTCGGACTGCTGGTGGGGATCGAAGCTGATGGCGGTGTAGAAGTAGGCGAAGGCGACGATCAGCACGCCGTAGAGCGCGATGTAGAGCGCCGAACTCGGCTGGTAGAGGTTGTTGTTGATGAAGCTCCGCACCGAGACGCCCCACCCGGAGTTGGGCAACACGTTGCTGAAGAGGATCGGGAACTGCAGCAGCGAGCTGGCGAAGATGATGGGGATGACGCCGGACTGGTTGACCTTGAGCGGGATGTAGCTCGACGATCCGCCGTACATCTTGCGGCCGACCACCCGCTTGGCGAACTGCACCGGGATCCGGCGCTGCCCCTGCTCGACGAAGATCACGGCGACGAGGACGGCGAGTACCAGCACCATGATGATGGCGAAGAGGAAGTTGCCGGCCTCGGCCCGCACCCGCGCGCCGCCCGAGGGCATGCCCGACACGACGCTGGCGAAGATCAGGATCGACATGCCCTGCCCGATCCCTCGCTGGGTGATGAGCTCGCCCAACCACATCACAACGGCGGTCCCGGCGGTCATCGACAACACGATGAGCAGCACGCGGGGCACGCTGAAGTCGGGAATCAGGTCGATGTCTTGCAAGCCACCGCCGAGGAAGCCCGGCGCTCCGTTGTGGAAGGCAAAGGCCAACGCCGTCGACTGCATCAGCGCCAGCGCCACGGTGACATAGCGGGTGGCCTGGGTGATCTTCTTCTGCCCGACGGCGCCCTGGTCACGCCACTCTTCGAGCTTGGGGATCACCACCTGCAGGAGCTGCATGATGATCGAGCTGGTGATGTAGGGCATGATCCCGAGCCCGAAGATGGCGAAGCGAGTGAGTGCGCCGCCCGAGAACAGGTTGAGAAAGCCCAGCACGCCGCCACGTTGGGAGGCGGCAGTGAGCGTCTCGACGGCCTGGAAGTCGACGCCCGGCGTCGGGACGTGGGCGCCGAAGCGGTACAGGCCGATGACGGCCAGGGTGAACAGGATCTTCCCGCGCAGGTCGGGGATCTTGAACATGTTCTTCACGTTCGAGAACACGCAGTGCTCCTCGTCTCGCGGCGGTCAGGCCGATGTGCAGACAGCGATCAGCGGGTGGATCAGCGATTGGTGAGCGTGTTGCCCTTGGCTGGCGGGCGCCCGTTCCCCCACGGAAGGGGAATGATCTCCACGCTACCGCCTGCGGCCTCGATGGCTTGGACGGCCGATCGGGAGAAGGCGTGCGCCTTGACGGTCACGGCGCGGGTCAGTTCGCCGCCGCCGAGGACCTTGACAAGGCCGTGCTTGTGAACGAGGCCCCGCTCACGCAGCGACTGCGGGTTGACCTCCGAGCCCTCGAACTCCTCGATCGCGTCGAGGTTGATGACCCCGTACTCGACCCGGAACGGGTTCTTGAAGCCCTTGAGCTTGGGGACGCGCATGGCGAGGGGCAACTGTCCACCCTCGAAGCCGGGCTTGATGTTGTTGCGGGCGCCTTGGCCTTTGGTGCCGCGTCCGGCCGTCTTGCCGCCCTTGCCGCCGATGCCGCGCCCAACGCGGCGCTTGGCCTTCTTGGACCCCGGAGCCGGGGCCAGATCATGGACCTTCACTTGGATTCGACTTCCTCGATGGTGATGAGGTGAGGCACCCGGGCGATCATGCCCCGGATCTCGGGACGGTCGGGCAGGGTGTGGGTCTTGCCGATGCGGCCAAGGCCGAGCGCCCGCAGCGTGCCGCGGTGCACGGGCTTGGTGCCGATCGAGGACTTCACCTGGGTGAGCTTGAGGTCGGCCATGACGATCAGACCACTTCCTGGATGACGAGCTTGCCGCGCCGGGTCTCGTTGTAGGCGTCGAGCACACCCTTGGGGGTGACCTCTTCGGGCGACTTGCCCCGCAAGCGGGCGATCTCGTCGGGCCGCTTCTGGGCCTTGAGGCCGGCGATGGTGGCGTGGGCCACGTTGATGGCGTTGGACGAGCCGAGCGACTTGCACAGCACGTCGTGCACGCCGGCCATCTCGAGGATGACGCGGGCGGCGCCGCCGGCGATGACCCCGGTACCGGGGGCGGCGGGCTTCAGCAGCACCCGTCCGGCGCCGGCGACACCAGTGATGGTGTGAATGATCGTCGAGCCAGCCAGCGGGACGTCGAACACGTTCTTCTTGGCGTTCTCGGTCGCTTTCTGGAGGGCGATGCTGTGCTCCTTGCCCTTGCCGTAGCCCAGGCCGACCCGGCCGGCGCCGTCGCCCACCACGACCAGCGAGGTGTGCGAGAACCGTCGGCCACCCTTGACGACCTTGGCCACGCGGCGGCCGCGTCCGATCGGTCGCTCCTGGAGGTGGTCTCCGCCGCCACGCTCGCCGCGGTCGTTGCGGTCACCACGGTTGTTGTCTCGGTTTTGGCCGCCCCGGTTGAAATCTGACATCAGAACTCCAGTCCTGCTTCTCGTGCCGCGTCGGCCAATGCGGCGACGCGGCCGTGATATCCGAAACCGCCGCGGTCGAAGACGACCTTTTCGACGCCGGCGGCCTTGGCCCGCTCGGCGACGAGGCGCCCGACGTTGGTGGCGGCCGTCTTGTTGCCGCCGCCACTGGTGCGGAGGTCGGCCTCGACGGTCGACGCCGCCGCCAGCGTGCGGCCGGTGCGGTCGTCGATGACCTGGGCGGTGATGTGCTTGGACGAGCGGAACACGGCCAGGCGGGGGCGCTCGGCCGTGCCGAACACCTTCTTGCGCACCCGGTGGTGACGCCGCTTGCGCTCTTCTGAGTACTGCGTCGCTGCTTCGTCTTCTTCGCGGTGTTCGCTCGATCGCTCACTTGGCGGCCTTTCCAGCCTTCCGCTGCACCACTTCGCCGGCGTAGCGGACGCCCTTGCCCTTGTAGGGCTCGGGCTTTCGGATCTTGCGGATGTTGGCTGCGACCTGTCCGACGAGTTCCTTGTCGATGCCTTTGACGATGATGCGCGTCGGGAGGGGGCACTCGAAGGAGATCCCGTCGGGGGCATCGACGGCGACCGGGTGACTGAACCCGAGCGCGAGGTCGAGCCGGGTCGGAGACGGAGCGGCGGCTCGGTAGCCGACGCCGACGATCTCGAGTTCCTTGGTGAAGCCGGCGGTCACGCCGACGACCATGTTGTTGACCAAGGAACGGGTGAGACCGTGCAGGGCGCGGTTCTGTCGCTCGTCGTTGGGACGCTCGACGAGGATCGACGCCTCCTCCTGCCGGACGGTGATCTCGCCGGGGATGGCGCGCTCGAGGGTCCCTTGGGGGCCCTTCACGCGGACGACGCGTCCGTCGAGCGTCACGTCGACGCCGGAGGGGACGGGGATGGGGGCTTTACCGATACGGGACATGGGGGCTCCGGACTACCAGACGAAGCAGAGGACCTCGCCGCCCATACGGGACTTGCGAGCCTCTCGGTCGGTCATGAGGCCACGGCTGGTGGAGACCACGGCGACGCCGAGGCCACCGAGCACGCGGGGGAGGGAGTCGGCCTTGGCGTAGACGCGAAGGCCGGGCTTCGACACCCGCTTGATCCCGGAGATGGTCCGGGTGCGGTCGGTCGTGTACTTCATGGAGATGGTGAGCGTTCGCCCGGGCCGCTCGGTGTTGTCGGCGATGGCGAAGTCGGTGATGTAGCCCTCACGCTTGAGGACGGCAGCCAACGACTCCTTGAGCTTCGACGAAGGCATGCGCACCTCGTCGTGCATGGCCACGTTGGCGTTGCGGATGCGAGTGAGCATGTCCGCGATGGGATCGGTCATCGTCATGTCAGATCGCCCCTTACCAGCTGGCCTTGGTCACGCCCGGGATCTCCCCGGCGTGGACCATGTCGCGAAGACAGATACGGCAGAGCCCGAACTTGCGATACACAGCCTTGGGCCGGCCGCAACGGCGGCAACGGCTGTAGGCGCGGACCTTGAACTTCGGCTTCCGCTGCTGCTTCTCGATGAGTGCCTTCTTCGCCATTACTTCCTCTTGCCTCTCTGCTGCTGGGATCCACGACGCTTCTTCTGGGGGGCCTGCATGAGCCCGGCGGGGCCTTGATCGCCGGGACGGCGGAACGGGAAGCCGAAGGCGGCCAGGAATGCGCGGCCCTCGTCGTTCGTCCGAGCCGACGTGACGATGGTGATGTCCATGCCTCGCGTGGTGTCGATGCGGTCGTAATCGATCTCAGGGAAGATCAACTGTTCGGTGACACCGAACGTGTAGTTGCCGTGGCCGTCGAAACTGTCGGCCGGCAGGCCGCGGAAGTCACGGATACGGGGAATGGCGACACTCACGAGCCGATCGAGGAACTCCCACGCCCGGTCGCCCCGAAGGGTGACCTTGGCGCCGATGTTCTGACCCTCGCGGAGCTTGAACCCGGCGATCGACTTGGTGGCCTTGGTGACCAACGGCTTCTGGCCGGTGATCAGGGTCAGGTCGCGTGACGGCGCCTTCGAGGAGCGACGGCTGGCCAACGGCCCGGCCGACGCCCATGTTGACGACGATCTTCTCGAGTCGGGGCACCTCCATGATGTTGGAGAGGCCGAGCGTGTCCTTGAGTTGGGCTCGCAATTCGGCGTCGAAGCGCTGCTTGAGACGCGGGCGCTCGCCCGAATGCTGGGTGACAGCGGTCATGAGATGTCGCTCCCGCACTTGCGGCACACCCGCAGCTTGCGGCCCTGGTCGTCGAAGCGGTACCCGACTCGGGTCGCCTTGTCGCAGGAGCCGCAGACGATGGCCACGTTGGCCGCCGGCAGGGGCATGTCCTTGTCGATGATGCCGCCCTGGGTGGTGGCCCGAGTGGCTCGCTGATGGCGCTTGGCCACGTTGACGCCGTCCACGATGACCTTGCCGGTCTCGGGGATGGCGCGCATGACTTCGCCTTCCTTGCCGCGGTCCTTGCCCGTCAGGACGCGGACGCGGTCGCCCTTCTTGATCTTCACGGTTACAACACCTCCGGAGCCAGCGACACGATGCGCATGAACTTCTTGTCGCGGAGTTCGCGCCCGACCGGACCGAAGATGCGGGTGCCGCGGGGCTGCATCTGGTCGTTGATGAGAACGGCAGCGTTCTCGTCGAAGCGGATGTAGCTGCCGTCGGGGCGGCGCCGCTCCTTCTTGGTCCGGACGACGACGCACTTGACGACGTCACCCTTTTTGACCGCAGCACCGGGAATGGCGTCCTTGACGGTGGCGACGAAGATGTCGCCGATGGCGGCGTAGCGCCGCTTCGAGCCGCCGAGCACCTTGATGCAGAGCACCTCGCGGGCACCACTGTTGTCGGCCACGCGGAGTCGGGATTCCTGTTGGATCATCGGGCCCGCTCCAGCACTTCGAGGAGACGCCAGCGCTTCAGCTTGGACAGCGGCCGGGTCTCCTGGACGCGGACGCGATCGCCGACGCGCACGTCGTTGTTCTCGTCGTGGAAGTGGAGCCGCTTGGTCCGCTGCACGGTCTTGAAGTACCGGGGGTGGCGGACGCGCTCGATGACCTCGACGATGCCGGTCTTGTCGCCGGCGGCCGAAGCCACGATGCCCTCGCGCACCTTGCGGGCGTTGGGGCGGGCTACGGCGTCGGTGGTGGTGTCGTCACTCATGCATTGTTCTCCGTGGCCTCGGCCGCCGCGATCTCGCGCTGGCGGAGGATCGTTTCGATTCGGGCCACCTCTCGACGGACCTGGCCGATGCGGGCCGAGTTGTCGAGCTGTCCCGTGACATTGCGGAAGCGCAGGTTGAACAGCTCCTGCTTGGCCTCGCCGAGGCGGGTCTCGAGCTCGGCGTCGGCTAGCTCGCGTACTTCGTTGGCTGCCTTGTTCGGCATCAGACCTCGACCTCCTCGCTGCGCTGCAGGAACCGCGCCTTGATGGGCAGCTTCTGGATGGCGCGCTCCATGGCGGCCTTGGCCAACTCGGGCGGCACGCCGCCGAGCTCGAACATGATGCGGCCGGGCTTGACGACGGCGACCCAGAACTCGGGGTTGCCCTTGCCCGAGCCCATGCGGGTTTCGGCCGGCTTCTGGGTGACGGGCTTGTCCGGGAAGACCCGGATCCAGACCTTGCCGCCACGCTTGACGTGGCGGGTCATTGCGATACGAGCGGCCTCGATCTGACGAGCGGTGATCCAGCCGGGCTCGAGGGCCTGGATGGCGTAGTCGCCGAACGTGATGGACGTGCCTCCCTTGGCAGCGCCCGTCATGCGGCCGCGGTGCTGCTTGCGGTGCTTGACCTTGCGGGGCATCAACATGTCGGCTTACTCGTCCTTCTTGAAGTGGGGAGCCTCGTGGTGCTCGCGGGTGCGGCGCTCGATCTCCTCCTCCTCGGCGATGAGACGCTCGAGAGCCGGATCCACCTCGCCCACGATCGGAGCCGGCGTCTCGGTGGCGGCCTCGTCGACCGCACCGCCCTCGCCGGCCTCGGGCCGGCGACGCTGGGCGCCACCGCCGGAGCTGATGACCCGACGCTCGCGAGGCTGGCCCTGGCCCGAGGTGCCGCCGGTGGCCATGTCGGCCTCCCGGCTGATCTTGTCGTCGGGAGAGACCTTGTAGGGGAGGATGTCGCCCTTGTAGATCCAGACCTTGACCCCGATGCGACCCTGGGGAGTCTTGGCCTCGCGGAAGCCGTAGTCGATGTCGGCCCGCAACGTGTGGAGCGGCACCCGACCCTCGCGGTAGAACTCCTTGCGGCTCATTTCCGACCCGCCGAGGCGACCCGAGCACTGCACCCGGATGCCTTGGGCGCCGGCCTTGAGCACCGTCTGCACGGTGCGCTTCATGGCCCGACGGAAGCTGACCCGGCCTGCGAGCTGGTCGGCGATGGCCTGGGCCATCAACGCGGCATCGAGCTCGGGCTGCTTGATCTCTTGGATGTTGAGCTGGACCTTGTTGTTGCCAGTGATCTTGCCCAGGTGAGCGCGAAGACGATCGGCTTCGGCGCCTCGGCGACCGATGACGATGCCCGGGCGAGCGGTGTGCACGTCGATGCGGAGACGGTCACGGGTGCGCTCGATCTCGATGCGGCTCACCGCGGCGCGCTCGAGCTGACTCATGAGATAGCTGCGGATCTTCCAGTCCTCGATGACCCAGTCCTGGTAGTTGTCGTCGTTGAACCAACGCGACTTCCAGTCGGTCGTGATACCGAGGCGGAACCCGTACGGGTTGACCTTCTGTCCCACTAGTTGCCCTCTTCCTCGTCCGTCACGTCTTCGCCTTCGGCCTCGGGCTCGGGCTCGTCGCTGCTGGCCTCGATGTCCTCGATCACTTCGGCGTTGGCCCCGACGAACTCTTCGTCCTCGATGGCCTCTTCGTCTTCGATCTGATCCTCGACTGCGTCGTCGCTCTCGACGGCTGCGGCGGTCGCGTCGTCGGCGCCCCCGCGGTTGCGACGGAAGCGGCCCGCCCGCCCGGCACCGCCGGGCTGGGTGTCACCGCTGCGGCCCCCGGCCACGCGGCGCTGACGGCGCGACGCCTGCTCGGCGGCCTGCTTGGTCCGGAACCGGGCCAACTGGTCCGCGGGCATACGGCTGACGATGATCGTGATGTGGCAGGTGCGCTTGCGGATACGACCGGCCCGGCCACGGGCGCGGGGCTTGAACCGCTTGATGGTGACGCCCTCATCGGCGTAGCAGGCTGAGACGTAGAGCTCTTCGGGGTCGATGCCGTCGTTGTTCTCGGCGTTGGCCACGGCCGAAGCCAGGACCTTGGCCACGACGAAGGCGGCGTCGCGCTCGGAGAAGCGCAGGATCTCCGCTGCCCGCTGCACGTGCTGGCCACGGACGAGGTCGAGCACCTCACGAACCTTGTAAGGCGAGATGCGGATGTACTTGGCGACCGCCCGGGTGCCGGGGCGCTCGTTGGTCTTCACTCCAGAGCCGTTGGCCATTACCGTCGCGCCCCCCGCTCCTGGCCGGCGTGGAACCGGAACGTACGGGTGGGAGCGAACTCGCCCAGCTTGTGTCCGACCATCGACTCGGTGAGGTAAACGGGCACATGCTTGCGTCCGTCGTGGACGGCGACGGTGTGGCCGACCATGTCGGGGATGATCGTCGAGCGTCGAGACCAGGTCTTGATCACTCGCTTCTCGTTGTTGGCGTTGAGGGCGTCCACCTTCTTGAGAAGGTGGTCGTCGACGAACGGACCCTTTTTGAGGCTACGCGGCATTGGCTTCCCTACCTCCGCGACGCCGCGGGTGCGGCGACGCCGGATGATGAGCTGGTTCGATTCCTTCTTCTTGGACCGGGTGCGGCCCTCGGGCTTGCCCCATGGCGAGACCGGGTGGCGGCCACCGGAGGTCTTGCCTTCGCCACCGCCGAGGGGGTGGTCGACGGGGTTCATGGCCACACCGCGGGTCTGGGGGCGAACGCCCTTCCAGCGGTTGCGGCCGGCTTTGCCGATCTTGATCAGTTCGGCCTCCGCGTTGCCGACTTCGCCCACGGTGCCGCGGCAGTCGATCGGCACGCGCCGCATCTCGGTCGAGGGGAGCCGCAGGGTGGCGAAGTCGCCTTCCTTGGCCACGAGCTGAACGCTCATGCCTGCGCCGCGAGCGAGCTTGGCTCCGGCGCCCGGCTTGAGTTCGACGTTGTGCACGACGGTGCCGACGGGCACGTAGCGCAGCGGGAGCGCGTTACCGGGTCGGATCTCGGCGCCCTGGCCGCTCTGGAGCATGTCGCCGACCACGACGTTGCGGGGGGCGATGATGTAGCGCTTCTCGCCATCGAGGTAGTGCAGCAGGCAGATGCGAGCGTTGCGGTTGGGGTCGTACTCGATCGACGCGACCTTGGCGGGCACGCCGTCCTTGTTGCGCTTGAAGTCGATGACCCGGTACTGCTGCTTGTGTCCGCCGCCACGGTGACGAGCCGTCTTGCGCCCGTAGGAGTTGCGACCACCGGTGCGGTGCTTTGGCTCGAGAAGAGACTTTTCCGGCTCGGTGGTGGTGATCTCGGAGAAGTCCGACGTCGTCTGGAAACGACGGCCGGCGCTGGTGGGCTTGCGTTTGCGAAGGGCCATGGTTCTTAACCTTCGAACAGATCGATGCGATCGTCGCCCCGGAGGGTCACGATGGCACGCTTGGTGTCGGGACGGGTGCCGTAGAACTGCCGGCGGCGCTTGCGCTTTCCCTTGCGGTTGAGCGTGTTCACCTTGTCGACCTTGACGTTGAAGATGGCTTCGATCGCCATCTTGATCTCGGTCTTGTTGGAGTCTGGGTGGACGACGAAGGTGTAGACGCCGTTGTCGAGCAGCCCGTAGGACTTCTCGGACACGACCGGCTTCAGGATGACGTCGCGGGGATCACGCATCAGGACTCCGTCCCTTCCGTCGAAGCGCCGGGAAGGGCGTCCTTGGTGAACACGATCCAGTCGCAGCACAACGTGTCGTAGGCGTTGAGTTCGCCGGCCACCTGGATGTGGACGTGGGTCAGGTTGCGGAAGGCCTTGAAGGCGACCTCGTCGTCGGGGCCGACCACGAGGAGGACCTTGCCCTCGATACCGAGGCTGACCAGGGCGGCGGCGGCGTCCTTGGTCTTGGGCGTCGGCCAGTCCCAGGCCTCGACGACCGCGACTCGGTCTTCGCTCGCCCGGTCGGACAGCGCCGAGCGCAGTGCCAACTGGACCATCTTCTTGGGTGTCTTCTGCTTGTAGCTCCGGGGCTTGGGGCCCATCGCCACGCCACCGCCGGTCCAGTGGGGTGCACGGGTGGAGCCGGCACGGGCGCGGCCGGTGCCCTTCTGCCGCCACGGCTTTGCGCCGCCACCTCGGACCTCGGCCCGGGTGAGGGTGCTCTGGGTGCCGCTCCGAGCGGCGGCGAGCTGGGCGGTCACGACCTGGTGCATGACCGGCACGTTGGGCTGGATACCGAAGATGGCGTCGTCGAGCTCGACTGAGCCGGCGGTGCCGCCATCCTTGGTGCGGATGTCGATGGTGGCCATTACTTGGACCCTCCCTTCACGGCGCTACGGATGATGACGAGCCCGCCCCGGGGGCCGGGGACGGCACCCTTGACGAGGAGGAGGTCGCGCTCGCCGTCGGCCTGGACCACTTCGAGGTTGAGGGTGGTCACCCGCTCGGCGCCCATGTGACCCGCCATCTTCGTGCCCTTGAACACGCGGGCCGGGGTGGCGCAGGCGCCGATCGAGCCGGGGGCTCGATGGTGCTTGTGGTTGCCGTGGCTGGCGCCCATGCCCTTGAAGTTGTGGCGCTTCATGCCGCCGGCGAAGCCCTTGCCCTTGGAGATGGCAGTGACGTCGACCTTCTCACCGGCGGAGAAGACGTCGACCCGCAGTTCCTGGGCGACGACGTAGCCGTCGGTGTCGTCGACTTTGAGCTCGACGAGCTTCTTGCCGGGGTCGACGCCTGCGCTGGCGAAGTGGCCGGCCTCGCCGCCGCTGAGGCGCTGGACCTTCTGGGTGCCGTAGGTGACCTGGACGGCCGCGTAGCCGTCGGTCTCGGGGGTCTTGACCTGGACGATGCGTGCCGGGGTGACCCGCACGACGGTGACCGGGATGGCACGGTTCTGGTCGTCCCAGATCTGTGTCATGCCGACCTTTTCGCCGACGATCGCTTTGGATGCCATTGGAGCTCTTTCTTCGTTGCTCGTAGCCGCTTACACACAAACGCTCCGCTCGGGCGCACCCGAGCGGAGCTCGTTCGCTTGTGCTGCGAGGTCCCCTGCAAGGCTGGGCCGATCGCAGACGTCGATTGCTTCCTGGCCAAGGCTGGACAGGACCGGACCATTGTATCGATGCCAACCTCGTTGTCCAAACGAGATGAACGGGCGCTCTGCACACTCGAGGTCAGCAGGGCTGAAGGCCGAGATCCTCCGGTCGGAAGCGGCCGTGCGGAACGACGACGTCCCAGACACCGCCGACGTCATAGGACTCGAACGTGGCCCCTTGCTCCTCGAGCGCGGCCGCCACTCGTCCGTGACACCTCGCGGCGTCGACGAAGATCGGATGCTGGGCCTCGCGCACGGTCCGGGCGGCGCTGCGATCCCGTTGGAAGTCAATCGCAGACGCCACGATCCGACCGTCGGTCTCCAGCGTGAGCCTCGAAGCCACCCAGTAGTCGGCGAAGACCCGGTCTGACCCCACCCGATCGAGGGTGGCCACCAGTCCGGAGATCGGCCGAGGGGAGACGTCTTCGAACGGGAGGCCTGGTGGGCCCGACACGCGGGTCATCCGGGACACGCCCCCCACGGTGAGCCCGACGAGTGCAAGAACGGCGACGACGCGGGCCGCCGAAGGCAACTGGGCCAGCGTCCATCCGAGGGCGAGCGCGAGCAGGGGCCACAGGTAGAAGAGATACCGAGGCTCGCCGTAGTAGAAGCCCGTGGGGAGGAGGGCGAAGACGACCGGGTACGCGGCGACGCATCCGAGAACCGGCCGCAAGGAGCGCGGGCGCAACAGGAGCAGCACCAGGATCGATCCGAGGGCTACGGCGTAGAGGGGCCACGCGCCAGGGAAGACCCACGCGAGCGTGATCGGTGCCTTCAAGCCGAGGATCATCGGTAGGCCGTAGCGGAAGAAGACGGTGAACGGATCGCCGTAGTGGGCGCGGGGGCCGTCGGAGTGGAGCGATGCCAGGCCCGTGGCCACGTTGGCCCAGATCCAGGGCAGGGCGCCGAGCAGCGTCGCCGCCGCCGCCGTGGGCACCACGCGGGCCAATTCCGACCCTCGCCGGCGCATCGACCAGGCGAACCACGCCATGCCGGGCACGGCGAAGTGGAGGATCTGGGGCGACGCCCACCACCCGAGACCGAAGGCCAGGCCCGCAAGGGCCGCATCCGTCGGTGGCGGGACACGGTCATCCGGGGATGGGCGAGCGAGCCGCACCAAGGCGAGCAGGCCGGCGAGCCCACAGACGAGCGTGACGCCGTAGAACCCGCGCTCCTTGGTCGACCACCAGATGGCCGGGGCCGAGAGCGCCCAACACGTCGCCGCCGCCAGGGCCGCTCCTCCGGCGCGGTCGATGGTTCGCAGCCCGAGGCGCCACACGAGGAGCGCGGTGCCGGCGTGGAGCCCGACCGGGACGGCCTCCAGCGCCCAGCGGATCGGAAATCCGAGGCCGAGAAGAAGGGCGACGAGGAGCGGCTCCTGGCTGCCCCCGTATTCCTGTCCCCAGAAGAACGCTTGGAACCCACCGTGGAGCGCCTCGCGGGCCATGAGTCCGACGATGGCTTCGTCGGCGTCGGGAAGACCGAGGGGAGAGACGATGAACCACAATCGAAAGGCGCCGCCGGCGACGCCCAGCAACACCACCGAGACCACGTTGGCCCGCAGCCGGGACGCGACTCGGCCCCCGCTCTCGACGGGGGCCGTAGTCAGATCGTCGGACAAGTAGTGGCTCAGGCCTGCTGGAGCTTGATCTCGATCTCCACGCCGGCGGGAACCTCGAGACGCTGGAGCGAGTCCACCGTCTTGGGGGTGTGCTCGACGATGTCGAGGAGGCGCTTGTGGATGCGCATCTCGAAGTGCTCGCGGCTGTCCTTGTACTTGTGGGGCGAGCGGATGACCGTGTAGCGGTGCTTCTCGGTGGGCAGGGGCACGGGGCCCTTGACCTTGGCCGAGGTGCGGAGCACCGTCTCGACGATCTTCTTGGTCGACTGGTCGAGGACCTCGTGGTCGTAGGCCTTGAGTCGGATGCGGATCTTCTGCGCCATGACGAGTTCCTTACTTGATGATCTTGGTGACGCGGCCCGAGGCCACGGTACGGCCACCCTCACGGATGGCGAAACGAAGGCCCTCGTCCATGGCGATCGGATGGATCAACTCGACCGTGATCGGCGTGTTGTCCCCCGGCATCACCATCTCCGTGCCCTCCGGCAACGCGATATGACCCGTCACGTCCGTCGTCCGGAAATAGAACTGCGGCCGATAATTCGTGAAGAACGGCTTATGGCGACCGCCCTCCTCCTTCGACAACACATAGATCTGGCCCTCGAAAGTGGTGTGCGGCGTGATCGAACCCGGCTTACACAACACCTGACCACGCTCCACCTCCTCCTTCTTCGTGCCACGCAACAACGCACCGATGTTGTCGCCCGCACGCCCCTCATCGAGCAACTTGCGGAACATCTCCACACCCGTACACGTCGTCTTCTGCGTCGCCTTGATCCCGACGATCTCCACCTCGTCACCGGTATGGACGATCCCCTGCTCGACCTTGCCGGTCACCACCGTCCCACGACCCGTGATCGTGAACACATCCTCGATCGGCATCAAGAACGGCTTATCCAGATCGCGAGGAGGCTCAGGGACGAAATCGTCCACCGCCGCCATCAACTCCACGATCTTCTCCTGCCACTCCGCGTCACCCTCGAGCCCCTTCAGAGCCGAAACCCGGATCACCGGCGTGTCATCACCCGGGAACTCGTACTCGTTCAACAACTCCCGAACCTCGAGCTCCACCAAATCCAACAACTCCTCATCGTCAACCATGTCGGCCTTGTTCAACGCCACCACGATCGACGGCACACCCACCTGACGAGCCAACAACACATGCTCACGCGTCTGAGGCATCGGACCATCCGCCGCCGACACCACCAAAATCGCGCCATCCACCTGCGCCGCGCCCGTGATCATGTTCTTGATGTAATCCGCGTGACCCGGCATATCCACATGCGCGTAATGACGATTCTCCGTCTGATACTCCACATGCGCGATATTGATCGTGATCCCCCGCTGCCGCTCCTCCGGGGCCTTGTCGATCTGATCAAACGCCTGGAACGTCGTCCGACCCGTCGAATCACGCTCCGCCAACGTCTTCGTGATCGCCGCCGTCAACGTCGTCTTCCCATGGTCAATATGACCCATGGTCCCAATATTCAAATGCGGCTTATCGCGCTCGAACTTCTGCTTTGCCATGTGAAAGAACTCCTCGGGAAGGGCTTATTCGCCGCGGACCCGAGCGACGATCTCTTTGGCGATCGACTCGGGAACCTGCTGGTAGGAATGGAACTGCATGGTCGACGTCGCCCGACCCTGGGTCTTCGACCGGAGGTCGGTAACGTAGCCGAACATCTCTGCGAGCGGCACTTGGGCGTTGATGACCTGCGCGTTGCCGCGCTGGACCATGCCCTCGACCTTGCCACGCCGGCTGTTGAGGTCGCCGATGACGTCGCCCATGTAATCCTCGGGCGTGACGACCTCGACCATCATGATCGGCTCCAGAAGGGCGGGCTTGGCCTGATTGGCCGCCTTCTTGAAGGCCATCGAACCGGCGATCTTGAAGGCCATCTCGGACGAGTCCACGTCGTGGTACGAGCCGTAGACGAGCGTCACCCGCATGTCGACCATCGGGTAACCGGCGAGCACGCCACTCTGCAGCGCGTCCTGGATGCCGGCGTCGATCGACGGGATGTACTCCTTGGGGATGACGCCGCCAGAGATCTTGTCGACGAATTCGTAGCCGCCACCGGGACCGGTGGGCTCGAGGTTGATCTGCACGTGGCCGTACTGACCCTTGCCTCCGGTCTGGCGGACGTACTTCATGTCGACCTTCTCGACGGCCTTGGTGATCGTCTCGCGGTAGGCGACTTGCGGCTTGCCGGCGGTGGCGTCGACCTTAAACTCGCGGAACATTCGATCGACGAGGACCTCGAGGTGGAGCTCGCCCTGGCCACCGATGATCGTCTGGCCCGTCTCCTCGTCGGTGAACACCTGGAAGGACGGATCCTCGTCGGACAGCGCGGCGAGGGCCTTGCCCAGCTTGTCCTGGGCGTCCTTCGTCTTCGGCTCGATCGAGACCTGGATGACGGGCGCCGGGAAGTCCAGCGACTCGAGGATGATCTGCGCCTTGTCGTCGCAGAGGGTGTCACCGGTGGTGGTCTGCTTCAGACCAACGACGGCGACGATGTCGCCGGCGTAGGCGACGTCGCGGTCCTCGCGGGTGTTGGCGTGCATCTGGAGGATGCGCCCGATCCGCTCCTTGCGATCCTTGGTCGAGTTGACGACGCCCTGGCCCTTCTCGAGGGTGCCCGAGTAGACCCGGATGTACGTGAGCTTGCCGACGTGCGGGTCGCTCATGATCTTGAAGGCGAGGGCGCTGAACGGAGCGGTATCGCTGGGCTCGCGCTCGAGCTCCTCGATGCCCTTCATGTCCATGCCCTTGGTGGGCGGGATGTCGAGGGGGCTGGGCAGGAAGTCGACGACGGCGTCGAGCATGGGCTGGACGCCCTTGTTCTTGAACGCCGAGCCGCAGAGGATCGGGACGACGGTGTTGTCGAGGGTGCCGCTGCGGATGGCGCGGCGGAGGTCGTCGGCGGTGATCTCCTCCTCACCGAGGTACTTCTCGGTGATGACGTCGTCGAAGCTCGACAGCACGTCGATGAGGTCGGTCCGGTACTGCTCGGCCTGCTCGGCCATGCCCTCGGGGATGTCGACGACGTTCCACGCCTCGCCGTTCTTCGAGGACTCGTCCCACACGAGCGCCTTCATGCCGATGAGGTCGATCATCCCGACGAAGGGCGTATCGGACTCCTGGCCGCCCGCACCGATCGGGATCTGCAGGACGGCGACGGTGGCGTCGAGCCGGTCCTTGATCATGTCGACGGTCCGGTAGAAGTCGGCGCCGATGCGGTCCATCTTGTTGATGAAGCACATCCGGGGGACGCTGTACTTGTTGGCCTGGCGCCACACCGTCTCGGTCTGGGGCTCGACGCCGGCCACCGAGTCGAACACGGCGACGGCACCGTCGAGCACCCGCAACGAACGCTCGACCTCGATGGTGAAGTCGACGTGGCCCGGGGTGTCGATGATGTTGATGAGATGGTCGTTCCAGTGGCAGGTGGTGGCAGCCGAGGTGATCGTGATGCCGCGCTCTTGCTCCTGTTCCATCCAGTCCATGGTCGCTGCGCCCTCGTGGACCTCACCGATCTTGTAGTTCTTGCCGGTGTAGTAGAGGATCCGCTCGGTCGTCGTGGTCTTGCCCGCGTCGATGTGGGCCATGATCCCGATGTTCCGGGTGCGAGCCAGGGGGACTTCTCTGGTGGGGGGCATCGTGTTCTTCTCTGTCCTGTGGGGGCGTGCGTGCGGTGGCAGATCACGAGTCGGGCGCCCTTGCGGGCGCCCGGTCTCATCGCTGGCAGCGGGATACGGCTACCAGCGGTAGTGGGCGAAGGCCTTGTTGGATTCGGCCATCTTGTGGACGTCTTCCTTGCGCTTGACCGAGGCGCCGATGGCGTTGCTGGCGTCGAGCAGTTCGTTGGCCAACCGCTGGGCCATCGTCTTCTCGCGGCGCTGCCGGCTGTAACCGACGAGCCAGCGGATCGCGAGCGTGGTGGCCTGGCGGGGACGAACCTCGATCGGCACCTGGTAGGTGGCGCCTCCGACTCGACGGCTCTTGACCTGGAGTTGGGGTTTGACGTTCTCCATGGCCCGCTTGAGCACCGTGAGCGCGTCGCCGCCACTCTTCTCGGCCACGATCTCGAGGGCGTCGTAGACGATCTTTTCTGCCGTCGAGCGCTTGCCCGAGAGCAGGACCTTGTTGACCAACTGGGTGACGAGCACCGAGCGGAAGATCGGGTCGGGCATCAGTTCACGGCGGGGGGCGGGACCCTTGCGGGGCATGGCTAGCTGTCCTTCTTGGCGCCGTAGCGGCTACGGGCTTGCTTGCGGTCACGGACGCCGGAGGCGTCGAGCACGCCCCGGATGATCTTGTAGCGGAAGCCGGGCAGGTCTTTCACACGGCCTCCACGCACGAGCACGATCGAGTGCTCCTGGAGGTTGTGGCCCTCGCCGGGAATGTAGGCGCCGACCTCGACCCCGCTGGTCAGCCGGACACGGGCGACCTTGCGGAGGGCGGAGTTGGGCTTCTTGGGCGTCTGGGTCGCGACACGCGTGCACACGCCGCGGCGCTGAGGGGCACCCTTGAGTGCCGGGGTGCTCGTCTTGTCGGTCTTGGACACCCGGCCCTTGCGGACGAGCTGGTTGATGGTGGGCAACGCGAACCTCTCGGAAAACCTACGGTGGGTACGTCAGTGGGTACAGCAGCGGGCGCAGTCGGGTGCGGTAGCACCACCGGGGCGCGCCACGGCCAATCGACAATGGTACGGGTCCGTCGCCGTTCGGGCAAACAGAGCCACGCTGCCGACACCAAAGCCCGTCTTTTCACAGCGATCACCCGCCGATAGGGTCACAGCGCTCCATGGCCGAACTCGCTGATCACGCGTACGCACACGCCGCCGCCGTGCTCGGTTTCGGCGACTTGGCGGTGGAGGCCGCCGTCGTCGCACTCGCAAGGGCGGCCGCTCGACGACGGGGGTTCTCGGTCACGCCCGCCTCGAAGCGATGGCCCGGGCCGCGTGCCGCCGAACCCGACATGTCACGGTCCGCGCCCGAGGATCTGACGGCGCTGGCCTGCGTTCTGGCCCACACCCGCCCAGCCGACGAACGGGCGCTCATCGACCTCGACGCCCGTCACGGCCTCGACCGCGAGCGGCTCGCGCGGGTCCTCGGGCGCTCGATGGCCGACACCGGAGCCTCGATCGACGACGTCGCCGAACGGTGGCATGAGCTCCTCGACCCCGTGGTGCTCGCCCGACTCGGGCCGGGCGGGTGCCTCGCAATGGCCGACGTGCTCGACGCCGGTCGGCCTCGCCACCGGTCCCGACGAGGCGCCGTCACCGACGTGTGCGACGTTCCTCGGTGCCGGGCCGGCCGTCGCCGAGCACGCCGCGTCGTGCGAAACCTGTCGCGACCGTTTTGCATCCATGGTCACGGTTCGCACGCTGTTGGCCCAGCGCCCGCTCGAGGCGGCGCCGGCCGCGGTGCGGTCGGCGGCCGCCTCGGCCAGACATGGCCGTGCGGTGCCGTTGCCTGGCGGCATCGACGATCCTCCGCCCGCCCGACGCCGACGGCTGTGGGCCATTCCCGTGATCGCCGTCGGGGCCGTCGCGGCGCTGGCAGCCGGAGCCGCCTTGGTCGGTCGAGACCGAGGGCCTGACAACGCCGTCACCACGCTGACCAAGGTGCCGGCGGCGGGCAGTGCCCTGCGGGTCGATCCCGAGGCCGTCGCCGGCGTCGCACCCTCGCCCGTCCGCCTCACCAACCGAGCGGCCCGCCCCGTGACGTGGGACGCCACGACCGACGCCACATGGCTCTCGGTCTCACCGGCAGCCGGTCACCTCGAACCGGGCGAAACAGCGGTGCTCCGCGTGACCATCGCCACCGACGCTCCCGAGGGCGACTTGCGTGGGTCGGTGCAGGTCAGCGGACGCGACGGATCGGCCTCGGTGGTGCGGGTCGCCGCCTCGATCGACCATCCGCCCGACGTCGCTGCCGCGACCAGCGGCTGCGTCGTCACCGCCATCGTCGAGGATGAGAGCGAAGTCGCCGGTGTTGCGCTGCACTGGCTCCATCCGCCGCCCATTCCTCGTGGCCAGAGCGCGGAGCACACCGACGCCATGGGCGTGACGACGGCCGGGTACGTCGGCAACCTTCCTGCCGAACTCGGACCGCTCACCTGGTGGGTGTCGGCCGCCGACGCTCGCGGCAACCGCAGCCGGACGACCAACGAAACGCTCGACCCCGCGAGCTGCACCTCCCCCTGAACGAAACAGTGCCGGTCCGTCGCACCCCGAGGGGGCGACGAACCGGCACCGAGTCAGCGCAGAACGACGTGCGTCAGGCGGACTCTTCGGAGTCGCCCCCGGCGGGTTCGCCGGCCACCGCCGAGCCGAGCCACGACAGCGCCTGGGCGGCGTCGGCCTCGGTCGACGAGCGGCGGGCCAACCACTCCGACAGATCCTCGGTGCTCTCGTCGTCGGACGACCAGCCCTGCATGGGCTCGTAGTCGGGTGCTTCGAGCTCGATGTCGCGGTAGCGCAACATCCCGGTACCGGCGGGGATCAGCTTGCCGATGATGATGTTCTCCTTGAGGCCCAAGAGCCCGTCGGACTTGCCCTCGATGGCCGCTTCGGTCAGGACCCGGGTCGTCTCCTGGAAGGAGGCGGCCGAGAGCCACGAATCGGTGGCCAGCGAGGCCTTGGTGATGCCCATGAGTTCGGGACGACCCTCGGCCGCCCGCTTGCCCTCTTGGACCAAAAGGCGGTTCATGTCGGTGAAGGCCTTGCTGTCGGCGCGCTCACCAGGGAGGAAGGACGAATCGCCCGGGTCGGCCACCGAGACCCGCCGCAGCATCTGGCGGACGATGAGCTCGATGTGCTTGTCGTGGATCGACACGCCCTGGTCGCGGTACACGTTCTGCACCTCGTCGACGAGGTACTGCTGCGTCTCGCGGATGCCCCGGATCTCGAGGAGCTGTTTGGGGTCCTTCGGACCGTCGACGAGGGCGTCGCCGGCCTGGACCTCGGCCCCGTCGAGCACCTCGAGGTGGGCGCGGGGCGACACCGTGTGTGCTTCCTCGGTGCCGTCGTCGCTGACGATGGTGATGCGGCGGGCCGTGTCCTCGTCGGCGATCCGGACCACGCCCGAGGTGTGGGCCAGGCACGGCGGCGCCCTTCGGCGTGCGGGCCTCGAAGAGCTCGACCACGCGGGGCAGACCCTGGGTGATGTCCTCTGAACCGGCGATACCGCCGGTGTGGAAGGTACGCATGGTCAGCTGGGTACCGGGCTCACCGATCGACTGGGCGGCGATGACGCCGACCGCCTCGCCGAGCTCGACCATCTTGCGGGAGGCGAGCGACATGCCGTAGCACATGGCGCAGATCCCGTAGGCGGCCTCGCAGGTCAGGACCGAGCGGACTCGGACCCGATCGACGGAGGTGTCGTCGCGGAGGGCGACGACGTCGTCCTCCCCGCACATGTGGCCGGCGTCGAATCCGCCGGCCGCCTCGACGAGCACCCGGCCATACAGCCGGTAGTCGAGGTGGGTGCGGCGGCCCGGTTCGTCGGGCTTGATGTCCTCGAGCCACAGACCACGGGTGGTGCCGCAATCGATCTCGCGGACGATGAGCTCCTGGGCGACGTCGACGAGCCGGCGGGTGAGGTACCCAGAGTCGGCGGTGCGGAGAGCGGTGTCGGCGAGACCCTTGCGGGCACCGTGCGTGGAGATGAAGTACTCGAGGACGGAAAGGCCTTCACGGAACGACGACGTGATCGGGCGGGGGATCATCTCGCCCTTGGGGTTGGTGACCAGACCCTTCATACCGGCGATCTGGCGCACCTGTTGCGGGTTGCCTCGAGCACCGGAGGTCACCATCATGTCGAGCGGGTTGAACTTCATCTCGCCGAGCGTCCGGTCCATGGCCCGGCCGACTTCGCCTCGGGCCGATTCCCAGATCTCGACTTCCTTGTTGCGCCGCTCGTCGTCGGTGATGATGCCCCGCTTGAACTGCTGCTCGGCCTTCTCGGCTTCCTTCTCGTACTTGTCGAGGATCTGCTGCTTGTCGGGCGGGGTGCGGACGTCGTCGATCGAGATCGTCAGACCGGACCGGGAAGCGAACTTGAAGCCGAGGTCCTTGAGCTTGTCGAGGCTCTCGGCGACGTCCTTCTTCGGATAGGTGTCGGCCAGGGTCTCGACGATCCGCATGATCGGCTCGACCTTGCGGTAGTTCGACCCGTGCGGCGCCGTCTTGCCGACGAGGTGGTTGATGTAGGGGAAGCCGGCGGGCAGGGCTTCGTTGAAGAAGACCCGGCCGGCGGTGGTCGGCTGATAGGTGCCGTCGTCCTGGAGGAGTCGCGGGTCGCGGAGCTGGATCAGGGCGTGGAGCTGGATCTCGCCCCGCTCGTAGGCCTGCTCGACCTCGTGCAACTGACGGAAGGCGCGTCCCTCGCCCTTGACCCCATCCTCTTCGAGGGTGAGGTAGTAGGCGCCGAAGATCATGTCCTGGGTGGGGTCGACCATCGGTCGGCCCGAAGCCGGGGACAGGATGTTGTTCGACGACAGCATGAGGATGCGTGCCTCGGCCTGGGCCTCGGCCGACAGCGGCAGGTGGACGGCCATCTGGTCACCGTCGAAGTCGGCGTTGAAGGCCCGACAGACGAGCGGGTGAAGCTGGATGGCCTTGCCCTCGACGAGCTGCGGCTCGAAGGCCTGGATGCCGAGTCGGTGCAGCGTGGGCGCCCGGTTCAAGAAGACGGGGTGCTCGTTGATGACCTCTTCGAGCACGTCCCACACCTGGGCCCGGCGACGCTCGACCATGCGCTTGGCCGACTTGATGTTGGGGGCCAACTCGAGGGCGACGAGCCGCTTCATCACGAAGGGCTTGAACAGCTCGAGCGCCATCTGCTTGGGCAGGCCGCACTGATGCAGCTTGAGCGTCGGGCCGACCACGATGACCGAACGGCCCGAGTAGTCAACCCGCTTGCCGAGCAGGTTCTGGCGGAACCGGCCCTGCTTGCCCTTCAACATGTCCGAGAGCGACTTGAGCGGGCGGTTGCCCGGTCCGGTCACGGGCCGCCCGCGGCGACCGTTGTCGAACAGCGCGTCGACGGCCTCCTGGAGCATCCGCTTCTCGTTGTTGACGATGATCTCGGGGGCGCCGAGGTCGAGCAGCCGCTTGAGGCGGTTGTTGCGGTTGATGACCCGTCGATACAAGTCGTTGAGGTCAGACGTCGCGAAGCGACCACCGTCGAGCTGCACCATCGGGCGCAGGTCGGGCGGGATGACGGGGACGGCGTCGAGGACCATGCCCCGGGGCTCGTTGACGCGCTTGCCCTGCTCGTCGCGCCGGTTGAAGGCGGTGACGATCTTGAGCCGCTTGATGGCCTTCTGCTTGCGCTGGGCCGACAGGGGCCGACGACCGTCGTTGGCGTCGATCTGCTCGCGGAGCTTGATCTCTTCGGAGTCGAAGTCGATGCGGTCGATGAGGCGGGTGATGGCCTCGGCGCCCATACCGCCTTCGAAGTAATCCGAGAACCGGTCCTTGAGCTCGCGCCAGAGCATCTCGTCATCGATGACCTTGCGACCGTGGAGGTCGCGGAACTCGTCGAAGGCGCGCTTGACCAGCTCGAGCTCGGCGTCGGCTCGATCGCGGATCAGGCCGAGGTCTTTGTCTGCAGCCCGCTGGCGGGCCTTGATCTCGGAGTCCTTGGCGCCCGACTTCTCGAGTTCGGCAACCTCGTCTTCGAGCGCCTTGAAGCGACGGTCGACGTCGAGGTCGCGCTGCTTGGTGATCTCGTCGAGCTCTTCCTGCAGCTCGGCTTCGAGGCTGGGCAAATCCTCGTGGCGCTTCTCCTCGTCGACCCAGGTCACGAGGTTGGCGGCGAAGTAGATGACCTTCTCGAGCTGCTTGGCCTTGAGTTCTTCCTTGGCTTCGGTGCCCATGAGGAGGTAGGCGAGCCAGCTGCGGGTGCCGCGGAGGTACCAGATGTGGACAACAGGCGCGGCCAACTCGATGTGACCCATGCGCTCGCGGCGCACCTTGGAGCGGGTCACCTCGACGCCGCAGCGCTCGCAGATGATGCCGCGGAAGCGCACCCGCTTGTACTTGCCGCAGTAGCACTCCCAGTCCTTGGTGGGGCCGAAGATCTTCTCGCAGAAGAGTCCGTCCTTCTCGGGCTTGAGGGTGCGGTAGTTGATGGTCTCGGGCTTCTTGACTTCGCCGTTGGACCAGGTGCGGATGGAGTCGGCCGAGGCCAACCCGATGCGAAGCTGCTCGAAATCGTTGACGTCCAGCATCAGTAGCTGCTCCGTTCCGCGCGCCGGCGCTCTCGTTCTGCGTCTTCTTCGTCCGATCCCCGTTCGGGTCGTTCGATGCTGATTCCGAGCTCTTCGGCCGTGCGGAACACGTCCTCGTCGAGCTCGCGCATCTCGATCTCGGAGCCGTCGTTCGACAGCACCTCGACGTTGAGGCACAGCGACTGCATCTCCTTGATGAGCACCTTGAACGACTCGGGGATGCCGGGCTCGGGGATGTTGTCGCCCTTGACGATCGCCTCGTAGACCTTCACGCGGCCGAGGACGTCGTCGGACTTGATGGTGAGCAGTTCCTGGAGCGCGTAGGCCGCGCCGTAGGCCTCGAGGGCCCACACTTCCATTTCACCGAAGCGCTGGCCACCGAACTGGGCCTTGCCGCCCAAGGGCTGCTGGGTGATCATGCTGTAGGGACCCGTCGAGCGGGCGTGGATCTTGTCGTCGACGAGGTGGGCCAGCTTCAGGATGTAGACGTAGCCGACCGAGATGGGGCTGTCGTAGGCCTCGCCGGTGCGGCCGTTGTACAAGGTGACCTTGCCATCGGTGCCGACGAGGCGCTCGCCGTCAGCGCTCTCGGGGTTGATCGTCTCGAAGATCCGCTTCATGGTCGGGTGGCGGCCGGCATCGGCCTCCTCGTCCCAGTGGGCGCCGTCGAAGACGGGGGTCGAAACCCAGACGGCGGGCTCGGTGCGAGGGCGGGTCTTCGACACCGTGTTGCGGATCGGGGCCTGTCCCGGCATGGCCGGATCGTCGGTGACCTCGGGCCAGCCCCAGCGGGCCGCGTAGCCGAGGTGCGACTCGAGCACCTGGCCGACGTTCATGCGGCTGGGAACGCCGAGGGGGTTGAGAATGATGTCGACCTGGCTGCCGTCGGCCATGAAGGGCATGTCCTCGATCGGGAGGATCTTGGAGATGACGCCCTTGTTGCCGTGGCGGCCGGCCAGCTTGTCGCCCTCGGAGATCTTGCGCTTCTGGGCGATGTAGACCCGGACCAACTGGTTGACCCCGGGCGGCAGCTCGTGGGCGTCGTCGCGGCTGAAGACCTGGACGCTGATGACCTTGCCGGTCTGGCCGTGCGGCACCTTGAGGCTGGTGTCGCGGACCTCGCGCGCCTTCTCACCGAAGATGGCGCGCAGGAGGCGCTCCTCGGGGGTCAGCTCGGTCTCGCCCTTGGGGGTGACCTTGCCGACGAGCACGTCGCCGGGGCCGACTTCGGCGCCGATGCGGATGATGCCGCGCTCGTCGAGGTCCTTCAGGATCTCCTCGGAGAGGTTGGGGATGTCCCGGGTGATCTCCTCGGCGCCGAGCTTGGTGTCGCGGGCGTCGACCTCGTGCTTCTCGATATGGATCGAGGTGAGGACATCGTCCTTGACGAGGCGCTCGGAGAGGATGATGGCGTCTTCGTAGTTGTAGCCCTCCCACGGCATGAAGGCCACGAGCAGGTTCTTGCCCAGGGCGAGTTCGCCGTTGTGAGTGGAGGCGCCGTCGGCCAGCACGTCGCCGGTCTTGACCTTCTGGCCTTCGTCGACGAGGACCTTCTGGTTGATGCAGGTGTCCTGGTTGGAGCGGTCGAACTTGGCCAGGCGGTAGGTGCGACGACCGAGGGTGTGGCCGAGGCGGTCCTTTTGGTTGGCCGTGTACTCGACCACGATCGAGTCGCCGCTGACCTCGGTGACGGTGCCGTCGCCCTCGGCGACGAAGATGTCACCCGCGTCGCGGGCGGCGCGGGCCTCGACACCGGTGCCGATGTAGGGCGCTTCGGGCTTGAGCAGCGGGACAGCCTGCTTTTGCATGTTGGCGCCCATGAGCGCCCGGTTGGCGTCGTCATGCTCGATGAACGGAATCAGCGCGGTGGAGATCGAGACGATCTGCTTCGGACTGACGTCCATGTAGTCGACCTCGGCCGGCGGGACGAGGTCGATCTCGGAGGTCGAGCCGTAGCTCGTCGCCCCCTGGCCGATGCGGACGGCCGAACCCTGCGGGCCCTTGCGGACCAGGACGCGGTCGTTGACGAACCGGCCGGTGTCATCGAGCTTGGCGTTGGCCTGGGCGATGACGTACTCCTCTTCGGAGTCGGCCGTCATGTACACGATCTCTTCAGTCACACGGCCGTCGACCACCTTGCGATACGGGGTCTCGATGAAGCCGTACTCGTTGACCCGACCGAAGGTGGCGAGCGCGCCGATCAGGCCGATGTTCGGGCCTTCGGGCGTCTCGATGGGACACATTCGGCCGTAATGGCTCGAGTGCACGTCTCGGACCTCGAAGCCGGCCCGCTCACGCGAGAGGCCGCCGGGGCCGAGGGCGCTGAGGCGGCGCTTGTGCGCCAGGCCCGACAACGGATTGACCTGGTCCATGAACTGCGACAGCTGCGACGTCCCGAAGAACTCCTTGATGGCGGCGACCACCGGCCGGATGTTGATGAGCGTCTGGGGCGTGATGGCCTCGACGTCCTGGGTGGTCATGCGCTCACGAACGACGCGCTCCATGCGGGAGAGCCCGATCCGCACCTGGTTCTGGATCAGCTCGCCGACGCTGCGGATGCGGCGGTTGGCGAAGTGGTCCTGGTCGTCGAGGCGGTAGCCGGGCTCGTTGTTGGCCAGGTGGAGCAGGTAGGTCATCGTGGCCAACATCTCGGCCTGTGCGAGCACGCCCTGGTTGGGGTCGGGCCGGTCCAGGGGGATGCCGAAGAGCTCGCTGATCTTCTCGATCTCAGGGCCGAGCTTCTTGTTGAGCTTGTAGCGGCCGACGCGCGTGAGGTCGTAGCGCTTCGGGTTGAAGAACGCGTTCTCGAAGTAGGCGCGGGCCGACTCGGGGCTCGGCGGCTCGCCCGGGCGGGCTCGCTTGTAGATCTCGACGAGCGCCTCTTCCTTGGTCGGGGCGAGGTCGCGCTCCTTTTCCCACTGACCTTCGAGGAAGTCGAAGTGGCGGACGAAGTTGTCCAGGAAGCCCGGGTACTCCTCTTCACCGAAGCCGAGGGCCCGGAGGAGGACGAACATCGACAGGCGGCGCTTTCGAGCGACGCGGGTGCCGGCGGTGACGTCCTTGCCCGGCTTGGCCTCGACGTCGAACTCGACCCACTCACCTCGGTAGGGGTGGATGGTGCCGGTGGCGACGGTCTTGACGTCTCGACCGAGCTGGAAGATGACGCCAGGGCTGCGGACGAGCTGCGACACGACGACGCGCTCGGTGCCGTTGATGATGAAGGTGCCCTTGTCGGTCATCATCGGGAAGTCACCCATGAAGACCGTCTGTTCCTTGATCTCACCGGTCGAGGCATTCATGAACCGGGCCCGCACGAAGATCGGCGCGCTGTAGGTCATGTCCTTTTCCTTGCACTCCTCCACCGTGAACTTCGGGGGCGGGCGCAGGTCGGGATCCTCGGGGTCGAACTCGAGTTCGAGACGGAGCGAACCGGTGAAGTCCTCGATCGGGGAGATGTCGCGGAACGTGTCCGCCATCCCCCGATCCAGGAACCACTTGAAGGAGTCACGCTGGATTGAGATCAGGTCCGGCAGGGGCAGGACCTCATCGATGTTGGCGAACGAAAAACGTTCCCGGGCGACGGGACGTGAAGGCAAGGGTTCCTCCTACGAGGGCAGCAGGGGCGCTTTGAGGGCGCGAAGGGCGCTGGAGACGCGCAGAACCAGGGACCTTGCGACAAGGGGGGCACTGGCTGCGAGCATCGGCAACCAACCAGCATAGACACGCACGCGGGGAAAGACAACCCCTCAAAACCCGGGCGGTTGCGGAGAGGGTAAAGCGGCCGGCCCTTCCGGTCAAGGACCAGTTTTTCGACCCGTCCGTGGCTAGGCGCGAGCTCGGCGCGCCGGGCCCGGAGAACCGGGCCGGGCGCGCCGAGGCGTGCGCGTGGTGCGGAACTACTTGACTTCGACGGTGGCGCCAGCCGCTTCGAGCTGGGCCTTGGCCTTGGCGGCCTCTTCCTTGTTGACCTTCTCGAGGACGGCCTTGGGGGCACCGTCCACGAGGTCCTTGGCCTCCTTGAGGCCCAGGGAGGTCAGGGCGCGGACTTCCTTGATCACTTGGATCTTCTTGTCGCCGGCACCGGTGAGGATGACGTCGAACTCGTCCTGCTCTTCCTCGGCGGCCGCGCCGCCATCGCCGCCACCGGCGGCCGGGGCCGCAGCAGCTGCAGCCGGGGCTGCAGCGGTGACGCCGAACTTCTCTTCGAAGTCCTTCAACAGTTCGCTCAGCTCGAGCACGGTCATGCCGGCGATCGAGTCGAGGATCTCTTCCTTGGTAGCCATCTTCGTTTCTTCCTTATTCCTCGGTGGTTTCGTTCTCGGTGGGTGCCGCCTCGGTGGCGGCGACTGCGTCAGTGGTGGGCTCGACCTCGGGCGTCGGCTCCGGCTCGGGAGCCGGCTCCGGCTCGCTCTCGACGGCGGGGGCGCCGGCGGCGCCGCCCTGATCGATGAGGGCCTTGAGCCCGTAGGCAAAGTTGCGGGGGACGGCCTGCAACAGTCCGGCGAACTGCTGCATGGGGGCAGCGAGCAGACCGGCGAAGCGGGCGAGCAGGACCTCGCGGGGAGCGATGTCGGCCAGGGCGGCAGTGTCGGCGGCAGAGAGCACGCTCTCGCCGAGGACGCCGCCCTTGACGATGAGGTTCGGGTTGGTGCGGGCATAGTCACGCAACGCCTTGGCCACGCCGACGGCGTCGCCGTCGACGAAGGCAATGGCGGTCGGGCCGACCAGCAACGACTCGAGCTCATCGAGGCCGAGGTCCTTCACGGCGAAGCGGACGAGGGTGTTCTTGTAGATCTTGTAGTCACCGCCCGACTCCCGGAGGGAACGTCGGAGGGTGGACAGATCGCCCACCTTCATCCCGCGGTATTCGGTGAGAATGGCGGCCGACGACGAGCGGAGGCGTGCTTTCACCTCATCAACGACAGCGACCTTCTCGGGCCTCGGGTTGTCCAATGGATTTCACCTCCTTGCACGACATCGGGGCTCGCGATGTGGCAGCGAACACCCCGGAAACGTGGTTTCGGAGGGAGTCCACCTCGTCAGGCGGCTCTCGAGAGAGCCATTACCGCCCCATGTGGGGTGACCTGAGGTCTTCGGCGAGCGAATCAGTTGAAAAGCTTCGGACCAGCGTAGTGGTCAGGCGTTGGCCATGTCCTCGTCGGTGATCTTGGTCGCCGTCGAGTCGATCTTGACACCGGGACCCATGGTCGACGACATCGTCACCGATCGGACGTACTTGCCCTTGGACGCGGCCGGCTTGACCCGGGTGAGTTCGTCGAGCACGGCCCGCACGTTCTTGAGGAGCGCGACGCGGTCGAAGGACACCTTGCCCACTGGGACGTGGACGTTGCCGAAGCGATCGGTGCGGTACTCGACCCGCCCGCCCTTGACCTCGGCCACGGCCTTGGCGACGTCGGTGGTCACCGTGCCCGTCTTCGGGTTGGGCATGAGGCCGCGGGGGCCAAGCTTGCGACCGACCCGGCCGACGAGGGCCATCATGTCGGGCGTCGCGATCGACACGTCCCAGTCCATCTGGTCGGCCTCGACCCGGGCCACGAGGTCATCAGCGCCCACGATCTCGGCGCCGGCGGCACGAGCCGCCTCGGCCTGCTCGCCCGAAGCGAACACGGCCACGCGGACCGAGCGACCGGTGCCCGAGGGCAGTGCGACGGTGCCGCGCACCATCTGGTCGGCCCGGCGAGGATCGACGCCGAGACGGACGGCCAACTCGACGGTTTCGTCGAACTTGGCCGGCGCCAGCGACTTGACCAGGTCCACGGCCTCAGCGGCAGTGTGGAACGCCTGGCGGTCGTAGCGCTTGGCAGCGTCGGTGTACTTCTTTCCTTGCGACATGTCGTCTCCCTCTTTCTGTGAGTGAGCCGACCGGGTGAGGTGGTCCCGGCTCGGCGACTGCGTGACTAGGAGACCTTGATGCCCATCGACCGGGCGGTGCCACGCACTTGCAGCTTGGCGGCCTCGAGGTCGTTGGCGTTGAGGTCGGGCATCTTGGTCTTGGCGATCTCTTCGACCTGTGCGTCGGTCACGGTGCCGGCGGTTTCCTTGCCGGCCGTGGCCGACCCCTTGTCGAGTCCGGCGGCCTGGCGGAGCAGGGCCGGGGTCGGCGGGGTCTTCAGGACGAAGGAGAACGAGCGATCTTCGAAGATCGTGATCTCGACGGGGATGACCTGGCCCCGCTGGTTCTCGGTCGCGGCGTTGTACTGCTTGACGAACTCAGGAGTCGAGACGCCATGCGGTCCGAGCGCGGTACCGACCGGCGGAGCCGGGGTGGCCGCACCGGCCGGGAGTTGGATTTTGACAGTGGTGATGACGCGCTTCTTCGCCATGGCGATTCCTTGCTTTCGGACCGGGAGATTCTAGTTAGAGCTTGGCGACCTGGTCGAACCCGAGCTCGACCGGGGTCTCCCGGCCGAAGATGTTGACCAGCACCTTGAGCTTCATCTGGTCCTCGTTGATCTCGTTGATCTGACCGGTGAAGTCGGCGAAGGGGCCTTCCTTGACCCGAACGCTCTCGCCCTCGGAGAACAGGGTGCTCGGGCGGGCCTTCTTGGGAGCCGCCTCGGGGCCCTCGTCCTTGACGGACAGGAAGGTCTCGACGTCTTTGCGGGCCAGCGGCATCGGCTTGGCGCCCTGGCCGACGAACCCGGTGACGCCAGGCGTGTTGCGAATGTGGAACCAGACCGACTCGTCCATGTCGACCCGAACGAGCAGGTAGCCGGGGAACATCTTCTTCTGGACGACGACCCGCTTGCCGTTCTTGAAGTCGGTCACGTCCTCCATCGGGATGACCACTTCGAAGACGCGATCCTCGAGGTTGAGCGACGCCACCATCGAGGCCATGTTCTGCTTGACCTTGTTCTCGTAGCCCGCGTAGGTGTGCACCACGTACCACGCACCGGGACGGTCGTACGGGTTGTCGTAGGGCTCGTACTCGTCGTCGTCGCCGCCGCCGCCCTCGGCGTCGTCGGCTGACGCCTCGGGGACGCCGAGGAGCTCGTCCTCGGTCACCACCCCGCCACCGGCGTCAGCCGGGGCGTCGAGGTCGGATTCGGTGGTTTCGGTATCGGTGAGGTCGCTCATTTGGGGGTCTCGAACAAGAAGAGGACGGACTTGGCGAAGGCGAAGTCCATGACGAAGATCATGGTGATCAGGACAGCAAGGGTGAGCAGCACGATGGCCGAGTAGTTGACGACCTCGTCGCGGCTCGGCCACGCCACCTTGCGCAACTCGGTGCGGACGTCGCGCAAGAACGCGGCCGGCGAGGTCTTGTCGCGCCGGACCGGCTTGCGGGCGCCGGCCACCTGCTGGCGACGATCGGGCGCGGCAGGCGCGCCATCGGGCCCGGCGGCGCCCTGGCGGGCCATCATGCGCTTGGTCTCTCGGTTCACGGGCTACCTCGGGGGCGATCGGCGTTGCAGGGCAGGAGGGACTCGAACCCCCAACCGCCGGTTTTGGAGACCGGTGCTCTGCCAAATTGAGCTACTGCCCTCTGCGCGGCCCGGCTAGGGGGCCGGGGGTGCAGTGGAACTTCCAGGGTAGCGGGATTTGGATCCGACTACGACGCCAGGGCTACGCGCCGACGGTTGGCCCAGAGGGCAACACCCACCGCACCGGCCGCCAGCGCCGCCGCCGTGCCGCCCGCGTAGGCCGCGTTGCGGCCATTCAGCAGCGAGCGCACGGCCCGCCGCTCGCCCGCCGCCTCGAGGCCGGCCAGGATCTCGCTGAGCAGTCCAGGGGCGGGCTCGAGCACCTCGGTGCGCAACAGGTGCAGCGCCTTCAACAGCTTGCGGTACTGGACGAGTTCGGCCTGGCAGCGCAGGCAGGACTCGACGTGACGCTGCACCCCGCGATCGGCGACCTCGCCGCCTTCGACGATCCCGGGAAGCAGCTCGGCGACCTCATCACACTGCACGGGCCTGCTCCTCGCTGCGAAGGGGGAAGAGACGCTCGCGCAGCTGTTTGCGAGCTCGGTGGAGGCGGACCTTGGCCGCCGCCTCGGAGATACCGAGCTCCTCGGCGATCTGGTCGTGAGGCAGGTCGTAGACGTCGCGGAGGACGACGACGGCCCGGAGGCGGGGTGGGAGGTGGGCGAGAGCGACCTCGAGGCGGTCGCGGAGCGCCGACGCGTCGGCCCGGGCCTCGGGATCGGCGTCGGGACGCTCGTCGAAGAGGTCCTCGTGGGCGTCGAGATCGTCGTGGCGGTGGCGGTTGCCCTTGGTGAGGTGCGTGGCCGCGCAGTTGGCCGTGATCCGGTAGAGCCACGTCGTGAACTGGGCGTCGCCCCGGTACTTCTTCAAGCCCTTGTAGGCCCGTAGGTAGGTCTCCTGCACCACGTCCCTCGCATCCTCGGGGTCATGCGTCAACCGAAGGGCGAGGGTGTAGGTCTGGGCGTAGGTGGCCTTGACCAACTCGTCAAAGGCTCCACGGTCCCCGGCCTTGGCCGCTGCGACCAGTGCACCGATCTCGGCTGACATCGCCGAGTTGGACCGTGTCATCACCTCGGAGGTTACGTCCCGGGGGTCAACCAGTTGGTGAGGAGGGTGGCGACGAGGGCCGGATGACGGACGTGGGGACTGTGGCCGCCCGGCACCCATGCCGTCGGGGCCCGCAGGAGGGCGGCGGCCCGCTCCTGTTCGGATCCGGGCACGACGGCATCGTCCTCGGCCAGCACGGCGACGCGCGGCTCGTCCCCCGAAGGGCTGCCCGAGCGGCTCGTCGCCCGCCAGCGGCGGGTGACGCCAGTCGAGGTCGGCAAGGTCGGCCGGGCCACCGGGAAAGGCGAGATCGAGCCATTGGTCGATATCGGAGGGCCGAAGACCGCCGTCGTCGTCTCGGGCCAGGAGGCCACGAGGGAACTCGGCCACGAAACCCGGTGGCGGAGCGGCGATGGTGCCGAGGCCGAACGCCACCCCGGGCCGGGTGACGGCGAAAGCTCGGACGAGCGAGCCACCGAGCGAGTGGCCCACGATGACGGTCGGCACGCCGGCGGCTTCGACGGCGTCATCGACGGCGGCCAGGTCGGCGTCCCAGGTGCCCCGGGGCAGCAGAAGGGCGCGGGTGGTGTGCCCGCGCCCAACGAGTTCTGCTTGCAACCTCTGCCACTGTCCTGGCTGCCCGAGAAAGCCGTGCAGCAGGAGGAAGTGGGTCAACTAGCGGGTTTCCTTGTGGAGCGTGTGGCCCCGGTCCCACTTGCAGTACTTCTTCATCTCGATGCGCTCACGATCGTTCTGCTTGTTCTTCATCGTGATGTAGTTGCGCCGCTTGCACGTCTCGCAAGCGAGGGTCACGGCGATGCGCTTGTCGTTCTTGGCCATGGTCGGCTCCTCGCTCGATTACTTGATGATCTTGGTGACGCGGCCCGAGGCCACGGTACGGCCACCCTCACGGATGGCGAAACGAAGGCCCTCGTCCATGGCGATCGGATGGATCAACTCGACCGTGATCGGCGTGTTGTCCCCCGGCATCACCATCTCCGTGCCCTCCGGCAACGCGATATGACCCGTCACGTCCGTCGTCCGGAAATAGAACTGCGGCCGATAATTCGTGAAGAACGGCTTGTGGCGACCGCCCTCCTCCTTCGACAACACATAGATCTGGCCCTCGAACGTGGTGTGCGGCGTGATCGAACCCGGCTTACACAACACCTGACCACGCTCCACCTCCTCCTTCTTCGTGCCACGCAACAACGCACCGATGTTGTCGCCCGCACGCCCCTCATCGAGCAACTTGCGGAACATCTCCACACCCGTACACGTCGTCTTCTGCGTCGCCTTGATCCCGACGATCTCCACCTCGTCACCGGTATGGACGATCCCCTGCTCGACCTTGCCGGTCACCACCGTCCCACGACCCGTGATCGTGAACACATCCTCGATCGGCATCAAGAACGGCTTATCCAGATCGCGAGGAGGCTCAGGAACGAAATCGTCCACCGCCGCCATCAACTCCACGATCTTCTCCTGCCACTCCGCGTCACCCTCGAGCCCCTTCAGAGCCGAAACCCGGATCACCGGCGTGTCATCACCCGGGAACTCGTACTCGTTCAACAACTCCCGAACCTCGAGCTCCACCAAATCCAACAACTCCTCATCGTCAACCATGTCGGCCTTGTTCAACGCCACCACGATCGACGGCACACCCACCTGGCGCGCCAACAACACATGCTCACGCGTCTGAGGCATCGGGCCATCCGCCGCCGACACCACCAAAATCGCGCCATCCACCTGCGCCGCGCCCGTGATCATGTTCTTGATGTAATCGGCGTGACCCGGCATATCCACATGCGCGTAATGACGATTCTCCGTCTGATACTCCACATGCGCGATATTGATCGTGATCCCCCGCTGCCGCTCCTCCGGGGCCTTGTCGATCTGATCAAACGCCTGGAACGTCGTCCGACCCGTCGAATCACGCTCCGCCAACGTCTTCGTGATCGCCGCCGTCAACGTCGTCTTCCCATGGTCAATATGACCCATGGTCCCAATATTCAAATGCGGCTTATCGCGCTCGAACTTCTGCTTTGCCATCGATGTTCCTCGGGTTGTTGGGGTGGGGATGCGTGTGGTAGCGGCGGTGGGAATCGAACCCACGACACCACGATTATGAGCCGTGTGCTCTAACCGACTGAGCTACGCCGCCAGGGCTGGGGAGTTGCGAGCCCTCTGTCAGAATCGAACTGACGACCTTCTCCTTACCATGGAGATGCTCTACCGACTGAGCTAAGAGGGCGCTACGAGCCAGGCATTCTACAGGTGCTGCGGCACGCTTCCTCAAGGCGGCCGTCGAGACCCTGGGGCCGGAGCCCGACCGCTAGCTTCTGCGGCCATGCAGGTGCGCGCCGCCACGATCGACGACGCCGAGGCCATCCGTACCATCTACAACCGCGAGGTCACCGGGTCGACCGTCACGTTCGACCTCGTCCCCCGTTCGCTGGCCGAACAACAGGAATGGCTCCGCGACCACGCCGGCGCCCACCCCGCCATCGTCGCCGAGGTCGACGGCGACGTGGCCGGGTTCGGGTCGCTCACGTCGTACCGGAGCAGGCCGGCGTACTCGACGACCGTCGAGGACTCGGTCTACGTCCACCACGAGCACCGCGGCACCGGCGTCGGCCGGGTGCTGCTCGAGGATCTGGTCCGGCTGGCCGGGGTGCACGGCTTCCACGCCGTCATGGCCCGCATCGTGGGCGGACACGAGGCCTCGATCTCGCTCCACGAGTCGTGCGGGTTCACCCTCGTCGGGGTCGAACGCGAGGTAGGACGCAAGTTCGGCAAATGGCTCGACGTCGCCCTGATGCAGAAACTCGTCTGACCCCCCGTTTCGGGCAGCGTGACGCCGATCGCGCTCTCACCCTGCCCAAAACGGTGAGGGTGCCATGATCACGGCCATGTGTTACGGAGACGACGCCCGTCCGCCCCTTCCTCCCATCCGCGGCGGGGCCGACGACCGCGGCCGAGCCCGGCTCACGTCGGCCGACGGCACCAGCTTCGGCGCCTACTACGCCCACCCCGACCAACCCACGGGCAAGGCGATGATCGTGTTGCCCGACGTGCGCGGCCTCCACCACTTCTACGAAGAACTTGCCGTGCGCTTCGCCGAGGCCGGGTTCCACGCCATCGCCATCGACTACTTCGGGCGGACGGCGGACGGCGATGACCGGGGCGAGGACTTCCCCTTCATGGAACACGTCCAACAACTCCAGCTCCCCAAGTTGAGCGAGGACGTCGCCGCCGCAGTGGCCCGACTCCGCGAGCTGTCGGGCGGCGCCGACCTGTCGATCTCGACCGTGGGATTCTGCATGGGTGGATCGGTGTCGTGGGGGCAGTCAGCCGCCGGGCTCGGGCTCGCCGGCTGCATTGGCTTCTACGGACAGCCGGGCCGGGTCGCCGACCGCATCGGCCAGCTCGAGGCGCCCCTGTTGATGCTGGCCGCCGGGAAGGACTTCACGCCCGTCGCCGAGGTCGAGAAGTTCGCCGAGGACGCTCGCGCCGCCGGCGCCGAAGTCGAGCTCCACGTGTACCCCGACGCGCCGCACTCGTTCTTCGATCGGGGGTTCGCCGAGCACGCTGACGCCTGCACCGATGCCTGGCAGCGGATCCTCGACTTCACCGATCGCAACGCCAACGCCTGAGTCGCACGATTGAGTCGAGGAGGGCCGATCCGAACGAATTGAGCCCGGCCGAGAGGGCCGGGCTCGCGTCGTTCCTTGTGGGCGGGAAGGATTCGAACCTTCGAAGGCTGAGCCGGCAGATTTACAGTCAGGGATCGAGCGCGCCGAGGGCTGACGGCACCCACAAGGTTGTGCCGCTGACCTGCGACTTTCGCCGACGGTGATCCAGCGGCTGGGGTCCGATTCTGGGGAATCCTGGACCGTCCGTTAGCAAACCGTTAGCACCACGACGACGAAGCTCCGCTACTGATACTGCGCCGACTGCTCTTGGAAGAGTCGTTGGTATGCGCCACCTCGCTTGATCAGTTCATCGTGTGTTCCGGTCTCGACGACGCGACCTTGCGAGAGCACGGCGATGGAGTCGGCGATACGGACCGTCGACATGCGGTGGGAGATCACGATCCCAGTGCGCCCATCGAGACGAGTGCGCAACTCTCGGAAGACCCGGGCCTCAGCCTCTGCGTCGAGAGCGCTCGTTGGTTCATCGAGGATCCAGAGTCGGGCGTCTCGGAAGGCGTGGCGTGCCAGCGTGAGTCGCTGCCACTGTCCGCCTGAGAGTTCGTGTCCGCCTCGCCAGAAACGCCCGATGTAGCCGTCGATCCCGCCCACGTCTTCGGCGACGCCGAGCGCTCCCCCGGCCACGAGAGCAGCGCGGATGTCGCCGTCGGTCGGTTCGCGGTCGACTCGACCGTATCCAACGTTGTCGCGGACGGTCAGCTTGAACTGAATGGCGTCTTGGGCGAGGACGCCCGACAGGGAGCGCACTGCGTCGATCCCGGCGTCTCTCAGATCGATTCCCTCGAAGAGAATCGTCCCCTCGGAGGGATCGTAGAGGCGCATTAGCAGCCGGACGAGCGTCGTCTTTCCGGCGCCATTCTCGCCGACGATGGCGAGGACATGGCCTTTCGGTACATGAAGGCTCACCTCCTGAAGTACGCGTCGATCAGTGCCCGGGTAGGCAAAGGAGACGTCGCGAACCGTCACGTCAACAGGGCCCGCCGGGAGAGTCCTCGGCTCTGTCGCGCGCGGCAGAAGCGGATCGACTTCCGCGACGTCGTATGCGACTTGGAGCAGTCGCAGGTCTTCGGACAGCCGCCCAGCCCGCCGCATGAACTGATGCACGGCGCTTGCTATCGCAGCTAGCCCGCCCACCGTGACCGTGACGGTCCCGGCGGACGCCCCGGCCCTCGTAGCGAGGACGACCGCGGCCAGCAGTGCGCCGCCGGTGACTACTCCCGCGGCCGCTGCGGCCGGAAGCGTCACGATGGCAACCCGAAGCATGAGCTTCCGCGGACGGTTGGCGTGACGCCACCAGCCCTCAAGGAGCACCGGTGGCATGCCCATGATTCGAATCTCCGTCGCGGCGTCGGCGTTGAGGAGCGGGAATGAGTATGTGTTCTGGCGTCGCACATCGTTCTCTCGCGTGATCTCCACGTCCCCTCGCTTCCGCTCGAGAAGGAAATCGGCCCCGGCAGCTGAGATTGCCCCAACCACCACGAGCCCGGTGGGGACGGGCCCGCTTGCGGCGATGACCGTGACCACCCCAACGATCTGAATGACTGCAAGAAGGATCGACATCTGAGCGACGGTGACCTTTTCGGGCCGCCAGAGCACGGCGTCGTGCGCACGCGCCGCCTTATCGGCCAACGCCGGGTCGTCGTAGAACGCCATGTCGACCTCAGCGAGCGACCTCATCACGCGAAGACGCACGCGGTAGGCGACGTCCGTCACGTAGCTCGTCTGTGCGAACTCCAGTGCAGGCGCGAGTGCCGGGCCCAACGCTGCGGCGAGGCCGGCGCCGATGAGGAGAATCACAAGCTCGGCGGTCCAGTTCCCATCGTCGGCTACGAGAGAGACGACAGCTCCAATTGCTGCGAGTCGTACCGGGAGGGTCAGCGCGAAGCCGATCGTTCCGATGACGAGCAGTCCGTACTTCTTCGGCTGGTGCCGCCACGAGCAGTCCGCCATGATCTCAAGTCGGGATGTCACCGGTATCCCGCCGCCTGGAGCTCGAACAGCTCGGCGTAGCGTCCACCGAGCGCAACCAGTTGGTCGTGAGATCCGACTTCGGTCAGGGTTCCGCGTGCGAGGACGGCGATCCGGTCGGCGGCGCGGACTGTCGAGAAGCGGTGGCTGATGAAGACGCAGGTGGCATCGCCGAGGAGCTCGCGCAGACCAGCGACGAAAGCCGCCTCAGCCGAAGGGTCCAGGTTCGACGTCGGCTCGTCGAGGACCCAGAGGTCCGGCCGCCGGTAGGCGAGCCTCGCTAGCGCCACGCGCTGCCATTCACCCCCCGAGAGATCGTGTCCGTTCTCCCATGCGCGGCCGAGCAACCCGTCGAGCCCCACCTTGGTGAGAAGTTCCCCGGCTCCGACCGCACCCAGAGCGTCGGCAATCTGATCATCGTCGCCTTCCTTCCACGGGCAGCCGAGCGCTACGGCTTCCCGAAGAGAGATCTCTGGTCGCAGCGGATACTGCGGAAGGAACCCGACCCGGCGCCACAGCTGATCGAGGTCGACGCCCGCGAGGTCGGCACCTCCGATCTGGACCGAACCGTGGTTCGCCTCGAGTACCCCCAGCGTTATCCGGGTCAGCGTCGACTTTCCGGCGCCGTTCTCACCGACCAACGCGACGAGCTCACCGGGCGCAACGTCAAGACTGACGGCACGAATGACATCGTCGGTCGCCTCTCGATAGCGAAAGGACACCTCAGAAAGGCGAAGAGGCAGTGGACCCACGGCAGCCGCGATCGAACCTCGTTCTCGACGCGCCGTTTCTTTCAGTTCACGCGCCAGGTCCTCTGCGGGTGACAGGTACGGCGCGGCGGTCGCGAGGTACCCCAGGACCTCTGCCAACCGCGACAGCAGCCCAGAGAGGGCCGCGACGGCGCTGATTCCCGTGATCACATCGCCAGGGGGTCGGCGTCCCCCTACTGCATCGCCGACGACCAGGGCGAGGGCAACGACCGTAACGCTGGCCTGGAGAGCGGCGACGAGGACCCCACGATTACGAGAACGGCGCGGAGTTCGCGAAGTGCTGCCACACGACCTGCGAACAGCGCGGCGAGGCGATCCAACAAATGACCAGTGAGGCCGAGCGCTCGGAGTTCTCCGCCAGCTGCTGGATCGCGAAGTACCTGCCCGAGATAACCCCTTAGTCGTGACTCGACAGTGTCGCCGCTCCATGTTCGTGCCGAGTCGATGCCGTCGAGGCGAGCGACGACCAACACTGGGATCGCCGAGACGGCGGCCAGAGCGGCCAATCGGGCGTCGAGAGACGCGATCAGCCCGAGCATCGCGCAAGCGCCCGCGATTGCTCGAACGGACTCTCCGACGGCGATCAGTGTGGTGGTTGCGTGAGAAGCGACGCCTCCCCCCGCGCGCTCCACCAGGTCCAAAAACGCGGGATCGTCGAAGCGTTCGGGCGCGGCACGCCCGACAAGTCGGAAGACGAACCGAAGGACGAGGGGCTGGACCGACGTATTCGGGTGCAGCGCTGACACCGCGTGGTCTGCGAGGTGGCGCCCGGCCACGACCGCAGCGAGAGCAACGATCAGCCCGATCGGTGGGTCGCTTGCCCGGGAAGCGACCCGGTCGACGATACGTGCGAGCAGAGCGATTTCGGCGGCGGGCAGCACGCCGACAACGAGCTGCAGTCCGATAGTCGCCGCCACCCAGACACGAGCAGTACGCCAGAGCAGCCGGCCTCCAACGAACAGTGCGGTCGCAGCCCTGGAACTCCGATCGTCCGCTCCCACGACCCGCGGACCGTACATCAAGGATCGGCAGGACGCTCTGACCATTGCGTCCGGCGCTCGAGGAGGAGACGGCCACGTGCGCGTCGCCTGGCTGATCGTCGGTGATATGCCGTGACTCGGTCTACCTCCAGGGCAGTGGCGGCATCACCGAGAGATCGGCAACCTTTGGCACCTTCAGCACGAAGCCAGGTCCGAGCTGATGCGACGGGTCGTCGAACCAGGTGAGCGCGCGCTCCATTGCCGCCAGGGCGTGCTCCTCGGTGACTCGGAGGTAAGCGACGGGACAGCAGCGCAGTCTCCGAGCTGGCCGGATGAAGTTGTGATTCGTCGTGACGGCGACGGCACCACGGTTACCGGCGACGACGGCCAGCTCGTCGTCGCCCAGCGCCTCGATGCCGAGGTCGTGACACGTCCAGGCGACGAGGCCCCGGGCGCGCAGAAGGTGAGCGACCTCTGCCGGTACGCAGTGGTCGACGAGGAAGCTCAGGCCGTGCGCCGGCGGCGCCGTTCCTCCTTGAGCGCAGCGGTGACGTCGGCCAGCTTCAACCCGGGGTAGTTCTCGAGGATCCGTTGATGCGAGTAGCCAGCCTCGTGCAGTCGCCACACCGCCGCCGTTGGAATTCTCGTTCCGGCCAGGACCGGTGCCGACCCGAGTGCGCCGCGCCGGGTCTCGACTTGCCCCACCTTTCGCCGCTTCGTCCGCTCCTTCGCCGCCGCCTTCGCGAGTTCGTCGCTGAACTTGCGGATCGGCACGCGCACCTTGAGCATCTGCTGTCCCGTCCACTTCTCCCAGTCGCCGTCCGTGCGCTGGACGATGACGTCGAGGTGCTGGGAACCGCTGCTGGTGCCCTCATTCTCGATGACGGCGAATTGCAATTCCGCGAGCGGGCGATCTCTCTCCTCGCGGAGGTGCACGACGATCTTCCGAATCAGCTGGAGCGACAGCTGGTTTCGCAGCCACGCCGCCGCTCGGATCTCGATCAGGTTCTGGAAAGTGAAGAGCCGGACGCTGCCCCGGCCGGTCCCGGACAGCGATGTCGGCACGGATCAGGTCGGTCTGCATCCAGTAATCGAGCTGCCTCCCCGCGTGATCTGCGTCAGGCGGATCGCCTGGTCCGCCGTGAAGACGCCCTGCTCGAGAGTCATGCGCATCCCCTTCCGGCTACGTCATATGAACACATCGTTGTATTCATCGGTAGGACCGTACCCCAGGATGAGGACAACATCAAGCGGGCGCACTCTCGAGGCGCCGGACGGACGGCTCGTTAGCAACCCGTTAGCAATTTCGCCTCTCCCGTCCGGCCTGGACGGGAGGGCGAATTTACAAAGTTGCTGCTCAGCTACCCAGTGGGCCGGGAAGGATTCGAACCTCCGAAGGCTGAGCCGGCAGATTTACAGTCTGCTCCCTTTGGCCACTCGGGCACCGACCCTGGGGAAGAGCCGAGGATAGCCTCACCGGATGCCCAGTTTCGACGTCGTGTCCGAGGTCGACATGCAGGAAGTCCGCAACGCCGTCGACCAGGCCCAGCGCGAGATCGCCACCCGCTTCGACTTCAAGGACACCGACTCGCTCGATCGAGCTCGACGACCACGAGATCAAGCTCGCCACGTCGTCACGAGGACCGGCTGCGAGCCCTGCGTGCAGGTGCTCGAGGAGAAGCTGGTGAAGCGCCAGGTGCTCGCTCAAGGCCCTCGACTACGGCAAGGTCGAGGAGGCCTCGAAGGGCACCGTCCGCCAGATCATCACGCTCAAGGCCGGCATCTCGAGCGACAAGGCCAAGGCGATCAACAAGTTCATCAAGGACCTCGGCCTCAAGGGCGTGCAGTCGCAGACCCAGGGCGAACAGCTGCGGGTCACGGCCAAGAAGCGCGACGACCTCCAAGCGGTGATCGCCGCGCTCAAGGGCGAGGACCTCGGCATCCCGCTGCAGTTCCAGAACTTCCGGGACTAGCCCGGCTGGGTCAGCGGATCAGGCCGTCGTCGAGCCATTCACGGCCACGGAGCCGGGCGACGCGGTCCGCGGTCGGCGGGTGGCTCCGGAACATGTTGGCGAACTGCACCTTGCGCCCGCTGAGCGGGTTGACGATGTAGGCCTGGGCCTGGGCCGGGTCGACGTCCATCGGGATGCGGCGGGCGCCGGCCTCGAGCTTCTCGAGGGCCCGGGCCAGCGGCTCGCCGTCGCCGATGAGGCGGGCGCCGCTGCGGTCGGCCTCGAACTCCCGGCTGCGGCTGAAGCGCCATCTGCAGCAGGCCTGGCGGCCATCGGGGTGAGCAGGGCGAGGACGAGGATGCCGATGCCGCCGCCGCGCCGGTCGCGGTCGTTGCCGCCCATGCCACCGAACATCGCGCCCCACATCACCATGCGGGCGATGAACGTGATCCCCATGGCGACGGCGGCGGCGACCGAGCCGATGAGGATGTCGCGGTTGCCGACGTGGCTGATCTCGTGGGCCAGCACGCCCCGCAGCTCGTCCCAGTCGAGGATCTCGAGGATGCCCTGGGTGACGGCGACGGCCGCGTGCTCGGGGTTGCGGCCGGTGGCGAAGGCGTTGGGCTGCTGGTCGGGCGTGACGTAGAGCTTCGGCATCGGCATGCCGGCTCGCTGGGTCAGCTCGCGGACGATCCGAGTAGTACTCGGGCATCTCGGCCTCGGTCACCGGCACGGCCCGGGCGGCCTTGATGGCGAGCTTGTCGGTGAACCAGTACGAGCCGCCGACGAGACCAGGCCGATGGCCGAGGCCGATGACGGCGCCGCTCGGTCCGCCGAAGACCCCGCCGACCAGCACGAGCAAGCCGCCGAGGGCGGCGAGCAGGACGAAGGTCTTGATCGTGTTCTTGCTCATGACGACTGGATCAACGCTCCTCGTCACGATCGTGCTTCCCCGCCGAGGCGACGTGGGCGCGAGCACCCCGGCGGCTCAGGTGTCGTAGTAGCCGCTGTGGATGTAGACGCAGGGAATGCCCTCGGCCGCGGAACATGTCGACGTTGCGGCGGTCGTCCTCGAAGGCCAACCGGAGGTCGAAGCCGTACGCGCGCAGTCGGCGATCGTCCAGCGCTTGAACTCGCGGGCGGCGGTGTAGTCGCCGAAGTCGCGCATGACGAGCAGGTCCCAACGCAGCTCGTACCGGTCGAGCCACGCCGACGGTCTGGGGTTGCACCCGGATCGGCCGGGCGGTGAGCAGCACGATCCGCAGGCCGGGTCGAGCAGTCCGAGGAGCGCGGCCGACCTCCTCGATCAGCGCGTCGTCCCCGCACGCCTCGAAGAACGCCTCCCAGTCCTTGCGCCGACCGCCGCCCTCGATGAAGTGCTGGCGGCCGACGGCGTCGGACAGCACGCCGTCGATGTCGAAGACGACGGCGGCCCGCCCGTGACGGGGCCGGCTCTCCAGTGCCAATTGTCGGGGACCTGCTCGGGCCTCATTCCTCGGTCGGGTTGGTGGCGGCCCGACGCTTGATCTCCTCGACGACCGCCGGGTCGGCGAGGGTGGTGGTGTCGCCGAGGTCGCGGCCCTCGGCCACGTCCCGCAGGAGGCGGCGCATGATCTTGCCGCTCCGGGTCTTGGGCAGGTCGTCGGTGAAGACGATCGTCTTCGGCCGGGCGATGGCGCCGATCTTGGTGGCGACGTGGCTGCGCAGCTGCTGGCCGTGCTCGTCGCTCGGCTCGTGGCCGCCTCGCAGGGTCACGTAGGCGACGATCGCCTGGCCGGTGGTGTCGTCGTTGGCACCGACGACGGCCGCCTCGGCCACCGCGGGATGGTCGACGAGCGCCGACTCGACCTCGGTGGTCGAGATGCGGTGGCCGGACACGTTCATCACGTCGTCGACCCGGCCGAGCAGCCACAGGTAGCCGTCGTCGTCGAGCTTGGCGCCGTCGCCGGCGAAGTAGCGGCCCTCGAACCGGCTCCAGTAGGTCTCCCGGTAGCGCTCGGGGTCGCCGTAGATGCCGCGCAGCATCGACGGCCACGGCCGGGTGAGCGTGAGGTAGCCGCCGCCCACGTCGACCTTGTCGCCGGCCTCGTCGACGAGCTCGGCGCCGATGCCGGGCAGCGGGTGGGTGGCCGACCCGGGCTTGGTCGTGGTGACGCCCGGGAGCGGCGCGATCATGATGGCGCCGGTCTCGGTCTGCCACCACGTGTCGACGACCGGGCAGCGGCCGCCGCCGATGTGCTCGTGGTACCACATCCACGCCTCGGGGTTGATGGGCTCGCCGACCGAGCCGAGCAGGCGCAGCGACGACAGGTCGTGGCGCGTCGGGGTACTCGGTACCCCACTTCATGAACGTGCGGATCGCGGTGGGCGCGGTGTAGAGGATCGTGACCCCGTAGCGCTCGACGATGTCCCAGAAGCGGTCCTTGTCGGGCGTGTCCGGCGTGCCCTCGTACATCACGACTGGTGGCGCCGTTGGCGAGCGGGCCGTAGACGATGTAGCTGTGGCCGGTGACCCAGCCGATGTCGGCCGCGCACCAGTAGACGTCGGTCTCGGGATGGAGGTCGAACACGTAACGGTGGGTGAACGCCACCTGGGTCAGGTAGCCGCCCGTGGTGTGCATGATCCCCTTGGGCTTAGCCGGTGGTGCCGGACGTGTAGAGCAGGTACAGCAGGTCCTCGCTCGCCATCCGCTCCGGCTCGCAGACCGGGTCGGCCGCCTCGACCATGAGCTCGTGGTACCAGTGGTCGCGCCCTTCGTGCATCGTGACGTCGCCGCCGGTGCGGCGCACGACGACGACGTGCTCGATGGTGGGCGTGCCTTCGACGGCGGCATCGGCGTTGGGCTTCAGCGCACCGGCGGCCCCGCGCCGGAAGCCGCCGTCGGCCGTGATGAGCACCTTGGCTTCGGCGTCGTTGATGCGGTCGCGGAGCGCAGTCGGCGCGAGAACCCGCCGAAGACGACCGAGTGCGGCGCGCCGATGCGGGCGCAGGCCAGCATCGCCACCGGCAGCTCGGGGATCATCGGCATGTAGATGTCGACCCGGTCGCCCCGCTGCGACGCCGAGCGACTTCAGCACGTTGGCGAACCGCTGCGCCTCGTCGAGCAGGTCGGCGTAGGTGATCGTGCGGGTGTCGCCGGGCTCGCCCTCCCAGTGGAAGGCCACCTGGTCGCCGCGGCCGGCGTCGACGTGGCGATCGAGGCAGTTGACCGAGACGTTGAGCGTGCCGCCGACGAACCACTTGGCGAACGGGAGCTCCCACGAACTCACGGTGTGCCAGGGCTCGTACCAGTCGAGTTGGCCCGGCCTGCTCGGCCCAGAACGCCTCGGGATCGGCGTCGCCGGCGTCGTACATCGACTCGGTCGCTCACCAGCGCGTTGGCCACGAAGTCGGGCGGCGGGGGGAACGTGCGGTTCTCCAGGAGGTAGGCCTCGATCGTCGGCTCAGCAGGCATGAGCCGAGCCTAGCGACGCGTTCCCGAGCGCGGTCCGGGCCCCGGGAGCCAAGATGACCGCATGTCGCTCCTCGGTTCCCACCCCGTGCTCGCCGTCCACGATCTCGGCCGGAGCTCGGCCTGGTACGCGGCCGTGTTCGGCTGCGACCTCGACGAGGTCGACCCCGGGAACTGGGTGTTCTGTCGCGCTGACGCCATCGCCTTCATGCTGGGTCGCTGTCCCGACGCCACGCCAGCGTCGGAGATCGGCGACCACTCCTACCTCGCGTACCTCCGCACCGACGACGTGGACGCCCTCCATCGCCAAGCCATCGCCGCGGGAGCCGACGTCACGAAGGCGCCGGTCGACGAACCGTGGGGCATGCGCGAAATGGCCCTGCGCTCACCCGATGGTCACCGCTTCATGGTCGGCCAGGAGTTGGCTCAGGAGTAGACGATGAGGGGGGTGCCGAGCGGAAGGGCGCCGGTATCCCAGAGGAAGTTGATGGCGCCGTTCGACACCCGCACGCAACCGTGCGACGCCGGATAAGGCGGGATGCTGGGCGAACCGTGCACGGCGTAGCCGCCGGTGAAGTACTTGGGCCGGAAGAGTTCGCCGAGTTCGGACACGCGGACTCCGTCGATCTGACGCTGGACCGAGAACGAACCCTCGGGCGTGACGGCGGTGGCGTAGCCATTACCGGAGCGGTACCGAGCGCCATTGCCCGTCGAGACGTTGATGACCCGCACCACCCGTCCGTTGCTGACCAACATGAGAATCTGCCGCGCTTTGTCGACCTCGGCCACGTAACCGCTCGTGCTGCGCGGGTTGGGTCGCACCTGCGCATCGAGGGCGCGGGCGGTGGCGTCGTCGTAGTTGCCGGTGCGGGGAATGCCCGCTGACTTCTGCAGGGCGTAGAGCGCCTGCGTCGTCAAGGCACCGAAGCGACCGTCGACGGGAACCCAGTACCCGAGCGTCGTCGAGGCGGCTCTGGAGGTTGGAGACGCCCGAGCCGGTGGCACCAGGAGCGAGCGGAACCTCGCCGGTGGCGATCCAGTACCCCTTGCCCGTGGGCGTGCCCACGATGCCGACAGCCTGACGGCCGGCGGGCACGGCACCGGAACCCGACCCTTCGAAGGACGCATCCCCGAAGGTGTAGATGCCTCCGCCGAGTCCGAGGATGCGGTACCCCTGCCCCGTGATGCTCGCCTGGATGCCGGCGATCAATTCGTTGCCGGGCGTGTTGCCGAAGTAGGGCGCGTTGCCGAAGGAGTACACGGAGCCGTCGCCGGCCACCATCCAGTAGCCCTTACCGTCCGGCGTGGCCGCCATGCCGACGATGGGCCGCCCCAGACGCTCGCCGGCGGCCGAGCCGTAAAAGTTGGCATCGCCAAAGGTGAACATTCCGCCGTCGGACGCGACGAGCCAGTACCCGTTGCCGCTCGGGGTCGTCGCCATCCCGACGACGGGCTTGTTGAGCCGGACGCCGCCGGTGCTTCCCAGGAATCGGGCGTCGCCGAACGCGAACACGCCGCCGTCGGTGGCCACCATCCAGTACCCGTCACCCGACCGGGTGGCGGAGATCCCGACGATGGGCTGGTTGAGCTTGATGTTGCCGGTCGAGCCGTGGAAGGCGGCGGCGCCGAAAGAGAAGATGCCGCCGTCGCGGGCGACGAGCCAGTAGCCCGTGCCCGCCCGGTTGCCGGCCACGCCAACGAGGGGTTGGGAGAGCGACATTCCCGAGGTCGAGCCACGGAACGGGGCGTCGCCAAACGCGAGCACGTGGCCATCGCCGGCCGCGGCCGCTGGCGTCGTTGCCGCCACCACCGACGTCGCCGCAGCGAGGAAGAAGAGCGAGCAAAAGGTCACGATCCGCCGAAGCACGACGACGAGGCTACCTGCCGGCTTGGTTCTGTCTGGAAACGGCCCACTCCAGAACCCGAAATGCACCCATACCGGTCGGGTCGACGAGTGCGGCGGCCTCGTCGATCCGGCTCCGCGCTCGCAGCGAGGACAGATCGGGTCGCGCCGCCGTGGCCTGCCAGTGCCGGCGGGCGTCGGCCACGAGTTCGTCGATCCCGTGAGCGCGGAGAAACTCGGCCTGACTGTGATCTGTGGCTAGGGGCGCAACCCGCGCGAGTTGGTCGACACAGACCTCGACGGTGATGTCCTGGGAGCCAGGGCGATGCAGCGGAGCGGTGCCCCGCTGTCCTCCCCGGTACGTACGCACCCACTCATCGACGGGGCGCTCGGCCAGCGCCGCCGTCGTCGACGCGTAATCGACGAGGACGATCCTCCCCTCGGTCAGTCGGCGACGCGTGGAACGTAGCCACTCGGTGGCGTGGCGCTGGAGGGGGATGCGCTGGCCTGGCGCCGTCGCCGGGGCGAGGCGGTTCGCGAGTTCTGCGTCGGCCGCGCCGGCCGGCGTCAGGACCTCGGCCAGCTCCCCCGCTTCATCGGTGACGCGAACTTCGAGCCACCCGAGCGAGCTTCGTTCGAGCAATGAGAACGGGAGATTGTCGAGAAGCTCATTGGCCAGCACCACCCCCGTGATCGGGCCCGCAGGCAGCTCGTCGAGCGATGCCACCCGCGGCCCGCCACCGGGAAGCGTGTGGGCGCCGTCGAGGTCTTCGTCGTCGCGGGCCCCCATCGGTCCGAGGACGGTCGCCGCCGGCTCGATCGAGAGGACGGTCGGCTGACGAGCGCGTCGGGCAGGCGAGCGCTCGACGAGCAGGTACCGCAGCGCCGGCGCGCACTCCGGCTGCGCGTCGAGCACCGCTTTGGCCAGCGCCCCCTCGCCGGCAGCCGCCTCGACGACCAAGAAGGGGTCGGGCCGGCCGAGGTCGTGCCACCACGAATCGACGGCACTGGCCATGACGGTGCCGAACAGCGGCCCGAGCTCGGGACTGGTCAAGAAGTCGCCCGCCCTCCCCGCGGCGCCGTCGAGCGCGTAGAACCCGGCGTCGGGCGCGTAGAGGGAGAGATCGACGTAGTCGGCGAAGGTGATCGGGCCGCGACGGTGAATGTGCTCCCGGACGACGGCCGACGCGGGACCGTCCATCGACCCCGGAGGCGTCGGCGTGGCTACCGGACCAGCGAGGCCATGTCGCCGAGGTCGGCGAAGATGCCCGGGAAGACCCCGACGACGAGGACGACGACGACCGTGATGCCGAGGGCGGCGCCGAGAGCGGCGGGCACGCGGATCGGGGTGCGATCCTCGTCGGGGGGTGGCGAGATCCACATCTCCCGGGCCACGTTGAAGTAGTAGAACGCGGCGATCACCGAGTTGACGGCGGCGATGATGCCCAGTGCGATGGCCCAAGGCGTGCCGGCGTCGAGCACCGACCGGAACACGGCCAGTTTGGCGAACCAGCCACCTGCGGGCGGGACACCCGCCAGCGAAGCGAGGAAGACCGTCATCAGGACCGTGAGCCCGGGGGCGTACTGGAACAGGCCACCGAAGCTCGAGATCTCACCCGAGCGGGTCTTGCGGGCGACGGCCAGGACGATGGCGAAAGCACCGAGGTTCATGGCCGAGTACATCAGCAGGTAGATGATCGTTGCCGTCTGGGCCGAACCCGCAGCTCGGAACTCGTCGCCGGCGACGGCAAACGGGACCAGGATGTAGCCGGCCTGGGCCACCGAGGAGTAGGCCAGCATGCGGACGATGTTGGTCTGGCGGAGGGCGATGAGGTTGCCGACCGTCATCGACAGCGCGGCCAGCACCCAGAAGACCGGACCCCAGACATCGGCCTGGCCGCGGAAGCCGACGTAGACCAACTCCATGAGGGCGACGAAGCCAGCCGCCTTGGACGCGACCGAGAGGAAGGCAGTGACGGGGGTGGGAGCGCCCTCGTAGGTGTCGGGCGCCCAGAAGTGGAAGGGGACGGCCGAGACCTTGAAGGCGAAGCCGACGATGATGAAGAAGATGCCGAGAGTCACGACCCGCTCGAGTTGCGGGCTCGACCCGGCCAGTTCGGTCCGGATGCCGTCGAGGACGGTGGTGCCGGTGGCGCCGAAGATGAGCGACATCCCGTAGAGCATCACGCCGGTCGAGAGCACGCCCAGCAAGTAGTACTTGAGCGCGGCCTCGTTGCTGCGGAGATCCCGCTTGCGCCATCCGGCGAGCAGGTACGCGGGAATCGAGAGAAGCTCGAGGGCCACGAAGATCGAGATGAGGTCGCGCGACGACGCCATCACGAGCATGCCGAGTACCGACGAGAGCAACAAGAAGTAGTACTCGCTCGAGTAGTAGTCGCCCTCCTCGATGTAGCGGTTGGACATCAACAACACGACGTAGGCCGACCCGAGGAAGAGCGCCTTGAGGACGAGCGCGAAATGGTCGGAGACGTACGCTCCGCCGAACATCTCTCGCACCTCGTCGCCCTCCAGCGCGAGATACGCGAGCGGGAACAGCGCGGCGAGCGTCCCGAAACCGGCGACACTCGGGATGAGGTAGCGCTGGGTCTCGTCGAGGAAGAGGTCGAGCAACAGGACGACGACGAGCGTCGCGGTGAGTACCAACTCGGGGGCCAGCGCGGCGTAGTCGAGTTTGGGCGCGGTGAACTCGAGGCCCGAGGCCGCCTGAGCCAGGATCGCGGCCAACACGGGGCTAGCTCCCGACCACGTGGGCGAAGGCCGACGTCACCGACTGCACGGCGCCGTCGGTGACCTGGAAGAGCAGGCCGGGGAAGATACCGAGCAGGAGGATCAATACCAGCAGCGGGGTCCAGGCCAGCCACTCGGGTCCGTGCACGTCGTGGATGTGCGCGTGTTCGAACTCGGGCTTGGGCAGGCCGAAGGCCGTCCGCTGGAACATCCAGAGCAGGTATCCGGCGGCGAGAACGGTGCCGACCGAGGCGATGACCATGTAGGCCCGGAACACTCCGACAGGCAAGCCGGGCGCGGGCTGGTACGCCGACAAGATGGCCGGGAACTCACCCCAGAAGCCGGCGAGACCAGGCAAGCCCAGCGAGGCGAACACGCAGAAGCCGAGGATCCAACCGAGGTGGGGTGCCTGCTTGAGCAAACCGCCGAGACGGGCGAGGTCACGGGTGCCGAACCGTTCACCGATCGACCCGGCGAGGAAGAACAACATGCCCGTGATCAGGCCGTGGGCGACCATGCCGAAGACGGCGGCGTTGATGCCGTAGTCGGTGAGGGTGGCGATGCCGAGCATGACGAAGCCCATGTGGGCCACCGACGAGAAGGCGATGAGCCGTTTGAGGTCTTTCTGGGCCAGGCAGCCCAGCGCGCCGTAGATGATGCCGACCACGGCGAGGCCACCGATCCACGGAGCCCACTTGACGGCGGCGTCGGGGAGGATCGGCAGGGCGATACGGATGAAGCCGTACGTGCCGAGTTTCAGGAGGACTGCAGCGAGGATGACCGAGCCGACGGTTGGGGCCTCGGTGTGGGCGTCGGGCAACCAGGTGTGGAACGGGAACATCGGCACCTTGATGGCGAAGCCCATGAACAACCCGGCGAAGATCAGGATCTGGGTGTCCTTGGCGATGCTGGCGCCGTTGGCCACCAACTGGGGGATGTCGAAGGTGTTGCCGCCGAGGAAGTAGAGGGCGAGGAAGCTCAGGATCATGAGCGCCGACCCGAAGAGCGTGTAAAGGAAGAACTTGATCGACGCGTACTGCCGGTTGGCGCCGCCCCAGACGCCGATCATGAAGTACATCGGCAACAGGACCAGTTCGAAGAACACGAAGAACAGGATCAGGTCCTGAGCCACGAAGGTGCCGTTCATCCCCGTCTCGAGGACGAGCATCAGGATGAGGAACGCCTTGGGGTTGTGCGGCTCAGGGAAGTGGTCCCACGAGTAGATGATGCAGAGCACCGTGATGAACATCGAGAGGATCAACAGCGGCAGCGAGATCCCGTCGATGAAGATGTGGTAGCGGCTGTTGATGACATCGATCCAGCCGTGGTTGACCTCGAGTTGGGCCAGCTTCGTGTTGTCGAAGTCGAACCGGGTGAGGATGCCGACACCGACCCCGAGGGTCACGAGGCTGGTGACGAGGGCCACCAGCTTGTGTGCCTCCTCGTTGGCCCTCGGGATCAGCCCGATGATGGCGACGCCCACCAACGGCAGAAAGACCGCCAGGGTGAGTGCCAGCTCGTCGAAGTTCATGGTTTGGATCTGCTCCCTTACAACAGCACCAGAGCCAGCGCGAACACGCCGACGGCACCGAGCATGAGGGCTGCGTACTGCTGTACGCGGCCGGTCTGGATGTGGCGGAGGAGGTTGCCTGAGCCTTCAGAGGCCAAGCCGGCGCCGTTGACGACACCGTCGACGCCCTTCTGGTCGATGACCTCGTAGACGAAGCGGGCCAGGCCGCGAGCGGCGACGCCGACGCCGTTGACGACACCGTCGATGATGTGCTGGTTGACCCAGTACGCACCTTGCGAGAGGGGTTCGCGGATCCCCTTGACCACGACGCCTTCGTAGAGGTCGTCGAGGTAGTACTTGTTGGAGAGAAGCTTGTAGATCGGCTTGCCGGCACCCTCGGAGGTGATGGGGAACCGCAGCCCGCGCCAGTAGTACAGGAACGCCGTCGCGATACCGCCGAGTCCGATGGCCACCGACAACGCCGCCGTGGCCAGCGCGAACTGGTGGTGCTCGACGCCGGCACCCAGCACGGTCTGATTCTCGGTCCACTTGCCGAAGAGCTCGATGCCGGGGGCGTTGAGCAGTCCGGCGAACAGGGAGAACACCGCCAGGATCATGAGCGGCACGACGATGAGCGGCGGGGACTCGTGGGGGTGATGGTGCGCGGCAGCGCCGCGCGGCTCGCCGAAGAACGTGAGGTAGACGCACCGGGTCATGTAGGCCGCAGTCATGAACGCGCCCACGAGGCCGACGATCAAGAAGAGCTGGTAGCCGTTCTCACCCGCGCCGAGGAGGATCTCGTCCTTGGACCAGAACCCGGCCAGCGGCGGCACGCCGGCCAAGGCGAGCGTGGCGATCCCGAACGTCCGGAACGTCCACGGCATCTTGTCCTTGAGCCCGCCCATGTCGTCGATCATGTCGAAGGAGTGGTGCGAGCCCGAGTGGCTGATCGAGCCTGCGCCCAAGAAGAGGCAGGCCTTGAAGAAGGCGTGGGTGAAGAGGTGGAAGACGGCCGCCGTCCACGCACCGACGCCGAGCGCCATGACCATGTAGCCCAGCTGGCTGACGGTGGAGTAGGCCAGCACCTTCTTGATGTCGCGCTGCACGAACGCCAGGGCGGCAGCGATGATCACGGTTATGCCGCCGACTGCGGCCAGCGGGTTGATGCCCCCACCGGGGATGTCGAAGGCGACCCAGAAGACCCCGTAGAGCCGGGCGACGAGGTAGACGCCGGCGACGACCATCGTGGCCGCATGGATCAGCGCTGACACAGGGGTCGGCCCGGCCATGGCGTCGGGCAGCCACGTGTGGAGGGGGAACTGGGCGCTCTTGCCGATCACGGCGACGAGCAGGGCGCACGCAGCCGCCAGCAGCACCCCGTGGCTGATCGACCCGTTGAGGGCGGCGTCGTTGATCTTCTGGATGTTGAACGTCTCGCCGGCGGCGAAGAAGAGGATCGAGATGCCGACCAGGAGGCCGACGTCACCGGTTCGGGTGGTGAAGAAGGCCTTGAGCGCGGCGTTGGAGTTCTTGTTGCCGTCGCGGTCCCACCAATGGCCGATGAGCATGAACGAACACAGCCCCATCAGCTCCCAGCCGAACAGCGCCTGGAGCGTGTTCGACGAGGTGATGAGCACGAACATGCCGGTGGTGAACAGGCTGAGCGCGGCGTAGTAGTGGGTGAAGCGCTCGTCGCCGTGCATGTAACTGAAGGAGAAGATGTGTACGAGCAGCGAGATGAGGCTGACCACGAAGCACAACGCGATGGCCAGACCGTCAGCCGTCGTGCCCGCCTCGACCTTGATCTGGCCGTTGTTGAACCACTCCCAGCTCCGGGTGACCGGGTGGCGGATGGGCTCGGCGTGATGGGCGCCCTCGGACGACGCCTCGTCAACGGCGTGCTCGTCAACGGCGTGGCTGTCGGCGGCGTGGGTGTCGTCTGCGTGCGATCCGGAGTCGACGGTGGCGCCGGCCGACTCGATGGCGTGAGCCGGCGCGACTTCGAAGTCGGCCGGGCGCGAGATCCACGACACGACGGAGATCGTCGAGAAGGCGAAGGCCAGGGCGAGTGCGGCGATGCCGATCGTCGCGCCCTTGTTGGGCTCGCGCTTCCCGAAGAAGATGATCAGGAAGAACGACGACGCCGTGACGGCGGGGATGAGCCAGATGTTCTCGAGCATGTGGTGGCCGATCAGCCCTTCATCAGGTCGACCTGGGTGAGGTCGATGTCGGCGCGGTTGCGGTAGATGAGCAGGACGATGGCCAGGCCGATTCCGACCTCGGCCGCGGCGACGGCCACGGTGAAGAGGGCGAAGACCTGGCCGATGACGGCCTCTTCGGCGCCCCGGTAGACGCCCAGCGCGATCAGGTTGATGTTGACAGAGTTGAGGATCAGCTCGACCGACATGAGCACCAACACGGCGTTCTTGCGCGCCAGCACGCCATAGACGCCGACGCAGAAGAGGAACGCGGCCAGGAGGAGGAACTGCATGAGGTACACGGCCGCTAATCCCTTCGGGCGATCACGACGGCCCCGACGAGGGCGGCCAGCAGGAGCACGGAGATGACCTCGAACGGGATCACGTAGGTCTGGAAGATGGCGAGGCCGACGGCGTCGGTGCGGGCCACGCCCTGGTCTTGGAGCTTCACGTCACCGAAACCGTCGAGGAGGATCGTGGCCAGAAGCGCGAAGAGCCCGACGCTCACCAAGAGACCGACCCAGCGCTGGTCGTTGTCGAGTTCGGAGGAGTTCCCGATCGGCGCTCGGGTGAGCATGATGCCGAACAGGAACAGCACGACGATGGCACCGATGTAGACGAGCACTTGGACGATGGCGAGGAACTCGGCGGCCAACAAGATGAAGATGCCGGCCACGCCGGCGAGCACCAGCACGAGGTAGAGCGCAGCGTGGACGACGTTCTTGGCCGTCACCACCCGAATGGCCGAGATGGCCATCACGAGCGCGAGGACGCCGAAGGCGATGTTCTGGGCGACCATGGCTACTTGTTCTTGGCCCGCGCCTCGGCGGGCCCCTTCTTGAGCTTGCCCTGGGACCCGGCCTCGAGGGCGGGGGGCTCGGGGACGGTGTCCATCCACTCGCCCAGGCGTCGCTTGTCGTGCAGGAGGTCGGCGATGCTGATCTCGGAGTACTCGTACTCCGGGCTCCAAAAGAGGGCGTCGAACGGGCAGACCTCGACGCAGATGCCGCAGTACATGCACAGCGAGTAGTCGATGTCGAAGCGGTCGAGCACATTGACGGTGCGGGGCTTGCCGCCCTCCCGCCTCGGCGGCGCCTTGTCGTTGTGGCCCTCGATGTAGATGCACCAGTCGGGGCACTCGCGGGCGCACAGCATGCAGACGGTGCAGTTGTCCTCGAGGAGGGCGATGACCCCTCGGGCCCGGACGGGCGGCGCTTCCTTGACGTGCGGATACTGCACGGTGACGGCCGGACGCAGCATCGTGCCCAGCGTGACGCCGAGGCCCTTGATCAGGCCGGGGATCTGCGGCTTGGCCACTTAGAACACCACCTTCAGCACTGCGGTCGCGGTGATGTTCACCAACGAGATCGGGATGAGGTACTTCCACGCGAACGTCTGCAACTGATCCTCGCGGAGGCGGGGATACGAGAAGCGGAACCAGAAGATGAAGAAGGCCACGAGCATGACCTTGCCGCCGAGCACGAGCGGCCCGAGGAAGTTGCCGGTACCGCCGTCGGTCCCCATGCCGGGCAGGAACCATCCTCCCAAGAAGAGGGTGGCGGCGATGGCCGAGAGCGCGAAGGCAGTGGCGAACTCGGCGATGAAGAAGAAGAGGAACCGGAAGCCGCTGTATTCGGTCATGTAGCCAGCCACGAGCTCCGACTCGGCGATCGGCATGTCGAACGGCGCCTGGGTCAACTCGGCCTGCGCCGCGATCATGAACAGGGCGAAGCCGATGAACTGGGTGAGGATGAACGGGTTGCCGAAACCTCCGAACCCGAAGATCTCCCCCTTGGCCTGGGCTTCGACGATGCCGGGAAGACTCATGGTGCCGGCCTGGATCACGACGCCGACGACGGCGAGGACGAGCGGCAATTCGTAGGCGATGAGCTGGCCCGCGGCCCGGAGCGCTCCGAGCAGGGAGTACTTGTTGGCCGAGCCCCAGCCGGCCATCAGGACGCCGAGCACGCCGATCGATCCGACGGCCATGGCGTAGAAGATGCCGACATCGAGGTCGGCGACGACGAGGCTGGGTCCAGCCGGGATGACGGCGAAGACCAGGAACGTCGAGAGGACGACCACGATCGGCGCCATCCCGAAGATCCGACGGTCGGCCTTGTCGGGCATCAGGTCTTCCTTCTGGAGGAACTTGATGCCTTCGGCGATGGGCTGCAGGGTGCCGTGGAACCCGGCCTCCATGGGCCCGAGCCGGCTCTGCATGTGGCTCATCATCTTGAAGAGGAACACGTAGCCGAAAACGAGGGCCGACACGGGGACGACGCCCAGCATCACGGCCATCTTGATGGCCGTCTCGACCGGATAGCTGAGGGCGATCACCGGTCGATGTCCCCCAGGATGAAGTAGAGGCTGGCCAGGATCGTGATCACGTCGGGCACGTAGACGCCGCGCAGCAACCAGGGCACGATCGAGATGTTGTTGAAGCTCGGCGTCCGGATCTTGCAGCGGAAGGGACCACTGGGGCCGCCGTCGCTGATCACGTAGTAACCCATCTCGCCAAGGGGGTTCTCGGTGCTGATCCACGCTTCGCCGCGGGGCACGCGGAGGCGGGCCGGCATCTTGGCCATCACCGGGCCCGAGGGCAGACCGTCGAGCAGTTGGTCGACGATCTTGGTCGCCTCCCGGGTCTCCTGCAGGCGGACCCAGTAGCGAGCGTAGGAGTCGCCGTCGGGATGGGTCCAGACCTTCCAGTCGACCTCGTTCCACGCCAGCGGACTCGGCGCGTCGCGACGAATGTCCCAGTCGATACCGCTGGCCCGGGCATTGGCTCCAGAAAGTCCGTAGTCGAGCGCGATCTGGCGGGGAATGACGCCGATGCCGCGGCACCGCTCGGCGAAGATCTCGTTGCCGAGGAGCAGCGTCTCCATCTCGTCGCAGAACGTCCGGAGGCTGTCCATCGCCGACCGGCACTCTTCGACCCAGCCCTTGGGCAGGTCTTCCTTCAGGCCGCCGACTCGGTCGTAGTTGGGGTGGAACCGGCCGCCGGTGGCGCCCTCGATCAGGTTGAGGACGTGCTCGCGGTCTCGGAACGCGAAGAAGACGGGGGTGATGGCGCCGAGTTGGACTCCCATGTCGCCGAGGAACAACGCGATGTTGGCGATGCGACCCAACTCGAAGAGGATCGTGCGGATCCACTGGGCACGGGGCGGCGCCTCGACCTCGTAGAGCTTCTCTGCCGCGAGGATGAACGGCACCTCGTTGCAGAACGATCCCAACCAGTCGATGCGGTTGACCAGGGTCGTGACCTGCTGGTACTTGCGGACCTCGGCCAGCTTCTCGTAGCCGCGATGCATGTAGCCACAGACCGGATCGGCCCAGACGACCTGCTCGCCGTCGAGGCGGACCACGATGCGCAGGGTGCCGTGGGTGGCCGGGTGCTGAGGGCCGATGTTGAGGGTCATGCCCTCGGTCTCGAGCTCGAAGCGGATCCGGGCGTCGGCGGCCTGGCCGGCGATATAGGCCTGCTGTTGGTGGTCGGTGATCGTCACGCCGTCGCCTCCTCTTCTTCGTCCTCGCCGGGGACGGGCTCTTTGTCCACGAGTCCCGGCCACGGCTTGACCACGCGGGCGAGCAGCGGGAAGTCCTTCCGGAGCGGGAATCCCTCGAACTCGGAGGGCAGATACAAGTGGCGGAGCCCGGGGTGGCCGACGAAGTCGAAGCCGAACATCTCCCAGGCTTCACGCTCGTGCCAGTCGGCACCGCGGAAGACACCCGTGACCGACTCGACCGAGGGGGTCGAGTCGTCGAGGTCGGCCTTCAGGTTGATCCCGACCTTGCTGTCGACATCGAAGAGCCGGCACAGAACCTGGAAACGGGTGTCGCCGCCGGCCACACCGCTCTGGCGTTCGGGCTGGTCGACCTCGGCCTCGGCGTCGGTCGGGACGAAGGTGTTCTCGTAGCGACCCTCGGCGTCGGGGCTGGGCATCCAGTCGATCCCCGAGAGGAAGCAGAAATACGTGAAGCCGTGGTCTTTGCACCACTGGACGGTCGCGCCGCCACTCGCCGGTGGCCACCCGCACCGTGAGGTCGCCTTTGGCCACCTCCGACCCGAGAACCGCCTCGCCGAGCGCGGCCTCGAGGGCGGCAAGGATCGGGTCGCGGAGGTCGTCCGGCACCGGGCCGGCGGGCACGTCGGGCTGCTCGTCACTCATGAGATCGGACCACCGCCGACGACGAGGGGCTCGCCCCGCCAGCGATCGGCCATGTTCTCCTGCTGGATCATCTGTTGCAGCAAGACGATGCCCTCCAGCAGGGCCTCGGGGCGGGGCGGGCAACCGGGCACGTAGACGTCGACCGGGATGATCTGGTCGACGCCCTTGGTCACCGAATAGCTGTCCCAGTAGGGCCCGCCGCAGTTCGCACAGCTACCCATGCTGATCACGTACTTGGGATCGGGCATCTGCTCCCAGAGGCGCCGGATGGGCGGCGCCATCTTGTCGGTGACCGTGCCGGAGATGACGACCAGGTCGGCCTGGCGGGCGCTGGCGGGCAGCGGGATGACGCCGAGGCGCATCACGTCGTAGCGGGGCGAGCCGAAGGCGGCGCCCATCTCGATGGCGCAGCAGGCCAGACCCCACTGGTACACCCACAGCGAGTACTTGCGGCCGTAGTTCAACAGCCACGTGAGGGGCTTCGGGACCTTGCCGCTCTCGACTAGACCCACCGGAGGACCCCCTTGCGCCAGGCGTAGACCAGGCCGAGTACGAGGATGACGATGAAGACGATCATCTCGACGAGGCCGAAGACGCCCAGCAACTCGAGTTGGACGGCCCACGGGAAAATGAAGACGGCTTCGACGTCGAACAGCACGAACAACAGTGCGAACACGTAGTACCGGATCTGGCTCTGGGACCAGCCGGTACCGACGGGATCGACACCGCTCTCATAGGGAATGTATTTCTGTGGCTGCGGTCGACGGGGCCGGATGAGGCTGCCGGCGCCCAACATCGCGCTGACCAGCACCAACGCGGCACCCCCGAGAATGGCCACCGTCAGGTAGCTCCGGAGGAAGTCCGACATCGGGGCGGGAGCCTAGTGAGCGGCTTCACACGCCGCCAAAGCGAGCCTCCCACCTGCTCACCCGCTCAACATGGACAATGGACCTGCCGAAGAACTAGTTCGACGTGACTAGTTCGGCATCGACGGGAGCCACCATGACCAGCATCACCAGTCCGACCGCGACCCCAGCCCGCCCGGCCCCCAAGCCGGTTCGACCCCTGCCGGCCCGTTCGACGGGCGCCCCTCGATGGGCCAAGATCGGCCTCGGCGTGGCCATCGCCGGGCTCCTGGCCGGCGATCTCTACGTGGTGCTCCAGTCGCCGCTGAGCGATGGCTCGGCCGCCGACCGCCGGGCGGCGACCGCCGCAGCGGCTGCCGCCCCTGCCGTCGCGTCGTCCACCTCCCCCTTCGCCGGCTTCGGCAACGGCAGCGAGGGCTTCGTGTTCGGCGAGCACGCCTACGCCGCCAGCTTGGCTCCCCGTCCCCTGCCCGGTCCCACGCTGGCCGAAGGCGAGGTCGCCGCCCCGGCCCCGGCCGCCACCACCGCCCCGACGCCGACCGTGCCCGCGGAACGGACCGTTCCCGCCGGCTCCACCGTGGCCGATCGCTCGACGCCCAGCGCTCCCCGCCCGCCGGCTCCCCCCGCCCCGGGATCGGGTTCCGGACCGGTGACGACCGGTGGCGGCGTGCTCGCACCTGTGGTGAGCGTCGTGGCCCAGGTGCCTGTCGCCGGGCCCGTGCTGTCACCCGTCCTGGCCCAGGTCGACGACACCGTGGTCACGCCGGTTGCCGACCGCCTCACGTCGTCGACATCGCTGACCTCGACGACGTCGCCGACGGCGCCCGTCGTCGAGCCCTCGCCTTCCATGGCCCAGGCGTCGTCGCCAGCAGCGCCGATCGCAATGCCGGTCTCGCCTGTTTCCAACGTCCTCGGCTGAGCGGCGACAGACTGGGGGCCGATGGCGCCCAGCTACCACCGCCTCGGTGACGTCCCGGCCAAACGCCACGTTGCCCACCGCAGCGCCGACGGCTCCCTCCTGAACGAAGAGGTTGTCGGCCTCGAAGGATTCAGCGGGCGGTATTCCATCCTCTACCACCGGCACGCCCCCACCCGGGTCTTGTCCGTGCGCGAGGTCGCCGCGGTCCCAGCGCCAGCGTTGGCGTCACAAGATCGGGTCCTCCGCCACCATCTCCTGCGTTCGGCGGGACGGCTCACCGCCGGCGCCGACGAACTCGACGGGCGACGCACCCTGTTGTCCAACGACGCCGTCCGAATAGCGCTCTCGTCGTTCGGGGCCGAGGCCGGCCGCCTGACACGAAATGGCGGCGGCGATGAGATCCACTTCGTGCACCAGGGAGGAGGCCGACTCGAGTCGGTGTTCGGCGTGCTCGACTACCGCGCCGGCGACTACGTGGTCGTGCCAAAGGGGACGGTTCACCAGTGGCACCCGGACGGCGACGGCAACGTCCACCTCGTCGTCGAGTCGCCTGGCACCGTCCGTCTGCCCCGGCGCTACCAAAACACTGAGGGCCAACTCCTCGAGCACGCCCCGTATTGGGAACGCGACTTCCGCCGGCCCACCGAGCCTTGTCGATCTCGACGTCCTCGGCGAGTTCGACGTCTGGGTCCGGGTCGGAGACCGCGCCGCGGTCTACACGCTCGACCATCACCCCTTCGATGTCGCGGGATGGGACGGCCATCTCTATCCCTACGCCCTGTCGATCCACGATTTCGAGCCGATCAGCGGCCGCCAACACCAGCCTCCGCCCGTGCATCAGACGTTTGAACTCGATGGCGCAGTCGTGTGCTCGTTCGTGCCCCGACGCCTCGACGACGGACCCGGCGTGATCACCGCGCCGTACCACCACGCCAATCTCGACTCCGACGAGGTGTTGTTCTACGTGAGCGGCGACTTCTTCAGTCGACGCGGCATCGAGGCCGGGGCGCTTACGTGGCACCCTCGGGGCATCCCCCACGGCCCAGCGCCAGGGGTGGCCGAAGCCTCGATCGGCAAGACCTGGACCGACGAACTCGCGGTCATGATCGACACCTTCGCCCCCCTGCAGCTCGCGGCCGGCGCCGACGCCCTCGACGATCCCGCCTACCCGACGAGCTGGCTTCCGAGCTAGCGACGGCGCCGAGGCCGACGCCGCACAGGGCCAGCCCGATGCCGGTCAGCCGTCGTAGCGATGCTCCTGTTCGGGGCAACTCGGTGGCCGGCGGACGACCCACGGGCGGGGAGGCAGCGACCACTGGAGGCGGCGCGGTGGCAATCGACGGCGCCACCGTGGTGATCGTCGTCGATGTCGGAAGCGGGGCGTGGTCGTGGTTGTAGGTGGGGGCGTCGAGGTGATCGTGGTCGGCGGCGGGATCGGCTGCTCGTGGACGGCGATGACGTGGCGGCTGCCGGGGGCGGTCGGCGCCGTCAGGCAGTCGCCCTCGTCCGCCAGCCAGCCGGGCGGGGCCGCCTCTTCGCTGCCAGCAGAAGTCGGTCCCGGCGCCGATGGCACCAGCGCCGACCGAGCACTTGCCGTCGGCGTCTGTCGTGCACCGCCCGACCACCCGATCACCGGCCGCAGTTGTCACCGCGAACGTCGCCCCGGCCAACGCCGGCGACTTCTCGAAGACGATGCTCACCAGCGGATGGTCGGCGATGGTGGCCACCGCCGTCTCTCTGGCGCGGACCTCGACGACGACGGGATCGTCGGCCAGCGCGTACCCGGGCGGCGCGCTCACCTCTCGGACCTGGTAGCGACCGGGGAGAAGATCGGCGTTGATGTCGTCGACGCCGACTTCGAAGGCGTCGTGGTCGCCGTCGAGGTCGCCCCGCACCTCGAAGGTGGCCCCGGTCACGGGCTGGCCCGTGAGCGCGTCGACCTTCTCGATGCGGAGTCGGCCCCGGCGAGCGGCGTTGGACACCTCGAGCACCACGTCGTGATCGGTGATCTCGACCGTCCAGGGACCGGCGGGCTCGTACCCGATCGGCGCCCTCACCTCGGTCACCGTGTACCGACCGGGAAGCACCTCGATCGACTCCGTGAGTCCATCGTTCGTGACGACCAGCGGCGTCTGCTCGTGGCCCTCGACCACGAACTCCGCACCGGTCACCGGAAGGGTCGGGCCGCCGTCGCCGGACTTGTGAACGGAGAGCCGTCGGGGGACCTGACCGTCGAAGGCGGTTGACACCCGCAGCGCGACGGTGGCAGGGCGAGCCACCCGCTGGGCCGGACCAACCGTGGGCCGGAGGGCCCGCAACTCCGCGCCGGGGGCGCTGGCTGACAGGTCGAACGTGTTCGCCCCCGGTGCGGCGTCGAAGGCCCAGGTGGCCCGGCCGTCGGCCGCGGTGACCTGGTCGACGTCGCCGACCAGCGCGGCTCCTGTGACGGCGGGATGGATGGCGACCCCACTGACGGGGCGACCACCAGCGTCGACAACCGACGCCTCGAGGTTGCCTCGGCGACCGGCCAGCACCTCGGTGGCCGACACGGCGAGACGGAATGGGCCGACGAGTGCGGCCCGAGCGACGGCGTCGGCCTTGATCGACCGGGCCCGAGCGACGACCTCGCCTTCGAGCCCGTCAAACCCCTGGAGGCGGTCGGGAGCGAGCTGATCGACCGACAGCGGGCCCGAGGGGTACCGAGCGCCCATCAGGTCGTGGAGGACGAGCATCAGCGCTGCTGCACCCACCCGGTCGGCTCCAGGCCCGTGGCGTCCGACAGCCCAGGCGATGGCCCGTCGGGTATCGGGAGCCCGATCGTCGAGTCCAGTCGGCTCGTAACCCAGCACGACGTCGGGCGCCCGAATGCCGTGGTCGACGCACCAGACCTCACCCTCGCCACCCAGGCGATAGCTGCCGAACCAACTGCGGTAGCCGTCGACGACGCCGTGAAAGCCGGCGCCGTGCTCCACGGCGGCACCAGCGGGCGCAGGTGGATCGAACAGGCCACCTCGGAGCAGGCCTGCCGTCGCGACGATCGCGGCCACGACGAGGGACCACGAAAGAGGTGGGCGGAAGCGAGTGCGTGACACAGGCCCTCCAGGGGATCGGATCGATCGACCGAGGCGGGCCGGAGCCTGCGAGTTCGCGCCCCGTGGAAGGGAACGCACTCAACGTCTACCACGACGGCCCGCCGGGCGAAAGGGGCCAGCTCGAGCCGGTTCGGTCTACAGGCGTTCACTGGTCGCGCCGAAGAAACAACCATGACCGCATCCGCCCGCCGGTCCCGACCGCTTCGGCGCCTCTTCGGTCTCGCCGCTGCACTCCTGGCTGCCGTCGTCGCTGCCGTGGCCTCGGCCGTCGAGAACAACGGTGCCGGTGTGCCCACCGTTCCCGAGGCCTCGCGCCTGCCCATGCTGGGCTACGCGGCCGTCTTGCTCCTCGTGGGCGCCTACGCCGTGGCGACTTCGTTCGGGCGCAAGCGTCCGGCGACCAAGGCCGCAGCCACCCCCGAAGCCGTCCGTCGACGGGAGGAGCGTCGGGTCATCGCCGCGTTCCGGCGGACCGGCTGGTACGTGACCGATCGCGTCGTGCTCCCCCACGTCGACGTCGATCATGTCGCCATCGGCCCGGCGGGCATTCTCGCGATCCAGAGCCGGTGGACCGACCGCGACGACCCCCGCGGCAAGCCCCCGATCCGGGCCCGGATCGCAGCCCAACAGCTCCGCGAGCTCCTCGCTCGCAACGAGATCCACGTCGACGTGGTGCCCGCCGTGCTCACGTTTGGCCCCGGCCTCACCGAGGCGCCGGGTGGGGTGCGCGTCGTCGACGCCGTCGCCGTCCTCAACGGTTACCAGCACGACGCGTGGCTGGCCGAACTCGGAAGCCGGGTACTCCTGCCCAACGTGCTCGTCGAACGCGCCGTGCTCACCATCGGGGATCTCATCGAGGGCCTCCACGCCGCCGCCGACGACGAGGTCCGGCGACCACAGCCCGCGCTCGCCACCTGAACGCAACCTCCGCTGCGCAACGGTCGGATAGACCTGGCTCATGACCGGATGGCCGTTCTGGGCCGCGACGAGCGACGACCGCATCGACCGGGCCTTCGACTTGGCCGGCCTCGCACCCGGAGAGCACCTCATCGATCTCGGGTGCGGCGACGGACGGGTGCTCCTGCGGGCTGCAGCGTTGCGCTCGGCGCGCGTGACCGGCGTCGAGCTCGACGCCGAATTGGCCACTTCCGCTCGGTCACTCCTTGCCGAGCACGGTGTCACGGGCACGGTGATCGAGGCCGACTTCGCCTCGATCGACCTGACCGGAGTGGACGTCGTCTTCGCCTACCTGAGTCCGTCGACGCTCCAGCGACTACGCGCTCGCCTGGCCGCACTCCCTGTCGGCAGCCGGGTCGTGACGACCGGCTACGCCGTCCCCGGCTGGGAGCCCGACGAGGTCGGCGGCCGGTGCTTTCTCTACCGACTGCCCGCCACAGAGACACCCCCGACATCCGGCCCGGCGGGGTGGACGGGAGCGGGGCTGGTGGTGGCCATGCGCCCGGATGGTCCGTCGCTCGTCGCCGTCCCCCTGCGACACAGCGGGGGAGACGTGGTGGTCGACTGCGTCGATCCGTCGTCGACGGTGACCGTCCGGACCGGCGCCGATCGAGCCGGGCCGGGCGACGACGTCGTCGTCGACCTCCGCTTCGAACCTCGGCCGCCCGGCTGGACCGGCCGTGCCCAACTCCACACCCCCGGAGCCGCGGCGTTCGAGGTGTTCCTCATCGTCGACGAGGGTCCGCCAGGCATGTGGAACGTCGGTCTCGATGGTTGTCGCCAGGTGGCCGAGGCGATCGACAACGGCCGCGCCGCCGCAGTCCTCTCCGCCGCCCGGGCCACTGCCCCCGGCTGAGCGGCCTGACGGCGGACTGACGGCGGACTGACGACCGTCGCTCAAGGCGGGCGTGGGAACCGCCGACGTAGGAGGATGGCGCTTCTCCAGAACCGGCTCGACGCGCCGCATTCCCCGTCCGTGCCACGATCGTCATGATGGCCGACACCAAACCCACCGCCGGCGCGGCGCCGCTCCAGGTCGACGCCGTACTCGACGTCGTGCTGTCGAGCGCGGCGCGCATCTTCGAGGGCGAAGGAGGGTCGGTCATGTTGCTCGTCGGCCCCGAAGAACTCGAGGTCGTCGCCTCGCCGTCCAACCCCGCCGCCCTCGGCGCGCGCGTGCGCTTCGGCGACGGCGTCGCTGGCAAGGTGGCCGCAAGTTGCGACCCTGTGTTGGTCACCGGACGAGCCGGGAACCGCTCCAAGCCCGTCGACAGCGGCATGTGTGTGCCCTTGCTCCACGACGGCCGCATCTTCGGCGTGCTCAACGTCAACGCCGGTCCTGGTCGCGGGTTCACCGACTTCGACCTGCAGGCCGCCACCGACTTCGCCAAACACGCCGCCAACGTGCTGGCCTCGGCCCGGATGTACGAGATGGACCGGCGCGAGGGTCGGAGCGAACCCGAGCGCCACCTGTCGGCCATGCTCCGTCATCTCCGTTCGGCGGCCGACGTCGACTTCGTCCAACCGGGCGCCGACGAGGTGCTCAACCTCGCTGCGGTGGCCCGTTCGGTGGCCGACGACGCCGAGCGGAGCGGACGCCCGACCGGCGTGCGTGGGCCCACAGCGGCCTACGTCAACGGGCGCAGCGCCGAGCTTCGCCGTCTGCTGGCCGAACTCATCGACAACGGTCACAGCCACGGCGAGGCGCCCGTTCGGCTCATCCTCGAACCCGACGACGACCATGTCGTGCTCACCGTGGCCGACAGTGGACCGGGGGTGCCCTCCGACGGGCGATCGCAGGTCCTCGAGCCCTACGGCCGGCTCGAACGATCGAGCGACGGCGAGGGGCTCGGGCTCGGGCTGACCATTGCCCGACGTTTGGCCTCCGCACTCCACGCGACGATCGACGTGGGCGATACCCCCGTCGGCGGCACCGCCATCCGCCTGCGCTTTCCTCTCGTCTCCTAGGCGGACGTCATCGGCTCGTCGACGGCGTGCACGTCGGCGACGGCGGCCAGTACGAGCGCCATCACGGCGCCTCCGACGACGACGGTCGACACCGAGGTGCGTTCGGCGATGAGCCCGCCCACGAGCAGCCCGATCGGGACCGTCCCGCCGAAGCCCATGATCCACAGGGCCATCACCCTCCCTCGCACCGACTCCTCGAGGTGCGCCTGCAGCACCGTCGACAACGACGTGACGGTTCCGAAGTAGAAGAGGCCCACGAGGAACAGGGCTGGGTAGGCGAACCGGACGTCGCGCAACAACGCGAACGACCCGAGGCTCAGTCCGAACAGTCCGAGACCGACGCGCACCACCAGCGGGCGAGACCGATTGACGAGGACGGTGCCGACGGCGATGGCGCCGAGCGCAGCGCCGAGGCCGAACCCGGCGAAGAGCACGCCGTAGGCGGCCCCTTCGACGTCGAGTCCGAGGTTCTTGCCGGCGATGACGGGGAGCAGCCCGATGAAGGGAAGGCAGAAGAACGAGATCGACGTGATCGTGAGGAGGCAGCGGCGCACCAGGCGGTCCCGACGAGCGACGGCGAAGCCCCCGATGAGTCGGCGCAAGCCCTGCTCGCCGTAAGAGGGGTACGGCCGAGGAATGGTGACCATCAACAACGTCCCGATGGCGAAGATGTACGTGAACCCGTTGATGGCGAACACGCCGCTGGCACCGACGATCGGGAGAACGAGCCCGGCGATCGCCGGCCCGACGACCCGCGAGAGGTTGAGCTGTACCGACTGCAGGGAGACGGCGCCGACGAGGTCGCGTTTCCCCACGAGCTGGGGCAACACGGCCGAGAACGTCGGCGCGTTCAACGCGTTGCCGACGCCGATCCCGAGGACGCACACGAAGAGCAACGTCTTCGAGGGATCGTCGTGGCGAGTGAGGACGGCGAGAACGAACGAGAGCGCCATCTGTTCGACCTGACAGCCGATCAACAGCCACCGGCGGTCGATGGTGTCGGCCAACAATCCGCCCACGATCGACAGCACGAGCAGCGGACCGAGTTGTGCGAACCCGAGCAGGGCGACGAAACCCGATGACCCCGTCAGCTTGTAGGCGAACGCGCCGAGGGCAACGTTTTGCATCCAGGTGCCGATGTTCGAGGCCAACGACCCCATCCACACCAGTCGGAACGGTCGGTGGGCCAGCGCCGCTCGGGCGCTCCCTGCGGCATAGACCGTGTCGCCCTCGAGGACGGCGTCCTCGGTGGTTTCGAGGTCGGGGAGGCGCGGTTCGGTCTCGGGGGCCGGTCCGCTGGGTTCGGGGGGTTCGGGCGGCATGAAGAGACGAGCTTGCCACCGCTTCGGACCCGTGCTTGTCTGGGCGGGCGGTCACACGGAGCCCTCCCGCCGGCTCCCTCTCGAATCTTCTGCACCGAGAGGAGCCCTCCGTGGCCGTCCCCTTGCTCCCCGAGCCCGACTGGCTCGATCGCTGCGTCACCTTGCTCGACGCCTCCTTCGCCGACGGTGGCTGGTTCCAGCCCCATTGTCTCGTCTCGGTCGAGCCCGGCACCGATCGCGATGACGACGACCGACCCCTCGTCGACCTCGGCTTCCGCCCCCTCGACGAGGGCCAACACCCCATGGAGGTGCTCCTCGGATTCCGGGCACCCAAGTCGTGGCGTGGCATCGGCTCGGTGTGCTTTGGCTGGGCCGCGCCTGGCGATGTCGACGCCAAACGTCACGTCGTGAGCGGTGGTCGCCCGTCACGCCACCCCGACCGTCAACGCGTACGAGTCACCTGTCTGGTCGGACGAGACGGCGTCGAACGCTGCACCGCGACCATGGAGGACGGCTCGGTGATCGACGAGCCCGGCACCGGGACGGTCAATGACGCGCTCCGGCGCTGCCTCGATCTGGCGACCGAACCACCGCCGGTCCCCACAACCGAGGTGTTCGCCGCGTGCTGGCTCGAGGAAATCGCCGCGGCGCGCCGTCCCCTCTCGTGGACCGAGATCGCCGACCGGCACCCGTCGATGCGCATGCTTTCCGGAGCCGGCCACCGTCCACAGCCCGAGGAGTTGATCGGCGCCGGTCGGGCCATGGCCCGAGCGGTCGACTGGAAGCAACTCAGGTTGCGCGTCGCGGCCGGGGCCGAGATCGGCGTCGACATCCGACCCGAGGTAGCCGACTGGATGGACGAAGGCATGTTCGCCCGCTGGGTGCTCGCCGGATTGGTGCCCTTGCCCCACCTCTTGGCGATGTGTGCCGAGCACCTCGATCCGCCAGTGCTGCGTCGCGTGCGGCGCACTTTGCGGTCTTGGAACCTCGACCCCCCGCTCGCAGCCAGGGTGGCGTGAGGCTCAGCGCTCGGCGCCCGCGGGCTCCTCCTCGGAGCGCACTCGCTCGGCCCGGTCGAGCAGGTCGAGCACCGAACCAGGGTCGGTCTCCCAGATTCCGAAGCGAAGGTGGAACCTGCGCAGAGACCGCGGCGCCCACCAGTTGGTCCGGCCCGCCATCTTCATGAACGCGGGTACGAGCAACGTCCGGATGAGGAAGGCGTCGACCAGCACAGCCAGCGTCAGGCCGACTCCGAAGACCTTGACCACCGCGACCTCGGCGGTGGCAAAGGCGACGAACACGACGGCCAACAACAACGCAGCGGCGGTCACGATGCTGCCCGTGCGCTCGAGTCCGACGGCCACCGACTCCTCGTTGGTATGGCCGAGGTCGTACTCCTCCTTGATTCGAGACAGGAGGAAGACCTCGTAATCCATCGAAAGCCCGAACGCGATGCAGAACAACAGGATCGGAGTGTGCACCGAGATCGTGCCCGTCGGAGTGAAACCGAGCACGCCCGAGAAGTGGCCGTCCTCGAACACCCACACCAGCATCCCGAAGGTGGCCGAGAGACTCAACAGGTTGAGCAGCAGCGCCTTGAGCGGCACGACGACGCTCCCGGTCATGAGGAAGAGCAGGACGAAGGTGGCTACGGCGATGAGGCCGAGGGCCAGCGGCAAGCGAGATGCCAGCGACGATTTCGAGTCGTGCAACTCGGCCGACGGACCTCCGACCAAGGCGGCGAACGGCGCCGGCGTCGCCCGCACGGCCGAGACGAGCGCCTCCCCTTCAGACGAGTAGGGCTCGACCGACGGCACCACCGACAGCCAGGTCGACCCGCCCGGGCTCGAGAATCGGGCCGACAACCCGTCGGTGTCGCGCACCTTGTCGCCGTTGATGTAGTAGCCGGTGAGCGCATCCACCCGGGCCACGCCTGGCAACCGCGAGAGGACGCTGGCATAGGCATCGACGGCGCCGAGATCTGGCGACGACGACGGGTCGGCTGGCACGACCGAGACGGCCGACGCCTCGTTGCTCGTGAAGTCGCGCCGGAGTTGGTCGTGGACGGCCCGCACCGACGCCGATGCCGGGAGGACACGATCGTCGGCTTGGCCAGCCGAGAAGCGCAAGAAGGGCGCCCCGAGGAAGAGGAGGAGCAACGTCACGGCCACAGCCACCGGGCCTGGTCGGCGCATGACGCTGTGGGCTCGGTGGTACCAGAAGCCGTGGGCCGACGGGTCGGTCGCGGCCGCCTTGCGGCGCAAGACGCGTCCGGCGTCGATCCGGTGGCCGAGCGCCGCCAAGAGCGCCGGGAGCACCACGGTCGCACCGACAGCGGCGAGGGCCACGACGCCCACCCCGGCGTAGGCGAACGAACGCAGATAGGCGAGCGGGAAGAGCAGGAGGGCAGCCAGCGAGATGGCCACCGTGAACGCGCTGAACGCCACGGTCCGCCCCGCCGTCTGCATCGTGCGGAGCAGCGCTCCCTCGGGCTCTCGGCCGGCGGCCAACTCCTCCCGGTAGCGCGAGACGATGAACAGGCTGTAGTCGATGGCGAGTCCCAGCCCCATCGCCGTCGTCAGGTTGAGCGCGAAGATCGACACTTGCGTGAAGGCGGCGAAGACGGTGAGGACGAGGAAGGTTCCGAGTACGGCAACGATGCCCACGCCGAGCGGGAGGGCGGCGGCCACGGCGCTGCCGAACACGAACAGCAGCAACAACAACGTGATCGGGAACGAGATCGTTTCGGCCTTTTGCAGGTCGGTCTCGGCTTGGGCGGTGATCTGGCGGAAGATCTCGCCCGACCCACCCACACCCACGGTGACCACGCCGTCATCGCGTCCGTCGAAGCGCTCTGCGATACCGGCGGCGGCGTCGCGCAGATCATCCTCGTCGCCCCGCACCCGGCCCAGTACGAGCGCGTCGCGCCCGTCGGTGCTGCGCAACGGCGCTGCATTCAGCGTCCAGTACGACACGGCGTTGTCGAGGCCGGGCGTCGCCGCCAGTTCCGCAGTCAGCGCTCGGCCTCGCTCGGCCACGGCCGGGTCGTCGACGGTCCCCGCATCTGCGTGCACGAGCAGCACCACATTGGGGGACCCGGTCGAAAAGGTCGACTCGAGGAGACGGGCCGCTCGCGACGACTCCGCCGATGGGTCGGCGAATCCGCCGGCCGACAGCTTGCCCTTGACCGGGCCGCCGAGGAGTCCGGCGACCGGCAACATCAAGAGTGTGACAGCGAGAACGACCCACCGGTATCGGGTGACCACGCGCCCCAGCCGCCGCATCAACATCTGATCCTCCGCCCCCGCACCCGCCAGGTGCGCTCAAGTGCAGCATAAACCCGGACAGCGTGGTAGGAAACGCCCACACAACCCCGGGCGGGCCGGGGGTACTTCGTGGAGGCGGCCACATGACCAAGCGCGACCAACTCGTCGACCACCTGGCCAACGTGCCGTTGTTCTCCGCGTGCTCGAAATCCGATCTGCGAATCGTCGCCCGGCATGCCACCGAGGTCGAGGCGCCGGTCGACACCGTGCTGGTGGCCGAAGGCGAGCAGGCCGACACCTTCTTCGTACTCTTGAGCGGCGAGGCGTCGGTACGGCGCAAAGGAGACGCCGCTCGCAGCCGTCGGGTCGCCACGCTCACCGCCGGGAGCTACTTCGGCGAACTCGCCCTCCTCGACCCCGCGCCTCGCAGCGCGACGGTGTGCGCTTCGACGCCGGTCACGCTGGCCGCCATCAGCGCCCGCGTGTTTCGTTCCCTGCTCCGCGATGTGCCGGCCATGAACGAGAAGCTCCTGACCGGCATGGCCCGACGGCTGCGCCAGGCCGACAGCGGGCCGTCAAACTGACCTGACGCCGATCGAGTCGAGATCGACCCCGGCCATCGCGATTGTCGTCGCCCGGGCCCCCTCGGCGATGAACGGATCCATGTTGGCGAAATCGAAGCTGTTGCTAGCCGCTACCGCAGGCCGGATCAGCACGTCGACCAAAGGGATCTGACCCTCCAGCAATTCGCGCTCCATGAGGTTCACCATGCGCATGAGCGTCTGCATGATCGGCGGCGCCGCCGTGAGCGGTGGCGCGGTGGGGTCGTCTCGCTTCCCGGCCACCATCGAGGCGATGACGATCGGAACACCACGATCCCGCAGAACACTGGCAGGCATGGGGTTGACGACGGCCCCGTCGACGAGGAGCCGACCCCCGACCATCCAGGGGTCGAAGGCGCCGGGGATCCCAAGGCTGGCTCGCATCGCGTCGGCCAGCGGCCCCGAGTCGATCACCACTTCCGCTCCGGTGGCTAAATCGGTGGCCACGATGTAGAGCGGCACCAGCAGGTCATCGAAGGTCCGACCCTCGAACATTCGGTCGAGGGCGTCACGGAGCCGGCGGCCCTTCATGACCCCGGTGCGCGGAGGCACGTTGAAGTCCCACCGGCGAACCGAGAGCAGCTCGGCCACCTCGTCGAGGTGGTGACGCCTCGTCTCGTGGGGAATGCCGGCGGCCACCGCGGCGGCGATCAACGCTCCCCCGCTGCTGGCCGACACCGCGTCGATGGGGACGCCGAGCTCCTGCAGACGCTGCACGACGCCCAAGTGGGCGACGGTCTTGCTCCCGCCACTCGACAACGCCAGTCCGACGGCCCGTCCCGTCACCCATCGGGCGGCCCGCTCGACGCCGAGTCGCTGGTCGCACCGGAGGATCTGGTCGTCTCGGTGGCGACGTACCACCCAGTCGACCGGCGAACGGGTGCAGACGACATGGCCGGCGCGGCGAAGCACCGCCCGCGTCTCACGGCTTCGCTCGAGCGGGAGCTCATAGACGGCAAGTCGACCGGCGAGATCCCGCTCGGCCACGGCCACGTCGACGTCAACGGAGAGAACGAGTGGTGTGTGACCCGAGACCTCTTCGACAGCGGTAGCAAAACGCTCGAGGCCGGCACGGTCGCCCCAGAAGGCCACCGGCGCCCGCGCCACCGGCGGAGCGGCGATGCGCTCGTTGGTCCGCACCAATCGCCTCCCGAGCTCGCGGCTGATCTCGACGGCGATGCTCGGATGCTCGTCGAGGAGTCGGTCGACGTCGGCACGGTGCAGGGCGAGCAGTGTGCTGTCGGCCACCGACACGAGGTCGGCCGACCTCGGCTCGCCCAACAGCAGACCGAGTTCGCCGACGAAGCTCCCAGGCCCGAGCACGGCCAGGGCCTCACCGGCCCGCCGGACCTCGACGAGGCCCGACTCGACGAGGAAGAGGCTGTCGGCGCGGTCGCCCTCGCGAAAGATCAGGTCGCCGGCTTCGTGATGCTCGGCAGCCAGGGACGCGGCGAGAGCGCGGAGGCCGGCACCCGGCAGACCGCGAAAGAAGGGCACGGCGCGAAGCCGCTCCTCGTGAACCACCTCCGACCTCCTCCGATCGGTCCGCCGACGACCCACCATCTTGTCCGAACTGAGTCGGCGTCAGCGGCCAAACGTTGCTCAGAAGAGCAGGGTGGCCTGCCGGGCGAAGTCGAAGAAGACCTGGGGCAGCACGCCGGCCAGCAGCGTGACCGCCACCGTGGTGCCCAACACCAGGCCCGCACCGAAGGGGATCGGGAGCCGAACCGGGACAGCGTCGGCGTCTTCGGGAGGCGAGTACATCGTGATGATGACCCGGAGGTAGAAGAACGCGGCCACGACGGCGCCGAGCATGGCGATCAAAGCGAGGGCGTACGAGTGGCTCTCGACGGCGGCCGAGATCACATAGAACTTGGCCAGGAAGCCCGAGGTGAATGGCACGCCGGCCTGAGCCATCAACAACACGGTGAAGCCGAGGGCGACGGCGGGCCGCCGCCGAGCGAGACCGCGGTAGCTCTCGAGGTCGTGCTCGGCGTCACCCCGGCGCCCGACGAGGGTGGCGATGGTGAACGAGCCCATGACCATGAACGTGTAGGCCAACAAGTAGAAGAGCGATCCGGCCAGCCCTCGGTCGTTGGCCGCTTGGAGCCCGACGAGGATGTAGCCGGCGTGGCTGATCGACGAATACGCCAGCATCCGCTTGATGTCGGATTGGACGACGGCGAGGACCGATCCGACAAGAAGAGACGCCACGGCCAGACCCCAAACGAGGGGTTGCCAGTCGGGCCGCAACACCGAGAAGGTCGAGAAGAAAACGCGGAGCAGGGCGGCGAACCCGGCCGCCTTCGACGCCCCGGCCATGAACGCCGTCACCGGTGTCGGTGCGCCCTGGTACACGTCCGGCGTCCACGTGTGGAACGGAACGGCTGCGACCTTGAATCCGAACCCGACGAGCAACAGGGCGAGACCAGCCATCAGCACGCCATTCGAAAGCGCCACGTTCTCCGCCAACCACGCCGCGATACCGGCCAGGTTGGTGGTGCCGGTGGACCCGTAGACCAACGCGATGCCGTAGAGGAGGAAGGCCGACGAAAATGCGGAGAGCACGAAGTACTTCATCGCCGCTTCGCCCGACTCAGCCCGGCGACGATGGAACCCGGCGAGCACGAACAGAGCGATCGAGAGCGTCTCGAGGCCGAGGAAGATGACGATGAGGTCGTTGGCCGCCGCCATCAACATGCCGCCGGCGCCGCTGAGCAGCACGAGCACGTAGAACTCGGGCCCGTCGAGTTGCTCTCGCCGCAAATAGCCGTCGGCCAGCAGCGACGCGAGCACGATCGAGATCGCGATCACGACGAAGAAGAACACGGCGAAGCCGTCGACCGAGATCATGTTGGAGAACGCGAAGCGGGCCGGGGTGCCGTCACCGAGGCCGATCCACAGCCACGACGCCGACGCCAGCGCGGCACCGGCCGTGCCGATCGTGAAGAGGGCGTAGAACCCGGCCGCGGGCTTGGTCCGCACGAGGGACGCGAGGGTCAACAGGGCCATGGCGCCGACGACGAGGATGACGATCGGGCCGATGTCGGAGTACGCGAGTTCGGGCACGACGACGGGGCCGAGCCTGGCGGGGGCCTGGGCGAGCAGCATCAGTTGTCCTCGATCGAATGTGCTTGGGCCACGGCCGGTTCCTCGAAGTCGCTGTGTTGCTCGACGTGGGCGATCAAGCGATCGACCGAAGGCTGGATCCGGTCGAGCACGGGCTTGGGATAGACGCCGAGGAAGACGATGAGCACCAGCAGCGGGACCATGATCCCCCGCTCGCGCCAGGTCATGTCGGGCATGGTCGCGTTGTCGCCCTCGGGCTCACCGTGGAACACCCGCTGGTAGGCCCACAACAGGTAGACGGCGGCCAGGATCACGCCCGAGGCACTGGCCACGGCCCACCACCGGTGGGTGACGAAGGTGCCGAGCAGGATCAAGAACTCACCCACGAACCCATTGAGGCCCGGCAGACCGATCGACGAGAGCATCACCACCGTGAACACCGCGGCGAGGATCGGGGCCGGCTTCTGGAGGCCGCCGAGTTCGCTGATGAGGCGGGTGTGGCGTCGCTCGTAGATCATCCCGACGAGGAGGAAGAGGGCTCCGGTCGACACGCCATGGTTGACCATCTGCAGCACACCGCCACTCAGACCCTGACTGGTGAGCGCAAAGGTGCCCAGGACGATGAAGCCGAGGTGGGCGACCGACGAGTACGCGACGAGTCGCTTGAGATCCTTTTGCATGGCGGCCACGACGGCGCCGTAGATGATGCCGATGGTGGCCAGCGTCAACAGGATCGGCGCCAGGTCGACCGCAGCCTGGGGGAAGAGGTAGAGCCCGAAGCGCAAGAGCCCGTAAGTCCCAAGCTTGAGCATCACGCCGGCCAAGATGACCGAGCCTGCCGTCGGCGCCTCGGTGTGGGCGTCGGGCAACCAGGTGTGCACCGGGAACAGCGGCACCTTCACGGCGAAGGCGATGGTGAATCCGAGGAAGAGCCAGCGAGCCGTCGACTCGGCCAACGTCTGGCTCTCGGCCAACGTGACGAGATCGAAGGTCAACACGCCGGTGGCCCGCTGGTGGAGGAAGGCCAACGCCAGGATGCTCACCAACAAGAAGGCCGACCCGAAGAGGGTGTAGAGGAAGAACTTGAGCGCGGCGTAGTTGCGTCCGTCGTGTCCCCATCCGGCGATGAGGAAGTACATCGGGACCAGCACGATCTCGAAGAAGAGGAAGAACACGATGAGGTCGAGTGCGAGAAACACGCCCAGGCAACCCGCCTCGAGCAACAGCAGCCACCCCAGGTAACTCTTCACGTCTTTGGTCACGACCGGTCCGGCGATGGCCAGCGGGAAGAGGACGCCGGTGAGGACGACCAACCACAGTGAGATGCCGTCGATGCCAAGCTTCCAACTGATCCCGAACTCCTTGATCCAGGAGTACGACTGGAGCAACTGGAAGCCGTCGGCGTCCGACTTGAAGTCGATGGCGACGTAGACGGTGAGTACGAGCGTCGCCACCGAGAACAGCAGGGCCACGAGGCGGAGGAGACCCTCCTGCCGTTTGGGGAGCAGAGCGACCAAGGCGGCGCCGAAGGTGGGCACGACCACGAGGGCCGTCAACAGCGGGAAGGTCGGTTGGGCCCCGTGTTCAGAAGCGATGGCGGCCAACAGCGAGGCGCTCACAGGCCCACCTTCACGAGCATCCAGAGGAGGAGGAGGACGACGCCACCGGCGAGGCCGAGGGCGTAGTTCCTGACGTAGCCGGTCTGCACCTTGCGCAACTGCCCGCCTCCCTCGCGAACCAGCGTGGCGACGCCATTCACGGCGCCGTCGATGATCCGCTTGTCGAAGGTGAAGGCGGTCCACGCGGCTGCGGCCCGACCGGGTCCTCCGACGACGGCGGCGTACGCCGCGTCGAGGCCCCAGGCCCGCTTGAGGACGTCGGGCTCGAGGCCGGCGTTGTCAGCCGGTTGCCGGCGGAACCACGTCACGTATGCGAACCCGATGCCGGCGGCGGCGGCAAGCGTGGCGACGAGGGCCAACGCCAGTTTGGTGCCGGTGGCCAGGCTGTGGTGTGCCGTCTCGCCCAGGGCGGGCTCGAGCCACTTCTCCAAGAAAAGGGTCGAGTGGAAGAGGGGGAGGTTGAGCAAGCCGGCCACCGACGCCAGCGCCGCCAACACGACGAGGGGAAGCGTCATCAGCCACGGCGACTCATGGGGCTCGGCAGCATGATCACCGTGAGCATCCGCCGGCGCGGCCTCGCTCTCGGGCTCGGCCGCGTGGCGCCACCGCTCGCCGCCGTAGAAGACGAGGAACACTTGCCGGCTCATGTAGTACGCGGTGAGGAGTGCAGTGACGACCCCGACGGCCCACAGGAGCGGACTCCGGCCGAAGGCGCCGGCCAGGATTTCGTCTTTGGACCAGAAGCCCGACAGTGGCGGCACACCCGAGATGGCAAGCCAGCCGATCATGAATGTGGCCCACGTGATCGGCATCCACTTGCGGAGGGCACCCATGCGCTTCATGTCCTGCTCGTCGTGCATGCCGTGGATCACGGAGCCGGCCCCGAGGAACAGCAGTGCCTTGAAGAAGGCGTGCGTGATCATGTGGAAAATGGCGGCGACGTAGGCGCCCGACCCGACGGCGAGCACCATGTAGCCGAGTTGGCTGACCGTCGAATAGGCGAGCACCTTCTTGATGTCGTCCTGAGCACACGCCACGGTGGCGGCGAACAGGGCGGTGAGCGCGCCGATGCCGGCAATGAACAGGGTGACCGACGGGTCAGCGTGCTCGAGCAGCGGCGCCGAACGCACCAGGAGGTAGACGCCGGCGGTCACCATGGTGGCGGCGTGGATGAGCGCCGAGACGGGGGTGGGACCCTCCATGGCGTCGGGGAGCCACACGTAGAGCGGGAGCTGGGCCGACTTGCCCGCCGCTCCCAAGAACAGGAGCAAGACGATGGCCGACGCCGTGTATTGCGGCAACCGCTCGACCTCGGCGAACACCGAGGTGCCGCCCCAGTAGTCGAGGGTGCCGAGGCTGGAGAAGAGCAGGAACATGGCGACCATGAAGCCGAAGTCGCCGATCCGGTTGGTGACGAACGCCTTCTTGCCGGCGACGGCTGCGGATTCGCGGGTGAACCAGAACGAGATGAGGAAGTACGAGCAGGCGCCAACGCCTTCCCACCCCAGGAAGCTGAGGAGGAAGTTGTCGGCGAGTACCAACATCAACATCGAGAACGCGAACAGGTTGAGGTAGACGAAGAACTTCGAAAACCGTTCGTCGCCGTGCATGTAGCCGATGGAGTACAGGTGGATGAGCGTGCCGATGCCGGTCACGAAGAGCGCCATCGTGATCGAAAGCGGGTCGAGCAGGAAGCCCACGTCGACGGAGAAGCCGCCGACAGGCACCCAAGCGAACAGCTTGACGATGTGCCGCCGCTCTTCGCCGTGCAACGTGAGCATTTCGACGAAGAGCACGACTGTGGTGAGGAAGGCGCCGCCCATGGCCGACGTCGCCAGCCAACCGGCCAGCGGTTCGCCGAGTTTGCGGCCGGCGACGACGAGGGTGAGGAACCCCGCCAGCGGCAGGGCGGGGATGAGCCAGACGGCGTCCAAGAGGTCCATGGTGATCGGGGTCAGCCCTTGAGGAGGTGGAGGTCGTCAGCGGTCGGCGCTTGATCGCCGGTACGACGCCGGAAGATCGACACGATGATCCCGAGGCCGACCACCACTTCGGCGGCGGCCACGACGAGCACGAAGAACACGACGACTTGCCCGCCGATGTCGTTGAGCATCCGGGCGAAGGTGACGAACGTGAGGTTGACGGCGTTGAGCATCAACTCGACGCACATGAACATCACCAGCACATTGCGCCGGATCAACAGCCCGACGGCCCCGACGCTGAAGAGCACCGCGGCGAGCAGGAGGTAGGCGCTTCCGTCGACGGTCATCGGCGGGCCTCCTCGGGCTCGTCGATGAACTTCGGGGGACGGCGGGCCAGCACCACGGCTCCCACAACCGCGATCACCAACAAGACGGCGGTGACCTCGAACGGGAGGAGGAAGTCGGTGAAGATCGACCGTCCGAGCAGCGCCACGTTCTCGGCACTCGCGTCGGCGGCGCCGCGGGCCGAAGGCGTGCCAGTGGCCCAGTGATCGAGGCGGGAGAGGAGGACGACGAGGGCCAGCACCATGAGACCCAGCCCGATGGCGGCTGGACGCTGGCCAGGCAGGGTCTCGGCCTCGATCGCCTCGTCTCGATCCACGCCGAGCAACATGATGACGAAGAGGAAGAGCACGACGATGGCGCCGGCGTAGACGATCACCTGCACGGCGGCCAAGAACTGTGCCTCTTGAGCGACGAACAACACGGCCACGCCGAACAGGGTCATGACGAGGCTGAGCGCAGCGTGCACCGGATTGCGGAGCAGGACGACACCGAAGGCGCCAGCGAGCACGATCACGGCGCAGACGACGAAGACGCCGAGGTCGACCTTGCTGGCCGTGGCCAGCAGCAGCGGCGCGATGAGCGTGGCGGTCACTGGCCGCCCCGGTTCTGGGACAGCACCCACCAGGCCTCGCCGGTCTCTTCGTCGGCGTCGGCCTGAGCCATCTCGGCCTCGGGCACACCCCGCCCGAGCTCGCCCGACCACTGCACGACACCGGTGAACGACGCGTCGCCCGAGGGAGCCGTGGCACGGACCCATTGCGACGTGATGTCGTCGTCGCCCTCGGCCCAGTGCTCCCACGGGAGTTTCTGGGGCTTGCCGTCGTCGTCGACGAGGAGTTCGGCCTTGGTGTAGATCGCGTCTTGCCGGTTCGTGAAGGAGAACTCGAAGAGCTTGGTCTCGGTGATGGCCTCGGTCGGGCACGCCTCGACGCAGAGATCGCAATGGATGCAGCGCAGGTAGTTGATCTCGTAGGTGAAGCCGTACCGCTCGCCGGGTGAGACGGGGGCGTCGGGCGGGTTGTCGGCGCCCCGCACGTAGATGCATCGAGCTGGGCAGACGCCGGCGCACAACTCGCAGCCGATGCACTTCTCCATGCCGTCCTCGTAGCGGTTGAGGACGTGTCGTCCGTGGAGACGCTCGGGCTTCGGGCGCTTCTCCTCGGGATACGACGTCGTGACGCGCGGCAGCATCATCTGCCGGAACGTCACCTTGAATCCGTCGAGTGCTCCCATCAGGTGCTCCTCACGCGTGCAGGTCCTCCTCTTGCACCGTCGCCCGCCCCAGCGCCAGCGCCCGGTACAGCATCGCCCAACAGACGATCAGGACGGGAAAGGCGAGGAGAAGGTAGGTGCGTTCCACCGTGATGGCGGCGATCACGAGCAACCAGGCCAGGGAGGCCGGGATGAGGGCTTTCCACCCGAGGTCCATCAACTGGTCGTAGCGCAGGCGGGGCAGCGTGGCTCGGAACCAGACGTAGGTGAACAGGAAGAGGAAGAGCTTCAGGACGAACCAGAACACCGGCAACAGCCAAGCCCCGAAGAATCCGCCGATACCCTCGCCAATGCCGAACGGCGCGCTCGGTCCCCCGAGGAAGAGGGTCACGATCACAGCCGACATGGTGACCGTGTTCATGAACTCGGCCAGGAAGAACAGGGCGAACCGAATCGAGGAGTACTCGGTGTGGAAGCCACCGACGAGTTCTTGCTCGGCTTCGACGAGGTCGAAGGGAGGTCGGTTGAGCTCGGCCGTGGCCGCGATCAAAAAGAGGAAGAACGGGACGATGCCGAGGCGGATGAGGTTCCAGTTGGCGACGTTGCCCGACTGCGACGACACGATCTCACTCGTGTAGAGCGACCCGCTCACCAAGACCACGGTGGCGACGACGAGGCCGAGTGCCGCTTCGTAGGAAACCATCTGCGCCGAAGCTCGCACCGAGCCGAGCAGCGGATACTTCGAGCCCGAAGACCAGCCCGCCAGCATCACGCCGTACACGGCGACCGACGACATGGCGAGGAGGAAGAGGATGCCGACCGGCGGGTCGGCCAACTGCATGCGGGTCTGGTGGCCGAACACGCTCACCACCCCGCCGATCGGCACGATGGCGAAAGACAAGAAGGCAGGCACGGCGGAGAGATACGGGGCCAGCCGGAAGATGCGCCGGTCGGCGCGCTCGGGCAGCAGGTCTTCTTTGAAGAAGAGTTTGATGCCGTCGGCCAACGTCTGGAGCAGCCCCCACGGGCCGGCCCGGTTGGGCCCGATCCGGTTCTGCATGTCGGAGATGACCTTGCGCTCGAACCACACCATGAAGAGCACGGCGACCATCAACACGGCAAAGGTGACGAAGGTCTTGAGGCAAACGATGAGGAAGACGACGAAGTCGATCTTCCCGCTGAGCAGCGGATCGCCGCCGGCGAGGAGGCTGGTCACACCGACTCCAAGTCGACTTCGACCACCGGGGCGTCGACGCTGAACAGCAGCGAAGTGTCGAGCCCGGGCAGGTTGTACGGGATCCCGGCCGTGCCCCGAGGTTGGAAGACGTCGGCTTCGACCTCGATGGTGTCTACCGTGAGACGCTTGGACCGGAGCCGGACCCGCCCGCCATCGCCCACGCCGAGCCGCTCGAGGTCGCTCGGATGGACCCGCAGCACCGGGGGCGCCGCCAGCGGTGCCAGCGAGGGAGACATGCGCAACATCACCCCTGCGTCGTAGAGCTTGCGACCGACGACGAGGCGCGTCTTGTAGGCGTCGACCTTGGGCGCGTGCGTGGCCGACACCGCCGTCGGATCCCATGAGAGCATCGCCGGTCGCGACGGGCCAGGCTCGACCGCGCCCTCGGCGGCGGACTCCTCAGGCGAGTCGTCAGACTCCTCGGCCGGGTCGGCTGGGGCCTCGGCGACGTCGACGGTGGCGCCCTGCTCCTCGACGTGGAGGACGCCGGGCGTCGACATGGGGTCGGCGCTGGCGTCGATGCCCGAGTGGGTGTGGGCGGCAGCCGTCGCCATTGGCACGAGCACGCCGTCGCGGAAGGCGCGGGCGTTGAGGACCTCGGGGGTGAGGCCGGCGTGCACCGTCGACAGGCGTTCCATCTCGGCCGCGATCTCCTCGAGGGAGAGGAAGCCGAGGTTCTCACCCAGGCGGGCGGCGAGTTCGACGGCGATCATCCAGTCGGGCCACGCGACCTCGGGCGCGGTGGTCTTTTGGCCCAGGCGGGTGACGCGACCTTCGAGGTTGGTGGTCGTGCCCGGGCGCTCGGCGAAGGTGGCGGCGGCGAGCACGACGTCGGCCATGCGCGTCGACTCGCTGGAGAAGATGTCGATCGACAGCACGAACGGCGCCCGCTCGAGCGCGGTGCGTGCGAGTTCGCGGTCGGGGAAGTCGGCCAGCGGGTCGGCGCCGAGCAGGATCAGCGCCTGGAGTTCGCCGGCCGCGGCGGCCCGCAAGATGCCCTCGGTGTCGCGGCCTCGGCCTTCGGGCACACGACCCCAGCCGTCGGCGAACCATGACGAACCCGACTCGAGGCCGACGCGGCCGGGAAGCAACCCGGGCGCCAGGCCGGCGTCGAGGGCGCCGTGGACGTTGCCCCGCCGGAGGGCGGAGAGAAACGTGACGCCGGGCAGCGCGGCCAGAGCGGCGGCAGCTTCGACGACGGAGTCGGCCGACTCGCCGAGCGACGGACGACCGAGCACGACGACGGGACAATCGCCGAGGTCGACGTCGGAGTCGAGCAGTTGACGAACGGCGCCGACGGCTTCGCCGGGCCGGTACCCGATGGTCTGGCTGGTGTAGCGGGTCAGACCCGTGCGAGTTGGGGTCAACTCGACGATCCGAACCTTGTGGTCGACGGCGGCAGCCCGAAGTCGCAAATAGAGCACGGGAAGCTCTTCTTTGACGTCGGGCGACAAGAGCACGATGGCCGACGCCGAGTCGAGGTCGTCGATCGTCGCCCGGGCCATGCCGAGGATGACCTCAGCCGGAAGCCCGTCGCCCAGCTGACAGTCGACGGAGTCGGTGCCGAGGACACCCTTGGCCAGCTTGGCCCACGCGTAGGCGTCTTCATTGGGCAGGCGGGCGCCGCCGATGACCCCGATCGACTCGCCGCCGAACCCGGTACGAGCGTCGCCGAGTGCCAGCGCGGCGGCGTCGAGCGCGTCGGACCAGGCCGCCGGCACCAGCGAGTCACCCGAGCGGACGAGCGGCTGACCCAAACGCTCGCTGCTGTTGACGGCTTCGTAGGAGAAGCGGCCCTTGTCGCAGAGCCAACCGTGGTTGACCGGGTCGCTGTCGAGGCCGAGGTAGCGGGTGAGCTCGTCGCGAGACGACTGCACAGCAACTCGGCAACCGACCGAGCACTGCGTGCACGTGCTCTCGACCTGCTCGAGGTCCCACGGACGGGCCCGGAAGCGGTAGGGAACGGTGACGAGGGCGCCGACGGGGCAGATCTGGGCCGTGTTGCCGCTGAAGTACGACGAGAAGGGTTGATCGGGGAAGGTGTTGACCTCGGTCTTGGCCCCGCGACCGATGAACTCGATCAGCGCGTCGCCGGCAACCTCATCAGCGAAGCGGGTGCAGCGATCGCACTGGATGCACCGCTCGCGGTCGATCTGCACCAGCGGCGAAAGGTTGATCGGCTTCTCCCAGTGCCGCTTCTCCTCGACGAATCGAGTCTCGCCGGGGCCGAACGCGTAGGTCTGGTCCTGCAACGGGCACTCGCCGCCCTTGTCGCACACCGGGCAGTCGAGGGGATGGTTGACGAGAAGGAACTCGAGGACACCGTCCTGGGCCTTCTTCACCGCCGGAGAGTCGGTGATGACCTCTTGGCCGTCGGCGACCGGCACGAAGCACGCAGGCTGGAGCTGGGGGCCCCGAGGGCCGACGACCTGCACGAGACACATCCGGCACATGCCCACGGGCCGCATGCGCGGGTGATAACAGAACCGGGGGATGTAGGTGCCGGCGCGCTCGGCGGCGGCGATGATCATCTCGCCCTTCTTGGCCTCGACCGGCTTGCCGTCGACGGTGATCGTCACCGTTTTCCGTTCGGCACAGGAGTCTCACGTCGACTCAGGCATCCGACGGGCTCAGGCTCCGTCCTTGATTGTGGGTCAGGAACTCGTCGCGGAACATGCGGAGCGCCGAGACGATCGGAGGCGGGATCGACGGCCCCAACGGGCAGATGTGGTCATGTTCGGCGGCCACTTCGACGGCCATTGCACGCCGGGGCGATGTTGTCGCAGACGTCCGTAGGAGCAGGTCGAGATCCTCCATCCGGCCGTCCCCCGACTCGATGCGGTGCATGATCTTGTCGAGCCACCGAGTGCCTTCCCGACACGGGTGCACTTGCCCGCAGGATTCCCGGGCGAAGAACCGGACGAGGCGCCACGACGGCCCGCACCATGCACGTCGTGTCGTCCATGGCACGATCACCGATCCCGACCCCCTCCTCGAGCCGCCCTCGCTCCCCGACCTTGTTCTCCCGAGCGGCATGTCGAGTTGCTCGCGGCCCGAACCAGTGCGGAGCGCGCCGCCAGGGATGAACGCCTTCAACTCTCGCCGCCGCGGATGCCGGCACCGGACTTGGGGTCGTAGATGATGTCGCGAAAGGTGGTCTTGACCATCTCGACCTCGTAGTTGCCCGGCTTGTTGACGTGGCCGGAAACCGCGAAGATTCGGGTACCGGTGCGTGCGGCCCGCGCCGAGCGCTGCGAACGCGGCGCCGCCGTTGCGGACGATCCATGGCATGTTCGACATCGTCTCGACGTTGTTGACGACGGTCGGAGCGCCGTAGAGGCCGATACGGCGGGGAAGTAGGGGGGCTTGATCCGCGGGAACCCACGCTTGCCCTCGAGACTTTCGAGCAGCGCAGTCTCCTCACCGACAGATGTACGCCCCGGCGCCCGGGTGGATCACGAGGTCGAGGTCGAACCCGGAACCGAAGATGTTCGCTGCCGAGCGCCCCGTGCTCGTACGCCTCGTTGACTGCGCTCATCATGCGCTCGATGCCGAGGGCGAACTCGCCACGCACGTAGATGAATGCCTGCGATGCGCGGATGGCGTAACGCAGTGATGATCGTGCCCTCGATGATCTGGTGCGGGTCGTTCTCGAGGAGCATGTGATCTTTGAATGTGGACGGCTCGCTCTCGTCGCCATTGATGACGAGATACTGCGGGTGGCGTCGCGCAGCAACGACCACTTCTTCCCGGCTTCGAAACCCGCGCCGCCGCGACCGAGGAGGTTGGCGGTATCGACCTCGGCCTGCACTTGCTCCGGACCGATCTCGAGCGCCTTCCGCAACCCGTCGTATCCCCCGTTTTCGAGGTAGCTACGCAGCGTCCAACTCTCGGGGATGCCGATCCGTCGGGTGACGATCTTGTCGACGTCGGTGATGGGCACTACTTGCGCTCCCCGCTCGTGTCGTCGGGTCGGTCGGCGTCTGCGCTGACGAGGCTCGGAACTCGCCGCACGCGGCTCAGGGAGCGTCCCGTGGCTCGGAACCGATTCCGCCAGCCGACCCGACTCGAGGTCGTCGACGAGCGATCGAAGAAGTCGTTGGTGACGTCGCCGAAGAACCGCCAGTTCACCGCCAGGCACGGAGCGTTGCCGCAAAAGGCGATGCACTCGACCTCTTCGAGCGTGAACTCGCCGTCCTCGGTCGTGCCGCCGGCTTGGACGCCGAGCGCATCCTCGGCGTGTTCGAGCACTTCGCTGGCCGCCGTTGAGGAGGCAGGCGATGTTGGTGCACACCGAGACGAGGTACTTGCCCACCGGATGGGAGAAGAACATGTCGTAGAAGCTGGCGGTGCCGTACACCTCGGCGGGAGTCAGGTCGAGGAGCTCGGCCACGTGAACCATGCCGTCCCGCGTGAGGTAGCCGTCCTGCTCCTGCACGAGGTGGAGCATGGGAATCAGCGCCGAGCGGACCTGCGGATACAGCGACATCGTGTGCCGGGCGCGGGCTTCGTTGTCCTTCGTCAAGCGGGCCATCAGTGCCTCCAGTGCTTCGCACGGGCGGGCAAGCCGTTCGCTTCGCTCATCAGCGGTCCACGTCTCCCATCACAGGGTCGATCGATGAGATGACGGCCACGGCGTCGGCGACCAGGCCGCCCTTGAGCATGACCGGCAACGTTTGAAGGTTGGCGAACGACGGACCGCGGATGTGCATGCGGTACGGCTTGGCCGTGCCGTCCGACGCCAGATAGCAGCCGAGTTCGCCGCGGGGGGCCTCGATGCTCACGTAGACCTCGCCCTCAGGCACCTTGAACCCCTCGGTGAAGAGCTTGAAGTGGTGGATGAGGGCTTCCATCGACTCGTCGATCCGGGCCCGGGGAGGGGGCGTGACCTTCTTGTCCTGGATGCGGTAATCGCCGGCCGGCATCAGGTCGACGATCTGGCGAACGATCTTGATCGACTCGCGCATCTCGTTGAGGCGCACCGCGTAGCGGTCGAAGGCGTCGCCGTACTGGCCCACGATGACGTCGAAGTCGATCTGGTCGTAGAACATGTAGGGCAGGTCGGAGCGAAGATCCCACGGATGTCCGGTGGCGCGGAGGATCGGACCAGATGCGCCGAGGGCGATGGCCTGCTCGGCGGTGATGACGCCCACGCCCTGGGTGCGCTGCTGGAAGATTGGCTGGCCGGTCAAGAGCTCGTCGTACTCGTCGAGCCGAGGCAGGATCAGATCGCACAGTTCGAGCACGTCGTCGCGCCAGCCGGCAGGCAGGTCGGCGGCCACGCCACCGGGTCGAATGAAGTTGTAGTTCATCCGGAGTCCGGTGACCTTCTCGAAGAAGGCGAGCACCAACTCGCGCTCGCGCCACCCGAAGATCATCATCGACACTGCGCCGACGTCCATGCCGTTGGTGGCCATGAAGAGCAGATGCGATGAGACCCGGTTGAGCTCCATCAGGAGCATCCGGATCCAGGTGGCCCGATCCGGAACGTCGATGCCGAGGAGCGACTCGACGGCCATCGAGAGCACAGTCTCGTTGTGGAAGTTGGCCAGGTAGTCCATCCGGGTGACGTTGGTCGACCCCTGGATGTACATCAGGTCCTCGGCCGTCTTCTCCATGCCGGTGTGGAGGTAGCCGATGACGGGCTTGGAGCGGATGACCTGCTCGCCCTCGAGTTCCATCATCACCCGCAGCACGCCGTGGGTACTCGGGTGCTGCGGCCCCATGTTGATGATCATGGTCTCGTCTTCGTCGACCTCGATGGAGATGTCGTCGATCGACAGCGTGTGACCTTCCGGAAGTCTCAGGACGGCGCCGCGCTCCATGAGCAGTTCGGTGCCGTCGGTCTGGCTACGGCCCCGCATCTCTTGGGCGCCCTCGGAGGTCTCGGCCGCGAAACCGTCGGTGCGGCTCATGACACTGGCCCCGGTCGCGGCGTCGTGGCCTTGAACTGCACGGGGATGCGTCCCATGGCGTAGTCCTTGCGGAGGGGGTGACCTTCCCAGTCTTCGGGCATCAGGATGCGGGTCAGGTCGGGGTGAGCGTCGAAGGCGATCCCGAACATGTCCCACACCTCGCGCTCCATGGCCTCGGTGCCGGGCCACAGCGTGAACAGCGACGGGACGGTGGGGGCCGACTCGGGCACTTGCAACCGCACGCGAACCCGGCGCCGCTCGGTCATCGACAAGAGGTTGACCACGATCTCGAAGCGTTCGCCCTCGATGCCGACCGGCAGCGCCCGGCCCGGGTGGGTCAGGTAGTCGACCGCGGTGACGTCAGAGCAGAAGTTGAAGCCCTCGTCGTAGAACGCCTGCATCAGCCCGCCGTACTGCTCGAGCGTCGAGAAGACGATGGTCTGGCCTCGATGGTCGACCCACACCAACGCGCCATGCAAACGCTCGGGCTCGGGTGGCGCTTCCGGCGCGTCGACGGCCTCGTCGGTCGGTGCGTCGCTCATATCAGCGGCTCAGGATGACGGGGGTCGACGTCGACCGCGGCGGGGTCTTGGCCTCGACGTGCAGCTGGGCACCGGCGCCAGTCTCTTCACGACGGCGGGTGATGTCGCCGGTGCGGACCTGCTCGTGCAGGGTCAAGATGGCGTGGAGCAGCGTCTCGGGGTTGGGCGGGCAGCCAGGCGCATACACGTCGACGGGCACGATCTGATCGACCCCTTGGACGATGGCGTAGTTCTGGAACATGCCCCCGCTCGATGCGCACACACCCATCGACAGGACCCACTTGGGCTCCATCATCTGGTCGTAGACCTGACGGAGAACCGGGGCCATCTTCTGGCTGACCCGTCCGGCGACGATCATCAGGTCGGCCTGGCGGGGCGACGCCCGGAAGACCTCCATGCCGAAGCGGCTGATGTCGTAGTTGGCCGCGCCAGTGGCCATCATCTCGATGGCGCAGCACGCCAACCCGAACGTGGCTGGCCACATGCTGTTGCGGCGGGCCCACTTGACGACATCTTCGAGTCGCCCCGTGAGGAAGTTGTGCGAGAGATCTTCGATTCCCGGCATCAGGCCGCTGCTCCCTGCTCGACGGGCGCCTCGACCGGCGATTGCTTGGCCACACGACGGATCGTCGATGTCGAGGTGCGAACCGTGAGCTCACCGTCGACGTCGGGAGCGAGCAGTCGGTTGACCGACCCCCACTCGAGGCCCCCCATGGCGATCTCGTACAGAAGCGAGATGAAAACGATGGCGGCGAAGACGACCATGGCCACGAGCCCATAGGTCCCGAGGGCACCGAAACTCACCGCCCACGGATACAAGAAGATGATCTCGATGTCGAAGATGATGAAGAGCATCGCCACCACGTAGAAGCGCACTGGGAAGCGCTGAGGGGGCTCGCGGCTCGGGACGATGCCGCACTCGTAGGGCGCTTCCTTTGCCGCCGACGCCTTCTTGGGCGCGAGGAGTCCGGAGGCGAAGAACGACAGGCCCGAGAACAGGATGGCCAGGACCAGCATGGTGAAGATCGGCAGATACTGATCCACGGCGAATCCTCCGGCTCAGGCGGCGGCCGGCGCGTTGGCGCGCTGGCGCATGATTTCGAGGTCACGGCGGTGGAGTGCATTGACCACCAGCCCGAACACGATGGACATCGAGATGGCGACCATCGTCGACGGGAACCTGAGGTCGCCGTGGTCACGGACCATGACCACCGAACTCACGGCCTTGGTCGGATCCGGCGCCGGCGCGGGCGGAACCCCGGTGATCGTTTGTTGCTTGAGGGTCGGTTGCACCTGAATGACGGCGTAGTGCGGGGCGTGGAACGGGCCACGCTTGAGCCGTTCGATCAACTTCGAGAACACGTTGGTGCCCGGGTTGCCGATGCTCGTCTCGCTGGCCAAGCCACCGCCGGGGAGCCAGTAATTCTCCCCGCCCTTGGCGTAGCCGCCGACCTGCACGTAGTCGGCCGGGCTGTCGTAGACCGGCGTCACCGGAACGGCGGCCTCGCTCCCGCCGTGGCCGCCACTGCTCGTGCTCGGAGCGAGCACCTTGTCAGCCGATGCGGTGGCGTCGCCGAGGATGGCGTCGCCTGTCTTGAGCTTGCGCCAACCGGCCGGAAACGTGGCCACCTCATCGGTGGTGCCGTTTTCGGCCACCTTGCCCGTGACGACCTCTTCGACGTGCCACGTGGGCGGGTCGCCCTTGATGCCGATGCCGTATGCCACCCAGATCCAACCCATGACCGCCATCCAGCCTGTGAGCCCGGCGGCGGCGAGGAGGAATCCCAGCTTGGCGCCAGTGTTGGTGGCGAGGAGGAGGTACACGCTGCCAGGAAGGATCGTGAACGCGGTCACCACGATCAACGCGCCGCGGATCTGCGGGTCCCAGGCAAGTGCAGCGAGGAGCTGCGCGGTCATCTAGAGGCCTCGCTCGTAGTCGATGATGGCTTGGATCTGCTCGGCGGTGAGCACCTGGCCGAAGCCCGGCATGCCGCCGCCCTCGTCGCCGCCGACGCCGCGGACGCCGTAGGGCTTGGCGTACTCGGAGCCGTTGGTGATGAAGTCGACCATCGTGTCTCGGTCGGGGAACTGACGCAGGGTGTCGCCGCCGGTGAGATTCGGCCCGAAGGCGCCGCCGCCCATGATCGACGGCTCGCCGTAGGACCAGCCCTTGGTGTGGCAACGGGCGCAGTTGGTCTTGAACAGCGTCTCGCCGTCGACGCTCGACTTGCCGTCGGTCTTCGCCTGCTGCTCGGCGTCGCGCCATGGTGCGTTTGCGGGCCTCGGCGGGCGTCAGCTTGATGCTGTCGAGATAGGCGACGAGGTCGGTGATCTGTTGGTCGTTCATCGGGCCGCCGCCGGCCACGCCCCAGGCCGGCATCGGGCTGTTGGCCCGGCCGTAGGTGAGGATGGTTTGCACCTCGTCGGGCGAGAACTTCAACAGTGCCGTGTCGATCGCGGGAGCGGCCCACGAGACCTGACGGGTCGTGCCGAGGTAGTCGGTGATCGTGTATTTCGTCACGCCGCCCTGGCCCTGGGGACCGTGGCAGGTCGCGCAACCGAAGTGGGCGCCGTGTTCGGGTGAGTCGGTGGGCTGGAAGAGCTGCCGTCCCCGCTCGACAGCCTTGCTGTCGAACTCGGCGATGGCCCCGGCCTGCCGGCCGGGCTCGTTGAGCCAGTAGACGAGCGGCCCAATGGCGGCGACGATCAACAGGACGAGGGCCCAGCCGAGCGCACGCTCGAGACGGCGGCCTTCGAGGGCCTCGTCATCGAGGTAGGGCTTGCGGTTGGGCGCGAGTTCGGCCTCGGCGGTGCGGTCCTCGTCGGGATCGCGGTAGCGGAACGTCACCACGAAGTAGGCGATCATCACGATGATCGTGACGGCGCCGAGCAGCCAGCCGGCGCGCTCGACGGCGGAGCCGACGACGAGGGTCGTGGGTTGGGCGAGCGAGATCATGCGCAGTGCGGCCCCTCAGCTTCCTGACCGGTGGTGTTGGTTCCGATGGGCGGGCCCTGGCTCAGCGCGCCGGTGTCGACGACGACGACGCCGCCATCGACGGAGACGGCGAAGCGATCCAGACCACGGGGAGCCGGACCGCCCTTCTTCTCACCGACCCGGTTGTACTGCGATCCGTGGCAAGGACACTCGAACCACTGCGACGACTTGCACCACGGGACGCGACAACCGAGGTGGACGCACTTTTGATACAGCGCCACGACGCCGTCCTGCATGCCCTCGAGCACACCGCCGGCGTACGCCTTCGACGCCTTGTCGAGATCATCCTTGGGGAAGGGGTTGATGTAGAAGCGGCCCTCGGGAACGTAGAAGGGTTCCTTCTTGTCGTCGATGTCGCGCAGGATGTCGTCGAGTTTCCCGGCCCGGATCTTCGAGCCGAAACCGCCCTTGAGGGTGGGCCAGAGGAAGCCGATCGTGGCCGTGCCGAAGCCGGCCAGGCCGAGGGCGAAGAAGGCGGTGATGCCTCGGTTGAAGAACTGGCGACGGGTGACGCCGTAGGTCTCAGGATCGGCGGGCAGCGGGATGGCGGGCGGTGCGGGCTTGGTCTCGACCAGCGTGCCTCCGCCAGTGCGGGCCAGCGCAGCGGAGCGCTCGACCTCACGGCCGGTCGCTGCGGGTTCTTCAGTGCCGGCGGCGGTGCGGGTGCGGCCCTTGTCGCGAGAACGGGTCTCGCGAGACAGCGCTCCGACGGCCGAGGCCCGGTCGCGTGCGCGCGTGGTTGCGAAGGCGAACAGCCCGCCGAGCACGACGAGGACGACGGCGGCGAGTCCGAGGATGGTGGTGGTGGTCATTCGTCTCTCTTTAGAGGTCGAAGATCTCGTGGACGCCCTGGACCCAAGGCATGATGAAGTTGAAGCCCTCGCCGCGGAAGAAGGATCCGATGATGACGAGGGTGGCCCAGAACATGAGGAAGACCGTCATCATGGCAATGGTGAACTTGCGATCCTCCGGCTTGTTCGACGGGTTCTTGTCGATGTAACCGGCAGCGCCGAGCACGATCAGGCCCATACCCGGAATGGTCACGCCGGCGACCATGGGGTGAAACATGGTGAGCAGTTCCTGGAGGCCGAGGAAGTACCACGGCGCCTTCGACGGGTTGGGCGTGAGGTTGAAGTTGGCCATGCCCAACAGCGGGGCGTTGACGAAGGTCGAGAAGACGAGCAAGAAGCACGTCATCGCCAACGCCGAGACGAACTCGACGACGATGAGGTGGGGCCAGACGTGGACCTTGTCGGTCGGCACCGCCTTGACGTCTTGGATCGAACCCGCCTTGACGACGGTGAGAAGGCGTTGCGTGTGACCGGCGGCGGTGCCGGCCGGACCGGTGGCCGTCGGGGCCGCGGGCCGAGCGACGGTGGCCGTCGCCGTGCCGCCACCGGGGCCGGCTTCGCCGGTGAGCAAGCGCGCCGGGATCTTGTCGCCGTCATCGGTCGCACCGGCACCGGCGTCGGCCGGGGCGGCGTCACCGCCGGCGGCCTTCTCGGCCCTGCGGGCCTGCGCTCGCTTGAGGAGGTGTTCGGGGATCTCGGTCATCGGAGTTCGACCTTTCCTACAGCGGCCCGGAGATGCCGCCGTCCTTCCGGACCCTCCAGAAATGGATGGCCATGAAGATGACGATGACGAACGGGAACATGAGGACGTGGAGGACGTACCAGCGCAACAAGGTGTCGGTGCCGATCTCCACCCCGCCGAGCAACACGAATCTGACCTGCTGACCGAAGACGGGTGTGTAGCCCATCATGTTGGTGCCGACGGTCACAGCCCACAGCGCCAACTGGTCCCACGGGAGCAGGTAACCGGTGAAGGACAGCAGCAAGGTGAGCGTCAACAAGATGATGCCGATCACCCAGTTGAACTCTCGGGGCGGCTTGTAGGCCCCGTGGTAGAAGACGCGGGCCATGTGCAGGAACACCGAGATCACCATGAGATGGGCACCCCATCGATGCATGTTGCGCACCAACAGCCCGAACGTCACCGACGTCTGCAGGGTCTCGATGTCGTTCCACGCCTGGGCCGCCGTCGGTCGGTAGAAGAACATCAAGAAGATGCCGGTGACCGTCAGGATGATGAAGAGGAAGAACGAAAGTCCGCCCAGGCACAGCGTGTAGCTCACCTTGACCGCGTGGCGCTTCACCTTGACCGGGTGCAGGTGGTACAGCACCGAGTTCATGACCACGTAGGACCGGTTCCGAGGGCTGTCGGTGTAGCCCTTGCGGAAGATCGACCCGGGCCGGAAGATCGACGACCACAGCTGACTTCCCTGGACGTAGTCGACCATGTCGGCCGGCTTGGGAGCCTTGGGGAGCCGGTCCTTCAGGCTCATGCGCTTAGCCACGCGTTCCTCCAGTTGTCACAGCCATCTCGCTACCTTCCTAGAACCGCATGCCGTAAGCGAAACCGTGCTTGGTGTCGCGTTGGTGGGCGTCGCCTTCGCGGGGCGCCACCCCGGCCTTGCCCATGATGATCACGCCTGTCGGGCACCGGTCGACGCAGAGGCCGCACCGCGTGCACACGTCCTCGTCGACCACGAAGATCACGTGATCGTCGGGGTCGACGCCGGGTTGTTCGGTGTTGGTCGACTCGGCCACCGTGCCCGCGTCGAGCATGTGGATGCACTTCCACGGGCAGATGTCGACACAGCCCTCGCACATGATGCACTCGGCCTGGTCGATGTGGAGGAACTGCTTTGGCTTGACCGACTTCGAGAGGTCGTCGGGGCCGATCTCCTGAAGGACGTAGTCGCCCGGGAAGTTCGGGAGCGGGGGGTTGGCGTCGGTCTTAGCCATCAGCGCACATCCTCAGCTTCCCCGCACCAGGGGGCGTCCATACGGTGAGGTCAGCTCGCCTTGATCCGTCTTCACCTGATCACGCTTCTGCCACCAGAGCCACATCTTGATCTGGGCCAAGAGGAACACGATGTAGATGCCGGCCGCGAGGATGTCGCGCAGCACCTGGGCCGTGAGGATGAAGGTGCCATTGGGCAGCGGCACGCCGTTGGGGAAGAGCAGACCCTTCTTGATGCCGAGGGTGCCGTTGAGCACGCCGCCAAGCGGGCCGAGAGGGATGCCGATCTTGTCGGAGCGCCACTCGAGTTCGTTGTCGGCCCAGGCCAGGAACTGGTGGGGCACGACGCCGTAGAGCAGGAAGAGCAGGGTGAACACCCAAATGGCGGCGACGAACGCCTCACCCCAGGTGAGCGGTGTCCCGACCGGGCGGTTCTTGCCCACACGGAGGATCACGGCGATCATGCCGCCGCTGAGGACAAGCGAGATGAGAAACGCAACCACGTCGTTGAACCTTGGCCCTTCTCTGCCTCTCGTGAACGGAATCACATTCTACCGGGGCGAGGCGTACTTCGGTCGAACGCCCCGGGGTGTGTCCGCGGTTCTACCACGGCGCCTCGCACGACTCCCATTCCGCACGCCTGGCTCACCGTCTTGGTGATGCAGGAGGACCCGCGCCTACGATTCGCCCGTCCCTACTGCCCGTTTGTCGGGAGCATGTGTTGACCGAGGTACCTGAACATCTCCTCCGCCGTGCCAAAGAGCGCCGCTCCGCCATGACCGGCGAGGCGGCCGAGGCACCCGCGGGCGCCGCCACGTCGAGCGCGGTCGAATCGGCCGCCGCGGCCACCCCGGCTGCCGCCGGCGGCGGCGGAGCTCAGCCGCCGCGCGAACCGGTGCCGCCGCCGTACACAGGGCCGCCGCCGTCACCTCCCCGCAAGCAGCGCGTCCCGGCGTGGGCCATGCCGGTGCTGGTGGCGCTGCCGTTGTGGGCCGTCCTCTACGGCGGCGCCTTCGGCGAGCGACCCTCGACCGTCGAGGGACCCGTCCAGGTCGGCCAGACGGTGTACCGGGCCCAGGGCTGTTCGGGCTGCCACGGTCCGACGGGTGGCGGCGGCGTCGGTCCCGCCCTCGGCGGCGTGTTGAAGACGTTCCCCGACTTCAAGGACCACGTGGCCTGGGTCCGCAGCGGTTCGGCCGGGGTCAAGGGTCAGCCCTACGGGGCCACAGGCAAGATCGCCACCGGCGGCATGCCCGCCTTCCCCGATCTCACCGATGCCGAGGTCATCGCCGTCGTCTGCCACGAGCGAGTCGACTACGGCAAGGCCGACCCGCTCCCGCCTGAGTGCGATCCGGCGGCGACCCCTGAGGCGGGAGCCGATTCCGCATCTGCCGGTAGCTGACTGATACTGGAGTCATGAGCGATCGCCCCGACGTCCTCGTGGTGGGCGGGGGGCCCTCCGGCGCTTCGTGCGCCTATTGGCTGGCCGAGGCCGGCTACGACGTGTTGCTCGTCGAGAAGAAGCGCTACCCCCGCGAGAAGACCTGCGGCGATGGCCTCACGCCCCGTTCGGTCAAGCAACTCGAAGACATGGGTCTCGGCGACCGACTGGCCGCCGACGCGCATCGCTTCACAGGCCTGCGGTCGATGGCCTTCGGCCGCACGCTCGAACTCGAGTGGCCGTCGCACCCCGACTTCCCTGACTACGGCTACGTGATAACCCGTCACGATCTGGACGAGATGGTGGCCGACCGAGCCGTCAAGGCCGGCGCGACCCTGTGGCAGGAGTCCGAGGCGATCGCTCCCTTGGTCGAGGGTGGCCTCGTGCGGGGGGCGACGATCAAGCGCAAGGCAGAGGGCGGCCGGATCGATGCAGTCCGCGCTCGATTCGTCGTCGTGGCCGACGGCGCCAACTCGCGCTTCGGCCGCGCCTTGGGCACGTCGCGCAACCGCAACTACCCGCTGGGCATGGCCATTCGCGGGTACTACACCTCGCCTCGCCACGACGAGCCGTGGATCGAGTCCCACCTCGACATCCGCGACAAGGCGGGCAACGTCCTGCCCGGCTACGGATGGATCTTTCCCGTGGGCGACGGACGGGTCAACGTCGGCATCGGCCTGCTCTCGACGTTCAACCAGTGGAAGGCCGTCAACACCTCCCACCTGATGGACGCCTTCGTCGACTACGCCCCCAAGTCCTGGGAGATCTCACCCGAGACGTCGTGCGGCCCGGCCACCGGCGGCCGGCTACCGATGGCGTTCTCCGTCGGTCCCCACGCCGGCCCGACCTACCTCGTCACCGGCGACGCCGGTGGTGCCATCAACCCGTTCAATGGCGAAGGCATCGCCTACGCCTACGAGACGGGACGCCTTGCGGCGTCGGTGCTCAGCGACGCTTTGTTGTCGGGCGACGGCCTCGCCCTCCAGCGCTACGAGCGCGAACTCCAAGCCACCTACGGGCTCTATTACAAGGTGGCCCGGGCGTTCGTGAAAATCATCGGTCGCCCCGAACTCATGCGTGCCCTCGTCTCGACTGGCATGCACTCGCGCACCCTCATGGAGTGGGTGCTGCGGATCATGGCCAACCTGTTGCGCCCCGACGAACTCGGTCCGGCCGAGGCCGCCTACAAGGCCGTCGCCCTCATCGCCCGCGTCACCCCCGAATAGCCCTCCCCCGTTGCCGTGGCCGAAGAGGCTGCTCAATCTCGTTGTCGTGGCCGAAACGGCGGCCGCCAGGGCCACACCAACGGGTTGGAGCGACCCGAACGGCCACACCAACGTGGTGGGGGACGGACCTAGGACGTGGCCCGTCGGAACTGGCGCGACGAGATCCATGCGAAGGCGACGATGAGTGCGCCCGACCACGCCAGGGATTGAAGGATCGAACCCGTGGCGCTTGTCCCGTTGGCCAGTCCCCGCACCGCCTCGATGGTGACGTTGAGGGGCTGGTGGCGAGCGAAACCGCGCACCGCCGCACTCATCGTGTCGATCGGAACCCACGCGCTCGACAGATAGACGAAGAGCAGGACCGGGGCGAAGCCGAGAAATGTGGCGGCTTGCGGATCCTTGACGGCCAGGCCGACGGCGGCAAACACCCAGATGGCGGCATATCCGAAAGTCAGAGCGAGCGCGACCGCCATCGCACTTCTGAGATACCCGCCGCCGGGCTCGAACCCGAGTACGAAACCGGCGGCAACCATCACGGCAATCGCAGCCACGTTGCGGATCAAGTCGGTGGTGGTCCGCCCAATCAGCACCGCGAGCGGCGACATCGGCAGGCTCCGGAATCGGTCGATGATCCCGTCCTGTAGATCTGAGGCCAAACCGACCCCGGTGGTTCCGGCCGCCAGTGCGACCTGCATGACCAACGCCCCCGGGAGGAGGAATTGGATGTAGCGCTGGCCGAGAACGGACTCGACCAGCGTGCCGAACACGGCGGTCAGACCGAGTACGAACAACACCGGTTGAACCGACGCGAAGAACAACGTCTGCGGCGAGCGCCGCAGTCGTCGCACGTCCCGACCGACCATGACGGCGACGTCCCGCGAAAACGACCGGCGGAGGACCGGTCGCTCTGCGTCGGCGAGCCCCCAGCCGCTCAAGGCATGCAGCGCCTCTTGTCGAGTCCGACCGGCGTCGTCCTTCGATTGCACCGTGGTCTTGCCAGTGATCGTCAGAAACGCTTCCTCCAGACTGGGGCTCCTTTAGCGCGAACAAGCTCGGCGCAACGTCAGCGGCGATCAACTCGCTCGCCGCGTCCACAGCCGCCGCCAGAGAGCCTCCGGTCGGGGCGGTGACGCGCCGACGAGCGGGCTCGACTCGCACCGAGAGCCCCGAGGCGGAAAGAACCCGTGCCGCCGCGTCGAGGGCATCGTCGCCATCCACCCCAACCTCGACCACCTGTCCTCCGAAGCGGCGCTGCAGTTCTTGCGGGTGCCCCTCGGCCACGACCTCGCCGTCGAGTACGACAACCCGGTCAGCGAGACGTTCCACCTCCTCGAGGTTCTGGCTCGTGAGCAGAATCGCTGCACCTCGTGCGGCCAGTTCCTCGATCACATCCCAGATCTCGAGTCGAGCGGCCGGGTCGAGGCCGGTCGTCGGTTCGTCGAGGAGCAACAGGGACGGTTCCGCGATCAGCGTTGCGCCGAGGTCGAGACGGCGGCGCATGCCACCCGAGTAGGTGGCGACGCGGCGATCAGCGGCGCTGGCGAGGTCGAGTGACGCGAGCAACGCGTCGACCCGGCGGTGGCATTCGACAGCCGCGATGCCATAGAGACGGCCGATCAGCCGAAGGTTTTCGCGACCGGTCAACACCTCGTCCATCGAGGCGAACTGCCCGGCCAAGCCGAGGTGGCTCCGGGCAATGGACGGTTCGGAGGCGACGTCGGTCCCGGCGACGGAGACTTGGCCTTCGTCGGCGTGGATGAGCGTCGACACGATTCGAACCAACGTGGTCTTGCCTGCGCCGTTCGGTCCGAGCAATGCCACCACTTCCCCCGCTCGGACCTCGAGGTTCACTCCCCGGAGCGCCCGCACCTCCCCGAACGAGTGCGACACGCCGCGCACCCGCAGGACCGTCTCAGCCATGACCGCCCGCCGACGCGCCGACGAGATGGGGGTGCCGCATCGCCTCGATGTCTCGGCTGGCGGCACGAACGTGGCTCTCGAGCGCAAGAACGTCGACACGGCCGTCGTCGCCGACGACAAACGCCCCACGGGCGAGGTAACCGGCCGTCGTCGACCGTTCGAGCAATCGATCCCAGCGACCGACGAGATCACCGGGCCGCACGTCAATCACCTCGGCGACGCGGAGCGTCGTCGGGTCGAACGAACACGGGCTGACCACCCACGCCCGCGCCGTCCGGGCCGGCGATGAGGAGCGAGCCACAGGCCCCCCGAGCCAAGACGGGCTGACGGGACTCGGGCGATGGTTCGAAAGGGCGGGCGATCGCGCGGCCGAGCTTGTCGTGCACTCGATGTTCGAAGGCGCATCGAGCCGTGAGCTCGAATCTCGCTGAGCCCGGCATACTCGTCCGCCGGGCACCGGAGGCGTTGGCGTAAACCCTCCGCCCGCAGACCGGGCACGCCGTCCCGGCGACCACCATCCACGATCGCAACGATGCGGCCACCTGGTCCTCGGTTCGGCAGCCGTCGCGAACCGCATCGCACAAGCTCACGACAGTCTCGCTCGACACGACCACACGGCAGCCGACCCTGGCCAGCAACTCGGTCGCTGCCAGCCAGCCGATGGCCGCGTTGGATGACGGGAACGGGCGTGAGGTGATCAGGTTAAACAGAACTCCCGCTGCCGTGCTGAGCGGGTCCGGCGCGTCGTCGGCCGCCGTCACCACCCGAACAAGGGCGTCGACATCGACCCCGTTCGCGGCCGCGACCGGATCGACCCGACCGACGACGGCTGCCGCCCACAACAGAGTCGCTTCGTCGATATGAGCCCGTTCAGCCATCTTCGGCTGCCTTGAGGGCCCGAATCGTTCGCCCGTGTTGGCGAGCGCTGTCGCGAAGACGGCGTTGGAAGTCCTCGTCGCGACGGCGGGCTTCGACGAGCGACCTGATGGCTTCGCGCACCACCTCGGACATCGGGCGCTCCTCCACGTCGGCGATCGCCTGCAGTTGGGCCGCCAGATCCGGATCGAGTCGCAAGAGCACGTTCTTGGTCTTGGCCACGTTTGCATCTCCCTCCGGCCGGGCTTCGCCTCAGCCAGTTATCGTGATATCACGATAGCACCTGTCCATGCGCTGCGTTGGTGTGGCCGAAACGGCTGCTCCATCCCGTTGTCGTGGCCGAAACGGCGGCCGCAATGGCCACACCAACGGGTTGGAACGACCGGAACGGCCACACCAACGGGTGTGGGGTCGGATGGGGACGGCGGCGGTGGGCGTCAGAGGCGGATGAGCTTGGCCTTGGGCTTGGCGCTCGTCAGGTCGACGACGGCGACCGAGGCGGCTTCGTCGGAGGGCAGGGTGGGGCTGCCGGGGTTGACGAACAACACGCCGTCTCGATCTTCGGCGTGGGCGACGTGCGTGCCGCCGAAGGCGACGACGTCGACGGGCTGTTTGAAGCGCCGCTGGAGCAGCGCCGGCAACGCTCCGTCGTCGTAGGTGATCGAGGTGCCGTCGACGCCGATCTTCTTGTCGGGCTTGGTGAGGTTGAACACGAGGCCGACCTGCGTCCCCTTGGCTCCTTCGATGACCTTGATCGGATCGTCGTCGCGCGACAGGTGCGGCACGTAACCCTTGTCGTCGCCAAAGGGCACCCATACGGGTGCGACCTCGCCGAGTCGATCGAGGATCCCCTTGCGACCCACATCGCCGAGGTGGACGATCAGGTCGACACCTTTGAACGCTGCCAGCACCGCATCGGGCAGGTCACTGCCGTCGGGCTTGTTGGAGTGCGTGTCGGCCAAAAATCCGATCTTGCGGTACCCGCTCATGTGCGCATCCTGCCCGACGCGGGGCCTCAGGCGACGGCGATGGCGGCGCGGGCGAGGTCGACAGTCCGCTCGATGTCGTCCCAGGTGTGGGCCAACGACGGGAACATGACCTCGTACGCCCCGGGGGCAAAGGCCACGCTGCGCTCGAGCATCGAACGGAAGAAGCGGGCGTACCAGCCGGTGTCGGCCGACGACTTCGCCCCGCCGTAATCGACGACGGGATCCGACGAAAAAAAGAGTCCGACCAAGGGGCCGACCACAGGGACCTGGACCGGTGTGACCTCGCCGAGAACCGCGGCCAGCATGGGGCCGAGCTCAGCCGCCCGGCCCGCCAGCATCTTGTAGGCGGCATCGTCGAGGTGGTCGAGCACGGCGAGGCCAGCCGCGGTGGCCAACGGGTTTCCCGACAACGTGCCCGCTTGATACACAGGCCCGAGGGGCGCCAGTTGCTCCATCACGTCGCTTCGACCGGCAAAGGCGGCCAACGGCAATCCGCCGCCGATGACCTTGCCGAAGGTCCACAGGTCGGGGCGAACACCGGTGAACTCGGCTGCGCCGCCCCGAGCGAGGCGGAAGCCGGTGATGACCTCGTCGAAGATCAACAACGCGCCGGCGGCGTCGCACGCGGCCCGGAGCCCTTCAAGGAACCCGGGTGCGGGTGCGACGAGGCCCATGTTGGCGGCGATCGGTTCGACGATCACACAGGCCACGTCGTCGCCGATGGCGGGCACCACGTTGTAGGGAACGACGATGGTGTCGGCAACGGCGCCTTTGGCCACGCCTGCGCTGGCGGGAAGGCCGAGAGTGGCCATGCCGCTTCCGCCGGCGGCCAGCAGTCCGTCGCTGTGGCCGTGGTAGCAGCCCTCGAACATCACGATGCGGTCGCGCCCGGTGAACCCCCGGGCGAGGCGAACCGCGCTCATCGTCGCCTCGGTGCCACTCGACACCAGCCGGACCAGATCGCAGCCCGGCCCGATGCGTGCACTGATGGCCTCGGCCAACAGCACCTCGCGCTCGGTCGGCGCGCCGAACGTGGTGCCGTCGAGTGCCGCCGACCGGATGGCGTCGACGACCGCGGGGTGGGCGTGGCCGAGAATCGACGCTCCGTAGGACTGCACGTAGTCGAGGTAGCGCCGGCCCTCCACGTCCCACACGTAGGCACCCGCGCCCCGGGCCACGAAGTAGGGCGTGCCTCCGACCGAGCGGAAGGCGCGCACGGGTGAGTTGACGCCGCCGGGGATCGCTTCGCCGGCCCGTTTGAACAACTCGTCGTTGGTCACCTCAGCCACCGAGGACCTCGGCCATCTCGCGAGCGAGGTAGGTGAGAATGACGTCGGCACCAGCCCGCTTGATGGCGGTGAGATGTTCGAGCGCTACTGCGGGACCGTCGATCCAGCCCCGCTCGGCCGCAGCCTTGATCATCGAATATTCGCCGCTCACGTGGTAGGCGGCCACAGGCACGTCGACCTCGTGGCGGACGTCGGCGATCACGTCGAGGTAGGCGAGGGCGGGCTTCACCATCACCATGTCGGCCCCTTCGCCGATGTCGGCCAACACCTCGGACAGCGCTTCGCGGCGATTGCGGGGGTCTTGTTGGTAGCCCTTGCGGTCGCCTCCGCCGGCGATCTCGACCTGCACGGCGTCGCGGAACGGTCCGTACAGCGCCGAGGCGTACTTCGCCGCATAAGCGAGGATCGACGTCGTCGTGTGCCCGGCGTCGTCGAGCGCGTCGCGAATGGCGGCCACCTGCCCGTCCATCATCCCGCTGGGCGCCACCACATCGGCACCGGCCTCGGCCTGGGCGACCGCTACTCGGCCATACAACTCGAGGGTGGCGTCGTTGTCGACCTCACCCGAGGCCGTCACGATGCCGCAGTGGCCGTGGTCGGTGTACTCGTCGAGGCAGAGGTCGGCCATCAACACCACACCGTCACCCACCTCGTCGCGCAGGTCGCGCAAGGCGAGTTGGACAATGCCGTCATGGTCCCATGCGCCGCTGCCGGTGGCGTCCTTGTCGGCGGGCACACCGAAGAGGACGATGGCGGGCACGCCGAGATCGGCGAGGGCGCGCACCTCCTTGCGCAGCGACTCGCGGGTGTGTTGGAACTGGCCCGGCAAGGAGAGAATCGGCTCGGGCTGATCGACGCCTTCGCGAACGAACAACGGGGCCACGAGGTCGTCGACCGAAAGCCGGGTCTCGGCCACGAGGCGGCGCATCGCCGGCGTGCGGCGGAGGCGGCGGAGGCGGCGTTCGGGAAAGCTCATGGTTCTGCAAGCCTACGGGCATGGCGATGTATGTGGCCCTGCTCCGGGGCATCAACGTGGGCAAGGCCAAACGGGTGGCGATGGCCGATCTGCGGGCTCTGCTCGAAGGACTCGGATACGAGCGCGTCTCGACGCTGCTGACGAGCGGCAACGCCGTGTTCGCCGCGTCCGAACGAAGCGGCCCCAAGGTGGCTGCGGCCATCCGAGCCGCCATCTCCGAGCACTTCGATCTCGACGTGGCCGTCATCGTTCGCACCGCCGGCCAACTCACGAAGATTGCCGACTCCAACCCGCTGCCCGAGGTCGCCCTCGAGAACCCGAGCCGGTTCCAGGTCACGATCTTCGACGACAAACCCGACGTGGACGCTGCTGCGTCCGGTGACCCAAGGCGACTGGACACCGGAGTCCGCAGCCGTCAACGCGCAGGCCCTCTACGCCTGGCACCCCAACGGGGTCACGGGCTCGAAGCTGGCCGAGGCCCTCGCCAAGGCGGGTGCCGGCGCCGGCACCGCCCGCAACTGGTCCACCCTGACCAAGATCCTCGAGCGAACTCGGACCTAGAACGCCACCCGGCCACGCTCGGCCAAGCTGGTCAGGTCGCTCACCTTGAGTCCGTCGTCGGCAACCGTGATCAAGGTGTCGCCCACCACCACAGCGCGACGCACGCCAGTCGGTCCCGACGTGATGCGACCCACCTCGTTGACCGAGTCGGCGCCAATGCGATAGCCGATGACATCGGTCGTGCCCGTCTGACCGTCCATCACGGGGACGATGGCCAGGTTGGTGGGCGACCAGTACAGGAAGGCGTGGTGGTCGTACTCGGCCTCCGACCGACCGCCAGGCACGACGGCAGCGGCCAACCGGGCCGGGGCGGCCGGGTCGCCTACGTCGAAGAGCGAGACCTGGGTGCCCTGCACCCGACCCTGATCGGTGGCGTCCTGGCCGATGCCGAGCAGGCGGTGATCGTCGAGCGGATGCAGATAAGCGGAGTAGCCGTTGATCTTCAACTCGCCGGTCACCTTCGGGATCTTCCGGCGCCGAGAGGTCGATCACGTAGAGCGGATCGGTCTGCCGGAAGGTGACGACGTAGCCGCGGTCGCCGAGGAAGCGGACGGCGTAGATCTGCTCGCCCTTGCCCAATCCGCCCACGCGACCGATCTGTTCGAGCACCTTGTCCTTGGTCCGCAAAACGACGACCGCTGCTCTCCGAGGCAACATCGTCGGTGGTCGCAATCCGAAGCGCGCCATTCGACTCCGACATGGAGAACGAGTTGAGGAGCCGGCCCTCGACATGACCCGAGGCGACGTACGCCGTCCGAACCGGATCGGCGATCTCGAAGCGGTGGATGTCGGTGCCCGGTCCCTTGGCCGGCGGGCGGGCGATGTCGGGCTTGGCCCCGGACGAGGAGACGGCTTCGTCGGACGCCGAGATCGGCGCCGCGGGGTCGGTCCACACCGTCGACGTGATGTAGAGGTTGTCGGCGCTGGCGTACACGGTCTCTCCCGTGCCGAAGATCGTGGCGCCGGGGCCCGGGCGTCCGTCGGCCGGGTCGAAGCTCACGACCGAGAGGCTGGAGAGCCCGCTGAACTTGCTCGGACGCTGCACGTGGTCGCACTCGCTGAGCATGCGGCGGTCGTCCTTGTCACCGAGCACGTAGGCCGGCAGCCAATCCTCCAAGGTGCTCTCGGCCACGATCTTCTGATTGGCCTCCTTGGCCGCCTTCAGGCTCGCCTCCCCGCCCGACGGATAGAGGAACGGGAGCCCGGCGGGGTCTGACCGCAACACGAGGCGAGCGATGCCTTTGGTCTCGCGGGCGGCGACGAGGTTGCCGTCGAAGGTCGTTTCGTCGACCAGCTTCGGTTGGCCGCTGGAGACGTCGACTACCGAGACCTTCGTCGTGGGCGGACCGGAGCGGTACGGATAGGCAACATCGGCGGCGATACCCGACGCCGGACCACCGTCGACGGGCATGGGGACAGGACCTGCGGCCCAGCCCGAGCGCAGGACGAGCACGCGGTCGCCGACCATCAGCAATTGGCCTTCTGTGCCGTTCCAATACCCCCGCTCTTCGCCGGCAGCGGCGTCGAGTGCGAGTGTCCCGGCGAGGCGGGGTGCCGGCCCGGTGAGGTCGACGACCTGCAGCGCTCCGGCGGCGAGTGTCACGAGACGCTTGCCGTCGGTCTTGACGAGATCGGGCTCATCGACGCCGGCCTCTTGGACGTTGGTGGTCGAGAAGTCGACGCCGGCCTGCTTGGGCGCACCCGCGGGGTTGCTCGCCTCCGACGCCGCCGCGCCGCCGCTGTCGGCGGCTACAGCCCGGCCGGCCGTCGGCATTGCGTCGGTGTAGGCCAAGGGGCCGCCGAAGTTCTGGAAGCCGTAGGGCCCGACCACCTTGGCCCCCTCGGTTCGGAGGTAGGCGAGGAGGTCGTCACAGGCGTCGAAGGCCGACAGCGACGAGATGAGTTGGGTGTCGAACGTCGACCCCGAGCCGTCACCCGGACCGGCCGACTTCTCGGTCCCCCGCCAGCTACACGCCCCACCCAGCATCAGAGCTGCCGATGCTGCTGCCACCAGTCGCTTGGTCCTGCCCGCGGTCGTCATGTCTCTTCGACGGCGGCCGGGGGCCGACTGGTTCCCGGAACCTCCAACGAGGCGAGCACGGCGGCCACGACCCCGTCGATGGTGTGGGGACTGGCCTCGGCCGACACCACCAATCCGCGGTCGAGCACCGCGGCGGAGGTGATGGGACCGATCGAAATGATGGTGGCGGGGACAGCTTCGATGCCGGCAGCCTCGATGAAGTTGGCCACCGTCGACGACGACGTGAACGTGATGGCGTCTGCCGTCGCAGCGGCGGCGCGGGTGGATTCGTCGAGGGCTGCCGGCCGGGTCCGATACGCGACCACGGCATCGACTGCCCACCCCTTCGCCCGCAGCGCTTCGGCCAGCACCGGACGGGCTGCTTCAGCCTGGGGGAGGAACACCCGCCCCTTCCCCTCGGGGAACACATCAGCCAGCCCCTCGGCGACATTTCGCTCGGGGACCAGGTCGGCTCGGATGCCGAAACGCAGCAAGGCCGACGCCGTGCCGGGGCCAATGGCCGCCACGCGAAGGCCGGCGAGATCGCGTGCGTCGTGCAGTTGGTCCACGAGGGCATCAACGGCGTTGACCGAGGTGACGACCAGCCACTCGGCGCCGCGGAGTCCCGACGCGAGGTCGACCGATGCGCGGCTCGATCTCGAGGACCGGGGCTTCGATCACCGTCGCACCGAAACGCTCGAGTGCCACGCGAAGCGTCGATGCCTGCTCGCGGCTGCGGGTCACGACGATGGTGCGGCCGAACAACGGTCGCCGCTCGAACCAGGCGAGGTCGAGTCCGGCGACGGCGCCGATCACGATGGTCGAGGGCGACTCGACGGGGGAGGCGCCGAGCGATCCGAGGGTCGTTCGGATGGTCACCTGCTCGGGACGAGTACCCCACCGGATGGCGGCGACCGGCGTGTCGCCGGGCAAGCCGGCGGCCATCAACCGGGCCGCGATCTCTCCCCGGGTGGCGGCCCCCATCAGCACCACGATCGTTCCGCCCACCCGGGCGACGGCTTCCCAATCGGTCTCGGTGGCGGCCCAGGGATCTTCGTGGCCGGTGACGACGGTGAACGAGGTCGAGAGGCCGCGATGGGTGACGGGCACGCCGGCGTAGGCGGGAACGGCGATGGCCGACGTGATCCCGGGCACGACCTCGAAGTCGATTCCCGCCTCAGCCAGGGCGGCCGCTTCTTCGCCGCCACGGGCGAACACGAAGACGTCTCCGCCTTTGAGCCGGACGACCTCTCTGCCCGCTCGGCCGTGCTCGACGAGCAGCCGATTGATCTCTTCTTGGGGCGTGCTCGGTCCACGCGGCGTCTTCCCGACGCTGATCCGCTCAGCGGTGGCCGGAGCCAGGTCGAGGAGCGCGGCGATGGAGAGCCGGTCGTAGACGACGACGTCGGCGCGGCCCAGCACTTCGGCCCCCCGCACCGTCAACAGACCGGGATCACCGGGTCCGGCGCCGACGAGGTACACGGTCATTGCCGTGCAGTCTGTCGGGATCGCGGCGCGGCGGCGAGACTTCCGCCTGTGAACCTGGCGCACTCGCTCACCGACGGCATCGTCGTGCTGCGCCCACCGACCTCGGCCGACGTGCCCGTCCTCGTCGGGGGACGCGACGAGGAGTCGCGTCGCTTTCTCGGGCCGGGGGTCGACGCCCCCGAGCCGACGGCCTGCGTCGTCGTCGACGGCGAGGTGGTCGGGTGGGTCGACTACGACTTCGGCGAGGAGCGTCCCTGGCTCGATCCGGGCGCAGTCAACATCGGGTACCAGATCTTTCCCGCCCACCGGCGTCGCGGCCTCGCCACCCGGGCGGTGAAGCTGCTCGTCCACCACTTGGCGGTCGCCACCGACCATCACTCGGCCACACTCCTGATCGATCCGACCAACGTCTCCTCGCTCGGGGTGGCGCGGCGGGCCGGATTCGCGCCGGCGGGCGAGATCGGCGGCGAGAGATTCCTGACGCGACCGGTGCCGCAAACGGGCTACACCGACGGGGTCGTCACCATTCGGCCCCAGGACCCCGACCTCGACCTCGACGCCGACCTCTCGGCCAAGGACGACGAGCAGATCCGCTGGCTCTGGCTCCCGGGCCGAACGCGAGTCGTGGCGGGCGATGACGCCAGCCCAGCGGAGGGCCCACGCTCACGCCGGGTTGCGGGCCAATCGCGCCGCGTTCGGCCACGGTCCCAAATGGATCTTCGCCGTCGACGCCAATCCGGTTCGCTACGTGTCGTACGTCGACGTCGACCTGGCCAACCCCAACGCTCCTACAGGCGACGCCAACATCTCGTACTCGGCCCACCCCGACCACCGAGGCAAGGGCTACACCAGCCGAGGGGTCGCGCTCGCTGCTGCGGTTCCTGGCCGACCACACCGGCGCCCGCCACGCCCACCTCGTGATCGACGAGCGCAACGTCGCCTCGCGCCGCGTGGCCGCGGCGGTGGGGGCCGTCGAATTCGAGCGGAGCACCAACGCCGGGGGGCACGTCATGATCGACCACGTCGTGGCCGTCCCCGCCGTCGCCCGGCCCGACTCAAGCCAGCAGGCTGCGGCCCCCGGCATCATCGAGTAGTTCCGCCGCGAGTGCGCGGCCCAGTGGACCCGGGTCGTCACCGGTCACGGTTCGGCGAACCACGCGGCGACCATCGGCCGACGCGATCAGGCCTTCGACCACCAACTCACCACCCAGGTCGACGCCACCGATTGCGCCCACGTTTCGGGCATGTGCGCCGACAGGTAGATCGCACCCCCCGCCCAACTCGGCCAGGAAGGCTCGCTCGGCATCGACGGCTCGACGAGAGGGGGCGTGCTCGATGGCAGCGAGCGCACTTCGAACACCGCCGTCGTCGGACCGGCACTCGATGGCGAGCGCGCCTTGTGCGACCTGGGGCACGAACGACGACACGGCCAGGTAGTCGGCCGTCGCCGCCTCGGGACGCCCGAGCCGCTGGAGGGCGGCGGCGGCGACAACGATCGCGTGCACGTCGCCGCCGATCTTGGCCAGCCGGGTCTCGATGTTGCCCCGGAGACCGGTGAAGGCCAGGTCGGGACGTTGACTGGCGAGTTGCACTCGTCGCCGCACCGACCCGGTGGCCACCATCGCACCGGTCGGCAGGTCATCGAGGCGTCCTCCAACGATGGCATCGCGGGGGTCGCCCCGTTCGGGAACGGCACCGATGACGAGGCCGTCGGGTTGGAGATCGGGCGACGACGGCAGGTCCTTGGCCGAGTGGACGGCGAGATCGGCGCGGCCGTCGAGCACCGCGGCCTGCACCTCCTTGACGAACACGCCCCTGTCCGCCGATGGCCTCGATGGGGACGTCGGTGCGGCGGTCGCCCTCGGTCTGCACGATCACCAACTCGACCTCGCGGCCGCCCGGCCGAGCAGGTCGGCGACGTGGTTGGCCTGCCAGAGTGCGAGGGCGCTGCCGCGGGTCGCAATACGCAGGCCACTCACGTCGTCGCTCCGCCGCTAGATATCGAAGAGCTCGCGAAGGGCGTCGGCCAAGCGGTCGGCCTTGGCCGAGCCGGCCGCGTCCTTGAGCCGGACCGTCGGCTCGTGCAGCAGCTTGGCGACGATGCCCTTGGTGAGGGCCTCGACCGCGGCCCGCTCGTCGGTGACGAGATCCGCCAGCCTGGCCGTGTAACGCTCGAGCTCGGCCTGCGCGGATGGTCTCGGCCCGATCGCGCAGACCAGCGACGACGGGGGCCACCTGGCGGGCGGCCTGACGCTTCGCAGAACCGGACGACCTCGTCGTCGACGATGTCTTGCACCGACGCGACCTCGCGGCGTCGCTCGGCGAGGCCGCCGTCGGCGAAGCGCTCGGAGGTCGTCCATGTCGAGCAGGGTCACACCCGCGAGGTCGGCGGCCGCAGGGGTCGACGTCGCGGGGCACGGCCACGTCGACGATCAGCAGCGCCCGCCCGGCTCGGTGGGCCATCGACCGTCTCGATGTCGCTCGTGCTTCGATGATCGTGTCGGCTGGCGCCGGTGGAGGTGAGCAGCACGTCGACCGTCGACCAGCGCATCGGCCAGGTCGCCCGAAGTCGGACGGCGCGACCGCCGACCCGTGCGGCCAGCGCCACGGCCCGCTCGCGGGTGCGGTTGGCGACGAGCGACCTCGGCGACGCCGGCGGTGCCGGCGAGCGCGACGGCCATGCCCTCGCCCATCTCGCCGGCGCCGAGGACGAGCACGCGCCGGCCGTCGAGCGAGCCGAGCCGCTCGGCGGCCATGGCCACCGCGGCCTGGGAGACCGACGTCGATGCCGCGGGCGATGCCGGTCTCGGTGCGGGCCCGCTTGCCGACCTCGAGCGGCGTGGCGGAACAGCACGGCCAAGCTCGGGCCGGCGGCGCCCTCGTCGCGGCCGCGCTCCCAGGCGTCGCGGACCTGGCCGAGGATCTCGCTCTCGCCGAGCACGGCGGAGTCGAGGCCGGCGGCACCGAGAAGAGGTGGGCCACGGCGGCGGTCGTCGTGGTAGGCGTAGAGGTGGTCGGCGAAGGCCTCGGGGGCCGAGGTAGGTCAGCTCGGCGAGGAACGTCGCGCACGTCGTCGATGGCCCCGTGGTACCGCTCGGCGACGGCGTAGATCTCGGTGCGGTTGCACGTCGAGAGCACGACGGCCTCGGAGATGTGGCGCCGGGTCACGAGGTCGTGCAGCGCCTTGGGCAGGCGCGCCGCCGACGTTCATCCGCTCGAGCACGTCGAGCGGGCACGGTGCGGTGGTTGAGTCCGACGACGACGACAGACACGCCTGCAGGAGCTCCCTTGCTTCGGACGATGCGGCCCTCGCGGATCAGTCAGAGCATCCCCGAATCGAGCGCCTCCTGCCAATCCAGGCCCTCGGTGGAGCGGCCCTCGGCCTGGATGGCGGCCCGCTCCTCGGCCAGCAGCTCGACCAGCGTGCGCGTACTCGGGGCCGAGCTCGTCCGCCAGGCGGCGCCGGAGCCAGGAGGCCAGCGCCGGGCTGTGGCCGCCCGTGGCGACGGTGACGAGGATCGGACCCTGGCGCACGACGGCGGGCAGGGTGAAGGTGCAGTTGCTCGGGTCGTCGGCGCTGTTGACCCAGACGCCGGCGGCCTCGGCGTCGACGAAGACCTGCTGGTTGACGGCGCGGTCGTCGGTGGCGGTGATGACGAGGCGGTAGCCCTCGGCGCTCGCCGGCCCGGTACGGCCGGCGCGTCGAGCGGTCACGGCCATCGGCCGGCGAGCTCGTCGACGATCGTCGGGGCGCCACGACCGTCACCGTCGCCCCGGCAGTCGAGCAGCCCCTCGACCTTCGCCGGGCGACGCCGTCCCCCGCCCACCACCAGGCACGGCCGGCCGGCGAGCAGGAGGTTGACCGGGTACTGGGGGCCGTCGACCGGCATCAGCCACCGGCCCGGCCACGTCCGGCTCCTGCCCCGGCTTCGGCGACCCCGCCGCTCGCTGCTGGTAGAAGCTCAGGATCTGCAGCTCGACGGCCAGGTCGACCTTGCGCAGCGACACGCCGTCGGGCACCGACGATCGACGGCCGGGGCGAAGTTGAGGATCGAGCGTGACGCCGGCGGCGACGAGGCGGTCGGCCACCTCCTGGGCCGACGCGCGGCGGGCGTGGCGATGACGCCGATGGCGACGCCCGCTCGGCGGCCACGATCGCCGGCAGGTCGTCGAGCGTGGCGGATGGCGAGGCCGGCGACGACCTCGCCCACCTTGGCCGGGTCGGCGTCGACGAGGGCCACGACGCGGGAAGCCCCGGTCGCCGAAGCCGCGGTAGTTGGCGAGCGCCTGGCCGAGGTTGCCGATGCCGACGATGACGACCGGCCAGTCCTGGGTGAGGCCGAGCTCGCGGCTCGATCTGGAACAGCAGGTACTCGACGTCGTAGCCGACGCCCCGGGTGCCGTAGGAGCCGAGGTAGGAGAGGTCCTTGCGGACCTTGGCGGCGTTCACGCCGGCCATCTCGGCCAGGCGCTCGGACGAGATCGTCGGCCGCCTTGGTCTCGGCCACCTCGAGCAGGCTGCGCAGGTACACCGGGCAGCCGGGCGACGGTGGCCTCGGGGATGCGCCGCCGGGCCGGGGGGCCCCCGTTGCCGTCGGGTGTGACCACGGCCCGATCGTAACGGCCGAGGATCGGCGATTCACAATCTCACGAGCGGACGATTTCGGACCGGCCGACCAACGTCAGACCAGGACCGCGGCCCGGGGCAGGGCCGAGCGCAGGAGGCGCCGATCGCGCCCCGCACCTTCCACGGAAGCGTCACCTGCGCGAGTTCGGGCAGACCGTGGAGGTGCCGGAGGCCGGGCCCAGCCACCGCCGTACCGGTCAACTGCACGAGCCGGAGCCGGTGAAGGCCGCCGAGGTGGCGCAGCCCGGCATCGGTCACCGCCGTGTTCCCGAGTCCGAGTTGCCGCAACGCCGGCAACCGCCCGATGAGCGCGAGGCCGTCGTCGGTCACGGACGTATCCCACAAGCTGATGACCTCGAGGTCGAGGCAGCCGAGCAGGTGGACGAGGCCGGCGTCGGTCACCGCTGTCGCGCTCAGGTCGAGGAGGCGCAGACTTCGCATGGCCTGGAGGTTGCGGAGTTCGGCATCGTCGACCTCGGACCCGGCGGCGTGAAGCCCGACGAGACCATCGGGCACGAGCGCCTTCAGGGCGGTGAGGCCGCCCCCGGTGAGCCGAAGGTTCAGCCCGGCGCGGGCGCCGGGCCGGCTCACCGTCCCGGGACTCCCGAACCAGTACTGAAAGCCCGAACCGAGCTCGCCTCGGGGGCCGCGATCGGGGGCGACACCGGCCCGCCGGGCCCGGGTCGGTCGCGGCCCAGCCGCCTCGTCGAGAGAGGTCCGGGCCAGGGATCGGTCGTAGCGACGGCGGCGGGTGGCGTCTCGGAGCACCGACCACGACGAGTTGAGCGACTGCATCGTTCGCTCGGCCTCGGCCCGGACCGCCGGGGACGACGATGCATGCGCGTCAGGGTGATACATCCGGGCGCGCTCGTAATAGGCCCGCTTGATCTCCTCGATCGGCGCCCCTTCGGCCACCCCCAGCACGTCGTAGTGCGTGACCATCCGGCCCCTAGTTTCGACCTGAATCCCCCATCTCCCTGCCTGGTCGTCGACCGGGGGCTCGACGCGGGGTTGGGCACGACGCCCCGGTCGGGCCACGATAGAGGTGATGCACACCGCCCTCGCCGTCGCCGCCGGGCTGATCGCCACGGCGTTCGCAGGGTCTACATACGAGCGGTGGCTGGCCCGACACCGTCGGCACGAACTCGTGTGGTCGATCGCACTCGCATTCTTCGCCGTCGCTGCGTTCGCCCTCGCCGCCGGCGCCGCGCTCGGGTGGAGCCCGCTCACCTTCCGCGTGTTCTACCTGTTCGGCGCCATCGTCAACGTGCCCTTCCTCGCCCTCGGCACGGTGTATCTGCTGTTTGGTGAACGGACTGGCGATCGCACCACGGCGGTGGTCGCCCTGCTGTGCGCCTTTGGCGCCGGCATCGTCCTCACCGAGCCGCTGCGGGCGGCACTGCCTCAAGGCCAACTGGCGCAGGGTTCCGACGTCTTCGGACCCGGACCGCGGATCCTGGCCGCTGTCGCGTCGGGCGTCGGGGCGATGACGATCTTCCTCGGCGCCGCCGTCAGCGCCTTCCGCTACCGGCGGGGCCGCATGTTGTGGTCGAACGTGCTCATCGCCGTCGGCACCGTGGTGCTGGCCAGCAGTGGCCTGCTCAACTCGGTGCTCGACGAGATGGACGGCTTCGCCGTCACCCTCGTGGTCGGGATTTCGGTCATCTTCGCCGGGTTCCTCGTGGCTACCGGCGGAGCACCGGCGGTGACCTACGCCAGGGCTCGGCGCAACAACTTGCCGCCCATGCCAACGGGCAACTCTGACACGAACGTCACCTTGGTCGGACACTTGTAGCGGGCCAGGCGGCCGGCGCAGAACTCGATGACCTGGTCTTCTTCGAGGTGGTGTCCCTCCGCCTGGACCACGAAGGCTTTGACCGTCTCCCCCGAGTGCGGATGGGCCACGCCGATCACGGCGACCGCTTCGATCCCGGGGTGCTCGGCCAATGCTTCTTCGACCTCGGCCGGGTACACGTTGAAGCCCGACACGATGATCAGGTCTTTGACCCGATCGACGAGATAGAGGTAGCCGTCGTCGTCGACGACGCCTACGTCACCCGTGCGGAGCCAACCGTCAGCGGTGAGGGCCCGGTCGGTGGCCTCCTGGTGCTCCCAATACCCCGACGAACACATTGGGCCCGCGCACCCAGAGCTCGCCGGGATCGCCCGACAACGCGTCCTCGCCCTCGTCGTCGACGAGCCGTACCTCGATGCCGGGCAGGGGCAGCCCGATCGACCCGGGCTTGGCCACCGCACCCGCCACCGAGGAGGTGACGGTGGGCGACGCCTCGGTCAGCCCGTAGCCCTGGTAGATCGGTCGGCCGAAGCGCTGTTCGAATGCGGCGGCCACTTCGGGCGAGAGCGGCGCCGCCCCCGACACGGCCATGCGCACCGTGGACATCGCGTCAGGGTCGGCATCGGTCATGCCGGCCCACGACGAGAACATCGGCGGGGCTCCGGCCACGATCGTGACTCCGTGGTCTCGGATGGTGTCGAGGGCCGACACGGGGTCGAAACGCTCGACGAGCACCACCGATGCGCCGGCGTACAGCCCCAGTCCCAACAACACGTTCAGCCCGAAGATGTGGAACATGGGCAACACGCCGAGGCCGACGTCACTTGGGTTGAGTGCCCGTCCCGGATGATGCTGCATCTGCTCGAGATTGGCTCGGAGGCTGCCGTGCGTGAGCATCGCGGCCCGAGGCGACCCGCTGGTACCAGCCGTGAAGATGAGGACAGCGAGATCCGACGGCTCGCGGCTCGACGACAGGGATTGGCGCGTTGCCGAGCAACTTGCTGACGGCGATCGCTGCGGGCAATTCGACGCCGTCCGGCACGATGACGAACTCGAGCGGGGTGGCCCCTCGCCCGATACCCGCCATCGCGTCGCGACCGCTGGGTCCGACGACCGCGGCGCGGGCGCCGACGGCGGTCAGCTCGGCCCGGATCTCCGCTGACGGGCTCGTGGGGTTGAGGGGCACGGCCACGGCGCCGGCGCCCAGGATGGCGAGATAACTGACGGCGAAGAACCAATTGTTGGCCGAGAGCGAGCGCGATCCGATCACCCGGCTCGATGCCCATGTTGACCAAGCCGGCGCGCAGGTCGGCCACTTGGCTGCGCAACTCGCCGTAGGTGGTGGGCCGGCCACGGCTCACGAAGGCGAGGTCGTCGTCGGGATGGCCGTCGATGATCGTTGCCAGGTTCATGCTCGCGCCTTCGGGTCCACACCGGCAGGCTCGTCGCAGGGATCGGGCTTTCGCAAGTCCATCGGACTCAACCACGGCGCCGATTCGGTCGATACCACCCTGTGCGGCGCCTGGCCCTCCTCCTCGTTGCGCTCCTGGCGTGGTCGTTGCTCCCCGCTGCCTCGACGGCAGGGGCAACCCCCGACCCCGCCGCCGTCGAGCAGGCATTCGTCGACCACATCAACGGCCTCCGGGCCGGCAAGGCGCTGGCTCCGCTCACCGTCGACCCCGAGTTGACGGCCGTCGCCCGCCGCTGGGCGGCCAAGATGGCCGCCGCCGACGCCATTTCACACAATCCCCGGCTCGCCGACGAGGTCGCCGCCAACTGGCAGAAGCTGGGCGAGAATGTCGGCGTCGGCATGCAAGTCGACAGCCTGCACGAGGCGTTCGTGCGTAGCCCGGCCCACTACCGCAACCTCGTGGATCCAGATTTCACCACCATCGGCGTGGGCGTGGTCCTCGGGCGAGACGGCGCCATCTTCACCGCCCATGAGTTCATGCGTCTCCGGTCCTCGGCTGCATCGGCACCTCCCACCACGAGCCGAGCCCACCCGACGCGGACCGGCACTCCCGAGGTCGCCGCCGTGACCCTCGCTGCCGTCCCGTCGGCCCGAATGGTGCTCGTCCTCCACCAGCTGCGGCTGCTCGACGCCAAATGAACTCGCCTAGGGTTTCCACCGTGTGGAACGCGTGATCAAGGTCCTGGTCGTCGACGACACCGACCACGTCCGCCGCATGCTCACCACAATGCTCAGCGTCGACGGTTTTGAAGTCGTTGGCGGAGTCTCGGACGGGCCGGGCGCCATCGCGGCGGTGGCCGAAGAGCGGCCAGACGTCGTCGTGATCGACTACAAGATGCCGGCCATGGACGGGCTCGAGACGGCCCGAAGGATCCGCGCCGACCATCCCGCCCAGCACGTCATCATCTACACCGCCTTCGCCGACGCCGACGTGGAGGCCGCCGCTTCGGAGATCGGCGTCGCCGTGTGCCTGGGCAAGGCCGAGGGCCTCGGCCCCCTCGAACATGAAATTCGTCGCCTCACCGATCGGCCCCGGGCCGAGCAGCCCTAGACGCCCGGTAGGGTCCGGGCGTGCGCCCGGCCACCACGATCGTCCTCGCTGCCCTCCTCGTCCTGATCTTCGGCGCGGCGATGATCCAGTTCCTCGTCATCGCCCGCTGACTCGCAAGCGTCGTCAGTTCAGACGCGTTCGATGATGATCGCCGGTGCCATCCCGCCGGCGGCGCACATGGTGACGAGCCCGACCTGCTTGTCTTGACGTTCGAGTTCGTCGAGGAGGGTGCCGATGAGGATGGCGCCCGTGGCCCCGATGGGGTGACCGAGCGCCATGGCGCCGCCATTGACGTTGACCGTGTCGCGGTCGAGGTCGAGGTCTCGCATGAACTTCTCGGAGACGACAGCGAACGCTTCGTTGATTTCGAAGAGGTCGATGTCACTCGTCGTCATCCCGGCCCGCTTCAACGCCTTGCGCGCCGCAGGGACGGGCGCGTTGAGCATGAGCGTCGGGCTGTCGCCCATGTTGGCGCACGCCACGACCCGCGCACGCGGGCGCAGGCCGTGGGCCCGCACGTAGTCCTCACTGGCGTAGAGCACCCCGCCGGCCCCGTCGACGACCCCCGACGAGTTGCCGGCGTGGTGCACGTGCTCGATGACGAGGTCGGGGTACTTCTGGGCGATGAGCTCGCGGAAGGTGAGGCGATCCTCGGCGAATCGATGATCGGCCACGGCGGCGAAACTGGCCGGTAGCGCGGCGAGGGTTTCCGCCGTCGTGCCCGGACGGGGGAACTCCTCGCGGTCGAGGGCGAGCGTCCCGTCGAGGTTGAGCACCGGTACGAGGCTCTTGTCGAACCGACCCTCGGCGATGGCGACTGCGGCTCGGCGCTGCGACTCGGCCGCGTGCGCATCGAGTGCAGTCCGATCGATCCCTTCGAGGGTGGCGATCGCGTCGGCGCAGACCCCTTGGTGGGGCTGAGGGTGCATCGACTGCAGGTGTTCGTTGAGGGCGCCGATCGGCAAGGCACCCTTCTTGGGAAGTGACATCAACTCCGTGCCCCCGCCGATGACGAGATCCTCCTGGCCCGACATCACCATTGCGGCGGCGAAGTTGTTGGCCGTGATGCCGGACCCGCAGAAGCGATCGAGCGTCACGCCGCTGGCCCGCACGTCGTAGCCGGCGTCGAGGGCCGCCATACGACCGAGGTCGCCACCCTGCTCCGAGACCTGAGCGCTCGTGCCCCAGATGATGTCGTCGACGTCCGCAGTGTCGAGTCCGTTGCGCTCGGCCAGGGCCTTGAGCACGGTGGCGGCGACGTGTTGAGGATGGAGGTGGGCAAGTGCACCCTTGCCCTGTTTGCCGATCCCGCGTGGGGTCCGACAGGCGTCGATGATGAAGGCGTCAGCCATCGCTACTGACCCTTCCAAACGGCCGGGCGCTTTTCGACGAAAGCCATCGAACCCTCGCGAGCGTCCTCGCTGGCGAACACTTTGCCCTGCAACTCGTTGTGCAGTGTCCACACGTCGGCCGCCGGCTCGACCGCCGCCATTCGCATGAGCTTCTTGGTCGCCTGCACGCCGAGGGGACCGTTGGCGGCCACTCTCTCCGCGAGCGCGACGGCCTCGTCGACCACCTTGTCGGCGGGTACGACTCGGTTGATGAGGCCGAGGCGCTGCGCTTCGGTGGCTTCGATCGGATCGCCGGTCATCGCCATCTCGAGGGCCACAGCGAGCGGGACTCGACGGGGCAGGAACATTCCTCCGCCGGCGGCGAAGAGCCCGCGCTTGACCTCGGGAAGACCGAACTTCGCGTCCTCGGAGGCGACGATGAGGTCGCACGACAGGAGCAACTCGAAGCCGCCCGCGAGCGCGCTGGCCTGCGCCGCGCCGATGATCGGCGTCTCACACTGGCCGCGGGACATGAAGTTCATGAACGTGCCGACGTACTTCTGGTCGTCGCCCTCGGCCCCGAGGCCGCCACCCGAGAAGGCCGCGAGGTCCATGCCCGCGCAGAACGAGCGGTCGCCGGTGCCGGTGAGCACGATCGATCGGATGTCGGCGGAGGCATCGGCTTCGGCGATGGCCTTGCCGATGCCGGCCATCACGGCGCCGTTGAGGGCGTTGCGCTTCTCGGGACGGTTGATGCGGATGACGACGACGGCATCGCGCCGTTCGGTCACGACTTCGGGCTCGGCGGCCATTGGTGTCTCCTAGGAGTGGGGTGCGGTTGGGGTGAACGTAACGGGCAGGTGCTTGACGCCGCCGACGAGGGGCACGCGTCATCGCTTCGAGATAGTCGGGAGGACCACGAGGGTGCGATGTCGGGCAGGCGGGTGAACAGTTGCTTGAACACGATGCTCAGCTCTCGCCTGGCGAGGTGGGCGCCGAGGCAGAAGTGGGGTCCCGGGCCACCGAAGCCGATGTGGGGGTTGGGGTCGCGGCGAACGTCGAACACCTCGGGGTCGTCGAACACGCGGGGGTCCCGGTTGGCCGCTCCGTAGAAGAGCACGACCTTGTCGCCGGCCTCGAACTCGTGATCGGACACGGTGGTCGCCTCGGTGACGGTGCGACGCATGAACGTCACCGGCGAGGCGTAGCGGACGATCTCCTCGACCGCGGTCGGGGTGACCTCGTCGAGGTTGGCCTGCCAATCGGCCCGTTGCGCCGGATTCTCACCGAGGAGGTGCATGCCCAGGGTCGTGGCCGTGCGGGTGGTGTCGTTACCGGCCACGGCCAACAAGATGAAGAAGGGAGCGAGCTCCTCGTTGGTCAGCGACTCGCCGTCGACGTCGGCGTGCACGAGCGCCGAGGTGAGATCGTCGGTCGGGTTCTTTCGGCGGAGGTCGGCGACCTCGTTCATGAGCGCAGTCAGGTCGATGCCGGCCTGGAAGAGTCCGCCCGGGTCGCCGTCGGTCATCTCGGGGTCGCCGGCACCGAGGATCTTGTTCGTGGCGACGAGGACGGTGCGGAACTCCGAGCGTGGGATGCCCATCATGTCGCAGATGACCCGCAGGGGGAACGGAGCGGAGATCTCCTCGACCAAGTCGATCTCGCCCTTCTCACACACGCCGTCGATCAGTTCGTCGCAGATCCCCTCGACCGAGTCGACCACCTGGGCAACGCGGCGGGGGGTGAAGGAGTTGCCGACGATCCGCCGGAGGCGGGCATGACGGGGGTCGTCCATGGCGATGAACGAGCCGAAGTACTCGAGGGCCTCGGCCGGCATGTCCTGGATCGAGATCGAACCCTGACCCGAGCAGAACAGTTGGGGGTGGCTGCTGATCTCCACGAGCTCGGCATGGCGAAGCACGGCTTGGAATCCGACGCTGTCGCCGAACATGCCAGGAAGCTCGACCGGCACGAACGGGCCCTCCTCTCGCAGGACGGCGAAATCAGCCATCCGCTCCTGCAGGGGTCGGCGCCAGAACTCAGCGGAGCCGATAGACGGCCCGTTCGTTGACACGTGAGGAGCTCCATTCGCGATAGGTCCGAAGGCGTAGCGGGGTTACGGTACTCGTTCCGGTTTGCCGTGGCTGGATTCGATCCGTGTCACTCTTGTTGACATCATGACCGGATCAGAGACGCGGACCAACTCTCGCGCCGCCCTCATCGACGCCGCCTTCGACGAGTTCACGACCAAGGGCTACGAGGCTGCCACCGTCGCCGGCATCGCCGATCGGGCCGGGGTCACCACCGGCGCGGTGTACGCCCACTTCACCGGCAAGCTCGACCTGTTGTTGGCCACGGTCGGACTCACGCCGATCGCCGACATCGCCCGGTCCGTCGACGGATTGGGCACCGTGGGCCACCGGACGATGGCCGACCAACTCGCACGCGGGCTGGCCGAGCGGCCCGACCTGCGACGGCTGCTGTTGCTCGATGTCATCGTCGTTGCCCGCCGCGAGCCACGAGTGGCCGAGGTGTTGCGAAGCGGCCTCGAGGCCTACGTCGCGGCGACGGCCCGTGCCCTCGGCACGACCGAAGCCCTTCCCCGCCTGCTCGCCGTCCTCAACCTGGGCATGGTGGTGTTCGCCGCCCTCGACACGCGGACCCCACCGGCCGAGGCGTTCGCCGGTCTCGTTGCCAGCCTCCTCCCCGTACCCAAATCCGATTCCGAGCCCGATCCCGACCCAACGCCAGACTCAGCCTCGTTGGAGTGGGTACGAGCGCTCGCCGCCGAGGCGGCGCGGGCAGAGGTGAACCTGCACGAAGCCGTGACCAGCGCCATCGCCGAGGGACACAGCCTCCGCCGAGTGGGCGCCGCCGCCGGGCGATCGCACGAGGCCGTGCGCCGGATCGCCAAGCGCGCCGAAATGCGGGGCTGACGATGCCGACGTGGGTTCAGGCGCGAACACCCAGGCGCTGCACGGCCTCGTCACGGAGACGCTTGTAGTCGACCTTGCCGTTGGCCGCCCGGCCGATGGTGTCGACGGCCAACACGTGCTTGGGAGCCTTGAACCGCGCCAGCCGCGTCTTGACGTGCTCGATGAGGTCGTCCTCGGCGACATCACCATCGCCGGCGGGTTCGACCATGGCCACGATGGCCTCGCCCCACTTGTCGTCGGGCACACCGACGACAACGGCATCGTGCACCGACGGGTGGTCCTTGAGGGCTTCTTCGACCTCCTCGGGAAACACCTTCTCGCCGCCCGTGTTGATGCAGACCGAGCCACGACCGAGGAGTCGGATGGTGCCGTCGGCCTCGACCGTTGCCCAGTCGCCCGGAATGGTGAATCGCTCGTCGCCGACGAGTCGGAAGGTCGCCGCCGACTTCTCCGGGTCCTTGTAATAACCCACAGGGATGGCGCCCGATCGACCGAGCATGCCGATCTCACCTGACCCGGCGGCGACGAACCGCCCGTCCTCGGTGATCACCTTGGTGTTGGGTCCGGGTTGGAACGTCGCCGTCGTCGTGACGCCACTGTCGGTCGACGACGCTGCGTTGGCGAGACCCGGTGCCTCCGACGAGCCGAGCGAGTCGAGGAGCGACAGCGTCGGCTTGTGGCGCAGGAGTCCCTGCTTGGTCGCCTCGCTCCACATGACGCCCGAGGAGAAGATGGCCCGAAGGCTTTCGAGCCCCCATCTGCCGGGATGCTCGTCGAGCGCTTTCAAGATCGGCTTGCCGAACGCGTCGCCGACCATCGCGAACCAGCCGACATGCTCGCGGTCGACGGTGTCGAGCAGTTCGATGGGGTCGAAATTGCGGCCCTCGAGCGTCACGATCGTGCCGCCGCCTCGTTTGTTGCCGAGGCTCGTCATCAACGCGGTCGCGTGCATCAGCGGGCAGGCAGGAAGGTACACCGACTGCTGCTCGGGCAGCGCAGCGACGATCGACTCGACCGTCTCCTCCCCGCTCGCCCCTTGACCAAGGTCGCCCTGGCGCCACATGACGCCCTTGGGCATCCCCGTCGTTCCCCCGGTGTAGACGAGCACGAGGTCGTCGGCGCTACGCCCCCATCGGGGTACGACGCGCTCGTTCGCAGCGCCCGCTGCAGTCTCGTAGGGCACGGCCCAATCCGGACAGTCGCCGGCGCCGTCGTCGACCCACAGCCACAGCCGCACTCCCGGCACGGTGGGTCGAACCTGGTCGACTGTCTCGGTGAACGACCCGTGGAAGACCACGGCGAAGGCGTCGGCGTTGTCCCAGAGATAGGTGAGCTCGGCCGGCCCGTAGCGATAGTTCGTGTTGACCGGAGCGAGGCCGGCTTTCACCGTCCCGAAGAACGCCTCGAGGTACTCGGGTGCATTGAACAGATAGTTGGCCACCTTGTCCTGGCGCTTCGCTCCAGCATCCAGCAGGGTCTGCGCGACACCATCGGCCCGTCGATCGAAGTCGCGCCACGAAACGCGACGCGACCCCCGAACTTCGGCCGGCGCATCGCCCCGAACATCGGCGATCGCTTCCCAGACATCGGCGTACGGCAGCACGGTTTCGTTCCCCCCAAGGATCGACGACTGTTGTCGGGCGACGTTACGACCTTCGGCTGGTCGCGGGTTCAGCCGCCTCGCCGGCGAGGGCTATTCGAATCGTTCGAGGGTGAGGCCGTCGCCGGCGCCGAGTCGCAACTCTGCTGCGGCCGAGACCCGGTCAAAGGCCAACGAGACCAAGCCGTAGCTGTCGACCACCGCGCCCAACTGTCCGGGGCCGAGGTCGCCATAAGTCGACACCACGCCGGCCGTCCGCACACCCGACTCTCCGAAGCGGACCCGGAAGCGGTCGCCGAGCACGGCGAGATCCATCGGGTCGACGTTGAGTTGGACATTGCCGAACCGGTCGACCCACAGGACCTCACACGAGACGCCGGTCTCGGTCGTCTCGCTGAGTGGGAGGATGCCGGGCCGGAGCGAGATCGGGTCGACGGACGGGCCGAGGTCGGTCAGGTCGACCCCGTTGCAGAGGTGGGCCGCGACTGGAGCGAAGATGTCGCGGCCGGCGAAGGTCGGCCCCGGCGCGGCGAGGTGGTAGGTCGGGATCGGTCAGTTCGACCGCCCGCTGGGCCCCGCCCGTCATCGCCACGGCCGCGGCCAAGAGGCCGTTGTCCGGTCCGACGAAGATGCCCTCGCCGCCGGCCACCTCGACGGCCACGGCCCGGCGCTCGGTGCCGACGCCGGGGTCGACCACGGCCAGGATCACGCCCGGGGCGAGGTACTGCACGCTCCGCACCAGGGCCAGCCCGCCGGCTCGGATGTCATGGGCCGGGATGTCGTGGGTGACGTCGATCACCACGGGACCAGGAGCGATCGTCCGGATCACCGACTTGACCACGCCGACGAACTCGTCGGTGGTGCCGTAGTCGGAGAGGAAGCTGACGGTGTCGTACGTGCGGCCCATGGGCCGACGACGCTACTCGGGGCCCGAAATCAGGCCGTCTCGGTGTACCCCTGGGCCAGGTACCGGTCGACGTCTGCCTCGGTGAGCCGGTAGGACTTCCCCACTCGGACCGCGGGCAGCGAACCGGCGTTGATCAGCCGGTACACCGTCATGTTGGACACTCGCAGCATTTCCGCCACCTCGGCCACCGTCAGGTATGCCGGGCGCGACGCTCGTTCAGCCATCGTTGGAATCACCCCTTCTCCGCAGGCCGGAGGGTACGCCAATGTTCGGCAAGTGCAAAGTGGGGCTGAAGGGGTTTCAGTTCCGGCCGAGCTCGCGCGACCGCTCAGCGGCAGCCGACACGGCCTCCAAGAAGGCCGATCGGACGCCGGCGGCCTCGAGAACGCGCAGGCCGGCGGCGGTCGTGCCGCCCGGTGAAGTGACCTGCGCCCGCAGGGTCTCGGGGGATTCGCCCGACTCGTGCAACATGCGGACGGACCCGAGCATGGTGGCGAGGGCCAACTCGGTGCTGATGTCACGCGGGAGTCCGGCGAGCACGCCGGCCTCGATCAGTGCTTCGGCCACGAGGAACAGGTAGGCCGGCCCGGAGCCCGACAGGCCCGTGACCGCGTCGAGGAGGTGCTCGGGGACCCGGACGACGGTCCCGACGGCCCGGAGGAGGCCCTCGGCCCAGTCGAGGTCGTCGGGGCCAGCCGCCGTGCCTCCGGCGATGGCGGCTGCTCCTGCGCCCACGAGGGCCGGCGTGTTGGGCATGGCCCGTATGACGGGGACCCCGGCGCCCACGGCCGACTCGAGCAACTCCAAGGGGACGCCGGCGGCGATGGAGAGCACCCGGCCCACACCGGCGCTGGCCAGCGACCGGCAGGCGTCGGCCACATCTCCGGGTTTTACGGCGACGACGGCCCCCTCGGCCGCCCCGGTCTCGGCGGCCACGGGTAAGCCTGGATAGCGCTCCTCCAACTCCGAGCGCCGGGTGGCGACAGATTCGACGACCAACAGGTCTTCGATCGGCGCCCATTCGGCCGAGATCAGGCCCGCCACCAAGGCCTCGCCCATCCGTCCGCCGCCCACCACCACCAGCCGGGTCACGGGCGCACGCTAACCGGGCGCAACCACCACGAGCCCTGAGATTCGCTCAGGGCAGGTAACGGCGCGGGTTCTGGGGTGACCCGCCGACCCGTGTCTCGAAATGGAGGTGGGGGCCGGTGGAGTGGCCGGTCGACCCGACGTAGCCGATGAGGTCACCGGTAGCGACCTCGTCGCCGTCACTGGCGGCGCGGCGGCTCATGTGGCCATAGAGGGTCGAGAGGCCGCCACCGTGCTCGATGATCACCACGTTGCCGTAGCCGCCCTGGACGCCGGAGAAGATGACGGTGCCCGATTTGGCCGCCCGAATGGGGGCGCCGGTGCCGGCCCCGATGTCGATGCCGGCGTGGAGCCGGCCCCACCGGTAGCCGAACTCCGATGTCACCGGTCCGCTGGCCGGCCACCGCATCCCGGCGCCCGAGATGCGTCCGCCGCTGTCGTCGCTGTCGCCCCCACGCGAGGCCCGACGGGACGCCGCCGCACGGGCCGCCTCGCTGTTGAGCAGCGCTTGGATGGCGGAGTCCTCACGGGTGTGGGCCTCGATCTCGCCGGTCACGGCGGCGATACGCGCGTCGAGTGCCGTCTCGAGCCGGTGCTTCTCGGCCAGATTGGCCTTGTACGTGCTCAGTTGCTGGGCTGCGGCGGCCTTGCGCTCGGCAGCGACGGTGCGGGCCGCGGTCGCCCGTTCACGCTCGATGCCGAGATCTTCCTTGGTCGCCCGCAGCTGATCGAGGATGTCACGGTCGCTGTTGGCGACCTGTCGCAGCATCGACGAGCGACGGCTGGCGTCCTCGAGGCTGGTGGCCTCCGTGAGCCCGGCGAGCGCGGCTTGCTGGGGTCGCACATAGGCCGCCACCGCTCGGTCGACGACGGCGCCGTGCAGGTTGGTCATCGACGCCTCGGTGGCCGCGATCCGGGTCTCGGCCTGACTGACCTCGTTCTCGGCCACCTTGACTGCCTGCTGGGCCGATGCCACCTTCGCATTCTGGGCCCGGACCTGCGTGGCCAACGCGGCGACGGCCTTCTCGAGGTCGTGGTCGGTGGCCTTGAGCGCGTTGAGCTTGGAGGCCGCCTTCGCCTTGGCCGCCCGCACGTCGGCCTGCCGCTTGCGGGCGGTGGCCGTCGATGCCGCACCCGCCGGTGCAGCCAAGCCCACCACGAGCGCCAGGACCAGGGGGATGGACGCGAGTCGTCGAGTGAGAGTCATGGTGAGGGATTCACGTGAGGGTGCCACGTGAAAGCGGTGCCGCCAGGCCCACGAAAGCCGAGCGTCAGGGTAACGGGTTCGCCGCCGGCGAGGCAATCTCCTGCCTCACCAGGAAGCCGAATCGCCGGGCCAGCGGAAACGCGCACGCCATGCCCAAGGCGAGGGCGGCGCCCACGGCGAACACCGGCGTGGCGCCCACGGCGCCGAGACCCGACGCGAACGCAACGGGGCCGACCGTCTGGCCCAGACGGGTCACGCCGACGAACGAAGCGACGACCGCCCCCCGACTCGACGCCGGCGGCGCCGAAGCCACGGCGTCTTGGAGCACCGGGATCATCAGCCCTTCCCCGAACCCGTACACCACGGGGCCCAGCAGCAGCAGCGGCAGGGTGGGCGCGACGGCCAGGATGGCCAGTCCGCCGGCCAGGGCGAGGGCGCCGGCCGTGATGATCGGACCCGCTCCCCATCGGGCCCGCCAGCGACCCAAGCTCAAGGCCATGAGAGTCGATGGAATAGCAGGGATCGCCAGCACGAGACCGCGGAACCCCGCCTCGACGCCGAACTCGTCCTTGAGGTGCACGGGCAAGACGGTAAGGAAGGCGCCGAAGATGAGTACGAACAGGACGAACGCCAACGCCATCGACCCGAGAACCACCGGCAAGGCCAGGAACGGGCGGGTGCGGCGCAATTGTTCGCCCAGCGTTCCCTCGCCGCGCTCGGAGGGCCCGAGATAGATCCAGGCCGCCCCGGCGGTGACCAAACCCAGCCAGAACGGGGCGAAGGTCCACCGCCAGCCGCCCAGCGACGCCAGGAGGCCGCCGAGAGGGGGCAGCACGGCGATCGACGCGGTCAGCGACGCCGCATTGCGCCCGATGCGGCGGGCCCGCTCGGCCCCGTCCCAGTGGTCGCCGATGATGACGACGGCCAGGTTGATGAGTCCGGCGGCGCCCGCTCCCTGGAGGAGGCGGAGCACCAACAACACGTCGAATGACGGGGCGAATGCGCCGGCCCCGCCGGCGAGACCGAACAGGGCGAGGCAGGGCACGACGACTCGCCGGCGGCCGTAGCGGTCGGCCAACACCCCGATGACCGGGGCGAGGACGATGCCGGGCGCGGTGGCCGCGGCCAGCAACAGGCCCACGCCCGAGACCCCGACGCCGAAGTCCTCGACGATGTCGGGCGTGGCCGGCGTCACCAGCGTGTTGGCCATGATTCCTGTCAGCGTGATGGCCACGATCACGGCGAACGGCGGCGGGGACGCGACGAGGCCCGAGGAACCTCTCGCCGTCATTCGCACTTCCCCGAACGAATGCCGGTGATCCGCCCCTCGGGCCTGTCGAAGCCCACCGTACCGGCGGTCGGGAGGCGCAACAAGTGCCCTGCTAGCCCCGGAATTTCGAGCGATAACCGATCCGCATGGCGGGCCGGAAGTACTGCTCGGTGTAGGCGTACGCCGAGCCCACGATCCGGTCCAGTTCGTCCTCGTCGACGGCCGACCACGGCAACTGTCCAACGAGATAGACGGCATCCTCGTCGCCGATGGCGAACCTCACCCCGAACAGCTTGTTGTTGAGCCGCAACAGGTATTCGAACAGGGCCTCGCGGTCCTCCTCGGGCCCGGGCATGAATTGGGTCTCGAAGTGGAGGGTCCGCTCGCGGAGGTGGAACCAGATCGTGGTGACCTGCTTCTCCTCTCCCGCCAACCGGATGAACCAGCGCCGGTCTCCGGTGGCGTCGGGCCGCGGAAGTTGATCGACGGCGAGCACCAGATCGTTGGACTCCCTCGCCGACTCGGCCCAGGTGCGGATCAGCGTGCCCAGCTCGTCGAGTTGATTCGGCGAGGCCGGGTCTACGGGCATTCCACCAGCTGGCGGGAGGTGAGTTGACCGTAGAGGCGTACCAGACGTTCGGCCGCCACTGACCAGGTGTAGCCCCGCGCTCGGGTGGCCGCCGCCGCGCCCATCGCCGCAGCCAGTCGCGAATCGCCGAGAATCTTGTCGACGGCGATCGCGAACGCCCCCGGCTCGCGGCCCTCGACGAGGAACCCGGTGTGCCCGTCGTCGACCAGGCTGGTCAGACCGCCGACCGACGACGCAACCACAGGGATCCCGCAGGCCGCGGCCTCGAGGGCGACGAGACCGAACGACTCGGAGCGGCTGGGGACGAGCACCACGTCGGCGGCCCGATAGAACGTCGAGAGGAGTTCGTGGGCCTGAGGCGGCACGAACCGAACCCTCGGCGCCAGTCCGAGGTCGGCCACCAGCGCCTGCATGCGATCCATCTCCGCAGCGCCGCTCGGCCCGCTCGGACCGCCGACGACGACGAGGGTGGCGTCGGGGTGAGCCTCGGCGACCTCGGCGAGTGCGCCGATGGCGACATCGAGGCCCTTGAGCGGCTGGATGCGACCGACGAACAGGAGGATGCGGCCCGCCTCCGGGAGTCCGACCGCCCGGCGAGCCTGGGCCTGTTGCCCGGGGGCGAAGAATGCGTGATCGACACCCGGGGCGACGACCTCGACCCGCGTGGGGTCGGCCCCGTAGAGACGTACGAGTTGGGCGACCTCGTCGTCGCACGAGGCGAGCACGGCGTCGGAACAGCCGATGATGCGCGCCTCCTCCTCGCTGCGATGCTCGCTGTCGTCAGCAAGGTCGACCTCGGCCTTGACCCGGTCGAGGGTGTGGAAGGTCGACACGAGCGGCAGGTCGAGTTCGTGCTTGACCCGGTGGCCGGCGATGCCCGAGAGCCAGTAGTTGGCGTGGACAGCGTCGACGCCGGGGCCTGTCGAGAGGCGCTGGAGCACCGCGTCGCTGAACTCGGGCACCAGCCCGTGGAGCCGCTCTTTGGCCACCGGCCCGAGAGGACCGGCCGGCACGTGGTGGACGGCCAGCCCGGGCTCGACCTGGATGGTGGCAGGCAGGTCTGGGTCGTAGGCCCGGGTGAACACCTCACAGCGCACGCCAGCTCGGGCCAGCGCCGAAGCGAGCTCCCGGACGTAGACGTTCATGCCGCCGCCGTCACCGGTTCCTGGCTGAGCCAATGGCGAGGTGTGCATGGAGAGCACGGCGAGGGAGCGCACGGAAAACCTCAACCCGCCGAGGGCGGGTCTTCTTCCGGTTCGTGTGGATCGTTCTCGCGCCGGAAGGACGCGTACACCTTGATCAAGGTCTGCTTCTGGTCTTCGGTGATGAACGGATCGCGGAGGATCTCGCCCACGAGATCGTGCTCGCCGTGGCGGTCCTCGAGGATGCCCGCCTGGACATAGAGCGTCTCGGCCGAGATGCGAAGTGCCTTTGCGATCTGCTGGAGGATCTCGGCTGACGGCTTCCGCAACCCCCGCTCGATCTGGCTGAGGTACGGGTTCGAGATCCCGGCCAGATCGGAGAGCCGGCGGAGGCTCAGCCGGGCGCTGTTGCGCTGCTCGCGGATGAATGAACCGAGATCATGCGCCCGATCGGTCTCGTCGTCCATCCGTCCCGCTATGCCAACAACTCGTCGGTGCTGACCGCACCGGATTTGTATCGGGCCACGATCTCGGCCTGGAAGGCGTCGATGCGGTCGAAGATCTTGCGTCGTCGATCGCTCAGGCTTCGCTCGAGCGTCGTGAGCCGGTCGGCCATCGCCTCGACCTGGTCGTCGGAAAGATCGGGCAGAGACGCCAGCGACTCGTGGTCGACGACCTCCTCGATCTCATCGGTCAACTCGTCGGCCGCCGCGTCGGGGGCGAGGAAGGTGGGAAGCCGGCCGAATCCGGCGGGCCGGCTCTGATCGCCGAGCATGCTGCCGGTCTTGAGTTGCTCGACGAGGCTGGCAACGGCCGAGCGTTCGCCGCCACCGCGACGGTGGGCGAGTTCGGCCTGGATGATGTCGAGGCGACCCTGCACCAGACGCCGGGCATACGAGAGGCCGAGCTCGACCTCCTGGCACTGGGCTCGACGCAAACGGACCTCGGCCATCGGGAGGTCGCCCAGGCCGGCGGCGTATTCGTCGGCAAGGACGCGCTCGAGGCGATCAGCGGGCATGGGTGCGATCGTACCGACCCGTACGCTGGCCCGATGGCGCAACCTTCGTCCCCGACCTCGGTCGATGCGTTGATCTTCGACTTCGATGGGCTGATCGCCGACACCGAGCGGGTCGAATTCGAGGCATGGCGGGCGACGTGGGAGGAGTACGGCCACGTGCTTGCGCTTGACGAATGGGTGCAGTGCATCGGCACCGTCGGCGGCTGGGACCCTCTCGACGAGTTGGGCCGGCGGGTCGGCGCCGGCTTCGACGCCGATCTCGCCACCACTCGTCGCCGGGCTCGGCACTGGCCCGCCATCGCCGCCCTCCTCGCGCCGCTGCCCGGCGTCGTCGACCTGTTGGACGACGCCGACGCCGCCGGCATCCCCACCGCGATCGCCTCGAGTTCCGACCTCGACTGGGTCGGCCCCCTCGTCGCCCAGGTCGGGCTCGCTGATCGTTTCGCGCACATTGCCGTCTTCGACGGCACCTGCCCGGCCAAGCCAGCGCCCGACCTCTACCTCCGGGCCTGCGCCGGACTCGGGGTCGACCCGGCGAGCGCAGTCGCCTTCGAGGACTCGCCCAACGGCGTGGCCGCAGCCAAGGCGGCTGGGCTGCGTTGCGTGGCCGTGCCCCACGACCTCACCCGAGCCCTCGACCTGTCGGCCGCCGACGCTGTCATCGACTCCCTCGCCGGGATCCGACTCGACGACCTGCCCGCCCTCGTCTCCGGGCCGCGTTCGACGAGAACGCCGAGGTAGTAGGAGGGCGGCTACCGCGGGAGATCGAGCAAGAGTTTGCCCACCGCCGCCCACACGGGACCGGCGACCAAGAGGGCATCGATCCGACGCAGCACGGGGACGGCGGCGACCCGCCGTCCCAGCAGCGCGGTGGCCACCGCGGTGCCGGCCGGCGCCAGGAAACCGACCACCCCGGCGAGGATCCAAGGACTGGCCCCACGGAATGGCGGCACGAGCAGCGCGGCCACCGCCAGCGAGAGCGCCCCGACGGTCGCCAGTCCCGCCACCGGACCTTCCCAGCGCGACCGGGCTCCGGAACCAACGATGAAGGCGCCTGCGTCCCAGGCGTGGATCGAGAGCAGGAAGACCAAAGCAGGCACGAGGCCGAGGCGAGTGAGGAGGAGGGTCGGGCACGCCGCACCGACGCCGATCAGCACGGCGATGGCAATCGTGATCCGCTCGTCGGCCGGCACGGGTCGCATCCGGCATCCCACGACAGCGGCGACGGCGACCGCGACGGCGACAGCGACGACCGCCAAGGGGCCCAACAACGCGGCAACGGTCACGGCCGGCGCGCCGAGGATGGCGACGGGTCGGAGGGGGCGACGGGGCAGGCCTCGCCAGGATCGACACGCCTGTCCCGCGGCGCCAAGTGCGACCACAACGAACACCGATGTCGCGACGAACGGGCCTGCCATCGTGGCCGCCACCGTCACCACAGCCCACGCGAGGCCGAGGCGGACCCGCGGTCCGTCGACGTCGGCCGTCGGCAACAACGCGAGCGAGCGAGCGGTTCGGCTCTTGTCGTCGGCCGTCAGGGGCTTGGACCCGGCACGGCGTCGCTTGGGCCGCATGCGCTCGAGCAAGGCCGGCGCGGCGTCAACCACCAGACACCGGCGGGAGGACTGCCACTTCGTCGTCGGTGGCGACGGCCTCGTTCAGCCCAGCGGGATCGCCGTTGACCCACACCCGGCAGGTGGGCAGTACGGCGGCGAACGAGGCTCCGAACCGACGCTCGGCCTCGGCCAGCACCGCTCCCACCGTCGCGGCGTCGATCGTCACCCGCCCCGTCCCCGCAGCTTCGCGGGCGGCAGCGAACAGGCGGAGCGTGGCCAACGCCTGACCTAGCCGGTCGCTTCAGCGGCGCGAGGGCGTCGACTCATGGGGCCACAACGCTACGCGAGACTTCCCGACCGTGGCTATCCCGCTCCTGCTCCTTCGCCATGGCGAGACCACGTGGAACGCCGAACGCCGTTGGCAGGGGTGGGCCGACGCTCCCCTCTCCGAACGTGGACGCCGTCAAGCAGTCGACGCTGCCGATCACCTCCACCGCGTTCTCCCTCACGCGGGTCTCCGCGTCCGACCTCGCCCGGGCTCGCGACACCGCCGCCATTCTCGCTGCGGGACTCGGGATCGATGCCGACGTCGTCTGCGAGCCCGACCTACGCGAACGCCACGTGGGTGCATTCGAGGGCAAGACGATCGAGGAGTTGCTGACCGTATATCCCAACGCGTTCGAGACCGGCACCAACCGGCTGCTCGCCATCCCCGACGGCGAGTCCGACTCCGACCTGCTGGCCCGCACGCGGCCCGCACTTGTCGCACTGGCCCATCAGTTCGCCGACGATCGACTGCTCGTGATCAGCCACGGAGGTGTGATCCGCGCCATCGAGCGCAGCCTCGGTGTCGAACCCGGTCCGGCGACCCCCAACCTCGGTGGACGGTGGTTGCTCGTGGGCGACGACGGCCTCACTGCGGGCGATCGCTTCGTGCCCCTCGAAGCCGAGCTCGTCACCCGGCCCCCCACCGAGTAACCCCGCCGGCCCCCTCCCGGGATGGCCGGCAGCGGGATGGGCGATCTCGTCGTGCCGGGCCGGTACGTTCAAGGCGTGCGCCACGAGGTCATCCGCAGCCCCAAGCGCCGCAAGACGGTGCAGGCCCGCCTGGTCGACGGCGTCGTGCAGGTGTCGATCCCGGCCCGGATGTCGGCCAAGGAAGAGGCCAACTGGGTGGCCGAGATGGTGTCGCGGTTCGAGCGACGGGCTGCGACGGCCCCCATCGATCTCGGGGCGAGGGCCGAGGTGCTGGCCGCCCGCTACTCCCTTCCGCAACCGGCTTCGATCCGTTGGGTCGACAACCAGGAATGGCGCTGGGGCTCGTGCACACCAGCCGACCGCACCATTCGCCTCTCGAGCCGCATGGCCGGCTTTCCCGCCTGGGTCGTCGACTATGTGATCGTCCACGAACTGGCCCACCTCGTGGTGGGCGGGCATGGCGCCGACTTCTGGGCGCTGGTCGACCGCTATCCCCGGTCCGAGCGGGCTCGCGGGTATCTCATCGCCAAGAGCGACGACGACGGCGACGGCGACGGCGACCACCATCGCGACGATGTCGAGAGTCCGGCGGTCAAGGCCCCGCCGGTCCCGCGGATGAAGGACCCGACGCTGCGGCCCGATCCGCCAGATGCCCCTCGATCGCCGTCAGGAGCCGCGCAGCGAACGCTGTGGTGAGCAGGTCCGTGCCGTGACCGGCGCCTGCGTACCACCACAGTTCCTTTGGTGATCGAGCCCACTCGTGCAGCCTCTCCGCGTGCTCGGGGCCGAAATACCAGTCGTCAGGGTCGGCGACGACGATCGTGAAGGCCGGGGCGATGGAGGCCACAACCCCAGCGGGATCGGGAACGTCGCTCGGCCCCGCCTTGAGCCGGGTGCGCAGGAGGGCGCGCAACACGAACCGGCTGGTCCGGGTGGCGACCCAGCGCTCGACGAGGCGAGCGCCGGCGGTGCCGAGGTCGCCCCATCCGATGGGGGCGCTGATGGCGACAACGCCGGCCACCGCGCCGGGCGAAGAGCCCGCGTGGAGTAGCACGGCGGCGCCGCCGAGGCTGATGCCGACGGTCACCACGGGGCGGCCCGGGTCGGCAGCGGCGACGGCGGCGGCGACATCGAGCGGTTCGTGATGACCGAACGTGCACTCCCCACCTGAGCGCCCGTGGCCCCGCAAGTCGGGAACGATCACCTCGACGTCGTCAGCGAGCAACTCGGCGAACGAGTGGATGGCCGGAGTGCGTGACCAGTTGACGAACCCGTGGACGAGCACGACCGTGCACGGGGCGTCCGACGGTCCCGGGAGGCGGTACGCGGTCAACGCGGTGCCGTCGGCCGCCGTCAAGGCCAGCCGCTGACCCTGGCGGTAGCGAGGGGCGACGACGTACTTGCGGAGGTAACCGACTACCGCGCCGCCGGGCGAGAGCTTCGCCACTCCTGCTCGATCCGGCCAAGCTCGGTTGCGGGCGGCGCGCCCTTGCGGTATTCGGCCAACAAGGCCCGCCAGTGGTTGGTCGCGTGGAGCCGTCCAAGCAGCGCTGACATTCCCCACACAACACGATCGAGGATGACGTACGACGTGGGCATGTTGAGCAGTCGGATGACGTCGCCGAACTGGCCCTGCACGTCGACGACCGTCTGGAGAGCCTTCGAGGTCCAGTCTCGGGTGTAGGTGAACTCCTCGACCATGAAGGGGCCGTAGGGACCCGAGACGTAATCGAAGACGTGCTGCGGGTCGAGGCCGTGATCGGCGGGCAGGAACCCAGCCTCGATGGCGGCGGCAATGGTGCCCGGAATGTCGCGGTCGAGGATGCAGTCGAGCACCGCCACTCAGGCTCTCGAGCTCACCCGGGCCCCAACGCTTGACGAGCCCGAAGTCGAGGAACGTGACCGTGCCGTCGTCGTGGAGGATGTAGTTGCCCGGATGGGGGTCGCCGTTGAACACGTGGTGATGCTGGATGGCTCCCTGCGCGAATCGGAACATCACCTCGGCCGCCTTCTGGCGGGTGGCCTCGTCGGCGGTGGCAATGAAGTCGTCGAACCGAAGACCGTCGACCCACTCACTCACCAGCACCCGCTGCGTGCTCAGTTCGGGGACGATCTTGGGGATCCGGATGAACGGGTGTCCGTCGTACCGCTCGGCGAACTCGGTCTGGAGGCTGGCCTCGAGCCGGTAGTCGAGTTCGTCGGCCATACGTTCGCGAAGCTCGTCGACCAACGACTTCACGTCGAGGTTGCGGAGGGCAAAACTCGCGAACATGCCGTAGAGCATCTCTGCGTTGTCGAGGTCGCTCTTGATCGCCTTGTCGACACCCGGGTACTGCACCTTCACGGCCACGATGCGGCCGTCGCGGGTGACGGCTTTGTGGACCTGGCCGATGCTGGCCGCACCGAGTGGCGTGGGGTTCCACTCGAGGAAGATCTTCTCTGGGTCGTCGCCCAACTCAGAGCGGATGACGCCGGCGGCGAGGCTCGGCGCCATGGGCGGAACGTCTTGTTGCAAGGTGGCCAACGCGGCTTGGGCCTCGGGGGGGAGGCCATCGGCGATGAAGCTGAGCATCTGCCCGGCCTTCATGATGGCGCCCTTCATCCCACCCAAGACGGCGGCCACATCTTGGGCCGTCTTGATGGCGAACTGCTCGTCGAGTGCGGCCCGCTCGGCCTCGGTGGCGTTGCGGCCCCGCACCTTGTTGATGCCGAAGTGCACACCGCGTCGGGCAGTGAGGCGCATGATGCGCAGCCGGCGCTCGATGCCGTGACGGGTGTCCTGGTCGCGCAGGCTGGCCGCTCCCGCGCCCGCCGCGCAGCACCACGGCGCCGGCGGCGACCGCTCCGGTTCGACGATTCATCAGCGGCCAGCCGAGCCTTCAGCTGCGTCGTCGTCGACGATCTCGTGGGGAGCCGACGTGCGCAGCTCACGCTCGGCCGCACCCTGGTCTTCGAGGCAGAACCGCGTCGCCGGAAGGGCCTCGAGTCGGTCGTCGCCGATCGGCTTTCCACACGCTTCGCAGGTGCCGTAGGAACCATCGTCGATGCGAGTGAGCGCATGTTCGACGTCGGCCAGTTCGCCCTCGATGTTGTCGAGGATCGTCAGGTCCTTCTCCCGGTCGAAGGTCTCCGTGGCGACGTCGGCCTGGTGTTGGTCGTACGAGCTCAACTCGTCGAGCGACTCCTGTTGCGACTCACCGCGCACGTCGTCGAGCCCTTCTTTGATCCCCTCGAGACGCTGGCGCTCCTGGTCGAGGAGCTCACGGGCCTGGTCTGGCTGCATGAAGCCACGCTACCCAGCGCCACCCCCCACCACCTTCCCGGCGCGACAACGCGCCAGAACGACCGTTCGCGCCGGAAAGGACGCAGGGGTGGGCCGCCCAGGAGTCGTCGGGGCCGCGCCTTGTCGCGTACTTTCGTGGGGATCACCGGGAACGTCCGGGGGGTGTAGCTCAGTTGGCAGAGCAGCGGCCTTTTAAGCCGAAGCGCGTGGGTTCGAGCCCCACCGCCCCCACGCCGTTCGAGAAGGGGCCGCTGAACACGCCCACAACCGGCGGGTCGACCTCAGCCGAGGCCGTCTTCGTTCTCGATCACCACCGGCTCGATCTCGCCCGCCGGCGTGAATCCGAGCACCCGGCCGTAGAACCAGAGTTCGGCGTCGGCCACCCGCTTGATCGTCTCGGCCTTCCGAAAGCCGTGCTGCTCGCCCTCGAACGCGAGGTAGGCGAAGGGGATGCCCTTGTCTCGCAACGCTCCGGCCATCATCTCGGCTTGGATCGGTGGCACCACCTCGTCCTCGAGGCCTTGGAAGAGGATCATCGGCCGGTCGAGCAGGTGGGTGTGGTGGATGGGTGACCGGGCGACGTACACGTCTCGTCCCTCGGGATAGGGAGCCATGAGTCCGTCGAGGTAGCGGCTCTCGAATTTGTGGGTGTCGGCGGCCAGGGCTTCGGCATCGGCCACCCCGTAGTGCGACGCGCCGGCGGCGAAGTCATTGCGGAAGGTGAGAGCCGCCAGCGTGGTGTAGCCACCGGCCGAACCGCCCCGAATCAGCAATCGGTGCCCGTCGACGCGACCTTCGGCTGCCAGCCAACGAGCCGCACCGACGCAGTCGTCGACGTCGACGACGCCCCACGACCCACGTAGGCGATCGCGGTAGGCCCGTCCGTAACCCGTCGAGCCTCCGTAGTTGACGTCGACCACGGCGAACCCGCGACTCGTCCAGAACTGGATGCCGACGTCGAGGGCCGACGTGGTGGCCGACGTCGGACCGCCGTGACTCAACACGATGAGCGGAGGCTGCTCGCCGACCGGACCGACGAAGTCGGGATTCGTGGGCGCATAGAAGAAGGCGTGCGCCGTGTCGCCGCCGCCCACCGGGTATTCGATCGCCTCGGCGACGGAGATCACTGCAGCGTCGAGATCGAGGGTCCGGCTCCGTTTCAACACCTCGGGTCGACCACCGGCCAGAGGAAAGCGCACGACCGCCCCGGGCTCACGGGGCGAGGCGGCCAACGCCACGAGGTCACCGCCGTCGGTGGCCCACAGCGCGCTGATCGAGGTGAACCGGGATTCGACGGCTCGGAACCCGTCGGCGCCCACAACCCCGACCTCGTCGAGGTTGCGCACCGAGCGGACGGTCACCAACGTTCCGTCAGCGGCGAAGTCGTAGCGATGCTGGCCGAAGATCCAGTCCGGTCCCGAGAACTCGGCTTGGTCGGGTGCGACCGGAGCGCCGGCGCGATAGAGGTTCCACCAGCCCGTCCGGTCCGACGCGAAATGGAGTTCGCCCGAGGGCGACCACCGCGGCTGCGACACCGACTCGCCCGGCCCGCCGGCGACGACCGACAGGTCGGCCACCGTCACGTGTCCGGTCGACCCCACCTCGAACGACGCCGAACACAACACGGTCGCGTCCCAGGGCATGTCGGGGTGGTCCCACTGCAACCAGCACAACGAGCGACCGTCAGGCGACCACCGGGGGGCGGCGAAGAAGTCGTGGCCCTCGGCCACGACCGTCGGCGACGCGTCGTCGTCGAGCGACAAGACCACGATGTCGTTGACCACCTCGGTGGCCGACGCTCCGAGGTGGCGCTCGCGTACGCACAGCAGCCACAGGCCATCAGGTGAAACCGCATGGTCGGCGTAGCGAACCGAGCGGGCGATCGACGGCTCGGCGGTGATCGCCACCGGCGCTCCGGCTGGCGGGTCGATCCGGTACACCCGTTGGTCTTCGAAGTTCGAGAAGTAAATCGAGCCATCCGGCGCCACGCCGTACGCGAGCCCGCCGTACTCGTGGGCCAGCGTGCGCACGCCGAAGCCAGGCGGGACGAGGTCGGTGACGTCGCCGGCCGAAGTCCGGCGGACGAGTACCTGGCGGCCCGCCTCTTCCGGACGTCCCTCGACCCAGTACACGTCGTCGCCGGCCACCGACAACTGCCCGAGCCGCACTGCCCCAGCTACCAACAGGTCGGAGGAGATCGGAGAGGCCCAAGATCCAAACGGCGCAGTGGTCGTCATCCCGCCGAGCCTACGGTGGCAGGCGCGGCTGGCAGTCGGGCGAGTAAGAACTCCGACATGCCCCGCTCGACCAACCCCCTCAGCACCGCCGGGCTCGATCGCCTCGGGCTCATCCGGCGCCAACCCGAGCGAGTGGCTGACGCCGTCGCCGCCGCGCACGAAGCCCGCATCGTGCCGGTGTGTGGCGGTCGAGTCTGCGTGTGCGCCGACGATCCTTCGACGCTGCTCCATCCCCGACTCGAGGACCTTGGACGCGACCTCGACGACGTGTGGTTGCTCGGCCAGTCCGAGGGGGTCGTGTATCTCGCAGTCGACCTCGACCCCAAAGATGGGCCCGCCGACCTCGGTGAGGCGAGCGCGGTTGGCCGGACTGCGAGAGGTCGCCACCTTGCTGTCGCCGCTCGACGGCAACCTTCTGGCGATGGCGACCGGGCTTGCCACATGGCACGCCACCCACCGGTTCTGCGGACAGTGCGGGTCGGAAACGATCGCCGACTGGGCCGGCCACCGCCGTCGCTGCGACGGATGCGGGCGCGAGCACTTCCCCCGCACCGATCCCGCCATCATCGTGCTCGTCACGCACGACGACCGAGCGCTCCTCGGCCGCAACCCCAACTGGCCGGCCGGCTTCGCCTCCGTACTGGCCGGGTTCGTCGAGCCCGGTGAGTCGCTCGAGGATGCCGTCGTTCGCGAGGTCAAGGAGGAGGCTGGCATCGACCTCGAGCCCGATTCGGTGCAGTACCAGTCGTCCCAGCCGTGGCCGTTCCCGGCGTCGGTCATGCTCGGATTCCGCGCCGACGCCTCGAGCGACGAGCTCGCTCCCGACCCCGACGAACTGGTCGATGCTTGCTGGTACACACGGGAGGAGTTGACCCACGGTGCCGTTGGTCTGCCTCCGGCGTTGTCGATCTCGCGTCGCTTGGTCGACGACTGGCTGGCCGAGGTGCCGGCATGATCGTCCACATCGTCACCTTCACTCTGAGCGATACCAGCGATGCGCATCTCGCCGAGTGCCGGCGGCGCCTCGTCGGTCTGCTCGACGTCGTGCCCACACTTCGCTCCATGCGAGCCGGCGCCAACGTGGTCGAATCGACACGAGCGCACGACTTCGCACTCGTCGCCACCTTCGACGACCTGGCCGGGCTCGAGGCCTATCAGGTCCACCCCGCGCACCAAGAGGTGGCGACGCTGTTGCGGGCCAAGGCCACCGGGAGCGTCGCTGTCGACTTCGTCGACGCCGACCAGGCGGGCTGAGGCCCGAGGCGGTCCAGCAGGCGACGGATCAGTCGGCGGCGGGGAACCCGAACCCGCCGGACTCGACGATCGCCCGGGACAGGGGACGACCGAGGCCGCGGAGCCGCTCACAGCCATCCTCACCGAGCGTTTCGTACGCCGGAGCGGCCAGCGCGTCGGTGCGGTCCTCGACCCATTGACGGTGGTTGCGGCCGGCGTCGGTCAGCGCTCCGCTCGCGTCGAGCCAACCCCGGGCCCGAAGCCGCTCTTCACCCGCGGCCCACTCGTCGGCCGGCCACCGACGGCTCGATCGAAGTGTCTTGGGCGGCACCTCGCCGGTGGCGCCATGGATGATCAGCGCCTCGACACCTGACACACCCTCGACGGTCATCGCCGCGATGTGGCCGTCGCCGCGGAACTCGCGCAACAGCGTCTGCGCGTGCCAGAGCACCATCAGGGGGTCGTCGGGCCAGTCGAGGGCGGCGTGGGCAGCGAAGAGCGGTCGGCCTTCGAGCCAGCGGGTCGATTCCTCGGCGGCGCGGCGGGCGAGCGTGGCTGCCTCCTCGATCGCCGGTCCCTCGGCCAGATCGCCCAGCCGTGCCCTGAGGGCCCGCTCAGCGGCTCCGAACCGAGACGCAAGAATCGCCTCGGGGGACGCGGTGTTCCACGCCGACGGGATCGTCTCGGCCACGAAGGCGGGATGGAAGTTGAAGAAGGTCGACACCACTACCTCGGCCGACACAGGACCCATGGCCGCCGCTCTCGACGCGAAGTATCCGCCCATCCCCGGGGGCAGCCCGAGCGCTTCGTAGGCCTCGCCGGCCTCGGGCGCGAAGTAGATCAGGCCGTGCACGGGTTCGAGGGTCCGCCAGGTCTTGCGGGCCACGGTCGGGTCGAGGGACATGAACGGAAGCTATCGTCCGCGCCATGGCCGAGCCCTCGCTGCCCGAGTACGACGACCTGCCCATTCGGGCCGGCCTCCCGCCGGGCTCCTCGTGGAGCCTCTGGGGCGACGACGACCGCCTCGGTTGTCTCAACCTGCTGACGGCCGAGCGCATCAAGGCCGCCGCCGGGCTCGTCCGCAAGGGCCTGACCTTTGCCTTGAACCTCGAGTACGACCTTCCCGATCCGCCCTTGTTCGGCCGGCAGGTGCCGGCACACGAGGTGCTGGGCGAAGGCGGACACGACGACGTCCTCCACTTCAACACCCAGAGCGGCAGTCAGTGGGACGGGTTTCGCCACGTCCGCAACCACCACGGCCATTACAACGGCGTGGCCGACGCCGACCACGGCATCCAGTGGTGGGCCGAACGCGGCCTCGCCGGTCGTGCCGTGCTCGTCGATGTGGCGCGGTGGCGCGAATCCATCGGAAGGCCCATCGACGGCGGCACCTCCGAGCTCATCACTCCCGAGGATCTCGACGGCACCCTCGCCGCGCAGGGCACCACGATCGACACGGGCGACGTGCTCCTACTCCGAACGGGGTGGACGACCTGGTACCGAAACGCCGACATCGAGACCCGCAACGCCCTGCCCGCCCAGCTCCACGCACCGGGCCTCCGTCCTAGCCAAGACATGTTGCGGTGGCTCTGGAACCACCACGTCGCCGCCATCGGGGCCGACAACCCGGCCGTCGAGGCCTGTCCTCTGGGGGGCCACCTGAGCCAGGCACCAGCGCGAGGAACTCCGGTCGGCGCCGGAGCGCAGCTACGAGTTCTTCCTCCACCTCGCCCTGCTCCCGATGCTCGGCCTGCCCCTCGGCGAACTCTGGGACCTCGACGCGCTGGCTGAGGATTGCGCCGCCGACGGGGTCTACGAGGGCTTCTTCACGTCCGCTCCGCTCCGAGTGCGCAGCGGCGTCGCGTCGCCTCCCAACGCGCTCGTCGTGAAGTAGCGCACCGACCTACGCTGCGGCCGTGGAGTGCCCATCGTGTCGGGCGTCGGTTCCTGAAGGGTCGCGGTTCTGTCCCTCCTGTGGCCACGCCCTCCTCGCTCGTGCCGAGGAGCGACGCGTCGTCACCATCCTCTTCGCCGATCTCGTCGGGTTCACGGGCTTCGCCGAGGGCGCCGACCCTGAACGCTTGAAGAACCTCGTCGACACGGCGTTCCAGCGGCTCGTGGCCGACATCGGCACCCACGGGGGGCGAGTCGACAAGATCGTCGGCGACCAGATCATGGCGTTGTTCGGCGCCCCGGTCGCCCACGAGGACGACGCCGAGCGCGCCGTCCGGGCCGCACTGCAGATGCAGCAGACGTTGGCCGCGTTCAGCCGAGAACTCGGCGCGCCCGTGCGGATGCGCATCGGCGTCAACAGCGGCGAGGTCCTCGTCGGAGCGCTGCGTGCCGGTGGCGAGTACACCGCCATGGGAGACACCGTCAACGTGGCGGCCCGGCTCCAGACGGCCGCCGAGCCGGGACAGGTGCTGGTCGGTCCGGCGACCCACACCGAGACGGCCGAGGTGGTGAGCTACGAGCCGGCCGGCCTCGTCGACGTGCGCGGCCGAGACGAAGCGGTCAATGCGTTCGTGGCCGTCGAAGCGCTCGTGCCCCCCGGCCACCGGCGACGCCGGGCCCGGACGCCGCTGATCGGTCGCGACGCCGAGATGGAAATCCTGTGCGCCACGGTCACGATGGCCTTTCAGCGCAAACGGCCGCAGTTCGTACTGCTCACCGGCGAGGCTGGCATCGGGAAGAGCCGCTTGGCCGAAGAACTCAACGCCAGCGCCGCCACCGAACACTCGGCCACGGTGCTCGAGGGCCGCTGCGTCCCCTACGGCGAAGCCAACATCTGGTGGCCGATCGCGTCAGCCGTCCGCCAGGCGATGGGCCTCGATCTCGCCGACAGCGTCGACGAGGCCCGGGGCAAGATCCATCGCAAGGTGGCGTGGGGCCTTCGCATGGACCGCGACTCCGATCGCGTCCTCAAGGCGCTCGAGGGCCTCAGCTATCTGTTGGGTATCCGCTCTGCGCTCTCGGAGATGGAGCCAGCCCGTGCCCGCGAGGAGGCAATCCACTCCTTCGTGGGGCTCCTCCAGAACATGACCCTGCGCCGGCCGGTGATCCTCAGCGTGAGTGAGGCCCACTGGGCCGACCCGCTCGTGCTCGAACTCCTCGACTCGCTCCCCGATCGCATGCGCGGGCTCCCCTTCGCGTGCGTGGTCACCGGTCGGCCCGAGGTGTCCGAGAGGTGGGCGCCGACGCCGGGGAGGCACAACCTCGTCGCGATCCACCTCGACCCCCTCGATCGCGCCGGGGCCGAAGAGTTGCTGGTCCGCCTGCTCGAAGGCAAGCCAGCCGCCACCCTCGTCGACGCCGTCCTCGAGCGCAGTGGTGGAAATCCGTTCTTCCTCGAAGAACTGGCCGGGCTGGTCCATCAAGCCGGGCCCACCGGCGAGTTGCCGGCCACATTGCGGGCGCTCGTGGCGGCGCGGGTCGACAACCTGCCCGACCCGGAACGCCGCCTGCTCGACCATGCGGCCGTCGTAGGTCGAGTGGGTCGACTCGAGGCCCTTGGCGCATTGGCGGGACCGATCGACGGGGCCGTGCGACGCGACCTCGACCATCTGGTTGCCAAAGACCTCCTTGCGGCCGAGGGGATGGACTGGTCGTTCCGATCCGACCTCGTGCGGGAGGTGGTCTACGAGACGCTGACCAAAGGCGAGCGGGCCCGCCATCACGCCCGCCTCGGCGTTTTCCTCCGCCAGCAGGCAGCCGAGAGCGGACGCGAGTCGGAATTCCTCGAGGCGATCGCCCACCATTTCGGCATGGCGGCGGAACTCGACGCCGATCTCGGCGGCGTCGAGGGTGTCCCGTCGAACATCCTCGATGAGGCGATCACCTGGCTCGATCGCTCGATCGCAAAGGCCGAGTCCCGCGAGACGCCGGCGGTGGCCGAGCGACTCTGCACCCGAGCCCTCGACCTCCTGCCCGAGACCAGGGCTCCCCAACGTCGCCGATTCCTCCTCCAGCGGGCCCGCGCCCGTGCCGTCCTCCGCCACCTCGACGAGGCCCGCAGCGACGTCTCCAGCGCGCTGGCCGGGGCGGAAGCCGCTGGCGATGCCTGGGCTGTCGCTGCGGCCTACACCGCCCGCGGCTACATCGAACAATGTGACGGCGCGCTCTATGAGTCGGCGGCCAACCTCGACGAGGCCGTCGACCGCTGGCGAGCGCTCGGCGACGCCCCGGGCGAAGCCGATGCCCGGCGTCTTCGCGGAATGACCGATCTCTTCCTGGGTCGGCTCACGTCGGCCGAGGCCAACATCGCGGCCGCCCTCGCCCTGTTCAAGGACTTGGGAGACAGGAGAGGCGAGGCCTGGGCGCATCAGAACATGGCGTGGATCTCCATGAGCGCGGGCGACAGCGCCGAAGGCAAGAGACGGATCCAACAGGCGATCGAGGTCTTCGGCGAGATCGGCGACACCACCGGCCTGGGGTGGGCCTATGGCTTGCTCGGCTGGGTCAGGCTCCAGGAGGGCTTCCTCGAGGAGGCGGACGGGTTGGCCCACCGCGTGCTCGATGAGCACGGGGAGGTAAGTGGCGACACGTGGGCCGAGGGGATGATGCGGCTCCTGTTGGCAACGACGAGCCTGTGGCTGGGTCGGACCGGGGAAGCGGTCGAGCGAGCGGCCGAGGCGCGCGACCTGTTCGCATCGATCCGCGACTCCACCGGAGAGCTGCGATCGGTGGCCACACTCGCCCGCGCCCTCATCGCCCGTGGCGAGCTTCGTCGGGGCCGCGACCTCCTTGCCACCGCTTCGGCCATGGCCGAGCGCGAACTCGACGTCGAGGGCCGCACCATCGGGCGGATGGTCGGCAACGGCGCCTCGGTGCAACTCGGCGAGTCGAGCCGGGCGTTCGTGCTCGGAGAGCTGCTCGAAGGTCCCCTCGACGCCGCCGGCGGCTTCGACGCCGAGGTCCCACGGGGGTTGGCCCTGTTGCAGTTGGGCCGCCCGGCTCACGCCCGCGACATCCTGCGCCAAGCTTTCACTGCGACCCACACCCCTGGCGCCCGTCACGCCGCCGGCGCCGCGCTGGCGATCGCCGAGGCTGCGGCAGGCGACGCCGACGCCGTCCTCGAACTCGTCGACGAACTGTCGTCAGTTCCCCAAGGCACGTATCTGGATCGAATCGGCACCGGCATCGGGCGCGGGTTCGCCCTCGTGCGGCTCGACCGACGAGACGAGGGCATCGAGGCCCTTCGGGGCGCCGTGGCCGAAGCCGATGCCACGGGTGACCGACTCAACCAGGCGCTGACCCGGTTGGCGCTGGCGTGGGGCTTGCAGGCCACGAACCACCCCTCGGCCGCCGAAGCGCGCGCCGATGCCGACCGCCGCCTGAGCGAGATCGGACTCGCCGACACCGACTGGGATCACGTCTTCTCCACGGCGGCCGGTTACCCCTGACCCGTTCTCGGGAATGGACGGGTCATGAATGCGCTGACCCTCCTCAAGCAGGATCACGGCAACGTCGAAGAGCTCTTCCGCCGATTCGAGACCGCCGCCGACGACACCGGCGAGCTGCTGCGAGTCCGCGACCTTGTGGTCGAGCACCTGTCGCGCCACGCGGCCATCGAAGAGCAGGTCTTCTATCCGGCCATTCGGGCCAAGCTCGGCGACGAGCGGGCCTTCGTGGTCCTCGAAGGGCTCGAGGAGCACCACGCCGTCAAGGTCGTGCTGTCCGAACTCGAGAAGCTTCCCGCCACCCACGAGCGGTTCAAGCCCAAGTTCACCGTGCTGATCGAGAACGTCCGCCACCACGTCGAAGAGGAGGAGACAGACCTCTTCACGATGGTGCGCGATGCCTTCACGGTGGAGGAACTCGAGGAGATGGGCGAAAAGCTCGAAGCGGCGAAGAAGGTGGCGCCGGCGCGTCCCCACCCGCTGATCCCGGACGTTCCGCCGTTCAACATCCTCTTCGGTGTTCCCATCGCCGTCCTCGACGGCGCCATCACTGCTGGCCGTGAGGCCGTGGGTCGCCTCGTCAACGCCAACGGAAGGAACTGACCATGGATCCCGACACCGAACACGACAAGCTCGACGATCTCCAGGAGCGGATCGACACGACCCGTAAGTCCGTCAATGAAGGCACGGAGCTCGACGACGAGCGCCGGTTCATCGATGACGGCACGATCGGCCGCGACAAGGTCGACGACACCATCGCACCCGCCTGAGCCACACGTGCTGCAGGGGCGAGCGGGCAGGATGGCTTGATGGCCCTGCGCGACGACCTGCAGCCCGGCGGCAACTTCCCCGAACTCGAACTGGTCGACCACGCCGGCAACCTGCGTTCGCTCCGGGCGCTAGTGGGCGGCGACCCCACGTTCGTCCACTTCTATAGGGGTTGGTGGTGCCCGAAGGAACAACAGTTCTTGCGCGGGCTGGTCGCCCTTCAGGACGAGGCCGAGGTCGCCTACACGCGCTTCGTGTCGATCAGCATCGACGAACCGGGCGTGACGGCTGCATTCCGAGCCGGCCTCGGTGCCCGGTGGACCTTCCTGTGCGACCCCGACCGTCGCTACGTCGACCAACTCGGCCTGCGCGAGACCACCGACACCAAGTACAACCCGTATTACCCGGCGTCGTTCCTCCTCGGGCCGGCGCCCGACTTGGCCGTCGATGCGTACTGGAACGGTTATTGGTTCTGGGGACGCCCCACCCGCGAGGAGCTGCGCCAGGGATTCCGCCGCCTGACGCAGTCTGTGCGTCCCGACTGGGAAGTCCCCGGGGGGTGAGCTGGCGATGGGCCGACGTGGCCGTCGGGAGCGAGCCTTCCGCGCACCGCTCGGTCGAACTCCGGACCGTCGCCGGCCGGCGGGCCGGGTGGCTCCACGTGTGGGACGAGGGCGCCCGCCCGACCGATCGAGCCCTGCGGGTCGACGAACGCATCGTCGCCCCTGGCGGACCGGCAACGTGGCTGTCGTGGTGTCGCAGTCCCGATCACGGCGATGTGGCTTTCGATGATGCTGCCGTCACCGGCGCCATTCGGAGATGTCTGGCCGGACCCTGGCCGGTGGCCGTCTCGACAGCCCTCGTCGACTGGTCGCGCCTCGGTGGTGCCCTCCGCCTCGGCGCCGACGGTCGTGATGTCGACCAGGATCCCTTCGCCCGCCTCTTCCCGCAGGTCGTGCTGCGCGTCGCGCCCGGCAGCCTCGGCCGTATCGATCCTCCGACCGGCCCGTGCATCACCCGATACGGCTCCGGCAATCCCTGGCCATGGGATCAATACACCGGGCAGCGGCCCTGATGTCGCTCACACTGCTCGACTGGCGCCGTCAGATCGCAGACCTCTACCGGGACGTGAGGTCACAGACCGCTGGCGACCCGGCGGCGACGCTGGCGCGCTTTCGCGAAGGTCGCCGACGCTTGTTCGCCACCCATCCCGACTCGCCCATCGACGACGACCGGCCCCCGCCGGAATACTGGCCGTGGCGGCGCGAACTGCGGTTCGAAGTCGTGGTCGACACCACGACCACGCCCGTCGGCGGGACGACGGTGGAGGACAGCGCCGGGGAGTCCGCACCCTTCCGCCGGTTCGGCACGGTCCACCTGCCCGTCGGCGATCTCGACGTCTACTGGCTCACGTCGTACGGGGGCGGGGTCTTCCTCCCGTTCAGAGACGCGACGAACGGCCGATCGAGCTATGGCGGCGGTCGCTACCTTCTCGACACCGTCAAGGGTGCCGACCTCGGTGGCGGCCGCGGAACCCTGGTGGTGGATTTCAATTACGCCTACCACCCGTCGTGCTTCTACAGCGATCGATGGGCGTGCCCGTTGGCCCCGCCTGGCAATCGGCTCCCCGGCCCCATCGAGGCCGGGGAGCGACTGCCGCTCGACTGATCTACGCCTCGGTCAGGAAGCGAGGAAGCCGTGCTCGGTCAACCACGTCTTGGCCACGTCGGCGGGGTCGGCCTTGTCGATGTCGACTTGCTTGTTGAGTTCAGACAGGCCTTCGGTCGTGAGTTCGGCCGAAAGGGCATTGAGCAGAGGCTCGAGATCGCCCTTGAGCACCTCGGTCCGCACGATCGGCACGACGTTGTCGGGCGGCTGCAGGTTCTTGTCGTCCTCGAGGACCACGAACCCTCGGGCGGCGACGGCCCCGTCAGAGGTGAAGATGAGACCCACGTCGATGTCGCCCTTCTCCAAGGCGTCCTTGGTCAACGGACCACCGGAGTCGAGTTTCTTGACCGACTTGAAATCGAGCCCGTAGGTCTGCTTCAGGCCGACCAGACACAGTGGCCGCTGATCGCACTCGGGACCGGCTCCGAAGACGAGGTCCTGCGACTTACCCTCGAGGTCAGAGAGCTTCTTGAGGCCGAGACGGTCAGCGGTGGCCTTCGTCACGGCGAAGCCGTTCTTGTCCTGAGCTGGAGACGGCGTGAGGACTTGGAGGCCCTTGTCCTTGAGGGCAGCCTGCAAGTCGGCCACCGTCTTGTCGACGTCGGACGTCGGTGTCCCGTCGAGGAACGTGAGGAGCGTGCCGACGTACTCGGGGTAGAGGTCGATGTCGCCCTTCTGGAGGGCAGGGAGCACGATCTCCCGCGAGCCGATCTTGAGCTTCTTGTCGGCCGAATACCCGGCCGCCTCGAGACACTGGGTGTAGATCTCGGCCACGATCTCCTGCTCGGAGAAGTTCGTGCTTCCGACGGTGAGCGAGCCGTCACCAGAGAACGTCGAACACGTGCCGGCTGCCTCGCCGCCGGTGCCGGAGCCCGACGCCGAACTGGTCGAACCGTTGCCGTCTCCCGAGCCGCACACGCCCGTCAGGAGTGCCACGGCCGCGAACGCTGCGGCGACGACACCGATACGGGATTTCCGCATGAATTACCTTCCTTGGTTGGGTCCAACCTTGCTAGTCGATGTCGGCCACAAGGGGCGACGACAGCCCGGTGCGGAGTCCCGCCGGAACCACCGCCCGCTGCAGCAGGCTCAGCCCGATCTCGACGAGAAGAGAGAGCAATGCGACGAGAATGGCTCCGACGAACACCTCCTCGAAGTCGCGGGTGGCAAGGCCGTCGATGATGTAGCGGCCGAGCCCACCCCAACCCACGATGGCGGCGAGCGTGGCCGTGGCCACGACCTGCACCCCCGAGGTCCGGATGCCGGCCATGATCAGTGGCAGGCCCATGGGCAGCTCGACCCGTCGGAGGACCTGTCCGCCCGTGAGTCCCATGCCGACGGCCGACTCGCGCACCTCGCGGTCGACCCCCTGGATTGCGGTGTAGGTGTTGGTCACCATCGGAGGCACGGCCAGCGCCACCAGGGCGATGTACGCCGGCTCGGCCCCGATCCCGAAGATCGACGCCATCAACACGATGATGGCGAAGCTGGGTACCGCTCGCCCCAGGTTCGAGATGTTGATGGCGAGGGTTCCGCCCCGCCCGGTGTGGCCGAGCACGAGCCCGACCGGGAGGGCCAAGGCCATTGCCGTGACGAGCGCGAGGGCCGACATACCCACGTGCTCGCCGACCCGGGAGACGATGCCCTCGTCACCCCACCAATTGGCACTCGTCGTGAGAAAGGAGGCGACGGCGCGAAGAAAGTCCACAGGTCAGGCCCGCTTCCTGGCCCACGGAGTGAGGAGTTTCTCGATGCCGAGGAACCCGAGATCGGCGACGGCCGAGAGACCGACGACGCACGCGGTGCCCACCACAAGCGGGGTACGGAAGTCGCGGTAGAGCCCGTCGAGAATGAGGAGCCCAAGCGACTTCTCCCCGATCAGCGAGGTGATCGTCACCAGGCCCACCGTCGTCACCGAGGTGATCCGAACCCCGGCCATGATGGCCGGCACGGCCATCGGCAACTCGATGCGCAACAACTGCCGTAGAGGCGAGTAGCCCATCCCGGTGGCAGATTCTCGAACTTCGGCCGGTACCGACTGGAGCCCGGCGACGACGTTGCGAACGAGGATCAGCAGCGTGTAGCTGACCAACGGAACGATCGACGTCGTCCGGGACAACCCCGTGAAGGGGATCAGCAACGCGAACAAGGCAAGAGACGGAATGGTGTAGATGACGCCGGCCACGCCGAGCACGGTCGGATACACCCGCTTCCAGGTGAAGCAGGCGACGCCCAACGGCACCGCGATCACCAGACCGATGGCCAGCGTGATGGCGGTGAGCTCGATGTGAGCGATGAGACGTTCGCTGATGACATCGGTGTGGCCGACGACCCAGTTCCACCGGATCCACGGGTCGCCCGAGGCGAGAAGGGCGCCCGGGGCCTGCATCGCCTCGACGCTAGCGTCGACCGGATGATCCGGTTGGAGCAGCTGACCAAGGTCTACGGCGATGCCGTGGCCGTGGATCACCTCGACCTCGAGATCGCCGAAGGCGAGTTGTGCGTGTTGGTCGGACCCTCCGGGTGCGGCAAGACCACGACCATGAAGATGGTCAACCGGCTGATCGAGCCCACGAGCGGCCGCATCCTCCTCGGCGGGGAAGACGTCACCCACGCCGACCCCGTGCAACTCCGGCGTCGTATCGGCTACGTCATTCAACAGGTCGGGCTCTTCCCTCATCTGACCATCGCCGACAACGTGGCCACCGTGCCCCGGTTGCTCGGATGGGATCGCCAGCGGGTCAAGGCGAGGGTTGGTGAACTGCTCGAGTTGGTCGGCCTTCCGCCCGCCACCTTCGCCAAGCGCTACCCGAGTCAACTCTCGGGCGGACAACGCCAACGCGTCGGCGTGGCCCGAGCCCTCGGGGCCGACCCGCCGGTGCTGCTCATGGACGAGCCATTCGGTGCTATCGACCCGATCACCCGCAGCCGACTGCAAGAGGAGTTCTTGCGTCTCCAGCGCGACGTCCACAAGACCATCGTCTTCGTCACGCACGACATCGAAGAAGCCGTGCATCTCGGCGATCGGATCGCCATCCTCCGCGAAGGCGGGGTGCTGGCCCAGTACGACACCCCGGCCGCCATCCTCGGGGCACCGGCGTCGGATTTCGTCGCCGACTTCGTCGGGTCCGACCGGGGCCTCAAGCGGCTCAGCGTCACGCCCATCACGGCCGACGATCTCGAGACACCCCCAGTCGTGGGCATCGACGACACCTTGGCCGAAGCCCGCCGGCGCCTGGGAGCCGAGGCGGCGCGGTGGGCGGTCGTTCTCGATACCGAGGGCGCGCTCCACGGATGGATCGGACGTGACCGCTCCGAAGGCGAGGGCTTCGTTCGCGACCGGGCCCGGCGCATGGACGCGTGGGTGCCCGTCGACGCCACCCTCAAGACGGCATTCGGCGAGATGTTGACCCGAGATGCCGGGTGGATCGCCGTGCTCGATCGCGACCGCTACGTCGGCGTGCTCACTCCGGAGTCACTCCACGCCGCACTGCGGCGATCGATCGCCGACCAGTAACGACCCGGCCTCACGCCAGGTCGGCCTCGAGCCCTCCGGCCCTACGCAGTCCGGTGAGGCCAGTGCCGAAGAACACGAGGGCGAAGAACGCAGAGCCCGTGAGGACGATGGTGGGTCCGGGCGCAACGTCGAGGTGGTAGCTGGCGATCATGCCGGTGAAGCCACTGACCGTTCCGATCAGCGTGGAGAGCCACAACATGCGGCTGAAGCTGTTGGTGATCATCCGAGCGACGACGGGCGGGATCACGAGCGTGGCCGCGACCAGGGTGACCCCGAGCACGTTCATGGTGGCGAGGATCGTGGCCGCGAGGACCAGCATCAACAGGGCGTCGATGCGCGAGGTCCGAACGCCGGAGACGTCGGCGACTTCGGGGTCGAACGTCGAGAAGAGCAAGGGTCGGTACCCGAAGAAGACGACCCCGAGCGCGCCGACAGCGACCACGGCGACGAGAACGACCTGAGCCGTGTCGACGCCGAGCACATTGCCGAAGAGATACGCGTCGGCGTTCTTGCCCGCCGAGCCGAACACCTTGATCAGCGCAAGGCCGAAGGCGAACGACGCCGTCGTGATGACCCCGATGGCGGCGTCTGAACCGATGGCTCGTCGGCGGGTCACACCGCCAATCATCAGAGCCGACACGAAGCCCCAAAGGCCGGCGCCGAGGAACAGGTTGACCCCGAGTAGGGCGCTGGCGGCAAACCCGCCGAAGATGGCGTGACTGAGGCCGTGGCCGATGTAGCTCATGCCCTTGAGAACAACGTACGTGCCAACGAGACCGCAGAGGGCGCCGGCGAGCGTCGCCACCATCAAGCCGTTGCGGAAGAACGCGAACTCGAACGGAGCGAGAAAGCTGTCGATCACGCCGACTCACTGCGGAGATCGACGACTGGCCGTGCGTGGAGGTCGTCGTAGCCGTCGATGACGACGGGCATCCCGCCGTGTTCGAGCACTTCCATGCGCGCCCCGTAGGTGCGCTCGAGCACATCGGCGGTGAGCACGGAGGCGGGCGGACCGAAGCCGATCACCTCACGGTTCAGGCACAACAGCGTGGGGAGGTGAGCCGCGATCCCGTTGAGATCATGGGTGGTGAGCACGATGCCCAGCCCGTCCTGGTTGAGCTCGGTGAGCAGGTGTAGCACTTCGTGACGGGTCTTCACGTCGACGCCCGAGGTGGGCTCGTCGAGCAACAACAAGTCGGGCCCGCGCAGCAGGGCGCGGGCGATGAACACCCGCTGCTGCTGGCCGCCAGAGAGCTCCCGGATGTGCCGCTTCCCGAGGTCACCGATACCGAGGCGGTCGAGGATGGCCGCCACCTCGCGTCGCTCGTCGGTGCTCGGCCAGGGGAGGCGACGTCCGCGCACGCGGGCCATGAGAACGCACTCGTCGACCGTGACCGGGAAGTCCCAGTTGACCGTTTCGACCTGAGGTACGTAGGAGATCTGGAGGCCAGGTCGCCGGTAGACCTCGCCGGCCGACGGGCGGAGCTGGCCCATCAACGCTCGGAGAAGGGTGGTCTTGCCCGATCCGGAAGGCCCGACGACGCCGAAGAAGGCGCTGTCGGAGACGGTGAGATCGACGTGGGAGAGGACCTCGGCCCGCCCGTATCGACAGCTCACGCCGTCTAAGCGGAGCAAGACTTCGGGCCCCGTCATTGGGGGTAGACCGCCGAGTCGACCGTGGGTTCCGTCACCGAGAACTCTTCGAGGGCGGTCGGATCACCGCCAAGAGCCTTCACCATCGTGAGGTAGTCGAAACGCATCAGCCCGACCCACGAGTGCTCGGGTTGCCCTGGCTTGCCCGGCAGGTCGTCGTCGCGGAGAACGTCGACGTAAGCAACCCCCGCCTCCTTGCCGATCTGTTGGAGCACCGGGCTGGGGAAGACCTCGGAGCCGAAGATGGCCTTGACCTTTTCCGCCCGCACCTGGCGGATCAATGCCGCCACCTCCGAAGCCGAAGGCTCGTCGAAGCTCTCGACCTGGATGGCCCCGATGACCGTCCATCCGTAGGTCTTGGCGAAATAGGCGTAGGCGTCGTGGTAGGTCAGGAGCTTGCGTTGATCGGGTGTCATCGTGGCGAACGCGGTCCGCATCGCGGCGTCGAGGCCGTCGACCTGCAGAGCGAACGCGGCTTCATTGGTGCGGTACACCTCGGCGTGGGTGGGGTCGGCCTGCACCATCGTGTCGCGGACGACCTCGGCGTAGCGCTTGGCGTACGTCGGGTCCGTCCAGAGGTGGGGGTTGGGCTTTCCTTCCGACTCGGGAAACGAGAAGTCGTAGATGTAGTCCGAGGGCGGCAGTACCTCGTCACCGAGCTTCACGATCTTGGCCCCGGCCTTCGCGTTTTTCTCGGCCAGCCGCAAGGTGGGATCTTCGAGCTTGAGGCCGTTGACGAACATCACGTCGGCCTTGCTCAGGACCTCGGCCACACTCGGAGCCGGTTCGAACGTGTGGGAGTTCGTGCCCTCGGGGACGATGCCGACCACCCGGGCGGAGTCACCGACCACCTCGGCCACGATGCTCGTGATCGGCGCCACCGTGGTGACGATCTGAAGTCGTCCATCGGCGGGCGATGCCGCGCCGCCGCCACCCGACGAACCGCAGGCAGCGCCCAGGAGGCCAACCGCGACAAGTACCGGCAGCACGAGCCGTCGAGGTGCGTCGCGGAATCCCATGGTCATGTGTACGGAACGTACTGCAACCTGGATGGAAATGCGTCCAGTTCGCAATTGGCCCGCCTGCGCTAGCCTCGCCGGCCGATGGACCTGACCCGGCTCGACAGCATCCTCGGCCTCCTCCGGGCCGATGGCGGCCGCGTCACCCCCGCCCGGCGGGCGGTCGTGGCCGCGCTCGTCGACTCCGCCGGCCACGTCACCGCCGACGAGCTCGCCGACACCGTCCAGCGGTCGCACCCTGACGTCCATCAGTCGACGATCTACCGCACGCTCGACGCCCTCGAGGCACTGGGGGTTGTCGACCACGTCCACCTCGGGCACGGCCGAGCCGTCTACCACCTGGCCGACGACGCCCACCAACACCTCGTCTGCGAGGCGTGTGGCGAGGTCATCGAGGTACCCGACGAGTTGTTCGACGACCTGGCCGGCCGGCTTCGAGACGGCTACGACTTCGAGTTGCGATCCAAGCACTTCGCCGTGCTCGGTCGCTGCCGTGGCTGCCGCTAATTGCTCTGCCGCGAGCTACTCGGCTGCCGGGCCCTCTTTCGCCCAGTTGAAGTGCATGCGACCGTGGTCGGCGTTGGCGGCCATGATGCCGCCGACGGTGCCATCAGACCACGGCGCACCGGGGATCTTCGACTCGAGTTGCTCGTCGGTGAGCGAGGCCAGCAGGGCCAACGTCTCGGACCGGGTGGCGAGGCCGATGCGCACCAACTCGTCGAGGGGCTTGCCCTGGTGCTCCTTGCACCACTCCTCGGTCCAGGCGTGGATGCCGGCCATGACCTGCTCCATCGACTGGGGCGTGCCGTCCTCGTTGACCCGTCGTGCCATGCCGCGGTCGCCGTCGAGGTGGCGGCGGAACATGTCGTTCCAGTTCCGCTCGATCAGCGTGGTGTGGATGAAGTGGTCGGCGTACGACCAGCGGTTGTCGGGATCGTGCTCGCTGAACGTGCGCGGCGCGTACAAGACCTCGTCGGACATCTCGGCCAACGTCTCGAGCAACCAGGCGCGGTCGCGGTTGAGCTTGATCTCGATCTCGGAACGGTTCATGGAACCGTCCTCCCCCCTACCCGAAGGTGATGATGGTGAGGGTGCCGTAGGCGAACAGCAGCCCGGTCACCCCGTACAGAACGGCTTTGACCGTAGCCCGCTTGGCCGGCGACCGGACGTAGTCGTCGATGATCCAGCGCAACCCGTTGAGACCGTGGAAGAGACCCAGGGCCAACAACGTCCAGTCGTAGATGCGCCACAGCGGGTTGTCCCACCGGGCCGCCACGAAGGCTGCGTTGGTGTCGACGACGTCGTAAATGATGTGGGTGATCGAGAAGTGCAGGAGGGCGAGGAAGATCAACACCAAGCCCGAGATACGCATGAAGTACCAGGACCACGTCTCGAAATTCATCCTCGGACGGCGCTCGAGCTTGGGTCGGTTGTCGGAGGGGCGTTGGGTGACGGTCACAGCAGGCCCGCTGTTCCTTCGAGGAAGGGCCGCAGGATGATGAACCCGCCGACTCCGGTCAACACGAGGGTGAAGAACAGCACGACGCGAAACATGATCTTCTCGCTGCGGATGGCGCCGGGGAAGAAGTCGATCATCACGATCCGGAGCCCGTTGAATGCGTGGAACAGCAGCGCGGCGAGCAGTCCGACCTCGAAGAGGCGCAGCAGCACGTTGCCGTACAGGGCGTGGACCTCGTTGTAGAGGTCGGGGCTGGCGTTGACCAGCGACACGTCGATGACGTGCAACAACAGGAACATGAAGACGAGGAACCCGGTGATCCGGTGGAGCACGAAGGCCCACTGGCCCGACTTGCCGCGATAGACGGTGCTGGTGTTCGCCGGGCTCATCGGCCCCTCCGGATCCAACGGTCGCCCCACATCGTCGACGACAGGACGTAGAGGGCGAACAAGCTGATCAGGACGGCGATGCTGCCGAGAGCGGTAGCGAACACAACCTGGGCCGTGGTCATCGAGTTGAGGCTAACCGGAGGCACGACCCGAGGCCCAAACCGAGCCGAGGTCGACGTCGTAGGGTCGCGGGATGGAGCGACATCTGGCAACGGTCTGGGAAGCGCTGGCCGACGCCATCCCCGAGGCCACCGCGGTCGTCATCGGCCCCACCCGACGTTCGTGGGCCGACTTCGACGACCGCGCGTCCCGACTGGCAGCCGCCTATGCGAGCGCCGGGCTCGGTCCCGGTTCGAAGGTGGCGCAGTACCTGTACAACTCTGCCGAGTACCTCGAGGGCTACTACGGGGCCATCAAGAGCCGGGCCGTGCCCGTCAACGTCAACTACCGCTACCTCGACGACGAGTTGTTGTACCTGCTCGACAACTCCGAGGCCGAGGTGTTGTTCTTCCACGCCGGCCTCGGCGACCGCGTTGCTCGCGTCGCCGACCGGGCGGGCAAGATCCGCCTGTTCGTCGAGGTACCCGACGGCGAGCCATCGTCCGGCGTGCCCGGAGCGGTGGCCTACGACGACCTCATCGCGGCCCACGCCCCGGCTCCACGGATCAGCCGCGACCCCAGCGACATCACGATGACCTATACCGGCGGCACGACCGGAATGCCCAAGGGCGTGATGAGCCGGATCACGAGCGCGGTCGACACCTACCTCGTCAGCGTGCCTCCGGTACTCGGCATGGCGCCCCTCAGCGAACCCGACGAAATCATCCCGGTTGCCCGGCAGCTCTTCGACGAGGGGCGCCAATACGCGTCGATGCCCGCCTGCCCGCTCATGCACGGCACCGGAATGGGCATCGGCGCGCTCCCCGCCATCACGTTCGGCGGGCGCATCGTCCTGCTCGAGGGCCGCGGGCTCGACGTCGAGGAGCTGTGGTCGACCGTCGAGCGGGAGCGGGTCAACGGCATCACGATCGTCGGAGACGCGTTCGCCCGCCCACTGCTCCGAGCCCTCGACGACGGACCTGCTCGCGACCTCGACTCCGTCACCCTGGTGCTGTCGTCCGGAGCGATGTTCTCGACCGAGGTCAAGGCCGGCCTGCTCGAGCACCTGACCGGCGCGACGATCATCGATTACATCGCCGCCACCGAGGGCGCCATGGGAATCTCGCTGTCGACCAAGGGGAATCCGGCGCCGACGGGTCGCTTCATCCCCAATCCTGGCGTCAAGGTGTTCACCGAAGACGGCGTCGAGGTCGCAGCTGGTTCCGGCGAGTCGGGCATGGTCGCCATCGCCGGAGGCATCCCCGAGGGCTACTTCCACGACGACGAGAAGACCGCACGCACCTTCCGCGAGATCGGCGGTGTGCGCTACTCCATCCCCGGCGACTGGGCCACGGTCGAGGCCGACGGGATGATCAGCCTCCTCGGCCGGGGCTCGCAGTGCATCAACACCGGCGGCGAGAAGGTGTTTCCCGAGGAGGTCGAAGAGGCGCTCAAGCGACACGCAGCCATCGACGACGCGTTGGTCTTCGGCGTCCCCGACGAGCGGTTCGGCCAGCGGGTGGTCGCGGTCGCCTCGGTGACCCGCGGGGTGCGCGCAGACCCCGACCAGGTGCTGGCCGCGATGCGCGAGCAATTGTCGAGCTACAAGGTGCCTCGACAGGTCGTCCTGGTCGACCAAGTGCCTCGAGCCGCCAACGGAAAGGCCGACTACCCCAGCGCTCGCGAACTCTTCGAGAGCGACTCGAGTCCCCGGCAGTAGGGCCACAACACCTCGGGGATCGACACGCTCCCGTCGGGCTGGCGGTGCGTCTCGAGGAGCGCGGCGAGCACGCGAGGAACGGCGAGGGCAGAGCCGTTGAGCGAGTGCACGAGCTCGGTGCCGCTGCGGCCGGCGACGCCCGGTCGGTATCGGGTGTTGGCCCGCCGCGCCTGGTAGTCGCTCACCCAGCTCACCGAACTCACCTCGAGCCACTTGTCGACACCTGGCGCGTAGACCTCGAGGTCGATCGAGCGGTGGTGCGCCTGGCCGAAATCGCCGGTGCAGATCTCGAGCAACCGGTAGGTGAGGCCGAGCTCGGCCAGACGCGCCTCGGCCCGGGCGAGCATGTCGTCGAACACACCCGGCGCCTGCGCAGGCGTGGCGATGGCGAACATCTCGACCTTGTCGAACTCGTGTACCCGGAGGAGGCCGCGCGTGTCGCGACCGGCGGCGCCGGCCTCGCGGCGGAAGCACGGCGTGTAGGCCAGGAACCGCTTGGGCAAGTCGGCCTCGGCCAGCACCTCGTCGCGGTAGAGCGAGTTGAGCGGGATCTCGGCGGTGGCGATCGCCCACAGGTCGTCGCTCTCCACGAGGTAGGAGTCCTCGGCGAACTTCGGGAGTTGGCCGCTGGCCGTCAGCGTCTCGGTGCGCACGAGCGACGGCGGGCGGATCTCTTCGAAGGCGTCGGCATTGCGGTCGAGGGCCAGCTGACACAGGGCACGTGAGAGCATCGCCCCCCCGCCCCGCAGCACGGCGAACATCGAGCCGGAGATCTTGGCGCCCCGCTCGAGGTCGAGGATCCCCAACTCAGCACCGGTCTCCCAGTGAGGCACCCGCTGGTGATCGGCGTAGCTGGCCGGGTCACGGCCTTCGGTGCGGACGACGACGTTGTCCTCCTCGCCGGCGCCGTCGGGGGCGCCCGACCAGGGGAGGTTGGGAAGGCGAAGCAGGAGGTCGCGCACGAGGGCCTCGACCTCGGCCGCTTCGGCGCCGAGGCCCTTCTCCTCGTCGCCGAGGGAGCGGCTCTCCTCCTTGAGTTGGTCGGCCCTGGCCCGGTCGCCCGCCTTGTAGGCCTCGCCCACGGCCTTGGACGCAGTGTTGATGCGGGCCCGGAGGTCGTCGCGTTCGGTTGCGAGGGCCCGCATCTGTTCGTCGAGCGCGGCCAACCGGTCGAGGTCGTCGAGCAGGCCCGGGTCGTGGCGACGGGCCATCGCCGCCTTCACGGCGGCGAGGTCGGTGCGCACCAGGCGAATGTCGATCATGGCCACGCGAAAGTAGCGTGCGCCCCGATGCCCGCCATCGAGGTTTCCGATCTGGTCGTCCGCTACGGCCAACTGGTCGCCGTCGACGGCGTCTCGTTCTCCGCTGACCATGGTCAGGTCTTGGCGCTCCTCGGCCCCAATGGCGCGGGCAAGACGTCCACCGTCGAGGTGCTCGAGGGGTACCGCAAGCCGAGCGGCGGACGGGTGCGCGTGCTCGACCTCGACCCGGCGGCGAAGGCGGGACACCGTGCCCTCGTGGAGCGGGTCGGCGTGATGCTCCAAGCCGGTGGCGTCTACCCCGGGATGTCAGCACTCGAGGCCATCGAGTTGTTCTCGTCGTACTACGACGACCCGGTACCGACGGCGGAACTCGTCGCCCGGGTCGGCCTCGACGAGGCGGCGGCGACGCCATGGCGCCGGCTCTCGGGGGGCGAACAGCAGCGCCTGTCGTTGGCCCTCGCCCTCGTCGGGCGACCCGACGTCGCGTTCCTCGACGAGCCTACGGCCGGCATCGATCCCCAGGGCCGATTGGCCATACGAGAGGTCATTCGTGGTCTGCGCGACGAAGGCGTGTGCGTCCTTCTCACGACCCACGAGTTGGAGGAGGCGGAGCGCCTGGCCGATCACGTCGTCATCGTCGACCACGGGAAGGTCGTCGGCGACGGCACGCCGGCCGAGTTGCGGTCGGCGGGCACCGGCGGGCCTGGCGAGGTTCGCTTCGGCGCCCCTCCCGGTCTCGACGTGGCCGCCCTCGGTGAACGCCTCGGCGCCGCCGTGACCGAGGACCGGCCGGGCGAATATGTCGCCGCCTGTGCGCCGACGCCGACGGCGGTCGCCGCCCTCACAGGCTGGCTGGCTGAGCACGAGCTGCCGCTGGCTGATCTCAGGGCCGGCCGGCAATCGCTCGAAGACGTGTTCCTGCGACTCACGGGGCCGAGCGCGGCCGCCGAAGCCCGGACCCCACGCGAGCGGGGCCGAGGCCGATGAACATGTTGGCGGCTCAATCCCGGACCGAACTCTTGATGACCCTGCGTCGGGGCGAGTCAGTGCTGCTGGCCATCGGGATCCCCGTGTTGTTGCTCGGGTTCTTCTCGGTCGTCGACGTGCTCCCGACCGGCAGCGACGACCCCGTCCGCTTCCTCTTCCCCGGCATCCTCGCGCTGGCGGTGATGTCGACGGCCATGGTCAGCACCGCCATCGCCACCGGCTTCGAGCGTCAATATGGCGTGCTTAAACGGCTGGGTTCGACCCCGCTCGGACGGCCCCGCCTGCTCGCCGCCAAAGTGGCCGGCGTGCTCGCCGTGGAGGTCGTGCAACTCATCGTGTTGACCGTCGAGGCGCTCCTGCTGGGGTACCGCTTCGACGGGCCCGCGCTCGGCGTCGCCGCCCTTGCCATGCTGCTCGCCACCATCGCGTTCGGTGGCCTCGGTTTGCTCTTGGCCGGAACGTTGCCCGCGCTCACCACCTTGGCCGCAGCGAACGGCCTCTACCTCGTGCTGCTCCTCCTCTCCGGGATGCTGATCCCGCTCACCGAGCTGCCCGCTGGCATCGCCGGGCTGGCACGGGGCCTCCCATCGGGCGCGCTCGCTGATGCGCTGCACGCCGCCCTCGGCGGTGGCTCGGTGCCCACCCGGGCGTGGGTCGTGCTGTCAGCCTGGGCGCTCGCCGCCCCGGCCGCCGCCGCCGCCTGGTTCCGCTGGGAGTGACGGGCTAGCGCTCTGGTTCTGGCGCCGCTGGGGTCCGGGCCAGTTGGCGCTCGACGTCGTCCCAGGTCAACACGTCGGTGCTGCCCTTGCGCTCACCGTCCTGATACCAGCGGAAGAACTTGACGACGATGGTGCCCCAGATGATGAAGGTGCCCATCGTCTTCATGATGGCGCCGGCGGCCTGTTGGTCCTCGACCGCGCCGAAACCGGTGAACACTCGCGGGGCCAACGCGTACCACTGGTAGATCGGCTGCTCGGCGAACGCGAGGAAGGCCGCCGGCACGTTGGGGAGGATCGACTGGGCGAAGAGGTAGACCATCTTCACCGGGCCGCTCATCACCGGCAGTTCGGGGCGATCGTGGAGGACGGGTAGCCACATGATCGTCGAGACGGTCACGAGGGCGAGGTGGGCCAGGAAGTGCGGCCACTCGTGCGACGACGTGTAGTTGACGAACACGGCGGCGTGCGACACGGCGATGAAGCCGTTGAAGAGCAGGCTGGCCGGCAACGGCCGCACCAGTCTGCGCATGACCGGCAGCACTGGCTTGATGATCCAACTGACGAGCCACCCCGGTGTACCCATGAGCAGGAGCGGCACGGCGATCAGGCTGAACACGGTGTGCTCCACCATGTGGACGCTGAAGAGATAGTCCTCGGCGATGTCGTGCACCGGCCACGAGGCGAAGACGAACATCAACGTGGCGCCGGCAGCGAAAAAGATCTTCTGCCGGCGCGTGGCCGCTGGCTGGCCCGAGGGGGCGAGTCTGGGGCCGAGGCGGAGCAGGGCTTCCCGGTAGGCAATACCCAACAGGGCGAAAACCGTGAACACTTCGGCGTGGGCGTGGAACGCCCACGGATTTCCGGTGCGGGAGGCGACGGCGACGAGTGCGTTCAAGGAGTACCCCTCACCCGACCAGTGAACCACCCTGGCGTTCGCTGGGCGGCGCGATGAACACGCCCATGGTCAACAGGTAGATCATGTAGACCGCGATCGCCAACAAGAGCCCGCCGACGAAGAGCCGACGCACGATCTTGTTGTCGAACTTGAGGTGCATGAAGTAGCCCACGACGACGACGAACTTGAGGATGGCGAGGCCACCCAGTGCGGCGTTGTTGACGTGGACGGGGCCGGGCAGCTCGAAGTAGTAGAGCCCGACCTCGACGGCGGTGACAGCGAACAGCAGGAAGAAGATCTTCCAGTACTGCTTGTCGCTCGGGTGCTCGCCGTGAGCCTGGTGGGCCGCGGCTTCGTGTTCGTCGGTGAGTGCGGAGGTCGCCATGTCGTTCGCCCCTACGGGATCAGGTAGATGACCGTGAAGATCACGATCCAGACGATGTCCACGAAGTGCCAGTACAGCCCGATCAGCTCGACCACCTCGGACTTCTCTGGACCCAAGCCACCTCGTGCAGAGATGGCGTAGAGCGAGAGCAGCATGAGGATGCCGAGGGTCACGTGGACCCCGTGGAAGCCGGTCATCACGAAGAACGTGCTGCCGAACAGGTTGGTGCTGAGGGACAAGCCCTCTCGATAGAAGCTCGTGAACTCGTAGACCTGGCCGGTGACGAAGAGGCCGCCGAGCGAAGCCGTGGCCAGCAGCCACAGCCGGAGCCGCTTGGCGTCACCTCGCTGGATGGCGCTCAGGGCCAACACCATGGTGAGCGAGCTCATCAGCAGCATGAACGAGCTGGCCGAGGTGAACGGGATGTCGAACACGTCGTGGGGCTTGGGGCCGGCCACGCTGCGGTTCTTGTAGAGCAGGTAGGTCGAGATCAGGGCGCCGAAGAGCAGGCATTCCGAGCCGAGGAAGGCCCACATGGCCAGCTTCTCGTTGGAGAGGCCGGTGTTGGTGACGTGGGCGTCGTGCCCTCCGCTCACGATGTCGTGGGAGGCCTCGGCCACGTCGGTGGTATTGGTGCCGGCGTTGTTGGTAACGGTGGCCATGGTCGCTCAGCCCTCCGTGCTCTCGGTGGTGGATCCTTCGCCCGTGCCGAGTGCCGGCGTCTCCGCCGCGGCCACGAGCACGCCGTCCCCTTCACCATGCTCGGCTTCGAGTTCGCCGGCGGGGCCGGTGGGCTCGTGGTGCTCGGCCGGCTCGGCCGAGGGCTCGAGCGCCCAGGCGTAGAGGCCGGTGAGCATGATGATGGCGCCGACCACGGAGACGAGGTAGGCCTTGTAGGTCATGCCGTAGGCGATGATCGGAAGGCCGAACGACACGATGATCGGGTAGAACGACGGCGAGGGAAGGTGGATGCTGCCGGCATTGGCCACGGCGGCGGCCTCGCGTCGCTCGGCCTCGGCGATCTCCTCGGGCGTCCGCACGATCTTGACCAGTCGACCCTCGTCGTCCTCGGTGTACTTCTGGTGCCAGAAATCGTCGAGGTGATGGACCACCGGGGTCGTGGCGAAGTTGTAGGCGGGCGTGGGGGATGGGATGGACCACTCCAACGTGCGGGCGTCCCACGGGTCGCTGCCAGCCGGAGTGCGGGTGCGATAGCTGTGCATCACGTTGTAGAGGAAGACGAGGGTCGAGGCGGCAATGATGAAAGCGCCCACGGTCGACACGAGGTTGGGAAACGCGAGCCCGAGGTCCTTGTCGTAGGTGTAGATGCGCCGGGGCATGCCCTGCAGGCCGATCCAGTGCATGGGGGCGAAGGTCAGGTTGAAGCCGATGAGCCAGCTCCAGAAGTGGATCTTGCCCAAGAACTCGCTGAGCGTGTGGCCGAAGATCTTGGGCCACCAGTAATAGAAGCCACCCATGAGGCCGAACATCGAGCCGCCGAAGATCACGTAGTGGAAGTGGGCGACGATGTAGTAGGTGTCGGTCTGCTGGCGGTCGTGCGGCGAGATCGAGTGGGTGACGCCGGAGAGTCCGCCGATGGTGAACATGGCGATGAACCCGAGGGCGAAAAGGAACGCCACCGAGAAGCGGAGCGAACCGCCCCAGATCGTCCCGAGCCAGTTGAAGATCTTCACGCCCGTCGGCACGGCGATGAACATCGTCGCCACCGAGAAGGCCGACACGGCGACGGGACCGAGACCGACGGCGAACATGTGGTGGGCCCAGACGCCCCAACCCATGAAGCCGATGGCGATGCCGGAGAAGACCACGACCGGGTACCCGAAGAGTGGCTTGCGGGAGAAGGTCGGGAGGATCTCCGAGACGATGCCCATCGCTGGGAGGATGAGGATGTACACCTCCGGATGCCCGAACAACCAGAACAGGTGTTGCCACAGAACTGGGTCACCGCCAGCCGTCGGGTCGAAGAAGTTGGCCCCGAACTGTCGGTCGAACATCAACAGGAAGAGCGCCACGGTGATGATCGGCATGGCGAAGAGCAGCAGGAAGTTCGACACCAAGGTCATCCACACGAAGACCGGCATGCGCATCAACGTCATTCCCGGCGCACGGAGGTTGAGGATCGTCGTGATGAGGTTGACGGCGCCGACGGTCGAGGCGATACCGAGGATCTGGAGACCGAAGATCCAGAAGTCGAGGTTGTGTCCGGGGGAGAACGTGATCGACGTGTTGGGGGCGTACCCGAACCAGCCGCCGTTGGGCGCACCACCGAGCAGGAAGCTCGAGTAGATGAACAACCCACCCATCAAGAAGATCCAGTAGCTCAGCGCATTGAGGCGGGGGAAGGCGACGTCGCGCGCCCCGACCATGATCGGCGCCAGGTAGTTGAAGAAGGCCGCTGACAGCGGCATCACGACGAGGAAGATCATCGTGGTGCCGTGCATCGTGAACACCTGGTTGTAGGCGTCGGCCGACAGCACGGTGCCGTTGGGCTGCGCCAGCTGCAGCCGGATGAGCAGCGCCTCGATACCGCCGAGGAGGAAGAACACGATGGCGGTGATCCCGTAAAGGATGCCGATCCGCTTGTGGTCAACGGTGGTGATCCAGCTCCAGAAGCCCTCCATCGCCTGGGGGCGCTTGAGGAGGGGGACGGAGCCCGGCGTGGTGGGCGTCACCGTGGTGGCGCCCTCAGAGGGGCGATCGAGGACGGTAGCCATTACTTGAGCGTCTCCAGGTAGGCGATGAGCTGGGTGATCTCGTCTTCGGACAAGCCGAGGTTGGGCATGCCCTGTCCGTTGTCGGGATTCATGGGCTTCATGGCCGGTGGGTTGCGGAGCCAGCGGCGGAGGTTGCGGTTGTTGAGTTCGAACACATCGCCGGCAAAGCGGCTCCGGCTCTGGAGGTGGGTGAGGTTCGGGCCGACCTTGCCGTTGGCGCCCTCGAGCCCGTTGATCGAGTGGCACCCGCTGCAGCCCTTGGCGATGAACAACTCGGCGCCCGCGGCCTGGTCGGCCACCGGGTCTGCCCCAGGAGCGATGGGAAGCGTGGGCGCCGCAACGGCGTCGTCAGCAGGCGCTGCGGTGGTCGTCGTCGTCGGGGCGGCGACCGCCTTCTGTTGCTGGTTGGCGACCCACTCGTCGAACTTGTCCGGGGCGTAGGCCACGACACGCAGGCGCATGTTCGCATGCGAGAGCCCGCAGAACTCGGCGCACTGGCCCGAGTAATCGCCGGGTTTGTCGGCCGTGAAATGCATGTAGTTGACGCGGCCGGGGATGGCGTAGACCTTGCCCGAGAGCTTCGGCGGCCAGAAGTTGTGGATCACGTCGGCCGACGTCAAGGAGACCTGAACCTCACGGCCAGCCGGGATGACGAGCTCGTTCGCCGTCGTGATGTCCTGGTTGGGGTAGTGGTACTCCCACCACCATTGATGGCCCGTGACCTCGACCTGCAGGACCTCGGCGCCGTCGGCCTTCTTGTTGATGTCGAACACGGTGACGACGGTGAAGACCCCGATGAACGCCAGCAGCAGCGCCGGGGCGATGGTCCACGCGATCTCGGCCTTGGCGTTGCCGTGCACCTGGACAGGGCGGTCGTCGTCGGACTTGGCCCGGAACTTGATGACGCTGAAGACCAGAAGGCCCATGACGAGTACGCCCACGACCAAGGCGATGGGCAGGACGAGGTCCCAGAGGCGGTCGAGCTGGCGGGCCTGGGGGCCTTCAGGACTCAAGGAGTCCTGGGGGAGCTGTCCTCGGGCGCAGCCAGCCATGACGACGGCCAGGCCGGCGGCGATCAGCGACAGCTTGGCCATCGGGGCGATACGGCGGGGGCTCACGCTCGACCTCGCTTCGGTGCGGTGGCTCTCGTGGTGCGGAGGGGGTACACAGGCAGACTCTCTCATGACGAAGGCTGACGCAAAGTCAGCGCCTCGAGCTGCGCCTGCAGCTCCTTGGCGCTGAGCTCGCCCTGGTGGAAGGCGACGATGCGGCCGGCGGCGTCGACGAAGGCGGTGGCGGGCAGGCCCCGAACGGCGTAGGACGCCGCAACGTCGCCGCGGGGGTCGTACCCGGCCGGATAGGTGATGTGGTTGGCGTCGAGCAACTCGATGGCGTCGAGACGTGAATCCTGGTGGTCGACGCCGAGGAAGCTGACCTCAGGATTGGCCTCGGCCGCCGCCCGCAGGGCCGGAAGCTCTCGCTTGCACGGCTCACACCATGCAGCGAAGAAATTGACGACCGTCGGCCGTCCCGGAACCGCGGCGAGGGCGACTTGGCCCCCGCCGTCGCGGAGCGCCGGCAAGGTGAAGGTGGGCGCGGGCCGGCTGGCGGCGCTCGCAGTGGTCGGCCCGACGGATTGCGTGCGGCCGACGAAGAGGGCGACGGCGACCGCCACGGCGATCAGGACGGCCACGGCGACGACGGCGCGTGGTGCCGTCATGCCCGAGGCGTCGTGGTCCCGGTTCCAGACGTGCTCGGCGACAACGGTGGTCTCCGCCGTCACGGGGCGGAGGCGGGCTGGGCCACGATGACCTGGCCCTCCATCTGATCGGGGTGGACGTCGCAGTGGAAGTAGTACGTGCCGGCCGGTGGTGCCTTGAACGTGTAGGCGATCTCACCTTCGGTGGAGAGGATCTTGCCGGCGAAGAGCGGGGTGCCGCCCTTCTTGTCGAAGATGGCGATGTTGTGCGGCACCGCCTCCTTGTTGATGAAGTTGATCGTCACTTCTTCGTCGGCGGGGAGATCGATCTCGTCAGTGCTGAAGGCGAGGTCCTTGGCCACGACCTCGATCCCCGCGCCATGGGCCTTGTGGTGGAACTCACGCTCGCCCTTGAGGGCACCAGCAACTCCGGACGCGAGCACGAGGAAGCCAGCCATCGCCGCCAGCGTCGCCACCGCCGAGCGGCCGGGGCTGCGCACCGACAACAAATAGAACGCTCCGAGCAGGGCGAAAGCCACGACGATGCCGATCACCGGGGCGACATCGACCGGTACGGCGAGGAAGAGTCGAGACAGACTGACGACCCCGACACCGGCGAGCAGGAAGATGGTGCCGGGAAGGCCGATCGGGACGACGAAGCGATCATTGATCCGGTCGGTCATGGCCTGAGTCCACGAGGGGTGCTCACGCCACACCTGGCCGAACCACGCGAACGTTGCCACCAATCCGACGACGACGCCGAGCAGCACCAATGAACCGCCGAGTGCAGCGCCCGCGGCCAACAGCCCGATGCTCAAGGCTCCGAGCAGCGGCCACGAGCTGGGCCGGGCAACGTCGGTGGCGTCGCCCGGACGGGCCTCGGCCGGTTCCAGCGGTGTGGCCGGCAAGGCCTCGCGGGGAACGAACGCGAACACCCCCACGGCGAGCACGACGGCGGCGACACCGGCGATGACGAGGTTGGTGAACCCGACCCGGTCGCCTGTACCGACGGCGTACCCGAATCCGAGGACGATGCCAGCGACGGCGAGGGTGAAGTAGAGCTTCGAGGCGGCGTTGAACACGGCTCCTACTTCGTGACGTAGACGGTGTAGTAGGCGGCGATCCAGGCGAGGGTGGCGATGTGCCACACCAACGCCCCGGCCCGCGCCAGGTGGATGTTGTCGGTGGTGAGTTGGTGGCCCACGGCCCGGAGACCGGTGAGGATCACGCCGCCCATGGCCACGACAACGAGGATGAAGGGCACGGTCAAAAGCGCCGTCACGACGTCGGCGTAGGGACTCGACCCGGCGGCGAACGGCAGCCCGTTGAGCAGGTAGTACAGGGCGTTGAGGAAGGCGAGGGCCAACAGGGTGGTGATCCCGAACGCGAACACCGATTGGCCCCGGAAAGCCTTGCGGATGCCGTAGACGCCCCACTCGACCATGACGCTGGCCATCAGGGCCGTGATCGTCAGGGTGGAGGCCGTGTAGTTGTCGAACGGCGTCTTGTCGGGGATGAACGGTCCCGGCATGGCCTTGAGGGCGAGGTAGGCGGCGATCAGTCCGCCCATGAGGGCAGCGACCCCGGCGCCGGCGACGACGACCGCCATGGGCAGCGTCGACCGGCGGGCCTCCACGTTGGTGCCGGATCCTCCGGCGCTGGGAAGGGCGAGCATCTCGGTGGCCATCAGGCGGGGGCTCCCGTGTCGGCGAGCGGGTGGGCAGATCGGAGATCGGGTATCTCGTCGAAGTTGTGCAGCGGAGGAGGCGACGGCGCCGCCCACTCGAGGGTTGAACCGCCATACGGATCGGCGGGGCCATCGCTCCGCCGCAGGAGCCCGGGCAGGAACGAGAGGACACCCAACGCCGTGAGCACGGCACCGGCGACACCGACGGGCGCCAGCGTGGAATCGGCGCCGAGGCCGACGAGATAGCCGGGGGCGGCGAGCAGGAGGGGGCCGCCGAAGAGGAGGAGGGCGGCGCCCATCGCCGGGCCTGCCGGAGCAACGGAACCGGAGAACTTCGGCGACCAGTGGGCGAGGCCGGCGCCGACCACGAGCAGGGGCAGAGCCAGGCTCAGCATCGTGAGCTGCGCGGTGCGGAAGGCCTCGGCCGCCGGCCCCTCGACCCCGACGACCACGGCGGCGATCGACAGCACAGTCACCAGCCCGACCGTCGTCAGGAAGAGCAGCACATAGACGAGGCTGGCGTGGAATCGGGGTTTGGAGCCCTTGGCCGTGGCCGCAAAGGTGGCCAGCGCCAGCAACAACGGCACGGCGACGACGATCCCGCCGACAGTGGCCACCGATCCGAACGGGCTGTTGCGCACGCTCACGTCGCCGGCGAAGAGCAACAGGCACAGCGCAGGCGAGGCAGCGGCGGCAGCACGGGCGACCGGGTAGCCGACGAGTGGACGTCCGAGGTGGGTGCTGACGACGTCGGCGAAGAGCCCGACGCCGGCGGCGGCGAACAGCAAACCGAAGGGGTGTCCACCGATCCAGAGTTGGTGGACCCAGATGCGGAGCCCACCGACCCCGGCGAAGATCTGTCCGCCGTGGTGGTGATCGAAGTACGCCAGGACCAGCCCGGCTAGGAGCACGGGCGCACCCAGCACGACGATCGTGGCCGTGGCCAATGTGCTCCAAGAGAAGAGCGGCATGAAGGCGAGGCGGAGACCCTCGGTGCGTCCGTTGAGGACGGTGACGAGCAGACTCACGCCGGCCAAGAACAAGCCCAACACGGCGACGGCGAGTCCGACGACGACCAGCTGGACGCCGCCGGAAGCGACGCCGGACGTCGGTGCCGCCGGCAGACTGCCGCCGAGGCTGGCGAGGGTGTCTCCATCAGCGAGGAAGCCGCTGGCGGCCAGGAGCGCGCCGATGACGACGGTCCACAGCGCGAGGTTGTGCACGCGGGGCAGCGGGATGCGGGTGGCCCCGAGTTGGAGGGGCACGACATAGGTGGCCAGGCCGACCCACAGGCAGGGAACGCCGATCACCAGTGCGTAGGCGGCGGTGATCGACGCCAGCCGGGAGCTAGGGGCGCCCAGGTAGGTGCTGTTGCCGGCCTGGATGAAGTAGATGGCGGCGGCGGCGGCAGCAGCGACGACCGAGACGACCCCGAGACCCAAGAACAGGATGCCGAGTCGCTTGTGGTCACCGGTGTTGAGCCAGGTCCCGGCTGTGGCCGGGTCTGGCTCGAGGCCCACGTCGTTGGACGTGGACGCTGCGGGACGGGTGAGAGTGGAGGTCATTCGCCTTCCTGGAGCCGCGGGACGAAGAGCGCCGAAACCTTAGCCATCAAGGATTTCAGCGAACGAGTTGGTCGAGGGCCATGGCCCCGAAGAGCAGGGTCACGTACGAGATCGAGTAGCTGAACAGGCGCATGGCGCGGGCGGCGGTGTGGTCGCGCTGGAGTTGCAACGCGAAGTACAAGAACGCGGCGCCGAGCACGACGGCGGACACCAGGTAGATCGCACCCATGTGGGCCACGGGGGCAAAGATCAGCGACGCGACCCACAGGGCGACTGTGTAGATCACGATTTGCCGGGCGACCTTGGCGAAAGACGCCACCGAGGGCAACATCGGGACCGAAGCGGCCGAGTAATCGTCCTTGTACTTGATGGCCAAAGCCCAGAAATGGGGTGGCGTCCACACGAATATGACGGCAAAGAGCACGAGCGGAGCGAGCCCGAGGCTGTTCGTCACCGCCGACCAGCCGATCAGGACCGGTACCGCACCCGCGGCGCCCCCGATGACGATGTTGTTGGTCGAGGAGCGCTTCAGCCAGAGCGTGTAGACGAACACGTAGAACAAGGTGGCGCTGACGGCCAGCACCGCCGACAAGAAGTTGACGAGGGCCCAGAGTTCGACAAACGCCACGATCTCGAGGCCGATGGCGAAGGTCAGCGCCGCCCGGGGGGTCAGCTCACCCGTGACGAGTGGGCGGTTGGCCGTGCGCTTCATCAGGCTGTCGATGTCGCGGTCGATGTACATGTTGATGGCGTTGGCGCCGCCGGCGGCGAGCGTGCCGCCTACCACGGTGGCCACGATCAGCCCCAGGGGCGGAAGTCCGCGCGCGGCCACCACCATGGTGGGCACGGTGGTGATGAGCAGAAGCTCGATGATGCGCGGCTTTGTGAGGGCGACGTACGCCTTCAAGCGGGCCATCAGGGGCCGAACTCTACGGCCGAGGCCGGTACCCCCGCCAAAACGAGCGACACGGGCGCCCAGCCGTCTGGCCCGGTTCCGGCACCCGCCGTACCATCGAGGGGCCATGTCGCGGTTCCGTCTCTCTCCGCGCGCCTACCGACGGATCTCGCTGGTGGCGCTCGTCGCGCTTGCATTCATCGTGGTCACCGGCGCGGGCGTGCGGCTGACCGGCTCGGGGTTGGGCTGTCCGAATTGGCCCACGTGTGACGACGGCAGGATCGTGGCTCCGCTCGAGTACCACGCCATGGTCGAGTTCGTGAACCGAACGGTCACGGGGGCGGTCTCCGTCACGGTGATCCTGGCCGTCCTCGGCTCCCTGATCCGCCGGCCGCGGCGCCCGGACCTCGTGTGGCTGTCGCTGGGCCTGGTCGCCGGGGTCATCGGACAAATCGTGCTCGGCGGCCTCGTCGTCCTCTTTCACCTGGCGCCGCCGCTCGTCATGGGTCACTTCGTCGTGTCGATGCTGCTCCTGGCCGACGCCACCGTCCTCCTCCATCGCGCCGGCGTTCCTGATGACGCCCGGCCGAGTCCGGCCGTCGCCCGCGACCAGGTGCTGACGGGACGCCTGTTGGTGGCCGCCGCCGCCGTCGCCATCTTCCTCGGGACGGTCGTCACCGGAGCCGGACCCCACGCCGGCTCCCACGACGGCCAACTCGTCGACCGGCTCCCCCTCGACCCGGGCGACGCCGCCCGGCTCCACTCCATCGCCGTCCTCCTGTTCGCGGCGATGACGCTGTACTTCGTCCGGGGCCTCCACCTGGGCGGAGCGCCCACCGTCACGGTCCGGCGAGGGACCGTATTGCTCGTCGTGCTCGTGGCGCAGGCCGGCGTGGGCTACGCCCAGTACTTCACCGGGGTGCCGCCCGTCCTCGTCGCCGTCCACATCGCCGGGGCCACGGCCGTCTGGATCGCCACCCTCCGCCTCGTCCTCTCCCTTCACGCCTGGACTGCGAAAGCGACCGACTCCCGCCTGCCCGCCTTCGCCGACGGCACGACATGACCGACGTCGCCACCGTCGAGCCCGACGTCGAGGAGGAGAGGCGGGTCGAACCCGACCGCCCATGGATCGTGATCGTGTGGAACGACCCGATCAACCTGATGTCTTACGTGTCGTTCGTGTTCCAGAAGCTCTTCGGCTACAGCAAGGCCAAGGCCGACAAGCTGATGCTCGACGTGCATGAAAAGGGCCGGGCGGTGGTGTCGTCCGGCATCAGGGAAAAGGCGGAGATGGACGTGTTCCGCCTCCACGAGCACGGGCTCTGGGCGACCATGGAGCAGCAGGACTAGATGGCCCTCTTCGGCGCAAAGGTTCGCCGGCTGCGCAGCGGTCGCTACAAGGTCGATCTCGACAGCTGGGAGCGCGACCTTCTCCGCACCTTGCCCGGTCAGTTGCGTGAACTCCTCGACACCGACGACCCCGCCCTCGAGCGCCTGTTTCCCCCCGCGTACCTCGACGACGACGAGCGCAACGACGAGTACCAGCGCCTGATGCGCAGCGATCTGCTCGGGGGCCGCACCCGCGCCCTCGACGTGCTCGAGGCGACCATCGACGCCACCGAGGTCGACGAAGATCAACTCGTGGCGTGGATGGGGGTGCTCAACGACCTTCGCCTCGTGCTCGGTACCCGTCTCGACGTGTCAGAAGATCTCGATCTGGCGGCTATGGAGCTCGACCCAGACCACGGCCCGGCCTACGCGCTCTACGGCTACCTCGGCTACTTGCAGGAGTGGGTGGTCCGCGCCCTTCAGTCAGGACTCTGAAGTCAGGAGGTGGTGACGGCGGGGTAGTAGACGGCCCCGGCCGTGCCCGGACCGGTGTGGGCACCGACGCTCGGCCCGATTCGATAGCGGACCAGGTCGATGACCTCATCAGCGCCGGAGAGCCGGGACTCGAGCGCTTGCCACAGGGGAGCGGCGGCACTGTCGGCGACCCCGATGCCGACCCGGAGGTCGGGGCCGGCGGACAGGATGTGGGCGGCCATCGCGTCGGCGGCCTCGTCGTCCGAGCGAGCCGAGCCGACGGGCACGATCTTGCCCTCGACCATGCTGAGCACCGGAATGGCGTCGGCGACGGCCTCGGTGCCAGGGGCCAGGCGACCACCGGAGCGGGCGAGATCGAGGGCACCGACCACGAACACGTTTCCGCATCGCTCGCCGACCAGTTCGGCCACCGAGGCGGCCTCTTCGATGCTGCGACCGCGGGCCACGGCCTCGGCTGCTTCCCACAGGGCGCAGGCGATCGAGAACGACGCCTCGCCGGTGTCGACGAGCCGAATGGGCACGTCGACGAGGCTCGAGCCGATCCGGGCGGCGTTGCAGGTGCCGGAGATCTCCGAGCCGATGTGCACCGACAGGATTTCGTCGCAGCCCCGCTCGATGAGCCTCTTGTAGGCCTCGGCGAACGCGCCAGGCGACGGCGCCGCAGTCGACACCTCGGGCTTGTGACCGCCGGCGAAGCGGGCGTAGAAGCCGTCGGCATCGAGGTCGACCCCCTCGACGAAGTCTTCGCCGTCGACGCGCACGGTGAGCGGCACGACCTCGACGCCGTATCTCTCGATGAGCTCGTCGGGAAGCTGGGCGTTGCTGTCGGTGCAGAAGCCGATCATGCGGTTTCTCCGGTGGGGGCGGCGGGCGCGGATGCGAACTTGTAGAGGATGACGGCGCTGCTGAGGGCGGCGGCGGCGACGAGGTCGCCGTCAGGGCGTGGTCCCCACCCGTTGCGCCAGCCCTTGCGCCACCACAAGAGCGCCCCGAGCACCCACGTGGCCGAGGCCACCTGGGTCGCCGTCTGCGATCTCGACTTCCATCGCCGCGTGCTCGTCAGCGCCGCGACGCCGAGATCGATCGGGAAGTAGGCAGGGAAGGTGGCCAGACACTGGCCGACGCTGCAAGCCACCCCCTTGCCGCCCTTGAAGCCGTTGTTGGCCGGGAAGCAGTGGCCGATCACCGATGCGGTGGCGGCGACGTGCGCCCCCCGACTACCGGCGACGCGTCGACCGATGCCGGAGGCGAGGGTGGCCTTGGCGATGTCGGCGGCCATCACCGCGTATCCCCACTTCGGACCCAGAACCTTGACCGCGTTGGCGGCGCCGGGGTTGCCGGTTCCCGACTTGCGGATGTCGACCGCACCCCCGGTGGCGGCCTTGGCGGCCAGGTCAGCTGAGGGGAGGGTTCCGAGCGAGTAGCCGATAACGGCAGCGGTGAACGTCCGTAGGGCGGGCACGTCGGCAACCTACACATCCCCGTCCACATCCGTAAGGGTCGCCGACGCCGTAGGTTCTCTGTGTGCGGCTGTTGATCCTGACGAACCGCCCGGCCCCCGACCGTGCCCGCGTCCTCGCGACGCTGGCCGGAGCGGCGGCCGAGCCCCTGGTCCATTCCGGCGCCGAACCTCTCCCCGACCTGGGCCCGTTCGACGCCGTGATCGTCGACGGCGCACCCGAAGCTCGGGCTGCGGGCGAACTCGAGCGGCTCCGACACGCGGTCGAAGCCGGACTCGTCGCCCTCTTGATCGACACGCCCCTCGACGACGGGGGATTCTGGGCTGAGTTGGCCGGAGCGACCTCGGGTCAGCCGGTGCCTGCGGCTGAGTACTTTGCCGTCGCCAGCACGAACTCGGGTCACCTGACGGCGCGTGTCGCCTCCGAGTTCCCGTTCGTCGACCGATTCCGACCGCTCACCCCCTCCGACGCCATTTCGGTGATCACGACGAGCGTCGGCTTCCGCTCGGTCGACCTCGTGACGGTGGCCGGCCGGGGCGGAGGACGAGTGATCGCCTGTGCCACCGGCGCCGACTCGGCCACGCTCGGCTCTCCGCTCGGCGGAGTCCTCCGTCGGGCCATCCGCCCGACGCCGGCCAAGGCCTTGCGTTCGGTGGGTATGGCCATCGTTGGCTACGGCCCCTTCGGCGGGATGGGCTACTACCACGGCCTCGGTATTCGCTCCACCTCCGGCCTCGACCTCGTCGCCGTCGTCGATCCGAGCGACGAGCGGCGCAAGGCTGCCGGTGACGACTTCCCCGGACTGTCGGCCTACGGGTCGGTCGACGAACTCATCGGCGACGACGATGTCGACGTCGCCATCGTCGCCACCCCGCCGTCGGCCCACTTCGAGTTGACCCGCTCGCTGCTCCGAGCCGGAAAGCACGTGGCCTGCGAGAAGCCGCTCTGCCTGACGGCGGCGCAGGCCGACGAACTGATCGCGCTGTCAGCCTCGGTCGACCGCACCCTCACGGTCCATCAGAACCGTCGGTGGGACGCTGACTTCCTCGCCGTGCGCCGCGCCGTCGACGCCGGGTTGCTCGGCGACTTGTTCAACGTCGAGACGTTCGTCGGCGGCTTCGACCACCCCTGTCGGGCGTGGCACTCCGACGTCGCCGTCTCGGGCGGTGCGGTCTACGACTGGGGATCGCACCACGTCGACTGGATCTTGCAACTCCTGGGTTCGGCACCGGCTCGGGTGACGACCTTCGGCCACAAGCGGGTGTGGCACGACGTCACCAACCTCGACCAGTTGCGACTCCATCTGTCGTGGGACGACGGCCGCGAAGCCGAGTTCTTCCAGAGCGACATCGCTGCGGTCCGCCGTCCCAAGTTCTACGTCCAAGGCACGGCCGGCACCCTCGTCGGGGCCTATCGTCCGCTCGCTTTCGAGCGGATCGAACCGGGCCGGGGCTACGTCGTCGACGAGCCCCACCACGCCGAGGCGCCAGCCGATCTCACGCTGGCCCGGTACGAGAGCGGGTACGGGCTCACCTCGACGCAACTGCCACTCGCGCCCGAGCAACGCTTTGCCTTCCACGCCAACCTGGCCGACCATCTCCTGCTCGGCGAACCCATCGCCGTCACGGCCCATTCCGTTCGTTCGGTGGTGGCCGTTCTCGAGGCCTCGCAGCAGTCATCCGACGACGGCGGCAGGGTCGTCGAGCTCGCTCCGCCAATCGCGACGTGAGCAAGCCGGTCGGCTGGGGGGTGATCGGCGCCACGGCCAACATCGCCCAGGTAGCCGTGCTCCCCGCGATTCGCGAGGCAACCGATGCCCGCCTGGTCGCCGTGGCTAGCGGCTCAGCTCCGGATGGGGGCTACGACTCGTTCGGCGCGACGCGAGTCGCTTCGTCCTATGAGGCCGTGCTGGGCGACCCGGACGTCGAGATCGTCTACATCCCGCTGCCCAACAACCTTCACGCCGAGTGGACGGCGAAAGCTGCAGCGGCGGGCAAGCACGTCCTGTGTGAGAAACCCCTCGGTTGTTCCGCCGTCGAGGCCTCGGCCATGGCCGACACCTGCGACACCGCCGGCGTGCTGTTGTTCGAGGCTTACATGACTCCGTTCCATCCCCGTTCGGTGGCGCTGGCCGAGGTCCTCGCGTCGGGGGTGCTCGGTCCGCTTCGTTTCGCCCACGCCGCCTTCACGGGCGTGTTGACCGATGCCGCCAACCACCGGTGGCTGCCCACCATGGGCGGGGGGGCGCTGCTCGACGTCGGCATCTACTGCCTCGCGCCCCTGCTGCTGGCGGCGGGACGCACGCCGACCAATCTCGCTGCGTCCGCAGTGATGACCGACAGCGGCGTCGACTCCTCGTTCTCGGGATGGCTCGACTTCGGATCGGGTCTGACCGCCGCCTTCGAGTGCTCGTTCGACAGCCCCGAGCGGCAACGACTCGACATCGTCGGCACCCAGGCGAGCGTCACCGTCGAGCGGGTCTTCACCCCGGGTCTCGACGACACCCGCTTCACCCTCCTTCACCGCGACGGTCGCCGCGAGTCCCGCGACGTCGAGGGTGGCAACGCCTACCTCGGGATGATCGAGCACGTGGGCGCCGTCGTGCGAGGACAGCGATGCGCCGCAACGCACGCCGGGCGACGCCATCGAGGTCGCCACCGTCATCGATCGACTCAAGGCCGTCGCCCGTGGCTGACATCGACGTCGATCGAGAAGTCGGGCGCGTCGAGGCGACCGGCGGCATCGAGCTCAACGTGCACCGATGGCGGGGCCGCACCGACCTTCGGCCCTTCCTCCTCGTCCACGGCTTGGCCTCGAACCTGCGGATGTGGGACGGCGTCGCCACACGCCTCCACGCCGCCGGTCACCCGGTGGCGGCGCTCGACCAGCGCGGCCACGGACGAAGCGACAAGCCCGACGACGGGTACGACTTCGCCACCATCAGCGCCGACCTCGTGCGGGCGATCGAAGCCTTGGGCTACGTGCGCCCGATCGTCGTGGGCCAGTCGTGGGGAGGCAACGTCGTTGTCGACCTCGCCGCCCGCGACCTCGTGCCCCTGGCCGGAGTCGCGTGCGTCGACGGCGGGTGGATCGACCTTCGCCGCTTTGCGACGTGGGAGGAGTGCGAGAAGGCGATGGCCCCGCCCCGCAGCGCCGGACTGCCCGCCGACGACTTCGAGGAGATGCTGCGTGGCCGGCGGTCGGACTGGCCGGAGGCGGGCATCCAGGGCGCACTGGCGTGCTTCGAAGTGCGCGCCGACAACACCATCGCCCCATGGCTGACTTTTGAACGGCACATCGAGATCCTCCGGAGCATGTGGACGCAGCGCATCGACCTCACCCTGGCAAAGGTCCGGGTCCCGACGCTGCTGTTGCCGTGCGGGGACGGATCGGCATGGACGGAACGCAAGCGAACCGAAGTGGCCAATGCCGAAGCCTTGCTGCCCGCGTCGCGAACCCACTGGTTCGAGGCCGCCCACGACGTGCACGCGCAAAAGCCCGATGCCGTCGCCGACGTGCTGCTCGGCGCCGTGGCCGATGGGTTCTTTCGATGAGCACCCTCCCCCGCCTCCTCGTACTCATGGGTTCCGGTGAGACCAGCCCGACCATGGTCAAGACCCACCGCGACCTCCTCGGCCGCATCGGATCGGCGCCACCGGCCGTCCTCCTCGACACGCCCTTCGGGTTCCAGGCCAACGCCCCCGACCTCACGGCGCGAGCGCAGGCCTACTTCGCCGACAGCGTCGGCCGCACCCTCGACCTTGTGTCCTATCGGAGCACCGACGACCTCGGATCCGTTGCTTACGAATCAGCGATGACGAAGCTTCGCTCGGCCGGGTACGTGTTCGCCGGGCCTGGGTCACCCACCTACGCGTTGCGACAGTGGCAGGACAGCGCCGTCCCCTCCACCCTTCGCGCCAAGCTCGTCGACGGCGGTTGCGTGACGTTCGCCAGCGCCGCCGCCCTGACGATGGGCATCGCCACCGTTCCCGTCTACGAGATCTACAAGGTCGGCGACCCGGTCGAGTGGGCCGTGGGCCTCGACCTGTTGTCGGAGACCGGCCTCACCGCCGCCGTCATCCCCCACTACAACAACGCCGAGGGCGGCAACCACGACACCCGCTATTGCTACCTCGGCGAGCCCCGTTTGGCAGCCATGGAGCACGATTTGCCCGACGGCGCCTTCGTGCTCGGCATCGACGAGCACACCGGCGTCGTGTTCGACCTCGACGCGCGCACCGCGTCCGTGGTCGGACTCGGCGTGCTGACCGTGCGGGCCGACGGGCGCAGCGAGACCTTCGAAACCGGAAGCGTGCTCACCATCGACGACCTCGCCACCGCCGCCGAGCGGCTGCGCGGTGGCGCGGGGGCCAGCGCGCCGGCCGTTGCCGGCGCGACGCCGGCGGCGCTGGGCTCGGAATCTGGGTCGGCCGAAGGTGTCAGCCCGCTGGCGGCCGAGATCGCGGGACACGAACACGCCTTCGGCGACGCGCTGGCCAACCGCGACATGGCCGCCGCCGCCCAGGCGATGCTCGACCTCGAGGCCACCATCCACCTGTGGGCGGCCGACACCTTGCAATCCGATGAACTGGACAAGGCCCGCGCCGCGCTCCGCTCGATGATCGCCCGCCTCGCCGCCGTCGCCGAGGGCGGCGCCGCCGACCCCCGCGACGTCGTCGGCCCGTTCGTCGAGTCGCTCCTCGCCGTGCGCCGCCAAGCCCGAGCCGACAAGCGTTACGCCGACAGCGACGCCGTCCGCGACCAGCTGGTCGCTCTCGGCGTCGAGGTCCGCGACACCGCCGATGGCACGGAGTGGGACCTCGCCTGACGGCTGCTAACGTCGCCTGGCCATTTCGGAGAACCGGCCCCCATCGTCTAGTGGCCTAGGACACCACCCTTTCAAGGTGGCAGCACGGGTTCGAATCCCGTTGGGGGTGCCAACCGGCGTGCATTCGTCCGACCGAGGGTCATCGTGCCTTCGCGGGTTGCAGGACGCTGGCGAGGTGGTCGGGATCGAAGAACTCGGGCGGGGACATCGTCCCGGCGTTGACGCTGACGAAGGCGTCCATCGCCGGCTGGTTTCCGGCGATGGCACCCAGTAGTTCCTGCATCTCCGGCGGCGGCGGCTCGAGGGTGGCGAGCTGGGTGGTGAACTCGTACATCGGCAGGGCTGCTGCGTCGCGATCGGCCTGGTAGCGGCTCATCGCGTCGTCGAATGATGCTTCCCCCGACCAGACCTCGCCGAGAGCGGCAGCGAGGCGTTCGGCGTCGACGAAGGCGTTGGCAATGCCTTGGGCGGTGATGGGGTCCTTGGTGTAGCCGGCATCGCCGACCAAGGCCCAGCCTGGTCCGTAGGGCTTGCGGAAGAAGTTCGGCACGCCGCCGCCGGTGAAGCGCTCCTCGCGTGTCGCACCGCGCAGACGGTCGGCCCACTCCGGATCGCGCTTGATCGCTTCGAAGTAGTTGGCCTCGACGTCGCGGCGGAACTCGTTGGCCTGGGCGAAAGGACAGCCGACGAGCAGCAGCGTGAGATCGTCGTTGGTAGGGATGGCTGCGAAGCCTCGGTCACCCCGGATGAGCGTGGTGAAGGCGTCGACCGGGAGGTCGCGCCAGAAGCTGTAGAAGGCGTTCTCCAGCACCGGCTTCTCGTGGTAGCGATCTGCGTCCACGGCACGCGCCACACGAGAGTTGTGACCGTCGGCGCCGATCACGATGCGGGCTCGCTCGACGACGTCCGAACCACCGTCGGCGTGGCCACGGATGCCGACGACCACGCCGTCATCGAAGATGACCTCATCGACGGTGAAACCCTCCCGGACCTCGGCACCGGCCCGAGCTGCGGCGTCGACAAGAATCTTGTCGAGCACGGTTCGGCGCGGCGCGACGGCGGTGGCGTTGCCGTCGACGGGTCGTGGACGGCCCGAGATGACGACCGGGCCGAAGTCGAATGTGAACCTCTCGATTGGCGGGCATCCCGTCGCCGCGACCTCCTCGAACAGGCCCCAACGCTTCAGAGCAGCCACGCCATTCGGTTGGATCACCAGGGTCGACAGCGTGTCGCTCGGGAACGTCGAACGGTCGACGAGGAGGACCCGGTGGCCTTGCCTGGGCCAGCAGCCTGGCGGTGGGGGCACCGGCACAGCGTGCCCCGACGACGATGGCGTCATAGGTATTGGTGGTCATGGGCGCAGTGTCCGACACGCGGCGTTCGGCAAGCGTTTGGCGAGCGTTCGAGCACCGCCTGCGCGCCGCCGGTCAGGCCGGCGACGAGGCCACTGGCAGGCCGAGGCGCCGACGGGTGGCCTCGACGCGCCGCAGATGCCCGTCGGCGGCTTGGTGGCGCGCCACTGCTTCTGCTGCTCGAAGCTCCCCCTCGAGCTGGGCGACCTCGGCGCCGGTCGCGTGGAGGAACTCCGCCACGGGCGCGGTGGAGCTCGGCGTCCCAAAGTGGCGTGCTCCCGAGGTCGAGCGCCCGAGCGCAGGTCTCCAGCCCACGATCCGTGTCGCCGGCGGCCAAGTGGGCAGCCAAGAGCATGCGGGCGATCGCCGCTTGGAAACAGGGGTAGAAGTTGCGGCCCGCGCAACCGTCGAGCGCCGCCGCGAATCCTGGCCATCCCCTCGGCGTGTCGCCCATCCAGAGCTTCGACCAGCCCCACCAGCGCCTCACGGTTCGTGGCGAACGAGAGCGAGTCGCTGCCGAGCTGCCGGACCCAGTCTCGCAGCCGGTCGTGGTCGCCCAGGTCGATGGCGAGCAGGCAGGCGAAGGTCGCCGCCGTGTCCTGGCTGAACGGGTGCCCGACCTCGGCCGCTCAGCGCGAGCGCCTCCTCACAGTTGGCGCGGGCGGCGTCGTCGCGGCCGAGGAACCACAGGGTGTTGGCCAGCCGGCTCTGGCACACGACCTGCGGGTCGTGGCCGTAGACACCAAGGTGTCGAGCTCTCGTCGACGGATCGAACTCGGCGACCACGAACTCGAAATGGCGCTGCGCCTCCGGTAGCTTCGCCGCCCAGAACGCCGAGATGCCGAGCAGGTAGTGGGACTCTCGACGCGCAGTGCAGGCGTCGCCGGTGGCGACGGCGTGATCGAGCAACTGCGCGGCGCTGTCGGCCGCGTCGGCGAACTCGTCGCGGCACAAAGCCGACATGATCATCGAGCGCACGAACGACGGCTCGAGCTCGACGCCGAGGCGGACGGCGACGTTCGCCGCCCGTCGATGGGCCTCGTGCATCCGATCGGTCGCGAAGCCGTCGATCGCGGCCAGGGAAACCGGCAACGTCGAGAGGAGCTCGAGCTCTCGCACGTGGCGTAAATCCGCTGGCAAGGCAGGCATCGAGCGCGAGAGCCCGGTCGAGGAGGCGCACGGCCTCGTCATAGGCGAACACCTGCTGGGCGCCGAGGGCCGCCCGCTGGAACCAGACCACCGCCTCCTGTGGGCGGCTCGCAGCCTCGAAGTGGACCGCAACCTGGCTGCTTGCGAACTCATGATCCTTGTCGGTTAGCCCAGCGAGAAGCTGTGCGACCACGCCGTGGTGACTCCTGCGGGTCGCGGGACTGAGATCCTCGTACGCCGCTTCGCGGAGCTTGCCATGGCTGAACTCGTAAGCATCTGTGTCGGTTTCGCAGAGGATCCCTCGGCGCCACAGCTCATCGAGGCCGCGCGCCAAGAGCCGGTCATCGAGGCCACACAGCGGCGCGAGCAGGTTCGCAGAACACGGCCGGCCGACCACGGCCATCGCGCCGAGGACGGTGGCGGCGACCTCGGAGAGACCGTGGAAGCGCGCATCGATGATTGCTCGGAGCCGAGGGCTGAGGGCGGCCGAGTCTGCGGACCCATCCCAGCCCGACCGCACCGTCTCGACGATGAACAAGGGGTTGCCTTCGGTGTAGGCGAACAGTGAGTCGATCGCGTCTTCATCGAGCCGCGAGCCAGCGACCTGGCTGCCGATCTCACCAGTGGCCTCGCGAGAGAGCCGTCCCAATTGGAGCTCGGTCAGCCGCTCCAGCACGGCCAAGGCGTCCTGCAAGCCCGTCATCGGGTGGCCGGCGTCGAGGTCCTCGCGCCGGGCCGTGAGCGCCACGAGCAGCGGAGCATCTACGCGCTGGCGGATGAGATAGTGGATGAACTCCTGGCTCACCCGATCACTCCACTGGCAGTCGTCGGCCACCAGCAGTGTGGGCTTGCTCGCACCCGCGAGCGCGGTGGCTGCGGCGTCGAAGAGACGCCGGCGGCGCTCGCCGTCGTCGGCCCCGTCGGCCGGTCCGGGCGATCCGAGCTCGGGGAGCAGGCGCGCCAGTTCGGCCCGCAGACCCGGCGGCAACCCATCCAGACCGGCCCGGATGTCCGGCGATCGCAGCCACGAGACGACGACGCCGTAGCCGAGGTCTCCTTCGGTCGCGTAGGACCGGGCCTCTCCGACCGACACCCCCGATCTGGCGCACCAGGTCCTGAGCTCGTCAATCAGCCGCGTCTTGCCGATCCCCGGTTCCCCGGTGACCAGGACCACGGCCGGCGGGCCGTCCTCAGCGGCCCGCCACGCTGTCACGAGCCGCCTCCACTCCTCCTCCCGGCCCACGAGGCCGGGCCGGGCCGGGACAGCCAGATGCGAAACCACCGAGGCCCCGTTGCGCGGGCCCTCGAGCACCTCCGCGTAGGCGGCGGTCGTTACCTGGCCCGGTTCGACACCCAACTCGCGCTCGAGGGTCGCCGCGCACTCGTGGTAGGCGCGAACGGCGCCCGCTCGGTCACCGGCCGCATGGTGCGCTTGGATCCTCAGCCGATGGCTCGCCTCGTCGAGCGGATCGACCCGCACGAGGTCGCGGGCGACCGACGTGGCCTCGCCCGCCTGCCCGTCATCGATCAATGCGGTCACCAGCAGCCGCAGGACGGCGCGGTACCGATCGCGCAATGCTTCGCGTCGCGACAAGAGCCACACGTCGTAGTCCCCGACGAGCAAGTCGCCTCCATAGGCGTCGACCGCTCGCCGACAGCGGGCGATGAGATCGTCGGCGCTGTCCGAATCAGCGGTCGCCGCGGCTGCGGCGACAAATCGATCGACGTCGACCGTCACCGACACTTTGGGTCGCCATTGCAGGGTGGCGGGAGTCACCTCCAGTGAGGCATCGAGCGCCGGATGGGTGCGACGCAGGGTGTGAACGACGTTGCGGAGGTTGGTCTGAGCCTGGGCCTCCGTAGAGTCGGGCCAGTACTCGAACGCCAGCCGTGGCCGTGCGTGAGCGACGTCTGCGTGCAGGATCAGAAATGCGAGCAGCGATCGCGCCCGACCGGAGCGCAGGGCCTCGAGTGGTTCGCCGCCAACCCGGATCCGAGTTCCGCCGAGCAGTCGAACGTCGAGCGGCCCGCTCGCGACCACCAGAGGCGAGGCGGCAGACTCCGTGACCACGTCTCAATTCTCCCACGGCGACACAGATCGGCCAATGGCCACAGCGGGATCGCTCGGGCGCTCGTAACCCGCACCCGTTCGGGGTCAGGCGGGGTGGATCCACCGGAAGCAGGCCCCGACGAGGACGACGGCAACGGTGATCACGCTCCCCTCATCGTCAGGGAACTCGAGTCGGGGACGTATCGCTGGTGCCGCCACTCGGCGGCAGGCCGGCCGATCAACACGTTGCGGCGCCTCTGAGGGCCAGTAGGGCCGATTACGCGTGCGCAGTCACGATGAGACCGTGGGCGGCGAGGTGGACGCTTCCATCGCGCTCGAGTGGCCTGAGTGCGTCGATGATCGCGGTGCGGGTGTCGGTGTGGCGGTCGGGGTGATTTCTGCAGCCCTTCGACGAGCAGTGGGTTGAACTCCATGACGACGTCGGCGACCCGCTCGACGGTACCGGCGGGGTGCGGCGGGTCGAGCGGGAGGTCGGTGACCTCGATGTCTGTCCAGCCGGCGGCGGTCAGCACTTCGCGGACCACATCAGCTGAGGCGAGCGAGAACGGGCCGGGTTCGCCCGGACCGGCCAGTTGCGGCGGACCGAGCACGGGTGCGGCGGCCATGACCGGGAGGGTCATGATCGGGTTGGCAAACGGAGGTCCCCAGCAGCAGAACCCGAGTCGCGCCCGCGGCGGTACCGAAGGAGCGGAGCCGGGCGAAGGCCGCCGACGGGTCGGTGAAGAACATGACGCCGAACCGCGAGAAGATCACGTCGAACTGACCCGTCGCGGTCGAGCTCGAGCACGTCACCGAGTTCGAAGCTGCACGCGGGCGTCGTGGATCGACGCGCGGGCGGCGGTGATCATCGGTGCGCTCAGGTCGACGCCGACCACTTCAGCGGCGCCCCGCTCGATCAGCTGCGTCGTGGTCGCGCCAGTGCCACATCCCACGTCGAGGACGCGTGCACCTCCGAGGTCGCCGAGCGCGTCAAGCGTGGCGTGGCCGAACGGCTCGGCTTGCTGGTCATGGATGTCGGCGTGGCGCACCCACGCGCCGCCGACGAGGTCGTTCCAGATGTCGTGCTGCGATCGTCGATCGTGCAGCTGGTCGTTCGCCTGAGCCATCCCAGATCTCCTCGCTACTCGCGGTCGGATATTCACTACATGATCTGAATGTAGTGACTAGTCGCAGTAGAGTAGCCAAATGGCGAGCGATGTCAAGGGTGAGCGTCCGTACCACTCGCCCCGACGAGCCCAGCAAGCGGCCGCCACCCGTCTCGAGATCGTGCGCTGCCGCCCAAGGACTGTTCGAGGCGCAGGGCTACGCGGCAACCACGATGGCCGCGATCGCGGCGGAGGCGGACGTCGCGCTCAAGACCGTCTACCTCGCGTTCGACACCAAGCCTCGACTGCTTCGTGCTGTCTGGGACCTCGCGCTCAAAGGCGACGACGCCGACGCGCCCGTCGCCGAGCGACCCTGGTACGTGACAGTGCTCGAGGAGCCTGATCCCGAGCGCAAGCTCCGCCTCCTCGCGGAAGCTTCCTGCACGGTCAAGCAGAGAATCGCCGCGGTCCTCCGAGTGATCCGGGATGCCGCCCCCAGCGACGAAGAGATCGGTGCGCTGTGGACGCTCATCCAGTCCGACTTTCACGCCAACCAAGGCGCGGTCGTCGCCACCCTCGACAAGGCGAAGGCGCTCGCACCCAGGCATCGACGCCGCCCGTGCCACCGACATCCTCTGGACCCTGAACCATCCAGACGTCTGGCTGCTCCTCGTGGGCGAACGGGGCTGGACCCCCGAGCAGTTCGAAACCTGGCTCGGCGACACCGCCATCGACCAACTGCTCCGCCGCCGTCGGACGCAGGCCGAGCACCGGCGCTCATAGGACAGGGCCGGCACCATCGCCGCGGTGCCGGGCGACCACGACGGACGCAACGGTTTCATCAGATCGATCGGTGGAGCAACCACAAGGTCGTTGCGGTGGCTCTTCCGGTCGCCGACAAGGCCACCACAGCGGGTTTTCACGACCGAATCGGCCACAGCAACGGCGCAGGAGGCCCCGATCAGCCATCGCCGACCTACCGTCGCGGGCGTGGTCGTCGATGGCCGAAGCGACAGGGTCTCGCTCTCCGCATTGCTCTCGCACCCCATCGGGGCGCTGAACGCGGCGTACGTCCGAGCCGGAGCGGGTGGCGTGTCGAACCCGAGCTTGGCCATGTGGTGGACGCTGGTTGGCGCCGTGACACCCGAGGGGATCTCCGAAGCCGACCTCCAACGGCGCACGGCCGTGTCGCGGCGGGCCTTGCGTACCGCCGTCACCGGTGCAGCGCGCGCCGGGTGGGTAACCGCCGAGACGACGGGAGCGCGCCGCGGCGGCAAGGTTGTTCGCCTGACCGATGATGGCGTCGACGTACATCGACGGTGGCCCTTCATCGCCGCCGCCGCCGAGAAGGACTGGCGTCAACTCGTGGGCTCGGCCCACGCCGACCTCGCCGATGCCGCAGCTGCGGTGGTGTCCCAGTTCGAGCTCGAATGGCCGGGCCATCCAGTGTCGTACGGAGGAGCCGATCCGTCGATCACGGGCGGCTCGTATCGACCGGCGGTTGCGGGACCGCCTCGCGTCCCTGCGCACGGACAGGACTGGTTGCCCGTCGTGCGTACGGCGGCGAGCGGCAACGAGTACCCGGTCGAGGCGCTCCTCTCCAAGGCCCTCACCGCCTTCGGCAGCGACTACGAGCAGCATCGCGTCGGCGCCATACCGCTGGCCTTGGCCCTCCGGCACGCCTCCGATCGGTGGGTGCCGGTGTCGGAGTTTCCGAAGGAGGCCGGTGTGACCGGCGAGGGCAAGTCGCTGCTGGAGCGGCATGGGATCGTCGAACTCGCGATTGACGCCGAGGCGCTCCTCGCGGCCAAGTGCAAGGGCAACCTGGTCCGACCCTCGGCGTCGGGTCGTGCCATGCGCGATGCGTACACACCGGTCGCTCGCCGCGTCGAAGACGAGTGGGGGCGACGCTACGGCGAGCACCACATCGCCCGACTCCGGGCGTTGCTCGAGACAGTGAGCGCCGAACTCCCGCCCGGCATGGCCGACTATGCCGCGGTGCCTCCCCCGTCTCGGTGAACGTGGTGCGTGCAACGGGCGATCGTGGCTCGCTCTCGGTCCGCTACGATCCTCCTCGCTCTGCTCGGCGGTCTCGCCGGGTGCAGCCGTGTCACTGTTGGTCCTGTGGTGCAGTTTGGAGTGCACGCCGGCCTGTCAAGCCGGAGGTCGCGGGTTCAAATCCCGTCAGGACCGCTCCCGGTCGGGTAGCTCAGTCGGTAGAGCGACCGCCTGAAAAGCGGTAGGTCACCGGATCGATGCCGGTCCCGACCACCGGGAAAGGCCAGGTCAGGGGCCGTGTCTATCGACATGGCCCCTGACGGGCTCAGCAGCGACGCATTCGGCGTTCTGGGTGCGTTGGACGACCGATGCCGTCGTCCAACGCACCCAGAAATGAGAAGGGGTGGTGGGACACCCTGCGTTGCCGAAGGTCGCCCCGAACGACGCCGGCGGCCGTCCCCTGGTGCGCGTCACAGTTTCCCTGGCGCAGCGCCGGTCGACTGAGTAGCTTTCCAATGTTCACCAGACAAAGGAGAGCCAAATGGCGGGATTCTCTGGCGGCGTGCGACGGGGCGGCATCGTGCTCTCCGTGGCGTGCCTGATCTTGGGTGTCATGCAACTACCGGCGGGGGCCATCGGTGGCCCCAGCGCTGCGGACGACTCATTCACCTTCTCCAGAGCCGTGGCCTTCGACGCGCTGGCCAACGACACGGCCGGCACCGGATCGGCCACCGTGGTCAGCACGACCGCGCCGAGCCACGGTACGGCCAGTTGCGGTCCGCTCGGTGGCTGCCTCTACACCGCAGCCGACGGGTACACCGGCACTGACGCGTTCACCTACACGATTACCGACGGGTCGGCCGGTACCTCGACGGCCACGGTGAACCTCACCGTGCAGGCCGCCGTCGTGGGCAACCTCTCGGCCATCGACGACACGCTCGCGGTGCGAAGCGGCACCGCCGGCACCGTCAATGTGCTGGCCAATGACGTCGGCGGCTCGGGTACCAAGACCGTGACCGGGTCGACAACGCCCCCGCATGGATCCGTCAGCTGCGTTCCCACCGGTGCGTGCACGTACACGCCAACCGCGGGTTACGCGGGCGGCGACGGATTCGTCTACACCGTCAGCGACGGCAGCACCACGGCCAAGGGCACCGTGCACGTGACGGTCGCGCCGGCCAACGCGTCGTTTGCTCTCGTTGCCGGTGGTACCCCGACGGCAACCGGCGGCGCTTGGACCGTGGGCGCCGACCCGTCGAACGTGCCCCAAGACGCGGTCTCGGCGCTCACGGTGCCAGGCGTCTCGGGTGAACCCGAAGCGCCCCAGACGATCTCCGGAGCCTCGGTGACCAATGCGCCGGGCTGGCCGGGTTCGGGCTCGGCGTCGAAAATCTCGGCGGCTGCCACCGACCGGGCCCTCGTCGGCGACTCGCTCAACGCCTTGTTCCCGCCGCCGCTGCCGCCCATCACGCAAGGGACTGGGGGCGACGGGCACGTGCCGATCGTCGTCGGCACCCGCGTCTTCGCCATCTACCACCACACGTCTCAGACGTCGATCAGCTGTATCGACCGGCTCACCGGGTTGGTCTGCCCCGGGTATCCCATCGAGACCAACCTGAGCACCGGTGACGCGCCCGGACCGGCCGTCGTGAGCGGCACCCGGTTCTGGACTCATCTCTATCCCACGGACAGCTACACCCAGACCGCGCCGATCGCCCTCTACTGCTGGGACACGGTCACCAACTCCACCTGCGGGCTGACTGTCGTCGACCGTGCCGTTACGACACAAAACCCCGCCACGTCTGCGCCCCACCTCGTCAACGCCAAGATGTGGTTCGGGGGTGAGACGGGCAAGCTCTACTGCGTCGATCCGGCCACCAGTGCGCCGTGCGGTTCGATCGCCACCGGCGGCGGGCGGCCGTTCAGCTCCGACCGATAGGTACGGGGCGGGTATGACGCCGTCAACCACGGCACCCGCATGTACCTCATCGACATGAAGAGCCAGAAGGTCAGCTGCACCGACGTGGCCGCGGGCGCTTCGTGCCCCGGCTGGGAAGGTCTGCCCGTCATTGGCTCCGGCAAGAATCTCGTGAACCGGTACAACACGACCGGCTCGATCACGGGCGTCTGCGTCACCGAGGGCAGTTCGCTCAAGTGCGTCAACGACGGCGACCCCACTGCCGTCACGACGTACACGGGTTGGTTCTCGTCGCGCTACGAAGAGTACGACGCCACGGTCGAGGCCGAGACGGGCTCGCGTACCCTCTACGGCCAACTCTCCCAGTCGGGCCTGGCCTGCTTCGACTGGACGACCCAGGCGGCATGCACGGGCGGCTCGTATTCGGGCGGGCGGGTTACGACCGACCGCAACAACACCTCGCTGCCCGACGCCTACGGCGCCGTGTTCGACGGCGCCTGCGTCGTCGCCGTCGGCGATGAGCGCCCAAGTGTTCACCGTCGACCCCGCCAGGCAGTTCGCCCTGCACCAGCCTGGCCACTGGCTCGGCTGGACAGGTGATCGACCTGCGGGCACAGCGCTGCGACAACGGCGTGGGCGCCGCCACCTGGGGCCGGGTCGCCCTCGCTCGACGCCAACCTCGACGCCAGCACCGGCGACTTCACCTCGCTGACGGTGACAGTCAAGGACAGTTCGAGCGGCGCGGTGCTGGCCACCCGCCAGCTCGTCGGCACCGACGGAACCATCGACCTGTCATCCGTCGACCCGGCGGCGCACCCGAGCCTCACCATCGGCGCCAACGCTGAGGCGCGATCGGGCGCCACGGCGTGGGACGGCGGCAACTGGCCGAAGGCAAACATCTCCTGGAACGCCGACCCCGCGGCGATCTGCTTCCAGACCACACAACCCGCTCCCTGCCCGCCTGGCTCGTCGGCCACGATGCTCGCCGCCTTCATCGACGGTTCCCAGAACCGCCGAGTGTCGGTCTCGCCCACGGGCTGCACCGGCGGCGGCTCGGCGAAGTCCAACGGCTACATCGTCGTCGCTGCCGACGGAGGGACGTTCACCTTCGGGCTCCCCTTCCTGGGCACACGTTCCGTACGAGCCGCCGCCCTGAAGGCACCGTCCGGAGGCGTTCTCAACGCGCCCCTTGTCGGTGCCGCCGTCACGCCCAGCCAAAAGGGGTACTGGCAGGCGGCAGCCGATGGCGGCGTGTTCACCTTCGGTGACGCTCAATTCCACGGCTCGATGGGCGATCGCCCGTTGAACAAGCCGATCGTGGGCATGGCCGCCAACGGCCTGGGCGGATACTGGTTGGTCGCCTCCGACGGTGGCGTCTTCTCCTTCGGGAACGCCGGGTACTACGGCTCGATGGGCAGCCGGTCCATCAACAAGCCCATCGTGGGCATGGCCTCGAGCCCATCGGGCAAGGGCTACTGGTTGGTGGCCTCCGACGGAGGGGTGTTCTCCTTCGGTGACGCTGTGTTCTCCGGCTCACTCGGCAGCCTCAAGCTGAACAGTCCGGTCGTGGGGATGGCCGCGTCGCCGTCGAAGGGCTACTGGCTGGCAGCAGCCGACGGTGGGGTGTTCACGTTCGGTGGGGCACCGTTCCTCGGCAGCATGGGTGCGACCAAGTTGCGGGCGCCCGTGTCAGGCATCGCGGCCACGCCGTCGGGCCTCGGGTACACCTTGACGGCCAACGACGGAGGCATCTTCAACTTCGGTGACTCTCCCTATCTTGGAAGTCTGGCCGCCCTCGGCCTCAACGCACCGATCGTCGCCATCATCAGCATCTAGCGACAACACCGCACCACCACGCCAACGCAGCAGGCCGGGGCAACGCCCCGGCCTGTTGCGCGTGTGGGTGTCAGCGGAACAGTTCCCAGGCACCCGACTTCAGATCGTCGACAGTGATGGTGAGACTGGGGACGCCGGGGAGCGCGTAGTACCCGAGGGCGAGCGTGACCGACTGCGGGTTGGCCTCCTGGATGCACACGACCTGCTCCTCGCCCGATTCGCGACTCCGCAACATCCACCGGTCGGCGAGGCAGGCGAGGCCATCGTCGAGAACGTGGCGCCGGGCGTCGCCCTCGTTCCCGTGTTCTCCGAGGACGGCGCCAAAGATGGTCAGCGCCGCCCATCGCCCGCCTCGAGCTTCCACGTGGCCGCAGAGCTCACCGTCTTCTGATCGGCGCACCGCTTCCACGATCCCTCCTATTTCCCGTTGGTCGACCAGTGCCACGGCTCCTCAGGCAGGTTCCGCAACCCGAATCGGCCGGCGTTGGCCGCCAACCAACGGTATGCACCGTTCCCGCGGCTGGTGATCAGCGACCCTCCCGAAGTGAAGTCGATGGCGAGGCCCTGCTCGTGCATCGACGCGCCCGGGCGGGCGGTTTGCGGGCGGCACTGCGACGGGGGCTTCTGATAGACGTCGTAGTCGGACGACCCGCAGTGCGCTCGGCGGATCGCGATCTGTGCCTGGGGGTCGCGGTAGCCGCCGCCGCTCAGGGAGAACCCGGCGGCGTCGGCGGCGTCGAGCAGCGAAGCCAGCGACGGAGCCAGGGACGCAGCGACCGTGATGCCGCGCACGGTCGCGAGGCCCCCGGACACGCCGACGACGGTCGCCGTTCCGCGGCCGGTCCGGGTGCGGGAAGCGAGGATACGGGCCAGCTCCTGTTGCCGGGCGCGGAGTTGGCCCGACACCGCAGCGTCGAGGGTGGCCAGCGCGTCAGCTTCGGAAAGGCGAGCGTCAAGCCGGTCCTCGACGTCGGCCGAGACCCGCTCCTGTGCCTTCTGGCTCTCGGTGAGCCGGACCAACTGTCTGCTGTTCGGAACTGCGCCGGTCGGCCGCTGTGGCCGCGGCCGCCGTAGCCGCCGTCCGCTGGATGCCGAGATCCTCCTCGGCGGCACGGAGGGCGTCGGCGACGTCGCTCCGCCGGTTGGCCACGACCTTCAGCAACTCTTGGCGGCGAGCCGCCTCGGACAGGTCGCGAGCCGAGAACGCGGCAGCCAAACCCGTATCGGGGCCGTGCATGTAACTGTCGACGGCGACGTTGCGCATCTGGCCACGGAGGCCCTGCAACCTGGCCACGGTCGCCTCCTCCTCTCGTTGCAGTCGCTTCGCCTCAGCCGCTGCGACCTGCGCCGCCTGCGTGGCCGCAGCCACGTCGGCCTGCTGGTTGTTCACCTCCGTGTCGAGGGTCCGGAGTGCCTGCGCCAGCTTCTGGTCGGAGGCCCGCAGCGTGTCGATCTCGCCCGCGGCGACGGCACGCTTGCGAGCAATTTCGCGGCGCCGCTGCTCCAGTTCGCGAGTGCGGCTGTCAGTTGGCGCGGCGACAGCTGGAGCGGCGCCGGCGACGAGCGCGAAAAGCGCGAGTCCGGCGGCGAGGCGTCGAGGCCAGAGGCCGGCGAAAGAAGGGCAAGACCCGGCGATGGTAGGTCGGGTCCTCAGCGCAGACCGAGCACCCCGGGCAGGTCTCGATGGTCGGCGATGACGTGGTCGCCGTCGTCGCCGGGCGAATCGACGTCGTCGAACGAGCCCGAGTACCGCAATGCCAGCAATCCCATGGCGCGGGCGCCGGCCACGTCGGTGCGCTTCAAATCGCCGATGTGTGCGGCCGATGCCGGATCGGTGACGCCGAGACCGGCCAGCGTGTGCTCGAAGATCTCGGGCGCCGGCTTGTACGCCCCGACATCGTCAGAGAACGACCAGTGGTCGAAGTACTCGAGGATGCCGTGGTGGTCGAGGATCTCGCGCAGCACGGTCGAGGGAGTCATGCCGACGTCGCAGATGATCCCGAGCCGGATGCCGGCGCTCTTCAACTCACGGAGACACTCGGCCACACCATCGGTGGGCGTCGGAAATTGGGCCGTCGAGTACGAGAACGTGCTCAGCAGAGCCCGGTGGATCTCGTCGGGCACGTCGTGGCCCAACTGTTCGAGAATGTCGATCGCCGCCTCGACATGGGTGTACTGCTCGTTGGCCTCCCACCTGGCCAAAAATCGCTCCCACGACGACGCCATGGCCAAGTCGAGGGCGTCGCGCTCCACGGCGAACCCTGCGTCCTCGAGCACGCCCATCCACGCGTCGATGCGATTGGTACGACCCGAGGCCGTGCCGTCGACGACCAGGGTATTCCAAAAATCGAAGGTGACCGCGACGATGCTCATGCGAAATGCGAGTGGTGAGGACGGATGACCCCGTCCTCGACGGCCTGGGCGGCGACGGCACTCGCGACGAGTTCGACGACGTGACGGTTGAAGACGGACGGTACGACGTAGCCGGCTGACAACTCGTCGTCGGGCACGGCGTCGGCGATCGCGGTGGCGGCGGCCAACTTCATGTTCTCGGTGATGGTCATGGCGCCGGCGTCGAGAGCGCCGCGGAAGATCCCGGGGAAACACAGCACGTTGTTGATCTGGTTGGGGTAGTCGCTCCGCCCGGTCGCGATCACCGCCGCGAGGCCCTCGGCTTCCTCGGGGAGGATCTCGGGATCGGGGTTGGCCAACGCGAACACGATCGGGTCGTCGTGCATGACCCGCAGGTCGTCGCGCATGACCAAGCCGGGTCCGGACACGCCGATGAAGACGTCGGCTCCGGGCATCACCTCGTGGATGGCCCCCTTGCGCATCTCGGGGTTGGTGTTCTCGGCCATCCACTGCTTGGACGCATCCATCTCGCCTCGACCCGAGTAGATCGCTCCCTTGCGATCGATGCCGATCACGTTGGACACGCCGGCCTGCATGAGGATCTTGGTGATGGCCACGCCCGCGGCGCCGACGCCGGCGATCACGACCTTGAGATCCTCCATCGACTTGCCGACGACCTTCAAGCTGTTGCGGAGCGCGGCCAACACGACGACGGCGGTGCCGTGCTGGTCATCGTGGAAGACGGGAATGTCGAGCAAGTTCTTGAGTCGCTCCTCGACTTCGAAGCACCTGGGCGCAGCGATGTCCTCGAGGTTGATGCCGCCGAAGACGGGCGCCAAACGCTGCACCGTCTCGACGATCTCGTCGGCGTCGCGCACGTCGAGACAGATCGGAAAGGCGTCGACGCCGGCGAACTCCTTGAAGAGCATCGCCTTGCCCTCCATGACCGGCAAGGCGGCCGCGGGGCCGATGTCGCCGAGACCCAAGACGGCGGTGCCATCCGTGACGACGGCGATCGTGTTGGCCTTGATCGTGAACTTGTGGACGTCGGGCGGATTTTCCGCGATCGCACGACACACCCGAGCGACGCCAGGCGTGTAGGCCATGGACAGGTCGTCACGGTTCTGCAGCGGCACGCGGGAGGTCACCTCGATCTTGCCCCGCTCGTGCATGAGGAAGGTGCGGTCGCGCACGCTCTGCACGACCACTCCGTCGAGCGACTCGACGATATTGCGGATGCGCTTGACGTGACCCTCATCCACGGCGAAGACGGTCAGGTCACGCACCATCCGCCGGCCGTGGACCTCGACGATGTCGAGGGCGGAGATGTTGCCCCCGGCGTCGCCGATGGCGGTGGCCAACCGGCCGAGCATGCCGGGCGCATCGTCGAGTTCGACGCGCATGCGGACGGAATAGGAAGCGTTGGGACCAGCCACGCCCACGAGCATCGCCGCGAACCGGCCTGGGCGACAAAACGAAAACACCCCGCTCCGGGGGAGAGCGGGGTGTTCGTGGACAGGAGCGCCGGGCGGGCCGGCGGGGACTCAGGCCCCTTCTCGCTCCATCGCCTCGAGGCAACGGCGAATCTCCGAAGCGCGGAAGCGGCGGTGACCGCCGAGGGTTCGGATGGCCGTGATCTTGCCGGCGCGAGCCCAACGGGTGACCGTCTTGGGGTTGCACGCGGAAGAGGGCGGCTACCTCGGCCGGGGTGAGGAGTGCGTCGTGAGTGGGTTGGTCGGCCATGGGGTTCCCTTCGATGTGTCCGATTGCTCCCAAACGTACGGACGGAAACCTTTGCGGTCGATAGCGCATTGGGACCATTTCGACTGGTGCTTTTGGCACTAGTCATCCCAGAATCGACGCCTGGCGCGCACTACCGTGGGGTCACAGTGCAGGTCTTCCGAACGGGCCAGGCATACGAGCAGGTCGTGTTCTGCCACGACCCCGATTCGGGCCTGCGGGCCATCGTGGCCATCCATTCCACCCGTCTCGGCCCGTCGCTTGGCGGCACCCGGTTCTATCCGTATTCATCCGAGGACGACGCCCTCGACGACGTGCTGCGCTTGGCCAAGGGGATGACCTACAAGGCAGCTGCGGCGGGACTCGACCTCGGCGGCGGAAAGGCCGTGATCCTCGGTGACCCGGCGTCGACAAGACCGAAGCACTCCTGCGCACCTACGGGCGGTTCGTCGACAGCCTGGCCGGTCGCTACATCACGGCCGAGGACGTCGGGACCACCCAAGCCGACATGGACCTCATTCGCCGCGAGACCGCATCGGTCACCGGCGTGAGCCGATCCCTCGGCGGCTCCGGCGACCCCTCGGCCGCCACCGCCTACGGCGTGCTCCACGCCATGAAGGCCGTCTCCCGCCGGCTGTGGGACACCACCGATCTCGCCGGCCGCCACGTGGTGGTCAGCGGCGTGGGCAAGGTCGGCTCGGCGCTCGTTCGCCACCTGGTCGAAGAGCGGGCCCGGGTGACGGTGGCCGATGTCAACGCCGGAGCCGGTCGAACGGGTACGGCGAGACTTCGACGTCGAGACCGTTCCGGTCGAAAAGGTCCACGCGCGTGCGCGTGCGACCTCTACAGCCCGTGCGCGCTCGGCAAGGCTCTCAGCCCCGACGACAATCCCCGAACTGCGCTGCGCCGCCGTCGTCGGATCGGCCAACAACCAGTTGGCCGATGACTCGTGCGCCGATCTCCTCGCCGAGTCCGGCGTGGTCTATGCGCCCGACTACGTGGTCAACGCCGGGGGTGTGATCAACATCGCCGAGGAACTTCCGCGGCTACCACCGGGAGCGGGCGTACGCCAACGTGCGGCGCATCTTCGACACGACCCTCGCCGTGATCGACGCCGCCGAGCGCGAGGGCATCACCACGGCGGCCGCCGCCGACCGGCTGGCCGAGGACCGGATCGCGGCCCTCGGCGGCGTGCAACGGATTCGGAGCTTCCGATGAACGACGTCCATCACGTCCACGAAGGCACCTATCGGGGCTACCCGGTCGAGGAGCTGATCGACGACCTGCGAATGGCCTGCATCTCCCGGGCCCTCGACGACCGCGAGATCAACCTCCAGAAGCAGAGCCGGGTGTTCTTCCAGATCTCGGGCGCCGGCCATGAGGCGCTGCTCCTGGCGCTGGCCCGCCACCTGCGGCCCTCGTACGACTGGTTCTTCCCCTACTACCGCGACCGCTCGCTGATGCTCGGCCTCGGCGTGACGCCGACCGAGATCCTCCTGCAGGCGGTGGGGTCGGCCGACGACCCGGCCTCGGGTGGCCGCCAGATGCCGTGCCACTGGGGCGCAAGAAGCTCAACGTGGTCACCCAGTCGAGCGCCACTGGCAGCCAGTGCCTGCCGGCGGTCGGCTGCGCCGAGGCGAGCCGCTACATCGCAGGGCGAGACCTGCCCGGCGCGTCGGCCCACGGCGACGAGCTCACCTACGTGTCCCTCGGCGAGGGCGCGACGAGCGAGGGGGAGTTCTGGGAGTCGCTCAACACGGCGTGTCGACTGCACCTCCCCGTTCTCTACCTGATCGCCGACAACGGCTACGCCATTTCGGTGCGGGCCGAGGATCAATCACCGGCCCCGATCAGCGAGATGGTCCGTGGGTTTCGCGGCCTCGCCATCGCCAAGTTCGACGGCCGCGACTACTTCACCGCCCGCGCCGAGGGCGCCCGAGGCCATCGCCCGCGTCCGCGCCGGCGAGGGGCCGGGCCTGATCCACGCCAAGGTGACGCGGCCCTACTCGCACTCGGCCGCCGACACCCAGAGCAAGTACCGCCCGCGCGAAGAGTTGCTCGACGAGGTCGAGCACGACCCCATCCACCTCCTCGAGGAAGAGCTGATCACCGCCGGCATCCTGAGCCGCGACGAGGTCGACGCCATCCACGCCGAGGCCAAGGACATCGTCAACGCCGCCTCCCGCGAGGCGCTGGCCGGCGAACGACCCGACCCGCTCGGCGTGCTCGACCACGTCACCGACCCGCCCGAAATCGGCGGGGACGGCCGCGACGCCCACCCCGCTCCCGACGCGCCCAACGTGCAGTTCGGCGAGGCCGTACGACTCACGCTGCACGAGGTGATGGACGCCGACGAACGCATCCGTGTGTTCGGCGAAGACGTCGCCGACGCTTCCGAGGACGTGCTCGACGAAGTCGAGGGCAAGGGCGGAGTGTTCGGGACGACGCTCGGCATCCAGAAGCGATTCGGGATCGCCCGCTGTTTCAACACGCCGCTGGCAGAGGCGAACATCGTCGGCCGGGCCGTCGGGCAGGCGATCCGAGGCCTCAAGCCGGCGCCCGAGGTGCAGTTCTTCGATTACGTGTGGCCGGCGATGACGCAGATCAAGACCGAGGCGGCGACGAGTTCGGTGGCGCTCCAACGGCGAGTTCTCGTGCCCGATGGTGCTGCGCATCCCCATCGGCGGCTACCTGACCGGCGGGTCGATCTGGCACAGCCAGTGCGGCGAGTCGATCTTCGCCCACGTTCCCGGACTCATCGTGATGTACCCGTCGCGAGCCCGCGATGTCGCCGGCATGCTCCGCACGGCCTTCCGCTGCAACGACCCCGTGCTCTTCCTCGAACACAAGCGCCTCTACCGCCAACCCTTCGCCGCCGACCCGTTCCCTGGGCCCGACTTCCTCGTGCCCCTCGGCAAGGCCGACTACACCCAGCGCGGCGACGACCTCACCATCGTCACCTACGGCTACACGACGCACCTCGCCCGGCAAGCCGCCGCCACCATCACGGAGGAGTCCGGACGCTCTATCGAGATCGTCGACCTTCGCTGCCTGATCCCGTGGGACCAGGACCTCGTTGCCGAGTCGGTGGCCCACACCGGTCGGGTGATCGTCGTCCACGAAGACATCCGCAACGTCGGCTTCGGCGGCGAGGTGGCCTCGTGGATCGCCGAGGAGTGCTTCACCGATCTCGATGCGCCCGTGGTGCGCGTCGGGGCCCAGAACTGCCACGTGGGATACGAGCCGACCCTCGAGCAGGCCATCCTTCCTCAGGCCGCCGACATCGCCGACGCCGCCCGCAAGCTCCTGGCCTTCTGACACCGCCGGCGGGTCTTGCCGGGTCCTGGCCCGGCACGACTACGCCGCGCTCGCCGGCCTGGAGCTCGCACAACTCGGTCTGCGGGCGCCTACTTCTCGACCGAACCACAAGTGAAGCGACCGCTTACGGCCAACGCATCACCCTCGCCGTTGACCAGTCCACCGATGTCGAAACGGCCGCTCCGGCCGTCATCTCCCACCACGATGGTGCCGGAGGCTCCGGCCATCGGCGAGTAGAACGAGAGCTGCCCGCCGCTTGTCGGATCGACGAGCTCGACCGACCACTCGGCATCCTTGGCGTCGGCGGCTCGGTAGGTGCCCGGGCCCCGAAATTTCGGCGCCCCGAAGGTAAGTCCGCTGACCGACCACGCGCCCGCCCCAAGGGGCGGCTCCGGGGCCACGACGACATCGAAGTAGCCATCACCGGTCAGACATTGCGTCGCTGCCGCGCCGTCGGCCTGGCCCGAGAAGACACCGCTGAGCCTGATCGAAAACGCTGCCGACGGCGAGGGCGGGGCCGTGGTGGCGCCCGCGAACAGATCGGCGTCGGTCTTGGTGGAGGCTTCACCGTCGCCGGGAGCAACCGTGACCGGTGCACCGGTTGACGTCGTGGAGGTCGGCGGTGCCACTGCGATTGGCGAGGAGCCGCCGCCCCGAGAGCAGCCGCCAAGCAAGGACACCACCGCAAACGCGCCAAGCAACGCCGGAGCCCGGAGGCTGCGGCTCTGGGATCTCACTGCCCCAGGCGGCGAGCGAGTTCTTCGGCCTCGACCCGGTCGGCGAGCGCGACGAAGGGCGAGATGTCCCTCGACCGGTCGAGGTGGATGCGGGCCTCGGCCATCATGCCGAGGTCGGCCTCGATTGTTGCTCTGTGGAACCAGAGGGTGGCGTCGGCCGTACCCAGCCTGGTGGCGGCCACGGTGTGAGGTAGGGCGTCGGCGGGTCGACCGGCCTGGCGCAACGCCCAGCCAAGGATGTCGTCGCCGTAGATCGTCGGGCGGGCGGCGCGGGCTGACTCGGCCAGGGAGACGGCCCGAGCTGCGTCGCCGCCCGGCAGCCGGGCGTGTGCGGCTTCGAATCGGGCCAGTTCGAGGTCGACGGCGATACCACCCGTCGTCCGATTCAGCTCCTCGATGGCCCGTACGAGCTGGCGCTGTTTCGCGGCGTTGGCCTCGTCTCCGGCAGCAGCCACTACGTCGGCGTACAACGCAATCGCGTCGGGCAGAGGGAGCCGATCGATCAGGGCAGCCAGCCGGGACGAGGCGCCGCTGAGGTCGCCTCGGTCGATGGCGACTCGAGCCAGACCGAGTTCGGCTTGGGGCTGGGCAGGCTGGGCCCGAAGGGCACGCTCGTAGGACACGCCGGCAGCATCGAGGCGCCCGGCTTGGAGGTGAAGATCGCCGAGGAGCGCGAGAACGTACCCGGCGTCCGGACCCCGGGCACCGGCTGCGGCGACGGCTTGTTGCATCGTCTCCAGGGCGCCCGTGGGGTCTCCGGTCAACTCCAGGACATAACTCAGTCTGGGCAGGCTCGAGGCGTTGGGGCGAAGCGACACCATCGCCTGGGCTACGACGGACGCCTCGTCGTACCGGCCGAGTTCGACGAGCGCGTCGATCTGTACGGCGAGCGGGTCGACAGCCTCAGGCGCAGCGGCGCGGGCTCGTTCGGCGAGCGCCAGTGCGCCGGAAAAGTCGTGGCGGGCGAGAGCCAGCAGGCCCGAGGTCACAAGCGGGCGAAGGTCGTCCGGCGCCAGCACCAGCGCACGATCGATGGCCGTCGCCGCCTGCGAGTAATAGGAAGGATCGGCGGTGCGACGCGCTTCGGCGAGCGCTGCGGTCCCGACCCGGGAGAGGAGCACAGCATCGTTCGGGTCCGCGGCGAGCGCGGCGCGGGCGGCGTCGAGGTCGCCGCCGCGAACGGCCGGAAGCACCGACGGCGATGCGGATTGTGGAGTGATGAAAACGAACCGTCCCACGGCCGCGCCCAGCACGAGGGCGATTGCGAATCCGATGGCGACGGTGCGGATGAGGGGCCCGGTCGCCCGGGCCCCTCCTCCATTCGTCGCTGATTGCTCAGCGACGTGCATTTAGCAGCGGTTCGCCCGGCCGAGCCCACCGTGGGGGTGGGGCACGTAGGGGAACCGGGGCAGGATGGTGCAGTCATTGCGGTCGACGCCGTCACCGAGCTTGTTGTTCGGTGCCTTGTTGAAGTCGGGCGTGAAGGGGGTCGCACCAGCGACGGCCCGCAGCTCGATGTCAACGACGTCGTCAGCCAAGCGACGGCCGTTCGGGAAGCCGGCGTTGTCGCCGCCGAGGACGCCGAGGCGATTCTCCTTGCCGATCGGCTTGGGCGAGATACCCATGTTGAGGCGAAGGACCTCAGCGGGTTGCACGTTGCCACCCGGGGCGTTCATCGGCTTGTTGAGGCCGTCAATACCGGTGAGGAAGATCGACACGAGGTCGTTCCGCGGCGCCGGCGGCACCTTGACGCCGGGGTACAACACCGGGAGGAGCTTGCCGAGTTCGGGGTCGGTGACCAGCGGGGCGTAGCCGTTGTCGGCGTCCTTGCGGGGATCCGAGCCGTTGAAGAAGTCCTTGAACTTCAGCGGGACGACGACTTCGTTGACCAGCGGGTTGCCGAGCCGAGAGACGTTGACGAAGTCGCCGCTGTTGGTACGCGAACCGTCGGCCTTGATGGTCCGAGTGGCGAATCGCTGCGTCTGTGACCAGACACCGATCACGGCGTTGGGCGAGGTCGGGCTGGCCACGCCGGCCCGGTCGGCCGTCAGCTGCACGATCGGCACCTGGATGGCGATGCTGTGGACGTTCTTGCCCGGCTACGCGCGTCGATGCCGCGGGCCGTGGCCAGCTGGATCAGGTGGGCCCCGTTGAACGGGCGCAGGCCGAGCAGGTCGAAGGCCGAGCCGAGGTCGACGAAGAACGGGTCGTCACGCTGGCCGGCGAAGACCTTCGTGCCGCCGCCGAGCGGTGCTGCACGGCGCTGAGCGGCGATGGCTCGTCGTAGTTCGGCGTCGAGCGCGGGCCGATGTTGGCCGGCGGGGTCGAGCAGGTCGTCGCCGAGCACCGTGCGACGAGCTGCCGTTGCGAACCTCGGACACGGTGTAGGTCTGCCGGATGTTGAAGTCCGGGTCGGTCAGCGAGGTGATCGGGCCCGTGTTGTAGAGGAACGTGTCGCGGTTCTGGATCGACGTTCGTGAAGCGGAACTCGTAGGTGATGTCGTCGACGGCATCGCCGTTGTTGTCGACGTTGATCTCGTAGAGGACGTCGTCGCCGAAGTCGTGGAAGTTCGGACCGCCCGCCGGCTCCTCGAGCGGGATGTAGTTGGCGACGAGCGTGACCGTGCTCGGGGCGTCGGGGCTCACGAACGCGTAGACGTCGGTGTTGTCGGCCACGGGATCCTCTCGGATCAGCGGCGCCTCGCGGTGGCTGGAGGCCCCGCCTGGGACGACGGAGGCCAACAGCGCCAACGTCGCGACCAGGGAGGTGGTTCCGAGCAGTGCCCGGCCTCTCGTGATCTTCATGTGTTTCCTTTGCTGGTAGGGAGGGTGAATCCCCGGTGGACGCCAGCTGCCGAGGGTGTTGCCGTCACGGGCGAACTGGTCCCGCTGGGACCAGACCCATGACCCGCCACTCGTCCCCGAGGGGTGCGAGGACGATGGTGAAACACGCCGTCGCCCGAAACGTCGACGCTGCGCGCCCACCGCCCGACCTCAGCACCGAAGGCCGAGACGAAGACGGTGGAATCCGGGAGCTCTGACAACGGACGCACTGCGTCGAGGCCGAGCTTCGATTTGGAGCCACAGGGCGCTTTGGCGAGGCCAGGCGCGCCCAGCGGTGTCGGCGTGAGCTGGAGCATCCCCGCCTTGGCCTGGTCACACGCGACGGTGGCGTCGAGCCAGGCCTCCGCGGTCCCCTTGGCCGAGTCGTCGCTCGGAAGGACGGGGACCACGTCGGCGGGACGGCCCCTGGCCACCCGCCATCCGTCCTCGGCCACGACCAGCCAGCGTTCGGTGCTACGTGCCGGCACCAACCCGGTCACCGCCGTCACAGAGGGCTCTCGGGCAGCGGTGATCGTGATCTCGATACCCGAGTCGGTAGGCCGCTCGGACATCACCGAGTAGGTCGCCGGCGTCAGCCGGTTCGCCCGCTGGCTCTGCCAAGCGGCAACACTTCCGGCGCTGTCCCACGTACGCCCGGTCGACCAGGTAATAACTGACTGCCGATGACCCGGCGATCTCGGCGTCGAGGTAACGGCGCAGAGCGTCGCCGGCCGAGGTGGGAACGGGCACGTCTACGGAGACCGAAGTCGCTCCCTCCGCGGTCGAAGCACCCGCAGCCGGAAAGTCGAACGACGCCACCGATGCCGGGCCGTCGAAGTTGCTAGGGCTACCAGCCCGGAAGAAGACCGAGGCCACGCCGAACCCGAAGAGGAGACCGACGACCACAAAGAGGGCAACGAGCGTGCGACGCGAGGCGGCCCCCCAGGATCTCTTGGTCATCGGCACCTTTACGGAGGCGTCGGCCCGGACGGATGTCCATCCGCCGACGTGGTCTCCGACGAATAGTGACGTCCGCGTCCCTTCGGCGAAGACCTTCGGCCTCGTGGTGCTGCTCTCCCTCACCGTCGTCGCAGCCTTGGGCCTCTCGGCGGCGCCGGCTTCTGCCCATCCGCTCGGCAATTTCACGACCAACCGCCTGACCCGCATCGAGGCTGGGCAGAAGACGATTCTGCTGCGCTACGTGCTCGACGAAGCCGAGCTCGTTGCCTTCCGTGAGCGTGACGCGCTGGCGGCTGGCGATGAGCCGTTTGCTCGAACCCGCGCCGATGAGATCCGACAACGCCTCACCCTCGAGGTCAACGGCACTGCGCTCCCACTCGAGTTGGTGCGTCACGACCTGATGCAGCCCGCGGGTCAGGGCGGACTGACGACGCTCCGCCTCGAGCTGGTCTACGAGGCGAAGGTCCCGGCGCAGTCGGGGGCCACCCGAGGTGTGCGCTACCGCGACGCGAACCAGCCCGACCGCATCGGCTGGCGCGAGATAACAGCGACGACGGTTGGCGGCGGGCGCATGCTCGACTCGTCGGTGGGCGAGACGGACGTGGCCGACGGGCTCCGGCAGTACCCGACCGACCCCTCCGTACGTCCCCTCGACGTCCGAAGTGCCAATTTCCACTACGTGGCCGGGGCCGGCGACGCGCGAATTGGGGTACTCGAGGGTGCCGCGGTGGCCCACGCTGGGGATCGATTCGTCGGCCTCGTCACCGGCACGGCGTCAACGCCGCTTGGAATCCTGACCGCGCTCTTGGTCGCCTTCGCCTTCGGCTCCGTGCACGCCCTCGGGCCGGGGCACGGAAAGACGGTCATGGCTGCATACCTCGTGAGTACCGCGGGCGGCGGACGCGACGCGTTCTACCTCGGCGGCATCGTCTCGTTGATGCACACGGCAAGCGTCTTGGCCCTTGCCGCCTTGTTGGCCACCGTGGGCCGCAACATCCAGGCCGATCGGCTCTACCCGGGGTTGACGGTGGCTGCAGGACTCCTCGTCGTCGGGGTCGGCGTCGCCCTTCTCGTGCGCCGAGCGCCGCGGGGGTCGGGAACGCTCTGCCCGTCCGCATGGCCACGACCACGACCACCTATCCGACCACGGACATTCCCACGGTGGTCCCTCTCACTCCCATGACCTGCCTGCAGAAGTGGCGCCCTTGAGTCGAGCCGGCCTTCTCGCCCTCGGCACTTCCGGCGGCATCTTTCCATCGCCATCTGCGGTCGTGGTGCTCGTCGGCGCGTTCGCCTTGGGACGGGCCACCCTCGGTTTGGCGTTGATCGCGGCGTTCTCGGTTGGCTTGGCTGCCGTGCTCGTCGCCGTCGGACTGGCACTCGTGGCCGGACAAGAGCGCATCGCCCGCTCCTCGTTCGCCGTCCACATCCGATGGCTGCCCGTGGTCGGCGCCTTGGCCATCACAGTCCTCGGCCTTGCCCTCGTGGTCCAGGGAGTAACCCAACTCGGCTAGGGATCCCGGCGGCGCTCTGAGCGGCCCTGATCGACTGCGCCTTCACGACCCCGGCGGCGGCAGGGAGTCGAGCGCCGACGCCGCCATGGCCCCATTGATGACGGAGCTGGCGAGGTCGGACAGACGAAGGTTGTGCTCGCGGGCATGGTTGGGAGCGCCTCGAACGATTGCTCCATGTCGAGCCCCAGTCGCTCCGCGATCATGCCCTTCGCCTGTTCGATCACAGCTCGGCTATTGAGGGCGTGGGTGAGCTGCTCGTTGACGAGTTGCACCTCTTGGGTCGCGCGGTCTTGCAGGATGGCGATAGTCGCGACATCGGCAAAGGCCTTGGCGATCTCGATGTCGCCTGGACCCAACTCGCCGAGGTCGCTTCGGAAGAGGTTCAGCGCACCGATCGCCGACGTCCGCAACCGCATTGGGACGGCGTGCACCGTCCGGAACCCCGCCGCCAGGGCCTCGGGGGCGAAACGAGGCCAGCGTCCACTGAGATCGGCGAGGTTCTGGTTCACAACGGGAAGTCCCGTGTGATGAGCGTCGAGGCAGGGGCCCTCCTGAGCCTGCACTTCGAACAGTTCGAGTACCCGCATCGCTTCGCTGGACGATGCCAGCACTCGGAACCGACCGTCGGGCGCAGCGAGCATGATCCCGGCCGAGTCCACGTCGAGAACCTCGACGCACCGGCCCGCAAGCCGCGTGAGGAGGTCAACGACGTCGAAATCGTCGACCAAGCGTGTCGGCCAACTCAACGAACGTGCGGGCAAGCACGACTTCTCTGGTCACCGGGTTGTTCCCTCCATGCCGAATCGCATCCTCAGGGCGCCGGATCCTTCTCGCCGCTGTGCGCGTCGAATCGCAGTCTTCGCTCTACCACGTCTCGGGCCACGTCGCCGAGCGCCCGGTCGTTGCCGAAGGCGTGAGCACGGATCCGAAGCAGAGCTTGGCCGACACCGACATCGAGTTGCGCGGCCACCATGCCCGAGGCTTGGTGGACGATGTATCGGAAGTCGGCGTGCGCCTCGAGTTCTGACGCCACGGTTCCCGCCGGCGCTTCGGCTTGCACCAGCAAGAGGCACTGCGCGGCGATCCCGGCCATCAGCAACGCATCGCCATGCTCGGCGTCGGTCAGCGGACCAGGCTCGTCGCGGTAGAGGTTGAGCGCGCCGAGGCGGACAGCGCCCACCCGGAGCGGGAATCCGAAGACGGCCCGGACGCCGGCGTCAACGGCAGGTCCCGTGAAGGCGGGCCAGCGCAGGACCTTGGCCTCGGCGAGATTCGGCTCGAGCACGGGGTGGTCCTGCGTGTAGGCGTCGATGCAAGGTCCTTCGCCGAGGGCGTACTGCAACTTTTCGACCAGGTCGCTCACCGCGTCGGTGGTGCACACCGAACCCCGCGGAATATCGCCAGACATCAACATGATGCCGGCGCCGGTCAACCCCGTGACCTCAGCGAAGACATCGCAGAGCCGTCGGGTTTCGAGCTCGCCGCTGACTCCGAGGATTCGTCTGAGACTTGGAGCCGACGCTCACCCCACTCACGGTCCGACACGATCGGCGTCAACCCCTGCGGCGGAGAGAAGGTCGCCGTGGAGAGGAGCCGCAGCATGCCGGGGCCGATCGCCGAGCATGGTCGTGAAGCCGGCCAGCTGGCCCTGCATTTTCGGCGCACGCACGAGGTGGGTAAGGCCACACACCTCGATGACGCGCCGCGCTGGGTGCGACGGCGCCCGGAGGTCGAGGGTGAGCCGGCGAGCCCGGAGGTGATTCCGTGCCTCGACCAGCGCGCCGATGATCGAGGCGTCAAGGAACGTCACCAGGCTCAGGTCGACGAGAACGTCGACGCGCTCGAGATCGGCCGCGAGGTCGATTGCGCCCGTCACCGAGGCTCGGCTGGCGAGGTCGTGGTCGCCGTGCAGCCAGACGACGGTGCAGTCGTCGTCACCGCGGGCGTCACCGCGGCGGGAGACGGATATGGAAGGACGCTCGATCTGACCCATGGTTCTCCTCGAAGAACGTGCGCACACATGTCGCGTGACCGGGGTCTGGAGCACCGCTCCCGAGTCAGCCGAGCCAACTCAACACGTCAGGGATCTTGTCGTGTTGGTGCTCACCGTACACTCCCGCCGGCTCGAGCTCACCCCCGCGTAACGTGTCTCGATGTCCGACGACCTTGCCGCCCGCGTCTACCGCGCCGCCCACCTCGACGGGAAGTTCCTCCTTCGATCCGGCGTGACGTCGCACGAATACTTCGACAAGTACCGCTTCGAGGCCGACCCCGTCCTCCTCCGGGACCTCGCTGTCGCCCTGGGGCCGCTCGTTCCCGAGGGCAGCCAACTTCTCGGCGGCCTCGAGCTCGGCGGCGTGCCGCTGGCGACGATGGTCTCGCAGGTCACCGGTCTCCCGGCCCGCTTCGTGCGCAAGGAGGCCAAGACCTACGGCACCCGCCAACTGGCGGAGGGCGGCGACCTCGACGGGTTCCGCGTCTGCCTCATCGAGGACGTGATCACCTCAGGGGGCGCCGTCATCGACGCCACACACGCCCTACGCCAAGTTGGATCGATCGTCGACGCCGTGGTCTGCGTGATCGACCGAGAGGCGGGCGGAGTCGCCAAGCTCTCCGACCTCGGCGTCGAGGTGCGCGCCCTCTTCACCAAGAGCGACCTCGAGGCCTCGGCCTGAGGACTTCGACGAGCGAACAAGCCCAAGGTCGATGAGCACGCCGGCGAGCAACAGCACCGCGGCTCCGGCGGCGAAAGGGCGGGCGCGGTCGACAGCCGTCGACGAACGGTAGCGGTCGAGTCGAGCGAACTGCGCCTCGCTCAGGCCCGGGTCACGAACCGACAACGCCCTCCCCTGCGTGCGGCTCACACACAGTGAGACGTCGCCCACCGAGGTGACTGCGGCAGTACGGATGCCCGTGGCGCCCTCGACCCGACACGCCTCGGTGTGCGTCGCCACCCGAACCGGACCGACACCGGCATCGGTCAACGCCGACGATGTGAACCGGCGGGCCCCCGCGGCGTCGAGGCGGGGCGCCGCGCACCCGCCAAGGCAGACGGCACCGACGAATGCCATGGCCACCGCAACCGACTGAACCCGAGCCACTAGGTGAGGTGGACCGAGCCCCGACCCTCGACGATCGTCCCGACCTCGCAGGCGCCGCGGTGGCCGCGACTGCGCAGCAGATCGAGGGCCTTGAAGACTTCGGTGCGAGGGACGACCACGATCATGCCGAGTCCGAGGTTGAAGGTCTTGGCCATCTCGATCGGGCTGATCGAGCCGATACGGGCCATCTCGTCGAAGATGCGGGGCGGCTCCCACGAACGCTGGTCGACGAGCGCGTCGGCGTCGGCGGGCAGGACGCGGGCCAGGTTGCCGACGATGCCACCGCCGGTGATGTGGGCCACGGCGCGGACCTCGACCGAACGGAGGAGCGCGGTGACGGCCGGCGCGTAGATCACCGACGGCTCGAGCAACTCGTCGGCCAGCGACCGACGAGCGCCCTCGTAGGCGGGGGCGTCGAGGTCGCGGCGAGCGACCTCGAAGAACACCTTGCGGGCCAGCGAGTACCCGTTGGAGCGCAAGCCGGGCGAGGGAAGCCCGATGAGCACGTCGCCCGCTCGCACGTGTTCACCCGTGATGATCCGATCGCGCTCGACCACGCCGACGGCCATGCCCACGAAGTCGAAGTCGCCCGGTTCCATTGCCCCGGGGTGCTCGGCCATCTCGCCGCCGATGATGGCGCACCCCGCCTGCCGGCATCCTTCGGCCACGCCAGACACCAGTTGGTCGATGTGGTCGGGGTCGAGTTTGCCCACCGAGATGTAGTCGAGGAAGAACAACGGCTCGGCGCCTTGGCACACCAGATCGTCGACGCACATGGCGACGAGGTCGATGCCGATGGTGTCGAAACGGCCGGCGGCTTTGGCTACGAGCGCCTTGGTGCCGACGCCGTCAGTCGACGCCACGAGCACCGGGTTCTTGTAGCGATCCTTGTTCAAGGCGAACAGTCCACCGAAGCCGCCGATGTCGCCGATGACCTCGGGGCGGTAGGTCGAGCGGACGTGTTCCTTGATGCGACGGACCGCGTCTTCGCCCGCGGTGATGTCGACGCCGGCGTCGGCGTACGTCAGCGACGGCCGCTCCGGAGACGCAGGCCCGGCGAGAGTCAGACCCCGGCGAATCAGACAAGATCGGGAGCGGGCATGTCGTTGCCTTCGAGGACGCCCTTGTGCAGGGTCGGCGGAGACCACGACGGGGTACTCGCCGGTGAGGCAGGCGTTGCAGAACCCTGCGTTGGGGGCGCCGACGGCCCGCTCGAGGTTTTCGATGGTGAGGTAGGCGAGGCTGTCGACGCCGAGGTAATCCTGGATCTCGCCGATGGTCATGTTGGCGGCCAGCAACTCGGCCCGGGTGCCGGTGTCCATGCCGTAGAAGCACGGCCACCGGTAGGGCGGCCACATCACCCGGAAGTGGACCTCGGCCGCGCCGGCGTCGCGCAGCATCCGAACGATGGCCCGCGAGGTCGTGCCTCGCACGATGGAGTCGTCGACGACGATGACCCGCTTGCCGGCGATGTTCTCCTTGAGCGGGTTGAACTTCCGGCGCACGCCGCGGTCGCGCTGGCTCTGAGACGGGGAGATGAACGTGCGACCGATGTAGCGGTTCTTGACCAGCCCCTGGCCGTAGGGGATGCCAGCGGCACGGGCGTACCCCTCGGCCGCCGGCAGCGCCGGTCTCGGGCACGCCCATGACGATGTCGGCGTCGACCGGCGCCTGCTCGGCCAGCGGCTCGCCCATGCGCTGGCGGGCGCCGTGGACCTCGCGGCCGTACAGCACGCTGTCGGGTCGAGCGAAGTACACGAACTCGAACAGGCAGAGCTTGGGGTTGATCCGCTCAGGGGCGAACGGCCGCAGCGACCGGACGCCGGTGGCGTCGATGACGACCATCTCGCCCGGCTCGACCTCGCGGACGAAGTACGCGCCGATGACGTCGAGGGCGGGTGACTCCGACGCCAGCACCCAGCCCGTGTCGAGCTTGCCGAGACACAGCGGACGGAAGCCGTTGGGGTCGCGCACGCCGACCAGATGGGCCTCGTCCATCATCGTGAGCGAGAACGCTCCCTCGAGACGGGGCAGACGTCGCCAGCAGGGCGACCTCGAGGTCACGCTCGTCGCTGCGGGGGTTGCTCGGATAGGCCTGCGCGACGAGTTCGGCCACCAACTCGCTGTCGCTGGCGATCATCCCGGGCAACATCCCGGCCTCGACGGCCAGCGCCTCGGTGTTGGTGAGGTTGCCGTTGTGGGCGAGCGCAAAGGTCGACGGGCTGTCGGAGCGACCCGCAGATCGGTGGACGGGCTGCGCCGCGTTGTACACAGCTCGAGCCGGTCGTCGAGTAGCGGGTGTGGCCGATGGCCAGGTGCCCCGGCAGGGCGGCCAGCTTGTAGTCGTTGAAGACGTTGGTGACGAGACCCATGTCCTTGTCGACGGTGATGACATCGCCGTCGGACACGGCCATGCCGGCCGACTCCTGACCTCGGTGCTGCAGGGCGTAGAGCCCGTCGTAGGTCAGGTGGGCCACCGGCTGGCCCGGGGCGTAGACCCCGAAGACGCCGCACGCTTCCTTGGGTTTGTCGTCGTCGGGATCGGGATCGAACGCGACGGGGCCACCTGGCAGGTTCGGCACGTGCGCAAGGCTACCGTGCGGCCGTGATCGATCTGCACACCCACTCGACGGTGTCCGACGGTTCCGACCCGCCCGGCCGCATCCCCGTGCTCGCCGCCGCCGCCGGGTGTTCGGCCGTCGCGCTCGACCGACCACGACCGCCTCGACGGCATCGACGAAGCCCGTATCGCCGCTGCCCGCGACCGAGGGCATCGAGCTCGTGTCCGGGATGCGAGCTGCTCGTGCGAGGTCGAACGCGGCACGATGCACGTCCTCGTCTACTTCGTCGAGCCCGGATCGGGACCGCTCCAGGACGAGCTGGGCCGACCTGCAGGACGAGCGTGACCGTCGCAACCGGATCATGTGCGACGTGCTCGGCCTCCCCGTATGACGACCTCCAGGCCGAGGCCGGCGGGATGGGTGCCGGCCGTCCGCACGCCGCTGCCCTCCTGGTACGGGCGGGGCGGGCAACGTCGATCCAAGACGCCTTCGACACCCTGCTGGCCAAGGGCAGGCCCGGCTACATCGAGAAGAAGCGTCTGGCGCCGGCCGAGGCCCTCGCGCTTGGCCGTCGCCTCGGGCGGCGTGCCCGTGCTGGCCCATCCGCTGTCACTTGATCTTGATCCTGGGCCCCTCCGATCGGTGATCGAGGAGCTGCGCTCGCTGGGCCTGGCCGGGCTCGAGTGCGCCTACGGGCGCTATGCGCCCGAGGCACGCGACGGGCTTGCGAGCCTGGCGTCGTCGTTGGGCCTCGTGGCCACCGGCGGCTCCGATCACCACGGCACCTACAAGCCCGACCTTTCGGTGGGCACCGGCCGGGGCGACCTCGACGTCGCCGACAGCGCACTCGATGAGCTCAAGGACCGCCGGCCGGCCTGATCGCCGATCAGTGGGCGGCGGGTTCGGAGCGCGTCGGGAATGGCGTCGCATGGGACGCGGCCACGGCGTCGGCCAGCGCCACGTCCAGAAGGCCCTGAACCACGAGTCGGTCGCCGCCGGCTTCGCCCAGTTCGGTCACGGGCACTCCGGCGTGTCCCGCCCGCTCCATGACCTCCGAGGCGCGCTCGAGGCGCGACGCACACAACGACGCGCGACGGTGCCTCGGAGAAGAGGCCGCCCGCTCCGGCCACGCCGAACACCGAGAACCCGACGCCGGCTCGCACGGCCATCTCGCCCAAGGCCACCGCCAAGCCGCCCTCGGACACGTCGTGGATGCCCTGCAGCTCGTCGTCGGTGACGAGGTCGGCGACCAGCCCCAACAAGTCGACGTGGGCCACGAGGTCGAGCGGCGGCAGCGTGCCGCCCTTGACGCCGTGGCGACGCAGGGCCCACAGCGAGCCGCCGCCAAGTTCGGCGGCGGGTCGGCCGAGCAGCAACAGCCGGCCGCCGTCGACGAGGCCGACGCCGGGCGGCCGGCGCCGCAGTGCGTCGACCACGCCGAGCACCGCCGACCACGGGGGTCGGGTCGATGTCGCGTGCCTCGGCTCTCGTTGTAGAGGCTCACGTTGCCGCCGATCACCGGCATGCCGAACGCCCGGCAGGCCTCGGCCATGCCGTCGATCGCCTCGGACAGCTGCCACATGACCTCGGGGTGCTCGGGGTTGCCGAAGTTGAGGCAGTTGACCAGCGCCGAGGGTCGGGCGCCCGACGCAGGCCAGGTTGAGCACCGACTCGGCCACGACCATCGCCGTCCCGGCCCGGGGGTCGACCGCGCACCACCGGTGGTTGCCGTCGGTGGTGACGGCGAGGCCGCGTCCGGTGTCGACGCCGGTGATGCGGGTGCTTGAGCCGCAGCACGGCGGCGTCGCCGCCGGGACCCTCGACGGTGTTGAGGAAGAGCTGGTGGTCGTACTGCCGATACACCCACGCCGTGTCGCACGAGCGAGGTCGAGCAGATCGGCGCCCGCGTCGTCGGCCCGAAGCGACGCCGTGTCTCGGGCCCAGAGGTCGTCGAGGTCCGCCGGCCGGCGGATCGGCCGCTCGTACGCGGGGCGTCCTCCTGCAGCGACGCGGCCGGCATGTCGGCCAGGACCTCGTCGCCGCCGAAGCCGTCGAGGATGCGCAGCCGGCCGCTCCCGGTGACGGTGCCGATGACCGTGGCAGCGACCTCCCACCGCCGACAGACCGCCGAGCACCTCGTCGAGGTCGGCGGGCGTGACGATGGCCAGCATCCGCTCCTGGCTCTCGCTGAGTCATCACCTCCCACGGCTCCATGCCCTCGGCCCGGCGGTGGACGGCGCGGACGTCGACGTCCATGCCCACCCCGCCCTTGGCCGCCGGTCTCGCTGGTGGCGCAGGTGATGCCGGCGGCGCCGAGGTCCTGCACTGCCACCACGAGGCCGGCGTCGAGCAGCGCCAGGCACGCCTCGATCAGCCGCTTCTCCTCGAACGGGTCGCCGACCTGGACGGCGGGCCGCTTGGCCTGCGTCGGCCTCGTCGTCGGAGAAGCCCTCGCTGGCCATGCGTCGCGCCGCCGATGCCGTCGCGCCCGGTGGACGAGCCGAGCAGCACGGCGAGGTTGCCCTCGCCTGAGGCCCGGCCGAGCACCAGCCGGTCGATGGGCAGGACGCCGAGGCAGAGCACGTTGACGAGCGGGTTGTCGGCGTAGGTCTCGTCGAAGACCACCTCGCCGCCGACGGTCGGCACGCCGACCGAGTTGCCGTAGCCGGAGATGCCGCTGACGACGCCTTCGAGCGATCCAGCGGTTGCGGGGCTCGTCGAGCGGGCCGAAGCGCAGCGGGTCCATCAGGGCGATCGGCCGGGCGCCCATGGTGAAGATGTCGCGGAGGATGCCGCCGACGCCCGGTGGCCGCGCCCTGGTAGGGCTCGATGGCCGACGGGTGGTTGTGGCTCTCGATGCGGATGGCCGCGGCGATGCCGTCGCCGACGTCGATCACGCCGGCGCCCTCGCCGGGACCGACCAGCACGCGCGCGCCCTCGGTCGGGCAGCCGCCTCAGGTGCACGCGCGACGACTTGTAGGAGCAGTGCTCGCGACCACATGACCGAGAACATGGCCAGCTCGAGGTGGTTGGGCTCCCGGCCGAGGATCTCGTCGATGTCGGCCGCCTCGTCGTCGGTCAGTCCGAGGGCGCGGTGGAGGGGCACATCGGAAGCGCTCGGCACACGCCGAAGTTAGCGCCGCCCCGACACCCGCACGCGGGTCGATGGATCGGCGACAAATCGCGTCGGTTCGATGGTCGCCAATACCGCGCCGTCATTTGCTCCATACTGTGTTCATGACCGCAGCCAAGAAGCGCACCAAGGCACGATGACCGACGAGCACAAGGCAGCACTGGCCGAAGGCCGGAACAAGGCCGCGCCGTCGCGGCGATACCTCGAAGCCCTCGAGCTCCACAAGCCCAAGCGGGGCCGCAAGCGCACGCCGGATTCGATCGAGAAGCGACTCGCAGCGTCGAGACGAAGATCGCCACGCGCCGACCCGCTCAAGCGGCGTCCAGCTCATCCAGGAACGGATCGACCTCGCGACGAGCTGGCGACCAAAGACGTCAACGTCGACCTGTCCGGTTTCGAGGACGAGTTCGTCGGTGCCGCCGCCGAGTACAGCGAGCGCAAGGGCATCAGCTACGCCGCCTGGCGCGAGGTGGGCGTGCCGCCGCCGTGCTCAAGCCGGGCCGGCATCACCCGCGTCGGCGCTAGCCCCTGCCGCCGCGGCCGCGGTCAGCAACGACCGCAAGCAGCGACGCGCCGTCGGCTCGAGCCCAGCAGCTCGTCGCAGGCCCGCTCCGGGTGCGGCATGAGGCCCACCACGTTGCCGGCCTCGTTGCAGATGCCGGCGATGTCGTCCATCGACCCGTTCGGGTTGTCGACGTAGCGGAGCACGATCCGGTCCTCGGCTCGCAGGCTCGGCCAGCGTCTCCGCGTCGCAGGTGTAGTTGCCCTCGAAGTGGTTGATGGGGACCCGCAGCACTCGCCCGGATTGCAGGCCGTCGGTGAGCACCGAGCGGGTCGAATCCACGCGCAGCTCGACGGTCGTGCACAGGAACTTCAGGCCCGGTTCTTCTGCAGCGCACCGGGGAGGAGACCCGCCTCGGTGAGCACCTGGAAGCCGTTGCAGATGCCGACCACCGGCCCGCCCGAGCCGCGAACTCGGCGCACCGCCGCCATCACCGGAGAGAACCGGGCGATGGCGCCGGGGCGCAGGTAGTCGCCGTGGGCGAAGCCGCCCGGCACGACGACGGCGTCGACGCCGGCGACGGTGGTGTCGCCGTGCCAGAGGAGCTCGGCCTCGCCCCCGAGGCCCCGCAGGGCCTCGACGGCGTCGTGCTCGCAGTTGGACCCGGGGAAGAGGACGACGCCGACCCGACCGGCCACCTAGGCGGCCTCGGTCACGGTGATCGTCGAGTCCTCGATGACGGGGTTGGTGAGGAACCGCTGGCAGAGGTCCTCGACCTCGGCCTCGGCGGCACCCGGTCGGCCGCCTCGCATCGAGAAGCGGATGGCCTTGCCGACGTGGACGCCCTCGATCCCGTCGAAGCCGAGGGCGGGCAGCGCCCGCTCGATCGTGGCGCCCTGCGGGTCGGCGATGCCCGCGCTGTGGGTCACCTCGACGAGCACGTCGAAGGTCATGGCATCAGGCTCGACCACCCCGGTCCAGTCGGCGAACGACAGCCCGGTGATCCGCTCGTAGGCCTCGACGTAGCGGAGCACGGGTCGCGTCGATGACCTCGTCGGGCAGCGGCGGGGGCGGCGGGGTCTTGTCCCATCCCGAGCGACTCGAGGTAGTCCCGCACCGGCTGCTTGTCGAACGACGGCGGCGTCGGCGCCGAGCGTCACCTGGTCGGCCGGCCAGAAGCGCGACGAGTCCGGCGTCAGCACCTCGTCGCACACGGTCAGCTCGCCGTCGACGAAGCCGAGCTCGAACTTGGTGTCGGCGATGACGATGCCGCTGAGCGCGCCCGCTCCGCACCCATCCGGTAGAGCTCGAGCGACGCCGTCCCGGGCCCGCTCGGCGACGTCCTGGCCCACGATGGTCGACGGTCCTCGAAGCTGATGTTCTCGTCGTGGTCGCCGAGCTCGGCCTTCGTCGACGGGGTGAACACCGGCTCCGGCAGCTTCTGGCCCTCCTGCAGGCCGGGCGGCAGCGGCACGCCGTGCATCGTGCCGGTCGCCCGGTACTCCTTCCACGCCGACCCGGTCAGGTAGCCGCGGACGATGCACTCGATCGGCAGCATCTCCGCCCGCGGCGCCAGCTTCACCCGGCCCGACCCACTCGTCGGGGAGGTCGGGGACGTCGGTGGCCACGAGGTGGTTCGGCAGCACGTCGGCGAGCTGCTCGAACCAGAACGCCGAGATGGCGGTGAGCACCCGGCCCTTGTCCGGGACGGTCTCGGCCATGCACGACGTCGAAGGCGCTCATGCGGTCGGAGGCGACGATCAGCAGGCGGCCGTCGCCGGCGTCGTAGATGTCGCGGACCTTGCCGCGAGTAGGGCAGCCGCGGCTCGAGCGTTCACAGGATCGGCCCCGGGTTCGTAGGCGGCGGCCTGCGGGTGGGTCGGCGACGACGTCGCCGACGCGGGCGACGAAGGCCGGCGTCTGGCGGCGGGCGTCGCCGACGAAGGTCGAGCGGGTCGCCGAGCAGCGCCCGAGCGGTCGGCCGGTCGAGCGGGCACCCGCGTCGTCGGCGGCGAGGCGGTCGAGCAGGTCGTTGCTCGGTCGGCGCCTTCGCGCAGGGCGAGGGCCGACGGCCACGGCGTGGTCCTTGATCACCTCGTGGGCCGCCTCGCGGCCGACGCCGGCCGTGACCGCGGCCACGAGACTTTGGTCGTGGCCAGGAACGGCAGGTAGCGCTCGAGCTCGGCGTCGATCGACCGCCGGGTAGGCGCCGAACCCGTCGAGCACGGCGAGCAGCGTCTCGAAGAGCGCCCTCGGCGGCGAAGAACGCGTCGGGCAGGGCGACCCGGCGGACGACCGAGCAGCTGACGTCGCCCTCGTTCCACTGGTCGCCGGCCAGGCCCGCGACCATGGTGAGGTGGCCGCGCGAGGATCGGCGGGAAGCCGTTGATGCGCTCGCAGGAGCGGCGTGTTCATCTTGTGGGGCATGGCCGACGAGCCGACCTGGCCGGCCTCGAAGCCCTCGGTCGCCAGCTCCTGGCCGGCCATCAGCCGGATCGTCGTGGCCAGGCTGGCCGGGCCCGAGGCCGCCTGGACCAGCGCGCTGACCACGTCGAGGTCGAGCGAGCGGGGGTACACCTGGCCGACGCTGTCGAGCACGTGGGCGAAGCCGAGGTGCGCCGCCACCGCCGCCTCGAGGTGGTCGAGCTTGTCGAGGTCGCCGCCGAGCAGGTCGAGCTGGTCCTGCTGGGTGCCGACCGGGCCCTTCATCCCCCGCAGCGGGTAGCCGGGCGAGCAGCTCCTCGACCCGCCGGAAGGCCTGCAGCAGCTCCTCGCCGGCGTTGGCGAAGCGCTTGCCGAGGGTCGTCGCCTGGGCCGGCACGTTGTGGCTGCGGCCGGTGATGACGAGGGCCTCGTGCTCGGCGGCCCGCTCGGCCAGCCGGGCCAGGGCCGCGACCATCCGGTCGCGCACGAGGACGAGGGCGTCGCGGATCTGGAGCTGCTCGACGTTCTCGGTGAGGTCGCGCGACGTCATGCCCTTGTGGATGTGCTCGTGGCCGGCGAGGGCGGAGAACTCCTCGATGCGGGCCTTGACGTCGTGGCGGGTGACCCGCTCGCGGGCGTCGATCGAGGCCAGGTCGACCTGGTCGACGACGGCCTCGTAGGCCTCGATCACGCCGTCGGGCACGTCGACGCCGAGGTCCGCCTGGGCCCGCAGCACGGCGATCCAGAGCCGGCGCTCGAGCACGACCTTGTGCTCGGGCGACCACAGCTCGACCATCGCCGGCGGAGGCGTAGCGGGTGGCCAGGACGTTCGGGATCACGGGGTTGTCCACGAGGACCCCCATTCTGATCGAAGATGGGTGTTCCTCCTGATTTCGACTCGACGTAGGGACGCACGTGACGACGCCGCTCGTCGGCATCATCATGGGCTCGCGCTCCGACTGGGAGACCATGCGCGCACGCGCCACCGAGCTCGACGACCTCGGCGTCGCCTACGAGGCGCGGGTCGTGTCGGCCCACCGCACGCCCGACCTGCTGTTCGAGTACGCCGAGTCGGCCGAGGACCGGGGCCTGCGGGTGATCATCGCCGGCGCCGGCGGCGCCGCCCACCTGCCGGGGATGCTGGCGGCCAAGACCAACCTGCCCGTGCTCGGCGTGCCCGGTCGAGTCGAAGGCGCTCAAGGGCATGGACTCGCTGCTCTCGATCGTGCAGATGCCGGCGGGCGTCCCGGTCGCGACGCTCGCCATCGGCCGAGGCCGGCGCCGGCAACGCGGCGCTGTTCGCCGCTCGGCATCCTGGCGCTCGACCGACGAGCGGGTCGCGCGAGGCGCTCGCCGACCACGTTCCGCCAGGCGCAGACCGATCGGTGCTCGGCGACCCGGACCTCCGCCGAGGATCCGCCGCGTTGACCGGCGTCGTCGGCATCCTCGGCGGCGGCCAGCTCGGGCGGATGCTCGCCCTCGCCGGCCTCCCGCTCGGCTAGCGCTTCGTGTTCCTCGACCCCGCCCGACTCGCCGGCGCGGCGACGTCGGCGACCTGCATCGTGGCCGGCTACGACGACCCGACGGCGCTCGCCGAGCTGGCCGCGCGGGCGCGACGTCGTCACCTACGAGTTCGAGAACGTCCCGGCCGGCGCCGCTCGACGCGCCTGGCCGAGACCGTGCCCGTCTACCCGTCGCCGCCGGGCCGCTCGAGACGCCAGGACCGGCTCGACGAGAAGACGTTCTTCGTCGAGGCCGGCATCCCGGCGCCGCCGTTCGCGCGCCGTCCGCGACCGCCGACGACGTCCGCGCGGCGATGGCCGAGCTCGGCTCGCCGGTCATCGCTGAAGACGCGCGCGCTCGGCTACGACGGCAAGGGGCAGGCGTGGTACGGCGGGGACACCGACGTGGACGCTGCCGTGGCGCTCGCTGGGCGGGGCCGACGCTCGTCCTCGAGGGTCGGGTGCCCTTCGACCGCGAGCTGTCGGTCATCGCCGTGCGCGGGCGCGACGGGCGTTCGTCGCCTACCCGCTGGTCGAGAACCACCACGTCGACGGGATCCTCCGCGTCTCGCTGGCGCCGGCGCCCCGGGTCGACGACCGGCTGCAGGCGACGGCCGAGGCGCTACGCCGCCGATTCATGGACGCCTCGGCTACGTGGGCGTGCTCGACCCTCGAGCTGTTCCAAGTCGGCGACGAGCTCGCTCGCGAACGAGATCGCGCCGCGGTGCACAACTCGGGCCACTGGACGATCGAGGGCGCCGAGGTCGAGCCAGTTCGAGAACCACCTCCGGGCGTGCCTCGGCCTCCCGCTCGGCGCCACCGGGCCGGTCGGGTCGAGCGTGATGGTCAACGTGCTCGGCGACCTGCCGGACGTCGCTGCGGTCACGGCCATCCCCGGCGCCCACCTGCACCTCTACGGCAAGGCGCCGCGCCCGGCCGCAAGATCGGGCACGTCACTGTCCGTCGCGACGAGCCCGAGTGGTGGGACGGCGTCCAGGGCGGGCTCGCATCGCTCGCCGGCGCCCTGCCCTCACTCCGGTACGCGCAGAGCACCGAGCGAATCCGCAGCGGTGCGGAGCTCCGGGCGCCAGCGCTACTGCCGGCGGCGATGTCGGTGCGGAAGTGCATGCCCGGCCAGTTGATCCGGCCGACGGCGTCGTAGGCCAGGTCGCGGGCGGCGGCGATCGTCGCGGCCACCGCCGTCACGCTGAGACGACCCGGCCGCCGGCGGCGCGCCCGGCCTCGTCGACGGCGTAGCGGTAGACGGTGACACCGTCCATGGCCTCGGCGTCGGCGAGGCCGACGATCGTGTGGCCGATGTCGTAGGGCTTGATCGGGTAGCCGCCGGTCGCCAGCACCACGGTGACGGCGGCGTCCGTCGGTGAAGGTCGGCGGGCTGACGATCTCGCCGCTCGCCGCCTCGTGGAGCAGGCTCGGCCAGGTCCGAGGAGAAGCGCGGCAACACGACCTGGGCCTCGGGGTCGCCGAAGCGGACGTTGAACTCGACGCACCTTCGGGTCCCTCCGGCGTGAGCATGAGGCCGGCGTAGAGGACGCCCCGGTAGTCGATGCCCCGGTCGCGCAGGGCGTCGAGCGTGGGCTGCACGCATCGTCTTGGCGATGGGCCTCGGCGTCGACGTCGGGCACCGGCGAGTAGGCGCCCATGCCGCCGGTCATCGGGCCGATGTCGCCCGTCGCCGACGCGCTTGTGGTCGCTGCGCCGGCGCCAGCGGCACGGCCCGCGTGCCATCGCACACGCACAACAACGACAACTCGGGGCCGGTCATGCACTCCTCGATCACGACGCCGCCGTGGTCGAGCTTGGCCCGGGCGTCGGCCACCGCCTCGTCGAGCGACGGCGTGACCAGGACGCCCTTGCCCTCCATCAGATAGTCGGTCTTGATGACGTAGGGGCCCGGCAGTGATTCGAGGAAGGCCTGGGCTTGATCGACCTGCATGGTAGGCGAAGCTCCCGTGGCGGGCCGTCGGCACCCCGGCATCGACGAGGACCTCCTTCATCCACGCCTTGGACGTCTCGAGTCGTGCGCCATCCGCGCCAGGCCCGAAGACCACCATCCCCTCGGCCCGCAACTCGTCGGCCAAGCCCTCCGACAACGGCGCTTCGGGTCCGATCACGACGAGGTCAGCCGCCCTCTCGGTGAACCGACGACTTCGGCGGTACGACCGAGCACATCGCGCAGGGCGTGTTCGCGGGCCCCGCCGCCGACGACGTTGACCTTCACGGTGCGAGGTGGACGAACTGATCCCGGGCCCGGCCCACGGCGACCATGTTGATGGGCACGCCGCACTCCCGCTTCAACAGGTCGAGGAAGTCGTGGGCCTCCTTGGGCAGGTGGTGCGGCTCGAAGGCCCCGGAGAGGTCGCTCTTCCAGCCCGGCATCTCTTCGTAGATCGGCTTGGCCCGGTGCAATTCGCTCTGGTGATAGGGCAGGTCGCGCACGATCCGTCCGTCGATCTCGTAGGCCGTGCACACCTTGATGACGTCGAACTGGTCGAGCTTGTCGATCTTGCCGACCATCAATTCACTCAGGGAGTTGAGGCGCACGGCATGGCGCATCATCACCGTGTCGAACCAGCCCACTCGGCGGCGGCGACCAGTGACCGAGCCGAACTCCTCGGCCCACTCGATGAGTTGGTCAGCCTCGTCGCCCAACAATTCGGTGGGGAAGGGGCCGCTGCCCACGCGGGTCACATAGCCCTTGGCGATGCCGATCACACGGTTGATGTGAAGCGGTCCGACGCCGGCACCCACGCACGCGCCGCCGGCGACCGGGTTGGACGACGTGACGAACGGATACGTGCCGTGGTCGAGGTCGAGGAAGGTCGCCTGCGCCCCTTCGAAGAGCACGTTCTGACCCATCTCGAGCGCCTCGTGGACGAGGTTGACGGTGTCGGTGATCAGCGGCCGGATCCGGGGCAGGTATTCGTCGAGATAGAGGTCGGCGATCTCGTCGAGTTCCTTGGGCAGTCGATTGAAGATCTTGGCCAGAAGGCCGTTCTTTTCCTTGAGGACGATGTCGAGCTTCTGGCGAAAGATCTTGGGGTCGAGCAGGTCCTGGACGCGCAGGCCGATGCGGTTGGCCTTGTCGGCATACGTGGGGCCGATACCCGACTTGGTCGTGCCCAGCTTGTTCTTGCCGAGACGCCGTTCGGTGAGGGCGTCGATCTCCTCGTGGTACGGCATGATCAAGTGGGCGTTGCCGCTCAGCTTGAGCCGACTGCAGTCGATGCCCTTGCTCTCGAGGGTGTCGATCTCGCGGATCATCACGCCGGGGTGGACGACGACCCCGTTGCCGATCACGGGCGTGATGTGGTCATAGAGGATGCCGCTCGGGATGAGCTGGAGGATGTACATCTCCCCGTCGACGACGATGGTGTGGCCGGCGTTGTGGCCGCCCTGGTAGCGCACGACCATCTGCATCTCTTTGGCCAGCAGGTCGGTGAGCTTGCCCTTGCCTTCGTCACCCCATTGGGTGCCGACTACGACGGTGCCCGGCACGCGTCTCTCCCTCGTGGTAGTAGCGGGATTACACGCCAGGGTATCCCAATGGTCAACCGCAACTCGTCAAAACGAACGGCCCCCGCCCGCTGAAGCGCACCCCCTTGCGCAGCCGAGCCAGGCCGTCGAGGGCCGCCCGCAGCTCGGCGTCGTCCTGCAGCGTGTCCATGGCGATAGCCACCCGCACGCAGGTCTGACCGCCCGAACGCCAGGCGACGTACCGGTCGCCACCCCACCCGGCGGCAGCCCGCTGCCCCGAGGTCCCGGTGGTGTTGAGCACGAGGAGCAAGCCCAACTCGCCGAGGACGCCTTCGTCGATGACGGCACCGTCGGCCTTTGGCGGCTCGACCGCCGTCACCGGCTGACCGTCGAGGAACGCCTCCGGGTGGAGGAGCTGTTCGGACGTCGTGGGCGGCTCGGCGAAGGCCTGATCGAGGCGCTCGACGCCGGCCTGGGCCACGACGGCGGAGGTGAACTCGGGGCCGACGGCGTACGGGAACGCGATGAGTTGCAGCAACACGAGGGGCACGTCGGGCGAAATCCCGGCGCCGGCGGCGGCCTCCTCGGCCTCGGCCCGCTTCTGTTCGACCGGGTCGAGGGAGTCCACGTAGAGCCGTTCGATCCTCGTCGCGTCGCCCTCCACGACGCCAGTGAACCCCGTCGACGCCTCGTCGTCGCGCTCGTCGAGATCCTTGCGAATGAGGTCGAAGTGCTGGTCTTGCAGAGCGTGGGTCAACTCATGGACGAGGGTGGCGCGCACGCCAACGGTGAGGTTCTCGCCCCGAACGACGAGGTCAGCGGTCTCGGGGTCATAGAAGCCGGCCACGGCGTCACCCAGCAGGCTGGCGAGCGCCTTGTCGATATCGACCCCGGGCTCCAGGAGGCCGAGCGCCTGCAGCACTCGACCGGTGGTCTTCGTCTCGGACGCAGCCTCGGCCGTCTGCTCCTTGTTCATCGAAGCCAGACGGGCCCGGAAGTCCTTGTCGCCGAGCAGCGTGACCTCGACCGGTTTCGTGAATTGCAGTCCCCGCGTCGTCTGGACGAACTGCAGCAGCGAGGGCAGCACCGCCTCGAGGTCAGACGCACCGGGCCGAGGCACCGAGTCGGGGGTGACCTCGATCGTCACGGCCGCAGGGGTGGCGCCCCGACCGTTGTCGGCGTCGCCGACGATGAACGTCGAGGCGACGCCCGCCACCAACAACACGGCGATGGTGATGGCAAGCGCGCGGACCACCCCCCATTTTGGGCAGCGTCAGAGCGCGACTGCGAACTGACGCTGCCCAAAACGGTGGGGGGGGTTACTTCAGGATGAGGTCGTCGCCGCTGACGTCGACGCTGACCGTCGAGCCCTCCTCGTAGCGGCCCTCGAGGAGGGCCGACGCCAGGGTGTCGGCGATCGAGCGTTGGATGAGCCGCTTGAGGGGACGAGCGCCGTAGGCCTCGTCGTAGCCGCGATCGGCCAGCCAACGCTTGGCGTCGTCGGAGACCTCGAGTTGCAGGCGCCGAGCGGCGAGCCGCTTGGTGAGCCCGCGGAGTTGGATGTCGACGATCGTGGTCAGGTCCTCGCGGGTCAGCGACCGGAAGCGGATGATGTCGTCGATGCGGTTGAGGAACTCCGGCTTGAAGTACTCGCGGGGATCGCCCGGGTAGTTCGACGTCATGATCAACACGGTGTTGGTGAAGTCGACGGTCCGACCCTGCCCGTCGGTGAGCCGCCCGTCGTCGAACACCTGGAGCAACACGTTGAACACGTCGGGGTGGGCCTTCTCGAGTTCGTCGAGGAGGATCACCGAGTACGGCCGTCGCCGGACGGCTTCGGAGAGTTGGCCTCCCTCGTCGTAGCCGACGTAGCCGGGGGGAGCACCGATGAGCCGGGCCACCGAATGCTTCTCCATGTATTCGCTCATGTCGATGCGGACCATGGCCCGCTCGTCGTCGAAGAGGTACTCGGCCAGCGTGCGGGCGAGTTCGGTCTTGCCCACGCCGGTCGGGCCGAGGAACAAGAACGAGCCGATCGGCCGGTCGGGGTCGGACAGGCCGGCCCGCGACCGCCGGATGGCGTTGGCCACGGCCGACACGGCTTCGTCTTGGCCGACCACGCGGTCGTGGAGGACCTCTTCGAGGCGGACGAGCTTGGCCATCTCGCCTTCGAGGAGCCTGCTGACGGGAACGCCGGTCCACTTCGCGATGACCTGGGCGACATCCTCGGCGTCGACCTCCTCTTTGAGCATCCGCTGGCCGCCCTGTTGCTCGGCCAGCCGCTCGGAGGCCTGCGCAACCTGGTCCTCGAGTTGGGGGAGCTCGCCGTAACGAATCTCGGCGGCGCGGCCCAGGTCGCCGTCGCGCTCATAGCGCTCGGCCTCGGTCCGCTTCTGCTCGAGGGATTCCTTGAGCTCGCGGATCGAGCCGATGGCGTCCTTCTCGGCCTGCCAGTGGCCCTTCATGGCGTCGGACTGCTCGCGGAGGTTGGCCAACTCGCCGTCGATCTTCGACAGCCGCTCGGCCGACGCGTCGTCGGTCTCCTTGGCCAACGCCAGGCGCTCGATCTCGAGCTGGCGGATCCGGCGCTCGACGACGTCGATCTCCGTCGGCATCGAGTCGATCTCGATGCGCAGTCGCGATGCGGCCTCGTCGACGAGGTCGATGGCCTTGTCGGGCAGGAAACGACCGGTGATGTAGCGGTTGGAGAGCACCGCCGCGCTGACGAGGGCCGAGTCCTGGATCCGGACGCCGTGGTGCACCTCGTAGCGCTCCTTGAGCCCGCGCAGGATGGCGACCGTGTCCTCGACGCTCGGCTCCCCGACATACACCTGTTGGAACCTGCGCTCGAGGGCGGCGTCCTTCTCGATGTGCTTGCGGTACTCGTCGAGGGTGGTAGCGCCGACCATGCGCAGCTCGCCTCGGGCCAGCATCGGCTTGATCATCTGCCCCGCGTCCATGGCGCCCTCGGCGGCGCCTGCGCCGACGATCGTGTGGAGCTCGTCGATGAAGGTGATGACCTCGCCGCCCGAGTCCTGGATCTCCTTCAGCACGGATTTGAGCCGCTCCTCGAACTCGCCCCGGTACTTCGAACCCGCCACCATGGCGCCCAGGTCGAGGCTGAGCAGCCGCTTGTTCTTGAGCCCCTCGGGCACATCGCCCTCGACGATCCGATTGGCCAGTCCTTCGACAATGGCCGTCTTTCCGACGCCGGGCTCGCCGATGAGGACGGGGTTGTTCTTCGTTCGCCTCGACAGCACCTGGATGACGCGCCGGATCTCTTCGTCGCGGCCGATGACGGGGTCGAGCTTGCCCTTGCGGGCGTCTTCGGTGAGGTCGCGGCCGTACTTCTCGAGGGCTTGGTAGGCCTCCTCGGGGTCGGCGCTCGTGACCCGGTGGCTGCCTCGCACCTCGGCCAGCGCCGCGAGCAGGTCTTCGCGACTCACCGGGATGGCGTCGGCCATGGCCAACAGCACGTGTTCGATGGAGAGGTACTCGTCGCCGAGCGCGGTGCGCTCGGCGTCGGCTCGTTGCAACGCCTCGCGAAGCGCGCGATTCATGTTGGGCTCGGTGCCGCCGTAGGCCTTGGGCAACTTGGCCAACGTGTCCTCGAGTTTGTTGCGCAGACTGAGCGGCGCCACACCGACCCGTTCGAGGACCGACAACACCACGGTGCCCTGCTGGCCGACCATCGCCGCCAAGAGATGTTCGGGCGCAACTTCGGGGTTGTTGCGAGCGGTCGCCGAGGCAACCGCGTCGGCGAACGCCTCTTGGGTCTTGCGCGTCCAACGATTCGGGTCGAGGGCCAACGTCCTACCTCACAATCAGAAAACTTGACAGTGAACGTAGCAACTTTCGCGACCGCAGTGTTGTTCCCGTGACGCGCACATCGGGGGCCCCGCAGGACGCCCCCGATGCGATGGACCGGTAATCCAACTTTCGCTCAAGCCCGAACTCGAACGTGCCGACAATGCCAGCGGGACCGGTGCGTGTCCATTTAACCACGAGGAGTGGTTGCCCCGCCAGGTCCCCGACGTTTTGGGCGCATTCGTGCACCCCTAGGGTGCACAAATGCGCCCAAAAGGCGGGAGGTGGGATGATCCCCCCATGGACGAGCGTCTCACCCGCCACCTCCAGCACTGGCTGGGCGCGTGGCCGCCGGCCGGCGGCGCGGCTGACGGTGACGACGGCCGACGGACGCACGGCGCCCGGTTGGGACGGGGCGGTGCACCCGACCGCCGGGGTCGCGCTCGCCCGAGGGTGCGGTGTTGTCGGTGCCGCCGGCGGCGGTCGACGCCGTGGCGGCGGTGGCCGACGACCTCGACTCGCTGCGGGCCGCGCTCGGCATCCGGAGCGCTGGCCGCCGCGCTCGGATGGCCGGGGGCCCGCCTCTTCGACGGGGTGTTCCGCTGGTCCGAAGCGGTGGCCGACCTTCCCGACGCCGGCGAGTGGGTGCCGGTCGACGACGACCGGGTTCCCCCGTGGCTCTTACCCTTCGGCGGCGAGGTGCTGATGGCCTTCGACGACGACGGTGCCTACGTCGCCGGGGTCGGGATCAAGCGACACGACCCCTTCGGGCACGAGTTGGCCGTCGTCACCGAGGAACGGGGCCGGGGCCAGGGCCTCGCCCGCCGTCTCGTCGCCCAGGCCGGGACGCCGCGTCCTCGAGGCCGGTGCCGTGCCGACGTACCTCCACGCCGACAGCAACGTCAGGTCGGCGAAGGTGGCCGACGCGGCCGGCTTCCCTGACCGGGGCTGGCGGGTGCTCGGCGTGTCTCGGCCGGCCTGAACGTCAGCGACGACGAAAAACGTCGGGCAACTGGCGGAGCGGCACGAGGTCACGCCGGTACTGGCGATGCGTCTGAGCCACGGCCTCGCGGGCCTCGGACCGCAAACGGTCGATCTCGGACCGAAGGGCGGCCACTTCGGCTTCGAGTTCGAGCACCCGCCGCACGCCCTCGAGGTTGAGACCGGCGGCGGTGAGGTCTTGGATGCGCTGCAGTTGGGCGATGTCGAGGTCGCTGTAGCGGCGGCTGCCGCCCTCGGTCCGGGCCGGATCGAGCAGTCCCTTGCGCTCGTAGATCCGCAGCGTCTGGGGGTGGACACCGGCGAGTTCGGCAGCCACCGAGATCACGTAGACGGCGCGCTCTCGGCGGCGATCGGCGTCGCTCACGACGACTCGACTCCCAGGTGGGCACGGGGCGACGCCGACAACACCGCGGCCAGACCCTCGACCGCCGCCCGTTCCTCATCGGAGAGTGCCGTCGGCACTGCGACCTCGACGGTGACGAGAAGGTCGCCGAACCCCCCGGTGACCGGCGCGCCACGCCCGCGGACCCGAAAGGTCTTGCCCGACCCCGTCCCGGGCGGGATGCGCAGCGTGACCGGCGCGTCGAGCGTCGGCACGGTCACCGTGGCGCCGAGCACGGCCTCGGGGTAGGTGATGGGCACGTTGAGGGTGAGGTCTTTGCCCTTGCGTCCGAACAACGGATGGCCTCCCACTCTGACCGTGACGTAGAGGTCGCCGCTCGGGCCGCCATTGGCACCGATGGCCCCTCGGCCCTTGAGACGAATGCGCTGGCCATCGAGGACCCCCGGCGGGATGCGGACCTTGACTTGGCGGGGGCGGTGGACCACGCCCGACCCCCGGCAGTCCTTGCACGGGGTCTCGACGCGCATCCCGGTGCCGTTGCAGTCGCGGCACGGCTGGCTGAAGGAGAACAGCCCCTGGTTCTCGTCGCGGACGCCACGACCGCCGCACGTGGAGCAGATGACCGGGGCCGTGCCCGGCGCCGCGCCGGTCCCGCCGCAGGTCGAGCAGGCCGCATCGCTGGTGACGTTGACCGTCGTCTCGACGCCGTTGACGGCGTCGTCGAAGGCGAGGTGCAGCTCTGCCTCGAGGTCGTCACCCCGCCTCGGTCCAGTGGCCCGACCGCCGGGACGGGTTCGAGTCTGGCCCCGGAACATGCCGCCGAGGAGATCGCCGAGGTCGTCGACCCGGAAGCCGCCCGCCGGTCCGTTGCCGAAGCCGCCTCCCCCTCCCCGAAGCCGCCGGCGAACGGGTTGCCCCCGACGGGGCCCAAGCGGCGGACCTCGTCGTACTCCTTGCGCTTGGCTTCATCGCCGAGCACGTCGTAGGCGGCCGAGACCTCCTTGAACCGTTCCTCGTCGCCGCCCGAGTCGGGGTGCAGCTTCTTGGACAGCGCGCGATACGCCTTGCGGATCTCGTCGTGGGTGGCCTTGTCGGTCACCCCGAGCACTTTGTAGAAGTCCTTCTCGAACCAGTCGCGCTGAGCCTGGGCCATGACGACCTACCCGCGCACCGTGACCATCGCCGCCCTGACCAGGCGGCCCTTCCACCGGTAGCCCGCCCGCATGAGGCCGGACACCACGGGCCCCCCGGCGCCGCCTTCGGCCGGATCGTGCGACACGGCTTCATGCTCGGTGGGATCGAAGGGCTGGTCGGTGGGGTCGATCCGCTCGAGACCCTCGCGGGCCAGCAGATCGAACAACGCGGTGGCGATCTGTTCGACCCCTTCGCCGGCGCCGTGCTGACGGGCGAGGTCGAGGGTGTCGAGGACGGGAAGGAGCTTGGCGGCGAGGTCTTCGCCGGCCCGTTCGGTGGACTCGGCCAGTTGGCGGGCCATCCGCTTCTTGTAGTTCTCGAAGTCGGCTTGGAGCCGGCGCAGCGCGTCGAGGTACTCGTCGCGTTCGCGCTCGGTGGCGGCGAGGACGTCGAGGGCGCCGACTTCGGTGCCCTCAACCTCCTCCACCACCTCGGAGGCATCGGGTTCGGCCTCGCTGGTCTCGCCGGTCGGCGCCGTCCCCTCATCAGGGATGGGCTCGTCGGCCACGGCTAGTTGGTCTCCTCGTCGACGATCTCGGCGTCGACGACCTCGTCATCGGACGGGGCGTCGCCGGCGCCGGCGCCCATCGGGAGTAGACCGCGTCGGCCGCACCCTGCTCGTAGAGCCGCTGGGCAAAGGGCTGGAGGGCGGCGTTGAGGGCCTCGGTGGCCGACTTGATGGCCTCGAGATCGGAGCCGCCCAGCTTCTCCTTGACGGCGGCGAGGGCCGACTCGACCGCTTCCTTCTCTGGACCGGTGGCCTTGTCGCCTTGGTCCTTGAGGAGCTTCTCGGTCTGGTACACCCGACTGTCGGCGTCGTTGCGGACCTCGGCCTCTTCCTTGCGGCGACGGTCCTCCTCGGCGTGGGCCTCGGCGTCGCGGACCATCTGTTCGATGTCGCGCTTGTCCAGCGACGACTGACCGGTGATGGTCATCGACTGCTCTTTGGAGGTGGCCCGATCCTTGGCCGAGACGTGCACGATGCCGTTGGCGTCGATGTCGAAGGTGACCTCGATCTGGGGCACGCCGCGGGGCGCGGGCGGCAGGTCGACGAGCTGGAACTTGCCCAGGGTCTTGTTGTACATCGCCATCTCGCGCTCGCCCTGCAGCACGTGGATCTCGACGCTCGGCTGCATGTCTTCGGCCGTGGTGAAGACCTCGGAGCGACGGGTCGGGATCGTGGTGTTGCGCTCGATGAGCTTGGTCATGATGCCGCCCTTGGTCTCGATGCCGAGCGACAGCGGAGTCACATCGAGGAGCAGGACGTCTTTGACCTCGCCCTTGAGCACGCCGGCCTGGACGGCGGCACCGATGGCCACGACCTCGTCGGGGTTGACGCCCTTGTGGGGCTCCTTGCCGGTGATGCCTTGGACGAGGTCCTGCACGGCCGGCATGCGGGTCGAGCCGCCGACCATGATCACGTGCTCGATCTGGTCCTTGGTGAGCCCGGCGTCCTTGATGGCCTGCTCGAAGGGCACCTTGCACCGCTCGACGAGGTCGGCGGTGAGTTCTTGGAACTTGGCCCGGGTCAGGTTGAGGTCGAGGTGCTTGGGACCATCGCTGGTGGCGGTGATGAAGGGCAGGTTGATGTTGGTCTGCTGGACGGCAGACAACTCGATCTTGGCCTTCTCGGCCGCTTCCTTGAGGCGCTGCAGGGCCATCTTGTCGTTGGCGAGATCCACGCCTTCGGTGTTCTTGAACTCGGTCACGAGCCAGTCCATGACCCGCTGGTCCCAGTCGTCGCCGCCGAGGTGGACGTCGCCGTGGGTAGCCTTGACCTCGAACACGCCCTCACCGATCTCGAGGATCGACACGTCGAAGGTGCCACCGCCGAGGTCGAACACGAGCACGGTCTCATCGGCGCCTTCGCGCTCGAGGCCATAGGCCAGCGCGGCCGCGGTCGGCTCGTTGATGATGCGCAGCACCTCGAGGCCGGCGATCTGGCCCGCCTCCTTGGTGGCCGTGCGCTCGGCATCGTTGAAGTAGGCCGGCACGGTGATCACGGCCTGGGTGACCGTGTCGCCGAGGTAGGCCTCGGCGTCGCGCTTGAGCTTTTGCAGGATGCGAGCGCTGATCTCCTGCGGGGTGTACTTCTTGGCGTCGATGTCGACGGTCCAGCCCGTGCCCATGTGGCGCTTGACGGACCGAATGGTGCGATCAGGGTTGGTGATGGCCTGACGCTTGGCGACCTCGCCGACGAGAACTTCGCCGGTCTTGGAGAAGCCGACGACCGACGGCGTGGTGCGGGCCCCTTCGGCGTTGGGGATGACGGTGGGCTCGCCCGCCTCGAGAACCGAGACGACCGAGTTGGTGGTGCCGAGGTCGATACCGACGGCCTTGGGCATAGTGGTGTGCGCCTCCGAAGTGCGAGAAGTCAGGGATGGTGGTAGCGCTCAGGTTAGCAATCTTGAGCGCGTCATTATCAACTCCCGGAGGGCTCGGTCCATTCCCCGTGTGCGACGGCCCGATAGCGACGGAAGCCGGGCAGGGCCACGGCAGCCACCGCCACCCCCGCCAGGCAGAGCACGCCACCCGAGACGACAGCCACCTGGAGTCCGGCCACGCTGGCCACCGCGCCCGACTCGAGGTTGCCGAGCGCCGGACCGCCCGCGTAGCTGGCCATCTCGACGCCGGCCAGGCGACCGCGGAGGTGGTCGGGGACGAGTTGGTTCCACATCGTCATGCGGAAGATCCCGCTGACCATGTCGGCGGCGCCGGCGACGGCGAGGAGCACCAGGGCCAGCGGGAGCCAGTGGACAAGACCGAAGACTGCGATCGCCAGGCCCCAACCCGCCGCTCCCCACACGATGGCCAGCCCGTGCCGGCGAATGCGACCCGTCCACCCCGAGACCAGGCTTATGAGTAGCGACCCGATTGCTGGCGCAGCGACCAGGAGTCCGAAGACCCCGGCGTTTCCACCGAAGCGCTCGACGGCCAGGGCCGGGAACAGGGCCTCGGGCATGCCGAAGACCATGGCGACCACGTCGACGAGGTAGGTGCCGATCAGCGTCGGTTCGCTGCGGAGGTACGCCAACCCCTCCCCGATCGCCCGCAGGCTCACCCCCGTGGCCTCGCCAGTGGGAATGATCGGTTGGAGCAGGAGTCCGGCCACGATGGCGGCGACGAACGTGACCACGTCGAGGGCGTACGCGCTCGGCAGGCCGAGCGCGGCGATCATCACCCCGCCCACCATGGGTCCGACGATGAACCCGGCCGTTCCCTGCACCCCGGCCAGGGCGCTGGCCGCCGGCATCTGGTCGACCGGTACGAGTCGGGGAATGGCGGCATCGAGGGCGGGCCGGCCGAGCGTGTAGGCGGCCGACGAGAACACGGCGACGACGTAGATCAGCGCCAGCGACGGGCGGGCGAGGACCGCGTTGGCCGCCAGCACCAACGACAGGAGTGCCAGCGCGACATCGGTGCGGATGAGGACCTTGCGCCGGTCGAGCGAGTCGGCCAGGGCGCCGCCCACGAGGGAGAGTCCGACGATGGGAACGAGCTCGCACAGCCCGACGAGGCCGACGGCCAGCGACGAGCGCGTGAGGCCGTACACCTGGAACGGGATAGCGATCCGCGTGATCTGGCTGCCGAAATACGAAACGCCCTTGCCGAGCCACAGAATGCGAAATTCTCGGTGCTCGCGCAGCGGGGTGAGGTCGAGCAGGAGCCGCCGGCGCGGAGACGCGGCGATCGCCTCGATGGCCTCGTGATCACCAGGGCGCTCCCCGCTCTCGCTCATGCCCGACTCATGCTGGCGGAAGCTAGGGGGCGAAGGGCCGATTTCTCTGCCCGCTCGCAGAATCGGGCGAATCGGACCGGCATAGGCTCGCCGAGTGACATCCGGGCGGGATGAGAGGGCAGTTGCGACGGCGACGATCACGGTGATGTTCACCGACATCGTCGGTTCGACCGCCCTCATCGACGCCCTCGGGGATGTCGCCGCCGAGCGGGCCCGTCGGACCCACTTCGCTCTCCTCCGTACCCAACTGACCGCGGCCAACGGCCGCGAGGTCAAGAACACGGGCGACGGGCTCATGGCCGTGTTCGCCAGTACGAGGGACGCCGTGCGCGGCGCCGTCGCCATCCAGCAGGCGGTCGAACGCCACCAGCGGCTCGCCCGCCCTGCGCTCGAGGTGCGCGTCGGCGTGCACGTCGGCGAAGCCATCGCCGACGAAGGCGACTACTTCGGCGCGACCGTCAACATCGCCCGAAGGCTCTGCGACTCGGCCGCTCCGGGTCAGATCCTCGTCTCCGAGGTGGTGCGGGCGTTGCTAGGCCATGGCAGCGGGCCCGACCTCCGGCCGATCGGCGCGCTCGCGCTCAAGGGCTTTGCCCAGCCGGTGGAGGCCTGCGAGGTGGCGTGGACCGACACCACGTCTGGGACGAGATCGGTGCCCCCTGCACTGGACGAACCCGACCGGCTCCCCTTCGTCGGACGCCGCGACGAGATGAAGGTGTTCGACGAGTGCTGGGCTGACCTGTCCCGCGGCACGAGGTTCGTCGGGGTGCACGGAGAGGCCGGCATCGGCAAGAGCCGTCTGGCCAAGGAGTTCGCCCGTCGCGCCGGCGATCGGGGGGCCATCATCCTCTTCGGCCGCTGCGACGAGGACCCCCTCCTTCCATACCAGCCCTTCGTCGAGGCGTTGCGCGAAGCGTTCGCCGGTGGGGCTGTCGCCGCCCTCGACGGACTTCCCCCCGGCACCGTGGCCAACCTGGCTCGTCTCGTGCCCGAGTTGGGCGTCGTCGGCCCCGCTGGCAGCACCGACCCTGGCCTCGATCGCTACCTCCTCTTCGAGGCGGTGCGGGTGACCTTGGCCCGGCTGGCCGAGGATGGCCCGGTGGTCTTCGTCGTCGAGGACCTGCACTGGGCCGACCAGCCGACGCTGATGTTGCTGCGGCACTTGCTGTCGGTCGCCGGGAGCGCGCCGATCCTGTTCCTCGGCACCTATCGCGACGTGGCCACGGAAAGGTCGCCCGGAGTCGCCGACGCCGTCGCCGAGTGGCAGGGCCTCGAGGCCACGACGACGCTCGCGCTGGCCGGGCTCGATCGCGCCGATGTGTTCGAACTCGTGGCCGCCGCCGGCGTCAGTCACGTCGACGACGCGACGTCGCTCGATCACGATGACGCACTCGCGGGGCGACTTCACCGGCGCAGCGAGGGCAACCCCCTCTTCGTTCGCGAACTTCTGCGCGACGCGCTCGAGTCGGGCGACCCCGAGGCGCTCGCCGACGGCGGCGTCTCGGAGACGCTGCGGGCAGTGATCGCTCGGCGGCTGTCGCGATTGTCGGCCGCCACCCTGCACGTGCTCGAGGTCGCAGCCGTGGCCGGCGCCGTGTTCGACGTCGAGGTACTCCGCCGGGCCGCCGAAGGCGACGTCGACATCTCCATCCTGTCCGCCCTCGACGAAGCCATCGCTGCTCGAGAAGTCGTCGAGGCGCCGGGGCGGGCTGGCGCCTTCGCCTTCGCCCACGACCTGGTGCGCCAGGCGATCTACTCCGGCGTCCCTGCGGGCCGAAAGGCCGACCTCCACCGCCGGGTGGGCCAGGCCATCGACGCGCTCTGGGGCGACGACGACGACTGGTTGTCGAGTCTCGCCCACCACTTCTGCGCCGCCGTGCCTGCCGGAGTCGCCGAGGAGGCGGTGACCTTCGCCAGCCGGGCCGGCGAGCGCGCGCTCCAAGCGTTTGCCTACGAGGAGGCTGTCCTCCAGTTCGACCGAGCGCTCGACGCAGCCCGGTCGCTCGATCGAGACCCCCAGCGGTCGGCTCGCCTGCTCCTGGGCCGGGCCCGGGCCTTGATGTACACGGGCGACGTGCCTGCAGCCCGCGAGGGCTTCCGTCAAGCCGTCGCGCTCGCCCGTCGAGGGGACGCACCCACGTTGTTGGCTCAGGCCGCGCTCGGCCTCGGGCAGGGCGGGCCGGGTGTGTCGCATCTCGATCAAGAACTGGTCTCTGCCCTCGACGAGGCGCGCGTCGCCCTCGGTCCCGACGATCGCGGGCTTCGGGCCCAAGTCGGCGCCCGATTGGCCCGGGAACGCTTCGGTGGCGGAGACCGAAGCGGGGCCGACCGACTGAGCGCGGCGGCCATCGACGACGCCCGAGCCGCTGACGACCCCATCGCGCTCGCCGTTGCCCTCAACGCCCGTCGCCAGTGCCTCGAGGGGCTCGCCAACCTCCGACGGCGACTCGAGATCGATGAGGAGATCCTCTCACTCGCCGGTCGCGCCGGCGACCCCGAGTTGGCGCTCACGGCGTGGGCTTCGAAAGTCGTCGACCACCTCCGGCTCGGCGACATCCCGGCCGTCGACGACGACTTGCGCGTGTTCGAGCGGCTGCTCGGGGAGGTGCGTCACGGGCCCCGCGTCGCCTGGTATCTCGCCACCTATCGAGCGATGCGGGCCTTGTTTGCCGGCCGGCTCGACGAGGCAGAGACGCTGGCCGACGAGGCGGTCGGCCTCGGGCAGAAGGCGGCCAGCGTCGACGCTCCGCTCAACCACGCTGCGCAACTGTTGAGCATTCGGCGCGAACAGGGACGACTCGACGAGTTGGCCCCGGTCGTCGACGCGTTCGCCGCCGAGGCCGGCGGTTTGCTGGCGTGGACGCTCCTGCAGGCGCTCGTCTGCGTGGAGTCCGGCGACCTCGAGGCGGCCCGGCGCGTGATCGGCCGCGTGCCGCCGTCGGCCTTCGTCGCCCTACCCCAGGACGACTTCTGGTTGATGACGCTTGCCCTGGCGGCCGAAGCGGTCGCCGCCGTCGGTGACCACGACCGGGCCCGCGTGCTCTTCGAGTTGCTCGAACCGGCCGCCGGCTACAACGTCGTGGTCGGCGGGGCGGTGGTCGCTCTCGGGGCGACCGACCAGTTCCTCGGGCTGTTGGCGGCCTGCCTCGGGCGCGTGGAGGAATCAGATCGGTACTTCAGCGAGGCGTGCCGCCGCAACGACGAAATGGGCGCCGTTGCGCCAGGCATACGGACCCGGATCAACTGGTCGGCCAGCCGCCGGCGATCGGGCGACCTCGACGGTGCGCTCGCTCCCGCACGCGAGGCGCTCGCCCTCGCCGAGGCCGCCGGCCACACCGCGGCGGCAGCGACCGCCCGTCGCTTGGCTGCGCTCGCGTAGTAGGAAAGGCGCAAAACGGCCAGTCCCGAGGCGGAGGCAGAGAACATGTCAGACCCGATCCACGTTGCGTTCATCCAAACGCTCAACCACCGCTTCTCCATTCGGCGACTCGAGGAGGACGAACCGCTCGATCTCGAGGAGCGAACCCTGCCGGAGATCCTCGGAAGGCTCGAGATCGATGTGCCCGACTCCCTCCTCGACTACATCGATGCAATGCCGTCGAGCATCGCCTCGGCGGTATCGGCCGTGATCGCGACTGCGCTCCGGACAGCGACCCCCACGGTGTTCGCGTGGCTCGCCTCCTCCGACTTCGAATTGACGGTGGGGCAAGCCGATCGCGCCGCCGGGAGTCTCACCACCGTCATCCTCCGTGCGCCTTCGCCGGGCGACCTCGCCGGTCGCGCCGCAGACGCTCAGGCCGAGTAACAGGTATCGCCTCCCCGGCGCCGAACTACAAGTGATGAGTTCGCGTCGCTCCCACATCCGTCGGAGCCTCCTCGTCGTCGCCGGCCTCGTCGCCGGCATCCTCGTCGTCGTCCCCTACGCCACCCAGTCGGCCACGCCTCCGGCCGGCTCGATCGGCCCTGACCCGTCGCCGTCAGAGCTGACTTGGACGGGCCCGGTCAACTCGGGGATCGACACCGGAGCCGGCCACGACGACCGAGCGATGAGCGACACCTCGTGCGCGGCCGATGGCGCCTTCTGCGACGACTTCGACCTGACCGTCCCCGTTGCGCCCTCGTTCTGGGATACCCACTCGGGCGGGCTCACGATCACGCTCGCCTGGGGCTCCCCCACCAACGACTTCGACTTGTACGTGTTCGATCCCTCCGGGACCCAGGTCGAGAGCTCGGGCAGCGCAGCGACGTCGACCGAGCAACTGTTGATTCCTCGCCCGAGCGGCGCTTACACGGTTCGCGCCGTTTACTACACCGCCGTCGAGACCTCGTACACCGGGCGGGCCACCTTCGAAGGCCCGGAGCGGGGACGTCGAACCGAGCGCCGACACCCCGCGGTTCTCCGTCGAGGCTGCACCGCCGGGCATGGGCGACCGGGCGGGCGAGCCGACGCTCGGCGTCAACCACACCACGGGCAAGGTGATGTTCGTCGCCGGCACCAGCACCCTGCAGGTCGCCTACGACCCGTGCGCCTCGCCGGCCAAGGGCACGTGGACCGACGTGTCGCCGCCCGACGGTTCGCCCGTGTCGCTCGACCCGATCCTCTTCACCGACTCCGAAGCGGCCCCCGACACCACCACCAATCGCTGCTTCGTGTCACAACTGCTCGGCAAGGCCAGCGACCTCCACTACACCGACGATGACGGAGCCACCTGGACGCGGAGCCAGGGCTCGGGCATCAACTCGGGCGTCGACCACCAGTCGATCGGGGCCGGACCCTACGCACCGGGCTACGGCTTGCCTCTCCCCAACCAGGCCTACCCGCGCGCCGTCTACTACTGCTCGCAGGACGCCGCCGATGCGAACTGCGCCCGAAGTGACACCGGAGGTCTCACGTTCGGACCCGCCGTCCCGATCTACACCCTGGCCCGTTGCTCTGGCATCCACGGCCACGTGCGGGTCGCACCCGACGGCACCGTCTACGTGCCCAACCGCAACTGCGCCAAGTCGCCCACCTATCCGGTCCTCGACCAGGGCCAGACCGTCGTCGTATCGAACGACAACGGCTTGACCTGGAATGTCCGCACGCCGCCGGCCGCTTCGAAGAACGGTCCGAGCGATCCTTCGCTGGGCATCGGCAAGAACGGCACCATCTACATGGGCTACGCCAACGGCGACGGCATTCCCCGGGTCGCGGTCTCCTCCGACAAGGGTGCAACGTGGAAGAGCGACACCGACATCGGCAGTGCCGTCGGCGTGAAGAACTCCGTGTTCCCGGCCGCGGTCGCTGGAGACGACGACCGCGCCGCCATTGCCTTCCTCGGCTCGACCACCGGAGGCGACTCGTCCGACCAGGCCACCTTCCAAGGCGTGTGGCACCTCTACGTTGCCTCGACCTTCGATGGCGGAGCCACCTGGGAGACGACCGACCTCACGCCGACTGATCCGGTGCAGCGGGGTTCGATCTGTATGCGTGGCACGTCGTGCACCAACACGCCCGACGACCGCAACCTCCTCGATTTCATGGACGTCACCCTCGACGCGCAGGGCCGCATCCTGGTGGGCTTCGCCGACGGCTGCATCGATGCTTGCGTGGCCGGCGGCGACAACTCCTACACGGCCAAGGCGACCATCGCTCGGCAGCGCAGCGGGCGCCGCCTCTTCGCCGCCTACGACGAAGCTCCGTCGACGACGCCGGGCGCCCCCGGCGTGACGCTGACCCGAGACAACGCCGTCACGGCCCACCTGAGCTGGGCCGTGCCCGAGGCCGGGGCCTCGCCCATCCTCGGCTACCGCGTGTACCGGAGCACCCAGGAGTCCGCGGGATACACGCTCCTGGCCGAGACGACGATCCCCAAGTACGACGACCGGTCGGGCGACCCCGACACCAACTACTGGTATCGGGTGACCGCGTACAGCGCCGAGGGCGAGAGCGCCTTCTGCCGCCAAGTCGGCACGGTCGACGTCCCCCTTGCGGAGACCCCGTGTGTGGCTGGTGGAATGACCGTGCTGACCGATGTCGGCGGGGACGAGAGCACCGGCGAATCGCAGCATGACTTTCGCCGGGCGATGATCAGCGAACCGTACGGCACCGGCGCCGAGACCCTGGTGTTCACCATGAAAGTGCGTGGATTCGACAACCCGCCGACGCCAAGTACGACGTGGCCAGTCCTGATGACCCGGACCGCGCCTGGCGGCGTCAAATCCGGATACCAGGTCGCGATGTCGACGAGCGCCGTGGGGGCGGTGAGCTACACGGTGCGTCCGGCCGCGATCACCACAGCCGGGTACGGCACGCCCGGGACGGCCGTCCCCGCCGACAGCGGGAGCTACGCCGCCGACGGGACAATCAGGATCGTCGTGGCCAAGTCGAAGCTCGGTGGCATCGGACCGACCGACACCCTTTCCGACTTCCTCACTCGCATCGCCGTGGGTGTCGCTGTCACCCTCACGCCCGACAACGCGCCCGATTCGCTCGCTCCGGGCGGCACTCCCTACACGGTGGTCGGCAACGAGTTCTGCCGGCCCAACGTCGCGCCGCTCGCCGCGTTCGAACTCACCCCCGACGAGGGCGAAGCACCGCTCACGGTGGACTTCGACGCCTCGGCGTCGAGCGACGCCGATGGCGACGGCATCGCCCTCTACACCTTCGACTTCGGAGACGGCACGTCGCCCGTGACCCAGAACACGCCGACCATCTCCCACACCTACACCGAGGTCGGCGAATACCGGGCCGCCGTACGGGTCAACGACGACCGCGGCGCGTTGTCGTCGAACATCGCCACCAAGATGCTCGACGTCGAGCCGCCTGAGGAGTCGAACGCCGACCTGGCCCTCGACAAGTTCGCCGACCGGGCCAGCCTCACGGTCGGGGAGATCGTCACGTGGACGGTCAAGGTGACCAACGGCGGCCCCGCACAAGCGACCAACACCGCCATCGTCGACTTCGTGCCCGACAACGTCACCGTCACGTCGGCCTCGACCCCGATCGGTGCCTGCACCGCCGACGGCAACCGGCTGCTGTGCCCGCTCGGCACCTTGGCCAACGGGTCGAGCCGGAGCGCCACGATCAAGGCGCGGGCCAATGCCGCGGGCTCGGCCGCCAACGTGGCCAGCGTCTCCTCCGCCGAGCACGACCCCGACGTCTCCAACAACGGCGACGGCGTCTCCTCGACGGTGACGGCGGCGAACGTCACGACGACGACATCCTCGACCACAGTGTCGACGACGACCTCGACCACCCCGCCGACGTCGACGACCATCCGCTCCGACAGCCAGCCCGTGGCCCGGAGAGCGGGGTACACGCTCGTCGCTGCCGACGGCGGGATCTTCAACTTCGCAACGCCGTTCTTCGGCTCGACCGGCGACCTGCAACTCGCCCGTCCGATCGTGGGCATGGCCGGGCAACCCGACGGCCGGGGATACCGCTTCGTAGCCGCTGACGGCGGGGTCTTCTCCTTCGGCGACGCCGCCTTCCACGGCTCGGTGCGCACGAGGCTGGGTGGAGGTGAGCCGGCCACACCGGCGACCTCCATGGCCGTGACCCCGACCGGCAACGGCTACTGGGTGGTGACCGCCGGCGGCGAGGTGTTCGCCTTTGGCGATGCGCCTCTTGTCGGTTTCCTGGCCGCAAGCACGTCCGATCCGATCGTCGCGATCGTCGGTAGCGGCACCGGGCGGGGCTATTGGCTGATCTCCCGACAGGGCGACATCCACACCTTTGGCGACGCTCCCGACGTCGGGTCGCTCAAGGCCGACCTCGGCGGGCGCACACTGCGCGTCCCGCTGGTGGCCGCCACCGCCACACCGACCGGCCGCGGCCTGCTCCTCGTCGGCGGCGACGGTGGCGTGTTCACCATGGGCGACGCCTCCTTCCACGGATCGCTTCCCGACGTCCTGGGCGGGCGGCTCCCCAACCAACCAATCGTTGGCATCGCCTCGACATCGTCAGGTCGGGGCTACTGGTTGGCGGCTGCCGACGGTGGCGTGTTCACCTTTGGAGACGCGCCGTTCCTCGGTTCGATGGGAGCGGTCCGGCTCAACCGCCCGGTCGTCGGGATGTCGGCCAAGAGCTGACCCGAGGCGGGCGCGAACGCAGACATCCGTGATGAACTTCCGGTGATGATCCGACGCGCGTTCGTTGCTCTGCTCGGTGTCGCCTCGGTCATTGCGCTCCTGGCCTGGGTCTACGAACTCGGACCATTTCACATCTGGTTTCTGGTCACGGGCGTCCCGGCGATCGTCCTGCTCATCGTTGCGGGCATCGTGTTGGCGCGGCGACCACGCCTCGCCCCCTACCTACGGAAGGCGCTCGTCGCCGGCGCCCTCGGCGGGCTGGTGGGCACCGTCGGCTACGACGCGTTTCGCATCCCCTTCGTCGCCGGCGGCCTCCGGTCTGTTCGCCCCGATCGACTCCTACGGCATCCTCTTGCTCGATGCTGCGCACTCTTCGGCGCTGACCGGCTTCGCTGGATGGGCATACCACTTCAGCAACGGCATCGGGTTCGGCATCACCTACGCCGCGGTTGCTCTAGGTCGCCGATGGCCGTGGGCGGTGCTCTGGGGCGTCGTGCTCGAAACGGCGACAATCGTCTCGCCATTCGCCGACTCCTACGGGATCCGAGGTCATTGGGACCTCATCGCCATCGCCTACGCCGCGCACCTCGCCTACGGCATCCCGCTGGGTCTCATCGTCCAGCGAGCGACCGACTGGGACCCGGAGCGCCCGCTGGTTCCGCCCATCTCGGTGTGGATCGGCGGTCTCGTCGTCGCTCTGGGTCTGTGGCTCCATCCCTGGTCGGCCACGCCGCCGGCGACCGGCGTCGTGGTGGACGGTGGCCGCTTCCGCCCTGAGTGGACGAGGGTCGCCCCCGGCGAGTGCGTGCGGGTTCGCAACGCCGACGACGAGGGATACAAGGTCGGAGGGACGACGCTCCCGCCCAACGCCACGGCCGATGTCTGCCTCGTCGGGATCGGCGCCCACCGCGTGAAGCTGTCGGGCGAGCCCTACTCCGGTGGATTCGTGCTCGTCGACCCAGAAGCCTGACCGTCGCGCCTTGTACGGCGGCGCGGCTTCGGCGCCGCATCTTGGGCAACGATGTCGACCCAGACCTCGCCGTCTTGCACTCGCTGTGGTTCGCGGGCACCGTCGAGGTCGAAATACGGGCAATGGGGCACCTCGGTGCGAAGTCGCAGGTCGGCGTCGCCCGCTGCGATCCATTGCAATTTTCCGGCCGCCACCCACCGGGCCAGGTCGAAGTCTCGTTCCTCCTCGTGTTCCGACACGGCGTCGTGCCACCAGCCGTCGTCATCGAGATACCAATGGTCGGGAACGCCCCAGTCGTTGGACCGCGCCAGGCGGGCCGGGCCCTCGTCGCCGTCGAGGAAATACACCACGGCATACCCGGTGTGGGCGCCGACGGCGACGGTGGAGATCACGGCCGTGATCCTCGGATGCCGGACGAGGTGGGCGAGGACGTAGGGCGAGCCGGGCCCGGGCTTGGCGAGGAACTCCGCCGTTCCCAACGAGGCCGCATCGAGGCGCATCGACCCGTGCATCGTCCACACCGAGCCGGGATAGAGCGGGAACCCTCGCTGGCCATCGTCGTAGTCCCACCAGAGCCCATCGATCCCGAACGTGTCGATCTGTCGCGAGACGACGTCGCCGGTGAACGGGCAACGGGAGATCGGCGTGTCCGGGAGACCGTCGAAGTACTCGCCCTCGCTCGTTCGACGTCGGCATCGTCTGACTCGGCAGACGACACGATGTCGAGTAATTCCTGGCGCCGAGCGGGAGTGAGCACGGTCACTTGCCGCTTCTCCGGGGGGGCATCGCCGGCTTGGCCGTCGGCTTGGGCGTGATCTCGCCCGGCAAGCGCGGGTTGTAGCGGGGGGCGGCCGACTTTCGGTACGAAGCGGTCGGCGACTCCCCGCCGGGCGAGAAGCGAAGGTTGGCCTCGCTGCCGGCCCCGCCTTCGACGTTCTTGGCGTTGATCCGCCGGTTGGTCTTGACGTCGGCGCAGTTCAGCTCGGGAAGGCCCGTCCGCTTGTTCTTGACCACCTTGATCTTCGGTCGCCAATAGCCACCGGGGTGGCGGATCGACCCGTCGCCCACCTCGGCCATCAGCCGCTTCACGACGGCGTTGTACTTGGCTTGGTCGGCTCGGAGCGCGGCGTGATCCTTGAGTGGCCGGCCGAACTCGTCGTGGAAGAACGCCCGGTCGGGCAGCCGGATATCGCCGATGTCCCAGTCGCCGGTGTCGGGTCGTCCGGTTGCCGGGTCGCGGTCCACGCCGAACTCGTCGCGAGTCGCGCTTCTGCACCACCGTCTTTCGACCGCTCGGCGACGTGGGGTCGGCAACCCGCTCGAACTTGCCCTCGGCCAGTTTCGCCACTTCGTGTTCGCGATCGACGAACTCGGCCATGCGCTCGCGGGCTCGGGCCTGCCCGCTAGGAGACAACGAATTGAAGTGCGCGGGATCTTGCAACTTGGCGTACATGTCAGGGGTCAGGCCGCCGGCCAGTCCGACGTCCTTCTCACGAAAGCCGAGCCCAAGGTCGAGGTCGGCCTTCTTCACCGTGTTGTTGTGGTTGTACTGGCCCTTCTGGCCGACCTCGCCGGTGGCGAGGTGCTGCGCCCGTTCGCGGCCACCGGGTCGCATCTCGACGATGACGCCCTCCTCCGACGCCACCCGCTGGAGCGATTCGGCCTCCTTCGGGAAGTGCACCGAAGTCGGCCAGCTTCTCGGCGGAGTCGATCGGCGTTCCCCCCGCAGCCTTGACGTAGTTGTCCGGCGTCTTCGGAGGAGGCGGATGCACCGCGCCCGCACCGGATCCGGCCGCCGGCTCGGGACCGTGCGGAGCTCGGGGCGTCTCGGCATGGCTCAAAGCTCGCTCGGCCTCTGTGGCCGTCTCGAGCGTGCGCAACTGCGCCTTGGAGCTCAACAGCCCGAGTCCGGCCTTCCCCAGCTTCATGGCCTTGCCGATACCGAGCGCCAGGATCTCGTCGGAGATCAGGGTGCCGGCGACGTGGGCCACTGGCTGAGCGATGGCGGGCACGTTGCCAGTCATCTGGGCGTGGTGCATCGCCTCGACGGTGTTGATGAACTGCTGGGCTCCGGCGTTGGACAGCTTGACCGAGCTGTCGCCAGTCAAACGAGCGACCTCGGCGAAGTCGGCCTGAACTTGGGACGCCGTCTTGCCGTGGTAGTAGTCGTAGGCGGTTGTGAACGGGCTGGCCAGCCGCGCCGCCTGCTTCCCGGAGGCGACGTCTTCCATGTAGGCGGCACCGAGGTCGGATAGCAGCTGTCCGCCTCCGGCGAGTTCCTTCCCCACCGCCGCCACCGTCTTCGAGCCGGCTTTCCAGATCTCGCCCGGTGTCTGCACCACGATCTCGCCCAACAGGTAGGTCATGAAGTCGCCCCGAGACATCCCGGGGTTGGACTCCATCAGGTGCACGGTGCGCTCGATGGCGGCCTGGGACTGACCCTGGGCCTTCATCGTCGAGATGATCTCCCGCTTGGTCGACGCTTGCTCGGCGTTGGTCAGTTGACTCCACGGCTTGGCCGACAAGGTCTTGTCGACCCGATTCTGGAGATCCTCGAGCTCCTTGTCGAGGGCGTCGACTTTCTTCTCCAGGTCGTCGAGCTGGCGGCTCTTGGCCAGTGCCTTCTGTCGGCTCGCCTCGATGCGCTCGGCCGCCTTCGACGCGTCGTACTCCTTCTTGGATCGGGTGCCGCCCGCCGGCATCGGGTCGTCGACCCATTCCCACTCGATGGCGTACTCCTCGTCTTCGTCGAGGTCCGGGGGCCCGCACATTCCGCCGGTGTCGTCATCGTCATCGTCATCGTCGTCTTCTCCGGCCGCGCTTCCGACGGCGTCGCCGATCTCGGCGCCGAGCAGCGCGGCGAGAGCGCCGAGGAGGGCTTCTTCGAACACGCGGTCGACGCCCGGGCAGTTGTTGGGCCAGCTGCCGCCGCACTCGATCGCCCCACCGTCGTCCGCGCCGGCGGGAGCGTCGATCATGCCGACGACCGCGGCGGCGCCGAGCAGCACGAACATGGCGAGGGCGGCGGCCTTGAGGACACTGCGCTGGCGACCGAGGGCAAACGCAGTGCCACCGGCGGCCAGCGCCAGCACCACGCGCGTCGACTCTCCCGGGAGTTGGCCAGCGAGGAGGGCCGCACCCAAGGCCCCCGCGCCGGCCAGCGCCATCGCGCCCGGCGCCGGTGGCCGCTTGCGCGCCGGGGCGATTCGCCCCGCCACCGAACGCCAGACGAACCCGATCAGCCCCATGAGGAAGGGCCGGGCGAACGAAGCGAGTCCGCCCACCAACGCCACGCTCCCGAGGAAGACGAGCGAGGTCCCCGTGAACAGCGCCAACAACATCGCCCCGCATGCACCCCACAGGAGATGGATCGCCGCCGTCGCCTTTTGCTCGACCAGCAGCTCCTTGAGCCGGCCGGGAAAGCCGGTGAGGTCGCTACGAAAACGCGGACCGCCGACCTTGAGTCGGTAGGAGACGACGGCGGTGATCATCGCCGACAGGAGGACCCAGTAGATGCTTCCGGCCAGGCGGCTGCCCTCGCCGGTCACGGGCGAGCCGGTCGGGGAGCGGAAGCCGTCGTACTGATAGGCGAGCAACCACACGTTGCCGATCCACCCGAGAGCGAACGCGACGGCGCCGACGATCACCGTGCGCTGGATCTGTTTGGGCATGCCCCGCAGCGACGCGCGGAGTACGGCGCCGAAGCGCTGGCTGGCGACCCGATGGCGAGCGGGCGGGGTGCCGCGCTCGAGGATCGACTCCCACACCCGTTCCTCGGACGGAATCGCCGAGGGAGCGGGTTCCGTAGCCACAAAACGGACCGTACGACACTCTGGTGGCTGGCGCCATGGCCCGACCGGGCGGTGACGACCACCCCTGAGAGGGTGACCCGGCTAGCTGAGGACGACCGACGCTCGCACCACTCCGGCCCGATCGTGGCGGGCGATGATCGACACCTCGGTGCCGATCGGCGCGTTCACGATCCACTCGGCCTTGGCCTGGTCGGCCGTCGAGTCGACTGCGCTGCCGAACCCGCCGAGCATGGAGTTCTTCCCGACGCGGCCCGCCAGCTGGCCGAGCTCCTGACGCTGGTTGGTGCCGACGAGTTCGGCACCGTCGGGCAGGGCGATCTCGGCGCGAAGCGGCTTGACGATCTTGCGCTCGGTCGCTTTGGCCGTCACGTTGGTCGGGAGCCAACCCTGGTTCTGCACGACGAGACGCACCCGCCATGTGTCGGCCCCGATGGCCGTCGCCTCCAACGTCCGCAGCGACAACGACGGGGCGATCAGCACGTGCCAGATGGCCCAGTCGGCGTGTGGTGCAACCTCGGCCTCGAGCAGGTGAGGCGGTGGGTTGCGGAAGCAGTAGGCGCCGTTCCAGCCGCCCAGCTCGACCGGACCGAGCTGGGGGTGGTCGAACTCATACCAGTCGACGAACCCTTCCCCGCCGAGTGTCTCGTCGCTCCACGCCAACAGCTTCAGGTCGTCGTCGAAGGGGTGGTCGATACCCCACTCGATGAATTTGTAGCCCTCGATCCCTGCGGTCACGAAGGGGTTCCAGAACTCCGTCGTCCACGCGAACACGCCGAGATGGTCATAGGCCCAGTCGTCGGCCACACCCGTGATGATGTCCTTGGGGTCGTAGCGGAAGTCGTGGTACACCGAGACGGCCGGGTAGCCGGTGAGCTCGGTCGCCTTCTCGCCGATCTTCTTGTAGACGCGCAGGTCGAACGTCGGGAGCCCGTCGTCGGACTTGGTGCCGTACGGGCGCAGATGGACGCCCGAATAGGTGTGGTACTGGATGAAGGCCGTGACGTTGGGACGGTCGACGATGCCTTGGACGACGGCCCGGATCTCGGGCTCAGAGGTCGGATACGGACCGGCTCCGGTCTGCTCACCCTCGGGGCGCCAGTCGATTGGATAGTTGCGGTTCATGTCGAGACCGGCGAGCGCCGGCGCCGAGCGAATGGTCACGCCGTCGTAATTCTGGATCTCGCCTTCCTGGAGCAGGCGGTAGTACGGCCCGTGCCCTTCTTCGGTCGGGTCACGGGGCACGAGCAGGCGGCGGTCGGCCGACGACACCTTCCACGGGCCGTTGTCGTCGCGGACCCTCATGGTGAGGATGCGACCGTCGCCGTCCATGTCCTGAGCCACCATCCCGTCGCGCTGTTCGGGGTAGGGGTAGTCGCGGACCGACGAGCGCACGTAGCGAGGCTTCTCGGCCATGGCCAGCTCGGCGCCGTCGGGCCCCATGCGGGGCACGATGTAGAAGGTGCGGGTGTCGACGGCCCGCGTCACGTCGGCGTCGGTTCCGTACTGCGTGAGCAGCTTGTTGATCAGGTACAGCGCTGCGGTCGAACCCGTCAGTTCGGTGGCGTGGATGTTGGCGTCGATCCAGATGGCCGGCTTCTCGTCGTGCGGACCTGTGGCGGTGTTGGTGATCGTGCACAGCCAGATGTCGCGCCCTTCGTGTGACCGCCCGAGACTCGACAGAGCCAACAGATCGGGATGATCGGCGGCGAGACGCTCGAGGATCTCGGTGAGCTCGGGGAACTTGACGAACCGATCGAAAGGGACCATTTCGTGAGGGTAGCCCCGCCGCCGCCCCATACGATCGGCCCATGTCGACGCTGATCCTCCTCCGACACGGTCAAAGCGAATGGAACGCGAAGGACCTCTTCACCGGCTGGTTCGACGCCCCGCTGTCCGAGCTCGGCAAGGTCGAGGCCGCCGAAGCCGGACGTCTTCTGGCCGAGGCCGACCTCCTGCCCGACATCGCCCACACGTCGCTTCTCACTCGGGCCATCCTCACGGTGAACCTGGCCCTCGAGGAGATAGACCGCTTGTGGCTGCCCGTGCGGCGCAGCTGGCGGCTCAACGAGCGCCACTACGGCGATCTCCAGGGCAAGAACAAGGCCGAGATCAAGGCCGAGTACGGCGACGAACAGTTCCACATCTGGCGGAGGAGCTTCGCCACGCCGCCGCCGCCCCTCGACGAAGGCGACGAGCGTCACCCGTCGCACGACGCCCGCTACCAACTACTCCCGCCGGACCTGCTGCCGAGCTCGGAGTGCCTGGCTGACGTCGTCGTCCGCGTGTTGCCCTACTGGCACGACGTCATCGCCGCTGACCTCCGGGCCGGTCGCACCGTGCTCATTGGCGGCCACGGCAACTCGTTACGGGCCCTGGTCAAGCACCTCGACCGCATCGGCGACGAAGAGATCGCGGAGCTCAACATCCCGACCGGCGTGCCCCTCGTCTACGAACTCGACGACCGGCTGCGCACGGTCGAGTCGCGCTACCTCGGCGACCCGGCCGAGGTTGCTCGCCGGGCCGCCGAGGTCGCAGCTCAGGGTGATGATCCAGCCGAGGGCGGGGTCGAGGCGTTGCCGACTACGTGAGCGTCAGCTCTTCGTCGACCGCGGGCTCGGCGGGGACCGAGGTCGCGTCGACCGGCTCTTCGATGAACTCCGGGTAGGCGTAGACGCCCATCTCGCCCATGTCGAGGCCAGCGATCTCGTCCTCTCTCGTCGATCGAATGCCACCCTTGGTCAAGGTGTCCTGGATCTTGAAGAAGGCGAACGCGACGCCGAAGATCACGGTCATGATCGTCAGAGCGCCGATGGCCTGAGCACCGAGCTGACCGGCGCCGGTGCCGCCGTAGAGGATGCCGGTGACACCGGCGGTACCGTGATCGGTCCCGTTCCACAGCTGCCCGTAAGAGCCGTCGGAGAAGATGCCCACGTAGAGCACGCCGAGGATGCCGTGCACGCCGTGGACGGCGATGGCGCCCACAGGGTCGTCGATACGGAACTTGCGCTCGATGAGCCAGGCCGCCTCGATGACAGTGATGCCCGAGAGCGCGCCGATCAGCGCTGCCGCCCACGGGGCGACGAAGGCGCACGGCGCCGTAATGGCGACGAGGCCGGCGAGCATGCCGTTGACCATCATCCCGGGGTCGGGCTTGCCGGTGCGTCGAGTGACCCAGAGCATGGCGAACACCGCACCGAAGGCGGCGGCGATCGCCGTGTTGGCCGCGACGACGGTGAAGCGCAGGTCGGTAGCCGCGAAGGTCGATGCGGCGTTGAATCCGAACCAGCCGAAGAGGAGAATGAAGCAGCCGAGCATCGCCATGGGCACGTGGTGGCCCGCGATGGTGCGGGCCGTTCCGTCCTTGGCGTACTTACCGATGCGGGGTCCGAGCACGATTGCCCCAGCAAGGGCGGCGACGCCGCCAACGGCGTGCACGACACCCGACCCGGCGAAGTCGACGTAGCCGAAGCCGAGGTTGGCGCTCTCACCGAGCTTGGCCAACCAGCCGCCGCCCCAAGTCCAGGCGCCGAACAACGGGTAGTAGATGGCGCCGCAGAAGACGCCCCACACCACGAACGACTTCCACTTCCAGCGTTCCGCCATCGACCCGGTTGGGATCGTGGCCACGGTGTCCATGAAGGCCACCATGTAGAGGAAGAAGGCCATCACGGCGACGTCGTAGCCCTTGCCGGAAAGGGCCAGCGGGCCCTTCCAGAGGAACACGAAGTTGCCCGACCCGATCAGCGCGCTACCGATCGGCTGATCCATCCCGAAGACGCCAGGAAGGCTGAAGCCACCGAACATCAGGGGGAAGCCGATGACGAAGAACCCGACGAAGCCGAGTCCGAAGATGGCGAAGTTGGTGCTGACGACGTGCGCGGCGTGCTTGGCCCGGGTGAAACCGGTCTCGACGAGGGCGAAGCCGGCCTGCATGAAGATCACCAGGACAGCACCGACCACGATCCACAACAGATTGAGGCCGATTCCCACCTTGTCGAGAGCGGCCGGGGCATCGATGTTCGACCCCGTCGAATCCGCCCATGCCGCCGCGGTGGAAGCCAAGCAGACGGCGGGCACCACCAGCGCCGTGGCGCCCACCAGGCGCCTGAAGGTTCGTTGCAACGTGTCCTCCGCAGAGTTCGTAGAAAGAGAGGCGGGTCCGCACCCTCGATGCCGAAGTTACGGAGCCGCTGTTTCCACGTCGTGGCCTGACTGTTTCGGCAAGATGACACTTCGACGGTGCCACCCGCGGCCCCGATGTCGCGAGGGCACTGCGCCGGTCGCCACCGCGACCTGGACGTCGGCCACGGCCTCTGCCGACAGTTTTTCGCCCCGCCTGTCGGTGATTTCGAAGCGGTCACTGGCCGCCCCGTCGATAGTCGTGACTCGGGCCGAATGGATCATGACACCCGCAGACGACAACGCGCTCGTCAGATCGCGGAGCAGTCCGGGCCGGTCGGGGGCCTCGACGTCTACGAGCGTGTACCACGGCGAGGCGTCGTCGTCGAAGCTCAGGTCGGCCTCCGGCACCGGCCCTGCGTCGGGCGGCAGGTCGCCGATGGCCGCGCTGACCGCCGCCGGTAGCGCGGCAGCCACAGCGCCGGCGACCGCCGTCTCGGTCTCGAAGGCAAGCACAACGGCGCCATCGGGCCACGTGGCGGTGACGGCCGAAGCGATGATCAGGCCCGCGTCGGAGAGCACCCCCGCCACCGCAGCGAGGAGGGCGGGTTGGTCGGCGGCCGCGACTTCGACGAGATGGTCGTGGACGGCGGTGCGCGGGCCGTCGAGCGACGGCACCGGATGCACGAGGGCGGCCTGGTGGGCCAGGCGGTCGCCGGGCTGACCGAGAATCCAGGCCCGGGGACCGCTGGTGATCCGCGCCCGGACATCGGCCGACGGAGCCAGCGCCAGCGCCTCGGCCTTGCGGCGCTCGACCAAGGTGTTGGCTTCGACACCGGCGAAGCCCGGGCGGGCAAGGATGCCGAGCACAAGATCGGTGAGCGCGTCGAGGCGCTCCTCCTCCCACCGTTCGAGGTCTTCGGTCGCCTTGGTCAGGGTGGCCAGCGCTCGGGTCCGCTCGGCCGTGCCCAGGTGGATGGCGAGGGGGATCACGCGGTCCTCGTCCAGACCGTCGGGTCGACGGGCGGCCGCGTGCAACAGCCCGCGCTCGGTCAACAACAACTCGATCTCCTGCTCGGCCGCCACCCCGAGACGCAGCCGCCGGGTCAGCTGCCGGGCCGCCACAACTGGCGGCGCATGCTCGCCGGCCACATCGAGCACCAGTGCGGCGAGCGCCACTCGATCGGGATGTTCGAGACCGTCGACGGCGAGGGCGTGAACCCGCTCGACCGTGGACCACCGCAGGACCTGTAGCGGGTCGAGCTCGGACGCGTCACGTCGGCGCCGGGCGAGGGTGTCGGCGAGTTCGGGCAGGACGCGGTCGAGCATGCCGATCGTCTCGAGGAAGCGCCACGAACGCGCCGTCCCGTCGCGGAGCAGAGCAAAAAGCGCCCGCTGGGCGTCGCGATCCCATTCGAGCTCCTCCTCCGGATCGAGGCCGCCGAACCAGTCGAGCAAGGCCGAGCCCGGGCGTCGCCCCGACGCGACGAGGCTGGCGACTTCGAGGGACAGCGCGAGGGCGAGATGACTCGAGGGTCGCCTATGCCGCAGCTCGACTTGGTCGTCGTCGACGGCCAGCCACCCGTCGGCTGGTTCGGCCTGACCAGGCGCGTTCCGGCGGGCGGCCATCACCTTGAGCAGACGCATGCGGAGGAGGGGCGGCGCGGCCAGCGTCGTGCCGAGAACCACAACGAGCAGGGCGGCGTAGAGGTCTTCGCCGAGCACGCCTTCGCGAAGGCCGATCCCGGCGAAGATCAGTCCGACCTCACCCCGGGGCAGCATCCCGAGGCCGATCAGCCACCGGTCACCCTTGGCCCCGGGGGCAAGAAAGGCGGCGACGATCTTCCCGAGCGCCGCCACCACCAGCAGCCCGAAGGCGAGCCCGAGCACCGTCGGGTCGATGAGTTGACGAACGTCGACGTCGATCCCGATCGAGACGAAGAAGACGGGGACGAGCACGTGGGAGATCGGGCTCAGGTCTCGGCGGATCCGTTCGGCCTGGCGGCTGCGGCCCAACGAGAGGCCGGCCACGAAGGCACCGATGATCGGGGCCAACTTGGCGAAGGTGGCCAACTCGGAGAAGAGCAGGGTGAAGGCGAGGGCGGCCACGACGAGCAGCCCGGCCGACCGGGCCTTGTCGTCGAGGAGTTGGAAGAGCCGCGGCGCCAGGCGGATGCCGGCGCCACCCGAGACGATGAGAAAGCCGAGGGCGACGGCGACGACGGCCCCGATGCCGGCGATCGACACCGACCCGGTGCTCACGATCCGGACGACGACGGTGAGGATGACCAGACCGAGCACGTCATCGGCGACGGCGGCGCCGAGCACGGTGCGGGCTTCGACGGTCGACAGCGCCCGCAGATCACCGAACACTCGGGCCGTGATGCCCACGCTCGTGGCCGTGAGCGCAGCGCCCACGAAGATGGCCGGGTTGAGGTCCTGACCGAGCAGGCTGGCGACGCCGAACCCGCCGGCGAACGGGAGCACGACCCCGGCGACCCCGACGAACAGCGACGCCTTCCCGACGGCGCCGAGTTCGCCCAGGTCCATCTCGAGGCCGACCTCGACGAGGAGGAGGATCACGCCGAGTTCGCCGAGGAAGGCCAGCACCTCGCCGTGATGGACGAAGCCGAGAAGGCTCGGCCCGAGGAGGACACCGGCGAGGATCTCGGCCAGCACCGCAGGCACGCCGATCCTCTCGGCCACCTCGGCTGCCACCTTCGCCGCCACCAGCACCAACAACAGTTCGAGCAGCATGGCCGGCGAACCTACGGCGGCGACGTGACGCCTCCGTGACCTGGTTGTTACGCCTCGTGCACCTGTTCCTGACGTCGATCTGACGCCTCGAGGAGGTACCCGCGGCTCCGGACGGTCTTGATCGACAGCCCGACCGGAGTGAGCCGGCGACGGAGACGCAGCACGTGGACGTCGAGCGCGTTGCGGCCCGGCGCCCCCTCGGGCCAGCCGGCGCGGCCGAGCGCTTCACGGCCGACCACGGCCCCGAACTTGTCGATCAGCGCCCGGGTGAGGCGGGCCTCGACCGGGGGCAACGACACCCAGTGGTCGGCGAAACGGAGCACGCCGTCGTGGTCGAGGTCGGGGACGTCGCTCACGTGGTGGGAGGAACGGGCCGACAACCCCTCCATGCGGAGGCGGACGTCCGCATCGTCGGCCGGCACCCGGATCCAATCCTCGAGGCAGTCATCGGGATACGGCGGTGGGTTGCCGTCCTCGACGAGCAGCAATCGAGGGATCCGCTGCTCTGACAAACGACCGCGGCGTTCGGTCTCGGTCGGCCAACGTACGAGCACCACGTCCATGCCCGAGCAACCTACGAAGTGGCTATTTCGCCCCTGTTTCGTCCGCGTGAACTGTGCATCCGACGGCCGAATCCTCCTCGGGTCTACTGTGCGGCCATGGCTCGCGGTGGCAAAGACGACAAGCTCGATCAACTCGCACAGGTTCGCCTGTTCTCGGCATGCAACAAGAAGGAGCTCGCGCTGATCGGCAAGGCGTCCGACGAGGTGACTGTGCCGGCAGGGAAGGTCCTGTGCGAACAGGGCAAGCCCGGGTTCGAGTTCTATCTGATCCTCGACGGCGAGGCGACCGTCAAGCGCAACAACAAGAAGGTGGCCACGCTCGGCCCGGGCGGCAGTTTCGGCGAACTCGCCTTGCTGACCCGCCTCCCTCGTAACGCAACGGTGCAGGCCACGACCGACATGGAGCTGCTCGTGCTCGGGCAACGTGAGTTCTCGGGCCTGCTCGACGAGGTGCCGGGCATGGCCCACAAGTTGTTGGCCTCGATGGCCGAGCGGCTGTCGCAGGCCGACGCCAAGTCGACCTCCAACTAGTCGACCCTCCGCCACCGGCGGAACTCCTACCTCCGAAACATCAGCGCGTGGGCGCGGCGCATGCCGCGCAGCCAGCGCTCCCGGTCGCCCGCCCGACGCTGCTCGTAGGTCTCGACGATGGCGTGGGGAAGGATCAGGAACCGGTCCTCGGTCATGGCCTGGCGAACGGTGGCCGCCACCTGCTCGGGGGTCAAGACCCCGTCGGCCCCGGCTCCGCCGACCATGCCCACGCCGGCGGCAGGCGTGACCGAGTCGCCCCCGGGCGCCGGCACCTTGACGGGTTCGCCGGCCAGCGCCTGGCGGCTCGTCGAGCCGAGGTTGGTGGCCACCGCCTGGGGGCAGAGCGCGGACACGTGCACGCCGCGGTCGCCGTAGGCGATCGAGATCCACTCGGCGAACGAGACGACGGCGTGCTTGGTGACCGAGTAGGGCGCGGCCCCGAGTTGGGTGAGCAGGCCGGCCGCTGACGCGGTGTGGATGAGGTAGCCCTCTCCCCGCTCGACCATGCCGGGGATGACCGCCCGCGCCGCGTACAGGTGGCTCTTGACGTTGATGTCCCACGCTCGGTCCCACACCTCGTCGGGCGCTTCGATGCCGCCGGTGACGAGGATGCCGGCGTTGGCGAAGAAGACATCGACGGGGCCGAAGCGCTCCTCGGCCGCCTGCACTACCCGCTGGACGTCGGCCTCGACGCTCACGTCACAGCCGACGCCGATGGCGCTGCCGCCCGCGGCTTCGACCTCGCGCGCGACCGACGCGGCACCGTCAGCGTCGAGGTCGGCGACGACCACACCCTTCTGGTCGGCGAAGGCCAGGGCCAGCGCCCGACCGATCCCGCTCGCTCCGCCCGTGACCACGACCACCCGATCCGACAGCTCCACGATTCCCCCTCGTCGATGAGACCCGATCATGTCCGACCCGATGAACTTCGTGCATCTTCAGCCCGAGGGCTAGCCTCCGCGCCCATGGCCACCGACGTCGCCGAAGTCGCCCAAACCCCTTCCCGCAGGATCAAGCCGTCCTCGATCGCCCTCGGCATCGGGATCGGTCTCGGGCTCGTGACCGGTGGGTCGGGGATCATCGCCACCCTCACTCAGCAACACGACGAGTCACCGGTGACTCGCCAGGTGTTCGAGAACATCCCGTCGGCGTACCGGGCGATCTTCTACACCGTGCTGTCGGTGCTGTTCGTCGGGTCGGCCTACCTGTTCTCACAACACGTCCAGAACTGGGAGCGGGGCCAGCCCGACCGGCGCACGACGACGGCCAAGAACGCCAAGAAGCGGGCGGCCGACTTCCGCAAGGGCGTCTACATGCAGACGCTGATGCGCGACGGCGCCGCCGGTTTGATGCACTCGTTCATCTACTTCCCCTTCATCATCCTCTTCGCCGTCACCACGATCCTCGAGATCAACCACCAGCTCCCCGAAGCGGCCAAGTTCCTCCATGGCGACGTGTACCGGGCCTATGCCTTCGTCGGTGACATCGCCGGCGTGTTCTTCCTCGTCGGCATCTTCTGGGCCATCGCCCGCCGGTACCTGTTCGCTCCCTATCGCATCCGCATCAAGACCCGCCCCGAAGACGGGCTGATCCTGGGCATGTTCGCCATCCTCGGCCTCACCGGCTTCCTGGCCGAGGGGGCCCGCATCGCCCTCGACGGCCGCCCGTCGTTCGAGCAGTTCGCCTTCCTCGGCTACGCCCTCTCGGGCGCCTTCGACGGCCTGTCCAACCTCCACGGTCTGCACCAGACGTTCTGGGTCGTGCACGTGCTGTCGTTCTTCTCCTTCATCGTCATCGTGCCCACCACCAAGCTCCGCCACATGGTCACGAGCCCGCTCAACATGTACCTGAGCGACCGCGACCGGCCCAAGGGCGCGATGAAGCCCATGCCCAACCTCATGGAGACCGAGCTCGAGAGCTTCGGCGCCGCCGTGGTCGAGGACTTCACGTGGAAGCAGTTGCTCGACACCGACGCCTGCACCATCTGCGGGCGCTGCACCTCGGTGTGCCCCGCCCACGCCACGGGCAAGCCGCTCGACCCCCGGGAGATCGTGACCAAGATCGGCCAGGTCATGAGCGAGTCCCGTCCGGCCGGGGCCGTGTCGCCCGTCGTTGGTCACGAGCCCGAGCTCACCGTGTCGACCAACGAGGTCTTCCAGCGCATCTCGGCCGAGGAAATCTGGGCCTGCACGTCGTGCAAGGCGTGCGACGAGATCTGCCCCGTCAACATCGAAATCCTCGACAAGATCCTCGACATGCGGCGCTACCTGTCGCTGATGGAGTCGAACTTCCCGGCCGAGCTCGGCAACGCCTATCGGGGCATGGAGAATCAGGGCAATCCCTGGGCCATGAACCAGGGCGAGCGGGCCGACTGGGCCAACGGTCTGCCCAACGAGGTCGAGATCGTCGACGGCTCGTCGCCGTTCACCCACGAGTACCTCTACTGGGTCGGCTGCGCCGGATCCTTCGACGACAAGAACAAGAAGGTCACGGTGGCCACGGCCAAGTTGTTGCAGCGGGCCGGCATCGACTTCGCCATCCTCGGTCCCAACGAGAACTGCACCGGCGACCCGGCCCGCCGTTCGGGAAACGAGTACATCTTCCAGATGCTCGCCATGCAAAACATCGAGACGATGAACGGCATGGGCGTGAAGAAGATCATCACCCAGTGCCCCCACTGTTTCAACACACTCGGCAACGAGTACCCGCAGATGAACGGCAACTACGAGGTCGTGCACCACAGCCAGTTCCTCGAGTGGCTCATCGACACCGGCAAGCTCGACATGAGCGGCGCCGAACTCGACGAGCGCGTCGTCTACCACGACAGCTGCTACCTCGGTCGCCACAACGACGTCTACCTCGCCCCCCGCAAGGTGCTCGGTTCGCTCAAGGGCATCGACATCGTCGAGGCGCCCCGCAACGGCACCAAGGGCATGTGCTGCGGTGCCGGCGGCGCCCGCATGTTCATGGAGGAGAACACGGGCAAGAAGGTCAACACCGAGCGCTCGCAAGAGCTCATCGGCACCGGGGCCGGCCGGGTGGCCACCGCCTGTCCCTTCTGCTACATCATGATCGACGACGGCACCAAGGAGAACGGGCGCGACGACATCATGGTCGCCGACATCTCCATGCACCTGCTCGAGGCCCTCGAGCGGGGTGACAACGTGGGTGCCGGAGCTCCCGCTCCCGGGGTGACCGAGCCGGTCGAGTGAGCGACATCGGCGAGGTCGGCCTCGCCTACCGGGGCGTCCGGGAGCGGGTGACCGCGCTCGTTGCCGCCACCCCGTCGACGGCGACGATGGTGGCGGCGTGCCCGGCATGGCGGGTCCACGATCTCGTGGCCCATCTGACCGGAGTCGCCGCCGACCTGACCGCCGGCAACGTCGAGGGCGCGGGATCCGATCCGTGGACGGCAGCCCAGGTGGAGGCTCGGCGCGACCGGGCAACGGCCGACGTCTTGGCCGAGTGGGACCAGCTCGGTCCGCCGATCGAGGCGATGCTCGACCAACTCGGTCCGCCCGGACGTCAGACGGTGATGGACGCCGTCACCCACGAACACGACCTCCGCGGCGCGCTCGGCCAACCCGGTGCACGCGACTCCGACGCCGTCTTGATCGGCTCGGGTTGGCTCGGCAACGTGGCCCGCCGGGTGGCGCCCCTCCTCGTCCGTTCGACGACGGGCGAAGAGTGGACGCCCTCCGACGGTGAGCCGGTCGCCACCCTCACGGTGGAGCCGTTCGACCTGCTGCGTTCGTTCACCGGTCGCCGCACCGAAGCCGAGATCCGGGCCCTCGACTGGGACGGCGACGTCGACGCGCTGGTCCCCTCCGCGTTCACGTTCGGCCCGTTCGCACCACGGTCCGACTCGCTCGGCGAATAGCCCTCGCCGCCTCAGCTGGCGATGGGGGTGCGCTGCGTCAGGCGGATGCTGTTGCCGGATGGGTCACGGAAGCCGGCGTCGATGCCGTAGGGACGCTCCTCGGGGTTCTCGACGAACTCGACACCGCGACCCTTCAGCTCTTCGTAGCTGGCCCGGCAGTCGTCGGTCTCCAAAAAGACGGTCCCGGCGAAGCCCTTGGCCACCAGGGAGCTGATCTCCTTGGAGGTGGCCTCGTCGATCATCGGCGGACCGGGGATCGCCATCAACACGATCGCCACGTCGGGCTGTCCGACCGGGCCGACGCTGAGCCACCGGAAGTTGCCCATCTCGGGGAGCGTGACGTCTTCGCGGACCTCGAGGCCGACGCGGTTGGTGTAGAAGTCGAGCGCGGCGTCCTGGTCATCGACCCAGACCTGGCTGGTGGTGATCTTCAACAACGGGTGTCCTCTCGTGGCCGGATCTCGGCCTCGATCGGTCACGTTACGGACCCTCGGGACGGCTGCCTTCTCGAAACGTGCGGTTCTGGGGCCGGCCGTGGAATCGCACCACGCAGGCGGGCACGCGTGCCAGCGCCGAGGCCGGCGGGAACGCGGCGCGGTACTCGCTCGGTGTGCGTCCGAACATCCGCCCGAAGCTGGTGGTGAACGAGCCGAGGCTCTCGAGTCCCACGAGAAAGCAGATGTCGGTGACCGTGCGGTCGGTGTTGCGAAGAAGCGCGGCGGCCCGCTCGAGCCGGCGGGTCAGGAGATAGCGGTGCGGCGTCTCCCCGAACGTTGCTCGGAACGACCGACTGAAGTGGGCCACCGAGTACCCCGCCTCGCGGGCCAGGTCGGCCACCCCGATGGGCTCCGCATAGTGCCGATCGGCGAAGTCACGGGCCCGCAAGAGCTGGCGCGCTGACATCGCGCTATTTGCGGAAGTTCTCGAAGTACCGGCTCGGCGTCGGGCCCCGCTGGCCCTTGTACTTCGAACCGATTTTGGCGCTGCCGTAGGGGTTGTCGGCTGGGGTCGTCATCTGCAGGAAGCTGATCTGGCCGATCTTCATGCCGGGATACAACGTGATGGGGAGGTTGGCCACGTTGCTCAACTCGAGCGTGAGGTGCCCGTCCCAGCCGGCGTCGACGAACCCTGCGGTCGAGTGGATCAACAGGCCGAGGCGACCGAGGCTCGACTTGCCCTCGAGGCGGGCCACGAGGTCGTCGGGAAGTGCGACCCGCTCGGCGGTGCTGCCGAGCACGAACTCGCCCGGATGGAGGATGAAGACGTCGTCCTCGTGCACCTCGACCAACTCGGTGAGCTCCTCCTGGTCTTCCTTGACGTCGATCACCCGCATGGTGTGGTTGCGGAAGACGCGGAAGTAGCGGTCGAGGGTGAGGTCGACCGAGGACGGCTGCACGAACGAATCGTCGAGCGGTTCGATGACGATCCGGCCGCTGGCGAGCTCCTCGCGGATCGTCTTGTCGGAGAGGATCATGGTGGTGCTCACGCTATCCGAGCGGTCCACGCGGGCCGCCGCCGAGCGGGCCGAGTTCGGGATCGTCGAGTGCCGTCAGCCAAGCCAGGGTGGGCGGAACATGACGCAGATGCGCGGCGCCACCGGCCGGTCGGTCTTGGGGACGCCGTGGCGCCATGTGCGCTGAATCGTTCCGCCCATGATCAGGAGGTCGCCCTCGCCCATCTCGAGGCGCACCGGCATCGTCTGACCGCATCGGTCGACCGGCGAGAGCACGAACCGGCGGCGCGCGCCGAGCGACAGGATGGCCATCACCGACGTGTCGATGTCGCGCACGATCTGGTCGCCGTGAGGGGCGACGCTGTCGCGCCCGTCGCGGTAGAGGTTCATGCTGATCTGGCGGAGCGGTTCCCCGAAGCGATCCTCGAGCCACTCGGAGATCGACGTGAGGATCGCCGGCATCGCCCCGTCGCCGTCGCGGGGCAACACTGCGGTCAGCCTCGGGACGTCGACCACGCGGTCGTACATCGGTCGCTGGGTCTCGTGCCAGGTGGTGGTGTCGCGCAACTGCTCGAACAACGAGAAGTCGCCCGCCAGCCACCCTCGCTGGTAGGCGAACCAGGCGCCATCAGCGAGGTCGATGCGGGCCAGGTCGGATGCAGCGTCGAACGTGGGGGCATCGTCGCCGAAGAGCGTCGGCTGCATCGCCCCGCCAGCGTCGATGACCTGCATCATGCCTGCCAGCCTACCGGCTGACTCGAACGCCTGTTCGTATGGTCACCAACCGCAGGCCCCGCCGCAACAACCGCCGCCGCCGCCGCCCCATCGGTGCAGCATCAAACGCCTGGCTGCCTGCGGCCTGCGCTTGGGATGGACGCGTCTACGTCGATCCGCCTTGCCACAGCAACTCCCCCAGTCCCGACGCCCTGGCGATCGGCGTTTCCACCGCTGATCGCACCGCGTCCTCCGTTCCGACCACGAGCAGCTCCTTCTGTGCTCGCGTCGCCGCCGTGTACAGCAGCTCGCGCGTGAGGATCGGCGAGGTCGGGTCGGGAAGCAACAAGCCCACGCGCTCGAACTGGGAGCCTTGGGCTTTGTGCACGGTCATGGCGTGGACGGTCTCGACGCGGCCGAGACGTTGGGGGCTGAGCTCGAAGGGTTGGCCTCGGCGTTCGAACACCACCCGCAGGCCCGCCGGCGACGACACGACGACGCCGGTGTCGCCGTTGTAGAGCTGCAGGCCGTAGTCGTTCTCGGTGTAGAGGACCGGCCGCCCGGCGTACCACTCCCCCGTGGCGCTGAAACCGGCGATCGACGCGGTCAGCCACGACTCGACCTGGCGGGTCCACTCCGACACGCCGTATGGGCCACGGCGGTGCGCGCACAGCAGGCGGAAGCGACCCAGGGCGTCGAGCGCAGCTCGTCCGTCCTCATCGGACGCGGCGGCGACGAGCGACCGGCCGGAGGACACGACCGATTCGCGCAGGGGTGACAGCTCGCCGGCAGTCGCCGTGGCGGCGTCGGCCTCGACCCACGTCACGTCGTCGACGCCCGACCGCAGCACCTCGATGACGTCGTCGGCGTTGCCGCTCTGGATGGCAGACGCGAGCGTGGCGATCGTGCCGCCGAAGCGGTGGCCGCGGCGCAGCACGACAATCGACTCCGACACCGCTCCCCTCGCAGCGGGAGCCGGAGCCACGGCCGCCGGCCCAACGATGTCGCCGAGCACGGCACCGGCCTCGACCGACGCCAACTGTTCGGGATCGCCAACAAGGACCAGCCGAGCGGTCGGACGCACCGCCTCGAGCAGGCGGGCCATGAGGGTGAGCGACACCATCGACGTCTCGTCGACGATCACCACCTCGTGGGGCAACCGGTTGAACCGGTCGTGGCGGAAGCGGGCTCGGTTGCCCGGCTTCCATCCGAGCAGCCGGTGCAGCGTCGACGCCGACGATGCCATCAACCGCGCCCGCACCTCGTCGGACACGTCCATCACTGCAGCCGCCTCGTGCACCGCCTCCTCCAAGCGCGCCGCAGCCTTGCCCGTCGGCGCGGCCAGCGCCACCAGCGGCACCCGTCCCTCGGCTGCGGCCCGCTCGTGCAGCAACGCCAGCACCCGGGCCACCGACGTGGTCTTGCCGGTGCCGGGACCGCCGGCGATCACCGTCAGATGTCGACCGAGCGCCGTCGCGACGGCGCGACGCTGCAGGTCGTCGGGTTCGGCGTCGGCGAAGAGCCGCTCGAGGCCCGCGGTCAGCAGTGCATCGTCGACGTCGCCGACCGTTGCCGCGGCGCGCGACGTGAGATCGAGCGCGACGGATCGCTCCTCGCGCCAGTAGCGGTCGAGGTAGAGGCGCGCCCCGACGAGTCGCAGTGGACGATCGACGTCGTCCCCAGCGGAGTCGGATGATGTGACGACCGACGAGCTGGCGGCGACGATCTCGACCCAGTCCGCCGGCCACGGCAGCGAGCGCAGGTCGACGGTGGAGTCGCCCTCGACGACCGCGCTCTCGTGCACCTTCGAGAGGTCGACGCACACGTGGCCGAGTCGAGGACCGCGTACGGCGAGCGCCGCGGCCAGCAGCACCCGCTCGTCGGTCTCGCCGCACAACCGTCCGAGTCGCAAGGCCACGTGAACGTCGGCGGCGGTGAGCGCGCCGGCCTGATTGAACGCACGCAGCAGCCCCGAAGCCGAGCGGACGAAGCGGACGTCGAACGGGTCGACGTCGTCGACCGGCGGGACGATCGAAGCGGACGGGTCGAGCACGCTCATGCCATCGCCTCCACGCCCCGGTCGAACAGGTCGGACAGCGCCTCGACCAGCCCGGCCGGCGGCTGCCACGAGAACACCCCGCACGGTTGGCCGTCGACGACCGGCGTCGATGCGCCGACCATCCCCCGCACGAACAGGTAGAGGATGCCGGCCAGGTGCTCGCGGGTGCGTAGCCGGCCAGCCGCCAGCGCAGGTAGCGGTGCAGCGCCACCGTGTAGAGCAGCGCCTGGAGCGGATAGTGGGCGCCGAACATCGCCTCGCGCACGGCGTCGGGCCGGTAGTGCCAAGCGGTGAGTTCCTCGCCGAACGCCGAGAGCCGGTTGGTCTTGTAGTCGACGACGGCGTAGCGACCGTCTGGCGTCCGAAACACGAGGTCGATGCTGCCGGTGAGATAGCCCCGCACGTCGGTCTGCAGCGCCGGATCGCGGAGGCGGGCGACGTACGGCCGCATCGGATCGTCGGCGTCGAGATGGGCGTCGAGCAGGTCGCCGATCGCCGCGACGGTCAGCACACCCGTGGCCGCGTCGCCGCCGGCGAGGGGCAACTCGAAGGTGAGTTCGTCGACCCGATCGTTGCGGGCGATGTCGCGCAGGCGGATGCCGCCGACGGTCTCGACGAGTGGTGTCTCGATCGCGGCACGGAGCCCGGCGAGGACGGTCGTCCGGTCGCCGAGGTCGACGACTTCCCTGGCCGCCTCGTCGGCGAACGCGCCGAGCAGCGCGGCGTCGAGATCGCCGGCGGCGAAGTCGCACCGTTCGAACACGCCGTGCACGAAGGTGCCGACCTCGGCGCCGGCCCGCATGGCAGCGAGCGGCACGACGAGGTGGCGCAGCGCGGCGACGCCGTCGCCGTCGCCGGCGATCGTGTCGGTGGCGGACGTCGCCGCCGGCGACCCCACAGACGAACCGCCGCCGTCACCGTCACCGTCGACGGGGGGTTCGTCCATCACCGCAGCGTCGTCTGCTTCGCTGCCGACCGCCAACGGGGCGGGGGCGTGGGCGTCGGCGGTAAGAGCGGAGTACGAGGTGCGCCGCCACGTGGGGTCGAGGGTGCGGTCGAACAACGCGACGGCGAGGGGCGTGTCGCTCGGCTGGCCGCCGGCCGACCCCGTCCACCGGACGCCGTCGCCACCGTCGACTCGTTCGACGGAGACGCGTCCGGGAGCTCTGGACGCCAAGGCGTCCAACTGCGCCACCGCGACGTCGTCGGCCGGCAGTTTTCCGGTGGGCGGCACGATGCCGTCGGGCGTGCGGGCGAAGAGCAGTCGGCAGAGGCCCGATTGCGGCGAGCTGCCCGTCGGGGCCCACCACACCACTGCCTGATGCTTGGCGCGGGTGAGGGCCACATAGGCCAGCCGCAACTCTTCGCCCCGCAGTTCGTCCCGGCGCAGGTCGTGGGTGTGGGCCTGCGCGTCGAAGCTCACGTCGACCGTGCGGCGACCCTCGTTGGCGGGGTCGTGGAAGAGCGGTGGGTCCTTCTTGTCGAGCCAGCCTTGGCTCCAGAGGTAGGGGCAGTAGACGATGGGAAACTCGAGGCCCTTGCTTCGATAGACGGTGAGCACCTGCACGGCCTCGGCGTCGGACTCGAGTCGCCGGGTGCGATCGTCGACGGCGACCTCGTCGTCGGACACGTCCATCCGGGCATGCAGCCACGACGCCAGCGCGTTGACGCCCAACTGTTCGGCGGTCGCCACCTCGTGTAACAACTGGGCCAGGTGGCGCAGGTCGGTGAGGATGCGTTCGCCGCCGGGCGAGGCCAGGAGCCGAGCACCGAGTTGTGTCCGTCGCGACGCGACCTCGAAGAGTGCGGCCACCCCTCGCTGGCGCAACACGCGGGCCCATCGGTGCACCCTTGCGTGCACCGTCTCCCATTCGGCCTCGGAGGCCTCGGCCACCTGCGTCGCCGTCCACCCGAAGAAGGAGGTGAGGGCCACGGAGCGCACAGGTGTCTGCGACGACGGACGCTCGAGCGCCTGCAACAACCGATACCAGTCGCCTGCCGCGGTGGTGTCGAACACGCTCCCGGCCCCGTTCACCACCGCAGGCACGCCCACGGCGGCGAGCGCGTCGCACACGGCCAGCGCATCGAGGTTTCGTTGCACGAGCACGGCCACGTGCCCTGGTCGCACCGGCCCGTCGCCCTCGATCGTGGCGCCCGACGACAGCAGTCGCACGATGTCGCTGGCCAGGTCGGAGGCGACGACCGCACGTGCGCCGTCGGTCTGGAGTTCGCGCGACTTCGGAGTGAGCGGCGACAGTCCGTCGGCGCGATGAAACATCCGGAAGCGCAACGGCTCGCTGACCGGCGCGCCGGTGAGTCGGGGTGCGCCGCTCGCCGCGGCCTTGACCGCGCGGTAGACGATGCCGGGATGTCCGAGCGCAGCCGTGTCGAACACCGCGTCGTAGGCGTCGAGCAGGGCCTGGTCGCTGCGCCAGTTGGTGTCCAGGGTGTGCTGCGCGCCGGCCGTCCTCGCGGCGTCGAGATAGGAATAGACGTCGGCGCCGCGGAAGGCGTAGATCGCCTGCTTGGGGTCGCCGATGAGCACCAGGCTGGCCGTCGCGCCGTCGTCGACGAAGGCCCGTCGCAGGATGTCCCACTGGATGGGGTCAGTGTCTTGGAACTCGTCGACCAGCACCACTCGGTACCGCGGCGAAGCCGCTGGCAGGCCTCGGCGCCGCGCGCCTCGTCGGCGAGGGTGTCGCGCAGGCGGGTGAGCAGATCGTCGAAAGAGAGCGCGCCGGACAATCGCCGCCGGCGGATCACCTCGTCGCGCACGGCGACGGCGAAGTTGCGCTTGACGTCGAAGTTCGGGCGGCCTGTGTCCGGCGGGTAGATGGCGACGTCGGGGTTGGCGACGACCTGCTTGGCGATACGGCGGGCCTGGTCGAGGCTGAGGGTGATGTCGCCGCTGCGCCCGAACTTGCGGACGTAAAAGTCGACGACGACCTCCTCGACGAGGTCGCTCGAATCCTCGACGAAGGTCGCGTCGCGGTCGACGTCGGCGGCGAGGCCCAGTCCGTGCAGCACCCGCTGGCAAAACGCGTGGGTGGTGTCGATGGTGGCGGCATCGAATCCGGCCAGCGCGGCCCGGAGGCGGTCGCGACGGGTCCGCACCTCGTGGTCGGGTGCGGCGGCGAGGAGTCCGACCAGCGGGTCGTCGATCGTCGGCATGACGCCGCCGTCGATCCGAGCGGTGAGGCCGGCTTCGGCGCTGACCATGCGCTCACGAACCCGGTGACGGAGTTCGCCGGTGGCCATGCGGGTGAAGGTGATGAGCAACAGTTCTTCGAGAGGGGCGACACCCTCGGCGACGTAGCGGGTGGCCAGGGCGGCGATGGTGAACGTCTTGCCCGTTCCGGCGCTGGCCTCGAGCACGGTCACCCCCACCGGCAGCGGCCCCAATACATCGAAGGGCTTCATCGGATGTGGTCGAGTTGCTCGTGGTCGAGCAGCGCGCTCCAGAAACGCAAGGCGTAGCGACCGAACCGGCTCGGCTGGGTGGTGTCCCAGATCTCGTCGTCGCACGGCGGCACCGCCAACACGTCGTCGAAGGGCACCCGGCCCTCGTAGACGAGAACGTGTTCGGCCTCGCCGTTCTCTCCGCCGAAGCGGTCGCCGGCCCACTCCTTGGCCGCCAGCGCGGCCGGGTCTTTACGGTCGCGGAGCGCCTCGACGTAGGCCGCCGATGTCGCGCAGGCGATAGGCAACGGCTCACACATGCCGCGGTCGTAGAGGTCGACCAACTCGAGGAGGATCGAGCGGGCCGCTCCCGCGTCGGCGAACTCGGGGAACCTCGACACGGTTGTCTTCCGTCCTCGCTTGTCGCTACGGCCGATGGTGACGACCTCGTACGGCTTGTCGGCGGCGGCGAGCGCCAGCGCCCACACCCACGCCGCGGCCCGGTGCTTGGCCGCGAGCCTCGAGTACGTCACGGTGCGGACGGTCGACCCGACGACGCCGGCAACCGTGCCGACGAGCAGTCGGCCGTCGTCGAGCGGGACGGTCAACTCGACCGAGTCGAGCTCCACGCTGGCGTCGGCGTCGACGACCTTGGCCGCCTCGGCCACCAACAACTCGACGTTGGCGGCCACGTCGGCGTAGGCAAGCGGCGCGAGCAGATCGGGCGGGAGGTCGCCGCGGGCCCGCTCGGAGGCCGCGCACGCGTCGGGCGACACACCGGCGAGTCGGGCGGCCAGCACCCGCTCGCCGACGGCCCACTTCTGCAGCCCGTCGAGTTCGACCGGCATGGCGTCAACCACGACGTCGGTGAAGTCACCGAGGGAGATGCCGAGTCGCTGGCGCAGAAACGCCCGCACCGGGTGCTTCACGAATCGCACGAGCTGATCGAGTTCGATCACACCCTTGGATTGCATCGGCGGCAGCCGCCCGGGGAGAAAGGCAGGGGGAGAGCGCCGGTCGTTCGTGCGCGCCACCGCCGCCTGCAGGGTCCCCGGATCGAAACTCCACGCGCCCGGGCTTCCGAGGTCCCCGGCGCGGAAGTTGCGGACGTCGAAGGGTTGCAGCGGGTGCCGGGTCACGACGCGACGGCGCGACGGCGCGGTCGCCGTCGCGCCGGTGTCCCCGAGGCGCCCAGTGTCGAGTCGAACGGTCTCGAGTCGAACGGTGGCGTCGATGGCGTCGAGCAGTTCACCGACGGGGACGGCGGGAGCGAGCGGGGCGTTGGTCCGCTCGTCGTTGCCGCTGTAGGTGATGACGAGTCGTTCGGTGGCGGCCAGCATCGAGTCGAGGAGGAGTTGGCGGTCTTCGCTGCGGCCGTCGCCGTCGCCCACGAACGGATCGACGGCGACGAGATCGTCACCGTCGCGTTCGGTGCGGCGAGGGAAGGCGTTGTCGTCGAGGCCGAGGAGGCACACGACCCGATGCGGTACCGACCGCATCGGCACGAGCGTGCAGAACGTGAGGTGGCCGGTGCGGAAGTTGGCTCGCGTCGGCTGACCCCGGAGGCGGTCGGCCAGCAACGCCCGCAGGTCGGTGAGGTCGAGCAAGACGGCGCTGGGCCGGCTCCCATGGCCGGCCTCGCCGGCCACCTCATCGACGATCTGGCGGAGTTGGTGGCGCTGCCAGGAGTCGCGATCACTGACGGCGAACATGGCGTCGCCGGCCGCACCGATGGCTGCAGCCCACTCGGCGATGGTCTTGCGTCCGCTCAACATTTCCGTGGCGGCGTGGAGGCGGTCGACGAGTTCGGCGAAGCGCCCGGCGAGGTCGATCGCGCCGCTGTCAACGTCGTCGAGCGGCAGCACGCCCTCGACGAGGCGCTGGTCTTCCTCGGCCATGGTGACACCGAGCAGCACTCGGTCGAGTCCCGTCCGCCACGTGTTCTGCTCGACGTTGGCCAACTTGAACGGGCGGCGGTGTTCGCCGTCGAGGCCCCAGCGGATCGCCGTCGATGACACCCACTCGCCGACCCGCTCGAGGTCGTCGTCATCGAGTCGGAAGCGACGACGCACCGGTTGACGGGCGGCGAAGTCGAGCACCTGGGTGGCCGTCACGCGGGCATCGGCGAGATCCAGCAACGCCGAGAGCGCGCTCAACACCGGGTTGGTCTGGCGCAGCGAACGGTCGGCGAGGCGCACCCGAAGGTCGACCGGGGCGTCGCTGGCACCAACGCCTCGTTCGCCCGCCTCGCCATCGTCGTCCTCATCGACGACGGCGCCGAACGTCGCTTGGATGAGCGGAGCGAACTCCTCGATATCGGGGCACATGACGATGACATCGCGCGGCTCGAGGGTGGGGTCGTCGGCCAGCAGATGGAGGACGGCGTCGCGCAACACTTCGACCTGCCGAGCCCGTCCATGACAGGCGTGCACCTGAACGCTGCGGTCGTCGGGGTCGAGCAACGGTCGTGCGTCAGCCTCGGGCGGGGGCGTGTCGCGACGAACGGCGTCCTGCAACCGCTCGAGCAGGGTTACCGGTGCGCCGATGGCCGGCGGCGTGTGCTCGTCGACGACCGCGTCGCGCGTCCCTCCGGCGGTGAGGACGAGTTGCATCTCACGCGCGTCACGTCCCCAAGAGCGGAGGAGCGGATTCTGGGCGAGGCCGGCTGAGGTGTCGTCGGCGCGGCGGGCGACAGTGACGCCGGCCGGGGTGGCATCCGCGACCCGTTCCCACAACGCCGGCGATGGGTGCAAGAGGAAGAGGTGCACGTCGCGTCGCGTCGCCAGCGCTCGCAACACGTCGAGGTAGCTGGCCGGGAGGCGGGTGAGCCCGAACACGGAGATGCGCTCGGGCAGGTCGACCAGGGATGGGTCGGCCGTCAGAGCTTCGCAGGCCTGGTCGAGGCGCTCGGCCGGACTGGTGGTGCCGATGCGCTCCCGCAACCGGCGCCACAGCTCGGCCTGCCACGCGCTGCCGGCGGGTAGGGGCGATCCCGAGGCCGACACGTCACCGCCGGCGGCCCACGAACGGACCATCGTCGGTCGGTGCACGGCGTACCGGTCGAAGAGGTCGGCGAGGTGGCGGGCGGTGGTGAAGCGACGCGATCGCTGCTGGTCGGCATCACCACCGAGGTGGCCGGCGAGGGTGCTCAGCCACGGCTCAGTCACGCCGGCGTCGATCGCCTCGAGCAGCGGCCAGACCGCGCGCTCGGGTGTCCACTGGTCGTCGTCGTGGGCCACTCCCGACGCCGCGGTGATGGCGTCGCCGATGAGCCGGCCGGGGAACGGGAACGCGAGGTTCCCGCAGACGCCGTCGCTGCGCTCGCCCGTCCCGTTGGGATCGCTGGCGCTGACGCCGAGGCGGTGCGAGAGGCGCTGGGCCAACCATCGCTCGACACCGCGCGTCGGCACAGCCACGACCTCAGGTGTGAACGGGTCGGCCAGCGGTGCGCGCAACACGTCGCCGAGCGACTCGACGAGAGCGTCGGCCCTCTCGGATCGGTGGAGGTAGAGCATCAGCCGGAGGAGGTATCGGCCAGCTGTGACACGACCAGCGTTCTAGCCGATCGACACGGCGAGCAGCGACGGAGCATCCGCCTCCTGTACCCCCGGAGTCAGGCGCGGGGGTCAGGGAGCGCGGACTGGAACCGGGGCCAGAACTCGCGATCGAAGCCGCCGGCCGCGGCTTCCATGGCTCCGATCGGTCCGCCGAGGCGGACGACCACGATCTCGCGGTCGGGGATCAGGATGAGCCGCTGGTCGCCGGCGCCCATCGCCGCGATGGTGCCGACGGGAGCGTCGGGGGCGATAGGCCCATCGAGCACGATGCCGCCGAAAGGCTTGCGTGGCTCGATTTCCTGGCCGGGGCGGCGTCCGGGCACGATGCCGGTCTCCGCCGATGGCAGCCACCACAACAGCCCGTAGCTCGGGTTGAGGTCCTGACTCGCCCGCATCGACGCGGCCAGGTACTCCGGATCGCACCCGAGATCCACGTCGCCGAGTCGACCGCCGCCGAGCACCGCGCGACCGAGGCGGGCCAGGTCGTGGGCTGTCGTGTGCAGTCCTTCGATCACCCAGCCGGTCGGGTCCTTCATGGCCGGCCGCGGCACCCACCGCGAGTCGCGCATACCCAGGGGAGCGAACAACGTCTCCGCGCACACCTCCTGGGTCGTGTGGCTCGTGGCTCGCTCGATCACCTTTCGGATCTGGTGGTAGGCGTTGTTGTTGTAGTACCAAGCGGTCCCGGCCTCGGCTTCGAACCCAAAGTCTTCGAACAGGCCAGTCGTCATCGTCAGACCATGGCGGAGCAGGATCCGCTCCTCCTGATCACTCGTGGCGGTGGTCCACCCGCGGCCCAGCCACCGCGACATCGGCGCGTCGAGGTCAAGGATCCCGCGGGCAACCAAGACGGCGACGACGACGGAGATCACGCTCTTCTGGGCCGACGCGATGTCGATCGACGACGCCGGGTCTCCCCACGACTCGTCGTGGACGACGCTGTCGCGGTCCATGACCAAGAACTGGCGGGTGTTGGCCTGGCCAAGCCACGTCGCCACATCGCCCAAGGCGTCGCTGTTCCAGTCTTCAGGCATCGCTGATCCCCTCCGCCATGATCATGTCACTGGCCGACTGAGGCCAGTCGAGCAGGCGCGCCGCTCGGCATGCCCAACGGCGCCCGCGTCGCTGCGCAGCGAGCGAGGTCAAGAACCTGGGAGTGATGCAAGTGGGTGCTGGGCAGGACTTTTGGTAGCTTCCGGATCCATTCCCGCGGGCGTAGTTCAGCGGCAGAACATCAGCTTCCCAAGCTGAGAACGCGAGTTCGATTCTCGTCGCCCGCTCTCAAAGTGAACGTGCTGGTCAGCCCGCAGGTTCGGCCGTCGTCGCGGTCTTCGGTCGACGGCGGACGAATCGGTCGGCGTGCCATTCGCGTGCCATTCGCGATCGAGGACTTCCCGGATCATCCCGTCGAGCGCCTTCGCGATGACGACGTCGCGATCACGCGTTGCGTGCTGGTAGATCAGCGCGGCACGTGCCGACGAGTGACCCATGCGCGCCATCAGCTCCTTCGTGCTCGCACCGGTGGCGGCGGCGAGCGTGTTGCCGGTGTGGCGCAGATCGTGGATGCGGAACCCGGGTGGCATGCCGAGCTTCTTCGTGGCCGCATGCCACGCCGTGTAGAGCGTCGCCCGGCGGAACGGACGATTGCCCGACCGACCGAACACGAGCGCGTCGGGATCATCACGAACCGTCACGAGGTGCTTGCGCAGCTCGTCGACGACCAGCCTCGGGCAGTGCGATGACCCGCGCACTGGCGTCGGTCTTCGGTGGACCGGTGACGTGCGTACCGTCCTTGAGCACCAGCGTCTGCTCGACGACACGGAGCGCGGCGCCGCCCAAATCGACGTGCCGCCGGCGAAGCGCCTGCAGCTCGCCGAGCCGAAGCCCGGCGAAGCACGCCAGCAACACCAGCAGCCGATGCTCAGCGCCAACGGCGTCGGCGAGGACGTAGACCTCGGCGACAGTCGCAACAGGCCGCTCGTCGGGACGCTCACGCCCGGCGCCCACGATCTGGCACGGGTTCGAGGCGATGCGCCCGTCCTCGACCGCCGTGTTGAGGATCGCCCGCAGGAGCCGGTACGCCTTGGCTGTCGTTGACTCGCCGGGGTATTTGCCCCGTGACAGGTCGGCGTGCCACGAGCGGACCCTCGCGGCGGTAAGCCGGTTCAGTTCGGCCTCGCCAAGTGCCGGGAGCACGTGCCGGTCAAGCAACCCTGCGTAAAGCTCCTTCGTCCGCGGTCGCAGCGGCCGCTCCGACAGCCACGTGCGAGCGAACCCCTCCAACGTCACACGACCGGCGTTCGGATCGATCCATTGACCGCGCTCGAGGTCGGTGCGGATCCCGTCGAGGAACCGGCCGGCATCGCCCTTGGTGGCGAAGGTCGTCGGCGCGCGTCATGTGTCTCGCCATCGGCTGTGACGTACCGAGCCTGCCAACGACCCGACGCCAGCTTGCGCACGGATCCGAACTGCCGCTTCCCTTCCTTGTTCGCCATCACTCAGCCCTCCACGTCCGTCGACTGGGAAGGCGACCGAGTGACGTAGAGGCGCGGTCGCAAACGCCTGACACCGATCGTGGCCGCGGCTGGTGGCGATGGGCAAGACCCTTCGTTGACGCGTCCGTGTCAACCCGCAGTGAATAGAGCCACGCGTCCACCGCGGCAGTCTCGAACCGCACGCGGCTGCCGATCTGAACCGCCCCGGGTCTGATGGAGGCTCGGGTCGGGGGCCAAGGGCGGCCGGTCACCCCGCCCGGGGCGGTGTGGTCGTCGAGCGCGATGCACTTCAGAGCGCGAGGTGGAGGCGCAACGCCTCGTCGAGGGCGGCTACAAGGTCGCCCGATAGCGCGCCGACGCGGGCGCCGATCCGCTCGACGGCGACGGACCGGACCTGCTCTGCCTGCGCCTTCCAGTCACGGTCGAGGCCGGTGCTGGCTACGTCCAGAAACACCTGAAAGGGAAAGACCCGTGCGGTATTCGAGGTGACCGGCACGACGGTGACGACGCCTCGCCCGAGCCGCTCTGCGGTCGTGTTGGCGCCGTCGTTGCTGACGATGACCGCCGGCCGGCACTTGTCTGCCTCCGAACCTCGTACCGGATCGAGGTCGACGACCGGATCTCGCCTCGACGCATCAGGCCAGTCCGTCGTTCGCGGCCCACTCCCACACTTCGGCGTCGGAGCTGTCCTGCCACTCCGCCACGCCTCTTCGTAGGCAGGTCCGAGCTGGGAAGCGCGGAGCAAGCGGACCGCCTTGCGTAATAGGAAAACGCGACCGCGATCCCGCCGGTGACACGAGACCAGCGCTTTCGGCTTTGACCGTCACTCGGGTCGGTGCACGTTGCGTCGACCCCGGCTTCGATGCCTGACGTCGATGAGATCGTCGGTCAACCGGTCGATTCGGTCGCGGAGCTCGGCGGGTTCGATGACCTCGAAAGGAGCGCCGAGCTGGACGAGGTGGCCGGCGAGGGCGTCGACGGAATTCGATCCGACGGTGAGCACGCTCCGCGCCTTGTCGTTTGGATGGGCGGTGACGACGCCGACGGTGGGAGGCACTCGCGCTCGTAACTTGGATGGTGTGAGGCCGACGATGACCTTCGCTTGGAATCGGTAGGGCGATGTCGTGATTGCTTCGCTGAGGATGGTGTCGACATCGACACCATCAGGCGATGGCATCGGCTCGAAGAGGTGGCCGGTGCGCTTGGCCCGCCTTATTCGATCGACGCGCAAGGTGCGCCAGGCGTCGCGTTCAGCGTCGCGGGCGGCGAGGTACCAGCGCCGCCCGGTCGTGGCGAGTCGATACGGGTCGAGGCGCCGCTGCGACGATGTGCCGTCACGATCGCGGTAGTCGACGAGCAGCCGTTCATGGCCGTCGACGGCATGGGCGATCGCCACAAGGATCTCGGAGGAGACTGGGTCTGCCTCGGGGGCAAGGTTGAGGGTGGCCTTGCCTAGCGCTCGGACCTGTCCTCGAAGGTGTGCAGGGAGGAGCCGGTCGATCTTGGCCAGCGCCGCGAGCGCCGACCGTTCGATGCCTTCGACGGCTCCACTGGTTGACGCCCCGAGGGACACGGCGACGGCGACGGCTTCATCATCGTCGAGCAGGAGCGGAGGTAGCCGGCCGCCAAGCCCGAGCTGGTAGCCACCTACGACCCCTGAGGCGGAGTCGACCGGGTAACCGAGATTGCGCAGCCGGGAGACGTCGCGTCGCACGGTCCGCTCGGTCACCCCGAGCCGATCGGCGAGCGCGGGCCCCGACCATCGAGTCTGTGCTTGGAGAAGCGACAAGAGGCGCAGCAGCCGCGACGCTGGATCGCCCATGAGCCAACATTCTTCCATGCTGCGGACCGTTTCTGTCCGCAGCGATCCGTATCGTCGTGGACATGACAGCTCCAGGAATGCTTGCCATCCCCGACGTGACCAGCGAGCTGGTCGAGCAACTCGAGTTCCACTGGGAGTACCACCTACGCCCGAAGCTCGAAGGCCTCACCGACGACGAGTACTTCTGGGAACCCGTCGCTGGGTGCTGGAACATTCGGCCTCGCGAGGACGCGTCCACTCCTCCGGCCCACTACGCGGGGACCCATGTCGCCGACTTCGAGTTCCCCGAGCCCGAGCCTGCGCCGGTCACCACGATCGGCTGGCGGCTCGCCCACGTGATCGTCGGCGTGTTCGGTGCCCGCAACAGCGCCCACTTCGGAGGTCCAGCCATCGACTACGAGAACCACCTCTACGCGTCCGACGCGGCCACCGCCCTCGCCCAACTCGACGAAGGCTACGAGCGCTGGATTGGCGGCGTCCGCTCGCTCGGAGACCGGCTGGCCGCGCCCGTGGGGCCGGCCGAAGGCCCGTACGCGGACCGGACCTATCTCACCCTCGTCCTACACATTCACCGAGAGGTCATCCACCACGGAGCTGAGATACTCCTCCTGCGCGACCTCTATCGCAACCAGTGATGTCGCCGCTGCGGTGGATTACTGACCCCGTCGCCGCAGGAGCGGACTACTTCTGTTTTCGGGGATGCGGCGTCTTGCCGCGCTCGAGGTCGGCGACGAAACCCGCGATCTTCTTCGCTCGTGTCTCCGCCTTCTTGACCGCGCCAATCCGGTAGAGGATGGCGTACCGATTCGTCCTGTCGAGTTCGGCAAACACGCCGGCAGCCGCGGGGGACGCGTCGAGCGCGACCTGAAGATCCTCGGGGACGACGGCCGACGCCTGGCCGGCATATGCGACCTCCCAACGGCCGTCAGCCTTCGCAGCCTCCACCTCGCGGAGACCGGCGGGCTGCATCCGGTTCGCCTTGTCGAGCCGGGCAACGCGCTCGGTGTTGACTCTCGACCATGGGCTGCGCTTGGTTCGTCGTGTGAAGCGCTGCAGGAAGTACCGGTCGTCCTGCTTCGCCTTCTGGCCGTCGATCCACCCGAAGCACAGGCCTTCATCGACCGCCTCGTCGTAGGTGACGCTCTCGACACCGCTGCCCTTCTTGGCGATCATCAACCAGATGCCCGGCGCGGTCTCGTGATTGGCCTCCAGCCAAGCCCTCCACGCGCCAGCTGACGTGAACGGCAGCTTCTCGAGCTCAGCCGTCATGTCAGGTCGGGCTCCTTCTCACGTCGCGCCTGATCCGAGGAGGGCCAGGTCCCGCCGCACATAGCGAAGGTGCGCCCACTCCTCTTCCAGGATGACGCGCACGCAGTCGCCAACGGTGGGACGCCAGTCGCCGGTGCCCCAGGGGCCGTCGCGCTCCTCTGCGAGCTGCTGAGCCGAGACCGTGGCCAGGAAGCCGGACACCAACTGCTGCCGCTCGGCCCGCACCGCGAGGATGTCGTCGAACGCCGGCGCATCCGTCCGGAAGATCGACGTGTCGAAGCCCATCTCAGCTGCTCCGGTAAAGATCAGCCCGATCTCGTGGAACGGCTGCTCCATCCCCATGACCCCGCCCCGGAGCCAGGCGTCGGTCGCCAGCACAAGGTGCCGCAGCGTCTGGGCCAGTGACCACTCGTCCTCGACGTGGGCGTCGACCAATTCACGAGGCGTACTCCGCACCATCTCACCCCACGCCGCTTGCACCGCAACCCATCCTTCGCGAAGACCGTCGGGTGTCGTTGCCTTCTGCAGTTCGCGGCCGGGGAACTGCCGGTTGAGCTCGGCGTCGACCAAGGGAACCACGTCGACGCCGTTGACGATGAGGCTGCCGAAGAACAGGTCGTGGCTGTCGATGTCGAGCCCACCCACCTCGACGCTGCGCATCGTCACGCTGCTGACGTCGCACGACCGGAAGGTGGCCCCCCGGAGGTTCGTTCCGACGAACGTCGCGCCCTCGAAGTTCTTGCTGTCAGGTTGGCTCGTCACGCCGGTATTCTGCCCAACCGGCCTGCACACAAGCCCGGCGAGGTCTACCTGGCGGTGAGGGCGACGCCTGAGCTGGACCGACCGGTTCACCGCCGCCAGAACAGCAGGTGGGTCACCCCGCTCGGGCTGAGCACGGACTCGAGGTGGTAGCGGTCGAGCAGGTCTTCGGGTGAGGTCCAGAGTCGCTCGCCCCGGCCGATCTCGATCGGTGCGACGGCGACATGCATGGTGTCAACGAGACCGGCGTCGAGGAATTGTCGAACCGTGGCCACGCCACCTCCGAGCCGCACATCCTTTCCGTCTGCCGCGGCCGTGGCCTGTCGCAGCGCGTCTGCGGGGGTCGCGTCGATGAAGTGGAACGTGGTGTCGGCCAACGTGAAGCTCGGTCGGACGTGATGGGTGAGCACGAAGACTGGGGTGTGAAACGGCGGGTCGTCGCCCCACCACCCCGTCCACTCGAAGTTCTCCCACGGGCCGCGTTGGGGCCCGAACTTGTTGCGGCCCATGATCTCGGCGCCGATGTTCCTCGTGAAGTCGCGAGTGAAGTAGTCGTCGAGCCCTCGGGAACCGCCGGGTTCGGATCGGTTGGGCCAACTTGCGGTGGCGAACGCCCACGACGCCAGGTCGCCCGGGAGGCTGGGCCCGCCGTCACCGCGTCGTTCGGCGTGCCCGAACGGCGCCTCGAGGCTCTGGCCCTCGCCGGCGCCGAACCCGTCCATGGACACGAAGAAGTTCTGCACTCGCAGCAATTGCGACATCAGGCGACCCCGAGGTGGCGAGCAAGCTTGTCCATCGTCTGCAGCCCGAGTTCGACCGCCCCGAAGCCGAGGACCTCGGCTCGTCGCTCGACGGAGGGGTGGAGCTGTCGCAAGGTGAGGACCGTCTTGTGGTCGCCTTGTTCGTCGAAGGTGATCGTGACTCGGAAGCGAGTTGGGTCGTCGTCGACGTCCGCGCCGTGATCCAGCACCAGCTTCTCGCTCGGAACGACCTCGAGATAGTCGAAGCGATTCGTGAACACGGTGCCGTCCCCGGATGTCATGTCGAAGCGCGCTCGGCCCCCCGGTCGCACGTCCATCTCTCGGACCGAGCAGGTGTATCCCTCCGGGCCGAACCACTGGCAGAACGCGTCGGCATCGGTCCACGCCGCGAACGCCTTCTGCCGGGTGGCATCGAGAACCCGTACGAGCACGATCTCACGGTCGAGCGCCCACGACGTCGGATCGGTGATGGCCGGGGTCGTCCTCATGGCTTCGCCGAACGTGGCGGAGACTTCTGTGTCGAGGTGCGCCGCAGGTGCGCGTCGAGACGATCGAGACGCTCCTCCCAGTCCGCCCGGGTGTGCTCGGCCCACGCCGCGATCTCCATGAGCGGCTCTGGCTGCAGTCGACACGGCCGCCGTTGTCCGTCGCGGCTCCGGCTGATCAAACCCGCGCCCTCGAGGACCTTCAGGTGGCGCGAGATGGCCGGAAGACTGATCGAGAAGGGCTCGGCCAGTTCGAGCACGGTCGCCTCGCCGCCGGCCAATCGACGAACAATCGAGCGCCGGGTCGGATCGGACAAGGCGGCGAACACGGCGTCGAATCGATCGGGTGCCGCCACCGTCACAGACGGTGTCCTGGACGTAAATAGTTCACAGATCAGTTATTTAACAACCTGGACACATGAAGTCAAATGCTCGACTCCATCACCGCACTCAGCCCCAGTGGCGAATCACGACTCCGACTTGTCTCGGGGTTTCCCGCGGAGGAGGTCGCGCATCGCCGCGAGCACGGCGGTGCGCTTCGGGTTCGAGGGGTCGGGGAACTGCGTCCGGATGGCGTCGAAGGCCTCGTTGATTCGGGACTGCTTCACCCGCCGGCCATTCTGCACCAGGTTGAACCGAGTGCCTTGGCTGTCCTTCAGATGACAGTCGCCGCCGCTGTACACGTGAATGTGAGGTGTCACGTTCGCCGCGCCGTACGCGTAGGAGTCTCTCTGCACGGCAAGCGCCGTTCCACGGTTTCCGATCGATCGCTGCAACCCCACGAGGTCGCTCGAATGGAGCCTCGTGGCGTCGGCCATCGCTCGCTGGGCAAGGTACGGCAGGAGCAGCTCGTCGCGATCTGACCGGCCCGTGCGTCTGCCCTTGATTCCGGCTTCCTTCAGGAGCGCTCGTCCTCGGGTCACGCCAACCCATCGTAGACCTCGGATGGACCTCCAGCTAGGTTCCCGCGTCGTGAGCGACCCGACGCCTCCGTACGTACGCACGCCCGACGCGAACTTCGACGACCTCGCCGACTTCCCGTTCGAGCCGCATTACCTCGATGTGGGTGGAGTGCGCATGCACTACGTCGACGAGGGCCCGGCCGACGGGCCGGTGGCGCTGATGGTCCACGGGATGCCCACGTGGAGCTACCTCTACCGCAAGATCGTCGTGTCGATGCGAGACGCCGGGTACCGGTGCATCGTCCCCGACCACATCGGGTTCGGTCGCAGCGACAAGGTCACCGACGCAGGGTGGTACGACATCGCGCGACACACCGACAACCTCGCCGCTCTCATCGAAGCTCTCGACCTCGGCGACATCACGTTGTTCGTCCAGGACTGGGGTGGCCCGATCGGACTCGCGCAGGCCGTGGCCATGCCCGAGCGGTTCTCGCGGCTGGTGATCATGAACACCTGGTTGCACCACGACGCATACGACTACACGCCCGCCATCCGCAACTGGATCGGCCAGAACGAGCCCGGCGGCATGCTTCGAGAGAACATCCCCGACCGATTCGGGTGGGGCACGCTGATGGTCGTCGGGACCCGACGAACCACCCCGCAAGAAGCGATCCTCCCTGCCTTGCAGGGTGAGCCTCCGTCACTGCCACCCGAGGTAGACGCCGTACGCGCCGCCTACGACGCCCCGTTTGCCGGACTCGGAGAACCGGGCGTCACGGGGCCACGGCAGTTCCCCCTGTCGATCCCCGTGCACGACCATGCCCGCGGCAGTGGCGACCTCCAGTCGCGGCACTTCGACGCGATCAACGCGACGACGATCCCCGTGCACTTCGTGTGGGGGCTCGCGGATGAGGTGTTCTCGGGCGAGTGGGGTCGACAGTGGCACGCACTGATCCCGCACTCGACCTGGGACTCGTTCGACGACGCATCCCACTTCCTTCAAGACACCCACGGCGACCTCGTGGCCGAGGTTGTCCTCGGCCACGCCAGCCGGTAACGCACCGCCGGGCAGGCGGCGGCGACTGCACCGTGTCTAACGTCTGGCCCATGCGAGCAGCCCGGGTTCAAAACGGTGAAGTCACGGTCAAGGATGTCGAGTCGCCCGAACCGGCGCCCGACCATGCCATCGTCCGCATCACGGCCGCAGGGGTGTGCCATTCCGACCTGCACCTGGTCAAGGGCGACTGGTACGGCATGCGCCCCGAAGCTGTCGGCCACGAGGCCATCGGCATCGTCGAGTCATTGGGCCAAGGCGCCGAACGGTTCACCAAGGTCGGCCAGCGCGTGATCCTCGGCCTCGGTGGCACGGGGGGCGGTTACTGGTGTGGGGCGTGCGAGTACTGCCTCGGCGGCAACCCGCGCCACTGCGCCCAAGCCAAGGGCGTGATGGGCACCTTCGCCGAAGAGTTCTCGGTCTACGTGCCGGGGCTCGTCGCCATCCCCGACAGCGTGCCCGACACCGAAGCCCCGCTCGCCTGTGGTGGCCTCACCGCCTACGGAGCGGTCAAGAAGCTGATCGCCAACGGGGTGAAGCCGGGCCGACCGATCGCGATCATCGGCGCCGCCGGCGGACTCGGCCACTACGCCGTGCAGCTCGCCTCGGCGTTCGGGTACCGCGTGATCGGCGTCGACGTCGGAGAGGATCGCCTCGACTTCGTCCGCTCCCTGGGGGCCGAGGTCGCCGTCAGCGCCGACGAAGCTGCCGCCGTCATCGCTCGTGACTTCGGCGGTGTCGACGCGTCGCTCGTCTTCGCGGCACGAGTATCGGGCTTCGACCTCGGCCTGGCCGTGCTCCGCAAGACGGGCCTGTTCATTGGTGTCGGCTTGCCGCCGACGGGTGACGGTGGCTTCCAGGTCGACCCGTTCCGCCTCTTCATGAACGACCCCAAGATCATCTTCTCGGCCGTCGGCACCGTGCAGGACATGCGGGAACTCATCGAGCTCGCCGCCGCCGGCAAAGTCCACACCCACGTCGATCGCACCGGCACGCTCTCCGAGCTCAACGACATCTTCGACGAGCTCGCCGCGGCCAAGTACCTCGGGCGGGCCGTGGTCACCGACCTGACCGGCTAACCCGCTCCGACGTAGGCGGCGAGGTGTTCGCCCGTGATGGTCGAACGAGCCGCGACCAGGTTGGAGGGCGTGCCTTCGAACACCACGAGGCCTCCGTCATGGCCGGCGCCCGGTCCGAGATCGATGATCCAATCGGCGTGGGCCATGACTGCTTGGTGGTGCTCGATCACGATCACGGATTTTCCGGCCTCGACGAGGCGGTCGAGCAGGCCGAGCAACTGCTCGACGTCGGCGAGGTGGAGGCCAGTGGTCGGCTCGTCGAGCACGTAGGTCCCACCCTTGTCGGCCATGTGGGTGGCCAGCTTCAGCCGCTGCTGCTCCCCGCCCGACAGCGTGGGTAGTGGTTGGCCGAGAGTGATGTAGCCGAGCCCGACATCGACGAGACGCTCGAGGATCTTGTGGGCCGCCGGCGTCTCGGCCTTGCCCGATCCGAAGAACACCTCGGCGTCGCCCACCGACATGGCCAGCACTTCGGTGATGTCGCGACCGCCCAGCTTGTGCTTCAAGACCGACGCCTCGAAGCGCTTGCCCTCGCACTCCTCGCACGTGGTCGTGACGCTGGCCATGATCGAGAGATCGGTCTCGATCACTCCGGTCCCGTTGCAGACAACGCAGGCGCCTTCCGAGTTGAAGCTGAACAGTGCGGGCTTGACCTTGTTGGCCTTGGCGAAGGCCTTGCGGATCGGATCGAGCAGACCGGTGTAGGTGGCCGGGTTGCTGCGCCGCGAGCCATGGATGGCGTCCTGATCGACCACGACAACGCCGTCCGACGGGGGGATGGACCCGTGGATGAGCGAGCTCTTGCCGGAGCCGGCGACTCCAGTGATCACACAGAGCACGCCCAGCGGGATGTCGACATCGACCTTCTGCAGGTTGTTGGTCGTCGCTCCACGAATCTCGATGGCACCGGTGGGTTCGCGCACCGTGGCTTTGAGCGCGGCGCGGTCCTCGAGATGACGGCCTGTCACCGTGGCACTGGCCCGGAGGTCGTCGACCGTTCCTTCGAAGCACACTTCCCCACCGGCCGAGCCGGCGCCGGGACCGAGGTCGACGACGTGGTCGGCGATGGCGATGGCTTCGGGCTTGTGTTCGACGACGAGCACAGTGTTGCCCTTGTCCCGGAGCCGGAGCAGCAGATCGTTCATGCGCTGGATGTCGTGGGGATGCATCCCGATCGTGGGCTCGTCGAAGACGTAGGTGATGTCGGTCAGCGCCGATCCGAGGTGGCGGATCATCTTCGTGCGTTGGGCCTCGCCGCCCGACAGGGTCGTCGACGAGCGATCGAGCGACAGGTAGCCCAGCCCGATCTCGACGAACGAGTCGAGGGTGTCGCGAAGCGCGGCCAGCAGCGGGGCCACCGAGGGCTCGGCGAGATCGGATACCCACTCCGCGAGATCGGTGATCTGCATTGCGCACGCTTCGGCGATGTTGATCCCCGCGATCTTCGACGAACGTGCGGCCTTGCTGAGGCGAGTTCCGTCGCACTCGGGGCACGCTGCGAACGTGGCGATTCGATCGACGAACGCGCGGACGTGGGGCTGCAGCGACTCACGATCCTTCGACAGCATCGACTTCTGGATCTTGGGGATCACACCCTCGTACGTCAGGTTGATGCCCTCGACCTTGATCTTTGTCGGCTCCTTGTGGAGGAGATCGTGCAGCTGCTTCTTGGTGAACTTGCCCACGGGCTTGTCGGCGTCGAAGAAGCCGCAGCCCCGGAAGATGCGCCCGTACCAACCGTCCATGGTGTAGCCCGGGATGGTGAGCGCCCCTTCGTTGAGCGACTTCGACTCGTCGTAGAGCTGGCTGAGATCGATGTCGGACACCGACCCGCGGCCCTCACACCTCGGGCACATTCCGCCGGTGCGAGTGAACGTGACCCGTTCTCGCTTGGCGTCACCGCGCTCGACCTTGATGGACCCGGTTGCGCTGATGGAAGGCACGTTGAACGAGAACGCGTTGGGCGAACCGACGTGCGGCTTCCCCAGGCGGCTGAAGAGGATGCGGAGCATGGCGTTGGCATCGGTGGCGGTGCCGACCGTCGAGCGGGCGTCTGCGCCCATGCGCTGCTGATCGACGATGATCGCCGGCGTGAGCCCCTCGAGCACGTCGACGTCGGGCCGGGCGAGCGACGGCATGAACCCCTGCACGAACGTGCTGTAGGTCTCGTTGATCAGCCGCTGCGACTCTGCCGCGATGGTCCCGAAGACCAACGAACTCTTGCCCGAGCCCGACACCCCCGTGAACACGGTGAGGCGGCGCTTGGGGATCTCGACGCTGACGTCCTTGAGGTTGTTGACCCGCGACCCGAGCACGCGGATCACCTCGTGAGCGTCGGGCTCCGGCGCCGGGGTGGACGCCTTCGTCTTCTTGGCCATGGTTCAGCTCGCTTCCCTCACGCCTGGGCGATGCGAACGAGGTTGCCCGAGGGATCCCGCACGGCGCAATCGCGGGCGCCCCACGGCTGCGTCGTCGGCTCCTGGAGCACCTCGACCCCGGCGGCCCGGACCTTCTCGAACGTGGCGTCGAGGTCATCGGCGTTGAAGATCGCCGCTTGCAGCGAGCCCTGCGTCACCAGAGTCAACAATGCGTCGCCCTCGGTCTGGGAGCGTCCGCCGTGGGGTTGGAAGAGCACGATGCCGACGTCCTGTCCGGGGGCGCCGACGGTGACCCATCGGAACCCGTCGGAGGCGACATCGAGACGGACCTCGAGGCCGAGCACGTCGCGGTAGAACCCGAGCGCGGCGTCGGGGTCGTGGACAGGGATGAACATGGAGGCGACAGTCACGGTCATGCGGGTGACCGTACGTCGAACGCCGAAGCGCGGCTTCTCCGATCCTGCTCGTCCGGAGGTTGGAGGATCAGGCCGAAATTCGGATCCGCCGGGGGCGGGTGGCGACCATCGTCACGCACGTTGGGACCGACTCGAGTTGACGGTGGTCCCGCGGCACGGTATCGCGACGGAGGTTCGCCCACGATCTCGGTGAAACGAGACGAGAACGATCCGAGCGACGTGCAGCCGACGGCAAGACAGGCGTCGGTGACGGACACTCCCTGGCGCAGCAACGCCTTGGCCCGCTCGATCCGGCGGGTCATGAGGTAGGCGTAGGGCGTCTCTCCATACGCAGCCCGGAACTTCCGTGAGAAGTGGGCCGGCGACATGAGCGCGGCCCGGGCCATCCCGGGAACATCGAGGGGCGCGGCGTGGTCGCGGTCGATCAGATCACGGGCCCGTCGGAGGTGGGCGAGGTCGGCCAAGTCCTCGGGCGTCATGGAACCGAATGTATGCGCCCGCAGCGGGTGGGCTATCCCGCCGTGGCCGAGGCGGCGTGTGTGGCGATGAGGTCGACCATCGTTGCCCAGTGCTCGGGCGGGTAGTCGTGGCCCATCCCCGGCACGATCTCCAGACGAGCGCCCGGGATCGCCGCCGCTGTCGCCCGCCCCATCTCGAGCGGGACGAGGCGGTCGGCGTCGCCGTGCACGACGAGGGTCGGCACGCGCAGCGATCCCAGCGCCTCGACCCGCGAAGGTGACGAGCCGACGGCCCGCGACTGGCGGGCCCGGCCCTCGGGATCGAAGTTGCGGTCGTAGGCGGCGTACGCATCAGCCGTGATGCGCTCGACGTCGTAGCTCGCCGGACTTCCCCACACCCGCAAGCCCGCCAGCTGCCGCTCGGCCGCCTCCTCGCGCGTCGTCGCTGCTGGAGCGGTGAACGCGGCCGCCACCTCGGGATCGCGGTCGACGGCCACGCCACCCGGTGAGGACATCACTGACGTGAGCGAGGTCACCCGCTCGGGGTGTTGGAGCGCCATGGCCTGGGCGATCATGCCGCCCATCGACCAGCCGGCGACGTGCGCGGCGGCTGCCCCGACGGCGTCGAGCACGGCGAAACCGTCGCCGGCCATGTCGTCGATCGTGTAGCGGGGGCCGCCCTTGAGATGGCTCGACAAGCCCGACGTCGCGATTGTCGAACCGAACCACGCGTAGGCCCCTGGCCACGAACAGCTCGCAGAACTCGACCTTGAAGTTGATGCACTGGCTCCCGAGACCGTTCACGAGGAGCAAGGTCGGGTCGCCGGGGTCGCCGAAGGTCTCGTAGTAGAGGGTGATGTCGCCAGATGGGGTCGTAGGCATGCCTCGTCCTACCACCACACGGGTCCGTCGCGCCGAGGCCGCCCGTCCGCGTTGCGGTGGCCGATCAGGTCGCTCGACGGCGTGGCTGTGGCTGGGATGGCGGCCCGAAGGGCCACATCAACGCCGGGGGGGTCGTTCTGTGCTCTGCTGTATGACCGCAGTTCACCCCGCTTGCAAGGAGTTCCATGACCGCCGCCGCCCTGCCCAGTCCCGTCGACGAACGCCGCACCCTCGCCGACGCCCTCGTCACCCGTTCGTGGGTGACCGACGCCGCCATCATCGGTGTCGTGGTCCTGGTCACCTCGGTCGCCGCCCAGATCTCGTTCCGGCTGCCGTTCACCCCGGTGCCGATCACGGGGCAGACCTTCGCCGTGCTCGGTGGTGCGGCCGTCGTCGGACTGGCCCGGGGCATCATCGCTCAGGTCGTCTATGTCGCGCTCGGCGTCATCGGGCTTCCCGTGTTCGCCGGTGGCGCATCCGGGCTGGCCTCGTTGACCGGCGCCACCGGCGGCTACCTCGTCGGGTTCGTGGTCGCCAGCGCCCTGCTCGGGATGTTGGCCGAACGCCGCTCCGACCGTACCGTTGCCCAAGCCATCCCGGCCATGATCGCCGGCAACGTCGTGATCTACATCTGCGGCGTGACGTGGCTGGCCCATTCCCTCCACGTGTCGGGTACCGAAGCGCTCACCCTCGGCATGGTCCCGTTCGTCGTCGGCGACCTCGTCAAGGTGGTGCTCGCCGGCGCCGCCCTGCCGACGGCGTGGCGGTTCGTAAAGGGCTGATTCGGCCACACTGGCATCGTGCGGGTCCAGTTCAGCGGCGAGATGTTCCACTGGCGAGGTCCCGCCCCGTTTCACTTCGTCGCCGTCCCGCCGGAGCCGTGCACCGCTCTGCGCGACGTCTCGCCGATGGTCACGTACGGGTGGGGCATGGTCCCGATCCGCGTACGGGTCGGTTCGACGGAGTGGACGACCGCCGCCTTCCCCAAGGATGGCGGTTACCTCGTCCCGATCAAGGCGGCGGTGAGGAAGGCCGAAGCCCTCGAATTGGGTCAGACCGTGGAGATGACGGTCACGACCGACCTCTGACCCATCACGCTGGAGCCATGGGGTCGACGAATCCGGCCGGCAAGACCTCACGATGGAACCGCTCGTGGCCGAGCGGCCCCCACACCTCGACCGAGCCCGGCCCCACAGCGCGGACCTCGTCACCATGGCGCACCAGTGCGGTGCCGCCTTCGACGCCGATCACGGTGAGGCCGCGACCGACAACCCGGCGGACGACCCCCGTGACCATCGAGGGGAACTCGTCGAAGTGGGGGATCACGACGGTGCCGGGGAACAGGCCGAAGCCCTCGGACTCGGCGCCGCCCCGGAACCCGGCGATCTTCTCGCCCTGCACCATGGCGCCGGCACTGCACCCGGCCAGGACGCCGCCCCGGGCGAGCACCTGGGTGATGGCGGCCCACGCGGCCGAGCCCGCGAGAATGGCGTGGAGCAGCGTGGGCTTGCCGCCCGACAAATAGACCAGGTCGGCTTGTTCGATGTCGGCGGCCATGCCGGGATCGTCGGCCGTCGCTCGGTCGATGACATCGACGGCGACGCAGTCGGCCCCGAGCCCGAGGAACCACGCGACTCCACGCTCCGACCATCCTCGCCAGACCCGCTCGCCGTCGTTGGCCGCCGCCGTCGGAAGACAGACCACGCGAAGCGGGTGGTCGGACGTGGCCAACGACAACAAGTGCTCGTCGACTTCGCGGGAGACCTCGAGATACTCCCCACTGCCCACCAACGCGAGAGTTGCCATCGACAAAGGATGGCAGGGACGGCGTCAGGCCGGGCTGGCGGCCAGACCGTCGATGGTGGCCATCTCGTCGTCGGTGAGCGAGAAGTCGAACACGTCGAAGTTCTGCTCGCGGTGCTTGGGATTGGCCGACCGCGGGATCGGCGAGACCTTGTCTTGTTGCAGGAGCCAGCGGAGCGCGACCTGCTGAGGCGACTTGCCGTGGGCCTCGGCGATCGATGCCACCTCGGACGAGGCGACGCCGTCACCCTTGAGCGGTGAGTACGCCGTGATCATCACGTCGCGTTCGACAGCCAACTTCTTCAAGCTGTTCTGCGTTCGCCCGGGCTGGTAAGGCACCTGGTCGGCGAGGATCGCGGTGTGGCCCAGCGCCTCGGTCAACAGCGGCGCCTTGAAGTTGGAGACGCCGAGGTGCCGCACCTTGCCCGCGTCACGGGCCGTCGCCATTGCGCCGAGGGTTTCGGACAGCGGGACGTCCTCGGTCGGCCAGTGGATGAGCAACAAGTCGATGTAGTCGGTGCCGAGGCGGCGCAGGCTCTCGTCGACGCCGGGACCGACCTTGTCGCCGGCGAGCGTGTCGCGCACGATCTTGGTGGTGAGGAAGATGTCGTCGCGGGAGACGTCACTGTCGATCAGCGCCCGGCCCACCTCGGCCTCGTTGCCGTAGGCCTGGGCGGTGTCGATCTGGCGATAGCCGATCTCCAGCGCGTGGCGAGTGGCCTCATAGGCCTCGTCGCCCGTCAACTGCCACGTGCCGAATCCCAGGGCGGGGACCGACACCCCCTGCACGTCGATCGTCAGCATCCGGCGACCCTACAGCCGGGTCAGAGGTACGCGGTCCACAGGTGCATCGCCGCCAGCGCCCGCCACGGTCGCCACGCCTCCGACGCCTCGGCCAAGGCATCGGCCGAGCCACCGGCGGCGGCGAACGCCCGGCGGAGGCCGAGGTCGGACACCGGGAACGCGTCACTCTGACCAAGGCGCATGCCGAGGTACGAGGCGGTCCACGGACCGACTCCGGGCAGCGATTCGAGCGACGCGCGCAGGGTGTCGGCGCCGACGCTCCCATCGAGCACCACCGATCCGTCGCTCACCGCCACTGCGAGGTGGCGGATGGCACGGGACCGACCCGGGGTGAGGCCCAGGCCGTCGAGGTCAGCGCCGGCCACGACCTCGGCCGAGGGAAACGTGGCTGAGAGGGCCATGGCGTCGAGACCGGCCACAGGGTGTCCCAGCCGTTCGACCAGCCGGCCCGCCAACGTCGTGGCTGCCGCAACCGACACCTGCTGACCGATGATCGTCCGCACGGCGACCTCGAAGCCATCCCACGCCCCTGGCACGCGGAGCCCGGGGCGAGCGATGAATGAAGGACCGAGCACGCCGTCGCCGCCGAGGGCTCCGTTGGCCGGCCCGACGTCGGCGTCGAGCGCGAAGAGGCGCCGGACCCGTTCGACAATGTGGATGAGGCCCTCCCAATGGGGCAGGTGGACGCGTACGACGAGGTGGGTGAGGTCGACGCCGAGCTCGACCTCAAGCACGCCGGGGTCACCGCCGACCTCGATCGTGCGGCGATACCGGCCCAAAGCGTCGACGTGTTCGACACCCGGAATGGAGCGGGGCGCCAGCCACGCCGTGAGGGCCGCGAAATCGAGCAGGCCCCGGAACGGCACGCGGAGCGCAAGGCCGCCGTCGGCCGCGAGACGGTCGCTCGACCGCCGCCGGGCACGCAAGGCGCCGGGTGTGGACCCGAACACGGCGTGACACGCGCGGTGGAATTGCCGCACGCTGCCGAAGCCGGCGGCGAAGGCGACCTCGGCCACGGGAAGGTCTGTCTCGTCGAGGAGTCGGCGCGGCGAAATGGGCTCGGCGGCTGCGAGCGACCTGATCGGGGGTCGCCCCTACGGCGTCGACGAAGAGGCGACGCAGGTGTCGCGAGGACACCCCCAGACCCGCGGCGAGCGACTCCTCGCTGCTTTCATCGAGCGCACCGCCGGCGATGAGATGCATGGCGCGGCACACGAGCTCGGGAGCGCCTTCCCACGCCGGCATGGGCGCCTCTCGGTAGGGACGGCAGCGCAGGCAGGCGCGGTAGCCGGCGGCCTCGGCCGCCGCCGGGTTGCCGAAAGGCACGACATGCCGGGCCTGGGGTCGGGCCGGACACCCGGACCGGCAGTAGATGCCGGTCGTGGTCACCGCCGAGAGGTTCACGACCACCGGTCTACCGCTGCCGGGCACCCGTCCACATGACAGATTCGGACAGGGTTCGGCGTGGCGCCGTTGCCCGTCCGGATCTGTCGCACATGGTCGGCCTCGGTGGGGCAAGGTGTCGTCATGGTCCTTCCCCATGGGCTCCCGAGGTCGGCCAGCCACGCGACTCGGATCTCGTCACCGATCGGTGTGCTCCTGCTCGTCGGGAGACCGGGCGTGCTGTGTGGCCTCTACCTCGCCGACCACCAACGCTGTCCCGGCACGGAAGGATTGGCCGACGACCCGGCGGCGTTCGCCGATGCCACCGCCCAACTCGGCGAGTACTTCGCCGGGCGACGACGCCACTTCGACCTCGACATCGAGGTCGAGGGCACCGCCTTTCAACAAGAGGTGTGGCGGGCGCTGCAGTCCATCCCGTACGGGGCGACGATCAGCTATGGCGAGCTCGCCGCTCGCGTGGGCCGGCCGAGCGCGGTGCGCGCCGTCGGCTCGGCCAACGGCCGCAATCCGGTGTCGATCATCGTGCCCTGCCACCGGGTGATCGGCGCCGACGGCGCCCTGTCGGGCTACGGGTGGGGTCCGGAACTGAAGCGCCGCCTGCTCGAGCTCGAACGCGACGACCTTTTCGGCGTCGGCGACGGGCTGCAACACTCGGAGGCATGAGCCTCGCCGACCGACTCGACTCGCTGAGCGCGATTGCCCGCACCGGAATCTTGCAGCCGATCCGTCCCGATCGGCTGGTGAAGATGGTCAAGGGCGGCGCCAAGTGGGGGCAGTCATCGGCCGCCGCCGTGGCCGTGTCGGCCGCTCGGCACCCGCATGAGGTCGCCGTGTTCGACGAGCACGGCTCGCTCACGTGGTCAGAGCTCGACCGACGGACCGACGCCATCGCCGGCGGACTGCGCTCGACCGCGGCCGCCGGGCCCGACGCCGTCTTCGGCGTGTTGTGTCGAAACCATCGCGGGTTCATCGAGTCGTTGGTGGCGGCGGCCAAGCTCGGCGCCGACGCCGTGCTCCTCAACACGGGTTTCGCCGGGCCCCAACTGGGCGAAGTCGCCCGCCGCGAAGGCGTCACCGTCCTGCTCGCCGACCGCGCCTTCGACCCCGAGATCGAGGCCGCAGATCTGACCGACCTGGCCCGTTTCGTGAGTTGGGACGCGGCGGGCGGCGACGGCGCGAGGGGCGGCGGTGTCACCTTCGACGACTTGGCCGCCGGCGCCCAGCCCGACCTGCCGTCGCCGCGCCGTACCGGCGAAGTCGTCATCCTCTCGTCGGGCACAACGGGCACGCCGAAGGGCGCCAAACGGAGCCTCAACAACGAAGGCGGGCCAAGGTCGAGCGGGCTGGCCTCGTCGCTCGGCATGCTCCGTCGCCTGCCGATCCGATCCCGGGAGACGACGTTGATCGCCGCCCCGCTCTTCCACACGTGGGGCCTGTCGAACCTCCTGTTGGCCACCGCCTTCTCGTCGCCGATGGTGCTACTCGAACGCTTCGACCCCGAAGCCGTGCTCGCCGCCATCGAAACCCATCGGGTGGGGGCGCTCGTCGCCGTGCCCGCCATGTTGCAGCGGATCCTCGATCTCGACGAGACCGTTCGCTCGAGCCATGACTCGTCGAGCCTGCGCATCACGGTGCTGTCGGGATCAGCTCTCCCCGGCGGTCTGGCAACGCGCTGGATGGACGCCTTCGGCGACAACCTCTACAGCATCTACGGCTCCACCGAGGTCGCCGCCGTCGCCATCGCCGGCCCCTCCGATCTCCGGACCCATCCCGACACCGCAGGACCGGTGGTGCCGGGCGTCGACGTACGCCTCCTCGACGACGCCGGCGAGCGGGTCGCGTCCTCGACCGGGCGACCGGGCCGCATCTTCGTCCGCAGCGACCTGTTGTTCGAGGGCTACACCAACGGCGGCACCAAAGAGGTCCGCGACGGCTACATGAGCACGGGCGACGTGGGGCACTTCGACGCCGATCGTCGCCTCTACGTCGATGGACGCGAAGACGACATGATCGTCTCCGGGGGCGAGAACGTCTTTCCCCAGGAGGTCGAAGAGGTGATCCTCGACCTCCCGGCGGTCGCCGACGCCGCCGTCGTCGGGGTGGCCGACGACGAGTTCGGCCAACGGCTCCGGGCCGTGATCGTGCCTGCCTCTGGCGCCTCGCCGACGGCCGAGGAGATCCGCGACCACGTCCGTTCGCAGCTGGCCCGGTTCAAGGTTCCCCGCGACGTCGTCTTCCGCCACGAACTTCCCCGCAACACGACGGGCAAGATCCTGCGACGGGTGCTGGTGGAAGAGGCCGAAGAGCCACCCGCCTGACCCGGGCGTACGATGACGACGTGCTCACCGTGGGCCTTCTCCTCGCCGCCTGCGCCCTCGCCATCAGGCTGATGGCCGGGCCGATGCGCCGTATCGACGAGGAGCATGCCGCCGCCGGACTGTTCGGCGAGCGTCGGCAAGACCAAGTCGTCGAGGCGTGGGCCGGGACCGTGATCGATGCCGCCGAGCGCCTCGAGCGTCTCCACCACTTTCGCGACCACCTCCGCGGTCGGGCGTGGAAGGGGATGCCGCTGCGCATCGACCACGGCCCCGACGGCTGGTGCGCCTGGCACTTCGCCGACGGTGAGGTGTGGCATGTGCGCCACGACGACCGCCTCCCCAGGCTGCTCCGCCGACTGATCGTCGAGGCGACCGACGACCGAGGAGACGGCCTCGCCGTGCGCACTTACGTACCCGGCCGGCGCGGCATCGTGCTCGGCGTCAACGACGCCCGCCCGGCTGCGGCCTGAACCGAACCACTCGGTTCACGCCGCTCAGCGTCAGCGGCTGCGCACCGTCCAGGCGTCGGGATCGGCAGCCATGGTGGCGATGGGCTCCGGGAGCCGTCCGCTGGCGATGTCGGCCAGGGTCACGTGTTCGAGCACCGAGCGAAGGGCGGCCCGCGCCGCGACCCACACGTCCTGCAGTCGTTCGGCCGGACCCTCGTAGCTCGACTGGTCGGGACGCGAACCCCGCACCTCAGCCAGCGGGCCGTCGACGAGTCGAAGGACATCGGCCGCAGTCACCTCGTCGGCTGGCCGCGCCAGCCGGTAGCCGCCCTCGGCACCACGCTGGCTGCGGACGAGGCCGCCCCGGCGCAGGTCGACGAGGATGTTCTCGAGAAACTTGACCGGCAACGACTGGGCCGACGCCAACCGTTCGGCGGTCAGCGCATGGTCGTCGGGCTCGGCCGCCAGCGTGAGCAGGGCCCGCATGGCGTACTCCGCCTTGGCCGAGATGTGCACCCGCTCAGTCTCCGCCTTCGGCCATCGCCTCGCCCACCTTGGCGTCGAGGGCGGCGACGACGTCGGCAGCTACCCGATCGGGTGGTGGCGTCGCGTCGACCGTGACGAGCACCCCGCGGTCGCGGTAGAAGTCGAGCAACGGCACCGTCTGTTCGTGGAACACCTCCAAGCGGTGTCGGATGACCTCGGGAGAGGCGTCGTCGACGCGGCCCGACGTCACCGACCGCTCGGCGAGACGGGCCGCCGCCACCTCGTCGGGAACGGCGAGGAACAACACGGCGTGGGCCGTGACCTGGCTCCGGGCGGCAAGCGCGTAGGCCCGCTCGGCTTGGTCCAACGTGCGAGGGAATCCGTCGAGGAGGTATCCGCCCGTCTCCATGGCTTCGCCCACCGCCCGGCCCACCACCGCCAGCACGAGGTCGTCGGGAACGAGTTCGCCGGCGGCCACGTGTGCTGCCACTCGCCGGCCCAACTCAGTGCCGTCGGCGACGTGTTGACGCAGGATGTCGCCGCTCGACACGTGGGCCACGCCGTAGTGCTCGGCCAGCCGCACTCCCTGCGTGCCCTTCCCTGCGCCCGGGGCGCCCAGCAGGATCACTCGCATGTGGCCCCGCAGTGTTGCAGCCGGGGGCGGGCCGAGGCGAGTCGAGTCGCCATCAGCGCTCCCGCAGAAAGAATTCGACGATCTCGCGGGTGGCGTCGATCGTTTTGGTCGTGGGCCCCAACCGGCCCCCGAGGGGAGAAGCACCGGGCCACGTGTGGCCACCACCCTCGACGATGACGAACTCGACCGCCTCGGCCACCTTGCACCCCTGCCAGCGCCGTCGGACGACGTCGTCGCCGACACGGTCCTCCACCGGCTGAGCGGTACATCCCGCCCTCGTGGCGAACGACGCCATCGTGTCGGGGGCGGCCGGGATCGACGGGTTGCCGCAACAGCTCACCCGCCCGCCGGCGAACGGCACGACCGGGTCGGCCGTGCCCATGATCCCGATGATGGGCACGGGTGGTGGTTGGGCGTCGCACGCGGGCAGGTAGATCATCGCCGCCACGGCGCCGACAGCGGCGAAACGTCCTTGGCCTCGGCAGGCGAGGACGGACGACAACGCGCCGCCGTTGGACATCCCCATGGCGAAGACCCGGGCCGGGTCGACGCACAGGCGCGCCAACAGATCGTCGACCAGCGCGACGGCGAATTCGGCGTCGTCGGCCTCGGTGGACGTCGCCCCGAGCAGGGTGAAGTGCGGCGTCGAACCCTGACCTTCCGGTGCCACCACCACGAGCCCCAACTCGTCGGCGACCGGCCCGATCCCGCTGTACGCGATCTGGGCTGTCGCGCTCGATCCGTGCCCGTGGATGTCGACCACCAGGGGCACCCGATGGGCACCGTCGTACTGGGGCGGGATGTGGAGCAGGTAGCGCCGCTCGACACCACCGAAGGTCAGCGTTCCCGACGTCGCCGGCGCTGATCGCTTCGGAGCGCATCCACCGGCCGTCCGGGCTCTCGGCGTCGTCGATGTGGTGGCCGTCGACATCGGAGACGTCGGAGACGTCGGTGTCGGAGCGGTCCGGCACGCGCCGAGGGAAGCAGTGGCCAGGGCGGCCACGACCAACGCCGTCACCAAGCGGACGCGACTCACCCCTCGGCTTCTTCGGCCAGCGCCAGCCAACGCTCCTCGGCGTCAGCCACGCGGGCGTCGATGTCGGCCATGGCGCGGCCGAGACGAGCGAGTTCCTGGTGGTCGCCTCCGGCGGCGGCGAGCGCCTCGGCCAACCGATCGTGCTCGGCCTTGAAGCCGGCGAGTTCCTTCTCCACGGTGCGAAGAAGCCGCTGGAGGATGCCGGCTGATCGTCCGGGCCGAGTCCGAACCGGCGTTGCGGCCGGCGGGCCCGGCGCCGACGATCGTGCCTTTGCCGGCGCCACCGCGGTCGCCGCCCGGCGGGCGGCCTCCCACGCCGCATACCCGCCCGGAGCGCGCGTGGCCCCACCCTTGCCGTCGAGCACCAGCGCGTCTTCGACCGTCCGCTCGAGGAAGGCGCGGTCGTGGCTGACGGTGATCAACGCCGCCGGGCCAGTCCTCGCAGAAGTCCTCCAACACGCGGAGGGTATCGAGGTCGAGATCGTTGGTCGGCTCGTCGAGGAGCAACACGTTGGGTCCTTGGGCCAGCACCAACAACAACTGCAGCCGCCGCCGCTCGCCGCCCGAAAGGAGGCCGACGGGGGCGAACTGGGCGTCGCGGTCAAACCAAAATCGTTCGAGGAGGGCGGCGTGCTCCGGCGTGGGCGGGTGAGGGGCGGCGACGGCGTCGCGCACGCGCTGGGCCGGGTCGAGCGTCGAACCGGTCTGGTCGTAGTACCCGAGCCGCACGGTCGGCCCGCTCTCGAGACGACCGTGGGTGGGTTGGTTGCGGCCGGCGATGAGGTCGAGCAGCGTCGACTTGCCGCTGCCGTTGGGGCCGACGACGCCGAGGCGCTCACCGGGGTCGATGGCCAAGTCGAGGCCCTCGAAGAGCAGGGGCCCGTCGCCCCATCGATGACCGACACCGTGGAGTTCGATGACCTTGTCGCCCAGGCGGGGTGTTCCGAAGGACAGGTCGAGTTGCCCGACGCGGGCGGGATCTTCGGGCCGACCCGCCACGATGGCAGTGGCAGAAGCGATGCGGGCCTTGGGCTTTCGCGTACGGGCCGGTGCGCCCCGCCGGAGCCAGGCCAACTCGCGCGACGCGAGGTTGCGCCGAACCGATTCGGCGACGACAGCGCGCTGCTCGCGCTCGGCGCGGGCCTCGAGGTACGACGCGTAGCCGCCTTCATGCACGTAGCCGCGGCCCCGGTCGAGTTCGAGGATGCGGGTGGTGACCCGGTCGAGCACATGACGATCGTGGGTTACGAGCAAAAGCCCGCCCCGGTGATCGGCGAGACGGTTCTCGAGCCACGAGATGGCCTCGATGTCGAGGTGGTTGGTGGGCTCGTCGAGCACGAGCAGGTCGGACTCGTGGACGAGAAGCCGGGCGAGGGCCACCCGCTTCGACTGACCGCCGGACAGGGTGGCCACGTCGGCGTCGACCAGTGGCCCCATGCCCAAGCGTTCGAGGACAGCCTCCGCCTCCCACCCGTCGCCCACAGCCGAGCGAACCGTGCCCGGCGGAAGGTCGGGCCGCTGTTCGAGAAACCCGACCCGAGCCCCCCGACCTGTCCGCACCGTCCCCGACTCGGGCACCTCGACGCCGGCCAGCACCCGGAGCAGAGTGGACTTCCCGGTGCCGTTGAGCCCGACGACGCCGATGCGGTCACCCGATGACACGGTGAGGGAGAGCTCGGAGAACAATGGTCGGCCGGGGCGGGCGGCCGACACCCGCGCCACGTCGACCAGGATCACCCGCTCATTCTCGCGGCCCGGGGCCGCTGCAATTCACGCGCCGGTGTCGAAGGGCACTGCAGATCGAGATCCGGCGAGTTGGGCCGTCATCTCGGCGACGAACCAACGGCGGAGCCGGGCCACGTCGGCCGGCGCCGGCGCGACGAGGAGTTCGCCGGCCGCAGCCAACTCCTCGGCCTCTTCGAAGAGCGACACGTAGGCAGCCGACGGGGCCACCGACTCGGGCGTGAACGAGGCGTGGAGATCGACGGTTGCCTCGCCACGATCCCCTGCTCCCGACACCACGAGTCGGAAGCCCTCGCGGGTGCGGTTGAAGTAGCGCCGCGACCGTTCGATCACGTCCATCAGGGCCGAGCTCGGGGGGCGTCCTCCGGCATGGTCGGCGGTGAAGGCCAGCAACTCGAGCTCCCGCAGCACGGCGTCGTTCTGTTCCTGGAGGCGGAGGTAGAGCGCAACCGGCACGCCCAGAAAGCGGACGAGATCGCCGGTGGCATCGGTGTGGACAGCAGGATCGTTGGCCGGCATGGTCGACTCCGGGGCGATTGGCTCCCCGTCGCCCGGCTCGGCCGTCACCTCGGCCCACACCACCTTGGCGCTGTCGCCGACCGAATCCATCCCCCATCGGCTGGCCAGACGGGCCACCAGTCCGAGACCCCGGCCCGTCGACGCGCCAGAGCCGTAGTGGCGAACCGTCGGCGCCACTGGGCTGTCGTCGACCACCGAGAGCCGTGCCGTGAGCGGCGGCCCGACGTCGACGGCGACCGTCACCTCGATGGGCCCGCCGGCGTGGAGGACGGCATTGGCCACCAATTCCGAAACCACCAAGACGGCCTCGTCCTCCAAGGCCTTGGCCCCCGCAGCGAGGAGGTGGTCGCGCACGAGGCGGCGGGCCCCGGCCACGCTGCCGGGCTGGGCCGGGAACGTTGCGCGCTCGGGGTCCACCGGCTCAGTCGACCTCGAGAAAGATGCACTCGCCGGGGCAGTCCTCGGCCGCGTGTACAGCAGCTTGGTGCAGCGCGGCCGGCACGACGGCGAGACTGCCGCCGCCGCCGGGGTCGTTGAGCACACGTCCAGCTTGCTTGACGTAGGCGATGCCGTCCTCGAGAAGGGTGAAGACCTCGGGAGCGTGATCGGTGCACAGTCCGTCACCGGTGCACAGGTCCTGGTCGATCCACACCCGCATCCGCCCGGTTCCGGCCACGACGCCATCGTTCCCGAGTGGCCACCGTTCAGCCAAACTGCCCTCCATGAAGATTGCCATCGCCGCTGACCACGCCGGCTTTCCGCTCAAGGCGTTGCTGGTGCCGTGGCTGGGCGAGCAGGGCCACGAGGTCGTCGACCTCGGCACCTTCAGCGAGGACCCCGTCGACTATCCGCCGCTGTGCGCCGCCGCCGGCCGGGCTGTCGTCGAGGGCGACGCGTCGTTCGCCATCGTCCTCGGCGGTAGCGGACAGGGCGAGCAGATGGCGGCCAACAAGGTGCGCGGCGTTCGGGCTGCGCTGTGCCACGACGTGTGGCTCGCTCGGATGGCGCGCCTGCACAACGACGCCAACGTGTTGTCGATCGGCGCCCGCGTGGTGGCGACGGCGATGGCCAAGGAGATCGCCTCGGTCTTCCTCTCCACTGCCTTCGAGGGCGACCGACACGTCGCCCGCGTGCGCCAGTTGGTCGAGATCGAGGACGCCGAGGCTCAAGTGTCGGGCAGGTGACCGCGGGCGACGGCGTCGTCGAGCAGGTCCGACACGTGGGCCCACAACGTCGGTGATCCCGAGCGCGATCTTCTCGTTGACGGCTCGCACCCGATCCAGGGTCATCCCATGTTCGATCCAGGCCCGCCCATCGGTGGCGAGGTTGAGGAGCAGGGGTTGGAGTCGGTCGACGGCGGCGGCGAAGCGGCTCTCGGGCGTCTCACGGGCCTCGAACTCGTCCCACACGGCCCGGAGGTCGGCGGCCTGGTCGTCGGGCAGCAGCGCGTAGAGCCGGTCGGCGGCCGCCTGCTCGCGGGCGGCCTGGGTCACCTTGGCCACCTCGTCGTAGATGTAGGTGTCGCCGGCGTCGATCTCGACGATGTCGTGGACCAGCACCATCTGGAGCACACGGAGGACGTCGACGGGCGGTTCGGCGTGTTCGGCGAGTACGAGGACGGCGAGAGCCAGGTGCCACATGTGCTCGGCATCGTTCTCCTTGCGGCTGCCGTCGGTCACGTAGCTCTGGCGAAATACCTGCTTGGCCTTGTCCATCTCGACCAGGAAGGCGAGTTGCCGCACGAGACGTTCGGGCCCGCTCACGAGGTGAGGGTGGCCACGGCCCAGATGGTCGCCACCAAGCCGACAACCATCATCACGGCCGATCGGGCCACGGGCGCCCGGGTGAGTTCGCCCTCCTTCGGTGACGCCGGCGGGCGGAAGAGGGCCAAGCCGTTGCCGACCAGCAGTGCACCACCGAGGGCGAGCACGAGATAGGGCAGGAGGTCGTCGCCCAAAAACACGCCTCCAGCGTAGACACCTCCTCAAGTCACCACGGAGAGTGGTCGAAAGTGGAAGCACACCCCGTCCTCCAGCGGGGTGCCTCCGCCGGGCATCACGGGCGGGGATCGACGACCCTCCAGTCCGGCGGTCGACAGGCGCTCCCGCAGGGTGCCCGACGACCCCCACCGATCCCCGCCTGCCCGGCGGTTCGGCCCCCACCCCCACCTGGGCTTTCCGGCAGAAGATGTCGTCCCACCGCCTGTCGGCGCCGGAAAGCGGGGTCAGACGCGGGCCATGTTGGCGAAGCGGGTGTAGCGGTCGAGGAAGGCCAACCGCTCGGTGCCGGTGGGACCCGACCGGTGCTTGGCCACGATGACCTCGGCCACGCCGCGATCGGGGCTGTCGGGGTTGTACAACTCGTCGCGGTAGATGAACATCACGACGTCGGCGTCTTGTTCGAGCGAGCCCGACTCGCGAAGGTCGGCCAGCATCGGACGCTTGTCGGCTCGCATCTCGAGGCCACGCGACAACTGGCTCAGGGCGACCACAGGCACCTCGAGTTCGCGGGCGAGGATCTTGAGCCCACGGCTGATCTCGGACACCTCGACCTGCCGGTTCTCGGCCGAGCGCCGGCCGGTCATGAGCTGGATGTAGTCGACGACGATGAGGCCGAGCCCACCGAGACGGCTCTTGAGGCGGCGGGCTTTGGACCGCATCTCCATCACCGTGAGGTTGGGGTTGTCGTCGATGTAGAGCGGTGCCTCGGACAACCGGCCGATGGCGTGGCTGATCTTGTTCCAGTCGGTGTCTTGCAGCTTGCCGTTGCGGAGGCGGGTGCCCTCGACCTTGGCCTCGGCGGACAAGAGTCGTTGGGTGACCTCGTCGTGGCTCATCTCGAGACTGAAGAAGAGCACGGGCAACTGACTCTCGACGGCGGCGTGGCCAGCCATACCCAGCGCGAACGACGTCTTGCCGGCGCCGGGGCGGGCCCCGACGATGTAGAGCGCCGACGGCTGCAGGCCCGACATGCGCTCGTCGAGGTCGTGGTACCCCGTCGGCGTGCCGGTGATGGCGTCGCCCCGGTCGTAGAGCGCAGCAAGGCGATCGAGGCTCGACGACAGCAAGCTGCGCAGGTCGGACATCGAGTCGGTCACCCGGCGCTGGGCCACGTCGAAGACCATCGACTCGGCCGAATCGATGGCGGCTTCGACATCGTCGGGCAGCGAGTAGCCGATCTCGGCGATCTCCCCGGCCACGCCGATCAGGCGGCGGAGCAAGGCGTGCTCCTCGACGATGTGGGCGTAGTGAGCGGCGTTGCCGATGGCCGGCGTGTTGCTCTGGAGGTCGATGAGCACGGCGGAACCGCCGACGGCGTCGAGCAGGTCGGCGCGGCGAAGCTCGTCGGCCACCGTGACCGGGTCGGCAGGCTCCCCGTGGCTGTAGAGGCTCTGGATGGCCTCGAACACGTGGCCGTAGGCCGGCTTGTAGAAGTCGTCGGCGCTGCACAACTCGGTGGCGGCGGCGATGGCGTCCTTGCTCAACAGCATGGCGCCGAGCAACGACTCTTCGGCCTGCAGGTTGTGGGGCGGAACGCGGGACCCGCCACCCGCAGGACGGGGCGCGGCCCTGCGGCGGGCTTCGTCGAAGGGCACGGCCATGGCTGTCAGAGTGAAGCCGAGATGGCCTGTGAGGAACGAGTGGATGGCCGCCGAACATCGGGGGATCTTGTTGTGGACAACCGGGGGAGAACCCTGCCGTTGTCCACAACCCGGCGAGTGCTCGGGGCCATGACCACGTTCTATGCCCGAGGTGTGACACGAACCCGGTGCCGCCGCGACCGACGCGACGGATCCCGGGCCGCGACCTGTCCGCAACGGCGAACGGCGCCGCGACCCGGGATCCGGCGAGGACTACGAGGTCGCTGGCGGTGACCTCGACGGTGATGCGGAACTGCACGTCGGTGTGGAGCCGCACCGGCACCTCGTGGGTGCCGACGGTGCGGATCGGCTCGTCGAGGTGGACCTTGCGGCGGTCGAGTTCGACGCCGGTCTGCTCGCTCGACCGCGTCGACGACGTCGGTGGCTGGTGACCGAGCCGAACAGCTTGCCCTCGCCGCCGGCGCGGGCCTCGAGGCGGATGACCATGGGCACGAGTGTGCGGGCCACGGTCTCGGCCGCCTCACGGTCCTTGGCGTCCTTGAGGTCGCGTGCAGCGGCGCATGGCGGCGGCCTGGGCGACGATGCCCGTTGTTGGCCTTGATGGCCTGACCCTTGGGAAGGAGGAAGTTGCGGGCGAACCCGTCGGCGACGTCGATGATGTCGCCCTTCTTGCCGACGTTGTCGACGTCGGCCCGGAGCACGATCTTCATGCGTCGACCTCCTCGGTGTCGTCAGCGCCCTCGTCGACATCGTCATCGTCGAGCGTCGTCGTCGATGTCGGTGGTCTCATCGGCGTCGACCGGCGGCGCGACCGCGGTCGCGGGCCACGGCCACCGCCGCCGCCGCCACCGCGACCGCCGCGGCTCTCGCGACACCGTGCGCTGGGTGTAGGGCAGCGAGCGCCAGCTCGCGGGCCGTCTTGATGGCCATCGCCACGTCGCGCTGGTGCTGCGAGCAGTTGCCGCTGACCCGACGGGCGCGGATCTTGCCCCGGTCGCTCATGAACCGGCGCAGCAGGTTGATGTCCTTGTAGTCGACCCAGTCGATGCGGTCCTGGCGCAGAAGACGCAGACCTTCTTCTTGCGCCCTTGCGGCGCGCGTCCTTGGGTCCGCGGCGACGGCTGTGCGCGGTCACGGTCGCGGTCGTTGCCTTTGGCCATCTAGAAGGGCTCCTCGTCGTAGCCGTCCGGGGGCCAGTTGGCCACGGGGCGGGCTCTGGAGCTGCCGCCGCCGCCGCCGCCGCTACCGCCGCCGCTCGCCGGGGCCGCGGCGCTCGGTCTTCGGTGATCTGGGCGGTGGCCCACCGCAGGCTGGGGCCGATCTCGTCGGCGATGATCTCGACCTTGGACCGCTTGTCGCCGTCCTGGGTCTCCCAGGAGCGCTGCTCGAGGCGGCCGGTCACGATGACTCGGGCGCCCTTGGTGAGGGACTCGCTGACGTTCTCGGCCAGGTCGCGCCAGCAGACGACGTCGAAGAACGAGGTCGCCTCTTCCCACTCCTGGGTCTGGCGGTTCTGCCAGCGGCGGTTGACGGCGAGCGCCGAAGCTGGCCGTGGCCTGCGCCCGATGGGCGTGAAGCGCAGCTCGGGGTCGCGGGTGATGTTGCCCACGATCGGTGACGCTGTTGGCGTTGGTCGCCATTTACTCGCTCCTGGATCCGGATGCTGCCCGGCTCGGCATCCGGCGTCTCCTCGGCCGCGGGCGGGCGGGCGAGCCCGGCCTGCGACACCCTCGGGGAGCCGGATGACCTTGTGGCGGACGACTCCGTCCGCGAGATGGAGGGCACGGTCGAGCTCGCTCATGGCGACGGGCTCGGCGGTGGCCTCGAGCAGGACGTAGTAGCCCTCCCACTGGTGCTTGACCTCGTAGGCGAAGCGGCGCTTGCCCCAGCGGTCGACACGGGTGGGCTCCCCGCCATTGGTACGGATGATCTCCTGGGCCCGGTCGAGCTGGGCGCGGATCGCATCCTCTTCCAAGGCGGCGTCGAGAATGATCATGACCTCGTAAGGTCGCATCGGCGGTTCAGTTCCTCCCTGTGGACCCGGTGCCTCGCGGCGACAAACCCGGGGCCCCGGCGATCGGGGCAGGTGAGCAGACCCGATGATGGTACCCGACACTCGTGTTCCACTCACAGGGCGACCTTGCCACGGGGGTGTGACAGCGGCCGTAGGGTGCCGGGCCATGGACGACACGCTGCGTGCCCGAGCCGAGGCGGCCAAAGGGTTCATGCCCGCCGACGAGGGCGTCGCTCTGCACGACGCCGCCGCCGAGGGAGCAACTGCGTTGCCGGGTGCGCCCTTGCTCGAGGTCGGCACCTACTGCGGCAAGTCGGCCATCTATCTCGGGGCTGCAGCCCGGGCGGCGGCGGTGCCCACGACGGTGTTCACCGTCGACCACCACCGGGGTTCGGAGGAGAACCAGGCCGGCTGGGCGCACCACGACGCGTCGCTCATCGACCCCGAGTCGGGGCGCATCGACACCCTCCCCACCTTCCGCCGCACGATCGCCGCCGCCGGCCTCGAGGACGTGGTCGTCGCCGTCATCGGCGAGTCGACCACGGTGGCGCGGCACTGGACGACGCCGCTGGCGTTCTCTGTTCATCGACGGCGGACACGGCTCGGAGGTGGCGTGGGCCGACTACCGGGCTGGACCCCGAAGCTGGCGGCAGGCGGCACGCTTGGCCATCCACGACGTGTTCCCCGACCCGGCCGACGGCGGCCAGGCGCCCGTACGAGCTGTACGGCGACGGCCGCTCGCGACTCGGGGCCTCCGATGGAACGCACCCGGGGCTGCGGCAGCCTCCGGCGTCCTGCGCCGAAGATCGTGCGGCGCGACCATCGTTCAGGATCCGCGCGGCCAGCGAGGGTTCGATCTCGACGCGCCGGCAGCGGCTCGCCCTCGGAAGCGTCCTGACGGCCGCGGGTGGCCGCGCCGCCGAGCGCGTCGGCGGCCGAGGAGCACGAGTCCGCGGCGGTGTACGCTCGTGCGCTCGCCGTCGGGGAAATGCGACTCCTCGGGGTGGACGCACCCGGTCCAGTACGAGCCGTCGTCGTCGCGGAGGCACTGCACCCAGGCGAGCAGGCGCCGGGCCTGGTCGTTGCGGCCGCATGGCGTCGAGCGCCAGCACGCACTCGGCCGTCTCCGCCGCCGTGACCCACGGGCGGTCGGACACGCAGCGGACACCCGGCCCTCGATCACGAACGTCGTCCCACCGCCGTCCAGGCGCGCCCGGCCGCGGCGGCCGCCGAGCACGCCGCCGAGCACCGGGTAGTACCAGTCCATCGCCCAGCGGTCCTTGTTCGAAGGACGTGTCGGGACGGTGGGCGACGGCCGAGCCGAGGCGGGCGGCGGCCGCTCCCAGTCGGGCCGTTCGTGGCCGAGACGTCGGCGATCGCCAGCGGCGCACCGCAGCGCAAGGAGATCCACGACGACCCGGTGAGCAGCGCGTAGCGCTCGGGCTCACCGTCGTAGTCGTAGGCCCACAGGACCTCGCCGCCCGGCGCTGCAGACGGAGCGCGAAGTCGATGGCCTTGGCCGACCATCGGCCACAGCCGACGCAGGTACGCACGGTCGCCGGTGACGAGGTAGTGGTGCCACACGCCGGCGGCGACGTACAGGTGACGTTGGTGTCGAGGCGTGGCGTCCTCGATCGTGTTGTCGTGGCCGAGGTAGTAGGCGTGCCACCCGCCGTCGGCGTGCTGGGTCGCCGGCCAGCCACTCGTAGGCCCGCTGAGCCTCGTCGCGCCCGGCCGCCGACATCGAGGGCCATGGCCGACTCGACGTGATTCCACGGATCGGTGTGCCCGCCGGGGAACCACGGGATCTTTCCGGTCGGGAGTTGGAGCACGGCGAGCGACTCGGCCGTCGCCGTGATCTGGGTGGGCGTGAGCACGCCGGGCAGCGACGGCAGCGGACTCACCGCTCGAGCGTCCCGGGCTTGACCGCGTAGAGGATGAGCGATTTGCCGATGACGGGCTGGAGGACGCGCTCGGCGATCTGCAACGACAGCGGATGATCGGTCATCTCGCGCACCAGGAGCCCGTGGTACGCCTTGACAGCCCGATGATCGGCCGACGTGTTCACCCCGAGCGCGCACTTGAGCCACCAATACGGCGCGTGCAGACCGTGCGCGTGGTGCCGGTCGACGACCTCGAGACCGGCCCCCTCGAGGCGGGAGCGCAGGGCCGACTCGCGATAGATCCGCACGTGGCCACCGACGGCGGCCGGTGCGTGGTACTCGTCGTCGAGGGCCCAGTTGACCAACTCGGGAAACCAGCGGGGCACGGTGACGGCCATCGTCCCGCCCGGCTTGAGCACCCGCGCCAGTTCGCTGATCGCCCGGCGATCGTCGCCGATGTGTTCGAGCACTTCCGAGGCGATGATCCGTTCGAACGACGCGTCGGCGAAGGGCAGATCGAGCGCCGAGCCGTTGCAGGCGCCGGGATGGGTGCCGGCCACCATCTCGCCCGCCTCCATCATCCCGCCCATCACCGCCAGGGCGTCCTTGAGCTCGGCGGCATCGAGGTCGAACGCGGTGACGTGAGCGCCACGTCGGAGGCATTCGAACGCGTGGCGTCCGCCGCCCGCTCCCATGTCGAGCAGGCGCTCGCCGGTGCGCAGGCCGAGGCGGTCGTAATCGACGGTGAGCATCAGCGTTCCTTCTCGGTGGTGGCGACCCGGTCGGCCAGGAGCGCCCGGTATTGCTCGAGCGAGCCTTCGGCCGTCTTGCGCCAGGTGTAACGGTCGAGCACGCGGCGCCGGCCGCCCTCGGACAGCGCGGCCCGGGCTGCGGGGTCACCCATCAACTCGACGATGGCCGTGGCCAGTGCGCCGGGGTCGTTCGGCGGGACGAGGCGAGCCGAGGTGCCGTCGGTGCCGACGACCTCGGGGATGGCGCCGCCCGTGGTGGCCAACAACGGCGCTCCCGACGCCATGGCCTCGATGGCCGGCAGCGAGAACCCCTCGTAGAGAGAGGGGACGATGGCGAGCTCGCATTCGGCGTAGAGCTCGACGATCCGCTCGTCGGTCACCCCCGACACGAAGGTGACGTGGGGCCGGAGTCCGAGCCGGTCGAGGGTTCCGGGGATCTTCGAGCCCGATCGGAGCTTGCCGATGACGTAGAGGTGCAGGTCGTCGCGATCGGTGCGGACCTTGGCCAACGCCTCGAGCAGCGGGACGAGGCCCTTGAGCGGCACATCGCCCGATGCCGTCGTCAACAAGCGGCCCGGGATTCGTCGGATGTCGGGCCGGGGCCGGAAGCGGTCTTCGTCGACGCCGACGGGCACGACGTGCATGCGTTCGACGGGGACGCCCATCTGCGCGGCGATGTCCTTCTTCGACGACTCGCTCACCGTGATCACCCGGGGCACTTTTCGGGCCACCTCGATCTGCTTGGGCAGGAACGAGTACCAGCGCTTGAGCGTGAACCGCTTCCACGCGTTGGTGGCGTGGCTCAACTCGAGTTCGAAGTCGACGGTGATCGGGTGGTGGAGGGTGGCGAGGAACGGCATGCCGGCGTTCATCACGTCGACGAGACCGGTGCCCAGACACTGGTTGTCGTGGACCACGTCGAAGTCGTCCCGCGCCTCGAGGAGCAGCTTGGCCACCCGGGCCGAGAACGTGTGGGCCTCGGGGAACTGACCGGTCGCCTCACGGGCCCACTCGTTCCAATCCGGTCCGCTGCGGGGAACCCGGGCCGGGAACCAGAACGGGAAGTGGTGGCGGTAGAGGTCCAGACTCGGTACCGGCACGAAGTCGACGCCGTCGTCGAGTTCGGGCCAGGGCTGCCCGGCGAAGACCGTCACCTGGTGACCCATGGCGACCAGTTCGCGGGTGACATAGCGGGTGTAGACCCCTTGTCCTCCGGAGTGGGGGTTGCCCCGATAACAGAGCCACGCGATCCGCAACGGGGACGCGTCAGAGGGCGACGAGGGCAACGGCATGGCTACAAGGTTCCGTTTTCTTGACCGGCTGGTCAAGTGGAGGGACAGGTTCCTGTCAGTTCGAGCACCGATCCGGGTCCGACCCCGAGGGCGGCCAACTGCCCCTGGGGCACCTCGAGCGCGTACCGGTACGCCTTGTCGGCGCCGTAGGTCGGACAGTCACTGCGGTCGTCGCAGGGCGCCATGTCGGTGGACGACACGAAGGCGCCGTCCTCGGCAAAGAACGCGATCGACAAGGGCATGGGGGTGTTGCGCATGTAGAAGGCGCCGGTGGTGTCGGTCGAGAAGCGGAACACCATCCCGCGATACCCCTCGAGGTCGGTGACGGTCATCAAGCCCTTGGCCCGCTGCGCCTCGGTCGCCGCCAGCAGGGCGCAGGCTTCGGTCGGGGTGAGTTCGGCGGGCGCCCCGGCCGGCCGGATGGTGATGCCGATCTCGCCGAAGCCCTCGACGCGGCTCTGCACCAGCGCTGGATCGGCGGGCGCGTCGGCGCCCTTGGCCAGGCAGGCGCCGAAGGAAAGCGCCAACAAGGCGGCCACCACCCACCGGAGGACCCGCTCGCGCGGTGGCGTCGGCTCGACGAGGTCCTCGGGCACCATGGGCCGGCCAGCCTACGGCCCCTCCTCCCGCCCACGCGTTTGTCGTGGCCGATCTGGTCGTCCCAAGCCGTTGCGGTGGCCGATCAGGCCGCCGCAACGGCCACAACAACGGGATTTGGCAGCCGGATCGGCCACCCCAACGATCTTTGGGGGGTTTCCCGGGGACCGCAGAGAGCGGCGGTGGCCGACGCTGAGGGGGTGCCCGACGCCCGCAACACCATTTCGTGGATCGCCGACCATGCCGTCGTCCTGTTGACCATCTCGGTCCTGGTCACCGTGATCGGCCAACAAGCTTTCGACGCCGCCCGCCGCCGGCTCGATCCGCTCGGCTCGGCCACGTCGATCACCGCCGGACTGGCTTACCTGGTGGCCAAGGGGGTCGTGGCCAAGGGCCTCATGTTCGGGGTGGCCCTCGCCGTGTACGACCGCCGCCTGTTCGACCTCGACTGGCGTCACCCGGCGGTGTGGGTGGTCGTCTTCGTCGCCCGGGACTTCGGTTCGTACTGGATCCACCGGGCCGAGCACCGCGTGCGGGTGCTGTGGGCCTCGCACCAGGTCCACCACTCGCTGGAGCGGTTCACGTTCACCTCGGCCGTGCGGCTCCCCTGGATGGAGTCGCTCTACAAGCCGACGCTGACCCTGTGGCTGCCGTGGATCGGCTTCCCGCCGGCGGCCCTGGCGGCCATGGGCGTGCTGGTGCTGCTCGTCGGCCAGCTCCAGCACACCGAGCTGGTTCGGCGACGCACCCCGCTCGATCTCGTCTTCGTCACGCCGTCGGCCCACCGGGTGCACCACGGGAGCAACGCCGAGTACCTCGACAAGAACTTCGGGTCGATGCTGATCATCTGGGACCGGCTCTTCGGCACCTTCGCCGCCGAAACGGTGACGGTCCGCTACGGCCTCACCGGCAACAAGCGCATCACCACCCCGGGCCAAGCCCTCGTGGGCGGCTACCCCGCGTTGCTTCGCACGGTCCGGGCCGCGCCGTCGTTGCGGGGACGGGCTGCGGCGCTCGTGGCCGCCCCGTGAGCCGAGAGCGCGGACGGAGGGTCAGGACCCGTAGAGACCGAGCAGTTCGGCGACCTCGTCGGAGAGGTGGTAACTCTCGGTGTCGTCGGGGAAGGCACCGGTGCGCACATCGGCCGCATACCGGCTGATGGCGGCGACGGAATCGGCCCCGAGGTCGGCATAGCGGCGGACGAACTTGGGCGCCATCCGGTCTTCGATGCCGAGGAGGTCGTGCCACACGAGCACCTGGCCGTCGCAATGGCGGCCAGCTCCGATGCCGATCGTGGGCACCGGCACGGCGTCGGTGACCATCCGGGCGACGGCGTCGGGCACGCCTTCGAGCACGAGGGCGTAACACCCGGCCTCGACCAGCGCTTTGGCGTCGTCGACCAGGATCTGGGCGCCGCGGGCCTCTTTGCCCTGCACCTTGAACCCGCCCATGGTGTGGACCGACTGGGGGGTGAGCCCGAGGTGGCCCATCACCGGGATCTCAGCATCGACGATGGCCTCGATCATGGGCAGTCGCTTGCGGCCCCCCTCGAGTTTGACCGAGGTCGCGCCGGCTTGGACGAGGGTGGCAGCGTTGCGCACCGTCTCGTCGCGATTGACGTGATAGCTCATCCAGGGCAGGTCGCCGATCACCATCGGGCGAGCGCGTTGGCCGGGTGCGGGCTCACCGAGGGCCCGCAAGCCTCGGGCGACGGCGCCGACGTGGTGCGCCATGTCGGCGGTGGTGACTTGGAGCGTGTCGTCGTAGCCGAGCACGACCATGGCCAGCGAGTCGCCGACCAGGATCAGGTCGACGCCCGCCTCGGCCGCGGCTTTGGCGCCCGGGGCGTCGTAGGCGGTCACCATGACGAGCGGTTCGGCCCCGGAGGCGACCTTGCGGGCGCGCACCGTGGGTGCGGTCAACTTCGGGTTGGGCATTGCTGCCTCCTCGGGATCGGGTCCAGCTCCACTCGGATGCCGGCCGTCACCACCAGTGTAGGTTCTGGCCCCGTGCAGCAACAGCCTGGAGCCTGCGAGAACTGCGGACGAGACGACGGTGACCTCGTCGCCGTCCACCGCATGTACGTAGTGCCGGAATCATGGGATCAAGCGGCCTCGTCGACCACGCTCGAAGACGTCGAGCACTGGTGCTTCTCGTGTTGCACGCAGTATCCCCACGAGGACGTCTAGCGCCCGTTGAAGCACGTCGGCGCCGGCGCCCTCTTCCGCAACAGCGCCGGAGAGGTGCTGCTGGTCGATCCGACCTACAAGGCGCCCTGGGAGATCCCGGGCGGATCGGTCGACGAGGGCGAGAGCCCGCGCGTGTTGTCTGCGGGAGTTGGAGGAAGAACTCGGCTTCGGGGGCGAGATCGGCCGTCTGTTGGTCGTCGACTGGCTCCCTGATCTGGGCGGCCGTGGCGACCGGTTGTTGTTCATCTTCGACGGGGGCATCGTCGGCGACGACTTCGTCGACCACGTCGTGCTCCCGCCCGGCGAGCTACAGGATTGCCGCTTCGTCGCCGTCGACGCCCTCGGCGACCATCTCGGTCCGGGCATGGTCCGCCGGGTGTGCGAAGCCTTGACCCACGCCATCGCCGGGACGACGGGCTACCTGGAGTTCGGCAACCCTTCCTGAGCCACGCGGGGGCGGCCGAGCCACGACTCGACCGCCCGTGCGAATCGAAGCCCAGCGTCGGGTTGGGTCTCGAGGAAGAAGAAGGGTTCGATGCACTCGAGTTCGAGCAGCGCGAGGCGCCCGTCGCCGCCCCGCACGGCGTCGACCCGTGCATACAGCGGCGCAGGGAGCCGGGCCGGAAGGGCGGCCATCACCGACGAGGCGAAGCCGACCAACTCGCCCGTGACCTCGGCGGCGACCACCGGCTGGTTGATGGCGAGCGCGAAGTCGTCCGGGGGCGGCGCGCCGGCCCGGAGCACGGCCGCTTTGGCGATGACGTGGCTGACGCGTCCGTCGAAGACGTACGTGCCCCACTCGCCATCGCGGTCGACCTCCGAGAGGTAGGGCTGGACGAGGGCGGTCGACCCGGCGGCGCCGATGGCGGCCACGTGGGCTTCGATCGCGGCGCGGTCGTCGCCGGCATAGCGGGCCGTGTTGCGGGCGCCGGCCGAGACCGAGGGTTTGACCACCACCTCTTCCCAACGCCATCGCGGCAACCGGCCCCCCGGGTCGATCCATACGGTCGGGACGATCGGCACGCCCGACTCCGAAAGCACGCGGAGGTAGCGCTTGTCCGAGTTCCACGCCAGCACCGCGGCCGGATTCGCCAGGCGGGTGAGGCCCTCGACGCGTGCCGCCCACGCCAGGAACTCCTCGAGGCGGTCGAGGTAGTCGTAGGCGTTGCGCACGATGACGCCGTCGAAGGTCGCCCAGTCGCGGTCGCCGCCCCAGGCCACCACCTCGGCATCGATGCCGCGGCCCAAGAGCGCGGCGACGAGAGGGGGCCCGTCGCCGTGGGTGTCGAGAGAATCGAACTGCGCCACCAACGCGACCCGACTCACCCGCTCGGCCCCCTGGCCGTGGTCGACGGGGATGCCGCCGCCTGGGCTGGGGCGGTGGTCGTCGTGGTCGACCCCGAGGCAGGAGCCGTCGTGGTCGTGGCCGCTGGCTTGGCCGTGGTCGTTGTCGGAGGGGCGACCACCGTCGTCGGTGTCGTCGAGGTGGTCGGCGTCGTCGACGTCGTGGTCGTCGACGAGGTCGTCGTCGTCGGCAGGACGACACCCTTGGTGGGGGCCGGGAGCCGCTTCCCGGTGAACTTCTTGACCGTCACGAAGTCGCCGACGTAGTCGCCGTCGGCCGTCGCCGCCGTCATGTAGGTCTTGAAGATCTGGGCCGGGAACGAGCCGCCGTTGACCCGGATGCCACGCACCCTCGTCATCTTGCGCTTGTTGCCTTCGGGATAGCCCATCCAGACGGCGGTGGTGAGCTTGGGCGTGTAACCGACGAACCAGGCATCGCCGAAGTCCTGGGTCGTGCCCGTCTTCCCGGCCAGGGGGTAGCCGAACTTGGCCCGAGCGCCCGAGCCCCGCTGGACGACCTGGCGGAGCACGTGGGTGACGACATCGGCATCGGCTCGGTCGAGAACCCGTTTGGCTTCCGACTGGTGCTCGGGTGAAAGCACCGTGCCGTCGCTGCGACGCACTTCGAGAATGGTCCGGGGGGCGCGATGCACGCCGCGGTTGGCGAAGGTCGTGTAGGCCGACGTCAGTTCGAGGACCGACACCTCCTCTGTGCCGAGGACGAGCGATGCGTTGGGCTCGAGTTCCGACGTGATCCCGGCGTCGTGGGCCATCTTCACGACCTTGTCGGCGCCGATCGCGAGTTGCGCCTGGATGTAGACGGTGTTGACCGAGTTGGCCGTGGCGTCGACGAGGTTGAGGCTTGCGCCGAAGTCGGAATCCTCGTAGTTGGCCACCGGATAGTCCTTGCCGTCGTTGGCCTTGGGAAGGATGATCGACGGGGGCGCCGGGAATGTCGAGAGCACCGAATAGCCCTCGCGCACGATCGTGGCGAGCACGAAGGGCTTGAACGTCGAACCAGCCTGGCGGCCCGACCCCCCGCCCTCTCGACCCACGGCGAAGTTGACCTTCGACACCGTGAAGTCGCGTCCACCAACCATGGCCACCACCCGGCCCTCGCTGTCGATGCTGACCAGGGCACCGGCCGGATCGTCATCGCGGTCGAGGGTCCCATAGACGGCGTCGTAGGCCTCGGCCTGGAGTTTGGGATCGAGCGACGTCTTCACCCGCAGGCCCCGCTGGTAGGTCACCTGCTCGCCGTAGCGACGCACCAACTCGGCCCGGACGTACTCCACGAAATAGCTCGAGCCCTTGTCGGCGCCCACGATCTCGGGTTCACGTTGCCCGCGCTGGATGACCGCCGTCTCCAGCGGCACGGCCACGAGATGCTTGTACTCGGCCCCGCTCAGGGCGCCGGTCTGGCGCATGGCGACGAGAGACCGGTCTCGTCGGGTGGTGGCGAGCGCGAGGTTGCGTTCGGGATCGGCCGACTCGGGCGATCGGATCAACCCGGCGAGGAATGCGGCCTGCCCCGCATCGAGTTCGCCCACGTCGTGGTTGAAGTACGCGTGGCTGGCCGCCTGGACGCCGTACGCGCCTCGTCCGAAATAGACGGTGTTGAGGTACCGCTCGAGGATTTCCGCTTTGGAGTACCGCCGCTCGAGCTTGACCGCCAACGACGCCTCGCGCAGCTTGCGCACCACAGTGCGCTCCTTGGTGTCGAGGAACGTCTGTTTCACATATTGCTGGGTGAGGGTCGAACCTCCTTGGAGCGACCGGCCGCGGCAGGTCGGCCCAGGTGGCCCGGAGGATGCCGACGGGGTCGAGGCCGCCATGGCGGAAGAAGTTGCGGTCTTCGGTGGCGAGCACGGCGTTGACCATCACCGGCGGTACGTCGGCGAGGCGCACCGGCACGCGGTCTTCGCCCCCGTCGATGGAGGCGAGCCGAGCACCGTGCACGTCGGTCATGAACGTGGTCTGGGCCTGCTCGGCCGCCGGCGGGAGCGGCACCTGGGTCAACAGGAAGAGGGTTCCGGCCACCCCCGTGAAGGCGAGGAGTCCGAGGAGGAACAGGGGTCGGCGAAAGCGCCAGACGAACGAGCGGCGGTGCGGCTTCGTCGCCGGCCCAGAGGGGCGGCTCGGCATCTAGGGCCGGGTACGTCCCGGGCGGGCGCCTTGTCCGACGGGAAAGGAGCGGACGAGGTGGTTCCAATGACAGTCGCGGCACACCTCGACCACGTAGGCGGCCAACTCGGCGCGACCCCGATCGAGCTTGGACAGCTCGTTCTCGCTCAGCATGCACCGGCCGCCGGCAGGCATCCGTCCGCCGAACACGTAGGTGACGTGGACCAGGGTCTCGCTCGCCTCGCACACCGGACACGGGTCGCCGGTGAGCACGCCGCAGTGGATGGCGTTGCGCAGGAGTTCGGGGTGGGCATCACAGACATCGAGACGCGACAACCGACCGCGGCCGTACTCCTTGAGTACGGCGTTGCGGGCCAGGCGGTAGTCGAGCACGCCCGGCCGGCCCCCGGACGGCAGGCCGCCGACGGCGTCGGGGCGGAAGGTCATCGGGTCCCAAGGGTACCGGCGACCGGCGTCTGATCGCCCCCTCGCCCCGGTTGGACAACCGCCCACCATGCTGTACCGTTATATCGAAGCGATACATCGAATCGCTCCACTTACCCGAAACGGACCCGTGCTCGAACTCGCCATCCTGGGGCTCCTCCAAGAACAGGAGCTCCACGGCTACGAACTGAAGAAGCGACTGGGCGAGACCCTGGGCCCCTTCTCGGGCGCCTCGTTCGGCTCGCTCTATCCCGCCCTCAAGCGCCTGGAGGCCTCGGGCGCGGTCAAGGCCGTCGAGGCCAAGTCGCTGGCCGGTCGCCCCACTCCCATGACCGGCTCACTCGGCGGCGAACTCGCCGCTTTCGCTGCCCGTCGGCGCAGCGCGTCGGCCTCGGGCGGACGGGCCCGCAAGGTCTATGGCATCACCGAGCACGGCCAAGGCGTGTTCGAGCAACTCCTGGCCGAGAGCCCCGTCGACGACGACCGGGCCTTCACCCTCAAGCTCGCGTTCGCCGGCTTCTTGTCGCCCGAGGCCCGCCTCGGCGTGCTCGAACGCCGTCGGGCCCACCTCATCGAGCGTTTGGCCCAAGCCCGAGCCGCCGGCCGTACCCGCAAGGACCGGCTCGACCGCTACCGCCGTTCGCTCCTCGAACACAGCAACGAAGCAACCGAGCACGACATCTCGTGGCTCGACCGACTGATCGAAGCAGAGAAGGGATCACCATCATGAGCACCAAGAACCCCATCAAGGTCGCCCTCGCCGGCGTCGGCAACTGCGCCAGCTCGCTGGTCCAGGGTGTCGAGTACTACAAGGACGCGGATCCGGCCGAGCGCGTGCCGGGGCTCATGCACGTCGTCCTCGGCGGCTACCACGTGGGCGACGTCGAGTTCGTCGCCGCCTTCGACGTCGACGCGACCAAGGTCGGTCTCGACCTCGGCAAGGCCATCTACGCCGACATCAACAACACGATCCGCTTCGCCGAGGTTTCCGATCTCGGCATCACCGTCCAGCGGGGCCCGACCTTCGACGGCTTCGGCGAGTTCTACCGCCAGGTGGCCGAGGAGTCGCCCCTCGAGCCCGTCGATGTGGCCCAGGCTCTGCGCGACTCGGGCGCCGACGTGCTCGTCTCCTACCTCCCGGTCGGTTCCGAAGACGCCCAGAAGCATTACGCCCAGGCGTGTCTCGACGCCGGCGTCGCCTTCGTCAACGCCATCCCGGTCTTCATTGCCTCCGACCCCGTCTGGGCCCAGAAGTTCACCGACGCCGGCGTGCCCATCGTGGGCGACGACATCAAGAGCCAGGTCGGCGCCACCATCGTCCACCGGACGTTGGCCCGCCTCTTCGAGGACCGGGGCACCACCATCGACCACACCTATCAGCTCAACTTCGGCGGGAACATGGACTTCATGAACATGCTCGAGCGCAAGCGGCTCAAGTCGAAGAAGATCTCCAAGACCCAGTCGGTCACCTCGCAGATCGACCAGGGCATCACCGACCGCGACGTCCACATCGGGCCGTCGGATCACGTGCCGTGGCTCGAGGACCGCAAGTGGGCCTTCATCCGCCTCGAGGGCCGCAACTTCGGTGATGTCCCGCTGATGGTCGAGCTCAAGCTCGAGGTCCACGACTCGCCCAACTCGGCCGGCGTCATCATCGACGCCCTGCGCTTGGCCAAGGTGGCCAAGGACCGCGGCCTCGGCGGACCCGTCATGGGCGCCTCGGCCTACTTCATGAAGTCGCCCCCCGTGCAGTACCGCGACGAGGTCGCTCGCGAGATGGTCGAAACCTTCGCCAACGAATAGCCCCCTCCACCTGTTTTGGGAAGCGTGAGAGCGCGATCGCGCTCTGGTGCTGCCCAAAACGGTGGGTGGGGAATGGTTGTGGACGCAACAATGTTGGAAGGGAGCGTCATGGATACCTCCAGTCCTGTCGTGCAGACCGTTCCGCTCGGCGCGCAATGGCCGACCGTCGACCCGTTCCTCTTCTGCGCCCACCACGACGACGCCTACCCGGCCGGCGACGAGCGGCTGGCGCCCGCCGTTGCCGATCGACGACCGCGACCTCGGTCAGGACTTCTCCGGCCAGGACGGCTGGAGCATGTACCACGGCCTGCTCGTGCCCGGGTTTCCCCAGCCACCCGCACCGCGGCTTCGAGACGGTCACCTACGTCCGCAAGGGCCTCATCGACCACGCCGACTCGCTCGGCGCCGCCGCCCGCTTCGGCCGTGGCGACGTCCAGTGGCTCACCGCCGGCAGCGGCATCGTGCACGCCGAGATGTTCCCGCTGCTCGAACGCGAACGCGCCAACCCGCTCGAGCTCTTCCAGATCTGGCTCAACCTGCCCGCCGCCGACAAGCTGGTCGACCCGTACTTCACGATGCTCTGGGACGACGACCTCCGACGCCACCACGTCACCGACGATCGCGGGCCGCTCGACCGAGGTCACGCGTCATCGCCGGCGACCTCGACGGAGCGACCGCCCCGCCGCCGCCGCCCGACTCCTGTGCGGCCCGATCACGACGCCGACGTCGCCATCTGGCACCTCCGCCTCGAGCCCGGGGCGACGTGGACGCTGCCCGCCGCCCGCCGGGGCGACGACACCGTGCGCGTGCTCTACGTGTTCGAGGGCGACACGCTGCAGGTGGCCGGCACCGAGGTCGGCAACGACACCGGCGTGGTGGTCCAGGCCGGCGAGGCGGTGACGCTGACGGCGGGCGCCGCCGAGGTCGACGCCCTCCTCCTGCAGGGCGTGCCCATCGGCGAGCCGGTGGCCCGCTACGGCCCGTTCGTGATGAACACCGCGCCGAGATCCAGCAGGCCTTCGAGGACTACCAGGACACGGGGTTCGGCGGCTGGCCGTGGGAGGACGAGGCCCCGACCAACGGGCCCACCCAGGACCGGTTCGCCCGCCACGCCGACGGGCGAACCCTCAGCCCGGTGGGCTGAACCTCAGCGGCACGACGTCGTGGCCGCCGCCACTGCGGCGGCGGCGTCGACGATCCCGTAGCCGTAAACCGGCGTGTACGCGCCGCGCGTGCCGGTCACAGGCTGGCGGGCGGTGGCAAGCAGCGCGGCCACGTTCTGTTCGGCCGAACAACCCCGGGCCGCCACCAGCGCGGCGACGCCGGCGACGTGGGGGGCGGCCATCGAAGTGCCCGCCATCTCCTCGTAGTTGTACTTCGGCCCCCAGCCGCAAGTGTCTGCGCTCGCCTTCGGCGCTCGCCCGGCGGGCACCGTCGACAGGATGTCCTCACCGCAGATGGGGAGGGCCGACCCTCCCGGGGCAGCAAGCGTGCGCAGGTCGGGCTTGATCGGCTCGTTCGAATACGCGGCCCGCGCCTCGCGCTTGTCGGTCGCCGTGACGCAGATGACCGCGTCGTCGAACGACGGCTCGGCACAGAGCGGGAACGACTCGTTGCCGGCGGCGACCACGACGACGACCCCCTTGGAGGCGGCGTAGGCGACGGCGTCGGTCACGTCGGTGATCTGGCCCGTGATCACAAGCGCCTGCGTTCCTGGCAACGCGCCGATGCTCATGTTGATCACGTCAGCGCCGTGGTCACTCGCCCACCGAATGCCCCGAGCGATGTCTTCGAACGAACCGCCGTCGGGACCGAGGACTCGGACCGGAAGGATCTGTGCGTCGGGCGCGACGCCGGCGATACCGACGCCATTGCCGGTGACGGCGGCAGCGATCCCGGCGACGTGCGTGCCATGCGCGGGCTCGTCGTTGGGGTTGTCGTTGGGGAACCAGTCGCCGTTGCCGCATCCTGCATCACCGCAGTCGACGAACGTGTTCCCGGGGAGCACCTTGCCGGCGAGGTCCTCGTGCGTCCGGTCGACGCCGTTGTCGACGACGGCGATGATCGTGCCCGCGCCGGTCGACGTCGGCCAAGCTTCGGGGGCGTGTACCTGCTGTGGTCCCCACTGCTTGGCGTAGAGGGGATCGCTTGGCGCGGCCGCAGAGGCCGGGGCAGCGAAAGCGGCGACCGCCAACAGGGCGGCCAAGGCGGCACCGGCGAAGCGGTGCACGGCACGTGTGGTGGGCATGGGGTCCTCCCCCGGGGTCGGCAGTCCGTGCAAAACGGACCGATCGGACATTCCCACCAAAGCCCAGGATGACACCTCAGATCGCTTATGGCGAGGCGGAGAACCCGACGATCGGGGCGTTCAATCGCTGTGAACGGAGGTCGCCCAACGCCGGTGCATCCCCGAAGTTCGAGACGAACCCAGAGCGGTTGGCGATCCAGTAGCCGCGGTCGGAACGAGTGGCGTCGAGGCCGACGACGACCCCGCTCCCGCCCGCCGTGGAGCCGAAGAATGCGGCGTCGCCGAAGGTGAACACGCCGCCGTCGCGTGCGACCAACCAGTAGCCGCCGTCAGACGCCGTCGCCGCCAGATCGAACACGGGTTGGTTGAGCTTGCGGTCGCCCGTCGAGCCGAAGAAGCGGGCGTCGCCGAAGGTGAATATGCCGCCGTCGGAGGCCACCAACCAGTAGCCGCGGCCCGAGCCCGTGGTGCCGAGTCCGACCACCGGAGCGTTGAGCTTCCGGTCGCCGGTCGAGCCGAAGAATCCGGCGTCGCCGAAGGTGAAGATGCCGCCGTCGGAGGCCACCAACCAATAGCCGTGGCCGGTCGGTGAGGATTCCATCCCCAGGATCGGCGCGTTGAGTTTCATCCCGCCGGTGGAGCCGAAGAACCGGGCGTCGCCGAACGTGAAGATGCCGCCGTCGCGGGCGACGACCCAGTAGCCCTTGCCGGTCGGCGTCCAGGCCATGGCGACGACGGGGGAGTTGAGTCGCTGCCCTCCGGTCGAGCCGAAGAAGCCGGCGTCGCCGAAGGTGAAGATGCCGCCGTCTTCGCCCAACAGCGCGTAGCCGGGGCCAGGAAAGCCCGTGCTCCCGCTTCGGGCCGCGGACTGCTCAGCCTGGGTCCGGGCTGCGGCGGCCAGCGCGTCGTTGTCGCCGGCGTAGGCAACCGCATGGCCCCGCACCGCGGCGCCGTCGACGATCCCGAAGTTGATGCTGCCCAGGTCGACGAAGGGCGCCATGATCGTGCACGGCGACACTTCGCGCTGGTCGGTCGTCTCCTCGGCGAGGCCCTCGGCGCAATCGAAGTAGTGGTGATGGGCGCCCAGCAGGTGACCGATCTCGTGTGACGCCGTCTTGGATCCAGCGTTGCCGAGGAACGTCGCGGGGCCGACGGCGAAGGCGAGGTCGTCGCCGAGTTCGCCGGTGGCAAACGCGTGGTTGTCGAAACGGACGCCGCCAATGCAGTCGGCCAGACCCAGCAGGCCGTAATCCCGGGTGTCCGAGGTGCCCGAGTAGAGGTCCTTGTCAGTGAGGACGTAGACCACGTCGCTGTCCGGAGGCCGGACACCACCGAGCAGGCCCTTGGCGAAGGCCAACATGGCGTCGCCGCTGGCCGTGCCAACGGTCAGATCACCCTTCTTGGCCGTGCCATCGGAGGGCGCGTTGACGGCGACGTACCGCGTCACCTCGAGATCGATTCCGAGGGGGGCGTACGACTTCTTCGCGTACGTCATCACCTCGCGCGCCCGCGACTCGCTGATGCCGGTGTCGACAAGCACGGTGACGTCGACGGCCACCCGGCGACCGTCGTCGGTCAACCCGGCGACGCCAACCTTGGCTGGCACGAGTTCGAGGCAGTCCTGGCCGGCCTCGTCAAAGGTGCGCTCTCCGCCGGTGTCGAGGCGAACGAACCCCGCATAGGTCGATCCGGGAGCCACGGCGTACGCCTGCACTCGCACCTCGTACGTCCCGGAGGGCAGCCCGACGGCAACCGACTCGCCCGCTGCGGGTGTGCCCTGCTGCGCTGACTGCCCGACCTGCACGCCGTTGTGGAACACATAGAGGTCGTAGTCGTCGACGTCGCCGCTCTTGGTCGTGACGTTGACGACCAACGTCGTCGGCCCGGGCTGAGGCGAGACGGTCACGGTGAATCGGTCGCAGCCCGGCGTCGTCGACGAGGCACAGGGTTCGGTCGCGCCGAGCGGATCATTGACCGGGTTCGAGCCCGTGAAGGGCCCCCCGGTCCACTCGACCCGCTGCCCGGGCCGGTCCAGCGTCGCCGACGGGGGCGTCGCCGCCCGCACCGGCGCGGCGACGAAGAGGGCAACGAGCAGCGCGGCGACCATGAACGCACGCGCCAGCCGGCTTCGGGGTCGTCGAGCCATGGGTAGTGCTTCGACTCCACCGACCTTCGCTCCTGCTCCGTCGCACCGTGGCCCACGGAGCCCACCCCGGGCCTCACGGACTGAACGGGATAAGACTGCCGACATGATCCGCTTGAGCGTCCTCTACCCGGCCACCGAAGGCGCATCCTTCGACCACGACTACTACCGCGACAACCACGTGCCCCTGGCCATCAAGACCTGGGGCCTGGCCGGCGCCGACATCGACAAGGGTGTCGACGGCCCTTACGTGGCCGCCGTGCACTTCACGTTCGACTCGCCCGAGGCGTTGCACTCCGCCATGAGCGATCCCGGCACCGGTGCCGTCATTGCCGACATCGCCAACTACACGTCGATCTCGCCGGTCATGCAGACCAGCGAAATCGTCGCCTGAACCTCCGCCCCGTCGCTCACGTGCTCCGCCTCAGACGGGTCATCGTCGCCGCCCTCGCCATCGCCTCGGTGGTGGCGATCCCGACGCCCGCGCACGCCGCCACCATGACGTGGGCCGACACGTCCACGCCGCTGTACTGGTCGCGGGCGACGAATTGGCAAGAGGGGCGGGCGCCGCGGGCAGGCGACGACCTCCACTTCCCGTTCGGCCAGGGTTGCGGTGCCAACGACATCTCACCGCGCCTCGACATCGGCTCGATCACGTTCGGACCCAACTGCCAGGTCGACGGAGAGCCCGTCGGCATACTCCGGGGTCTCACCGCGGCGGCCCCGAAGGGCTACACGGTCGGGTTCCTCATGCCTGTCACCGTGCTCGGCGACCAGACCTGGGGCAACGGACCGGCCGATGTCGTCGCCGACGACGGCATCGATCTTCAGGGACACACGCTGACCTTCGACGGAAGCGGTCGCTTCATCCCCGGTCCCTTCACCGGTCGGGGCGCCGTGGTCAAGCGGGGAAGCGGAGATCTGTTCCTGCGTCCGGGGGTGACGAGCGACTCTTCACTCGACGTGTACGCCGGCGCAGTGCTCGCCGAGTCGCGCTGGGAGGCGCCGCTCACCCTCCACGGCGGCCGCCTCTCCGGTCCAGGACCCCTCAGCGACTTCCGGGCCGATGGCGGGGTGATCTCGCTGGCGCGCTCCTACGGCGCGTTCGGCCCCGAGTCGTTGACCGCAGGGAGAGTGGTGTTGGCGCCGGGCGCGACGCTCGAGGCCCCGTATCGCGAGTCGCGACTCATCGTCGACGACATCGACCTGGGCGGCGCTCGCCTCGACGTGACCATGCCGTCGAACAACAGCGAGGGCGAAGTCATCCGGATCGTCGACAAGCGCACTCCGGGGCCCGTCACGGGGACGTTCGCCGACCTGCCCGAGGGCAGTGTCTTCGCGCCGTACGGCGAGCGGTGGCGAATCTCGTATGCCGGCGGCGACGGCAACGACGTCGAGCTCACCTCGCTCGGCTGGTCGAGCTGTAGCGCCGACGCACCGTCGTGGCCGCCGTCGTCGCTCCCGGTCGGCTATCGCCTCGTGGCCGCCGACGGAGGGATCTTCACGTTCGGGCGTCACGGCTTCGAGGGCGCCTCTCCATCCACGTTTCGTCGGGCGGTCGGGCTGGCCACCCCGCCCAACAAGGTCGGGTACTGGACGTCGCGAGACGACGGCTCGGTCTCGCACTTCGGTCCGGGCGGCACCGCCGGCCAAGACGGCCACTCCGCCATGACCCAGCCTGGTTCGGTGGTCGCCATCACGGCGGCGTCGACATGCAGCGGCTACTGGCAGGTCACGGGCACGGGGCAGGTCTATGGCTATTGGGGCGCCGGTGACTTCGGTTCGGTCCAGGGACCGTTGACCAGGCCCGTCGTCGGCATGGCCGCCACCCCCACCGGCGACGGCTACTGGCTCGTCGCCTCCGACGGCGGCATCTTCACCTTCGGCGACGCCCCCTTCCTCGGCTCCACCGGCGCCATCCGCCTCAACCAAGCCCATCGTCGGCATGGCCGCCACCCCCACCGGACAGCGGCTACTGGCTCGTCGCCTCCGACGGCGGCATCTTCACCTTCGGCGACGCCCCCTTCCTCGGCTCCACCGGCGCCATCCGCCTCAACCAGCCCATCGTCGGCATGGCCGCCACCCCCACCGGCGACGGCTACTGGCTCGTCGCCTCCGACGGCGGCATCTTCACCTTCGGCGACGCCCCCTTCCTCGGCTCCACCGGCGCCATCCGCCTCAACCAGCCGATCGTCGGGATGGCCGCGTAGCTCTCAAGGGAGCGTGAGCTCGACCACGAGGGCGCGGTGATCGGAGCTGTCGGTGGCCACCACCGAGACGGCGTTGATGGCCACGCCGCCCCCGACGGCGACGTGGTCGATGCGGGCCCGCGGGGATCGGTTGGGATAGGTCGACGCCTTGGTGTCAGCCAGCACCAAGCCGGCCGCCTCGACGGTCGGTGCGACCTCGCTGGCCTCGAGGTTGAGGTCGCCGAGCAGCACCATGGGACCGCCCCCCGCTCGGACCGCCAACCTGCGCACGACGTCGTCGAGTTGGCGGTGAACCTCGGGACGGTGGATCCCCAGATGGGTGGCGGCGACGGCGAACTCGGCGACGCCGTCGATCCGGGCCGTGGCCAAGATCGCCGACCGTCGCTCGGACCGCCCGATCCGTGGCAGCCGGACGACCTCGGTGCCGACCATCAAGCCGCGCACCAACAACGCATTGCCGTACCGGCCGATGATGCCGACCCGGCTCGCCTTGCCGAACACGACGTCGAGTCCGAGCGCATCGGCCACGACCCGAGCCTGATCCACCCGACGTGAACGTGGCACGCCGACGTCGACCTCCTGAAGGGCCAGCAGGTCGGGCCCCAGCGCGGCGACGGCCTCGATCAGCCGAGGAACGTCGATCTCGCCGCTCCCATCGGCGCGCACCCCGTGGAGGATGTTGAAGCTCACCACCCGGATGCGCCGCACGGACCGCCATTCTGCCTACGCTTCGACGGTGCCGACCGACAACGCCGCCGCCTGGGATCGACACTCGAGCGCGTACCAGCAGGGGGCCGCGCTCCCGACGGACGTGGCCCACTACGGCCCCGACATCCCGAGCGAGGCCGATCTTCGGCTGTTGGGCGACCTGTCGGGCAAGCGGGTGCTCGAGCTCGGCTGTGGCGGCGCCCAGTGTTCGATCGCGTTTGCCAAACAGGGCGCAGTGGCCATCGGCGTCGACTTCTCGGCCGAACAGTTGGCGTTCGCCCGTCGCCTCACCGAGCGCGAGAACGTCAAGGTCGAGTTGCACCACGGTGACCTCGCCGACCTCGCCTTCGTCCGCGCCGACTCGATCGACCTCGTGTTCTCGTCGTACTCCTTCGGCTACGTCGACGACCTCAACCGCGTGTTCCGGCAGGTACACCGAGTGCTCAAGCCGGGCGCGCCGCTCGTGTTCTCGCTCCCTCACCCGGCCTACGACATGCTCGACGACGACGCCGACACGCCGCTGCTCGTGCGCCGCTCGTACTTCGACCGGTCGCCGATCGACTACGAGTGGAACGGCATCACCTTCACCGACTTCCACCACACCATCGCCGATCTCTACATGGGTCTGCACCGGGCCGGGTACGGCGTCGACCTCATCGTCGAGCCCGAGCCGACGGCCAGCGGGCCTCGTTCGATCTTCTGGCGCGAGACGTTCCGCTACGTGCCCCGCACCCTGATCATCCGGGCCCGAAAAGAAGGGGTCTGACCCAACCCGTTGGAGTGGCCGAAGCGGTCGTTCCAACCCGTTGCGGTGGCTGTGGCGGCGGCCACTTCGGCCACATCAATGCGGAGGAGCAGGCGGGGAGAACGGCGGGGGTCAGAACGTCAGGGGGGCGTGGTCGAGGCCGGCGAGCACGTGGCGGGCGACGCGGTCGCACTCGGCGAGATGGGGGTAACCCGAGAGGATGAACGAGTCGATGCCGGCCTCATGCAGTTCGCGGATCCGACCGCGGACCTGGTCGGGGTCGCCGACGATGGCGGCTCCAGCACCGCTCCGAGCCCGGCCCACGCCCGTCCACAGGTGACGATCGGCGTACCCCTCGTCGTCGGCGCCTTCGCGCAACTCGGCCTGGCGGCGCACGCCGGTCGAGGCGCTGTCGAGCGAGCGACCTCGGATGCGCGCTCCTTCCTCGTCGTCGAGCCTTGACAGCAGGCGGCGAGCCGCGGCCCGAGCCTCGTCCTCGGTTTCGCGAACGATCACGTGGGATCGCCACCCGAAGCGCAGGCGGCGACCGGCCGCCGCCGCTCGGCCGCTGACGTCGGCGATCACGTCGCCGACGGCGGCAACCGTGTCGGGCCACATCAGATAGACGTCGGCCCCCGCCGCCGCACAGTCACGAGCCGCTTCGGACAAGCCGCCAAAATAGAACGGCGGGCAGCGACCGGCGACCGGCCCGAGGCGGGGTGGCTCGATGTCGAGATCGAGGAACTCGCCGTGGATCGACACGCCCTCGCCGTCGAGCAGCGAGCGGAGAGCGCCCATGGCCTCGGCGGTGCGGCGGTAGCGGGCGTCGGAGGAGAGGGTGGTTTCGCCCGGGACGTCGCTCGAGATGATGTTGATCGTCAGGCGGCCGCCGGCGATCTGGTCGACGGTGGCGAGTTGGCGAGCCAACTGGGGCACGACGAGTTCGCCGATGCGGACGGCGAGCAGGAGTCGGATGCGGCGCGTGATCGGCGAGATGGCGGCCGCGAACGCGGTGCTGTCGATACCCAGGGCGTAGCCCGACGGCAACAACACGTTGTCGAAACCGCCCTCCTCGGCCGCCAACACGATCGACCGGCAGTGCTCCCAACTGCTGACCAAGTTCGGATCGGGCACGCCGAGCCACTCGTAGTCGTCGTCGCAGAGGGCGCCGAACCACGCGATCTCGGGAACGGTCACGGCAGCGCGACACCCTCGGACGCCTCGATCAATCGGTACAGGTCGGCCCGGTCGAGCGTGACGGTGAGGGCCGCCCCGGCGGCCGCCAACCGTGAGGGGCGCTGGGTGCCGACGATGGCCACGGGCCGACCGGGCAGGGCGAGGACAAAGGCGAGCGCCACTGTCGACCGATCGACGCCCTCCCGCGCCGCGAGGTCGTCGAGGGCGTCGATCAGGGCCGGGCGCACGCCCTCGCCGCGCTCGATGCGTCCGCCGGCCAACGGGCTCCAGGCCAGCACCGTTGTGCCGTCGGAGTACCCGCGGTCAAACGTGCCGTCGCGCAACGGGGCGAGGTGGGCCACCGAAAGCTCGACTTGGTTGGCGGCGACGGGCCACCCCAACGCCGCGTTGAGCGCCGCCACCTGAGCCACGGTCATGTTCGACACCCCGACGGCGCGCACGAGGCCCCGATCGACCAGCGACGACAGCGTGGCCGCCAGGTCACCGGGGTGCGTGAACAGGTCGGGACGGTGCACGAAGTAGAGGTCGATGACGTCGATCTGCAGGCGGCGCAGCGAGTCTTCGCACGCCTGGCGCAACCATCGATCGCTCGAGTCGTACGGAACCCCGGGGATGATGCCGCCCTTGGTGGCGAGGACGATACGGTCCCGCCACGAAGGGTTGGCCGCCAGCACATCGCCGAGGATCGCCTCGTTGTCGCCGAACCCGGCCCCGCCCCAGTCGAGCCCGTACACGTCGGCGGTGTCGACCAGGTTCATGCCGGCGTCAAGGGCGGAGGCGACCGTTTCGCGGGCCTGGGCGCGGTCGACCATCCGCCAACAACCCAGCGCCAGCGGGCCGACCGGGTCGCGACCTTCGACGAGAAGCGCGGGGCGTGCCGTCGACCAGCGACTGGCGGGATGGCTGGGGGTCGTTCATGGCGACAGGACCTCATCCATCGTGACCCGGCGCCCCTCGATGATCGATCGCTGCGCGGCCACCCCGATGGCCACCGACCACAGGCCGTCGTCGAGGGTGACCGCCGGCGGACCTCCGCTGCGGATGGCGTCGAGAAACCCGACGTGCTCGAGATAACTCGATCCGTGGTGGAAGCCCTGATAGGCGACCCGGTCGTCGTACACCGGGCGCTCGTCGACTCCGCCGATCCAGTGCGTCCCCCGCCGGCCGATCCGCAGGATGTCCTCGGGGATCAGCGCCTCGACCTTGCCGGCATCGCCCACGGCCACCAACTCCTCCTGGTTGCGGGTGGCCTCGGCGAACATACAGAGATCGAGCAGCGCCCTCACCCCTCCGGGGAACTCGACGATGACGAACGCGTTGTCGAGGATGTCGGGCCGCTCGCCGTCGTAGGCCTCGTCGAGGTGGTTCACGTCTTGGCCGCCGGAAGCAAGCACCGCCGTCGGCCGGCTACCCGTCACGAGGCACATCAGATCGAAGAAGTGGCAGCACTTCTCGACCAGCGTGCCGCCGGTGTTGCGGTTGAACCGGTTCCAGTCGCCCACCTTTCGGAGAAACGGGAAACGGTGCTCGCGAATCGAGAGCATGCGCAGTTGGCCGACCGTGCCCGCCCGCACCTCGTCGACGAGACGCGCCACCGGCGCCATGTAGCGATACTCGAGGCCGACCCACACGATGCCCCGCCGGCCCTCTGCCGCGGCGATGGTGGAACGACAGTCGTCCACCGTCGTGCACAGCGGCTTTTCGACCAGCACGTGCAGGTCGGTGGCCAAGGCGTCGGCGAGCACGTCGACGTGGGTCATGTTGGGCGAGGCGATCACCACCGCGTCACAACGTCCGGAAGCGAGAAGGTCGCGATGGTCGGCGAACCCGACCACGCCGGCGCCCGCGCCACCCATGGTCTCGATGCCGGCGTCGAGCGAAGGTGGGTGGGGATCGGCCAGCGCAGTGATCCGGGTCCCATCGAGTGCCTGCAGGTTGCGGAGGTGCTCGATCCCCATCATCCCGGTGCCGATCACGCCGTAGCGGACGTCGTCGGACGGGACGGGCATCGTGGGCGATCTTGGCACAGCGGCCGGTCGCCTCACCTACGGTCAATGGGTGCGACGCGACCCGTTCATCACGGTGGGCCGGTATCGCGACCTGTCGACCTTGGGCGCCGCGTGGCAAGACGTGCGCGCCGAGGCGCTCACGACCGTCCCGAACATGTCAGCCGTCAACGACGGACGCGTCGGCGCCTCGGATTGGAGGGCGTTGCCGTTGTGGGTCGAGCCCGAGGACCGCGGCGTCTTTCCCGACGAGGTGTGCGAGAAGAACCGACGCCTCGCCCCTTTGACCGTGAGCTTGGTCGAGGCGCTCGGGCCGGTGGAGGCCTGTTCGTTCTCTCTGCTCGCCCCCGGTGGCGCGATCGCCAAGCACCGCCACGATCGGCCCTTTGCCACCGCGGCCCTGTGTCTCGACGGTGGTGAGAACGCCCGCATTCGTGTCGCCGGCGTGTGGCGTTCGTACATCAACGGCGAGTGGATCATCTTCGACTACACCAAGCCCCACGAAGTCACCAACGACGGGCCCCGGGCCCGGATCGTGCTGTTGGTCCTCCTCGACCTCAGGGGCTGACCGCGCTCAGAAGTCCGGACAGATGCTTCCGTAGCCGTCCGCGGTCTCGGTCGGACCGAAGCGCGCTCCAGGCTCGGTCAAGGCGGTGAGCGCCTCGCAGGAGTCGGAGTACAGCGTCTGTGAGGGCTCATGCACCCAGACGGAGAAACCGTCGACCACCGGTCCCGCGGTGACCGTGTCGGAGCGGCCGTCCTCTTTGATGTAGCCGAGTGCTGGGCTGACCGCGGCGGGAGCGGTCGTTTCCGCCGTCGCGTTCGGGCCGGTCGTCCCACCTCGTGCTCCGGGGGCGGCCGGTGCCGCCGGAGCTCCAGGATTCGCAGCGCCCGCGGGCGACGCAGCTCCCGCCGAGCCAACCGTCCCACCGGTCGCGACTGGTCGCTGGCCCGCCGCCGACGAGGGACGACCCGAGCCGGTCGACAGTCGGGGGTCAACCGGGCCCGACGCCGAGCGGGGATCGGACGGGCTCGTCGCCGAGCGCGGGATTGATCGGACCTGCAGCGGACCCGGGGGCGACTGGCGCGGCCGAGCCGCCGATGGCGTTGGCCGCCTCGCCGCCACGGGCTGTCGGCGTCACGGCGAGCAACAACTTCTCGGCGTCGCTACGGCCGGTCGGGTCAGCGGAGTAGCAGGCGCCGGCTTCGTCATAGAACAGGGGAGGGTTGTTCTCGAAGCACTCGACTTGGCGCGCCACCGCATCGTTCGACCCTGCCGCCGACGAGGACGACGACGACGCGTCGTCCGTGCACTGTGCGAAGAGCACTGCGAATGCGGACAGCGTCAGCACCACCCGGTTGATACGGCGGATACCGCCGATCATGGCGATGTCTTTTTTCCTGTATCGCATGTCGGGAGCCGATTCGCCTTCTCTAGGTGAAGTGGAGGGTGGCCATCATCGCGGCGTAAAGCTCGGCGAAGGGCCCGGTTGCGTCACGCGGGTTCAACCACATGAAGTGGAAAAGATCGCCGACGGGCCCCGCTTGGCCCGGCGCGAACACGAACGAGTCTGTTCGGTTCAGCAATTCGGGCCACCCGTCCATCGTGACGTTGCTTGTCCGCACATAGTGCGTCTGCTCGAACGTGACGATGGTGGCTTCGAGCACGTCCACACCGGGGTAGTCGGCCTCGAGGTGGACCAGGCTGGACCTAGCCACGTCCTCCAACGTGACATTCCCCAGAACTCGCTCGTGGCTGACCGTGACGTTCGACCACGGACCCTTGTCGGTGTCGGGCGGGCCCATCACGAACATCGCCCCGGGGCAGTCGCGCACGACCCATCCCTGAGGCACGCCGATGGTGAATGCGGGGATCGGCCGTACGAGGGGGCCCGGAACGGTGAGCTCGGTGAGCTTTACGTTGGTGACCAGCTCCTCGGCGTCGTGTGATCGCTTCGTCATCATCATTCTTTCTGGGTCATCGCCTTCCGGTCAGGGCTTTCTGGTCATCGTGAAGGTGCCCTCGTAGTAGTAGTCATGACCGCCTTCGGTGTAGTTCAGGTCGCACACACCGCTGATGTAGTCGTAGGCGTTGGTCACGTTGCCGGCATAACGAATGACGCCGGACGTCAACGTGTCCGTCCGCAGTTGCGCCACCTGCTTGTCGATGGTGCCACTGGTGGTGAGGGAGTCGTCGAGGTAGGGGTCATGCACGGTTCCCGTGACGATCGTCGACGCATCCATGCCGAATCGGAGCTGGATCGGATGGTCCTTGGCGCTGTCGGGAACGCAGGTGAGTAGTGCCGTCCAGTCACGCACCGCCGGCTTGGGCCGCTCCGTCGTCGTGGGCGTATCCGTCTTCGTCGGCTTGGCGGTCGTCGAGGTCGTCGAGGTCGTCGAGGTCGTCGTGGTCGCGTTCGACTTCGGAGGGGTGGCCACCGGAGCGGGGACGCCCGGTGTGGCCGGAGTTCCCGGCTGGACCGGTGTTGCAGACGGGATCGGTGCTCCCGACGGGATCGGCTTGGCCGGGTTCACGACCCGGCCGGGTGCCCCCGGCCCAAGCGCTGGCGCCGGGGATCTGACGATCCGGGGAGGGAGAGGTGTGACGGCCGCGATCGGCTGGGTGGCGTCGGGAGTCCTCTTGGAGCAGTACGGGATCACGATGACGACGATGGCGACGAGGACGAGCGCCGTCGCTGCGGCGGATGGCTTCCCCGGAACCGCAGCCAGGACCTCGCGGGGGGTCTCGGGGGCTAGCGCTTGTGGCCCCGGGTCCTTGACCGGCAGCGTCCGGCTCGAGTCGTTGCTCTTCGGGAAGAGCCCGGTCAACTCCTGGGCCGTGCCAATTGCCGCTTTCTTCCCAAAGCTCTCGGTGAGTTTGGTCGTGAACCGCTTGAAACGGGTGGGCGGAGCGGCCGGAGCGAGCAGGTCTTTCACGTGAGTCGTCGGCGTCAGCCGAGCGCCCCCTGGGCCGATCCGCGGCGGAATCGTCTCCGGCTTGCCGACGAGGCGCCGGAGCCCGTTCCCGGCTCGGCGGACGGGCCCCTTGAGGCCGTTCGCAGCCCGGCCGGCCAGGCCCTTCCCCGCCGTCGCGAGTCGCTTCGCCACGGTAGCGAGCCGGGGGATTGGGGTGGCAGCAAGCGCCCGCCGACCGAGCCCTTTGATCCGTCTAGTAACCCGCCCACCCCGCTTCGTGGCCCCCAGCCCTCCGAAGACGCCGCTGGTGAAGGCATCCTTGCCGGCCTTCTTGAGGTCGAACTCGGGAATCTTGACCGCCACGTCCGGGTCGAGTTCGCCGCGCAGGCCCCCTTCGATGGCGCTTCGAGCGAACGAACCGGCGGCGCTGCCGAGTGCTGCGCCCCACGGCCCTCCCAAGGAGCCGGCCGCGCTGGCCAGCGCTTCGACGCCCGACCCGAGTCCCACGGTGGCCGCGTACTCGGCGTAGTTGTTGTTGCCGGCCATCGAGTGCACCGCTGCCGTGACGAGCCCGCCGAAGGGGATGTAGTCCTGGACCATGTTGGTGAGCCAGCCGTCTTTCCCCAGGCCGATGGCTTCCTCCAAGGCGTCCCAATCGCCCGTCAGGATCGCCCGCAGCGCCCGCCACATGTTCCTCGAGATCGTGATGATGCCGTTCGCCAGTGCCTTGGCTATCGACAGCGCCACCTTGGCCAGCGCGGCCAGCACCTCGCCGAGCGGGCCAAGTGCCTTTCCGACGAAGTCGACGACCGCCTCGACCACGTCGACTACGGCGTCAACGAAACCCTGGACGCCGTCGGCCACGTCCTCGGCAAAATCTCCGATCTCGTCGATGACGCTGTTGAACCAACCCATGTCGTCAGCGCCGCCGCTTCGGGGCCACGACTCAGCTCCGCTTCGTCAGGGTGAAAGCCCCGGATTCGCTTTTGCCATTGCCGTAGTCACGGGTGTAGCGGCCACTGATCTTCTGCGGATTGTGGGCGCCCTCGAACTTGGCGTGGGGGAACAAAAACGTCCCCTTGTTCTCGGCGGCGGCCGAGAGGTCCTTCGTCGATCCGTCAGCATTGATCGTTCCACTCCACGTCACGGTCGCCTCGAGGTTGGGCTCGCGCTCGGCTCCCGGACACCGTGCCGTGGTCGACCTGAAACCGAACGAGGTACTTCGAGGTCTCGGGGTCGTGCCCCGGCGGCGGGTCGGGCGTGATCTCGAAGGTCCACTCCGAGCTGGCGATCGTGACCTTGGGTTGCGGGGCCGGTTGCGGGGCTGGCTGCGGTGCCGCCGGTTGCGCGGCAACCGGCGCCGGTTGCGCAGCGGCAGGCGCGGGCTGCGCAGCAGGTGCCGGCGCTTGGGGAGTAGGCGCTGCCGGTTTCGGCGCCGGCGCCGGCGAGGCCGATTGCGCCGGAGCCGCGGCGGGCCGAGCGGCCGGCGCGGCCGGCTGCGGGGCCGGGGCTGCGGGCTCTCCAGCCGGCGGCGCGGGTGCGGCATCCGACGTCGCGTCCGGCGTCGCAAGGTCGACGCGGGCCTTGGCCAACTCCTCCGCCGACAGACCGACAGGATCACGGGTGTAGCAGGCACCCTCTGCGTCATAGAAGTACCCCGCATCGAAGCAGCTGGTCTGGCGGGCAAGCCCGGCGTCAGTGGTTGCGGCCGTTGCCAGCGCCGTCTTGGCCACTGGGTCGTCCGCCCGCAACTTCCAGAACGCGAGGAGGCCAGCGAGCACGAGAACCGAGAGGAGAACCCAGACCAAGGGGTGGCGCGGACCCTTGCGTTCGTCTGTCACCTCGACCAGAGGATCGAGCGAAGGCGGCGGGGGAACCGGGTCCCTTCTCGTGGTCATCGGAAGTACGTCCTCGGTGTGATCGATGCGGCAAACGGACCGCGTCCGACGGAACGCCCGATCGCGGCCCGTAGCCGCAGGTTCACACGCGTCGACGCCGGGGCCAGTCCCATGAGCGTCCCGACCTTGTGCCAGATCGCGGAGACGGTCACTGGTACGGTGCGAAAGAAGGCAGGCACAACGTGACCGAAGCTCGAACGATTGGCGACACGCTCGCGCTGCTCGAAGCGCAGATGTTCGTGGGCCGGGTTCCCGAGCTCGCCCAGTTCGATCGCTGGCTCGCCTCACCGGAGCCCGCCCCCGCCGTACTCAACGTCTTCGGGCCCGGGGGCGTCGGCAAGAGCGCCCTCCTCCGGGCCTTTCGACGGTGCGCCGAGGCGGTGGGCCGGCCGGTGATGGTCGTCGACGGCTACAACATCGCCACCGATCCCGATGCATTCCTGCACGCCCTCACCGGTGGCGACCCTGCCCAGGCCATCGAGGAGATCAACGCAGCACAGCCGCTTCTCGAGATCGACACGTTCGAGCAGCTCGGAAATCTGACGCCCTTCCTCGAAGCGCTGTTGGGATCACTGGCCCCTGGCGTGAAGATCGTTGTGTCTGGTCGGCTGCCAGTCGGACGAGCGCTGAGCAAGCAGGTGCCGTGGCACCGGCTGATCCTTCCCATGCCGCTGGCCGCGTTGTCCCGCGCCGAGACCTCCACCCTTTTGGCCCGAAATGCGATCACCGACTCCGACCTCGTCGAGCAGGTCTACGCCGCCACCCGCGGCTTCCCACTCGGGGTTTCGATGGCCGTCGATCTCGCCCAACAGTTCGAAGTACGCGACTTCGACACTGCGCCTCAGTGGCGTCTACGCATCCGCTCCCTTGTCGAACGCCTCCTCCGCGACCTTCCCGACCCCGAGCTGCGTGCGCTGCTCGACGCTTGCGCCGTCGTTCGGCACTTCGACGAGGCGACCCTCTCCGCCATCGCCGGACTCGACGACGTCGGGCCCGCCTTCGACCGCCTGTGCCAATTGTCGATCGTGCGGCCGTCTGACCACGGGCTGATGCTGCACAGCGACGTGGGCCACTTCCTTGCCGCCGATCTTCGCTGGCGGCGACCGGAGCGGTGGCGGGAGTTGGTACGACGCCGCGGCGACTATTACCGGAGGCGGGCCCGGGTCGTTGGCGCGGCCGAGCGCGAGTGGCTCGTCGCCGAGCGCCTGTTCCTGTGGAGCAACGCCTTTGCCCACGCCATGCTCTTCGATGAGGAAGATCCCGACGAGGTATGGGTCGTCCCCGGCACGGTCGACGACGCCGAGGAACTGTGGCCGCTCTACGCCGCGTGGGTGCGAAGTGGGTTCGGCGGTGAGGACGTCGTCACGCCCGACGAGACATCACTGGATGGAGCGCGGTCGTTCTTCTCGCGCCTGCTCGCCCACCCGGACCTCCGACTTCGGGTCGCCCGCGGGACCGAGGGCGGCGCTCTCGGGTTCAGCGCCGTCATGCCGATGACTGCGTCCGCCTACAAACTCCTGTGTCCAGACCCCGTCTTCGGTCCCGTCGTCCGCGAGTACTTCTCGCTCGACGAGGTCGCCGCGCTTCCGGTTCGACCCGAGGACGCCCGGGTCATCCACGTGTTGCACCTTGCCTCGCAAGCGGCGCGGCGTGGTGAGGTGATCAGCGCCTTGCTGCAGGAGCTATTCGGGTTGTTTGCCCGCAACCACGTGTACCTGGCCCAGACCGCGGTCCCGACCTTCAAGGCCATGTACAAGGCGCTCGGCTTTCGCCAGGTCGAGAGCGCTCGGCACACGGCCTGGGCGGCCGAAACGCCGTCGGATGGCTATGTGCTCGACCTCACCCGCCTCGGCGTCGAAGCCTGGATCGAAGCGGTCGTCACCGAACGTCCGCTTCCCCAGGCCATGACCACGTCGGAGCTCGAGAACGAGGTGCGGCGTGTCCTTGCGAGTTGGAACGACGACCGCCGGCTCGCCACCTCACTGCTCCTGCACCTCGTCTCGACGCCGGAGGGAGCCACCGAGGCGCAACGAGGCGAGGCCGTCCGCTCCGTTGTGCGCAGCACCCTCGACCGTCTTGGCCGCGACGCGACCCCTGACCTGACCCTGGCGCTCCAGGCGCTCGAGGTTGCCTACCTCGACCGGCGGACGAGCCACGAACTGGCCGCCGCCCAGCTCAGCGTGTCGCGCTCTCAGTTCTACCGGCTGCTCACCCGTGGGACGGCCAGTCTCGCCGCCGCCGTCGCCGACGACCCCGATCGCGACACAGTGGGATGACCTTCGCTCAGTCGCCCGCTTCGATGTCGACGTTGTAAGCCTCGTAGACGAGGTCGGCGCCGAGGTGGCGGTGGCGCACGAGCGCCGTCAACAACTCGACGACCCGGTCCCGGGCCGACACCACGCCTGCCTCGCCGCCGTCGCCGGGGGGAAGACCCTCGAGCGCATGGAACACCGCCGCCCGCAGCACCACGTGGTCGTCCTTTGCCTGGGCCACACGATGGGCGAGGCGGGGGGCGGCTTCGGCGATGTCGGAGAGCAGACCGTCGGGCGACTCGGACAACTCGATGTGTTGATCGAGAGCGTCGGACAACTCCGTCAGGTCTTTGCGGAGATCGGCCGACCATGCCCCGACCCGCCCATGGGCGGCGGTGGCCAAGGATCGCTCGACCCGATCGATCGTGGCTCGCAGCCCGGCCCGGTGTTGCCGGGCCCGTTCGATGGACTCGCTCATGGGTTCACCGTAGGCCCGCGGCGGTCGGCCGCGTCGGGCCCAGCCGATCACGAGGGCTGGTCGGCCCACCACGTACGCAGCCGATCCACGGCCTCGTCGCGCTCGAGCGGGCCCTCCTCCATCCGCACCTCGAGGAGGTAGGCGAGCGCCTGGCCGATGACCGGACCCGGCTTGACGCCGAGGATGTCCATCACGTCGCTGACCGTCGAGGTCGGGACGGATCGCATCGAGTTCTTCCTGCTCGCGCAGCTCGGCGATCCGGATCTCGAGGTGGTCCATGCGTCGGGCCAACTCGTCGGCCCTGACGCTTGTTCCGCGTGGTGCAGTCGCAGCGCGTGAGCTCGTTGAGTTCGCCGAGCAGCGGCCCGGCGTCGCGCACGTAGCGGCGCACGGCGCTGTCGGTCCATCCCATCTTGTAGGTGTGGAAGCGCAGGTGCAGCTCGACGAGCTTCGTGACAGCCTCGATGTCGTCGACCGGGTAGCGCAGGGCCCGCATGCGATCGCGGGTCATGCGGGCGCCGACCACCTCGTGGTGGTGGAACGACACGCCGTGCGCGCCGATGGAGCGGGTCTTCGGCTTGCCCACGTCGTGGAACAGCGCGGCGAGCCGGAGGATGCGGTCGGGCGAGGTCTTCTGCGACGACGGCGATGGTGTGGGCCAGCACGTCCTTGTGGCGGTGGATCGGGTCCTGTTCGAGGCCCAGGGCGGGCAGCTCAGGGAGGAACTCGCCGGCGAGGCCGGTCGTGGTCAGGAACCACAGTCCCGGTCCGGGATCGGCCACCACCATCAACTTGTCGAGTTCGTCGCGGATGCGTTCGGCCGAGACGATCTCGAGCCGCGTCGTGCAGTCGGGTCGACGGCGGCGACCAGGTCCTCGTCGGGCACCAGGCCGTAGCCGCGCACGAACCGAGCCGCCCGGAGCATCCGGAGCGGGTCGTCGCTGAAGGACTCCTCCGGCGCCAGCGGGGTGCGCAGCCGTCCGGTGGCGAGATCGACGGCGCCGCCGAAGGGGTCGACCAGCTCGAGGTCGCCGTCGGCGCCGCCCAGGCGCAGCGCCATGGCGTTGACGGTGAAGTCGCGCCGCGAGAGGTCGGCCTCGATCGAGTCGCTGAAGAGCGACGTCGGGCTTGCGGGAGTCGGGCGTGTAGGCCTCGGCCCGGTGGGTGGTGATCTCGTAGGTGCGCTCGCCCCGCTTGGCCCCGATCGTGCCGAACCGCTTGCCCTGCACCCACACGGCGTCGGCCCACGGACGCACGATGGCTTCGATGGCGTCGGGGTCGGCATCGGTGGTGAAGTCCAGGTCCTTGGCGTCGCCCAGACGGTTCAGGAGCGCGTCGCGCACGACGCCGCCGACCAGATAGAGGCTGAATCCTCCCGCCGCGAACCGCTCGGCCAGCGGGCGCGTCTCGGCGATCAGGGGAAGGAGGCGCTCGGGAACCACGGGGAGCGAGGGTACTGGTCGGATCGATGACCTCAGAAGCTGGTGGCCAGACCCTCTTGTTGCAAGAGCAGACGGAAGTCGTGGGGGTGCGAGCACACGGCGAGCGCGTCGCGGCAGGGCGACGAGCCCGTTCTTGTAGAGGTTGAACAGGCTCTGGTCGAAGGTCTGCATGCCGTAGTACTCGCCCTCGGCGATGACCTCTTCGATCGAGTGCTGCGAGTCCGGGTCGATGATCCGGTCGAATACCCGGCCCGTCATCACCATCACCTCGGTCGTCGGGATGCGGCCCGTGCCATCGGCCCGCTCGAGCAGCCGCTGCGACACGACACCGCGCAGCGAGGCCGCCAGCGTCGAGGCGGATCTGCTTTTGCTGGAAAGGCGGGAAGAAGTCGACGATCCGGTTGACGGTCTCGGTGGCGTTGGTCGTGTGGAGCGTCGAGATCACCAGGTGGCCGGTCTCGGCCGCGGCCAGGGCCGCCCACACCGTCTCGGGGTCGCGCATCTCGCCGATGAAGATCACGTCTGGGTCTTGGCGCAGCACCCGGCGCATGGCCGACGCGTAGTCGGTGGTGTCGGTGCCGATCTCTCGCTGGTTGACGAGCGACAGCTTGTCGGGGTGCAGCACCTCGATCGGGTCCTCGACCGTGACGATGTTGACCGAGCGCGTCTCGTTGATGTGGTCGATCATGGACGCCATGGTCGTGGTCTTGCCCGAACCGGTCGGACCGGTGACCAGGACCATCCCCCGGGGCTCGTCGGCCAGCCGCCGTACCACGGGAGGCAGCCCGAGCGACTCGAACGACGGTGTGCCCGGAAGCACCCGGCGAAAGACCAGGCCGACCGACCCGCGCTGGCGGAACACGTTGACGCGGAAGCGACCGAGGCCAGAGACGCTGTGGGCGAAGTCGGCCTCGTTGCCGGCTTCGAACTCGTCGGCCCGGTCCTTGGACATGATCGAAAAGGCCATCCGCTCGGTGTCTGCAGGGGACACGAAGGCGAACGGAGCCGGCGTCAGATGACCGTCGACACGGACGTATGGGGTCGAACCGACCTTGACGTGGAGGTCGGAGCCGCGCTGCTCCACGGTGAAACGGAGCAGCTCGTTGAGATCGAGCATGCCCTCAACATCGGAGCGGGAGGGCCCGAGATTGAGCCGCACTCGGCCATCAGCGCCGAATGTCCGACAAATGGGACCGCATTGACGGGCGGGACGACCGCGTTCGGGGGTCAGCGCTGCCCTAACCTCCGCTTTCGACGTGAGCGTGACCAGCACGACGAAGGTGATGGAATCGGGCCGTGAGCGGCTCCGGGTCGGGCCTTGGCGCGGCAGCTCGGAAATCGCCTACCTCAACCCGGTGCCCGGCGCTCCCCTCCCGTCGGCCGACTTCGTGCGGCGCTGCCTGCGGACGCTCTCCCGCCAGGGGTACCGGCGGGTCGTGACGGGGGCCCTGAGCCCGAGCGAGCAGAGCGCGTTCCGCGCTGCTGGCTTTGCCGTCACCGAACACCTCCATCTCCTCTCCCACGACCTCCACGCTTCGGCCGGCGTCGAGCCACCCGAGGGGTTGCTACGCCGGGCGAACCGACGTGACCGCGATGGCGTGCTCGCGCTCGACCAACTGGCCTTCGAGCCGTTCTGGCGCCTCGACGACACCGGACTCGACGAGGCGCTCGCAGCCACGCCCCACACCCGCTTCCGGATCGCGATCGACGGGCAAGAGACGGTGATCGGCTACGCCATCACCGGGCGGGCCGGGCGACGGGGCTATCTCCAACGCCTGGCCGTCGATCCCGCCCGCCAACGCGAGGGCCTGGGCACCATCCTCGTCGCCGACGGGTTGCGCTGGTTGCGGAGATGGCGGTGCGATCGAGCCATGGTCAACACCCAGTTGGCCAACGAGGGGGCGCTGGCCCTCTATGAGCGCATCGGCTTCCGACGCGAGCCGTCGGGGCTCTCGGTGCTCGCCCGCGACCTCGATGCCTGACGCAGGAGCCCGTCGGTCCCGCCTGCTGCCGACCGTGACCCACGTCGGGGCCGTGCTCGTCGTGCTCTTGGTGCTCGTGGTCGCGGCGGGGCCGGGGGCGACGACGACGCCCGCCGGTGCTCAGACGCCGACAGGCGCGGCTCAGCCTCGCCTCGCAGACGACATGGTGGACACCAGGACAACCCTTCACCATCAGCGTCGAGATCCAGACCACGACCCCCGACCAACTCGAACTGGCCGTCACGGTGTTCGGGAAGCTGGCCAACCGCACTGCGTTCCTGTCGACGGTCGATGGCCGGGTGAGTAGCCGGGGAGCGCTGGAGCCGATCGTGGTGTCGCTCCTCGACGCGCCGACCGACGGAGCGGGCAACCGCGTTGTGAGTTTCGTCCCCGATCTGCGGGTCGACGGCGTCTACCCCGTCCGAGTCGATCTCCGACCCCGCGGCGGAGGCAAGGCGGTGGCCTCCTTTGTCACCCACCTCATCGAGGTTCCCTCCGTCCTGACCGGGGGCCCGCTCACCGTCGCCACGCTGGTGCCCATCCACGCCCGACCTGCGGTGCAGCCCGACGGCACGGTCAACCTCGACGACAGCCGGGCCCAGGCGCTCGGGGAGTTGGCCGGCGCACTGGCAGCCCAACCGGTGCCCCTGACCTTGTCGCCCACCGCGGAAACGGTGGCGGCGCTGGCCGAGAGCCCTCGGGACGCCGACCGGGCGACGTTGGCCACCTTGACCCAAGGCCAAGGCGGGGACGCAGTCCACCAGGTGCTCGGCGGCACGTTCGTGCCCACCAACCTCACGTCGCTGATCGACGCCGGCCTCGCTGGCGAGTCGATGCGACAGATCGCCGCTGGCACCGAGGTCCTCCGGGCGCGGTTCGGCACCGCCCCAACTCTCACGACTCGGTTGGTCGACGAGCGCCTCGACGCAGCCGCTCTCGACCATCTCCGCGTCGATCAGATGGTCGACCACCTCATCGTGCCGGAGTCGCTGCTCGAGCCGGTGACCCGCAACACCACGTTGACCAACACCTTTCAGCTCGACGGACGCGAGCCGATGGACGCGGCCATGGCCGACGAGTCCTTGACCGCCCATTTCAACGAGGCCGACCCGGTGCTGGCCGCCCAGCACCTCTTGGCCGACTTGGCCGTGCTCTACAACGACGACCCCGGCCAAAGCGCCCGCGGCGCCGTCGTGAGCCCCGGTCGAGGCTGGGAACCGCGCCCCGCCTTCGTGGGTGCATACCTCGACGGCCTGGCGACCAGTCCCATCCTCCGAGCGGCGACGATCGACCAGTTCTTCGCTGCCGTCGCCCCGGCCGGGTCGAAACCGCTCGTGCGGCGGATCGCCGCCGCCCCCGAGGGCAGCGCCCCCCCGCTGGGCCTGCCTGGAGGAGCGATCCGGTCCATGAGAGCCCGCATCGACGCCTTCGCGTCGGCCCTCGACCCAGCCAACCCCAAGGCGGCTGCGGTGCTCCTCCGCCTCGACCGCACCTTGTTGGCCGTCGAGTCGGGCGACCTCCGCAGCCGCGACCGCACCCGCTACCTCGCCGGTGTCAACGAACAGATCAACACGCAGGTAGCGGGCGTGGCCATGCCCAAGAGTCGCTCGATCACCCTCACCGCCCGAGAGGGCGAGATCCCCGTCACCATCACCAACCAGCTCGGCTACCCGGTCAAGGCGGTGCTGCGGGTCGTCAGCGACACCCTCGACTTCCCCGCCGGTGATCGCCACGAGCTGGCCCTCGACCGCGACAACACCACGAGCCAGTTCACGGTGCGGGCGCAGTCGTCGGGGTCGTTCCCCCTGCGGGTACGGCTCGAGACGCCGGGTGGGCTCCTTCTCGACGAGAGCCGGTTCACGGTTCGCTCGACGGCGATCAGTGGCGTCGGCACCGCGCTGTCGATCGGCGCTGGACTCTTCCTGGTCGTGTGGTGGGGCAACCACCTCAGGGGACGTCGGTCTCGCCGGCTCGTCCCCGCCTCGTGACCTCGCCCGAGGCACCCGGCCTGGCCCGATCGACCGCCGTCCAGGCCGCAGGCACCGCCTTGTCTCGGGTCACCGGGTTCGGAAAGATCTTCGCTTTTGCGTACGCCCTGGGTGCGGGCCGGCTGGCCGACACCTACACGCTGGCCAACAACACACCCAACATCATCTATGAGCTGATCCTGGGCGGCGTGCTGTCCGGGACGCTCCTGCCGGTGTTCGTACGCGAACTCCGCCGAGAGGACGTCGACGGCGACGAGACCCACGGTTGGCGAGCGGTGTCGGCCGTGCTCACCCTGGGGTTGGTGGCCTCCGCCGTGCTCGCCGCCGTCTTCGTGGTCGTCGCCCCGTGGTTCATCCGGCTCTACACGTTGCGGGCAGGCGCCGAAGTCGGACGCGAGCAGGTCGCCGTCGCCACCGACCTGCTGCGGCTCTTCGCTGCCCCAGGTCTTCTTCTACGGGATGATCAGCATGACGACGGCGCTCCTCCGGGCCCGACGCCGGTTCGCGGCCCCGATGTTCGCCCCCGTCCTCAACAACCTGGTCGTGATCGGGGTGTTCCTGGCCTATCCGTCGGTGGTCGGGACCCGGTCGCTCGGCGCTGTCGGGCGCGACACGGGAGCACTCCTGCTGCTCGGCGTGGGCACCACGGCGGGGGTCGCGGCCATGGCGCTGGCCCAGTTCCCCCTTCGCACGATTCGCCGCCACGTGCGCTTCGTGTGGCAGCCGGGGCACCCGGCCGTGCGCACCATCCTTCGCCTGTCGGGTTGGACCGTCGCCTTCGTGGTCGCCAACCAGGGCGCCCTGTTCGTGGTGAACGTGCTCGCCAATGGCCGACCCGGCGATGTGACCGTGTACTTCTTGACCTTCACGATCTTTCTCCTCCCCCACGGGGTGGTCTCGGTGTCGATCATCTCTGCGGTTCAGCCCGAACTGGCCGACCGATGGGCGGCCGACGACATCGACGGGTTCCGCGGCCAGTTGAGCGTCGGGATCCGGTCGATCGCCGCGCTCCTGATCCCGGCTGCGGTCGGCTACGTCGTGTTGGCCCGCCCGTTGGTGTCGATGCTCCTCGAGCACGGGGCGCTCGGGGGCGCCGGTGCCGGCCGGGTGGCGGCCACCCTCGCGCTCATGGCGCTCGGGCTCCCGGCGTACAGCGTGTGGTTGTTCCTCACCTCGACCTACCAGGCCATGCAGAACACGCGGACCCTGTTCTTCCTCTACCTCGTCGAGAACGGGGTCAACATCGTCGCCGCGTTGGTGCTCTATCCGGCGATGGGAGTCAGCGGTCTGGGGTTGGCGTTTGCCCTCGCGTACGCGTCAGGCACGGCGGCCGCCGTGGTCGACCTCCGCCGACGCATCGGGGGTTTTCCCCTCGGTGAAATCGCTCGATCCGTGGCCAGAGTCCTCGCCGCCAGCGCGGTGATGGCCGGGCTGGTGCTGACCGTCCACGCCCTCACGGCCCCACTCGGCCGGGCCGGACTGGGAGCAGCCGTACGTGTCGGAGTGGCCGCGGGGGCCGGTGTTACCGTCTATCTCGGCACCTGTCGCTTGTTCGGCGTCAGCGAAATCCGATCGTTGTTGACCTTCAGGAGGCGTGGGTGATCACAGGCTGGTTGGCCAAGATCCTCATCGGGATCGTGCTGATCGGTGGCGCGGTGATGGAGCTCGGATCGCCGCTCATCGCCCGCGCCCAGGCCGACGACGCCGCACACGAGGTGGCCAACGAAGCGTCGTTCCGGCTTCGCGACGCCAACACCCAGGCCACGCTCGACGACGCCTGCAAGACCGAGGCAGCCAAGCAGTCGGTCGAGGTCGTCACCTGCGAGATCAACGCGTCCAACCAGGTCCACGTCGTCGTGCACAAGCAGGCGCGCTCGTTCCTGCTCGATCGGTTCGCGGCGACCAAGGACTGGTATGACGTGCAAGCGACCGCCACCGCCGAACGGCGATAGAAGGGCAACCCACTCCTCATGACCATCCGCATCATCACCGACAGCTCCTGTGACCTGCCGCCCGACCTCGAGGCCCAGCACCACATCACCGTGGTACCGCTCACGATCCGATTCGGCGCCGACGAGTTCGTCGACCGGCGAGATCTGACGCCCGCCGAGTTCTGGAAGCGATGCGACTCGTCCCCCGTCCTACCCGAGACCGCAGCACCGTCGCCCGGCGCCTTCGAGGCCGCCTTTCGCGCCGCGGCGGCCGACGGCGCCGAGGGTGCGGTGTGCATCAACTTGTCGGCCGACCTGTCGGCGACCTTCCAAGCCGCCGAGTTGGCGGCCCGATCCGTCACCGACTTCCCGGTGCGGGTGATCGACTCGCGCACCCTCACCATGGGGCTCGGCAACCTGTGCCTCTCGGCCGCTCGGACCGCGGAGCGGGGCAAAGACCTCGACGCCGTCGTGGCCGAAGTCGAGGCCCGCATCCCCCGGACCCGCACCTATGCCGCCCTCGACACCCTCGAGAACCTCAAGAAGGGCGGGCGCATCGGCGGCGCCCAGGCGATGCTCGGATCGATGCTGTCGATCAAACCGATCATCGACATCACCGGGGGCAAGGTCGAGCAGGAGGCGAAGCAGCGCACGCGGTCGAAGTCCCTCCGCTACCTGGCCGACAAGGTCAAGGCGGCCGGGCCCATCGAGAACCTCGCCGTGATGCACGGCGCCGCGCCAGACGTCAACGAGATGCTCGACCTGCTCGGCGAGCACTTCCCCCGCGAGCAGATCGTGGTCGGCGACCTCGGGGCCGTGATCGGGGCCCATGGCGGACCCCGAACCATGGGCGTGACCTTCCAGCTCGCCTCCTGAATACGGCCGGGACTGGAAGGGACCAGCTGTGAGCGCAGTCGAGTCCGGGCAGCTTCTACACGCCCGGTACCGGCTCGTCACCCCGTTGGCCAGGGGCGGGATGGCCGAGGTGTGGGAAGGGATCGACGACGTCCTCACCCGGCCGGTCGCGGTGAAGATCCTCTATCCCCACCTCGCCGCCAACGAGTCGTTCCTCGAGCGATTCCGGCGTGAAGCGGTCGCCGCCGCCCGGCTCAGCCATCCCAACGTCGTCGCGACGTTCGACACCGGCGAAGACGGCGACGCTGCCTTCATCGTGATGGAGTTGGTGCGCGGACGCACGCTGCGCTCCATGATCGACGACGAGGGCGGCAGCCTGCCTCCCGCCTTGGCCCGCGACATCGGCATCCAGGTGGCCCGGGCACTGCACCACGCGCACCAATCGGGCCTCGTCCACCGCGACGTGAAGCCGGCCAACATCCTCATCTGCGACAGCGAGCCGGGCCTGCCGGTGCGGGTCAAGGTGGCCGACTTCGGAATCGCTCACGCCGCAACCGAGGATGGCGGCGACCTGACCCAACCAGGGGCCTTGATGGGCACGGCCAAGTACCTCTCGCCCGAACAAGTCGAAGGGCGTGAGCCGACAGCCCGCTCCGACGTGTACGCCCTCGGCGTCGTCCTCTACGAGGTCCTCACCGGGCGAGCACCCTTCAGCGGCGAAACCGACCTGTCGACGGCGATGGCCCACGTCCATGGGGAACTCCTCCGCCCCCGTCAGATCCGCGCCGGGATTCCCCGCGCCCTCGAGGCTGTGGTACTTCGAGCGATGGCGCGCGACCCGCTGGCGCGCTACGCATCGGCCTCCGACCTTGCCGGGGCACTCCAGGGTGTCGACCTCGGCGACGACGCCGTGCCCGCCGTGGTCCGCGACCCCACGCCACCAGCGGGCGTAGCCCCGTCGTTCAGCCAGACCGAGCGCTCGTGGCTGGTGCCGGCGGCCGTGATCGTCGCCGCCGCCGTGGCCCTCCTCGTCGTGGCCGTCGTGCTCAGTCGCTCGGACGTGGGACCGAATTTGTTGCGCCGCCCCGCCGGCACCGACGCCGCCGCGCTCTCCCCCGTGGCGCTCAGTGGCGCCCGGAGCTTCGATCCCCAGGGTCAACCCCCGGTCGAGAACGAGGAGCGGACCGGCGCCGTCCTCGACGGCGACCCATCGACGACATGGCGCACCGATCGCTACAACACCCGCGCCTTCGGCGGGCTCAAGAACGGCCTCGGGATCATCGTCGACCTCGGCGCCGACGCCGACGTTCGCCGCGTCAAGGTCGCCTCCGACACCACGGGGTGGAGCGCCCGCATCTACGTCGGCACCGGTGACGCCACCGACCTGGCCGGGTGGGGCGAGGCCGTCGCCGAACACGGCAACATCGACGGCAACGCGACGTTCGAACTCGGCGAGAAGGGTCACAACGGCCGGTCCGTGCTGGTGTGGCTGACCAAGCTCGGCGAAGACAACCGGGTCACGATCTCCGCCATCACCGTCGAAGCCTGAGCGGGTTCCCTACGTTGTGACGATCGAGGACGAGCGCACAGACGAGGAGTTGGTCGACGCGGCCCGGGACGGGGACGGGGCCAGTCTCGATCTCCTGCTTCGCCGCCACGCCACCCGACTGCATGCCGTGTGTCGCCGCATCACCGGTAACCCCGCCGACGCTGACGACGCCACCCAGGAGGCGATGATGGCCATCGTGCGGGGCCTTCCCCGCTTCGACGGCCGCTCGGCCTTCTCGACCTGGGCCTACCGGGTCGCCACCAATGCGTGCCTCGACGAACTCCGCCGGCGACGACGACGCCCCGAGCCGACCGAGGACGAAACGCTCGGCGCCGAAGAAGCGCTTCGCTCGGGATTCGACTCCCCCCTGGACGCCGTCGCCGACAGGGTCGACATCGATCGTGCCCTGGCCGGACTCCGCCCCGAGTTCCGCGCTGCCGTCGTCCTGCGCGACCTCGTCGGCCTCGACTACGCCGAGATCGGCGCCATCCTCGACGTGCCGCCGGGGACGGTACGGTCCCGGATCGCAAGGGGACGGACGGCCGTGGCCGACCTCCTCCTGGCCGAGGCCGGGAACCGCGACGTCCCTCCGGATCGTCCAAGGAACCGATCGTGACCGCACCCTCCACTCCCCACTTCGGTGACGACGACCTGTCGGCCGCCCTCGACGGCGAGATCGTCGTCGGGCTCGCCGACCACCTCGCCGGCTGCGCTGGCTGTGCCGATCGCTCGACCCGCCTCGCCGCCGCCGCACGACTGATCGGCGCCGTCAGCGACGTCGAGGCGCCCAGCGAAGCCCGGGTCGACGCCTGGATCCTGGCCGCAACCGAGGAGTCGTCAGGCGCAGCGCCGGCGGTCGGGGCGGGCTCGTCGACCGAGTCCCCCACCGTCGTGCGGCTGCGATGGCCCCCGGCGACGTGGCTCGTGGCCGCGGCCGCCGCCATCGTGTTCCTGGCCGGCCTTGGCGCCCTGGTCCGGACGACGGCCGGTAGTGACACCGCCGGCATGGCCATGAAAGCAAGTGGCGACGCTTCCCTTCCGATGACCGACGCCAACGCCGGTGCCGGTCAGTCGACCTTGGCCGCTGACGCCGGCGCCACTGCGACCGACGACCTCGGCGATCAGCCCACCACCGACGCGCTCGTCGCCGCCCTTCAGGCCAATGCCAACCGAGCCGCGGCGGGCGGCAGCACCGGCGGTGCGCCCGCGGCCGAAGCTTCCGGCGAGGCAACCGGTGCCCGGGCCGGGGCGGCCACCGACAGCGCGGCAGCCAGCGCCGCGCCGGCGGCGCCGACCTGTCGAGCCGAAGCCGAACGCATCGGCGCCGACCGACTCGGCCCGCTCGAGTACGTCGCCACCCTCCGCTTCGCCGGCCAACCCGCCGAAGTGCTGGTCTTCGTGCTTCGCCAACCCGCTACTGGCGTCAGTCGCCAGGCGCTGGTGCTCGCTCGGCCTGGGTGCGCGCTGCTCGCTGATCCGCGCTTTTGAGCCACGTCGGCGCCGCTGCGGCGCCGACCACGATCCCCAACCACGCCGTGGCCGTGGCCCCCGACAGATCGTGGCCTGTCGAGATCCACGTCGCCCACAACAGACCCGCCTGGGTCACGAGGGCGGCGGCCGCCCAGAGCCACGGGTCGGCCCGGCGGGCGACCGTGACCATGACCTCGGCGATGGTGACCCCGAACAGCAGGCCGGCCAGGATCGGACGGACGCCGGCCAGTTCGTACTCGCCCAGGATCACGGCGCCCACCGCGCTCACTGCGAGGGCCACGAGAACGGCGGGAATCGGTCGGCTCACAGCGGCGACGCTAACGGCTGCATCGTCGATGACGGGGGCGGCCGGTGGGTAGTGTCCGCCCATGGTCACGCCCGCCGCGCCCCGACCGTCCGCGCCCCTGGCTACGCCCCCGACCCCGGCGTCGGACTGGACGATCCAGGTCACCGACACGATCGAGTCGGTAGTCGGATCGGTACGAGACAAGACGGCCGTGCCCCTCGAGACCGTCGCCCGCGGGCTGGTCTACGGGCTCCTCGTTGCCGTCCTCGGCGTCACCGTCTTGGTACTCGTCACGATCGCCGGAATACGCCTGCTCGCCTACGTCCTCGAGGTGTGGGCCGCCTACGCGATCGTCGGGGGACTATTCACCGCCGTCGGGCTGTTCCTGTGGCGCAAGCGCCGCCCCTCCCGCGGCCCGTCCGACAAGTAGGAGCACGTGGCAGAACCCCGCGACGTCGTCATCATCGGATCCGGCCCCGCCGGACTCACCGCCGCCATCTACGCGGCCCGAGCCAACCTGCACCCCCTCGTCATCGAGGGAGAGCCGTCGTCGACGAGCGACCAGCCCGGCGGACAGTTGATGTTGACCACCGAAGTCGAGAACTTCCCCGGATTCGTCGACGGCATCATGGGCCCCGAGCTCATGGCCAACTTCCGGGCCCAGGCCGCCCGCTTCGGCGCCGAGTTCATGACCGTCAAGGCGGGCAAGATCGACTTCTCCGGTCCTCCCCACCGCCTCGAGGTCGAGGGGCAGGAGATCGTGGCTCGATCGGTGATCGTCGCCACCGGCGCACAGGCCCTCACCCTCAACCTGGCCAACGAACAGCGTCTGATGGGCTACGGCGTGTCCACGTGCGCGACCTGTGACGGGTTCTTCCACCGCGGCTTCGAGATCGCCGTCGTCGGCGGCGGCGACTCGGCCCTCGAAGAAGCCCTGTTCCTCACCAAGTTCGCCTCCAAGGTCCACCTTGTGCACCGGCGCCAGGAGTTCCGGGCATCGAAGATCATGCAGGAGCGGGCTCGGGCCAATCCGAAGATCGAGTTCGTTCTCGACAGCCAGGTCGTCGATGTGTTGGGCGAGCAGTCGGTCGAAGCCGTCGAAATCGAACACCTCCCGTCGGGCACTCGCTCGACGCTGCCGGTGCACGGCCTCTTCGTCGCCATCGGCCACGTGCCCAACACCGAGTTGTTCAAGGGCTGGCTCGAGATGGAGGACACCGGCTATCTCGTGACCCAGCACGGATCCACCTTCACCAACGTGGAGGGTGTCTTCGCCGCCGGCGACGTCCAGGACCACGTGTATCGCCAGGCGATCACTGCTGCCGGATCGGGCTGCATGGCCGCAATCGACGCCGAGCGCTGGCTCGAATCGACCGACTCGGCCGACCACGACATCAAAGGAACTGCTCGGAACTGGTAGCACCTTCCATCTGGGAGGAATGCCGGGCCGCCGGGAAGGGTTGACCGACACGCAGTGGGTACGCTCCCCGCACCCACGACTATCGAGGAGGCACGGTCGTCATGGCCGACAACATCACCACACTGACCGACACCAATTTCAATGAAGAGGTCAAGGGCGCCGACGGGCCGGTCCTCGTCGACTTCTGGGCCGAGTGGTGCGGGCCGTGCAAGATGGTCGCCCCCATCTTGGAGGAGATCGCCACCGAGCAGGCTGGCAAGATCCGCATCGCCAAGCTCAACGTCGACGATGCTCCGGCCACCGCCCAGCAGTTCCAGGTCATGAGCATCCCGACCCTGATCCTGTTCAAGGACGGCGAGATCCAGAAGCGGGTCGTCGGCGCCCGGGGCAAGGGTCAGCTGCTCGAGGAGATCTCCGAATTCCTGTAGGACCAGCACTCCCCCTCGAACGAGGGGCCACGGGCGAGGCGGTGCGGGATGTCCAGCACCGCCTCGTTGCGTTGGGCTTCGGCGTCGGCGACGACGATGATGGTGGGTTCGGCCCCGGCACCGAGGCTGCCGTGCGCAGCTTCCAGGATCGGCGCGGCCTGCGCATCGACGGGGTGGTCGGCGATGACACCTGGTCGACACTCGTCGAGGCTGGCTACCGCCTCGGCGATCGGCCGCTGTGTCGCACCCGTCCACTCCTGCGGGGCGACGACGTGGCCGAACTGCAGCGACGCCTCGGGTGCCTCGGGTTCGACCCCGGTCGGGTGGATGGGATCTTCGGTGTCGACACCGACCGGGCACTGACCGAGTTCCAACGCAACAGCGGCGTTGTCACCGACTCGATCTGCGGGCCCGCGACCCTTGCTGCGCTGGCCCGTCTCGGCCCGACGGACAGCGAGGCGACCTCGGTTGTCGACCGCTCCGTCACCAGCGTGCGCGAGCGAGACCTGCACCGACGGCGGCCCCCCTCGCTCACCGGCCGTACCGTGGTCGTCGCCGAGGCGGGCGGGCTCGACGCGCTCGCCCGGGCCGTGGCCGGCGCCATCACCCTCACCGGCGGCCGGGCACTCGTCGTCCAACACCCTGACGGGTCGGCGCAAGCCCGCCAGGCCAACGTCCTCGACGTCGATGCCTTCGTCGGACTTCGCCTCGGGGCCGCTGGGTGCACCACGGCCTACTACCGCTCACCGGCGGGCTGGGCAAGCCCCGAAGGACATCGCCTGGCCGAGTTGGTCCACGGTCGCGTGCTCGGGGTGCTGGGCGCCACCGACGCCGGCGTGCGGGGCATGGCCGTGCCCGTGCTGCGCGAGACGCGGATGCCCGCGGTGCTGGTGGAACTCGGCGCCCCCACGGTGGTGGTCGAGCGCACGGCTGAGGTCGCCGGCGCCATCACCGCCGCCCTCGAGGCGTGGGTAGCGCCCCTGTTGGACCCCACCTCCAGCGCCACCTGACACTTTTACCCCAGGTTATCCCCAGGCTGGGGACGCCCTTCAGGGTTGGCCGCCGCCGGAGTCAATGTGGGACCTCCGCCCTCACCCTTCGGTCGAGGGCGCGCCACCGCCAGACTCGGTCATGGCTCGGTAAATCCGCTCGAGATCCTCGAGGGTGGCGAAGTCGATGACGAGGCGCCCCTTCTTGGCCTGCATCTCGACCCTCACGCGCGTCTCGAGGTAGCCCGACAGCAGATCTTCGAGTTCGAGGAGTCCGGGCGGGCGCAACGCCTTCCCCTCGGGCGGCCGGCCGGTCCCGGTCGAGGGTTGGCCTGCCAGTTGCCCCGCCAACTCGTTGCGAACGCGGACAGCGTCCTCGACTTCACGCACCGAAAGCGGTTCATGAACCGCCTTCTTGGCCAACGACTCCTGGAATCCTCGATCGGGCGAACCCAACAGGGCTCGAGCGTGGCCGGCACTGAGCTGACCTTCGGCCACCATCCGCTGGATGCTGGGCGGCAACTGGAAGAGCCGTAAGGCATTCGAGACAGCCGAGCGAGACTTCCCCACCCGTACGGCGACCTCGTCATGGGTGAGATGGAAGTCCTCGATCAGTTGTTGATACGCCGCCGCCTCTTCGAGTGCGTTGAGATCTTGGCGGTGCAGGTTCTCCACCAGCGCCTGCTCGAGACTCGAGACATCGCTGATGGCCCGCACGATGGCGGGGATCGTTTGGAGGCCGGCCCGTTTTGCTGCCCGCCACCGCCGCTCGCCGGCGATCAGCTCGTAGCTGCCGTCAGACTCGGCCGGGCGCACCAGGATCGGCTGCAAGACACCCAGTTCACGCACGCTGGCGGTCAGCGACGCCAGCGTCTCCTCGTCGAAGTGCTGCCGTGGCTGGAAGTTATTGGCATTGATGCTTCCCACGGGCAGTTCGAGGAGTGCCGACGATCCCTCGTTGGCCACCTCTGTGGGAATCAACGCTCCCAGACCCCTACCCAACCCGCTGCGGCGCGCCACCTGAAACCTCCTTGGCCAACTCCCGGTAGGCCAGCGCCCCCCGGGAAGACGGATCGAACACGATGATCGGCTGGCCGAACGACGGCGCCTCGGAGAGGCGCACGGTACGCGGCACCACGTTGCGGCACACCTTGGGACCGAAGTGGGTTCGGACCTCGGCTGCTACCTGTTCGGCCAGCTTCGTCCGAGCGTCGTACATCGTCAACACGATGGCACTCAGCTCGAGGCTGGGGTTGAGGTTTGCCTGAACCAGGTTGACGTTGCGCAACAGCTGACCCAAACCCTCGAGGGCGTAATACTCGCACTGGATCGGCACAAGCACTTCGGTTGCGGCCGCCAGGCCGTTGACGGTCAGCAAGCCCAACGACGGTGGGCAGTCGATGAGCACGAAGTCGTAATCGTCGTGTACCTCGTGAAGAGCCCGCTTGAGCCGCAACTCTCGACTGAAGGCGGGGACCAACTCGATCTCGGCACCCGCCAGGTCGATCGTGGCTGGGGCAACGAACAAGTTGCGAAGGCTCGAGGGCTCGACGCAGTCGTCGAGGCTGACGTCGTGGAGAATGACATCGTAGATCGAGTGCTCGAGATTGCGAGAGTTGATACCCAGGCCGGTCGTGGCGTTGCCCTGAGGATCGAGATCGACCACCAGGACCCGATAGCCGAGCACGGCCAGGCTGGCACCTAGGTTCACCGTCGTCGTCGTCTTCCCAACCCCGCCCTTCTGGTTGGCGATAGCGATGATGCGAGGGAAGGGCCGTGCGAAGCTGCCCAGGGTGGTGGGCGGAACGTCGTCCGCCGTTCGATCGGGCGGGACGGCCGGCGATGCCACCGGTGTGGTCGGGAGATCGGGCATCACCGGAGCGGTGCGGGCCACGGGGGGCGCCTCCACCGAGGGAACCTGTACGACCGGAGCCTCGGCCAACTGGCCGGCGGCGGTCTCGGTCTCAGCGACCCCGAACTCAGCGACCTTCGTCTCGTCCACCTGGGGATTCACGGCGGGGGGAGCGGTCTGAGGATCCGAAACGGGCCCCGCGGCCGGAATCCCGGTGGCCGAAGCAACGGGAGCCGTGACCTCGGGAAGATCCACCCATCGGACGGCTGTCGCCACGATCTCCGCCGTCTCATCCGAATCATCTGCTTCGACGGGCGGCTCGACGACGGGTGGCGAACTTTGCTCGGCCCGAAGACGTTCGAAGATGCTTCGCCCTCGCGCCGCTACATCTTCGTCGGGGAGACTCACGGGGCCCATCCTGCTCGTCCTCGCCGGCAAAGGCAAGCACCCCTCCACTGTTTCACGTGAAACGCCTGGTTCCGGGAGGCGGCCGCTGAACGTTCCACGTGGAACGTTCCCTGCTGCCGGTTTCACGTGAAACACCACACGACCCGCTACCAGAGGGGATCGGACTGCTGCCTTTTCGTCGGGCGAGGCGCCCACTCAGGTATCTCCCCCACCCTCCTGAGCACGGCGATGTCGCCACCAACGGGGTCGACCGCCATCCCCAAACGGGCCAGGCCGGCAGCTGGCCATCGCTCAACCCGGCCCTCGGGAGGCGGCTCCGCCACCGCCAGTCGGCCGCCTAGGGCAAGAAAGCCCACACTGCACTCTGCCGTTCTGGCCGGCGGGCCAAACGAGCGCGCCACCACCACTGCGTACCGGGCGCGGTGGGACGGGACGTAGGCGGCGGCTTCGGCCGGACCGTGGTAGACGGCCACCCGAGGTCCAAAGCCGCAACTGACCACGCTTCGCTGCAGAAACGACGCCCGGCGACGGTTCACGTCGAGCAGCACCCACGGGACGTCGTCGTACAGGGCGGCCAGCAGGAGGCCGGGCACGCCCCCGCCGCTCCCGAGGTCGAGCGCCGGTCCGTCGATCTCGCCGAGGGCGGCGGCGAACGCCTGCGCCGACCGCTCATGGGCGTCAACTGGGCCGGGACCAAGAAGACCGAGGGCCCTGGCTTCTGCCAGGGCCCTCGCAACCGCTTCATGCATCCGTTCGTGCCCCTGAGGGGTCAGCCGGGGCTGACGACGACTCGGCGACGGGGCTCCTCACCCGACGACGAGGTCGACACGCCATCGATGGTATTGATGGCGTCGTGGATCACCTTGCGATCCGAAGGATTCATGGGCTCGAGCGTTACCGCACTCCCGCTGGCCAACACGTCGTCGGCCACCTTCTGGGCGAACCGTTCGAGGGCCTCCTTGCGCTTGGCTCGATAGCCGCTGACATCGACGAGGATGCGTCCCGACCGCGCCCCGGTCTGGCGCTGGACAACGGTGCGAGTCAGTTCCTGAAGGCTTTGCAGGGCGACGCCCTTGGGGCCGATGAGCAGTCCGAGGTCACCTCCCTCGACGCGGACCTCGAGGGTCTCGCTGTCGAGCTCATGGGTCGTGACCTGCGCTTCTGGAGCGCCAAAACGCTCGACGATGCCTTGCACGAAGGCCGAGGCCACTGCACCCTGCTCGGCCAAAGGCACCATCTCGTCGGTGTCGCTCATGTCGTGGTCTTTCCCGGCGTCGCCGTTGTGCTTGGCGGCGGCCACGGGCGCGGCCGCCTTCTTCGTTGGATTCCGCCGGGGCTTGGCGCCGTCGTCGTCGGCTCCATCTGATGGTTTCGCAGCCGCCTTGGTCGCCTTCGTCGCCTTCGCCGGCTTGGTCGCGTTGGCTGCCTTCGCGGCTGGCTCGGCCGTGGCGACGTCAGGCTCTCGGGAAGCTGGCTTCCTGGAGCGTCCCCGGCGCTCGTCCTTGGGGCGAGGCGTGGTCGGTTGCACCCGGGCTCGCACCCGGGCCTCGCCCCGCACCCGGCCGAACAGGCCGGTCTTCGGCTCCTCGAGGACTTCGAACTCAGCGTCGTCCTGGGCTACCCCGAGCTTGTCGAGGGCCACTTCGAGCGCTTCTTCGACGGTCTTGCCCGTCGTTTCCACCCATTCCATTTAGCGACGCTTCTTCTTCTTGTTGGCCGGGCGGTTGGCCACCCGGGCAGGTGCGGCCGTCGGTCCGGATGCGGTCGCCGGCTTCGCCCGCGACCCTCCACCCGACCCCGACGGCTTGGTCGACGGCTTTGAGGCCTTGGCCGGCTTCTCGGTCACGTCCTTGCTGTCAAGGGTGCGCGAGGCGTGGCCGGGGGACAACGTGGGGTCCATCCTGTAGATGAGGGTCTGCTGGCCGATGCGGAACACGCTGGATACCAGGAAGTACACGTTCAGGCCGGCGGGAAGGGTGAACCCGAACACCAGATACATCAGCGGCATGACCTTGGTCATCTGCTGCATCTGCTTGGCCATCGGGTTGTCGTCGGTGCTCTGGTTGGGATTTCGCCGGCTGATCATCGCCTGCTGGAAGTACCCGGCCCCCACCACCCCGGCGATCAGGATCAGAAAAGGAATTGCCGTGACGAAGGAGACCTTGAGGACCTCGCTGGCAGATCTTGCCAGATCGAGGCCGAAGGCCTTCATGTGCGTCTGGCCAGCCAGCGCCTGATACAGGCTCGAGCCGTGGTCGAGGTACTTGGGGTCGAAACGCCCCTCGGGACCCTTGTTCACCAGGCCTCGAATGACGTGATACATCACGAAGAGCACCGGCATTTGCAACAAGAGCGGGAGACAACCCCCAAACGGGGTCACCTTGTGCTCCTTGAAGAGCGCCATGATCTCTTCGTTCTGCTTGACCTTGTCGTTCTTGTGCTGGGCCTGGATCTTCTTCATCTCCGGGCTGAGCTTGCTCATGGCCGCCATCGACCGCATGCCCTTGGCGTTGAGCGGGAACAACAGCAACATCACGGTGATCGTCAACAGCGCGATGGCGACCGCGTAGTTGGGGACCAGTTGGTAGAAGAAGCTCAACAGTCCAGCCAGGGTGCTGAACACGATGTCGAACATGAACGGGCTTCCTACTCGGGAACGGGATCGAAACCGAAGCCACCGAACGGGCGACAACGGGAGAGGCGCCGGGCGGTGAGCCAGGTACCTCGGGCCGCACCATGGCGCTCGATGGCTTCAGCGCCATAGGCGGAACAGGACGGGACGAAGCGACAGGGTGACATCCGGCCGGCCCGGGCGCCCTGGTAGGCGTGGATCACCCACAACAGACCGTGGGCCACCACGCCGGGCTCAGACACCGACCACACGGCTTGACGGATCACACTTTGCCAGGACACGGGCCATATGGGCGTGCAGGTCAGCGAACGAGACGGTGGCGGCCTCGGGATGCACGCCCACGAGATAGTCGCCCGGACCGGGCTGCAGGTCGGCCAGGACAGCCCGCAGGCGTCGCCGGATGCGGTTGCGCACCACCGCAGTGCCGACACGGCGGCTCACCGCAAAGGCAACCGCCGGGGGTGCCGCTGGCCCAGCGTCGGCGGGAACCCAGCGGATCCATACCGGTCCCGAGGTGACACGCCGGCCGTCCCGGGAGAGCCGAGCGAATCGAGACGCGCCGCGTAGACGCCACACCGGGCTCGGCGCCACCCGACCCTCCGGCCCGACGGGCTCAGGCCGAGAGCTGATGGCGGCCCTTGTCGCGACGGGCCTTCAGCACGGCGCGGCCGGCCTTGGTGGCCATGCGATGGCGAAACCCGTGGCGCTTGGCGCGTTTGCGGGTGTTGGGTTGGAACGGTCGCTTCACAAGTCCTCCTGCTCCCGGCGGGTCCTCCGTGCGGATCGGACCAGCACGTCGGGTGCGTCATCGGGCGCGGCAGCCGAGCGGCGCCACGCCAGGTCACCACGGTACCGGGCGCGCCCACTCTTTTTCCATCTGGCCCGTAGAAGGCGCCCGCACCGCGGTGCTACCTTGCCTGCTTCGCCTCGTCACCACCGCGACGACTCGCCCCCGACCGACCTTCCCCCGGCCCCGGCGAGCCTGTCCACAGGTGTGGACGGGGCTGTGGACGACGAGTGGGCCGGGGAGGCTGAAAGCGCAGGTGACGGACGCCGAACGGTTGTGGATGGCCTGTGCAGAAGCGCTACAGGATCAGGTCTCGGAGTCGACGTGGAAGACGTTCTTCCAGGGCATCCGCCCCGTCTCGGCCACCAGCGATCGCCTCGTGCTGGCCGTGCCCAATCCCCTGGTCAAGGAGCGACTCGAAGGTCGCTACCTCGCCCTCGTCCAAGACGCGGTGGCCGGCCTCGCCGGTGGGGGAGTCGCTGTCGAACTCGAAGTCCACACCGCCCCGGCCGACGATCACGAGACGGCCGACGACGTCCTGACCAGGGACGATGCCCGTTCTTCGGCGCCGTCGGGCCGTTCCGGCGCTCACCTCACCCCGTCGAAGCCGCCGCCCGATGGCCGCTCGACCCCCCTTCCGATCAACCCGAAGTACACCTTCGAGACCTTCGTGATCGGCGCCTCGAACCGCTTCGCGCACGCCGCCGCCTTGTCGGTGGCCGAGACCCCGGCCAAGAGTTACAACCCGTTGTTCATCCACGGCGAGGCCGGCCTGGGGAAAACCCACCTTCTCCATGCCATCGGGCATTACGTCCGCGAGCACTACCTGGCCAAGACAATTCGCTACGTTTCGACCGAAACGTTCATGAACGAGTTCATCGACGCCATTCGGACCAACTCGACCTCGGCGTTCAAGCGGCGGTACCGAGAGTGCGATGTGCTCCTCGTCGACGACATCCAGTTCCTCGAGAACAAAGAAGGCACCCAGGAAGAGTTCTTCCACACCTTCAACTCGATCTACGGCGCCGGAGGTCAGATCGTGATCACGTCCGACCGCCATGCAAAGGCACTCGGCACCCTCGAAGAGCGGCTCCGCAGCCGATTCCTCTCTGGGTTGATCACCGACGTCCAACCCCCCGACCTCGAGACCCGCCTCGCCATCCTGCGCAAGAAGGCTGAGGTCGAGAGTGCCCACCTCCCCGACGAGGTCCTCGAGTTCATCGCCATCCACATCAAGAACAACATCCGCGAACTCGAGGGGGCCCTGGTGCGGGTGTCGGCCTTCGCCAGCCTCAACGGCGAACCCCCGACCCGTGATCTGGCCGAGCGGGTCCTCGCTGACAGCGTGAACGCCGACGAACCCCGACCGATTACGCCCAAGTTGATCCTCGAGACCACCTCCGAGACCTTCGGGTTCTCCATCGAGGAGTTGTGCGGACCCAACCGCCGCCGCCCGCTGGTCATGGCCCGCCAGATCGGCATGTACGTGTTTCGCGAGCTCACCGACTTCAGTTATCCGGCGATCGCCCGCGAGTTCGGTGGCCGCGACCACACCACCGTCATCCACGCCGTGGAGAAGATCAGCGGGCAGATGAAGGAGCGCCGGCACGTCTATGACCAGGTCACCGAGCTGATGCATCGCATCAAGAAGGGCGCCTGAGCCATGTCCACCAGGGGTGGGGACGTCGGTGTGTCGGTGTCTTGTCATTTCCGGGGACAACGCGGAGTTGTCCACCGACCCTCCCCGTTCCTGTCGCACCCCTGTGGGAACCTAGGTACGGCGGTGCACACCCCCGCACCCCGCCTGACCTGCCGGAACGGTGGGATGTCCACAATCCACAGCACCTACTACTGCTACTACGTAGTTCTCTATAAAGAAGAGAGAGAAGAGGCACGGTGAAGTTCCGTTGCGAGCGCGACACCCTCGTCGAGGCCCTCGGCACCGCTGGACGTGCCGTGGCCACACGAGGAGCGCTACCGGTGTTGTCCGGTGTCCGCCTCGAGGTCGCGGGTGATCAACTCCGTCTCGCCGGCAGCGATCTCGATCTCACGATCCAGGTCGAGACCGCCGTCAACGGGCTGGCTGACGGCGTGGCTGTCCTGCCTGCCCGGCTGATCGCCGACATCGTTCGGGCCCTCGAACCGGGAGCGGTCACCTTCGAGGCCGGCGACGAAGAGGTTCGGGTCACCTCGGGCCGATCCCAGTTCGCGGTGCGAATCCTCCCGGCCGACGAGTTCCCCCGGTTGCCGTTTCCGGCCGACGGTGACTCGGCTGTCAACGGCGAAGCCGTCACCCTCGATGCCGCCGCGTTCGCCGAAGCGCTTCGCCAGGTCGTCCGAGCCGCGAGTTCTGACGACAGTTTGCCCGTGATCAGCGGGGTGCTCATGACCGCCGAGGGCAGCGGGCTGCGGTTGGTGGCGACCGACCGCTACCGGCTCGCGGTGCGCGATCTGCCCGGCACGACGGTTCTCCGAGACAACCAGCAGGTCCTGGTGCCCGGCCGAGCACTGTCCGAACTCCAGCGGCTGCTCGGCGGAGCCGAGACGGTCACGCTGTGCCTGGGTGAGCGCGACGCGTCGTTCGAGGTGGGGTCGGTGCGACTGACGACCCGGCTCATCGAGGGCGAGTTCCCGCCCTACCAAAAGCTCATCCCCGAGAGCTATCCCAACCGCCTGATCGCCAACCGCGAGGCCCTGCTCGACGCCGTTCGCCGGGTCAAACTCCTCGTCAAAGACGCCATTACCCCGGTGCGGGTGTCGCTGCGGGCCGACGGTGTCGAATGCACCGTGATCACCCAGGAGTTGGGCCAGGCCACCGAAGACCTCGACGCCAAGTACGAGGGCACCGAGTTGGTCATGGGGTTCAACCCGACGTTCTTGATCGACGGCCTCGAAGCCGTGGGCGGGGAAGAGATCCTGCTCGAGACACTCGATCCGATGAAGCCGGCCACTGTGCGGAGCACCGACGGCGGGGACTATCTGTACCTGCTCATGCCCGTGCGCCTCACCAGCTAGGGAGGCGTTGTGCGGGTCACCCGCCTGTTCCTCGCCGATTTTCGCAACTACCTCTCCGCCGAATTGACGCCCGATCCCGATGGCCTCACGGTCGTGGTCGGGGCCAACGGCGAGGGCAAGACGAATCTTCTCGAGGCCATCGGATACCTCGCGACCTTGTCGTCGTTCCGGGGCGCGCCCACCGACGCCCTGATCCGGGCGGGGTCGACGTCGGCGGTCGTGCGGGCCGAGGGCGAGCGCGAGCAGCGCACGTTGCTCATCGAAGCCGAACTCAACGCCAGCGGCCGCGACCGCATCCAGGTCAACCGCCAACCGCTCAAGCGCACCCGCGATCTGCTCGGCGCGCTGCGGGTCAGCGTGTTCGCCCCCGACGATCTCGTGTTGGTCAAGGGTGGTCCAGGCGAGCGTCGGCGCTACCTCGACGACGTGCTGGTCTCGCTCCACACCAAGCACGATGCGCTCCAACGCGAGGTCGAGCGCATCCTGCGTCAGCGCAACACCCTCCTGCGTCAGACCGCCAGTGGCGAAGCTCGCCGGGGCGGGTTGTCGCCCGAGGTGGCCGCCACCCTCGACGTGTGGGATGACAAGTTGGCGACGGCGGGCACGGCCCTCGTCGAGGCTCGCGAGGCGTTGGTCGCCGATCTCGAACCGGAGGTCGCCAAGGCGTATGACCAGGTGGCCCACACCGCCGCCGACGTCCGGGTCACCTACCAGCGCTCGTGGGAGGGCGACTTGGCCTTGGCTGTCGCTGCCTCCCGTCCCGACGACCTGCGCCGCGGGGTGACCCTTGTCGGACCCCATCGCGACGAACTCGTCCTCAGTATCGGTGGGCTGCCCGGCCGCACACACGCCTCCCAGGGCGAGCAGCGGTCCTTGGCCCTCGCCCTGCGTCTCGCCGGCCACCGGGTGGTGGGCGAAGCCGTGGGCGCGGCGCCCATCTTGTTGCTCGACGACGTGTTCTCCGAGCTCGACCCCGATCGCTCCGAGGCGTTGCTTGCTCACTTGCCGCCCGGGCAGGCGTTGCTCACCACGGCCGGCGTGATTCCCGAGGCCGCTCGGCCCGGTCTCATCGTGCGGGTGTCGGGCGGCAAGCTCTCATGAGTCCGGCCGGCCGGGGTCGCGGCGGCCACTGGGCCGAGGACGAGTGGCGTTCGACGCCGCGACCGGTTCGCGACGGACTCGAGCCCCTGGCCCGACGGTTGGGGGCACCGACGGCCACCGCCTTGGGGGCCGTGTTCTCCCGCTGGGACGAGGCCGTCGGCACCTCGGTGGCGGCCCACACCAAGCCGATCTCGCTCCAGGACGGCATCCTCGTGGTGGCCGTCGACTCGCCCGGATGGGCCACCCAACTCCGCTATCTCGCCACCGACCTGATGGCCCGCCTCGAAACGGTGGCTGGACCCGGCGTCGTGGGTCGGATCGACATCCGGGTCGACAGCGGCCCGCAGAAGCCAAAACGGCCACCTTTCCGAGCCTCCTAGGGGCATCGATCACCCGTCCGATTCTGGTAAGATTCCACCATTGCAATTCCCTCCTTCAGCGACCCCGCCGAGCGGTGGTTGCGCCCGGGACTTGCCGAAGCGCACACCCTTGAGATCGTGAGGTCGCGCCCATGGCGCAACAGGTAGCGGAGAGCCCCGACACCCCCGAGCAGGCCGCCGACAAGAAGCGGGTGGCCAAGGCCCGCTCCGACGGTTCTTACGGCGCCGACAACATCGACGTCCTCGAGGGCCTCGAAGCGGTTCGCCGCCGACCGGGCATGTACATCGGTTCGACCGGCCTAACCGGCTTGCACCACCTGATCCGTGAGGTGGTCGACAACTCCGTCGACGAGGCGATGGCCGGCCATTGCGACCGCATCGACATCACCCTCTTGGCGGATGGCGGGTGTCGGGTCGTGGACAACGGCCGCGGCATCCCCGTCGAGCCCTACACCAAGGGCCAGCACAAAGGGAAGAGCACCCTCGAGGTGATCCTCACCGTGCTCCACGCTGGCGGCAAGTTCGGCGGCGGTGGCTACAAGGTGTCGGGCGGCCTCCACGGTGTAGGCGTGTCGGTGGTCAACGCGCTGTCGAGCAAACTCGTGGCCGAGATCGACAAAGACGGACAGCGTCACCGCATGGTGTTCGAAAACGGTGGCAAGCCGACCGGCAAACTCGAAGCCGTCGGCCCCGCACCCCGTGGTCGGTCGGGAACGACGATCACGTTCTGGCCAGATCCTGTCGTCTTCGCCTCCGAGGGCACCGAGTTCCGTCCTCACACGGTGGTCGAGCGCTTGCAGACCTACGCCTTCTTGAACAAGGGCCTCGAGATCCGCTTCGAGGATCAGCGGACCAACGCCGCCCCCGAGTACCAGAAGGTCACGTTCCGGTACCCGGGCGGCATCGCCGACTTCGTCCGCCATCTCAACCAGTCGAAGGAGCCGCTTTTCACCAAGGTCGGCCACTACGAGGTCAAGGACTCCGACTCCGAGGTCGAGTTCGCCTTCCAGTGGAACACCGGCTTCCACGAGGGCATCCACTCCTACGTCAACGGCATCGAGACGATGGAGGGCGGCACCCACGAGGAGGGATTCCGCAAGGCGCTGACCAACGTGGTCAACAAGTACGCCCGGGCCAAGAACCTGCTCAAGGAAAAAGACGACAACCTCGCCGGCGAGGACATTCGCGAGGGCCTCACGTGCATCCTGGCCGTCAAGATCCAAGAGCCGCAGTTCGAGGGCCAGACCAAGTCCAAGCTGGGCACCATTGCCGTGCGTTCGACGGTCGAGAAGGCGACGAACGAGAAGCTGGCCGAGTGGCTCGAGGAGCACCCCACCGAGGGCAACAAGATCGTCAAGAAGGCCATCGACGCCATGCGGGCCCGGATGGCGGCCAAATCGGCGCGCGACACCATCCGCCGCAAGTCGAGCCTCGAGGGCGCCGGGCTGCCCGGCAAGCTCACGGATTGCCGCACCAAGAACGCGGCCGACGCCGAGTTGTTCATCGTCGAGGGCGACAGCGCCGGCGGCTCGGCCATCCGGGCCCGCAACCCCGAGAACCAGGCCATCCTCCCGATCCGCGGCAAGTTCTTGAACGTCGAACGGGCCCGCATCGACAAGATGCTCAAGAACGCCGAGGTCCAAGCCATGATCCAGGCCATCGGCGCTGGTCTGGGCGAAGACTTCGACGTGGCCAAGATCCGCTACGGCAAGGTCATCATCTTGGCCGACGCCGACGTCGACGGCAGCCACATTCGCACGCTGCTGTTGACCTTCTATTTCCGCCAGATGCGGGCCCTCATCGAGGGTGGCCACGTCTATGTCGCCCAACCGCCGCTCTATTCGACCCTGGTGGGCAAAGAGAGCGTCTATCTCAAAGACGATTCGGCCAAGAACGCCTTCCAGGCCGCCAACCCCAACCACAAGAACGAGTTCGCCCGCCTCAAGGGCCTCGGCGAGATGGACTGGGACGAGCTCGGCACCACGACGATGGAGGCCGATCGGCGCACGCTCCTCCAGGTCAACATCGACCAGGCGGCGTTGGCCGACGAGGTGTGCTCGATCCTGATGGGTGACGACGTCGAGATGCGCAAGCACTTCATCGTCACCAACGCCAAAGACGTCCGGTTCTTGGACATCTAGGAGAACCCGACATGAGCGACGTGACCACCACCGAACCGCCCGCCGGCGACGATCCGCCCTCGGGCGTCGAACCCATCGAGATCCAGGAGGAGATGGAGCGCTCCTTCCTGGAGTACGCCATGTGGGTCATCGTCCAGCGGGCCCTGCCCGATGTGCGCGACGGCCTCAAGCCCGTCCACCGACGGATCCTCTACGGCATGCACGACCTCGGCGTGCGCCCCGACCGACCGCGCATGAAGTGCGCCCGCGTCACCGGCGACGTGATGGGCAAGTGGCATCCCCACGGGCAGTCGGCCATCTACGACGCCCTGGTGCGTATGGCCCAGCCCTTTTCCCTGCGCCACCCGCTCATCGACTTCCATGGCAACTACGGCTCGCAGGATTACCCGGCCGCGGCCGAGAGGTACACCGAGTCGCGCCTGGGCCAGTTGGCCAACCACATGCTGGCCGGCATCGACGAAGACACCGTCGACTTCCAGCCCAACTACACCAACGAGTTCGAAGAGCCCACGGTCTTGCCGTCGCGCTTCCCCAACCTGTTGGTCAACGGCAGCCAGGGCATCGCCGTGGCCATGGCCACCAACATCCCGCCCCACAACCTGGGCGAGGTCATCGACGGCACGCTGCCACCTCATCGACAACCCCGATGCCACCGCCGACGACCTCATGCAGTTCATCAAGGGCCCCGACTTCCCGACGGGCGGCCTGATCCTGGGCCGGGCCGGCATCATCGAGGCCTATCGCACCGGCCGCGGCTCGATCCGCATGCGGGCCCGGGCCGAGATCGAAGAGACACGCGGCGGCGGCAGCCAGATCGTCGTCACCGAATTGCCCTACCAGGCCAGCCCGGCGACGCTCGAGGAGAAGGTGGCCGACCTTGTCAACGCCCGCGAGCTCGACGGCATCCGTGACATCCAGAACCTGAGCTCGGGCATCGACACCAAGATCGTCTTCCCGCTCAAGCGCGACGCCAACGCCAACGTCGTGCTCAACAACCTCTACAAGCAGACCGGCTTGCAGACGAGCTTCGGCGTCAACATGGTGGCCCTCGTCGACGGGGTGCCCCGCACCTTGACCCTGGTGCAGATGCTCCAGCACTACATCGACCACCAGGTCGACGTCATCACTCGCCGCAGCCAGTACCGGCTCAAGAAGGCCCAGGACCGGGCCCACATCGTCGAAGGCCTGCTCAAGGCCCTCGACATGATCGACGCCATCATCACGCTGATTCGGGGTTCCGACGACCGGTCGGTCGCCCGCACCGGGCTGATGGCGGCGCCGTTCGAGTTCAGCGAGATCCAGGCCAACCACATTCTCGACATGACCCTCGGTCGCCTGACCCGGCTGGGCCGCAGCGAGCTCGAGAAAGAGATGGCTGAGCTGCGCGAGACGATCGCCGAGCTCGAGTCGATCCTCAACGATCCGGTCAAGCTCCGCGGAGTCATCAAGTCGGAGATGACCGAGATCAAGGACAAGTTCGCCACCGAGCGGCGGGCCGAGATCACCTACGACCCGGGCGAGATGAACGCCGAGGACTTCATCGACGACGAGCCGATGGTCGTCACGATGACCAAGGCCGGCTACATCAAGACCACCGCCGCGGGCTCGTTCCGCACCCAGGGTCGGGGCGGCCGAGGCGTGGCCGGGGCCAAGCTCAAAGAGGAGGACCTGGTCACCCAGATCATCCACACCACGGCCCACGCCTACCTGTTGTTCTTCTCCAACCAGGGCAAGGTGTATCGCCTCAAGGCGCACGAAGTGCCGATGAAGGAGCGCACGGCGCGCGGTACCGCCATCGTCAACCTGTTGCCGCTGGCTCCCGATGAAAAGGTCGCGGCCATCATCGATACCCGCGACTACCCCGACGACCGGTTCCTGTTCTTTGCCACCAAGGCGGGGCAGGTCAAGAAGACGGCCTTCAGCGAATACGACAAGAGCCGCCGCGAGGGCTTCATCGCCATCAACCTCCATGACGGCGACGAGCTCGTCCGGGTGCTCCAGACCGGTGGCGACGACGACATCTTCATGGTCAGCCGCAACGGCGTGACGATCCGATTCAACGAGACCGACGTCCGGGGTATGGGTCGCAACGCCGCCGGTGTACGCGGCATGCGGATGAAGGCGGGCGACGAGGTCGTCTCCTGTGACGTGGCCCGCGACGAGACCAGCATCCTCATCGTCACCGAGTCGGGCTACGGCAAGCGCACCCAACTCGACAAGTTCAACCGCCAGACCCGTGGCGGCCAGGGCGTGCGCGGCATCAAGCTCACGGCCAAGAAGGGCTACGTCGTGGCCGCCTTCATGGTGGCCCTCGACGACGAGATCTTCCTCGTGTCGTCGGCCGGCGTGACCGTCCGCACCCCGGTGCGGGGTATCTCGAGCCAGGGTCGTGACGCCACCGGCGTCAAGGTCATGAACCTCGACGACGGCACCTCGGTGGCCTCGGCCGCCCCCATCCTCGACCGTCAGAGCGACGACGAGCCGGGCGACTCCTAGCCCCACCCCACTTCCCCCTCCCGACCCCGTCGTGGAGGTTTCCTATATGTCGAAGTGCCGCTCCGAAGAGGGGTCGGTTGCGCCTCTGATTGCCCTGTTGATGGTGGCGGCTGGCCTGGCCGCGCTCGGCCTCGGTCGTCTCGGAGGGGCCGCCGTCGAGGTGGCCCAGGCCGACACGGCGGCCGACGCTGCCGCGCTTGGCCGCCGCCGCCGCCAACGACGACGCCGCCCGAGCGGTGGCCGCCGCCAACGGTGCTCGTGTGGTTCGGATCGAACGGGCCGGGGCCGAGGTTCGAGTGCGCGTGCGGGTCGGCGAGAGTGAGGCAACGGCCCGGGCCCGTCGCGTCACGTCGACCGTGGGCTCTCGCGATGCCCTCGCCCCTGCGCTGCGGGCCGCGCTCGGGCGAGCCGGACAGCTCCTCGGTCGGCCGGTCCCGATCACATCGGGTGTGCGCTCGGCCGCCGAGCAGCGCCGTCTGTGGCACGCCCGGGCGGCCAATCCCTATCCGGTGGCGCCACCCGGCACCTCACGCCATGAGCGGGGTCTGGCCATAGACGTGCCCGCCTCGTTCGCCGACTCGCTTGCGGGCGTCGCGGCAAAGGCTGGACTTTGCCGCCCGTATCCGCGCACCGATCCCGTGCACTTCGAGCTCTGCTAGCTGCCGTTACCGACGCGACTGCGCTGGGTAGGCTCCCGGGCACCATGGCTCAAGGTCGACGCGTCCGCCGGGTGGTTCGAAGGATCGACACCTGGTCGGTCCTGAAGGTCTCCTCCCTCTTCACACTCAGCCTGGTTCTCGTGCTGCTCATCGCCGGGATCCTGTTGTGGGCCGCCGGTTCGTCGATCGGGGCCGTCGCCAGCGTCGAGAAGTTCATGCAGGCCATCGGCTTCGAGGATTTCCGATTCGCTGGCGCCCAACTGCTCCGTGGCTTCACCGCCGTCGGCCTCGTCATGGTGCTGCTCGGCACCGGCATGAGCGTCTTGGTGGCCGTGATCTACAACCTGATCAGCGATGTCGTGGGTGGCATCGAGTTGACCGTCCTCGAGGAAGATCTGCGGGTCGTGCCCGCGGCCGCCCCTGAGGCGGCGATGGCGGCCGAGCCCGTCCGCCGTCAAGAGGAGCACCGCCTCGCACCCGGCTATCCTGCGTGACTCCTGCGGGGCTATAGCTCAGTTGGTTAGAGCGCAGCACTGATAATGCTGAGGTCGATGGTTCGATTCCATCTAGCCCCACTTCCGATGACGAGGTCCCCGCGGTGAGAGCGATTCGACGGGCGGTGGTTGCGGTGATGACGGCTGGCATCGTTGCCGGCGTCCTGCGCCTCCGGGGCACCGGTGGCGTCCCGCCCCAGAAGGGCGGTTGGCGCGAGCTCACCGGCCCCGACCTGCGCTGAGCGTGCGAATCGTCCTTGTGGGCGCCGGCGCCGTCGGGGCCCGAGCCGCTCGGCAACTCCACACGCTTGACGGGTTGAGCGAACTCGTGCTTGCCGACCGCGACGTGGCCCGGGCCGAGCAGGTGGCCCGGTCGCTGGGGCGGCCGGCGTCGGCCGCCGCATGGCGTCCTGAGTTGCTCGACGATGCCGCCGTCGTGGTCGTGGCCTCCCCGGCCGGCGACCACCGAGTCGTGGCCGAAGCTGCGCTCGAACGGGGCGCCGATGTGGTCTCGGCCAGCGACGACCTCGCCGAGGTCCGCCGCCTCCTCGACCTCGACGCCGAAGCCCGCGAGCGGGGTCGCCACGTCGTCGCTGGCGCCGCGTTCTCGCCCGGGCTCAGCTGTCTCCTGGCCCGCCACGCCGCAGTCGGATTCGGCACCGTCGACGAGATCCACGTGGCCAAGACCGGCACCGGTGGTCCCGCCTGCGCTCGACAGCATCACGCTGCGCTGGGCGCCGAGGCCGTCGACTGGCGTGATGGGGCGTGGGTGCGCCGGCCGCCCGGTTCGGGTCGCGAGTTGTGCTGGTTCCCCGACCCGGTGGCGGGCCTCGACTGTTACCGAGCCGAACTCCCCGACGCGGTGCTCTTGTTGCCCGCCTTCCCCGGGGCGGCGCGGATCACGGCACGGGTGAGCGCCTCGCGTCGAGATCGGGTGACTGCCCGCCTGCCGATGTTGCGCCCGACCCCATGCCGAGGGCGCCATCGGCGCCATCCGGGTCGAGATCCGCGGCCGGCGCGACGGCGCCACCGACGCCGTCGTGCTCGGGGCCCTCGACCGTCCCGCCGTCGCCGCGGGAGCCGTCGCCGCCGTCGCTGCCGGTTGGGCCGCGCAGGGCCGGCTGGCCCGCCCCGGTTCGGGCGGACTGGGTGTGATGGTCGCCGATCCGTTGGCGTTCTTGCACGAGTTGGCCGACCGAGGGGTGCGGGCCGCAGCCTTCTCGGGCGCCTGATCGGTGGACAACACTGGGGATACTCGGGGGACAACCACCGCAGGTCTGTGGTCAACCGGGAAAGTTCTGCGGACAACCTGAGGATCTCCCCCAACCCCATTGACAGCGATCAGGGGCGGGCGGATGATGACCTCAGCCGGAAGCGACGATGGGCCGGATCCGCAGGAACGCAGCACCCGAGGCGCTTGCGCCGGAGGGCCAGCACCAGCGGAAACGCCTAAAACGAGCGGTCGGTCAGAAAGAACCCCAAGGAGCGCGAACGGCTTCGGCCTGACGGCTACTCGGGGTTCTTTCGCGTGCACGGCTCCCACCGCGGCGGTGGGTGAACGCCGGGTGACGAAAGTTACATCGGTGCAACTCTCCCCAGCCTTTTCCACACCCTGTGGAAGGATGCGCTACTCGAAGAGGGGGGCGATGAGTTCCATGTCCTCGGTGCAGTGCCGAGGCGGGGGAGGGTCCTCGTCGGGCGCGGTCGTGAGGCGCAACTCCACCCCGCAGATCCCGCAGCGGTAGCGGAGGTTCACCCGCCGCATCTCGCCCGCCGGCGGGGGAGCGGGGAGGGGGTTGGCCAGCCCTCGCAACATCCAGAACCCGATGCGGAGGACGACGTAGGCGAAGGCCAGGCCGATGATGAGCTTGAGGACGACGGGCATGTCGGGAGCGCTTCTGGGGAGGCCGCCGCCAGCCAGGCTGGCGACGACCTCCCCCGGAACGGATTGGGTGCTAGCCCAAACGCTCGATGATGGTGGCGTTGGCCAGGCCGCCGCCCTCGCACATCGTCTGGAGGCCGTAGCGGCCGCCGGTGCGCTCGAGCTCGTTGAGCAGGGTGGCCATGAGCTTGGTGCCCGAACCGCCGAGGGGGTGACCGAGGGCGATGGCGCCGCCGTTCACGTTGACCTTGGACATGTCCGGGTGGTGCTCCTTCTCCCAGGCCAGGACAACCGACGCGAAGGCTTCGTTGACCTCGAACAGGTCGATGTCGTCGATGCTGAGACCCGACTTCTCGAGGGCCTTGGCCGTCGAGGGGATGGGGCCGGTGAGCATGGTGACCGGGTCGACACCGGCGAGGGCGAAGGTGTGGAAGCGGGCCCGGGGGGTGAGGCCGAGGCTCTTGGCCTTTTCCTCGCTCATGATCAGCACGGCCGAGGCGCCGTCGGTGATCTGGCTGGAGTTGGCCGCCGTCACCTTGCCGTCGGGCTTGAAGGCGGGCTTGAGCTTGGCCAGCGTCTCCATGTTGGAGTCGGGGCGAACGCCCTCGTCGTAGTCGAAGATCTCGTCGGTCTCGTTGCCGTTGGCGTCCTTGACCTTGACCGGGACGATCTCGTTGGCGAAGCGGCCCTCTTCACGGGCCCGGGCCGCGTTCTGGTGCGAACGGACGGCGAAGGCGTCGAGGTCTTCGCGGCTGATGCCCCACTTGTCGGCGATCATCTCGGCGCCGATGCCCTGGCTGACGAGGCCGCCGACGCCGGCGTAGCGGGCGCCGACCTTGGGGCCGAACGGCATGCCGAAGCCGCCGCCCATCGAGGCGCCCATGGGCACCCGGCTCATGACCTCGACGCCAGCGGCGACGGCGATGTCGTAGGCCCCGGCGATGACGCCCTGGGCGGCGAAGTGCGCGGACTGCTGCGACGAACCGCACTGGCGGTCGACCGACGTGGCCGGCACGGTCTCGGGCCAGCCCGCGGCCAACACGGCGCTGCGGCCGATGTTGAGGCCCTGCTCGCCGACCTGCATCACGCAACCCATGATCACGTCGTCGACCATGGCCGGATCGAGGTTGTTGCGCTCGACCAGCGCTCGGAGCACTTCAGCGGCAAGGTCCACGGGGTGCCAATGGCTCAGCTTCCCGCTGTCCTTCTTTCCACGGCCGCCCCCAGTACGGACGGCATCCACGATCACGGCAGTTGTCATGGGTCCGAAACTACTCCGCCCGCCTCGGCTTTCGCCCGTTGCGCAGGCGATCTGCGACCATGGCAGCGTGCCCGACGCGCCGCATGGACCGTCGGCCGAGGAGCGCCTCGAACGCCTCCTCGACCTGCAGACCCTCTTGGCCCGCGTGGCCCGCGACATCGGGCCCGCCCTCGAGCTCGACGCCGTCCTCAAGACGGTGCTCGAAGCGATGCGTTCCCTGGTCGAGTTCCGGGGCGGGACTGTGCAGTTGGTCGACGAAGGTGGCGTCTACGTGGCTGCCGCCGACCGGGCCGTCAGCGACGACGTGTTGGCGGCGCGAGTGCCGGTCGGCACTGGCCTCAGTGGACGGGTCGTGGCCGAGGGCATCACCGTCTACTCGCCGGACATCCGCGCCGACGAACGGGTCGATCCCCAGCTCCGACGATCGGGCACCAACGCGCCCAGCCGGAGCTACCTCGCCGTGCCCCTCGTCGTGCTGGGAGCCGTCATCGGAGCATTGCAGGTCGACTCGAACGAGGTCGACGCCTTCGACGCTGATGACGCCGCCGTGCTCGAGGGTCTGGCCATCCAGGTGTCGGGCGCCATCGAGAGCGCGCGTCGCCGGGCCGATCTCGTCGAACTCGAGCGGATGAAGGCTGATTTCATCGCCCGCATCTCCCACGAGCTGCGTACTCCGCTGACGGTGATGGGGGGATTCACCGACACCCTCCTCCGTCACGGCGATCGCCTCAGCGCCTCGGAAACCCACGAGGTGCTGACGAGGGTCAAGACGTCGGTGAGCCGACTCTCGGCGCTGATCGAAGAGATCCTCACGGTGTCGAGTCTCGACGCCGGGGTGTCTCGGGTACGCCCAGTCGAGGTCGACGTCGCCGAGTTGCTGCGCGAAGTGGCCCACCTCTCGGTCGACGAATCCCGGGTCAGCGTGGAGGCGGTGGAACTCGCCACCGTGGTCACTGACGCGGTGATGATCCGCCATCTCGTCAACCAACTCGTCGACAACGCCTTGAAATACGGCGGCGACGCCGTACTCAGCGCCGGGTGGGACGACGGGGCGCCGTGCATCGTGGTGCGCGACCACGGCCCGGGGGTCCCGGCCGCCGACCGCGACCGCGTCTTCGAACGGTTCTTCCGCGGCAATCACACGGGCGCGGGCATGGGGTTGGGCCTACCCGTCGTCCGACAACTGGCCGCGTCGCTCGAGGCCGGCGTCGTGGTCGACGACGCCCCCGGTGGCGGCGCCCGATTCACCGTGAGGTTCCGAGCAATGAGAATGACCAAGAACATGGACCGCTGGCTGGGCGACGGCGGCATGCCGATCATCGAGGCGATCGGTGGCGCGTTCGACGCCTACGACGGCGACGCGGGGTGGGCGACGTGCGCGTGGACCCCGACGCCGCTGGCCTGCAACCCGCACGGCTACGTGCAGGCGGGCGTGCACGACATCGTGCTCGACGCGGCGATGAACTTCGCCATCAACGCCACCCTCGACGGCCGCGACCGCACCAGGTCGACGATCGACCTGCAGGCCAGCTACCTGCGCAGCGCCGATCTTGGGGGGTCGTTCGTCGTGCGGGGCACGGTGGCTCGCATCACGCGGCAGGTGGCGTTCGCCGAAGCCGCCTGCACCGACGCCGACGGTCGCCTCGTCAGCCGAGCGACCGGCACCTTCCTGCTCCACCGCGAGGCCGAGCAGGAAGGCCGGTCGTAAGCGACTACTTGTTGGGCTGGGGCGTGACCCGCAGGTAGGGCTTCTTCGCCTCGAAGCCCTTCGGGAACTTGGCCTTCGCGTCCTCGTCCGACAGCGCGGGCACGACGATGACGTCGTCGCCGTCGTTCCAGTCGGCCGGCGTGGCCACCGAGTAGTCGGCGGTCAACTGGAGCGAGTCGATGACCCGCAGGATCTCCTGGAAGTTGCGGCCCGTCGACGCCGGATAGGTGATCGTGAGCTTGACCTTCTTGTCGGGGGCGATCACGAACACCGAACGCACCGTAAGGGTGTCGTTGGCGTTGGGGTGGATCATCCCGTAGAGGTCGGCGACCTGCCGACTCTCGTCACCGATGATCGGGAAGTTGAGCGCGGTGCCACCGACGTCGGCGATGTCACCCATCCACTCCTTGTGCGACTCGACGTCGTCGACCGAGACGGCGATGACCTTGGTGTTGCGCTTGTCGAACTCGGGCTTCAGCTTGGCCACGGCGCCCAACTCGGTGGTGCACACGGGCGTGAAGTCCTTGGGGTGGGAGAACAGGACACCCCACCCGTCACCGAGGTACTCGTGGAAGTCGATCGTGCCTTCGGTGGTCTCGGCGGTGAAATTGGGGGCTTCGTCGCCCAGTCGGATGCTCATACGGGCAACATACCCGACCCAGCAGGTCAACATTCACGGACGCGTAGCGTCGCCGCCGATGGCATCGACCGACGGCGCCTCCACCGATGCCTCGGTGCGAGTCGGCACCCTGCTGGCCGCCGCCGGCGCGGTGTCCTATGGCGTCACCGTCGTCTGCAACCGCACGCTCGCCCGCCACGGCTTCGGGCCCCAGGCCACCTTGTCGATCCGCTTCGCCGTCTCGGCCGTCGTGCTCTTCGCGCTCGTCGCCCTCCGCCGCCGATCGCTGTTGCCCGCCCGAGGCGAGCGGTTGCGGCCCCTGCTCCTCGGCGCCGTCGGGTACGCCGTCGAGTCGACCCTCTTCTACTCGGCACTCGAACGGGGCACGGCCGCCGCCGTCGCCCTGTTGTTCTACGTCTATCCCGCCGTCGTCACCCTCGTCGAGCTCGTGGCTCGACGGATCCGGGCGTCGGTTCGCCTCGTCGGTGCGCTCGCCCTGTCCGCCGTGGGTACGGGCGTGATCGTGGCCGCCGGCGCCGACGTCGCCATCTCGTCGACCGGCATCGTGTTGGCCCTGGGATCAGCGTTGACCTTTGCCGTCTACCTGCTCACCAGTGCCCGCCTCGTGGTGCGGACCGACCCGATGGTCACTGGCGCCTGGGTGGCGGCCGGCGCCGCCCTCTCGCTGACCACCCTCGGCGTCGTCAACGGCGGTCTCCGCGACCCCGGCCCCGACCTGTGGCTGATGGTGGCCAACGGTGTGGCCACGGCGGCAGCCTTCGGGTTGCTGTTCGCCGCGCTCGGGCGCCTGGGCGCGAGCCGGACGGCCGTGATCATGACCCTCGAGGCCCTGTCGAGCGTCGTGCTCGCCGGCCTCTTGCTCGGCGAGGTCATCGGTCCGGTGCAACTGGTGGGCGGGGCCGCCATCCTGGCCGCCACCGTGGTGTTGTCGAAGTCGAAGCGGGCGGCCGAGGTGACGACGGCAGCCCCGGGCTGAACGGCGGGGCGACTAGCCGATCGAGCGGCGCTCGGCCCGCACCTGGGCCCGCCACTTGCGGCGCAGCACGCGTCGCTCGTCCTCGGACGTACCGCCCCACACCCCGAACTCCTGGTTGGTGGTGATGGCGAACTCGAGGCAGTTGTGCTGCACGGGACAGGCGGCGCAGATGCCCTTGGCCGCCGCGATCTGATCGACCGCCGGCCCGGTCACGCCCACCGGGAAGAACAGGTTGGGATCGAGATCGCGACACTCGGCGTCTTCACGCCATCCGAGGTGCGCGTCCCAGGACTTGGGAGATTCGATTGCAAGGGCCATGTCATTCCTCCGACGTGAGTTGCTCACACCGGCGGCTGGCCTGCACGACGCTTTCGGAACCTGCGATTCCGTTTGCGGCGTACCACCCCCAAGGTTCGCTGCCGCTTCCTACCGGACTGTCAGTTCTCCATGGTACCGCCCGTGTCCTGCTTGGAAACGGGGAATGACGAGAAGATTTCTTCAGTCGGCGGGTCGCACCTCGGCCTCGACAGGGTGGCCGGGGTGCTCAACCCGGTCGATTGCCGCGAATTGGGCCCGCAGCTGGGTCATGAGGTCGTCGTCGGCAGGAAACGTCGCCGTGGCCGTCACTGGCGCCCCGCCGGCCCATGCGCCCCGCGCCGTCAGCACCTCGACCAGGCGGGTGGCCAGTCGGTCGGTGAAGACGGCGGCGCCCTCCGTGCCCGTCTCGGGAAGGATCACCGCGAATCGGTGTACCGATCCATCGCGGGCCTGGATGGGTTTGTCGACGGCGCGGACGGCATCCCGGAGTTGATCACCGAGGTCGCGGAAGAGGGCGCGGCGCTTGCGGCTGCTCAATCTCGTCAATCGGCGCCGCGGGCACCTCGACGAGGCTGACCGAGAAGAAGGTCTGGTAGCGGCCCGCCCTGTCCATCTCGAGGTGACTCTCCTGGACGAAGAATCGGGCGTTGTACAGGCCGGTGAGGTCGTCGATCTGGTCGTAGAGGTCGAGTTTGTCGAGGCTCCGGTCGAGTTGTCGGGCGGCCCACCCGCCGAGGATGCCAAAGGCGAGATAGGAGATGCCCCGCCCCACGATCACCGAGGCGACCCGCCCGGCGCCCACCGCATCCATGGCCGGGCTCCGCAACATGGCGTAGACGATCGTGGCCATCAGTCCACCGACGACCCCGCCGAGGAGGTGCCCGTAGAGGAAGGCGAGGAAGACGGGGATGAACAACAACACGGCGACGACCTCGACGGTGTCGACCCGACGCACGAACATCACCACTCCGAGGGTGACGAGCACCCCGAGGCCCGCGGCCAGGACGAGGCGCCGCGGCGGGGCAGTCGGCATTGATCGAATGGTAGGTGGCAGCCGCAGGGACCGGCGCCTTTCGGCGACACTGGAGCCATGCCCCCGGCGCTGCGATCGAAGTTGGCGCTAGCCGTGTTGTTCGGGACCTTTCTCATTCCGGTGACGTCGTCGTCGCTGCGTGGTCTCACCCACCTGCTCACCTGCCGAGGGGCGGCCGACATTCCCTTCACCCTCGTGGTGCCCGAACAGGGCAAGCCGGTCATCGTCAGTTCCAACGTGGTCGTGCGTGGTCAGCCGACCGGGGTCTGCGGCGGCCTCGTGCTCGACATGGCCGTCGGCCGATCCCAGGTCGGTGAGGTAACCCTGCGGCTGCCGATCACGAATCGCACGGAGTATGACTGGCGGGGCACCGTCCGGCTGGTCGTCAACGGCGAGACCGTGCCGGTCGACATCGGCGAGGTCCGCGCCGGTGCCACGGTTGAGGATTCGGTGCGCGTCGCCGTGAAACCGGGCTCGGTCGAGATCGGCGGCTCCCTGCTGATCGGGCCCTGAGGAGCCGGCGTGGCCACCGGTTGCTATCCGGGATCGTTCAACCCGCCCACCCTGGCGCACCTCGCTATCGCCGAGGCGGCCGCAGAAGCGTGTGCCCTCGACCGGGTCGATCTCGTCGTGTCCCGGGTCGCCCTCGACAAAGAACACGTGGTCCGCCCGGACCTCGACGACCGGATCGCCGTGCTGGACGCCATCGCCGCCAACCATGCGGGCCTCGCGGTCGCAGTGACCGACCAGCAACTGCTCGTCGACGTCGCCCGGGGATACGACGTGCTGGTGCTCGGCGCCGACAAGTGGGCGCAGGTGTGCGACCCGCAGTACTACGGCGGGTCGTCGACGGTCCGCGACGCGGCGCTGGGCCTCCTCCCTCGTCTCGCGGTCGCACCTCGGGCCGGTCACGCCACTTCGAGGCCGGCCGGGGCGGTGGTCCTCGACCTGCCTGTCGGCTTGCTCTCGGTCTCGTCGACCCGCGCCCGCGCCGGCGAAGCACGCGTGGATGGCGCCCGAGGCCCGCGAGTTCGACCGCCGCACCGGCGCCTGGAGCGATCCGGCCCGGTACGACGAATGGCGACGCCGGCGCCTCGACTGAGAGGTATTCCGCGGCCGCCGGTCGGGCGTCATGATGCCCGGCCATGACGCCGAGCGCCGCGCAGCTTCGCCCTGTCCAACTGCGTGGTCTGCCGATCGAGGAGTACCTGGCCAGCGAAGACCGGTTGGCCGTGCTCCTCGGCGCCGCGGAGCGGGCGGCCGCAGCCGAGGACGTTGGCGCTGCTCCTTCATCGATGGCGCTCACGGTGCGTGCCCTGATCGACGACTACGCCGACGTGCGAATGGTCAGCGACGAAGCCATCGCCGCCGCCCAGGCCGAGGGCGCCACCACCCTCGATCTGTCGCTCGAGTTGCCACTCACGGCTGCGTCGGCCGCCGAGACGTGGGTGCACCTCATCGAGCACCTCGACGACTTGGCCCGGGCCGGATCCCTGCCGGTCGATCCTGCACCCGAGGGAGATCGGCGCCTTAGGCGCTGGTTGACCGAGGAGTTGGTGCGCCAGTTCGCGCGAGGGCGGCGGCGCTCACCCGTTCAGCAGCTAGCAAGAGTTTGCGGCTGGCAAGCAGGGGAATGCTTGGAGCCATGAACATCGGCTCCATCGACATCAACAAGCTCCGCGGGCTGGGCGACAAAACGCTCGGCCTGTACAAGGAGATCGCCGGCACCGTGATCGGCAACGACGACCTCGCCAAGGCCGGCGAAGCGCAGCAGGAGCGGGCCACCGAGCAGCTCCGAGCCCTGCGCTCCGAGATCAAGGCCGAAGCCAAGGAAGCCAAGGCCGAGCTGTTCGAACAGAAGCAAAAGGCCGCCCAGCGGGCCAAGTCGGCCTGATCCGCACGCCGTCCCGTTCCAACCAACGATCCACCACGCATCAGAGAGGACCCACCATGGGCGCATTCGAAGAACTCAAGGGCAAGGTCAAGGAAGCCGCCGGCGACCTGACCGACAACACCGACCTCCAAGCTGAGGGCCAAGCCCAGAAGGAGAAGGGCAAGGCCGAGGTCGAGGCGACCGAGGCCCGGGCCGAGGCCAAGGGCCACGAGGCCAAGGCGAAGGCCAAGGAACTCGAGCAGGAAGCCGCCGAATCCGCCAAGTGACCGGCGTCGACGGAGCGGCGAGGGCCCCGGTCCTCGCCGCTCCGTCGCGTCGGGGCCTGGTCGGACGACGCCGGTAGGCTCACGGACCGTCTTCCGGAGAGGCCACGTTGTCGTTCGCTGATCGGTTCGTCTTTCACTTCGCCGCGACGCTCCTGACCAGCGAGGCCGCCACGCCGTTGCCGCCCGCCGTGGTCCAGGGTGCGTCTGCCTTCGTCGTCGGCCGAATTGGCCGCCTACCGAGCCTGACCCGTTTCGGGGTTCGGGCCATCTCCCTCGCCCTTGCCCTCGCCGTCACGGTCGTCACCGGTCGTCCGCTCGGCCGGCACGCTGCGAGCCGTCAGGCCCGCGTCGTCACCGCGATCGCGGCTCGGCGCCTACCCGGGGTCGGCGAGTGGGTGCGGCTCGTGCGTTCGCTGGTGGTCGTTGCCGCCTATGAGCAGCGCTATCCGCTCGACCCGGCTGCGCATCCATGACCACGGTGATCACGGCCGATGCGGTGGTCATCGGTTCGGGCCCGGGCGGCGCCGTCACCGCCGACGCGCTCGCCGCTGCCGGCCTCGAGGTGGTGGTACTCGAGGAGGGGAGATTGGTGCCGCCCGGCGCCGTGCGTCCCTTCTCGCTCGAGCAGATGGCGGCGCAGTATCGCAACGCCGGTCTGACCGTGGCGCTCGGGCGCCCGCCGGTGGCCTACGCCGAGGGCCGCTGCGTCGGCGGCGGCAGCGAGATCAACAGCGGCCTCTACCACCGGGCGCCGGCTGACATCCTCGAACGCTGGTCAGCCGAACGCGCGATCCGCGACCTCACCGCCGACGCGCCTCGCTCCGTTCGAACAAGAGATCGAGGCGACGTTGGGCATCGCCGACCTCGGTACGGGCGCGCCGTCGGCATCGACGGCGCTGGCCGACGGCGCTGGCGCGCTGGGTTGGAAGGCGCAGGAGGTGCCGCGGTGGGTGGGGCCCGACCGGGTTGCGGGCGGAGACTTCGAGCGCCGCACGATGTCGCGCACCTATCTCCCCCGGGCCCAAGCCCGCGGCGCACGAGTCCAGACCTCGACGACGGTCACTCGCCTCCTGGTCGAACGGGGACGGGTGCGTTCGGCGGAGGCCGTCGAAGAGACACCCGACGGGCCGGCCGAGATCGAGATCCGGGGCGATCAGTTCTTCGTGTCCGCGGGGGCGATCCAGACCGCCGCCCTCCTGTGGCGGAGTGGGCTGGTGACGGCGTCGGCCGCACCCTCCAGATGCACCCGACGGTCAAAGCGGTGGCCGAGTTCGCGGAGCCGCTGACCGGTCACGAAGACGTGCCGGTGCACCAGATCAAGGAGTTCGCTCCCGCCCTTTCCTTCGGGGGGTCGGCCAGCCGTCCTGGTTTCGTGGCGCTCGGCCTGGCCGACGGCGGCGCCGACGCGGGCGCCATCGAGCGGTGGCAACGATCGGCGGTGTACTACGCCGCCATCCAACCCCAAGGTGTGGGTCGGGTGCGGGTCGTCCCCGGGCTGCGCGACCCGGTGGTCACGTTTCGTCTCACCGCCCGCGACCTCGAGTTGTTGCGATCGGGCCTCGGCCGGTTGACGCACGTGCTGCTCGCCGCCGGGGCCGAGCGGGTCTACCCCGCCGTCACCGGCGCGCCGGCCGTCGACCGCGCCGCGGGAGGTGCCCGCAGCCGTGGCCATGATGGGCCGATCGTCGGCCAACGTCATGACCGTGCACCTCTTCTCGACCGTGCCGATGGGGGAGCGTCCGCACGACCCGGTCGACTCCTTCGGCCGGCACAAGCAGGTCACCAACCTGATCGTCAATGACGCCGCGCTCCTTCCGTCCGCCCCCGGCGTGAACCCGCAAGGAATGATCATGTCGATCGCCATGCGCAACGTCCGCCGCCATCTCGACGCCCGATGACAGGCGGACTGCGATCAGCGGCGGCGCTCGTCCGGGTGCCGCAATGGACGAAGAACGCCTTCGTCCTCGCGCCGCTGTTCTTCTCGTTGCAGTTGCGCGACGGGGCGTCGGTGCGTCGATCGGCGGGTGCCTTCGTGCTCTTCTGCAGCGTCGCCAGCGTGGTCTACGTCCTCAACGACTGGGCCGATCGAGAGGCCGATCGTCGCCATCCGGTCAAGCGAAACCGGCCCCTGGCGTCCGGCGCCGTGCGCGGACGCGAGGCCGTGGTCGTTGCCGTCGCCGTGCTGGTCGCCGGCGTCCTCGTCGCCGCGGTGGCCGGAGTGCCGGCCACGGCGTGGGTGATCGTCGCCGTGTATGCCGTCATAAACGTCGCGTACAGCTACGCCCTTCGAGCCGTGGAACTGGTCGACGTGGTCGTGATCGCCGCCGGCTTCGTGCTCCGGGTCTTGGCCGGCGCCGCCGCCGTCGAGGTCGCCCCGTCCTCGTGGATCATCCTGTCGACGGGGCTCCTGGCGCTGCTGCTCGCCCTCGGTAAGCGCCGGGTCGACCTCGGCGTGGAGACGTCGACGGATCGGGCAGCCCTCAACGGATACACCAAGGAGTTCATCGACACCGCATTGGCGACGCTGGCGGCGTCGGTGATCGCGTTCTACGCCCTCTTCACGACGTCGGACTACTCGGCCGAACGGTTCCGGGCCGAGCACCTCTACCTCACCACGTTCTTCGTGGCCCTCGGGGTGGTGCGGTTCCTGCAACTCGTCATCGCCTACGAACGGCACGGCTCGCCGACCGACATCGCGCTCCGCGACCGTCCGATCCAGGTGCTCGTCGCCGGCTGGCTCATCACGTTCTACGTCCTCGCCTACCACGTCGGAGCGTGAACCGAATGACAGACGCACCCCTTGCCCTTCCCCCCGGTCCGGTCGTTGTCACCGGCGCCGCCGGGTGGCTCGGATCCGCTCTGATGGCTGCACTCGGCGGAGGGCACCAAGGGGGGATCGCCGCCGCCGACGGACCGTTGCGAGTGCTCGTCCACCGGGCCTCCGACGTCGCCGTTGTCGCCGACCTCGCGCCCGACGCCGAGGTCTTCGTCGGCGACGTCGCCGACAGGGCTGTCCTCGCTCGCCTCTTCGACGGTGTCGCCGGCGCGACGGTCATCCATTCCGCCGGCGTGATCCACCCGACCCGGGTCGTTGAGTGGCACCACACCAACGTCGAGGGCACCCGGGCCGTCCTCGACGCCGCGGCCGCCGCCGGCTCACGCGTGTTCGTCCACGTCTCGTCCAACTCGCCCTTCGGCGTCAACCCGACCCCCGACGACGTGTTTCGCAACGAGGAGCCCTACCGCCCCTACCTCGGGTACGGGTCGTCGAAGATGGACGGCGAGTTGTTGGTGAAAGAGGCGCAGGTCGCCGGCCGTCTCGACACCGTCATCGTGCGCCCGCCCTGGTTCTACGGGCCGTACCAGCCAGCGCGACAGGTCCGCTTCCTCACGATGGTGCGCACGGGCAAGTTCCCGCTCGTCGATCCCACGGCCAGGCGCTCGCTCGTCCACGTCGAGAATCTCGTCCAAGGGGTGGTTCGGGCTGCGTCGACGCCGAGCGCGGTGGGCCACGGCTATTGGATCGCCGACGCCGAGATCCACCCCATGGCCGACGTCGTCGACACCATCCGCCGAGCGCTCGTTGCCGAAGGTTTGCCTCTGTCCAAACGGGTCGCGTTGCGGCTTCCGTCGGCCGTCTCCCAGGTGGCCGAGCGAGTCGACGGCGTGTTACAGAACCGCGGCCGATACGTCCAGGAACTCCACGTCCTGGGAGAGATGAACAAGACGATCGCGTGTGACATCAGCGTGGCCCGAGCCGACCTCGGCTACGAGCCCACCGTCACCCTGTACGACGGCATGCGCCAGAGCATCCGCTGGTGCCTCGACCGAGGGATGGCGGTGTGAGCCGGCGGGCCCTCGTCACCGGAGGCAGCGGCTATTTCGGGTCCCTCCTCGTCGCTGAACTGCTGGCCCGGGGCTACGCCGTTCGGTCCCTCGACGTCAACGACGCCGAGGACCGACCCGCCGATGTCGAGCTCGTCCAAGGTGATGTCCGCGACGCCGACACCGTCGCCCGCGCCGTGCGCGGCATCGACATCGTCTTCCACAACGTGGCCCAGGTGCCGCTGGCCCACGATCGCGACCTGTTCGAGTCGGTCAACGTGGGCGGGACCGGCGTGTTGCTCGAGGCCTCGCTGTTGGCCGGCGTGGCCAAGGTCGTGCACACGTCGTCGAGCGCCGTCTACGGCGTACCGGAGGCGCTGCCGGTGACCGAGTCGACCCCGGCGACCCCCCGCGAGGCGTACGGCCGGGCCAAGCTCGAGGCCGAACAATTGTGCCGGGCCATGACCACCCGGGGTCTCGACGTGTCGATCATCCGGCCCCGCACCATCCTCGGCCACGGTCGCCTCGGCATCTTCGCCATCCTCTTCGAGTGGATGGCCGACGGGGCCGACGTGGTCGTGTTCGGACGGGGTGACAACCGGTATCAGTTCGTGCACGCCGCCGACCTGGCTGACGCCACCATCCGGGCTGGCGAGCGTGCCGGTTCCGAGAGCTACAACGTCGGCGCCCAAGAGTTCGGAACGATGCGCGACGCGCTCGAAGGCCTGGCCGAACACGCGGGTACCGGCGTCCACGTGCGCTCGCTCCCGCTGAGGCCGGCGATGGCGGCCATGCAGGTGTCGGCTCGCGTCGGGGTCACCCCGTTCGCTCCGTATCACTGGATCATGTACGGCGAGTCGATGTACTTCGACACGACGAAGACGGCCGCCGAGTTGGGCTGGTCGTCGAAGTTCTCCAACCACGACATGTTCGTCGAGTCCTACGAGTGGTTCCTCGCCAATCGCCACTCGATCGCCGGCGGCGGTTCGCACCACCGGTCCGGCGTCAAGGCTGGTGTGCTGGCCCCGGCCAAGAAGGCCATGCAACTCCTCTCCCGGTTGGGCTGAATCTCAGGCCACGGCTCGATGCACCGGCGTCGCCGCCCGTTGGCCGCGGGTCGCCGCCGCGCAGGTGTTGGCCCGCACCGTGGCACCGACAGCTACGAGTGCCGCGGCTCGGTGTTCGCCCGCCTCGACGAGCAGCGTGACCGCATCCTCGACAGGGAGCGACCGGACCTCGACGATGTGCTCGCCGCCGGCGACCGGCTCGGGATGGTCCTCGACCGCGACCTCGGCCACGGCGATGAGGTGAACGAAGTCGGGGTGGGGGAGATGGTCGCGCCACGGTGTCGGCTCCGAGGTGTGTCCCCGCATCCAGGCGAACGGCACCGCAGCCAGCAATCGACAGCCCGCCTCCTCGCGCAGTTCTCTGGCCGCGGCCTCGAGCCACCGCTCGCCGGCCTCGAGGGTGCCGCCCGGGAGCATCCAACCGAACTCCTCACACCGGCTGATCACGACCTCGTCGCCCGAGAACGGCACGAGGCGGATGTTGGCGTGTTCGCTGGCCGGGGGAATCTCGAAGCCGAACTCGAGGTGGAGGGTGACCGGCCCGAATCCACACGGCTCGAGCAGGACGGCGGTCGCCTCGTCGGGGGTCATCGGGTCCCTCCCACGCTTGTGAACGGAAGCACAAGCTGTTGGAGCCCAGTGTCGCGCCACTTCAATCCGGACACAACGGACTTTTTTCGCATCCCTCTCCGCTTTCCGGCGCGAGGCGGTCGCAGAGCGACCTTTCGCGCCGGAAAGCCGGACGGGTTCGTAGAGTTGCCCGATGGGCGCCCTGCGGTGGACGACGACGTTGCAGGCTCGGGGGCCGGCGGCGGCCGTGATCCTCGACGACGAGCAGGCCGCCGCCATCGGGGAGGGCGCCAAGCGGTTTCCCGTGGCGGCGACGGCCAACGGCCACACGTGGCGCACCACCGTGACCCGGATGGGTGGCGAGTTCCTGCTCGGACTCAATCGTGAGGTGCGCACGGCAGTTGGTGCCGAGGCCGGCGACGTGGTCGACGTCGCGGTCGAACTCGACACCGCCCCTCGCGAGGTCGAGGTGCCTGAGGCGTTGGCGGCGGCGCTGGCCGCCGACTCGGCGGCGGCGGACGCGTTTGCGTCGCTGGCGTACTCCCACCGCAAGGAGTACGCCCGGTGGGTGGCCGAAGCCAAACGTGACGACACCCGCGCACGCCGCGTCGCCCAGGCCGTCGAGAAGATCCGCACCGGCAAGCCCCGCACCTGAGGGCTTGCCATGTCCGATCCCGCCATCCGCCAGGTGGCCGTCGTGCTCTTCGAGGGGTTCGAACTCCTCGACGTCTTCGGCCCGCTCGAGATCTTCGGCGCCTTGCCCGACCGGTTCCACCTGACGATGGTCGGGCCGTCGGCCGGTCCGGTGCGCAGCGCGGAAGGCCCGGCCGTAATCGCCGACCTCGCGTACGCCGACGCGCCCCGCGCCGACATCGTCCTCGTGCCCGGCGGGATGGGCACGCGGGCGTTGGTCGCCGACGCCGGATTCCTCGAATGGCTCTCGCGGTGGGCCAGCGACGCACAAGTCGTCGCCTCGGTCTGCACCGGTTCGGGTCTGCTCGCTGCTGCGGGACTGTTGGACGGCTATCGGGCGACGTCCAACAAGCGGGCCTTCGCGTGGGCACGTGAACAGAGTGACGACGTCGAGTGGGTCACCGAGGCTCGATGGGTCGAAGACCGCGACCGCTGGACGTCGTCGGGTGTGGCCGCCGGCATCGACATGGCCCTCGCGCTCGTCGCCCACATCGAGGGCGACGCGTCGGCCATCACCATCGCCGACCGGGTCGAGTACGAGTGGCATCGCGACGCGTCGTGGGACCCGTTCGCGGCCAAGAACGGCCTGATCTGAGCCGTCGCACCACGTCGCGCGGCGCCTCTGCCCACCGGCCCCGGCGCGCCCCGTCATTTTCGGCAACGATCCGCCATGCGCGTTCTCATCACATCGGTCCCGGGCCTGGGTCACGTCAACCCGCTGCTTCCGTTGGCCCACGCGTTTCAGTTCGCCGGTCATACGGTGCGTTGGGCAACGGGGGCCGACGCCGTGGCCCGACTCGTCGATCAGGGCATCGACGCCGTTCCTTGTGGGTTGAACCAGGTCGAGGCGGCGGCGAAGTTCGATGAGCGGTATCCAGAGTTGGCGGATCTGCCCCGGCCACAATGGCCCGATTTCATGTTTCCTCGGCTCTTCGGCGCCGTCCGAGCCCGACCCATGGCGGCGGCGATGGTGCCCATGGCACGAGCGTGGGCGCCCGACCTCGTCGTTTCGGATGCGGCGGAACTGGCCGGACCTCTGGTGGCTGCGGTCCTTGGTGTTCCCGGCATCACGCAAGCATTTGGTGCGTTGGTTCCACCGGCGAGAGTTGCGGCTGCGGGCCAGGAAGTCGCCGGGTTGTGGGCTGAGTATCGACTCGACCCTCCGCCCCACGCCGGTAGCTATCAGCACCTCTATCTCGATCTGTACCCGCCCAGTCTCCAGTTACAGCACCGGCCCCATGTGGCCGCCACCCAACGGATCAGGCCCGCAGCGCCGTCGGTCGAGGAGGCCGTCGACCTCCCGGCGCTGGTGACCGCACGTTCGGACCGTCCGCTCGTCTACGTGACGTTGGGCACCGTGTTCGCAAACAACGACGTGCTTTCGACCATCGTGGCTGGGCTCGCGCAGTTGGCTGTCCGCGTCGCGGTGACCGTGGGTCCCGACGGCGACCCTGACGGACTTGGACCCCAGCCCGAGAACGTATGTGTCGCCCGGTACATCCCTCAGGACGCCCTGCTGTCGCGCAGCGCGTTGGTGGTGTCGCATGCCGGATCGGGCACGTTCCTGGCTGCCCTTGCGCACGGACTTCCGCAGCTGTGCGTGCCCCAAGCCGCCGATCAGTTCGTGAATGCGGCAGCGGGTGCTGGAGTGGGATGTGCGCTCGCTATCCAGCCTGGTCAAGTGTCGATCGATGCCGTAGCTGCCGCCGCGGAACGGCTTTTGGCGGACCAGAGCTTCCGGGCCGCAGCCGCCAGGCTGCAGGACGAGATCGCCGCCATGCCAAGCCCGGAAACCGTCGTCCACCTACTCGCCGACCGATTCGGCTGAGGACTTTTGTGGTGGAGACGACGGGACTCGGACCCGTGACACTCGGACCGCCGTCAGACCCGGCCCCGCACTCGCTTGCAATCCATCAATTTCAGCTGATGTAATGAGGTGATGTCGTCCTCGCAGCCGCCCGTTGTTCTTGGTCTGCTCGCCGAGCCGTTGCGGTGGCAGCTGGTCGCCGAACTCAGCCGAAGCGACCGGCGGGTCGGTGAGCTCATCGAGCTCGTCGGGAAACCGCAGAACCTCGTCTCGTACCACTTGGCCGAGTTGCGCCGCGCCGGAATCGTCAGCGCTCGGCGAAGCTCAGCCGATGGCCGTGACGTCTACTACCGCGCCGACCTGCTGCGCTGCCGGGATCTGCTCGCCGACGCCGGCCTGGCGTTGCACCCAGCCGTTGCGATGCAAACGCCGGTGGCAACGGGCCAGCCTCCGACTCGGCGCCGCCGACCTCGGCTGCTGTTCCTGTGCACGGGCAACAGCGCCCGCTCCCAGATCGCCGAAGCTCTCGTCGAGCACCGATCGGCGGGCGGCGTCGCAGCCCGCAGCGCGGGAAGCCACCCGAAGCCTCTGCACCCCAACGCCGTGCGCGTCATGGCGCGAGCGCGGCATCGACATCGGCGGCCGGCCCACGAAACCGCTCACCCGCTTCACCGCGCAACCGCTTCGACCGCGTCATCACGCTCTGCGACAAGGTGCGGGAGATCTGCCCGGAGTTCCCAGGGCTCCCCGACACCGCTCACTGGAGCATCGCCGACCCGGCTGCCGCAGGTGGCGACGCCAAGAACACCTACGGCGCCTTTTCGAGCGGTCGGCCGACGAGATCGAAGATCGCGTCGACGCTCCTGCTCGCCGACCTCGGCATCCCCTCCCTGGAAAGGACCACCCATGGCTGACGCAGAGACCGTCAACGTGCGCTACCTCGTCGACGACGTCGCCGCGTGCGTCGACTTCTACACCCGCCACTTCGGCTTCACCGTCGGCATCTCGAGCCCCGCCTTCGCCGACGTCACGCGAGGCAACCTGCGGCTGCTGCTGTCGGGCCCCCAGAGCTCGGCCGGCCGAGCGATGGCCGACGGCGAACGGCCCGTCCCCGGCGGGTGGAACCGCATCCACCTCATCGTCGACGAACTCGACGGAGAGGTCGCCCGCCTCGCCGAGCGAGGGCGTGCGGTTCCGCAACGAGGTCGTCACCGGCCCCGGCGGCGCGCAGGTCCTCGCCGATCGACCCCTCGGGGAACCTCGTCGAGCTGTTCCAACCCGCTGGCACATCGTGAGCGGACGACGCATTGGAGGATGCACATGATCACACCCGGCATCGATCACATTGCCTTGACCGTGCCCGACCTAGACGCCCAGATCGCGCGCTTCACGAACGACTTCGGCATGGTCGTCGAGAGCCGCCTCGACTTCTTCGCTGTTCTCGCAGATCCGGCCTCCGGGCTCAAGCTCGAACTCAGCCGCTCCGAGGACTCCGAGGTGCACTTCCGGCATTTCGGGTTCCGGGCCGACGACGTGGATGGCGACCACGCAAACCTGGTCCAAGCGGGCATGGAGCCGAGCGAGGCTCCCCAGCGGCGGGACTTCGCTCGCATGTACACCTCGTTCCTCAAGCAGCCGGGAGGCCTCGAGGTCCAACTCGTGAAGTATGACTAGCCGCGCCGTGTCCGGCCTCCACCTAACCGCATAGCGGGGCCGATCGATGGCGGAAGCTCCCAGCCGGCTCGACCGTCACCTCGGCGTGGGCGACGCCGTCGTGATCGGCCTGGGGTCGATGATCGGCGCCGGTGTCTTCGCGGCGGTCGGCCCGGCCGCTCGCGCCGCCGGCGCTGGAATGCTTATCGGGCTTGGGGTCGCCGCCTTCATCGCTTACTGCAACGCGACATCCTCGGCGCAGCTCGCGGCGCGGTACCCGGCCTCCGGAGGCACCTACGTCTACGGTCGCGAGCGGCTCGGGCCGTTCTGGGGCTATCTCGCCGGGTGGGGATTCGTCGTCGGCAAGACGGCGAGCTGCGCGGGCATGGCACTCACGGTCGGGGCCTATGCCGCCACCCAGTGGCAGCGCCCGATCGCCCTCGCGGCCGTGGCCGGTGTCACGGCCGTGAACGCTGCGCGGCGTCCGAAAGACCGCGACCCTCACCCGTGTGATTGTGGCTCTGGTGCTCGCGGCGCTCGCCCTCGTCATCGCCGCCACCGCGTTCGGCGGACAAGCCTGCGCCGCAAACCTCGGTCCGATCACGGGCCACGGCGCCTACGCCATCCTCCAGTCCGCAGGGCTTTTGTTCTTCGCCTTCGCCGGCTACGCCCGAATCGCCACGCTCGGCGAGGAGGTCCTTGATCCAACGCGGACGATTCCCAAGGCCATCCCACGGGCGCTCGCCATCACCCTCCTCGTCTACGCCCTCGTCTCGATCGGTGCCCTCGCCGCCGTCGGACCGGCGGCGCTGGCGAAGTCAGACACGCCGCTCGCCACCGCGGTCCGCGCCGGGCACCTCGCCGTCCTCGCCCCGGCGGTGCGCATCGGCGGTGCGATCGCCGCCCTCGGAGTCCTGCTTATCACTGCTCGCCGGTGTCAGCCGCACCATGTTCGCCATGGCCGCCAACGGCGAGCTCCCACTCGTGGCTCAGCACCGTCCACCCAGTCCACCACGTACCCCACCGAGCCGATATCGCCGTCGGTTCGCTCGTCGCGATTGCCGTGGCGCTCACCGATCTCCGTGACGCCATCGGCTTCAGCTCCTTCTGCGTGCTGACCTACTACGCCATCACCAACGCTGCGGCGTGGACCCTGCCGCGCGATCAGCGGCGGTGGTCCCGCCAACTCGCAGTACTCGGCTTCGTCGGGTGCATCATCCTCGCCGGAACCCTCCCGGTGCGTAGCGCGCTGACCGGCACCGGCGTCTTGGCCGCCGGCGGCGCACTGTGGGCGGTCCGACACCGGCGAGGAGCCGCCCAAGTGGGGCGCTGACGCGCCCGGTGACAGCTTGGTGGACGTGCGGGCGATGCCGCGCCGCTGCGCCGCGCGCGGGTTGGAGATCGCCATTGCGGTCGAGAAGCGACTTCTAGGGCTCGGACCTGGAACTTTGTGGTGGAGACGATGGGACTCGAACCCACGACCCCCTGCTTGCAAAGCAGCCTTGAGGTCGTCCGCACCGTTCTGTTCGGTGTTCGACCGGACCGGACCGTATTGGGAGATGTCGCGGCGTTTTGGCAGGTCAGCAGGGGTTCAGTGGTGTCTCGCCGTGCCGTCCCGTCCCTGCCGATGCCCGCGAGTAGCCCGCAGTCCTCGGTCCACGCGCATTCTGCAGATGGCTACGTTCGCGGCTACGTCGGCTCACCAACGGACCGAGCCGGATCGCCCATCCCGTGATGATTCATCCTTAGATGAATCGCTGGCGACACGCCGGACCGCGTGCCTGAATAGCCGCGTGCGCCGCCTTGGTGACGTGTCGGACGACCATCCAGAGCGCGACGCCGGCAATGACCGACCCGGCGACGGGCCAGCCCGGCGCCTTCGGACCCGGCCGTCAGGCGCTGGCCACAGCGTCCTAGCCCAGCGGCTTGGGAAGGTCGGCAACTCATTCTTGGGGGCGCGCCTCGTCACTGAGGGGCTCACGCCGGAACTTGATTGACCGTTGAGCCATCAGCGCTCGACCCCGACTTGGAGGAATCTCTGAGCGCAACAAGGGCCCTGCACTCTGACGTCGAATAGAGGGAGGTAGGAGTCATAACGGCGAGGACCTTCTTGGCGATGTCCTCCACCCTTGGAGGGGTTATAAACAGCGCACTCAAAAGTGTCCGACGTTACACCAAGTATTCGCTTCGCCTACTGTTGGGTATTGCCGTCGTGTCAGCGTCACTGACCATTACGTCTCGGCCCGCACACGCATACTATTGCCTTAGCGTCGATGACTGCATTGCCAAATGGAATGCAGACGGAATGGCTGATCTCGATAACACACTGGCATCGATTGTCGATGATGCCGAAGCGTTCTCCAACGTGCCCCCCCAGGTGCTTCTGTTTGAACTCGGTGTGCTGCTACGCGGTTTATGGGTGTTACAACAACCTGGAAGAATTGATTGCGGATCCGGTTGGGCACCAATTGCAAGCATCTGAATGCGCTATTGCTGTCATTGCCCTCGGATATCCAGACGCCACTCCGACGACCCATTTTGTAACCACTGTCGCGGTTAAGCTGGGCCGCGTTCGGTCTTCGACAGAATAATCGAAACCTTGAGTTAGTAACGTCTCTTGTCAGCTATGGGATCCGAGAGGTCAACGCGGCGCTGCTTGCTCTATAAACGACCCGATCAATTGCCCTCCGGGGATCGTCCCTCTGCAGGTCGATGTCACGGACGAGGGTCCCGCCGGCTTCCAAGCAGTCCGCCTCACGATCGACACAACCGGCCAATCGGCAACCTCGGTGGAATACGAGGTTGATAACAGTCGTACCTCAACTTCACCCGTAATCACGGCTCGCGCCTACGAGTCCCGGACTACTGCGACGAAGGCCGGCCATTCGTGGACGGGATCACTGCCACAGCTCGTGTGTCCCCAACTGGTGTCTCGCGTGTTACCATCGGTCACGGCAATATCGACGTCGCTGGCGTGCTCGCTTGTGCGGGATAAGTCGCGATAGCATAAGGCGTCGGAGCGGCGTTTCTGAGCAAAGACGCCACGCTCCTTTTACGAGGGGTCGCAGGTGGATGGCGTGACTGTCACCGGCAGCTGGATTGGGGGAACGTAATGGGAGACCGCAGGGCCGTTCGACGACAGATGAGGCTTCAGGTCGCAATCGGCTCGGCGTCGCTCTCCTCCCTTGTTGTCAGAATATTTACCGATGCCAGCGCTAAGACATCGATTGCGTTAGCAGCGGCGGTTGGTGCCTCCGTGCTTGCAGCGATTTCGATGTTCATGGCCGGAGCTATTCATGAACGTCTGAAACGCCCACCGACTCGATGAGGTGAGAGCATCCCTTCGGTCGTCGTTGCGTTCGTCGACCCCCTCCTCGGTTGTCAACGTCGCAATGCGGTTCGAGGATCTTCCTCCGTTTCTGCGGGTCGAGCAGGCCCAGGAGTTGACCCCGACTAGGGCCGCTCGCAGCTCTATGAACGGACCGGGCTTCGCGGGAGCGGAACGGCGCGGAAGGGATCCCGGTGGTGCGTTTCGGCCGCTGCCTGCGGATCCCGACGGCCGCCTTGTCGCGCCTTGCTCTCCATCGACACCGGTGACGGCGATGCGGCCTGAGGTCCGCATCGAGCACTGCTACCCGACGGCGTTCGGATTCTTGTGTGAGCACGGGCCCCAGGCGCTCGCCGTCCTCCACGATCTGATCGCCCGCGCCGACATGGTCGACGGCCAGTTGGTGGTGGAGGCGAGCGCCCGAAGCGTCGCCGACCGGCTGGGGTTTTTGTCGAAGGACTCGGTGCACCGCCGGCTCCGCCAACTGGCGCGGGCGGGCGTGATCGAAGGTCGACCGCGGGGACCGCTGCTCCTCGTTCGGTGCGACCACCTATGTGGTGCACCTCGAGCACTCCGGGATCGCCGTCGTCGCCGACGACGAGAGTCGTTCGGCTTGACCGGTGGCTGAGCGGTTCCGCCGCCCGACGCTCGATGCGTCGCCGTCCCCGAGGGAGGACGGGCCGGCCGATGAGCTCGTGCTGACTACCGGCACGGTGGCTGCGCCGCGCCCTGGGTCCGACGGCCTGGGTCGTGCTCGAGGAGTTGACGTCGCTCGGTTCGCTTGGCGAGGTCGTAGTGTTTCGGGGAACCGCTCCAGCGGACATGAAGCGGGAGCTCCACCACCCCTTGCGCCTTGTCGATTGCAGGGTCGTCGACGTCCTCCGGTACCGCGACGGGACGAGCGGAAGGCCCCAGCTGGCTGCTTCGCGTCCTCGTCACATACACAAGTGTACGAACACCCCATCCGATCGTCTCGGTACTCCGTGCGGAGGTAGCTCACGAGGCGACAGAATCCATCTCGTCGCTGTCCGAGAGGAGCCGCCGTGCCTACCAGCAGAGTTGTCGTATTACGGCCCGACGATCCCATCACGTTTCTCGCCGACTCCTGCGCTGCCGATGCTGACGCCGTCAACGAGGTACGGAGCTGGCATGAGAGCGACGGCCAGTTGCTCGACGTCTACACCGAACTCGTCGTCGCCTACGCCGGAGTCGTGCGTGCCGAGCGCAGCGGAACGCGTCTCGCCATCATCGACCACCTCATCCAGCGTGCCACCCAAGCCCGCAACGGCGAGATCGCCGGCCTCGCCGACATCGTCGACAGACTCCACGGTGAGATCACCGCCATACCAGCACCGGTCTGATCGCGGGCCTTTGTGGTCGTGATCCGCGGGACGAAGAAGTTCCTCGACCGCGTCGGCCGCCCGGTCCCCAACCTGCGACTGTCGAACACGGCCCTCGGCGACTGGTACGCCGCCCACCTTCCTTGGCGCCCTCAAGTAGCGCTGTTCATAAACGCGCCGACACTCCTGCCCGTCCTAGTTCCGTTCGCACCAGCCGCCGCCGTCACCCGCTGCTTCACGGAATCACTGCCAAGGATCCTGTATCTCCACGGTGTCGACGACGACTTCATCGCCAACGAGGCAGCTGCGATGCGAGAAAGCCAACTCGCCAAGACAGCCAGTCGAAGCCTCACCGGCATGCTCACGGAGTTCACCTACCTCGCCAACGCCTGGAGAGCCGACGTCGACGACCTCGATCTGATTTCCCTACGGCTTGGCGACGTGCCCTCCGGGCCGCTCTACAAGACCCACGTAACGCCCCACGCCGCGCTGAAGGCCGCAGTTGCAGAATGGCACTCGACCTACTGACACCCGGCCCGAAGGTGGCGGACCCACCCCGCCCAAAGTTCCTCCATCGACAGATGCATGTCGTCGCGCAGCTGGGGCGGACGAGGCAGTCAGCCCTGCTGGGGCCGCGGTTCCGAAGACACGACGAAGGAGTCGACCTCGGCGATGCGCCGGCGGTGCAGACTCACCCGGATGACTGATCCCAACGACGACGCTTGGACGGCGCTCGACGAAGTCCTTGCCCTCCACACGGCCAGCGACGTCTCCGAGTTCCAGCGCCGGCTCGTCCTCTACCCCGGGTCGTTCTCGAAGAGGTCGGACAGCGTTCGAGCCCTGGTGTCTCTTCCGCCAGTTCCACAAGGACAACCCCGAGGAAGCGGTGACGACGGCCCTCCTGATCGTCACCGATCAACGGTGGCGCAACGCCACCGGACGACTCATCCGCCAGATCGACGAGTCCGGACTCATCTCCCCCGACGACCTGGACATCCTGGCCCAGACGTTCCTCGCCGCCGATCGCCACGTCTACTGGGAGATCCCAGGCGAGTGGTTCGACGGGCCCGCGACTGCCATCGGCCTTGGGCCACAGCCGGTCGACGACGATCCCGACGATGACGGCGAGGAGGCGCCAGACACCTCGGGCTTGGCCCGGTCGTTGTCGGTCGAGAGATTCGGCCACCGCTCCGGCGCTGGGCTGCCGGTCGCGTCCTTCGCGCCAACTCCGCCATGTCGGGCGCGCTCATCAAGCGAGCCCGCGAGATGGACCCACGAAGCGGTGCCGCCATCGTTCGCGGAGTTCTGGACGGTATCGACACGCTCACCCCGGCAGCCAGCGCCGCGGTCATCAAGCTGGCCACCATTTGGCCACAGCAAGGCGTCCGCGAGGCAGCTACCGAGCTCGCTTCTCGCCAGGCCACCGACAATGCATCGCCCCCGCCGCAGACTCCACGACGAGACCGGGATCTCGGATCAGGAGACCGACGAGCTTCGCAACCCGGCGCCTCCCAGCCCTCCTTGTTCTGAGGTACCAATTTCTGTCCGACGATTGGCAAAGCCGACAGGCATGCCCCGCAACGCGGTCGGGGCACCAATCGGAGGATCAGTTCGCCGCTCGCGTGGGTGTGCGCTGTCACGTCCGGCGGCAACGGATCGGCGCCTCGGACGCGGACACTGCCTCAGGCTGCGGCGGTGGCGGGGCATCCACGCGCGCGATGATCTCGCCATGGGAACGTACGAGGATCGGAATTCGTGACCGCGGCCGATCTGGAGGAGCTCGGCTGTGACGTCTGCGATGGCGACGAGCTACTCGCTCTCGGCGGCGTCGCGGCAGTCGCACCGGCTCTGCCCGCCAACGACCTCGATGTCTGGGTTGGCCCGCGCGCCCACATCGCCTCGCTCGCCGAGGTTGATCGACCAACGCGGTCCGTTTGGCTCGCAGTCCTCCAGCTCCATCGGGCGTCCCAGCCGGTGCCACACCACCAGACGGCGCCGCCGATTCTCCTCCCGCGGTTCCACCGCGAGGCGAGCGAAACCCTGCTGAGGTTCGGAGAACTGGCGCGTTCCAAGCCGACTGTCCTGCCTATCCCTTTTGTTTGACGCCCGTCACGTGTCCAGCATCATCGGTGACGAGGTGACCCCTACTGTTGTCGAGGACAACGAGGTGGTTATCCCACGGGTCGGCGACGACGGCGCACCGCCCGATCGCGATGTCGAAGGGCTCGACGACTACTCGGCCACCTGCGGCGACGAATCGCTCGACTGCAGCCGATACCTCGGCGACGGTGAGGTCGGTCTCAGGGCCGGGTCGTTCCGTCTGCAGCACGAGCTCGGCCTCCGATTCGGGCAGTCGAAGCCCCGCACTGGTTGGGGTTCGCCAGAGCGCGTCGTGCCCGAGGCCCACGTAGAAGTCGATCGCGTCGTCCAGATCGGAAACGCGGAGCGCCAGGCAGTCGACCTTCCGGAACAGCGCGTTCTTAGTCACGATCGAACGCTACGCGCCCGCTACGTGAACACCTCAGGGCGGGCGTCGAGGCGCCTACGACGGACTGGAGCGCCTCGTCATTGATCGCGGTGGGGGTCGCCTTATGCCTGGGGCGACGCAGTCAAGGGGTGGTCAGGTTGCGAGGTCGAGGACGGGTTTGTTGAGGTGGAGGTTTCCGGTGGAGCCGTGGAAGGTGGCGTCGCCATAGCTGAAGACGCCGCCGTCTCGGGCGAGGAGCCAGTAGCCGCGGCCGGTGGGTGTCGCGGCCAGCCCGACGATCGGAGCGTTGAGCGAGAGGGTGAGCGCGTCGCCGTGGGGGGCGGCGTCGCCTCGGGCGGCGACGGTGCCGTCGGCGTAGGCGAGCCAGTAGCCGAGTCCGCTCGGGCTGGGGGCGATCCCGACGAGGGGTGTGGGCGATTCGCCGGCGGCGTTCGCCATCGGGAGCGCGTCGCCGTAGGCGAGCACGGCGCCGGTGGCGCGGGCGATCCAGTACCCGCGTCCTGATGGCGTGGAGGTGACGGCGACGATGTCGTTGAGGGCGAGTCCACCGGCCGACCCGGCGAATTTGGCGTCGCCGAAGGTGAAGATGCCGCCGTCGCGGGCGACGAGCCAGTAGCCCTTGCCGGTGGGTGTGGGGGCCATCCCGACGATCGGCTGGTTGAGGACGATGTCGCCGGTCGAGCCGAAGAAGGTGGCGTCGCCGAAGGTGAAGATTCCGCCGTCGCTCGCCACCAGCCAGTAGCCGAGCCGGTGCGGGTGGTGGCCATCCCGACGATCGGTTTGTTGAGTTGCAGGTCGCCGGTCGAGCCGAAGAACGGCGCGTCGCCGAAGGAGAAGATCCCGCCGTCGCTGGCAACGAAGCGGTACCCGCTGCCGTTCTTGGCGGTATCGCGGTGAACGCCGATCAAGTCGCCACCCTCGGGGGCGGCGTCGATCACCAGGTCCACGTCGTCGGAGATCGACGTGGCCCGGTTGTAGAACAACACCACAGCACCTCGGACCTCGTAGGCGTTGCCGATACAACTCGAGGGCACCGACAACACATAGGCGGGCGGTCGCGTTGATCGCGCCCGTGCCGTAGCAAAACGAGTCGATGAACTTCTTGGCGTTGCTGGGGCCGGAGGCGGGCGGCACCGCGACGGTCGCGGCTTCGAGCGCGCCGTTAGCGTGGGCCGCGATCACCGAGACGAAGTCCGGGAGGTTGTCGCCGTTGACGTCGAGCGCCGCGCCCGCTCCGGTGAAGTTCTGTCGCCAGTTCGCCGAGCTGGACGGGTCGTCGCCGCCGGGGACGGTGATTGTGATGTCGAGACGATCTGGTCCGTAGGACAAGGCCACCGCACTGATATTCGGCCCTTGGCTCAATCGTCTGGGTGCCACTGTTCGCGGCGATGACATCACCCAAAGGGTCTGGCTTGGAGTTCGATGTTGACGTTGGTGCCGCCGCAGCTGTCGTCGCTCGATCAAGAGCGAGTCGTTCGATGGTGGCCTGCGCCATATCCGACACCACCGTCGAGGTCGGTGGCGTAGCCGCGGCGGGAAGCATCAACATTCCCGACCCGCCAAGCAACATCGAGACCCAAACCACAACACCAAAACGAAGACGCACCACAAAGAGTTCGGCGCCGGCGCCGAACTCACCTGCCCGAACCCTGGACCCGTCCGATCGGCGGTCGAGTAGTGGGCGGGTTCGAATTCGGCCGAGGTGACGCGCTCACCACCCGAGTTCGATGCCCCTGCCGGGCGGCTCGGGCTCGCGGACGGTCCGGCTGGCGGCGAGCGCTTCGACGTTCCGCTCGAGGGCTTCGCGCCAGAGCCGGTGGTCTTCGGGGTCGTCAAGGCCCCCGCGGCTGATGGTCGCCGCGGCGGTGAGTAGTGCGGGCGCGGTCGTTGACGAGCCCGGCGACGCGGTCCCACTCGTTGGTCGAGTAGGTGGGACGCTGGCCGAGGAGCCAGCCGAGTCGTTCCGTGCCGGCCGGTTCGGCGGCGTGGTTCGTTCGGTCGCGGTGGGCTTCGATCTCGTTGGCGATAGCACACCAAATGACCTTCCGGGCCGGATCGGGTGGGGCGGGACCGAGGGCGATCTCGAGGTGCGCGCCTGTCGGGTCGCCGTGGGCTGCGGCGAGCACACGCTCGGGCCGGGTCTCGGTGAGGGCGTTGCCGAGGTCTTGGGCGTCGCGGTCGAGTTGTTGGCGTTCGGGTGCGGTGCGCTCGAGGGCCTGGAGGTAGCGATCGACGCCTTGGCGGTGGCATTCGACGTCGGAACGGGCGGCGACGACGGCATCGGCGGCCTGGGCCACCGTGTTGCGGGCGGCCGAGTAGCGGATCTCGGCTCGGGCGAGGGCGTCGTTGTCGCGTCGGCCCCACCGCCGCTGGCTGGCGGCTTCGACGTCGCCTTCGGCGGCGGTGAGGGTCCGGCGGGCGTAGGCGAGGTTGGTGGTGCGGTGCGCGAGTTCGGCTTCGGCTCGGGCGAGTCGGTCGCGGTGGTCGGGCGGGAGGCCCGCGTCGAGTGCCCGGAGGTTCCCGAGGGTGGTGTGTCGGGCGTGGCGGAGGCGGTCGACGCCGAAGGCGAGGGGATCGCCTTGGCGGACGGCAGCGACGACGGCCCGGCTCCAGTGCTGTTCGAGTTGGTGGTCGATGTCGGCGACCCGGTCGATCCGCCAGCCGTGCGTAACGGTCCAAGCCTTGTCGGCTTTGGCGGCCTGCTCGACGCGTTCGACTTCGGCCTGTGCGGCTCGCCGGGCCGCATCGGCGGCGTCGACTCGTTGGGCGGCGGCGGACACGCGTGTTCGGGCGGCGTCGAGGTGTTGGCGGCCGTGGCGGCGGGTGCGCGCCAGCGGCCCGATCGCCGCGACCGCCTCCTGGGCGTTGCGAAGCTCGTTGCCGGCGCGGGCCAGGTCGGAGTCGGCTCGATCCAGGTCGCGGTGCGCTTCGTCGAGCGCCTCTGGGCGGAGCGGTGGGCGCCCGGCGATGACGTCGAGGTGGCCGCCGCGTTCGGCGGTGAGGGTGCGGTCGAGGGTGTGGGGGTTGTCGTGGGCGGCGAAGCCGGCGGGGGGTTGGCGTTCCATTGCGGCGAGGACGTCTTCGGCGGGGTCGCGGGTGACGATGATGCCGCCGTGGTCGACCGTCGGAGAGGCGGGTGACGTTCCAGGTGTGGGTGGCTGTCGGCCGCGGCTTTGGGCGACGTAGGCGCTGAGCGGTCGAGCGCGGCGGTGCCGAGCAAGTGGGCCTGGGTCCAGGTGCCGCCCTGGGCGCCGTCGACGGTGCGGGCCCAGGCGTGGGACAGGTTCGGGGTGCCGTCGTGCCTCCGGCCGGCGACGAACGCGGCGGGGAGCTCGAGGCCCGTGTCCGGCGGGGCCGGACACGGCGGACCGGTGTCGGTCAGCGCCGGTCACGGCGAGCACGGTGCCGTTGTGGAGGCGCTGGCTCGCGACCCGCAGCGTGGCGTGCAACAGGACACGGTCGCCCGGCCGTGTAGTCGCGCTCGGCGTTCCCCCAGCCCGGGCCGGTGAGGGTCGGGCCGCCGAGCTCGCCTCGGCCGCGGCGGATGGCGCGCGGACGCGGTCGGCGATGTCCTCGGCAGTCGGCGTGGGAGACGGCACAGCGCCACGACGCCGTCGGCGCCGATCGCGCTCGCCGTCGGCGACGACGCCGTCGGCGAGCGCTTGGCGGGTCGCCGCGGGGCTGCCGTGGTCGTGTTCCCAACCGTGTTCGGTGCGGATGGTCTGGCTGTCGACGATGGCGCCGTCGCGGTAGCGGGACAGCGCCTGTCGTTCGGCGGGCTCTCGTCTGGCGGCGGTTCACGGTCAGCGCCGGCGGCCGAGATCGTCGCCTGGCGGCGAGGCGTTCGAGTTCGGCGGCCAGGCCGCCGGCCCGCACCGGTCGGCCTTGGTGTGAGATCGCCGAGGCACCACAGCGTCGTGCCGGGAACGGCGACCGCGGCGTCGAGGACCACGCGGCGTCCGCGGTGGCGACCTGGGACATCTCGTCGAGGACCAGAGCGTGCCCGCGGCCAGACCAGGGTTTCGCACGTCGATACGGAAGCGGGCGAGGGTCACGGCGTCGATCCCGACGTCCCGCAGCTCCGCCACGGCCTTGTTGGTGGTCGCCAAACCCAGCACCGGTCGCCCCGCCGCGACTTGGGCGGCGGCGGCGGCGTGCACGGCGGTGGTCTTGCCGAACCCGGCCGGCGCCGCCAACACCCGCACCGCCGCCCCCGCAGCACTCAACACCCGGACCGCTTCGGCCTGGTCCGCGCCCAGGTTGCCTTCCGCGGCCAGCGCTTGTTCGACGCTCGCCAAGTGGGCCCCTGCGGCCGGGAGGGCGGCGAGCTGTCCGAGGCGGCCCAGGACATGGGCCTCCAACGCCAAGTGGGCGGCGGTCGACCACTGGCGGGGCCTCGACCGGGCCCCGTCGGCGGGGTCGGTCTCGATGAGGCGCATGGCGTGGGGTGAGGCGAGGAACTCGCGGGTGCGGGCCAAAATCCCGGCGGCCTCGAGGCGTCCGCCACCCAAACTGGCGACGGCCTCGACCACGTGCGCTTCGCCGAACCGCGACCGCCGGGCACACAATCCCGCCTCTGGGTCCACGAGGCGAGCGGTGACCTCACCCTCCGCGACGTCGCGGTGGGGCACCGCCCGTCCGGACACCGCGTCGGTGAGGGCGGGACCGGTGGGGAGGGCCACGCCGTCAGCTTCGGCGGCCCAGGTGGCGGCCAGTTCCTCGGGCGTGCGGGACAGGTCTTTGGCGGGGCGGGTGGCAAGCGACGCCGCCTCATCGGCCCGCATCGCCGCGGCCCGATCGGCGTGGTCGATGGCCAGGGTGGCGAGGTGTTCCTCGATGGCCACCGTTCGTTTCGAGAAGGTGCGGAGCTGCGTTGGGGTGAGACCAACCATTTCGCGGGTGCCGTTGCGGTCCGGTCCCCACTCCACACCCAAACGGCGGGTGAGGCGGGTGCGGAGCTCCTCGGCATAGATGCACCCGATCGCCCGTTTCCACTCATAGACCGCCCCGGCGTCCAACGCGACGTGGGTGCCATCCGCCCGTTCGACGATGTTGGGGATCACGCAATGGGTGTGCAACTGCGGGTCGCCCTCCCGCGACGTGCGGTGCACGAACGTCGCCACCGCCAGGCCGGCTGTCGCCACCCGGCGGCGCACCCCGCCGCTTTGTTGGCGGGCCACCGCCGCCTTCGCCTCCAACACGTCGAGGGCGGCGGCGACGGACTCGACGTGGGCGATCGACACCGCAGCGGCGACCTCGGGTGTCCCGAACGCCCACAACAACGACGCGCTCTTCGGGGCCGAGAAGGTCGCGTCGAACGCCGCCACCTCCCGCATCGGCCGTCCCGCCAACAAGTCGCTGCCGGTGACCGGGTTGCGGCCGTCCAACAGTGAGCGGAGGGCGCCGTGATCGACGACGCCTTCGACGCCGAGCTTGGCGGCCCACTTGCCGTGCCACACGCCGGGAGCCTCACCGCGGCCCAAGTAGTAGTCGTCGACGCCGACGGCCACCTGGTCGATCAAATAGTCGGCGTCGCCGAGCTTGGTGACCGTCAACACGGCGGCGTCATCCCGGTCACCGACCCGCCCCGGGAGCGGTCAGGCGAGGCCTCCCCGAAGGGGTGGCATATGTCTGTGCGAATTGATGGGTGGCTGACAGCGAGATCGTGAGGGCTCACGGCGTGGTGCCCGCGGTGGTGCTCGAGGGCACGTTCGAGGTGGTGGAGAGATCGAGGAGAGAGAGCTGCTCGGGGAGCTGCTGGGGGAGTTGCGGGAGGATCGGCGGAGTCGTCGTGCCGGCGCGAGGAACACGAGAGGAACGAGTCGCCGAGACGCGGCGAAGCGCTGGGTTCGACGACACGAGATAGCGGCCGGCCCCGAACCGGCCCTGTGGGCCGCGCGCCACTTCGCAGCGCACCCAACCAGCCAACGCCAACGCCTGAAGCGCGCGCCGGCCACGGCGTCGCGGCCGAGTCCGACGGCGTCGGCTAGGTCCCGCATGTTCGCCGCCACCACCACGCCGCCCTCCCCGTCGGGTGAGCCCAGGGAGGTCAACTCCTCGAGCACGACCCAGGCCGTCGGACCCAGGGCGCGACGCAGCGACCGCGCCGCGGTAGTCAGCACGAGCTCATCGGCCGGCCCGTCCTCCCTCGGGGACGGCGACGCATCGAGCGTCGGGCGGCGGAGCCGCTCAGCCACCGGTCAAGCCGAACGACTCTCGTCGTCGGCGACGACGGCGATCCCGGAGTGCTCGAGGTGCACCACATAGGTGGTCGCACCGAACGAGGAGCAGCGGTCCCCGCGGTCGACGGCTTCGATCACGCCCGCCCGCGCCAGTTGGCGGAGCCGGCGGTGCACCGAGTCCTTCGACAAAAACCCCAGCCGGTCGGCGACGCTTCGGGTGCTCGCCTCCACCACCAACTGGCCGTCGACCATGTCGGCGCGGGCGATCAGATCGTGGAGGACGGCGAGCGCCTGGGGCCCGTGCTCACACAAGAATCCGAACGCCGTCGGGTAGCAGTGCTCGATGCGGACCTCAGGCCGCATCGCCGTCACCGGTGTCGATGAGAGCAAGGCGCAACAAGGCGGCCGTCGGGATCCGCAGGCAGCGGCCGAAACGCACCACCGGGATCCCTTCCGCGCCGTTCGTCTCCCGCGACAGCCGCGTCCGTTCATAGAGCTGCGAGCGGCCCAGCTGCGTCAACTCCTGGGCCTGCTCGACCCGCAGAAACGGAGGAAGATCCTCGAACCGCATCGCCACACCCCACGTCATCGTTGACATTACTCTGCCGTAATGCTAGATAACATCATGAAGGAGGGGACCGGACGGCGCAACCCCCAATCGCCCTCCACCTGTCCCCCATTTGCGACGGAGACCCATGGCACGAACCAAAGCGAGCGACGACCAAACGTGGACGGCCAGCCAAGTCGTCGCCCACAACCTCACCCGCGCCCGAGAACTCCGAGGCCTCACCCAAACCGAGATCGCCGAACGGCTCACCCGCTTCACCGGCTCCAACTGGAGCCAAACGACCGTTGCCCAAGCCGAAGGGTCCGTCAGCGGCCAACGAGTGCGGCAGTTCACCGCCAACGAACTCGTCGCCCTCGCCCGCACCTTCGACCTACCGGTCCTCTACTTCTTCCTGCCGCCCGATGACGGCGAAGGCCGCCTCGTGACCGACGACGCGAAGCGGGGGTTGCCGTGGGAGTACCTCCTCGTCCTCCTCCTTGGACACCGAGACACCTTCAACGTCCTCGCCGACCGGACCGCCAACTGGTCGCACCTCCTCGCACAAGGCATCGACATTCCTCGCTCCGACGCGCTGCCCGACCCCGAACCGATTCTCGCCGAGATCGCCGGCAGCCTCCACCGAGAACCACTCCTGCCCGAAGACGTGCTGGCAGCCGTCTTCCACGGCCTCGCCGCCCGCCGCATGCGAGGAGCCCCACACCCCGGCGACGACGTCACTACCTTTGCCAACAACCTTCGCGGTCTCGCCGACGCACTGATCGCCTTCAACAACTACCGGCCCGGTGAGTTCCTCGACGAGAGGGTCGTTGCCGAAGTCGCCGACCGTCGTCGGCTGCGGGGCCGGAGCGAGGGTGCGGTCGACCATCCTCTTCCCGGCGCGGACGACGAGTAGGCCGTCGTGTCCGTCAGGTGGCTGCGGGCTGGTTGCGCAGCAGGGCGCGGTGAGTCTCGACCGGCCCCGGAAGCACCGCAACGAGCACCACGCCATCGTCACCGACGAAGGCGACCCGGGCTACAGCCGGGTCCGCGTCTTCATTGCCGACGACGATGTGGTCGCCGACTCGAAGCACCACGCTGGGGCTGGCGTTGCGCACCGACGTATGGGTGAGGCCCTCACCGTCCGTGCGGAGATAGTCAACCCACAGGTCCCACGTCATGACCAGCCCATCGTACGCCCGGAGGTCCGCGACGTCACGTGCGACCAGGATTCGGCCTGGCCGGGTCGAAGCAGCCTTCCAACCGTTGCAAGGTGGCGTCATCCAGGTCCGGCAGGACGATGTCGTAGTGCGGTCGACCGAGAGTCGGGAGGAGCGGGAACCCGGCGGATCGGAGGCGACCGACAGTAGAAAGCCGGACCTTGCCGTACCGGAGGAGGTACGGCTCTGCCGCGTAAAGTTCGTCGATACCAGCGTCCAACGCCAGGAACACGGAGACGGCATAGATCCCCAGCTCTTCGTGGGCGTCGGTGGCTGTCCGCCGGACGAACGCGCCGGGTCATCTCGCCGCCGCGGATGACAACCACGGCATCTTCGGGCGGCTCCTCGGGGCGAAGGACGATCGGGTTCACTCGGACGCCACCCCCGTTGTGGCGTCGCCCCTGTCGAGCAAGCGGTCCCACGCTTCGATCGCGTGGGGGATCGACGGCCGCACCGCGTGGCGGTAGCCCTCGGTGGTGCGGGTGTCGATGTGACCGGCGAGGTCGGCGACCTTCACCAGATCGTCGAGCTGGTCGGCGACGAGCGACACGAACGAGTGGCGCAGCTCGTAGGTGGTCCAGTCGGTCGCCGAGTCCGGCGCGCCTGGCACAGCTGCTTGAAGGCCCGACGCAGGTTCGAGATCGCCATCGGCGTGCCGTTGCGGGTGCCGAACACGAACCCCTCGTCGTCGTACAGGCCGAGCACCCGCTGCTCCTCCCGGTGCCGGAGCAGCGCGGCGACGAGCAGCGGATGCAGCCCGATGCGGCGCTTGCTGCGCTCGGTCTTCGGCGGCCCCTGCCCGACGTAGCGTCTTCGACCTCCAGGGCCCGCTCGGCCACCTCGATGCGTCGGCTCATCGGAGTCGATGTCGACGAAGCACCAGCGAAGGCCCGGCCAGCTCGCCCGGTCGGAGGCCGCACATGAGCGCCGGTCAGCCACATCGCCGGCCGCGGATCCGCGGGGATCGCGTTCGGCGAGGAGCTGCTGGGCCTGCTCGATGGTGAAGCTCTTGCGCGGCTTCGACGGCCGGCGGGCGGGGAGCAGGACGTCGGCCGCCGGGTTGCGTCTTGATCGTCCGCTTCCGCAGGGCGTGCTGGCAGGCCTGGTTGAGGTAGTTCCACGTTCGGTCGATCGTGCTCGTCGACTTGCCCGTCGGCCATCCATCGCTGCGAACAGCTCCTCGAGCCGCTCGGTGGTGGTGCGGTCGACCCACAGCAGGCCGATCACCGGCCGCACGCTGGTGCCCGAGCAGCTGGCGAGCGTTGGCTCGATCGTGTTCGGCGACTTTGACCCGGCGTGGCGCGACGTTCTTGCGTCGGCGCCACGTTCGGGCAACCGGCCTCGAACCAGGCGTCGATCACCTCGTTGAAGGTGAGCTGCCGCTGGCGCCGCGGGCCCGGGTCGATGCGCCTGGGCCCGCAGCGCGAGCAGCTCGTCGAGGTCGTGCTGGGCGTCGGCCTTGTCGACCCGCTCGACCTTGCGGCGCGAGCCGTCCGGGAATCGCACCCAGGCCATCCACCGCTCGTTCGGTCGTTCCACCGCACCGTCGGTCGCTGCGCCATCCGCCAACCTCCGACGTAGCCAGACGTAGCCATGCAAAGGCTACGTCCAACTGGCTACGTCGGCCAGGATGTTCGGTCGAGGCGCGGACTTCTGCACGCCTCTGACCTGGGCGTTTGTGGTGGAGACGATGGGACTCGAACCCACGACCCCCTGCTTGCAAAGCAGGTGCTCTAGCCAACTGAGCTACGTCCCCGTTCGGGAGGGGAGTGTACCGGCGCCGTGCTGGTGCAGGATCCAGGCCCCGTGTGCGACAGTTACCGGGTTCGCGCTCGGTTGTGTTCGGGGGACACCTTGCCTTGGTCGCTTCCAGACGTCCTGCCCCGGGGCCAGACGTTGCCGGACGAGGTCTGGCGGATGCGGCATCGAGGGATCGTGCTCTTGTTGTGGGCGCACGCCGTGGTCATCCCGGGGTTCGCCCTCATCCGAGGGTTCTCGCCCATCCACACCGCGCTCGAGACGCTGGTTCTGCCCGTCACCGCGCTCGCGGCCAACCAGTCCACGCTGTCTCGCCGCACCCGCACGGCAATCTCGAGCTTGGGGCTGTTGACAGCTTCGGCCCTGCTGGTCCATCTCTCGGGTGGCGTGATCGAGATGCACTTCCACTTCTTCGTGATGGTGGCGGTGGTCGCCTTGTACCAGGACTGGGTGCCCTTCCTGTCGAGTATCGCCTATGTGCTGGTGCAGCACGGGGTGATGGGCGTCATCGACCCGCGTTCGGTGTTCAACCACCCGGCTGCTCTTGCCCACCCCTGGCGATGGGCGGCCATCCATGCCTTCTTCATCACCGGAATCAGCGTCGCCTGCGTGATCTCCTGGCGGCTGAGTGAGAACTCGCTGGCCCAAGAACGTACGACGGCGATCATGTTGCAACACAGCCTGCTCCCTGCGGGCATGCCCGAGGTCACAGGAGCCGAATTGGGGCGGAAGTACGCGCCGGCCAGTTCGCATGACCTCATCGGCGGCGACTGGTACGACGTGTTGCCATTGCCCTCCGGATTAGTGGCGCTGACGATCGGCGATGTCATGGGCCACGATCTGCGGGCTGCAGCGGTGATGGGCCAGGTCCGCAACATGATGAGGATTGCGTCGCTCGAGTCATCAGGGCCCGCCGACGCCCTCGACCACGTCGACGGCTACATGGCGGCAGTCGGGTTGACCGATCTGGCCACCGCCTTGCACGTCGTTTTCGATCCCGTGGACCACTCTGTGGTTCTCGCCAGCGCCGGCCACCTCCCGCCGGTGCTCATCCACGCCGACGGCCGCAGCGAACTCGTCGCCGTGGACCCGTTGCCGCCGCTCGGCGCCAGCCTCATCGCCGAGCACCGATGCCCGGGGGCTGATCGTCGACTCGTGCTCGATCCCGGCGACACGCTCGTCCTCTACACCGACGGGCTCGTCGAGACGACGTCGGCATCGCTCGGCGACGGACTGGCGCGCCTGGTGCTGGCCGCGGGCATGCCGACGACCGGCGACGCCGACGAGTTGTGTGACCGGCTGATCGCGGGGATGGTCGGTGACAGCCGCCAGGCCGACGATGTCGCCGTCCTCGTGCTGAGACTCGACCCGGCCGACGACCGGCAGGACGACTTCAGCGCCAGCGAGTGGCGACAATGAAGCCGCCGGTGATGAGTCCGAGCCCGCCGAGCAGATAGGCGTTTGACGGTTCGCCGCCGGGCATGAGCGACAAGTAGTTGAGGATGATGGTGAGCATCCCACCGATCAACAAGATGCCCATCGCGATCGGCACCCATCGGGGTGACACCTTGTATTCCTGGGGGATCGGCGGCGTGTATCGCCCGCTCGATGGCATGGCCCCACCCGTCGCCGCCGACGGTCGAGCCTTGCTGGAGGCGCCTGGAACGGTGCCTTTGGGGGTCACCCGTCCGCCCTTGGCCGACACGGGTCGGGCGTGGATCGAGCCGCCGGGCCGGTGTTCGTTCTTCTTCTCGGGCACGCCCGGAGCCTAGTTGGCGACCCCGCAGGCCAGAATGGCGGCGAGTCCCGTGACTGCGCCGAGCCCTGCCCCCTTCGCCCTTCGCCCGCCGGGCCGACGCCGCTCGACGCCGCTCGCCGTGGCCCTGACGCTCATGGCGTTCTTGGCCGTGCTCGCGTTCCGCTCCCATCCTCCTGACCCCGAGATCCGCCTTCCGGGCCGCTATCGCCTCGCGGACCTCATCCAGTCCCAACAGGAGTCGGCGGTGCATCTCCGCCAGGAGGTCGCCGATCTCCGGGCTCGGGTCGACGGCGAGCGGGCGGCGCGCACCAGACGCGCTGGTGGCACCGCCGAGCAAGCCGAACTGGTCGGCGAGGCTTCGTTGGTAGCCGGCCTGCGAGCGATGACCGGGCCTGGGCTCGTCGTCACCCTCGACGACTCCAAGCTCGACGTCGCGCCCAAGGGCGGCAACGTCAACGACCTCGTGATCCACTCCCAAGACGTGCAGGCGGTGGTGAACGCCCTGTGGCGCTCGGGGGCAGAGGCGATGTCGATCAATGGACAGCGACTCGTCTCCACCAGCGCGGTGTTGTGCGTCGGCAACACGTTGTTGCTCAACGGCACCGTCCACTCGCCGCCCTACGCCGTGTCGGCCATCGGCGCGTCCAAGGACCGCTTCGACACCGACCGTCTCGTCAAGCGGCTCAAGGAAGACGCCACCACCTACGGACTCACCCTCTCGATCGAACGGCGGACCAAGCTCGAGCTGCCCGCCTATCGCGGTTCGACCAAGTTCACGTACGCGCGCCCGGCAATCTGAGGCCCGTAACCTGACGGCCGTGGCTCCCCGCGTCGCTGTGGTCGACAACTACGACTCGTTCACCTACAACCTCGTCCAGTACTTGGGCGAGCTCGGGGCCGAGCCGATCGTGCATCGCAACGATGCCATCACCGTCGAGGGACTCGCCGCTCTCGAGCCCGACGCCATCCTCATCTCTCCCGGCCCCGGCACACCAGCCGATGCCGGCATCTCCAACGCCGTCATCGCCGAGCTCGGCCCCCGCATCCCGCTCCTCGGCGTCTGCCTCGGCCACCAGTGCATCGGCGAGGTCTTCGGGGGACGGGTGGTACGGGCTGACCACGTCATGCACGGCAAGACGAGCCTCGTCCACCATGGCAACACGGGGGTCATGGCCGGGCTGCCCGACCCGTTCGAGGCGACCCGCTACCACTCGCTCGTCGTCGAGCGGTCGAGTTTGCCCGACGTGCTCGAGGTGACAGCCGAGACGTCCGACGGTGTGATCATGGGGCTCCGCCATCGCCAACTGCCGATCGAAGGCGTGCAGTTCCACCCCGAGTCGATCCTCACCTCGGTGGGCAAGGAATTGCTCACCAACTTCCTGGGCGCAGTGCTCGCCTAGTTCGTCGTGGTGGTGGTGCCGCCCGAGGTCGTCGTGGTGCTGCCCGGCACGATCGATGCCTTGCCAATGGTGACGGCGACCGTTGCGCCCTTCTCGGCCTTGGTGCCGCCGGAGGGATTCTGGGCCACGACCTTGCCATCGTCGCTGGCGTTGGCGTTGGCCGTGCCGGCCTGGCGATAGACGAAGCCGGCACCCTCGATGGCGGCCTTGGCTTGATCAGCCGTCATACCCAAGACGTTGGGGACGGCGTTGAGCTCGGGGCCAGACGACACGACGATGGTGACGGTCGATCCCTCGTCGATCCGGGAGCCGGCTGCGGGGTCGGTGCGGATGACCTTGCCAGACTCGACGGTGGCCGACGAGTCGCGAGATGTCTTGGTCTTGAATCCGGCCTGACCGAGCGCGTTGGCTGCGTCGGCGAGTTCCTGGCCGGCGACGTCGGGGACCGCCTTCTGGTTCTTGCCCGACGAGACGACCACGTCGATGTTGGTGCCCTTGGCCACCTCGGTGCCCGCCTCTTGCGTCTGCTTGATGACGTTGTCGGCGTCGACGGTGGTGCTCGGCTCCTCGGTCACGGCCAAATTGAGTCCGGCCGCCTCGGCGAGATCGCGGGCGTCCGCGATCGACTTGCCCACGAAGTTGGGCACTTTCACCTTCACGGCTTCGGCCACCACCTTGATGGTCACGGCGGCGCCCTTGTCGACCGAGTTCCCGGCCAGCGGGTCCTGGGCGAACACCTTGCCCGGCTCCTGCTGGTCGCTTGCCTCGGTCACCGTCTGCACGTCGAGGCCGAGGCCCTCGAGGGTGGCGGTGGCGTCCTTCTCGGTCTGGCCCAGCACCAACGGCATCTCGACCCGCTGGGCGGCGGGCGAGCCGATGAGTCCGGTCTGTTTTGCCACGAACCAGAGAAGGCCGCCGAGCACGGCCAACAAGACCAACAGCAACACGATGAACGCGCCGGTGCCCCGGCCCTGGGCGGGTGGCGGCCCGGCCGGCGTGTCGGTGACGGTGGTGCGACTCACCGCCCGAGTCGCGTCGTAGGCGGGCGCCGCGACGGTGGCGTCGACGGCGGCCACGGCCACCGTCGGGTTGGCCAGCACCATCCGGCCCTGGCGATAGCGCAGCAGGTCTTGGCGGAACTCGTCGGCGCTCGTGTACCGATCATTGGGATTCTTGGCCATCGCTTGCAGCACGATCGCTTCGAGCGCGGCGGGCACGTCGGGGTTGACCGACCGGGGTGGGACGGGTTCTTCGCGGACGTGCTTGTACGCGATGGCCATGGCGTTGTCGCCCGAGAACGGGGGACGCCCGACGCACATTTCGTAGAGGACGACGCCCAGGCTGTAGACGTCGCTGCGTCCGTCGACACGGTTGCCTTGGGCTTGCTCGGGCGAGAAGTAGGTGGCCGTGCCCATGACGGCGCCGGTTTGGGTGAGGTCTTGGTCGGAGTTGGCGGCGCGCGGCGATGCCGAAGTCGGTCACCTTGACCTGCCCGCTGGGCGAGATCAGGACGTTGCCCGGCTTGACGTCGCGGTGGACCACCCCGCTCTGATGGGCGAAGCCGAGCGCGGCGGCCACGTCGGCCGCGATCTCGGCGGCGCGATCGGCCAGGATCGGGCCCTCGCCGCGGATGATCTGTCCGAGCGTGCGACCCTCGATGTACTCCATGACGATGAAGTACGTGCCGTCCTCCTCGCCCCAGTCGTAGATCGAGACGATGTTGGGGTGGCTGAGGTTGGCGGCGGCCTGTGCCTCGCGGCGGAAGCGCTCGACGAAGTTGCGGTCGGTCGACAATTCGGGGAAGAGGACCTTGAGCGCGACCTGCCGGTCGAGCATGAGGTCGTGGGCCAGGTAGACCTCGGCCATGCCACCTCGCGCCAGGTGGCGCAGGATCTCGTACCGTCCGCTGAACACCTGGGGTTGCTGCGACATTGATCGGTCAGCCTAGAGGGCCGACCAACGGCCCTGGCGCCCACCCGCGAGGGTCAGAGCCCGAGTCCGGCCTTGAGCATCTGCTGGGCGATGGGCGCTGCCACCCGTCCGCCGGTGGCCTCGGTGACACCGGGTTGGCTCTCGACGATCACGGAGACCGCCAGCTTTCGACCGTTGGCTTCGCCGAAGCCGATGAGCCACGCGTGTGCGTTGTCGCCGGTCGTCTGGGCCGTCCCCGTCTTCCCGCCGACCACCGCGCCCGGCACCCGGGCCCGGGTGGCGGTGCCGTTTTCGGCGACGTTGACCATGAGGTCGTGCAGCTGTTGGGCCACCTCCGGTGTGGTCGCTCGCATCCACTCCTCGGGTCGATACGCACGCACTTGGACGCCATCGGAGTCCTTGATCTCCGAGAGCACGTGGGGCTTCATGATCGACCCTCCGTTGACGGCGGCGGCGGCCACCAGGGCCATCTGCAGTGGCGTCGCTCGCACGCTCTCCTGACCGATGGCGGACTTGGCCAGACCGGGGAGGTCGCGGTCGAACTCGCTGGCCGGAGGGAACACCGACCGCACCACGGCGGGCAGGTCGAGCGGCGGACGACTGTTGAAGCCGAAGTCTGTTGCTTCGTCGTGGAGGGGTCCGGCGCCCAAGTCGAGACCCATCTGTCCGAACCCGGTGTTGCACGACACACGCAGCAGGTCGGCCAGTGCGCCGCCGCACGTGCCGCCACCGAAGTTCGGGAGGGTTGCCGTCGTCTGGGGGAGATCGAGCACCTTGAGGGGCGGGTAGATCTTGGCTGCCACCTCGGGGTTGCGTTCGAGCGCGGTCGCCGCGGTCACCACCTTGAACGTGGATCCCGGTGCGAAGGTCTCTTGGAACGTCTTGGCCTGCAACGGTTTGTTGGGCGCGGCGTTGAGGAGGGCCCAGGCGTTCTGCACCGCCTTCTGGTCGTGGGCGGCTAGGGCGTTCGGGTCGTACGACGGGTAGCTCCACAGCGCGAGGACGGCACCGGTGGTCGCGTCGAGCAGTGTGACCGAACCGCGCTTGTCGCCGAGCGCGTCACGGGCCAGTTGCTGGAGGTTGCGGTCGACGGTGAGGAACACGTCGGCCGTCACCGTCCGCTCGACGAGAACATCCTTGAGATTGCGGAAGCCGAGGTCGCGGCCGGCAAGTTCGTCGCCATAGCTGCGCTCGACGCCGGTCCGCCCGTACGTGAAGGAGAAGAACCCGGTGACGTGACCGAAGAGGTCGCCGGTGGGGTACTGGCGCTGGCGTTCGAACGCGTCGTTGGACGGCACCGACTTGGCCAAGACGGTGCCGTCGGCCGAGAGGATCTGGCCTCGCGGCCGGCTGAAGTCGCGCACTGCTACGCGGGTGTTGCGGGGGTCGTTGGCCAAGGCGTCGTGACGCACGACCTGGAGGTAGTTGAGTTGCAGAAACAGCAACACGAACAAGCCCATCAGGACGACGCCGACGCGTCGGATCTGGTGGTTCACCCCGCCACCGTTTCATCGAGGTCGTCGGCGTCTGAAGGCGCCTGACGCCGCCCCCCGAGGATCGGTCGGCGTTCGACCGAGTCGCTCGAGATCCTGAGGAGCAACGCCAACAGGATGTAGTTGGCCAGCAGCGACGAACCTCCGTACGACACGAAGGGGAGGGTGATGCCGGTGAGAGGGACGAGCCGGGTGACACCGCCGAGGATGATGAAGGTCTGCACGCCGAGCGCAACGCTCAGACCGGTGGCGAGGAGTTTCTCGAAGTCGCTTCGGGCCTGGATGGCGATCCGCAACCCCACGCCGACCATCAAGAGGAAGGCCGTGACGATGGCGGTCGTGCCGAGGAGGCCCAACTCCTCGCCGATGGCCGCGAAGATGAAGTCGGTTTGCACGGCGGGGATGCGGCCTGGACTACCGAGGGCCAGACCGGTCCCGGTGACGCCGCCGCTCCCGAAGGCGAAGAGCGATTGCACGAGTTGGTAGCCGCGGCCGCCGGCGTCTTGGAACGGGTCGATCCAGATGTCGACCCGGGTACGGACGTGGCCGAACGACTTGAAGGCGATGAACGCGCCGACGAAGAACAGCAACGTGCCCACCGTGAGGTAGATGCCGCGGCCCGTTGCCACCCACAGCATGGCCACGAAAAGGGCAAAGAAAAGGAGCGACGACCCGAGGTCCTTCTCGAAGATCATCACCACGAGCGAGAAGCCCCACGCGGCGAGGACCGGTCCGAGGAACTTTGGGTCGGGAAGGTTCACCGGTCCGAGCCGCCGGGTGAAGGTCTGGAGGAGTTCGCGCTTCTCAACGAGGTAGCCGGCGAAGAAAATCGCCAGCAGGAGCTTGGCCAATTCTCCGGGCTGGAAGCTGGCCGGCCCGACCCGAATCCAGATGCGGGCGCCATTGATGTTGCGGCCGATGACGGGTACGAGCGGCATGAGGAGCAGTCCGACCCCGAGGAGGGCGAACGTGTAGCGGTACCGCTCGAGATCGCGGGCCCGCCGCACGACGACCAAGGTGGCGATGAAGGCGAAGACCCCGATCGCCGTCCAGAGCGACTGGAGGCCGGCGAGGTCTCGGTCGAGTCTGGCGATCACGACGTAGCCGATCCCGTTCAGCAGCCCGGCCATCGGCAACAGCACGCCGTCGGCATTGGGCGCCAGCCTGCGCACGGCGAGATGGGCGGCGCCGAGCAGACCGAGGATGATGCCGAGAAAAGGGACGAGGTTGGCCGGCAGCGACGCCGATCGGCCAAGGCTGGCGAGGGCGTAGGCGCCGATCGTGACGAGCGCGGCCAACACGATGAGGCCGAGTTCGGTCGTGCGCCGCGCGCGCGTGCACGGCGGTCACGGTGCGGTGGTCGTGGCGGGGACTGGAGCGGTCGTGGTGCTCGTGGTGGTCGACGTCACCGTCCCGGTCGTCCCCGTGTCCGGCGTCGACGGACGCAGGCTGCGGACGTAGTCGCGTGCCTCGGCGAGGGTGGCGGCTTGACGACCGTTGGCGATGTCGTCGGCTCGGGCCGGCGGCACTTGCGACTCGGTGAGCTCAGTGGTCTCTTCGACGGTGGGCGAGAACCACAACAGTCCGCCGGGCCGACCCTTGAAGATGGCGACATGGCCTTCATCGAGTCCGACGAAGTACGAGCCCCGGGCGTAGAAGCCGATGGCGCCAGCCGCTCCTCCGAGCACGAGCAGCACGATGACGAGAAATGCGACGACCCGTGCCGTCAGCCGGCGGGAGGGGAGGTCGTGCACATCTGGCTCGCGGTCGGCCGACCAGATGTTGGCGCCCTCATCGCTGCCACGGGCCAGGCGGCGCAACTCGGCGTTGCGCTGGTCAGAGCTCATGAGGCCGCTCAACGCTCGGCGATCGGCCGGGGCGTCGCCGGCCGCGAGTGACGGATCGTCGGCCAGCACCGCTGACGCCGTCACCGATCGCCCCCGGTCGTCGACCACGTCGACCACGATCACGCTGATGTTGTCGGCACCGCCGTTGTTGTTGGCCTGATCGACGAGCGTGGTAGCCGCTTCTTTGGGGTCGGCCACAGTCCGCAAGACGTGGGCGATGTCGTGGTCGGTGACCTCGTTGTAGAGGCCGTCGCTGCACAACAGGATCCGGTCGCCGGTGTACGGCACCAGCTTCTGCAGGTCGGGGCCATCGCCATAGCTCGGGCCCAGCACCCGGGTCACGATGTTCTTGCGCGGATCGGCAGCGGCCTCGGCCTCGGTCAGTTGTCCCTGGCGAAGCAGCTCTTGGGGCAGCGAGTGGTCATCGGTCAGCTGGGTGAGTTCGGCGTTGCGGAGCAGATACACCCGCGAGTCGCCGATGTTGGCCACGACGAGCAATTCATCGTCGTCGTCAGCCACCAGCGCGACCGCAGTCATGGTCGTGCCCATGCTGCGCAGCTCTTGCGACGCCTGTGCCTTCTCCGCCACGGCGTCGTTGGCGGCGGCGATGGCCCGGTCGAGTCCGGCGGCGCCGTCCTCGGGTCGGAACGAGTTGCGGAGCGCTTCGATGGCGGCCAGCGACGCGACTTCGCCACCTTGGTGGCCGCCCATGCCGTCGGCGATGGCGAAGACCACTTCGCCTTCGAGGATCATGTCCTGGTTGATGTTGCGGCGACGGCCGACATCGGTCGCGCTGCCGCTACGCAACGCCGTCACTTGGCCACCTCGAGCACGGTCTTGCCGATCATCAATCGGTCGCCGACCTTGAGTGCGAGCGGACCGGCCACCTTCTCCTTGTTCTTCGTGCCCCGCCGATTGAGATAGGTGCCGTTGGTCGATCCGAGGTCTTCGACGAACAGTTCACCCTCTTTGCGAAAGAGCCGAGCGTGAAGTTGGGAGGCATAGGTGTCTTCCACTCTGACCTGGCAGCCCGCGGCGCGACCAATGGTCAACTCCTCGGCCAAGTCGAACGCCTGCCCCTTGCGGTCGGCGGGCTCCACCACCCGCAACCGCTTGGGTGTGCCCTTGCTCGACGATGCCATGCGCTCGCGGGGGGCCGAACGTCCCCGCGTCGCCGTCGGGACCACGCCCGCCGTCGCCTCCCGCGGGTTGGCGACCTCGGCCCACACCGCCCGCAGCACCCGGAGGAAGAAGAGGTAGAGGAGGGCCAAGAGCAGGAACTGCAAGATGCGGAGCAGCGATTCGGGCATGGCGGTTGCTCAGCCCGCCTCGAAGCGGATCGAGTGGGCGCCGATCGTGATCGTGTCGCCGTCCTCGAGGTCACGTGGCGCCTTCACGCCGGCGCCGTTGACCTTGGTCCCGTTGAGTGAGCCGAGGTCGACGAGTTGAAAGCGGCCGTCCTCGAGGCGGACCTCGGCGTGTTGACGGCTCACGGCCTGGTCGTTGAGCACGACGTCGCAGTCAGGGTGGCGTCCGATGGTCACCGGGTCGAGGGTCAGCTGCACCCGATCGCCGTCGGGAGTGACGAGGCTCCCGCCGGGGCCGCCGCCCGCACCCTCGACCATCGCCGAGGTGACCACGAACTCGCCGGCGCCCAGCGACTCGTCGATCTCGAAGCGGATCTCGACGGGACCCATCAGCACATAGCTCTCTTCCTTGGCATGCTCCCGGGCGTAGCCGGCGAGGTCGCGACTCACGGCCTGTTCCATCTGGGCGATCACGTTCTCGTGGTCGGCCCGGCTCACCGCCACGGCGAAATCGTTGGGCGCAATCAGCCCTCTCACGCCCACCGTGCGGTGAATGTCCATCTCTCTCGTGACGCGACGGCCCACCTCGATGGGGGTCAAGCCCCGTCGGAACGCCTTGGCGAAGACGCCCTCGACGAGACGCTCGAGTCGGCGCTCGAACTCCTGCAGTGCCATGGCGATCGGAGCCTACCCACGCACGGTTCGTCCGAACGTCCCATCCCACGCCGTCGGGTACATTGGGCGCTCCACTCGGGCGAGTGGCGGAATTGGCAGACGCGGAGGATTCAGGTTCCTGTGTCCGAAAGGATGTGGGGGTTCAAGTCCCCCCTCGCCCACGCACGACGGGACCTACGATTCGGCGGTGGCAGCGTCGCCGCAGACCCTCAGCGTTGACGATCGCCGCCTCGTCGCCGCGTGGGCGGCTGACTGTGCCGAGCATGTCCTCGTCATCTACGAGAACGCAGCCCCGGGTGACACCAGAGTGCGAGCGGCGATTGCGCAGACGAGGTCGTTCGCGACGGGCGACCTCGGGGTCGGCGATGCGATTCGACGTCGAGGCGGCGAGGCGGGTGCTGCTGCTCGGGACGCACCCAGCCCGGCGGCGAGGGCCGCGGCCTACGCCGCCGAGCAGGCTGCCGCCGTCGCCCACATGGGAGCCCACGCGCTCGGCGCGGCCGGGTACGCGGCCAAGGCGGCGACGTTGAATGCGGCTCGTGACAACGATGCCGTGGTGAGGTCGGAGGCGCGCCGCCAGGTGGCCAAGATGAATGACGCCGTCGCCCGTGTCCTGTCGTCGCTCCCCCTACTCGGCGAGAACCGCAGCGGCCCGCTCGGACCCGGTCGCCTGAGCCTCGGTCCGGTCGGCGCGACAATCCGAGAGATCCAACGCCTCCTGTCCGAGCGTCGGTGAGGCCCGCTCGACTGTTCACAAGATGTCGACCCGAGCCCTGGCAATGGATGCCGGAGGCGCCGGCCATGCGAGGTCAGTCCTCGATGATGTCGAGTCCCTCAGCGCGCAGCTTGGCGATGTTGTCGAGCATGGCCTGCACGGTCTCGGGCGGATGGCCCGCCCAGCTCTGGATTTGGCCGACGATTCGCATCGGGTGACGGGTCCGGTACGACTGTGTCACGTTGCCCGGAAATCTCTTGTTGGTGACGTTCGGGTCGTCCTCGAACGGACCAGTCGGCTCGACGAGGTATATGCGCTCCTGGCCGTGACCGCCGCCGAGCGCCACGGCGAGTTCGGCGCCCCAGATCGCTGGTTCGAGCAGCGCCGCGAAGTACACGTGGTTTGCAAGTCGGCCGTCGTGGTAGTTCGAGCCACGACCAGGGACCAGTTGGTCACCGATCGCGAAGTCGATCTTGGTCCCATGGAAGAAGGGGCCCTCGACGTGCTCACAGCTGTCGAAGGTCACCGGCACGTACTCGGTCGCGCCCGCCTCTGCGATCGCCTCGGCGATCGACTTCATGTGCGCTGGTCGCTCGTCGTTGTCCACGTCACATGGTTACCCCAAACGACCTGTCGACTCCTGGCCCTGGCAGCTCGATCAGGTGCGGGTGAGGACGACCTTGAGGGCGCCGGTGTCGGCGGCGTCGCCGAACACGTCGTAGGCCTCGTCCATCTGGTCGAGGGTGAAGTGGTGGGTGACGAACTCGGTCGGCGTCGAGCTGCTCGCTCACGACGAGGCGCAGCAGGGTCGGGGTGGAGTAGGTGTCGACGAGGCCGGTGGTGATGGTGACGTCGCGGCTCCAGATGTCCTCGAGGTGCAGGGTCGCCGGCTCGCCGTGCACGCCGATGTTGGCGACGTGGCCGCCCGGGCCGGGCCAGGCGCACCGCCTGCTCGAAGGTGGCGGGCACGCCGACGGCTTCGATGGCGACGTCGGCGCCGAGCCCGCCGGTGAGCTCCCGGACGATCGCCTCGGCGTCCTCGCCGAGCGGTGTTGACGACGATGTCGGCGCCGAACTGCTTGGCCGCCTCGAGGCGGCTGTCGGCGAGGTCGATGGCGACGATGTGGCTGGGGCTGAAGAGGCGGGCGCCCATGATGGCGGCGAGCCCGATCGGCCCGGCGCCGACGACGGCGACGACGTCGCCGGGTTGCACGGCGCCGTTGAGGACGCCGACCTCGTAGCCGGTGGGGAGGATGTCGGCCAGCATGAGGATCTGCTTCGTCGGTCACGCCGGCCGGCACCGGGTAGGTCGAGTGTGTCGGCGAAGGGCACCCGCACGTACTCGGCCTGGGTGCCGTCGATGGTGTTGCCGAGGATCCAGCCGCCGCCGCCGAGGCACTGGCCGTAGCGGCCCTCGCGGCAGAACCGGCAGGCGCCGCACGCGGTGACGCACGAGACGAGGACCCGGTCGCCGACCTTCACGGTCTTCACGCCGGAGCCGACCGACGTCGACGGTGCCGACGGCCTCGTGGCCGAGGATGCGCCCGTCGGTCACCGCGGGGACGTCGCCCTTGAGGATGTGGAGGTCGGTGCCGCAGATCGTGGTGGCGTCGACGCGGACGATGGCGTCGGTGTCGTCGATGATCGTCGGCTTCGGGACGTCCTCCCAGGCCTTCTGGCCGGGTCCGTGGTACACGAGTGCCTTCATCGAGCCTGTGTTCATCGAGCTTTCCTTCATGGGGATCTCCTGATCGTCGTCCCCATCGTGGGCTCGGGTGCGTCGCCGGGCCAGAGGCGAAGGTCCCCGCTCGCCCGCCACTCGACCCCTTCGGTCAGCCGTCGTGTTCGTGCTTTTGGCGTCGCTCGGAGAGCCGGGCCGCGTAGGCAGCGGCCTCGGTGCGCCGGCTCATCCCCAGCTTGGCGAGAAGGTTCGAGACGTAGTTCTTGACGGTCTTCTCGGCGAGGAACATGGCTTCTGCGATCTGCCGGTTGGTCATCCCCTCGGCGATGAGGTCGAGGATGCGGCGCTCCTGATCGGTCAGCCCGGCAAGGTCGTCGGGCTCGGCCGGGTGCCGGAGCCGCTCGAGCACCTGGCTGATGAGCGACGGGTCGAGGAGCGACTCCCCGCGTGCGATGCGCCGAACGCCGTCGACGAGGTCGGTTCCGCGCATCTGCTTGAGCGCGTAGCCCGCCGCTCCCGCCATGATGGCGCCGAAGAGCGCCTCGTCCTCAGCGTACGAGGTCAGCATCAGGCAGGCGATCTCGGGATGCTTCGAACGGATGTCGCGGCAGACCTCGATGCCGTCGCCGTCGGGAAGTCGAACATCGAGAACGGCGACATCGGGTCTGGTGGCGGGGATCCGGGCGTGGGCTTCGCCAGCCGTGCTCGCCTCGCCGACGACTTCGATGTCGCCTTCGGACTCGAACAGCTCCCGGAGGCCGCGGCGCACGATCTCGTGATCATCGAGCAGGAACACGCGGATCGTCACGGTGGAAGTCTGCACCGTGCGCGACGTCGAACAATGGCGCCGTGGCCGTAGGGTGCGGTCATGCCTGAGGTTGCCGGTCCTCAGCGTCTACGTGACTTGCTCGACGCCGTCCTCGTGCTCGGGTCCGACCTCGACTCTCCGAGCATTCTGAGGCGCATCGTCGAGGCGGCCGTCGGTCTGGTCGATGCTCGCTATGGCGCTCTGGGGTGCTCGATGACACCGGCACCCGCTTGTCGCACTTCATCACCGTCGGGATGGACGACGACAACCCACCAGAGCATCGGCGATCTGCCGGAGGGTCATGGGATCCTCGGCCTGTTGATCGTCGACGCCCAGCCTCTGCGTCTTCCCGATCTCAACGCCCACCCGGACAGCTTCGGGTTCCCGCCTCACCATCCGCCGATGCGCTCGTTCCTGGGTGTCCCCGTGCTCGTCCGCGGCGAGGTGTTCGGCAACCTCTACCTCACCGACAAGACGACGGCTCCTCACTTCAGTGGGGCCGACGAGGAGTTGGCAGTGGGGCTGGCCGCCGCCGCTGGCGTCGCCATTCAGAACATCCGGCTCCAGGCCCGCGTGCGGACCTTCGCCCTACTCGAGGACCGCGAACGCATCGCCCGCGATCTGCACGACACGATCATCCAGAGGCTGTTCGCGACGGGACTGTCGCTCCAGGCCACCGCCCGCGGTCTGGCTGGTGTTCCCGACGGAGCGCACGCGTTGCGACGCATCGAAGCCGCAGTGAGCGATTTGGATCTCACCGTCAAGCACATCCGTTCGGTGATCTTCGGACTCGAATCCGAGCGGCTGTCGGCTGATGGAATGCGCGATCGTGTTCTGGTGATTTGTCGCGACGCCGCGGAGATGCTCGGGTTCGATCCGGTTTGCCGCTTCGACGGGCCCATCGAGACAGCGGTGGACGACGACCTCGCCGCCGACCTGTTGGCCACGTTGCGGGAGGCGCTGAGCAACGTCGTTCGCCACGCGGGAGCGTCATCGGTCACCGTCGAGCTCTCCGTGACCGATGTGGTGCGACTGAGCGTCATCGACGACGGGCGGGGTCCGCCGACGACGGCAGTACCGCTCGGACTCGGGTTGAAGAACATGGCCGCTCGAGCCGATCGCCGCGGCGGGCGGTTCGTGCTCTCGGCGGCTGGCGCGTCGGGAAGCCGACTGCTCTGGACGGTCCCGCGCTCGTGAACTCAATTCGGCGACGGCCCCGGGGCCGATCCCCCCGCCAGACGACGTCCCGTCAGTAGCTCGGTCGAGATGGCGACCAGCAAATCCGAATCCGGTCGAGCCGAGCCGAGCTCTGCGACCTCGGTCGCGAAACCCGTGGTGGCGACGCTCCAACCCGACATGGGCCTCTTGGTCGATCACATCGGCTTCGAATGCCACCACGGTGTCGTGGAGCGAGTGCTCGAGGCGTCCGCCTCGCCAGGCGCGAACGAGGATCCGATCATTGCGCAGGTGGAAGTTGACGGGAAGCAGCCAGGGAAGCGCCCCGGAAGTGAACGCGATCCGGCCGAGGGAGCACTGCGAGAGGAGGCGGAGGCACTCCGCTCGCGTGAGGACCTCGAGCCCGTTGCGGTCGAGTTCCAAGGTGTCTCCCTTCCTGAGAATTCGGCCGACGCTGGCCGGTATGCCACGGTGGCATGCCGGCGGACGGTTCCGGCAGGGCCGGTGGCCCTTCACGACGAGGACGACCGGCGCCGAAGTCGGTGACCTTCGGCCCTATTGATGAGGTCGGCCGGCGTCCACGATGGGAGTGCCGGGGCCACCCGGCCTTACTGGAGGACACCATGACCGCAACCCTCACCGAGCAACAGCTCCGCACCAACGGGAGAACGCCCGCCCCCTCTGCGGTCCCCGCGGATGCCACCGATGCCAGCGAGCGCACTGCCGCCAGCTACGCCTGGGCCGTGGCGCGAATCGCCCTGGGGTTCACCTTCCTCTGGGCTTTCCTCGACAAGACGTTCGCACTCGGCTTCTCGACAGGCACCGATCACGCGACCGGCGCCATCGACCGCTTCGGCCCCGCCGCCTGGATCCATGGTGGTTCACCGACCACAGGGTTCCTCTCCGGCGTGGCTGGTCCGTTCAAGGGCCTCTTCGGGTCACTCTCCGGCTCCGTCTCGGTGGACTACCTCTTCATGATCGGCCTGCTCGCCATCGGCGTCGCACTCATGCTCGGGATTGGTATGCGCATCGCAGCTGTCAGTGGGGCCTTGCTCCTCACCTTCATGTGGATGGCGTCGCTTCCGCTCAGCAACAACCCGTTCATGGACGACCATCTCATCTACGCCATCGTCCTGGTCGGCCTCGCCGCTGTCCACGCCGGCGACACATTCGGCCTCGGGCGCATCTGGGCCGGTCTGAACGTGGTGCAGCGTCACCCGTCGTTGCGCTGAACAAGCGGCAGAATTGACCTTGACTGGTGTCATGACCTGGTCGACCGAGGACATGCCGAGCCAGAACGGGAAGGTCGCCGTCGTGACTGGTGCCAACGGCGGCCTCGGGCTGGCGTCGGCCATGGCGCTGGCGGCGAAGGGTGCAACCGTCGTGATGGCGGCCCGCAACCAACCGAAAGCGGCCAGCGCCCGCGACGAGATCCTCGCCAAGCACCCGTCCGCTTCGATCGAGATCGTCGAGATCGACTTGGGCTCACTCGCCTCGGTGGCCGTCGCCGCCGAGGCGATCGCCGCGCACCACGACCGCGTCGACATCCTGATGTGCAACGCCGGGGTCATGGCGCCTCCGCAGTCCACCACCGAGGACGGCTTCGATCTCCAGTTCGCCGCCAACGTGCTCGGGCATTGGGCGCTCGTCGGCCATCTTCTGGCGCTGCTGGTGGCCACACCCGGGTCGCGGGTCGTGACCCTCTCGAGCGTTGCCCAGCACATCGGCCGGGCCATCGATCCGTCCGACCCCCACCGCCGCAAGCGGTACAGCTCATGGGCGATGTATGGCCAGACCAAGCTGGCCATGCGCCATCTCGCCGTCGGACTCCAGCGGCAATTCGAGACCGCCGGCGTCGACGCGAGGGCGTTGTCGGCCCAGCCGGGCTTGACCAACTCCGACCTCCAGTCGACGACCCAAGCTCATGGCGGCGGCGGCTTGGTCGGCGCGATGTCGGAGCAATTGGCGACGATGGCTGGCATGCCGACCGACCGCGGGGCGCTGAGCCAGCTCCGAGCGGCCACCGACCCAGCCGCCCCCGGCGGCGGCTTCTACGGACCGCTGTTCATCACCAACGGCCCCCCCGTTCGCAAGCCCTTGCTCCGCCCCGGTACGAACGCCGCAGTCCGCCGGCTGTGGGAGGTCGCCGAACGCGAAACCGGCGTTCGGGTCGACGTGGCCGGGGCCGCAACCCGAGGTCACTGAGCCGGCTGGACCTGACACCGGTTTCGCACATCGCCGGCGACGGGGATGAATGCCCGTGCCGCGCCAGTCGATGCGAAAGGAGACCTGCGATGCCCAAGGCATGGAGCGACAAGCGAGAGCGCCAGTACGAACACATCAAGGACGGCCTCGAAGACCGAGGCGAGAGCGAGGACACGGCCGAGGAGATCGCGGCGCGCACGGTCAACAAAGAGCGCGCTCGGGCGGGCGAGGCCAAGGAGTCGAGCCGGACCTCAACCGATGACATCTCTTCGGGCCGCCGGGGCGGCCTCCGGTCGCACAAGGGCCCGGGCGGCCGAACCCGCGACCAGCTCTACAACGAGGCCCGGGAGAAGAACATCAAGGGCCGTTCCAAGATGAACAAGGCCGAGCTGAAAGAGGCTGTCGACCACTGACGCCGGAGGCCGCCTCCGCTACCCCCAGGTGCCCTCGAGTTCGCTTGGGCCGACATTGTGATCGAGCCAGTCGACGAGCGGGCGGGCGGCTTTCATGAAGGCGAGCACGCGCTTCTTGGGTTCGGGGGTGGCCAGCCACGGGCCTACATCCCAGTGCTGCCACGCGATGCAGCCCTTCATCCGCAGCAGGTCGATGCGGCGATGGTCCTTGGCGTATCCCCGGGGAGCCGTCTTGAGGCTGTCGTGGGCAGTGACTTCCGCTCCGGTCTTGGTCAGGCGGGCGATGAGGTGGACGAGTTCGGCTCCTGTGGTGTCGTCGTCGATGGCGGCTCGGAACGTCACGAGTTGGTCCTTGGCCATCTGGTAGTAGCCGTGGCCCACACCGAATCCGTCGGCGCCGAAACTCATGTAGCCACCGCCGGCCATGGTGGCGGCAATGTTGGTTTTGTACGGGGTCTTGTCGGCGCTGAAGCGGACATCGCGGTAGGGACGAAAGATCTTGCCCTCGCCGTGGTCGCGGGCCAGCTCGGCGAGAAGCGCCTCCATGGGCGCCTTGACGTCGCGGTCGTAGATGGTCTTGTGGGCCGTCCAGTACGCCTTCGAATTGTCGGCTTCGAGACCTTCGAAGAACTCGACGGCCGTGTCTGACCACCCGGTGAACGCCATAGTGACGGTGTAGCAAACCGCGGGCGCCGCCGCGCCGCCGGCCGGCCAGCCGACGCCGTTGGCGGCTAGGGTTACCGTGGCTCCTGCCTTCGGGCGGTCGAGCCGCCGCCCCCTCCGTCGTGCGATTGACGCGCGCCGTCTCCACGAAGGATTCTCCGTGCCCACCCTCGCCCCGTCCGCTCCGCGGCAGATGTCGCGCCGCCTTCGCGACACCTGGCTCTCCAACCCGAGGGCGGATCTGCTCGCCGGCCTGGTGGTGGCCCTGGCGTTGGTGCCCGAGGCCATCTCGTTTTCGATCCTCGCCGGCGTCGACCCCAAGGTCGGCCTCTACGCATCGTTCTCGATCGCCGTCATCATCGCCTTCGCCGGTGGGCGCCCGGGCATGATCTCGGCCGCCACGGGTGCCATGGCGCTCGTCGTCGTCACGCTCGTGAAGAACCACGGAGTCGAGTATCTCTTCGCCGCCACGATCCTCGCTGGCGTCATCCAAGTCGTGCTCGGCGTGCTCGGCATGGGCCGGCTGATGCGCTTCGTTCCCCGACCGGTGATGGTCGGCTTCGTCAACGCCCTGGCCATCCTCATCTTCTTGGCCCAACTCGAACACGTCGTCGGCAAGGGCACCGCCGTGCTCGCCATGGTGGCGTTGGGCATTGCCATCATGGTCGGGCTTCCCCGCGTGACGACTGCGGTGCCGGCGCCTCTGGTCGCCATCGTGGTGCTCGGCTTCGGTGCGGCGGCGCTCGGGGTGCGGGTGCCGACCGTCGGTGACATGGGCGACCTGCCGCGGTCACTTCCGTCGTTCGGACTGCCAGCCGTCCCACTGAGCCTCGACATGGTGCGCATCGTCGCTCCCTATGCGTTCACCTTGGCCATCGTCGGGCTGCTCGAGTCGCTTCTCACGGCACAGTTGATCGACGACATCACCGACACTCGCTCGGACAAGGACCGTGAGTCGCGGGGTCAGGGCATTGCCAACATCGCCAACGGGTTTCTCGGCGGAATGGCCGGCTGCGCCATGATCGGTCAGTCGATGATCAACATGAAATCAGGCGGACGGACCCGCCTGTCGACGCTGTCGGCCGGTCTCTTCCTGATCGTCGGCATCCTGGTCTTCGGTGACCTCATCGCAGCCATACCAATGGCTGCGCTCGTGGCCGTCATGGTGTTGGTCGCAGCGGGTACGTTCGACTGGGGCAGCGTGAAGTTTGCTCAGCTCCGCCGGACTCCCCGCACCGAGACGGCGGTCATGGGCGTGACGGTCGCCATCGTGGTGGCCACCCACAACCTTGCCCTCGGCGTCGCCGGTGGCGTCGTGCTGGCGGCCATCTTCTTCGCCCGCCGAGTCGCCCACGTCGCCGACGTGGCCAGCGTCCTCGACCCCGATGACGGCCGCACCCGGATCTATCACGTGACGGGCGAGCTGTTCTTCGCCTCGACCAACGAGTTGTTGCACCTGTTCGACTACACCGACGCCATCGATCTCGCCGTGATCGACCTTCACGACGCCCACATTTGGGATACCTCTGCCGTCGCCGCCCTCGACGCCGTGGTGGCCAAGTTCGCCGCCCACGGCATCGAAGCCAGCCTGGTCGGGCTCAACCAACACAGCGCCGATCTGCACGGTCGGACTACGGGGTCGCTCTCCGCCGCCCACTGAAGCCCCGCCAACCTTCGTCTCGGCGTTCGAGGGCGTACTGGTGACGGCGGACTTTCAGAAGGTCGGTGCGGGTACAGATGCCGATCAGTCGGTCGCCGTCGACAACGGGGATGTGTTCGATGTCTTCATCGACCATCAACCGCAGCGCGACCTGCAGCGCGTTCATCGGCGCGCACCGTCACGACCTGCGTGCTGGCGTGGTCCGCCAATGGGTCGGCCTCGGGGCAGTCGTCGCGGAGGAGGTCACCCCGAGCCACGATGCCAGCGAGTCGATAACCGTCGACGATCGGGTAGGCGCCGTGCACCCCCGAGGTGAACCGGCGCGGGCCTCGCCGACGGATGCAGTGAGAGGAATGGTCTCGACCTCTGTGGTCATGATGTCGCCGACTCGATCGCTCGTGAAGGGGTCGACGCCGTAGTGGCGGCCGACGTGGAGGCCACGCCGACGAAGCTTCTCGGTCATCAGGCTGTCTTCGTTGACGGCGCTGTAGACCAGGTCCGCGATGACGGTGGCAATCATGAGGGGGAGGATGACCTCATAGTCCCCGGTGAGTTCGAACACGAAGACCATGGCCGTGAACGTGGCTTGGGCGGCGGCGCCGAAGGTGGCGGCCATGGCGACGAGGGCGAAGGCGCCGAGAGCGATGTCTGGTCCGGGCAGGGCGTGGTTCAGGCCGTCGCCCACGACCGTGCCGAACGCGGCGCTGATGAGCAAGATCGGTGCCAAGGTCCCGCCCGAGGTGCCCGAACCGAGCGCCAACCACCACGCCACCAACTTGGCGAGGGCCAAGGCGGCCACCGCGCCCACGGCGAGCCGGGCGTTGAGCACGTCGCCGATGGCGTCGTAGCCCACGCCGAGCGCACGAGGCACAGCGAGTCCGACGGTGACGAAGCCGACGGCACCGATGGCTGGATGCCAGAACTCGCTCACCGGCAGGCGGCGGTAGAGATCCTCTACGAGGAACAATCCTCGGGTGATGACGATGGCCAACCCGCCACAGGCAACGCCGAGAAGCACGAAGGCGGGCAACACGTCGAGACCGGCGAAGTTGTGCGCCGGTACCCGAAAGAGGGGTCCGTCACCGAAGAGCGCCGAGTGCATGCCGCCCGCGATCGCCGCCGCAACCACCAGCGGGACGAATGCCCGCACCGAGAACTCGAATAACAACAATTCGATGGCCAACACGACGGCCGCGAGTGGGGCGCCGAAGGTGGCCGCCATGCCTGCCGCCGCCCCGGCGGCGAGGAGGATCTTTCGCTCCGACGGCGACACCGGGATCACCTGACCGAGCAGCGATCCGATCGATCCGCCGGTGACGATGATCGGCCCTTCGGCCCCGAAGGGTGCCCCGGTCCCGATGGCGATGGCGGCGGAGATGGGCTTGGCGATGGCCGTACGTGGCGCGACCTTGCTCTGCTTGGTGAGCACCGCCTCCATGGCCTCGGGGATGCCGTGGCCGCGGATGAGTGGCGCCCATAGTGCGAGCGCGCTGATCACGAGTGCGCCTCCGACGGCGACGGCGAACACTGGCCAACCGACATGGAGGTCGGCGAAGTCGCTCGGCGCGAACGTGACCCGGTGGAAGAGGGCAACGTTCGTGATGAGGGAGATCAGGTGGAGCAATACCCAGGCCGCGCCGCCGCCGGCGAAGCCGAGGAGGGTGGCGAGTGCGGTGAGCAGGAGCAGACGCAGAGGCGGCGTTCGGGCGACCATCCCGGCAGTGTATCGTGACACGATATGAATGAATCCCGGGCCGTGGGGGATGCGGAGTTCGCCCGCCTTCTCGCCTTCCGCGACGGCCTGCGCCGGTTCATCCACTGGAGTGATGGTCAGGCCAAAGAGGCGGGGCTGACCAGCGCCCAATACCAACTGCTCCTCGCCGTCCGCGGCCACGGCGAGCCGCCCTCGGTGAGCGATGTTGCCGCCCACCTCATGTTGCGCCACAACAGCGCCGTCGAGTTGGTCGACCGCGCCGAGCGCGCCGGTCTCGTGCGTCGCAGGGCCGACGACAACGATCAACGAGTGGTGCGACTCGAGCCGACCGCCGAGGGCAAGAAGCGACTGGCCGTGCTTGCGTCGGCCCACCTCGAGGAACTCTCGCGGCTCCGACCCAGCTTCGACCAACTCTGGGCCGAACTCCCCGAGTCGCCGTCATAGTCTCGACCCATGGCTGACGAGATCCCTGCTGCCGGCGACGAGACCCCAACCGTCTTGGGCGCGTTGGAGCGAATCCGGAGCACCTTCGTGTGGAAATGCAGTGGCCTCGACGCCGCCGCCATGAGGACCACGCTCGGACCGTCGACGGTCACCCTCGGCGGATTGCTCAAGCACGTCGCCTTCTACGAGGACTACTACTTCAGCTACCTGCTCCTCGGAAAGGACCTCGGCGCGTGGACCGACGACGACCTCACCGCCCCCGACTGGGAGTGGCGTAGCGCCGCCGATCAATCTCCCGACGAGTTGCTGGCTTTGTGGACCGGGGCCGTCGAACGATCACGCGGCATCGGTGCAGACGGTGCTCGACGAGGGTGCGGGGCTCAACCAACTCTGCGTCGTCGAGAACCACTGGGGGATGGTCACGAGCCTCCGGCGCATCGTGGTCGACATGAACGAGGAGTACGCCCGTCACACCGGGCATGCCGACTTGATCCGCGAGTCGATCGATGGCCTCGTGGGCGAGGATGCCGCCGCACCAAGACTGAGGTGTCGACCTCGTCAGCCCTCGGGGTGGCGAACCGCAGCCAGCTGCGAGGCCTGCAACACGAGGCGGCCACTCGCTGTCCCACGCCTCCAAGGTCTCGTCGGCCAAGCCGTCCTGGATCATGTGGACGCGGAACCGCAACCGAAGGGGTCCAGGCGAGGGGATGGCCCGGACGTAGAGCGACAGGTCGAGAGTCGGCACCCATCCCGAGGCGACCACGCTGAACGTGGCCGGCGGAAGGCAGTCGGCGACGTAGAGCAGCATCGCGGTCGGGATCGGGTCAGGACCGTCGAGGGTGAACCAGGCCCGAAGTTCGCCCGCCCCGCCGGCCCGCGGCCCATCGGCGGTCATCGTGATGGCCGTCGCCGGATCGAACCACACGCGGGTGTCGCGGTCGTCGGCGCCCATCGGCGAGGCGACGCACTCCTCGATGGGTGGGAGGTCGACAGGTGGCAACCCGCCCCAGAACGGTGCTCGGCCCGCCGCCAGGGAGCCGACGATGAACCGGGCCTCGACGCCGGCTCCATCCCCCTGGGTCAGGCGGGCCCGCACCTGCGACGCGGTGCGACCGATGCGGAGGACCTCGGTCGTCACCATGGCCGGCCCGTTGTCGGGCGAGGCCGCGTACTGAGCGCCGGCGGCGATCACGTGCTCGTGGGCCGCGCCAGCCGATCGGACGGCGTCGACCGCGGCCCGACCGATGGTGGCGAGGAGGTAGCCGCCGTTGGGCTTGGTGCCCCGAATGGCGTACTGGGGGAGGAGGTCGACGTCGTAGGCGCCGTCGCCGCGCGGTGTGACGGCGGTGGCGTCGGCGAAGCGGGTCCCGGTCATCGCCGAAAGCTACGCGCCCGCGGCTCAGCCCCGGTCGGGGAGGTCGTACTCGGCGAGGTAGTAGGGGTGGTCGGGGTCGTAGGTGGTGAGCGGGACCGGGTCGTCGACCCGGCCGACGGGCCGCACGTCGGCGCCGACCCGACCCGGTGAGCGCGTCGCCCAGCGATCGGCCGGGCCCGCTCGGCGTGCGCCGTCAGCTCGGCCACGACGTCGGGGTGGTCGGCGGCCACGTCGGTCGTCTCGGCCGGGTCGGCGTCGAGGTCGTAGAGCGCGGTGCGGGGCCGGCCGTGCTTGGCGAGGTGGAGCTTCCAGCGCCCGGCCCGCACCGCCTCGAGGTCGTCCATCCAGTAGTAGAAGAACGCCTCGTGCGGGCTGACGGCGCGCCGTCGTCGAGCAGCAGCGCGGTCGATGTCGCGGCCGTCGATCGTGCGGTCGGTCGGGCAGCGTCGGCGCCGCACAGCGCGGCGAGGGTCGGGTAGAGGTCCATCGCGGTGGCCACCTCGTCGGTCACCCGCCCGGCGTGCGATGTGCCCGGGCCAGCGGACGATGCACGGCACCCGCATGCCGCCCTCCCACGTCGTGCCCTTGGCGCCTCGCAGCGGGGCGTTGCTCCCGCCGTCGACGCCGCGCGACCCGTTGTCGCTGGTGAAGATCACGATCGTGTCGTCGTCGAGCCCGAGCGCGTCGAGCTCGTGGAGCGAGCACGGCGGTGGCCCAGTCGATGGCCTCGACCGCGGCGCCGTAGCGGCCGTTGCGCGACTGCCGGGCGAAGCGCTCCTGCACGTAGATCGGGCACGTGCACGTAGAGGTGGGCGAGGTAGAGGAAGAACGGCTCGTCGCCGTGGCGTCGCGGAGGAACCGCACCGCCTCGGTGACGTAGCGCTCGGTCAGCGACGCCTGGTCGGGCTGCTGCTCGATCACCTCGTCGTCGAGCAGCAGCGGGCAGCGGCGGCAGGTAGTCGGGCGGGCTCGCCGGGCGTCGGCTCGGCCATCGGCACCTGGCGGCCCATGTCGTTGCTGTAGGGCAGGCCGAAGTAGTGGTCGAAGCCGTGGTTGGTCGGCAGGAAGCCGGGCTGGTCGCCGCAGTGCCACTTGCCGATCATCTGGGTGCGGTAGCCGGCGTCGGGACAGCACGGTCGCCGAGGCTGATCTCGGTCGGCGGGCAGCCCCACGCCCTGGCCGGGGAACAGCACCGGGCAGGCCGTCGAACGACCCGAACCCGATCCGGGGCGGGTAGCAGCCGGTGAGCAGGGCGCGCCCGCGACGGCGAGCACACCGGCGACGCCATGTAGAACGAGTCGAAGCGCAGGCCCTCGGCCGCCAACGCGGTCGAGCGCCGGCGTGGGTTGGCGCGTCGAGCCGTAGCAGCCGAGGTCGCCGTAGCCGAGGTCGTCGCAGTTGATGAGCACGACGTTGGGTCGGCGCTCGTCGGACATCGAGTGGACCGTACCCTGTGTGGGGGTCGGTGCGCCGGGGTACGTGGGGTCCGGACAACGCCATGAGCTCTGATGCGGACGCCGAGTCCGAGGTCGCCGAGACGGCCAGATACGACGACGAGCAGGTGATCAAGCCCGAGCTCGAGGACGCGTTCCGCCGCATCGTCGACGACGGCCAGTCACGTCTTCGCCGGCCCGCTCGTGAGGTTCTCGCCACCGGCGCCGTAGCTGGTATCGAAGTCTCCCTCGGCATGCTGGCGTTGCTCGCCGTGCTCGCCGGCGGTGGAAACGAACTCGTTGCCGGGCTGGCCTTCTCGATCGGTCTCGTTGCGCTGCTCCTGGGCCACAGCGAACTCTTCACCGAGAGCTTTCTCATTCCGGTCACGACGGTGGTCGCCGGCCGAGGCCGCGTGCGCGACCTCCTCGATCTCTGGCTCCTCGTGCTGGTGGCCAACCTTGCCGGGGGGTGGTGCATGGCCTTTGTGATCGCGAAGGGATTTCCCGACCTCCACGATCAGGCCATCGAGTCGGCCCAGCGATACGTGGAGACGCCCTTCGGAGTTCGCGCCCTGTGCTTGGCCGTGCTGGGCGGCGCAGCGATCACGCTCCTCACCCGAATGCAGCATGGCACCGAGGACATGGTGGCCAAGATCGCCGCCGCCGTGGCCGTCGGCGTCCTTCTCGGCGGCGTTGGCCTTCACCACTCGGTGTTCGACTCGTTGTTGGCCTTCGTCGCCCTCGACACGGGACGGGCGCCCTTCGGCTACCTCGACTGGGCTCGGTGGTTCTCGCTCGCGGTCGCCGGCAACGTGATCGGCGGCCTCGGCCTCGTCACGATGCTGCGCCTCGTTCGGAGCAGCCCGCGGATCGCCGAGGAACGCGAGCAGGCCAGTCGCGACGGCGTTGACGCCTGACGTCGAGCCTCACAGGTACACGCACATGACGCGCAACTCGATGCTGAATCGGGCTGGACGGAGGAGTTCGACCTCGGGGTCGCGAAAGGCCGAGTGCGGGGTGAAGTGGGTGCGCCCGGCGGCGACGAGTTCGGTGTCGTAGGTGCGAAACGCGACGACCTCCTCGACGGTCATCTCGGGGAACGTGTACCAATGGTGCCGGCTCGGGTCGTCGGGGGCGGCGATGGCCAACGCGTCGAAGGTTCTCCCGCCGGCCACGTAGCCCGTGTAGTGGAACGGTCGGGCCTCGGACGGGTCGACGGTGCGCGCATCGCAGAACGCCAACGGCAGATCCATCTTCGCTGCGCCGAGGTTGCGCCAGAACTGCATCATCACGACGCGCGGGGCCGACTCGATCTGGTTGCTCGTGAGACCGCTTCGGGCCAACGCGGCCAGGCCACGGCCGTGTACCTCGCGGTACGACTGGCGGACGATTTCGGCGTAGTCGGCGGCGAAGTCGGAGTGCACCAGGCCGACCGGCGCCTGCTCGCGATGACCTTTGACGGCGCCGGCGTTGCGCTTCACGTGATCCGACACCAACGCGGCGTCGGCCCCGGTGAGCGAGCGGGCCAGCGCTTCCACCTCCGCGTAGTGGACCGAGGCGATCGCATCGTCGTCGGTCCAGTCGTCGAGCGACGAGTGATGTCGCACCAACTCGAGGCCGCACGTCTCCCACCCAGGAAGGTCGGCGGAACGCCCGTCGAGGATCTCGACCTCGATCTCGCGTCTCGCGCCCATGCGGTCGCCAGCGCCGTCGGTGTAGTTGAGTGTGGCCCGGCAAAAGCTGGTCATACTCGGCCTCCTGAGCGCCCCAGTGTAGAGATCAGGTGCGGCCGAATTGTCCTGCCAGTCGTCTGTCCGGCGCGTGGCCATTGAGATGTAGTTCACTCTGCCCATGACGGGAACCGGTGGGAACCAGTGGGCAGGTCGGCGAGCGCTTCTCGCTCTGATGGTCGCATTGGCGGTGATCGCCTCAGGGTGCGCCGGGAAAGCGACGGTCAAGTCGGAGCAAGGCGTACCCATCGACGGCGGTGCTACCTCGAAAACCACGACGCAGAAGCAGAAAGAAGCACCGGCCGAAGGCACCGGCAACGTCCAGGGCACGGTGTTCTACAACGATGCGCCGGTCGCCGGAATCAACGTGACGCTGTGCCAGAGCTTCTCCCGCTTCGTCGGCGGCTGCTCCGGTGACCAGTTCGAGGCCACGACCGCCGACGACGGTGTGTTCGTCGTCGCCGACGTCACCCCGGGCGAGTACGAGGGCCTCCTGGTCAGCGTCTTCGACACCGGCGAGGTGCAGTTCGCCACGTCCGGGATCGTGAACGCCAAGACCTACTCGGTCAAGGCGGGCAAGACGTTGTTCGTCGACCCCACGCACCTGTATCGAACCGACCTGGCCGTCACGGGACCGCCCGCCGGCTCACAGGTCAGCGCCGAGGGACTGGCCATCACGTGGGATGCCTACCCCGACGCCGCGTACTACGAGCTTTCCCTGCAGAGCGAGGACGTGGGCACGCCGTCGCCAGTCACCGGCCAACGAGTCGATGCCACGACGTTCTCGCCGCCGAAGCGCCTTGTCAGCGGGTCCTATCGGATCATGGTCAGTGCCTTCAACGCCAAGGGACGGCAGTTGGCCGAGAACGCCAGCGGCTACGTGATCACCGTCACGGGCTGACTCGGGACTCACGGCGCTGCCTCGGGAGCGTCTGTCGATTTGGGTCGCTGGGCCAAGAAGATCCAACCCAACACCGACGCGCCGAGGACGGCCGAGACGAGCGGGACGCCGTGGAAGGGCTGGGACGCGAGCACGTCGCCTACGAAGCGGGGGTTGCCGGTGGCCGCCAGTCCGGCCACGCCAGCAACGGTTGCATCGAAGGCGACGTGGCCGACCGTCGGCGGCACGTCGGCCTCGCCGAAACAGCCGCACGAACTCACGGGCTGGTCCCGGGCCAGCGCCGTCAGCACGAAGGCGGCGAATGCGAGATACGAGACGGACAGCAGGGCCAATCCGACAGCCGAGCCGGCCAGAGCGGCGACGGCGATGACCACCTCACCCGCAGATGCGGCCCGGATCACCTGGGAAGGCACAGCCAGGCCGGTCACGGCCTCGACGGCGATAACGGTGTTGTGCGGACGAGCCACCTTCACGACTCCGGCGGCGGCGGCGATGATGGCTCCGACCGCACTGAGGGCGAAGAGGACGTCGCTCATGACCAGGACTGCCACGGATCCGTGCCTCCCTCCCACACGACCGTGGCACGCTACCCGCCCGACCGTCGCGCCCCGATCGCGGCGTTTGGGCCTCGAATTCCTTTCCTCGTCCGCCTTGGTGCCGATGATTTGACATCGTGTACCCGATGACAGACGTCGCCGCGGTGTGGGCCCTGCCGCGGTCGTGGTCCTGAGCGCCGATGGTCGGGCCACGTGGGCCAACGACGTTGCCCGCTCGTTGGCCGAGCAGTCGACCGAAGGACTCGAACGGCTGCTCGACGCCGTCACCGACGCCGTGCGACCGTCGACCGCCAGTGAAGTCGAGGCAAGGCTCCCGACCGACCGCGGTCTGCTCGAGCGGACGGTCTCCATCGAAGAAGTGGCCGACGGGGTTCGCGTTGCGTGGTTCCTCGCCGGCGACGGGTCGGAGGGTACGACGGCCGGCGTCGATCGAACCAGGCGACTCGAAGCCATGCTCGAACGCACGGTCGACCTCGTCACGGTGCTCGATGGCGAGGGCAACGTCTTGATGTCGAATGCGGCCGCCGGCCGCCTCACCGGCTACACCGGTGCTATCGCCAACGGTGAGAACGCACTCGCCTTCGTGCATCCCGACGACGCAACCGCTATCGCCGATGCCTTCGCCGCCGTGCTGAAGACGCCGGGCGTCCACCCCCAACTCGACGTTCGCCTTCGATTCGCCGACGGCACCTGGCACGACATCGAGGCCACGCCGGAGAACCTCCTCGACGACCCGCGAGGTCGCCGGCATCGTCGTGACCATGCACGATGTGACCGAGCGCAACGTGGCCGAGGCCGAAGCGGCCCGCAGCACCGCCTACCTCCAATCCCTGATCGAGAACCTCTCCGACGTGATCGTCGTCCTCGATTCCGACTTCGAGGTGGTGTGGACCAGCCCGGCGCTCGCGTCGATCATCGACGCCCCGGTCGAGACGAACATCGGGATGAGTGCGTTCAACGACATCCACCCCGACGACCTCCCAGCGGTCGCCGAAGCCCTCGCCTCCGTCGCTGCCGCCCCTTTGGGCGAAATCGCGCTGGTGAAACTCCGGCTCGAGTCGAGGCCCGGTTCAGGTGAGTGGCGATGGATCGAGGCCACGGCCGTGAACCGCCTGGGCGACCCGCACGTCGCCGGCATCGTCTGCACCCTGCGTGACGTGACCGACGCCCACAACGCCGCCGCCGAGTTACAGGCCGCGTTCGAGCGCGAGCGCACCGCCGCCGAACGGCTCCGCGAGCTCGACGTGCTCAAGGACCAGTTCCTGGCGTCGGTGTCGCACGAGATGCGTACCCCCTTGGCCATCATCATCGGGTTCGCCGACCTGCTCGAGCGCGGTCCTGAGGTCAACGACGATGTGCGTCGCGAGGCGGTCGACCGCATCCTGGCCAGCGCCACCGAGATGCGGGGGATGGTCGAGAACCTGCTCGACTTCTCCGCCCTCGAGGCGGGCAAGTTGATCGTCCGTCGCCGCCCTGTTCCCCTGCTGGCGTCGGTCCGAGCGACGGCGGGCACCATCCGCTCGCTCTTGGAGAGCCATCCACTCGACCTCGACATCGACGACTACCTCGTCGTCGACGCCGACCCCGATGCCCTTGACCGGATCACCCGTAACCTGTTGTCGAACGCGTCGAAGTACTCGGATCGAGGCAAGACAGTGACCGTTTCGGGTCGGCGAGTCGGCGACCAGATCGAGATCGCCGTCAGCGACGATGGCGTTGGCATCTCGGACGATCAGCAGGCTCTGGTGTTCGAGCGTCTCTACCGGGCCCCCGGCGCTGCTTTTGCCGCCCGCGGCACGGGCGTGGGGCTCAACATGGTCCGGCGGTACGCCGAGCTCATGGGCGGAACCGTCGACCTCGAATCCGAAGTCGGTGTCGGGTCGACGTTCCGTGTGCGTCTGCCCGCCGCCTGATCCCCGCCGGTAGGTTGCCGGGGTGCGTCCCGCCACCGCCTTGTCGCCGCGACGGCGCGCCCTCGCCGCCGGACTCATCCATCGAGCGTGGGCCTGGGTGTCGGCCGTCGGGACCGTTTCTCCCGACGACGAGCGGGGCCGAAGGTATCGACAACTCGGCGCCGGCAGCTGTCTCGCGTTTCCCCCCGGGGCAGTCATCAACGAGGGATGGATCTCGGTGGGCGAGGCCACCCTCATAGGACCTCATGTCAGCCTTGCCGCCGGTCTCCCGGAGGAGCGCCTCGCCCCTGACGGGCCGGCCATCATCACCATCGGCGATCGGTGCAACATCGGGCGGGGAAGCTCGATCAACGGTCGCCTGGGCATCGTCATCGAGGACGACGTCACCACCGGACCCAACGTGTACATCACCGACCACAACCATCGCTACGACGACATCGACCTTCCCATCGCTCAGCAGTGGGTCACCGAGGCCCCGGTCCGCATCGGCGCCGGCAGCTGGCTGGCGACGGGCGTGATCGTGCTCCCGGGCGCCGACATCGGCCGGCACGTCACCGTCGCCGCCGGTTCCGTCGTTCGCGGCCATGTACCCGACAACTGCGTGATCGCCGGCACGCCCAGCGGTCGTCGTGCGCCGCTATGTCGAGGGCGAGGGTTGGCACCCGGCCTTGGCGCCCATCGTCACTCCCACGCCCGAAGAGTGGCCACCGGCGCCGTTCTAGAGACGGGCGAGAGCCCCGCGCCGGCGGTCGCTGAGCATCGAGAGCACCCCGTGGTCGGGGCCGCCGGCCGTCGCATGCTCGGGGCGGTATCGCCCGCCGAGGAGCGCGGCGGCGGCCGAGCCCGTGGAGAGCCGGAGGGCCTCGAGGTCGTAGCCGCCCTCGAGGAAGAGCACGAGCCGCGACGCGGGCACCAGCGAGCGGGCTCGGGCGGCGAAGTCGGCGTAGTCCCCGGCCGACAGCGACCAATCGGCGAGGGGATCGACGCGGTGGCCGTCGAACCCGGCCGAGACCAACAGCCACGTAGGCGCGAAGGTGTCGATGACGGGCTCGACGTGGTTGTCGAGGGCGTCGAGCAGGAGGTCGCCCGTGGCGCCGGCGGGGAGGGGAAGGTTCATCGTCAGGCCGGCCGCCTCCGCGCCACCGACCTCGTCGGCAAAGCCGGTGTTGGGGTACAGCCCCCGCTGGTGCAACGACACGAAGAGGACTCGCGGGTCGTCCCAAAAGGCTTCCTGGGTGCCGTTGCCGTGGTGGACATCCCAGTCGAGGATGCAGACGCGCTCGCCACGATCGGCCAACGCTGCGGCGGTGACAGCGATGTTGTTGAGCAGACAAAATCCCATGGCGCCGTCGGGACGCGCGTGGTGCCCGGGCGGGCGGGTCAACACCAGGCCGGCATCGCCAGCGCCGCCGTCGAGCGCGTCGACGACGGCGAGCCCGGCGCCAGCCGATTCCTGCGCCGTCGCCCACGAGCCCGGGCTGGTGGGTGTGGGACCGTCGAACTCATAGCTCGCTCGGCATCGAGCGGGAAGGGCGTCGAGGTAGGCGGCGTCATGCACGCGCAGCAGTTCTGCCGTCGTCGCCGCCCGTGGCGCAGTGAACGCGACAGCGTCAAGGAGCTCGGCCTCGACCAGACCGTCGAGCGCCGCCCTCGTGCGCGACGGCCGTTCGGGGTGCCCGTCCCACGGCAGGTGTTCGTCGTGGGCAGCATTGGTGGCGACGACCAGCATCAGCGCAAGCTCCGCAGGAGCGGGCCCGGACCCACTGGCGCCGGCACTACCGCCACCGTGGCGCCGCGCACGGTGGCGCCGACCGCGGACACCTCGACGGGATCGAGTCGGAGCGCGCCGAGCGTGGGGAGTTCGTCGGCCAGCACGCTGACGCGAGCCAGAAGCTCGACGAGTGCCGCCTCGTCGATCGGTGGGCCAACCTCCGGATCGAACAGGAGCGGTGCCAGCCGGACCGAGTGCACCAAATCGCGCGCGTCGTCGGCCGACAGCGGGAGGATGCGGTGCGACCGATCGTCGAGGAGGGCAGCACCTCGCCCACCAAGGGCGAACGAAAGCAGTGGCCCGAAGGATCGGTCATCTTCCACGCCGATGACCACCGATCGGTCGTCGGTGCCGTGCGGGCCATCGGCGACGTTGATGCCGACGGCAGCGAGGAGCCGCCTCGCCTCGTCAGCGTCGAGGGTTCGTCCCGCTGGCGCGTCCGCCAGCACCTCGCCTGCGACGTCGCTGGCGGCCCGGATGTCGATGCCGTCGGGGCGCATGGCCGGTCCCTCGTCGGACTGGCGCCATTCGCCGTAGCCGGCCACCCGCCCGAAGGCCCGCACCGCCTGCTCGGGAAAGGGGAACAGCGGGGTGGGATGCAAGTCGCCTTCGGTGCCGGCCAACAGCCCGAAGCCCGGGGTCGGGAGCCGCCCGAGATAGGAGACCATCACGGGTTTGTCGGGCGCGTCGGCAACGGCGTCGGCGATGATGCGGCGCATCTCGTCGGGGCCGCCGGCCAGGGGCGGCACCCCGATGACGAGGACGCCGTCGACCGCGGGATCGTCGAGTGCGGCGCCGAGCGCGGCGGCCAACTTGTCCGGTGAGGTGCCGGCGGTGAGGTCGACCGGTGTGCCCCCGGGCCCGGCCACGGTCACGCCGGCGGCAGCGGCCGCGTCGGCGGCGAGCATGCCAGGACCGCCGGCGTTGCTGAGGATCGCCAGCCGACGTCCGCGAGGGATGGGCTGGTGGGCCAGGAGCAGGCTGACATCGAACAACTCGGCCAACGTATCGACCCGGATCACTCCCGCCTGACGGAACAGTGCATCCGTGGCCGCGTCGGTCGACGGACGCCGTCCGCTCTTGACCACGACGATGGGCTTGGAGCGTGCGACGCGCCGGGCGATGCGGGCGAACTTGCGAGGGTTCCCGAACGTCTCGAGGTAGAGCAGGATGACGTCGGTCTCGGCGTCGGCCTCCCAGTACTGCAAGAGGTCGTTGCCGCTGACGTCGGCCCGGTTGCCGACGGACACGAAACTCGAAAAGCCGATGCCGAGGTTGGCCGCTTGCTCGAGAACGGCCAGCCCGAGGGCGCCGGACTGGGCCAGGAACGCGACCCGTCCCGGCACGAGCACGAGGGGCGACGGCGTCGCGTTCATCGTCACCTCGGCCACCGTCGTCATCACGCCCATCGCGTTGGGACCCACCAGGCGCATGCCGTGGTGGTGACTCAATCGCACGAGGGCCTCTTCGCGCTCGCGTCCCTCGTCTCCAACCTCGGAGAACCCGCCCGAGACGACGATGACGGCCCGCACTCCCTTGGCGCCGCAGTCGGCGACCACGGCCTCGACCTCGGCCGCCGGCACGGTGACGACGGCGAGGTCGACGTCGTGGGGAATTGCTTCGAGTGAGGCGTAGGCGGGGACCCCGGCCACCGACATCGCCTCCGGGTGGACAGGAAACACCGGTCCGGCGAACTCGCGGTCGAGGAGGTTGCGGAGGATCTGATGGCCCAATGACTGGCGCTGTCGAGAGGCGCCGATCACGGCGATCGAGCGGGGCCGGAGCAGTGGGGTCATCGACTGCACAGCCGAGCGGCGCTCACGCTCGGCCATCGCATCGAGCGCTTCGGGCGTCTCGGCGATCGGGAATCGCAGGTGCACCAAGCCGTCCTCGAAGCGGCGTTCGGCGACGAAGCCGGCATCGCGGAAGACACCGAGCATGCTGCGGTTCTCGGCCAGCGTCTCGGCCACGAAGTACCGGAACCCGCGCTCGCGGGCGGCGCCGGCGAGGTGCTCGAGCAACAAGGAGCCAAGCCCCCGGCCCTGGTGCCGGTCCTCGATGACGAACGCGACCTCGGCCTGGTCCTGGGCCTCATTGGGTTGGCGGTCGTAGCGGGCCACCCCCGCCATCTGCCCGCCGATCAGCGCGATGAGCGCCATGCGGTCGTGGTAGTCGACGTTGGTGAACCGGTGGACGTCCTTGGGCGGCAGGACGGGGCGAGGGGAGAAGAATCGCCGGTAGATGGTGTGGGGAGAGAGCCGGGCGTGGAACGCGACCAGCGCCAACTCGTCCTCGGGACGGATGGGACGGAGCCGAACTGCGGTCCCGTCCCGGAGGAGGGCGTCGAGCTCCCACTCGACCGGATAGCTGGGGCCGCTCAGAGCCCCCGAGCCTTCTTCTCCTCGTCGCACTCCGGGCAGACCGGATAGCGCTCGGGATCGCGCGACGGCACCCAGACCTTGCCGCACAACGCCGTCACGGGGTCACCGGTCACCATGCTCTTCACGATCGCTTCGTTGCCGCCGATGACATAGTGCGCGAACCGGTCGTGATCGCCGTCGTCGAGCTTCGGGGCGGGGTTCGATGTCTGTACCTCGACGCTGGTGGCGGTGTCGGTCATGCCTCCATCGTGCCCCAACGGCTAAAGAGAGGCGTACCGACGGCCGACGAAGGGGGGGTGGAGGTGTCTGGCTACGAGGTGACCGTCGCGCCCCTCCGCGCCGGCGGGAGAACGCCGGGCGTCGGTCGGGTGTGGGCGCTCAGCGCGGGGCTGATGCTCCTCGCCGTCGCCGTGTACCTCACCTCGGCCCAGGGGCTCCGCGCCATCGACACGCAGTTCCACCTGCCGTGGTGGTCGCTGGCGGGGATGTTCTTCGTCACCGAGTCCAACCCGATCCGGGTGCGGTACCGCCGCCAAGGGCAGTTGGTCAGCCTCAACGACGTCCCGCTCGTGCTCGGCCTCTACTTCGCCGCCGCGCCCGAACTACTGCTCGGTCTCCTGCTCGGGACGGCCGGCGCGCTCATTCGGGCTCGGCGCCAGTCGCCCCAACAGCTCGCCTTCAACATCAGCCACTACTTCCTGGCCGGGGTCGTCGCCACGCTGGCGTTCAACCGCGTCGTCCAGGGCGACCCCGCCGGACCGCCCGGTTGGTCCGGGGCGCTGTTGGCCTCGGTCATCGTCACGTTGATGGGTCACGCCGCCATCACCGTGGCCATCGTGTTGGCCGGCAGCCAACCCCAGGTCGACCGGCTCCGTCAGGTCCTCTCGCTGGGCATGACCGGTTCGATCACCGTGACGATGGTGACCTTGACCGGTATCGAGATGCTGACCCACGACGTGCGGGCCGTGCTCCTGCTCGTCGTACCGCTGCTCGTCGGCCTCTTGACCTACCGGGGTTGGCTCCACGAGCGTGGACAGGCCGACGGTCCGGACGCCGTCTACGAGTCGACCCGTATGTTGCACCGATCGCCCGAGGTCGAGTCGGCCGTCCTCGCGCTTTTGGCCCAAGCCCGGGGCATGTTCCGCGCCGAACGTGCCGAGATCACCCTCTATCCGGCCGAGGGAGACGAGGCCGTGCGAACGGGGATGGGTCCGGGGACCGAGGTCCAGGCGATGGTGCCCGTTCGTCTCGATCCGTCCGAGGTCGAGTGGGCGTCGCAGGTGACGGGCGTCGAGGCCTTGCTCTACCCGGGGTCGGAGTCGACCCGGGTGCTGGCGCCGTTCCGCGAGCGCGGGATCCGCGAGGCGATGGTCGTTGTCATCCGCCGCAACGACCGGGTGGTGGCCACGGTCCTTGTCGGCAACCGGGTGGGCGAGAGCGAACACTTCGACAACTCCGACCTCGAATTGTTCGAGCCGCTGGCCCGCAAGCTGGGTGCCGTCCTCGAGTCGGGGACCCTCGAGCACTCGCTCCAGCAACTCCGCGACCTCGAGACCCAACTCCGCCATCAGGCGTACCACGATCCGCTCACCTCGCTCCCGAACCGGAGCCAGTTCATCGAACGGGTCGAGATGGCCCTCGAGTTCTCCAGCGGCGACCGGGCCCGAATGGCTGTCCTCTTCATCGGCATCGACGACTTCCGCATGGTCAACGAAGCCCTGGGTCACCCCATCGGAGACCGGCTGCTCATCGCCCTCGCCGACCGGATCAAGGCCGTGCTCGGCCCCGAGGACGGCGCCGCCCGCCTGGGCGGTGACGAGTTCGGCGTGTTTCTCGACTGTGCTGGCGTGGCCGCGGCCGAGGACGTGGCCAACGCGCTCTTGGCCGCCATTCGCCGTCCGATCGTCCTCGACGGTCACGAACTGCACATTCGGGCGTCGTTGGGCATCGCCATGGGCGACACGTGTCGCTGGGCCGACGAACTGCTCCGCAACGCCGACGTCGCCATGGAATCGGCCAAGGGGTCGGGCAAGGACCGCGTGCAGGTCTTCAGCGCCGACATGCACGTCGCCGTGCTCGAGCGGCACGAACTGCTGGCCGACCTCCAAAGGGCCATCGAGCGCGAGGAGTTCGTGCTCCACTACCAACCCGTGGTCGACCTCTCCTCGGGGAGCATCGTCGCCCTCGAAGCGCTGGTGCGATGGGAGCACCCGACGCGCGGGCTGATGATGCCCGACTCGTTCATCCCCCTCGCCGAGGAGAGTGGACTCATCCTGCCGATCGGGCGCCTCATTCTGCGCTTGGCCTGCGAGCAGGCCCGGGTATGGCACGAGACCTTGCCCGGTCACGGGGAGTTGGCCATGGCCGTCAACCTGTCGGCCCGCCAGTTGCAGCACACGTCGTTCGTCGGCGAGACGATGCAGCTCATAGCCGAGTCGGGGGTGCGGGCCTCGTCGCTGATCCTCGAGATCACCGAGACCGTGCTCATGGACGACACCGACCGCCATGTCGCCAAGCTCCGTCAGCTCAAGTCGCTCGGCCTCCGACTGGCCATGGACGACTTCGGTACGGGGTATTCGTCGCTGAGCTTCCTCTCCCAACTTCCCATCGACATCCTCAAGATCGCCAAGCCCTTCGTCGACGGGCTCGGCCACAGCGAACGCGACCAAGCGTTCGCCTCGGCCATCGTTCGCCTCGGCCAAACCGTGGGCATGGCCCTGATTGCCGAAGGAGTCGAGCGCACCGAACAACTCGACGAGTTGCGCAAGCTGGGCTGCGACATGGTCCAGGGCTGGCTCTTCGCTCGGGCCGCCTCGGCCGAGACCACCGAGCGGCTCTTGCTCGAAGGCCTCGACCGGACCGACGGCAAGATCATCCGCTTCCCCGCCTGAGCACCGGCACCGCCCCGGTAGGTTGGGCGGATGGTCGGAGTGGGCAGCCGCGCGGTCGACAACCGTCGCCCTCGGCGTCGACGCTCCCCTCGCCTCCTTTTGTTGGCCCTCGTCGCCACGGTCGTGGTGCTCGCCGTCAACTCGATCGTCACCAGCAGCGCCCAGGGCCCCGACCCGGCCGTGGCGTTCGCCGATCAGGTGCGGCCCGCCGTCGACCGGTCGACGCGCCAAGGTCGGGCCCTCGAAGAGCTCCGGACCCAGGCCGGCACGCTCGGCCGGGACGGGGTCAAGAAGGGCGTGGATCGCCTCGTGCGCGAGGCCACCGGCCTCGTCGACGAGGTCTCCGGCGCGGCCGCCGACGGCGACCTGCGCACGACCCAGGGCCTGTTGCTGACCGCCCTGTCGACCCGCGAGTCGGCGCTCGCTGCGCTGGCTGACACGCTGGCCGGCAAGTTCGAGAGCGGGCCACCGGAAAAGGCGATCGAGGCGCTGGTGGCCGTCGGCCGCGACCTCGGTGTCGCCGACCAGGCGTACGTGCTGTTCGTCGAGCGACTGCCCGAGACGGTGAAGACCTCCATGCCCGCGTCGGTGTGGCTGAGTGACCCGACCCGTTACGAACGCCCCGAGATGGCCGCGTTCGTCGGTACCCTCCGCTCCGGCGCCAGCCTGGCGCCCGTGCGCGACGTGAGCCTGCTGACCGTGACCACCGACCCGGTGCCGGTGGGCATGGACGGCCCGGTCAACCGGGTGCTGCCGCTCGTCAAGACCGTCCACGTCGTGGTCGTGGTGGCCAACGCGGGCAACGTGGCCGAGAAGCGGGTGGCGGTCGAGGCCGTCGCCACCTCCCAGGGCGGGCTCGACTCGGCCCGCCAGTTCGTCGATCTCGCTCCCGGCCAACGCACTGCGGTCACGCTCACACTGCGTCCCTCACCCGTGGGGGTCATCGAGTTGAAGGTCCACGTCGGGCCCGTCGACGGCGAGGCGTCGCTGGGCGACAACGAGCAGGTGTCGTACTACGTGATGCGCTGACGGCGGGCCGCCTCGGGCCTCGCCAGCTTGTTTCGCTTCAGGCCGGCTCGTCGGGACTGCCCTGATCCCGCCACGCCTGCTCGGCGCGGCGGGCGACCTCCCGCAGCGGGAGCTTGCGCAGACTGGCGACCCGGGCGACGTCGTCGTGTTCGGCCTTGGCCCGGCCCGGCGACACCTTGACCCGCACGGGCAAGCCGTCGACGTCGACGACGTCGACCGTGCGCGGTGCCGGCCACCGCTCGAGCCGGGTGCCCCGCACCCCGAGCGAACCGGTCTCGCGGGTCAGGCACGCGGCCACCTGTCCGGCCAGCGCCGGGTCGGCCAGCGCGCTGACCGTCGATGCCGGTCGGCCCTTCTTCATGAGGATCGGGGTCAGCCACGCATCGTGGGCCCCGGCGGCGAGGAGGGCGCCAATGGTGTGCGCCAGCGTCTCGCCCGTGGCGTCGTCGACGTTGGCCTCGAGCAGCACCACCGGCTGGCCGGCGTCGAGGCTGGCTTCGGTGGTGGTCCCCAACACGACTTGGGTGAGGTTGGGGAGACCGTCCATCTCGCGGGTGCCGGCGCCGAACCCGCTGGCCTCGATGGTCATCGCCGGCAGCGGCCCCCATCCCGACACCAGCGCCGCCAGCAGGGCCGCGCCGGTGGGGGTCGTCAACTCGACGCCGACATCGCGCCCGTAGGTCGGAGCGCCCCGGAGCAACTCGACGACCGCCGGCGCCGGGTTGGGCAGCGTGCCATGGGCCGAGCGGATCATCCCCGTGCCGGTGGCGACGGCCGAGGCGTAGATGGCGTCGACCTCGAGCACTTCGAGGGCGGCGCACGTCCCCACGATGTCGACGATGGCGTCGATGCCCCCGACCTCGTGGAAGTGCACTTGCGAGGGCGGGCGTCGGTGGAGGCGGCCCTCGGCCTCGGCCAGCGCCCCGAACACGGCCAAGGCCCGGTCGCGGACCCGGTCGGGGAGGCGGGCTTCTTCGATGAGACCGACGATGTGGCTGTGGGTGCGGACGATGGCGGTGTCTTCGGCGCTCACGTGCAATTGGGTCGCAGCGATGCCGTTGCGCATCGTGGGCGTGCTGCGGATGGCCCACCCGGCCAGCGGCAGCCGTTGGAGCATGGCCCCGATCTCGCCCTGATCGGCGCCGGCGTCGATCAGCGATCCGAGGGCCATGTCGCCCGCGATCCCGGCGAAGCAGTGGAACCAGGCGGCCCGAGTACCGCTCACGGAAGGATCCGGGCCACGGCGCACGCGGCGCCGAACCCGTTGTCGATGCCGACCACCGTGATCCCGGCGGCGCACGACGCGTGCATGGCCAACAAGGCGGTCACGCCCTCGAGCGCGGCTCCGTAGCCCGTCGAGGTGGGAATAGCCACCACCGGAGCGGGGGTGATGCCCCCGACGAGGCTGGCCAACGCGCCCTCCATCCCGGCCACGACGACCACGGCGTCGGCGGCGGCCAACTCGTCGGCGGTGGCGAGCAGTCGGTGGACGCCGGCCACCCCACAGTCGACGAGCAGCGTGGGGGCGAACCCGTAGGCCGTCAAGGTCGTGACGCACTCCTCGGCCACGGGGAGATCGCCAGTGCCGGCGGTGATGACGAGGATGCGGGCCGTCCGGCCCGTGGCCGGCCGCCAGACGATGGTGCGGCCGGTCCGCACCCCGCCCGGGTTGCGGTCCATCGACGCCTCGGCCTGCTCGTCGTCGACGCGGGTCAACAGGACCGGTCCGCCGTCGGGCTCGCGAAGGAGTTCGGCCACGATGTCGGCACACTGCGAGGGCGTCTTGCCCGGCCCGTAGACCGCCTCCGCGATCCCTTGGCGCAAGGCGCGGTGGTGGTCGACCTTGGCGAAGCCCAGGTCGGCGAAGGGCAGGCGGCGCAGCCGGGCCGCCGCTGCGTCGGGATGCAGGGCGCCGGTGCGAACGTCCTCGAGGAGTTGGCGGAGGGCCGGTTCGTCCATGACGCCTCTATCCTGCCTCGCGTGATGACCACGCCCTCAGACCTGCGCATCGGCTTCCTCGGCCCGCCCGGCACCTTCGGCGAGGAGGCCCTGCTCAGCGAGGCCGACTACGCGGGGGCCGTGCTCGACCCAAGGCCAGCCACGCCGAGATCATCGGCGCCGTCGAGGCCGGAGATCTCGACCTCGGGTTCGTGGGCTTCGAGAACTCGATCGAGGGCAGCGTACGGTCGGTGCTCGACCACCTGGTCTTCATCTCCGACCTGCTCATCCAGCGCGAGGTCGTCCTCCGCATCCGCCAGAACCTGCTGGCCCCGCCGGGCCTGGCGCTGTCAGACGTCCGGCGGGTGGTCTCGTTTCCCGACGCCATGGAGCAGTGCCGCGACTACTTCGCCGCCCACCTGCCCGACGTCGAGTTGGTGGCGGCCAACTCGACGGCCGAAGCCGTGCAACTGGTGGCCGCCGACCGGCCCGAAGCCACCGCCGCGCTGGGCACCGGCGTTGGCCGCCACCCTCTACGGCCTCGACGTGCTCGCCCCCGGCATCGAGGACTTCCCCGACAATGCCACGAGGTTCGTGGTCGTCGCCCGCGAGGGCATCCCGCGCCCCACCGGGCACGACAAGACCAGCATCGTCCTCTTCCAGGGCGCCGACCGGCCCGGCAACCTCCACATGATTTCGGCGCAGTTCGCGGCCCGCGAGATCAACCTCACCAAGTTCGAGTCGCGTCCGACCAAGAAGTCGCTGGGCGACTACTGCTTCATCATCGACTTCGAAGGCCACGTCGCCGACGAGATCGTGGCCGATTGCCTGCGCAACCTCCGGGCCGACATCGGCGACGTGAAGTTCCTCGGGTCGTATCCGGCCGCCGGAGCCAAGGGTGACGCCATCCGGCGCGACGTCGAGGAGAACTGGAAGGCGGCCGACGAGTGGGTCGCCGGCCTCCGGGCCCAGGTCCGTCGCTAGCATCGTCGCCATCGGAGGGGTGCGAGAGCGGCCGAATCGACTCGCCTTGAAAGCGAGCGGGCGCAAGCCCCGTGGGTTCGAATCCCACCCCCTCCGCTCGCTAGCCCTTGTCGGGCGGTGGGTCGGGCAGCATCGGCATCGTGGTCCCAGGATCGCGTCCGAGCAGCACCGCCCGCGACACCGCTGCGCTACCGAAGCGCTGGCGGAGGTCGTCGACGACCACGTCGAGCGCCCCGGTCTGGTGACCGAAGGGCAACTCGAGTTGCACGGCGTCGTCGTCGTCGAGGTTGGTGATCGACAATCCGATGAGGGTGAGGCCCCGCTGGCGGATGACGGGAAGCGCGTCGGCGGCCAGGGCCCGCAACGCGTCGAGTACGGGCTTGGTGTCGCCGGTCGCTTGCGGGAGGGTGCGCGACCTCGTGGCCCGGGAGAAGTCCTCGAAGCGCAGACGGAGGACGACCGTACGCCCGACGTGCCCGGCCTTGCGCAGCCGTTCGGTGACCCGGTCGACGAGTTGAACGACGGTCGTGTCGATGTCCTGGGCCGAGTGGGGTCCGGCGCCGAGTGCCCGTTGCGAGCCGATCGACCGCCGCCGCCGTCGCGCCTCGACCCGGCGGGGGTCGCGGGCGTGGGCGAGCGAGTGCAGGTGGTGGGCCGACCCGGGCCCGAGGATGGCGACGAGGGTGTCGAGCGGCAGGGCGGCGATCTCCCCGACGGTGGCGAGCCCCCGGTCGTGCAACTTGGCCGAGGTGACCTTGCCCACTCCCCAGAGCCGCTCGACCGGGAGCGGATGGAGAAAGGCCAACTCCGTGCCGGCTTCGACGACGAGCAGGCCGTCGGGCTTCGAGACGGCGCTGGCCACCTTGGCCAGGAACTTCGTCGTCGCCACCCCCACGCTGATGGGCAGCCCGACCCGTTCGAGCACGGTGGCCCGGAGCCGAATGGCGATCTCAGTGGGTGTGCCGCTGACCCTTCGCAATCCGCCGACGTCGAGGAAGGCCTCGTCGATCGAAATGCCCTCGACCAGCGGCGTGGTGTCGTCGAACACGTCGAACACCGCCCGGCTGGCGTCGACATACGCCGCCATCCTCGGTGGCACCGTGACGAGGCCCGGGCACAAGGCCCGAGCTTGGCGACCCCCCATCGCCGCTCGCACGCCAAAGGCCTTGGCCTCGTAGCTGGCGGCCAGGACGACCCCTCCGCCGACGGCCACCGGCCGGCCCCGCAGGCTGGGGTCGTCGCGTTGTTCGACCGAGGCGTAGAACGAGTCGAGGTCGGCATGGAGAATGCTGGCCACGTCGCGCACGAACACATGTTCGACGTGCGCGAGGCGACAGCGCAAGGGCTGGGCGTGGATGGCACGACTGGCGCGGCTACCGTTGCGCCCAGGGAGAGGTGCGAGAGTGGCCGAATCGGCCTCACTGCTAATGAGGTGACTTGGGAAACCGGGTCCGAGGGTTCAAATCCCTCCCTCTCCGCTCGAGTTCCACCCCGCCTTTTGGGCGCATTAGTGCACCTCCTGGGTGCACGAATGCGCCCAGAACGGCAGGGGAGGGCTGAACGGACTAGTGGAAATGGCTCGTTCGGCCTATTCATTGGTCACCGAGCGTGGTCGATCCACGGGCATGGCCAACACGGCGGTGACTCCGGGTGCGATGACGCGGGTCGCCCGGCAGCTTGCTCCGCTGACCGTGTTGCTGGTCATCGTCAGCGCCGGGTGGGGCGTCGCCGCGCTGCGGGACCGGGCAGCTGACGGCCATACGGCCGAGCTGTTGCTCACCCGGCTCGACGGGCTGACCCAAGAGCAATACGCCCAACTCGGCCGGGGCGTGGCCGAACATCGGGCCGGCGAGGCGCTCCTCGATGAGGTGCGGCGCAGCCGAGCCGAGGTCGACGGCACGCTCGCCTCCCTCGATGCCATCGCTGGGGTCGAGCCCTCGCTCGTGCGCCGGCTGCGGACGGAGTCGGCCGCCTTCCGCGTCGACGCCGACAACACGCTGCGGATGCTGGCCAACGGGCAGCCGTCGCTGGCGGCGCAGAGCCTCGACGCCAGCGCCGGGGTGTCGGCTCGTTGGATCCTCGACGACGTCGGCGACGCCGCCAAGATCAGCGGCGAGCGGGCCGCCGAACTCGAACAAGGCAGCGACCTCGGCACCCTGCTCCTGATCCTCGTCGCCGGCGCGATCGTCTGGCTCCTGCTTCGCCAGGCCAGACGGGCCCGCGAGCACGCCGCCCGAAACGCCTTGGAAATGAGCAACCAGGAGCGGTTCCGCTCGCTGGTGCAGAACTCCTCCGACGTCATCACCGTCACCGACGCCGTGGGCAAGATCATGTACCAGAGCCCATCGGTGACCAGCGTGTTCGGCCACGAGGTCGACGACCTGCTCGACACCGAACTCCAGCGCCTCGTCCACCCCGACGACGTCCGCAACGTCGTGGGCGCGCTCATCGAGACAGCGGCCCGCTCGGGCACCGAGCGCATCGAGTGTCGCGTTCGCCATGCCGACGGGTCGTGGCGCCATGTCGAGTCGTCGGTGTCGGCCCGTCTCGACGATCCGACCATCGAGGGGATGGTGCTCAACACCCGAGATGTGACCGAGCGCAAGCACCTCGAGGATCGTTTGGCCCACCAGGCGTTCCACGACTCGCTCACCGGGTTGGCCAACCGGGCCCTCTTCCGCAACCGGGTCGAGCACGCACTCGCCCGCATGCGTCGCCAGCACCGACCGATCGCCGTGTTGCTGTTCGACATCGACGGCTTCAAGAACCTCAACGACAGCCTCGGTCACGCGTTCGGCGACGACTTTCTCGTCGCAGTGGGCGACCGCCTACGCAACCTGCTCCGTCCGTCCGACACCGCGTGTCGACTCGGGGGCGACGAGTTCGCCGTTCTCGTCGAGGACCTCGGCGAGTCGATCGATGCCACCGTCGTGGCCGAGCGGATCCTCGACTCGCTCCGCGTGCCGTTCATCGTCGACGGAAAAGAGGTGGTGGTGACGGCGAGCATCGGCATCACCATCGCCGAGACCACCAGTAGCGGCGCCGACGATCTGCTGCGCAACGCCGACGTCGCCATGTACACGGCCAAGAACCGCGGTCGCAATCGTTCGGAACTCTTCAAGCCGAGCATGCATCAAGCCATGCTCGATCGGCTCGACCTCGAGGCCGACTTGCGCAAGGCGGTCGATCGTGACGAGTTCGTGTTGCACTACCAGCCGACCGTGAACCTCGAGACCGGTCGCATCTCGGGTATGGAGGCGCTCGTTCGCTGGCAGTCACCCGAACGGGGCATGGTGCCGCCGGGGATGTTTATCCCCGTCGCCGAGGACACCGGACTCATTGTGCGACTCGGCGCGTGGGTACTCGAAGAGGCGTGTCATCAGGCGGTGGCGTGGAAGCGCGAGTTCGGCCTCGACGCTCCCCGCACGATGAGCGTCAACCTGTCCGCTCGCCAGTTGCAGGACGACCGTCTCGTCGACGACGTGGCCTCGATCCTCAGCCGAACCGGGATCCGACCGGACGAGGTCGTCCTCGAGATCACCGAGTCAGCGGTTATGGCCGACGCCGAGGCAATGACCGCCCGCCTCCACGAGCTGAAGCGGCTGGGAGTGCGCCTCGCCATCGACGACTTCGGCACCGGCTACTCGTCGATGAGCTACCTGTGCAGTTTCCCCATCGACATCCTCAAGATCGACCGCTCGTTCGTGCACGGGGTGCGCGACGAACCGCAGAAGATGGGCATTGTCCGCACCATCGTCGAGTTGGGCCGCATCCTTCAGCTGCAAACCATCGCCGAGGGCATCGAGTTGGACGAGGAGCTGCAAGAGCTTCGGGCCCTGCGGTGCGACCTGGGCCAGGGATACTGGTTTGCCCGGCCGTTGACCGTCGAGGCCACGGTCGCGATGCTGACCGATCAGGCTGCCGCCCGACGCCGGGGTGAGATGGCGTCGCTGCCCGCGGCGGTCGCGACCATCGCTTCCTGATCTCGGGGACGGGTACCGTCGCAGGGTGACGTCATCGCTCTACGAACGGGTCGGCGGCGAAGCGTTCTTCGCCGCCTTGGTCGACCGCTTCTATGACGGTGTGGCCGGAGACGACATCCTGCGTCCGCTGTATCCGGACGGCGACTTGTCGGCCGAACGGCGCTGGCTCGCGCTCTTCTTGGTGCAGTACTGGGGCGGGCCCGGCACCTACTCCGACGAACGGGGTCATCCCCGGCTCCGGATGCGCCATGCGCCCTTCGCCATCGGAGAACGGGAGCGCGATCGGTGGCTGCTCCACATGACCGCTGCCGTCGAGACGTCCGGCCTCGATCCCACGTCGGGCGAATGGGGAGAGCTGACGGCCTACTTCGCCTCGGCCGCGGACTTCATGGTCAACCGTTGAGCCAGCCACACTGACGTCGTGCGGTTCAAGAGCGGGGCGCGACTCGACGCCGGCCAGGTCTCGGATCAACGGGGTAGGCGGGCGGGCGGACTGCCAGCGATGGCCGGCGGCGGTGGTCTGATCGGCCTCGTCGTTGTGCTGGCCTTCGTGTTTCTCGGCGGTGATCCCAGCTCGCTCGACACCGGCGCCTCGGACAGCCGGGCCCCGGCTGCGGGCGCGGTCGACCTCGGCGCCGAGTGCCAGACCGGCGCCGACGCCAACCAACGCGAAGACTGCCGCATCGTGGCGGTGGTCAATTCGGTGCAGGCCTTCTGGACGTCGTCATACCCGGAATACCAGCCCGCCCTCACGACCTTCTTCACCGGCCAGGTCCAGACCGGATGCGGGTCGGCGACGTCGGCGACCGGGCCGTTCTATTGCCCGGTCGATGAGCGGGTGTACATCGACCTCGGCTTCTATGACGAACTCCGTTCTCGGTTCGGGGCCAATGGCGGCCCGTTCGCCGAGGCCTACGTGATCGCCCACGAGTACGGCCACCACGTGTCGCAACTCCAGGGCTTCCTCGACAAGGCCCGCGACGGTCAGACCGGCCCGCAGTCAAAGGGCGTGCGCTCCGAGTTGATGGCTGACTGTTACGCCGGGCTCTGGGCCAAGGGAGCGGTCGACACCGGGTTCATCGAGCAGCTCACCGACGCCGACATCAAAGACGGGCTCGACGCGGCTTCTGTCATAGGCGACGACCGGATCCAGCAGCAGGCGACCGGCCAGGTCAACCCCGAGGCGTGGACCCACGGATCGTCGGAGCAGCGCCAGACCTGGTTTCTCCGTGGCTTCCGGAGCGGCGAAGTCAACGTCTGCAACACCTTCGCCGCCAACCGCGTCTGACCTCATCGAAGTGCCACGATGGCGTCCGTGACCGGCGCCGACGCCGGCCGGCCCCGATCACCTCGCCGCCGCTCAGGCGGCGATGACCAGTTTCGACGTCGATGGGGCGGTCGGCCATCAACGGCCGCCTCCACCCACGCGTCGTGGACGCGACGCCGGCGAACCCCTGCGCGACTACCAACGAACTCTGCCTGCCCCCAGGCCCACCACCCCGAAAGGCAGAACATCCCGAACCCAGATACGGGTTCGCGACATCCGGGATGTCTTGAGACATCACACAGCGCGCTCGGAGGGATTCGAACCCCCAACCTTCTGATCCGTAGATCGCCTCGAGCGTGTTTCCGGGATGTCCGTCTGTTCGCCGCCAGAGCCATTTGAGGCCGCTGGCCAGGACAACTACGCCGGTCGCCTTGACCGGCAGTCACCACCGTAGACCGCCTTTCTCTCCCGGATGTTCTCAAGTTGGTTCTCATCACTGCCCCGAAGAGGCATCCGCTCTACCTCGAAAGCGTCTGCGCGGCGGGACCCCGGCGCCACGGTTACGCCGTGAGCGCCGTCACCCGGGCCGCACGGACTGCGTTCGATACATGGCCTCGGCTCCAGCGCGTGTCGCTCCGTTGCGACGCGGCGAACGCGCAGAGCCGCAGCGTCGCAGGGTCGCAGGGTCGCAGAGCGGGTCGGCTTCCTTCAGGACGGGGAGCACTACGCCGAACCTCGCACTGCTTCGGAGAGTGGGAAAGAGCTGCTCTGGGCACTAGATCGCTCTGTGGCACCCCGGCTCGTTGTCTAGACCGCCGCCGCATCGGCCGACCAGTCGAAGCACAGCCGGCCAGACCCTCCCTGCGCACCGACCCGTCGGCCAATCTCGACTAGCCCGTGAAGTGTGTCGAGGCGATCTTCCTAGCCGTCCAGGGCCGACCCCCCTGCGGGCCGGCCCTCTCTAGCGGTCAATCGTCGAGACGTTCCACCTCTGAAAGCGGCACGCCGCTGCTTCCAGCGTGCTCCCACTCGGCATACACATACGGGCTGAACGACTCGTCCTCGACAAGGAACTAGTCCGACTCCCAGCCTTTCCGGATCGAGTGAGAGCCGCTCCTCAAGGCTTTGCTGCGGGAGGCTCTCCAAACGCGTATCACAGGACGCTCGCCACGATCTTTGCAGGCAGCTCCGAACTGTCTGGACTGCACGACGCCTAAGGGATCAACGTCCAAGTTCGGTTCCAGAATCATCATCGCATCCACGGCGGGAACTTGCGATTAGCCGAACTCCCAAGCTGAGGAGCCCCAGGCCGACGACGACTGTGGCAAATATGAGCGCATCTAGCCATGACGACGTGAAGGATCGTCCCTCTACGAGCAACGACCGTGAGAGGTAGCCCGTGAACATGATGCCAAACAGCAATGCTCCGTCCCGGAACCTCGGAGTCGACGGTCTAGCGGGCATTCACCCAACCCTGGTCGTTGGCCTCCGCCTGTCGGACCGCACACCAAGCATCGGCACCAGTGGCCACTGGCGTCGCGAGCTGGCCTACTGCTTTTCCAAAGAACTTTGTTATGGCAGCCGCCGTGTACTTGTTGCCTGACTCTAGGCTCCCAATGAATTCTCCCCTGGCCTTAGGCACGTTTCCGTTGGCCCACCACCAACCGGTGCGAAGCCAACTGCCAGCGCTGAGGAATCGGACGCCGGTGTACCAACGGCCAGCACATGGCGTGTATCCGTTGTGGCTGAGACCCGAGGGATCTGTTCGATTGCAGGGATCACCGCCCACGTACGTGTAGCCAGGGTCTTGGCCGCTGGGGTCTAGCTGAGTCCATCGGCCAGAGTCTGGGCTGTAGTACCGAGCACCAAACTTGATGAGTCCAGTCGGATCAGTCAACCCAGCGGCGTATCCCCACGGCTGTGCGACTGGTCCGGTACAGAGTGTCGTGCAGGTGTAGGTGCTTCGTCCCCACTCGTCGTAGGCGTATCGGTTGCCGACGGTGAGGCCGGTGTTGTTGATGACTGCGAGGGTGCTGCCGAGCCGGTCTTGGAGGTAGTACCACCTGTTTCCGCTGCTGTCCCGGAATCCGATGAGGTTCCCGGCCGCATCACGGACGGTGTAGGTGCTGCTGGTGGGTGTCGAGGTCTTGTTGACGCCGCGTGGGTCGTTGACGAAGTTGGTCCCGATCTCTGCAGCGTTCTTCATGAGTTCCGAGTTCACCCAAGCCACGACGTCTGAGAATGGTCTCTCCCGAAAGGGCCACTGGGCGAGCTCGCAGCCCGTGAGCTCAGCGTCGGTGAGATTCTCGACCGCATTCACCCAATCGAGCGCGCAGTTCCACAAGCCACTGCACGGTCGTCGACACCGATCCGGGCCACGTGACATCGTCGCGTGCGAGCGAGCGCGTCCCGAAGGTGTGGTCGAGGACCATCGACCACCAGAACCCGACATGCCAGGTCAGCCAGGCGATGCTCGAGGGTCCGATTGAGTAGTCCTCCCGATCGGGCCAGTCAGCTTTCCAACCTCCATCATCGGCTTGACGAACGTGGAGGCCCACCGGAGCAGGCCGCCACCTCAACACGTCGTCGTCGAGTCCATCGAGATGCAGGGACAGGAGCGACCACGACGTGTCGAGCTGTCGTAGCAGGCACCGTCGAAGGTCAGCGGACACGACGCAAATCATTGCTCGTCGAGGTTGCACGGCGACGAGGTTTTCCTCGTGACCGCAGAACCGGCATCCGGCAGCCCACAGGGAAGCTGCTGCGCGTTACTCACGACCGTGAGAGCCTGTGCCGGTGGGGCAAGCCCGTGACTGCTGACGACCGCGACGCGGCACACTCCTGGCTAGCTGCGCACCACGCGAAGTGGGCGACCCCTGAGACCGTGCTTGAACGGATTGTGCAAGGTGTTGGGTTCACGCCTCTGGCGATCAGCCGCATCGTTGTGGGTCAGGCGAACGAGGTGTACGGGATCGAAACTGATCGGGGGAACCTCATCCTCCGGCTCGCCCACCGACCCGATCCCAAGTTCGAGTCCGAAGCGACCGCGATCGCCGTCGCGCGGTCCCGAGGCGTTCCAGCGCCCGAGGTACTTGCCGTAGGTCGGCTGCACGACGAACCAGGACCAGCAGCGTTCATCTTGGAACGCCGGCTCCCGGGCGTCATGCTCGCAGACCTGCTGGACGCGGACCCGCGAACCGTCACAGAAGTGATGGAACAGCTCGGCGAGATCCTCGGCGCGATCCACAGCGTGTCGGTCCAAGGGTTTGGGAACCTCTCGCCTGACCTTGCAGGAACGCATGTCGACTACGGAAGCTGGTTCATCGACATGTTCGTGCAGGACCACCTGCCAGAGACGCTGGAAGCCGTCACAGGTGACGACGAGGCGACACGGTTGGTGCACAGCGCCGTTGACGCGATGTCCGAGCACCGGGAGCTGCTCGAGTCAATGAAACCCCGCCTCGCCCACGGCGACTTCTCGCCGACCAACGTCCTCGTCGATCGTCACCGCATTACCGGGATCATCGACTGGGAGGCCGTCAAGGGTGCGCCTCAAGCCAACGACTTCGCGTGGTGGACCACCGTGCACCCTGCTGGCACCCGAACCTTCAAGCCGATGCTCGCCGGCTACCAGCGAGTCGCGGAGCTCGACGAAGGGTTCCACGAGGTCCTCCGGCTGGCACAGCTCCGGATCCTGTCCGGGCTCCTCGGCTACGCCAGTCGAGTACAGAACGTTGAGCTGTACGCCAACGCGAAGGCAGGGCTGCTCCTCCTCGAACAAGCATGACCGCGGGCAGCGACTGAGCCGGGCACCAGAGTTCGTCCTGACGGCTGCTACGGATCGAGCCACCCGGCGACGAGGTCGACGACGGTCGCGTCATCGACCGTCAAGAGGTCAGTGACATCGACCTCGACGAAAGGCGCACCCTCGATGATCGGAGGGTACGACCGCCGCGTCGCAGCAACCACAGATGGACGGAGGTGATCGACGAGTGGCGGGTCTGCCCTGTCGATGAACCGCTGGAGCAATACATCGGGATCACCACGAAGTCGGATCTCGAAGCACCTCTCCGATCGACCTTCGATGTAGCTACGGAAGGCGTGGATGTGCTCGTCGAAGTTGAACACCCCATCTGCCACGACAGGGACTCCAGCATCCAACACGGCCAATATCGCGGTCAGCCACAGGTCCCGTCCAGCCACGGCAGCTCGTCCCGGTGGGACCCCGAACTCCACGAACAACGGGTAGACGGGTGCCTTGAAGTCGTCCCGGTTCAGATACGGAATCTTGAGGACTGACGAGAGTCGGTTGCCCCACCACGTCTTGCCCGACGCCGGCGGACCAGAGACAACGATGACTGCCACACACCCAAGCCTTTCCGATAGGCCGAGCCCTCGCCCAGCATAAGTGCCTGCTTGAGACTGCGGGTGGGCGTTGCGGTCGGTTCGTAGCGTCTCGAGGGTCCTGGTCGGGGTCGCTCGCGAAGTGCCTGCCGGCTCGGCGCAGTGCCGGTTGGCTTCCGAACGAAGAGCGTCCCGGCCGGGGCTTCGCCGCGGTGTGGCTCGAGAGAGGAAGCAGCACCACGATCCGAAGCAGGAGTGCCCGCCGCGGTTCCACCCACTCGACGATCCGGAGGAGCCGATGCAAGTGATCATCGGCGTCGACCCGCACAAGGCGTCGCACACCGCGGTGGCGATCGGCGACGCGCGAGGACGAGCTCGCCCGAGCAAGGTGCGGGCGTCTCGCCGCCAGGTCGACCAGCTGCTCGCGTGGGCGGAGCCGTTCCCGCAGCGGACGTGGGCGATCGAGTGGCGCGGCGGGCTGGGCTACTTGTTGGCCCAGCAGCTCGTCGCCGGCCGGCGAGCACGTCGTCGACGTGCCGGCCACGCTCGCCGCGCGGGACCCGGGTGCTGGGCGTCGGGCCGCGTCGACAAGAACGACCCGCAACGACGCCCGGTCGGTCGCGGTCACCGCGCTGCGCGCGCCCGGACTGCGCGAGGTGCGCCGCGGTCGGTCACACGCGAGGTGCTGCGCCTGTTGGCCAAGCGCAACACCGACATCGGCAACCAACGCACCCGGGTCGTGTGCCGGCTGCACGCGCTGCTGATCGAGCTCGCCCCGGGCGGGATCGCCAAGGAAATCAACGCTTCTGACGTCGACGCGTTCCTCGCCGAGCGTCGACCCGACAACACCGGTCGAACAGCTCCGCTACGACCTGGCGGTCGAGCTTCTCGCCGACATCCGCCGTCCTCGACGACCAGCTCAAGGCATCGCATCAAGCGGATCCGCGACGCCGTCGCGCGTCGCCGACACGACCGTCGACCGACATCTTCGGGTCGGGCCGATCATCGCCGCGCATGGCTCATCGGCTACAGCGGCGACATCGCCCGGTTCGCGAACCGCGACCGCTACGCCGCCTACAACGGCACCGCGCCCGTCGAGTTCTCCTCCGGTGGGCGCACCGTGCACCGGCTCTCCCAGCGCGGCAACCGCCAGCTCAACCACGCGCTCCACATGGCCGCGATCTGCCAGCTCCGCCAACCCCACTCCGAGGGCCGCGCCTACTTCGACCGCAAAGTCGCCGAGGGCAAGACCAAGAAGGAAGCGCTCCGCGCCCTGAAGCGCCAGTCAGCAACGCCGTCTACCGCCACCTCGTCGCTCGACGCCACCACCGAAGCTGAGCGGGCCCGGGAGGACAAGCGGGAACGACTCGAAGCCAGCGCGGCCGGCTCACATCCCTGAAACCGGCTCTTCGGCGAGGTCACTCCCGGACCCGAAACCAACGCTACGCCAGCCGCCGACCATGACGCCGACGGCCCCCCGCCGCGTGCCCCGAGAACCGCGAAAACTCTCCCCTTGACTCAAAGAGGATTCGGTCGATGGCGACACGAGAACTCGCAAGGGCTGCCCCTGAACCGCAGCCGCGGCGGGAACTCGGTCACAGCCCGCTGCTGATTGCCGGCCACGTGCGTTGAACACGCGTCGGAACCCGTAGGCCGTCAGTCGAGCGGGTGGATCACGTCCCAATCAGGCGGCATCGTCGGTGGTGCGATCGTCCAGTCGGGTTCGAATGACTCCCATGCCTCGTCGAAGGGCGAATTCTTCTCCGTGAGGCGATGCCGTGCGGTGGCGAGATCACGGAGCACTGCCGCGGATGCCTCTTTCGAGATCAGACCTTCGTTGCAAAGTGTGTCGAAGTCGGCCTTCTTTCAGATTCTGATGTCCATCGAGATCGACGATGAGGTCGACGCGAGATCCATGGTCCGAAGGGCGTTGGGTAGCTGGCGCAGCGGCTCCTGGAAATTCACGTACCACCCCAACCGGGTGCCGTCGGCGGGCCAGGCGCGTTGCGCCGAGTACCAGGCCCCATGTGGAACCAGCCACAGGGACGACATCGGCGCAACGACGTCACGATGGTTCCAATCGACGAAGCGAAGGTTGTCGAGCATCCGTTCGCGAGGCGTCGCTTTGAGAGGCCGGTCCCGGGGGTTCGACGGCCCCTTGAATAGGGTACCCGCCGGCATCCACAGCGCCGACGGCGCGGTGTCATGGTGGACGACAATGAACGGGCGCGCACACCAGAGGCGACCACGCCACACCTCTTGAACGACTAACGGCGCTCCCACTTCCAACTCGATCACGTTTGCATCACTTTCGCAGCATGAATTCGATCCAACCCAGCGCACCACATCAGACGGCCGGCGTTCGTCAGGACGGGTCCATGCTCGCCTCTATCGCTTGGGCGGGCGGGGAGCTATCTGGCGGTACGCGCTCTCAAGGAGCTCAGCGACCTCGTCCCCCTCGATCAGCTCGGGGTCGAGTCGGACGCGAGCCAGCCCCGATCACCGTGGTGGGGTGATGGGCTGAAACGACCGTCGTGGCGGAGCGTCTCAAGTTCGTCGGGATCGGCCAAGAAGTGCAACGAGCGGCCCGAGCCGTTCCACCGCGGACGAGGGGGCGACAACGCGCGTTTGAAGAGAGCGAACCTCCGCCGGCCGACACGAAACAGAGGGCGGTCCTGGAGTTCCGACTCGTCGGCACCGGGGAAGCCGAAGCAGATCCCGCGAATGCGTCGAAGGGCGACGTCATCATCGGAGTACTCGGTTTCTGCCACCGCCCTCAGTTTTGCGGACGGCGACCGACGACCGCGGCCACCGATCGACGCTCAGCTCCCGTCCGGGTAGCCGCCGCGGTGGGAAACAATTGGATGGTGCGGAAGCGTGAGCGGTCGGGGCCGACGGTGCCGCCAAGTTCCCACAGGCGGCCGGATCGCTTCGGGCGAGGGCCGACCTTCGACGGTCCCGTCACCGACGAGGGGCTCGAGAAAGGGCGCGTAGTCCCGCTCGGCCAGCCGGCCTCGACGGCGGCGATCGTCGCATCAGCATCGTCGGCCGCCCGGCGTCCAACGTCGGTCATCGTCACCCCCTTCGATGCGGAGATTGTGACCAGTCCAAGGCGACGGCACTGCCCGGTCATCACGGCGACCGTTTCTTTGGCGCCGCCTATGGCTTCTGGGAGGTTCAACTTCGAGGACCGGCCCCTGGCCAAGAGCCCGCAGCACGTTCGCGGAATGGACCAGCGCTACGGGGCTGGTTGCTTCGACCTCGAGAGTGAACAGGAGCAAGGCCTTGGCAAGGAGGGTGCCCACGTCGAGACCGCCCGCGGGGCGGGGCGCCCGACGCGGCAACCTGACCCACCCATCGTGGCCACCGTTGACGGGAAGGTGGTGCGGGGAGCTCGCGGTCGGCTGTGGCGACGGCCCTCTCCAACGCCCCGCTCAACGCTGCCAGCTCGGGCCAACGCTCAACCCAGTGAGCGTCGACCTCAGCGGGCAAGGGTGCCCACGTCCGCACCGCGAGGCCGCCGCCCTGTGTTGGGTACGGTCCATCCGCGGTCGAGCTTCTTCGACGACGAAGCGCCAGCCACGAGACGCAAGTAGCCCCAACGCACGAGCCCGGGGTTGTTCCCCTGAAGGAAACGATCCGCGATCAACACGCAGGTCCGAGAGCTCCCCCACGGTCATGCCCGCTGCCTCAACGTGTTTGAGGCAGTTCGCCCAGAAGGGCATCGAGATGAGCCACGGCCCCGCCATCGGCTCGCCCCGCTTTCGCCACTTTCGAGTCGTGCAGTGCGGCATGCGGAGCTCGAAGAGGTGGTCGGCCTCGATCGTGAACGCCACCAATGCCTGCGACAACAACGTCGACAACGGCAACCACATTCTCAGAGGCCCGGCCGCGGACCCTGAGTGAAGGCCGAAACAAGGCCAAGCAACCATTCTCGTGCCCGACCCCACGATGACTGCCATGCCTTCCCAGCACCGAGAATGCACTTATGTAGCGACCGCAGTAGCCGTAAATGGCGACTCGCCGCGGTCGACGAGATCGCCATCGACTGCCCCGAATGCTGGCGCCGGGGTTGGGGGCACTCGAGACGCGGACAGCTAGGCGATTGCCTTCGGACTGCCGGGCATCGGAGACACGCTCCAACCGAAATCCACGGCGGGCGCGTTGCTTGTCGTGGCACCGTTTGTGTCTCTGGGGGGGGTCCGCGATCGATGAATAGTCCACAGGTTCTGTTTGTCTGCCATGACGCTGGCGGCACGATTCCGCCGGTCCTCGCCGTGGCCCGGGGCGCTCGTCGAGCTTGGTTCTCGGGTGTCGATCCTCAGCCAACGGTCGGTTCGGCTGCGGGCCAAGCGCTCGGGCTGCGACTTCTACGAGTTCTCGAGCCTCGGCGACTACGAGCGCAGCCAGCCGATCGAGTCCCAGCTGTCACTCTCGATCCCAGCGCTCACCGGTACCGACGTCGGCGAAGACCTCCTCGCGACCCTTGAGGAGGCGAAGGCCGATGTGGTCGTCGTCGACCCGAACCTGACGGGAGCGCTCGCCGCTGCGCAGTCGGTGAACTGCCCCTCGGTTGTCCTGTTGCACAGCGTGCACCAGACCTTCGTGGACACCTGGTTCGGGGACCTCTGGCCGTTCCTCGCCGACCCGATCAACGGGACCCGCCGGTCACTTCGGGGTCGACCCGGCCACGAGTTGGGAGTCGCTGTTCGACGACCATGACTTGATCATCTCGCCAGTACCGCACGTGTTCAACGGTCCGAGCGTCCAGCTGCCGGCGGCGGTGCGTTCCTACGGTTTCCTCGTGCCCGCGCCTTCGGGTCAGCGCGTCGACTTTCCCGCCGGCAGCGACCCCGCCATGCTCGTGGGTCTCAGCACCACTCACCAGAACCAGGGCGGCTTGCTCGCCAACATCGTCGAAGCGTTGGGTGGGTTATCCGTGCACGCCCTGGTCACCACTGCCGGACAGGTCGCCCCCTCCGCCTTGTCAGGCCCCCGGCGAACGTGAAGGTCGTCGAGTTCGCCGATCACGCGGCGGCGTTAGCCGAGGCTGCGGTCATGGTCACCCACGCTGGGCTCGGCAGCACCGCCGCGGCGCTGATGGCTGGTGTTCCGCTCGTCTGCACGCCAATTGGCCGCGATCAACCCCTGAACCCGCGCCTAGCGGCCGACCTCGGCGCAGCCGTCATCATCGAGAGTCCCGCTTCCAACGACATCGCGCAGACCGTCACCAACGTCATCACAACGCCAGACTTTGCCCACGCAGCACGAGCGATCGCCGTTGCCGCCCAACACGAGGGAGGCGCACCCGGCGCCACGACCGACATCTTCAGCCTGCTGCGCTGACCAGAGTCCACCTGTGGACCGCGG
>CAVVPZ010000005.1:0-221773 GCA_963750255.1 uncultured Actinomycetes bacterium | reverse complement strand
TGGCGCCAATGGCCGATCGACCAACGGCAAGTCGCCCAACGGCAAGAGCGCGGCGACGGTCAAACGCCGCGGGCCTCACGACGACGACGCTGGCACCGCGCTTCGAGTTGCGCAATCTGACCAAGGCCTATGGCGGCGTCCGAGCCGTCAACGACGTGAGCTTCGACCTGCGTCAGGGTCGGATCCTCGGCATCATCGGTCCCAACGGCGCCGGCAAGACCACCCTGTTCGATCTGATCTCGGGTTTCGTCAAGCCCGACCAGGGCTCGGTGCTCTTCCACGGACGCGACATCACGCAGCTGGCGCCCGACGCCCGTGCCCGGATGGGATTGGGGCGCTCCTTCCAAGACGCCCGGCTGTTCCCGGCGCTGACCGTTCGCGAGGCGATCTCGCTCGCCATCGACCGCACCATCGAGGTCAAGGATCCGCTGGCCGCCGCGCTCAAGCTTCCCGACGTCGATGTCGCGAGGCCAAGGTCAAGGACAAGGTGGCAGAACTCATCGAGTTGATGGGTCTGCAGGCGTTTGCCAACAAGTTCGTGGCCGAGCTGTCCACCGGCAGTCGGCGCATTGTCGACCTGGCCTGCCTGCTGGGCCACGAGCCGTCGGTACTGCTCTTCGACGAGCCATCATCGGGTATCGCCCAGCGCGAGACCGAAGCGCTCGGGCCTCTGCTCGTGCGCATTCGGGACACCACGGGGGCGAGCCTGCTGGTCATCGAGCACGACATGCCACTGATCACGTCGGTAGCCGACGAGATGTTGGCCCTCGATCTCGGGGCCACGGTGACCCGCGGCACCGCAGAAGAAGTCGTTCACCACCCCAAGGTGGTGGCGTCGTATCTCGGGACCTCCGAGGACATCATCGCCCGCTCCGGTTCGGTCGCCCCGCGACCCCGGCGCCGGCGTAAGACAGCAAGCGTGAGCGCGGCTGCAGTGGCCACGCTCGACGAGGGGGAAGACTGATGCTCGATCTGTCCGTGCGGGAGGCGCTGCGGCGCCTCGCTCGCTACCGGCCGTACCTGATCCTGGTGCTCGGCATTCTGCTGATCGCCATCGTGCTCCCAGGTATCCAACGCGACGGCGTCGATCCGGTGGTGACGGCTGACGCCGGCACGACGGTGACCACGCCGACCCAGAGCAGCGTCGATGTCGGCGCCGTGGAGGGAACCGAGGGGGCAGGTGACGCAGGGGCGACGACGAATGCAGCAACGTCGGGCGCCACCACCGGCACCAAGTCGACGGTCAAGACTGGGCCGGCGAAGACGACTGCCGGTCCCCAGAACAGCGCCTCGCAGACCGCGACCCCAGCCTTGGCCTCGTCGGGTGGGGGGAATCCGCTCGACGCGCCCGACTGCGACAAGGCGACCGGCCGGACTCGCGCGCCGTCGTTCTACTCCCCCAACTGCGTGCCGATCTTCACCGGCCAGAACCCCGGCCAGACCTGGCAGGGCGTGACCAAGGACACGATCACCGTGGCCCTGTTCATTCCCAAGCCGAGCGCGGCGGCGACGGCGATCACCGCCTCGGCCGGTGCCACCGATGACACCTCCGAGGAAGAGGACGACGCCAACCGCGAGATGGTGCGCGACGCCTACGAGTGGCACTACGAGACCTACGGCCGCCACGTCAAGATCGTCAAGGTCAACGCCAGTGGCGAGGACGATGACGACGCCGCCGCCAAAGCCGACGCCATCAAGATCGCCACCGAGGTCAAGGCGTTCGTCTCGTTCAACGGCTACACCGCCACCAACGCGTTCGCTGATGAGCTCTCGGCCCGAGGCGTGTTGTGCTTCTGCACGGTGTCCCAGCCCACCGAGAGCTACCTCAAATGGGCGCCGCACGTGTGGAGCACGCTGATGTCCTCGAGCCAGGGCTACCTGCACCGCGCCGAGTACATGTGTCGCCTCAATGGCAAGACGGCCAAGTACGCCGGCGATGCCACCATGACCACCAAGAACCGTGCCTTCGGTCTCGTGTACTACGAGACCAAGGACAACGCCTACAAGGCCGGTGCCGACTATTTCGTCACCGAGTTCGCCAAGCAATGCGGAGGAAAGCTCACCGACCGCATCGCCTACATCCTCGACCTGACCAAGGCCCAAGAGGATGCTCGCATCATGATCGCCCGACTCAAGGACAAAGGCGTCACCAGCGTGTTGTTCTCGGGCGATCCGTTCATGCCGATCTTCCTCACCCAGGAGGCGACCAAGGCCAACTACCGGCCCGAGTGGATCGTGAGTGGCTCGGCGCTGACCGACACCACCTTCTTCGCCCGGACGTACGACAAGACGCAATGGAGCCAGGCGTTCGGCATCTCGTACCTCATCGCCCGCCTCGACCCTGATGTCGCCGAGGCCGAGGGCAACATCACCACCTGGCACTGCGGATGCACGCTCAAGTCCTATCCGAGCGACCTGGCCTTCGGCACCCTGTTCACCGGCGTCCAGTTGGCCGGCCCGGTGCTGACGCCCAGCACGTTCCACGACGGGATGTTCTCGCTCAAGCGCACCTCGGGCTTCATCACCCGCTATGCCGTGTCCTACGGCAAGGGCTTGTGGCCCCAGGACGACTACCTCGCCCTGGACGACGCCGCCGAGCTGTGGTGGGACGGGCAGGAACAGGGCCAGGACGAACTCGGGAACGACGGCGTCGGCATGTACCGCTACATGAACATGGGCAAGCGCTACCTGCCCGGACAGTGGCCGAGCGACGAGCCCGTTCCATTCCAGAAGGCCGGAACCGTCGTTGTCTACAACGAACGTCCGCCGGGCGACCGCATGACCCCGCCGGTCCACGAACACCATCGGGTGCCGCCGCCCGGGCTGAAGAAGTAAGGGAAGGGACGACCGTATTCCATGGAACGCCTCGTAGACGCCAGCCTGGCCGACGTTGGTCGGACCATCTATCGCTACCGCCCTGTGGCGGCGGCGACGGTCGCCATCGTCGTGCTCGGGCTGGCGCTGCCAGGACCTCGCCGAGAGGGCCTCGATCTCAGCAAGTACGCCACGGGCGACCCGGTCGCGGCCACTTCGCAGACGCCCATCGAGCAGGTGGCCGAAGCGGTGACCGCCGTGCCCGAGAGCGATGATGCCGGACAGGTCGTCGCGCCGGTCGTGCCTTCGTCGTCGGGGTTCACGTTCGAGTCGAGCTCGTCGTCGTCGTCGTCGTTCTCCTCGGCGTCGAAGGCGGTGGCCTCTCCGTCCCCGACGACTCCGACCACGTCCGCGCCCGTTGCGGTGACCTCGCCGCCGACCACGGCGGCGCCTCAGCCCGCGATCACGGCAACGCTGTGGTCGTCGGCGCAGGCCGGCACCCCGCTGGCCGCCCAAGGAGTCCCGGCCAAGTCGTTGCCCGTCGGCAGCCGTCTCGGTCGTGACGACAAGCGTTCGTTCATCAAGGTCAGCCATGCCCCCGATCGCCTGGTGCTCCACGCCCACGAAGACGCGTCGGGGCAGCGCACGCCCGAAGCCGCGATCATCCAGGTGTGCGCCCTCAAGAGCGGATCGTGGAAGGCCGGAGAGGCGGCGACGTTCGCCGAGGCCCCGGAGGCCGACTGCACCGTGGCCGTTCAGGGCGCACGCGCCTCTGATGGTTCCTGGTCATTCGACCTTCGGCCCCTCGATGGCCGGCTGGCCAACGGGCTCGCCATCCTGCCGGTGTCCTCCGGCGCCAGCGACTTCCAGGTGGCCTTCAAGGCCTCGCTCTCCTGAGCAATCGCTCCCGCCGGCTCGAGGCTCGCCGGGAACTCCATCGACGACGACGGTTCGTCATGATCGGCGCGGGAGTGTTCGTCGTCGCCATCATCCTGGCCGGGATCCTTCTCGAACGTCGTCCCGACGGCGGACGACCCACGCTGTCGGGCCTGTCGGACCGATCGTCAGCGGCCCCGGGTGACGATCTCGCCGCCGGCCCCCTGCTCGATCGATACCGGATCGTGTACAAGGTCGACGACTGGGCCGGGGGTGATCGAGTCGAGACCAGCGACGAGATCACGGTCCGCCGCCCGTACGAGGGCGCCACGGTGGTGCGCCGGCGGGGTTCGAAGACGCTTGTGTCCGAGCGGACGTCGGGCTTCGGGCAGATCTCCATCGGGTCGCCCTCGTCGGCCCGGGTGCTCATCGAAGGGCCCCCGGCGCTCGCCGTCGGCGACCTACGCCTCGACGCCGTCCTCGATGAGGCGGTAGCTACCGGCGTGGCCGCCCGGCGCGAGGTGCGAGAGGTCCTCGGCCGCCGCTGTCGGGTGTATCGCACCTATGAGCCGGTCGCCGGAGGCACGTTCTCTCCCCAACCCTTCACCGCCTTGGAGTACGCCGACTCATGTATCGACGCCAGTGGCTTGCTTCTCGAAGAGGTGTGGGTGACCGACGGACGGGTGCTTCGCCACCGGCTGGCGTCGGACCTGGATCTGTCCCCGAAAATCGGTACCGACGACTTCGCGCCGTTCGGCAAGCTCCTCAAGCCCGACGAGGGCGGGGGATCGATCCGTGAGGTCGATCCCTCGAGCCGGGTGGCCACCGAAGGGTTCTTCGAGCCGGCTGGTGTCGGCGAAGGGTTCGAGCGCCGCGGCCGGTATGCCGTCGTCCCTGCCCAACGCAAGGAGCTGACCGCCGAGGATCAAGCCGAGCGGCCGCTGGAGAAGGCAGGCAAGGGTCGCATCGGCGCCGTCAGCGACATCTGGGAGCGAGGCGCCGATGTCGTGATCATCGAGCAGGGTGCATCGAACGACGGCTCTTCGGTGTTCAAGATCGAGGACGGCGCGCCCACCATCACCGTGGACGGTGTCGGCAGGGGCCAGGTGATAATCGACGGCCGCCTGAGCGAGATCCGGTTCCCGATCGGCCCGTCGGGACGGTACGTTCGAGTGATGGGAACGGTGGGCGTGAGTGCTCTCGAGACGATCGCCCACTCGCTCCACGACGTCGGCCCCGGCTCGGGCTTGGTCTACCTCGAGGACACTGGCGGGTGACGCCGGCCGATCCGTGGCCGGCCGCCGTCGATGCGGCGGTCGCCGCGGTCCGGCCCCTCGACATCGATCGGGCCGAGCGTCTCGTGCGCATGGCCGGCGCGGCCAAGTCCACCGCCTCGACGCTGGGCGTCCACGATTTCGCCATCGTGTTGTTCGAGGTGCTGGCTGACGGAATCCGAGAGGGGAGCGACCAGGGCAAGGCACGAGAAGCGCTTTGGGCGCCGCTGGCGCACAGCGGCGTCGACCGCACGATCTTCGACCGGTCCATCTTCTGTCTCGAGGTGTACGCCAGTCTCGTGGCCTTCGAGTTGGCCTTCGGGCCCGAGCGCGGCGCCCAGATTGGCACCGCCTTCTTGGGCAAGGCCGGCGGGCCGTTCCGCCTACGACGCAAGTTGCCGGGACGCGCCCGGGTGCGGTGGCAGATCGATCGTTACCGGGAGGCGGCGGACTCCGACCACGCCGGCGGCTACGCCTCCGCAGCCGGCGCGTTCGCGGTGTCGTGTGCGGGGGAGTCGGGCGCGCCACCGGTCGACGCTGCCGTCCACCTCGTGCGGGCCGGGTCGGAGGCGTTCTACACCGCAGCGGCGGGGACGATCCACGCCTCGCTGGCCACCGACGTGGTCGACTGAGCGCGCTCAGCGGAAGACGAGACCGGTGCCCGACTCGGCCCGGAGAGCTCCGGCGATTTCGAAGAGTTGTTGGCGAGTGACCGTACCGGCGAGGCGAAGGAAGCGAGCCTCGGGAAGCTCGGCCCGCAGTTCGTTGGAGCGGAAGTCGAGAATCACGGCCGCCGACGGGACGGGACCGAGTTGGACGGGCTTGGCGGTCTTTGCGTCGTTGGGTATGGCCGAGATGTCGGCGGCGATCGTCTGGCTGAACACGAACGCATCGATGCCCCGGGTCCAGACATCGATCATGCTCACCTGCTCGCGCTTCTCGGTCTCGGTGTCGAGCGGGCTCTGGAACGGGCTGAGCTTGGGGGGCTGCACGACGAACCGTCCGACGTATTGCGCTCCGTCGGGCCCGGGCTCGAGGCGGTACACCGAACCCTCGAAGGCGCTCGTCGGCTCGACCTCGCGAAGGAATCCGTTGCCTTGGTCGATGGTCAGGGCCGACTCGTCGGGCCCGAGGACGAACGTGGCGTCGGGAATGGTGACGTTGATCCGCCGCTTGGTGGCGATGCGGCGTTGGAGAACGTGGCCATCCTTGAACCACACCTCCTCGAGGAGCAGGCCAGCGCGATCGACGCACAGGTCGCTGTGTTCGCCGGCCGTCGTGCCGATCGGGATGAGTTGGCCGGCCACGATCGTCGACCCAGCGCGGTACACCTGACAGATCTGCCCGGCCACGCGGCGTCGTTCGCGCACCTCGACCCACTTCTCCGACACCGCATCTTCGAGGGCCGGTGTGAGGCGGAGGTCGCCGGTGGCGGGAGAGGGTGGGCTGACCAAGGTGCGAGGCCCGACACCCGTGGTGATGGCCAGGACACCGAAGCGCGATGCCCGGTCGCCGGTCTTCTTCCCGTTGGCGTACGAGGTGACGCGGCTGTCGAAGGGACGGCGCACGGTGAGGCGGTCTTCGGAGACGGCGATCCGGTCGGGGTCGTAACGCTCGACTCGATAGGTGAGCTCATACGACTCGGGCTCCGCCCCCAAGGCCAGCGGTGGGGAGCCGGCTTTGGTGGCGACCTCGGTCGAGCCGGTGCGCTGGAGGTCGGGTCGTCGGGGTTGATCGTCGCCGCTGCCCGTGGTCGCCGTGTACACGGCGAATCCCACGGGCAGCAGGACGAACAACAACAGCGCGGGGATGAGCCATCCCTGGCGGGTGGGCCGCCCCTTCACCATGCGGACAAGTCTGGCCGGATCAATCCTCGCTTTGGCGGCGGGCCCGGCGGGCACGTCGCTCGCCGGTGGCCGGCTTGCGCGCTGCGGACTTCTTGGGCTCATCCTTGGCACCGCCGATGCCGATCTCGTCGTACGACGCCGTTCCGAGGTAGGACTCGATCACCCGGGGGTGGTTGAGCACCTCGTCGGGCGTGCCGAAGGCGATCACGCCGCCGAGCTCGAGGCCGACAACGTGGTCGGCCAGCGAAGCGAGCAGAGGCATGTCGTGTTCGATCACGAGGATGGCGCAGTCGGTGAAGCGCTGGACCTCCTTGAGGACGGGTCCGAGCGCCTCGGTTTCCTTCTGGGCGATGCCCGACGACGGCTCGTCGAGAATGAGGACCTTGGGCTCGTTGGCGATGAGCGTGGCGATCTCGACCATCCGGCGAGAGCCGGTGGACAACTCGGAGATGAACTTGTCTCGGAAGGCTCCGAGCCCGAGGAGGGCGATCAGCTCTTCGACCCTGCGCTCGACCTTGGCTTCGGACTCGGCCACCGAGGGGAGCCCGAATGCGGCGGCCAAGGCGCTGCGCACCTCGACCGTCTGGGCCAGTGCGGTGGCGATGCACTCGCTGACGGTGAGCGACTGCCAGAGACGGGCGTCCTGGAACGAACGGCCGAGGCCGGCGGCGGCTCGCTTGTGCGGGGCCCAGTTTGTGACGTCCTGGCCCAGGTAGAACACCTGGCCGCCGTCCATTGGCGTGAAGCCCGACACCATGTCGAAGATCGTGGTCTTGCCTGCGCCGTTGGGGCCGATGAGACCGAGGATCTGACCTTCGTGGAGCTCGAAGTTGGCCCCGTTGACTGCGGTGACGCCGCCGTAACGCTTGACGATGTCGCGGGCCTCGAGGACGACGGGTGCCTGCAGCAACGCGTCGCGGCGGGCCTGGTCGGCCTTGCGCTGGGCTGGGGTGAGCTTCAGCTCCTTCTTGGTGTCGCCTTCGCTCCCGGCCCCGAGCTCCATGCCCTCCTGTGCGCCTTGGAGGAACACCGAGCGGAGGATGTCGGGACGCTCGAGCAGTTCGTCGGTGGCGCCGAAGAACCGGATCTCGCCCTTCTCCATGAACACGGCCCGCTTGGCGATGCGGAGGGCCACGTTGACCGACTGCTCGACGAGGATGATCGTCGTGCCTTGGTCGTGGATGGCCCGGACGATGTCGAGCAGTTGTTCGACGATCGTCGGTGCCAGACCGAGGGACAGTTCGTCGATCATCAAGAGCTTGGGCTTGGCGATGAACGCTTGCGACAACGAGAGCATCTGTTGTTCGCCGCCCGAGAGCGACCCCGCCGGCGTGTCGGCCCGCTTGCGGAGGATCGGGAACATCTCCATGACCGAGTTGACGGCCTTGTCGAGGTACTCCTTGTCCTTGCGGTACATCCACCCACCAGCGCGCAGGTTCTCGGCCACGGTGAGCGAGGGGAAGATGCCTCGACCGCCGGGCACCTGGGCGATGCCGAGGTGGGCGGACTGGATGGCGTCGGCGTTGGTGATGTCCTCGCCGTCGAAGATGATCGCCCCCGACATCGGTTGGATGATGCCGGAGATGGCTTTGAGCAACGTCGACTTGCCGGCACCGTTGGTACCGAGCAAGGCGATGATCTCGCCGTCGGCTACTTCGAAGTCCACGTCGAAGAGGATCTGGGTCTGGTCGTAGCCGGCGTTGAGGCCACGGATGACCATCATCTGCGGGTCGCCGTCGAGGCGCCGCTTGCGGGCCTCGGCCTGGGTGAGCGCCGAGTTCTGGACCTTCAGGATGTCGTCGTTCATCGGACCGCCGGCCGACGACAGCAGGAACGACCCGATCAGGTAGATCGGGATCACGACGAGCAGTCCGGTCCGGATCCCTCGGCTGTCGCCGAAGGCGGCGATGATGAGGCCGAACGGGGCGCCGAGGATGTACCAGACGGCACCGGTGGCGAACCCGAGCGCCCGCATCCGAGGCGGGATCACGAGGCTGATGACGGCGATGACGCCGGGGCCGAGCACGGCGTTGGCTGCCGCGCCGGCGGCCGAACAGAACAGGGAGAGGGGGAGCCAGTGCGACGTGGCCAGGCCGGCGATGCTGACCGAGTAGATGACTGCGGCAACAGCCAGGAGGCGCATGACGAGGCCGGGATTTCGACTCATCACCTTTTGCACGTAGCTGAAGCCGAAGATGACGCCCGCGATCTGGAATCCCTCGGTGAGCACACCCACGAGGCCTCGCTGGAACGGGCCGAGGCCGAACTCGTCGTTGTAGTAGACGGCCATGAAGGTGCCGAGGCCGATACCGCTGGCGGTGAGGAACGGAAGTGAGAAGTAGATGCGCCGAGCGGACTTGTTGTTGAACAGCACGCGGAAGGTCTCCGCGAATCCGGCTGCTTTCTCCTCGGTCTCTGCCGTCTCCTGGTCGGCGCCCGCCGCCAGTCGCTCATGGACGCCGCGCTTGGGCTCCCGGAGCTTGGTGACGGCGAAGAAGACGCACACGAAGGTGGGCACGGCCAGCACGTAGAAGGGGAGCTGGGCGCCGGCGAGGCTGCCGAGCGCACCCGCCACCAGTGGGCCGATGATCTGTCCGACGTTGTTGGCCAGGCTGTGGGCGTAGAACACCCGGGCTCGGCTCTCGACCGGGTAGTAGTCCGAGAGCAGGCTCCGGTGGGTGGTGTTGAGGTTCTTGGCCACCGCCGAGCCGATGCGGGCGATGTAGAGGATGCCCAGGCTGGTGAGGCCGATGGAGACACCGGTGAGGATGGAGAAGAAGCCCCAGGCGAATGCGCCGCCCGATGCGATACGCACCCGGTTGCGACGGTCGGCGAGATAGCCGATCGGCAGCTCGAGGATCAGGTTGACGAAGAGCACCACCGTCGTGATGGCGGTGATGCCCTTGAGGTCGAGGCCGAAGATCTTCTGGATCTCGGGGGTGAGGGTACCGAAGGCGATGCGGTCGAGTTCGTCGACCGCGTTGAGCCCGAAGAGCACGGCCAGAGGGGTCACGCCCGCCTTGCCCGCCACCTTCTTCAGGTTGAACGCAGCCCAGAAACCCTCGGTCTCGCTGATGTCGATCGAGGCGAATGCCGCGTCGCCGGCGTCGGCGCTGGCCTCGTGCAACAACTCGCTCGGCTCGGTCTGGCCGAGGACTTCGGTGGTCTCGTCGAGGTAGGTCTCGACGGCCTCGCCTGCCTTCGAACGGCTACGAGGCTTGCGGGGATTGGTGGTCGCCATTACTTCGCTCCCGTCGTCGTCAGATCGCGGTCGTCATCGCTGTTGCGGGTGCGGCGGGGGACGGCGGCCCGTCCCTTGGACCCGCCGGAGCGGGCCTTGCTGCGGGTGCTTTTCCCGTTGGTCGGAACGGGGTCGTCGTCGGGGTCGAGGCGGTCGAGCTCGTCGTCGTCGTGGTGCGTCGCCGCGCTCGATGCGCTGCAGCGCGTCGGCGAGCACCTCGTGTTCGAGTTCTCTCTCCTCCTCGACGGCTTGGTGGCCGGCGGTCTGGCCCTTGGTCGAAAGGCCGCCGAGGGCGGAGTCGATGACCACCGGGGCATCTTCGATCTGTCGCTTGTCGGCGATGAGGCTGGGCACGAGGATGCCGCGACGGGCGGCCACGGCCCGGAGGAACGCATCGCGTACTCGGTAGATCAGACCGCCCAGGCCCTCGGGGAGGAAGATGAGGAGCAAGAGGATGCCGAAGCCGCTGGCCAGCAGCGACCACGCCGGCGGGAGGAAGAACTCGGCCGAGCGGATGTAGATGGCGCCCATGACGGCGCCCGGGAGGCTGCCCAGCCCACCGATGACCACCATCGAGAACAACTTGATCGAGATGGCGGCGTCGTAGGAGTCGGTGTTGAGTCCGTTCTGGGTCAGGACATACACACCGCCGGCGAAGCCGGCGATGGCACCTGAGATCACGAACGCTTGCAGTTTGAGCCGCGTCGTGTTCATGGTGTTGGCCTCGGCCTGGATCTCGTTGTCACGCACCGCGATCGAGCACGCGGCCGGTGTGGCTCTTGCGCAGGTTGCGGGTGGCGTAGATGACACCGAGCAGGCAGGTCAGGGCGAAGAAGTACATCTGCCAGTTCTCGGTGAGCGGCAGCCGCTCGAAGAGCACGGGGCGGGGAATAGAGTCTTCGAGGACGAACCAGGGGAGATACCGGCTCTCGAGGAAGAACGTCGACGATGTCACGGCGAAGGCGAGCGTGGTCACGGCGAGGAACGGGCCCTTGATGCGCAAGGCGGGGAGTCCGATGACCAACGCCACCCCGGCGCTCACGATCGACCCGGCGAGGATGGCGAGGGTGATGTCCCAGCCGTGGCGGCCGTAGAGGACCGACGTCGTCGCCGCGCCGAAGCCGACGAGGGCGAACTGGCCGAGGGAGATGTGGCCGGCCCAGCCGGTGAGGATCAGCAGCGAGATGGCGACCATCGAGTACACGAAAATGAGCGTCATCTGCGCCTCGGTGGTCGGCGGACGCGATGAGCGGGTAGGCGAAGGCGAAGGCCAACAGGCTCAAGCGCAGAATGCGGAAGGTCCAGCGGACCTCGGGAAGGCGGGCGAGCTCGGCGGGGATGGGCCGGACTTCCTTGATCGCCTTCCAGGTCGAGATGCCCGTCTCGGCTGCCCGGCTGAAGAAGCCGCGCTGGGCGAACAGGGCGACGAGGATGACCACGACGAGCATGGCGTCGACGACGGTGGTCCGGGGCACCTGCCAGACGGCGGCGCTCTCGAAGATGCCGATGGCGATGGCGGCGATCACGGTGCGAGGCAAGTTCTCCATGCGTCCGATGACCGAAGCGGCCAGGGTGCGGAGGAGGAGTGCGTTACCGGCGCCCGAGACGCGACACGAACGAGGTGAACCCGAGGATCGGCACCCGCAGGATGACGGCGGTGGCCGAGAGCAGACCGGCGATGGCCCACACGATGGTGGACAGCCGGGGGACGGGGATGCCGAGCAGGCTGGCCCGGTCGCCGTTCTCGGCCGCGGCACGGATGACCACGCCGTAGTCGGTGAAGCGGAGGAAGCCGATGACGGCGAGCATGATGAGCGGGATGGCCACCATGGCCACGAGGTGGTTGCCGTTGAATACGGCCGGGTCGATGCGGAAGCGGAAGTCGAATGGCGTCTCGAACTTGCCCGATGCCCCGCCAGAGCAAGCGGGATGATCAGGGCGATACCCGAGAGGATCTGGGCGATGCCGATGGTGGCCACGGCGACGATGAGTCGCGGAGCGTTGGCGGAATCGGCGGATGACGGCGACGTTGACGAACGCGCCGATCAGGCCGGCGATCACCAGGCCGAGGAAGATCGGCACGAAGTAGTTCAGGCCGTGGATGTTGAACTAGATGGCCAGCACGCCGGCGACGGCGCCGATGTCGGCCTGGGCGAAGTTGACGACCCGGTTGGCCCGGTAGATCAGCACGAGGCCGATGGCGGTCAGCGCGTAGAACGAGCCGAACACCGAGCCCAAGAATCACGATGCCGATAGGCAGGTGATTGGGGAGGAAGGCGTTGGCGAGGAAATACGCCACCACCGTCCCGACGGCGTACAGCGCGTAGCGGGCGGCCGGCGGCATCCCGCCCGAGCTACCCGATGAACTGGAGCCGCTCTTGGCGGCCAGCTCCTTGGTCGATTCCACGGCGCCGTTCGCTGCGCTCGAGGATGGTGCTCATGTGGTGGGTCCCCCCGACTGGTTTGTGAACTGGTTCGGCGTAGTGGTGTGACGCGTGTTGGTGCGTGTTGCGGTGCTGAGGTGTTGCGGGCAGTGCCGGGAGGGGAGGCGGTGCCTCCCCTCCCGGTCAGAACTCAACGGGCCGGATAGATGGGCGGGTCTTCCTTGCGGCCACTCACCATTGCGGAACCGCTTGCCGTTGTAGGTCTCCTTGTAGGTGCCGTTCTTGCCGTCGGGCCGTTGTAGTAGGCGTCGGACGAGGCACGCCCGGATTCGGTCGGTGGCCCGTTGGGATCGGAGACCCAGTAGATCTCCCGGCTGTCGTCGACGGTCGGTGTGGTCGCCGGCTCCGGCCTTGCCGTCGGGACCGTCGGCCAGTGACCAGTACCCGAGCGGGATAGTCCGGAGCGCCGCCGGGCGGAATCGACTTGGCGCCGTTGCCGATGGTCTGCGGGCGTCAGGTTGGGCCCTGCCGCTTGGAGCAGGTTGAACATGAGGACGAGCGCGAAGTAGTCGCCCGACGTGCCCGTCGGGGATCTGCTTGCCGGTTGCGTGCTTGTACACCTTGCCCGGCTCGCGAGTTGACGCCGATGAGCTTGTTGGTGGCGCCGAGCTGGCTGGGCCCGAAGAGGTGACCCGTTCACCTGGGTCTGGTTGAACAGACGGGCCGAGTTGTCGGCGTCGTTGAGCGGCGGTGCCGATCTGCATCCACTCCGGGTCGCTAGCCTCTGGCTGCTCGGCGGCCGCGGTCAGCACCGTCGTGGAGATGTAGTCGCAGGCCAGGATGACCGTGGTTACGCCGGCGGCCGAGAACTGCACGGTCAGCCTGGGCAGCCTGGTCAGGGAACCGGGTGATGTCGAGCTGGTAGTTGTACTGCGGCCCGGTGTCCTTGACGCCGTACTTCGACTTGCAGCTCGTTCTGGGTGATCTTCACGCAGCTCTGGTAGCCGTCGTTGTCGGGCACGTAGGTGGCGAAGTAGCGGGTCTTCTTCTGCAGGACGGGGTCACCGGCCAACTTGGCCGGCTTGTCGAGCAATCGCTTCCCGATGTATTCGGCCACCTGGTAGGAGATCCGCTCGCACTCCATGATCGTGTTCCACATGAAGGGCTGGTACTTCCGGTAGTAGGTCTCCGGGTAAGTAGGCGGCGGCGGTGAACACGGGCATGCCCCGCTCGGCTGCGCACTCCGAGAACGGTGCCGAGCCGCCCGATGATCGCGAACGCCTTGTATCTCCTTGGCCAGCTTCTCGGCGTCGAGGCAGGCGCCTTCTTTGCCCTTTGACTGGGCCTCGTCGGTCGAGTTGCCGTTCTCCGACTCGTAGACCACGTACTTGACCTTGCGCCCGTAGAGCTCGTAGGTCTTGTTGAAGTAGTTGATGAAGTCGACTGCGGACGGCCTCGGTCACGTCGGACGAGGCGTAGCCGGCCTGCTGGTTGACCTGGTCGACGGCCTTGGAGTTGGCGCTGTCCGGGAACTTGCGCCGGACGATGGTGATCTCCTTGTCGGTCACGCCCCGGAAGGTGGCGCCACCGTTGGGACCGTCGTAGACGTTCTGGCACGCCGTGGCGTAGCTGCTGGCCGGGATCTGGCGAACGTCGGCCGCACAGGGCTGTCCGCCGCGGGTCGTGCCCGTGCCTCGCTGCACGGCACCCGACGCTTGCTCGGCCGAGATCGGGGCGGCGGCGCCGCTCGATCCGCCCGAGTTGGTCGCTCCCGGCTTGGCCGTGGTCCCCACCTTGGTCGTGGTTCGCGTGCCGCTCGAGGCGGCGCCTCCGGTCGACGTGCCACCGGTCGAGGCGCCGCCGGTGGCGGCCGCCGTGCCCGGGTCGACGGCGCCGCCGGTCGAGTCGACGGCGGTGCCGGAGCCGTCATCGGCGACGACACCGCCCGAGTCGCCGGCGAAGCCGAGGCCGCCGCTGGTGCTGAGGTCGCTCTGGCCTCCCCGGATGCTGGGGAACAGTGCCAGCGTCAGGACCCAGATCAGGCCGAAGATGTAGAAGGGCATGTAACGGCGCAGGTGCAGAGCGCTTTTGACCGAGCGACGCAGGAACGGGTCATCGATTGATTCGACCGCGCTGCGTGCCGGACTGCCGGTGGGATACTCACGGGATCCCCCTGGTGTGACGAACGTGTGCATCCCGTGACCCCCGTCACAGGTGGAACGGAGTTTGCCCTGTCTTGACCCTCGGGTCAAGACAGGGGTGGTCCGAACGGGCTAGTGATTCGCCGGATACAGGGGGGGATCCTCTGCGGCCACTCATTGTTCCGAAATCTCTTTCCGCCGTAGGTCTCCTTGTAGGTGCCGGCGCAGCCGTCGGCGCTGTTGTAATAGGGGTCCTTCGAGCGGGTGCACGCGACTCTTGTCGCTCGACTTGTTGGGCACGTCCGGGTTCCGTTGACCCAGAACACCTCGCGGCTGTCGTCGACGGCGGTGTGGTCGCCGGCCCCGGCCTTGCCGTCGGGTCCGTCCAGGAACGACGTGTATCCGACGGGGTAGCGTGGGTGCTCCACCGGGCGGGAGGCGGCATCAACGCCCTCGGCGCGATGTTGTCCGGCGTCACGATCGGGGCCCGCGGCCTGCAGTTCGACCAGTATGCGGACGAGCCGAAGTAGTCGCCCGACGTGCCCTCCGGAATGCTCTCTACCTGTGATCATCCTTGTAGATCGACCCCTGGCTCGCTGGTACTTGCCGATCAGCTTGTCGGTCGAACCCAACTGGCTCGGGCCGAACAGGTGGCCGTCGGCCTGACCTGGTCGTAGAGGCGGGCGGAGTTGTCGAGGTCGGTGAGGCCGGTGCCGATCGTCATCCACTCGGGGTGCTAGTTCTGCTTGGTCGCCGCCTCGGTGAGGACGATGGCGGAGATGGCGTCACAGGCCAGCACCACCGTCGTGACCCCGTTAGCGGCGAACTGGACGGTCGCCTGTGCGGCCTGGTCCGGGAACCGGCAGATGTCGAGTTGGTAGTTGTACTGCTGCCCGGCTTCCTTGGTGACGCCGTACTTCTTCTTGAGCTCCCTCTTGGTGATGCCGCACGCAGTACTGGTAGCCGTCGTTGTCGGGCACGTAGGTGGCGAAATAGCGGGTCTTGCCCCGGGCTGACGGCGTCACCTGACCACTGCGCCGGCTTGTTGATCAGGCGCTTGCCGATGTACTCCGCAAGTTGGTAGGAGATGCGCTCGCACTCCATCGGCCCGCCCCAGAGGTAGGGGTGATACTTGGTGAACCACGCTCCGGGTAGTAGGCGGCCGCATCGAAGACGACGATCTTCCGCTCGGCGGCGCACTCGGCGAAGGGCGACGATCCGCTCGACACGGCAAAGACCTTGATCTCCTTGGCGATCTTGTCGGCGTCGAGGCATGCGCCTTCCTTGCCCTTGGACTGGGCCTCGTCGGTCGAGTTGCCGTTCTCCGACTCGTACTTGATCCACTTGACCGTGCGGCCGTAGAGCTCGAAGTTCTTGTTGAAGTAGTTGACGAACACTTGGCGGACCGCTCGGTCACGCCGTTCGAGGCCCCGCCCGCCTGCTGGACCACCGCATGCACGGCTTGGATGTTGGCCGACTCCGGGAACACCCGCCGCACGATGGCGATCTCCTTGTCGGAGACGCCACGGGAGGTGGCGCCGCCGTTGGGGCCGTCGTAGACGTTCTGACACGGCAGCGCGTAGGACGAGTTGGGGATCTGGGGCACGCCCGGGCTTGCACTCGAGCCCCAGCCGGGTGATGCCCGTACCCCGCTGAATGGCGCTCTTCGCCTGCTCCTGGCTCACGGCCTGGGCGCCCGACCCGGCGCTCCCGGTGGGAGCGCCCCCGGCCCGGGTCGTCGACCTTCGTCGTGGCCTTGGTGCCCGTCGATGCCGGGCCGGTGGCGGTGCCCCCGGTGCCGGTCGGGGCCAAGCCCTGCCCGGCGACGTCTCCGGTCGCGGCGCCGGTGCCCGTGTCGGCGACCGAGGAGCCGTCGTCGGCCACCAGTCCACTCGAGGTCCCGCGTGCCGGCGAAGTTGTTGTCGGACGTGCTGCGCTGGCTGATCGACGGGAAGGCAGCCAGCGTGATGATCCAGATGGCGCCGAACACGTAGAACGGCGTGTAGCGACGGAGGTGGAGGGCGGTCTTGACCGAACGTCGGAGGAACGGATCCTCGATGTCCTTCGTCGCCTTGGTCAGGTCCTGCGCCATGCCGTTCCCCCCGGATCGGTGGTGACCTATGTCACTATTGAGCTGTCCGGGCAGTTTGCGACCTCTTGACCTGAAGGTCAAGGATGAAGCAGGACTTCTTCGATTGACGGAGAATTTCGACGATGGGAAAGGGGGGCTGACCGGTGAAGGTGAAGATGCGGTTCGTCCGAGACAACGACGACCCGAAGCTGATGGCCGATCTCGAGCGGCTCGCCGGCGGCGAGTCCGGCGGTCCCGGCGTGACGTCGCCCCCGAGCCGCCGTCCGACGACGTCGAAGAGGTAGGCGAACTCGGCCCGCTCGACGATCCGTTCGTCCAGCGGTTCGTTCGCGTGCGAGCCTGCACCTGAAGCGCTACGCCCCGTTCTATGCCGGAGCGGCGGTTTGGGTTCTCACGATGTTGTTGATCCAGCCCCTCGGCCGACGACTCGGGTCAGAGCGACAACTCCGCGTTCGCCGGTTCGACCAACAACAACGCCGTCGCCGCGTCCAACCAGACAGCGGCGCCGGTGCTGTCCGACCTCAACGCCGACGCCATCGCCGCCCCCTCGTTCGAGGCCATCACCGGCTCGTCGACGTCGAGTTTCGACACCTCGACCGAGCCCGAGTTCACGCGCTCCGGCCAGCGACAGCTTCTCGAGTCAGCCAGTCGACGACCACGACCACGACGCCGCCGAACGACTACGACGGTCGACTTCGGGAGCGATGACACCTCGACGGCCAACGAGGCCCCGACAATCGTCCGCTCCGGCTACGCCAGCGCGACGGGCGGCACGCCGCTCGAGCAGGATCCCGGCAGCGGCGGTCTGCCCGTCGCCGCCACCGCCGGCAACGACAACAAGCGCAGCTATCTCCAGCTGTCGAACCGCGTCGGTGCGCTGCGGTTGCGTCAATCGGCCGACAACGCAATCCAGCCTGACGGTGCCGTCGTCAAGCTGTGTCCCCTCGACAAGCCCGACTGGAAGCCGACCCGGGGTCAGGCGTTGTCCGGCAGTCCGACCTTCTCGTCGGCCTGCGCCACCGGCAGCCGTACCGACGGGATCTGGACATTTGATCTGTCGTCCTTCACGACGGACGAGTTCAACAACGGCTTTACGTTGACGCCCGGGCCAGGCACCGGCACGACGTTCCAGGTCGTGTTGGAGCCGACGCCGCTGCCGCCCATCGGGGGCTGACCCCCGGGCCAGGTGCCTGCGCGAGACTCCGCACCATGTCTCGCAACAGCTTCGACGCCAAAGGTACGCTCGACGTCGGCGGCCGCTCATATGAGATCTTCCGGCTCTCGGCGCTCGCCGGCCGTTTCGATGTCGACCGGCTGCCGTTCTCGCTGAAGATCCTCCTCGAGAACCTCCTCCGCAACGAGGACGGCGTTTCCGTCGGAGCCGCGGAGATCGAGGCGCTGGCGGGCTGGGACCCCGCGTCCGAGCCCGACCGCGAGATCGCCTTCGCCCCGGCTCGGATCCTGATGCAGGACTTCACCGGCGTGCCGTGCGTCGTCGACCTCGCCGCCATGCGCGACGCGATGGTCGACCTCGGCGGCGATCCCGACAAGGTCAACCCGCTGGTGCCCGGCCGAGCTGGTGATCGACCACTCGGTATCGGTCGACAACTACGGCTTCGACGGCGCCAGCCGCATGAACACCGCCATCGAATACGAGCGCAACATGGAGCGCTACGAGTTCCTGAAGTGGGGGCAGACGGCCTTCGACAACTTCTCCGTCGTGCCGCCCAACACCGGGCATCTGCCACCAGGTCAACCTCGAGTACCTGGCGCGGGTCGTGTTCGTGAACGAAGCCACGGGGCAGGCGTATCCCGACACCCTGGTCGGCACCGACTCGCACACGCCGATGGTCAACGGCCTCGGCGTCGTCGGCTGGGGCGTGGGCGGCATCGAGGCCGAGGCGGCCATGCTCGGCCAGCCCATCTCGATGCTGATCCCCAAGGTCGTGGGTTTCAAGGTGTCGGGCGAGTTGCCCGAGGGCGCCACCGCCACCGACCTCGTTCTCACCGTGACCCAACGCCTTCGCGAACACGGCGTCGTCGGCAAGTTCGTCGAGTTCTACGGACCAGGACTGGCCAACGTCGCCCTTGCCAACCGGGCGACGATCGGCAACATGTCGCCCGAGTACGGCTCCACGATCACGATCTTCCCGATCGACCGCGAAACGCTCCGCTACCTCGAGTTCAGCGGTCGCCCCGCCGAGCTCCTTCCGCTCGTCGAGGCCTACGCCCGCGAGCAGGGCCTTTGGCACGACGAGAACTCGCCCGAACCCGTCTTCTCCGAGACGCTCGAACTCGACCTCTCCGACCGTCACCCCGTCGCTCGCCGGACCCAAGCGCCCGCAGGACCGCGTACCGCTGTCGGCAGTCGAAGGCGATGTTCCGAGCTGCGCTCACCGACAGCCTCCGCCGACGCACCGCAGGTCGTCGACCAAGGCGTCCGCCCTTTCGTTCCCCGCCAGCGATCCGGTGGCGCCGGCCGAGAGCGTCGAAGGCACGGGCGATCCCGACCCCACCGCGCCACCGAGGCCAAGCCCCGGTCCGACGACCGTCCCGCACGCCTCCGATCCCGGTAAAGCTGGCCGACGGCACGACGTTCGACCTCGACCACGGCCACGTCGTCATCGCCGCCATCACCTCGTGCACCAACACGTCGAACCCCTACGTGATGCTCGCCGCCGGCCTGCTGGCCCGCAACGCCGTCGAGCGCGGTCTCGAGGTCAAGCCGTGGGTCAAGACGTCGTTGGCTCCCGGTTCGAAGGTGGTCATGGACTACTACGACCGAGCCGGACTCACGCCTTATCTCGACAAGCTGCGGTTCAACCTCGTCGGCTACGGGTGCACGACGTGCATCGGCAACTCTGGTCCGTTGCTTCCCGAGATCTCCGAGGCCGTCGACCAGGGCGGGTTGGCCGTCTGCGCCGTCCTGTCCGGCAACCGCAACTTCGAGGGACGCATCAACCCCGACGTCCGCATGAACTACCTCGGCTCTCCGCCGCTCGTGGTCGCCTACGCCCTGGCCGGCACCATGGACATCGACATGGCCGCCGAGCCTCTCGGACAGGGCAGCGACGGCGGCGATGTGTATCTGGCCGACATCTGGCCGTCGACGGCCGAGGTCAACGCCGCCGTGGCCGAGTCGGTCGAGAGCGAGATGTTCCGCAAGAGCTACGGCGAGGTCTTCCTCGGCGACGAGCGCTGGCAGGGCGTCGCGTCGCCGACCGGTTCTCGCTACGAGTGGAGCGAGTCGACCTATGTACGCAAGCCCCCTTATTTCGACGGCATGCCGGCCGAGCCGGCGGCGCTGACCGACGTTCGCGGTGCACGCGTGCTGGCCAAGTCTCGGGGACTCGGTGACGACCGACCACATCTCGCCGGCGGGATCGATCCGCAAAGACGGCCCCGCCGCCCGCTGGCTCATGGACCACGCCGTCGACCCGGGTGACTTCAACTCCTACGGCTCGCGCCGCGGCAACCACGAAGTCATGATCCGAGGCACCTTCGCCAACGTCCGCTTGCGCAACCAATTGGCTCCCGGGACTGAAGGTGGCGTGTCCGTTCATCTGCCGTCGGGTGAGGAAGGCTCGATGTACGAGGTCGCCAGTCGTTACGAGCGCGACGGCGTGCCGCTGGTCATCCTCGCCGGCACGGAGTACGGCTCGGGGTCGTCGCGCGACTGGGCGGCAAAGGGCACGGCCCTCCTCGGCGTCAAGGCCGTGCTCGCCGAGTCGTACGAGCGGATCCACCGGTCGAACCTGATCGGCATGGGCGTGCTTCCCCTCCAGTTCGCCGCCGGAGACAGCGTGGCCTCGTTGGGTCTCACTGGCGAGGAGACTTTTGACATCGTCGGCCTCGAGGGCCTCGCCGCCGGCGCCCCCCTTCCCTCGACCCTGCGGGTCACCGACCGACGGAGGACTGTCCTTCGATGTCGCCCTGCGCATCGACACGCCGAAAGAAGCCGACTACTACTGCCACGGTGGCATCCTCCCTTACGTGTTGCGTCAACTCCGCGACGCCTGACAACCCGTTTTGGGCAGGCCCAGAGCGCGATCGCGCTCTGGCGCTGCCCGAAACGAGTAGGGGCTTCCAGCCACTACAGTCGGAGTCTTGGCGGCGTGGCCGAGTGGCTTAGGCAAGGGCCTGCAAAGCCCTGTACATGAGTTCGATTCTCATCGCCGCCTCCAATAAAAGAGCGATTCATCCCATACGCGTCGCAGCTGGCGGGCGACTCTTGCTTCGACCGGGCTGGCCCCATCGGGTCATTTCGAAATTGGTCCCCATGCTCCGAGGGGTGGTTGCCGATAGGTGACTGAGCAAGGAGGCCGAATGCCTGGATCAGACGTGGACGGTGGTCTTGTGCACACGGACGCCACGCTGCCGCGCCGCCACCCAACTCCTCGCCGATCGGCCGCACGCGATCGTGACCGCGCTCGGGGAAGGTGCTCGCCTCGCCTCGGTACCCGATGAACTGTGCACCGGCGATCGCCCGCAGTTCACAGGATCAGCGCCGCTCGGAGCCGTCGTTCCTGAAGACAAGGCGGAGGTGACCGGCGCGTGGAGTCGAGCCCAGGAGTGCCCCATTGTGTCGCTCGAGGTGCGTTTGATCGCTGATCCAAGTTCGCCAGTGACGATCCACCTGTTCGACCTACGTCAGCAATTCGGCATCCACCTCGTCGTTGCCGACGTCAGCGACGCCGCCCCCGTCCTGGCGCTCGCCGAAGAGATGGAGATTCGGCGGGCCCGCACGGCGCGCGTACGTCGCGACGGAGGTTCGGTGTTCCTCGAGGTGGATGACGGGTTCACGTCGATGCTCGGATGGTCAGCGGACGAGCTCCTCGGCCGGCCGACCCTCGGACTCGTGCACCCCGAGGACGCGGAGCGGGCGATCGCCGCGTGGCTGGCGATGCGTGCCGGCGCCGACAACGAACGCATGCAGGTTCGGTTCCGTCACGCCAGCGGCGGCTATCGGTGGGTGGAGGTGTGCAACGAGAACCGCCTCGACGACCCCGACTATGAGTGTGTGCTCTCGGAGATCGTCGACATCTCCGAGCAGATGGCCGAGCTCGAGGCGCTCCACGACCGGGAGGTGCTCCTCGGGCGTCTCGCCGAAGCCTTGCCGATTGGGATCTGTCACGTGCGTCACGATCGTGAGGTGGCCTACTGCAACGCTCCGCTCCTAGCGCTGCTCGGCCCGATCGACTCGACGGACGCTCTCGTGCGCAGTGTGGTCGCACTCGACCGAGCAGAGACCGCCAAGGCACTGACGCAAGCGCTCGGTGGGATGCCTCGCGATGTAGAGGTCAGCGTCATGCACGGCTTCGAGGAGCGGCGCTGCGAACTCGCGATGCGACCGATGGTGAACGACGCCGGCCGCACCGACGGGGTGATCCTGTGCTGCACCGACGTGACCGATCGCAGCCGCCTGCGCTCCGAACTGGAGCATCGGGCCAGCCACGACGCGCTCTCCGGATGTCTCAATCGGGCCGCCACGGTCAGCATGCTCGAGCGAGCACTCCGTGAGTGGGAGCACGTGACGGTCGCCTACGTCGATCTCGACGACTTCAAGGCGGTGAATGACACGCTCGGGCACGCAGCTGGCGACGAGCTGCTGCGGGTCGCCGCAGCTCGGCTTCGCAGCGTGATCCGGTCTCACGACCGCATCGGTCGGATCGGCGGTGACGAGTTCGTCGTCATCTGTCCCCAGGGGGCTGGACCGTTTGAGGGGCCGGTGCTCGTGCGTCGCTTGAAGGAGGCGATTACCGGGGAGGTCACCTTCGCCCGCCAGCGGATCATGCTCAGCGCCAGCATCGGCGCCGCCTCATGCCGGGCGGGAGAGGTGGACGCCGAGAAGCTTTTGGAACAGGCCGATGCCGCGATGTACGAGGTCAAGCGCCGGCGGCGGCCCGGGCACATGCCGCTCGCCAGTGTCTCGCCGATCCAGCGCTGAGGGCCCCGAGCTCCGGTGGCGGATCGCTCACGGCGCGCTAGGGGCGTACGCCCGACTCGAGCGCGCCGCACGCGAGCCAACTCGTTGCGTCGGCGTCGAGCCGCTCGGCCTCGAGTAGCTCCGCGCAACGGTCTCGAATTCCTGCGCTGAGCTCATCGGATCCGCGCCGCCCGGCGCCGCTGCGGAAGAACGCATTGGCGCCACCCTCGAACGCGCCGTCCATCGCGCCGGCTTTCACGAACGTCTCCTTGAACGCATCGAAGCGGCACCGTGCCACCACGTCAGGCCAAAGATTGGACGGCACATCGATCATGAGGTGGTCGGCGACGCGTCGCATCTCTCCGTCCAAGTCCACGACCAGGTCGCGGTAGTGCACGAGCAACACGTTTGCCTCGGTACGTAGGTCCCACCACGTCGCGAGCTGCTGTCCGGGGCTCATGCGCCACGCAGTCCACTCTTCGACGAGCACGTCGAGGTCGCCGTTCCAGTGTGGGGCCGACTCGATACCGTCATCCGGCGCCGTGGTATTGAGTTCATCGAGCACTGACGGTCGTTGGGCACGGCGGTGATCGGCCCACGAGGCCAGCGCGTCGAGGGTGTTGCGGAAGACGCAGACATACCGGCAGTCGTCAAGGATCGGCAAGCAGTCCGCCGGGGTGTGCGTTTTCAGGAACCGTCGCCACGTCATCGAGTCAACTCGAGCGAGGGTGGCATCCATCGGTTGCCGACGGTTGTCGAACCATGGGCTCAACCCGGCCGGTAGGTCAGGGGCGTCGCCCGCAGGCCACAACATCGACGCGACGATCCCTTGCATCCACGTCGTTCCGCACTTCGGCGGTGTTGCGATGACGATGTCGCCGGCGCGAGGCACGTACCGGTCCCATCGGCGGCTATCAGAGAAAACGCAGCGCAACTCGCGCGTCGGCGCACGAACGACCACAGCCGCCGATCGTATCGACGGTGTCCACGCCCGAACAGGTCGGGATTACGTGCGGCGGCGCTCGGGTTCGTCGACGCGGTATCGGGCGAACCCGATGCTCCAACTTGTGTGGCCGTCGTTGGTGATCAAATAGGCGTCGTAGCCGGACTGGTCGGCGATCCACTCGGTCGCCGCCGGGCCCATGACGAAGGCGGCGGTGGCGAACGCGTCGGCAAGCGCCAGATCGGGTCCGACCACGGTCGCGCTGGCGAGCAGCGCAGCAGGCATCCCAGTGGTGGGATCGATGATGTGACCGCCACGCTCGTACGACGCCGATGTCGCCACGGCGAGGCGACCCTCGGCGGCGACGACGGTGGCCACGGACTTGTCGTCGAACGGGTGGCGGATGCCGACAAGCCAGGAATCTCCGGGGCTGGGATGGCCGCGAAGCACGACGTCCCCCCCTCCATTGATGCAGAAGTTCTCGACGCCGAAGCTCTCGGCCAGCACGGCGGCGCGTTCGAGAGCCCAGCCCTTGACGACGCCAGAGGGGTCGAATCGAGTCCCGTTCGGCGCCGGCACGGCCCACGCATCGAAGCTGCCGCCGGTCATTCGGTACAGGTCATCGCACAGGTCGAGAATTTCGGCCAAGTCATCGGCGACCTCGGCGCGCGGAAGCTCGCCCCGGCCGAACGCACTCACGGGGGACTCGTCGCGATACGTGCTGAACATCATGTCGACGCGGTGCAGCCACTCGACGATGGCCGACAGCGCGGCCTCCGAACCGTCTGCCGTCCGGAGGTCGATGGAGATCGCCATCCCCATGACGAACTCGACGTGGTGGACGTCCGAGAAGGTCACGGGGACCTAGTCAAACGATCCGGGTGATGCCCTGGGCCCGGGCGATGTCGATCGCGGCCTGAAGCGACTTCTCGTAGTCGACGCTCGTGTAGGTGGCACCCGAGACCGTGTCGACGTTGGCCCGCTGGGCGGTGAGCACGCTCTGGTTGAGCATCGGTACGGCCACATCGTTGATGCGGACACTCTTGGGCCGGTCGTTCGGCAGCTGCAGAGCGGTGACGGCGGTCAGGCGACCGCGGCTGTCGAACGTGGCTTCTACCTGCACGGGTCCGTACTTGTTGATCAGCGTCGAGCCCGGCACGGTCGCCGATGAACGCACCGTGCTCGAGGTTGCCGGGGCCAGACTGGAGGGCGCGGCGGCAAGTGGTGCCGGCGCTCCGGTCGTGGCGAACACCCAACTGAGGATGCCCGTGCTTGCCAGGCTCAGCGTGAGCGCCCCGGCTCGGGCGGCCCGCGCTGGATGTCGGCGACGGGGCTGAGGGGCGGCGGTTGCGGCGCCCGCTGAGGCGTTCGTCCGGCGCGCCGCCAACTGCTCGAGACGAAGGCGCCGGTCGTCGTCGTTCATTGGTGGCCCCGGCGGCTTCGCGTTCACGCACCTATTGGGACACGTTGCCCTGGGCTGGGTATGTGCCTCACCTGGGAGTCGCCTGTGACTTGACAGGGTGCCGTCCGGTCCATCGGTCGAGTGCTCGGAGCGAGCCGGCGTAGATCGATACGGCGGTGAGGACGATCAGACCGGCGCCGCTGACGGCGCTCCCGGCCTCGGTCCCCATGAGGTAGGCGTGCATGAGGAGAAGAGCGACCGCAGGTGCGGATCCCAAATGCACCATCCGCCAAGCTCGGCGATGGCGGAGGCGTCTCGGCCAGGTGGTCAGCACCGCGACCGACAGCATGTACGTGGCCATGACACCGAAGGTCACGGCCCACCGTTGGTCGCCCGCGACGCCGGGCACCACCACGTCGAGGATCCGGATGCCGGTGTCGCTGCTCAGCCATGCCGCGACGATGTGCACGGCGGTCAACGCGAGGGTGAGTCCACCGAGCCAGTTGTGAAGATCTAGCCACCATGCTGGTCGGCGCCGGGCTCCGGTCGCCCGCGCCGAGAAGAGGAAGCCCAACACCAACGCGGCGACGCCGAGCACGGCGGCCACGATTCCGCTGGCGCGAGTGAGGTACCAGAGGGCGTCGTTCATTGACGAGGTCGTTCGGCCCGGACCCTCGCGACGTTCTGCATCGCGGCCACCATGCCAGACACGGGGGTTGGCCGGTCCGCGGCTGCGACGGGATCGGCATTGCGGTGGCTCTTCCGGTCGCCACAACCCGTCGTTGTGGCCGAAACGGCGACCGTTTTGGCCACTCCAACGGGGATGGGGGCTAGGGGGTGGGATCCTCGTCGGGTTTGGAAACGCGGCGCTCGACGACTTCGCGGGCGATGTCGTGGAGCTTGCGGTTCTCGCGTTGCGAGGCCCGGCGGAGGACATCGAAGGCTTCGTCGGAGGTCACATTCGACTGGGCGATGATGATGCCCTTGGCTTGGCCGATGATGTCGCGATGCTCGAGGGCGAGGGCGAGGTTTTCGGCTAGGTCGGCGGCGCGGCTGGAAGTCGCGGGCGTTGGCCAGGGTGACCGAGGCTTGCTGTGCGACCACCTCGGCGACCCGCTCGTAGCCGGCGAACCCGCCGGCGTCTTCGCCGTAGAGATTGAGCGCGCCGAAGACCTCGTCGCCGGCACGAAGCGGGAGCGACAGGGAGGTGGTGATCCCGCGGCCGAGGGCCGCGTCCGCGAAGCGCGGGCCAGCCGTCGGTCTCGGCCATCGACGTGACGTGAACGCTGCTTTCTGACCGGATGGCCTCGAGGCACGGCCCGGACCCGGAGCGATACTGGACCTCGTCGAGATCGAAGGCCAGATCGCCGGTCGAAACGGGGGTACGTGTCTTCCCGCGCTCGATGAGGGTGATGCTGGCGGCTCGACACGTAGGGATGCTCCGCTGGGCGACCGCAGCGACCGCAGCCAAGGTGGCGTCAGCCGAGTGCTCGTGGAAGACGATGCCGGCCAGATCGCGAATTGCCTGCTCGAGACCATGTTCCGGGGTCACTGAAGCCACCTTTTACGGGCGTCTTGGACGAGCATGGGGAAGAGCCTCCCCGGCGGCGTCGCGAGACGATCGGTTGATCGGTGGTGGACGGGGTCGGTACCGTCCGGTCTACCACCTAGGTGGGGCATCGGCCGGACGGCAGATGGCTGGGGCCGTCGGAGATGACGACCAGTCGGTCGAGGCCGGAGATCGCGAAGAGTCGGCGGTCGCCCCGCACGGTGAACGTCACCGAGTTCTCGGCTCGCTCTATCTCCATGCTGAACAACGGGTCGCGCGCCGATGCGTGGCGTTCGGTCACTGGCGAGGCCGGACAAGTTCACCGCACTCGGTGTGTGGTGTCGGTCCAGCAGAACTCACGGTCTGAAGCCTCCTCACGGCGTAGAAGCCGGAACTACACGAGGCCCCACCCTGTTGGAGGCTGCGAAAGACTAGTCAGTCTCGACCGCGGTCGGTGACCTTCCGAGAAGATGGCCTAGAGTTCGGCCCGATGGAGGAATTTCGCATCGACGCCGTACGAGATGAGCGTCACGCGGTGATTGTGATCGTCGGCGAACTCGACGCCGCGACGGCCCCATTGCTGCGCGACGAACTGATGTCGCTCTCCTCCGACGGCATCGAACGAGTCGTGCTCGACTGCCGCGCACTCGCCTTCGTCGACTCCTTCGGTCTCGGCGTGATCGTGTCGGCAAAGAAGCGCCTGAGCCAGTCGGGCAACTCGTTGTGCATCGTCGCCGGCGAAGGCCAGCGGACGCTCCGAAGGCTGCTCGACATCACCGGCCTCGACCGTCTGCTCCCCGTGCATGCCACCGTGGCCGACGCCGTCGACGACTGCCTGGCCGAGCCGGCGGCCTGATCGTCAGGCCGACCGAAATCGGCGCCAGCACTCGAGGTGGGTGCCGGACTCGTCGTTGGTGACGACGATTTCGTCGCAGCACGTTTCGACGATGCGCCGGCCGAGCGCGTCGGGTCCGAGGGGGTCGGGCGGAAGCTCGATGGCTCTTGGGGCCGAGGCCACGGCGGCGTTCGAACGAACTCCAAGGCGGACGCCGCTGGCTCCATGCTCGGCCGACACCTCGATCTGTCCGCTGCCGCCCGACTTCACCAGCACGTGGAGGACGAACTCGGAGGCGACGGCGATGAGATCGCCGAGCGCTTCGCGATCGACGACGAGCGGCTCGAGCCAATCTCGGATAGCGCTGCGTACCTCGGCCAGGCCCGTGATCGACGCCGGCAACGCAAGGAGAAAGGTTTCGCTCATACCTTCGCTATGGAGTTCCCCGTGAACGCCGATTGACAAACCCGCCGATCCAAGCTCGTCGGGGCCGGGCTCACGGCGTGGGGGTGACGAGGATCTTGCAGTGATTCTCGGGGTCGGCCAGTTCGGCGAACGCGCCAGGGACGCCGTCGAGGTCGACGGTGCCGGTGATCAACGGCGCCACATCGACTTCGCCCTCGGCGATCGCCCGGAGGCTGGCGGCGAACTCCATCGGGTCGTAGCCGAGCACGAACTGCACGTTCAACTCCTTGGCGATGGCGAAGAACGGCGTCACCGTGTCGCGCTGCCATGCACACTCCGACCACGACGACCCGAGCTCCACGGGGGGCGTCGCGAAAGGTGGTTTCGATCATGCCTGGGACACCGACGGCTTCGAAGACCACCAGTTGGCGCACCCCACCGGATGCGGTCCAGGCGGCGAAGGGGAGTCGACCCTTGGGTCGACCACCGTCGACGCTCCCATGGTCGCAGCGAGGCTCCGTCGCGCCGGCGAGTAGTCGCTGGCGACGATCGTCTCGACCCCGGCAGCGTCGGAGAACGGCGATGACGGCCAGCCCGACGGGCCCGCATCCGAGCACGAGCGCCCCTTCAGCCGGGGTGATGCCGGACTTGTTCACGGCGTGGAGACCGACGGCCATCGGCTCGGTCAGGGCCGCCCGCGTCGCCGGGAGACCATTGGGCACCGTAAGGAGGAGCGGGGCCGAGAGCAGCATCCGCTCGCCGTACCCGGACGCACCGTCATTTGTGTAAACGAGGTCTTGGATGCCGGCGGGGCCGAGCAAGACGGGGAGCGACGTGACGAGGGTTCCGGCCGGCGGCGCCTCGGTCGCCGGACCCGCCTCAAGGACTTCGGCGGCGAACTCGTGGCCGAGGAAGATGTCGCGGTCGAAATCGAGGCCGCCGCCGGCGCCGATCACCGGATCCCGACGACTCTCTGCGATCAGACGCCTCATCGGTGCGCCCATGCGCGGCGAAGTGCAGGTCGGAACCGCAGATGCCGCACGCCTTCACTGGCCACGAGTACCTGCCCGGTCTGCGGGATCGGGCTCAGGCACGTCGTCGCGGACGATCATCCGTCCGCTTGCGAAGTGCGGCTGCCCTCATGCTCGCGTCCCTCCGAGGTGGAGGTCGTCGAGAAAGCCGAGAAGTGCCTTGTTGACGGCGGACGGCGCCTCCTGCTGCACCCAGTGACCGGCGCCATCGATCATGCACGTTGCCGCGATGGTCGTCGAGCCATCCGTCCATGCCCGACGGCGGGCTCATCAGCAGCACCGGGTCCAGGTTGCCACCGATGAATAGCGACGGCACGGTGACATGGGCGCCGTCGAGCTGGGCCGTGATCTCCCAATTGCGATCGAAGTTGCGGTACCAGTTGATGCCGCCGGTGAACCCGGTGCGGGTGAACTCGGCGATGTAGTGGTCGAGCTCGCCTCTGGCCAGCCAGTCGGGCAGAGCTCGCGGGTTCGGGCAGGCGGTCGACAAACCCGCGTGCCGTCGGCGCCGGCAAGCCCGGACAAGTCGAGCTGCTCGCCCTTCGGCCGATCGACAGCCCGCCGAGCATCCGGCGCATCGTGATGGCCGGGTCCCGCGCCAGTTCGGCGTCGGCCGACCCCGGGCGTCCTGGAAATAGAGGATGTAGAAGAAGCTGTCGCCGAACGCCGGGCGCAGAGCTGGGTGGCGGCATCGGGGCCGCGCGGCAGGACGGCACGCTCATCGCCACGACGCCCGCGACCCGATCGGGGTGCAAGCAGCGCAGCTGCCACACCACCATCGACCCCCAGTCGTGGCCCACGAACACGGCCTTGTCCTCGCCCATGTCGTCGAGCAGGCCGATGAGGTCGTCAGTGAGGTGCTCGATGTCGTAGTCGGTGATCGTCTCGGGGCCGCGTCGACGCCGCCGTAGCCCTCGCATGGTCGGGGGCGACGGCCCGGAAGCCGGCGTCGGCCAGCGCAGGGAGCTGGTGGCGCCACGAGTAGGCGAGCTCGGGAAACCCATGGGCCAGGATCACCGGCGGTCCCTCACCCGCCTCGCTCACCTCGAGGTCAACCCCGTTCACTGCCACGGTTCGTGATCGCCACTCGTCGGTCATCGCTGTGTCTCCTCCGGCCAGCGCGGCTGCGTCCGGGCGGACGCTAGTGGCTCACGACTCGGGCTTCGACCAGTCGCTAGGAAGGTCGTCCGCCAACTTCCGCAGACCGGTGTCCGTCGACAACGCGGCGACGACGGCCGAAGTCAGCGCGTCGAAAAATGGGCGGGCTTCGGGCGGTGACCAAGAGCAGCCGAGCCGCTCCATGGCGTCGTCACTCAATCGGTCGAGTTGGGCCCACGCCGACACGAGGTCGCCGAGGACATCTGGCGGTGCCGTGGCCGACCACTGGAAGTCGACGCTGTTGGATGCAAGGGTCGCCCACTCCTCGAGAAATCCCTCGAACACGGCAAGGAGGCCCGGCTCGACGTCGCTCGGCATCTCCCTTGGATGGCGCCGGAGCGCCCGGAGAATCTCGAGGGTGTTGGCCACCCACAGGCGGGCGGCGCTCGAAGGAATGGGACCGAGGCGTATTTGGACCCGCTCCCCTGCGACGCCTGGCGGGTCGACGATGAGCGCTTCGAGTTCCGACGCCAGATCGTTGATCGACTGGCCGGTTTTGGAGCGCACTGCATCTGCGCCACCAAGTACAGCCGCAGCCCGAAGGTCGCCGTCCACGTGGGCACTGAACATGACGATGAGCGCGTCGGGGCACCGATGACGAAGTCGGGGGAGGACTTCGAGACCACCGACCACGGGCATCTCCCGGTCGAGGATGATGAGGTCGGGGAGCACCTCCTCGACCGAGTGGAGGGCTTCGAGGCCGTTGGACGCCTCACCCGTGACCTCGAACCGGGGGTGGAATCCGAGGGTCATCCGCAACAGTGTGCGGAGGTCCTCGTTATCGTCGACCACCAAGACCCGATACGGCGCGGACTCCGTGATGACCATGCGTGTTCATCGGCCATCCACGCCCGAATCCGAGGAGTCGAGACGCATTTCGTTGCATCCGGGCCTGATGCGCGTGCATCATGGCGAGATGGCGGCTCCCGAGATCCCCAAGAATGGCGGAGCGTCGCCTGACGGCACCCGTGCCCGGCTGGTGAGCGCAGCGGAGAAATTGTTCGCCGAGCGTGGCATCGACGGGGTCAGCCTCCGGGAGATCAACCGGGCGTCGGGGGCGCGCAACGCAGTCGCGGTGCAGTACCACTTCGACGATCGCGCCGGTGTCGTGCGGGCGGTGCTGGCCAAGCACTATCCCGCTGTCGAGGCCCTTCGCCACGAGATGCTCGACGAATACGAGTCGGGCGATTCCGACCTGCGAACCCTCGCCGGGTGTCTGGTACGGCCGCTGGCAGCCAAGTTGGCCGACCCGGACGGTGGCCCCCACTACCTTCGCATTCACGCCGAGTTGGTCAACCGACCGACATCGACCGAGCGTCGACCGGATCCAGCGAGCGACCCTCGCGACAGCATCCAACGCTGGCGCACGCTCGTCGGTCCCTTCCTCGGCGAGGACGCCGAGCGGTTGCACCGGCGTTTCACGGTGATTCGATTTTCGGCGGCGGAGATCGGGCGGCGGGCCAGCTACGGACCCCGCCATGACGACCGGCTGTTCGTCAGCCATCTCGTCGACCTGGTGACGGCGCTCCTCGTGGCGCCGTCGTCGGCGGAGACGCTCTCCATGGCCGACGAGCGAGACGAAGCCCGACGGGCGCGTCGAGGGACGCGCCGCGAAGGACCCCGGCCCTCGCCATAGGCTCGCCAACATGAGTGTTCGCAAAAGGCGCGCGTCGATGGGTGCCGCAATGATGGTCGTTGTCACCCTGGCCGCCGCTGGTGCGTGCGGCAAGGACAACAAGAGCACCGGAGCTACGTCGACGTCGACACCGCCGTCGTCGACCACAACTGCTTCCGGCAGTGCGGGGTCGACGACAACGGCTTTGGGTGGATCGACCACGACTACTGTCAGCTCGACGGAGCCCGCCGGGGTCATCGACCTCGTCATCACGGGCGGCAACGTCGAGGGCGGGGTAAGGCGGGTCAAGGTCAAACAGGGTGACCAGGTGACGATTCGGGCCACCAGCGACGTGGCCGACGAACTCCACCTCCATACCTATGACCTCAAGGTCGACCTTGTTCCGGGCCAGTCGGCCGACTTGACGTTCCTGGCAAAGATCCCCGGCGTGTTCGAGGTCGAACTCGAGGGTCGGGGCAAGAAGGTGCTCGAGCTCGAAGTCGGCGCGTGATTCCTGGGCTGATCGCCCACGGCATCGGGGGGCGCACCGACCTCCCGTTGTCGCCGTGGATGTTCGGCTACGGCGCAGCCGCCGCGCTCGTCATCTCGTTCGCCGCCTTGGGCATCTTTTGGCCCGAGCCGCGGCTCGAACCACGAGTGATCCCGGAGCTCTCTGAGGATCGACCGCCGTCGGGGCCGCTGGTCTGGGCTCTCGCCTCGCTCGGAGTTGTCGCCTTTTGCGTCGTCCTCGCGGCCGCGACCGTAGGTTCCACGTTCCCGAGTGAGAACCTGGCGCCGGTGGCGCTCTACGTCACGTTCTGGGTGGGCATGACGGTGGTGTCGGCACTGGTCTTCGACGTCTGGAACTCCGGCTTCGATCCGCTGGCCACCTTCGGTCGCTTCGTCGCCTCCGACAACCCCCGTCCATACGCGCTCGGCCACTGGCCCGCCGCCGCAGGGCTGTTGGCGTTCGTGTGGATCGAACTCGTACTGCCGTCCCGGGCCGAACCTCGACTGCTGGCCGTGCTCATCGTTGTATACACGGCCGTGGTCGTGGCCGGAGCGGCATGGTGGGGGCGGCCGTGGTTGCGCCAAGGCGAAGCATTCGCAGCGTGGTTCGGACTGCTCGGGGCGATCGCTCCGATCGGTAGGGACGACACGACGGGCGGGATCAGACTGCGAGTGCCGCTGCGGGGCTTGGCCGAGTTGCAGCCGACATCCGGCACTGTCGGACTCGTAATCGTGGCCCTCGGCTCGACGGCGTTCGACGGCCTCACGAGAAGCGGGATGTGGACCAGTCTCGTCGGCGCCCGTTCGGCCACTGAGGCCATGCCGCTTTCCACGGTCGGATTGCTGTGGTCGATCGGCGTCGTCGCGCTCATGTACCTCGGCGCCATGAAGGTCGCTGCGTCGATGACTGGTTCTGACACCGCGGCGCTGGCCGACGCCTTCGTACATTCACTGGTGCCGATCGCCTTCGCCTATGCGATCGCCCACTACTTCTCGCTCCTGGTGCTCGAGGGGCAGGCGGTGCTGGCGCTGGTATCCGATCCATTCTCACTGGGTTGGAACTTGTTCGGCACGGCCGAGTGGTCGATCAACTACGCGCTGGTGTCGCCCAACACCATCGCCTATGTCCAGGTTGCTGCCATTGTCATCGGTCACGTCGCCGGTGTCGTCTTGGCCCACGATCGCGCCCTTCGCGCTGTTTCCGAAGGCCGACGCCACCCGTTCGCAATATCCGTTGCTGGTCACGATGGTTGCCTTCACCGTCGGCGGCTTGGCCCTCCTCCTCGGAGGCTGACACGCTCCCGTCGCTGGTCGCTCATTCCGGAAAGTTCGGGCCCGACGAGGCGTTGATATTCGCCTTTCCCGTCGTGGTGCTCGTCGTGCTACAGGTGCTCGGCCGCCGTCGCAGCGCACGAGAGAGCGGGAGCCAACCGACGACGTCGACGACGACGGTCCCGCCGATGACTGAGCGGGCGCCGCGAGGGATGCGGCGATTCGTCATGAGTCGCGAGCTCGATGAATCGCGTGTGTCAGGCACAGGCGTCGTTCTCGAGGGGGTCGAGTTCTCGACGGGTGTCGTCGTGATCCACTGGTTGACGCCACCGCCGAGAGGTTCGATCAGCGTGTTCGATTCGCTCCAGCAGTTCCTGGGCATCCACGTGCATCCCCATCCGACCAATCGCACGATGCTGTTGTTCGAAGACGGCGAGCGGATCGCGACAGCAGTCGACGGCGACTGAGATGGTCTGACTCGACGGGTCAGGCCGCGGCAGCCAGCGAGTCGTGGCGGCCCAGTATGTCGAGCACCGCGGCCTCGATGGCTCCGTGGGTGTCGAGTGAGCCTGGGCTCGGAACGCAGTCGGCCTCGGTGAGTGCGTCGATGATCGTCACCCCGGCCGTGAACCTGTCGACGATCCTGGGGTCGACGTACGACGAGCGACAGACCGCCGGCGTGTTTCCGAGGTACGACGAGACTTCCTTCATCGCTCGGGTCACGGCTCGCTGGCGCCCGCTCACGGATGCGGCCACGCCGACCGAGACGCCGAGGGCGACCGCAGCCAAGACGGTGGCCGACCAGGTGCGGAAGTCCTTGGCCGAGCAGTCGGTGCCGGTGGCGGCCTTGAGGTAGGCGTTGATATCGGTGGACTTCACGTCGACCCACTGTCCGGCGTCGTCGCGCCAGGCGAGGAGTTCGGGGCCACTCCCGCGTCGCCGCTTGAGGGCACACACGATCTCGACCACGTTGGTGTCGGCGACGGACTGGATCCGGCGCTTCCCGCTCTTGGCCACGTAGTCGAACTCGATCACCGTTCCCCGCACCTTCACGTGCGACTTTCGCATGGTGGCAAGGCCGTACGTCTGGTTCTCCTCGGCGTACCCCTCGCTGCCAATTCGGAAGAACCCAAGGTCGAGAAGGCGTACGGCGCAGGCCAGCACTCGCTGCTTGTCGAGGTCGGGCCGGGCGAGGTCGGTCATCACCTGGGTCCGAAGTGCCGGTAGCGCGGTGGCGAAGTCGAGCATGTGGTCGAACTTCTCGAGGTCGCGTCGCTCGCGCCACGCGTCGTGATAGCGGTATTGCTTGCGACCTCGCGCGTCGACGCCGACGGCCTGGATGTGTCCCATGGGGTGCGGACAGATCCACACATCGGTCCACGCCGGCGGGATGACCAAGGCCTTGATGCGCTCGAGCGTCGCAGCGTCGGTGACGCGGGCGCCGTTGTGGGCCAAGTAGGTGAACCCTCGGCCTGCCTTCCGGCGTCGAATGCCGGGGGCTGAGCAGTCGACCCGCTTCAGCCGCGGCATGTGACCGTCACGGGATGCGACCTTCGCCCTTCTGGTTGGCCCCTCGCTCGGTGGCTTCCTTCTCGGCTTGGGCCACAGCAGGATCGACGTCGTTCTGCTCGGCAGCCTGTTCTTCGGCAGGGGTCGGCATCCGGCCCGCATCCGCGGGCATCTGAGCCTCCCGACGTTCGGCCTGGCGGGTTTCGTCGCTCACGCGGGTGGTGTCGGTCTGATTCTCGGTCACCGGTTCTCCTGTTGTTGCGGACAGCGCCGATCTACCCGTGGGCCGCGTGCCCCACACTCGCTATGACAGGAGGGTGGACGACGCCGGAGGGTCGACGCCGACGACCGCCCGCTTACAGATGCGCACACAAGTGCGGCCGTCGTCGACGGTGCTGGTGACGTCGTCTGCCAACTCGGTGACGAGGAACAATCCTCGGCCCTGTTCGGCCTCAGGGTCGGGCAACTCGATCCGACCTCGCTGGGGCCACGTCAACGCGCCACCGTCGTCGCTCACCTCGATGTAGATGGCGTCGGCCTCGGTCCAGGCGAGAAGTCGGACCGACTTTGGGTCGCCCGAGGCGTGCCGCACCGCGTTCGAGCAGAGCTCGGACGTGGCCAGCAGGAGCGAGTCGATGGCGGCCGCCTCGACGGGGACCATGCGCATCCAGTCGCGGAGGAGGTGGCGAGCGAGCGGCACGGCGGCCGGTTGCGGTGTGAACTCGTGACGGAACGGCGCCAGCGTGTGGGTGGGGACCCTGGCCGGGGCGCGACGACGGAGCACGAGCGCGAGCGAGTCGTCGTGTCGGGCGGCGTCGGCCAACTGACGGTCGACCAAGGCTCGGGCCATGCTCGTAGCCGGATACGTGCACGTCGCCGACGCAGACGCGGCGAGGTCGTCGAGTCCTTGGAGAATGTCCTTGGTCGCCTCGATGAGGCCGTCGGTGTAGAGGATCAGGGTGTCCGATCGGTCGAGGTCGACGACCACGACGGTGTGCGAGCCGGCGCCCGGCCATCCGATGGGGATCCCCGGCGCCGCCACCTCTCGTACCTCGCCGCCGGTCCCCACCACCAGGGCCGGTGGATGTCCGGCACCAGCGAGCCGTGCTCGCCCGGAGGCTTGGTCGTAGTGAACGACGAGCAGGGTGGCTACGAGTTCGGGGTTCTGGGCGGTGACCAGCGCGTCGGCTCGGGCTACGAGGTCTTCGAGGGGACAACCCTCGACGGCCAAGAGGCGAAGTGCGTGCGTTACCGCGACGCGCGTGCTTCGTCGCCTCGACGCCCTTGCCCATGACGTCGACGACGACGACGTGCAACTCACCGCTTGGGAGCGTGATCCAGTCGTAGAGGTCGCCGCCCGTCGGCGCGCTCGGGTCGGCAGCGACGTAGTGGACCCCAAGCTCGGTCTCGGTCGTCAACGGCGACGGCGGACGTACGGCCTCCTGCAAGGCGTGTACGACCTCTTTGCCTCGAGCTTCGACCTCGGCCATCCGGGCCAGGGTGGCGCTGTTGTCGAGCGCCACGCCGAGGTGGGCGGCCAATGCCGTCAAGGCAGCAACGGCGACGGTGTCGGTGTCACGCGGGTCCTCGCAACCGACGACGATGGCACCTTGGGCGAGGCCGTCGCGAGCCATCACCGGTACGACCACCAGGCTCCGCAATCCAATAGAGCGCCCCACCCGCGTCGATTCCGGGAGATGGCGTTCGGCCTCGTCGACGTCATCGATCACCAAAGCGGTGCCGGCGTCGAGCGCGTCGCAGAGAAGTGGCGAGGCGCGGGGATCATCGAGGAGGGAGAAGTCGATGACGCCTTGGGGCGCGGTCCACTCGGGCGAGCCGTGACGGGGAAGGGTACAGATCGCCGTCTCCGACCCCACACAAAGGCGGGCGGCTGCGCCCCGGGCCCAGTCGATCGCTTCGGCGGGATCCTGCTCGGCGTGCAACGTCCGGGCCGCTTCGGCCAAGACCGCGATGCGAGTGAGTTCGACCTCGGGGGCGGCTCCGACGGGCGCGGCCATCGCGGGGAGCATACGACCGCCCACGGCACTACCGAACCGTTCGAAGGCGGCGCTCGTTCAGCCGCGCCGTTCGAAGTTGCGCAAACGCAGGCTGTTGGCGACGACCGAGACGCTCGAGAAGCGCCATCGCGGCGCCGGCCATGATCGGGTTGAGCAGCCCGAGTGCGGCCAGCGGGATCAGCACCACGTTGTACCCGAACGCCCAACCGAGGTTCTGCAGGATGGTCCGGAACGTTCGGCGGCTCAGCGCGATCGCGCGGGGCACGCCGTCGAGGTCGGACGACAGCAACGTGATGTCCGACGACTGGATGGCGACATCGGTGCCCGTCCCGATGGCGATGCCGAGGTCGGCCTGCACGAGGCCGGGGCATCGTTCACGCCGTCACCGACCATGGCAACGACGTTGCCCTCCGCCTGCAGCGCACGCACTTCGTTCACCTTGTCCTCGGGCAGCACTTCGGCCCGCACCGTCGTGATGCCGACTCTGGCTGGCGATGGCGTTCGGCGGTGCGGCGCGTTGTCGCCGGTGATCATGACGACGTCGACGCCCGAGGCGCCCGCAACTCGGCGACCACGTCGCGGGCGTCGGACCGGACGGTGTCGGCGACGGCGAGTACGCCCCGTGCGCGACCCGTCCCATCCTGCGAACACCGCTGTGCTTCCCTGCTCCTCGAGGCGCCATGGCGATGCTTGAGGCCGTCGTCGAGAGCGCGAGATCGTGGTCGGCCATCAGCCGACGGCTGCCCGACGTGGACGACCGTGCCGTCGACGGACGCCGTGACGCCCTCGGCCCGGCGTCGAGCGGAAGTCCGGCTGCGCGGACTCCGACAGTCGGCCTCGGCGCCGTCGACGATGGCCCGCCCGACCGGATGCTCGGAGCCGCTCTCGGCCGCGGCGGCGAAGGCGAGCAGGCGGTGCCGCGGTCTTCACCGTCAGCCGGCACCACGTCGGTGAGGCGCATCGCGCCGTGGGTCAGCGTGCCCGTCTTGTCGAACACGACGATGTCGACCTTCTGGCTGCGCTCGAGGACCTCGCCGCCCTTGATGAGGACGCCGAGGGCCGCGCCCCGACCGGTGCCGACCATGATCGCCGTGGGCGTGGCCAGACCCGAGCGCGCAGGGGCAAGCGATGATGAGCACGGCGATGGCCGCGACGAGACCCTGGCGGGGATCGCTGGCCAGACACCGCCCACACAAGCGAACGTGAGCGCGGCGATCGCCAACACGACGGGCACGAAGACGCCGGCGATCCGGTCGGCCAGCTGTTGCACGGGCGCCTTGGTGCCCTGCGCTTCTTCCACGAGGTGGACGATGTGGGCCAGGGCAGTATCGGCGCCGACGGCCGTGGCCTCGACGGTGAGCACCCCCTCGGTGTTGATGGTGGCGCCGGCGACCATGATCGCCGGGTGCTTTGTCGACCGGAACCGACTCGCCGGTCAGCATCGACTCGTCGACCGCCGAGCTACCGTCGACCACGTTGACCGTCGACCGGAACCTTTTCGCCCGGCCGGACGCGGAGGCTGGTCGCCCGACGCGCACGTCCTCGACCGGCACCATCCGCTCCGCGCCGTCGGCTCGACCAGGATCCGCGCCTCCTTGGCCCCGAGTTCGAGCAGCGGACTGATGGCCTGCCCGGCACGACTCTTGGCCCTCGCCTCGAAGTACCGGCCGAGGAGCAGGAAGGCGATGATCAGCGCCGCGGTGTCGAAGTAGTGAGGGCTGTGCCGGTGGCCGAACACGACCTGATAGGTCGAGAAGGAGAACGCGGACAAGGTGCCGATGGCGATGAGCGTGTCCATGTTGGCCGTGCGGTTCCGGGCGCGGGCGGTCGGCGGCGGAGGAACGGCCACCCGGCCCAGAACTGCACCGGTGTCGTGAGCACCAGAGCTCGACCAACGGGCCCATGGCCGGTCATGAAAACCATGCTGAGTACGAGCACGACGAGCCCGAGCGGCCACGCCACGATCACGCGGCGCTTCCAGGCCTCAGCGTGGTCGTGCTCGCCAGTGTCGGGTCCCCTCGGCGTCGACGCGCACCGGGGCGAGGCCGTAGCCCGCTTTGGCCACGGCGGCGACGAGGGCGTCGATGTCGATCGCGTCGGGGTCGTAGGTGACGGCGGCCTTCTCGGTGGCGAGGTTCACCGCCGCCTCTGTCGACGCCGGCTTGGCGGTTGAGGATCTTCTCCACCCGGGCCGAGCACGACCCACAGGTCATGCCGGTGACGTCGAATTCGGTATCGGTCTGGCTCATCGGGTGCTTTCTTCGTCGTGCGTCGGCCCGGTGGCGACGCGGTCGTAGCGGAGGGCCTCCATCAGTTCTTCCACGATCTCTTCCGTGCGACCCGCCTGCATCGCCGTCGCCACGCAGGTCTCGAGGTGGTTGCGAAGCACGACCCGACTGGCCCGCTCGAGGCTGCCTTGGACGGCGGAGAGTTGCTTCATCGTGTCGGGGCAATAGGCGTCGTCCTCGACCATGCGGATCACGGCATCGAGGTGTCCGCGGGCCGTCTTCAGCCGGTTGAGCACCGCCGAGCGATGGGTGTCCTTCACGGCTAGCCCAACCCACCCGGGGTGGGGTCTATTCCCTGCCACCCCTCCACGCCACCCCTCCCGCCACCCCTCCCGCCACCCCTCCCGCCACCCCTCCCGCCACTTTCCGGCGCGAACGTGCGCCCTGGCGACATCTTCTGCCGGAAAGCCGGGGTGCGAGCCGACACAGACCGCCACTTTCCGGCGCGAACGTGCGGCTCGGCAACAGGTTCTGCCGGAAAGGGGGGGTCGTGGGTGGGGATTGGTCCGGTTTGAACCGGGAGGGAAGGATGGGGCCCGTGGCGCGGCGAACTCCTGAACGTGCTCACCGGTCCCCAACTCGAGTGCCAGGGCTGTCGGATGCCGGTCCTCTTGGCCTTCGCCGAGGCGAAGGACGAGCGCCGCCAACTCGTCTGTCCGAACTGCGAACACGTGCACCGCTGGACCGTCGATGACGGGTCACGGACCAAGCAGCGTTCTTCGGTAGAGTGAGCGCCCGCCAGGGCCGTTAGCTCAGTTGGCAGAGCGCCTGCTCGACACGCAGGAGGTCAGAGGTTCAAGTCCTCTACGGCCCACCAGTAGCCCCTGACCGCTCCCGGCGGACGGTTCAGGCCGGTTTGTGCGCCAGCAAGGTGAATTCGTTGTAGGTAAAAGCGCGGCCGGCGGCCCGGGGAAACGGAAAGCTCGACCACGATTCGGGACGGAGACCGACCCGCTCGGCGAGGGCCACGAGGTCATCGCCCGTCGTCCACCGGACGTGGGTGGCGTCGGAGGCGTAGCCGCGTTCCTGCGGGCAAATGAAGAAGATGCGGCCAGCGGGCCGAACCACGGGCAGGTAGTCCCGGACGAGTTGCTCGCCGCCGGCCTCGTCGAGGTGTTCGATGACGTGCGCGAAGAGAAGGCCGTCAAAGTGATGGTCGAGATCGGGGGCTCGCTCGGCCCATTCATCGACCGTGTAGGCCTCGAACCCGGCTGCGCGGGCCATCGCCACAGAGGTCTTGTTGTGGTCGACGCCGACCGAGCCCGGCGCGAGTGTCGCGAGGTTGCGCCCGATGCCACAGCCAACATCGAGCGTACGGCCAAGGTGTTGGCGTCGAAGGTTCCACCGATACGGAGCTTGCACGTTGAGCGCCTGCTTCCACCGGGCGCCGCTCTTGTCCCGGAGGCGTACGGCGTATTCCTCGTTCTCGGTGCTCTCCACGGTGGGCCGACCGTAGCCCTTGGTACCCCGCCGCGGCGGAGAAGTGGCGCGCTAGCTTCGATCGGATGCCGATCGACGTCCGCCTCGAGCCCGAGCACCTTGTGGCACCCGCCGGTTCCGACGTCGATGGGCTGATCCTGCTCACCAATGTGGGCGACGAGTCAGCCCACGTGCGGGTCGTGGTGTCGGGCGAGGTCGCAGGCTGGGCGACGGTGACGCCGGGAGAGTTCTGGATTCCGGCCGGCGCTGACGCGGCGCTGCGACCTTCGCTTCCGGCTGCCGCGTGGCGCGCCCGGCGGCGTTGGGGCCGTGCCGTTCAGTGTGCGGGTGCTCTCTGACGAGGCCGGCGCCGGTGGGGGAACGGCGGCGGGATCGCTCGACGTCGTCGGCGAGGCCGAGTTGGCGATCCGGCTCCTGCCGGCCACGTTCCGAGGCACGCTCTCGGCCACGACCAAGATCGCCGTCGACAACCTCGGGTCGATGCCGGCCCGGGTGCAACTCGTCGTCGACGGACCCGACGCCATCGAGGCGACGGTCGACCCCGACAGCATGATCATCGAACCTGGCACGACCGGGTTCGCCAAGTTGGGGGTGCGCCCCGTCGAGCGGCTCTTGTCGGGCGGCTCGCGGTCGCACGAGTTCTGGGTCCGCCTCGATCCGCTCGGCGGCACGCGCGTCAGCGCACCGGGCACGATGGTCCAGCGATCCCTGGTGGCGGGGCTCCTGCCCGGGGTCGCCGGAGCGTTGGTCGCTCTTGTGGTGGTGGTCGCCTTGTTGGCCCGTGTGTTTGCTGGCGGTGACGACACCGTCGTGTCGACTGCCCCGTTGACGACCTTGCCGCCGACCACGACGACAACGGCACCGCCCCCGACGACGGCGGTGACGGTGGACGAGCCGGGAGCGCCACCCCCGACCATCCCGCTCGACCAGCGCCGGATCGCGTTCCAGAGCCGGCGCGACGGCAACTTCGAGATCTACTCGGCGGCGCCCGACGGCTCGGATGCGCGCAATCTCACTGCCAGCCTCGCCCACGATGGCGAGCCGGCCTGGTCGCCCGACCACACCAAGCTGGCCTTCGACAGCGATCGGACCGGCAACTTCGACGTCTGGATCATGAACGCCGATGGCACCGATCCCGTGCAGGTCACCAACGAGCCCGCCCCCGACGGATACCCGGCGTGGTCGCCCGATGGAACCAAGCTCGCGTTCACAAGCTTCCGGGACGGCAACAGCGAGATCTACGTGATGAACGCCGACGGCACCAACGCCATGCGCCTCACGAAGAACCTGTCGGACGACTCGAAGCCGGTGTGGTCGCCCGACGGAGCCCGGATCGCCTTCCACACCGATCGTGACGGCAACTACGAGATCTACGTGATGAACGCCGACGGCACCGACCAGCGCAACCTGTCCAACTCGGTCGGGAGCGACAAGAACCCCGACTGGTCACCCAACGGCGCTCGGCTGGCCTTTGACTCGACCCGTGACGGATCGAAGTCGGAGCTTTACGTCATGAGCGCTGACGGCACGCTGCCGGTGCGGCTGACCACCAACGACGACGTCGACTCGTGGCCGGCCTGGTCGCCCGACGGCGTCCGTCTCCTGTTCCAGACCGACCGCGAGTCCGACCTCGAGTTGCACGTGATGAGCGCCGGTGGCGGAGAGAGCAAGCGCATCACCGAGAGCCCGGGCGACGACGCCGAACCGCATTGGCGGTAGTCGCCAGTCGCTAGTCGGGCAGGTGCAGTCCGACCTCGGGGCGGGCGTCGGCCGTGACCACGTCGCGGAGCACTTCGGCAAAGGCCCGTGCTGGCGCTCCGGGAAGACCTCGTTTGCGCACGGCGAGACCCACGCGCCGTCGGGGAAGTCCGCGCACCCAAACGGGACGGGTCTCGCCCTGGAGATGGGTCGGCACCGCCGTCGAGGGAAGGATGGACGAGCCCTGTCCGCTGATGACCAGCGACGCGATGAGTCGTAGTCCGTCGAGCTCGGCTCGGGCGGTGAGCTTCACCCCGACTTTGGCGGCGGCGGCGTCGATGAGGTCACGAAACGACGTCCCCCTCGGAGGTAGGTAGAGCGGGACGTCGGCCAACTCGGAGAGGTCGACCTCGGCCGAGGTGCCGAGCGGCGAGCCAGCGGGGACGAAGAGCAGGAGGTCTTCGTCGAACAGGTCAGTGGTCGTGAGGTCGGTAGAGGGGAGCGGCAGGTTGACGACGGCGAGGTCGAGGCTTCCGTTGACGAGTTGCGGCTCGAGCGAGGTCGAGGTCGCGTCAACGATCTCGAGTGCCACACCAGGATGGCGCCGCCCCATCTCGTCGAGCAGGCGCGGCACCAACCAGCGGGCGGTCGTGCCGATGATGCCGACCCGCACGCGGCCCGTCACCTCGTGCTTCATCGACATCACATCGGAGGTGATGGCGTCGAGCTCGGCCTGGATTCGTCGGGCCCGGTCGACGACCGCTTGACCCTCCTCGGTCAGCCTGCCGGCGCTGCGATCGACAAGGGTGGCGCCGAGCTCGCGTTCGAGGCGGGCGATGTGGGCCGAGACGTTGGATTGCACCGTGGCCAGGGCGTCAGCGGCGGCCGAGAACGTTCCGTGATCGGCAACGGCGACGAGAGCGTGCAGCTGGCGGAGGTCCATCGCTACAAATGATGGCAGGTATCACTACAAACTGTTGGACAGATTGGCGACCATCCGGTTCACTGGTGCCAGAAGCACGAACGAGCTCGCTGGTACCCCCCACCGGCTGAGCTCGCCAGTAACAGCGACGAAGGGCCTGGTTCCCCCCACCGGGCCCTTCTTCGCGTCCGGGGTTCCACCGACAGTAGCGTCGGGTCATGTCTGGTGCCGCAGCGTTCTTCGATCTCGACCGCACGATCCTCAAGGGCGCCAGCGGACCGCTGATCACCGAGGCCCTCCAACAAGCCGGGATAGCTCCGAACCGATCGGTACCGGGCCAGGGGCTGCTCTACCGCCTGTTCGATCTCGTCGGCGAAACGCTGCCGTCGATGGCCCTCGCCCGCGGGGCGGCGCTGGTGGCCAAGGGATGGAGCGGGGCCGAGGTGCGCGAGGCGGCGGGTGAGATTGCCGATCGACTCGACCGGATCATGGCTCCGTATGCCCGGGGCCTCATCGACGAGCACCGGGCTGCCGGTCGTCCGGTGGTGCTCGCCACCACCACGCCCTATGACCTCGTGGCGACCTTCGCCGAGCGGGTTGGCTTCGATGACGTGGTGGCCACCCGGTACGCAGAAGATGCAGACGGCCGGTACACGGGCGCCCTCGAAGGCGAGTTCGTCTGGTCGACGGGCAAGTTGGCTGCCGTGCGCCGTTGGGCCGGTGATCATGGTGTCGACCTCGGTGACAGTCACGCCTACTCCGACAGCATCTACGACGTGCCGCTGCTCTCGGCTGTCGGCCACCCCCATGCGGTCAACCCCGACCCGCGGCTGTTCGCCTTCGCCACGCTGCGCCGCTGGCCGACGCAGTGGCTCGACGTGCCGCCGGGTGTGCCCAAGTTCGCCGGTATCGAGCCCTTCGACCTCGTGCGCCTGGGCGCCCGCACCGAACTGTTGCCGTTCGCCAAATTCGACATTGCCGGCCTCGAGAACCTGCCGGCCGACGGCGCCGGCATCGTGGCCGGCAACCACCGGTCGTACTTCGATCCCGTGGCCATCGGTATGAGCGTGCTCCAGTCGGGTCGTCCCCTCCGCTTCTTGGGCAAGAAGGAGGTCTTCGACGCCCCCGTTGTCGGCCAACTGGCCAAGGCCATGGGCGGCATCCGAGTCGACCGCGGGAGCGAGAAGGCGGGCGACTCGCTCGTCGGCGCCACCCAAGCGCTGCTGGCCGGCGAACTCGTGGCCATCATGCCCCAGGGCACGAATCCTCGCGGGGCCGAGTTCTTCGATCCCGTCCTCAAGGGCAAGACGGGCGCCGCTCGACTCGCTGCGGCCACTCGTGCCCCGTGATTCCCGTCGGGCTATGGGGAACTGAGCCGGTGTGGCCCCGCTCGGCCAAGGTGCCCAACGTCCTCAACCTCACCAACCCGCCGACCGTGCAGGTGCGGGTGGGACGCCCGGTCGAGTTGGCCTACGACGACATCCGGGCCGACACCGAGCGGATCATGGAGGCGATCATGGCCCTCCTGCCGCCCGAGGCCCGCGAAGCCCGCGAGCCGACCGAAGAAGAGCTCCGCAAGTCCAAGCCCAGCTGATCAGCCGTTAAGAACCGGCCACCCCTATTGCCGGAAGAAGGTCTCGGACCTCAGGAGGCGACCGGACCCGGTTGTCATCGTCATCGTCGACGGATCCTTCTGGATGGTCATCGTTCGGGCGACGCCATCGGGATTTACGATCACGGTGCCGTCCTCGGCGTCGGCTTGAGTGGCTGATGCCTTTCCGTTCACGCCGCCGCTGAATACGAAGATCAAGCTGCCCTTCGCTTCGCTGACGTCGAGTGAGGTACCGGAAGCTTTGGAGAACCAGCTACCGACAAAGCGCTGATATTGCTTGGCCGGGGCCGCCGTCGTCGTCGTCGGCGAGATGGTAGTGGTGGCGCCGCCGGGGGGCGGGGCGGCAGTGGTCGCCGTGGGGCTGGTGACCGATGACGACTCGTTGCCGCTGGCGACGGTTGTGGCCGGCGATGATCCTCCGCCGCTGGCGGCGGGAGCCGCTGCGCCGGCGCCGGCGGCGGCCGTGCTGCCTCCGGAGGACCCGCCGGAGCCGGCCGGTTCGGGGGCGGCGTCCTTGCCGTTGGCGGCCTTCTCGGCCTCGGCCGCGGCAGCAGCTTCTTCGGGCGTCGCCGGTGCGTTGGGGTCGGGCGCAGCCTCGGGAGCCGCCGGCGGGGCGCTCGTCGTGGTGGCCGAGCTGTCGGCGGTGAGAGACAGCTTGCCGCTCTGCGGGTCTTTCTTGAAGGCCGGCACCAGCACGGCGATCAGCGCGACGGCAATGATGACGGCAGCGAGCGGGAAGAGGAACTTGGGCATGCCCGACTTCTGGAGGACGGCGCCATCGAGGGTGATCGGGTAGGCCTCGCCGGGCGTCGTGACCTTGACCTGGAACGGACGCTGCCGGTCGGGGCCCTTCATGAACCCCTTGACGGCGGCCACCTTCACCAACGTGTGCGCGCTCTGCCCGGCGGGCACGACGAGGGTCCGGGGCAACTCGAAGGCGAGGTGTTCGTCGGGGTCGGAGGCCTGGAGGTCGGCCTCGATGTCTGCGTTGCCGCGGTTGTCGACGATGACCTCGTGGCGGGCTTTGCGCTTGGTCTCGCTGTTGCGGGGTGTCAGCTTGGCCTGGACATCGACGAAGGGGAGGAGGTGGACCTCACCCTCTTCGACCACGCTGCCGTCGGGGTCCTGGGAGGCATCGATCCGCACGCCGAAGGGCACATCGCCGCTGCCGACATCGGGCGAACGGGGCGGCGCGAAGTGGAGCTCGATCGTGCCGTCGGCGCCAGGGAAGAGGGACAACGACGCCGGGACGGCCGTCGTCCACACCGCGGGCTGACCGAGAACGGTGACCGAGAACTGATCGACGACCGCGCCCGTGTTGCGAATCCGGACTGAGATGGTGCCCGGTTGACCGGGGACCACTTGGACGCTCGTCGGGGTGAGGACAACGCTTCCCGCCATACACGCGACGGTACCAGTCGGGATCAGCTCAGATGGAAACTTCCGAGACTGAAATCCGTCGTCGTGGTCGTCGAAGTCGCCATGCCCAAGACGGCCAAGAGCAGCGCGCCACCGAAGAGAAGCACCCAAAAGCCGATGTTGATGATGGCCACCCACTTCGCCGCCGTGAGCAGGCCCTCGCCGGTAAGCCGCCCTTGCGATGCCTCGATCTTGCGCCGGGCGTTGGGCACGAGCACCAACGCCACGATGGCCGGCACGATCGGGCACGCCACCCAGGAGAGGATGGCGGCGACCAACGCGCCAACGGCCGTTCCCTCGGTCTGCGGTGCGGTGTAGGCCTGGTAGCCGTACGGCGGCTGCGCCTGACCGCCATAGGAGGGTTGGCCGTAGCCGGGTGGCGGCGGGGGTGGGGACCCAGCCGACGGCGGCGCCGGCCAGGGGTCGCCACTGCGGCCGAGGGGATCGGGGTCGCTCATGGGTAGCGAGGGTATCCGGGAGCAGCGCTCATCCCGGCGATTCGCCCTGAACGAAAGCCTCCCACGCCTCGCAGTACGCAAGGGACTCGGGGCCAAGGAACTCGGCGACCGTTGCGACGTCGATCTCCCCCCGAGCTGTGGCCGCCATGATGGACTCCAGAAACCCGGTAGCCACAGCGGTCGGGACCGGCTCTGACGCCGAAGTGAGGAGCTCCTCCACGGTGTCGAAGATGGCCGTGACCTGCTCCAGGCGGAGCTGCCCGGCGGCCTCGATCATCGAATCCGCCAGCCCTGCGAACCGCAGGGTAACGGGCGGGTCGTCGGGAGCCCACGACGTGATGAGATCGTCGTCGGTCATCGCCAGCTCCGGGGCAAGAGTGGTCAACCTTCGGACTGCTTCGCCGACGGCGGTCGAGGCGCTCATCGACCGGCCAACGCGTTCTTGAGGTCGCGGAGGACGTTCTCGGCTGCGGCCCGGTCAACTCGATCGGCGGTGGGGTGAGTCTTCAGCCAGTGTTCGAGGAAGCGAACCCCGTCCTCGGCCTTCTGGGTGTGGTCCTTGCCCCCGACCTTCTTGCCCGTCCGCTTTTCGTAGCGGACGGCCGCAGCAGTGCTGCCGCTTCCGATCGTGGCGTTCTCGCGGTACTGCGCGTCGACGAACTTGGTCAGGTCTGGATCTTTGGTGGGCGGCTTGGCCATCTGGGCACGAAGGTCGTCACTCAGATTCTGACTGTTCGCGTTGCTGGCCGGGTTCTGTTCGGGAGACGGGAGGTCGACGACCTCGAGGTCAGGACCGCTTCCGCCGCCCCCGCGAGCTGCTCCGAAGTCGAGCTTCGTTCCATAGGCAGTCTCGGGGGGCTCGTGCGGGATGATGCGCAGCAGCGCTTCGCCACCGGGCAGGTGCTTGCTGACGATGGCTGCGAAGATGTCCCGCTCCATCGCCGACAGTTGCCGCCCCTTCGCTTCCTGCACCGCCGTCGGCCAGTCCATGTGTGCACCGTGCTGTACGCGGAACGGCGGAGCCTTGAGTGCCTCGATCACGGTCGTGGCGTTGCCGTGGACTCGATACACGTCGTGGTCCCCGGTGTAGGCGACCTGCTTGAGGACGCCCTCGACACCCTTGACATTTTGCTGGACGCCGCCGCCTGAGGAGGCAGTTCCGCCGGGCCGAATGGCGATCTGGTTCTCCTTGAGCTGCTTCTTGATCGAGGAGCGGTTGGCGTAGTACTCGTCCTTGCGCTGCCTCCAGCGGGCCCACAACTTACGCGCGACGTCTTGGGGAAGGTTCGTCCACGCCGCCTCCTTCGGTCGGGAGGGCAAAAACCAAACGACTCGATCGCGGAACTCCGGAGGAGCCCCGAGCATCTCGTCGAACTCGTTCATCGTCTTCTGCTTGAACCCCTCCGACTTCGGGAGAGCTCCCTCGGCCAAGAGCTCGGGTGCGGCCGCGGTCGTTGCTCGGATATCGATGGTTGCGTTCTTTTTGTCCGCGATGGCCTGCGCTTGCATATAGCTCGGGACTGGCATTCCGAACGACGCGAGCTGCTTCATGTCCACCTGCGTGCCCGCCGCTGCTTTGGTGATGTCCGGCACCCCGAAGTCCGTGCCGTGTTGACGGATCTCCTCGGCAAGGAGGCGCATCTCCTTTTCGAAGCCGGGAGGCGCACCCAGGGCGGTGACCTTCTGCCCGTCAGGCTGGCGGTCTTCGAGTAGTTGTGCCATCGCCCGGATGTCGCCGAGCTGTCGGATCTGCGCTGCGGTCTTGGACTTCATGGGCTCTTGTTCGTTGGCCATGCGCTTCTCGAGGCTCTCCATCGAGACCTTGATCTTGTGGGAGAGCAGATCCTTCTCGGACTGCATGTAGATCTTGAAGCGGCCCGACTTCTGAGGCTCGGCGATGAGCGTATGCGACGCGCCCTTCATCGTCGTCGGCTGCTTCTGCGGCTTGAACAGCGCAACGACCTTGTCCTTCGCCGCCGTGGCGGTGTCCTTGACCTTCTTGCCGGCGCCCTTGACCTTGGCCACGCCCTTCTTGGCGAAGTCCTTCGCCTTGGTGCCGATCTCCTTGACCTTGGCCTTGCCCTTCTCGTAGGCGCCGACGACCTTGGCCTTGGCCTTGCCGTAGAGCTTCTTGCCCTTCTCGAAAAGCTTCTTGGCCGGCTTCCAGATGGGAGCCGTCATCTTGACGACGACGTCGACGACCTTGTCCATCGCCTTGTGGATCGGCTTGCGGACCTTGTCGATGATCCCGCGCACCTTCTCGCCGACGCCGCCGAGGCCGAGGATGCTGGCGAGGAACGAGATGGCCAGCGGCAGGAGCTTGGCCAGCACGCCTTCGATCTTCTCGGCCACGCCGCCGGTGCCGCCGCGAGCGATGTCGCCGGCGGCGTCGATGATCGTGTCGACGAACTCCTTGATCTCGGAGCCCTTCTCCACGAAGAACATCACGACGTCGTAGATCATCTTGCAGGCCTTGATGAAGGCCGCGGCCGGGTTGAGCAACGAGATGAGGAAGGTGATGCCGCTCTTGACCACCTTTTCCATCACGAAGCTCTTGATCTCTCCGATCACCATGTCCTGGAACTCGGTGAACTTCTCGAGGAGCATCTCCCACAGCACGCCCGGACCGCCGGTGACGACCTTCTTGATGATGTCGGCGCCTGCCTCGAGGGCGGCCATTGCCGGCTCGCCGATCTTCTTGGCGATCTTCTCCCGGACGAACGTCCAGGTGACACCGAGCACCGACAGGACGAGCTTGAAGATGCCCTCGATGGAGAACGAGTCGGGGATCTCGATTCCCTTGGCGTCGAGGGCCCCGAACAGCCACCCCATGAGCCCCTTCTGCAGGTGTTCGCCGATGCGATCCATGAAGCGGGTGATGCCCGCCTTCACGGCGCTCACGAAATTCTTCAAGAACTTGATGGGGTGAGCGACGATCTCGCCAATCACGCTGGCGATGCGCGACAGGACATTGAGGATCATGTCCTTGAGTTGGGCGATCACCCGGATGACGCCCTTGACGGCGTCGATGGCCTTGTCGATCAGGCCCTTGTTGGCTTCCTTCGCCGCCTCGATCTCCTCGTCGACGGCCGCACGCGACTCCTGGTACTTCTTGGCCAGCGAGCCAGCAAGGTCGTCGAACTTGTCTTTGACTGACGAGTCGAGGCTGTCGAATTTGTCGGACAGGTCGGCGGCCGCCTCCTCCCCGAACTTGGCCAGGTCGCCCTTCAGTGACGACACGTAGGTCGACACCTCGCCCCGCCCCTGCTCGATGCGTACCGTGGCGCTCGTCAACGCGCTGCTGACCGTCTTGGCGATGCCGCGGATCAGCTTTTGCATGTCGCGCTCGTAGACGGCCTTGGACTCGGCGAAGAGTTCGTTGGCGCGGGCGGGGAGACCCCGGAACTTGTCGCGGGCCCAACGGAACGGTCCGCGCCAGCCGGAGTAGCGATCGTCCTTGTAGGCGTCGAGGCGCCGATTCCAGTCGGTGGTGAAGTTCTTACGAATCTCCGCCTCGCCCGTGGTGAACATCTCGTCGACCTTGGTGTCGATGCCGCCGAGGATGTCTTCTACGTCGGACTTCGTCTTGTCGAAGATCGAGTTGATGTGGTCGGCGACCTCCTTGCGCTTGAGTTCGTCCTTGGACTTGGTGTCGTCTTTGCCGGCGGCGACCTTGCCGACGGTGCTCCCGATGACGGACTGCGCGTCACCGACCGTCTTCTTCTCGTCCGCCGCCGCGGCCACCGCGGCTTGCTTGAGGATGCCGGCCTCCGCCTTGCGCACGTCGGCGGGGGCCTGCTGGGCGTGGTCTTCGCCCTCCTTCTTGGCGTCGAGGGCGCCGGTGAACTCGGGCTCGTTGGATTGGGCCAGTTGCTCCTCGGTCACGTCGGCCGAGGCCATCTCGTTGTCGACTTTGGCCGGGCCGTTGCGAAGATCGACCTGGTTGTTGGGCACTGGCGCGGGCATCGCCCCCGATGCCTGCATGCCACCGGGCTGTTCGATCTCCAGCGGCGCCATCGGGGTCACGGGCTTCGGCGTCGCCGTGGCGGGGTCGGGCGGCTGCGCCGACTTGGTCTCGACGTCGCCGCCGGCGGCGTCCTTGCCCTGGTTGACCTTCTGGCCGATGGCCCCCTTGACGTTGTCGGCCTTCGAGTCGACGTCGCCGGCTTCGTTCAGGTTCTTGGGGGCGGCCTGACGCATTGCGGCCTCGACGGCGGCAACGAACGCGTCCTCGTTGAACGGCTGGGGTTTCGCCGTCGCCATCGTGTCGGCCCGGTTGGCCTTGGCCTGAGCGTCGATGTCGTTGGCCGGAGGAACCGCCGCCCCCTGCGCCGAGGCCGCCTCGTCCTTGCCCTTGGGGTGCTTGCGTGCCTTCTTGACAGTGAGATGAGCTGCGGCGACGACCTTGGAAAACGCGGGATCTCGGGCGGGCTTGATCTTCTGCGTCGGCGCCGGCGGCGGCGGGAGCGTGCCGCCCTTCTTGGGCTTGGTGTAGCGAGGCGGCAGGGGCGGTGCCGGCTTCTGCACCACCTGGCCCGGGGTCGGTGCGCCCTTGGCGCCGGGGCCGCCTGCGGCCTTGCGGCCCCTCGGACCGTGGACGAGTGACTTGCCGATCTTCTTCGGCGCCGGTTTGGGTGGGGGAGCGGGGACGTTCTTCGCCTCGACGATGCCCGAGGGGGTGGGCGGCTTGGGCGGGGGTGGAGGTGCCGGCTTCTCGCGCCGGTCGGCAGCGGCGAGGTCGGGTTCCTGGGTGAAGTCGGAGCGGTCGACGTCGCCTTCGACCGAGCCCGTGTCCTCGGGGCCGGAGGGTGCTTGGCCAGCCTGGGCCCCAGCTTGGCGGCGAGCTTGCTCCACCATGTCGCGCATCGACCGCTGGAGCACATCGGGGGCTTCGGGAGGAGCGGCACCTGCGGCCAGCATCTGCACGGGAGTGGCGCGCCCGACCTCGTCTGCAGACGTGGCCGCCGTCTCGGTGGTGGCCTCGGCCGTCGCCACCCCGGTGGCGGGTCCGGCGGTCGCGCCGGTGGCCGGCCCCGATCGTGAGGTCGGAGCTGTGGACGCCGGGGTTGGTTGACGCTGGACGGCGGGAGGACGGCGAACCGCCGGCGGGGTCGTTCGCCGCTGGAGCATCGCAGCGACGGCAGCGTTTCCGGCCCGGCCTTGCAGACGTTGGAGGGCGGCGGCGCGCATTGGCGGCGGCGGTCGATCGCTGCCGGTGCCGAGGGCGCGGTCGGTCAGTGCGTCAAGGGCAGCGGAGGTCGCCGCCGGTCCGGACACTGCCCGTTGTTCTACGCGGTCGGGTCGCAGCCTCTCGCTGGGCGAAGGCTCATGGAGTCCTGCGTCCCCCATGAAACCATCGTTGACGCTGGCGACACCTGGAGCCAGAGCGTGAGGGCGTCCAAGCGGGCCGACTTCGCTGCCCGATCGGGCAGCGGGTCAGAGATCGGGCCAGCGCGGGCTTGCGGGGGCGCGACGGGCGTCGGCCCTCGCCCAGCGACCAGAACCGTCGCCACTCTGAGCCCTGCGGACCGGTGAGCGCCGGCGTGTCGCCGCTGGCGGCCCGACGTCGTGCGCTCCACCAGTCAGTGGCCTGTTCGTCGGCCAGCACGTCGACGGCCCGCTCGATCCGGGCGGCGTAGTCGCGCACATCCTCGTCTTCTCGAGTCGAGATGGGATCGCCGAAGGTCACCGTGGTCGTCGACGGCGTGATGCGACCGGTGCCCTTCCGAAGGATGCGCCTGGTTCCCTCGAGGTGGATGGGTACCACCGGCACCTTGGAGCGAATCGAGAGGTAGGCGGCGCCGGCCCGATGAGGTTGGGCCCATCCGTGGGGCGAGCGTCCGCCCTCGGGGAAGATGAGCAGGCTCCAACCCTCGTCGAGCATCTGTTGGGCGAGGCGGGTGGAGCGGGGCGACACCCGGGTGCGCTCGATGGGAATGGCGTTGATGGCAAAGGCCCACAAGTAGCCCTTCCACCGCTTGTCGAAGAAGTAATCGGCGCCGGCGCCGACCACCGTGCGGTGACGGAACCGGTCGGGGAGCGTCGTGAGGAGCAGCGGGGTGTCGACGTGGCTGGCGTGGTTGGCGGCGAAGATCACCGGCCCCTTCACGTCAGCCAGGCGGTCGGTGGCCATCACCTTGGGCGACGCGAGGGCGGCGACCAGGCCCTTGCCGACAGTGTCGAGCACGACGGCACGGGCGAAGCGAGTCGGGTAGCGGCGAGCCCACTCGGTGTCGAAGGCGGTGCCGGTCTTCGATTCCGCCGGGGGCCGCTCGACCGTCGTCGGCCAGGTCGGCGCCGTGAACGGGAAGGTGCCGCGCAGGCGGGGCGCCCGCAGCTTCACGTCACATCCGCCATCAGGATTGGCGGGTTGTGGAGGTGGGTGATCGAGGGGTCTCGGCCCACCACGTCCTCGGCCATCTCCAAGGCGTCGCGCAGCGTCGACGCCGACTTGAAGCCCAGGCGTCGCACCGATCGGGGATCGCCGCCCACGATGATGACCTGTCCGAGGTGCTGCATTGCGTGCGAGCACCAGTACCACATGTAGAACGGGTGGACGCCGTGGTAGGCGTAGCTCGTCCGATACAGATGGATGTACCACGGGTCGGTGGCGAACCGCTCTTCGAAGTTCTTCTCGATCTCCACTGGGTCGGTCGTCTCGGCCAAGACTTGTTCGAAGAAGTCGATGTAGCTCGGGTGGTGCACGGGGTTGAAAGCCCACGGCGTCGGGTGACTCATGATCAGGACACCGCCCTCGCGCACCAGCGGCTTGTTGCGGTACAGGTTGAAGAAGTACCCGAGCCCGAGACATGCGACGAGGATCGGGTTCATGATCGAGTTGACGTTGTAGGGGCAGATGTAGGGGAGCCCCATCGTGAGGATGTCGGTCTGGCCCTCGACGCTCACCAACTGCTGTTTGTACACGTGTTCGGTCGTGACGGCGTGCACGGCCTCGACTTCACCCGCTTGTACCGACGTCATCGCGTGGGGCGCCTGGATGCCGTGGAAGATGGACCGCTTGATGCGATCGGGCGTGCGATCGAGCGCTTTGGACGCACCGAGGAAGGCGGCCCGGTCTCGGCCCGTCCACTCCCACTCGCGCTTCTGGAGGAACCCGAACTGGCTCGGGAACGTGTCGCTGTTCAACGTCGTTTCGATCTGGAAGATCTTCACGCCGCTGTCCCGCAGCACCTTGCCCATGCGCCAGTTGGACGAGTGCAACTCGGAGCGGTGCTGGTCCATGAACGACTTCGAGTGGGTCATGGTCTTGACGTTGTGATGGTGGCGAAGGCTCTTGTACGACGCCAGCCCGGTGGCGGTCGACTTCCAGCCGCCGTCCATGGCGACGAGGTTGATGTTGACGTAGACGATGAGGTCGCTCGTCGCAGCCCGCTTGTTGATCTCGACGTCCTCTCCGTGCGGCGTCTGGCCGAGATGGATCAGGCCGTCGGGGTCTTCGGCGTCGTGTTGGGTGAGGCGGCCGTGGGGGGCGAACGCGTCGAACACCCGGTTGCCGAGGGCGTGGCGGAGTTCGTCGTCGGTCATCCGTCGGTGGAGCGCGAGGGCGGCTACGAGTACGACGTCGTCGACTCCGGCGTCGGCGGCCAGATCGAGCACAGCTTCGATGACGCGCTGACGGATGTCGGGCCGCTTCATCGGAGGCAGCGGGAGGCTGATGTCGTCGAAACAGATCGTCAGCTGCATCCCCGGCGTGAGCAGATCGGGCAGCGGTTTGGAGTCGCCGAGCGGGTTGAGGAGCGCGTCGCGGATGGCGCCGTCGGGATCCTTGAGCGGGGCCAGCGGCTCGGGCGGATAGATGACCCGGCTGCCGACCGGGAGCTTCTCCAACTTGAAGCCCTCGCCGTGCCAGAAGAGGGTCGGCGGGGTCGAGCGATCGACCTCGAGGATGAACCCGGGACGGGGCATGGGACCTAGCTGCCGCAGGGGTGGTGGGTGGGGGACATGTCAGCGGTTCCTCTCGTTGCGGAGGTCGAAGGCGATCTTGACCGCGCCTCGAGCCCCAGCGTTGGCGGCGTGCTCGATGGCTTCGGTGTAGCGGTCGAGGGTGTAGGTGGCCGAGAGCAGTCGCTCGAGCCGCGCCGACCGCACCAGGTCGAAGGCGGTGGCGAAGTCGGGCGAGGTGTATGCGTAGCAGCCGACGAGTGTGACCTCGCGGTGCCAGAGGCTGGTGAGATCGACCGTGGTGACTCCCGGCATGCCCACCATCACGATCGTGCCGCCGGGCGACACGACCCGCAGGGCCTGGGCGATCGAGGCTTCCGAACCGACACAGTCGACCACCGTGTGGGCACCACCGGTGAGCTGGGAGCCGAACCGGAGCGAACGGGTCTCGCTGCGGACGGCGCGATCGAGGGCGCCGGGCTCGACGACGCGGTCGGCGCCGAGCTCCTTGGCCCACGTGCGCTGCTCGGGGTGCTTGGCCGTGGCCAGGATGGTGTGGCTGTGGCCCGAGGCTCGAAGTGCGGCGAGCGTCAAGAGGCCGAGGGTTCCGGCGCCGATGATGGCCGTCAGGTGACCTGTGCCAGCGTCGGGCACCACGGACGCGGCGTGGACGGCGCACGCCGTCGGCTCGACCAGCACGGCCGCCTCGTCCGACAGGTCGTCGGGCACGCGATGCAACTGCGATTCGTGGGCCACCAGGGCGATGCCCCAGCCTCCGCCGGTGTCCTCGCAGAACCCGGTCTGCAGACCGGGCGACAGATGGCCGAAGGTGGTCTGTTCGCACCGGTTGGTCTCGCCTGCGGCGCAGGGCGGACATGTGGGCTCGATGCCGCGGGCGGCGCAGGTCAGCGTGGGTTGCAGCACCACCCGGGTGTCGTCGTCGAGTTGGCCGACGATCTCGTGTCCGGGGACGAAGGGGAACGAGACGATCGGCTCGAAGTAGCGGCTCGACTTGCCGTCGATGGTGGCCAGGTCGGACCCGCAGATCCCCGCCAGACGCGGGCGCACCCGCACCCATCCCGGACCCGGCAGGGCGGGTTCGTCGAGGTCGCCAGCAAGCCGGAGCGGCCCGACCCGAGCGCCGCGCCCGGGGACGAATCGACCTGCGACCGCGGCAGCGGCGTACTTGGCCAGCTTGCGTTCGAACAGCAGCGCCTTCACGGGAGCCTCGACAGGTGGGGACCGCGAGGGCCGATGGGCAGGAAGGGCCGATCGGCGCCGGGCGACTTGGTCCACTGTTCGACGTGCCAGCCGCGCTTGCGGGCGATGGCCGACAACTTGGGCTCCGGGTTGACGGCGACGGGATGACCGACGACCTCGAGCATGGGGAGGTCGGATGCCGAGTCGGCGTAAGCCACGGACTCTTCCAACGAGAGGCCCTCGGCGTCGGCGTAGCGCATCATCGCCAGCGCTCTCGCTTCGCCGGTGGGCGGACCGTCGATCAACTCACCGGTGTACACAGAGCCGTCGGCTGACGTCGACAACGTGGCGCAGACGATCTCGTCGAAGAGCGGCCGAAGGGGCTCGACGACGAAGGAGAGCGCGCCGGTGATGAGAATGGTGCGGTGGCCGAGGGCCCGATGCTCACGAACCCGGCGGATGCCCGAGGGGAACGACTTGGTGATCACCAGCTGGGTGAAGAGCTCCCATGCGTCGGCCTGCACACGGTCGACGGGCGCGCCTTCGTATCGGCGGTAGAAGTGCCTGAGGAAGTCGCCTCGGTCGCGGCGATCGAGGGCGAGCAGGGCGGGTGCCTCCTTGAGCATCTTCGCCGTGAAGCGGACGCGATCGTCGACCGGCAGGTGGCGGGTGGCCAGCCAGGAGTAGGACTCGACCACGTTCGACGCGATGAGCGTGTTCTCGAGATCGAAGGCGGCGATGTGGCGGTCGGGCGAGAGGATGGCCCGCTTGCCTCGCTCGTGACGCGACATCGCCTGACGCTTGCCCGGGGTGGTGCGGACGCGCGCGAGTGCTCGACCACCGAGGGGAGGTGGATTCCCTGCACGAAGTGGTCCCAGTCGATGACGATCGGATCGAATGTGAACAGGGCGCGGTCGGCTTCGTCGAGCGAGTCGGACAGCGCCACCAGCCGGTCGACCCGGTAGATGGCCTCGGTCTCGGCGTACGCGCCGTACAACTCGACGTAGCCGCGGGCACGGTCGACCTCGGCCCGGCGGTCGGCCAGGGTGGCGGTGAATGCGGCCTGCCGACCGCGAACCGGCAACGAGGTGGCGACCTTCTGGGCTGTGTCGATGACCTTGGTCGCTCGTTGCAACTGGCGCGTCACCCGGCCACGGCCGGGGAACGACCACTTGGGTACGACGATGGGCGCGCCGTCGGTGTCGAAGATGGGGTTGCGCGTGAAGTAGTCGTGGACCAGATCGACGAGATGGCGGTACCGAAGGGGTTGCCGCGAGCCGGACGCGACTTGGTACACGCTCGGCGTGGGGGCAGGGCCGTCGGCGGCGACGGCGATGATCGCCGCCACCACGAGGTCGACGGGGATCACGTCGATCACACCCTCGGGGATGCCAGGGAACTCCTTCAGCATGCCTCGGGCATAGGAGATGATCACCGGCTCGGCCATGCGGAACCCGCGGATCCACCCGGGCACCGGTTCGGCGAGCGCGGACTCGATGATCGACGGGCGCACGATCGTGACTGGCACGTCGCCCCGGTTCTGCAGGAGCGCGCGTTCGCCGAGCGCCTTTGTGTAGGCGTAGGCGTCGGGCCAGCCAAGTGATCGCGCCCGGGCCCGGCCGGCCTCGACCATCTGCTCCTTGATCCAGTCCTCGCGGAGTCGTTCGGTCTTCTCGGCCAGCAAGGGCGAGCCGGCGGCGCCGAGTTCGTGGCGGGCTCCGGCATGGAAGGCGGTGAGCCGCTTGGGCGAGCGGCGACTCGGCGTCGACGTCGGCCCGCGTGCGGCGGGCGGCCGCCACCTCGGACCGCCAGTCCACCTCGGTGGCGAACGCGGTCTCGGGCAGGACGGCCTCGGGAGCCTCGCCCCGACGTGCGCCGGCGACGTACGCCGTCGACACGGCGATGAGGTGGGCCGGCGACGCGACCTCGGTCAGCGCCGCCGCGAACCGAGAGGCGCCGAGCAGGTTGACCTCGACGGCGGCGTCGAGGGGGGAGTCGAACGATACCGAGGCTGCTGAGTGGATGGCCACCTCGCAGGTCGACAGTGCCCGCCGTCCGTCGTCGTCGAGCGCAAGGCCCTCGGAGCCGACGTCGCCGGCGATCGGCGTGACGCGACGGGCCACCATCTCGTCGAAGGTCTCGCCACCGGCCTCGGCCAATTCGGCTCGGAGGCGGTCGAAGCAGTCGTTGCGGAAGATCTCACGCCGCACCCGCTCGGCCGCGCCGCGACGTCCGGGTCGGATGAGCAACACGAGCTCGCAGTCGGGCACGGAGCGCAGCAACCGCTCGACGAGCGCCGTCCCCAGGAAGCCGGTGGCGCCCGTGATGGCGATGCGTTTGCCGGCCAGGTTCTCCCGGATCATCGCCACCTTGTTTACCATTCGGTAAGTGCCGGCGACGAACACCAGGGAGCGGATCCTCGACGAGGCCCTGATCTCCTTCGGTTCCAGGGGCTATGAGGCCACATCGCTCGACGCGCTCGCCGCCCTGCTGGGCGTCACGAAACAGGCAATCCTTTATCACTTCGCCTCGAAGGAGCACTTGCTCGAAGCTGTCATCGACCGGAGTGCGGCCGAGCTGTCGGCGACGCTCGAGGAAGCCTTGGTGGTGGCCGGCGACAGCGCATGGGACCGGGTCGAGTCGGTGGTGCGGGCCGTGTTCCGACTGGCGGCCCGCCATCCCGACCTGCTCGGCCTGCTGCGCGAGGTCACCCGGCTGGGCCCGCCCGCGGCCACCCGACTGATGGCCGCGCTCGATCCGTTGATCGCGCGAGCCGAAGGGTTCTTGGCCGCCGAGATGGCCGAGGGCACGATGCGTCGCCAGGAGCCACGGTTGTTGTTGCTATCGGCCTATTCGGCCGTCATCGGCGTGGCGACCGAGGTCGAAGTGTTGCGCTCGCTCGGATATCCGCCGACGGTGCGGTCACTCGTCCGGCGTCGGAGCGAGCTGTTGTCGTTTCTCCGTTCTGCTCTCGTCGCCGCGGGTTGAGCAGACAAGCTGTGGCATGGCCCACCCGTATTGGCCCCTGTTCGACCTGGTCGTGCGCACGCCCAGGCTCGAGTTGCGCCTGCCCGACGAGGACGAACTCGTAGCCCTCGCCCGCCTCGCCGGCGAGGGCGTCCACGACCCCGCGTGGCAACCCATGACGGGATGGACCGATCGACCGTCGCCCGAGCTCGAACGTGGCGTGTTGCATTGGCACTGGGGCAAGCGGGCCGACTGGCGGCCCGAGTCGTGGAACTACAACCCGGTGGCGTTCGTCGACGGCGTCGTCGTCGGCACGCAGGGCATGTGGGCCAACGATTTCGCCAAGCTCGGCGTCGTCACGACGGGTTCGTGGTTGGGTCGTGCCCATCAGGGTCAGGGGATAGGCAAGGAGATGCGAGCAGCCGTCCTCCACTTGGCTTTCGCCGGCCTCGACGCCCATGAAGCCGACAGTGGCTACTGGCACGACAACGAACCGTCGCGGCGGGTGTCTGCCTCGTTGGGCTACGAACCCAACGGCGAACGGTGGGTCCTTCGGCGCGATGTTCGCGATCGCGAGATCGAGGTCCGGCTCACTCGCCCGGCATGGGAAGCCCGTCGGCGCGCCGACATCGAGATCGTCGGTCTCGAACCGTGTCTCGAGCTCTTCGGTCGGGCTACGACACCCGAGTGAGCTCGACGGTGACCTCGAGGTCACCGGCTGGCGCGCCGCTGTAGATGCCCTTGAGCGGAGCCACGTCGCCGTAGTCGCGGCCTCGACCGACCACGACGTGGCGCTCGCCAGCGGCGATGGCGTTGGTCGGATCGAACCGCACCCACGACCCCGACCACCACTCGACCCAGGCGTGGCTCTCGCCGACGAACGGCTTGCCGATCACCGCGTCCTCGTGGGGATGCAGGTAGCCGGACACGTAGCGGGCGGGGATGCGCATCGCCCGCAACAGAGCGAGCGTGAGGTGGGCGAAGTCCTGGCAGACGCCCTCGCCCTGCTCCCAGGCCTCGACGGCCGAGGTCGAGACGCGTGTGACGCCGCGTCGGTAGGTCGAGCGCGTCGTGGACCCAGGCCGCGGCCGCATGGGCGGCCGCCTCGGGCTCCTTGTCGGCCTTGAGTTCATCGGCCAGCTCGCGCACCCGGTCGTCGGCGAAGGGGACGTAGACCGTCGGCGACATCAGTTCGTGGAACTGCTCGGCGGCGTCGGGGGCAGCGAGGTCGCTCCACGACGCCGCCGTATCAAGGGGGGGTGCAGCGCTGGTCTCGACCAACGAGCGACCGGTGACGACCAGACGTTGGTGAGGAACGTGGACGTCGAAGGCATGGACCAGGCAGCCCCAGTAGTCCCAGTAGCGGTAGGCCCGAGCTGCGGGCGTGATGTCGACGCTGGAGTCGATCGTGAGCTGGAGGGTGTCGCTGAGCGGGGTGATGCGGGCCTCGTTGTAGGACGACAGCACCTCGCCCGAATAGTGGTAGCCCGTCGTGTGGTTGACCTGCAGGCGCCAGCTCATCAAGCCGTCCACCCCACGGGCGCTTCCTGACGGAAGTAGCGCCCGGCGATGGCGGTGCTCGCTTCGCTGCACGCCGTCTCGAGAATCGAAAGGTGGGAGGGAAGGTCGCGGAGCAGTTCGCCGACCCGCCGAAATTCGAGGTCTGTGCGGGCCCGTCCTAGTACCCGCCGGGCCTCGTCGTCGACGCCGGCCCGCCCCGACGGGGGCGCGAGCTCAGTGAGGCACTGCTCGGCCAATGCGAGCGCGTAGTACACCGATCGGGGGAACAGCCGATCGAGGAGCAGGAACTCCGCCACGAGCGACGCGTCGACGGCTCGGCGGTAGGTACGGAGGTAGGCCTCATGGGCCGAACAACTCCGGAGCAGCGTGACCCAACCCGGTGAGCCAGCCCCCTCGCCGAAGCGAGCCGAGAGCAGGCGACAGGTCATGTCGACTCGCTCGAGGCTGCGACCGAGCACGAAGAAGCGCCACCCGTCGTCGCGCGAGAGGGTGGCGTCGGCGAGTCCGGCCATGATCGCCGCTCGCTCCTTCACGTATCGAAAGAAGTTGTGCGGTCCGGTCATCTTGGCCGTGGCGACCTGGCCGGGCAGCTCGTTGTAGGTCGCATTGAGGCACTCCCACATCTCCGACGAGATCGCCTCGCGGGCGCCGCGAGCGTTTTCCCGGGCCGCGGTGAGCGATCCGACGATCGAGACTCGGCGTTGGTCAGGTCGAACGCGATCAGTTGGCTGACGCCGCGAGCGTCGAGTTGGCCTTCGTCGGGCACAGGCACGCCCATGATCTCGAGCAGGCCTTCGCAGGCGGCCTGCTCCTCGACCCACGGGTCCTCGAGGAGGAGGTTGAAGTGCACGTCGAGGATGCGGGCCGTGTCCTCGGCCCGCTCGGTGTAGCGACCGATCCAGAACAACGACTCGGCGATGCGGCTCAGCACCCGTCGTCTCCGGAGGTCGAAGCGTCGTGCTGCTGCTGTTGTTGTTGCATCTGACTGGCCGAGGCTGTGCCCGGTCCGGGGTCAGGTTGGCGGGTGGCCATGCTCGGCGGCAGGAGATGGGCCGAGTCGGAGTCGGAGTCGACGCCGAGGCCCCGCGGCGGAGAGGCACGCCCGGCGCCGGCGAGCACCCAGGTGTCCTTGGAGCCACCGCCCTGACTCGAGTTGACGACAAGGCTGCCCTCGGGAAGCGCCACGCGAGTGAGGCCGCCCGGCACGACCCAGATCTTCTCGCCGTCGTTGATGGCGAAGGGCCGCAGATCGATGTGCCGGGGCCGGAGATGGTCGCCCACCTGCGTCGGTGAGGTCGACAGTTGGACGACTCGCTGCGCGATCCACTGTCGAGGGTTCGCCCGCAGCGCGTCGGCCAATTCCGAGAGAGTCTCGTCGTCGGCCTGCGGCCCGATTACGAGGCCGTAACCGCCGGAGCCGTCGACGGGCTTGAGCACGAGCTCGTCGAGACGATCGAGCACCCAAGGCAACACGCCGTCGTCGCCGAGTCGATACGTCTCGATGTTGGGGAGGATGGCCTCCTCGTCGAGGTAATACTCGATGATGTCGGGCACGTAGGTGGCCAGGAGCTTGTCGTCGGCCACGCCGTTGCCTACGGCGTTGGCGATGGTGAGCGTGCCCGCTCGGGCCGCGTTGAGCAGTCCGGGGCAACCCACGATCGAGTCGGGCCGGAAGTGGAGCGGATCGAGGAAGTCATCGTCGATGCGTCGATAGATGACGTCGACTCGCTGCTCGCCATCGGTCGTGCGCATCGAGACGATGTTGTCGCGACAGACCAAGTCGCGGCCCTCCACCAGTTCGACCCCCATCTGTCGGGCGAGGAACGAGTGCTCGAAGTAGGCCGAGTTGTAGACGCCCGGGGTGAGGACCACGACGGTGGGATCACCGACGCCGGTCGGTGCCGACGCTCGCAATGCTTCGAGTAGCCGAGCCGGATAGCCGGACACCGGTCGTACGCGATGACTGGCGAAGAGCTCGGGAAAGACCCGGGCCATGGTGCGGCGGTTCTCGACCACGTACGAGATGCCCGACGGCGTGCGGAGGTTGTCCTCGAGCACGCAGAAGTGGCCGCCCTCGTCGCGCACCAAGTCGACACCGGCGACGTGGACCCGCACGCCGTTGGGTGGCGTGATGCCATGGGCCTGGCGGTGGAAGTGGCTCGAGCTCGTGACCAAGCGGCGGGGTACGACGCCGTCATCGAGGATGCGGCCAGCCCCGTAGATGTCGGCCAAGAAGGCTTCGAGCGCCTTGACTCGTTGGATGACGCCGGCCTCGATCGTGGCCCACTCCGCCGCGGACAGGATCCGGGGCACTAGGTCGAGGGGAAAGGGGCGTTCCTCCCCGGACAGCGAGAACGTGATGCCCTGGTCACGAAAGGCACGGTCGCGGGCGGCGGCGCGTTCGTCGAGTTCCGAGCTCGACAGCGGCTGGAGCGCATCGTGCAGGGCCCGGTACGGCGGACGGGGAACAGACGGCGTCTCGAACATCTCGTCCCACGCCCCAGCGATGGGATAGTCGTCGAACAGGTCGCCCACGGGTCGAGATGATGTCAGCGCCATGTTTCCATTCGGTTTCGTCCTGACGCGCGAACGGCCCTCATGTGTCGAACGTAGCGAGGATCACCTCGGCGGTGCCGGAGGGCCAGGTGTGGCCGGTACGAGAAGCAAGCCGAACGACAGTTTCGCGGCGACCGCCGTCACGCCACCGCGCGATCGCCCTCCGGAGCGTTTCGGCAGTCAACCGGCCGCCGAGCACCGGCCCCCCGGCGACGGGGACCACTCGATCGTCGACCCCATGCACGATCACGACCGGCACGTCGATGGGGGTGCGGGCGGCGGCGCAAGGGGCTGCGAGGTTGGCGCCCGAGACGAACCCGAGAGCACGGAATCGACCCGGTTTCACGCACGCGAGGTGAGCGACGAACGCCGCACCGTTGGAGAACCCGACGGCGGAAACCCGTGAGTGGTCGCCGCATCCTCGACTGACGAGGTCGGCCATCAAGGCGTCGACGAAGGCCACGTCGTCGGCTCCCCGAAGTCCCGGCACAGCCCAGCGGGCGGGCTCGCCCCAACCTTGGGGGAAAACCACCACATCGCCGCGGGCGGCGCCGCCGGCCGCCAACCCAGAAATGGCGGCCAGGCGTTCGGCGCTCGAGGAATATCCGTGAAAGGCGAGCACGACTGGCGCCTGAGTCGCGGCGGGCGGGACCTCGATGAGATACGTCCGGGATCGCCCGGACACGGTGACGGTCCGTTGCTCGAGTCCAACCGTCGGGCGGCAGACGCCCGAAGATGTCGCGCCGGCGCCCGTCGTCTCGCGGTTGACGGCGATGGAGCAGAGGACCGTGGCGAGGAGAAAGGTGCAAATGGCCACCCGCGGGGGTACGGGTGCGAGGTGCCGACGACCAGCATGCTGGCGGACGACCTTCGGGCCCCGACCCGCTACCCGATGCTCGACGGCGTGCGGGGCGTCGCCGTCATCGCCGTCGTCCTCTACCACGCCTTTCGAATGATCGTGCTCGGCGACGGCTCGCCCGCCACCCGAGACGTTGCCGTGTGGACCTGGCCCCTGAGTACGGCCCGCTTCGCGCTCGACGCCTTCTTCGTGCTTTCGGGGTTTCTCATCGTGGCCAGTTGGACGTCGGCTCGCCGCCATCACGCCACCACGGGGGCGGCCGCGTGGGCGTTCGCCCGAAAGCGGGCGGCGCGCATCTTGCCGGCGTACTGGGTGTCGCTGCTCATCCTCGTCCCACTGCTGGCACCGCATCTGCTTCGGTCGCCGCTCGACCTCGGACTCCTCGCCACCGTCCAGCAATACGTCTCACCCTCCCTCCCGTCGGAAGTGAACGTCGTCTACTGGAGCCTTACGACCGAAGTGCACTTCTACGTGCTCGCCCCGTTGTTCGCGGTTGCGCTCCGGCGCTTCGGCGGGTGGCGCATCGTTGTGGCGTGTTCGGCCGTGAGCTTGTGGTGGCGTTACGTGCTTCCAGCCGGGATGGCGGCCAGTTTCACGTTCGGGCGTATGGAGCAGTTCGCCATGGGAGCGGCGTTGGCCGGCGTGGTGTCGGGATGGTCATCGGGTCGGCCGTCGCGACTGGTCGAGGCCGTGCAAAGGCGAGGCGCCGGGGTCGCGCTGTTCGTCGCCCTGATCGGCCTCGGTGCCTACGAGGGCGCCGTGCTCGACGGCGTCGGCCACGGCCTGGGGTCGAAGCTGCTCCACACGTTCGTGGCCGGCGTGCTGTCGCTCCTGCTCCTGCGAGGGCTCACCGCAATGCCAAAGATGTCGGACGGAGGCGCCCCTCGGGCCGCGATCCTCGAACACCCGTCGCTCCGCCTCGCCGGGTTGGTCAGCTACGGCGTCTACCTCTTCCACTACCCGGTCCTGCAGTACGGGCTCCGAGCCGCCGGGGTGTCCTACGGCTCTCCCGTCGCCCCGGCGCGGGCGTTGCTGGCGGTGGCCGCTCTCACGGCCGTTTCCTTCGCCGCCGGGATTGCCAGCTATTTGATCATCGAGCGCCGATTCGTCCGTGCGAGTCCGCCACGCGAAGAAGCCGCAACCTCCGTGCCGGGCGGAATGGCGACGGAGGCTGCGGCGTGATCGCGACGAGCGCTACTTGATGATGTCCTTGATCTTGTCGCCGACCTTGTCGACTGCGTCCTTGACCTCGGCCTTACCCTGATCGAGCTTGCCTTCGCGCTTCATGTCGTTGTTGTCGGTCGCGTCGCCGACCGCTTCCTTGGCCCGGCCCTTCAGATCATCCATCTTCTCGCCCATGCGGGTCACCTCTTGTTGGTTGGGAACGACCGGTACTTACCCGAGGGGGCGGTCGACAAACGGCAACGGCGTGGCCGCGAGGCGAAGGCGAACACCGTGATTGGCCTCGGGCTCGACCTCAAAGGTGTCGCCGTTGGCGCGCGTGGCCCGAGCGATCTCGCCGGGCTCGTCGACGGCGAAGGCGAGGTGGTGCACGCGCCCGCTTCGGCCCTCCAACCAGGGGGTGAGGCCACGACCGTGGAGGAGGCGCACCTGCCCCGGGCCCGGCCATCGCAGGTCGACGAAGCCGATGGTGTCGGCCTCGCCGGCGGCGACTTCGGCACCTCCCAACAGGTCCCGGAAGAGCCTGAGGCCCTCGCCGAGGTCTGCGACAGCGTGCGCGACGTGCACGAGGATTGCGTCGTCGGCGACCCGTCGATCGGGATGCCAGCCCGAGGTCGCGTTGGTGCCCCAGTCGCCGCTCTCGGCCTGCTGCGCGAGTTGCACGACGACGCCGGGAGCGTCCTTCGGATGAAGGAACGCTTCCTTCCAGAAGTCGTTGGCCAGATTCACGCCCACGGGTCGATAGCCGGCCGCCTCGGCCACTCCCAGCGCCCCCACGATGTCCTTGACCTTGAACGTCAGGTGGTGCGGGCCGGGACCGCTTCGATCGAGGAATCGACGCAGGAAGTCGTTGTGCTCGACGAGATAGGGCTCGAGCACCTCGACCTTCATTCCGTTCGCATATTGCACCTGGGCCGAGTGAAAGCCCGCCGACCCACCGCCGCCGATCCACGCCGATGGCAGGTCGCGGCCGTAGGTCGGCCAGGCGTCGTCTTGGCGCTCGACGGCAACGGCGACGTGGTCGAGGTCGATGGCAGGGATGGCGGACACGCCCGAAACCTAGAGTGAGCCCATGCCGCCGATCGACTTCCAACGAGACTCCGTTGTTTCGCTCGCCGAGCAGGTTCGACGAGGTGAGGTGTCGTCGCGGGAGTTGACCGCGCATGCCCTCCGCCGGATCGAGGCACTCAACGGGGCCATCAACGCGTTCGTGGCCGTCGACGGCGACGCGGCGATGGAAGCGGCGTCGGCCATCGACGAGTCCGTCGCTGCCGGCGAGGATCCCGGGCCGTTGGCCGGTATCCCCATCGGCGTCAAAGACCTCGAGGACGCGGCCGGCTTCCGTACCACCAAGGGTTCGCCCTGCTTCGCCGAGTCGCCGGTGGCCGCCACCGACTCGATCCTGGTGGCCCGTCTCAAGGCTGCCGGGTGCGTGGTCGTGGGCAAGACCAACACGCCGGAGTTGGGGTGGAAGGGTGACACCATCAACGAGGTGTTCGGGGCCACCCGTAACCCGTGGAACCTCGCGCATTCACCGGGTGGGTCCTCGGGTGGGTCGGCGGCTGCGGTGGCGTCGGGGATGGTGCCGATGGCCACGTCGTCCGACGGAGGCGGCTCGATCCGCATCCCGGCTGCGCTGTGTGGCCTCGCTGGCTTCAAGCCGTCGCTCGGCAGGGTGCCCGCGGGCGGTCGCATCCCACCCAACTGGGGACATCTGTCGACGGGGGGCCCGATGGCTCGGACGGTGGCCGACACCGTCGCCGCGCTCGACGCGGTCATCGGTCCCGACCCCAACGACCTCCGCTCGTTGTCGATGCCCGAGCCCTCCTGGTTGGCGGCCATCGAGGACGCCCACCTCCCTATGCGCGTGGGATGGTCGCCGACGCTCGGATACGCGACCGTCGACGACGACGTTGCCGCCGCCTGTCGTGCCGCCGTCGATCGCATGTCCGACTTGGGGGCCGAGGTGATCGAGATCGACTCGGTGTTCGACGAAGACCCGGGCCTGTCATGGGTGACGATGACCAACGCGTACAACGCGCGCACGCTCGAGCCCTACCGAGACACGCCGATGTGGGAGCGCATCGACCCCGGCCTTCGCTCGATGGCCGACTGGGGTCGCGGCCTCTCGGCTGTCGACCTGGTCAAGGCCGAGGACCAATGCCATCGGCTCAACCAGCGCCTCGTGGAGCTGTTCCACGATGTCCGCCTGCTCGTGTGTCCGACGACGGCGTCGGCCGCGCCGCTCTCGGGTCAACCGGGCCGGATCAACGGCGTGGAGTCGGGCAACTGGGTTGCGTTCACGTATCCGTTCAACATGACCCGTTCGCCAGCGGGATCAGTGTGTGCCGGGTTCACGCCCGATGGCCTCCCGGTCGGGCTACAGCTGATCGGACCCCAACACGGCGACCAGGTCGTGCTCCGAAGCATGGCGGCCATGGAGGCCGTGCTCAGCCCCGGCCAGCCCGTGCCGTCGATGGCGTCGATTGGGTCACCAACGTCGTGAACAGGTCGAGGTACTCGCGCACCATACGGTCGGTGGAGAAGTAGCCCTCGACGGCAGCGCGACACGCGGCCCGATCCAACTGACCGATGCGTCCGATGGCCTCGGTCAGGTCAGCGACGTCGTGGCAGAGCACGCCGGTCCGTCCGTCCTCGATGACCTCGGGTACTGCGCCCTCGGGGAAGGCGAGCACGGGGGTGCCGCAGGCCAGGGCCTCGATCATGACCATGCCGAAGGGCTCGTTCCAACGGATGGGGAAGAGGAGCGCTTCGGCGCCGGCCAGCAGCTCGAGCTTGCGCTCGTGGGCGACCTCGCCGAGATACCGGATGTCGTCGTTGAGGTAAGGGCGGACGTACTCGTCGAAGTAGTCGAACTCCCACGGGTCGCGCATCTTGGCGCACATGATCAAGCGCTTCCCGGCCTTGTAGGCCGCCTCCATCGCTCGGTGGGGACCCTTGTCGGGTGACATTCGACCCAGGAAGAGGAGGTAGCCGCCGTCGCCGTCGCCGACCGGAAAGTCGTCCGCCCGGACGCCGTGATGGATCACCCGAGCGATGGGGAGATCGGGGACTGGACGGCGCTGCGCATGGCTGATGGCGACGATCGGGACCCGATGCGACGCCCGGCGATAGAGCTCGGTGAGCTCGGTGTCGAATTGGTTGTGCATCGTCGTGACCACCGGCGCCGACGCATTTCTCGTTTCCGCTGCGAGTATCGGCCCCGCCAGGGTGTGATCGTGGATGACGTCGGCCCCCCACTCGTCCATCACGTCGTAGGCGGCGAGGACGTGGCGGAGCTCCGGGGCGCTGTGGCCGATGCGGGTGCCGGCGGCATGGTCGAGGTGGTGACGTCGAGGCACGTCGCAGGTCGAATCGCCCGTCGTGAAGAGCAGCACCTCGTGACCGGCGGCCTGGAAACCCGTCGCCAGCTGGTCGACGATGACCTCGATGCCGCCGTAGAGCACGGGCGGGATCGGAGTCCAAGGCGGAGCGATGACACCGATGCGCATCTGTCGATCATCGCGCCGTCCTCGAACCTCGCTACAGTGGCGCCCCGCACCGGGCGCTTAGCTCAGTTGGTTAGAGCGCTGCCTTCACACGGCAGAGGTCGGGGGTTCGAGTCCCTCAGCGCCCACGCAGCAATTGGGCAGGACCAGAGCGCGGATCGCGCTCTGGTGGTGCCCAAAACGGACGGGCTCCACGTTCTAGCGGTAGGCGGATGCCTGGATGGCGTAGAGCTCGGCGTACGTACCGCCGCGGGCCGAGAGGTCGTCGTGGGTTCCGACCTCCACGACCCTGTTGCCGGAGAGCACGACGATGAGGTCGGCCATGCGGACGGTGGAGAAGCGGTGGGACACCAAAACGGTGACCCGCCCGGCCTCGGACGCCACCCGCGCTTGGTCGGCGAAGCGTTCGAAGAGCGCGTGCTCGGTCTCGGCGTCGAGGGCGGACGTCGGCTCGTCGAGAACGACGAGGAGCGAATCCTCCCGCACGAGCCCGCGGGCCAGCGCGACCTTCTGCCACTGACCGCCAGAGAGGTCGACGCCTCCGGGCCAGCTCGGCCCCAACTGCGTCGACAGCCCATCGGGAAGGCGCTCGATGACGTCGACCGCCCCGGCACGCTCGATGGCATCGGTGACGGCCACGGAGTCGTCGACTCGCGGGAGGTCGCCGAGGCCGACTGAGCTCTGCGCCGGAAGCTCGAAGCGCACGAAGTCCTGGAAGGCGCCCGCCATCCGCTCACGCCACGCCACGGCATCGAGGCTGATGAGGTCGACATCGTCCACGAGGATGCGACCCTCGGTCGGTTCGTAGAGCTTGGCCAGCAGCTTCATCAGCGTCGACTTGCCGGCGCCGTTCTCGCCCACGATGGCCACCACCGAACCCGCGGGGAGGTGAAGATCGACGTGCTCGAGGACGAGCGGCTGATCGACGCCGGGATAGCGGAAGGAAACCTGCTCGAGCGTGATGCCATCCTTCAGCCGAGTTGGTGGTACGCCGTCCGCGTTGCGGCGACGCCGTTCGACGAGGTCTTCGAGCCAGAGCAACCGCTGAGATCCTTGGACGAAGAAGCCCCAGGTGTTGACCTCGGTGGCTGCGAGCCCGATGTAGGCGGTGAGACGGGCGCCGGCGGCGACGACGATCAGCGCAGCGGCGGCGTTGCGCGAATCGCGCGGCCGAGATGACGATGGCGGCGACGAAGGCCGTGGCAAACACCGACCACGCCGCCGTTTGCGCAAGCCCGGCCCGCAGGCGTATCCGTCGCACGGGCCGCTGATAGTCGTCCCACGCCGTCTCGCGGTCGGTGGAGACCACGCCGGTGGCGCTGGCAACCCGCAACTCCTTGGCCGACGGAGCCTCGGTCTGAAGGACGAAGAGGTGGCGGGCCAGGCGGCGGTTGGCGGCCTCGCCCTCCCAGACGGCAGAGACTTTTCTTCCGACGCCGGCGGCGACGACCACGGGAGGAAGGGCGGCGACGCCGAGCAGGAACATGGCCGGGTGCACCGTCGCCAGAACACCCATGACGACGACGAGTCGGAGCGCGATGCCGAGCGAGCCGAAGAGCGACAAGAAGATGTGGTCGAGCGTGAACACCTGGTCGCGCAGCATGGCGAGACGGTCGAGCACCTCGGGTCGCTCGTGCTGCTCGATGCCGACGGTGGTGGCCTGCAATCGGGCGACGTGGGTCTCGAGGGCGACGGCGAGCCGCTGGCGGAAACGATCGTGCAACCGCTGGCTTCCTGCGGTCACCACCCAGCCGCCGACGGAGGAGAAGGCCATGCCGATGGCGGCGATCACCAGGAGCGTCCGATCGGGCTCGCCTGGGGAACTCAACGCTTTGGCGATGAGGCCCAGCCACAACGCGACGAGTGCATCGGGCAGCGCACCCAGAGCTGTCGAGCCGAATGAGATCCACAACAGCGCCGGCTCGAACCGAAAGCCCAGGCGCAGCAGGTGAAGGATGGCCGGGCGCTGGCCCGGGAGGTCGGCGAGGGCGTCGTCGTCGGTCGCGGTCATCCGATCACCTCGGACTCTTCGGACGCCTCGAGCAAGTCGGCCTCGACGTCGTCGAGGTCGGGAAGCTCGCTCTCATTGAAGCGGGAGGCTTGGAGATCGAACATCTCCTTGTATCGACCGGCGCTGGACATCAACTGGTCGTGCGAGCCCTGTTCGACGACGAGCCCGTCCTCGATGACGACGATGTGATCGGCGTGACGCACGGTGGAGAAGCGGTGGGAGATCAGGATGGTGGTGCAGCCGGCGGTTGCGGCCAGCAGCCGTTCGAAGATGGCCGCCTCGCCCCGCACGTCGAGTTGGGCGGTGGGCTCATCGAGGATGACGACTCCTGCGCCCAGCTGCACCGACGCAAGGGCCCGAGCGAGTGCAACCCGCTGCCACTGTCCACCGGACAGGTCGGTGCCCCCGGGCTGGGCCTTCGAGAGAGGCTGATCGAGCTCGGCGAGCCCGGCGGCGCCGGCGACCTCGAGGAGGCTCAGCGAGCGCGTCATCGTCGATCGACGTGCCATCCAGCACGACGTTCCGGCGCAGGGAGAGCTCGAAGCGGACGAAGTCCTGGAACACGACGCTGACCCGTCGCCGCCACGACTCGACGTCGAAGGTCCGGAGATCGCGACCATCGACGGTGATGGTCCCGGACGTCGGGTCGTACAGCCGGCACAGCAACTTGACCAGCGTCGTCTTCCCGACCCCGTTGCGTCCGACGATGGCCAGCGACTTTCCCGCCGGGATCGTGAGGTCGAGATGGTGGTACACCGGCGCGCCGCCGCTCGGGTACGTGAAGCCGACGTCTTCGAATCGGATCGATTCCGCGGGGAGCCCGGCCGCGGCCTCGGTGGCACCCGAGGTGTCGAGTGCGCCCTCCTCGGCCATGCGCTTGCCCAGTCGTTCGACGACGAGCACCGGCTGCGCCGCACCCTCGAGCGCCCAGGCGAAGCCTCCGACAGCGAGCGCGCTGGCGCCGAGGAGGGCCTGCGCCCCGACCACGATGCTGCCGATGCCGAGGTCCCCGTGTATGGCCGACGACACCAACGGCACGAGGACCAGCGCGTGCGCACCGCCGAGCACCGCGAAGACGGCCAACAACGATCGCTGGCGTAGCCGCATCGCCGTCCATTGCAGGTCGACGAGGCGGCGCCGGCGGGAGGCGAAACGCTCGACGGTCCACTCGCCGAGCCCGAAGACGCGTAGCTCCTTGGCCGGCTGGGCCTCGACGGCGAGACGGTAGGCGTAGTCGGCGTGGCGCTGTTCGGCCATCACATCGGGATCGGTGCGATTCGACCAGACTGAGCTCTCCCGCAACAGCCAGTGCGTCGAGAGCCACGCTCCACCGATCACGAACGGCGCCCACCACAGGACCGTGCCGAGGACCACGGTCTGGGCCACCCCGCCGCCGAGCGCCACCAAGCCAGCCGAGATGAACCCGAGGGCGACCGACATCGGCGGCCCGGTGATCCCGAGATCGAAGTCTCGGCCCATCGTCAGCTCGTCCGACAGACCCGGTCGCTCGAGGTGACTGATCCCGGGCGGGCTGGCACACGCGTCCGTCAGCGCTGTCTGCAGCCACCCCGAGGTCATGTCACCGAGGATCGAACCGATCTGCGTGTGGATCGGCGATGACATGCTCAACACTGCGAAGGAGCCACCGACCACGAGCAACGGACCGGTCACCGGCCGTCCATCGACGATGGCCGCCACCAGCGCGCCCAGCCCGAGCGTCAACCCCGCCGGGAGCGCGGCCCGTATCGCCACTAGCCCCCACCAGATGGCGGCGAGCGGCGGGCTGGCTCGCCAGGTGGCCCGGGCCAGCGCCATCGGAGCCCAATTCTCGAGCCAGCGCGTCACGCCGTGACCCTAGGCGGCCACTACTCGTCGAGGTCTTGGAACCGCCGGAAGGCGTGCATGTCGTAGTCGAGGCCGTAGACGCGCTTGAGGTCGGCGACGGCGGCGAGCGACCGCTTGCCCAATGCACTCCATGCCTGTTCGCCCTCCTCGCCGGGGACGGGCTCGAACGAGTGCAGGACGATCTTTTCGAGCAATTGGCCCAACGTGAGGTTCTCGAACTCGGCCAAACCCTTCAGCACCTTCACCAGGCTCCGTTCCATCCGGACGCCGAGCTGTACTCGGTCAACCGTGAGCGGTTCTCCGTCAGTCGTCATTGTCCCAGCGTACCGTGGGACCAAACCGGCGTGGATGGATTTCCCGCCGAGACGAGCGGCCTCGGCGTCACTCACTCTCCGGAGGAAAGAACCGTCCGAAGGAGATGGCGTCCGACCCCGGCGATCGTCGGGTTGTCGGCCGAGTTGGCCAGGTAGACGGCGGCGAACGCCACCGCCCAGCCCCGGGCGCGACCCCACGTGTCGTCGTCGGCGGCGTAGCCGGCGGCCGTCCGGAGCCGGTGGCGTTGGTCGGCGGTGTCGAGAAGGCTCCACGCGACGGCGAGGTCGGTGGCCGGGTCGCCGGCCGTGAGGTCGCCAAAGTCGATCACGGCCGAAAGCTGGCCGTTGTCGACGACGAGGTTGGCAGGGTGCAGGTCGCCATGGATCCACACTGCGGGTCCGGGCCACTTGGGCAGCGTCAGCGCCCGCTCCCACCGGTCGAGGAGCTCATCGGCGAGCCCGCCTGCGAGGAAGGTGCCGCGGAGAGCGGTGACCGCGGCCGCGGGTCGTCGCGTCGCGTTCAGCGAGCGCCACGCCGCGTAAGGGGTTCGCGGGGGCGTCGGGCGCAGCGGGTTGGTGCAGGGCGCGCAGGAAGCCACCGAGGACTTCCGCGGTCAAATCGAGGTCGTCGGGTCGACGTCGGGCGGCGATCTCGCCGGGCATCCAACGAGAGATCGTCCAGGGGAACGGGTAGCCGACGCCTGGACGTCCGACCCGGATCGGGACGGGCACAGGGAGGGGCAGCCGGGGAGCGAGTTGTGGGAGCCACTGTTGTTCGACCTCGACGAGCGCCGCGCCCATTGCTCGGCGAGGCAGGCGGGCGCACCAGTCGGAACCGAGCCGAAAAACGACGTTGTCCCAACCTGCGTCCACCGGGGCGAGGTGAAGACGTGCGAGATCGGGGAATTGCTCGTCGATGAGGCGGCGGACGAGCGTGGCGTCGACGTCAATCTCGGCCGCCGGCATCGGCTTGGGCCCGTCCACGGTGGTGACGGTATCGCCACAACTTGGGCAGGATGGAGACATGGCCCAGTCCGTCACGTTCTACTGGCGTCCCGGGTGTGGGTTCTGCACCTCGCTCCACGCTCGCCTCGACGCCGCCGGGGTCGAGATGGAGCCGCACAACATCTGGGACGACCCCGAGGCGGCCGCCTTTGTCCGGAGCGTGGCTCGGGGCAACGAGACGGTGCCGACGGTGGTCGTCGCCGGCCGCGGACTGGTCAACCCCCGGCCGGCCGAGGTGCTCGCTGCACTGGCGTCAGCCGAAGACGACAGTGGGTTCGATACGGATCTCACTCCGTAGCGAATTGGCGATGAAGCACTCACGGTGGGCGACCTCGGTGAGGTGAAGGATTCGCTCGAGGGTGGGTCCCGGAGCAACCTGGATGCGAGGCCGGAGGAGGATTGACGTGATGCGCACTGGTTGGTCGTCCTCGGGCATGAACCCTTCGGCGTCGTCGGTGTAGTCGACGACGGCGATTCGGGCGCGCGCCGCGACAGCGAGGAAGCTGAGCAACTGGCACGACGACGCGGCCAGCACCACGAGTTGCTCCGGGTTGAGGGTGCTCGGGTCGCCGCCGAAGGCAGGGTCAGCGCTGAGGTCGAGCACCCCCTGCACGCCGCCGATGGTGGCGCGGTGGGCGCGCTCGTAGGCGTCGTAGCCGTCTGCAGTACTGCCCGACCATGAGCAGGAGACGGAATAGTGATGGGTGGCGGCGTCCATGGCGACCAGACTTCCTCAGGCTCGGGCCAGACTGGGGGAATGACGGGAGCGGTGACAGCAGTGAGCGTGAGCCCGACGCACTCGATGGCCAAGGCAAACCAAGCGGTCGTCCGGCTCGTCGCCGGCCACGGGGTCGATGGTGATGCCCACGCCGGCGCCACGGTCAAGCACCGGTCGCGTGTGCGTCGCGACGCCGAGGCACCCAACCTGCGTCAAGTCCACCTGATTCCGTCTGAGCTCCACGACGGGTTGCGGGATTCGGGGATGGACGTTGCCGCCGGCGCGATGGGCGAGAACGTGACCACCGCCGGCCTTGACCTGCGTTCGCTCCCGGTGGGAACCCGTCTCCGCCTCGGGGGCGAGGCCATCGTCGAACTCACTGGTCTGCGCAATCCGTGCGGTCAGCTCAACGGGGTGGCCTCGGGACTCATGGAGGCATGTCTGCTCCGCGACGCCGACGGCGAGATCACCGCTCGTCTCGCCGGGGTCATGGGCATCGTGGTTACCGGCGGCGATGTCCGTCCTGGCGACGGCATCGTGGTCGACCTTCCCCCCGAGCCCCACACCCCCCTCGCCCCGGTCTGACCCGACGCGTTGGGGTGGCCGTTCCGGTCGCTCCATCGCGTTGTTGTGGCCGTTGCGGCGGCCCGAAGGGCCACCGCAACGGGTTGGGACGACCACTTCGGCCACTCCAACGCTGAGGCGGGCCGCAGGCGGCGGGTCAGGGGTCGAGTTCGGAGAGGACGTCGGCGGTGTCGGCGCCCGGGGGCCGGCCGAGCCAGCGCATGCTTCCCGGTGTGGCCGAGAGTCGGGCGATCGGACCGGGCATGCGGACCCCGTGGTGCTCGTCGAGGATGCCCCGCTCGACCACGTGAGGGTCGGTGAGGACCTCGGTCATCGCCAACACCGGGGCGATGGCGGCGTCGGCGGCCACGAACGCGTCGATGACCTCGGCCGAGGTCCGGGCCCGGCAGAACGAGGCGACGGCGGCGTCGACCAGGTCGCGCTCGGCCACCCGCCCCGCGCTCGTGGTCAGGCGGTCGTCGCCGCCGAGGCCGACGAGGGCCATCACTCGGGCCGCCACCGGTTCGGACGAGGTCGAGATCGCCACCCACTGACCGTCGGCGCGTCGGGTACGTCCCCCGGGGCACCGAGTAGGGGATGCCCGAGCCGAGCCTGGGTTGGTCGTAGCCGAGCCGATCGGCAGCCGAAGGGAGCGGCCCCATCATCTGGAGCATCGACTCGAGCAGGCTCACGTCGACCACCTGGCCGACGCCAGAATGGACAGCGACCATGGTGGCGAACGCAGCCGCCAGCGCCGTGACCTCGTCGGTCAGGGCCACGGGCGGGAGCAGGGGAGCGCCGTCGGGTTCGCCGTTGAGGCCGGCGAATCCGCTCAGCGCCTCGGCCAGCGTGGCGAACCCCGGTCGGGCCGCGTAAGGGCCGGTCTGCCCGAACCCGCTGACCCTGGTGATGACGAGACCGGCGTTGCGCTCGAGGAGGACGTCGGGGCCGAGCCCCAATCGTTCGAGCGTGCCCGGGCGAAAGTTCTCGATCACCACGTCGGCGGTAGCGACGAGACGCAGAAACCGGTCGCGGTCGGCGTCGTCCTTGAGGTCGAGTTCGATGGTGCGCTTGTTGCGGCCGAGCAACTTCCACCAGAGCGTGACGTCGTCGTCGGGGTCTCGCCAGCCGAGCGTGCGGGTGCCGTCGCCCACCCCGGGGCGCTCGACCTTGATGACGTCGGCGCCGAAGTCGCCGAGGTGGCGGGCGGCGCCGGGCCCGGCCACGACCGTCGCACAATCGATCACGCGGAGGTCGGCCAACGGCCCCGCTGCCGTGTCTTTTCACACGACGGCCATGCGAACGCGAAACCACAACTCGGCGGCGACGCGAGCGAACACCAGCCCGGCGAGGGTCGCGAGCAACGGATCGAGGCGGCCCGGGTAGCCCGACCTCGAGTCGGAGTCGGCTGGCGGCGCCGCCGCCCGCAACTCGAAGGGTGCCGAGGGGCTCTGCCGGACGATCACCTGTCGCAACCGGGGGCGAGCGGGCGCCGCAACCCGGGGCGTGGTGCGGATGGCGGCTGATCCGGCGACTGCGTTGGCGGCGGGGGCGGCACCTCCCGAGCGCGACGATGACGCCAATTCGGTAGCCGACTGGTCATCGCCGCCGGGCGCAACGACGCCGGTGTCGGCCGGCCGATCGTCGTCGAGGATCGTGAGCGGGGCCCACGCCCCGGGGCTCGATCGCCCCACGAGTCGGATGACGAAATGCTCCCTGCCCTCGGGGACGGTGTCGTCGAGGATCGGGACGGTGAACGTGGCGGCCGTCTCGCCGACTTCGAACACCAGCGTCCCTGCCGACTCCTCGTAGTCGGAGCCGGGAAGGGCCGTGGCTCCCTCGGTGCGGTAGTCGACGATGGTCCGCGACACCGGCAAGTCGGTGCGCTCGATGGTGATGCGCACGAGGCCGACCGCCTCGGGCACCTGCATGGTGCCCTGGGCGAAGCGGAACGGGCCGTCGGCCGCGCCGGCCGGCGCCGGGTGTCCGCCCGCGACGACGAACAGGCGTCCACGGCACAGGCGGCGAGCACCCGTCGTCCTCGCTGTCCGGCGCTCCCCCGATACCGCATCAGGCCAATCTTCGCCGTTGTCGGCCCGAAGTCCTTGTCAAGCGTCGCCCTGGGCGCGAGGCTGCGGCGGTGGACATCCGGGGCCGGACCGAGGTCGAGGGCGGTCTCGACGTGGTCGCAGCCGTGCTCTGGCGACCTGGCCACCTACCCGCAATGGTTGTCGATCGTGGACCGAGCCCGACCCGACCGAAGCGACGCCGGAGACGAGGGGCCGGCCTGGTCGGTCGACCTCGTGGGACGGTTGGGCCCCCTCCGTCGGACGAAACGGGTGCGGCATGCAACGGGTCGAATCGACCACGGGCACCGGCGTGCGGTTCGAGCGGCGGGAGACCGACGGACGCGACCACCCGGCGTGGATCTTGGCTGTCGGCATCGCCCCGGGAAGCGCGGCCGGAACGGTCGCCGTCGATGTGCACCTCCACTACGGCGGCGCGCCGAGCCTGCCCGGCGTCGACCGTCTCCTGGGTCAGGAGATCGGCCGGGCCGGGGCGAGGCTGCAGCAGGTGCTCGACGCTGGCTAGTTGGCTACTCGGCGGCGGCGACGTTGTGGGAGATCCACGTGGCGAACATGCCCGAGTAGATCCCGCCCTTGGCCACCAATTCGTCGTGCGAACCGAGCTCGACGATGCGCCCATCGTTGACCACCGCGATGCGGTCGGCCCGCATGGCCGTCGACAGGCGGTGGGCGATGATGATCGCGGTACGGCCTTCGAGCACGTTGTCGAGGGCCCGCTCGATGACCGCCTCGGAGCGGAGGTCGAGCGACGACGTGGCCTCGTCGAGGATGAGCACCCGAGGCGACGCCAGGAAGGCGCGAGCCAGGGCGAGGAGTTGGCGTTCGCCCGAGGAGAGCGACGAACCCCGCTCGTAGACCGGAGCATCGAGACCGCCGGCGAGCCGGTTGACGAGGTCGTCGAGACCCACGGCCTCGCAGGCCTCCATCAGGTCTTCGTCGGTGGCGCCCGGCCGGGCGAAGGCGATGTTGTCGCGCAACGTGCCACCGAAGAGGAACGGCTCCTGGGGGACTACCCCGAGTTGGCGTCGCAGCGACCGGAGGGTCACGTCGCGCAGGTCGTAGCCGTCGACCAGCACGCGTCCGGCGGTCGGGTCGTAGAAGCGGGTGACCAGTTTGGCGATGGTCGACTTGCCCGCTCCGGTGGTACCGACGAGCGAGAACGTCTCCCCGGCGGCGATGGTGAGGTTGAGGTCACGCAGCACGGGCTGGCCATCCACGTAACCGAACTCGACATCCTGGAACGTGATCTCGCCCTCGATGGCGGGAAGGTCGATGGCGTCGGGCTTCTCGGCCACGGTCGGCTCGGTGTCGAGCAGGTCGCGCAGCTTGGCCACGGCAGCCTGACCCGACTGGTAGGTGTTGTACAGCTGGACGAGTTGCTGGATGGGAGCGAAGAACGCGCTCACGTACAGCACGAATGCGATCAGCTGACCGGGCTGGAGCGTGCCGGCGAACACCATGCGACCGCCGAGGAGGAGCACCAGCGCCTGGGCGAGGACGCCGACCGAATCGGCGCCCGGCCCGTAGACGGCGGCCACCTTGGCCGCGCCCTCGTTGGCGACCTTGTGGTCGCCGACGATGTTGCGGTGCTTGACCTCGTTGTAGCGGTGGCGGTTGTAGGCCGACACGATGCGGATACCCGAAAGGCTTTCCTGGAGGTCGGCCATCACGTCGGCGATGCGCTCGCGAACGGCGGCGTACCCCTTCTCGGACTCACTCCGGAACCACAGCGTCATGAGCGTCATCACCGGGACGATGGCGAACACGACGATCGTCGCCAGGCGCACGTTCATCGTGAACAACACGGTGATCACGTAGAAGAGCGTGAACGCCTGGACGATGAGGTTGATGATTCCGTCCTGGAGCAGGTCGGAGAGCGCCTCGACGTCGCTCGTCATGCGGGTCATGATGCGGCCCGCCTTCTCGTCGGTGAAGAAGTCGAGCGACAACCGCTGGATGTGGGAGAACACCCGCACCCGCAGCGACTTCATCAGCTTCTGGCCAAGTCGCCCCGTCCACGAGATGCGAACGGTCGACGCCAGTCCGTTGAGGACGATCGACCCCAGGTACAGCGCGGCCATCAACTTCACCACGCCGAAGTCGCGGGTCAGCATCCCCTTGTCGATGGCCCGCTGCGTGAGCTGGGGGCCGACCTGCAGGCTGATGGTCTCGACGGCAACGAGCACGACGCCGATGGCCAACGCCCACCAATGCGGCTTCAGCAGCTTCGTGAGCGTGAAGCCCTTCTGCTCCTCGGGCGTCACGTTGGAGAAGTCGACGGCGAAGACCTCGTGCTCGGGCTCTTTGGCCAGGAGGTTCTCGACGCCCTTCATCATCTCCGGCGGGATGCCTGCGAAGGGAAGACCGGCGACCTGACCGGGTCGACCTCCACCACCAGGCGGTCCGAATCCGCCACCTCCACCCCACGCCATCACGAACCTCCCATCGGTAGGCCGCCCGGCATGGGCGGGCCGCCCATGCCGCCTCCTGGCGGGCCGTTCTCCATCATTCGCTTCATCACTCGCATGCGGGGCGGGAGCTCGGGCTCGGGCTTCGGATCGTGGACTTCGTGCCACTCCTCCTCGGCTCGGGCCAGCACCTCGGCGTAGGCGGGCACCGTCGCCATCAACTTCGCGTGCGTCCCGTCGGCGGCGATCTTGCCGTGTTGGAGCAGCACGACGCGGTCGGCGAGCGAGATCGTCGAGAGCCGGTGGGCGATGATCAGCGTCGTGCGGCCCTTCATGAGGGTCGTGAGCGCGCCGTGGATCTCGTGCTCGACCTGGACGTCGATGGCCGACGTCGCGTCGTCGAGGATCAGGATGCGAGGGTTGACGAGCAGCGTGCGGGCGATGGCGATGCGTTGCCGCTGGCCGCCCGAGAGCGTGTAGCCCCGCTCGCCGACCATGGTGTCGAACCCGTCCGGGAGCTTGTCGACGAACTCGGTGACGCCGGCGGCGGCCGACACGGCGTCGATCTCCTCCTGGGTGGCGTCGGGCCGGCCGTAGGCGATGTTGTTGCGGATCGTCTCGGAGAAGAGGAACGGCTCGTCGAGGACGAGGCCGATGTGCGACCGCAGGCTCTCGACGGTGAGGTCACGCACGTCGTGGCCGTCGATGCGGATGGCGCCTTCGGTGGTGTCGTAGAAGCGGGGGAGGAGTCGGGCTGCGGTCGACTTGCCGGTGCCCGTGCGGCCGACGAGGGCGACGGTCTCGCCTGGCGCCATCGCCAGATCGAAGCCGTCGAGCACCTTGGGCCCGTTGGCGGTGTAGGCGAACGACACGTTGTCGAAGCGGACGTCTCCCTCGGGTTCGACGAGATCGATGGCGCCGGCCCGGTCGAGGATCTCGGGTTCTTCGTCGAGGATCTCGAAGATGCGGCCGGCCGAGGCCGCCGCCCGCTGCCCCATCATCATCAAGAAGCCGAGCATCATGAACGGCGCCTGGAGCATCACGACGTAGGCGTTGAATTCGATGATGGTTCCGATGCTCACGTCGCCTTGCAGGTAGAGGTGGCCGCCGTAGAGCAGCACCATGGCCAGGCCGAGGCGGGGCAGGTTCTGCATGAAGGGGGAGTAGCGGGCCCGGATGTCGACCTGGAGCGATGCGGCCCAGCGCAACCGTTCGGCGGCCTTGTCGAGCAGTCCGATCTGATCGGGCTCGGCGGCGAACGACTTCACGACGCGCGTGCCGGTGACGTTCTCCTCGACGATGGTGGCGACGTCGGCCTGGCGGGCCGAGACGATCCACGAAACCGGGAACATCTTCGAGCGCATCTTGGTGCCGGTGAAGTACACGCCCGGGAGGGTGATGACGGCCACGATGGCGAGCGACACGCTGGTGGTGGCCATGAGACCGAAGGCGACCACGAAGGTGATCATCGAGATCACCACGGTCGGGGCGAACGCGAGGAACATCTGGACCGAGCGGATGTCGGAGTTGGCCCGGGAGATCAACTGGCCGCTCTGCATCCGGTCGAAATAGGAGAACGAGAGCGTCGAGAACTTGTGGTACATGATGTTTCGCAGGTCGTACTCGATGGCGAACGACATCCGCTGCAGGTTGTACCGGTACACGAATCCGATGAAGAACCGGACCAGCGCGATGGCGCCGATCAGCAGCACGAAGTGCAGCAGCGGCTGGGGCACCGGGATGCGGGAGAGGACGACGTCGACGGGCACGCCTCGGCGCTCGGCCAACTGCGGGGCAATCCGACGGGCGAACGCCGGGAGCACCGACTTGTCGAGCGTCATCCGCAACAAGCGCGGGATGGCGAGCTGCAAGAGGAGCGTGACCAGGGCACAGCTGAGGCCGCTGAACACGATCGGCTTGTGGGCCAACACGATCGGCGCCATTCGCCGCCACCACGACTTCGATGCGTCCGGGTCGATCGACGACCGCGGGGGCTCGAATCGCGCCGGCGGCGGTACGGGAATCCGACCGCTGGCGAGAGGGGGCAGCGGGACGGCTTCACCACTCGGTGGTTCGAGGACGGTGGTCACTTATCGGCTCCCAGCGGTCGTAGGTTCGTTGTCTCTCGCCTGGCGAGCGAGATCGAGGGCCTTGCCCAGAAGCTCGAGCCCCTCGAGGGCCTTGCGGGACTGGGCGGGCGAGAGGTGCTCGGTGACCTCTGCCAGCCGGATTGCGACGGCCTCATCGGCCCGGGCGAGAGCCTCGTTGCCGTCGGAGGTGATGACGTGCCGCACGCATCGTCGGTCCTCCTCGGAGGCGACGCGCTCGACGAGCTTGCGGGCGACGGCGCCGTCGACAAGTGCAGTGAGCGACGGCGGGCTCACGTCGAGCCAGCCGGCGAGGGCGGTGGCCCGTTCGGGGCCGCCGGAGAGAAACGCCAGCAGTCGGTACTGGGGCAAGGAGAGGTTGACGTCGGCCAACGCCACCTCCATCGACTTGGAGAAGCGGGCCGCGGCTCTGGCCGCGGCGACGGGCGTGCTCGCTGGTCCGCCGCTCGTGCGCGGCTCGGAGCCAGTCTGTTCGGTGGTCACATGATTAGACTACCGAAGTAACGACCGTAATGCACGCGTTCGAGTCGGACGCTAGGGTCATTTCCGCACCCGCGACGCCCTCAGGAGGCCCAATACACATGATTGATCGCGACAAGCTGTTCATCGACGGGGCGTGGGTCGCCTCGACCGGCACCACCACCATCGACGTCATCAACTCCACGACCGAAGAGGTCATGGGCCGGATCCCCGAGGGGACCAAGGACGACGTCGACAAGGCCGTCGCCGCCGCCAAGGCCGCGTTCCCCGGCTGGTCGAAGACCTCGGTCGAGGAGCGGGGCAAGTACCTCCAGCGGATCACCGAGGGCCTCCAGGCTCGCATGGGTGAGATCGCCGACGTCGTGTCCAAGGAGGTCGGCATGCCGCTGAACCTCTCCAACATGATCCAGGCCGGTCTGCCGCTCATGACCTTCGGCTCGATGCAGGCGCTGCTGGCGACCTACGAGTTCGAAGAGACGATCGGCAACTCGCTCATCGTCAAGGAGCCCGTCGGCGTCGTCGGCGCCATCACCCCGTGGAACTACCCCCTCCACCAGATCGCGCTCAAGGTCGCCCCGGCGCTCGCTGCTGGCAACACCGTCGTGTTGAAGCCGTCCGAGGTCGCTCCGCTCAACGCGTTCATCCTCGCCGACGTCATCAATGACGTGGGCCTGCCCAACGGCGTGTTCAACCTCGTCACCGGTGTCGGCCCCGTCGTGGGTGAGCGCATCGCCGAGCACCCCGACGTCGACATGGTGTCGTTCACCGGTTCGACCCGCGCCGGCAAGCGAGTCAGCGAGGTCGCGTCCCAGACCGTCAAGCGGGTTGCGCTCGAACTCGGCGGCAAGTCGCCCAACATCATCCTCGAGGACGCCGACCTGTCCAAGGCCGTGCCCGCCGGCGTCGGCGGCGCCTTCCTCAACTCGGGTCAGACCTGCACGGCCCTCACCCGCATGATCGTGCCCCGGTCGAAGCTGGCCGAGATCGAGGCGCTGGCCATCGCCGCCGCCGAGGGCTTCACGCCCGGCGATCCCTTCGCCGCCACCACCCGCCTCGGCCCCCTCGTGTCCGCCGCCCAGCAGACCCGGGTGCGCGACTACATCAACAAGGGTGTCGAAGAAGGCGCCAAGCTCCTGACCGGCGGCGCCGAGCAGCCCGAAGGCCTCGACAAGGGCTACTTCGTCAAGCCCACCGTCTTCTCCGACGTGCGCAACGACATGACCATCGCCCAGGAGGAGATCTTCGGCCCCGTGCTGTCGATCATCCCGGTCGACTCCGAAGAAGAGGCCATCCAGGTCGCCAACGACACCATCTACGGCTTGGCCGGCGCGGTGTGGGCCGGCGACAAGGACAAGGCCCAGGCCGTGGCCCGTCAGATCCGTACCGGCATGGTCGACGTCAACGGCGGCGGCTTCAACCCGATGGCGCCCTTCGGCGGCTTCAAGCAGTCGGGCAAGGGTCGTGAGGCTGGCAAGTACGGCCTCGAGGAGTTCCTCGAGATCAAGAGCATGCAGCTCTAAGTTCCACCACTCGTTTTGGGCAGGGTGAGAGCGCGATCGCGCTCTCGTCCTGCCCAAAACGGTGGGGGGTTGTTGCAGTAAAGAATATCGGTTACTTTTAACCCCATGGGGCGCATCGCGGGGGTGACGGCGGAAGAGACGCGAGCCCGCCTGCTGGCCGCCGCCGGCCGTGTGCTGGCTGAGCAGGGCTTCGGTGGGGCCCGGGTGGGCGACATCGCCCGCGAGGCGGGACTGACGACGGGGGCGATCTACGCCCACTTCCGGTCCAAGGCCGAGCTGTTGGCCGAGGCGACCGGCGACGCGGGTGCCCACGAGTTGGGCTCGCTGGTCGAGGGCCTGGGCGGCGGCGACGTCGTCGAGGTGCTCCGGGCCCTGGCCAAGCGCTTGGGCCGGCCGCCGGCCGACGACGACGGTTCGCTGCTCATCGAGTCGGCCGTTGCGGCCCGGCGCGACCCCGAGGCCGCTGCCCGCCTGGTGCGCGATGTGGCCGATCGTGAGGCCGCGCTCGTCGCCGTGCTCGAACTGGCCGCCGATCGACGGGCGGTGGCCGACGATCTCGCCCCAGCCGCCGTGTCCCGGCTGGCCATGACCTTGGCCCTCGGCTCGCTCGTCGTGCGTGCCCTCCGCCTCGAACCCGTCGCGGCCGACGACTGGAACCACCTCTCCGACCGACTGGTCGACTCGCTTCTCCCCACCACCGACACCTCGCCTGACCGGACGGAGCTCCGCCACCCATGACTGCCCTCACCTACGTGCCGCCGGTCGCCATCGACCTCCCCGAGGGGACTCGGCTCCGGCGCACGACCCGCAGCGCCCGCACCATGGCCACGTTCGCCCGCCACCTCGGTCCGGTGCTGGTCGACCGGGCTCGGAAGCGTCCGGCAGACAGCGTCGAGACGGGCCGTCGTCTGCGCTCGGCCTTCGACGAGTTGGGCTCGACGTACCTCAAGTTCGGCCAACTCATCGGGTCGTCGCCCGGAGCGTTCGGTCCCGCGCTGGCTGACCAGTTCCGCGGGTGCCTCGACACCGGCCCCTCCGTGGCGTTCTCCTCGGTCCGAAACGCCGTCGAGTCGGTCACGGGGGGACCGCTCGATGCGACCTTCGCCTCCTTCAGCACCGAGGCCATCGCCTCGGCATCGATGGCGGTCGTCCACGAGGGGGTGCTCCACGACGGGCGCCGGGTGGCGGTCAAGGTGCTTCGCCCCGGTATCGCCGAACAGGTGGCCATCGACCTCGACGTGATGGAGCCGCTGTTCAAGCTCCTCGCTTTGCGCGGCGTCGGAATCGCCGGGCCGCTCTATCGGTTCCTCCGCGGCTTCCGGGTGCAGGTGGCCGAGGAACTCGATCTCCGCAACGAGGCCCGCACCATGACCCACTTCGCCTCGCTCTTCGCCGACGCCGGCCTCGAGCGGATCGTGGTCCCCGTGCCGATCCCCGAGTTGTCGGGAGTCGACGTCCTCGTCATGGGCTTCCTCGATGGCGTGGCCATCGACGACCTGACCGCCATCGAGGAGATGGGCCACGATCCGGCTCCCTTGGTGCAGGACCTCCTCAAGTCGTGGTTCCTCACCGGCCTGCGCTTCGGCATGTTCCACGGCGACATCCACGCCGGCAACCTGATGCTCCTGCGCGACGGGCGCATCGGCATGATCGACTGGGGCATCGTGGGCCGCCTCGACGGGCCGACCCACAAGCTGTTCCGTCGATTCGTCGAGGCCGTGCTCGGCGACGCCACCGCCTGGCCCGAGATCGTCGCCTTCCTGTCCGAGATGGGTCCGTTCGCTCCGGAAGACGGCGACGACGAACCCCGCGGGATACCCGACGAAGCTCGCGAGGAGATCGAGGCCATGTTGACCCGTCCCTTCGGCGAGGTCGACCTCACGGGCGCGTTCAGCGGACCCGGCGACGGCCCGATGGGCAGCGGGCGGCGGGTGGCCAAGACCAAGGCCGAGAAGAAGGCCCGCAAGGCCAGGGTCAAGCAGATGCGCAAGCGGGTGATCGGATCCGGCTTTGCTGACACCGGGTTCGCCCAGGCCAACTTCATGCTCTTCAAGCAACTCCTGTACTTCGAGCGATACGGCAAGCTCTACCTTGCCGACTCCGCGCTCGATGGGCGACCGCGAGTACCTCCAGCACGTTCTCGACACCAGCCCTGTTCCCGAGGGGTGACGACGGCCACCGCGCCAGCGGCCCGCGACCACCGCCGGTCGAGCTTCGTCGGGTTGGCCCTCGCCCGGATCGGGACCCAGCCCTACGGCCTCGTCATGGGCTCGTACCTCACGCTGTTGGTGGCGACGCGGGCGTCGACGGCCGTGGCCATCACGTTTGCCACCACGGCGCACAAGTACCTGTCCTTCTTCGTGTTCCCGGCCGCCGGGCGCTTGTCTGACCGCACGCAGGCCTCGTTCGGGCGCCGGGTGCCCTACATGGTGGGCGGCCTCGTCGTCGCGGCCATCGCGGTGTGGCTGTTTCCCGTCGTCCCGGGCTACTGGGCGCTCGTGGCCGTGATCGTCATCGCCCGCGAGGCCGCCATCGTCCAGCGGGTGGCACGGTTCGCCGTGACCCCCGACGTCTTCGGGCGGAGCCGCTGGGTGCGGGCGGTGCTCTCGATGGGACTGGTCACGCTGCTCCCCGGCTTCGTCGTGCTCGGCGTCATCCGCTTCACCTGGCACCAGGACGATCCCTCGACGTGGGGGCTGACCTACCGTCTGGCCGCGGTCGGGTTGCTCGTCGCCGCCGTGGCCACCGGCTTGTGGGTGCGCGAGGCGCCGGCCAGTCAAGTAGCGGCCGAGCGGGCGGCGGCCACCTCGTGGCGGGCCGAACTACGCGCCTTGCTCGAGATCCCCAACGCAAAGGTCCTCCTCGTCGCGGGCGTGCTGCTCGGCGCGGCCGGAGCGGCGACGAGCCGTCTGTTTCCTGTGTGGGCCAACCACGTCCTCGGCGCCGGTGCGCCCGAGTTGGTCGACATCTCGGTGCTGACCACGGTGTTGGGCGTGATTGCGGCGGTGCCTGGCGTCTTCCTGGCCAGCCGGGCCCATCCCCGCACCCTGGCGGTCAGCGCGGCAGTGGTGGGCGCCTTGGCGGCCGCTGCCCACGTTTTCGTCACCGAACTGTGGATGTTCGCCGTCGCCGCCACGGTGGCGGTGCCCCTGGCCGTCGCCGCCATTGTGGCCGGCATCCCGATCCTCCTGCGCCTCGTCCCTCCGGGAGAGAGTCTGGGCGAGAGCATCGGACTCTTCGCCGGCCCGTTCTCGCTTCTGACGTCGGTGGCCGCGTATGCCAGTGCCGTGCTCGTCGACGCCTCGGGCGACTACCGGTTGATCTGGTTGGTGGCGGCCGTGTTCACCGCCGGCGCAGCCTTGGCCTTGGTCCGCCTCGAGGTCCCCGAGGGCGAGGAGCGCACCGACGTGCGGGGTCTCCTCCGTGAGGCCCGGGCTGGGGGGTCGGGCGGGCTGTTTGCGGGCACCGTTGCCGCTGCCGATGTCCTCGGCGATGAGGAAAAGGAAGGCGTGGCTGCAGGAGTTGACGATTTTGGGACAGAATCTCAACAGGGGGTGACAACCGTCACGCTCGCCCAGCCGGGCGATACCCACCGGGACTGACCTCTCCGGCCATCCCGGGCCGCAGCACCCGCATTCTCCAACCCACCCCCGGGGGTCCATCGTGAATCGCAGCACGCTGGCGCGTCGATACGCTGCCGTTGGCGGCCTTGGCCGCAGTCCAACTCCTGATCATCGCCACGGTCCCGTCCAAGGCACCGACGACGGTGGCCGCCGACGGGGGGTTCGTGGCAGCGGGCGACAGTGGGTTCGCCAGCCCCGACGCCGCTGCGGGCGACGCGACCGATCCCGGCACCGCTGCCGTCGATCCCGTCACCGGAGACGCCGCCGCCCCGACGGGTGGTACGGCAGGGGCCTCGGGCGCGACCGGTGGAGCGGCGCGACCCACGACTCCGGGTGCAACCGGCGGAGGCGGGGCGACGACCGGCGCGGCCGCCGGCGGTGGTGCGGCCGGCGGCGGAGCGACGGCGGCAGCGGCCGGCGACACGAGCCACTGTGTCGGCGGACGCCAGTTCGACCCGGGCATGTTCTATTGGGCACCGAAGTGCGTCGCGACGTTCGCCGGCAAGAACGGCGGGGCGACCTACATGGGCGTCAGCGACAAAGAGATCAAGGTCGTGATCTATCGGGGCAAGCCCAACCCAGCCGTCGACGCCATCCTCGCTGCCATCGGAGCCAACCCTTCTGACGCCGACGTCACCGAGTTCACCCAGAAGGCGACCAACTACATCAACGCCAAGTTCGAGCTCTATGGCCGCAAGATCGTGGTGAAGGAGTACAAGGGCACCTGCGACACCGTCCCGCCCGATTACGTCTGTCTCCGAGGCGAGATGCGCGACCTCGTGCGCACCGAGCAGCCCTTCCTGGTCCAGTGGGCCACGCCGTTGGCCTCGCCTGCGTTCGACGAGTTGAGCGCCCAGAAGGTCGTCAACGTGGGCGGCCAACACTTCCGGGACTCCTTCTCCCAGCAACGCCGGCCATACCACTGGGACGTCGCCATCTCGGGCACCAACGTCGCCAAGCAGGCGGCTGAGTGGTACTGCAAGAAGTTGGCCGGCAAAAAGGCCGCGTTCGCGGGCGAGACGGGCACAGATGCCAGCCGGCAGAATCCGCCGACCGACGACATTCGTAACAAGACCCGGATACTCGGGGTCATCAGCACGGACGATCCCGAGAACCAAGGCGCCATCACGTCGGTCTTCAAGCCCGAGCTGGCCAAGTGCGGCGTCAAGGTCGAGCACGAGTTCTATTACGCCCAGGACATCGCCCGGGCCGAGGAGCAGCGCCGCCTCGGCGTGGCCAAGATGCGGGAGAACCCGGAGTCGACGACCATCGCCTTCTTCGGCGACGCCGTCGCTCCGGTCTTCCTCTATCGCACCGCCCAGGAGCAGTCCTACTTTCCCGAGCACGTGATCGTCGGCTTCGGCGGAATGGACGGCGACCCGGCCGGTCAGGGGTACGACAACGGGTCGTCGCTGTGCCCCGAGTGTCACCAGTTCGAGAACGCCTTCGGTCTGTCGAGCCTTCCGCAACTCGAGCCCCTCGACAAGAACGAGGCCGTCCGCGTGTACAAGGCCGGCGGCGGCTCCAAAGCCATCGAGTGGAACAAATACGTCACCGCTATCGGCGACCTCAACTACCTGATGTTGAACGCCAGCCTCATCCAGGGCGCAGGGCCCAACCTCACGCCGGCCAACGTCGAGAAGGGGGCGTTCGCCGCCGGTAGCCGCGGCGGCAGCCCCGAGAGCCTCGACTTCCGGTTCAACAAGCGCGGCTTCCGCCCCGGCAGCTACGCCTGGTTCCAGGATATGGCCGAGGTCTACTGGAGCCAGACCGAGGTCTCGCAGTTCAACAACAAGAAGGGCAGCTACCACGAGATCGGCGACCGCCGCTACAGCCAAGGTGAGTACCAGCAGGGCGATCCGGCCATCCCGGCCAACAAGCCCCGATGATGGCCGTCTTGACCGGAGCCAAAGGCGCCCTCGATGATCTCGGATCCACCGCGCCAGGGCGGTGGGCGATCGCCGGTGTGAAGGCGGTTGGCGCTTTCGCTTTGGCCGTTTTCGCCTGCCGGATCATCTTCGGTGCGCCGTATTCGATCATCCTCGACGGATTGGCGCTGGGGTCGCTCTACGGCCTCATCGGCGCCGGCGTCATCCTGATCTACCGCACCAACCGCATCATCAACTTTGCCGCCGCCGGTCTCGGAGCCATCCCTGCTGTGGCTGCGGTCCTGTTGATCGTGAACAAGGGGGTCACGTGGTACGTGGCCTTCCCACTGGCCATCATCGGTGGTGCGGTGCTCGGCGCCCTTGTCGACGTGATTGTGGTCCGTCGCTTTGCCCGTGCCCCGAGGCTGATCCTCGTGGTCGTGACGATCGGCATCTCGCAACTGTTGGCGTTCGTGGCCCTCTTCTTGCCTCGGTGGATTTCACCACCGGGCGGCAACAAGGGCGGCTTCATCTCGAAGGTCGACACCCCGTTCCGGACGCTTTCGTTCGCCGTCGGCAAGCGTGACTTCAGCGGCGACTACCCGTTCTCGCTGTTCGTCGTCATCGCCCTCGTGGTCGGGTTGGCGTTGTTCTTCAAATACACCCGCATCGGCATCGCTCTCCGGGCGTCGGCGGAGAACGCCGACCGCGCGTCGTTGCTCGGCATCCCGGTTCGCCGGGTCGGCACCGTGGCCTGGATCCTCGCCGGCGCCTTCGCCGCGGTGACCATCTTCTTGCGCTCGACACTGGTCGGCGTCCCGGTCGACGGGACGCTCGGGCCGATCGTGTTGCTCTACGCGCTCGCCGCTGCCGTCATCGCCAAGATGGAGAGCGTGCCGGTGTGCCTTGCCGCCGGCATCGCTATCGGCATGATCGACCAGTCGTCGGTGTTCAAGACGGGCAAGAACTCGCTGGCCGGCGCCATCATGCTCGTACTCATCCTCGCCGCCCTGCTCCTGCAACGGGGCAGCCTCTCGCGGGCCCAGGACAGCGGCGTATCGAGCTTCTCAGCCGTCAAGGAGTTCCGCCCCGTCCCCAATGAGTTGCGCAACGTCAAGGAGGTGGTCGCCTTCCGGATGGTGTTCTCGGTCCTGATTGGTGGCTTCCTCCTCGCCGCTCCGTTCGTGCTCGGGCCGGGACGCCTTTCGCGAGCGACGCCGATCGTGATCTACGGCATCATCGCCGTGTCGATCGTCATCCTCACGGGGTGGGCGGGCCAGATCAGCCTCGGCCAGTTCGGTCTCGTCGGCGTGGGCGCGCTCGTCGGCGGGGGACTCGCCGCCAGCCACAACATCGACTTCTTCGCCGCCCTCATCGCCGGCACCCTCGCCGGCGCCGTCGTCGCCGTGCTCATCGGCCTCCCCGCCCTTCGCATCCAGGGCCTCTACCTCGCCGTGACCACCCTGGCCTTCGCCGGCACCGTGTCGGGCTTCCTTCTCGATCCGAGATATCCGGTGAGGAAGTTCTTCTTCTCGGCCGTCGGGGCGTCTCGCGTCGAGCGTCCGATGCTGTTCGAGCGCATCGACATGAGCTCCGACCGCAACTACTACTACCTGTGTCTCTTCTTCCTTGGTCTCGTGTTGTTGTCGGCTCGGGCCTACCGGCGCAACCGGGCCGGCCGAATCCTGATCGCCATCCGTGACAACTCGCGTGCGGCGCCGAGCTACGCCATCAACCTGAGCCGAAACCGCCTCGCCGCCTTTGCGGTGTCGGGCGCTTTCGCCGCGCTCGGCGGCGTGCTGCTCGCCTACGAACAGGGCGCCGTCGACCAGTCGAGCTATGGGATCGGGCCGAGCATCCTGATCTTCACCGCCGTTGTCATCGGCGGGGTCACGTCGCTGCCGGGCGCCGTCTTCGGGGCCATCCTGATCCAGAGCGTGCGCATCTATGGCGAGACCTACGTCGACGGCCTGTCGCTTCTCGTCACCGGTCCCGGCCTCGTACTCGTCCTGCTCTTCTTGCCTGGCGGCATCGCCGAAGGGGCCTTCAAGGCTCGTGACAGCTTCCTGCGTTGGGTGGCCAACCGCAACAACATCCTCGTGCCGTCGCTGGTGGCCGACAAGCGGGTCGAGACCGGTGAAGGCGAGCGCGACGTCATCTCATCCGCCGAACTACGGGTCGAGGAGACCAAGTCGTTCGATCTGGCTTCTGCTCCGACGATCTCATGTCCGGTGTGCGGCGCCATCCTCGCCCTCGCCGATGCCCCCAACCACGATCATCTGCGCACCGACCAACACCTGGTCACCGTCGGCGCGCCGCCCGACGACGAGCCCGTTGTGGCCACCGGGGGCCGCGGCCGTCTCGGTCGGGCCCGCGACGGACGACGCTGAGGAGACCGGACATGACCGCCCCCGCCATCGCCGAGCACGCCGCACCCGAGCTTCCGCCCGGACCCCGCCCCTCAGGTGGATGGCTCAAAGCCATCACCGGTGGGTATCCGCTGGCCCCGTTGGCCGTGCTGTTCGGCCTCAACCTGGTCGACGAATTCGACCGCGTCGCGTTCGGTGCCCTGATCCCCGAGATCCGCGACCGTTTCGGCGTCTCCGACTCCCAGATCCTCACCCTCGGCGCCATCACCGGCGTCTTCACCCTGCTGGCTGCACTGCCGCTCGGGGTACTCGCCGACCGCTTCAACCGGGTGCGGCTGTCGATCGGCGCTGCCGTGCTCTGGGGTGTCACGTCGGTGCTCACCGGCGTGGTGCCGAGTCTCGTCCTCCTCTACCTCGTCCGCCTCGGTTCGGGACTCGGGCGCATCATCAACGAGGTGGTGCATCCGAGCTTGCTGGCCGACTACTACCCGCGAGAGAACCAGCCCCGTGTGTTCGGCGTCCATCGCGCCGCCAACTCCCTCGGCAACATTGGCGGACCTTTGGCCGGGTTGGTGGCCGTCGCGCTCTTCTGGCAGGCCGCCTTCTGGATCCTGGCCGTCCCGACCGCCGTCTTCATCGTCTTGGCCGTGTTGCGCCTCCGGGAGCCAAAGCGGGGCGAGTCGATCGACGCCGCCTTGGCGGCGGAGTCCGAGGACGACGAGACCACACCCTTCGGCGAGGCCCGGCGCCAGCTCTTTGCCGTCAAGACGCTTCGTCGGCTCTGGCTCGGAGCGTTCTTCCTCGGGATCGGCGCCTTGCAGATCGGGAACATCCTCGGCATCTTCTTCGATCGCGTCTACGGCGTCGGTCCCTTCGGACGAGGCATGGTGCAGCTGCTGTTCGGCGCCGGCAACGTGGCCGGACTCATCATCGGCTCCCGGTTGGCCGGACGGGCCTCCGACGCCGGCAAGCTCAACCGCCTTGCGGTGATCACCGGATTGTCGTTCGTCCAGTTCGGCGCCGGACTCGTTCTGCTCGGTGCCATCAAGTGGGTCGTGTTCGGGTACATCTCAGCCTTCGTGCTGTCCATCGGCGTCGGCGCCTATCAGCCGGCGTACTTCGCTCTCGTCGGTCTTGTGTCGCCCCCGAAGATCCGGGCCCAGGCCTATGCGTGGGCGATCCTCATCTACGGCTGCGGTGGCCTGAGCTTCATCCTCCTCATCGGCGCCGGCGACGACGACTCGGCCGCCCGCCTCCGCGTCGTCGTGATCGTGCTCGCCGCCATCGTCGCCATGGCCGGCATGATCGGCGCCTCGGCACAGCGCTTCGTCGACCGCGACGCCGAGCAGGCGGCAAACTCCCTGGCCACCGCGGCCCGTTTGAAAGAGGAGCTGGCCGCCGGTGGCGCCGACAAGACGCTCCTCGTGTGCCGGGGCGTCGATGTCGCCTACGACACCGTGCAGATCCTCTTCGGCGTCGACCTCGAGGTGAAGGAGGGCGAGATCATCGCCCTGCTCGGGACCAACGGCGCGGGCAAGTCGACGTTGCTGAAGGCGATCTGCGGCCTCGTCGACCCCATCGGGGGAGCCATCTTCTTCGACGGTCGCGACATCACCCATGCTGACCCGGTGCAAGCGGCCAAGGCCGGCATCGTGCAGGTGCCCGGCGGCAAAGCCATCTTTCCCACGCTGACCGTCGCCGAGCACTTCCGGGCCGGCACCTGGCTCTTCGCCGACGAAGATCCCGCTGATGTGCAAAAGCGCATCGACGAGGTGTTGGCCATGTTCCCCAGGCTCCAGGAGCGCTGGGATCAGCTGGCCGGCAACATGTCGGGCGGCGAGCAACAACAGCTCGCCCTCGGGATGGCATTCGTGGCCAAGCCCAAGTTGCTCATCATCGACGAGCTCTCACTCGGACTGGCGCCGACGATCGTCGAGCAACTGCTCAACATCGTCCGGCGCATCCATGCGTCGGGATGCACGATCATCCTCGTGGAACAGTCGGTCAACGTCGCGCTCACGATCGCCACCAAGGCGTACTTCATGGAGAAGGGCGAAGTTCGCTTCTCGGGCCCCACCGAGGAGCTGCTCGAGCGCAAGGACATCCTGCGTTCCGTCTTCCTCGAGGGGCGGGATCGATCGGGAGCGAGAAGTCCAAGGGCGTCGACGCGGTGCCGACCACCGGCGGTCCCGACCGCAGCCGGCCGCCGATCCTCGACGTGCGCGGCCTGACCAAGCGATTCGGCGGCATCACCGCCGTCGATGATGTGTCCTTCACCCTCGCCCACGGCGAGATCCTTGGCCTGATCGGGCCGAACGGCGCCGGCAAGACGACGATCTTCGATCTGTTGTCGGGCTTGCTTCCCCTCGACGCCGGCTCGATCGAGATGCAGGGCGTCGACGTCACCAAGTGGGGGGCCGATCGCCGTGCTGCGGCCGGCCTCGGCCGTTCCTTCCAGGACGCTCGGATCTTCCCGTCGCTCACGGTGGCCGAAAACGTCGCCATCGGCCTCGAGCGCCACATCGAGGTGCGCGACCACTTGGCCGCCGCGCTCAACCTCCCCGCCGTGCAGGAGGCCGAGGAGGATGTGGCTTGGACCGTCGAGGACCTCATCGAGTTGATGAACTTGGGCGCTTTCCGGACAAGTTCGTGGCCGAACTTTCGACCGGCTCGCGCCGCATCGTCGACCTCGCCATGGCCATCGCCCACGACCCGACGGTGCTCATCCTCGATGAGCCCTCGTCGGGCATCGCCCAGAAGGAGACCGAAGCCCTCGGGCCCCTCCTCAAACGGATCCAACGTGAGACCGGCTGTGCCATGTTGATCATCGAGCACGACATGCCCCTGATCACCTCGGTCTCTGACGAGATGTTGGCCCTCGAGCTCGGCGCCGTGGTGGTGCGGGGCACGCCAGACGAAGTCATCTCCAACCCGCGGGTGGTGTCGTCCTACCTCGGGGGTGACATCGACGTGATCAACCGGTCGGGCGCCAGTAGCGAGTTGGCCAAGCGCAAGGGTGAAGGCGATGGGCAGCCCCGCCGTCGCACCCGCCGCCGTCAGGAGGTCGTGAAGTGAGCCGCCGCGTGGCGCGAATCCTCGCCGCCGCCGTACTCGCCGGCGCCACCGGGCTGGCCGCCACCGTGCCGGCGCTCGGCCAGAGCGACCCATTCGCCGTCGACACCCCCGAGGGAGGCGGCGACGGGGGCACGACGGCGCCCGCGCTCCTCCAATACGGCTGGTGGAACAAGGCACAACAGTCGCCCGCAGGCGGCACCCCGACGCCGGCTCCCCCGGGCGCCCCGGCCGACGGGCTCTTCGTCTTGTACGGGCCCACCGGCGTGGCGCCCCCGCCGGCGGTCACCGGCCCATTGGGCGCGCTCCCGACCACGCCGCCACCGGTCACCGTGCGGCCCCTTGGTCCGGAGGCGTTCTCGGCCGTCCGTTACGCCGTGCCCGCCTTTGCCGAGGGGACGCTGAGCTTGCGGTATGCGCCGACCTCATCGACACAGCCCGGAGGCGTCAACCCTGATGTCGGCGAGATCATGGCCTGTCCGGTCACCTCGGTCTGGGACCCGGTCCAGAACGGGCGGTACAACTCGGCCCCGACCTTCGACTGCGGCACCGGGATCGCCGGCGTGGTGGCCGGCGACTCGGTCACGTTCAACTTCCCGGCCTCGCTGTCGGCCACCGGGTTCTACGACCTTGCCATCGTCCCCACGGGCGCACGACCGTATCGAGTCGGCTTCGCCCGGCCCGAGGACGGCTCGGTGGTGCTGACATCGGTGCCCGAGACCGAGACCGAGGTGACGCCCGAGGCGGAGACGACCTTCGAGGACCCGGCGGCCGAGGCCACCACGTTCGAGCCGGACACCACGACCTTCGAGCCGCCGGCCGACTTCGCTTCTGAGCCGACGACCGACTTCGTCGCCGAAGCGCCGCTGCCGACCGTCGCGCCAGCGCCGACGGCGCGACCGCAGTTCGCGGCCCCGGTCGCAGTGACCAACCCGCTCGGGCCTGACGCCTCGCGCGGCGAGCGGCTGCTGGCGGTCGCGTTGCTCCTCCTCCTCGCCGTCGGGCTGTGGTGGATCGGCGGCAAGCCCGTGCGTCCGCCGAGGTTGCTCGGCTCCCTCGGCAATGGCCAGGCGGTGGCCGGCCCCGAGGTGCGGACGGGGGGCATCGGGCGCTTCGCCCGAGTTCGCACCGGCCCCCGGCCGCCCCGCTTGTTCTAGCCCGCCCCGATCAACGGCCGGAGGTCGAGGTCGTGGTCGACCCGGCCGACTGCGACTGCGTGCCAGCCGTCGTCGTGGTCGACGGAGCCGTGGTGGTGGTCGTCGACTTCTTGGTCGTCGTGGTCGTGGTGCTGGCGGGCGGCCTCGCCGTCGTGGCCGTGGGCGCCGACGTGGTGGTGGTCTGGTTGTTGGGCGACGTCGTCGAGGTCGGCGACGTCGTGGAGGTGGTCGACGACGTCGACGAGGTGGTGGACGACGTCGAGGAGGTTGTCGTGGTGCCTTGGAGCTTGAGGCTGAGCGAGTCCGGCGAGGCGGTGAACAGCGGCTCGACCTTGACGCCATCGAGTGCCTTCGTCATCAACTCGCCGAAGATGGCGGCCGGGAACGAGCCACCGGTGACGGCCCGTCCGTGCACGTCCTTCATGGGTCGGTTGTCGGCGTAGCCCACCCAGACGCTGGTGGCGAGTTGGGGCACGTAGCCGGTGAACCATCCATCGACGCTGTCCTGGGTGGTGCCCGTCTTGCCGGCCACCGGGCGCCCGATGGCCGCAGCCCGTCCGGTACCTTCCTTGATGACCCGCTGGAGTGGGTTGTTGAGCACGCCGACCTCCTCGGCCTTGAACACCTGCTTGGTCTTGGGCTTGGCCTCGTAGATGACCCGGCCCTGCTGATCTTTGATTCGAGCGATGGCGTAGGGCTCGGCCCGCACGCCTCGGGCGGCGAAGGTGGCATAGGCCGAGGCCATCTCGAGGGCATTGGCCCCCTTGGCGTCGAAGCCGCCGAGGAAGTAACCGCCGAGCGACTTGGTGGCGTCCTCGGGGATCCCGGCGTCGTTGGCCGCCTGCTTCACGTTGCGGGCCCCCGTGTCGCAGCCGAGTTCGGCGAACACGACGTTGACGGAGTGGACGAGCGCGTCGTCGACGGTGATGTTGCCGCCGAGGTCTTCGCCGGCGTAGTTGTTGACCGGCTCCTTGCGGTAGCAAGGCACCAACCGTCCCGAGGTCCCGTCGTAGGTCGACCGCGGGTCGATGCCCTGGCGGAGCGCAGCAAGGTAGACGAACGGCTTGGCCGACGAGCCGATCTGGCGCCCTTCCAGCGAGGACATGTCGTATTGGGTCTTGGAGAAATCGAGACCGCCCGTGAGACTGCGGATGGCGCCATCTCCCGGGACCACGCTGGCCACGGCGACGTCGGGGTCGCCTGGCTCACCGAGTTTGCTCCTGCATGGCCTGGATGGTGGCCAGGTACACCTTGGGGTCGAGCGTGGTCTCGATGGTGAATCCGCCGGTGAAGAGCTGGTTCTGCCGCGCTTGGGGCGTGGTGCCGAGCGCGTCGATCGTGCGTGCTTCACGCTTGACGTACTGGGTGAAGTGGGGGGCGGTGCCGAGGCCGTTGTTGTCGGCTGGCTTCTCGGGAGCGATCTCGATGGGAGTGGCCACGGCTTCGTCGAACTCTGCCTTCGTCAGCCACCCTTCCTGGCGCATGTTGCGCAGGACCTGGTCGCGGCGGTGCTTGGTGTCCTCGGGGTCCTTGCGGGGATCGACGGCCTCCGGAGCGCGGATCTTGCCGGCGATCATCGCCGCCTGCGCCGAAGTCAACTTGTCCGGCGTGGTGCCGAAATACACCTCGGCCGCGGCGCTGATGCCGTATGCCCCGTCACCGAAGTAGATCTGGTTGAGGTAGCGCTCGAGCAGTTGGTCCTTGGTGTACTTCTTCTCCAGCCGGGTGGCGTACAAGACCTCCTTCAGCTTGCGGAAGACGGTGCGCTCGCGAGTCGTGTAGTTGATCTTGGCCAGCTGCTGGGTGATCGTGCTGCCGCCCTGTGTCCGCCCCTGCGCCGAGCGAAGGAAGGCTCGAAAGACAGCGCTGGCGTCGACGCCGTCGTGGTTGTAGAAGTCCTGATCCTCGGCGGCCATGACGGCCTGCTTCACGTGGTCGGGGAGGTCGCCGATCTTGACCGGGACCCGACGCTCCGACTTGTCGAGCTCAGCGATCGTGGAGCCGTCCGTGGCCACCAGCTTGGTGGTCTCGGGCAGCTTGGCGAAGTCGGCGATGTCGGGCGCCAACGGCGACGCCGCGAAGACGATCGCCTTGGACGCCACCAGCGCTGCGCCACGGCGAAGCGGCGGGACGACGGCGATGACGACCAGCGCAGCGACGACGCCGCCGACGATCTTCAGGAGGAGGGCGCGATTGGGAAGCCGGAGCCTGGACATGTGCTCAGGTTGTTGCACGGGCGGCCTCGGCTGAAACGTCGTTCAGTACGACAACCGGGCGTAGGCGTACGGCGAAGCGCCGCAGGGAGGGCAGCAGCGTCGTGCCGGTGACGGCGATGAGGGCCGCATTCGCGAGCGCGCCGGCTGCGTCCCACCCGAAGGAAGTCACGGCGTAGAAGCTCCGGTAGTGGGCCAGTGTCTCGGCGAGGCCGAGCTCGGGCGACCACGACAACGGGCCGTCGCCGATGGCGAAGGGCCAGAACCAGAGGTTCATGATGGCACCGAAGAGGAACCCCCAGATCCAGCCGTAGGCCGCTAGTGCCGCCACCTCGAGCCTGGGCCGAGGCGGACGGTCGCCAACCCGAGCAGTCCGGCCCCTCCTCCCATCCAGGCGAGGGCGAGCATCTGGAAGGGCAGCCACGGCCCGATTCCGCCGGCCACCACCGCCGAGGTGGCCATCGCCGTCAGACCCAACAAGAGACCGAAGCGAGGGCCGAAGGCGGCGCCGGCCAGGACGACCAGGAAGAAGATCCCGCTTCCACCGCCAGGGAGGTCGAGGAGGCGAAGGAGGCCGGCGGAGGCACCCAACACACCGAGCAGGGCGATCGTGGCCCCGTTCATCGCGCCCCGTCGTACCTCGAGGATCACGGCCGCGACGGCCAAGGCACCGATCACGGCGGCGACGAGCGGGGCATCGCCGGCGTGGGCCGACGCCGACGGCGACGACGACGGCAGCCAGAACGGGTACAGGAACGATCCAGCGCCCACCACGACGACCAAGACGTAGATGGCGGCGGCCCGTGGCGGCGGTGACGGTTCACGATCGGGACATGGCTGCGGCCACCTCGTCGACGGTCAGGAACGGGGGGAGCACGCGCAGCACCTGCGGGGCGAACAGGCGCCGGCCAGCACCTCGCGGCCAGGGCCGTCGGCCACCACCTGCCGTCGCCGAGCACGACGACCCGGGTCGCGCTGCGGGCCGCGAGTTCGACGTCGTGGGTGGCAAGGACCACCGCCCCGCCCCCGGCGGCGTGGTCGCGCATCGCCCCCTCGAGAGCGGCACGCGACGCCGCGTCGATCCCGCGGGTCGGCTCGTCGAGCAGGAGGACTGTCGGCCCCGCCCACGGCGACGGCGGCGATCGCCACCCGCTGGCGTTGCCCCCCGACAACGAGCGGGGGTGGCGATCGGCGAGGTCGGTCAGCCCGAGCGTTCGAGCCATCGGTCGACCGCGTCTGGGTCGTTGCGGCCGAGGAGTCGAAGCGTCTGTCCACCTCGGCGCACGCGTCGGGGCGAAGAGCAAGCTGTTGGGGTCCTGGGGCACGTAGGCCGCCGGCGCCGACACGACGAGCTCCCCGCCGTGGAGGTCCTGGAGCGCTGGCGAGGGCCCGCAGCAGGGTGGTCTTGCCGGCGCCGTTGCGGCCGAGCAGGGCCACGACCTCGCCCTCGCCGACGTCGAGGTCGACGCCGCGCAGCACGTGTCGCCGGCCGAGGCTCGACGGTCATCCCGCGGCCGGCAACGAGAACGTCGCCCGGAGTGCGGGCCGCCGGGCACGAGGCGCCGGTCGCGGCCAGCGTGGGACGGCGCGCGCGAGCCGCGGCCGTCGCGGACGGTCAGGGGCGCCGGGATCCCAACCGAGCAGCCGGCCGAGGTGGGTCACGGGGGGCGCCCCGGGGTAGTCGGCCAGCACCTGCGACGGACGGGCCGGGCGCGACCGGCCCGGCCGCCGGTCGACGAGCACGGCGCGGTCGGCCATGGGCGCGGCCCGTTCGAGGCGGTGCTCGGCCAGCACGATCGGTGGTGCCGAGGTCGTCGTTGAGGCGGGCGACGCGCGGCCGAGCACGTCGTCGGCCCCCTGCGGGTCGAGCATCGAGGTCGGCTCGTCGAGCACGAGCACCGCCGGTGCCGCCGCCAGCGCGCCGGCGACGGCGCAGCGCTGGCGCTCGCCGCCCGAGAGCGTGGCGGGCGAGCGGTGGCGGAGGTGGGCGATGCCGAGGGCGTCGAGCACCTCCTCGACCCGGCGGCGCATGGTCGGCGTGGTCGGTGCCGAGGTTCTCGAGCACGAAGGCGAGGTCGTGCCTCGACCTGGTCGACGACGAACTGGGCCTCGGGGTCCTGGTGGACGAAGCCGACGACGTCGGCCAGTGCCCGCGGGGCGGTGGTCGCGGGTCGATCGTCCGTGACACGGACGTCGCCCGAGAAGCGTGCCGCCGGTGCTGTGGGGCACGAGCCCGTTGGCCGCCCGCAGCAGCGTGCTCTTGCCCGACCCGGACGCCACCGACGACGAGGAGGACGTCGCCGTCGGCGATCTCGAGGTTCGACGTCGGTCAACGCCGGTCCCGCACCCGGATAGGAGAAGCCGACCCCCTGGTAGGCGATCACGTCGCCCCGCCTCGAGCGCCGCCACAGCGGCGCCGCCAGCGCCGCCAGTGCGACAACGGCGACGACGTTGAGTCCCGGTGCCGCCAGCTGGTCTCCGGGCCAACCGAGCGAGCGGTCGCCCGTGGCACCGAGCAGGGCCAGGGTGACCGGGCACAGCCACGCCGCGCCGGCCAGGCCCCAATCGCTCGCTCCCAGCCGGCGCCGCCGGTACCTCGTGCGCCGTCCGCCGGTGGAGGCCAAGATCACGGCCGAGGCCATCGAGAGCGCTCCGACGACGGCCAGCGCCAAGGCAACGGGTTCGGACCGGCCGATCAAGGCAACGAAGCACCCGCCGAGGCAAAGCAGGCCGACGCCGCTCAGGATGCCGCCGGTCGCCTCCCGCGGGCCCGACGGCTGGTGGCCGAATCCGCGGGAGTCCATCGACTCGGCCAGGGCAACGGCCCGCTCCATACCGGTTTCGAGGATGGGCACGATCTGGCGGAGCAGTCGACCTCGTCGCACCACCCGACCGCCGGTGCGGGCCCGATCCGATTCGCGGACCGCGCCCACAGCCGCCACCGTCGAGGGGACGAACGCCAGCGCAACGGTGACGGTGAGTCCGATCTCGTAGAAGGCCCGGGGCGCAGCGAGCACCAACTCGTAGTGAGACACCACCGCATTGAACGCGGCGAACGCGGCGAGGATGCCCACCAGCGCCCAGCCCTCGGCCGCGGCACGCGCGACCACCGGCGCCTCGACGCTGCCCCCGACGGTGAAGCCTCCGAGCAGGGTAGGCAGCGTCGCTTCCGGCAGTCGGAACAGCACCTGGCCGCTGCCGTGGGTGGTGGCGGCGGTGAGCACCACCCGGAGGGCGGCGAACACGCCCCCGGCCATCAACACGACCGGGAAGGCACCTCGGAGTGGACCATCGACGGCATAGGCCTCGACCACGAGCGCGCTCGACGGCCACGACGACGGCGACGTAGAGAGGATTGGGTGCCAGCTGGACGGACGTGGCCGCGGCCAGAGCCCAGAGCAACCACACCAGCGCCGGCACGGGATGCGATTGGTCATCGGTCACGGCGGTCCGACTACGGTACGGCCTCGGCAGAGCATGGGGGAAGCCGGTGCGAATCCGGCGCTGACCCGCAACTGTGACCGACGGCGACAGCACGTGCCTTCGGGAGCCAGAGCACCTAGCTCCGCACGCCGCCAACGGCGTTCCGTATCACCATTGCCGCCCTCGTGGAACGGGGCCAGCGGAAGGAAAAATCTCATGGGTCTGCATCGCCGACTCGCCGTGGCTGTGGCCGCGGCGACCGCCTCGTCCGTCCTCGGGGGCCTCGTGGCCCTCCCACCCGCAGGGGCGGCCGACGTCCGTTCGTCTTCGGTGGCCAAGAGGGCCATCGACTTCATCGCCGGTCAGCAACGGAGCGACGGTGGCTTCGGCGATGGCGAAGCCGGGTTCCCGGGTTTCGAGACGCCTGACGCCGTGCTGGCCATCGCCGACGCCGCGGAGGTCGACCTGACCTACGACGCCGACGCCGCCCGCGCCCGAGTCCGATCCATCAAGAGAAACGGTCGCGACGGTCTCGGGTACCTCGACGACCTCGCCGACGGAGGCGTCGATGCGGGCAAGGCGGCCCAACTCGTGATGGTCGCCAAGGCCGTGGGCCTCTCGCCGACCGCCTTCGATCCCGACGGTGACGGGGCGACGAACCTGCTCGCCGTCATCGACGCCGCCCGCAACCCCGACGGCACGTACGGCACGTACTTCAACTCCACCGTTCAGGTCGCGCTCGCCTTCGCCGCCGCCGGGCGGGTCGTGCCCAACGACACCGTCGGTGCCATCAAGGCCGCGCAGCAGCCGTCGGGGGGATACGACTTCAGTGGCGACCCCAACGGAAGCCCCGAGATCGACACGACCGGCCGGGTGATCCAGGCGCTGGTCGCGGCCAAGGTCCCGGCCACGGATGCGTCCGTCGACAAGGCCATCAAACTTCTCGTCCAGCGGCAGAACAACGACGGCAGTTGGTCGGCCTTCGGCAGCCCCGACCCCAACTCGACCGCCGTCGCCGTCCTCGCCCTGCAAGCTGCGGGCTTCGACCCGGTGCGCTACTGCCGGACCGTGCCCGACCACGCGCCGCCGGCGACGTCGGCCGACGAGTTCCTCCGCAAGGCCCAAGCCTCCGACGGTCGGATCGCCAGCCCCAACGACTCCTACGGCGTCAACACCTTTGCGACGTCACAGTCGGTCCAAGCGTTGCTGCGCGCATTCCAGCCCATCGCCTCGGCGACTCCGGCGACTTGTCCGACCACCGGCTACCGCGTGGTGACCTCCGACGGCGGGGTGTTCACGTTCGGCGACGCGTCGTTCCACGGCTCCACCGGGGGCATCACGCTCAACCGACCGGTCGTGGCGACGGCGTCGACACCTTCGGGCAAGGGGTACTGGCTCTTCGCCTCTGACGGCGGTGTGTTCACCTTCGGCGACGCGCCGTTCCTGGGTTCGACCGGTGGGATGAACTTGAACAAGCCGATCGTCGCCGCGGCGGCAACACCGACGGGTGGCGGGTATTGGCTCTTCGCCTCTGACGGCGGTGTGTTCACCTTCGGCGACGCGCCGTTCCTCGGTTCGACCGGCAGCGTCCATCTCAACCGTCCGATCGTGGGCGCGGCGTCCACGCCGTCGGGCCGCGGCTACTGGCTCTTCGCCTCCGACGGCGGCGTCTTCACCTTCGGCGACGCCGGCTTCTACGGGTCCACCGGCGGGATGCCGCTGAACGAACCGGTGATCGGTGGCGCCGCCTCGCTGGGCGGACGGGGGTATGAGTTGTTCGCCGCCGATGGCGGGGTCTTCGCCTTCGGTGACGCCTCCTTCCTCGGGTCTGCCTCGTCGACGTCCAAGCGGTTCGTCGCCGGGGCGCGGAGTGACGGAGAGGGGTACTACCTCGTGGCCACGGATGGGACGGTCTCAAACTTCGGCGCACCGTCGTTCGGACAACCGGGCGGCACCAACGCCCCGGCCGTCGCCATCCAAACGCCGTAGATGACGATTCGAAGGACGGTCGTGTCCGCCGCCGGCGCGGTGCTGCTCGCCGTCGTCGCCGCTGGCGGTCATGCCCCGCCAGCGGCGTCGGCTGAGATGCACCACGCTGCCGTGGTCATCGACACCGGCGATGGGAAGGTCCGCAAGTTCTGCCTCGCCTTTCCCGAGGAGTCGGTCACCGGGGCCGAGGCGCTTCGCCGCATCGACGCCGCCGCCGTGTTCGCCACCTACGGCGGCAAGGGCGAGGCGGTGTGCTCGTTGTGCGGGGTCGGTTGTCCGAGCGGCGAGTGCTTCTGTGACCGGTCGAAGTACTGGGCGTACCACCGGGCCGGCCCCGGTGGCGGCGCATACCAAGCCTCTCGGGCCGGCGTGTCGGCCACGACGGTCCGCGACGGCGACGTCGAAGGATGGCGCTGGGGCGGTGGCGATGCTCCGCCTCCCGCCACCGTGGGTGAAGTGTGTGATGTGGCCGAACCGCCGTCGCGCACCGCGGCTGCAACGACGACCTCGACCACCCCAGCCTCGTCGACGTCGACTTCCGCCCCGCCAGCGGGAGCGGCGCCTCCGCCGACCTCGCCAAGTCCAACCCCGCCACCGACCGCTCCCGCTCGGGTCGGTCCCGCGGCGAGGGCCGGCACCGGGTCGCGATCGCCGGTGACGACGACCACGGGCCCGACGGTGACGACCGTTGGCGACGGTACTGGCGCCTCGGGGGACGCCGCCGGCGGCGCATCGAGCCACCCGGAGGAGCTCGCCGGGCCCACCGTCCCGACGGCCAACACACGGCCGGTGGCGGCCACGGAGGAGCCGGGAAGGTCGCCGGCAGCGGTCGTGGCGTTCGCTGTCGTCCTGGCCGGAATGACGGTGGCATTCGCCCGATTCCGGCGGGCGAACCTGCGCAAAGCGACCGATCTTCGGTAGCCTCGACTGATGCGCCGAGTACTGGTGGCGGTTGTCGCCGCGCTTGCGCTGCTCTTCGTGTCGGCGGCGCCGGCCGGTGCCGGAGACCCCGTGAAGGATCGGCAGGCGGCCCAGGCGCGCGCTAATGCCGCCGCAGCGCGCTTTGCCAGCGCCAATTCGTCGCTGGCCTCGGTCGAGCGCGATCTGGCCGAACTCGAGGCCAAGACTGCGGCCACACGCGACCGGCTGAGCGGGCTGCAGGAGCAGGTACGCGACGTCGCCGTCAACGCCTACGTGCGGGGCAATGTGTCGGGGCCGATGGCCTTCGACGGCGACCTGAGCACGGCGTCGCGGCGCAACGCCATGGTCAGGTTCGTCACCATCGGCAACACCGAGAGCATCGACGAGTATCGGGCCGCCCGCGAGGATCTCACCGTCAGCTCCGACGCGGTGCGCAAACAGGTCGAGCAGCGCAAGGCCGCCGCCGCCGGCCTCCGCAAGCAGAAGGCGGCGGCCTACGCCGAGCTCAGTCGTCTGGCCGCAGTCGAGAAGGCCTATCAAGCCAAGTTGGCCGCCGATCGGGCCGCGGCGGCCAAGCGGGCGTCGGCGACGAAGTCGGCGTCCCGTAACGCTCGACCCTCGGTCGACGTGTCGACCGGCGCGCCCGCCGCGGGCCCGACCGGCGTGATCGCCACCGGATCTTGGATCTGCCCGGTGCAGGGACCGCGCTCGTTCTCCAACGACTGGGGCCAGCCTCGCTCCGGCGGCCGGCGCCATCAGGGCACCGACATCCTCAATCCGCGCGGCACGCCGATCGTGGCTCCCGTCAGCGGCACCGTGCGCCACCACGGCTCGAGCCTTGGTGGGCTGTCGTTCTACCTGGCCGGCGACGACGGCACCACTTACTTCGGCACCCACCTCGGCTCCTACGGCGCCAGCGGCCGGGTCAGCGCCGGAACCGTGATCGGGTACAACGGCGACTCCGGCAACGCCAAGGGCACCCCCCATCTCCACTTCGAGATCCATCCCGGTGGGGGAGGGGCGGTCAACCCCTATCCCACCGTGGCGCGGTATTGCTGAGGCAGCGGTGAACGGGCCCAGCATGGCCGACGCGCTCGCAGGTCGATTGGGATCGCCCGTCGTCGACCTGAAGCGCCTCTCCGGCGGTGCCTCCCGCGAGACGTGGTCGTTCTCGAGTGGTGGCGAACGCCTCATCCTTCGCCGTGACCCTCCCGGCGGTGGACGCACCTCGATGTTGCGCGAGGCCGCGCTTTTGGCCGAAGCGGCGCGTGTCGGGGTGCCGGTCCCGGCCCTCGTCGATGCCAGCGACGACCGCGACCTTCTGGGCTCGGCGTTCCTCGTCATGGCCCACGTCGATGGCGAGACCATTCCCCGACGGTTGTTGCGTGAGCCCGAGTACTCGGCCGCCCGCCGCCGCTTGGGCGAACAATGCGGAGAGGTGTTGGCCCAGATCCACACCATGGATGTCACCGCCATTCCCGGCCTCGAACGGGTTGACGAGTTGGCGCGGTACCGGCAGTTGGCCGACCAACTCGGTGACGCCCACCCCGCGTTCGAACTCGCATTTCGATGGCTCGAAGACCACCGGCCTACCGGCGATCTCGTGTCGGTCGTCCACGGTGACTTTCGCAACGGCAATCTGATCGTCGGTCCCGAGGGACTGCGGGCGGTCCTCGACTGGGAGCTGAGTCACGTCGGCGACCCGTTCGAAGATCTCGGCTGGCTGTGCGTGAAGTCGTGGCGCTTCGGCGTCGACCGCCCAGTCGGTGGGTTCGGCACCTACGAAGAACTCGAGCGCGGCTACGGCGAGCGTGACCGCGACAGGCTGACCTGGTGGGAGGTCATGGGCTCGCTGAAGTGGGGGATCATGTGCATCCTGCAATCGAGGGCGCACATCAGTGGAGCCGTTCGATCGGTCGAACTCGCTGCGCTCGGTCGGCGGGTGTGTGAAGTCGAGTGGGACCTGCTCGAGGCCCTCCCGTGAGCGACCTCCACGACCGGCCGACGGCCGCCGAGCTCGTCACCGCCGTCCGAGAATTTCTGGAGAACGACGTCCTCAACGCCACCGAGGGACGCGTGCGATTCCACGCCCGCGTTGCCGTCAACGTGCTCGGCATGGTCGAGCGCGAGCTCGACCTCGGTGCCGAGCAGACGTCGGCTCATGACGCAGCGCTCGCGTCCTTGGGCCTAGCCGATGAGGCCGAGTTGGCCGCCGCCATCCGCTCCGGCGACCTCGACGATCGGGCCGACGATGTCCGCCGGTTGGTGACCGACTCCGTCCGGGCCAAGCTCGAGGTCGCGAATCCCCGACACCTCGAAGGCCCCCGACCGCCGGTACCCTGATCGCATGGGTGCCCGGCTGTTGTACTCCGCCGTGGGCGCCATGCTCTTGTCGGCCGGCGCCTGCGCCACCGACCCCGTCGTGACGCCGACCGCTCCGTTGTCGGGGGCAGATTCGACACCGGTCGAGACGCCCGAGGCCCTCGAAGGGTCCGACACGGCGGGCGCGGCGTTTCTCTCGTTCACGGCACCGGCCATCGGCGGGGGACAGGTCGACGCCGCCCAGTACCAGGGACGACCGACCCTCCTGTGGTTCTGGTCGCCGTGGTGAAGCAGCTGCAACCGGGAAGCCCCGGTGGTCGCGGCAGGTGGCGCGACGCTACGAAGGCAGCGTGCAATTCGTGGGCATGGGTAGCCGCGATCGGGCCTCGGCGCTCGAGGGATTCGTGGACAAGTACGACCTCGGCGGCTTCCCGCACGCCGCTGATGAAGACGGCGGCCTTCGTTCGAGCCTCGGCGTCTTCGGGCAGCCCACGTGGGTGTTCATCGCCGCCGACGGTTCGGTCGAGCGATCGTTCGGAGAACTCGGTGAGGCCGGTCTGGTCGCCGCCCTCGAAAGGATGGCGCCATGAGCGGTCACCCGTCCGACCCGCCCCCCGAGGGGCTCCACATCGTCTCCGACGAGGAGATCGCCGAGCTGGCCGGCGGCACGATGCACGCCAGCACGCTGACGCGCATGGCGTCGGCCCTGGCATCGTCGGCCAAGGCGGCCGGAGCCCGGGCGGTGGCGACCGGCCAATGGTTGGCCACGACGCTGGTCGACCTCGCCCCCCGCATCCCGATCAGAGACGCGGCCACCCTGTCGGCCGCGCACGGAGGTCTGAGCCGGTGCGGCCTTGGCGACGGAGCTGATCTCGAAGGCGACCCGGGCCTCGGCCACCATCGGGGGTGTATCGGGGGCGGTGCTCAGCGCCGAGCAGTTTGCCCCGCCGGCGTGGATCGCCATGCCCTTCGAGTTGGTTGTCGAAACGATCGCCGTCGCCGTCATCGAGTTGAAGCTCGTCGGTGAACTGCACGAGGTCTACGGGCGACCGGTCGAAGGAACTCCCGCCGACCGGACCATGGCCCTCGTCCGGGCCTGGGCCGAGCGCCGGGGGGTGACCCCGGCGACATTGGCCAAGGCCGGCGGCGTCGCCGACGCGCTCGGCCGCGGCACCCGCAACGAGGTGGTCCGACTGGTGCGACGCAGACTGATGGCGCGCCTCGGTCGCAACCTCTCGAGCTTGGCACCGCTCCTCGCCGGCGCGGTGGCGGGGGCCGAGGTCAACCGACGGGCGACCCGTTCCCTCGGCGACGCAGTGGTGCGAGACCTTGCCACCGTGCGAGTCTCTGGTCCGTGAACGTAGGCATCCTCGGAGGAACCGGTCCCGCCGGCAGCGGACTCGCTGCCCGCCTGGCCGACGCAGGTCTCGAAGTCGTCATCGGCTCGCGCACCAAGGAGCGGGCCCAGGAGGTCTGCGAGGAGTTGTGCAAGAAGTGGCCAGAGAAGTCGCTGGCCCTCGAAGCGGGCGACAACATGCGGGCGGCGTCGGCCGAACTCGTGATCGTGGCGACGCCGTGGAACGCTGCTGCCGTCACGGTGGCGTCGGTCAGCGGACGCATCACCGGCAAGGTCGTGATCTCGATGGCCAATGCACTCGAGAAGGTCGGCGCCGAGTTCGAGCCTCTCATTCCGCCTCGTGGATCGGTGGCGGCCCACGTGCAGGCCGCGGCCCCTGGTGCGCTCGTCTCCGCCGCCTTCCAACACCTGCCGGCCAAAGCTCTCGCTGACCTCAACAAGCCGATCGAGGCCGACGTGCTCGTGTGCAGCGACCATCGCTACGCGTTCGACGCCACGGCCGAGCTCGTGGCCTTGATCCCTGATCTCCGGCCGCTCAACGCCGGCTCGCTCTCCAACGCCGCGCCGATCGAGTCGATCACGGCGGTGCTGCTGCAACTCAACGTTCGCTACAAGACGCGGGCGGCGATCAAGCTCACGGGGATCGCCCTTCCGTGAGCATGCGGCTCTATTGCACGGCCCGCCGCGAGGTCGTGGCCTTCGAGCCCGGCGAGGTCGTCACGATGTACACGTGCGGCATCACGCCCTACGACGCCGCCCACCTCGGACATGCGGCGACCTATCTGCTCTACGACGTGCTTCAACGACGACTCCGCGACCTCGGCCACGAGACGCGGTGTGTCCGCAACGTCACCGACATCGACGACCCGCTGTTCGAAAAGGCGCGCCAGCTCGGCGTCTTCTACTTCGACTTGGCCGCCGAAGAGATGGCCCGCTTCGATTCGTGCATGGAAGCGCTCGACCTCCTGCCCGCCTACAGCGAGCCCCGCGCAACCTCGGCCATCCCCGACATCCTCGGGTTCATCGGGATGGTCCTCGAGTCGGGACACGCCTACCAGTCGGGTGATTCGGTCTACTTCGACGTGAGCAGCGCACCCGACTTCGGTGCGCTCTCCCATTTCGACCGCGCCACGATGCTCGCCCTGGCCGCAGAGAACGGCGGCAACCCCGACGACCCCAACAAGCGAGACCCGCTCGACTTCGTGCTCTGGCAGCCCTCGGCCGAAGACGAGCCGGCATGGGAGTCGCTGTGGGGTCGCGGCCGACCCGGCTGGCACATCGAGTGCTCGGCGCTCGCCCTCCGAGAGTTGGGGGTTTCGACCATCGATCTCCACGGTGGCGCGACCGATCTGATCTACCCGCACCACGAGTGCGAGATGGCCCAATCCCAAGCGGCCACCGGCGAGCCCTTCGTCCGCCACTGGCTCCACGCGCCGCTCGTCTCCTACGACGGCACGAAGATGTCGAAGTCGCTGGGCAACCTCGTCTTCGTGAGCGACCTGCTCAAGGACTGGGCCGCACCTGCGATCCGCCTCGCCGTGCTCGCCCACCACTACCGCTCGGGGTGGGAGTGGCACGACGGGCTGATGCCGGTCGCCGCCGACCGACTCGAACGTTGGCGGGAGGCGGCCGAGACGGCCACGGTGGCTGACGACGGCCTGCTGAACCGCGTCCGCGACGCCATCGACGACGATCTCGACACGGCCAGCGCCCTTGGCTTCATCGACGAGGCTGCCGCCGCCGGCCAAGCGGTGGTGGCCGCCGCCGCACTCCTCGGCGTCGCCCTCTAGCGCGTGGACCTGGCTGATCTCGACCCCGATCCGATCGTCGCCTTCTGCGGGTGGAAGGCCGAGATGTCGCCACGCGACGACGCCGTTTGTCTGGCCACGTCGTCGGCCGATGGCGTCCCCAACGCCCGGATGGTCCTGGTCAAAGGGGCGGCCGACAGCGGGTTCGTGTTCTTCACCAATCGAGAGAGCGCCAAGGGGCACGAGTTGGCGTCCAATCCCCGAGCCACCCTCGTCTACTACTGGGATCCCCGGTCGGTGCGCGTGCACGGAACGGTCGAGGAGGTTTCAGTCGCCGAGTCCGACGAGTACTGGGACTCCCGGCCCCGTGGATCGCGACTGGGTGCATGGGCCTCGGAGCAGTCCAGACCGATCGACGGCCGCGGCACGCTCGAGGCGAGGTTGGCTGCCGTGGAGGCGCGCTATCCCGAGTCGACAACGGTGCCCCGTCCGCCGTACTGGGGCGGCTACCGCGTCGTCCCGGCATGGATCGAGTTCTGGCATCACCGAGACGACCGACTCCACGACCGCATCCGATATCACCACGACGGGGACGGATGGCACCGCGAGCGGCTCTCGCCCTAACCCTCGCCCTCCTCCTCACCGTTTCGGGCAGCGTCAGAGCGCAATCCCGCTCTGACGCTGCCCAAAACGAGGGGGATGGGATGCCCGCGGTCCAAGCGGTGCTCGACGCCCGGGTGGCGGCGGTGGCATCGGGCGACGAGGGGGCGTGGATGGCCACGGTCGACCCGGCTGCTGACCCCACATTCGTGGCCGCACAGCGGCGATTGTTCATGGGGCTGCGTTCGCTGCCGCTCGAGCGCTACAGCCTCGAGGCCCGCACCGACGACACCGGCGACCTCGCCACTGCCGCCATCGCCGCCCGCTACGGCGGCGCGTCGATCCAACTGCCGGAGACCCGCCAGCGGATGCGACTGCGGGGCTACGACGACGTCGATGCCGTCGACAGCCTGTGGCTCACGTTCGCGCGCCGCGAGGGGCGCTGGTACGTCGCCGGCGACACCGACCTCGCCGCCGTCGGACTCGACACCGCACGCGGACTCTGGGACGAGGCGCCGATCGCGACCCTGGCCACCGAACACCTACTCACCATCTTCCACCCCGACCAGCGGGCTCGGGCCGAGGCGTTGTCGGGCATCGCCGAGGAAGCAATCACCACCCTCGATCAGCGGTGGGACCAGCCGTGGTCGAAGCGGATCCCCCTGATCCTTCCCAGCGGCACCGCCGAGCTCGAACGGCTGCTCCAGTCGACGATCGACCTCGACAAGTTCCTCGCCTTCGTCAGCTACGGCTCCGTTCGCGACGACGGGTGGGTGACGACCGCGCCCCGCATCTACGTCCAGGACGAGAACTTGGGCCGCTACGGCCGGGCAGCCCAGGTCGAGACCCTTGTCCACGAACTCGCCCATGCCGCCGGAGCGCCGTTGGCTGGGCCCTTCGTGGCGTCGTGGGTACACGAAGGGGTGGCCGACTGGGTCGCCACCGGCCGGGCGACGAACGAGCGCCGGCCCACCTCGTCCGATGGCGTCTTGCCCCGCGATTTCGAGTTCACCACCGGAAGCCAGACCTCGATCCTTCTCGCCTACCGCGAGAGTCGATCAGCCATCTCGGTGTTGTCGGCCCGGTCGGGAGTGGGCGCACCGACGGCGTTCTTTCGGGAGTTGGGATCGGTGCGGGTCGCCCCGGGGGACCTCGACCACCAAGTGGATGCTGCGCTGCGGCGAAGCGCCGGCTACGGGCTCGACGACCTCCGCCGGCGGTGGGCGGGACGGTGAAAATCCGTCCCGGAGCGCGGGCTGGCCGCCGGTAGCCTGCCCGCATGTCCGACGTGATCTCCATCCGCTTGCCCGACGGTTCCCAACGAGAACTGCAGGCCGGCGGCACTACCGGAGATCTGGCGGCATCGATCGGCGCCCGACTGGCCAAAGCCGCCGTTGCGGCTCGCGTCAACGGGCGCGAGGTCGATCTCGGTGTGCCCCTCGCCGACGGTGACGAGGTCGCGATCATCACCGAGGACACGCCCGCTGGGCGCCACGTCCTGCGGCACTCGACGGCGCACGTGCTGGCGCAGGCGGTGACACAACTGTGGCCGGGCGCCAAGTTCGCCATCGGGCCGCCTATCGACGACGGTTTTTACTACGACTTCGATTTGCCCGGCGGCGCGACGTTCGCCGAAGACGACCTCGAGCGGATCGAAGCGCGCATGCGCGAGATCGTGGCCGAGGGACAACCGTTCGAACGAGAGGAATTCGACCAGCAGCAGGGTCTCGAGGTGTTCGGCGACCAGCCCTACAAGGTCGAGATCATCCAGGGCGTCGACGCGGCCGAGGGTGCCGAGGGCGGGCAGGTCAGCGCCTATCGCAACACCGACTCCTTCATCGACTTGTGCCGGGGCCCCCACGTGCCGTCGACCGCTCGGCTCGGCAGCTTCAAGTTGATGAAGGTCGCCGCCGCCTACTGGCGCGGCGACGAGAAAAACCAACAGCTCCAGCGCATCTACGGCACGGCGTGGGAGAACGACAAGGCACTCAAGGCGCACCTCGTGATGTTGGAGGAGGCCGAGAAACGTGACCACCGCAAGCTCGGCGCCGAACTCGACCTGTTCAGCTTTCCCCCCGAGATCGGCAGCGGGCTGCCTGTGTTCCACCCCAAGGGCGGCACCATCCGTCGCATCATGGAGGACTACAGCCGCCGCCGTCACGAGGCTGCGGGCTACGAGTTCGTCAACACCCCCCACATCTCCAAGGGCACGTTGTTCGAGACGTCGGGCCACCTCGAGTGGTTCGCCGACGGCATGTACCCGCCGATGGAGATGGAAGGCGCGACCTATTACGCCAAGCCCATGAACTGTCCGATGCACACGCTGATCTTCCGGTCGCGCGGGCGCTCGTACCGTGAGCTGCCCCTTCGCCTCTTCGAGTTCGGCAGCGTCTACCGCTTCGAGAAGTCGGGCGTCGTGCACGGACTGACGCGGGTGCGGGGCATGACCCAGGACGACGCCCACATCTATTGCACGCGCGGTCAGATGCGCGAGGAGCTCGAGTCGTTGCTCGTCTTCGTGCTCGGTCTGCTTCGCGACTACGGCCTCGAGGACTTCTACCTCGAGTTGTCGACCAAGCCCGAGGGCAAGGCGGCCGGCACCGACGAGGAGTGGGACGAGGCGACGGAGACGCTTCGAGCGGCGGCTTCGGGCATGGACCTCGACCTCGTGCTCGACGAAGGTGGCGGAGCGTTCTACGGGCCGAAGATTTCCGTTCAGGCCCGCGACGCGATCGGACGGACCTGGCAGATGTCGACGATCCAGTTGGACTTCCAGACACCGAAGCGATTCGGGATCGAGTTCAACGCCTCCGACGGTACCCGGCAAGAGCCGATCATGATCCATCGAGCCCTGTTCGGTTCGGTCGAGCGGTTCTTCGGCGTGTTGACCGAGCACTACGCCGGTGCCTTCCCGGCGTGGTTGGCCCCGGTGCAAGTGCGCGTGCTCGGTGTCCGCAACGACCACGACGACCACGCCGCCGCGTTGGTGGCTCGGTTGCGGCTGAGCGGGTTCCGGGCCGACACCATCGAGGCCGACGAGCCCCTCGGCGGGCGTATTCGCAAGGCCAAACTCGAGAAGATCCCCTACATCCTGGTGGTGGGCGACGACGACGTGGCCAACGGAACCGTGGGGGTCAACGAGCGGGGGAGCGACCGGCCCGAACGCGGCGTCACCGTCGACGACTTCGTCGCTCGGCTCACCGCCGAGGCCCGGCCGCCCGATCAGCGCGCCTGACGTGACGCTCGATCGACTCTGGGCCGGGTGGCGGTCGGACTACGTCGCCTCGGCGACCGAGAACTCGTCCGGGCCGGCGTGCGTGTTCTGTCGCATCCTGTCCAGTGGCGAGGCCGACGCCGTCACCAAGGTCGTCTGGCGGGGCGCTGGAGTCGTGGCGATCCTCAACGCCTATCCCTACACGAGCGGCCACCTCATGGTGATGCCGACTGCTCATGTCGCCGACCTCGAGCAACTCGGCGAGGCAGCAGCAGAACTCTGGGCCGCGGTCACCGGCGCCGTCGTCGCCCTCAAGGCGGCCTACGACCCCGAGGGCATCAACGTCGGCGCCAACCTCGGCCGAGCGGCCGGCGCCGGCGTGCCGGGTCATTGCCATGTGCACGTGCTGCCCCGATGGAACGGCGATACCAATTTCATGACCTCGGTGGCCGAGACCCGCGTGCTCCCTGAGTCGCTCGATGCCACATGGACCAAACTCCGCGCCTCCTGGCCCACCGAACCCGGGCGTTGATGTGGCCGAAACGGCTCGTCGAATGCCGTTGTTCTGGCCGATGCGGCGACCCGATCGGCCACTGCAACGGCGAGGGTCACGGGTCGAGCGGCCAGCACCGCCCGGTCGAGGGACAGCGTCGACGGCCGCCAGATGAGGTAGTGGCGTCCGGGGGCGCCGACGAGATAGGAGAGGTCGAGGTCGATCGCTTGGCCGGCGGCCAGCGTCACGAACGCGGAGCGGTCGACGTCGCTCGGGAGGACGATGGCGCGGCTCGGGGACTGGAGCCGGAACTCGGCGCCGGAATACTGGCGATCACGACCGATGACGTTGCGCAGGCGAACGTGGACGACGACGCGATCGTCGACCCGCTCGAAGCCGGCAACCTCGGCAGAAAGTCCCGACAGGTCGACGGAGGTGCCGACCTCGACGAGGTGGACCCCCTTGCCGGCACCTGGCGCGGCGGGGTCGACCCCGGCGTCGGCCACGATGGCTTCGCCGACGTCGGAGAGACCCGACGTCACGCGACGGCCGACGAACCACACGGCGGTGGCGGCGATGACGAGCAACATCACGAACACCCCGGCGGCGATGATCGCAGCGATCAGGCAGCCGCGGCGGGGCGGCTTGACGGGCGGCCCGCCGACGGGCAACGTCACGGCCGGGCGTCGCGCCGGCGGCGGACGACGTCAGGGTTGTAGCAGCCGCCCTTGAGGCCGAGCATCTGGGCCGGGACGCAACGGTTGGAGTTGACGCACCACCCCGCCTCGGTCGATGACCGCTCGTCGCCGAGAAATCGGGCCGCGAGTTCGGGTTCGGCGTAGAAGGGTCGGCCTACGCCCACCATGTCGGCCTGGCCGTGATCGAGGATCTCGTCGGCTTCGGCTCGGGTGCGGATGCCGCCGACGGCGAACACCGGGATGGAGGCCGCGGCTTTCGCGGCCGTGAAGAGGTCGCGGTTCCACACCGGGACGAACGGCGCCCTCCGGGCACCGAGGCGCGATTGCGTGGCGATGGCGAATCGCCGTAGGCCCGACGGGCTGGCCGCCCGGAAGCGGCGAGCCAGACCCGGGTTGGTCCACAACGAGTCGGGGACGCCCCCTCTGGACAGCGTGGTGTCGGGGAAGACCGACACCTCCACCGGCGTGATGGCATCGAAGCCCCACTCCTCCACGAGCCCGCAGAGGCGCAACGCATCGTCAACCGTCGAGTGGCGTGCGAGCGGCGGGCCGACCTCGGCCGGCACCTTGACCGTGCACGGGTAGTCGGCGCCGGCTCGCTCCGCCACGGCCTCTCTGATGAGCCGCAGGATTCGCGCTCGACCCTCGAGGCTGCCGCCGAACTCGTCGGTGCGGCGGTTGTAGAAGGGCGAGAGGAACTGGTCGAGCAGTTTGGCGTTCGCCGAGCCGAGTTGGATGCCGTCATACCCTGCGGCGCGGGCCCAGGCGGCGACGTCGCCGTAGCGGCGGGCTAGCCCGTGCACCTCGTCGGTGCTGAGCACGTGTATCGGTGTACCGGCGAAAACGGGACGAAGAAACCATGGCAGCGGCGCGGCGGCCAGCAACGGTCCGGCCCGCTCGGAGGCGTATGGCTCGTGCCACGCCTCCATCGCGTAGATGCCACCGTGCCCGACCTGCAGGAAGATGGCAGCGCCGGCGGCGTGCACGGCGTCGACCATCGGCGCCAACCGCCGCACCTTGTCCTCGGTGTCGACGGTCGTCATTCCCGGTGAGGTTCTGCCCTCGGGCAAGAGGCACGACGAGCCCTGAATGATGAGTCCCACCCCGTGGCGGGCGTTCTCCACGAACTGCTGTTGGTACATGATCAGCGGCGTCGGGGCCGTCACCGGCGCCCTCGAGCACCGGAGCCCGGTACAGGCGGTTGCGGATGGTCGCTCCGTTGATCCGCAACGGCGTCCGGATCACCGCTGCCGAGTTGCTCAACGGCCGGCCAGCACTGGGACGACGGCGTCCTCCCAGGCCCTGTTCTCGTCGAAGTGGCGGTTGCCTTCGCTCATGAGGTCGAACATCCACCAGTACGTGTAGATGCCGCATGTGGCAAGGAGCGCAGCGATGCGTCCGCCGTAGTTGTGGTTGGTCTTGGGCGTCGCCGTCGTGAGGGAGGGCAGTGGGGCGCCCAGCGTGCGCGCCAGCGCCGCGAGTTCGGCTTCGACGGCGGCCTCGGCGGCCGAGTGTCGTACCAGATCTTGGTCGAGGAGCACGTAGAGCACGATGAGGCCGATGCCGCTCGAGGCCAGCACGATCACGAGCCAGATGGCCGGGTCTCGGAACTCGGTGGTCAGCTTGCGGAGAACGCCCAGATGGCCGGCGATCCGCTCGAACCCGGGCCGCAACTCCTCCGAACGCCCGGCGGCCACCGCTCGCCCCCACACGATCTCGTTGCTCGCCTCGAGGAGGGAAAGGCGGCGGAGGTTGTGATCGCGACTCCGGCGACACAGCTGGTACGCGATGTAGTAAGCGAAGACGCCGAACGTGAGGAGGGTCCAGCCCAGCGCCGTCCAGAAGTCGAATCGGTAGTCGGAGGCCTGTCGGTCGTGCCAAGCGGCCAGCATCCTCGACTCGGGCGACGGGATGGGAGCCGACCACGCCGACGGGGGGAAGGGATCGCCAGGGCGGGCCATGCCGCTTTGTAGCAGAACGACCTCCGGCCCCATCATGAAGAGGTGAACGACTCTCGGCCAGACGCGGACTCCGAGCATCGCGACGTCCTCCCGGACGATCTCGATGCCGCCGGCTACGTCGGCCCGTACACCTTCCCCGACAACAAGCGCCGCCGCATCCCGGGGATGCTCTACGGCGCGGTCGGCCTCGCCTTGGTCGCCCTCTGGCTCGTCGCGCGGTGACGGCGTGCTCGTCAACGGCGGACTGCTCGGCGCTGGCGTCGTACTCGTTGCCATTGCCGTGTACCACGGCGTCGCGGGCTACCCCCTCCGCGTCGACCAGACCGATGCCCTCGCCGCCGCCGGCCGAGAGGTCGGCTTCGCCGTCGGCCACGCGTCGGCCCAGTTGGGATGGCGCGGCCTGCGGAGTCGCCCGACCTGGCGACTCCTGTTGTACTCAGCCGAGGACCCGCCGGCGTCGCGTGGCCTCGTGCTCGTCGACGGGGTCGACGGCTCGGTCGTCGCCCATTTCGTCGAAGACAACCCCGAGGACTGGTCGGAGTACACCGCCGAGCAGCGGCGAACCACCGCCTCCTGAGCCCCGAGCGATCAGCCGCCTTCGGCTGCCCGGGCGACGGCGTCGTAGAGGTGGCTCGGCAAGAGGTCGTCGTGATCGTGTTGGGCCCGAAACCGGCCACGGCCGCCGGTGAGCGAGCGTAGGTCGACGGCGTAGCGGCCGAGCTCGGACGTCGGGACCATGGCCTCGACGGTCGACTCCGGACCGTCGGCCGAACTGCTCGTGCCTGTGCACCCGCCCCCGCCGGGCGTTGAGATCGCCCAGCACGTCGCCCTGGTGGGACGACGGCGCGGTGACGTCGACGCAGGAGACCGGTTCGAGCACGACGGGCGTCGCCTTGGCCAACGCCTCGCGGAACGCCGAGCGAGCCGGCCATCTTGAAGCTCATCTCGGACGAGTCGACGGCGTGGTACTTGCCGTCGAGCAGGTCGACCCTGACGTCGACGACCGGGTAGCCGTGGACGCCGCCGTCGGTCCATCGCCTCGTCGCACGCCCTTCTCGACGGCGGGGATGAACTGGCGGGGGATGGCGCCGCCGACGATCGGCGTCGACGAACTCGAAGCCGGCGCCCGCGCTCGAGCGGCTCGACGCGGATCGACGCGACGCCGAACTGGCCGTGGCCGCCGGCCTGCTTCTTGTAGCGTGCCCTCGGCCTCGGCCGGCCGCGTGATCGTCTCGCGGTACGGCGACGCGCACCGTCCTCGGTGTCGACCTCGACGCCGAACTTGCGCGCCAGCCGCTCGAGCGCGACGGCGAGGTGGGTCTCGCCCATGCCGCGACAGCAGGGTCTGGTGGGTCTCGTCGTCGCGGTCGACGACGAGCGACGGGTCCTCCTCGACGAGGCGGTGCAGGGACGGTCGCGAGCTTGTCCTCGTCGGCCTGGGTGCGGGGCACGATGGCGATCGGCGAGGACGGGCGCGGGTGAGTCGTAGAAGGCGCAACACCACCGGCGTGCCCTTGGGGGCCAGCGTGTCGCCGGTGCCGTGTCGGAGAGCTTCGCCACCGCCGACGATGTCGCCGGCCTGGGCTTCGTCGAGGCCGACCTGCTCGCGGCCCCGCAGCGAGAACAGGGCGTGCAGCCGCTCGTCGGCGCCGGTGCGGGTGTTGACGAGGTGGTCGTCGGGCCGGATCGTGCCCGACAGCGACCTTGAACAGCGAGACCTGGCCGACGTAGGGGTCGGCGATGGTCTTGAACACGAAGGCCAGCGGCGGCCCGTTCGGGTCGACGGCGATCTCGTGGAGGTCGCCGGCGCCTTCGGCGATGACGGGCGGGCGGTCGAGCGGGTGACGGGCCGATCTCGCAGATGAAGTCGGCCAGCCGGTCGACGCCGACGTCGCGGAGTGCCGAGCCGCACACGACGGGGAACACGGGTGCCGGCGTCGACGCCCGGGCCAGCGTGTCCTCGAGCTCCTCGACCGACGGGCATGTCGCCGTCGAGGTAGCGCTCCAGAGCGCGTCGTCGGCCACGACGATGCCCTCGACCAGGTTGTCGTGGACCTCGTGCTCGCGGTCCGCCATGTCGTCGGGGATGGGCTCGGCGTGGTGGTGGCCTTGCCGTCGTCGTAGACGATGGCGGTGTCGGTGAGCAGGTCGGCCACGCCGCGGAAGCCGGCCTCGTCGCCGATCGGGCAGCTCGAGCGGGGCGACGCCGGCGCCGAAGCGGTCCCGCAGCTGCTCGAGCGTGCGGTCGAAGTCGGCGCGCTCGCGGTCGAGCTTGTTGACGAACACCATGCGGGGCACGCCGAGCGTCGTCTGCCATCGCGCCAGACGGCCTCGGTCTGGACCTCGACGCCTTCGACGGCGCTCACGACGAACACGGCGAGGTCGGCGACCCGCAGCGCGGCATGCGACCTCGGCGCACGAAGTCGGCGTAGCCCGGGCGTGTCGAGCAGGTTGACCTTGTGGCCCTTGCGCTCGAACGGTGGCCAACGACGGCGCCAGCGAGAGGGCCCGGCGCGTGCTCCTCGGGTTCGAAGTCGCAGACGGTCGTGCCGTCCTCGACCCGGCCCGGCGGGTGACGGCTCCGGAGACGAAGAGGAGCGCCTCGGCCAGGGTGGTCTTCCCGACGCCGCCGTGGCCCACCAGGGCCACGTTGCGGATCTTCGGCGGAGGGAATCGGTTCATGGCAGCTCCCCGTGCGACGATTCCGATCGGGGCGGCCTGTGACATCGGTCATAGCCCGGCATGGGCGAGCCTACCCGGGGGTTGCAGTACCCTGGAGGGGGAACCTGCGCCCGCGGCCCCCTGCCGGACTCGCACGGGGACCACTTCTCCGAGGAGCCCCGTACCCGTGTTCGACGGACGATTCCGGACCACCGTGGAGCAAGGGGTCAAGCCGGTCGGCAACGCCCTTCGCCGCACCGGCATCACGGCCGACCACCTGACCGCCACTCGGCCTCGTCATGGCCGGCGCCACCGCCGTCGCCATCGGCATCGGGCACCTCTTCGTCGGCCTCGTCCTGTTGGGTCTCGCCGCCCTCCCCGACCTGCTCGACGGAGCCGTGGCCAAGGCCTCGGGCACGGCGTCGACGCGGGGCGCGTTCTTCGACTCCGTCGCCGACCGGGTCACCGACGCCCTCCTGCTCGGTGGCGTCGCCTGGTACCTCGCCGTCAGCCAGCGGCGGCCTCGCTCGCCATGCTGCCCTTCGCCGTGCTCGGGCGCCTCGACGCTGATCTCCTACGAGCGGGCCAAGGCCGAGTCGCTCGGGCTTCGACGCCAAGGGCGGCCTCATGGAGCGGGCCGAGCGCATCATCGCTGCTCGCCGTCGGCCTGCCTGTTCGCCGTGCTCCTCGTCGCCGTGCTCTGGGTGATGCTGGCGTGCTCACGCTCCTCACCGCCGGCCAGCGGTTCGTGAAGGTCTGGAAGCAGGCCAGCATCGAGATGCCCGAGCGTCCGGCCAACGAGCTGGGCGAACGTTGGCGGGCGTGGCGAGAGTCGGGCGCCAGCTCGGGCCGCAGTGGCGCCCGGTCCGTCACCGACTGGCGCAACAGCGCCTCTCGCCGCGGGAGCCGCGACCCCGCCGTCGCGTGCCGCAGGCGTGGCGTCGCCGGGCCGGCGGCCGCCGACCCTGAGCTCGAACGGGCAGCGGGCCGCCTTCTTCGGCTATCGGGCCGGGGCGGCGGTGGCCAATGCGCTCCCGGGGCCGATCGCCACCTTGGTGGCCAAGAGTCTCAGTGTCCCCTTCGCGGTCGGGTTGAAGGGGAGGCGGACGATGATCCGCCGTCACCTGCAGCGGGTCTACGGGGGCTCGCTTTCGCCACGGGAACTCGACGGCAAGGTCCTCGCAGCCTTCGACAGCTATGCCCGCTATTGGATGGAGTCGTTCCGGCTTTCGCGTACCGATCGCCTCGCCCTGGAGGCGGGCATGTCGTGGGAAGGTGTCCGCCACGTCGAGGACGGCCTCGCCGCCGGTCGCGGGGTCATCATGGCGCTGCCCCATCTCGGCGGGTGGGACTTCGGCGGAGCCTGGTTCGCCTCGGCCGGTTATCCCGCCACCGTCGTGGTGGAGGCCCTCGAGCCGCCGGAGCTCTTCGAGTGGTTCGCCGAGTTGCGCCGCCGCGTCGGTTTGACGGTCGTGTCGCATGGCCCCGACGCGGCCGCCGCCGTGCTCGGCGCCCTGCGGCGCAACGAGCTCGTGGGACTGGTGTGTGATCGCGACCTCGCCCGCACCGGAGTCGAGGTCGACTTCTTCGGCGAGCGCACGACGCATGCCGGCTGGTCCCGCCACCCTGGCGCTGCGAACCGGAGCGGTGCTGTTGCCGACGGCGGTCTACTTCGAGGGCAGCGGACACCACGGAATCGTGCGCCCGCCGATCCCCGTAGAGCGCTCTGGCGCCGGCCTGCGGGCCGACGTGGGCCGCATCACCCAGGTGCTGGCCCACGAGCTCGAGGCCCTCATCCGTCGGGCCCCTGAGCAATGGCACCTGCTGCAGCCCAACTGGCCCAGCGACTACGACCTCGCCGGCTGAGCGCTGCGTCGAGCGGGTCGGCCGCCTCAGGCGGTGGGAATCGAGATGCCGACGCCGCCCCGGGTGTCGGCGCCGTACCGAGCGACCTCAGCGGTGAGATCGAGCGGACGGATGCGGGTCTTGTTGGCGATGACGTCGTCGTCGATGTGGGCGGCGGGAACGACCCAGCACACCTCGAACTCGAGGCCGTCGGGGTCCTTGGCGTAGAGGCTCTTCGTCGTCGAGTGGTCGCTCGCACCGACCAGAGCGCCAGCGTGTCGGAGCCGACCCTCGATGCGCTGGAGTTCGGCCAAGGTGTCGACCTCCCAGGCCAGGTGGTAGAGGCCGACCGACCCCCGGCCGGCGGCTGACCCCGCAGCATCGTCGCCGATGCTGAACAACGCGAGGTCGTGGTCGTTGGTGGAGGCGGCGGCCTGGAGGAAGACCCCACCCGGCATCGTGGCCACGGCACGGAACTCCATCACGTCGGAGAAGAACTCCGCCGTGCGGGCGGCGTCGCGAACGTAGAGCACGGCGTGGTTGAGGCGGGTGACGGGCACAGCCTGGAGAACGATGGCGATGCGGGAATGATTCCGCGATGCCCTGGCTCCAAAGGCAGGGCGACGGGAGAACTACCGTGAGGGGGTGCGCATCGCCCAGGTCTGTCCCTACAGCCTGACGCCACCGGGCGGGGTGCAGGCCCAGGTGCTCGGCCTGGCCCGGTCGCTCCGATCGCTTGGCCATGAGGTGAGGGTGCTGGCCCCGTGTGACGGTCCGCCGCCCGATGCCGGCGTGACGCCGCTCGGCAAGTCCGTGCCGCTGGCGGCCAACGGATCGGTGGCGCCGATCGCCCCCGACCCTGCGTGCGCCCTCCGGACCATGCGGGCGCTGCGGGACGAGGACTTCGATGTCGTCCACCTCCACGAGCCGCTGGTGCCCGGCCCGACGGTGACGAGCCTGATGGTCAGCGATCGTCCGATGATCGGGACCTTTCACCGGAGCGGAGCGAGCGCGGCCTATGCCGCGTTCCGTCCAATCGCCAAGAGCCTGGCCCGCCGACTCGCGGTGCGCTGTGCCGTCTCCGACGACGCCCGTACGACCGCGCAGGACGCCGTGGGTGGCGAGTACGAGGCGGTCTTCAACGGCATCGAGGTCGACCGCTTCGCCAAGGCCGACCCGATCGCCGTCGACGGCCCGTCGATCCTCTTCGTCGGCCGTCACGAACCCCGCAAAGGATTGTCGGTATTGCTCGAGGCGATGGCCCACCTGCCGGGTGACATCCGATTGCTCGTCGCCTCCGACGGTCCCCAGACAGCCGAGTTGCGTGGCCGGTATGGCAACGACGCTCGGATCGAGTGGTTGGGGCGGATCAGCGACGAGGAGAAGGCGGGCTACCTGCGGGGCGTCGATGTGTTCTGCGCTCCATCGATCAGCGGCGAGTCCTTCGGCGTCGTCCTCCTCGAAGCCATGGCTGCCTCGACGCCGATCGTGGCCAGTGACCTTCCCGGCTATCGCAACGTGGCCCTTCCCGACGTGCAAGCGGTTCTGGTGCCTCCGGGCGACTCGCCGGCACTGGCCGTCGCCCTCGGTGAGGTCCTGGCCGACGGGTCCCGTCGGCAACGACTCGTTGATGCCGGCGACCTCCGTGCCGACGAGTTCTCGATGGATCGTCTGGCCGAGCGCTACGTCGGCCTCTACGAGTCCATCGCGACCCGCTGATCGTCGGGGGGTCCACGTCGGCGGCACAAACAGGACATCGGGGAACACGCCAGCCTGTAGATCGCCTGAAGGATTGTCGTCACACGATCGCAACATCGCAGGTCAGGCCATGACTAGTCGCTACGACCATCCGAAATGGCCACGCACCGTCGTTGACCCTGGGGTCAACAGACCCCACACTGCGGGCTTCACGGCGGAAACGGGGGACACTCAGTGCCGAACGAAAACGCGAACGAGTCGACCGAGGCTTCAGGGATCTCGCGGCATCTGCGCCGCTACGGCGCCTTCTACGCCATCGCCATCGTCGTGGGCGTGTTGGCCGTGGTGTTGCCGGGCCGGGGCGGCGACGGCAGCGAGGTCGGCAGTGGGGGCTCCCCGACGACCGACGCATCCAGCAGCGGCTCCGGGTGGAAGCCGGGTTCGGGCACGGTCGAGGTCGGTTCGGGCACGACCGCTGGAGGCGTGGCCTGTGAGGCAGGCGGTCGCCAGGTGCCCGATCTCCAGTACTCCGTGCCATGTGTGGCCGCGTTCAAGGGCGACAACGGTGGAGCCACGGGCCGGGGCGTCACCAAGGACACGATCAAGATCGTGATCCGCGAGTTTCCGACCTCGGCCAACTCGCAGGAGGCCGACAGGCAGGTCCGTGAGGCCGGCTTCGCAACCGCCGACGACACCCGGGCGATCCGCGAACAGTTCTGGGGCTTTTACAACAAGAGCTACGAGTTGTACGGCCGCCAGGTCGAGTTCGTCCGGTACGAGTCGAAGTTCTCGAACGCCACCACCGAGGCCCTCGGCGGCGGCCGTGAGGGCGCCTGCCAAGACGCGACCCTCATCGCTGACGAGATGCAGGCATTCGGTGTCACCGGAGGCGGCGGGGTGTTCGCCGAGTGCGCAGCGGAGAAAGGCCTCGTCGTGTTCGGGGCGGCTGCGTACTACTCAGAAAGCTTCTACGACAAGTGGTCGCCGTACCTCTACAACACGACGATGAGCTGCGACCGGATCTCGGCCGGAATCGCCGAATACATGGGCAAGAGGCTCGTCGGGAAGCCGGCGAAGTGGGCCGGCGACCCCGATCTGGCCAAGTCGACGCGCAAGTTCGGTACGTACGTCCCCGACATCGAGGAGTACCAGAAGTGCACCGACGTCACTGAGAAGGTGCTGCGCGACGACTTCAAGGCCGACCCCGGCCTCCGCGTGAGCTACGCCCTCGACATCTCGCGATTCGCCGATCAGGCCAAGCGGGCGATCATCCAGTTCAAGGCCGACAAGGTCACCACGATCGTGACTGCCTCGGACCCGTTTTCGATCGGGATGTTGACCAACGAAGCAATCGCTCAGGACTACCGCCCCGAATGGTTCATCATCGGCACCGCAGCCCAAGACACCGACGGCTTCGGCCGCAGCTACAACCAAGAGGCGGTCGACGGCCACATGTTCGGTGTCAGCCAGTTGAGCTCCAACTCGAAGCTCTTCGGTGACGACGCCGACGCCCCCAAGCTCTACGCCAAGCTCAACGGCGGCAAGAAGATCCTCGCCGGCACCACCGCTGGCCTCTACGACGACACGCACATCTTCAACCTGTTGCAGGCCGCCGGACCCGACCTCACCGCCGAGAACATCTTCAAGGGCATCACGACGCTGCCCGCCCTGGGCGCTCCCGACTACGCCGCCGGCAAGTGGAGCTTTGCCAAGAGCATCGACGGCGACACCGACCACACCGCTGTCGATGACGCCCGCGAGGTCTATTGGGACGGCCAGGCCCCGCCAGGGCCCGAGGAGCGGGACAAGACCAAGAAGGGCTCGTTCGTCGAGGTGGACAACGGGAAGCGCTACGACCTCGGCGAGTGGCCGACGACCGAACCGAAGATCTATCCCGGACGTGCCTGACGGGGCGCGGAAGGCGGCGGCGGGGGTCGCCGCCGCCTTTGGCCTCGTCGTCGTGTGGGCACTGCTCGACCACCAACTCCGCCGGGGCCTTCCCTTGGGCATCGTTGCCCTCGGCGCCGTCTCCGGACTGTTGTACGCCATCAACGCCATCGGCTTGGTGTTGATCTATCGGGCCAACCGCGTCATCAACTTCGCCCAAGCCGAATTCGGCAGCGTCGCTGCCGTACTGGCCATCCAGTTCTCGATCCACTGGCACGTGCCGTTCTTCGTCTCGGTGGCCGGCGCTCTGGTGGTGGCAGCCGTACTCGGTGCGCTGGTGGAGGGCGTCGTCCTGCGTCGCTTCGCCCGCGCGTCGCGGCTCATCCTCGCCGTCGCGACGATCGCCCTGGCCCAGATCCTCCAAGGGTTGTCGATGATCATCCCGCTGCTGTGGCGGGAGGCGGGGGATGGCACGTTTCGGGTGCCGCTGGAGGCGCGGTTCACGATCTTTCCGGTCACCTTCGACGGCAACCACGTGCTGATCGTCTTGGCAGTGCCCGTGCTGGTAGCCGTGCTCGGGGTCTTCCTCCTGAAGACCGACTACGGGATCGCCATCCGAGGCGCGGCCGAGAACGCGGATCGGGCCGGGCTGCTCGGAGTCCCGGTGCCGCGCCTGGCGACGATCGTGTGGATCACCGCCGCCATCCTCTCCACCTTGGCCGTGGTGTTCCGGGCCACGCTGGTGGGCTTCTCCGCCACGTCCGGGGCGTCGGGCGCCGGGAGTTCCCTCCTGCTCTTCACCCTCGCCGCCGCTGTGGTCGGGAGGATGGAGAACCTGCCTCGCACGGTGGCGGCCGCGATCTTCCTCGGGGTCTTCCAGGAGGCGGCCATCTGGACGTGGTCGAACACGACGATCGTTGACGGACTCCTTCTTGTCGTCATCCTCGTCGGACTGCTACTCCAGCGATCTGCGTTCTCCCGGTCGGCCGACACCGGCATCGCAACCTGGAAGGCGGTGCGTGACGTCCGACCGCTGCCGACCGAGTTGCGGGGCCTCCCCGAGGTCAGATTCGCCTTCCTCGCTCTGAAAGTCGTGCTGTTCGCGGTCGCCGTGACCTTTCCGCTGTACGCCTCACCCAGCCAGTCGGGAGCCGCCGCGCTCGTGATCATCTACGCCATCGTTGCCATTTCCCTGTTCGTCCTGACCGGGTGGGGCGGTCACATCTCGCTCGGCCAGTTCGCGCTCGCCGGCTTCGGCGGCGCCACCACCGCCGTGCTCTACGGCCGTCACGGCTGGGATCCACTGTTGGCCATGGTGGCCGGTGTCGTCGTCGCCGGAGCCGTCTCGCTGGTGCTCGGCCTGCCCGCGTTCGGATCAAGGGCTTGTTCCTGGCCGTGACCACCCTGGCATTCGCCGTCACGTCGTCGACGTTCTTCCTCCAGCAGCGCTACGTGCCGTGGTTCATCGAGCGGCGCATCGAGCGGCCGACGCTCTTCGGCCGGATCCCCATCGAGACCGACCGTCAGATGTACTGGTTCGCCCTCGCCGTGCTCGTGCTCGTGATCTTCGGCGTGCAGGGTCTGCGGGCCAGTCGCACGGGAAGGGCGCTGATCGCCACCCGCGACAACGAGCAGGCGGCGGAGGCCGTCACCATCGACACGACGCGGGTCAAGCTCACCGGCTTCGTGATCTCCGGTGGCCTGGCCGGGCTGGCGGGCGGGGTCTACGTGCTCCACCAGCGCGGTCTGCACACCGACGCCTTCGACGCTTCGGTCAGCTTGCGCCTCTTCTCCATGGTGGTCATCGGCGGTCTTGGCTCGCTTCCCGGCGCCGTCCTCGGCGCCATGTACGTGCGGGGTGCCGAGTTCTTCCTCCGGTCGGCGTGGGCGCTCGTGGCCAGCGGTGGTGGTCTGCTCGTGCTGTTGTTGTTCCTCCCCGAGGGCATCGGAGGGCTGGTCTACACCCAGCGAGACCGGTACCTGCGGTGGGTGGCCCGACGTCGTGGGATCGTCGTCCCGAGCCTGGTGGCTGACGTTCGCGTCGGCGAGGCGGCGCTGTGATGAGTGAGACCTCGGCACCGAAATCGCTCGCCCAACGACTCGACCCCCGCCAGATCACGGGATCAGCCCCGCTGATGCCGCTCGTCATCCTCTTCGGGCTCAACGCCGTCGACGAGCTCGACCGCACCGCTTTCGGCGTGCTGACGCCGGAGATCAAGGCCCACTTCGGTCTCGACCTGGCCGGTGTGGCGACGCTGACGGCGGTCATCCTGCCCGTCGGACTCCTCCTCGAGCTCCCTATCGCCTACCTGGCCGACCGATGGAACCGCACACGAATGGCGGCGTTCGGCGCCGCCCTGTGGGCGATCTTCACCGTGCTCACCGGGTTCGCCGGCATCACGACGAGTCTGCTCGTGCTCTACATCGCTCGCGGCGGCTCGGCGCTCGGCAAGACGTTCAACGCCACCCACAACAGCCTCCTGGCCGACTACTACCCGCAGGAGTCGCGGGCGCGCGTCTTCTACGCCCATCGCCTGCCAACTCGGTCGGCCAGTTCATCGGACCACTTGCCGCCGGCTTCCTCGCCGCCGCCTTCTTTTGGGAGCTGCCGTTCTTCATCCTCGCCGCCCCGACGGTGTTCTTCGTGTTGCTCGCGCTCCGGCTCAAGGAGCCACTGCGGGGCGTGCACGAACGGTTGGCCGCCGGCGCCGACGAGGAAACGGCCAACATCGAGGAGGCGGCCGCCGGCTTCTCCGAAACCTTCCGCGTGCTGTTCGCCCGCCAGTCAGCCCGCCGCATCTACTTCTCGCTCCCGTTCCTCACCGCATCCGGCCTCGGCATCGGCACGTTCCTGAGCGTGTTCTACGACGAGGTGTACCACGTCAACTCTGCGGGCCGCGGCGTGATCTTCGCCATGACCGAGCCGGCCCAGATCGCCGGGCTGTTCATCGGCGCCATCATCATGCAGAAGCTGATCACGAAGGATCCCGGGCGGGCCATGTCGCTGCTCGGCTACGCGGCCGTCGGGTCGGCCGGCTGCCTCGCGATCATTGCCCTCTCACCGGCGATCGGGTTCGCCATCGCCGGCCAGCTCCTCAACGCCTTCATCGGGGCCATCCTCTCGCCGGGCATCTTCGCCGTCATTTCGCTCGCCGTACCGGCCCGCATGCGCACCCTGGGCTTCGCCACCGGGTCGCTCTGGTTGCTGATGGGCCTTCCGGTCCTGCCTATCGTCGGCGCCATCGGCGACCGCTTCGGAGTGCGCACCGGCATCCTCTTCTTCATCCCGGTGTACCTGATCGGCTCGTTCCTCCTGGCCTCGGCGGGCAAGTACATCGGCCAGGACATCGAGCGTCTCAACCTCGCGTCGCGTACCCAGGCCGAGATCCGCAAGCGCAGACTCGAGGGGGATCCGCAGGTCCTCGTCGTGCGTGACCTGCAAGTGGGCTACGACCAGACGCAGGTGCTCTTCGGTGTCGATCTCGAGATCGCTGACGGCGAGATCGTGGCCTTGCTCGGCACCAACGGGTCGGGCAAGTCGACGCTTGCTCCGGGCCATCGCCGGGCTGACGATGGCCCAAGGCGGTGCGATCATCTTCGACGGGCGCGACATCAGCGGCGCCGACCCGGTGACGACGGCCAACCTCGGCCTCGCCGTGGTGCCCGGCGAGCGCAGCATCTTCCCGACGCTGACCGTGGCCGAGAACATGCGCCTCGCCAGTTGGATGTACCGCTCGGATCCCGACCACATCAAGAAGGCCACGGCCGAGGCGCTGGCCCACTTCCCCGTGCTCGAGCGACGGTGGGATACCCACGCCGGCGACCTCTCGGGCGGCGAGCAGCAGATGCTCTCGCTGGCCCAGGCGTTTTTGGCCCGGCCCAAGCTGTTGATGATCGACGAGCTCTCTCTCGGACTGGCGCCGGCGGTCGTCGAGCAACTGCTCCGGATCATTCCCGCCATCCACGCGCAGGGGACGGCGATCATCCTGGTCGAGCAGTCGGTGAACACTGCGCTGAAGCTGGCCCAGCGGGCAGTGTTCCTCGAGAAGGGCGAGATCCGCTTCTCGGGCACGACCGAGGAGTTGATGGGCCGCGACGACATCGTCCGCTCCGTCTACTTCCACGCGGCGGCGGCTGGGGATCCCGCCGCCGCCCTCGAGCCTGCTCGCCCAGCGCTGGGCGAGGTGGTGCTCGAGGTCCGGGAGCTGACCAAGAACTACGGCGGCATCCGCGCCGTCGACGGCGTCACCTTCGATCTCAAGGAGCACGAGGTGCTGGGCCTCATCGGGCCCAACGGTGCGGGCAAGACGACGGTCTTCGATCTGATCTCGGGGTTCACCTCCCGCGACGGGGGCCAAGTCCTGTTGCGGGGCAAGGACGTCTCTGGCTGGGCACCGCACGCTCGCGCCGCCGCCGGCCTCGGCCGCTCGTTCCAGAACGCCCGGCTCTGGCCGGCGCTCACCGTGCGCGACGCGTTGGCCACGGCCTTCGAACGCCACGTCGACGTCGGGGCGCCGCTACCGCGCGTTCTTCCACCTGCCGATGGTCGCCGACACCGAGCGGAAGGTCGACCGACGCGTCGAGGAGTTGATCGAGCTGCTCGAGCTCGGCGCCTTCCGCGACAAGTTCGTGTCCGAGCTCTCGACCGGTGTGCGTCGCATCGTCGAGCTTGCCGCCCAGATGGCTGCCGGTCCCTCGGTGCTCCTCCTCGACGAACCGTCGTCGGGCATCGCGCAGGCCGAGACCGAGGCCCTCGTGCCCGCCTTACGCAGGATCCAGCGGGAGCTCGACTGTTCGGTGCTGCTCATCGAGCACGACATGGGCGTGCTCCGGCGGCTCGCCGACCGGGTAGTCGCCCTCGACACCGGAGAGGTGGTGGCCACGGGGACGCCGGAGGAGGTGTTGGCCCACCCTCGGGTGCTGGCCAGCTATCTCGGCATCACCGAGGACGCCGTCGACGTGCTGGACGTCCCTCGGTCGGGCGACTGAGGCGCGGGGGCGTGCTAGGGCTGGCGGACGTCGACCACGATCTTGTGGTCGGCCGGATCGACGCTGACCCGGAACGGCGCCTTGGTGTCGATGCCGGCGGCCCAGGTCAGATACCCCTCGAAATCGCCGGTCCGGACGAGGTCCTTGACGACGTTGGTGGCCAGGTCGGGGCGCACGGGGCCGGTGTAGGTCTGGCGACCCTCGCCGGCGAGGTCGAAGCCTGAGGCGGACTCGAAGTGGATCTCGAGCACGGCGGCCCCGTCGATCTCGACGGTCTTGCCCGAGCCGTCCTCGGTGACAGGGCGCTCGATGTAGCCCACTCGGTAGCCGGGGAGGTCGCCCTCGAACACGAACGTGAGGCGATCGAAGCCCTCGAGGGGAGTGGCGTCCACCTTGGAGAGGAGTCCTCGGTTGGTGGACGTCGCAGACACGGCGACGGTGGCGAAACCTTGCGGTTCGGGTGAGGCCGTCGTTGTCGTTGTGGTTGTCGTGGTCGCGTCGCTGGCCGGTCCGACGACCGGGTTCTCGCCGTTGCCGCAGGCCGCCACCAGTCCGGCCCCGGCGAGGGCGAGAGCGGCCAGTTGGAGTCGAGGGCGGCGGGCCATGGCGTCGACCCTACCCAGGCGCGACGGAGGGCCCCCGAAACGGGGACCCTCCGAAGACGTCATGTGGTATCCGGATGAGCCCGGACCCGTGGGCTCAGCGGTCGATGCGAACAGCCGCCGTCTCGGGGCTGCGCACGAAGCGACGGATGGCCAGGGCGAGAACGCCGAGGAGGCCACCCAGCAAGACCAAGTCGCTACCGCCGGTCCGGGGAAGGCTCGGGCTGTCAGCAGGCGAACCGGGGGTGGTACCCGGGGCGGCGACGACCCGGAAGTCGCTGGCCGACACGACCGAGGCGATCTGCACCTTCGCCGGGGCGGTGAGGGCGCTCGTCGCCAGGTTGAGGGCACCGGCGAGGGAGTTCATGAGTCCGTCGACGGCAGGCACCGCAGCGCCGGCGGCCGACAGCTTCTCGCCGACACCGACCTGGCCGATGATCCCCTGGACGAGGGCGGCGAGGTTGGCGGGCGGCGTGATCGTGGCCGAGGCCGCCGTGACACCGGCCCGGCTGCGGACGTAATCGCCATCCTTGACCACGCTCGAGGCCTGATCGAGCACCGACACCTTGACCACGTTGGCGAGGCCGGGATCCACCAGGCTCAGCACCTGGCCCAACTGGGTGTTGACGGCGGCGACGGCGGCGTTGACCTGGGCCGCGGTGGCGGCGAGGTCGATGCCGGGAAGCTCGATACCGCCCACGTAGACCTTCCCGATCTTGCCGGTGACGGTGGCCACCGAGCCTTCGACGGTGTCGACGGCCTTGGTCGTCACGCCGACCTCGACGCCCTGGAGGCGTAGGAGGGCCAGATCGTTGAGGGCCGCAAGACCTTTGCTCAGCAGATCGTTGAGCAGCGCTTGGAGTTGGTCGAGCAGGGCCTGGGCCTCGTCGAGGACGACCTGGGCCGTGCCCGTGACCGAGGGCGGGGTGGCCGTAACGCCGACGGTGCCCAAGAGGCCCGCCACCGTGCTGTCCACGACCGAGGTCACCTGCGTAACGGTTCCGCCGGTGACGACGACCGTGCCCTGAACCTGGTCGATCAACGAGTTGAGTTGCGCGATGGCACCGGCGAGTGTGGTCGAGCCGGTCGGGAGTCCGAGGGTCTTGGACACGCCGAGGGCGTCGACGAGGGCGACGAGCTGGGCCGGGGTCAGCTCACTCAGGGGCAGACCGAGACCTTGGAGCAGGGCGCCCAGGTCGAGCACGGTCAGGTCGGTCACGTTGGCTCCACGGGTCGCGGCCGACGAGGTCGAGCCGCTCGAGGCATCGAGCACCGACTTCAGCGAGCCGAGCGACAGCAACCCACCGATGGCCTTGATCTGGGAGAGCTCGGTGTTCATGGTCGAGGCGGCCACGCCTTGGTTGAGGGTGGCGGTGAGCTTGCCGGGATCGATCGTGCCCGACAGGACGGGAGCGAGCGGGATCGTGCTCGGAAGGGCGAGCGTCGACCCGCTGATTGCGACCTCGCTGGGGCCGGTGTTCTTGGCCTCGAAGACGCCTTGGGTCACGTTGATCGGGTTGCTCGGTACCAGGCCGGCCTTGGCCGACAGGGCCGTGAGCCGAGTGAAGGCCTCGGGGGCCGACACGGCCGAGTCAACGGTCGAGCGGGCCTCGTCGTTGAGCAGCGTGAGGTCGAGAAGTGAACCTGATGCGCCCAGCTGGGCAGTCAGGACCTTCGTCGAGGTCGAGGACGTGCCGACGCCGGACATCTGCGCCGACGCGGGGGCCATGAAGGCACTCGCCGCGAGGACGCTCGTCGCAAGGCCAGCACAAGCAAAACGGAACAATCGCATGAATCTCCCACCAAGTCGCCGGATGAATGTCTGCTTCACAAAAGACCAATATCGGCCGCAAAGCCATAGTTCGACCGGGGCATTTCTGCGTGGCCCGGACGGACTAGTTCATCGGTCAGTTTCGCATGGAGCTAAAGCGCTGAGCGATACTTCCGGCGTGGTTTTTGCCCTCCGACCTGCACTTTTTTCTACGCCAATCGGACACTTGTGGACGAGTTGACCACGGCGGTCGCGGCCAACTCGCGTCGTGGCACCGCCTTGCAGGTCTTCACGGCCGCGGCGATCGCCGTCGTCGTCATGGTCCTGGGGGCCCTGCTCGGCCATCCCTGGATCGGCGGCTTCGTCGGCGTCGGGGTCGGCGCCGGCGCGGTGTGGGCGCTGATGTCCGGCGCCGAGTCCGCCCTCGTGGCCCGGGCCGGCGGACAGCCGGTCGGTCCATCCGAGGAGCCCCGCCTCCACAACGTCGTCGAGGGCCTGTGTGCCGCTGCTGGCGTCCCCCAGCCCGCGCTCTTCGTGACCGAATCCGACGGGCGCAACGCGATGGCCGCTGGACGCGACGTGCGCCGCGCGCCGTGCTCGTCGTCACACGTGGCTTGCTCCGCGACCTCTCTCGTATCGAACTCGAGGGCGTCGTCGCCCACGAGTTGAGCCACGTTCGCCGTCTCGACATCCGGCCTTGGACCGTGGCCGCCGCCCTATTCGGTCGCTTCGTCCCGGGCGCCGTTGCTCGGCTCGCCGGTGAACGCTTTGAAGGTCTTGCTGATGTCTCCGGGGTGGCTCTCACCCGCTACCCTCCGGGGCTCATCGCTGCCTTGGAAAAGGTGCGGGAGTCGCCGGGCGACCACAACGATCCGTCGACAGCTGCGCTGTGGCTCCAAGCCCCGTCTTCGTTGACCCATCCACCACTCGACGAGCGCATTCAGGCGCTCCGGGAGCTCTGACCGCATGAACCTCACCACTCGGTCCATCCGTGGCCCGGTCCGACTGGCCGCCGCCGTGTTGGCTGCAGCCACGCTGACCGCCGGCTGCGGCGGCGGGAAGAAGGAAGCCGCGGTGACCACCACCACGGCTCCGACGACGACGGCGCCGCCGGCGGCGAACCCGGCGACGGGGGCGCCGCTCACCGGCCTCGCCGTGACCGACCCCGCGAACGTGGCGCGGCCCGCCCTCATCGTCAAGCTCGACAACGCGCCCAAGGGCCGCCCTCAGGCTGGCATCAACCAGGCTGATGTCGTGGTTGAGGAGGGCGTTGAGGGGGGCATCACCAGGTTCGCGGCCATCTTCCATTCCCAGGAGATCGACGAGGTAGGCCCGGTGCGGTCGGCCCGCTCGACCGACATAGCCATCGCGAGTGAGCTGAACAAGCCGCTCTTCGCCTACTCCGGCGCCAATGCGACCTTCCAGGGTCTTGTGGACCGTGCCCCGCTCGTCAACGTCGGCCAGAACGCCCGGCCGGGCGCCTACTTCCGCAAGAGCGGTCGACCGCAGACGTACAACCTGTTCGCCCGCATGGCCGATCTCTTCGCCGCAGCACCGACAGGTTCAGGTCCGCCGCCCCCGTTGTTCACCTATCGCGCCGAAGGCGAGGCCTCTGCCGGTGACCCCGCTGGCGGGGTGGCGATGGAGTGGCGCGACAAGGTGCTGACCGCGGTCGAGTGGCGTTGGGACGCCGGCTCGGGCACCTGGCGGCGCAAGCAGAACGGCACCGATCACGTAGACGCCGGCGGCGGCGCCGTCCAACCAAAGAACGTGGTCGTGCAGTTCGTGACCTACCGCGACACAGGGCAGCGCGACCGCTCGAACACCGTCGTGCCAGAAGCCGAGTTGGTCGGCCAAGGCGAGCTCTGGGTCTTTTCCGACGGCAAGGTCATCAAGGGCACCTGGAAGAAGGCCGACACGGCGGCGCCGACCAGCTACCTCGACGCCGCAGGTCAGCCCGTGAAGCTCACGCCGGGCCAGACCTGGCTCGAGTTGCCCAAGCCCGGCACCGGCAAGCTGCTCTGATGTCGCCGATGACCCGCTCTTGTTCCACCGCGCCCGCAGGTCGCCGTTTCGTCGCCATCGCCGTCGTGCTCGGCCTGGCCGTCGCGGCCTGCGGTGGCAACAAGCCCACCAAGACCGAGAAGGCAGCCGACCTGGTGGCCGACAAGTCGGCGCAGGAAACAACGACCACCGCTCCGCCAAAAATGCCGGCGCCACTGAGCGGGATGGCAGTCGACGCCGCGCTCGCCGAGCGACCCACGGTGAGCGTGAAGGTCGACAATTCGCCCCAGGGCCGACCCCAGGCCGGACTCGACAAGGCCGACATCCTCTTCGAGGAAAAGGTCGAGGGCGGCGTGACGCGATTCATCGCCGTCTTCCAGAGCCAGGACTCCGAACTGGTCGGCCCGATCCGGTCGCTCCGCACCACCGACCCGTCGGTGGTGTCGGCCTTCGGTGGTGTGTTCGTCTTCTCTGATGGCGTGGCCGTGAGCCTTCGGCGGCTCCAGGGTGCGCCCGTCAAGGTCGTCTCGGAACGGGGAGGAGCGTCGCCCTTCACCTATCCCAAGGGAAAGCACCGGCCCTATGCGACGTTCGCCGCCACGCCCCGACTGCGCAAAGAGGCGCCCGACGGGGCCAAGGCACCGGCGGCGGCGTTCTCGTTCCTCGGTGAAGGTGAGGCGTTCGCGGCCGCTGGCGCCGTGCCCGCCACCCGCGCCACCGTCAATTACGGGGGCAAGACGACCGCGGCCTTCGACTACGACACCGTCACCGGCCGTTGGCAGCGCTCGACCAACGGCACGCCCCACCTCCTGACTGATGGCACCCGGTTGGCCTTTGCCAACGTCATCCTCGAGCGGGTGCCGTATCGGGGCGTCGGCTACAACGACTCGGCCAAGAACCCGGTCGACGAGGCCGTCGTCGTCGGCCAGGGTGACGGCATCGCCCTGATCGCCGGCAAACAGGCCAAGATCCGCTGGTCGAAGGCATCGGCGGAGGCGATGACCGTGTTCACCGATGAGGCCGGTGCCCCGCTCAAGGTGCTGGCCGGCCCGACGCTGATCGCGTTGGCGCCGACCGGTGCGCCGATAGGCGTCACCTGAGCACCCAAAGGGTTCGGGGTTGGCGACGACCCCTCGTAGACTGACCACCATGGCCGACACCCCGCAGGACACTCGTCGAACCGGCACCGACCGCGTCAAGCGCGGCCTGGCCGAGATGCTGCGCGGCGGCGTGATCATGGACGTCGTCGATGCGGAGCAGGCGAAGATCGCCGAAGACGCCGGCGCCGTGAGCGTGATGGCACTCGAACGGGTGCCGGCCGACATCCGCCGCGACGGTGGCGTCGCCCGCATGAGCGACCCGGCGCTCATCGAGGGCATCAAGGCGGCTGTGACGATCCCGGTCATGGCCAAGGCCCGCATCGGGCATTTTGCCGAGGCGCAGGTGCTCCAGGCGCTCGGCGTCGATTACGTCGACGAGTCCGAGGTGCTGACGCCGGCCGACGAGCTGCACCACATCGACAAGTGGGCCTTCACCGTCCCCTTCGTCTGCGGTGCGACGAACCTGGGTGAGGCGTTGCGACGCATCTCCGAGGGCGCGGCGATGATCCGCTCCAAGGGTGAGGCCGGGACCGGTGATGTCGTTCATGCCGTGCGCCACCTGCGCCAGATCCTGGGTGACATCAAGCGCATCGGGCAGGCCGACTCGGCCGAGATCTACGGCTGGGCCAAGAACCTCCAGGCTCCTGTCGGGCTGGTGCAGGAGGTCGCAGAGACCGGCAAGCTTCCCGTCCCGATGTTCTGCGCCGGCGGTATCGCCACCCCGGCCGACGCCGCGCTGGTGATGCAACTCGGGGCAGAGTCGGTGTTCGTCGGCTCGGGCATCTTCAAGAGTGAGAACCCGGCCCGCATGGCCCGCGCCGTCGTCGAGGCCACCACCCACTATCGCGATGCGTCGATCGTGGCCAAGGTCAGCCGCGGTCTCGGCGACGCGATGCGGGGTCAAGACGCCAACTCGGTCGAGACCAAGCTGGCCGAGCGGGGCTGGTAGCGATGCCCGGGCGGCCGCCAGGTGCGCAAGGTCGGGGTGCTCGCCCTGCAGGGCGCGGTGCGCGAGCACTGCGCCGCGCTCGCTGACCTCGGCGCCCATCCGGTCGAGGTTCGCAGCCCCGACGACCTCGCTGGCGTCGACGCCCTCGTCGTGCCGGGCGGCGAGTCGACGACGATGTCGCTGCTCTTGGAGTCCTCCGGGCTCTTCGAACCGGTGGCCGAGCGCTTGGCTGGCGGCATGCCGGCGTTGGGGACGTGTGCCGGGATGATCCTGCTGGCGTCCGACGTGCTCGACGGACGGCCCGATCAGCGGTTCTTCGGCGCCATCGATCTCACGGTCCGCCGCAACGCCTTCGGCCGTCAGGTCGACTCGTTCGAGACGGCCCTCGACGTCGAAGGACTCGAGGGTGGCCCCTTCGACGCCGTGTTCATCCGCGCGCCGTTCGTCGAGCGGGCCGGTGACGGGGTCGAGGTGCTCGCCGAGGTCGGCGGCCACCCCGTGTTGTGCCGGTCGGGCGCCGTCACCGTGGCCTCGTTCCATCCCGAGCTTTCCGACGACTTACGCATCCACGAACGGTTTCTGAGGAGACTGCTGACATGTCCGGTCATTCCAAGTGGGCCACGATCAAGCACAAGAAGGGCGCGGCTGACGCGGCCCGGGGCAAGCTCTTCGCCAAGCTCATCCGTCAGGTCGAGGTTGCCGCCCGCGAGGGCGGGCCGGATCCGGAGATGAACCCCACTCTGCGGACGATGTATCAAAAGGCGCGGTCGTCGTCGGTGCCGCTCGACACCATCGAGAAGGCCATCAAGCGGGGGAGCGGCGCGCTCGAGGGCGTCAAGTACGAGACCGTGACGTACGAGGGGTATGCGCCGTCCGGTGTGGCGGTCATCGTCGAGTGCCTGACCGACAACCGCAATCGCACCGGGCCCGACGTACGCACGGTGTTCTCCAAGCTCGGCGGTTCGATGGCCGAGCCCGGTGCGGTGGCGTGGCAATTCGAACGCAAGGGCGTGATCGTCCTCCCCAAGAAGGTGGGCGAGGACGAGCTGATGGAAGTCGCGCTCGAGGCCGGCGCCGAGGATCTCGCTGATCAGGGCGACACCTGGCAGCTGACGTCGGGTGCGACCGACCTGCACCAGGTGGCGAAGGCGCTCGAAGACGCGGGCATCGCGTACGAGTCGGCCGACCTCACGATGCTCGCCACCCAGACCATCCCCCTCGACAACGAGAGCGATGCCCGCAAGGTGCTGCGCCTCATCGACGGCCTCGAAGACCTCGACGACGTGCAGAACGTCTTTGCCAATTTCGACATCCCCGACGAGATCCTCGAGACGGTGATGGCGTAGATGGCCCCGCCTCGCGTCGGCGTCGGCGACTCGGCGCCCGATTTCTATCTGGCCGGCACCGGCGAGCAGACCTACGCCCTCAGCGACTATCGCGGTCAGCCGGTGGTGTTGGTCTTCTATCCGGGCGACAACACCCCGGTCTGCACGATGCAGCTCAACACCTACTCCTCTGACATCGGTCAGTTCGAAGAGCTCGGCGCGCAGGTGCTGGCCATCTCGCCCCAAGACGTCGACAGCCACGAGTCGTTCTCGGCCGTGCACGGGTTCTCGTTCCCGCTGCTGGCCGACACCGAGAAGTCGGTGGCGCGGGCCTACGGAGTGCTCGGACCGGTCGGGTTCTACAAGCGCTCCGTGTTCGTCATCGACCGGTCGGGCACGATCCGCTACGCCCACCGGGCGTCGGCGGGCCTCACCTTCCGCAAGACCGACGAGTTGGTCGCTGCGGTGCGCGCCGCCCAGGAGGACGCACCCGTCTGAGGGTCCGCCCGGTCCCAGCCCGCGAGCGCTAACGTCGAACGAGTGTTCGTCCTCGGGATCGATCCGGGCCTGTCCCGGTGTGGCTACGGCGCGGTGCGGCGCGAGGCCGACGGCTCGTTGCGGGCCGTCGCCTGCGGTGTGATCCGCACGCCGCCCGACGACCCGCTGCCGCTCCGACTGTCCAGCCTCCTCGGTGAGATCCAGTCGCTGCTGGGCGAATTGCGCCCTGACGCCGTTGTCGTCGAGCGGGTGTTCTTCCAGACCAACGTGCGCACCGCCATGTCCGTCGGACAGGCCAGCGGCCTCGCCTTGGCGGCGGCGTCGGCGTCCGGATGCGAGGTCGTCCAGTACACCGCCAACGAGGTCAAGCAGGCCGTGACCGGCTACGGCGCGGCGTCGAAGGAACAGGTGGGCCGCATGGTGCAGTCGCTGCTGTCGCTCGCCGAGGTGCCGCGCCCGCCCGATGCCGCCGACGCCCTCGCCCTCGCCCTGACCCACCTGGCCGTCCACCGGGTGACCGCCGCCGCCGCCAGGGCGCTCCGATGATCGGGTCGCTGCGCGGCGTGCTGCTCGATCGCAGCCCGAAAGGCGATGTCCTCGTCGAGGTGGGTGGCGTCGGCTACCGGGTGTCGGTGCCTACCTCGTCGCACGCCCGCCTCGGCGAACTCGGGGCGCCCGTTTTCCTCCACATCCACACCCACGTGCGCGACGACGCCATCGTGCTCTACGGGTTTGCGACCACCGACGAGCGGGTTGCGTTCGAAGCGCTGATCTCGACCCACGGCATCGGCCCCGCGGTGGCGCTCAACATCCTTTCGGTGCACAGCCCGGGCGCCCTCCGGCGGGCGGTGGCGACCGACGACGTCGATACCCTCACGTTGGTGCCCGGCATCGGCAAGAAGACGGCCGCTCGTCTCCTGCTCGAGCTCAAGAGCCGCCTCGATCTGCCCTCGGAATCCGACTTCGTCATCGTCGGGCAGGGGAGCGGGCCGCCGACCGTGCAACACGAGGTGCGCAACGCCCTGGCTGCGCTCGGGTACGGCCCTGACGAGGTGCGCGAGGTCGTGCGCGACCTCCCGGCTGACGGCACGGTCGAAGAGCTGCTCCGCACCGCGTTGCGCAGCTTGGCGGTGTCGCGGTGATTCGGGGCAAGCGGTGAGTCGCGAAGAGTTGCTGGCCCCCGAGCCGGATCCGATCGAAGCGGCCGAGGAGGTGTCGCTACGGCCCCGCCGCCTGAGCGAATTCGTCGGTCAACCCGCGCTCAAGGAGCACCTGTCGATCATGCTCGAGGCCGCCCGACGGCGGGGGCAGCCCACCGACCACCTGCTCTTCGCCGGCCCCCCCGGCCTCGGCAAGACGTCGCTCTCGGGCATCGTCGCCGCCGAGATGGGCGTCGGGCTGCGGGTGACGTCAGGTCCCGCGCTCGTGCGGGCCGGCGACCTCGCCGCCATCCTTTCCGACCTCCAGGAGGGCGACGTCCTCTTCATCGACGAGATCCATCGTCTGGGCCGAGCCGTCGAGGAGATCCTCTACCCGGCCATGGAGGACTTCGTCCTCGACATCGTGCTCGGCAAGGGCCCGGCCGCTCGCTCGGTGCGGCTCCCGCTGCCGCACTTCACGCTCGTCGGCGCAACGACGCGCACCGGATTGATCACCGGACCCCTACGCGACCGGTTCGGCTTCGTGGCCCGACTCGACTACTACGGCGCTGACGATCTCGAGGAGATCATCGCCCGCTCGGCCCGCATCCTCGAGGTGGAGGTGTCCGACGACGGCGCCGGCGAGATCGCCCGCCGGTCGCGGGGCACCCCTCGCATCGCCAACCGCCTGCTCAAGCGGGTGCGCGACTTCGCCGAGGTGCGCGGCAACGGCCGGGTCTCCACCGAGGTCGCTCGCGAGGGGCTGACGCTCTTCGGGGTCGACGATCTGGGTCTCGACAAGGTCGACCGCGCCATCCTCGATGCTGTCTGTCGACGCTTCAGCGGCGGACCGGTGGGCCTGTCGACGCTGGCCGTCTCGGTAGGGGAGGAGACCGAGACCGTCGAGGACGTATACGAGCCGTACCTCCTCCAACTCGGACTGTTGATGCGCACCCCACGTGGCCGGGTGGCGACGGCGGCTGCATGGCAGCACCTGGGCCTCGAGGTGCCCCGGGCCCAACCGGGTTTGTTCGAGGCCTGAGCGGCTACTGGGGCAGGGGGAGCCGATCGGGCAGGGGATTGTCGACGCAGACCCCGAAGTCGACGTGGGTGGTGCCCACGCAAGCCCAGTAGCCCGAGGAGGTCGACGTCATGTGGGCGGCCGATGCGCCCGACGTGGCCCCGACGAGCGAGGCGACGGCGATGGCGATGACAAGGATGCGACGCTTCACGGTTGACCCCCGAGTTGTTCGATGTAATCGGTTGCGGTTTGGTGCAGATCGCTGATGGTCGCCGGGGCGTCGAGTCCGTAGAAGACCCCGGCTTGCTCGTCTCTGACCGGCTGGTGCTCGGCTTCAGCGGCCGATTGCTCGCTGCCGAGCGAGTGGACCCCGGCGGCGTCGAAACGAGGCGCTGACGCCGGCGCCGCCGACGGCGTCGCGCCTCCAGCGGCGGCGGCGTTGGCAGGAGCGACCGCCGTCGTGGGGCGTTGATCGAGCGACCCGAGCAACTCGGGAATCGAGGTTGCGGGAGTGGCACTCGCCGCCGCAGAGGCGCTCGATGTCGGCCCGTGGGTGCCGGAGGCCCTGTTGTGGTGCTCGTGGATGACGCCGCCGCCGATGGCACCGGTGACGGCACTGAAGGCCAAAGCCGCCGCCAACGTGGGTGCGCCGATGGTCGGAGCCACCGCCGCCAGCCAGCCGTCGACCTTGGCCTTGGCCAAGCCGAGTCGGGCGAGGGCAGCCCCGATGACCGGCACGCCCACCCAGTGGCGGTCGCCGCCGACAACGGCAAGGAACTCGCGCTTGAGGGCCTTGCGGGCCCGGAACAGGAGCGCCTCGACGGTGCCCAGCGTGACTCCGTAGTGGTCGGCGATCTGCAAATACGACCACCCCTGCTGCTCGCGGAGGTCGAGGACCTCGCGGTGGCGGGGGGCGAGACGCCCGAAGGCTTCGGCGAGGATGGCGAGGTCGACCTCGTCGACGATCTGCTCCTGCCCCCCCTCGATGACGCCGAGGTCGACGGTGGCCGACGGCTCGGTACGCCCCCGGCGGCGGTGGGCGTCGACGCAGAGACGCCCGGCGATCACCGTCATCCACGGGTAGAAGCGCCGCTCGCCCTCGAAGTCGGGGAGGGCGCGCAAGGCCCGGGTGAACGCTTCTTGGGCGATCTCCTCGGCTTCGAGCGGATCGCCCACGCGCTTCTGGCAGAATCGGGCCAGTCGGGCGAAATAGCGGGTGTACAGCGTCTCGAAAGCCGCTGGATCACCTTCTTGGAAGCGTTCGACTAGCGCCCGGTCACGGACCAGGTCGACGTCGTCGACACGAAGTGCCACAGGTGGCTCCCCGATCTTGATTGGATTTCCGTTGACGTGACCCCGGACACAGACTTCGCCACCGGAAGCCCGACTCCTGCCCCCGACCGCTCAGCGGCTGCATTCGACTACATCCTGCCAGATCGGGCAATTGCCCAACATCCAGTCGAACCGCGGGATTCGGCCAGATTGCTCGTCGACCTCGATCCTGCCTCGGCGCCGACCCATCGCCGGGTCGCCGATCTGCCTGACCTGCTCGGTCCCGGCGACGTGCTCGTGGTCAACGAGACCCGGGTGCTGCCGGCGCGCCTGCAACTGCGCAAGGCGACGGGCGGCGCCGCCGAGGTCTTCTTGTTGGAGCCAGACCCCGGTGCCGGCGCCGGCGTCTGGCGGGCGCTCGTCCGGCCGGGTCGACGCCTCGTCGCCGGTACCGTCCTGATGACCGAGGCGGGCGAGGCGGCGGCCGAGGTCGGCGAAGCCGTCGACGACGAGGGCACCCGCCGGGTGCGGCTGCTGGTCGACCCGGCCGAGCACGGCTCGGTGCCCCTGCCGCCCTACATCCACGAGACGCTGGCCGACCCCGAGCGCTACCAGACCGTCTACGCCCGAATCGAGGGTTCGGTGGCCGCGCCGACCGCCGGCCTCCACCTGACCGAGGCCGTCCTCGACGCCGTCCGAGCGCGCGGCGCGGCTGTGCACCCCGTCGATCTCGCCGTCGGCCTCGGCACCTTCCGACCCATGGCCAGTGACGACCTCGACGCCCACGTGATGCACGAGGAGCGCTACGCCGTCCCCGAGGCCACGTTGGCAGCGTGCCGTCAGGCTCGACGAACGATCGCGGTCGGGACCACCACCCTGCGTGCCCTCGAGGCAGCTGCGGCTTCTCGGCCAGCGCGAGGGGCGGACCGACCTCTTCATTCGCCCCGGCTTCGACTTCCAGGTCGTCGACGTGTTGCTCACCAACTTCCATCAGCCGAAGTCGACCCTGCTCGTGCTGCTCGCCGCCTTCGCCGGGATGGATCGCTGGCGGGGTCGCTACGACCAAGCGCTGGCCGAGGGGTACCGATTCCTCTCCTTCGGTGACGCCATGCTCGTCTCTCGCCAATGACGCTGCGGATCGAGGTGAACGCCACCGACGGTCCAGCACGGGCGGGCACGGTGACCACGGCGCGCAGTTCGTTCTCGACACCGTGCTTCATGCCGGTCGGGACCCGGGCATCGGTCAAGGCCCTCAGCACCGCTGACCTCGAGGACCTGGGGTTCGAAGTGATGCTCTCGAACACCTACCACCTGATGTTGCGTCCGGGCAGCAACCTCATCGAGCGGCTCGGCGGGATCCACGGATTCGCGTCGTGGCCTGGTCACGTGCTCACCGACTCGGGTGGCTTCCAGGTCTTCAGCCTCGAACCCAAGATCGACGACGACGGCGCCACCTTTCGCAGCACCTACGACGGGAGCCTGCATCGCCTCACGCCCGAGTCGGCCGTGCGCATCCAGGAGCAGCTGGGCGCCGACATCCAGATGGTGCTCGACGTGTGCCCGCCGCTGCCTTCCGAACCGCGAGTGGTGCGATTGGCCGTCGAGCGGACGGCGTCGTGGGCGGCGCGGGCCAAAGCAGCACATACCCGGACCGCCGATCAGTCGTTGTTCGGCATCGTGCAGGGCGGCATCGACGAGGGCATGCGGAGCGAGAGCGCCCGCCGCACCGTCGAGATCGGGTTCGACGGCTATGGCATCGGTGGGCTGAGCGTCGGTGAGTCCCGGGCAGACATGTTGCCGGCGTTGGCCGCCGCCATCGCCGAGCTGCCCGCCGACCAACCGCGCTATCTCATGGGTGTGGGCGACCCGATCGGCCTGCTCGAAGGGATTGCGCTCGGCGTCGATCTGTTCGACTGCGTCCTGCCGACCCGCATCGCGCGCCACGGGTCGGTGTTGACCGGCACGGGTCGGCTCCAGATCCGCAATGCTCGCTTCGCCGTCGACGACGGCCCCCTCGATCCCGCCTGCTCGTGTGCCGTGTGTGCCCGATGGTCGCGGGCGTACGTGCGCCACCTCCTCCAGGTCGGCGAGCCGACGGCGCTGCGGCTCCTGACCTGGCACAACCTGGCCTGGACGCTGGCCCTCATCCGCCGGGCGCGGGCCGCGATCATCGACGGGACGTTGGCCGGGGTCCGATCCGAGCTCGCCGGGGCCTACGGGTAAGGTTTCCGCGCTCATGGAACTCCTGCCCCTCGTCCTGCTGTTCGGGATCATGTACTTCCTGCTCATCCGCCCGCAGCAGCGCCGGGTGAAGGCGCAGAAGGAGCTGGTGGTGTCGCTCGACGTGGGCGACGACGTCGTCACCGTGGGCGGCATCTTCGGTCGGATCCTCGAAATCGACGACGAGACGGCCACCATCGAGTCGACCCCGGGGGTCAGACTGCGCTGCCGTCGGGCGGCCATCGCCGCTCGCATCGGCGGCGACGATCGCGACGCCGGCACCGACGCCGGTTTCGCCGACGAGAACTGAGCGCACGCCCGTGAAGAGATTCAGCCTGCCGCTCATCCTGCTCGTGGCCTTCGGTGCCATGGGCTTCACCCTGGTCAAGCACAACGCGCCCCAGCTCGGCCTCGACCTCCAAGGCGGCGCCTACGTGGTGCTCCAGCCCGATCGCAAGGTCAGCGCTGAGGTGTTGAGTCAGTCGGTGGCCATCATCCGCAGCCGGGTCGACGCCCTCGGCGTGGCCGAGCCCGACATCAGCACCCAGGGCGACTCGATCATCGTGCAGCTCCCCGGGGTCAAGGACCAGCGACGCGCCCTGGAGATCGTGGGGCAGACCGCCGAGCTCCGCTTCCGCCCCGTCCTCGGCTCCTTGGCACCCGAGGCCCCTGCGGCGTCGACCACGACCACGGCACCGGCCGAGACCACCACGACGGCGGCCGGCGATCCCGCCGCCGAGTCGACGACGTCGACCACCGTGCCCGGCACCACGTCGCGCGAGGAAGACATCGCCGAGAACGAGGTGATCTTGCCGCTCCTGGGCAAGGGCGGCAGCGGTGGCGCCAACGATCAGATCATCGCCCGCCTCCGACTCGGTCCGGCCAAGGCGACGGGGACGATCGTGAAGTCAGCCAACGCAGTGCCGCCCCAGGGATTCACCGGCGACTGGGCCGTGAGTGTCGACCTCACCGGCACCGGCAACAAGCTCTTCAACGAACTCGCCGGCGTCTGTTACGCCGGCGGCCCCGAGTGTCCGACCAAGCAGATCGCCATCACACTCGACGGCGTGGTGCGCTCGGCACCCACCGTGCAAGAGCCCACCTTCGCCGGCCGAGTGTCGATCACCGGAGGCTTCACCGAGGGTGAAGCCCGCGATCTCGCACTCGTCCTCAAATTCGGCGCGCTCCCCATCCAGTTGACACCGCAGAGCACCCAGACGGTTTCGGCGACGCTGGGCCAGGACTCGCTCCGGGCCGGCATCGTGGCCGGACTCCTCGGCCTCGCGCTCGTGATGCTCTACATGATCATCTACTACCGGGCGCTCGGGATCGTCGTGCTCCTCGGCCTCGCCGTCGCCGCCATGTTGTTGTGGTCGTTCGTCTCCTATCTCGGCGCCACGACCGGACTGGCCTTGACCTTGGCCGGAGCCGTCGGGATCATCGTGTCCATCGGCGTGACGGTCGACTCGTACGTGGTGTATTTCGAGCGACTCAAAGAAGAGGTCCACAGCGGGCGGACCATTCGCTCCTCGCTCGACCGCAGTTTCAGCCGGGCCTACCGCACCATCCTCACCGCCGACATCTCGTCCCTCATCGGCGCTGGCCTCCTGTACTTCTTGACCGTGGGCGGCGTGCGCGGCTTCGCCTTCTTCCTCGGCATCTCGTCGATCCTCGACCTCATCGTGGCCTGGTGCTTCACCCGGCCGATGGTGGCCCTCCTCGGCCGGAGTCGGTTCTTCACCGAAGCCCGCTACGTCGGCGTCGCCCGCGGCCTCAACGCCAACTCGGAGGCGATGTCATGACCGATTCCAACGGCTCGAGCCCTACGGTCAAGCGCAGCATCTGGTGGAAGCTGTACAACGGCGAAACCAACATCCAGTTCATCGCGCCGTTCAAGAAGTGGCTGGTCATCTCCGGCGTCGTCATCTTCGCCGGACTCGTCTCCCTGGGCTTCCGCGGCCTCAACTTCGGCATCGACTTTCGTGGCGGTACCGCCTGGGAAGTTCCGACCAAGTCGGCGTCGGTCGAGACGGCGCGTGACGCGCTGCGCCCGCTCGGCCTTTCCGACGCCAAGATCCAGGTGCTCGGCGGCAACATCCTGCGGGTCCAGGCCGACCCGAGTCAGGGCACCCAAGCCGAACAGGAGACCCAGCACCGCAAGGTGGCCGAGGTCTTGGCCAAGGCCGAGGGCATCGATGTCGCACGGGTGAGCGTCAACGAGGTCGGACCGTCGTGGGGCACCGAGATCACCAACAAAGCACTGCGGGCGCTGATCGCATTCCTGATCGTCATCACCATCTACATCTCGCTCCGGTTCGAGCCCAAGATGGCGGTGGCCTGCCTCGCGGCGTTGGTCCACGACATCCTCGTCACGGTGGGGGTGTATTCGCTCTCGGGGTTCGAGGTCACCCCGGCCACGGTCGTCGCCTTCCTGACCATCCTCGGCTACTCGCTCTATGACGGCATCGTCGTCTTCGACAAGGTCGAGGAGAACACGCGGGGCCTGGCCGCCAGCGGTCGCATGACCTACAGCGACATGGTCAACCTGTCCATGAACCAGGTCATGATGCGCTCGCTCAACACGTCGATCACGGCGCTCTTGCCCATCTTCTCGGTGTTGTTCGTCGGTGCATTCGCTGCTCGGGGCGACGACGTTGCAGGACTTCGGCCTCGCACTGGCCATCGGCTTGCTGGCCTCGGCCTACTCGTCGATCTTCATCGCCTCGCCGCTGCTGGCCGTGCTCAAGGAGCGCGAACCCCGATACGCGACCATCCGCCAGCGCCTCGAGGCCAAGGGTTCCGCTGCCGGGGGCCCGCTCACGCCCGGCGGCTCGCGGGCCGTCGCGGCCGACGACGGCGTAGGCCGTGGGCGACCGACCCACGCTGGCTCCGCCCCGACCCTCGCGTACCGGCCAGCCCCCGCGTCCCCGGAAGAAGGGCAAGCGCCGGTAGCCTGACGGGGTGGGAGACGCAGGGTGGTTGAAGGCGCACATCCGTGACATCCCTGACTTCCCGAAGCCGGGCGTCGTGTTCAAGGACATCACCCCGCTGCTGTCCGATCCCGGGGCGTTCCGGGCCACGATCGATGGTCTCGCCGCACCCTTCGCCGACCGGGGCATCGACAAGGTTCTCGGCGTCGAGGCTCGGGGATTCATCGCTGCCGCCCCCGTGGCCGACCGTTTCGGGGCCGGGTTCGTCCCCGTCCGCAAGGCAGGAAAGTTGCCGTGGCGCATCGAGCGCCAGGAGTACGCCCTCGAGTACGGCACCGACCTGCTCGAGATCCACGCCGACGCCGTGTCGCCGGGCGAGCGCACGCTGATCGTCGACGACGTGCTCGCCACGGGGGGCACGGCGGCGGCCACCGTCCGCCTCGTCGAGCGACTCGGGGGTGAGGTGGTCGGCCTGGCGTTCATCATCGAGCTCGGCTTCCTCGGCGGACGTGGGAAGCTTGCGGGTGCCGAGGCCGTTTCGTTGTTGACCTACGACTGACCGCCGACCGGGAGAGAGGAGCGACCGACCAGCGTGGCCACCACTGAGCGAGTGTCGAGCCGTGTCTTGCCCTGGCGTCGTCACGCGCCGTCGGCCGGCCCGATCGAGCTTGCGCCGGTGCTGGCCGCCTTCCGCTCCCACCCTCGCCATGCCAAGGCCGATCCGACTCTCATCCTCAACGCCTACGAGGTTGCGGATCGGGCCCACGCCGAGGTGGTCCGCCAGTCCGGCGAGGCCTACATCAGCCACCCCCTTGCTGTGGCCCAGATCCTGGCCGAGATCGGCCTCGACGACATCACGCTGGCCGCCGCTCTTCTCCACGACGTCGTCGAGGACACGGGTATCACCATCGAGGAGGTGACTCGGGACTTCGGCCCGGTCGTGGCCGCCATCGTCGACGGGGTCACGAAGTTGGAGCGGGTCTCCTTCGAGACGAAGGAAGCCCAGCAGGCGGCCTCGATGCGCAAGATGCTGCTGGCGATGGCCAACGACCCGCGGGTCATCTACATCAAGTTGGCCGACCGGCTCCACAACATGCGGACGATCGCGGCGATGGCCGAGCACAAGCAGAAGCGCACAGCCCAGGAGACCCTCGACATCTACGCCCCGTTGGCCCACCGCCTCGGCATCCAAGAGGTCAAGTGGCAACTCGAAGACCTCTCCTTCGCCGTGATCCATCCGAAGCGGTATGCCGAGATCGAGCAGATGGTCGCCGTTCGCGCCCCGGGTCGCGACATCTACATCGCGCAGGTGGTCGAGGTGGTGCAGGACCGACTGTCCGACCACCACATCGCGGCCGAGGTGACCGGTCGGCCCAAGCACCTCTATTCGATCTACGAGAAGATGGTGGTCAAGGGGAAGGAGTTCAACGAGATCTTCGATCTCGTCGGCATCCGCGTACTCGTGTCCTCCCAGAAGGACTGCTACGCCGCCCTCGGCGCCATGCACGCCACGTGGAACCCGGTTCCCGGGCGGTTCAAGGACTACATCGCCACGCCGAAGTTCAACCTGTACCAGTCGCTCCACACCACGGTCGTCGGCCCCCAGGGTCAGCAGATCGAGGTGCAGATCCGCACCTCGGAGATGCATGCCCGCGCCGAGTACGGCGTCGCAGCCCACTGGGGCTACAAGGAGCAGACGCCGGGTACGTCATCGGCCGCGGCGGCGGCGTGTCGTCCGATGCCGCCTGGCTCCAGCGCATCGTCGACTGGCAGTCCGACACCGTCGACCCCGCCGAGTTCTTCGCCTCGCTGAAGGACGACCTCGAACAGGACGAGGTCTACGTGTTCACGCCCAAGGGCGATGTGATCACGCTCCCGGTCGACTCCACGCCCGTCGATTTCGCCTACGCCGTCCACACCGAGGTCGGCCACCACTGCATCGGCGCCCGGATCAACGCCAACATGGCCAGACTCGACCAGAAGCTGCAGTCGGGCGACACCGTCGACATCGTCGTGTCCAAGGTCGCCAAGGGGCCGTCGCGCGACTGGGTCGACATCGTCGCTTCGCCCCGGGCCCGCAACAAGATCCGGCAATGGTTCTCGCGTGAGCGCCGCGAAGACGCCATCGAGAGCGGCCGCGACGACCTCTCCAAGGCCATCCGGCGTGAAGGACTGCCGGTCCAGAAGCTGTCGAACTCGCCGGTGCTCGTCACGCTGGCTGAGTCGATGCACTACGCCGACCTCGAGGCGCTCCACGTGGCCATCGGCGAGGGTCATGTCTCGGCCCAGTCGGTAGCCCAGCGCCTGGCTCGAGAGCTTCGCGGCGGCGACCACGAAGAGCAGCTGCCGGCCACGGTCAAGGCGCCCCGCCGGCGCCGGTCGGATTCGAGCACGACCGGGGTCTACGTCGAGGGCCTCGACGACGTGATGATCCGTCTCTCTCGCTGCTGCACGCCGGTGCCCGGCGACGAGATCATCGGCTTCGTCACCCGGGGGCGGGGTGTGTCGGTGCACCGCGAAGACTGTTCGAACGCGGCGGCGTTGATGGCCTCACAGGAGACCCGTCTGATCGATGTCGAGTGGGATCGCGACGTCCGGGGCTCGTTCACCGTCTCGGTCGAGCTCAAGGCGCTCGACCGAACCAAACTGTTGGCCGATGTGACCAAGGTGCTCTCCGAGAGCCACGTCAACATCCTCTCGAGCTTCACCCACACCGGGGCCGACCAGGTCAGCCGGATGCGCTTCGAGTTCGAGCTGGCCGACCCGTCGCATCTCGACTCGATCGTCTCGGCCCTCAAGCGGGTCGATTCGGTCTACGACGCCTACCGGATGCTTCCCAACAAGGGCGGCTGAGGGCACCGCATCACGGAAAACGGGTGGGGGAGGGCCGCGGGCGGGCCACTAACCTGCGCTGCCATGTCCCCCCAGGCCCAGGCACCCAAGGGGACCCTCGACGTCCTCCCGCCGGGTGACGGCGGGGCGCCGTTCGACAGCCGGAGCTTCGCCGATGTGGTGGCACGGTTCGCGGCTGCCGTCGACGCCGCCGGCTTCGGCTTGATCGTGGGCCCGATGTTCGAGGACCTCGCCGTCTACGCCCGGGTGGGCGCCACCACCGACATCGTGCGCAAGGAGATGTACGACTTCGTCGACAAGGGCGAGCGGCACCTCGCCCTCCGGCCCGACTCCACGCCCAGCGTGGTCCGGGCCTACGTCGAGCACCGCCCGCTCCTCCCGTGGAAGGTCTGGTACCTCGCGCCGCACTTCCGCTACGACCAGCCCCAAGCCGGCCGCTACCGCCAGCACCACTCGCTGGGCGTCGAAGTGCTCGGCGTGCTCGACGCCGACCTCGACGCCGAGTTGATCGGGATCGCCTACGGCTTCCTCACCGAGGCACTGGGGCTCACCGGTCTCGACCTGCTCGTCAACTCGATCGGCGACGACGAGTGCCGGCCGGCCTACCGGGGGGTGCTGGTGACGTACCTCGAGGCACACGTCGACGACCTTTGCGACGAGCATCGTGCGCACTGGCAGGCCAACCCCATGCGGCTCTTCGACTGCAAGCGACCCGGTTGCCGCAAGGTCACCGAGTCGGCCCCCCGCCTCCTCGACCACCTCTGCGCCCCGTGCGCCGAGCACTTCGCCATCGTCAAGGCCCGTCTCGACGAGCGGGGCATCCCCTATCGGGTCGACACGCGGCTCATCCGGGGCCAGGACTATTACAACCGCACCACCTTCGAGTTCGCGGCAACCAGCCTCGACAACGCCCAACTCGCCCTGGGCGGCGGCGGGCGCTACGACGGCTTCGTCGAGGCGTTGGGCGGCCCCGCCACACCCGGGATCGGCTTCGGGCTCGGCATCGAGCGCATCCTTCTCGCCGCCGCTGCCGAAGGCGCCGTCGGCGACTCGGCCGGCGCGGCGCGGGCCGACGTGTTCGTCATCGACACCGCCGGGGGTCAAGCTGCCGCCGGCGTCGTCGACGACCTCCGCCGGGCCGGCGTCCGTACCGATCGCGCCTACGACCAGCGTTCGTTCAAGGCGCAGATGAAACAAGCCCTGCGCTCGGGCGCCGCGCTCGGCCTCGTGATCGAGGGCGACCCGCCCACCTGGACCATCCGCACCCTGCGAGAGAAGGGGGAGCCGGCCGAGGTCACTCCCTCGGCTGCCGTCGACGAGATCCGAAAGCGACTCCACGCACCATGACCCAACGAAGCGACTACTGCGGCACCCTGACCGCCGACGACATTGGCCGGCGGGTGACCTTGTGCGGGTGGGTGGCCCGGCGTCGCGAGCACGGCGAACATCTGGCCTTCGTCGACCTCCGCGACCACACCGGACTCGTGCAGTGCGTCGTCGATCACGCTCACGACCTCCGCAGCGAATACGTCCTCCGAGTGACCGGCACCGTCCGCCAACGGCCGGAGGGGACGGCCAACGACCAACTCGCCACCGGCGCCGTCGAGGTCGGCGACTGCGAGGTCGAGGTGCTCAACACGGCCGAGCCGCCGCCGTTCCCCGTCAGCGACCGTATCGATGCCGACGAGGGCGTGCGTATGCGGTACCGGTTCGTCGATCTCCGCCGCGATCGGATGCAACGCAACCTCCGCATCCGCAGCACGGTCAACAGCGCGCTCCGCCGAGCCATGGAGCGCCAGGGGTTCGTCGAGATCGAGACGCCGCTGTTGTGGACGCCGACCCCCGAGGGCGCTCGTGAGTTCCTCGTGCCGAGCCGGCTCCAGCCCGGTATGCAGTACGTGCTTCCCCAGAGCCCGCAGATCGCCAAACAGCTGTTGATGGTGGCGGGCTTCGACCGCTACTTCCAGATCGCCAAGTGCCTCCGCGATGAAGACCTTCGGGCCGACCGGCAATTCGAGTTCTCCCAACTCGACGTCGAGGCCAGCTTCGTCGAGCCCGAAGACGTCTACGCCTTCATCGGCGAGGCGGTGGCCGACGCCACCGAGGCCGTCACCGGTGAACGGCCCGAGATCGAGCGGCTGTCGTACGCCGAGTCGATGGAGCGCTTCGGCAACGACAAGCCCGACCTGCGTTTCGGGATGGAACTCGTCGAGTTGACCGCCGTCTTCTCGGCCACCGAGTTCAAGGCCTTCCAGGCCCCATGCATCAAGGGCATCCGGGTGGCGGGCCGCAGCGACGACTTCGGCCGCAACAAGCTCGATGCGCTCACCGACCGAGCCAAGTCGCTCGGGGCCAAGGGGCTGGTCTGGATGCGAGTCAAGGACGGAGGCGAGCTCGAGTCGCCGGTGGCCAAGTTCCTCTCCGACTCCGAGAAGGCGGCCCTGGTCGCCGCCCTGGAGGCCGAGGCGGGCGACCTGCTCCTCTTGGTGGCCGACGAGCGGCGTCCGGTGCAGGAGGTTCTCGGCCACCTGCGCAACGACTTGGGTCGTCCGCCCGTATCCGACGGGCCGTACCGCTTCGTCTGGATCACCGAGTTCCCGGTCTTCGACGGCACCGACGACGCCGGGCACCCGCAGGCCGCCCACCATCCCTTCACGATGCCGCACCCCGACGACCTCGATCTGATCGAGACCGACCCCTTCGCCGTCCGGGGCCAGGTCTACGACCTCGTGCTCAACGGATGGGAACTCGGCTCGGGCAGCATCCGAGTCCACCGGGGCGACATCCAAGAGCGGATCTTCCGGGCCATCGGCATGAGTGACGACGAGGTCGAGAAGCGGTTCGGCTTCCTCCTGAGCGCCTTCAAGTACGGCGCACCTCCCCACGGCGGCTTCGCCGTCGGCATCGACCGCCTCGCCGCCATCCTCGCCGGCGAGGACAACATCCGCGAGGTGATCGCCTTCCCCAAGGCCTCCTCGGGTGTCGACCCCATGACCGGGGCGCCCAAGGCCGTCGATGCCCGGGTGCTCTCCGACGTCGGCCTGCGGACCCTGCCCCCGCCCAAATAGCGCCAGACTCGCGGCTGTGGCCGACGACCTCTTCACCTCGGCGCTGGCCGACCGGCTGGCCCAGAAGGGTCCGCTGGCGGCTCGGCTCCGGCCCAGGACCCTCGACGAGATCGTGGGTCAGGCCCACCTGCTCGGCCCCGGCAAGGCCCTGCGCAGCCTGATCGAGGCCGACCGGCTGTCGTCGATCATCCTGTGGGGTCCGCCTGGCACGGGCAAGACGACCCTCGCCAACGTGATCGCCAGCCACACCAACAAGGCCTTCGTCCCGCTCAGCGCCGTGAGCGCCGGGGTCAAAGACGTTCGCGAAGCAGTCGACCGGGCCCAGCGTCGGTTGGCTGAGCACGACTCGGGCACGATCCTCTTCCTCGACGAGGTTCATCGCTTCAACAAGGCCCAGCAGGACGCGCTGCTTCCCGCCGTCGAGTCGGGCATCCTCACCCTCATCGGGGCGACGACGGAGAACCCGTTCTTCGAGGTCAACGCCCCGTTGCTCAGCCGCTCGACCCTCTTCCGGCTCGAGCCCATCGCCCCTGCCGACCTCGACGGCCTCCTGCGGCGGGCCTTGGCCCACGAGAGCGCGACCGCCGATGACGACGCCGTCGCCCACCTCGCCCAGGCCGTCGACGGCGACGCTCGCGCCGCCCTCACGACCCTCGAGGTCGCGCTGGCCATCGCCGGCGAGCGCCAAGCCCACGTCACCCTCGAACACGTGGAGGCGGCGCGGTCGTCGAAGGTGCTCCGCTACGGCGAGGACGAGCACTACGACGTGATCTCCGCCTTCATCAAGAGCATCCGGGGGTCGGATCCTGATGCCGGGCTGTACTGGCTGGCCCGCATGCTCGAGGCGGGGGAAGACGCGCGGTTCATCGCTCGCCGGCTCGTGATCCTCGCCAGCGAGGACGTCGGCCTGGCCGACTCCCTGGGCCTGTTGGTGGCCAATGCCGCCGCGGCTGCAGTCGAGTTCGCCGGATTGCCCGAGGCCCAACTCAACCTGGCCCACGCCACCATCTATCTGGCCACGGCACCGAAGTCGGGCGCCGTCAAGGAGGCGATCGGAGCCGCCTTCGCCGACGTCCGCGAGCGGCCGGCCGGCCGGGTGCCGCCCCACCTGCGCAGCGCCCACCCCTGGCAAAAACGGGTGACCAAGGAGGGGACCGGCTACCAATACCCCCACGACACCGAAGAGGGCTGGGTCGAGCAGGAACATCGGCCACCGGAGGTCAGCGGACGGATCTATTACCGCCCCACCGCTCACGGGGACGAGGCCGAGATCGGTCGGGGGCTTCGCCGACAGCCCGAGGAGTGAAGCGTCCCCCTGTGCTTGGGTGGTCGCTCACTATGCTGCGAGCCGCCATGAGCCGGACCCCCGATGTGCCCGTCCGATGACCGCCGGTGAAGTCGCGGCTGTCATCGCCTCTGTGGCCGTGGCCATCCTGGCCGTTGGTCTGTTGTTCGCCCTCGCATCGCTGAGCCGCACGCTGCGTGAATTGCGGACGAGCGTGGAGCAGTTCCGCACCGAAGCCGTCCCGCTCGTGGGCCAATTGCGGGGGACCGTGACCCAGGCCAGCGCCGAACTCGAGCGGGTCGACACCCTGCTCGGCACCGCCGAATCGATCGGAGCGACGGTCGACAGCGCGTCGCGGCTGATGTACCTGTTCCTCGCCAACCCGATCGTCAAGGCGCTGGCCTTCGGCGCCGGGAGCACGCGGGCCATCCGCCGGCTTCGTCGGCCCAACCGCTAACCGTCATGTTCAAGCGACTGTTCTGGCTCCTGATGGGGATCGGCTTCGGGTTCGGGGTCTCCTTCTGGCTGATGCGCTTCGTGCGGTCGACGATGGAGCGCTACACGCCCGAGCGGGTCTCGACCGACCTCGCCGGCGCCCTCAAGTCGTTCGGCGGCGACCTCCGGGCCGCGGCCGAAGAGGGCCGGGCGGCGATGCGCGAGCGCGAGGCCGAGCTGCTCGCCGAACTCCGTGGAAAGCCCGAGGACCGCAAGTAGGCTGAGGGCGTCATGCCCCTCGATGCCAACTCGCTGCGTCGCGCCTTCACGGACTATTTCGTCCAGCGCGGGCACACCGCGGTTCCGTCGTCGCCGCTGATCCTCACGCACCCGACGGCGCCGATGTTCGCCAACGCCGGCATGAACCAATTCGTCGAGTACCTCGCCGGCGAGGTCCCGGCTCCGTACCCCGCGGCCACCAGCATCCAAAAGTGCGTGCGTCTGTCGGGCAAGCACAACGACATCGCCGAGCTCGGCAAGACCCGCCGCCATCTCTCGTTCTTCGAGATGCTGGGCAACTGGAGCTTCGGCGACTACTTCAAGGAAGAGGCCATCACCATGGCCTGGGAGCTGTGTACCGAGGTGGTGGGCTTCGACGGCGACCGACTCTGGATGACGGTCCACACCTCCGACGACGTGGCCGAGGAGATCTGGATCGACAAGATCGGCATCCCGCCCGAGCGGGTGCAACGCCTCGGTGACAAGGAGAACTTCTGGGAGATGGGCGAGGTCGGTCCCTGCGGCCCCAGCTCCGAGATCCACCTCGACTGCGGCCCCGAGTGGGGCGCCAGCGGCGGGCCGGCCCAAGGCGGCGGCGACCGCTACGTCGAGTTCTGGAATCTGGTCTTCATGGATCAATTCCGCGACGAGAGCGGTGGCCTCAGCCCGCTGGCCAAGCGCAACGTCGACACCGGCGGCGGCCTCGAGCGTTGGCTCATGTTGCTCAACGACCTTCCGACGGTGTTCGACACAGACGCCATTCGGCCCCTGATCGCGACGGCCGAGTCGATCACCGGACAGCGCTATGGGCAGGGCGACGCCCGCCTCGACACCGCGCTCCGGGTCATCGGCGACCACGCTCGCACCATGACGTTCGTCGTCAACGACGGCGTCGCCCCCTCCAACGAAGGGCGCGGCTACGTCCTGCGCGGGGTCATTCGTCGCGCCGTGCGCCTCGGCTACCAACTCGGAGTCGAGAAGCCCATTTGTGCCGACCTCGTCGGCGCCGCCGTCGACCTGATGGGGGAGTCGTACCCCGAGCTGCGGGCCAATGCCGATGTCATTCGCGACGTCGTCGACCGCGAGGAGGGTCGGTTCCGCACCACCCTCAAGACGGGGTCCGCCTTGCTCGACGACGAGTTGGCCACCGGCAAGGTGGGCGGCTCGGTTGCCTTCACGCTTCACGACACCTTCGGATTCCCGATCGAGATCACCGAGGAGATCGCCGAGGAGCGGGGCGCGCCACTCGACCGGGCCGAGTTCGATCGGCTGATGGCTGGGCAACGCGAGCGTTCGCGTCAGGCGGGCAAGACCACGTCGAGCGTCGGACCCAAGTTCGGCCCCGAGGCCTATCGCGACCTGCTGGCCGAGCACGGTCCGACAGTGTTCACCGGGTACACCGAGGTCGAGTCCAAGGGTCGCGTCATTGCTGTCCTCGCCGGCCCTGAGCAAGGCCAACTCGAGGTCTTCCTCGACCGCACCCCGTTCTACGCCGAGGGCGGCGGCCAGGTCGGCGACACGGGCTCGATCACGTCGACGTCAGGCACGCTGCGGGTGCTCGATACGACCTCGGGCGTCCCCGGGCTCCACCGCCACCTGGCCGAGGTCGTCGAGGGTGAGGTCGAGCCGGGGCAGGAGGTCACGGCGTCGATTGATGTCGCCCGCCGCGACGCCATCCGCCGCAACCACACCGGCACCCATCTGCTCCACTGGGCGCTCCGCGAGGTGCTCGGCCCGCACGTGAAGCAGCAGGGCTCGCTCGTCCACCCCGAGTATCTCCGCTTCGACTTCTCGCACCACGGGCCGGTGACCGACGACGAGCTGGCTCGCATCGAACAGCTGGCCAACGAGCGGATCCTCGCCGACGAGCCGGTGCGGGCCTACGAGGCCCCGATGGCCGAGGCCAAGGAACTCGGCGCCATCATGTTCTTCGGCGACAAGTACGGCGATGTCGTGCGCATCGTCGAAGCCGGGGGCAAGTCGATGGAGTTGTGCGGCGGCACCCACGTGCATGCGCTCGGGATGATCGGGCCGGTCAAGATCACCCAGGAGACCTCGATCGGAGCAAACTTGCGCCGGGTCTTCGCCCACACGGGCGAGGCCACGCTGGCGTGGATGGCCGAACGGGAGGCGCTGCTGGCCTCGGCCGCGGCGCTGACCCGATCCAAGCCCGAGGAGCTCCCTGCCTCGATCGAACGGATGCAAACGCGACAGCGCGAGCTCGAGTCGGAGCTCAAATCGCTGCGGGCCAAGCTGTCGGCCGGCGAAGGCCAGGCCCTCGCCTCCGAGGCCGTCGATGGTGTCCTCGTCGCTCGTCGCGACGGCCTCTCGATGGACGAGGTCAAGGACTTGGCTGTCGCCGTCCGCGCCGAGCCGGGCATCCGGGCCGTCGTGCTCGTCGGCACACCCGAAGGGAGCCGAGTCGTGATCGCGGCCGCCGTGACCAAGGACAGTGGCCTGGTCGCCGGCCAGCTCGCGGTGATCGCGGCGAAGACCACCGGCGGCGGCGGCAACGCCAAGGCCCCCGAGGTCGGGACGGCGGGTGGCAAGGATCCGTCTCGGATCGACGAGGCCCTTGCCGCTGTGCGCGCCGAGCTCTCCCGATGAACGACCGGCCTTCCGGCCGGGCGGGCGGGCGGGTCGTCGGCATCGATCTGGGCGAGAAGCGCATCGGCGTCGCCGTCAGCGACGCCGGTGCGGTGCTGGCGTCGCCGTACGAGGTCGTCGCTCGGTGCGGAGACGTCGCTCGCGACAGGCTGCGCCTTCGCGCCATCGTCGAGGAGGTCGAAGCGGTGCGGGTCGTGGTCGGGCTCCCGCTCTCGATGGATGGATCGGTGGGTCGCGCGGCCGCCGCAGCGATGACCGAGGCAGACGAGCTGGCCAAAGTCCTTGCGCCGGTGCCGGTCGAGACCTTCGACGAGCGACTGACCACTGTTTCTGCCGACCGCTCCATGATCCAGAGGAAGATGAAGGCCCAAGCCCGGCGAAAAGTGGTCGACAAGGTCGCCGCCGCCGTCCTGCTCCAGACGTGGCTCGACAGCCAGGAGGCCCGAATCCAGTGAGTGCCGTGTACGACGGATCGACCGACGAGGCGACCGGCGCCGAGTTCGAGGAGTTCCCCGATCGGACCCGGCGCGGGTGCCTGTCGAAGATCTTGATCTTCGCCGCCATCCTCGGCGTGGTCGGACTGGTCGCCGGCGGCCTCGCCTTCGCCGCCTATCAGCGCAAGGTCGATCCCGCTGGCCCTCCTGGGGCGGCCGTGAGCGTGACGATCCCGCTGGGTTCGTCGACGCAGCGCATCGGCACGATCCTCGACCGAGAGGGCGTCATCACCTCGTCGTCGGTCTTCCGCTACTACATCCGGCTCAACGGCGGCGGCCCGTTCCAGGCCGGCGAGTACGAGCTCAACAAGAACATGTCGATGTCCGAGGCGATCGGGGTGCTGGCCAAGGGACCGAGGCTGAAGTTCGAGCGTCTCACGGTGCCCGAGGGATTGGTGATGGGCCAGATCGCCGATCGCGTCGGCACCCTCGAGGGCCGATCGGCCGAGTCCTTCCTGGCCGCAGCCTCGTCGGGCGAGGTGCGATCGCAGTTCCAACCGGCCTCCGTCGACAAGCTCGAGGGACTCCTCTTGCCGGAGACCTACAACGTCGAGCCCAAAGACGACGAGGCCGCCATCCTCCGCCGCATGGTCGAGTCCTTCGACGCCACCGCCGAGCAGGTCGGAATCCCCCAGGCCCAGGCCAAGGTGGGCGTCTCGCCCTACGAGGCCATCGTCGTGGCCTCGCTCATCGAGCGCGAGACCCGTTTCGATGACGAGCGGCCCAAGGTCGCCCAGGTGATCTACAACCGCCTCCGTCGGGGGATGCCGCTGCAGGTCGATGCCACCGTGATCTACGCGCTGGGCAAGACCGGCGACCGCAACGTGCGCGTGCTCTTCAAAGACCTCGAGATCAAGTCGCCGTACAACACCTACCAGGTCAAGGGATTGCCGCCGACGCCGATCGCGGCGCCGGGCGAGAAGTCGCTCGAAGCGGCCCTCAACCCCACCAGCGGCGACCTCCTCTACTACGTGGTGACCGAACCCTCGGGCCGGCACTCCTTCGCCACCACCGGAGCCGAGCACACGGCCAACATCCGCAAGGCCGAGAAGGCCGGCGTCCGCTGAGCGCCGCCGGTCGCCGAGTCACGGCGGCGACGCGGCTGGCTGGTGTCATCGGCGATCCGGTGGCCCACAGCCTCAGCCCAGTCATCCACAACGCCGGGTTCGCCGCTCTCGACCTCGATTGGACCTACGTCGCCTTCCCGGTGCCGGCCGGGGGTGCGGCAGACGCCGTAGCCGCTATGCGGACGATGGGCATCGAGGGCCTCAACGTGACCATGCCGCACAAGGCAGGAGTGATCGCCGCCCTCGACCGAGTGTCTCCCACCGCCGCCCTTCTCGGGGCCGTCAACACCATCCACCGAGTGGGCGGCGAGTTGCACGGCGAGTCGACCGACGGTGACGGCTTCGTCGACGCCCTCCGCCACGACGAGGGCTTCGAGGCCGACGGGCGACGCGCCGTGGTGTTCGGAGCCGGCGGAGCCGCCCGCGCCGTGGTGCTCGCCCTGGCCCGGGCCGGCGCGGCGTCGATCACGGTGGTCAACCGCACACCAGAGTCCGCCCAGCGCACCGCCGCCCTCGCCGGATCCCGCGGGGTCGTCGGCTCCGAGGCCACCGTCGACGCCGCCGACCTGGTGGTCAACGCCACTCCGCTCGGCATGGCCGGCGTGGGCGAGGGCGAACTCCCCCTCGACCCAGCGCGGTTGGGCAAGGGGCAAGTGGTGGTCGACCTCGTCTATCACCCGCTGCGAACACCCCTCCTCGTCGAGGCCCGAGCACGGGGCGCAGTGGCCGTCACCGGGCTGGGCATGCTCATCCACCAGGCGGCCCACGCCTTCCGGCTCTGGACAGGCGAAGAGCCTCCCCTCGAGGCCATGTCGGCTGGGGCGCTTGCCTCATTGGCCGGTGAAGGCTGAACTTGAGGTGAAGTAGGCGATCCGAACTGCCGATGAAGCTGTTGTCCCCACCCGCCAGCGGAGGTCACCGTGTCACTGCAGGGCTCACTCGAGACGTTCGCACTCCCCGATGTGCTCGTGCTCCTCTCGTCCACCAAGAAGGACGGCGAGTTGCGCGTCGTCGGAGGACGGGTCGACGGTCGGGTCTGGCTGGAGAAGGGTCAAATCGTCCACTCGGTCGTCGGCGGCCGGGAGACCGACTTCGTCGATGCCCTCTTCGAATTGCTGCGGCTCTCGGTCGGGACGTTCAACTTCGACGCCGAGGCCAAGGCTCCCGCCCGTTCCGAGCCCCAGGGCGTCGACCTCGCGCTGGCCGACGCTCAGGTCCGCTTGGGCGAGTGGAACGACATCGCCAGGGTCGTGCCCCACCTCGACGCTGTCGTTGACATGGCCGCCGACTTGCAGGACGACGAGGTCACGGTGACGGCCAAGCAGTGGCAGCTCCTGCGCACCGTCGCTGGCGGCCGAAGCGTGCACGACATCATGGCCACCCTCGGCGCCTCCGAGTTCGACACCTGCAAGCGGGTCAAGGAACTGGTCGACGCCCGTCTGGCCAGCATCGACGTCCACGCCAAGCCCGTGCGCCGGCCCAAGGCTGCCCCTGCGGCCGAGCTCGGCGCCGGCTGCGCCGGCCGAGGAGCGTAACGTCCGGGCCCGCACCAGCGACGACGAGCCGTCCGCCCGAGTCGACCCCGACGAACGGCCGGCCCGAGCCGAGGCTCCGGCCCCCCGTCCCGTGCGGGCTTCGACCACCGACCAAGCCCCCCGACGCCCGGCCGACGATGACGAGCTCGACGCTCTCGCCGCCCTGGCCAGCCAGCCCCGCAAGGTCCGAGCCACCACCCATGGCGACCTCGATGACGAGCCTGCGCCCGCACCACGTACCGCGACGAAGTCCGAGCAGATCGACGCCACCCAGGGCGCCAAGGCCCTCGTGGCCCAGCTGGCCGCCCTGAGCGGCGATGACGAAGACTCCGTCGCGGCCAAGGTCACCGAGCACCTCGCCTCGGGGGGTGAGCTCCCCGACGTGGCCGACGGCGACGAGCCCATCAACCGCGGTCTGCTCCTGAAGTTCCTTTCGTCCGTTCGGAACTGATCATCCGGTTTCACGGGCACCGGAGACCCGGAGGGCGCGTGATGGGAGATACTGCACCCATCGCCCCCGTCCCCGGCTCGAGAAGAGAGCGCGAGCTCGACGATGTCTGAAATCGACCGGATCGGGGCCTTCCTCGTCAGTCGTGGCCTGCTGACCCAGGCCCAGCTCGAACTCGCGCTCGATGAGCAGGGTCGCACGGGCAAGTCCCTGGGACGGGTGCTCCTCGATCAGGACCTCGTCTCCGAAGCCGACCTGATGGGCGCGTTGGCGGCGCAGATCGGCATCGAGTTCGTCGATCTCGACACGTTCTCGGTCGACTCGAGCGCGGCCACGCTGATCACCGACACACTGGCCCGTCGCTACCAGGCTCTCCCGATCAGCTGGGACGACGGCGTGCTCGTTGTCGCCATGAGCGACCCGAGCAATGTCTTCGCCATCGACGACATCCGCACCATCACGAGGGCCGAGATCAAGACGGTCATGGCCACCCGTCAGGCGATCCTCGACGCCATCGACAAGCACCATCGCATGGATGCCGAGGCCGACAACATCTCGGCCGAGGCGTCGTCGGACTTCGGTGACGACGACGATCTCAATTCGGTCAAAGAGGTCGTCGAAGACGCGCCGATCGTCAAGCTGGTCAACCTCCTCATCAGCCAGGCAGTGGCCGACCGGGCGTCCGACATCCACATCGAGCCGGGCGAGAAGGACCTACGGGTGCGCTACCGCATCGACGGCGTCCTCCACGAGAAGATGCGGCCACCGAAGAACATCCAGGCCGGCATCATCAGCCGACTCAAGATCATGGCCGACATCAACATCGCTGAGCGCCGTATCCCCCAGGACGGCCGCGTCACCGCCGTGATCGGCGGCAAGCAGGTCGACCTCCGCGTCGCCACGCTGCCCACCGTGTACGGCGAAAAGGTCGTCATGCGCATCCTCGACAAATCCACGTCGGTCAAGACGCTCGACGATCTGGGTTTCCTGCCCCAGACGCGGGACCGCTTCGAGACGTCGTTCACAAAGCCCTACGGGACCATCCTCGTCACCGGTCCAACCGGTTCGGGCAAGTCGACGACGTTGTACGCGACGCTCAACATCCTCAACGACGAGTCCAAGAACATCATCACCGTCGAGGACCCGGTCGAGTACCGCCTCACCGGCATCAACCAGGTGCAGGTCAACAACAAGGCGGGCATGACGTTTGCGGCTGCCCTTCGCTCGATCCTGCGCTCCGACCCCGACATCGTGCTCGTGGGCGAGATCCGCGACAAGGAGACGGCCACGATCGCCGTCGAGGCCGCCCTCACCGGCCACCTCGTGTTGTCCACCCTCCACACCAACGACGCCGCATCGACGCCTACTCGGCTCGTCGAGATGGGCGTCGAACCCTTCCTCGTGGCTACGGCCCTTGACGCCATCGTCGCCCAACGGCTGGCCCGCCGGCTGTGCGAAAAGTGCAAAGAGCCCTATACGCCCACGATGACCGAGTTGCAGAACGTGGGCTGGGACCTTCCCGACGCCGACTCACCCGACGCCGATTCGCTCCCGACGCTGTATCAGGGCCGTCGGTTGCCAGGCGTGCGGCAAGACCGGCTACCACGGGCGCTTCGCGGTGCACGAGGTCCTCTTGATCTCCGAGGAGATCGAGCGGTTGATCGTCGAACACGGGCACTCCGAAGACATCAAGAAGGTGGCCATCGCCCAGGGCATGCTCACCCTGCGCCAGGCCGGCCTCACGCAGGTGGCCAACGGATTGACGACGATCGAAGAGGTTCTTCGCGTCATCGTCTGACGATCGCCGTCCAGCTTTTGCTGCTCAGGCGACGGCCTGCCGTGCCGATACTCAGGACATGCAAGCTGCCTCGCGCCGGCTCGGGGAGTTCCTCGTCGAGCGAAAGGTCCTGTCCCGCGACGGGCTCGAGCACATGCTCGAGCGAGAGGCCAACGAAGGTGTTCCGCTCTCCAAGATCCTCATCAACGAGGGCGTGGTCGGCGAAAAGGACCTCGTGGCCGCGGTCGCCCACCAGGTGGGGATCCGATTCATCGATCTCTCCCAGACACCGGTGCACCCCACCGTCGACCGGCTCATCCCAGCCGAGCTGGCCCGGAAGTATCTCGCCATCGCCATCGAGCTCGACGGCGCCGACCTCGTCGTGGCCATGGTCGACCCGTCCAACCGGGAGGCCCTGGCCGCCCTCGAGTCGGCCACCGGCTGGCCCATCCGGCCCGCCATCGGTGTGCGCAACGAGGTCAAGCGGCTCGTGTCGGCCATGTACGGCGACCTGGTCGAGCCCGTCGACACCCTCGACGTGGGCGACATCTCGATGCCGGCCGGCGACTCCGAGATGCGGATCCCGGCTGACGTGGCCTACGACGGCTCGCAGGAGGAGTTGCACGTCAACGATCTGCTCCAACGGGTCGTCGACCTCGGTGGATCCGACCTCCACCTGACGGTCGGCATCCACCCCTCCGTGCGGGTCCACGGTGAGATCAAGCCGCTGACCGAGTTCGCCAAGCTCAACGGCTCCGACATCCGCCGCATGATCTACGCCATCCTCACCCAGAAGCAGCGGGAGAAGTTCGAGACCGATCTCGAACTCGACACGTCGCACTCGGTGCCCCAGGTCGGCCGCTTCCGCGTCAACGTCTTCCTGCAGCGCGACTCCGTCGGTGCCGTCATGCGGACCATCCCCTTCGAGATCGTGCCTCTCGACACGCTCGGCCTGCCGGCCTCGGTCAAGCAGTTCGCCGACCTCCCCCGTGGTCTGGTGCTGGTCACCGGGCCGACCGGGTCGGGCAAGTCCACCACGCTCGCCTCGCTGGTCGACATCATCAACGCGTCGAAGCCGAGTCACATCATGACCGTCGAGGACCCGATCGAGTTCCTCCACAACCACAAGATGTCGGTGGTCAACCAGCGCGAGATCGGCGAGGACACCCACTCGTTCGCCGAGGCCCTCAAGCACGTCCTGCGCCAGGACCCCGACGTGATCCTGGTCGGCGAAATGCGCGACCTCGAGACGATCCACACCGCGCTGACGGCGGCCGAAACCGGCCACCTCGTGTTCGGCACGCTGCACACCCAGGACGCTCCCCAGTCGGTCGACCGCATCATCGACGTCTTCCCCTCGTACCAGCAGCAGCAGGTGCGGGTGCAGCTGGCCTCGGCGCTCCAAGGCGTCGTCACCCAGCAGCTTCTTCCCGATCCGGTCGGGTCAGGGGCGGGCCGTCGCCGCCGAGGTGATGGTGGCCACGCCCGGCCATTCGCAACCTCATCCGTGAGGGCAAGACCCACCAGATCTACTCGGCCATGCAGGCCGGCGGGAAGTACGGCATGCAGACGATGGACCAGTCGCTCGCCGCGCTCGTGTCGCGCGGCGTGATCACCATGGAGACCGCCATCGAGCGGTGCGCCAACGAAGAAGACCTGCGCCGCCTCAGTGGCAGCGCCCGCTAAGGAGACCACGTGGCCGAGACCTACGCCTACAAAGTCCGCGATCGCGGCGGCAAGATGCTCGAGGGCACCCTCGAAGCCGAGTCGACCACCTTGGTGGCCAACAAGCTGCGCCAGATGGGCTACGTGCCCATCGACATCGAGAAAGCCGGCGGCGCCGGGCTGAAGACCGAGATCAGCCTGTTCGGGCCCAAGAAGCCCAAGCTCAAGGACATCTCGGTCTTCTCCCGGCAGTTCGCCACGATGATCAACTCGGGCCTCTCGCTGCTGCGCTCGCTCTACATCCTGAGCGAGCAGACCGAGAACACCGGACTCAGGCCGTCATCGTCGAGGTCCGCCAAGACGTCGAGAAGGGCGCGTCGCTCTCCCAGGCCCTCGGCAAGCACCCCAAGGTGTTCAGCCCGCTCTACGTCTCCATGGTCAAGTCGGGCGAAGTCGGCGGCGTGCTCGACGCCGTGCTGATGCGCCTGTCGGAGACCATCGAGAAGCAGGTCGAGCTCCGGGGCAAGATCAAGTCGGCCATGACCTATCCGGTGGCCGTGCTCGGCCTTGTTTGCATGATCGTGGCCGCCATGCTCCTCTTCATCGTCCCGATCTTCAAGGAGCTCTATGACGGTCTGGGCGGCACGTTGCCGCTGCCGACCCGGGTCCTGCTCATGCGTTTCGACGCTGATTGACCAAGTTCCTCCCGCTCGTCATCGTCGTCGACGCCGGCGTGGCAGTCTGGCTGTTCAGGCGGTGGATCAAGACCGACGCCGGCGCGCTACTCGTGGGACGCCTTCAAGCTCAAGGTCCCGGTGTTCGGCGGGCTCGTGCAGAAGACTGCACTGACCCGGTTCACGCTCACGCTCTCGGCGTCTGCTCCGCTCCGGCGTGCCGATCCTCGAGTCGCTCGACATCATGGCGGACACCGTGAGCAACGCCATCATGGCGAAGGGCGTCCGTGACGTGCAGACGGCGGTGAAGGGTGGCGAGTCGCTCCACAAGCCGCTTGACGCAGCACAAGATCTTTCCGCCGATGGTCGTGCAGATGATGGCCGTCGGCGAGGAGACCGGGCGCTCGACGACATGCTCGAGCGGATCGGCAAGTTCTACGAGCAGGAGGTAGAGGCGACCGTCGACGCCCTGACCTCGCTGCTCGAGCCCGCCCTGATCGTCGTGCTCGGCGGCGCCGTCGGCGGCATGGTCGTCTCGCTCTACATGCCGATGTTCAACATCATCAAGCTTGTCCAGTAGCGCTCACGCGAGTGCCGCACCTCGACTGGGCCCGCCGGCGACGGCGGGCCCAGTCGCGTCCATGGCCTGACTAGTGCATTCGGATCATTCGGTCGCCGAACGAGAATTGGCCTCAAGCGCCCTCTGCCGGCTCCCCGATACAACTTCTGCGAGCAGGTGCTCTTGACAAAGGCAAACCCGTTGAGAGGCGGGGGCGCAATGCCACGGGACCTCACCCCATATATCTGGAGGGGGGCGGTCAGCCGGGCTACCTGGAGGACTCACACCGGTGATGACCGGAGGGGCCCAAGAGGTGGGACACGGGCTCGCAACATCCATTGTCATTATCGAAAGGGAACCACCTCTAATGATTGCAACGCTTCGCAAGCGCATCGAGCGTGAGGATGAGGGTTTCACCCTCATCGAGCTCATGGTCGTCGTGCTGATCATCGCCATCCTGCTTGCCATCGCCATCCCGACGTTCCTCGGCGCCCAGGACCGGGCCCGTGATCGTGGCGCCCAGTCCGACCTCCGCAACAGCCTTACGGCGGCCAAGACGATCGCCACCGACACTGACGGCATCTTTTCGTCGGTGACCTTCACCTCGTTGAACACAACCGAGCCGAGCCTGAACCACACGGCCACTGCCCTCACCTCCTCCTCAGTCTCGAAGGACGTTCTGGTAATCAAGGGGAGCGGGGACCTGCCGGGCACCGAGGCATCGACCGCGAGCGGCAAGGTGCTCCTCGTGTCCCGGAGCGCTTCAGGCAAATTCTTCGGGATCTGCGCTGACTACAAGGGCGCCGTCAAGTACATGCCCGGAACCGACACGCAGCCGACGGACTTCAGCACCTGCACCGCCGATAAATTCTAGAAAACAGCCGTACTTAGCAGCATCACGGACACAAAGCGGCCGGGCCCTCAGGGCCCGGCCGCATCAGGTTCAGCAAGAGCCCTCCTGAGAAGGCTCCTCATAGGCGCTTGATCTGGTGCGAGGTCGAAGGGATCGCCTCGCGTAGCTGACCGCATCGTCCGGATCACCCACGTCCATTGAGGCGCGAGCTGCGCCGTTCAGAGCGCGGAGGGAGTAAGGCGTGATGGCGAGAGCGTCCCTATAGGCCTGAGATATTTCGACGAACCGGCCTGACCCACGCAGTCTGTCGGCATACTCATTTCGCAAAGCCGGATTGCCGGGGACCGCGAGATGACTGCCGCTCGATGCCAGCGCAAAGCAGCTAGGAGCTGGTCCTTGCCATCGGGGCCAATCGAGGAGGAGGCGTGTGCCGAGGCCAAAGCCGACGCGGGCTCTGGCCAGAACGGCAATAGTGCATTCGCTCGGGTTGCCCAAGCGACTGACGTTTCCGTGTTCGCTTGCTGCAGTGCGAAGTCACCGACCAACAGCGCGACTGCGCAGCCGAGTCCAATTGCTGAAGCCAGCGCAGTCGCAACGATGGGAGGGCGACAACCGGCACGCTGGGGAGGGGCCGCGCAGCGAGGCCAATAAGTAGAAACAACAACGGGGTCGTGCTCACCGACTGGGGCTGGAGGAAGTGCATTGTCAAGCCGAACAAGGCCGCCAGGCGAAAACCTGATGGGGGAGAGCTCGCCTCAGGGCCATCGTTAGAAAGGCCAGAAGGGCGACAGCGGCAGGAAGCCCCGACGTGACGGTGTACTCAACGAAGAGGTTGTGCGCATCGACGAAATATCCATCAGGGTTTGGCCATGGCCAGCTGCGCGGTCCGGCGGGGCAGTGTTGCGTCTCGGTAGCGGCCGGGCCCGACGCCGAACAAGGGATGGGCCGCGACGGCGAATCTTGCGCTCCACCAGGTGCCGGCCCTTGAGGAAATTCCTGACGTGCTCGCTGTGGCAAGCCGACTCAAGCCGGAAGTGTCGTTGTCAGTAGCAGGCAGCACGGACGGAACGAGCGATCCGAGCGTCACCGCCCCGATGAAAATAAGCGCTAGCGAACGCCGAACATGGATTGCGCACCAGGCGCAAAGCGGAACTAGGAGCAAGAGTCCGAGGCGAGTGCCCCGCTGCACGGCACAGGAAAGGAAGGCGACGCTTGCGATAATTCCGGCCGGCGAACCTCGGCTCCCAGAACGAATTTGTCGCAGGCGGGCAGCGAGGAGCGCCAGGCCGACGAGGGAACTAGTGGCGAGATGTACCGGGTTGCCCAACAGGCCAGACGATCGGCCATCGGAGACGAACGGAAAATCGGGGAAAATCGCAACCGTTGGACGATTGCGATTATGCCGTTCGCCAGAACTCCGGTGATCAGGGCCAATTCGGTCCGACCTGGGTCGGCGATCCCACGAGCTGCGAGGAAATAGCAACCCGCCATCGTGACTACGAAGAGGAGCCCCGTACCCCAGTTGTACTCGCCAACAAGGCTCTGGAGAGGGCGGGGGGAGAGCGCAGTGGCTATCGCCACCAGACATACCCACGCCACAAGGAAGGCCTCGGTCGACGATCGTCGATGTCTAAGGGTGGCCGCGCCTGCGGCCGCCGCACCCAGGCCCACGGGGAGCAGCAGGGCAGCCTTCGGTGTCCAGACCGACGCTGCGACAGTCGGTGACACAGCGACCATGAGCAGCACGACCCACGCCGGGACCGCCCACAATTGAAGCGACCGCTCAGCCACGGGCGACACTCTATCGACGGAGCAAGGCCGTCCAAGGACACCTTCGGGATCGGAAGGTCGTGCCGATAAGGAGCCGTGGGGCTTGCGCGTACCAATCCGACGAGCTGTCGAGACGAGGGCTTCACCATGGTCGAACTCATGGTGTCGCTGACGCTCCTCGGCCTGATCATGGTCGGGCTTACGCCGGTCTTCTATGCCGGGCTACGTACGGCCTCGAACACCAACACCCGCACCGAGGCCGCCGCCCTCGCCATCCGCGAGATTGAGGCCATGCGTGCCGTTCCGTACACCAAGGTCGGGTTCTACGCTGATCAGAGCGACTACGTCAGCACCTATCAAGGCGCTCCGACGGTCAGCCTAGGTGCGACGACTCCTGTCTCGGAGACCCCGGTCTTCGCGCCGCTGACCACCGAGACATTTGCCAGCCGCGAGTTCACAGTCCGGCGCCATATCACCTGGGTCGACGCGAAAGAGAATGCCTCGATCACGAGAGCGGAGGCCTACAAGAAGACGACCGTCTTTGTGGCGTGGGCCAATGACACGGGCGACCATGAGCTTCGGAGTACCTCGATCGTGTACCCCGGCGGCCGGGGACAGTACACAGGCGCCCAGAACAACGGAACCCCATCGACGACGTCGCCCGCCGTCATTTCACCCCCGGGATCGCCGACCCTGAACTCGGCGACGACGCCAGCAGTTCCGGCGGGTTATACGACGGTGAATCTGGCGTGGACGGCTCCGACGACGGGTGGCAACGTCGATCACTACCTCGTGCAATGGGCCAACGACTCGGCGTTCGCCAGTGGCTTGCAGTCGAGCTCAAACATCCCTGCCTCGAACACGACCTACCCAGTCACGACGCTGTCGGCCTCGCGGACCTACTACTTCCGGGTATACGCCTTCGGAATCGACGGTGGTCAGTCCTTCGCGTCGAACAACCTCTCGGCAACGACGGCTACCGCGTCGGGCGCCTGCACGATCAGCGGTCTCAACCTCTCGACGACCGCATCGCCGCCGAGCACCACGAAGACCTACCTCACGGCGAGTACGGGTCCGCAAAGCGGGCGCAATCTCATGACCGTTGACCTCAACTTCACGCTCGCTGCGACCGGCTCGTGCGGGGGGGGCTATCGGGTCTACTCCAAGAACTCCGCCAACGTCGCTGACCCGGGCTCGCCATGGAACCTGACGGGCTCGGGCACGAACTTCGCTGGCCAAGCGCTGACCAATGGTGCCTCAGGTTGGGCCGTCGGCCAGCACGTTTTCACCGTCTACGACGGCGCCACGGCTACGACCGCCACGCATTCGTTGCTGGTGTGTGCCTACGTCAAGGTCAGCAGCCGCAGTTCGAATGCAAACCAGTGTTGAGGCGACCGCCGCGCGACGAGCGAGGCACCACGGTGCTCGAGGTGACCATCGTCTCGGCCCTCCTTCTGCTGGTACTCGCTGCCTTCCTCGGCACTCTCCAGTCGCTCACGGCGGGCGAGAAGCGAGCCTCGGCTCTGATCGACAACGAGCAGGACGTCCGGTTCGTGCTTCTCGATCTGGCGAAGGATGTCCGTGCTTCAAATCCGATGAACGTGTTCGCGACCAAGACCCGCTACGCCACCGAGGTGCAGATGGAGATCGGAACGAGCGCCTCGAAGACGGTAGTCCGATGGGTCTATTCGACGACGGCGGGCTCGACCTACCAGACGCTGCGACGCGACGTGATGTCGAACAACACACCGACGGCGACGGTCGTCGTCGTCCCGAACGCGAATCAAGAACGTACGAAACAACACAGCCGGCGTCCAGCTCTTCCAGTACTTCGGTGAGAGCGGTCGCGACCTCTACAACGACTCCTCGACGACGGCCACCGACGTCGGTAACTGCACGATTCGAATGCGGATCACTGTTGTGGCCGACTCCAACCCTGGTCCCCAGCCGTTCCAGGAGACCGTGGACGTACACCTTCGCAACAGACTGCCAGGAGGCCTGGGATGCGGTTGACCGGTAGACGGGACGAGCAGGGGTCGATGATCATCGCTCTCTCCGTGATCATGATCCTGTCGGCTCTGGCAGTGGCGGTGATGGCCCGAACCCTTAGCGGGCAGGACTCGGCCCGCCGCCACCAGGAGTTCACTGGCGCCCTTGCGAAAGCCGATGCTGGGATTAGCGACGCGCTGTTTCGACTCGATCAGGTCGGAAACGGCTCGGTGCCGACGCAGTTCTGCGTCGGCACGTCTTCGTCGTGCACGGTTGCGGCGCTGCCCGGGAGCACCAACACCGTCGTATCTCGCGACCAAGGTCGACGAGTTCCATGTCACGGTCCGTTCGAAGGGAGTCGTCAACGGTGTACCGCATGCCGCCGAGGCGACGCTCACTCGCGACCAACTCTTCCAGTTCGCAGTCTTTGCAGACGCAAGCATGACGTTCAACGGTTCGACAAACAACAGCATCCGGGCCGTCGACGCCAACAACAACCCAACCTCGGTATACCCGGCCGATGCCGGCAGCAACGGCAGCATCACCTGCAACGGCAACAGCCACCCAGCCGACCACCACGTGGTGTACCCCGGGGGTTCCTCCGATTGTCCGGACCGGCTTGACGCCACGGGCAACTACAAGCCCCGAGATCCGGCGAGTAGCTGCCCGGCGCCGGTGAACGTGCCGCCGACGCCCTGTGTGCCTTCCGAGCGCGCAGGCCTGCCCGGCGGTCTCGGGCGTGTTGCCGGCCACGGTGAACCCGGGCGTGTACCTCTGTACGTCGACCATCAGCTTCCCGCCAAACGCCTACTTCCAGGTGGGCACTCCGGCCTCACCCGCCAACGGCGGAGTCGTCGAGATTTACGTGATTCCCTCGTCCGGCACCGCTGACGTCAACCTGGACAACTCGTGGGTGAACGTCTCGCCCGCCGGCGTCGAAGGCGATCCGACGAAGCTGCGGGTGTACCTGGCCGGCGCCGGGAACGTGAACCCCGGAAACGGGTCACATGCCGCCACCTTCGTCGGCATTATGTACGCCCCCTCCTCGAACATGACCTCGAATGGCTGCAAGGCCGACTGGCGGGGTGCGCTGATCTTCCGTACTGCAACCTGCAACGGCGGACCGCACCTGTCGGTTCGATATGACACCCGGGTCGCTGCCCTTAGTCAGTCCAATTGGACTGTTCGCGACTATCGCGAGATTCCGTCCGGCCAGGTCGTGCTGCCGTAGCCGTTGCTGCGCCGCCAGTAGATTGCGGCGCGTGCTCCGGTACCTGACCGCAGGCGAATCTCACGGCCGGGCTCTCGTCGTCATCGTCGAGGGTCTCCCGGCTGGGCTTCCGCTCACCGTCGAGCACGTGCAGTCGGAGTTGACTCGACGGCGACTCGGTTACGGCCGAGGGCCTCGCATGAAGTTCGAACAAGACGAAGTAAGCCTCGTGGGGGCGTTCGCCACGGCCTCACCCTCGGCAGCCCGGTTGCCATCGAAGTCGGCAACAGCGAGTGGCAGCGCAGCGACAAATGGCACGAAGAGATGTCGCCTGAACCCGGCTACGAAACCAAGTCGCCTCTGACCGAGCCACGGCCCGGTCATGCCGACCTCGCCGGGATGCAGAAATACGGCCATGGCGACGCTCGCAACGTGCTCGAGCGGGCCAGCGCCCGCGAGACGGCGGCACGAGTGGCAGCCGGCGCTGTGGCCAAGCAGTTGGTGGGACACATCGGCGTCGAGATCCTGAGCCACACCATCCAGATGGGTACAGCGCGGGCCAAGGCCGGGCATCGACCGACTTTTGGCGACCTCGACGTCGTCGACGCCAGTCCTGTGCGGTGCTTCGACGCCGAGGCCGAAGAGGCGATGGTCGAACAGATCAAGGCGGCGGCCAAGGACGGCGACAGTCTCGGGGGCGCCACCGAGGTCTTGGCCTTCGGAGTCCCGGTCGGGCTCGGGAGCCACGTGCACTGGGATCGCAAGCTCGACGCCGCGCTCGGGCAGGCCCTGATGAGCATCCAGGCCGTCAAGGCGGTCGAGATCGGCGACGGCATCGATGTGGCCGGCCGGCGGGGGAGCGAGGCCCACGATCCGATCGTGTGGGACCGGACAGCCGGCGAGTACCGCCGAGAGAGCGACTTCGCCGGTGGGATCGAGGGCGGGATCAGCACCGGTGCGTTGATCGCCGCCCGTGCCTACATGAAGCCGCTGGCCACCCTGAATCGTCCGACACTCAAGACCGTCGACGTCAACACCAAGGCCGAGACAGTGAGCTTCAAGGAGCGCACCGACGTGACTGCCGTACCCGCCCTCGGCGTCGTGGCCGAGACGATGGTCGCCCTGGTGCTCGCATCCGAAGCCCTCCGCAAGTTCGGTGGCGACAGCCTCGAGGAGTTCGTCCGCAACCGCGACGGCTTCCTACGGTCCCTTGGCTGAGCGGGTCCTCCTGATCGGCATGATGGCCTCGGGCAAGACCACGGTGGGGCGGATTGTCGCCGAGCGTCTGGGTTGGGGCTTCGTCGACAGCGACGACCAGATCGAGCAGCGGACGGGGCGTTCCGTGCGGGAGATCTTCGAGGCCGAAGGCGAAGTCGCCTTTCGGGTGAAGGAAAGCAAGGCCCTCGAGGCGGCCGTGGCCGACTCTTCGCCCCAGGTCATCGCGGTGGCCGGCGGGGCCGTGCTCGAACTCGCCAATCGCGATCTGCTCCGCCGAGCCGGCACCGTCGTGTGGTTGCGGGCCGACCCAGAGCTGTTGGCTCGGCGGGCGACGGCCAGCGGACAACAACACCGGCCGTTGCTGGCCGACGACCCTGCCGCCGTTCTCGGGCGCCTCGACGACGAGCGGCGGCCGATCTACGAGGAGTTGGCCGACGTGGTCGTCGACATCGAGGGCCGGACCCCCGAGGAGTTGGCCGAACACATCGTGGCGGAGTTGGCCGGGTGATCACCGTGCCCATCAATCTCGATGAACGGAGCTACGACGTGATCGTTGGCGCCGGTGCTCGGCACCGGCTCGCCGACGTCCTCCCTGAGGGTGCCAAGCGGGCGGCCATCGTCACCCAGTCAGGGCTCCCGGTCGAGGTCGACCCGGGTGTCGAGCACCGCACCTTCACCATCGACCAGGGTGAGGCGGCGAAGACGTTGTCCACCGTCGAGTCGCTCTGCCGCGGGTTCACTGAGTGGGGCCTCACCCGACACGACGTGGTCGTTGCCGTCGGAGGCGGCGTCGTCACCGACGTGGGAGGTTTCGCCGCCGCCGTGTACCACCGCGGGGTACCAGTGATTCACGTGGCCACCAGTCTGCTGGCGCAGGTCGATGCTGCCATCGGGGGGAAGACGGGGGTCAACCTTCCCGAGGGCAAGAACCTGGTCGGTGCCTACTGGCAGCCGGCTGCGGTGCTGTGTGACACCGAGATTCTCGCCAGCCTGCCGCCACGGGAGTATCGCAGCGGGCTCGGCGAGATCGCCAAGTACCACTTTCTCGGCGAGCCCGGTCTGGCCGACGCCGACATCGAGGAGAAGGTCGCCAGGTGCGTGGCCCTCAAGGGCGCGGTCGTGGCCGGCGACGAGCGTGAAGGTGGTCGACGCGCCTTGCTCAACTACGGGCACACGCTTGGCGCACGCGCTGGAGACGGTTGGCGCCTACGACCTCAGGCACGGTGAGGCGGTCGCCATCGGGCTGCACTTCGCCGCTCGACTGGCGCGCTCACTGGGCCGAATCGACGAGGATCGCGTCGATGATCACCGTGCCGTGCTCGCCGCCTACGACCTCCCGATGGACCTGCCCCTCGGCTCCGACGCCGAACACCTTCTCGCCGTGATGCGGCACGACAAGAAGGCCCTCGACGGGCTCACGTTCGTACTCGACGGACACGACGGTGTCGAGGTTGTCGCCGGGGTGCCCCGGCGATGTCGTGGTCGAGACCCTCCGCGGTATGGGGGCGGCGTGACCATCGTCTTGTTGTTGTCCGGACCCAACCTCGACCTCCTCGGCCAGCGCCAGCCCGAGATCTACGGCACCGCAACCCTGGCCGATCACGTTGAGGCGTCGCGGCAGGCCGCGGCCGAGTACGGATTGACCCTCGAGCACGTGCAGTCGAACAGCGAGCAAGTGCTCGTCGATGCCGTGCGCGGGGCCCGGGGCCGTTGCGGAGCGATCGTGGTCAACGGCGGTGCTTTCACCCACTACGCCTGGTCGCTCCACGACGCCCTCGCCACCTTCGATGGCCCGATCGTCGAGCTCCATCTGTCGAACCCCGACCGCCGCGAACGCTGGCGACACACCTCGGTGATCACGCCCGTGGCGACCGCGATCATCGCCGGTTTGGGAGCGCATGGCTATCCCCTCGCCCTCCAAGCGGCGGCATCGCTCCTGGGTGCTCAGCGCCCCAAGTAGGCGCGGAGGATCGGCTCCCCGGCCACGATGGCGAGGCCCGCACCCGCGGCCAGGAAAGGGCCGAACGGCACCCGGTCCTTGCGTCCCTTTCGGCCCGTGACCAAAAGCCCGATGCCGATGACCGAGGCCAGCAAGAAGGCCAGGAAGAGTCCGACGCCGACGAGCGGCAACTCGAGATAGCCGAGGTGCAAGCCGAGTACTGCCGCCAGACGCACGTCGCCGAAGCCCATGCCCCGGGGCGAGATGAGGTGGACGGCGAAAAGGGCGCCGAACCCGAGAGCCGCGCCGGCCCCTGCCTCGATGGCGCTCCGCTCGTCGCCGCGGACGGCGGCCGCCACCCCGAGCAGCACGACACCGCTGAAGAACGCTGGCCACACCAGCTTCTTGGGCAGGAGGAACGTGTCGAGATCGATGGCCGACAACGCGATGAGGAACGCGGTGAGCACGAGAAAGGCGGGAAGGGCGGGATCGAGGCCGAGCCTCGCTCGCCATCACCCCGAACAGCGCAGCCGTGAGCCCCTCGACGAGGGGATAGCGGGCCGAGATGGGTTCGCCGCAGGTACGGCACCGGGCCCGGAGTATCAGCCACGACAGGATGGGAATGTTGTCGCGGTTGGCGAGTTCGGTCTCGCATCCCGGGCATCGTGAACGCGGCGCCACCACGCTCAATCCGGCCGGCACCCGATAGATGACGACGTTGAGAAACGAACCGACCATCAGCCCCAGCAGGGCGCACAGACCGATCACGAAAACCACGACCGGCAACGTACCGCCCGTGGCCTAGCGTCGCCGCCATGGTGTTCGATGCTCCGCTCGTGCCGATGGACGTGGCCGGTCGTTTGCCGAGACTTCGGCGGATGCTGCCCGCCGCCGGCGCCGACACCCTGCTGGTCACCAATCTCACCAACGTGCGTTACCTGACCGGTTTCACGGGCTCGGCCGGCCAGCTGCTCGTCACTCCCGACATCGCCGTGCTCGTCACCGACGGCCGCTACGCCACGCAGTCGGTCGAGCAGCTGACGGCTGCCGGGGCGGTCGCCGACGTCGTCATCGGCTCCGTCGCCGAGCAACGAACTGCCCTGCAGGCCGCGGCCGGATCGGGCATCATCGGGCTCGAGGCCGACCACGCCACCTGGAACCAGTCCCGCCAATTCGCCGAGCTGTTTGCCGATGCCACCCTGACCCCGACCAGCGGCCTCGTCGAGGAGCTTCGACGGATCAAGGACGCGGGCGAACTCGACCGGATCGGGCGGGCCGCCCAGATCGCCGACGAAGCGCTGGCCGCCACGTTGCCCCGGCTCCTCGAGCTGCCCACCGAGCGCGAGTTCGCCCTCGAACTCGACTTCGCCATGCGACGCCTTGGGGCTGACGACGTGTCGTTCGAGACGATCGTCGCCGCGGGTCCCAATGGGGCCAAGCCCCATGCGCGCCCGTCGAGCCGTCGTATCAGCGCCGGCGAGCTCGTCGTGATCGACTTCGGCGCGCTTGTCGACGGCTATCACTCCGACATGACCCGCACCGTGTGCATCGGAGAACCCGCCACGAGCCGCCTGGCCGAGATCGTCGAGATCGTCCACGCCGCCCAGGCGGCGGGCGTTGACGCCGTGGGGGTCGACGTGCCCGCGGCGTCGGTCGACGAGGCGTGCCGCACCCCGATTGCCGCAGCCGGCTACGGCACACACTTCGTGCACGGCACGGGCCACGGCGTGGGACTCGACATCCACGAGTACCCGCTGCTCAACCAGGTCTCCGCTGCTAGCCTCGCCGCCGGCTTCGTCGTCACCGTCGAGCCTGGCGTGTACCTTCCCGACGAGGGTGGGGTCCGCATCGAGGACTCCGTCATCGTCACCGCCGACGGATGCCGCCGCCTGACCAACGCACCGAAGGATCTCGTGATCGCCTGATGTCCCGATGACCGTCTCCACCAACGACCTCAAGAACGGCATGAGCCTCGATCTCGGGTCTGACGGCCTCTTCACCGTCGTCGAGTTCCAGCATGTCAAGCCGGGCAAGGGCGGCGCCTTCGTCCGCACCAAGCTCAAGAACGTGCGCACCGGCGCGGTCATCGAGCGCACCTACCGGGCCGACGAGAAGCTCGATCAAGCCATCATCGACAAGCGCGAGATGCAGTACCTGTACCGCGACGGCGACCAGTACGTATTCATGGACAACTCGTCGTACGAGCAACTCCACGTCGACCCGTCGGCGCTGACCGAGGCGTCGAAGTTTCTCAAAGAGGGCGACTCGGCCGTGTTGCAGCTCTACAACGACGAGATCGTGGGCGTCGACCTCCCCGCCGCGGTGGAGCTCACGATCACCCAGACGGATCCAGGGCTCCAGGGCGACCGAGTGTCGGGGGCCAAGAAGCCGGCCACGCTCGAGACCGGCCACGTCATCCAGGTGCCGCTGTTCGTCAACCAGGGCGACAGGGTCAAAGTCGACACCCGCTCGGGCGACTACATCACCCGCGTCTAGGTGGCGGCGTCAGGCTCCCGCCGGGAGGCGAGGGAGCGGGCGCTCGAGTTGCTCTACGAGTCCTACGCCAAGGCGGCACCGATTGCCGATGTCCTGGCCGGACTCGTCATCGACCCCGATCCCTACGCCCTCGAGCTGGTCCGAGGCGTCGAGGACCGCACCAGCGACCTCGACGCGCTGATCGCCAAGTTCGCCCGTGGGTGGACCACCGACCGGATGCCCGTGCTCGACCTCGCCATCCTTCGCTTGGCTGTCTACGAGTTGATCGCCGGCGAGGACCCGCCGGTCGGCGTCGTCATCTCCGAGGCCGTGGAACTCGCCAAGCGCTATTCGACGGACGACTCCGGACGCTTCGTCAACGGCGTCCTGGCGTCCGTCGCATCCGAGGTCCGCCCGCCAGCGGCTCCCTGACTGGCGTTACCAGCGGTCGGCGAATTCGGCCGGGGCGGGGATAGCGGAGCAATCGTTGCTCGCAAAGCGGGGATGGTCCGCGGTCGCCACGGTGCGCATCCAGTAACAGACTTGGGGCCGAGCCTGGCTCCCGAGCACCACGGCGTTGTCAACCCCGACGGTCGTGACCGACGGATAGATCGACCGGCGCGTCGCCGTCATCTCGGCGACGGTCTGGACCCACAGCAGCGACGGGTCGAGGGCTCTGAGGCTCACCACGTCATCGGTGAAGGTGCCCTGGTTGTCCGAGGCCCACACCAGTTCGTTGGTGTGGGCGTTGCGCAGATTGCTCTGGGCGGCGCGGTCGTTAGCCCGCTCTCGGGCGCCGAGGTAGGTCGGGATGGCGATGGCGAGGAGGATGGCGATGATCAGCACCACGACCATCAACTCGATCAGCGTGAAGCCGCGTTCGTCACGTCGGGGACCCGGCCTCACGGTCGATGACATCGGCAGGTCCAGCGCCGAGGTTGAGCGGTGCTATCGTGCCCTCCTGACCGTGAAGCGGGTCCTGAGAGGCTCGCACGGACAGGAAGAGGCAGCCTTGGCAGAACGCGAGCGGTACCTGACGCCCCCTCTCGGGGGCGTTTTCGTCCCCCGGGCCCAGGTGATGACGGCCGACGACTGCCGGCGGGCGGTGACTCGCATCGCCCACGAGATCGTCGAGCGCAACCACGGGCTCGGCGACGTCGTCCTCGTCGGACTGCAGACCGGTGGCGTCCCCTTGGCCCGCGACCTGGCCGCCCGACTCCAACAGATCGAGGCCGCCGACGACCAAGTGCCGGTGGGCAGCCTCGACGTCGCCTTCTACCGCGACGACATCGGACTCCGGCCCGTGCTGCCCGAGGCGGTCACCGACATCACCTTCGACCTCGACGGGCAAGCACCGTGATCCTGGCCGACGACGTGCTCTTCACCGGCAGGACGATCCGGGCCGCGCTCAATGCCCTCAACGACTACGGGCGGGCCCGCTCGGTGCAGCTGGCCGTCATGGTCGACCGGGGCCACCGCGAGTTGCCGATCCGGCCCGACTACGTCGGCAAGAACCTTCCCACCCGTCGCGACGAGATGGTCGACGTGTCCGACGAGGGCGTGATCCTCGGCGACATGGTGGTGGTCAAGTGAGCGCCGCGCTGGCCGGCCGGCACCTGCTGTCGATCGAAGACCTCGGCGTCGATGGCATCGAAGAGGTGATGCGGATCACCGACAGTTTCGTCGAGGTCTCCGGACGCGACATCCCCAAGGTGCCGATCCTCCGGGGCAAGACCGTCGTGAGTCTCTTCTACGAAGACAGCACCCGCACCCGACTCAGTTTCGAGACGGCGGCCAAGCGGTTGAGCGCCGACACCATGACCTTCAGCGTGTCGACGAGCAGCGTGAAGAAGGGCGAGAGCGTCAAGGACACCGTCGAGACGATCGAGGCCATGGGGATCGATGCGGTGGTGGTCCGGCACCGTTCTGCCGGCCTCCCGCGCCTCGTGGCGTCGTGGGTCGGCGATCGGGCCAGCGTCATCAACGCCGGCGACGGCTGGCACGAGCACCCGACCCAGGCCCTTCTCGACTGCTACACGATCCGCGAGCGACTCGGCTCGCTGGAGCACCGCCACATCGCCATCGTCGGCGACATCAAACACAGCCGGGTGGCCCGAAGCGACGTGCTCGCCTTCACCGCCCTCGGCGCTCGGGTCACGCTGGTGGCGCCGCCCACCCTGCTCCCCCCGAGCCTCGACGGATGGCCCGTCGAGGTCAGCCACGATCTCGACGAGGTGTTGCCCAAGGTCGACGTGGTCTACCTGCTCCGGATGCAACAGGAGCGGATGACAGAGGCGCTGCTGCCCAGCCTGCGCGAGTACACCCGCTTCTACGGGTTGACCGCTCGACGCGCTGCCCATCTGCCCGAAGGTGCGCTCGTCATGCATCCGGGACCGATGAATCGGGGCGTCGAGATCGCTGCCGAAGTGACCTCGCTGCCCAACGCCGTCATCACCCAACAGGTCGCCAACGGTGTGGCCGTGCGGATGTCGGTGCTCTTCCTTCTCCTCGGCTCCGGAGGCACCCTTGCCTGACCTCCTCCTTCGCAACGCAACCGTGATCGACGCCACCGGCACCCGAAGCGGTGTCGACGTGCTCGTCGACGACGGCCGGGTCATCGAGGTCGGTGCCTCCCTCGACTCGACGGGCGTCAACGAGGTGATCGACGTCGACGGCGCCGTCGTGGCTCCCGGCTTGGTCGACCTGCACACGCATCTGCGAGAGCCGGGCCGCGAGGAGGCCGAAACCGTCGAGACCGGCTCGCGTGCCGCCGCCCTCGGCGGCTACACGGCCGTCGTCGCCATGCCCAACACAGAGCCGGCCATCGACTCGGCCGCCGTCGTTCGCCAAGTGCTCGAACTCGGATCCCGAGCGCTCGTCGACGTGAGGGTGGCGGGCGCGATCACCGTGGGCCGAGAGGGACGCCAATTAGCTCCCCTGGCCGAGATGGCCGATCTGGGCGTACGCCTGTTCACCGACGACGGCGCCGGAGTGCAAGACACCCGGCTCATGCGGCGGGCCTTTGAATACGCCACCGCGCTCGGAGTCACGCTGGCCCAGCACTGCGAAGACGCGGCGTTGGCCTCGGGCGGCCACATGCACGAAGGGCCCTCTCGAGCCGGCTGGGCATCCCCGGGATCCCGGCCGAGGCCGAAGAGTTGATGGTCGCCCGCGATCTTGCGTTGTCGCGGCTCACCGGCGCCCCGGTCCACTTCCTGCACCTCAGTCACGGCGGGCAGCATCGATCTGGTCCGACAGGCCAAGGCCCGTGGCGCTCGCGTGCACGGCCGAGGCCGCCCCGCACCACTTCACGCTCACCGACGCCGCCGTCGAGGGCTACGACGCCCGGTTCAAGGTCAACCCGCCGCTGCGTCCCGACGACGACCGCCGAGCCGTCATCGCCGGGCTGGCCGACGGGACCATCGACGCCATCGCCACCGACCACGCGCCCCATGCCCAGGAGGCGAAGGAGGCACCCTTCGACGAGGCCCCGCCGGGCATGCTCGGCCTCGAGACGGCGCTGGCCCTGGCCATCACCCACCTCGACGTGCCCCTCGAAACCGTCTTGGCGCTGTTGTCCTGGCGGCCGGCGGCCATCGCCGGCCTAGAAGCCGACCACGGGCGCCCGGTCGCTCCTGGCGAGCCGGCCAACCTCGTGGTCATCGACCCGGCCGCATCGTGGACAGTCGACGCCGCCCGATCGGCCAGCCGGAGCCGCAACAATCCCTTCGACGGGATGACCCTCACGGGCCGGGTGCGCCACACCATCCTTCGGGGCGAGGTCACCGTGCGCGACGGCGAGGCGACCCGATGAGTGCTACCGAATACGCGCCCGACGGGAGCCCGGTGCAGGCGTTCGCGGTGTTGCCCCACGGCCCGGCCCCCGCCCTCCTCGACGCTGCGCTGGCGCCGGGGTCGACGGTGCTCGACCTCGGCGGTGGGGCGGGGCGCATCGCCCACGCGCTGAGCGATCTCGGCCACCAGGTCACGGTGGTCGACCAGTGCGCGGCCATGCTCGAACACGTCGACCCGGCCGTCGAGTCGGTGCTGGCCGACATCGAGGAACTCGAGCTCGGACGCACGTTCGATGCCGTTGTCCTGTCCAGCTTCCTCGTCAACACGCCGCATGCAGAGCAGCGAGCCGCCTTCCTGGCCACGTGCCGACGCCACGTCGCCGAGCGCGGCCTCGTGTTCGTGCAGCGCCTCGATGCTGAACTCGTCCCGCTGGCCATCGACGCCGAGAGCGAAGAGGCGGGGGTGATGTACGCGATGTCCGACGTGCGTCACGACGGAAGCCGCTTCGAGGCCACGATGGCCTTCACCGTCGGTCACGAGCGCTGGGAACACCGCTACGAAGGCGTCGTCCTCGACGACGACGAACTCGCCGCTGCCCTCGCGTCGCACGGATTGGCGACGGTTGGATACCTCGACGAACAACGAACCTGGGTGGAGATCCACATCACATGACTGCTCCTGCTCCTTCCCCCCAAGAGGCCCTCCTCGTCCTCGCCGACGGCACCGTCTTCGAGGGCGAAGCGATCGGCGCGGCCCCGCCCGGCGGGGTCACCACCGGCGAAGTCGTCTTCAACACGGTGATGAGCGGCTACCAAGAGGTGATCACCGACCCGTCCTATGCCGGACAGGTGATCACCTTCACCTACCCGCACATCGGCAACTACGGCGTCGACCGATGACGACAACGAGAGCCGCAAGCCGTACTGCCGCGGGGTGATCGTGCGCGACCTCGCTCGCCGGCCGAGCAACTGGCGCAGCACGGCGGACTCGACGAGTTTCTCAACCGCCACGGCGTGGCTGGCATTGCCGGTATCGACACGCGGCGCCTTACCCGACACATCCGTGAGGCCGGCTCCATGCCGTGCGCGTTCGGCACCGCCGATGAAGAGACGCTCAAAGCGGCGGCTGTAGCCGCACCGGGCACCGACGGCGTCGATCTCGTGGCCGAGGTGACGACCGCGGCGCCGTATCGAACCGGCGACGGCCCGCTGCACGTGGTTGCCTACGACTTCGGGATCAAGCGCACCATCCTGCGCCATCTCGAAGATCTGGCCACTGTCGAAGTCGTGCCCGCATCGACGCCGGCCGCCGAGGTGCTGGCCCACGATCCCGACGGCGTCTTCCTGACCAACGGCCCGGGCGACCCCGCCGCAGTGTCGCTACGCCGTCGACAACATCCGCCAACTCGTCGGCCAGGTGCCGATCTTCGGCATCTGCCTCGGCCATCAACTGCTGGCGACGGGCGCTCGGCGCCGAGACCTACAAACTCCCGTTCGGGCACCACGGCGGCAACCACCCGGTGCAACGACTCAACGACGGAGCGGTCGAGATCACGTCGCAGAACCACAACTACGCCGTGGCCGAAGGCACGCATCCCAGCGCAGATCGTCACGCACGTCAACCTCAACGACGGCGTCATCGAAGGCTTGCGCCACGACAAGGTGCCGGCGTTCAGCGTGCAGTACCACCCCGAAGCCGGCCCCGGCCCACACGACGCCCACTATCTGTTCAATGAATTTCGCGCAGCTGATGGAAGAAGGCGTTGATGCCCACGACGCAACGACATCAACAGCATTCTCGTCATCGGGTCCGGCCCGATCGTTATTGGCCAGGCCTGTGAGTTCGACTACTCGGGCACGCAGGCCTGTCGCATCCTGATGGACGAGGGCTTCCGAGTCATCCTGGCCAACTCGAACCCGGCCACGATCATGACCGACCCGGACTTTGCCCACGCCACCTACATCGAGCCGCTGGACGCCGATGTTCTCACCGCCATTATCGAACAAGGAGCGGCCTGACGCAATCCTGCCCACGCTGGGGGGTCAGACCGCACTGAACCTGGCCATGGAGCTGGACGAGAGTGGCGTGCCCGAGCAAGTACAACGTCGAGCTGATCGGCGCCAACGCGCAGGCCATTCGCACCGCCGAGAACCGCGAACTGTTCAAGGCCGCCATGCAGGAGATCGGTCTGGCCGTTCCCGATCGCGGCTTTGCCTACAACCTCGACGAGGCCATGGAGGTCGGCAAGGACATTGGGTTTCCGATCATCATCCGGCCCAGTCGTTCATCTTGGGCGGCGCCGGGACTGGCATCGCCCATGACGACGAGGAGCTTCGCGCGCATGGCCGCCGCCGGCATCGACGCCAGCCCGATCAGCGAGATCTTGATCGAGCGGTCGATCGCGGGATGGAAAGAGTACGAGCTCGAAGTCATGCGCGACCACGCCGACAACTGCGTGATCGTCTGCTCGATCGAGAACTTCGACCCCATGGGCGTCCACACCGGCGACTCGATCACGGTTGCTCCGGCCCAGACCTTGAGCGATGTCGAGTATCAGCGCATGCGCGATGCCGCCCTCGCCTGCATCCGTCGCATCGGCGTCGACACGGGCGGCTCCAACGTCCAGTTCGCCATCAACCCAGAAAACGGCGACATGGTCGTCATCGAGATGAACCCCCGCGTCAGTCGGTCCAGCGCGCTCGCCTCCAAAGCGACCGGGTTCCCGATCGCCAAGATCGCCGCCCGTCTGGCGGTCGGCTACACCCTCGACGAGATCCATGAACGACATCACCAAGGTGAACGCCGGCCAGCTTCGAGCCGACGATCGACTACGTCGTCACCAAGGTTCCGCGCTGGTCGTTCGAGAAGTTCCCCGGCCAGCCGTCGGTGCTGGGCATCGCGGATGCAGTCGGTGGGCGAGGCGATGGCCATCGGTCGCACCTTCACCGAGAGCCTCCAAAAGGCGCTGCGGTCCCTCGAACACGGGCGATGGGGGCTCAACTGCGACCCGGCCGAGAAGCTCCTACGATGCGCTCGACGACGACGAGCTCGTCCGTCACAGCGCCATCGCCACACCGGATCGACTGTTCCAACTCGAAGCCGCCCTCCGGCGGGGCATCTCTGTCGAGCGGCTGTACGAGGCGACCACGCGTCGACCCGTGGTTCCTCGACCAGATCCTCCAGATCATCGAGGAGCGCCGCGCCATCGAGGCCTGCTCGCTCGAGGCGATGACCCGCCAACAGTGGCGGCGAGCGAAGCGATTCGGCTTCTCCGATCCCCAGATCGGCTACCTGCTCGGGGTCGACGAGGCGTCGGTGCGGGCGGCCCGGATCGCCGCCGGCGTGGTGGCGACCTTCAAGACGGTCGACACCTGCGGCGCCGAGTTCGAGGCCAAGACGCCGTATCACTACTCGACGTACGAAGACGAGGACGAAGTCCGTCCCAGCAACGGTCGCAAGATCATGATCCTCGGGTCGGGGCCCAACCGCATCGGTCAGGGCATCGAGTTCGACTACTGCTGCGTGCACGCCAGCCTCGCCCTCCGAGATGCCGGCTTCGAGACGATCATGGTCAACTGCAACCCCGAGACCGTGTCCACCGACTACGACACCAGCGACCGTCTCTACTTCGAACCGCTGACGTTCGAAGACGTCATGAACGTGGTCGACGCCGAGCAACGCGTGAGGGCATCGTCGTCGCCCTCGGCGGCCAGACACCGCTGAAGTTGGCCGGCCGTCTGCCGCGCGACCTGGTGTTGGGAACCAGCCCTGATTCGATCGACCTCGCCGAGGACCGTGATCGTTGGAACGGGTTGTGCGACCGACTCGAGATCCCGCAGCCGGCCGGTGGCACCGCCGTCGACATCGAACATGCCTTGGCCATCATCGAGCGCATCGGCTACCCGGCCCTCGTACGGCCCAGCTACGTCCTTGGTGGACGGGCCATGTCGATCGTCTACGACGAGGCCGCACTGCGCTCGGCCATGGACGAGTTGGCTGGGTTCGGCAGCCTGGGCAAGGAGGGCGGCCTGTCGGCCGAGCGCCCCGTGCTGGTCGACCGCTTCCTCGAAGACGCCATCGAAGTCGACGTCGACGCGTTGCGCGACGCGACCGGCGAGGTGCTCATCGGCGGGGTGATGGAACACGTCGAAGAAGCCGGCGTCCACTCCGGCGACAGTGCCTGCGTGATCCCTCCTCCGACGCTGTCACGCGGCGTGATCGACGTCATCGAGGGCTACACCCGAGCCATTGCCGACGCGCTCGACGTCAAGGGCCTCATCAACGTCCAGTTCGCCGTCAAGCAAGATCAAGTGTTCGTCATCGAGGCCAACCCCCGGGCCAGCCGCACCGTTCCCTTCGTGCTCAAAGGCCACCGGGGTTCCGCTGGCCAAAGTCGCGGCCCAGGGTGCATGGCCGGCGCCACGCTGGAGGAGCTGCGGACCGAAGGTCTCCTGCGCCCGGCGGCGACGGGCGGCCACGTCAGCGTCAAGGCGCCGGTGCTCCCGTTCGCCGCTTTCCCGAAGCCGACACTCGTTCCTCGCCCGGAGATGCGCTCGACGGGCGAGGTCATGGGCATCGACCTCACCTTCGGCTGGCGTTCGCCAAGAGCCAGGCCAGCTGCCGGCAACCGCCTTCCCGAGTCAGGGCACGGTCTTCTTGAGCCTGGCCGACCGCGACAAGCCGAGTGGTCTCGACGCGGCTCGCGGCTTTGCCGAAGCCGGCTTCCGGCTGGCGGCCACCGCGGGCACGGCCGCGTACCTCGAGGACAACGGCCTGCCTGTCGGCGTCGTCGCCGGGAAGGTGGGGGAAGACGACGATCGTCCTGACGCGGTGGCCTTGATGGCCGCGGGCGAGATCCAACTCGTCGTCAACACTCCTCGGGGCCGGGGGCCGCGCGCCGACGGGGCGTATATCCGCCAGGCGGCCGCGTTTCACAAGGTGCCGTGCCTGACCACGGCGGCGGCGGCCCGAGCGGCGGCCGCCGGCATCGTCGACTGGGCCAAGCACCCGCTGCGGGTGCGGAGCCTGCAGGAGTTCCACGAAGACGATCAGTTGGCCCTCGATTTGTGAACCGCGTCGATCTCACGACGTCGGTGGGCACGGTCCACCTCCCGAATCCCGTCATGACCGCGTCGGGCACCGCCGGCCATGGGGATGAACTCGGTCGGTACTTCGATCTGTCGAGCCTCGGAGCCGTCGTCGTCAAGTCGCTCGGCGCCGTCGCCCTGGGACGGAAACCCGGCCCCGCGTGTGCACGAGACCGCCAGCGGCATGTTGAACAGCGTGGGGTTGCAGAACCCGGGCGTCTCGGCGTGGCTCGAGCACGAGCTCCCGCCGCTGGTGGCCAGCGGAGCCCGGGTGGTAGCGAGCATCTGGGGGTTCACCGTCGAGGCCTACGCCGAGGCGGCTCGTCTCCTGGCAGATGCTCCTGCCGCGGTGGTGGCCGTCGAGGTCAACCTCAGTTGTCCCAACGTCGAGAGTCGGCGCCACATGTTCGCCCACTCGCCCGCGGCCACCGCCGAGGTCGTGTCAGCCACGGCCGCGGTGGGCCGCCCGAGATGGGCCAAGCTGAGTCCGAACGTGACCGACCTCGCCGAGATCGCCGCCTCCGCCCTCGACGCCGGCGCCGATGCCGTGACCCTCATCAACACCGTGATGGGGCTGGCTATCGACCCCGACACACGGCGGGCCCGACTCGGCAACTTCGGCGGCGGACTGAGTGGCGCGGCCATCCACCCGGTCGCCGTGCGCGCCGTCCACGACGTCCACGAAGCGAGGCCCGACGCGCCGATCGTCGCCGTCGGCGGGGCTCGAACGGCCGAAGATGTCGTCGAGTTCCTTCTCGCCGGCGCCTCGGCCGTCCAGATCGGCACGGCGACCTTCCGCGACCCGAGGGCCCCCTCCCGCGTCTTGCACCAACTCGAGAAGTGGTGCCTCAAGCACCACGTCGAACACGTCAGCGAACTGATCGGAGCCATCGAATGACGACATCCACAACACCGGCAGCAGCCATCCGCGACAAGTTGGCGATTGCCCTCGACGTCGACGACATCGTCGTGGCCCGCCGGCTGGCCAAGGAAGTCGCTCCGTGGTTCGGCGTCGTCAAGGTGGGACTCGAACTGTTCAGCGCCACGGGCGCAGAGACCGTCAACCAGCTGGTCAACATGGGCTACAAGGTGTTCCTCGACCTCAAGCTCCACGACATCCCGACGACCGTCGAGAAGGCGGCACGGGTGATCGGATCGCTCGGGGCCAGCTATCTCACGATCCACGCCGTCGGCGGTGCTGCGATGCTGCGGGCCGGCGTCGAAGGGCTGGCAGCGGGCGCCGAGCGCGCCGGGCTCGACGAACCGGTCTCACTGGCCGTCACCATTTTGACGAGCGACGACGGCGCTCCGCCTCACATCTTGGGCAAGCGGGTGCAGGCCGCACTCGAGGGCGGATGCGGAGGTTTGGTTTGTGCCGCCGCCGACCTCCGGGCGGCGCGGGAACTCGCTCCGCGTCTCGTCCGCGTGGTGCCCGGCATTCGACTGGCGGGCACGGCCACCCACGATCAGGCTCGATCGGCGACTCCCGAAGCTGCGCTCGCTGCCGGTGCTGATCTGCTCGTGATCGGTCGGGCGGTGACCTCGGCTGACAACCCGGCAGCGGCGGCGGAGGCCATTGCAGTGGGGTTGTCGGGAGCCTGACGGGGCCGACCTCAGGTCCCGGGCGAAGCGGCCGGGAGGCCGCGCTAGGGTCCGTGACCATGCCTTTGCCCCCCGCACTTTCGCCCGAGCAGCGAGCGGCCGCTCTGGCGAAAGCCGCTGCTGCACGTCGCCAGCGGGCCGAGCTCAAGGACAAGCTGAAGATGGGCTCGATGACCCTCCACGAGCTCCTGGAGCAGGCCGAGCGCGACGAGGTGGTGGCGAAGATGAAGGTCGTCGCCGTCCTCGAGTCGCTGCCCGGCTTGGGCAAGGTCAAGGCCCGTCGGCTCATGGAAGAGATCGGCATCAGCGAGACCCGGCGGGTGCAGGGACTCGGCGACAAGCAGCGCAAGTCCTTGTTCGAGAAGCTCGACGCTTCTTGATCTCCTGGCCGACAACTCGGGCATAGGGAGCCTTCGCTGCTGTTCGTGGTGTTCGGCCCCGGTGGCGTGGGCAAGGGCACGCTGGCGAGGGCGCTCGTCGAGCGCGACGAGCGACTGTGGCTGAGTCGCTCCTGGACGACACGTCCCGCGGGAGACGGCGAGGACCCTGACGCCTATGTCTTCGTCCAACGCGACGCTTTCGAGGCCCACGAGGCGACCGGTGGGTTCCTCGAGACCAACCGATTCAGCGCCAACGGCCACTGCTACGGCACGCCCTGGCCCGACCCGCCGCCCGGCGTCGACGTGCTGCTTGGAGATCGATCGCAACGGGGCGCGTCAGGTCAAGGAGCGGCACCCTGATGCTCGCCTGATCCTGATCGTGCCGCCCGACGCCGCCGAACTCGAGCGTCGCCTCCGGGGCCGCGGCGACCCTGACGACCAGGTGCGGCGCCGCCTGGAGCTGGCCGAAGTCGAGGTCGCCGAGGGCCGACCGATGGCTGACGTCGTCGTCGTCAACGACGACCTGGATCGGGCCGTCGACGAGGTGGCCTCTATACTCGACTCCTACCGACGCGGCACCTGAGCCAGCGCGGCGAGCCCGGAGAGACCTATGGCCCAGCAGCTGCGCGCCACGATGATGGACCCCCAGATCGAGGACCTGCTCGAGCGGGTCGACTCCAAGTTCACCTTGGTGACCCTCTCCGCCCGACGAGCCCGCCAGATCAACAGCTATTTCAACCAGCTCGGCGAGGGCCTCGGCGCCATCGTGCCGCCCCAGGTCGCAACGGTGAGCCGCAAGCCGATGTCGATCTCGCTCGAGGAGATCTCGGCCGACAAGATCACCTATCACCGGGTCGATCACTCGGCCGACGAAGTCGACGGGGCCGAGCCGGCCGAGTAGCCGGCAAGGGTCGGGCGGCCGTGTCTGTCCTCCAAGGCAAGCGGATCGTCCTGTGCGTGTCGGGCGGCATCGCCGCGTACAAGGCCGTCGAGTTGTGTCGACGCTTGGTCGACGCGCGGCGCGTTCGTCTCACCCGTCATGACCGAAGACGCGACCCGCTTCGTCGGCGAGGTCACGTTCTCGGCGCTGGCCAGCGAACCCGTGCGCACCTCGCTGTGGGACGAGGCCGAGCCGATTCCCCACACCCACCTCGGTCAAGGGGCTGACCTGGTCATCGTCGCCCCGGCCACGGCTCGGGTGATCGGCAAGTACCGCGGCCGGCATCTCCGACGACCTTGTCACCGCCACGCTGCTGGCCACCCGGGCCACCGTGATGGTGTGCCCGGCGATGCACACCGAGATGTGGGAGCACCCCGCCGTGCAGGACAACCTCGCCACGTTGCGCGAGCCGGGGGGTCGTACGTCGTCGACCCCGCCGTCGGACGACTCGCCGGTGGCGACGTGGGCGCCGGACGCCTGGCCGATCCGGCCGACATCGTCGCCGCCGCCGAGCGGATGCTCGGGGCCGGTGACCTTTCCGGCGTGCGAGTCCTGGTCACCGCCGGCGGCACTCGGGAGCCCATCGACGCCGTGCGGGTCATCGCCAACCGCTCCTCGGGCAAGCAGGGCTACGCCATCGCCGCCGAGGCCGCTGGCCCGCGGCGCCGACGTCACCCTCGTCACGACCGTCGACCGGCCGCCGCCGGCGGGCGTCGAGGTCGTGCGCGTCGAGCACCGCGGCCGAGATGCAAGCCGCCGTCGTCGCCCAGGCACGGCGACCGTCGACGTGATCGTGATGGCCGCCGCCGTCGCCGACTTCCGGCCCAAGGTCGCGTCGGCGGAGAAGTCGAAGAAGGAGGACGGGCCGCCCGAGATCGTGCTCGAGCCGACCCACGACTTCCTCGTCGACCTGGGCCGCGACAAGCCGGCGGGCCAGGTCCTGGTCGGCTTCGCGGCCGAGACCTCTGACCTTGTCGCCAACGCCGAGTCGAAGCTCCGTCGCAAGAACCTCGACCTCATCGTGGCCAACGACGTGTCGGCCGCCGGCGTCGGCTTCGAGCACGACACCAACGCCGTGGTCCTCCTGCGGCCCGGCGGGATCCGCCAAGATGTCCCGCTCGCCGACAAGCGCGACATCGCCCGTGCAGTGCTCGACGTCGTCGTCGAGATCCGATCGTCAATCCCCGAAGGACATCCGCTGTGAACGACCGCTTCACCTTCACCTCCGAATCCGTCACGGAGGGCCACCCCGACAAGATGGCCGATCAGGTCTCCGACGCCATCCTCGACGCGATCCTCGCCGACGACTCCGCTGCCCGGGTGGCGTGCGAGACCCTCCTGACCACGGGCCTCGTCGTCGTCGCCGGCGAGATCACCACGACGGCCTACGTCGACATCCCCAAGGTCGTCCGCCAGACGGTCAACGACATCGGCTACGACCGGGAGTCGTTCGGGTTCGACGGCCACACCTGCGGCGTCGTGGTCTCGATCGACGAGCAGTCGCCCGACATCGCCCAAGGCGTCGACACGGCCATGGAAGTGCGCACGGGCAAGAGCGGCGAGGACATCATCAACGCCCAGGGCGCCGGCGACCAAGGGATGATGTTCGGCTACGCCAGCGACGAGACCCCCGACCTCATGCCTCTGCCGATCTGGCTCGCGCACCGCCTCGCCCACCGCCTCTCCGAGGTCCGCAAGGCCGACGTCGTGCCCTACCTCCGGCCCGACGGCAAGACCCAGGTCACCTTCGACTACGAGGGCGGACGCCCGGTCCGCCTTCGCACCGTGTTGATCTCGACGCAGCACGCGCCGGGCATCGACATCGAGACCCTGCTCGCACCCGATCTCACGCGAGCACGTCATCGAGCCCCTGATCCCCAAGCAGTTCGTCGACGACGACTACGACGTGCTGGTCAACCCGACCGGCACCTTCGTGCTCGGCGGCCCGCACGCCGACACCGGCCTCACCGGTCGCAAGATCATCGTCGACACCTACGGCGGCGCTGCTCGCCACGGTGGGGGAGCGTTCTCGGGCAAGGACCCCTCCAAGGTGGACCGTTCGGCGGCCTACGCCGCACGGTGGGTGGCCAAGCACATCGTCGCCTCCGGCGCCGCCGCGCGCTGCGAGATCCAGGTGGCCTATGCCATCGGCGTGGCCCGTCCGGTGTCGGTGATGGTCGAGACGTTCGGCACCGAGACGGTCGATCCGCTCAAGATCGTCGACGCCGTCAACAACGTGTTCGACCTCCGGCCCGCGGCCATCATCCGCGAGCTCGACCTGCGCCGTCCGATCTACCGGCGCACTGCGGCCTACGGGCACTTCGGCCGGACCGACAAGGACTTCACGTGGGAGCGGACGACGAAGCTCGACGACGTGAAGTCGGCGCTGGGGCTTTGAGCCTGCGGGTGGTCGGGGTGCTCCCCGACGTGCCCGCCATCGACAAGATCTTCGACTACGCCGTCCCCGCGGCCATGGACGATGACGTGCGCCTCGGGACGGTGGTCCGGGTCGTTCTCCATGGCCGGCGGGTCGGTGGCTGGGTCGTGCGAGAAGGGGCCGCCGTCGACGTCGCGGCCAAGCTGCTTCCGTTGGCCAAGGTCACGGGATGGGGCCCGCCCCCCGAGGTACTGGCGCTGGCCCGGTGGGCGGCGTGGCGCTGGGCGGGCCGAATGGCTTCCGTGCTGGTGACAGCGACGGCCCCCCACGCCGTCCGAGGGCTGCCCGCTCCCGGCCTGCCGTCGCCGCCGGCCGTGGGCGTGGTCGACGGCGACATGGGTCCGATGGTCGACGAGGCCCTGTCGGGCACCGGCGTTGCGGTCCTTCGACTCCCGCCCGCCACCGACCCGTTTCCTCTGGTGCTGGCGGCGACACAACTCGGGCCGGCCCTGGTCCTCTACCCGTCAGTCGACGCCGCCGCCCATGCCGCGCTCCGGCTGCGACGAGCCGGCGTGGCGGTCGCCAGCCATCCCCGCGAGTGGGCGACGGCCCGGGCCGGGAGGGGTGAGCGTCGTCGGTGCTCGAGCGGCGGCCTGGGCCCCGATGCCCGACCTCGCCGCCGTCGTCGTGGTCGACGGCCACGACGAGGGCTACCAGGAGGAGCGGGCGCCGACCTGGCACGCCCGTGACGTCGCGAGTCGAACGGGCCCGACGCGCCGGCGTCCCGGCGGTGATCACGTCGCCGTGTCCCGACGCGGTGATGGTGGCCGGTGCCGAACGGGTGCTGGCGCCGTCGAGGCAAGTCGAGCGGCAGGGCTGGCCCGTGCTCGACATCGTCGACCGCCGCTCGGATGATCCCCGCCATGGGCTGTTCACGAGCGGCTCGCCCAGGCGCTGGCGAAGGCGGGGAGAAGCGTGTGCGTGCTCAACCGCAAGGGTCGGGCTCGGCTACTGGCTTGCGGCTCATGCGGCGAGCTCGCTCGCTGCGAGCGGTGTACATCGGCAACGGTGCAGCTCGACACCGAGCTGTCGTGCCGAGCGTGCGGCCTGACCCGCCCGCTGGTGTGTGCGGCGTGTGGATCGGCCCGGCTCAAGGCACTCAAGCTCGGTGTCTCGCGGGCGGGCGACGAGCTGGCCGGTCTGACCGGCCGGACCGTCGGCGAGGTCACCGCCGAGTCCGACGGGGTCCCAGACGTCGACATCCTCATCGGCACCGAGGCGGTGTTGCACCGCGTGGTCGACGCCGATCTCGTGGCCTTCCTCGACTTCGATCAAGAGTTGCTGGCCCCACGATTCCGGGCCGGCGACCAGGCCCTCGCCCTCCTGGCCCGGGCCGGCCGGCTCGTCGGGGGACGAGCGTCGGGTCGCCGCGTCCTGGTGCAGACCCGGTTGCCCCGCCACGAGGTGCTCGTCGCTGCCCTCCACGGTGAGCCGGCGAGATTCACTGCGGCCGAAGACGCCCGCCGGCACGAGCTCGGCTTTCCGCCTCATGGGACCCTGGCATCGATCTCCGGGCCGGCGGCTGTCGACCTCGTCGAGCGGGTGCGGGCAGGCACACCGGCGATCGCCATCCTCGGCCCCGATGAGGGTCGATGGCTCCTTCGGGCCGACGACGCCGAATCCCTGGCCGACGCCCTCAAGGCGGCCGGTCGACCGCCGGGCCGGCTACGGGTCGAGGTCGATCCCCTGCGGGTCTGAGCCTTCCGTCCACTCGCGGCGGCGGACCTCGAACAGGGCGATGGCGGCGGCGGTGGCCACGTTGAGCGAGCCGACCTTGCCCGGCAGGGGGACGTAGACCAGGCGATCACAGACAGCGATGGCCGCGGCAGACAGCCCACGATCCTCGTGGCCGAGTACGAGACACACGCCGGTCGCCGACAGCGGAGCACTGAAGACAGGAGCCGCGCCGTGGGCCAACTCGACACCGACGATCTCCATGCCTTCCGTCCGGGCCGCCGTCGCTCCCTCGGGGACCGACGCCACTGTCGTCCACGGGACGAGGCGCTCGGTCCCGAGCGATGTCTTGCGGCTCTTGTCGTGATTGGGCGAAGCCGATTCGGCGGTGAGCCACACATGGTCGACGCGGAAGGCCGCCGCCGTCCGGAGGATCGATCCGACGTTGAAGGGTGTCTGCACCCGGTCGAGGAGCAGGCCGAGTGGTCGTTCGGTCTGTCGTCGCCACTCCCGATTGAGCCGTTTCGCCTCGGTGGCGCTGAGGTTGCGTCCGTCAGCCACGGCCGACCTCGAGTACCCGGTACCCCATCCGCGAGACCCGCCGCTCAGTGGGGTATCCCTCCGCGGAGAGCCAGGTGGCCAGTGAGTCACTCCCGAGGTTCTTGTGCACGACGAGCCATGCCCGGCCGTCGGGGGCGAGCCGCCCAAGCCACGCCGCCAGCATCGCCTGCAGCGCGGCCTTGCCGATCCGGATCGGTGGATTGCTGTAGATGGCGGAGAACACGATGTCGTCCGGCACGTCGGCAGGCTCGACGGCGCGCACCCGGCCCCCGACGCCTGCTGTTGCCGCGTTCTCCTCGACGAGCGCGAGGGCGCGCCGGTTGACGTCGACGGCCCAGACCGTGGCGTCGGGTGCCCTGCGGGCGATGGTGATGGCGATCGGGCCATATCCGCAGCCGAGGTCGACAACGTGTCGCCCGAGGTCTGGCGGGACCGGGGCCTCGCTCAACAGCAGCTTCGTGCCGGCATCGACTCGGTCGCCGGAGAACACGCCGCGATCGGCTACCAGCCGGAGCGAGAGATCCGGGAGGTGCAGACGAAGCTCCCTCCGGCTCGACTCCGTGGTGGGATGGGCCGAGAAGTAGTGCTCGCCGGGCCCTCCGCTGTTCGGCATCCCCACACGCCGACGGTAGCCTCTTGCCCATGGCCGGCTACACCATCCGACTCTTCGGCGATCCCGTACTCAAGCAGCGGGCGGCCGAGGTCACCGACGTCGACGGCGCCCTGGTTCGCCTCGTCGACGACATGGTGGAAACGATGTACGAGGCGCCCGGGGTCGGCCTCGCCGCACCTCAGGTCGGTGTGCAGAAGCGTCTCTTCGTCTACGACCTCCAAGACGGCCTCGGCGCGCGGACCATCATCAATCCGACGATCAGCGAGGCGCGGGGCGAGTGGGAGTACGAGGAGGGCTGCCTCTCGGTGCCCGGTCTCTATTTCCCGATCGTCCGGCCCAAGGAGATCCACCTCACCGGGGTCGATCTCGACGGCAACGAAGTCTCGATCGAGGCCGACGAGTTCGAGGCCCGTGTCTTCCAGCACGAGCTCGATCACCTCGAAGGTCGTCTGCTGCTCGAGCTCCTAGACGCCGACCAGCGCAAGGCGGCCATGAAGGCGCTGCGCAACCGGGATCTCGGCTGACCATGCCCCCGGCGGCGCCGTGAGGCTCGCCTTCCTCGGTACGCCCGAAGCCGCAGTCGGTCCGTTGCTCGCGCTCTGCGACGACGGCCACGAGGTCGTCCTCGTCGTCTCCCAGCCCGATCGCCGGCGGGGGAGGGGTTCGACGCTGGCGCCGTCGCCGGTCAAGTCGGCCGCCCTGGCCCGTGGTCTGGCCGTGACCGATCGGGTCGCCGACGTGGTCGACTCGGGCGCGGAGCTCGGTGTTGTCGTCGCCTTCGGCAAGCTCATCAGGGCCGATGTGCTCGACGCCGTGCCGATGGTCAACCTGCACTTCTCGCTCTTGCCGCGGTGGCGCGGCGCAGCGCCCGTCGAGCGGGCCATCCTGGCCGGCGACGAGCGGACCGGGGTCTGCTTGATGGCCCTCGACCCCGGCCTCGACACGGGCCCTGTGCACACGTGCGTGTCGACGGCCATCGGGGTCGACGAGTCGGCCGACGACCTGCGGGGCCGTCTGTCGCTCCTCGGCACCCAGCTCCTGCTCGGCGAGCTGCGCCGAGGGTTGGGCCAACCGCGGCCCCAGGAGGGCGAAGTCACGTACGCCGCCAAGCTCGATCCCGGCGAACTCGAGCTCGACTTCACCCAGCCGGCGGACGTCGTGGCTCGAACAGTCCGCCTCGGCCGGGCCTGGACCTCGTTCCGCGGCCGCCGCCTCCAGGTTTTGGCCGCTGCACCCGTGCCCGCGGGACCACCGGTCCGGCACCTCGACGGCGTGGTGATCGGTTGTGGAGACGGTCGTGGTCTCGAGTTGCGGGAGGTGCGACCCGAGGGCAAGGGAGTGCAGGCCGCGGCTGCGTGGCGCAACGGATCGCGCCCACGACCGGACGAGCTCGTGGGGCGACAGCCGTGACCTCGGCGCGAGCGGTCGCGCTCGAGGCGATGCGACGGATCGACGAAGGCGCATACGCAAACCTCGTCCTCCCGTCCATCCTCGCTCGGTCCGGCCTCGACACCCGAGATCGCGGCTTCGTGACCGAACTGGTCTATGGCACCACGAGGATGTTGCGGGCGTGCGACTGGATCCTCGAGCGGTTTCTGCTCCGAGAGGTCGACGACGAGGTGGCAGCCATCCTCCGTCTTGGCGCATACCAGTTGGTGTTTCTCCAGACCCCTCCTCACGCCGCGGTGGGCGAAACCGTGGAGCTGGCCAGCGGTCGGGCGCGGGGGTTCGTCAACGCGGTGTTGCGGCGGGTGGCCGACGCCGGTCCGCCCCGGCCGGACGAATGGCCGGATGAGGCCACGCGGCTCAGCTATCCGGACTGGGTGGTCGATCGCCTGGTTGCCGATCTCGGCCACGTCGACGCCGTCGCCGCGCTCGAACAGATGAACGAGTCGGCGTCGGTCACCACCCGAGACGACGGCTACATCCAGGACGAAGCGTCGCAACAAGTGGCCGATCTTGTCGATGCCGGCCCCGGTGACGCCGTCGTCGACCTGTGCGCGGCCCCCGGAGGCAAGGCCACGGCCATCGCCGCCCACGGCGCCACGCTCGTGGCCGCCGGCGACGTGCACCCCACGCGCGTCGGACTCGTCGAAGCCAACGCTCGGAAGCTCGGCGCCACGTCGGTGATGTCGTTCGTGGGCGACGGGCGGCGGCCGCCGCTGCGGCCTGACTCCTTCGAACGGGTGCTGGTGGACGCCCCGTGTTCGGGCCTCGGCGTCCTGCGGCGTCGTCCCGATGCCAGGTGGCGCGTGTCGCCCGGCGACGTGATCGATCTCGTCGCCATCCAACGTGACCTTCTCGAACCCGCTGTCCAATTGCTTGCCCCGGGCGGAGTACTCGTCTACAGCGTCTGCACGCTCACCGACGCCGAGACCTCGGGAATCGACCACTGGCTGGAGGAGCGCCACCCCGAGCTCGAGCCGCTGGCGCCGCCCCACGCGCCATGGGTTCCCGTCGGTCGCGGGGCTCGGCTGTTACCCCAGGCGTTGGGAACGGACGGGATGTACGTCCTCCGCCTCCGCCGCCCGCCTCGGTAGAGTGGCCGTTCCGTGATCCGTCTGGCGCCCTCGATCCTCTCCGCCGACTTCGCCAACTTGGCGTCCGCCGTCGACGAGGTTGCTGGCGAGGCGGATTGGCTGCACGTCGATGTGATGGACGGTCACTTCGTGCCCAACCTCACCATCGGGCCTCCCGTGGTTGCCTCGCTGCGACGCCACACATCGATGTACCTCGACTGCCACCTGATGATCACCAATCCCGAGCGCTACCTCGAGGCCTTCGCCAAGGCCGGCGCGAGCGGGTGCTCGGTGCACGTGGAGGTTGGTGGCACGGCGCAGCTGATCACCCAGATCCGCGACCTCGGCCTCGACGTCGGACTCGCCGTCAACCCCGATACCCCGTTCTCCGCCTTCGCCGGCTACCTCGGTGAGATCGATCTCGTCCTCCTCATGACCGTGTTCCCCGGATTCGGGGGCCAGAAGTTCATGACCGAGGTGGTCCCCAAGATCCGGGAGACGGCTGCCGAGGTGGAGCGCCTGGGGGCCGATGTCGCCATCGAGGTCGACGGAGGCATCGACGAGGCAACGGCGCCGATCGTGACCGCGGCGGGCGCCGACGTCCTCGTCGCCGGCAGCGCCATCTTCGGGGACGCCTCACCCCGCCGAGCGATCGAACGCCTTCGAGCCGCCGGCGACAAGGCGGCCTGAGCCGTGGCCGACGACGCTGACGCCGCCGGCAGCCGCATCCTGGTGGTCGACGACGACATCGACATTGCCCGGTACGTCGAACTCAACCTGACGCTCGAGGGGTTCGACGTCTACGTCGCTCATTCCGGCACCGAGGCCGTCGAGCGAGCACAAGAACTCCGCCCCGACGCCGTCCTGCTCGACGTGATGATGCCCGGCCTCGACGGATATGAGGTGTGCCGCCGGCTTCGGGCGAGCGCCCGCACGAGCCACTGCGCCGTGTTGATGCTCACGGCGAAGACGCTCTCGGCCGACACGGTGCTCGGGTTGACGTCGGGCGCCGACGACTACATCACCAAGCCGTTCGACCCTCCGGAGTTGGTGGCCCGGGTGCGGGCGGCTCTTCGGCGAGCGAGGCAACTCCGCGACGTCTCACCGCTGACGGGCCTTCCCGGCAACAGCGAGATCACCCGCCAGATCGAGGCCCTGGTCGAGGACGACCAACCCTTCGCCGTGCTGCACGCCGACCTCGACAGCTTCAAGGCCTTCAACGACCGCTACGGGTTCCTGCGGGGCGACGAGGCGATCAGGGCCACGGCCGACGTCCTGGCCAAGGTCGTCGAGGGTGAGGGCTACGAGCAGTGCTTCCTCGGCCACGTCGGGGGCGACGACTTCGTCCTCCTGGCCCCTCCCGAGCGGGCCGAGGACCTCGCCCGCGACATCATCGAGGCCTTCGACGCCGTGGCACTCGCTCTCTACGACGAAGAAGATGCCGCGCGGGGATATGTCGAGGTCGCCGACCGCCGTCACAACCGCTCGACAGCCGACATCATGTCGATCTCGATCGGGATCGCGTCGTCGACGACCCGGCCCCTCCTCACCGTCGCCGAGGCGTCGTCGATCGCCAGCGAGATGAAGGTCGCCGCCAAGGGCATCGAAGGGTCGGCGTTTCGGACCGACCAACGCCGGTCGTGAGCGACCAGCCGACGCATCAGTGGCCGGCCAAGGTGCTGACGGTCTCGGACGGCGTCGTGGCCGGGACTCGCGACGACGCATCCGGAGCGGCGTTGGCTGCCGTCCTGGAAGGCTCCGGTTTTGTCGTGGTCGAGCGGGCCGTGATCAGTGACGGCCGCGCTCGAGGTCGCGGCTGCGCTCCGAGCCATGGCCGAGGGCTTCGCCGGTCTGGTCGTGACCACCGGCGGCACGGGATTCGCCCCCCGGGATCAGACGCCCGAGGGAACGACCGACATGCTCGAACGAGTCGCACCGGGGTTGGCTGAGGCGATGCGGGCGGCGAACCCCGCGCTGGGCCGGCTGTCGCGGGGGGTAGCGGGGGTGGTAGGGACGGCGATCATCGTCAACACTCCTGGTTCGCCCCGAGGGGCGGTCGAATGCGCCGAGGCCATTCTCGACGTGGTGCCCCACGCCCTGGCGCTCCTCACGGAGCGACCGACGTCACACTGACGGCACGTGGACCCTGCTGTAGCGTGGTCACGGCCGAAACGAACGTTTTGGAAACGACCGAGAGGTTGGGCCACGTGGACGACGAGAGCGGGATGCGGGCAGCGATCGACGCCGCTGCCGCCGCTCGCCGGCGGGCCCATCCCAACCCTTGGGTCGGAGCCGTCATCCTTCCCGGCGGCTACGTCGGTTCGACGGCCGCACCCGGCGGACCGCACGCGGAGCAGGAGGCACTCAACCGAGCGAAGGCCGCGAACGCCGATCTCTCGGGAGCGACGGTCTACGTCACGCTCGAGCCTTGCTGTGAATTCGCGGGCAAGCGGACTCCGTCGTGCGCTGAAGCGTTGATCGACGCCGGTGTACGGCGCGTGGTCGTCGGCATCCCCGACCCCGACCCCAGGGTGGCCGGGCAGGGCATCATTCGGCTTCGGAAGGCTGGCGTCGAGGTCGTGGTGGGTGTCCTTTCCGACGACATCGGTGACCAACTCGCGCCCTACATCAAGCATCGGACCACTGGGCGCCCCTTCGTCGTTCTCAAGTTGGCGTCGAGCCTCGACGGGCGCACGGCTGCTCCCGACGGGACCAGCCGCTGGATCACCGGGCCCGAGGCACGGGTCGACGTCCACCGTCTCCGGGCCGAGAGCGACGCGATCCTGGTCGGAGCGGGGACCGTGCGGCTCGACGACCCCAGCCTCACCGTGCGACACGTCGAGGGTCGCGACCCTCGACGGGTCGTGCTCGGTCGGGCACCTGCCGAGGCCAAGGTTCATCCCTGCGACGAGATGACCGGAGACCTCGACGAAGTCCTCGACGCGCTCGGGGCCGACGGCGTCGTCCAGCTCCTCGTCGAGGGGGTGCCGGAGTGGCGGGTGCGTTCCATCGGCGGGGTCTCGTCGACCGCTACGTCGTCTACCTCGCACCAGTCCTCTTCGGGGGTGACGACGCTGCCGGCTGGTTCCGGGGAGCCGGAGTAGCCACCATGGACGACGTGTTCCGCGGGGCGCGTCCTCGAAACGACCACGATCGGGGCCGACATCAAGGTCGTTCTCGACGGAAGGGCAGCCTGAGGTGTTCACCGGGATCGTCGAAGAGTTGGGTCGGGTCGGCCATCGGCAGGGTTCGAGGTTCACCTTCGAATGCTCGACCGTGCTCGACGACGTCGAACTGGGTGCCTCCATCGCCGTCAACGGTTGTTGCCTCACCGTGGTCGAGTTCGGATCGGGTTGGTGGGCCGCCGATGCCGTCGACGAGACGCTCGACCGCACCAATCTCGGCGGGCTGGCCATCGGAGATCCCGTCAACCTCGAGCGTCCGGTGCGCGCTGTCGGACCGCCTCGGGGGCCACATCGTCCAAGGACACGTCGACGGCGTCGGCGAAGTGTTGTCGGCCGCTCCCGACCTTCGGATCGGGCTTCCCGATCGACTCGGGCGCTATGTGGTCGAGAAGGGTTCGATCACCGTCGACGGGTGCAGCCTCACGGTCGTCGACGTCGCCGAGTCTTCCTTCGGGATCGCCGTGATTCCCCACACTGCCGAGGTCACCACGCTCGGCCACCGCCGCCCGGGAGACCGGGTGAACCTCGAGGTCGACCTCGTCGCCAAGTACGTGGAACGCCTGCTGACCGACCAGAATCGAGCCTGAGATGCCGCTCGCACCGATCGACAAAGCCATCGCCGCCATTGCCCGGGGTGAGATCGTCGTCGTCGTCGACGACGAGGACCGCGAAAACGAGGGCGACCTCATCATGGCGGCCGAGTTCGCCACGCCCGAGAAGATCGCCTTCTTCCTCCACCACACCTCCGGTTACATCTGCGCCCCGGTCACCACCCAGCGGGCCCGCGAGCTCGACCTGCCGCCGATGGTGGTCGACAACACCGAGAGCATGCGCACGGCATTCCTCGTCACCATCGACCTCAAGCGGGGCACGTCGACGGGGATCTCGGCCCACGACCGAGCCGCCACCATCCAAGCGTTGGTCGATCCGGCCACCAGGCCCGACCACCTCGCCCGGCCCGGCCACGTCCTGCCCCTCGAGGCCCGCGAAGGCGGGGTGCTGAAGCGGGCCGGTCACACCGAGGCCGCGGTCGACCTCGCCCGACTCGCCGGCTGCTATCCCGCCGGTGTGCTGTGCGAGATCGTCGACGAGAAGAAGATGGACATGGCCCGGCTGCCCGAACTCGAGCGCTTCGCCGAGGAGCACGGTCTCCTGCTCATCTCGATCGCCGATCTCGTCCACTACCGGCGACAGACGGAGAAGCTCGTTCGTCGCGTCGCCGAGGCACGCATTCCCACCGCAGTACGGCGACTTCACCTGTTACGCCTACGAGTCGCTGCTCGACGGGGTCGAGCACCTGGCTCTCGTCAAAGGTGCACCGGCGGGGGAGGACGACGTCCTCGTCCGCGTCCACAGCGAGTGCCTCACCGGAGACGTGTTCGGCTCGCTCCGCTGCGATTGCGGACCCCAACTCGACGCCGCCATGCGACGGATCGCCGACGAGGGCATGGGTGTCATCGTGTACCTGCGCGGCCATGAGGGCCGGGGCATCGGGCTGGGCAACAAGATGCGGGCCTACAAGTTGCAGGAGGAGGGCTACGACACCGTCGACGCCAACACCAAGCTCGGCCTCCATGCCGACTCCCGCGAGTACGGCGTCGGTGCGCAGATCCTCGTCGACCAGGGCATCACTACCTTCCGCAACATGACCAACAACCCGTCGAAATACGGCGGGCTTGCCGGTTACGGCCTCGAGATCGTCGGCCGCGTGCCGCTCGAGATCGTTCCCAACCCCGAGAACATCGAGTATCTGCGGACGAAGCGCGAGCGGATGGGTCACCTGCTCGAAGGCCTCGACGACGTCCTGTAGGAAGTCACGTCATGGCCACTGACGCAGTCTCTGCTGACCGGAAGGTCCCTGTGCTCGAGGGCGCCGGCGTCCGCGTCGCGCTCGTGTGCGGGAGGTTCAACGATCGGATCACCGATCGGCTCCTCGATGGCGCTCGGCGTGGACTGCGCGCCGCGGGAGTCGTCGACACCGACGTGACCGAAGCGTGGGTGCCCGGTGCCTTCGAACTCCCCATGGCGGCCAAGGCGTACGCCGTCACCGGCCGGTACGACGCGGTGATCGTGCTGGGCGCGGTCATCCGGGGCGAGACGACTCATTACGAGATCGTGTCCGGCGAATGCGCCCGAGGCGTGCAGGACGTCCAACTCGACACCGGCGTGCCCGTCATGTTCGGCGTGCTCACGACCGAGGATCTCGATCAGGCCTACGCCCGCTCCGAGGACGCCGGCGGTCACAACGTCGGCGAGGAGTGCGGCGCCGGTGCGGTTGAAATGGTTGGGTTGATCCGTTCGGTGCGCGAGAGGATGGGCTGATGCTCCGCCTGGTATTGCCCAAAGGCTCTCTCGAGGCCCAGACACTGAAGCTCTTCGAGGAGGCCGACCTGGCCGTCGTTCGGAGTTCCGAGGTCGACTACAAGGCGTCCATCCATGACCCCCGGGTGGCCGAGGTGCGCATCCTCCGGCCTCAAGAGATCCCCCTCTACCTGGCCGATGGGATGTTCGATCTCGGGATCACCGGCCGTGATTGGATCGAGGAACAGGGTGCCGACCTCGTCTCTCTCGGCCAATTGACCTATTCGAAGGTGTCGTCGCGCCCGGCCAACATCGTGCTGGCCGTCGCCGAGGATTCCGCCGTCGAGTCGGTCACCGACCTCAAGGACGGGGTGCGGGTCTCCTCCGAATACCCCGGCCTGACCCGACGCTTCTTCGAGCGCCACGGCATCGACGCCGACGTCACGTTGTCGTATGGGGCCACCGAAGCCAAGATCCCCGACATCGCCGACGCCGTCGTAGACCTGACCGAGACCGGTCGAGCCCTTCGTCAAGCCCGACTTCGGATCATCGGCACGATCCTCACCTCCTACACCGAGCTCGTGGCCAACCCCGCGGCCTACGCCGACCCCGAGAAGCGCCACGCCATGCACCAGATCCACACCCTCCTCCAGGGCACCCTCGAGGCCCGGGCCAAGGTGCTGGTCAAGCTCAACGTCGGCGACGCCGACCTGGCCGAGGTCATCGGGCTGTTGCCGTCCATGAAGTCGCCGACGGTGTCCAAGCTCTTCGGTGAGGACGGATACGCCGTCGAGACCGTGGTGCCGAAGGCCGAGATCAACACGCTCATCCCCGCCCTCAAGGACGCCGGCGCAACCGACATCATCGAGCTCCCGCTGGCAAAGATCGTCCACTAGGCGTGCACCGGGCACAACGCGGAACCGTGGCCGACTTCGACGAGCACGCCGGCTTCGGGACGGTGGCCACCGACGACGGGCGTTCGTTCTTCTTCCACTGCACCCAGATCGCCGGCGGCTCGAGGGTGATCGAGGTGGGGACGTCAGTGACCTTCGAGGTGATCCCGGGTCGACTCGGTCAATGGGAGGCGGCCGGCGTCGAACCTGCCGGCGCGAACGGATGAGGGCCTCGAGTCGTCAGGCCCTGATCGGCTTCGGCGCCGTCTTCGTGGTGCTCGCTGTAATCGTCGTTCTCGCCAGCAACGCCAACTCGAGCACCGGCCTTCGCGCCGACGTGCTGTCGGCTCGTCGCACCGAGCCGGGCACGGTGGAGCCCTTCACGATCTCGGTCCGCGACACCAAGGGCCGGGTGAAGGCGGTCACCGTCGACTTCGGCGACGGACGCGTCGAGCACCTCGACGTGCCCCCGGCCAGCTGCCGGGTGCCGCTGAGTCAGGACTTCACAGTGAAACACGCGTTTGCCTTCACGGGATTCTCGACCATCACGGCCACCGTCGAGACTGGAGCGTGCGGAGCCCGAACGGAGCGGGTCGAGGCGATCCGCACGATCGAGGTACGCACGGTCCGGCGCTGAGCCTGCGCTCAGGCCGGAGGCTCGGCGGTGCCTAGGTTGGCCGCCCGGATCTGGACGAACGCGAGCTTCAGCGACGCCAGCCCCTCTTTGAGCTGTCCCTCGTTCTGACCGAGACGGCCGGGTAGACCGTCGACGATCGCCGTCAACGCATCGATGGCCACGCTGGCCTCGCCCAGCTGGGGGGGCGCAAGGCTGAGGTGGAGGGCGGCGAGCTCGAAGAGCCCAAAGCAGTGGTTGGCCACGATCTCGGCTGCCGGCGTCTCGGCCAGTTGCTGTTGCAACTCGGCCATCCGTGCTTGCATCTCCTCGGGAGAGAGCTCGTCGTCGAAGGCGTCGGCGGGCCCGGATGGGGCGGCTCCGGCGGGCGCTTCGGGCTCCCGTCGAACCGGTCGCTCGCCGCCAGGTGTCCAGATCGAAGACATTGCGGTAGCCTAGAGCTACAACTGAATCGGGAAAGCGGGTCCTTCGGGTCCCCACCCGGCCACCATCACCTCCGTCACCTCGGTGTCGGAGCGGTGCGTCCGGGTCGAATGACCGCCAACGGGCGGGCGTTGCTTTCCGACGCCTGCCCGTCTTCGCGTCGATGGCAGGCTGACCCAAGGAGTGATGCCGCATCGCCGTACCCCCCGTCAGCAACGAGCCGAGGATCAACGAACGGATCCGGGCCCGTGAAGTGTTTCTGGTCGATACGGATGGCACCAAGCTCGGTGTCCGTCCCCTGCCCGAGGCGCTCAACATCGCCCGTGACCAGGATCTCGACCTCGTCGAAGTGGCGCCGGGAGCCAATCCTCCCGTCTGTCGCATCATGGATTACGGGAAGTTCAAGTTCGACGCCGCACAGCGGGCGAAGGAGTCCCGCCGCAAGACCTCGTCGGTCACCCTGAAAGAAATGAAGTACCGGGTGAAGATCGGCCAGGGCGACTTCGACACCAAGACCCGCAAGGTCATCCACTTCCTCGACGAGGGCCACAAGGTCAAGATCACGATCATGTTCCGAGGCCGCGAGACGGCCCATCCCCATCTCGGCAAGGAGATCCTCGACCGGATCGCCGAGCGGGCGGCAGACACGGCAAAGGTCGAGTCGGCTCCCAAGCTCGACGGCCGCAACATGATCATGGTGCTGGCCCCCGACAAGCGGGCTCAGGCCGCCGCCCGAGCCAACAAGCCCACCGATGCAACCAACCAGGAGGCGCCGCAACCGGCGGAGCCCCACCACGAGCAGCACACGCAGGAGACGTCCGATGCCCAAGATGAAAACTGACAAAGGCGCGGCCAAGCGCTTCAAGATCACCGGCACCGGCAAGATCATGCGCCGCAAGGCGTTCCGGTCCCACATCCTCGAGAAGAAGTCGAGTGTTCGCACCCGGCGCCTCGCCCACGAGGCCCAGGTCACCGGCGGCGACGCCAAGCAGGTCCGCAAGCTGCTCGGCATCTAGCCGGCCCGCTTCTCTTTCTCTCTCCCCCCTCTCTCACACTCCGGAAAGGAGCGCCCCATGGCACGGGTCAAGCGCGCCGTCCACGGCAAGAAGCATCGCCGGGCAGTACTCGAACAGGCGCAGGGCTACTACGGCAACAAGAGCCGCTCGTTTCGCTCCGCCAACGAGCAGGTCATGCATTCGCTGCAGTACGCGTACCGCGATCGTCGGGCACGCAAGGGCGATTTCCGCCAGCTCTGGATCCAGCGCATCAACGCCGCCGCTCGACAGAACGGGATGAGCTACAGCCGGCTCATCAATGGCCTGAAGCTGGCCGAGGTCGAAGTCGATCGCAAGGTCCTCGCCGACCTCGCCGTCACCGATCCCACCGCCTTCGCGAGCCTCGTCGAGGTGGCTCGGGGCGCCGGTGAACGCTCCGCTTCCTGAGGAGCCCGGTCGCCTCGGAGGGTCCGCCCTCTCGATCCGACACCCGAAGGTGCAGCGACTCCGGCGGCTGCTAGGCCGCCGGAGCGCTCGCCAGGATGAGCGCGCCTTCGTGGTCGAGAGCATCAAGGTCCTCGACGAGGCCCTCGACGCCGGCGCTGGCATCGAGACCGTGTTCGTGGCCTCCGGCGCGCTCGGCGAGCCGGTGGCGCAGCGCGCCCGCACGCTCGGACACCCGGTATTCGAGTTGGCGCCGGGTGTGCTCGAGCGCGTCGCCGGCACGGCTGCGCCGCAACCGGTTCTGGCCGTGCTCCCGTTCGTCGATGCTCCTCTCTCCCGTCTCCAGGGCGCAGACCTCGTCGTCGTCGCCGTCGACGTCCGGGACCCGGGCAATGCCGGCACGGTCTTGCGCTCGGCCGAGGGGGCCGGCGTCGGGGGTGTGGTGTTGTGCGAAGGCACCGTCGACTTGTACAACCCCAAGACGGTCCGGGCCTCGGCCGGTGCGATGTTCCACCTTCCCGTCGTGCTGGGCGGACCCGCCGCCGAGGTCATCTCGACGCTTTCCAACTCGGGGCTGAGGTGTCTGGCCACGAGTTCGGCCACCGGCGTGGATTACGCCGAGGCCGATCTGACCACGCCGACGGCGTTTGTGTTCGGCAACGAAGCCAACGGACTCGACGCTGAGCTCGGCGACCTCGTCGACGGCTGGCTCACCATCCCGATGACAGGCCGGACCGAGTCGCTGAACGTGGGGGTGGCGGCCGCCATCCTCTGTTTCGAAGCAGCCCGGCAACGACGCCGGGCGACGATCATCCCGGGGGCCCGATGAGTTCGACCGACCGTGACGCCCTGCTCGACCTGCTGCCCGACGCCGTCTTGCATCTCGATGCCACCTGTCGAATCGTGGCCGCCAACCGCGCCGCCGCGCAGCTGACCGGTCGTTCGGTCGACGAGATGATCGGAGCCGACGGCGTGGCGCTGCTCGATCCACGCTTCTCCGATGGACGCTTGGTGTGGCCCGATGGGTGGCACCCGTCGGCTGCGCTCCGGTCGGTGCACTCGATTCCCGAACAGGAGGTCACCATCCGGCGCGTAGACGGGGCTGTCGTCCGCACCTACGTCACCGGGTGTTACGAGCGCGACGACAACGGCACGTTGACATCGGTGGCGCTCGTCTTGCGCGAGTCGTGGAAGCGCACGCACAAAGCCACCAGCGGCATCGAGATCGTCTCGACTGTCAGTCACGAACTGCGATCGCCTCTGACCTCGGTCAAGGGATACACCGCCCTCCTGCTCAGCCGCTGGGGCCGGATTCCTGACGAGCAGAAGCGCGAGATGCTCGAACAGGTCAAACACGACGCCGACCGCGTGCACCGTTTGATCACCGAGTTGCTCGACATCAGTCGCCTCGAGACCGATCGCCTCGTGCTTCGCCGACAGATGGTCGACCTCCCTGCGCTGGTCGACACCGTGATCGGCAAGGTGCGGTTCTCATATCCCGAGATCGACTGCGCCCTCCACTTCTCGAAAATGTTTCCTGAGGTCTACGCCGATCCTGACAAGCTCGAACAAGTGCTCACGAACTTGGTGGAGAACGCCTGCAAGTACGCATCGGCTACCGGTATGCGCATCGAGGGCTCGGTCGAAGGCGACCTCGCGTCGCTGGCAGTGACCGACGCGGGTGAGGGCATCCCCCACGCCGATCTCCCCAAGGTCTTCACCAAGTTCTTCCGTCGCGAGATGGGTAAGCCGACCGGGTCGGGGCTCGGTTTGTGGATCAGCCGGGGTCTGGTCGAAGCTCACGGTGGCCGGCTGACAGCGACGTCCGAGCCGGGCCGAGGCACCACCTTCGCCTTCACCCTCCCACTGATGGCTTTCGAAGAGCTCCACGGCACATGAACGACTACGACGACCTGTCTGCACTCGAGGCCCGTGGCCGGGCGGCGATCGCCGCCGCCGCCTCGCTCGACGACCTCGCTGCGGTCGAGAACGACCTCTTGGGCCGGGCCGGGCGCCTCACCGACCTCCAGCGTGGTCTGGGAAAGCTTCCAGGAGAAGCGCGGAAGGCAGCTGGCCAGGAACTCAACGCCCGCCGCACCGCCATCACGACGGCGCTGACCGACCGCCGGGGACAACTCGAGGCCGAAGCGCGTGCCGCTCGGTTGGCGGCCGAGCGAATGGATCTCACCGAGATCCCATTCCGGCCCGAACGTGGCCACCTCCACTTAGTCACCCAGACCCGGGACCGTCTCGAGGACGTCTTCGTCGGGATGGGCTACACCGTCGCCGAAGGCCCGGAGGTCGAAACCGACTGGCGCAACTTCCAGGCGCTCAATATCCCCGTGGCCCACCCCGCTCGGAGCAACCACGACACCTTGTACCTCGACTACGGCGACGCGGAGACGGTGCTCGTCCGCACCCATACCTCGCCCGTCCAGGTGCGGGTGATGGAGACCCAAGAGCCGCCGATCTATTCGATCATGCCCGGCCGGGTGTATCGCAAGGACACCCCCGACGCCCGTCACAACGCGACCTTCAGCCAGATCGAAGGGCTCGTCATCGATCGAGGCATCACGTTCGGCGATCTGGCCGGCACGATCGAGACCTTCACCCGCGCCCTGTTCGGCCCCGACATCTCGGCCCGATTGCGCCCGGCGTATTTTCCCTTCACCGAGCCGTCGGCCGAGTTCGAGATCACCTGTGCCATCTGCCGGGGCGACGGCTGCCGCACGTGTTCCCAGACGGGGTGGATCGAGCTCGGGGGCTGCGGCATGGTGCATCCCAACGTGCTCACGATGTGTGGCATCGATCCCGAGGAATGGACGGGCTTCGCCTTCGGCTTCGGCATCGACCGTCTCGCACAGATGCGCAACGAGATCGCCGACATGCGCGTGCTGCTCGACAACGACGTCCGCTTCGTCTCCCAGTTCTGAGGTCCTGATGCGCGTCCCCCTCTCGTGGCTCCGTGACTTCGCGCCGTTCCCGGCCGACGCCCGTGCCCTCGGCTTGGTCTTCGATGATCTCGGCATGGTCGTGGAGGCCATCGAGGAGATCGGCGGGGGGCTCGACGGCGTCGTGGTCGCCCGCATCAACACGATCGAGGCGATTGCCGGCCTCGACCGCGTTCGCATGACGACGGTCGACGCCGGCGACGGCGAGGCGCTCGAGGTGGCCTGCGGTGCGTGGAACATCGAGGTCGGTGACGTGGTGCCTCTGGCCACGATCGGCACGACGTTGCCGAACGGCATGACCATCGGCCGGCGAAAGCTGAAGAAGGTCTATTCCAACGGGATGCTCTGCTCGGCCGTCGAGCTCGGCCTCGGTGCCGACGCCGACGGGATCCTCCAGCTCGACAAGTCGACGCCGCTCGGCACGCCGATCGCCGAGGCACTGGGCATCGAGGCTGACACCGTCTTCGATCTCGCCATCGAGGCCAACCGGCCGGATGCCAACTGCATCGTGGGCGTGGCTCGCGACGCTGCCGCCCGGCTGGGCTTGCCGTTCACGCTGGCGCCGAGCGGCCCACCGGAGGCCACCTCCGCAGAGTCCGCCACGGCTGTGGTGGTCGAGAGCCCCGACCTCTGCCCCCGCTTCACCGCCACGGTGATCTCCGACGTCGAGGTGGGCCCGTCGCCCTCGTGGGTGCAGTCTCGCCTCACGCTGGCCGGCATGCGGCCGATCAACAACGTCGTCGACGCCTCCAACTACGTCATGCTCGAACTCGGGCAGCCGACCCACCCGTACGACCTGACCCGTCTGGCGGGTGAGGGGCTCCGAGTCCGCCGGGCCCGGCCGGGCGAGACCGTGCTCACTCTCGACGGCGTCGAGCGACGCCTCGGCGACGGCGACGACTGTCTCATCTGCGACGCCGAAGATTCGCCCGTCGGTATCGCCGGGATCATGGGCGGCGAGTCGAGTGAGATCGGCGAGGCGACCACGACCGTGTTGCTCGAGGCTGCTTGCTTCACGCCCATGGCCATCGCTCGAACCAGCAAGCGGCTCGGGTTGCGCACCGAGGCCTCGGCCCGTTTCGAACGGGGTGTCGATCCGCTGGGCATCGATCGGGCCATCGATCGGTTCTGCGAGGTACTCGGGTCGGGCCGGGTGACCGGCGGGCGCGTCGACGTGGCCGACGGCCTCGAGGCCGCCGAACCGATCCGGCTGCGGACCGAGCGACTCAACCGCTTGCTCGGCACCCAACTCACCGACGACGAAGTGCGGGCCTACCTCCTACCGATCGGATTCAGCGTCGTCGACGCTGGCCCCGGTCTGCACGACGTCACGCCACCCTCGTTCCGACCCGACGCCCTCCTCGAGGTCGACATCATCGAGGAGGTTGCTCGCCACCACGGCTATAGCCGCATCGTGCGCACCGTCCCCCGGAGCCCAGCCGTCGGCCACTTGACGAGCCACCAACGTGACCGCCGGACTGTCAGGTCGGTGCTGATCGGCCGTGGCGTCGACGAGGCCCAGACGCCGTCGCTGATCGCGCCGGGCGAGCACGATCGCTCGGGCCTCGACGAGTCCGTCGCCATTCGTGCCTCGGACGCGATGGTGCTCGAGGAATCGGTCCTTCGCCGCACCCTGCTGCCGGGACTGCTGCGATCCCTTGCCTTCAACGCCGCTCGTCGCTCGCCCGATGTCGCCTTCTTCGAGATCGGTCCCGCGTTCAATCTGCCGTCGCCCGATCGACAGGTCCAGGGACGTGACACCTCCCTTCCTGATGAGCGCGAGCGCCTCGGTGTCGCCCTACGACGAGACGACGGGGTTGTCGCGGCCAAGGGAATTCTCGACTCGCTCGTTGATGCGCTCCGCATCACCGAGGTCGACCTGCAGGCGGCGACCGCTCCTGGCTTGCACCCCGGACGCACCGCCGAGGTGCGAGCCGGCGGTCGCGGCGTCGGCTTCTTGGGTGAGGTCGATCCATCCGTCACCGCCAACTGGTCGATTCAGGGTCGAGTCGGCTGGCTCGACCTCGACCTCGTTGGGTTCCTCGCTGCGCCACGGAGGCCCGAAGAACAACAGCCGGTGTCCAAATTCCCCTCCAGCGACATCGACCTCGCCTTCGTCGTCTCCGACGACATCGCCGCGGCGCAGGTCGAGGCAACGCTTCGCGAGGCGGGAGGCGACCTGCTCGTCGGTCTCGCGCTGTTCGACGTCTATCGCGGAGCGGGCGTGGCGACGGGGGAGCGCAGCCTCGCCTACCGGCTGCGGTTCTGTGCTCTCGACCGCACGCTGACCGACGCAGAGGTGGCCGAGGTCCGGCAGCGAGCGATCGACTCGGTCGCGGAGTCGACCGGCGCCCGACTGCGAGGATGAGTCAGCCGGCCCGCCGGATCCGGAGGATCTGCTCGGTGCGGAAACTGGCGACCTTCACGCTCCACGCGCCGAGCCCGCCCGGCCGGCTGTCGTTGTCGAAAAACGTCGTCAGCGGACCTTCCTGCTGATAGCCGTCGGCTCGATCGACCACCTCGACCGAGTCGTCGGCGAAGACCACTTCGAAGCTCATCGCAACACCTCCTCCGGCCAGGGTACGAGTCGGCGCCTGTGGAGTACGAGGCCACAAACCTGGGGATCTTCCTGTGGACGGCCACGCCGACGTGCATGACTATGCAGATCTCTGTATGATCATGCCATGCGCAAACGGGTCGGGATCGTGGGGGCATCGGGCTATACGGGCGCCGAACTCCTCCGACTGTGTGCCGGACACCCCGACCTCGAGGTCGTCATCGCCACCGGGGACAGCCAGGCCGGGTTGGCTGCGGCCGAGGTCTATCCGAGCCTGGCCGCCGGCTACCCCGACCTCGTCTTCGCCTCGTTCGATCCGGCGGACTTCGACGACCTCGATGTCGTGTTTCTGGCACTCCCGCATGGCGCATCACAGGACCTCGTCCCCGACCTCCACAAGCGTGTCGGCGCCGTCGTCGACCTCGCCGCCGACTTTCGCCTCCGCGATGCCTCGCTCTATCCGACTTGGTACGGCGCCGAGCACCGGATGCCCGAGTTGTTGCGCGACTTCGCGTACGGGATCCCCGAGCTGTTCCGCGAGGATCTGATCGGGTCGAGCCTCATCGCCGCCGCCGGCTGCTACGTGACGGCGGCTGCGCTCGCGCTGGCGCCCCTCGTGCGAGCCGGTCTCATCGAGACGAGCGGCATCATCGTCGATGCCGCCAGCGGCCTGTCCGGCGCGGGCAAGACACCCAAGGCCAACCTCCATTTCGCTGCCGCCGACGAGGATTTCTCGGCATACGGGTTGCTCGATCACCGTCACACCCCAGAGATCGAGCAGGCGATCGGGGCGCAGGTGCTGTTCACGCCCCACCTCGCCCCGATGACCCGGGGCATCCTGGCCACCTGTTACGCCCGGCCCGCCGACGCGGCCACCGACCCCCTCGAGGCGTTGCGCGACTTCTACCGCGACGAACCCTGCGTGGTGGTGGGACCCAACCCGCCGTCGACCAAGGCGACCTGGGGTTCGAACACCGCCCAACTCACGGCACGGCGGGATCCGCGCACCGGATGGATCGTCGTCCTCTGCGCCCTCGACAACCTCGTCAAGGGCGCCTCGGGGCAGGCGGTGCAGTGCGCCAACCTCGCCCTCGGACTCGACGAACTCGCCGGCCTCCCGCTGGTCGGGACCTTCCCGTGAGCGTCACCGCCGCCGCCGGTTTCGTCGCATCCGGTGTGGCGTGCGGCGTCAAGGCGTCTGGTGATCCCGATCTGTCACTCGTCGCCACCGACGACGGGCGGCCCGTCAGCACGGCAGCCGTGTTCACCGCAAACAAGTCGACGGCGGCCCCGGTGGTCGTCTCTCGCACGCATCTGGCCGCCACCGGCGGCCGGGCCGTCGGCGTCGTTCTCAACAGTGGCAACGCCAACGCCGCCACGGGGGTAGCCGGTCGTGAGGCGGCCGAGCGGATGTGCGCGGCAGCGGCCGCCGCCCTCGGTTGCCGCAGCGAGGAGTTCCTGGTGTGCTCGACCGGGCTCATCGGCATCCCGCTGCCCGTCGATCGGATCGAGGCGGGAATGGGCGCCCTTGTCGAAGCGCGGAGCGTCGATGGTGGCGGCGCCGCAGCCAGGGCGATCATGACGACCGACACCCACGCCAAGGAGGTCGTCGTTCGTAGCGGCAACTTCACCGTCGGCGGCATGGCCAAGGGAGCGGCCATGCTCGCCCCGAACATGGCGACGATGCTGGCGGTGTTGACCACCGATGCCGACATCGACCCCGAGCCGCTTCGCCTGATGCTCCAAGAAGCGGTGGCGCAGTCGTTCAACGTGTTGAGCGTCGATGGCTGCACCTCGACCAACGACACCGTGATCGTGCTGGCCAGCGGACGGGCCGGGCTCGTTGATGCCGACGAGTTGCAAATGGCTCTTACGGCTGCGTGCACCGACCTCGCCGAGCAGATGGCGGGCGATGCCGAAGGCGCCACGAAGGTCGTCCGGGTTCGAGTGACCGGGGCCGCCGACGATGCCGAGGCCGCGCTGGGCGCGCGCAAGGTGGCCGAGAGTCAACTGGTGAAGTGCTCGTGGTATGGCAAGGACCCCTACTGGGGACGCATCGTCAGTGAATTGGGCTCAGCAGGAATTGCCTTCGATCCCGACCTCGTCTCGGTCTCCTACGGCGGCGTGGCCGTCGCCGAGGGCGGCGTGGCCGTGATCCACGACCACGCCGCCGTCACTGCCCACATGGAGGGCCGCCACCTCGACGTCACTGCCGATCTCGGCCTCGGATCAGGCGAGTCCTTCGTCCTGACCAACGACCTCACCCACGCCTACGTCGATGAGAACATGGGCACCTCGTGACCGGCTCCGACGCCGCGGTGGTCGAAGCCAAGGCCTCGGTGCTGGCCGAGGCATTGCCGTACATCCGGCGGTTCCACGGCAAGGTCGTCGTCGTGAAGTACGGCGGCAACGTGCTGTCGGCCGCCGACGGCGAGGGTGTCGACGAACTCGATCTCTTCGCCCAGGACGTCGTCTTGATGCGCTCTGTCGGTATGCGCCCGGTTGTGGTGCACGGGGGCGGTCCCCAGATCGGCGAGCTGATGGCCCGCCTGGGCAAGAAGTCCGAGTTTCGAGACGGCCTCCGGGTCACCGACGCCGAGACGCTCGACATCGCCCGCATGGTGCTGGTCGGCAAGGTGAACCGCGACATCGTGGCTGCCATCAACGTCCATGCCCCGCTGGCGGTGGGCCTGTCGGGAGAAGACGCCATGTTGCTCACGGCGACGGCCCGTAATCCTGACCTTGGATTCGTCGGCGACGTCAGCGAGGTCGACGCCGGGATCCTCCACCGGCTTCTCAACGAGGAGTTGATCCCGGTGATCGCGACCATCGGGTCGGGCATCGACGGGCAGGCCTACAACATCAACGCCGACACCGCCGCCGGCGCCATCGCTGAGGCACTCTCGGCCGAGAAGCTCGTGTACCTCACCAACATCGAGGGTCTCCGCCGCGACGTCGCCGACCCCGATTCGCTGATCTCGATCACGACGGCCGACGAGCTGCAAACCCTTCTGACCTCGGGCGCGCTCACCGAAGGCATGATCCCCAAGATCGAGTCCTGCATCCACGCCGTGCGCAACGGCGTCGGCCACGCACACATCCTCGATGGGCGCATCCCGCACGCCCTCCTCCTCGAAGTCTTCACCCGCGAAGGGATTGGCACCATGGTGAGCGACCAATGACCGACAACCGGCTCATGAACACCTACCCGGCGCCCGCCGTCACGTTCGTGCGCGGGCAAGGAAGCCGGCTCTGGGACGACCGAGGACGCGAATACCTCGACTTTCTCAGCGGTCTCGCCGTCACCTCGCTCGGCCACGCGCATCCTGCGGTGGCGGCGGCGCTCGCCGGACAGGCCGAACAGTTGCTCCACGTCAGCAATCTCTACGGAACCGAGCCGGGACCGGCCGTCGCCGCCACGCTCGATCGTCTGGTCGGCGGCGGGGGGCGGGTGTTCTTCGCCAATAGCGGTGCCGAGGCCAACGAAGCAGCCATCAAGCTTGCCCGCAAGTGGGGCGGCCACGGTCGCCACGTCGTCGTGAGCGCCTACGGCTCGTTCCACGGCCGCACGCTGGCCACGCTCCACGCCACCGGTCAGCCGCAGAAGCACGAGGCGTTCCAACCACTGCCCGAGGGATTCCGCCACGTGGCCTGGGATGACCTCGAGGCCCTCGAGGCCGCCATCGATCCGACCGTCGCCGCAGTCCTGCTCGAACCCGTGCAAGGCGAAGGCGGCGTCAACCCGGCGACGACCGCCTATTTCAGAGGCGTGCGGCAGATCTGTGACGAGCGGGGTGTCCTCTTCATGGTCGACGAAGTCCAGACCGGGCTAGGTCGCACCGGGCGATGGTTCGGCTTTCAACACTTCGGGGTGCTTCCCGACGTCGTCACCATGGCCAAGGCGCTGGGCAACGGCGTGCCCATCGGCGCCTGCTGGGCCAGAGACGACGTGGCCGCCGCCTTCGTGCCCGGCGACCACGCCACGACCTACGGCGGGCAGCCGCTGGCGGCGTCGGCGGCCCGCGCCGTGCTCGAGGTGATGGAGGCCGAGGACGTTCCGGGTCGCGCCACCCGGGCCGGCGCGCTCCTCACGTCCCGCCTCCTCGATCTCGATGGCGTGATCGAGGTACGGGGTCTCGGACTCCTGCTCGCGGCCGAGTTGTCGGCGCCGGTGGCCAAAGACGTCGCCGCTCGTGCCCTCGATGCCGGACTTGTGATCAACGCCGTGACCGAGCAAGCGCTGCGGCTCGCACCCTCGCTCCTCGTCACCGACGACGACATCGAAGAGGCCGTGGGCATTCTGGGCAAAGTCTTGGCCGAGGTCGGGACGTGACCCGTCATTTTCTCGAAGTCGACGATCTCTCGCCCGAAGAATTGCTGGAGGTGCTTGATCTCGCGGGTGAGGCCGAGCCGGCGCCCGTGCTCGCCGGACGCGGCGTGGCGCTCATCTTCGAGAAGCCGTCGCTGCGCACCCGCAATGCCACCGAAGTCGCGGTGTTCGAACTCGGAGGGCATCCCCTCACGCTGCGGGGCGAGGAGGTCGGTCTCGCTGAGCGCGAGCCGGTCGCTGACGTCGCCAAGGTGCTGAGCCGCTACCACGCCGCCATCTGCGCCCGGGTCTTCGAGCATCACAAGCTCGAGGAGTTGGCGCAGTCGTCGTCGGTCCCCGTCGTCAACCTGCTCTCCGACGACAGTCACCCCTGTCAGGCCGTCGCCGACCTTCTGACCCTCCGGCAGCACTTCGGCCACCTCGAGGGTCTCGAGATCGCCTACGTCGGCGACTACAACAACGTGGCGCGGTCCTTGGCCATTGCCGCCGCAATGGTGGGTGCCCATGTCCGCCTCGCCTGCCCGCCGGGCTACGCCCCCAGCGATGCCGACGTCGACCGCCTCACGCTGCAGGGCTCGGTGCCCATGGTCACCAGCCGACCCGCCGACGCCGTGAAGGGCGCCGACGCCGTGTACACCGATGTCTGGACGTCGATGGGGCAAGAGGACGAAGCCGCCCGCCGTCGCCAGGCCTTCGAAGGCTTCATGGTCGACACCGAGTTGATGTCCGTCGCCAGCGACACCGCCGTGTTCCTGCACTGCCTTCCCGCCCACCGAGGCGAAGAAGTGGCCGCCGACGTCGTCGACGGGCGTCAGAGCATGGTGTGGCAACAAGCCGAAAACCGGTTGCACGCAGTCCGCGGGCTCTTCCTCTGGCTCTTCGGTGGCTGAGTGAGCAAGCGGCAACGTCAGCACCGCATCGCCCGGTTCCTCGAGACCGAAGCCGTGAGCAGCCAGGCGCAACTGGTCGACCTGTTGGCCGCTGATGGCATCGTGGCCACACAGGCGACGGTCTCGCGCGATCTCGAAGACCTCGGCGCGGTCAAGGTGCGGGTCTCCGGGGGCGAGACCGTCTACGCAATCCCCGAACTTCCCAAGGACCAACCTGCCCCCGAAGATCACCTGCGACGGGTGATGGGGGAGTGGGTTGGTGAGATCGCCACATCAGGCAACCTCGTCGTCTTGCGCACGCCCCCCGGGTCGGCGCACGTCGTCGGCTCGGCCCTCGACCGCGCCGCGCTCGACGGCATCCTCGGTACCGTGGCCGGTGACGACACCCTCATCGTGGTGGCCGCCGAGTCGCTCGGCGGTGCCGCCCTCGGACGTCGCTTGTCCGACCTCGCCGGAATCTGAACACCCCTCAACCAAGGAGCACCACTTTCATGGCCAAGCGCGTCGTCCTCGCCTACAGCGGCGGACTCGACACCTCTGTCGCCGTCAAATGGATGATCGAGAACTACGGCGTCGAGGTCATCGCCGTGGCTGCTGACGTCGGGCAGGAAGGCTCCTCGACCGATCGAGCTGCGGAGATGGACGCCGTGCGCCAGCGGGCTCTGGCTGCCGGCGCCGTCGAGGCCGTGGTGGTCGACTGCAAGGAAGAGTTCGCCGCCGACTTCCTGGTGCCCGCGCTGAAGGCCAACGCGATGTACGAGGGCCGGTATCCGCTCGTGTCGGCGCTCAGCCGTCCCGTGATCGTCAAGCACATGGTCGCCGCCGCTCGCGAGCACGGCGCCGACGCCGTGGCCCACGGCTGCACTGGCAAGGGCAACGACCAGGTCCGGTTCGAGGTGTCGACGCGGGCGCTGGCTCCCGACCTCGAGGTACTCGCGCCCGTGCGCTCGTGGGGCATGACCCGCGAAGACGCCATCCACTACGCCTATCGCAACGACATCCCGATCACGGCTACCAAAGAGAAGCTGTATTCGATCGACGACAACCTGTGGGGTCGAGCGATCGAGTGCGGAGAGATGGAAGACCCCTGGGCGGTGCCGCCGCCCGGCGTGTGGTCGATGACCAATCAGACCGCGACCGAGTCCCGCGACCTGACGGTCACCTTCGAGGCCGGCGTCCCCGTCGCTCTCGACGGTGAGCGCCTGGAGCTCGTCGCGCTGATCGAAAAGATCGGCGCCATCGTCGGTGCCTACGGATGGGGTCGCATCGACATGGTCGAGAACCGGCGGGTCGGCATCAAGAGCCGCGAGACCTACGAGTGCCCGGCCAGCCTGGCCCTGATCCTCGCCCACAATGATCTCGAGTCGATCACGCTCGAGCGCGATCTCGCCCGAGAAAAGGCGCGTCTCGAGCCCCGCTACGCCGAGTTGATCTATGACGGGCTCTGGTACTCGCCGCTCAAGCAGGCCCTCGACTCGTTCGTCGAGACGAGTCAGGAGCACGTCAGCGGCGACGTCCGGCTGCACCTCGAACCCGGCTCGTGTCGCGTGACCGGCCGCCGCAGCGACTTCAGCCTCTATGACTACGGCCTCGCCACCTACGACGCCGCCGACGTCTTCCGCCACGAGGACTCGGCCGGGTTCGTCCGGCTCTGGGGACTCGGCATCGAGACCTGGGCCGGCCGGCAGGCCCGGCTGGGTAGCTAGCCGGTGACCCTCTGGCACGGGCGCTTCGGCGACGGACCGAACGACGACCTCCTGGCCTTCACCGTCAGCCTCGACTTCGACCGCAAGCTCGCCGTCGACGACCTCGCAGGCTCGCGCGCCCACGTTCGGGGGCTGGAGCGGGCGGGAATCCTGACCAGCGACGAGCGGGCGATCGTGATCGCCGCGCTCGACCGCGTCGGCGAAGAACTCGCCGATGGATCGTTCGTCTTCGTGGCCGGCGAGGAGGACATCCACAGCGCCATCGAGCGCCGGGTCACTGAGATCGCCGGCTCGACCGGCGCCAAGCTGCACACCGGTCGCAGCCGCAACGATCAGGTCGCGACCGCGCTTCGGCTCTACACCAAGCGGGTCACCGCTGACCTTGTAGAACGGATCCACGGTCTCGAACGGGTGCTCCACGACCGGGCCGTCGAAGCCGGAGAGGCCTATCTCCCCGGCTATACGCACATGCAACGAGCCCAGCCGGTGTTGTTGGCCCACCACCTCCTCGCCCACGGCTGGGCGTTGGCCCGCGACGTGGATCGGCTCGTCGAGGCCCGCCACCGGCTCGACACGTCGCCGCTCGGAGCCGGCGCGCTCGCGGGGTCGTCGCTGCCGCTCGACCCCGATGGGGTGGCCGACGACCTCGGTTTCGCCCGCCGGTTCGAGAACTCTCTCGACGCCGTGTCCGACCGAGACTTCGTGGCCGAGGTCCTCTTCGACCTCGCACTGCTCGGCGTCCATCTCTCCCGCCTCGGTGAAGAGATCGTCTTGTGGTCGACCGAGGAGTTCGGGTTTCTGACCCTCGACGACGCGTACGCGACTGGGTCGTCGATGCTGCCCCAGAAGAAGAACCCCGACATCGCCGAGTTGGCGAGGGGCAAGAGCGGTCGCCTGATCGGTCACCTCACTGGTCTCCTGACGACCCTCAAGGGCCTGCCGCTGGCCTACAACCGCGACCTCCAAGAAGACAAGGAGCCCCTCTTCGACGCCGTCGAGCAGTCGGCGCGTGCCCTCACGGCGTTGTCGGGGTTGTTGTCCACGGCCCGATTCTCCGTAGAACGGATGGCCGCCGCCGCCGACGCCCCGGCGGCCGCCGCGGTCGACCTCGCCGAATTCCTCGTGGCTCGCGGCATGCCTTTTCGCGATGCGCACGCCCTCGTCGGCGGCCTGGTCCGCGATTCGATCGACCGCGCCGTTCCCCTCGCCGAACTCGTCGAGGCGCACCCCGAACTCGGCTCCGGGGCCTCCGCTCTCCTCGAACCAGGCGTCGCCGTCACCCGCCGTACGACTCCGGGTGGCGCCGGCCCCAAGCCCGTCGCCGAACAGCTCTCCCGGTTCACCGCCCACCTGGCCGCCGAGGGCGAGCGGATCGAGCGGTTGGGACGCCGTGCCTGAGCCGTACCGCCACCAGATCCGGGTCCGCTACGGCGAGGTCGACATGCAACGGGTCGTCTTCAACGCCCACTACCTCGCCTACTGCGACGACGCCGTCGAGCGGTGGCTGGCCGAGCGCGGCGTCGAGGTCTTCTCCCATGGCTGGGACTTCATGCTGAAGAAGGCGACCATCGAGTGGGCGGGCGCCGCCTCCGTGCACGACGACCTCGAGATCGTCGTCGAGGCCCGTCGGTGGGGCAACACCTCCTTCGATGTCGGATTCTCCGGCACGGTCGAGGGCCGGCCGGTCTTCGAGGCCACCATCACCTACGTGGGGGTGCGGGCGGGGACGAAGGACACGATGGCGCCGCCGCCCGCAGTGCGGGCGGCGCTCGAGCGCTGAGGGCGATGGCCGGTTCTCGGGCCCGTCTCCTACCCCGACGGTTCTACGCCGCGGTGTCGGCGAGGTGGGTCCTGAACTCCTCAACAAGGTCCTCGTCCACGGATCGACACGAGGCCGAATCGTCGAGGTCGAGGCGTACGCGGGCGTGGGTGAAGATCCCGCCAGTCACGCCCATCGGGGGCCAACTCAGCGCAACGTCACGATGTTCGGCCCGGCCGGGCATCTGTACGTGTATTTCACCTACGGCATGCACTGGTGCGCCAATGCCGTCTGCCATCCCCCCGGCTCGGCCGGCGCCGTGCTGTTGCGGGCCGTCGAGCCGCTGACCGGGATGCCGGAGATGGCGGAGCGTCGGGGACGGGCGATCGACCTCGCCAACGGGCCGGCCAAGGTGTGCCAGGCCTTCGGTATCGACGGGTCGTACGACGGCGTCGACCTGGTGCGCCCGCACGCCGGTGGCCCCCGCATCGTCGACGACGGTGTGCCACCCCCGGAGGCGCCCGTCGTCTCATGCCGAATCGGCCTCAGCACCGGCGCAGACACCCCGTGGCGCTGGCTGGTCCCGGGCTCGAGGTACGTGTCGCGCGGGGTCGTGGAGCCTGCTACATTGCACCACCCCGGACGAAGCCAGTCCGGTTCGACCCCGGTTTGACTTCGGTCTCCGGAGTCTGTAGGTTGAAGGGCCGCTTGGAACCGGAAGTACGGGTTTCGAGTGCGTCGAGGAACATCGGGCCCCGCCCGACTGCCTCGGCCAAGTGCGGAAGCGCACCAACGTCTCACTTGACGCGTGCCTTCCCAGTCGCTCCTTGAAAACGGAACAGAAGATGCCAAAAGTGCGTGCGGGCGATCGCATCCCTTCGGGGGTGGAGGTCGTTCACCAAGTCAATGCACAAACGGACAATTGCAAGTCAGTTGTTCTTGTGCCAGTTGGCCGATCCCGGAGCTCACGCTCTGCGGTGAAGCCGACTCTCAACTGATCGAAGGCCGGCTCGAGCTCCTCACAAGGGGGTGACGGTTGGTCGAGGTCTCGATGGAGAGTTTGATCCTGGCTCAGGACGAACGCTGGCGGCGTGCTTAACACATGCAAGTCGAACGAGGTCCACCCAGTGGCAACACTGGTGAAGACCTAGTGGCGAACGGGTGAGTAACACGTGAGGAACGTGCCCCGGAGACCGGGATAACAGCGGGAAACCGCTGCTAATACCGGATACCTTCTTTTGATCGCATGGTCAGCTGAAGAAATGGATTCCGCTCCGGGAGCGCCTCGCGGTCTATCAGCTTGTTGGTGGGGTAACGGCCTACCAAGGCGACGACGGATAGCTGGTCTGAGAGGACGATCAGCCACACTGGGACTGAGACACGGCCCAGACTCCTACGGGAGGCAGCAGTGGGGAATCTTGCCCAATGGGCGAAAGCCTGAGGCAGCAACGCCGCGTGTGGGATGAAGGCCCTTGGGTTGTAAACCACTTTCAGCAGGGACGAAAATGACGGTACCTGCAGAAGAAGCCCCGGCCAACTACGTGCCAGCAGCCGCGGTAAGACGTAGGGGGCGAGCGTTGTCCGGATTTATTGGGCGTAAAGGGTTCCTAGGCGGCTGACAAAGTCGGGTGTGAAACCTCCAGGCTCAACCTGGAGACGCCACCCGATACTGGTCTAGCTAGAGTCCGGTAGGGGCGAACGGAATTCCCGGTGTAGCGGTGAAATGCTTAGATATCGGGAGGAACACCAGTGGCGAAGGCGGTTCGCTGGGCCGGAACTGACGCTGAAGAACGAAAGCGTGGGTAGCAAACAGGATTAGATACCCTGGTAGTCCACGCCGTAAACGTTGGGCACTAGGTGTGGGACCCTATCGACGGGTTCCGTGCCGTAGCTAACGCATTAAGTGCCCCGCCTGGGGAGTACGGCCGCAAGGCTAAAACTCAAAGGAATTGACGGGGGCCCGCACAAGCGGCGGAGCATGTTGCTTAATTCGATGCGACGCGAAGAACCTTACCTAGGCTTGACATGTACCGAAAAGCCGTAGAGATACGGTGTCCTTCGGGGCGGTACACAGGTGGTGCATGGTTGTCGTCAGCTCGTGTCGTGAGATGTTGGGTTAAGTCCCGCAACGAGCGCAACCCTTGTCCTATGTTGCCAGCGGGTAATGCCGGGGACTCGTAGGAGACTGCCGGGGTCAACTCGGAGGAAGGTGGGGATGACGTCAAATCATCATGCCCCTTACGTCTAGGGCTGCAAACATGCTACAATGGCCGGTACAAAGGGCTGCTATCCCGCGAGGGTGAGCGAATCCCAAAAAGCCGGTCTCAGTTCGGATCGGAGTCTGCAACTCGACTCCGTGAAGTCGGAGTCGCTAGTAATCCCGGATCAGCACTGCCGGGGTGAATACGTTCCCGGGCCTTGTACACACCGCCCGTCACACCACGAAAGTTGGCAACACCCGAAGCCAGTGGCCCAACCGCAAGGAGGGAGCTGTCGAAGGTGGGGTCAGCGATTGGGGTGAAG
>CAVVPZ010000004.1:0-186519 GCA_963750255.1 uncultured Actinomycetes bacterium | reverse complement strand
GCGTGGACGCCGAGGGTGCGTCGACAGCCATGCCAACGGCATCCGCCGTCTCGTCGGCGTAGCTGGCGGCGCAACCAGAACGGGATGGTGTGTCCCATCGCACTTCAGGGCCATGGCCACGTAGCCCAGTCCTCCGGCGACCACCTGGACCCGTGCGTCGCAGGCCAGCCGGCGCAGCGTCTCGGTGGCCAGCGGCACGCCGGAATCGAGGGCGGCAGCGATTGCCTGGTCGACAAGATCGTCGCCGTTGTCGTGGTTGAACCACTCGATGGGGACGTGGACGACGACGGTCGCCCGGTCGGGATCGGCGTCGTCAGCGAGACGGGCCCGGCCAACTCGACGAGCGTGTCGGCGCAGCGACTCTCGAACGGGTCGATAGAGCTTGGTGTCGGGATCTGGACCGGCCTGTTCGGCCATGCGAGTGAGCGCAGCGGCAAGCGTGGCGCCGGCATCGGCGGGGAGCTAGCCCGAGAGGCGCATGCTCGACCCGTCGGCGCTTTGACGCCAGCGGAACGCACGGAGCCGGTCGGCGTCATTGGCCTTGGTTTTGGTGGGCGGCTTGGCCAGGCGGGCCATGACCTCGAGCTCGGCGGCGGATCGTCCGACGGCGTCGGCGGCCACGGCTGCATCGGTGTCGGGTGTGGCCAGCCGGATCACTGATCGGGTTTGGTCGACCGACAGCTGTCCATTGGCCACGGCGTCGGCGACGGCGGGGAGTTGTTCGAAGGCGTGGGCCGCTCGTACCCAGTCGTTGGCGGTGCGGCGGGCGAGGCCGTAGCGGGCGACGAGCCAGTCCTCCATCGACGTCATGGCATCGGCCCGGTAGGCCTCGGCCCGGTCGTACTCGGCGACCAACGACAACATCTGTCGCCACGTCGTCATCGAGAGGGCGTGCAACTGGTCCATGGCCGAGGTCATCTGCTCGGCCGACCACCTCGACACTCCCGCACCGTCCGCTGCGCCAAGCCCGACGTTCGCTCCACCCACGTTCTCACCGTAAAACAGGGGTGTGACAAGAACTCACCCACCACGCGCAGCGTGCTCGGTCGACGGCCGGACCGCTAGCCCCGACCGGCACGGTTCAGGTCATTCGCCGGAGTCGCCGGCGGCGAGGGCGGCGGCGGGCTGACGGAGGTAGCGGTCGAGGAAGAAGGCGACGATCGCACCGTTCTGTCGAGCAAAGTCGGGTTGAGCGTCGAAACCGTGCGGCTGATCGGGGAACAGATGGAGTTCTGCGGGTACGCCCGCCGCCGTGAGCAGCGTCGTGCATCACCTCGCTCGCTCCGACGGGAACCAGCTCGTCGCCCTTTCCGTGGATGAAGAGCGTGGGCGGGAACGACGGCGACACCCATGACAGCGGGCTGGCTTGGCGGGCGATCTCCACGCTGGGCCCGTCCGTGATCCGAGCGACCGGCCGCGACCCCCGAAGGGGTTCATCGACGTGAAAAAGTGACGGCCCGTAGATGGACACGCACGCCTGCACCGCGCTGCTCACACCCACGTTGCCTCCTTCGCCCTCGAGTTCGGCCACGTCGGGCGTGCCTGCGACAAGGAGAGCCAGATGCCCGCCGGCCGAGTTGCCGTGGATCGCGATTCGACCCTCGTCGACCCCGAGCGAATCCGCGCTGGCGCGGACCCAACGGACAGCGGCCTTGACGTCCTCGAGGAACCCGGGGAAGTAGGTCTCGGGGATGAGCCGGTACTCGATCGCCACACAGACGTACCCGGCCCGACCAAGGCGCCAGCCGTAACGCCGGAGCTGGGTCCGGTCGCCCCCTCGCCACGAGCCGCCGTGGACCAGTACGACCGCGGCCCGCGTCTGGGGAGCCGATGCGGGCGGCCGGTAGATGTCGCAATGCAGATCGCGGCCGCCTCCGGTCCCGTAGACGACACCCTCCTCGAGCGTCACCCGTTCGTTCTCGTCCATGCCCTGGTCCCCCTCCGCCAGTCCGCTGACGCTCAGTCAGTCGGACAGCTTCACCAGCATCTTGCCGAGGTTCTGTCCCTCCATGAGCCCGATGAGCGCGCCAGCGGCGTTGTCGATGCCTTCGACGATGGTCTCGGCGTACTTCACCTGACCGCTCTTGACCCACGCGGTCATGTCCTCGCGGAACTGCGGCAGCAGGTCGAGGAAGTCGGTGGCCACGAACCCGCGCAGCGTCACGCGCCCGTAGATGATGTTGGGAAGGTTCTTGACGCCGACACGATGACCGTCGTACGCCGAGATCATCCCGCACACCGGAATGCGGCCGAGGGTGTTCATCATCGGGAGGACGACGTCGAGGTGCTCGCCCCCGACGTTGTCGAAGTAGACGTCGATGCCCTTCGGCATGGCGGCCCTCAACGCCTCCTGCAGGCCTTCGGTCTTGTAGTTGATGGCGGCGTCGATGCCGGCTTCCTCGCGAAGCCACGCCACCTTCTCGTCGCTGCCGGTCGACCCGACGACGTGGCAGTTCTTGATGCGGGCGATCTGCGCGGCGACCGAACCGACGGCGCCGGCCGCGGTCGACACGAAGACCTGCTCGCCCTCCTTCAACGCACCGATCGACAGCAACCCGCCGTACGCGGTGAACCCCGTGCCCCCGAGCACGTGCATGTACACGGTGGGCGGCAGACTCGGATCTTCGTCGACCCGACGGATACCGCGACCATCGCTCAGTACGAGTTCGCGAAAGCCATGCTGGTGCTGCACGAGCGTGCCCTCGGCGAAGTCGGGATGCCGAGAAACCTCGACCCGTCCGAGCGCTCCGGCGCCGAGCGCCTGGTTCATCGGTGTGTCTGCGTTGAGCCGCCCTCGCATCGACGGGTCGACCGACATGTACATGTTGCGAATGAGTACCTGTCCGTCGACCGGCCCCTCAACCTGCTGGTCGACGATGGCGAAGTCATCGGGTTGGAGCGGGCCGTTCGGGCGCCTGACGAGGTGGACTTCGCGACTGACCTGCACGTCTGCGCCCATCAGCCGCGAACCGACCGTGGGCCGGACGGACGCGAGACGTCGTTGAGTCGGGCGACCGCGTCTTCCGGAAGATCGAGGTCGAAGCCCGGCAGGTTGTCCTGCAACTGCTGCAGGGTGCGCGGCCCGATGATCACCGACGTGACACCGCGACGTCCTCGAACCCACGCGAGGCTGACCGCGGTCGGCGTCGTGCCCAGATCGGCTGCGACCTTCTTCACTTCGTCGACGATGTCGCTCGTCCGATCGATCAACGCGAGCCCAGCCGCGCCGCCGCGGCGACCAAGCCGTGTGTCGGCCGGGGGTTCGGTCCCTCGCTCGTACTTGCCGGTCAACACTCCACCGCCGAGCGGGCTGTAGACCATGGCGCCGAGGCCATGGCGCTGTGCCGCCGGCAGCACGTCGGCCTCGATGTCGCGGGCGACGAGTGAGTACGCGCGGTTGCAGGCTGATGTAGGGCGTGCCGTTCTGACGTTGCGCAGCCCACTGCGCCTCGACGATCTGACTGCCGGTGAAGTTCGAGCAGCCGATGTAGCGCACCTTCCCGGAGCGGACGAAGCCGTCGAGGGTCGCCATGGTCTCCTCGACCGGAGTGTCATTGTCCCACGAGTGCACCTGGTAGAGGTCGACGTAGTCGGTGCCGAGGCGACGGAGACTCGCCTCGAGGGCTCGGGTCAGGTGGCCGCGGGACAGGCCCGAGTCGTTCGGGCCGCTTCCCTGCGCGCCGCGGCCCTTCGTCGCGAGCACGACCGAGTCGCGTTTGGCAGCGATGGCTCGACCGACGATCGATTCCGACTGACCGCCCGTGTACACGTTCGCGGTGTCGATGAAGTTGTTGCCGGCGTCGAGGAATTCGTCGATGATGCGACGTGCCTCGGCCTCGTCGCACGGCGCGGAGTCACCGGTCCCGAAGTTCATGGCGCCGAGACAGGCGGCGCTCACTTTCAGACCAGAGTTTCCCAGTGTCGAGTAGGTCGCCATCGCGTGTTCCCCCAGTGGATTTGCGTTGGTGCATTCCTAACAGGCCGAGCACATCGCTCATCGGCGCGGCCGCCGTCAGGGCAGGCCGGCGGGCTGGGGTTCAGCGGGTGCTGGCGCGGAGGACCAGCACGGCGGCGTCGTCGGCTGCAAGGTCATCGCTGAACCGCTGGGCCTCTTCGAGAAGGTGGCGGGCGGCGACGGGCGCGGGACGGCCCCGCATGCTGGCCAGCACGTCGGCCATCGTCGTCTCGCTGAACTGTTCGCCCTCGGCGTTGCGCGCCTCGCTGATGCCGTCGGTGTAGAGCACCACCATGTCATCCGGGCCCAGGTCCACGGTCCGCTCGCCGTAGCGTCCCTCGCCGGTCACCCCGGCGAGGGGTCCGGACGGCGGCACCATGTCGATCTGCCCATGGCGGAGCACGGCCAGCGGCGGGTGACCCGCGCTGGCGACACGGATGTGCACGGTCCCGTTCAGCGCCGACGGTGAGGCTGAGGTAGGTGGCGCTGCAGAAGCGCTCGAGGTCGTCGTCGCTGTGCATGGCGGCGTCGAGCACGGCCATGACTTCGGCCGGTTGCCGCAGAAGGTGCGCCGCCGTGCGCATCGTGTAGCGGACGAGCGAGGTGAGCGCGGCGGCACGCGGTCCGCGGCCGCGCACATCGCCGATGGCCAGGCCCCACCCTTCGATCGGCAACCGGAAGACGTCGTAGAAGTCGCCGCCGACCCCTTGGGCTGCGGTGGCGAACGCAGCACCAAGCTCGACTCCGTCGATGTTCGGCAGCACCGCCGGCACCAAGCTCTCGCGCATTGCCTCGGCTACCTGGGTCCGCTCTGCGAGCGACAGCACGTTCTCCACGACCGCGCTCGTCTGGCCGACGACCCCCATCACCAGCCGCTCGGCATCGGCGTCGAAGACGGCCTTCTTGCGGTGGGCCACCACCATCGCACCGACGACGTTGCCGTTCGGCAGGCGGATCGGAACGCTGAGGAGGCTTCGGAATTCGGCGTCGCGTGCCCCCGGCGGCGAGTGGCGCGAGGAGTCGGTGGCGAAGCGAACGTCGGCCGTCACGTCGTCGCACCGCACCACTCCGCCGCGCAGGAGGGAGCGGTGGGAGAGCTCGACCAGCGCGGCCTGCATGCGCGCTCCATCGTCGAGGTCGTCCGAATGGATGGCGCCGAAGGTGACGTTGATCTCGGCACCCGCGTCGCTCGGCGGCTCGGTGTACATGACGACGCCGACCTCGGCCCCGCTGGCATCGGTGGCGGCGTCGATGGCGAGCTGCAGGACGCGCGGCAACGTGCCGCCCCGCAGCATCGCCTCTCCGACCGATGCCAACTTTTCCAGTCGGCGTCGGGCGTCGCGCTCCTGGGCGAGGAGTCGTGAGCGCTGCAGCCCCTCTGCCGCCTCTGCGGCCAGCGCCATGACGAACTGCCGCTCGTGGGCGTCGAAGAGCCTGCGCTCGACGAAGCTGAACCGGAGGGCGCCCAGCAGCTCGCCCCGGGCAGCCACCGGAACCGCGCACATCGCCACGGTCGAGGGCTCTAGCCCGGCGAGGTCCGGGAACTGGGAGTCGCGCTCCTCGACGGTCTCCAGCCAAACCGACTTGCCGGTGCGCAGCGCGAACGCAGCGGGCAAGTCGGCCTCTGGCGATTCGCTGCGAAGCTTCTCGATGGTTTGCTCGTCGTAGCCGAGCGTGGCCGGTACCGCCAGCCGATCGGCACCGGCCGCCAGCAGCACGCCCCCTGCCGATGCGCCCAGCGCAGCGACACCCTGGTCGAGCACCGCGGCGGCTACGGCCTCCGCGTCGGTTGCCGACGCCAGGGCCACCGCGACGGTGTAGAGCCGGGCTGCTCGATCCGCTGCTCGCCAGGCGTTCTCTGCCGCGTCGACTTCCTGCAGGAGCCGCTGCTCGAAGGACATGGACTGCGCTGGCTCGGCCCCGGATGCGGCGGCGCGCAGTTGACTCGTGACCTCACCGATGTACCACTGGCGGAACACCCGGTGCTGGGGTGGAGTCTCCAGCGTCAGCAATCGGTTGGCCCGGCAGTACGCGTCGATCTCGTCGAGCGCTTGGAGGTATTCCTCTGCGGAGTCGGCGCTCGCCACGTCGAGGCGCAGCGAGAGGTTGGTGCGAGGCGCGCCGTGGGCCGAGCGCGATCTGGGCCTGGCGCTTCATCTCCAGGCGGGCCGACTCGAATCGGTCGACGATGCGCTCGATGAGCTCGGCGAGCGGGGTGGGGATCGGTGCGGTGGTGCCGGACTCCTCGCCTCGGGCCGCCAACGCAAATTCCCGCACGAGATTGTCGACGTGACGCTTGGCTGCGACCAGCAGGTCGGTGGGCACGTCGCCGAGTTGGACCAACACCGTTGTGTCGTCGCCATCGAAGAGATCGGGCCAGGCGTTGAGGATCTCGTCGGCCGTCCGGTCGTCGCCGGCGCCCGCTCCCACGTCGAGTTCGACCCAGACGGTCTTGCCGCTGTCGGCGGGGATGACCCCCCACCGAGTCGCGAGGCTGCTGACCATCGACAGGCCCCGGCCGGTCATGGCGTCCGAGGGAACGGACGCGGGCACAGGCGCTCGTCGGTTGCGATCGGAGACCTCGATGCGCACCGTTCCCTCAGCGCTCGTCACGCTCACCGCAGCGACGCCGCCGCCGTGGAGTAGCGCGTTGGTGATCAGCTCACTTCCCACCAGCTCGGCGGTGTGGACGAGCCCGTCAGGCTGACCGGCCAAGGCTGAGCGGATCGTGGCCCTCGCGGCGGAGAGGTCGGCATCGCGCTCGACGGTGACATGACGGATCTCGACTGAAGCCGAGCCGTCGCCGTCGATCACTCCGACCCCATCGCCATGGTCACGCCCTCGGGCCAGCCCTGGCCAGATCGACTCCGATTATGGCCGGACGTTACCTCTCCACGCCCGGCCCCCAGAACGTGTGGGCGACAGGTCGTGGGCGTCCCCCGGCATCCGGCGACGGCGCCGTAACCTTTGCGGTCGGTGGACCGCCTGTTTCGCGTTGCCCGCAATCCCGATCCGGACTCGACATTGCCGTTCCTGTTGTCGGTGCCCGTCGGTCCGCAACCCCTGGTTCTCAAGGCCAAGGACTCGTGGCCGCGTACGGCCAAGGTGTATTGCCATCGAGCGGAGTGGCCCGACTCGGCTGAGGTGATCGAGGAGGTGGCGGTTCGGACCTGCACCCGGCGAGGCGTGGCCGTCGACCTGGTGCTCGATCGCTACCGGGAGAACCGTTCGCAGTTCGTGATCACATCGCTCGCCGGCGGGCGCGAGGGCATCTTCTGGCAGACGGCGGGAACGGCTCGTAAGACCCGTCCGGGGATGCGGTTGCCGACCAAGCGGAGCGCGGCGGGAGTCATCGAGATCGTGGTCGACACGCGCGAGCGGTACGCGTGGAAGTTCGAACGGCAGCAGGCGGAGTTGACGAAGCGGGCGCTGACGATCGGCGACTACGCCGTCGAACTCGATGGTGTGGTCGTCGGTGTCGTCGAGCGCAAGCGGTTGCCCGAGCTCGCCTCGAACGTCGTGGACGGCAGCCTGCTCCTGCGCTTGGGCGAGCTGGCCGTGGCTCGACGGGCCGCGATCGTCGTCGAGGACCGTTGGGCCGACGTCTTCCGGCTCAAACACGTGGCCCCGGCGATGGTGGCCGAGATGCTGGCCGCAGCCCAGGTCCGCTACCCCAACGTGCCGATCGTGTTCGCCGAGACCCGACCGCTGGCGCAGGAGTACGCGTACCGCTTCCTCGGCGCCGCGCTTGCGTACGCCGAGGAGGAAGCGGTCGAGTTGTAGGGCTCGCCGTCTGTGTACCGCCGGCGACGACGCGAAGACGCGAGCAAATTCTCGGATTGTGAGGCCACCCTCCGTGTGCGGCAGCGCCAGGTGCGCTAGAGGTCGACCTCAAGCAGGATCGCAGAGTGGTCCGACCGTGTCCGGGACGGTTCGCCAAGCACTCCGCATCCGCTGATGCGGGGCCAGAGAGAACGCGTCGCGAACGCGTGGTCATTCTGGTGCCCTGCGGAATTGTTGGCGAACGCCGTTCTCACCTCAGTGCCGAAGGTGGTAGCGACCGCCTCCGTCCATCCAAGGCTCGTCGCCAGGTCGAAGAACGCCTTGGTGCCGCGGTCGCCGTCCCGTGGCCACCGAGGGGCCTCATTCCAGTCGCCAGCGATCAGGGCGGCGTCGTCGCCTATCGCAGCGCCGAGGGCGGCTGCCGCAAGGTCGGACGGCCACGGCCGGGCGCGGCCGGTCGGCATCGGCCCGTCACGACCGCTGGCGGTCCAGTGCAGCTGCGTCCAAGTCGGCGGAACGTGTACCGAAACAAGTGACAACTCGCCTCCCTCGAGCTGCAGTCGCGCGTAGGCAAGGTACGACCCGAGCGCCTCCAGGAATGGATGCGTCGGCGTCCACTCCGCTGAGCAAGAAACGCTTGGGCTCATTGCGATTGCGCTGACCCAGTCGGATTCGTGTGGTCTCACTGTTGCCGACCAACCAGCGGGGAGGGGGAGTTCATCTCCGAACAGCACCGCCTCCTGGGCCAAGATGACGTCGGCGCCGAGGGACGCCAGATAGGCCCACTGTTGGCCTTGGTGGTCTTTCGCCGCGGTAGGCGTGGGAGCCGGGGTGTTTTGCGCCCCCAAAGTTCCTGCAAACGATTCGCATCGACGTCCGTCCTCCAGCCAGCCGAGCAGTCCGAGGACCGCTTGCTGTTCGGGAAATCCTACGCTTCCCGAATCCAACGAGGCGGAGGCAACAACTTGAGAATTGTGGTCTGGAACGTGGCACGGGGTGCGGGCAAGAAATTGAACGCGCTGCGCGCTCTTGGCCCCGACGTCGCGATTGTCCCTGAGTGTGGACAGACGTTGCCGCTCGAGGACGGCGAGTCGATGGCGTGGTGTGGCACTGATCGAAACATTGGGCTGGCGGTTCTCGGCTTTGGCGACACGAGGGTCACGCAAGACCGCACGGAACCTCCACCCCATCAATGGGTGATGCCGGTCAGCGTCGACGGCCCGACGCCCTTTCAGCTGCTGGCGGTGTGGGCGAACAATCGTCGTGAGCACATCAAGGCGACCTCGCCGACCGGACCATTTCGTGACGCGCTTGGATCGTTTTGCGATCGAGTGCGCGAAGGCACCTGGGTCGTCGCTGGAGACTTCAACAACAACGTCGTCTGGGATCGTCCCGGCGTCGAGCTCAACCATGCCTCCGCTGTCGCTGACCTGGCTGACGTCGGGCTTTCGAGCGCCTATCACCGCGCAAAAGGTTGCGCCCCAGGACAGGAGCCGGATGCCACGTTCTTCCTCGGGAAGAAGGAGGCAAAGCCGCATCACATCGACTACTGCTTTGTCCCCGAGTCCTGGAAGGTTTCCGCCGTGACGGTCGGGTCGTACGCGGACTACTGCCAGGTTGGTGGGCTGTCGGACCATGCGCCGCTGATCGTCGATGTCCAGCCTGCTTCGTGACGGAAATCGGAGCCAGCGTGCACTTGTCCGAGAGTGAAGTCGGGTACTTCGCTTTCACCGATCAGGCGTGCGCATCGTTTCGTTTCGGCGTGCGTGACGAACCGCCGGCCATCGAGTGCGCATTTTGGGATGTCGACCGAGAGATCTGGGTCGAGGATGTCGAGCTGGCCGAGTACCTCGTCTTCCGTCCGGCTGAGGTGGTGGCCATGTCCGTGGCCGAGGCCAGCTCCCGCACGAACGGCCGCCACACCGACGACGTGGGCGACTCCCTCGAAGCGTCCACGTTTCGAGAGCCGCCGGGTTCGCCGTTCGGTCCGTAGGGTTGTCGATCGTGACGACGTGGTCGTCGCAGGAGCGGGGCGGAGAAGATGGTGGCTGAGGGGCATCCGGCGGCGTGGTTGGCTGACCCGACCGGGCGACATGAGCTGCGCTACTGGAATGGCACAGTGTGGACCGAGTTCGTCTCCAACGTGGGGGTGATGTCGTTCGACGCGCCGTTCTTGGCGCCACCTCGGGCCAGGGCGCGCGTCGCGTTGTCGAACCTTCGTCAAGGCGGCCCGGCGGCCGGCTTCCGGAGCTTGTCGGGCAGGGCGCAGTTGGTGACGGGCGTCGTCGTCGCGTCGCTGGCGATCGTGACGATGTCGGCCACGGTGACGTCGGCGTTGACGGCGGCAGGCCTGTCTTCGTCGAGCGAGCCGACGCCGACGTCCGAATACCGACGTCCGTCCACGACGACGTCGCCATCGACGACCACTTCGACGACCACGACGGTGTTGGCGACGACGACAACGGCGGGAGTCGTGCTCCCGGCTGACACCGCCGCCCAAGCGTTCACGGTGGCGAAGGTGATCGACGGCGACACGCTGGTGCTCCACGATGGTCGCCACATTCGCCTGGCTCAGGTCGACGCGCCCGAGACGAAGGGCGACTGCTTCGCCAGCCAGTCGACAACCCACCTCAGGGAGCTCACGCTGGGTCGAGTGGTCCACCTGCGACGTCCGCCTACGGCCCCGCAGACCGACCGGTACGGACCACGCGGTGGCCGACGTTCTGGTGGTGTCGGGAACGTCGCTGAGTTCGGCGAACGTGGCCATGGTGAGCGATGGGTTCGCTGAGTACTACGAGCAGTTCGCCAATGAAGATCGTGACCTTGCCAGCCGGTTGCTCTCGGCGGAGAACGAGGCCAAGGCGGCGAAGCGAGGGCTCTGGTCGGCATGCGGGGCGGCGGCGCCGGCGACGACGTCAGCTCCTCGGACGACCTCGGCGCCTCCGTCGACGGCGGCCGTCGCGGCGTCGCCAGCGCCCTCCGGAAGCGACTGCACCCCGGGGTACGACCCGTGCATCCCGCCGGGCGATGATGTCGACTGCGCCGGCGGGAGCGGCAACGGGCCTCGGTACGTGCAGGGACCCGTTCGAGTCGACCATCGGTACGGCGATCCGTATGACCTTGACCGTGACGGCAACGGGGTCGGCTGCGAGCGGTAACAATTGGCGCTGACGCGCGACTGGCGGGCAGAGGGTGGGTGACCACCGGGGAGCCTGGAGTTGGCGGGGCCGACCGCCTGGGCCCCGCACCCGAAGGAGCGCCATGTCCGGCTTCTCGCACGTCGACCACAGCCCCAACGTCGAACGTCTCGTCGCCTACCTCGAGGCCACCGACATCGGTCTCGGGGCCATGAAGAGCTACATCGCCGCGGCGGCCAATCGGGCGGTGCCGGGTGGCTTGGTCATCGACATCGGCTCGGGCGTCGGGCACGACCTCGCTCGGCTCGCCGTCGCCGGTATGTCGGCGGTCGGCGTCGAGACCAGCGCAGCGATGCTGGCGACGGCCCGCTCCAATCTCGGCCCCGCGGCGATACTGATGCGGTGCGACGGCGCTCGCCTCGCGTTTCGCGACGGCGTGGTCGACGGGTGCCGGATCGAGCGGGTATTGCAACACGTCGAGTCGCCTGACGCTGTCCTCTCGGAGGTGGGTCGGGTGGTGCGTCCTGGCGGGTTCCTGGCGGTCTTCGAACCCGACTACTCGACGTTCGCCGCTGCTAGCGATGAACCCGGAGCCCTGGTCTGCCGGGGTCGATGGTCGCCGTCCGTCATCCGCGAATCGGGGGCGAGTTGGTCGACCTGGTCGAGGCGCATGGCTTCGAGGTGGACGACGTCGTCACCGAATCATCGCGTGGGCGCGATCTCGATCGGATGCCGGTCGACGTCGTGTCGGTGATCGAACGAGCGGTTGCCGAGGGCCGCTTGGCGGCTGAGGTGGGCTCGAGTGGCTTCGCGAGCAGCGGGCGCGGTCGGCAGCGGGGACGTTCCGCGGCTCGTGGGACAAGACCCTCGTGATTGCGCATCGCGTGGGCTGAGGCGGGCGACTCGTCCGCGTGGTCAGCTGACGAGGATCGACTGGAGTTGGTCGCGGTCGGCGACGGTGTAGACGCCGACGCCTCGCCAGAGTGGCGTTCCATCTGGCAACCACAGGTAGCTGGCCCGGGCCGAGCCGAGGGTTCGGATGGGGTCGGAGGCCCATTCGATCGCGGAGCGGAGTTCGGCGAACGGCCCGGTGACGGAGGCGGCCCGTTCGACCCAGCCGTACAGGTGGTCGGCCGAGGCGAATGAGTCGCGCTTGTTGTTGTTGCAGCGGGCGTGGGCGGCGACGAGATTGTCGAGGCCGTTGTCGGGGTGGCGCACCCAGGGGAGGAAGTGGTCGACCTGTGTGGCGTTGGGCGGTATGCGATCGCCGCAATAGAAGCAGTCACCGCCCTGCACTTCGAGCAACGGCCCGCGGACCCGATCGAGGCCGACACGACTGGCGCCGAAGAGGAACTCGTCGAGCCAGGCCGCCTCAACCGAGTCACGGGATCGGTCGGCGACGAACCCGGCCCACCGCTGCTGGATGATCGGCCGCAGCACGCCGGCCAGGCGGACGAGCCACGCCCCGACGCCGGGGCGCAGCCGCAGCGCGGCATCGAAGTCGACCGCACGCACTCGGGACTCGGCTACCTCGTCATCCCAGGCGAAGTCGTAGAGAAACCGGTCCTCCCGGGATCCGGCTGCGGTCGACGTTCGCTGCAACTTCGGCAACGGCATGCGGATGACGGTGGTGGCGACGCGTCGTTCGAGCTTTGCGAGCAAGTCGGGAGATTGGCGCTGGGCCTGTTCGATCGTGACGCCGGCGACGAGGCCGTGCTCGTGGCGGTAGTTGGTGATGATCTGGACCAAGTCGTTGGACTGCGTCGAGTGTCGGAGGTGCACCGGCGCGGCATCGGCCGACGACCGGTATGGCACGGCCTGGGGCCAGTAGAGCTCGAGGACACGACGCCCGATCCGAAAGGCGTCGAGCACCTCGGGCGGCCGGCCGTGGTCGTCGACCGACGACACGCACTCATCGATCAGGGCAACGAGGACGGCGAACTTGTAGGTCGCCGTGTATCGCCCGGTGTCGAGGAGGGCCAGCAGCTTCTCGGCGAACACGATGGCGTCGTCATCGGGCATCGGGGCGAGCGTATGCAGAGTCGCTCGCGATGAGTGATGGTGGCGGTTGACAGGCGAACAGGTGTTCGTATAGAGTCGTTGGCACTGGCTTCTTCCCTTGTGTGGGACGGGGCGCCACCTCGGAACCGGGTGCGACGGTTCCCTCGCAGTCCGTTGGTGCGCAGCGTTTTGGTGCGTCCTCGTTCGTGTTCGAGGGGGTGGTCGTGGTGGTCGGTGTTGCTGGTGGCGTGGTGGGGGTGGTGGCTGACGCGGTGGCGTTCCGGGCCGGGTTGCGTTTGGTCGAGGTGGGGGCGTTGTCGGGTGAGGCGGCGGCGTTGTTGGCCGAGGAGTTGGCGCGGGTGGAGAAGGCGAGCGGGGCGTTGCGGGCGATGGCGGCGGCTCGGGCGGCTGATTGCGGGGCGCATCGTTCGGCGGGTTTCGCGGATCCCGATGAGTGGGTGGCGCGGATGACGGGTGCGTCTCGGGCGAGGGCTCGGTCGGATCTGGCGACGGGGTCGCGGTTGGCGGATTGCCCGGAGACGCGTGACGCGGCGGTTGGGGGCGAGTTGTCGTTGGGGCAGGCCGACGACATCGCTCGCACGGAGCGGGAGAAGCCGGGTTCGGAGGGCGAGTTGGTGGCGGCGGCGAAACGGCTGTCGCATCGCGAGTTGGGCGAGGCGTGCCGCAAGCGTCGTCACGATGGGGTGGATCGCGAGGAGTTGGCGGCCCGTCAGCGGGCGCGGCGGTCGTTTCGTTCCTGGATCGACGGTGACGGGATGCAGTGCGCGTTGTTGCAGCTCGAGCCGGTGGTGGGGGTGGCGTTGTTGGCCCGGATCCAGGTCGAGGCCGACCGGTTGCATCGCGAGGCGCGTCGGCAGGGGTCGACCGAGGCGTGGGGGGCGCACGCCGCCGACGCGGTGGCGTCGATCCTGGCGTCGGGGCTGGGCTGGACCCCGCCGGCGGCGGGCGAGCCGGCCGCGGCAGGGCGGGCCGGCCGCGGAGGAGGCGGCGGCAGGCGAGTCGAGCGCGGAGGGCGGGTCGGCCGCGGAGGAGGCGTCGGCGGGCGGGTCGAGCGCGGGTGCGGTGGCGGCGAAGCCGCCGACGAGGCGGGCGGGGCGGCGGGCGGATGTGGTGTTCGTGGTCGATCTGCGGACGTTTCGGAGTGGGGCGCATCCCGAGTCGATGTGTCACGTCGTGGGGGGTGGTCCGGTGCCGCCGGCGGTGGTGCGGGAGATGGCCAAGGACGCGTTCTTGAAGGTCGTGTTCCACGATGGGGTCAACATCCACACGGTGACGCACGTCGGCCGGTATCAGCCGGCCGAGCTCCGAACGGCGCTGGAGTTGGGTGGTCCACCGGACTTCGATGGGGTGCGGTGCTCGGAGTGCGGGAACCGTTTCGGGCTCGAGTGGGATCACGTCGAGCCGATCTGCGTGGGCGGGGTGACGAGTTTCGCCAACGAAGACGCCAAATGCTGGCGGTGCCACGACAACAAGAGCCGACGCGAACGACAAGCGGGGCTCTACGGCCGGCGACCGAGCAGTGAGCGGTCGACGGGACCCGACCCACCCGCGGACTCGGGATGAGGCGGTCAGCGGCTGAGGCGCCAGCGGATGGGGGTCTCGGGTTGGTACGAGCAGAAGGTGCCGGTGCGGATGGCGTTGGTGAGGTGGCGTCCGAGGGCCGGGTCGGCGGCGGCGATGCGGGTGATCGCGTCGCGGACGCGGGCCGAGATGGCTTTGCGGAGGCGCTCGACGGGGTCGGAGCCGACCGCGCGCTGGCGGCCGCCGAGGCCGGTGGCGCTGGTGAGTTGGTCGACGAGGAGGTCGTATTCGGTGCGGGCGCCTTCGGCTCGGGCGAGGTCGTGGGCGGCGTCGGCGTCGTCGATCTCCTCGGCCAACTCAGCCAGCCGATCGCGGTAGGCGGTGATGGCGCGGCGGTCAAGGGTGTCCTGGCGAGAGGCGTTGACGACGACGCCGTGTTCCATCTCCGACACGTGGACCTCGCTGCCGGGGCGTTCGAGCAACAGGGCGAGGTCGGCCATGCCCTTGGCGTGCTTGACGACGCTGGCTCGACCACCGAAGTCGATGTGCCACAGCTCGTGGTCTCGCGCGAAGACATTGTCGATTTCCGTGGCGGAGCCCCGTCGGCGGTGCCGGCGACGCTGGGCCCTCCAGCGAGCTGAGGGTGGGTGGCGCCGGCGGCGGCATAGGCGGCGTCGGCCTCGCGGTGCAGCGCCTCGACCACGGCGGCGTTGTCGCCGCGATCGCCGCGGCACGCGGCCAGCGTCCTGAGGGCGTCGGCGTGGAGCACTCCTCCGAAACGACGATTGACGGCGAGGGCCTGCTCGGCGTAGCGCACGGCGTCGTCGTGGCGATGCTGGGCCCGGCAGCCGATGGCGACGATGCGGGCCACCGAGCCGTAGAGGCCGGCCCCGATCCCCTCGAACGCCACGCGATGGGCGTAGGGCTCGAGCAGCGCCAGCAGGCTCGACAACAACGGGTGGTCGAGGGCGGCGGCGGCTCGGACGAGGTTGATGAGGTTCGACATCCACTCGGCGTCCATGTGCCCGAGTTGGAATTCGATGGTGGCGGCACGGTCGAGGTAGCCGCGAGCCTTGTCGAGCTGGCCGGCCACCGTCGCCGCCCAGGCGATGCCGCCGATGGCCGAGATGTACGGGGTCAGTTCTGGCGACACAATGCCGATCGACTCCATGCGGGAGACGGCGGCTTCGGCCTGTCCAGACTCCCAGTCGGCAACCAGTCTCAGCACCGTGGCCAGCATGGGCGCATTGGTGCTCCCCGACGACCGCCCGAGGGCCTCGACCTCGTCGACGCACCGCAGCGCGGTGGCGACGTCGCCGTCAACGAGCGCGGCCTGCGCCTCCCACAACGGCACGAACCAGGAGTAGAGCGGGTTGCCAACGGTTGCAGCCCGCCGTGCATAGCCAACCCGGTCCTCGGTCACGCCGTCGACGTCGCCGACCTCGAGCCGGGCGACGAACCGGAGCCTGCGCCCGAGGAGCTCGAGCGGCCCGTCGTCGGCGGCCTGGGCGATGGCGATGATCTCCGATGCCTCCGCCTCTCGCTGCTCGGAGTGATCGGGCCCGGCGATGGCATCGCAGTGTGCCGCCAGCGCCCGGGCCAACACGGTCGGATCGTCGGCGGTGCGGGCCAACTCGACCGCTCCGTCGGCCAGAGCGAGGCGCCGGTTCTCGGACGCGACCAAGGACTGGGCCACGGACAGCCGGGCCAGCACGGTCGAACGAAGCCCGGCGATACTCGCGTCGCCAGCGCCGGCACCGGCGAGCAACCGATCGGCGTTCTCGAGGAGCGCGACCTGGCGGTCGTCGAACAGGCGAACCTCGAACCCCGAGAGGTCAGCGCTGAAGCCGAGCGCAGCCCGGGCGACCATGGTCGGCGACCCGACATGTCGACCCAGGGCGGCGAGCTGCTTCGAAGGCGTCGGCGGCGTCGTCGGGGGCACCGGCGAGGATGTGGCTCCGCCCCAACCCGGCGAGGGCGTCGGCTCGGACCTCCACGGCAGTGCCCGAGGGCAGCGCCGGGAGCGCACCCAAGGCCGCGTTGTAGTGACCGATTGCTTCCTCCCACGCCAGAGCGGCGATGGCTCGGTCGCCGGCCCGCACCGCCCACACCGCGGCGTCGTCGGCATCGCCGGCGGCGAAGAGGTGGGCGGCGATCTCGGCCACTTCGGCCCCGGCCGAGTCGAGCACCCGTGCCGCTCGGCGGTGGAGTCCGGGAAGGTCGCCCGCGTCGTGGTGGGCGAGCGCGGCCTGGCGCCACAGGTCGTGCGTGAAGCTCCAGCTGTTGGTGCCGAGGACCGCTCGACGATGCGCACGGCAGCGACCCGGTCGAGGGCGGCGGAGATGTCGTGCGCCTCTGCTTCGTAGAGGGCCGCAAGGTCCGACACCCGGAAGGCGGCACCGAGGATGGCCCCAGCGATGACGATCGCTCGGTCGTCGGCCTGCAGGGCATCGAGTCGTTGTTGGAGAAGGTCCCGAGCGCCGGAGGGGAGGGTCAGGCTGCGCCGGGCCCCGGGTTCCTCGGACAGCATTCGGCCGACCTGCACCACCAGGAACGGGTTGCCCGCCGTGAGGCGGATGACGTCTTCGGCCATGGCCGACCCCATCGAGACGTCGGTCTGCTCGCCGAGCAAGGCGGCCACGGCCTCGCGGTCGAGGCCCCGCAACTCGAGGCGGTCGGCGCCCCCACCGAGGCGGGTGAGCGGCGACCCGGGAGCGGTGTCGGTGTCGCGGTAGGTGCCGACGATCAGGACGGGGAGGCCCGGCAGGTGACCGGCGACGGCGTCGAGAAGGCTGACCGTGCCCTCGTCGGCCCAGTGGAGGTCGTCGAGGACGAGCAGGGCCGGACGTTCGAGGGTGGCCTCCTCGATGGCGGCGACCACGGCGGCGTAGGCGGCGGCGCGGGCCGACGCAGCCGCTGACGCGTCGGTGGTGTCGCAGGCGATCAAGGCATCGATGGCACGCAGCCCGGCGGCACCGAGACCCGACAGCAGGGTGAGCCACGGGGCGTGCGCCACGGTGGCGCCGCCCGACCACGCGCCGCCCAACGCACGGCGAAGCCTCGTCCGGCGGGCAAGGGCGGCGACCTCCCGGGCCGTAGTGGTCTTGCCGATGCCGGCCTCGCCGAGCACGAGCACCAGCCGGCCGCTGCCCTCGGCAGCTTCGGCCAGCGCCTCGGACAACCGCGGCCTGGATGGCTTCCCGACGACGGTCGGCTCGAATCGCCACGCCAGGGACGGTAGCGCCGCTTCTGGCGATGCCAGACCGGATCTGGCGCCTCTCGGTTGTCAACCAACCGCAGGAGGACGTCACCCGAAGTGTCAACCACGTTGCAGACCACGACCCGACGACGCCGACATCGAGGCCGCCATCGGCGCGTTCGCCGAGCGCGTCGCTCATGGCCGCCATCGGCACCTTCGAGCTCGCCACCGTGGAGCTGGGCATGCGCCTCGGGCTCTACGAGGCCCTGGCCGACGGCCCGGCCTCGCCGCCCGAACTGGCCGCGCGCGCCGGACATCGACGCCCGCTACGCCCGGGAGTGGCTCGAGCAGCAGGCCACGGCCGGCTTCGTCGCCATCGACAGCCGACGCCGGCGACGCCGACGCCCGGGTGTTCAGCCTTCCGGTCGCGCACGCAGGCCTGCCTGCTCGACCCAGACAGCCTCGCCTGCGTCGCCCCGCTGGCCACGTTCGCCGTCGCCGGACCAGCCGTGCTCCCCGAACTGGTCGAGGCGTACCGGGCCGGCACCGGCATCAGCTTCGGCGGCTACGGCGAGTGGATCCGCCGGGCCCAGGCGGCGGCCAACCGCCCGCAGTTCACGAACCTGCTGGCGGCGGAGTGGCTGCCGGCCATGCCCGACGTCGTCGCCCGCCTGGAGGCCGGCCCGGCGATGGTGGCCGACGTCGGCTGCGGCTGCGGCTGGTCGTCGATCGCGCTGGCCAAGGCCTTTCGACCAGGCACGGTTGACGGCTTCGACACCGACGCGGCGTCGATCGCCGACGCCCGAGCCAACGCCGAGGCAGCGGGCGTGGCCGACCGCGTCGAGTTCCACGCCGAGCCGCTCTGCCGGGATCGACGGGACGGTACGACCTCGTCTGCTGCTTCGAGGCACTGCACGACATGGCCCACCCGGTCGAGGCGCTCGCCGCCATGCGGCCGTTGTCGCCGACGGACGGCGCCGTGTTCGTCGTCGACGAGCGAGCCGCCGACGCCCTGACGGCCAACGACCCCGACCCGATGCAGCGCCTCTTCTACGCGCCAGCGTGCTGCACTGCCTGCCGGTCGGACGCAGCGAGGACGGCTCGGCGGCCACGGGCACCGTGCTGCGCACCGCCACCCTCGAGCGCTACGCCGCGGAGGCCGGCTTCGCGTCGGTCGAGGTGCTGCCCATCGACCACGACATGTTCCGGTTCTACCGGCTCCGTGGCTGATCACCAATCCCAACAATCAGACCAGAAAGGAATCACTATGTACCTCAGCGCCTACCAATTCGACGGCGACCAGGACACGCTGCACGAGGGCTACGACCGCTTGGTGGCGGCTGCCCCCAGCGGACAGCTCGTGGTCAACCTGTGCGTCGACCGTCCCGGCGGCATCACGGTCTTCGACTCGTGCCCCTCCCGCGCCGACTTCGAGTCGTGGTCGACGGGCGAGGAGTTCCAGGCGATGCTCACCAAGGTCGGGTTGCCGACTCCTCGGGTCGAGCCGCTCGGCGAGGTCTACCTTGCCACCGGCTCGCTGCTGGCCGCGGCGTCGTGACCGCCGTGGAGCACGCGCCCACCTTCGCGGTGACGGTCACCATGGCGGCTCCGGTGGCGGCCATGGAGGTGCGGCGTGTGCTCCACGCCGTCGCACCTCTGGCCGAATTCGAACCGAAGGTCGACCGCGTCGTGGTGACACCGGACTCAGACGTGGCCGGGAGCTACCAGGCTCGGGGGCGGATGCTCGGCGTCGTGCGCTGGGACGCGAGGTTCAGCTACTCGCTGCGCGACGACGGCTTCGACAGCGCCAGCGTGACCGACCCCTGCGGCGTCCACGTCGTCGGCTGGTTCGACTTGGTCGACCGGGCCGAAGGCGGATGCGATGTGACCCACGTGGAGCAGTACTGGCTCCCGGCGTGGGTGGCGTGGAGCGCACCGTTCTGGAGGCGGTTCGTGGCCTCAACGATGCGGCGAGAACTCGATGCGCTCGCCGCGCTCGCATCGTCGTCGACTGCCGTTGTCGAGGCGGTTAGTCGGCCAGGGAAATAGCGAGCAGGGAGCGGATCAAGGCGCCCTCGATCCGCTGCTGCTTGCGTCCGTTGCAGGCCGCGGCAGGCGGGGATGACGTTGTCGATGTGGGCCGACCCGATTTCCTGGGTGAGGACTTTCTGTCCCGGCAGCGGCTTGACGCCGAGCACCTTGCGCAATCGGTTGGAGTTGAGGGGCACGAGGTGGTCGACGCATTCGGCCGCCCCGGAGCACGAGGTGAGGTTGCGACGGGTGTTTTCCCACTCGCCGGCGTAGGCGATGAGGCACCGGTCGCCCTTGGCGGCGACGACGGCTCGGAGCTTGGGCGTGCGGGCCCGCTTCTCCGAGGTCGGCGTGCGGAAGTCGAAGACGTTGGGGCGGTCGGCAACGGCGAAGCCGAGCAACCGTTCGAGCACCTCGACCTCGTTGGCACGGATACCCCTAGGCACCGGCGGGCCAGACGTCCTGGTCGCGGCGGGCGTCGAGATCAAGGGAGCCGTTCACCGTGCGGACGCTACGACAGTTCGTCGGCCAGCAGAACGGGGCCGGTCCGGGTGCGGCGATCGTCGTCGCCGTCGGCGAAGCGGCGGGCGAGATTGGCTCGTTGCTGGTCGCCGGCCTGCTCCCATGCGTCGGCGCATGAACGCCACGACGCCGTGGCCCAAGGCAGGCGCCGACGGGACTGGCTGGCGGCGAGGCGGCCGGTGCGGATGGCCTCGGCGACGGCGACGTGGGTGGGGCTGCGCAACGGTTGGGCGGGCTCGGCGACCAGATCGACGACGAGGTCCGATGGAGCCGACGGCGGCACCACGATCACGGCGGAGTCGTTGGGCCCGTGGCGCAGAATCGGCGCCATCCCGAGGAGCACCCGATCGTGGCGCCGGAAGACCCTGGCCCAGGTGCCGGCGGGTGCCGTCGAGGCGAACACGGCCACATTGGCGCCCTTGTCGAGCCCGGCCCAGCCCCGGACCTCGCCCACGACTTCGATCGGAGGACCCGACTGGGCCCCCGGGACGCCGGGCGTGGCGGTGGGGCGCGGGCGGCGCGCGCGCCGAACGCCGCGGGCATGCTGAACGCCGCGGGCATGCTGAACGCGGCGATGTCGGTTGTCCGCGCCAACGATTCCGCGAGGCGTCGCAGTCGGAGCGACATCGTGCCCGAGAACCCGCCAGCGAGGGCGCGGGCGAGGCTTGACGCGGCATACGCCACGTTGGGATCAGGGATCGGCGTCGGCCCTTCGAGGAGGTCGAGGGCCCGCAGCACGAAGCCGTGGTCGAGCGCCAAGGCCAGCTGCTGGGCGGCGGCCGTCGCCTCGAGCAGCGCCACGCCGCGGGCAGCGTCGCTACCGGCGGGATCGTCGCCGAGGTCGGCGGCGAGTGCGAGCTGCGCGAACGCTCGCACGTCGCGGTTCCTGCCCCTTTCGCGACCTCGCCGGGATCCGGGGAGCGAGACCGAGCGGCCGCCGTCCCTCGAGCGGGCCAGCGCCACGACCGAACTGGTCGCGTCGTCGCCCACCAGATGGGGGAGGAGGTCGAGGGTGTGCTGGGCGACGCCGTCGCTCACGTCGAGGGCCACCTCGTGGAGCGTGGTCGGTCGAGCGTGGTCGACGGCCACCGTCAGTCCCTCGTGGAGGGCGAGGGCCGAAACGCCGGCCGGCCCAGGGAGCCAGCCGACGACGCGGACGATGCCGGTGTCGGGATCGACGACGGCGTGGCGACTCTCGAGAGGGATCCAGAGGTCAGCCATCGAGCCCGCTCCGGTCCGTGGCTCGGGCGGCGCTGATGAGAAGTTGCGTGACCTTCTTGAGCGCACGCGAGCGGGCCTGACGCCGCTTGGCCGAGTCGTCGGGGTCGGCCTTCGACGCAAAGACGTGACGTTCGCCGGCCAACCAGAGCGCAGCCCAAAGATCGGCTTGCCCGTCACTGGGATCGGCCGGTCGGGGAACGCGAGCGGGGAGCTGGACATCGGGATGGGCGGCCAGCGTGACCGCGTTGAGGGCGGCGGCGACGATCCACGACTTGGTCGACGCCAGGCTGGCGTGGAGCGAGCGGCGAATGTCGTCCTGGTGGTTGGTGAGTTCCACGATGTTGTCGGGTTCGAGGTGATGGGGCGCGGCAACGTGGGTGGCTTCGTCGTCGAAGTCGGTCGGCGAAGCGGGCCTTCGCGCCCGCAGGAGATCGAGGGCGGCGTTGGCCAGCGCGGTGCGGGCGTAGGCCACGGGCTTGTCGGGCACGGTGGCCAATGCCGTGCGGGCCAGCTTCAAGTAGGTCTCGCTGATGAGTTCGTCGCCGTCGTAATAGGTGAGGCCCCGCCTCGTGAGCTCGGCGCCGGCGGCGGCCTTTGCGTCTGCGCTCAGGAGCCAGTCCAGCATGAGCCGGCGGCAGCGTTCTCGCTCGTATCGCTCGTCGTGGTCGTCGTGGTCGTCGCCCATCCCACCTCCTCGACGATGGTCCGGCCTCGTTGTGACAGCCGATTGAGGATTTAGGACTTGGTGAGGTCCCAGACGTGGTGGAAGGTGTCGTGGGCCATGTAGCGGGTGAGCGTGTCGATGGTGAACGAGGCGCCGTCGCTGCGGCGACCGGGACGCTGCCACTGCTCGGGACTGAGACCATCGAGCCGGGTGGCGAGGGCGAGGCCGGCGGCCGTCAGCTCGGCGACGGCGGTGGCGGGATCTTGTTCGTCGTAGCGGTCGTCGAGAGCCGAGGCGTCCTGATCCCAGTTGGGGTAGTAGGGGTCGTCCTCGGTGAGCATCAGGACGACCCGGGCGTCGTAGCGGACGTAGATGTCGCGCACGTGGCAGGCGTACTCGAGGGGCGACCAGGTCGCGTCGTCGGGCCGGCCGGCGCGGATGACGCCGGCGGCGAGGAGGTCGCGCCAACGCATCGTGTTGTGGCGCACCAATTCGCCCACGTCGGCGCTCCGGACGGCCGAGGCCTCGAATCCGCACTCGGGGCAAGCTCGGTCGAGCACCCAGGTCCAGTTCTTGTCGTCGGGCACGATCACGGATCGAAGCGTAGGTGTCACATCGTGGCAACGGCAGCGTCGAAGGGGCATGACCACCCAACCAGAGCCTTCCGATGAGACCACCGTCCACGTCCACTTCCTGCTCGACCGCAGCGGGTCGATGGCATCCATGGCCCCCGACGTGATCGGCGGGTTCAACACCTTCCTCGACCACCAGCGGGCGCTGCCGGGCCGGGGGCGCATGACCCTCGTCCAGTTCGACGGCGAGGACCCCTTCGAGGTGCTCGCCGACGGCGTTCGGCTCGCCAAGATGCGCGGCCTCAGCCGGCGGACGTTCGTTCCCCGGGGAGCGACGCCGCTGTGGGACGCAGTGGGCGAATTGATCACCAAGGCGTCGGTGCGGGCCGAACAGCGACGGGTGCTCGACAAGCGGGTCGAGGAGACGGTCGTTGCCGTCTACACCGACGGCGAGGAGAACGCCAGCAGCCGATTCAGCGGGGAGGCGGTGCGGCGCCTGATCGAGGCGAAGAAGGAGGAGGGCTGGACCTTCCTGTTCCTCGGTGCCGGGTTCGACGCCTACTCCGAAGGCGGGCAGATCGGGTTCGGGGCCGGTTCGACCCAGGCGTTCGCCGCCGACGGGCCCGGCGCACGGCTGGCGATGGCCGAACTCGATCTCGGACTGATGCGCTTCCGGACGGCCCCGCCCGCAGCCCGGACGCGCGCTCAAGGAGGACTTCTACCGCGGCCGGGGCAAGGTGGCCGAGGACGACCGCCGGCGCCGGTACGAGCCGTGACCCGGTTCGTGTCACAGGGGTGCTTTACCTTCGCAGGAGAGCGTGAGGGAGACGGGATGAGGGGGACGGGATGACCACCAAACGAACGATGTGTCGACGGGATCGCCGGGTGCCGGCCGGCCGCGCGCTGCACGTTGTCGACATCGAGAATCTGGTCGGCGGCTCGGGGGCCGATGCCATCGAGGTCGACCGTGCGTTGGCGCACTACGAGCAGGTGGTCCGCCCTGGTGAAAACGACCTCCGGGTGGTGGCCTGCGGCGCTTCGCTGGTCTTTCCCGTCCACGATCGGTGGGCGGGGGCCAGCATTCGCAAGGCCCGAGGCGTCGACGGCGCCGATCGCATCCTGTTGGACGAGGCGTCGGTGGCAAATGTCGTGGGCCGCTTCGACCGAGTGGTGGTGGCCAGCGGCGACCACGTGTTCGCCTCGCTGGTGGTCGACCTCGACGCCGCCGGGGTCGAGGTCGTCGTCGTCAGCCGGCGCACGGCGATGTCGCGATTGCTCGCCGTCGCCGCGCCTTTCGTGTGGTATTTCGAGGATGTGGCCATGGCCGCCTGACCCCTTCCCAGCCGAGGTGAACGGCGTTACCCTTCGAGGCATGAGCGCATACGGCACGGTGATGATCGCCAGGTTCGCCGACGGTGTCGGCGTCGAACAGTTCCAGGCCAGCCTCGACCGCTGGAAGTCCGAGCGGCAGGTGGCGGGGTTCCACGACTCCTACGTTCTGGTCGGTGACGACGGCAAGCAGTTCGTCAACTGCGTGATCTTCGAGTCGAAGGAGGCGTACCAGGCTTTGGCCAACGACGAAGCCCAGTCGGCGTGGTGGGGCGAGCACGTGGTGCCGCTGCTCGACGGCGAGCCGACGTGGATCGACGGCACCTGGCCGTAGGCTCACCGCATGCAGGTCGACTCCTACGCCTTCTTGCCTCGTTCGTTCCGGGCCATGTACGCCGAGCCGCCTCGCGTTGCGGGCCACGACGAGCCGGTGTGGGCGCCGTTCGACAAGCGACTGGCCGAGGCCAAGATCGCACTGTTGTCGTCGGCCGGGCTGTTCGTCGAGGGCCAGGAATCGTTCGATCTCGACCGCGAGCGACGCGAACCGGGGTGGGGTGATCCGTCGTGGCGGGCCATCCCCCGTTCGACGGCGCAGGGCGAGCTGGGCATGGCCCACCTCCACGTCAATGCCACCGACACGCTGGCCGACCATGAGGTGTCGCTGCCGCTCCGCACGCTCGACGGGCTGGTCGACGACGGCATCGTCGGATCGTCGGCCGACACGCACTACGCGGTCATGGGTTACCAGCAGGCGGGGCTCGACGAGTGGCAGCGCTCGACCGGTCCGGAGATCGCAGCCCGGCTCAAGCGCGAAGACGTCGACGCGCTGGTGCTGGCACCCACCTGACCCGATTGCTGCAAGAACGTGCCCGTGTTGGCACGTCTCGTCGAAGCAACCGGCATCCCGACCGTGACCGTCACGATGATGCCCGACGTCGCCCAGTGGCTCCTGACACCCCGGATCGTCGGCGTCGAGTTTCCCTTCGGGCACAGCTTCGGGCCCGCCGGCGAGACGGCCGTCCACCGGCGCGTGCTCGAGACGGCGGTCACGGTGTTGGCCGGCGCCACCACACCGGGCACCCGCATCGACATCGACCACGAGTGGCCCATGAGTCGGGGCGAGGCCTACAAGTCGTGGCAGCCGGCGGAGCCGAGCCCCATCGTGGCCATGATGCTCAACCGCCGGAGCTAGGCGATCAGCTCGAGTTCGCCGAGGAGTCGGTCGAGAGCGATGACGAAGGCGTCGTAGTACGGCGCGTCGGGGTGCTCGGCGATCGCTGCCACGAGATGGGGCCGGAAGTCATCCCAGGTGAGCCCCTGGCGTTCGAGCACGACGACGCACATTCCGAAGGCGCGGCCCTGCCAGGGCGCGTCGAAGGTGAGCTCGCCGTTGCTGCGGGGCGGACCGAGGGGATCATCGGTGGCGAGGGTCACGTGGGGGCCACGCCGATCATGCCGTCGCGGGTGACGAGGGCAGCCAGTTCGTCCTCGGTCAGTGCGTCGGTTCCTTCGGGGCGGAGCGGCAGGACGAGGTATCGGGCCTCGGCGCTCGAATCCCACACCCGCACCTCGACGTCGTCGGAGAGCTCGTACCCCATCTCCGAGAGGACGGCTCGGGGCTCGCGCACGACCCGCGACCGATACGGCGCGCTCTTGTACCACTCCGGGGGAAGGCCGAGCACCGGCCACGGATAGCACGAGCACAGCGTGCACACGACCACGTTGTGCACGGTGGTGGTGTTCTCGGCCACGATCATCAGGGCGCCTTCGGGGCCGCCGAACCCGAGCTCGGCGATGGCGGCGGTGGCGTCGGTGAGCAGCCGGGTGCGGTACTCGGCGTCGACCCAGGCGCGGGCCACGACCCGGGCGCCGTTCATGGGACCGATGTCGTGTTCGTAGCGCTGGACGAAGGCGTCGATCTCGTCGCTGGTGAGGTAGCCGCTCTCGACGAGGAGGGACTCGAGGGCGGCAACCCGAGCCTCGATGGGTGATGGATCATGGGTGTGATGTTCCATGCTCAGGCCTCCGCGAGATACGACGCCGCAAGGTCGACGTGGACGGTGGCCGGCTCGGCCGCCGCGCCCCACAACTCGCCGGCGTCGAAGGCGACGCAATAGGAAGTCTCCTGGCGGCGGGCGTCGATGTGGGCCTCGAGGTCGGCCAGAGACGCAGGTCGGTCGATGCGGACCACGTGGCCGCAGCGATCGCGCACGTACGCAGGGCACCGGGTGTGGCCCACCCGAGGCCCGGCGGTCACCCGCACCCGATCACCGACGGCGAGCGGGGGACCGGGCTCGGGCAGCTGACGCGCTTCGTCGGCGGCCTGGGGATGCTCGGGACGGCTCAGCGCGAACGGTCCACCCGTCTCGGCCTCGAGCGCGGTCCGATCGAGGACGCCGGTCTCGACCAAGCGGGTGGCCATGGCCGTCGTCCAGTGCTCGTAGTAGGCCGACGAGAGGTAGTGGACGGCATCCATCCGCTCGATCGAGTGGCGGAACTGGCCGCCGTTGGACAACCCGCGCATGAATCCGACGAAGGTCATGCCCATGGCCCGGCGCTCCCACGGCGCTCGGAACACGGCGTCTTCGAGTCGGTCGACGGGCCCGAAGCCCAGCCGCCCGCCGAGGTCGTGCATCCCGTCCATGCCCCGACTCTACGACCGGGGTCAGCGCGAGGCGGCGGCCGCGGCGTGCGTGTCGAGGTAGTCGCCGGTGGCGAGGTGGGCCCGCTCGATGAGCTCGCCTGATCGGCTGAAGTCGTTGTAGCGCAGCTTGCCGGGATTGACGCTGGGCAGGATCACCAGCTCGACGCCCTCGGGAACCTCCTGGGTCGACTCGGCCGCGAAGCGATACGAGCGCGACACGGAGAAGGCGTGGAGCAACACGTCGATCGGCCGCTTGGGCGCGGGTCGTGGCCGCTCGAAGTTGCCGACGTGGAACACGACGATGCGGTTGGGCTTCAACTCGATGGCCTTGGAGAGGGGCACGTTGTTGATGACACCCCCGTCGACGAGAACATCGCCGTCGATGACGACGGGCGGGAAGATGGCGGGCAGCGCCGCCGACGCCAGCAGCGGCTCGACCACGTCGCCTTTGGAGAACCAACGCTCGGAGTTGGTCGTCAACGACGTGGTGACGACGTGGAAGGGGATAGCGAAGTCTTCGAACCTCAGGTGCGGGAGCCGGGCCCGCAGGAGGGCGCGGAGGTTGTCGTTGCTCTGGAGGGAGTTGCCTCGGTGGGTGAGCAGTCGGACGCCGTCGAAGCGGCCGAAGGGGGCCACGATCGAGTCGTGGCCGTTGGCCCACAGGTCGGCGAGCTCGTCGAGGCGGCCACCCGACGGGTCGGCGGCGACCATGGCGGCGTTGATGGCGCCGGCCGAGCAACCGACGACCTCGTCGGGCACGATGCCCCGCTCGAGGGCGGCCCGCAACATCCCCACTTGGAGAGCGCCGAGGTTGCCGCCGCCGCCGAGCACGAAGACCGTGCGGGGGGCGCGCCGCCACGGGAGGCGCGGGTGGAGGATGGCCACCCCTCCGGTATGCCACATCTGCGCCGTCGTCCGCCATGGCTCGATTGGGTCATTTTGTGGTGGCCTCGTCGCTGGACGGACGCCGAGAACGCCGGTGGGTGGCGACCCGGCGGGCCATGCGGTCGAGGTCGGGCTCCCAGCGAGCGGTGGGGTGGCGGGCGCGGCATGCAGCTTCAGCCTCGTCGTAGGCTGGGTCGCCGTCGACGTCGACGGGGCGAGGGGCGGAAGTCATGCGGCGTCGGCCACGGCGAGCGCCACCGCCAGCCTGTCGCTGGTGCGCTTGACCACCTGGCGGATGGCGGCAGGCGACATGTCGAAGCGCTGCCCGATGGTGTGGGCCGGTGACCGGTCGCCCATCGACGACTGCACCCGGTAGGCGAGCAGGATCTGCTGGTTGCGGGTGCTGGTGGCCGCCGCTTCGAGGGCGGCGGCGTAGCCGGCAACGTCGGCCGCGCTCATGCGAAAGGCCACGCAGCACGTCGAGCTCGTCGGGGTCGTCGGCGTCCCTGAGGCCGGGCGCCTCGACGTCGTGGAGGCCGTCGTCGAACTCGACCGACCATTGCCCGATGTGGCTGCTGGCCAATCCCCGGAGACGGTGGGCGGCCCAAACCCACGGCGTGGCGCCGCCGTCAGCTCGCCAGCCGCGGGCCCGGTCGAAGAGGATGAGGCAGGCGTCCATCGTCAGCTCGTGGAGCTCCTCCTCGCCGATGCGCTGCACGCCGAGGTCGGCGAGGTGGCGGCGCATGGCCCGGGCGATGGCGAGCCCGAACTCGTCGTAGAGGGCAATGGCCGCCGCCCCCTCGCCCGCCGCCGCTCGGGTCATGATCGCCTCGAGCCGCCCGTCGTGCCCGTTGTTCGTCTTGTCTGCCACGCCCGTCTGGTTCCCCATACATCGAAGGGAACCAGACGGGTGTGACAGAAACGCCTACTTGTCGTGGATGACGATGCTCCCGCCGGTCAGCGGCGTTGCCGGCGCCGAATCGAGCGCCGTTGTGGTGCCCATCTCGGAGTCGAACAGGGTCCCGGAGGCGTTCCACACCTTGATACGGAACTGGTCGCCGGTCTTGCCGCCGTCGACGATCGTCACGAGGAAGCTGTACCCCGAGACCCCGTTGACGGTGCCCGCGCCCCGATACTGGGCCCGGTTGCCCGAGACGAGCAACCACTGCATGACGTCGCCCTTGAAGTTCATGCCAGCCGAGTGCAGTTGGAACTCGGTGTTGCCCTTGGGGGTCGACGAGTTCTTGTCGTACTTCGAGTTGAACCCGAAATTCGCCTTTCCGCCCTTGGTCGGGTCGGGGGTGTACGAGCCGGGTCGGACATCGATGGTGCCGCCGCCGGTCACGAAGCCGGCGCCCGGGTCGTAGACGACCACGTACTCGTAGCTCGCCGTACCGACGCCCCCGTTGTCATCGGTCACCGTGGTGGTGATCCGATAGACGTTGGCGGTGGCGAACGACTTCGTGGCCGAGCACGTGTGGGCGCCGGCGTCGATGGTGCCCGGCGACGGGAAGGCGGCATCACCCCAGCGGACCGTGCAGGTGTGCGAGTCGTTGGACCCCGCGTCGCTATAGGTCGAGGTGGCGGTCACCGGGCTCCCCACGGCGACCAGCGCCGCACTGACCGTCGGCGGGGTGACCACCGGGCTCACGTTGGACGTCACGAGGCCGACATCGGCACTCGTCGAGTAGCCCCCGGTCGAGGCCGTCACGTGCAGGTTCCACGTCCCGTCATCGGTGCACGTCACCGACGGTGTGGCGCCGTTGCCACCGGCGATCGAGCAGGTGGCGCCGCCATCGACGGAGACGGGGGTGACCGACCACGCCAACGTGACGCCGGCCGGAGCGTTCACGGTCGGATGGGCGGGCGAACCCTCGAGCGCCGTGTACGCACCCCCGGGCCCATCACCCGGCGGGATGGAGATGGTGGTGACGGTGATGGTGCCGTTGGCACCCTCGGTGGTCGACCGGGTGTCGCTTCCGTGATCGTCGTCGGTCACGGTCATGGTCGCCGTGTAGACGTCGACGGTGTTGAGCACGCGGCTGGCGGTGCACGTGAGGCCGGCGACCGAGCCGGTCGTGTGCTCGCCGTCGCTCCAATCGACGGCGCAGGTGTGGGTGTCGTTGCTACCCGCGTCCGTGAATGTGCCCGTCACCGTGATCGTGGTGCCGGGGAAGATCGTGCCGGTCGGGCTCAGGGTCGGGATGGCGAGCACGGGAGAGGCGTTCTCGACGTGCAACGGCAGCCGGGCTCTCGCCGTCTGGCCATTGAGGAGCGCCTCGACCTCGATGATGAACTCGCCATTGTCGTTGCAGAGGATCGAGGGATGATCCGACGTCGAATTCGTCACGGCGCAGTTGGTTCCGGGTGTGGCCGGAATCGCTTCCGACACGCTCCACGACAGGGCGGTCCCGGCAGGCACCTGCACGGCGGGGAGGATCGCCGTGCCCTCGACGCCGGCGAAGGAGCCACCGGCCCCGTTCCCGCCCTCGATGACGAGGTCGACCACGTCGATGTCAGCGTTGGTGGCGGTTGACCGGGTGTCGGACGCGAGGTCGTCATCGGTCACGGTGACGGTGGCGCCGTAGGAGCCGGGCGTGTTCAGGGCCCGGCTGGACGAGCACGATCCCGGGGTGGTGGTTGTCGGCTCGGTGACGGCGCCGGTGGTGGTGATCGAGTCGCTCCACAGGACTGAGCACGTGTGGGTGTCGTTGGCTCCGGCGTCGCCGAAGGAGGCCTCGAGCGTGACCGTGCTGCCGGTGAACACGGTGCCGGTCGGTGTGAGGATCGGCGCCCCCAGAGTCGGTGCGGCGTTGGCCAGCGTGAGCGTCGTCGTGGTGGTGTCGGGCGGCGATGACGTCTGGGCCACCAGGTCATAGACCCCGTCGTCGGTGCAGCGAACGATCGTGTCCGCTGGCGGTGGGGTCGTCGAAGGCGCACGTGGCGCCGGGGTCGACCGATGCGCCCGGCGCGTAGGTCCAGCCGGCGAAGGTCGCCGTACCGTTCACGTTGGCCGAGATCGCCACGGGGGAGCCTTCGAGGTCGCCGGCGCTGCCGCCGAAGGGCCCGTCGATCGTGACGGCCTTGACCTCGATCGTGCGACAGTCCTGCACCCCTCCGGGGCCGCCGCTGTCGGTGCCCGTCACCCGGGCGCAGATCTCATGGGTGCCGGGCAACAATCCGGCGGCGCTCGCCGACCAGGTCAGGCTGGCCGGCCCCGTGACGGGCGGCGCCTGACTCAGGGTGGCGGGGACGCCAAGGCCGTCGACGGTCACCGTGAGGCCGGTGAGTCGAGCGTCGACCACCGCGGGCACGACGGTCGGGAGGACGGCTGGATCGGACACGACCTGGCACGTCCCGCCGGTGGCCTCGGCGATCGCCTTCAGCGTGCCGTACTGGTTCCAGCCCGACGACGGCGGTTGGCATTGGCCGGCTGAGCCGACGGCGAAGGTCAAGAACTTGACCGGCCTTCCTGTGGTGCCGACGGCGATGCTCTGCACCCACGCCTTGAATTGGGTCTCGTTGCTGAACGAGCCACCGGCCGGGAGCCCGTCGTGTCCGCTCGACCCCATGGTTGCTTCGCCGTCGGACACCAACACCACGATGCGGTTGGTGGCCGCTGACGTGCGCGCCGAGCTCGTGGCCACGATGACCGACTGCTCGTAGTTGGTGCTGGAGTTCGGTGCCGCCACGGAGGTGAACTGGCGCAGACCGGGGATGAACGCCGAGTGGAGCACTTCCTCCACGTCCGGACCGCCGCCGTTGTTGACGTCGGCACTGGGCGACGCGAGGAGCTGCACGCCCCCGACCGGGCTGACGTCGCCCTGCCGAGAGTCGTTGATGTTGGGGCCGCTGCTGGTGGAGCCGCCCAGCGCCACGACACCGGCATCCCTGATCGTGCCACGGGCGATGGCCGACTGGTTGACGTTGATGAGCGACTTGATCTCGCAGTCGAGGGTCGTGCCCGAGAGGGTGTCCTCGGAGACGTTCTGATTGCCGCAGGCTGCGACGGTGGCAGGCGTGCCCGCCGTCGTCGTGCTGCCCGACACGTCGAGGTCGTAGATCAACACGGTGTTGGGTGCCGTCGGAGCGGTGGCCCCGATCGACGCCGTGCCGGTGATCGGGACGGGTGCCCCGTAGGGCACCACCTCCCCAGCGGCCGGAGCCGTGATGTCGACGGCGATCGTCGTGCCACCGGGCAGTGTCCCTTCGACACCTCCGGCCGGCAGGCCGACCGCGACAAGTCCAACAAGTGCGATGGCTGCTGCCACCGCGCGTCGTGCACGAAAAGCCCGCATGATCTACTCCCGCCAAGGATCCGGCCGCACCCCGCAGATGCGACTCTTCGCGCACTGTAAGCAGATTGTCCGGATTGCGCAAGGACCAGTCTGCGCGATGTTCAGTCGACGATGGCGGGGTACACCAAGGTCTTGAGTTGGCCGCGGAAGTTGAACGAGCCCGACGGCATGAGCTGGGTCATGAACACGACCGAGAGGTCTTCGACGGGGTCGATCCAGAAGATGGTCGACGCCGCCCCGCCCCACATGAACTCGCCGGGCGAGCCGATCGAGGCGGTGGCGGCCTGGCCGAGGCCGACCGACATCGTGAGTCCGAAGCCGTTGCCGTCGAAGCCGACCTCGCCGTAGCCGCCGGGCGCGGCGAACTGGCGTAGCTCGCCGCCGCCGGGCAGGTGGTTGGTGCCCATGAGCTCGACGGTCTTGCGGCCGAGGATGCGGTGGCCGTCGAGCTCGCCGCCGTTGGTGAGCATCTGGGCGAAGCGGAGGTAGTCGGGCGTCGTCGACGACGAGTCCGCCACCGCCGGATTGGAGGCTGCGGTCCTTGAGGTACGGGCTGGTGGCGGGGTCCTCGAGGAGGGCGAGCTTCTTGTCGGCGCCCCGGCTGTAGTTGGCGGCGAAGTGCGAGACGTCGGCCTCAGGCACCTGGAAGCCGGTGTTCGTCATGCCCAGGGGATCGAAGATCGTGGTCTTGAGGTAGTCGCCGAACTTCTGGCCCGACATGACCTCGACGAGCCGGGCGCAGATGTCGGTCTGGAGGCCGTAGCTCCATCGGGTGCCGGGCTGGTTGACGAGCGGCGCCTGCCCGACGTGGTCGGCGAGCGTTTCGAGGGTGACGCCCCGCTCGGTGAAGATGCTCGAGCGAGCGATACCACCCTGCTCTGCCGGCGCGGCTTGCAGCGCGAACCCGATGCCGGCCATGTGCATCATGACGTCTTTGACGGTCGGGGGGCGCACGGCGTCGACGAGTCGCTTGGACCCGTCGGGCGCTGTCTCCTCGACCTTCATGCCCCGCCACGAGGGGATGAAGCGGTGCACGGGATCGGTGAGCTGGAAGTGTCCCCGCTCGTAGAGGCTCATGAGCGCAACGCCGGTGATCGGCTTGGTCATCGAGTAGATCCGCCAGATGGTGTCGTCGGTGACGGGGGTCGAACGCTCGAGGTCGGCCAGGCCGAAATGCTTGTAGTAGCCGACGGCACCGTGCCGGGCGACCGCGATCGAGCATCCGGCGATCTTGCCGGGCTCGATGTAGCGGCTCGTGAAGTGCTCGTCGATGCGAGCGAGGCGGCTGGCGTCGAGGCCGGCGGCCTCCGCGTCGATCTTCATGTGCTGGTTCCCCCGGTGGTGGTCGATGACGAACTGTTCGACTATCGAACCAAATGCTAGCCGTCCTCGGCCACGTAAAGTCGGGACGTGGCCAGGCAACGACAGATCATCGAGACCGTCACCTGTGACGTGTGTGGGCAGACGACCGAGGATCCCACCGGAGTGACGTTGGGGTGGGGTCGGGAGCAGTGGGAGCTCGATCTCTGTCCAACCCACAACGCCGAGTTGAGCGCTCAGTTCGAGCGGTGGACGGCCAATGCCCGCCGCGCCGGCGGCCGGGGCCGGTCGACATCGGCTCGCGCTGGCGGAGGGTCGGGTGCGTCCGATGTCGGCGCCATCCGCGAGTGGGCCAAGGCCAACGGCTTCACCGTCGGCGACAAGGGGCGGATCTCGACCGAGGTCCGAGACGCGTACGCCGCCGCCAACCCCTAGCTCGCAGCGAGGCTGACGAACTCGTCGATGCGATCCTGGAGCACGCGCAGAGACGCGGCCCAGAAGTCGCCCGAGCGCACATCGATGTCGAAGCGGGCCGCGAGTTCGGCCGCCGGCGCCAGCCCGCACGACGACAACAGGTCGTCGTACCCGGAGCGAAAGCGGTCGGGGTCATCGGCGTAGCGGGCGTAGAGGCCGAGGCCGAAGAGCAGCCCGAAGGTGTACGGCCAGTTGTAATAGGCGCTCGAGTAGTAGTGGGGCTTGGCCGCCCACATGTACGGGTGGCGGTCGGACAGGCCGTCGCCGTAGGTCGCCGCCTGGGCGTCGCTCATCAGCCCGCACGCCTCGGTGGCCGAGACGGTCGACTTGGCCCGGGCCGCGCAGAACGAGTGCTCGAAGAGGAAGCGCGAGTGGATGTCGACCACGACCTGGCAGGCCGATTGCAGGTCGCCCTCGACGATGGCCAGGCGTTCGGCCGGCTCGGCCTCGCCCAGCGTGTGTTGCACCATGATCGTCTCGCAGAAGATGCTCGCCGTCTCGGCCAGGGCCATCGTGAGTTGGCGCTGCAGCGGCGTCCGGCCCGCCAACGTCACGTTGTGATAGGCGTGGCCGAGTTCGTGGGCGAGGGTCTGGACGCTCCGGAACGAGCCGTCGAAGTTCATGAGCACGGCTGACCGGTCGGCGTCGACGCTCATGCAGAAGGCGCCGTCGCGCTTGCCGTCGCGGGGACCGGCGTCGATCCAGCGCTCGTCGACGGCCCGCGTCGCCAGCCGTTCGAGATCGGGGGAGTAGGTGGCGAACGTCGAGCGCACCGACGCCGTCGCTTCGTCCCACGCCCGGGGAGCGGTGCCGCCGACGGGGGCGAACAGGTCGGCGAAAGGCAGGCCCCCATCGTGTCCGAGCAGGGCCGCTTTGGCTCGCAGATAGCGCCGGAAGTCGGGAAGTGCGCCAACCACCGCGCCCTGCATGGCGTCGAGGGTGGCGCGGTCGACGCCGTTGGCCACCAGCGCGGGTTCGAGATCGTCGGGCCACCCCCGGCGTCGGTTGACGGTCGCCGCCTCGCCTTTGATGGCGTTGAGGGCGGCGATGATCGGGACGTCGTTGGCGCTCCACGTCGCCAACTCGGCATCGAAGGCGGCCTTGCGGGTGGCGGGGTCGGCGTCGTAGGCCAATCCGCGGGCCCGGCTCATGGGCATCGGTCCATGCCCGGCGACGTCGACGACGAGTTGGCTGGTGAAGGTGCCGTAGAGGCGGACCCACGCCGTCGAACCGGTGAGCGACAGGTCGGCCAGCAAGCCTTCTTCGGGCTCGGACATCTGGTGGGCGGCCCGCTCGGTGCTCCGCCGGAGGGGGTAGGCGTGGTCGGCGGCGGCTTCGGACCGAGCGGTGAGTTGGTCGTCGCCGAGGGCCGCGACCCACGCATCGAAGCGGGAGCGCAGTCGCGACATCTGCGTGAGCTCGGCTTGGAGCCGGCTCATCTCGGACGACGCCTGATCGTCGCGGGCGTCGGTGGTCACGAAGGAGTTGAGGTAGGCGCTGAGAACCCGAATGCGCTCGAGGGCGGTGTTGGTTTCGTCGAGCACTTCGTTGAAGGCGGCGACGGTGGCGTCGTCGACCGACTTGTTGTCGCCTCCGCGCACGTCGTGTTCGTCGTAGAGCGCGGTGAGTCGGGTCAGGTCGGCCCCCAGCGCCTCGCGAGCGGCGGCGAACTCGCGCGAGCCGATCGAAGGGAAGACATCGGAGAGATCCCAGCGGGGGAGGTCGGTCACCGTCATGGCCGGCGAGCCTAGGGTCGGCGGTCGCCATGGAGACACGAACGCTGACCGACCCCGACGGCATCGAGATCACCTACTACCGGTGGTTGCCGGAGGGTGCCCCTGACCGCGTGTTGCACATCCTCCACGGATGGGCCGAGCACGCTGGGCGCTACGAGCGCTTCGCCCGAGTGGCGGCGGCGGCCGGGATCGCCGTTTACGCCGACGATCACCGGGGCCACGGACGCACCGGCCTCGGCGCCGGCGGCATCGGCGACCTCGGACCGCGAGGACAAGACGGCGTGCTCGACGCCGCTCGCGCCGTCAGTGTCGAGGTGTTCGGCGAGCACCCCGACGTGCCTCACCTCTTGATGGGACACAGCTGGGGTTCGTTCATCGCCCAGCGCTATCTGCGGCGGTGGGGAGGTGACCTCGACGGGGCCGTCCTCACCGGCACCACGTTCCGCGGCGCCGACCAGCCCCGCCGGGAGGGCGGACCCAACGCCGCGTTCGAGCCGGCGGCGACGCCGTATGACTGGCTGAGCCGCGATGCAGCCGAAGTGTCGGCCTACATCGACGACCCGTGGTGCGGCTTCGAGCGCATGGCCACCCCAGCGTCGCCGGTCGCCGCCACCCCGCCGCCCGAACCCGACGACTCGACCATTCCCTCGGGCCTCCCGGTGCTCATCCTCAACGGCAGCGTCGATCCGATCGGCGGGGCCGCGGGCGGCGCCGCCCTGGCCGAGCACTACCGGTCGTCGGGCCTCACCGAGGTCGAGTTCCGCGCCTACGAGGGTGGCCGCCACGAACTTCTCAACGAGACCAACCGCGACGAGGTCACCGCCGACCTCCTCGCCTGGCTCCGCGCCCGCTAACCACCCGTTTTGGGCAGCGTGAGAGCGCGATCGTGCTCTGACGCTGCCCAAAACGAGGTGGGTCAGGCGCCGGCGATGCGGAGGGCGAAGTCGGCGTAGCGGTCGCAGACGTGCTCGACGTCGTAGGGCGACTCGCCGGCGCGGTACCACGCCGCGACGCGGATACCCATGGCGCCGATGGCGGCCATGGCCAACCACGTGTCGGGACAAGCGAACTCGCTGAGTCGAACGCCGCGGTCGAGGATGTCGCGCAAGTGTGGCCTCGGCGTCGCCACGAACGGCGACGACGGCGCGCTGGGCGTCGTCGCCCAGGGAGTGCAACTCGTTGTTGGCCACGGTGGCGAGCATCGGGTAGGTCGCGTGCATGCGGACGTGGGCTCGGGTGGCGGCCGCGAGTTGGGCGGCGGCCGTGTCGCCTTCGGCGTCGAGGATGGCGCGGCGAATGCCCTCGCGGTGCTCCTCGTGGCCGAGCAGGATGAGCTCGAGGAGCAACTGCTCCTTGGAGTCGACGTGCACGTAGAGCGAACTCGCTCGCATCCCGACGGCGGCGGCGAGGTCGCGCATCGACACCCCGTGGTAGCCCCGCTCGGCGAAGAGAACGAGCGTGTGCTCCTGCACCCGGCGCAGCGTTCCGTCGGACTTAGCCCGCGGCGGGAGGAGTGCGTGGTCGCTGCCAACCAATGAGGTGATGGTCATGCTGGGCCCCTGGGAAGTTCGACGAACGGGTGTTGCCGAACGATCGTTCGCAGTAACTCTACCTTCCCGGAGAGTGGATGCGCTTGCGGAACGGGGATGAAGCGCTCTATCTTGCAGCTCGTCCTAACGAGCGTTAGGACGAGGGGGAGTGACCATGGGGATCAGGTTGCGGACGTTGGCGGTGGTGGCAGCCAGTGCCATGCTCATGGCGGGGTGCACGGGGGCCAAGCGGCCCGGCGCCGACGCCAGCCTCTCGGCCGGATCCACCTCGACAACCGTCGCGCTCGAGCCCACCACTGGCGATGCAACCGCTCCGGCCGATGCGCCGACGGCCGACGGCACGCCCGCACCCGCGCCCGCGGCTGGGGGCGCGACGACCAAGCCCAAGACCGCCCCCAAGGCAACGACGGCGACGACGGCCAAGGCAGCGGCCGGAACCGCTGGCGGCGCGACGGGTCCGGCACCTGCGGGCGGGCCGGCGGCCAAGCCGGCTGACGCACCGGGCGACCCCCAGCTGTTCGCGGGCGACGCCAACACCCGGGGGATCTCGGCGGCCGAGATCCGGATCTGTGGCCACGCCGCCCTCACCTACGGTCCGGCATTCAACGCCACCGCCGACGACTTCAACGTGTACTACTCGGCCGTCAACGACTCGGGCGGCATCTTCGGTCGCAAGATCGTGGCCACCTACGAGAACGACAACTACGACCCGGCGACGGCGGTGCAGGCGGCTGAAGCGTGCAAGGCAAAAGCGCCCTTCGCCATCCTCGGCGGCATCGGGTTCGACCAGATCCCGTCGGTCCGCAACTGGGCCGAGCAGAACAAGGAGCTGTACTTCCACCACATCGCCACCGAGAAGGGCACGGCCGGCAAGCAGTACAGCTACACCACCCAGCCCACGGTCGAGCGGGTCGGTGAGGCCTTCGGGCAGCTGGCGGCCAAGCGGTTCCAGGGCAAGAAGATCGGCGTGCTCTACCGCAACAGCGAGTTCTGGCAGCCGGGCTTCGATGCGTTCAAGGCCGTGGCGGCGGCCAAGGGTCTGACGATCGTCAAGTCGATCGGCGTCGAGAAGAACCAGGCCAACTACACCCAGGCGTTGATCGAACTCCGCAATGCCGGCGCCGAGGTGGTCTTCGGCTGGGAGAACACGCTGGCGCTCACCCAGATGGTCAAGCAGGCCAAGGCCCAGTCGTACAGTCCGATCTGGTTGGCGTTCCCCTTCAACCTCACCTCCCAGACCCTCGACGACGAGGCCCTCACCCCGCCCATGGTCGGCTTGGCGTCGTGGCCCGGATACTCGATGGGCGACTACAGCGGCACGTTCGCTGACTACGCCGGCGACATGAAAGAGTTCGAGGCCCAGTACAAGAAGTACCGACCCAGTACCGACATCGGGGGCGTGGCCGGCGACCTGCTGTGGCTCAACTGGGTCGAACAGAAGCGCTTCGTCGACCTGCTCCGAGCCTGCGGTCCGGCCTGCACCCGCAACCACATCGTCGGGCTTCTGGTCAACGGTTACACGGCCACGACGTCTCCCACGTGTCCGCTCGACTTCCGCCTCGGCACCCACGACGGCAGCGGGGGACTGGTGAACAGCATGGAGACGTACCGGTCACCGTCGGGCAAGGTCAACTGGCGCAGCATCGAGCGCTGCAAGGCTTCGTTCTAGGTGGGGTTCCTCAACGGACAGAACCTCGTCCTCGGCATCGTCGAGGGCGGCATCTACGGCCTGCTGGCGGTGGGCATCGTCCTCGTCTATCGAGGATCGCGGGTGTTGAACTTCGCCCAAGGTGAGATCGGCACCGTCGCTCTGGTGGTCGCCTGGTACCTCACGACCGACCGTGGTTATCCGTGGATCGTCGGCGCCGGCGCCGGCATCCTCGCCGCCATCGCCATCGGGCTGGCCTTCGAGCGCCTCGTCGTGCGCCCGATGGCCGACAGCAGCCGCATCTCGGTGGCGGTGGCCACGGTCGGACTGCTGCTCTTCCTGCTCGCGCTCGGGTTCCGGGTCTTCGGCGAGAGCCCGCGCACGGTGCCGGCCCCCATCGCCGGATTGGGCCTGCGGGTGGCCGGCGTGATCGTGAGCCCGACCCAACTGCTCTCGCTGGCCGTCACGATCGCCGTCGGGGCCGCGTTGGCCGTGCTCCTGCGCAAGACCGACTTCGGCCTCGGGGTGCTGGCGGCGGCCGACGACCCGACGGCCGTGCGACTCGTCGGCGTCTCGTTGTCGCGCGTGCTCGGCATTCACGTGGGGCACGGGGGCGGCCGTCAGCGCCCTCGCGGCGCTGTTGATCGAACCGACCATCGGCAACTTCGTCCCCGGATACGCCAGCGAACTCTTCGTTTTCGCGCTCGGCGGCTGCGCTCGTCGGCGGGCTGTCGAGCCTCCCCGGCGCCTTCGCCGGCGGGCTCATCATCGGGTTGCTCAAGGTGTTCGTGTCGTCGGCCACCATCACCAGCGAGTTGCCCGGCATCCCCACCCTCGCCGTGTTCGCCGTGATCCTCGTCGTGCTCCTCGCCCGACCAGGCGGGCTCTTCGGGGCCAAGCCACCGGCGGTCGCATGAGCGCGCTGGTGCAGCGTCGGCTCACAGTGGGCTCGGTCGTCGCCCTCTTGTTCCTCGTCCCGCTGGCGTGGGCCCAGGTATTGCCCGACCGCGTCACCGGCGTCGAGTCACAGGTTCTCGGCCAGGGCATCTGCCTCGCCGCCGCCGCTCTGGCCCTCAACCTGGTCATGGGTTACGCCGGGCAGATCTCTCTCGGCCATTTCGCCCTGCTCGGCGTCGGCGGCTTCACCTGTGGCGTTCTGACGGCGGCCGACCGCCTCGCCCTGCCGTACCTCGTCTCGGTGCCGGCGGCCGCCTTGTTGGGCGCCGCCGTCGGACTGCTCGTCGGCCTGCCGGCGCTCCGCCTCCGCGGCCTCTATCTCGCCATCGCCACCATCGGGTTCTCGTACGCGATGGAGAAGTCGATCTTCCGGGCCCGGGGGCTCACGGGCGGCTCGTCGGGCATCGAGATCCCGCGTCCCATCGCCGGCACGTTCGTGTTCCTGAAAGGGATGGAGTACCTCTCGATCATCGTCGTGCTGCTCGCCATCCTCTGGCTCGTCGACGTCAACGTGACCCGCTCGCGGATCGGACGCGCTTTTCGCGCGGTCAAGGCCAGCGAGCCGGTGGCGGCGTCGTTCGGCATCGACGTCGGCCGTCACAAGCTGTTCGCCTTCGGGCTCTCGGGGGCGTTCGCCGGGGTGGCCGGAGCGATGTATGCACCGCTCGTCGGCACGGTCAACGTGGTTCGTTCAGCTATCAGGCCAGTTTGTTGCTCGTCGTGATCGTGGTGATCGGCGGACTCGGCAGTCGCGTCGGCGTCGTGGTGGCCGCGCTCGTCTACGCCGAGATGCCCCGCATCCTCATCGGCATCTTCGGCACCGGGTTGCGGGGATGGGATCTCGTGATCGGCGCCGCCGGTCTGATGATCGCGGTGCGGAACCATCCGGGTGGCGTGGCCGAGATCCTCCAACACCGGAGAGAACGCAAAGCGGCCGCCGATGCTCCGCAGGATGACGACGGCGAGGCGCCGATCCTTCCTCGAATGCCCCGCCCGGCTGAAGTCACTCGACCGCCACTGGCCGCCGGCGAGCCGATGCTGCAGGTCGTCGGGGCCACGGTTCGCTTCGGAGATCTCTACGCCGTGCGTGATGCGTCGTTCTCCGTCGCGCCGGGGGAGATCGCCGGGCTGATCGGGCCCAACGGGGCGGGCAAGACCACGTTGTTCAACGCCATCGCCGGGCTTGTCGCCACCGAGGCGGGACGGGTCACCTTCCGGGGTGAGGACATCACCGATCTCGCGCCGCACGCCCGAGCGGCGGCAGGAATCGGCCGCACGTTCCAGGCGATCGGATTGGCCAAGGACTTGACCGTCACCGAGAACCTGCTCCTCGCCCAACACAGCCTGGCTCGCTACTCGTCGGCCGAAGCCCTCACTGGGTTCGGTCGGGTGACGACGGTCGAGGCCGAGTTGCGAAGCCGGGCCCGCGAGGCCATCGCCGCGCTCGGGTTCGAGGCCAAGGCCGACCAACCCGTCCGACTGCTTTCCCACGGTCAGCAGCGCATCGTCGAGTTGGGGTGCGTGCTGCTCACGGCGCCCGACCTCGTCCTGCTCGACGAACCGTCGGCGGGCATGTCGCCAGGCGCAGCCGAAAACCTCGCCGTTCGCCTCCGCGACATCCGTGACCAACTGGGTCGCACCGTGTTGATCATCGAGCACAACCTCCCCCTGGTGCTCGACGTGTGCGACACGCTCACCGTGCTCTCGAGTGGCGAAGTCATCGCCTCGGGGTCGGTCGACGAGGTGGCGGCCCAGGGCGACGTGATCAGCGCCTATCTCGGCGAGGCGGTGGGATGAGCGGCGACGTCGTCCTCTCGCTCGACGCCGTGACGGCGGGCTTCGGCCCGACCACGGTGCTGCACGGCGTCGACCTCGTCGTGGCGCCCGGTGAGGTGGCGGGAGTGTTCGGCCTCAACGGCGCCGGCAAGAGCGTGACCATGAAGGTGCTGGCCGGCATCGTTCCCGCCCGGTCGGGGACGGTGTCGTTCTTGGGCGAAGACATCACGGCGGCCAGCCCGGAAGAGCGGGTGCGTCGGGGCATGGCCCACGTTCCCCAGGGACGCCAGGTGTTCGCCGCTCTCACCGTCGAGCAGAACCTGCGACTCGGCGCCTACACGTTGCGCCGACGCGATCGCGGTCGCTACGACTCGGTGCTCGCCGGCGTCTACGACCGGTTCCCGCTTTTGGCCGAGCGTCGGACGCAAGTGGCGGGCACCATGTCGGGCGGTCAGCAGGCTGCGCTGGCCGTGGCCCGGTCCCTGATGTCCGAACCCACGCTGATCCTCGTCGACGAGCCGTCGGCCGGGTTGTCGCCCATGGCGGTGCAGGACCTGTTCGGCACCCTCAAGCAGGTGGCCACCACTGGCGTGACCATGGTGCTCGTCGAGCAGAACGTTGCCTTCGGCCTCCAACTCGTCGACACCGTGCACGTGCTGCAGGTCGGTCGGGTCGTGCACCGGGGCGCGGTGGCCGGACTCGATCAAGAGGCGCTGGCCGGCTACCTCGGCATCGGGCGACTGCTGGGCAAGGGGGTGGCCACGTCGATCGCCGGCCGTGGCCCCAAGACCTCGAAGACCAATGCGAAAGTGAAGGAACGCTGATGCCGACCGTCGAACGCACGGGAGCCCGCATCTGGTGGGAGGCCGAAGGCGCGGGAGAACCGCTGCTCCTCATCATGGGTCTGGGTTACCCGTCGGACATGTTCCATCGCCTGCTCCCTGAACTCACCCCACGCTTTCGCACCATTCGCTTCGACAACCGGGGCGTTGGGCGCACCGGGGTGCCTGACGGTCCCTATCCGATCGACGTGATGGCCGACGACGCGCTGGCGGTGCTCGACGCCGCCGGGGAGACGTCGGCCCACGTGCTCGGTGTCTCGATGGGCGGCTTCATCGCCCAAGAGGTCGCGCTGCGAGCCCCCGAGCGGGTGCGCTCGCTCGTGCTCGGATGCACGGCCACCGGCGGCGACGAGATGGTGCCGGCCGAGCCGGCAGCGATGGAGATGGCGGCGGCGCGGGCGTCGATGTCACCCGAGGACGCGGCCGAGGTCGCCGTGCCTTTCGTGTACTCGACGTCGACGCCCCGATCGGTGATCGACGAAGACTTCGCCCTGCGCCTGGCGGTGCCGACGTCGCCCGAGGGCTACGCCAACCAACTGGCCGGCGTCGTCGGATGGTCGGGTGGCGCGGCACGGTTGGCCGCCATCACGTGTCCGACCCTCATCGTCCAAGGCACCGAGGACCGGCTCGTCAACCCAGCCAACGCCGCCGTGCTGGCCGGCGCCATCCCAGGCGCTCGAGTCGAGATGATCGAGCGGGCCAGCCACGTCTTCTTCAGCGATCAGCCCGAGGCGTCGGCCAAGGTCATCGTGTCGTTCCTCGAGGAGCAGGCCTGAGCCACCCCTCGTTTTTGGGCAGGGTGAGAGCGCGATCGCGCTCTCACGCTGCCCAAAACGGGATTCAGGCGGGCTGGCCGGCGGTGTCGACGCCGCAGAGGCGGCGCCAGCCGCGGTTGACCTTGCCGCCGCGGAAGACGCCGGCGTCGAGCAGGGCCTTGCACACGGGACGGAGGGCCTCGTAGCGGAAGGCGATGCGCTCGGGTGTCTTGTTGACGGCCTTCCAGGTCTTCCAGGCCGGCAGGCCGATGGCGCCGTAAACGCCGGGCTGGACGATGGTCTCGAACATGCCCTGGATGACGAACGGGGCCACCCGGCGCACGGCGACCTTTTCGGCCAGCGAGGCGTCGGCCCAGATCTCGGGCAGTACAGCTCGAGCGAAGGAGAGGTGACGGGCCTCCTCGAGACGGTGGTACTTGTTGACGGCACGGAGGAACGGGTCGGTGTCGGGGTGCTCCGAGGCCTGCTTCTGGAACAGGTCGGGGATCTCCTCGCCGGCGAGCACGAGCGTGTAGAGCAGGCTCGGCAGGCTGATGATGCGCATGACACCCTTGCGCATCAGGTAGCGGAGCAGGCCGTGGTCGAGGGGGTTGGGGGCGTCGACGGCGCACTGCTCGTGGAGGCGGGCGAAGAGGCGGGAGTGGCGGCTCTCCTCACCGATCTCATGGAGCAGGTACTCGATGCGGGGGTCGGCGACGCTGGTGGGCGACGTCGCGATCTGGAGCGCGAAGCCGGCGGTCAGCACGGCCTCGAAACGGATGCCGGCGTCGGTGATCGACGCAACTTCGGCTCGCGAGAGCGTCGCCTTCTGCTCGGCGGTGAGGTCGAGGTCGAGGCCGACGGTCGAGAGCAGCTCGTCGGGGAGGATCTGGCCCTCGGCAAGGGTGCCGGTGACCTCGGTATCGGGGTTGATGACCCGGCGGGTCGAGGCGGTGTTGAGGCGCTCGATGCGGTCTTCGACGGCGGTGGCCATGGATTCCTCCTGGTGCTCTGGACGGCTGTTACCCATAGTAACGTTACCGGCCGTAACGGTCAACGAGACAGGGGTCACACGCCGGGAGTGAGGTCGTCTGCGGCTTCGGGTTCGAGCCCGTCGGTGAGATCCACTGCTCCCGCCCCACGCTCCTGGCGCCAGAGATCGAAGAGGGCGGCGGTGCCGAGGAGCCAGGCCAGACCGAGGGCGTAGCCGCCGGCGACGTCACTGACGAAATGGACCCCGAGGAGGAGCCGGCTGGCCCCGATGGCCAGCACCAACGTCACCGTGGCCGTGGTCGCCACCCAACGCTTGGCCCTCGGCACGGCGGGGAGGAACACCAGCAACAGCGCCCCGTAGGTGACGGTCGACGACATCGCGTGACCAGAGGGGAAGCTCTTGCCGAAGGCGGCTGCCACCGGGACCTCGAACACGGGCCGCGGCCGATTGACGGCCGCCTTGACGGCCGAGTCCACGAGGCCCCCACCGATGGCGGCCACGACGAGGAAGAGCGAGAGCCGGCGCCGTCCACGCCAGAACGCGTACGCGGCGCCAATGGCGACGCAGACGCCGAGCAGGAGTGGCTTGCCCAGCCAGGAGACGAACTGGAGGGCGTCGATGGCGACCGGGTGACCGACGACGTGGGCGTGGAGATCGTTGGCCACGGTCTCGTCGAAGCGGGTCACCGGCGAATTGCGGATGACAGCCAACAGCAGGGTGGAAAAGGGGATGGCGACGAGGCTGAGGGCGAGGGCGAAGGCCACGACGCGCGCCTCGAACCGTTCCCTGGGCGCGAGGCGCCCGAGCCACGACCGGGGCGCCGGGTCCATGAGCGCGCTGTACCCGCGCCGCGTCCACTAGAACCTCACCCATGAAGGCAGTCGTCCTCTACGAGAGCCTGACCGGCAACACCAAGAAGGCTGCCGGCTTCATCGGTTCCGAACTGCAGCGCCGCGGGGTGTCCACGACGGTGGCTCCCGTCACCAACGCGCCCCATCAGGCCATCGCCGACGCCGACCTCGTGGTCGTGGGTTCGTGGACCGACGGGCTCTTCTTCGTCGGACAGCGGCCGGGCCGGGCCGGACGGCTCCACAAGGTTCCCTACATCGCTGGCAAGCGCTGCGCCGTGTTCTGCACCTTCGCCATCGACGACGGCAAGGTGCTCGACAAGATGGTGGCGATCATGGAGAGCCGGGGCGCCGACGTGATCGGTGGGGTCGCCATCCACCGGGGCAACCTGGCCGACGGCAGCCGAGACTTCGTCGACCGCCTGCTGGCCGTCGTCCCCGTCTAGGCGACGGGCCGCACGTGCCCTGGACCTTTCTGGCCGGGGTGCCCGAGGCCGAGCAACGCCGACTCCTCGTCGCCTCGAGGCGGCGGAAGTTCGCCCGACGCGAGGTCCTCTTCCACGAGGGTGACCCGGCCGACGCCGTCCACTTGATCGACCGGGGACGGGTGGCAGTGCGGATCACGACCCCGGCCGGCGACGTCGCAACGCTGCGGATTCGGGGCGAGGGCGAGGTCATCGGCGAACTCGCGTTGCTCGACCCGTCGTCGCGACGGACGGCGACCGTCGTCGCCCTCGAACGGACCGAGACCCTCGTGCTCGACCACTCCACGTTCACCTCGTTGCGACGCGACCATCCGAGCGTCGACGACTTCTTGGTGGGCGTCCTGGCCGAGGAGGTGAAGCGCTTGTCGGGACTGTTGGTCGAGGCGCTCCACCTGCCCGCCGACCGCCGGGTGCGTCGTCGTCTGGCCGAGGTGGCCGAGCGCTACTCGGGCCCGCAGGGACCGGTCACCGTGCCCCTGACCCAGGAGGATCTGGCCAGCCTGGCAGGGACGTCGCGGGCCACCGTCAATCGCGTGCTGGGCGAGGCCGTGACGGCCGGGTGGGTGGCGTTGGGCCGGGGCCGAATCACGGTCGTCGATCGAGCCGGCCTTGTGTCACGCGCCTGACAGACTTAGACGTCGCGCCCGGCAACGACGCCGGCAACGATCGTCGTACCTTGAGTCTCAGGCGGAACGGCGGGGGGCCTTGTCCTGGCGGGAGGACAAGGCCCCCACCCGCCCTACTCGTTTTCGGTCGAGGCTTCGGCTCGGGCCCGGTACCGGCCGGCCCAATGGTCGACATGGACCCGTAATCCGAAGGCGGCGCTGACCGCGTCGGACGTGAGGGTGGTGGCCAGCGGACCCGACGCCACCGCCCGTCCGCCTCGCAACAGGAGCAGGTGCGTGAACGCCGGCGGAATCTCCTCCACGTGGTGGGTCACGAACACGATCGGCGGCGACGCGGCGTCGGCGGCGACTTCGTGGAGCCGGCGCACCAACCGCTCGCGGGCGCCGAGGTCGAGACCGGCAGCCGGTTCGTCGAACACGAGCAGCTCGGGGTCGGCCATCAGCGCCCGAGCGAGCAAGACCTGTTGGCGTTCGCCCTCGGACAACACGCCGAACGCTCGATCGCCGGCGTCACCGAGTCCGGCCTGTGCGAGCAGCCCGGCGGCCCGAGCGCGATCGTGGTCGTCATAGTCGTGCCACCACGTCTCGAGGGCGGCATGGCGCCCGGTGAGGACGACGTCGAAGGCGGGGAGCCCCGGGTCGCAGTTGGCGCGACACCGCCGCGCTCGACCAGTCCGATCCGCTTCCTCAGGTCCCGAAGGTCGACCCGCCCGACCCGGTGGCCGAGAAGGTCGACGGTTCCGACCGTCGGGTGGAGGTGGCCCGAGGCCAGTTGGACGAGCGTCGTCTTGCCGCTCCCGTTCGGTCCGAGCACCACCCACCGCTCGTCGGACCGCACCCGGAAGTCGACCTCGGCGAGCGCCGTGAGTGCTCCATGGCGCACCGTGACGCCGCGGAGGTCGAGTGTCGGCTCGTCGGGCACCGAGGCAGGGTACCGTTGGGTATTCCACACGCCCGGGCGGGCGTCTGAATCGGAACGAGCGGACACGCATCCATGGACGACGGCTTCGACGACGGCTTCGACGACGACGATCTCGACGAGGACGATCTCGACGAGGACGACGAGGGGTCGGACAAGCGGCGGGTCGGGACCTTCACCAAGGTCGTCCTCGTCGCCGCCGTGTGGCTGCTCTTCACCCTGTTCCTGATCGGACAGTTCAACAAGAACAAGACCGTCGAGCCGGTGGCGGCCCGCCTCGACACCCTTCCGAGGCTCGACGACGGCGGCACGCCCGGCGTGGTCGACACCGCCGACGAGGCGGCGGCCGATACCAACGGCGACGGTGTCCTCGACGCCACCGAGCGCACGGCGGCCGAGTCGACGCTGGCCACGACGGCCTCCGCCACTGCCGAGCCGGGCTCGGGTGCGGCCCCGGCCTCGGCTGGCTCGTCGTCGGCGGGCGAGTCATCGGGCGGCGGCGCGTCGTCGGCTGGCTACGCCGCCCCCGGCTCGACCACCCCCGGAACCGCGCCGAGCGGACCCGGCTCCCCGACGACGACCGCAGCTCCGACGACGACCAAGCCCGGATCGCCGGCGACCACCGTGCCGAAATCGGGCTCGGGCACGCCGACCACCACCACGGTGCGGCCCACCACCACGACCACCCCGGCGGCGCCGACCACCACGACGCCAGGGGCTACGTCCCAACCCGTCACGCTCGATGTGAAGGCGAAGAACCTGGCCTACACCTATCCCGACGGCCGCACGAAGGACCTGACGCTTCCCGCGGAACTCGCAGGATCAAGTTCGAGAACAAGGAGACGTCCGCCAGCATCGATCACAGCTTCACGATCGAGGGAGGCTGGAGTTCCGGACCGATCAACAAGAACTCCGGTTCCCGCACCTCACCCGCGCTCGCTGCCGGCACCTACAACTACGGATGCACCGTCCACGCCACCATGAAGGGCACCATCACGGTCACCTGACACGGCTGATCCTCGCGTTGGGGTGGCTGAAGCGGTCGTCCAACCTCGTTGGTGTGGCTGAAATAGCGGCCCGAAGGGCCACCGCAACGGGTTGGAGCAGCCGGAACGGCCACACCAACGCCCCGGGGGCGGGCGGGGTTAGAGGTGGGTGGCGGCGGCGGCTTGGACTTCGGGGACGATGGCGTCCCAGTCGCCGCCGGCGGCGCGCGACACGGTGACGAAGTCGGCGGTGCCGAACACAGACGCCACTCCGTCGATGGCGAGGAGGGCAGCGAGGAAGGCGTCATCGCCGGCCTCGGCCACGCTCGAAGCGCTCACGGTGCCCGGCAGGCTGACGTCGAGGGCGAAGCGCATCGCGTTCGGGTTGGGGGTGGGCGAAGGGGTGGCGGTGGCCATGGCCGCATCCTAGGGACGAGCGCTCGACCTGCTTGACGGAAGGGTCAACGGGGTAACACCCCTTCATGCATGACCCCAGGCTCGAAGATCACGTCGTAGGCCTCGAGTTGCAGATCGTCGAGTTGGTCGAACAACGCGAGCGGGCCAAGGTGCAACACGACGACGCCGAAGCGGCCCGCATCCAGGGCGAGATCGACCAACTCCAGGCCGAGCTGGCGTCGACGGCCGAGGCCATCGCCAAGGACTGAAGCCCCACCCTCACAGGGCGCCGAGGAACTCCAAGGCAGCGTCGAGGAACTTGAAGTCCTTGGGTGTGGCGAAGTGATCGACGCCCTTGAGGGTGACGAGGCGGGCGTCGGGGAGCGCCTCGACCAGGGGCTCGGCGGGGGCGGCGAAGTCTTGGTCGCCGAGCACGACGAGCACGGGGCAGGTGAGCCCGGCCAGCTTCTCGCGATCGAGGGGCGGGGCTTGGCGTCGCAGGAAGGCGCCGAGCGCCTTGGGGTCGTTGCCCGAGCCGGCGGCGAACTGGGCGAAGAGGCGTGCGGTGCCGTGGCTGGAGTCGTCGACGCCGCCCTCGATGGCGGCGGCGAGGCCTTCGGACGATCCGCCGGCGAACACGCCGGCGCCGATGCCGGCGACCACGATCCGCTCGAAGCGGTCGGGCTGTTGGCAGGCGACTTCGAGCAGGAGTCGGGCCCCCATCGAAAACCCGACGGCCTGGATCTGGCCGTCGTCGGGGATGGCGGCGGCGATGTCGTCGGCCACGCCGGCGTAGGCGGCGGGATCGTGGGGCTTGTCGGCCTTGCCGTGGCCCAGCAGGTCGACGCCGATGACCTCGCGGCCGGCGTCGGACAGGAGATCGACCCAGCCGGTCTCTCGCCAGTTGAGCTCGAAGCTGGAGGCGAGGCCGTGGACGAGGAGGACGGGGAGACCGGACACGGCGGTCACCGTAGTAGGGGGTGCTCGGGCGCCTCTAGGATGGTTTCCCCGTGCCTACGCGCTCAGAACTCCGCAACGTTGCCATCATCGCCCACGTCGACCATGGCAAGACGACGCTCGTCGACGCCATGCTCTGGCAGTCCGGAGCCTTCCGGGCCAACCAGGACGTCAACGAGCGGGTCATGGACTCCAACGACCTCGAGCGTGAAAAGGGCATCACGATCCTGGCCAAGAACACCTCGGTCCGCTACGTCCCCGACGATGGGGGGCCGACGACGAAGATCAACATCATCGACACCCCGGGCCACGCCGACTTCGGTGGCGAGGTCGAGCGGGGACTGTTCATGGTCGACGGCGTCCTCCTCCTCGTCGACGCCAGCGAGGGTCCGCTGCCCCAGACCCGTTTCGTCCTCCGCAAGGCGCTCGAGGCCAACCTGCCGGTCATCCTCGTCATCAACAAGATCGACCGCGCCGACGCCCGCGTCGACGAGGTGCTCGACGAGGTCTACGAGCTGTTCATCGACCTCGATGCCACCGAGAAGCAGATCGAGTTCCCGATCATCTACACCAACGGTCAGCGCTGGTACCGCGACGATGGACCTGAACGAGCCCGGCACCGACCTCAAGCCGTTGTTCGAGACGCTGCTGGCCACCATTCCGGCGCCCGTGTACGAGGACGACCACCCCCTCCAGGCTCTGGTCACCAACCTCGACGCCTCCCCCTACGTCGGCCGCCTGGCTGTGTGCCGCGTCGCCCAGGGCACGATCCGCAAAGGGCAGCAGGTCGCGTGGTGTCGGCGCGACGGGACCGTCGAGAAGGCCAAGATCACGGAGCTGTACGTGACCGAGGCGCTGGACCGCACCGACGCGGCCGAAGCCGGTCCGGGCGACATCATCGCCATCGCCGGGCTGCCTGACGTGACCATCGGCGAGACGCTGGCCGACCCGGACGATCCCCGCCCGCTGCCCGTCATCCACGTCGACGAGCCCAGCCTGTCGATGACGATCGGGATCAACAGCTCGCCCCTCAACGGCACCGAGGGCACCAAGCTCACCGCCCGCCAGGTGAAGACTCGCCTCGAAAACGAGCTCATCGGCAACGTTGCGCTGCGGGTGCTCCCGACGGAGCGCCCCGACACCTGGGAGGTCCAGGGTCGAGGCGAGCTGCAGCTGGCGATCCTGGTCGAGATCATGCGACGGGAGGGCTTCGAACTCACGGTCGGTAAGCCCCGGGTGCTCACCCAAGAGCGCGACGGCGTGAAGTACGAGCCCGTCGAACGGGTGTCGATCGACGTGCCCGACGAGTACATGGGCGTCGTCACCCAGTTGCTGGCCTTGCGCAAGGGTCGGATGGAGCACATGGTCAACCACTCGACGGGTTGGGTCCGCCTCGAGTACCTGGTGCCGGCCCGAGGGCTCATCGGCTTCCGAACCGAGTTCGTCACCGAGACCCGCGGCACCGGCCTCATCCACCACGTGTTCGAGAAGTGGGAGCCGTGGTTCGGCGAGATCCGCACCCGCCACAACGGGGCGTTGGTGGCCGACCGGAAGGGGCCGTCGACGACGTTCGCGCTCATGGCGCTCCAGGAGCGCGGCGTCCTCTTCATCGGGCCCGGCGTCGATGTCTACGAGGGGATGATCGTCGGCGAGAACTCCCGGTCCGACGACATGGACGTCAACCCGGCCAAGGAGAAGAAGCTCAACAACATCCGGTCGTCGACGGCCGAGGTCTACGAGCGACTGATCCCCGCCCAGCTGTTCTCGCTCGAGCAGGCCCTCGAATTCATCGGTGAGGACGAGTGCGTCGAAGTCACGCCGAAGTCGGTCCGACTCCGCAAGGTCGTCCTCGATGCCACCGAACGAGGTCGCGCCGCCAAGCGGGCCAAGGCTGGCGCCGCGCCCTCGTAGCCGCGTTCAGCGGCGCCCGCGACCTCGTCCGCCGGATCCGCCGACACGTCGGGCCTGGGCCAGGCGGGTGGCCCCGGGCACGGCGGCGGCCGCAGCGTTGGCGTGGGGGGCGCGCTCTTCGGGCTGCCAGGCGGCGAGGTCGGCGAGGCGCTCGTCGTTGGAGAAGACCTCTTCGAAGTGGCGGTGCAGTTGCAGCCGCTTCTGGAGGCGCTCGATCTCGAGCTCCTGGTTCCAAAGGGCGAGGCTGACCGCGACACCCGACGCGCCGGCACGGGCGGTGCGGCCCGAACGGTGCAGGTAGGCCTTTTCGTCCTCGGGCGGGTCGTAGTGGATGACGACGTCGACGCCTTCGATGTGCAGACCGCGGGCGGCGACGTCGGTGGCCACGAGCACAGGGAGGGTGCCGTCTTCGAACTGCTTGAGGGCCCGCTGGCGCACGGACTGGGCGAGGTCGCCATGGAGGGCTCCGGCCTCGATCCCCTCACGCTTGAGCTGGTCGGTGAGGCGATCGCACCCGCGCTTGGTGCGGGAGAAGATCAAGGTCCGGTACGAGGAGCGGGCGATGGCGGCGGCGACCTTGACCTTGTCCATCTCGTGGACCTTGAGGAAGCGGTGCTCCATCTGGTCGACGGTCGAGGTCGTCGATTCGACCTCGTGGCGGACCGGGTCGTCCATGTGGTTCTTGACGATGTAGTCGATGTCGCCGTCGAGGGTGGCCGAGAAGAGCAGGGTCTGGTGGGCCTGGGTCATGCGCCGAAGCACCCACTGCACCTGGGGCATGAAGCCCATGTCGGCCATGCGGTCGGCTTCGTCGAGTACGAGGATGCGGACGTCGTCGACGGAGAGTTCGCCCCGGTCGCCGAGGTCGATGAGGCGACCCGGCGTGGCGATCATGATGTCGACGCCGCGTCCGAGGGCCTTGATCTGGCGGTCCATCGGCGCCCCGCCGTAGACGGCGAGGGTGGTGAGGCCGCGGACCTCGGCCAATGGGGCGATGACGGCGCGGACCTGCACCGCCAACTCGCGGGTCGGCACCAAGACGAGCGCCCGTGGCTTCTTCGGACTCGCCTTCTCGGTGCGCATGATGAGCGGGAGTCCGAAGCCGAGCGTCTTGCCCGACCCGGTCTTGGCCTTGCCGCAGACGTCGCGGCCGGCAAGGGCGTCTTCGATGGTGAGGCTCTGGATGGCGAAGGGGGCGTCGATGCCTTGGCCGGCGAGCGTCTCGATGAGATCGGCCGAGACGCCGAGCGCCTCGAAGGTGGTGGTCAAGAGAATGAACCTCTGTTCGTGTGCGAAGAGGGTCGCCTCGGGGGCGACGCCGGCCTTCGCGCTCACGAGCGGATGGACAGCTCACTTGGGTGAGGTGACCCGCGGGCGGCCCCTGTGACCTGCCCGGATGCATAAGGGTACCAGCGCGACCGGGAATGCCGGGGCATCCGATGCTGTAGTACCCCTGCATGCCCTCCCTTTACGAGATCCCGCTCAAGTCCCTCTCCGGCGATGAGGCCAGCCTCGCCGACCACAAGGGCAAGGCCGTGCTCGTCGTCAACGTCGCCTCCAAGTGCGGCCTCACGCCCCAGTACGCGGGGCTCGAGAAGCTCCACGAGCAGTACGCCGATCGGGGATTCGCCGTCGTCGGCTTCCCGTGCAACCAGTTCGGCAATCAGGAGCCGGGTTCGGCCGAGGAGATCGAGACGTTCTGTTCGACCACCTACGGCGTGACGTTCCCCATGTACGAGAAGGTCGACGTCAACGGCGAGAACCGCCATCCGGTCTACGACATCTTGACCAAGGCGGCCGACGCCGAGGGCGCCGACGGCGACGTTCGCTGGAACTTCGAGAAGTTCCTGCTCTCGCCCGAGGGCGAGGTCGTGGCCCGCTTCTCACCCGTCGTCAAGCCCGAGGACGAGACCCTCGTCAAGGCCATCGAGAGCCAGCTTCCCGCCTAACCGCATTCTGGGCGCATTGCTCCACCCGCAGGGTGGAGGAATGCGCCCAAAACGAGTGGCTTGACCCCGGTAAGGCACGCGCACTAGAAAACTTGACCGTTGGGTCAAGTAGGTGTGACCCAACTTCAACGTGACCAGGGGGAGAGCAGGGCATTGAGCGGACTACGGGGAAAAGCCGCGGTCGTCGGGGTCGCCGACGCCGTGTCGCCCACAGGTGAGCTCGAGCTCACCGGGCGGGCGCTCGAGGTGGCCATGCTCAAGGAGGCCCTCGACGATGCGGGCCTCCAGTTGAGCGACATCGACGGGATCTGCCACAGCGGCAACTCGATGGCCTTCGCCGAGTACTTGGGCATCACCGCCCGGTACACGGACTCGACCATGACCGGCGGATCGGTGTTCGAGGTGTTCTTGGAGCACGCCGCCTCGGCGGTGTCGAACGGACTGGCCGAGTGCGTGGCCGTCGTGTTCGCTCAGACGCCCTCGGGCCGACCGCAAGAAGCGCAGCGGCGGCGGCGGGGGCGGACGCCCGCCGATGATGGGCGGACCCAACCCGATGGCCGAGTGGGAGATGCCCTACGGCCTCCAGGCGCCCAAGGGCTCCTACGCCCTGGCCGCCAGCCGCCACATGGCTCAGTACGGCACGACCAGCGAGCAGTTGGCCAAGATCGCCGTACACACCCGGGAATGGGCGTCGCTCAACCCTCGGGCCCGCTACCAGGATCCGATCACGGTCGACGACGTGATGAACAGCCCGATGCTGGCCTCGCCACTGCATCTCCTCGACTGCTGCCTCGTCACCGACGGCGGCGGCGCCTTCATCGTGACGACGGCAGAGCGGGCCAAGGACCTCAAGAAGCCGCCGGCCTATGTGCTCGGCGCCAACACGGCCCACAGCCACATGATGATCACCCAGATGCCCGACCTCGGTACGACGCCGGGCTCCATCTCCGGGCCACGCGCCTTCGAGATGGCCGGCATCAAGCCGAGCGAGGTCGACGTCCTCATGGGCTACGACAGCTTCACCATCACTGCGCTGCTCCACCTCGAAGACCTCGGGTTCTGCGAAAAGGGAGAGGGCGGGCCGTTCGTCGAGTCGACCGACCTCGGCCCCAACGGCACGTTCGCCATGAACACCAACGGCGGCGGCCTCAGCTACACCCACCCCGGCATGTACGGGATGTTCCTCGTCGTCGAGGCTGTCCGCCAGTTGCGGGGCGAGTGCGGGCCCCGTCAGGTCAAGGACGCCAACATCTCGGTCGCCCATGGCTCGGGAATGGTTCTGTCCTGCATGTCCACCGCCGTTCTCGGCACGGAGGCCACCCTGTGAGCGATACCGCCGACAAGCCCCGCATGTAGCGCTTCGAGCCGCCGGTCAGCGAAGTCACCGAGCCGTTCTGGGACGCCACCCAGCGAGCAGAAGTTCCTCATCCAGCGTTGCGATGCCTGCGACGCGGCGATCTTCTACCCCCGCGAGGTCTGCCCGGGCTGCCTCTCGTCCGACTCGCTGTCGTGGCGCGAGTCCGACGGCGCCGGGACGATCTACGCCGCCAGCGTCCAGGAGAAGCCGGCCAACCCGCTCATGGCCGACCGGGTGCCCTACGTGGTCGCGCTCGTCGAACTCAACGACGGCATCCGGCTGATGTCCAACGTCGTCAACTGCGAGCCGTACGACGCCACCGTGGGCCGGTCGGTGCGCCCTCACGTGGGAAGCGCTCAGCGACGGGCGCAACCTGCCCCAGTTCGAGCTCAGCGAATAAGGAGGACTCTGCCGATGCCGATGGAGATCGATCTCGGGCCCCAGGCCCAGCAGTTCCGTGACGAGCTGCGCCAGTGGCTCGAAGCCAACCTGCCCGAAGAGCTCGTCGGCGTCGACGCCGAGCGGGCCAGCTTCGGCGAAGGTGCCGGTGCGGTCAAGGAGTGGACCGACAAACTCCACGAGGCCGGGTACCTCTGCGTGTCATGGCCGAAGGAGTTCGGCGGTCGCGGCCTCAGCGGCATCGAAGTTGCGGTCATGAACGAAGAGTTCGCCCGCGCCGGCGTTCCCCGCGTCACCCGGGGCATGGGCGAATGGCTGGTTGGGCCCTCGATCATCGTGTGGGGCACCGACGAGCAGAAGGCGCACTTCCTGCCCCGCATCATCGATGGCACCGACCGGTACTGCCAGGGGTTCTCCGAGCCCGACGCAGGATCCGACCTCGCCGGTCTCAAGACCAAGGGAGTGGTCGACGGCGACGAAGTCATTATCACCGGCCAGAAGGTGTGGACCTCGGGTGCCCAGGCCGCCAACATGATGTTCTGCCTGTGCCGCACCGACCCGGATGCGCCCAAGCACAAGGGCATCTCCTACGTCCTCACGCCGATGTTCACCGATGACGGCGGGTCCAACGGCTTCGAGCTCCGGCCCATCAAGCAGCCGACGGGCGGCAGCCACTTCACCGAGACCTTCATCACCGAGGCCCGGGCGCCGCTGTTCAACGTGATCGGCGGCCTCCACAACGGGTGGCGCGTCACGATGACGACCCTCGGCAACGAGCGGGGCGGCAACGCCACCACCCAACACGTCCAGTACACCCAGCAGTTCTGGGACGCGGTCGAGCTGGCCAAGAAGTACGGCAAGACCGACGACCCGATCGTGCGCCAGCAGCTGGCGTGGGCATTCACCCACGTCGAGATCATGCGGTTCAACGGCTTGAAGACGCTCTCCGAAGTGGTGGCCAAGAAGGAGCCCGGACCGGGTGCGTCGATCAACAAGATGTTCTGGTCGGAGTACGCCCAGCGTTTCGCCGAGATCATCATGAATGTCCGCGGTGCCGACGCCATGGTGATCCCCGACGGCGACGACGCCGCTGGCTACCAGCCCGACAAGTGGACGGCCAACTTCCTCTCGACCCGCTCGGTGACCATCTGGGGCGGGACGGCGCAGGTCCAGCGCAACATCGTGGGTGAGCGCGTGCTCGGTTTGCCCAAAGAACCCGACAGCGAAGCGGCCAAGAAGGAAAAGGCCGCCCAGGCAGCAGCGGAGGCATCGGCATGAGCGACACCACGGACGCACCCCAGTTGACCCGCCGCCAGGAGCTCGCCATCGCCGGCATGACCCTGGCCTGGTGGGCCGAGGAGATCCCCGACCACAAGGCCATCATCAGCCCGAGCGGCGACCGCACGTTCGCCGAGCTCAACGCCCGGGCCAACCAGGTCGTGCGCGCCCTGCGCACCCGCGGGCTGGGCGAGGGCGACTCGGTGGCCATCATCGCCACGAACGGACCGACCTTCGTCGAGACGTGGGCGGCGTGCCTGCGGGCCGGCTTCCGCATGACCACGATCAACTGGCACCTCACTGGCGAGGAGGCGGGCTACATCGTCGACGACTGCGAGGCCAAGGCCCTCGTCGCTGACGTCGCGCTGGCCGAGACGGCCAAGGGCGCGGCCGCCACGGCGTCGAAGTGCACGGTGCTCCTGGTGGCCGGCGGCGACGTCGACGGCTTCGAGCGGTACGAGGCGGCGCTCGACGCCGAGGACGACTCCAACATCGACAAGCCCACGCCCGGGCTCGACGATGCTCTACACCTCCGGCACCACCGGTCGACCCAAGGGCGTCTACCGCCCGCCGGCGGCCGGACCGGCGGCGGCGCCGCGGCCACGGCGACCGTCAACATCTACGGCTACGTCGAGGGCAGCAGCGACATGCACCTGTGCACCGGCCCGCTCTACCACGCCGCCCCGCTGGCCTTCTCGCTGGCGGCGCCACTGGCGTTCGGGGTCGGCGTCGTGTTGATGGAGAAGTGGGATGCCGAGGAGGCGCTTCGCCTCGTCGCCGAGCACAAGATCACCCACACCCACATGGTGCCGACGATGTTCCATCGCATGATCTCGCTGTCGGAGGATGTGCGGGCCAAGTACGACACGTCGTCATTGCGCCACGTCCTCCACGGCGCCGCTCCGTGCCCGGTCCCGGTGAAACAGGCCCTCATCGAGTGGCTCGGTCCCGTCGTGGTGGAGTACTACGCCGCCACCGAGGGCGTCGGATCGTTCGTCGACTCAGCCACCTGGCTGTCCAAGCCCGGTACCGTCGGCAAGCCGATGGTCGACGGTCAGGTCATCATCGGTGACGAGGAGGGCGCCGAGGTGCCCCGCGACACCGTCGGCCTCGTCTACATCAAGGCTCCGGCCGGCGCCCGGTTCGAGTACTTCAAGGACTCCGAGAAGACCAAGGGAACCTTCCGGGGCGACTACTTCACCCTCGGCGACATGGGCTACATGGACGACGACGGGTTCTTGTTCCTCACCGATCGCACCGCCAACCTGATCATCTCGGGTGGCGTCAACATCTATCCGGCCGAAGTGGACGCCGTCCTCCTCGAGCACCCGGCGGTGGGCGACGCCGCCACCATCGGCGTGCCCAACCCCGAGTGGGGCGAAGAGGTCAAGGCCGTCGTCGAGTTGCAGCCCGGGGTCGAGGGCACCCCCGAGCTGGCCAAGGAGCTCCTCGAGTTCTGTCGAGGCAAACTGGCCGGCTTCAAGTGTCCCCGCAGCGTCGACTTCATCGACGCCCTGCCCCGCCAGGACAACGGGAAGATCTACAAGCGCCTGCTGCGCGATCGTTACCGCGAATCCGCAGCAGCTACCGAAGGAGCCAAGTAAATGGGAATCGTCGACGGCAAGGTCGTCATCGTGACGGGGGCGGGACGCGGCATCGGCCGCGGCCACGCCATCGAGTTCGCCCGCCAGGGCGCCAAGGTCGTCGTCAACGACCTCGGCGGCGCGGTCGAGGGCTCGGGCTCTGACCTCTCGCCGGCCCAGGAGGTCGTCGAGGAGATCAAGGGCATGGGCGGCGAGGCGGTCGCCAACGGCGACAACGTCGCCACCTGGGAGGGCGCCCAGCGCCTGATCAACACCGCGGTCGAGACGTTCGGCGACCTCGACGTGCTGGTCAACAACGCCGGCATCCTCCGCGACCGGATGCTCGTCAACATGACCGAAGAGGAGTGGGACGCGGTCATCACCGTCCACCTCAAGGGCACCTTCGCTCCGACCCGCTGGGCCGCCACCTACTGGCGGGAGCAGGTCAAGGCGGGCGAGACCGTCGACGCCCGCATCATCAACACCTCGTCGACGTCGGGCATCTTCGGCAACCCGGGCCAGACCAACTACGGCGCGGCCAAGGCCGGCATCGCCTCGTTCACGATCATCGCCGCCCGCGAGCTCGGCCGCTACGGCGTGACCGTCAACGCCATCGCCCCCGCCGCCCTCACCCGCATGACCGAGAACCTCGGCGGCATGGCCGCCCGGGCCAAGGACCTCAAGGCCGACGAGTTCAACCGCATGTCGGCCGACAACATCGCGCCGCTCGTCGTGTGGCTGGCCTCCGACCAGTCCAAGGAGATCACCGGGCGTTGCTTCATGGTCTCCGGTGGCCGCATCACCGTGGCCGAGGGCTGGAACCCCGGCCCGAGCCGGACAAGGGCGACCGCTGGGACCCGGCCGAGCTCGGCGATGTCGTGCCCAAGCTCGTGGCCCAGGCGGCGCCTGTCGCCGGAATGCAGTAGGGGAGAGTCCACAGATGCCCTTGAATCCTGATGCGAAGCTTCCGAGCGAGTGGAGCGACTGGCACGAGCGGTCGTGGAACTCGAAGGACTCCCTGCTCTACGCCCTCGGCGTCGGCGCCGGGGCGACCGACCCGACCGGGTTCGAGCTGGAGTTCACGACCGAGAACTCGCGGGACGTGACCCAGCGAGCCCTGCCGACGATGGCCGTCATCCTCGGCGGTGCCGGCGGAGGCATGCGCGACATCGGCACGTTCAACCCGGCTTTCCTCGTCGATGGGGGACGCACGATCACCTGGCACAAGGAGATTCCCGTCGAAGGGAAGATCAAGAGCCGCGGCCGCACCCTCGGAATCTACGAGAAGGGCAAGAACGCCATCGTGCGGAGCGAGTCGGAGTCGGTCGATGCCGAGACCGACGAGCCGCTGTTCAACATCAAGTCCCACATCATCTTGCGGGGCGAGGCGCCCTTCGGCGGCCAGGAGGACACGGTCGAGAAGATCGCCTATCCCGACTCGAAGCCCGATGTCGAGATCACCTATCAGACCCGCACCGACCAGGCCCTGCTGTACCGCCTGAACGGCGACCGCAACCCGCTGCACTCCGACCCCCAGCACGCCAAGATGGCCGGCTTCCCCGAAGCCGATCCTTCACGGCCTCGGGACGCTCGGGTTCACCGGCCGGGCGCTGCTGCACGGTCTGGCCGGTTCTGACCCGGCCAAGCTCAAGATGATGAAGGGCCAGTTCTCCAAGCCCGTGATGCCCGGCGACTCGCTCTCCGTGCAGATGTGGGTCGACGGGAACAAGGCCATCTATCGCACCGTCACCCAAGACGGCGTCGTGGTCATGGACCAGGGCGAGTGCGAGTTCGCGTCCTGATATGTCATTAATGCCGATCGGTCAGGCCATCCGCTGGCTGGCCGAGCAAGACCCCGACCGACCGGCCATCACCCAGGTGCCGGTACCGGCCACTCCGGAGTACCCGGAGTGGTCGGTGACCCGGCTCGAACTCGAGCAACGCACCAACCGGCTCGCCCGTACCTACGAGCGGCTCGGCGTGAAGGAAGGCGACTTCGTCACCGTCGGCCTCCCCAACGGCATCGACTTCTACGAAGCCTGCATCGCAGCGTGGAAGCTCGGGGCCACGCCCCAGCCCGTGTCGTACCGACTGCCCCAGCGTGAGCGCGACGAGATCGTGGCGCTGGCCAAGCCGTCGCTGGTCGTCACCGAGGTGATCCCCGCCGACGACGACGCCTCCGACGAGCCGATCCTTCCGGACCGCACGGCGCCGTCGTACAAGGCGCCGACCTCGGGTGGCTCGACCGGTCGCCCCAAGGTCATCGTCTCGGGCCAGCCCGGCGTGACCGACCCGGAGACCCCGGGCGGGTTCAACATGCAACCCAACGGCGTGCAACTCGTGCCCGGGCCGCTGTACCACAACGCCCCGTTCATGTTCTCGATGAGCGGGCTGTTCAAGGGCTCGCATCTCATCGTGTTGCCCCGCTTCGACGCGTCGGCGACCCTGGCGTTGATCGAGGAGTACTCGGTCGACTGGATGCTGATGGTGCCGACGATGATGCTGCGCATCTGGCGACTGCCGGAGGACGAGCGCGAGTCGCGCGACCTCTCCTCGCTGAAGGGCATCCTCCATCTCGCTGCGCCCTGCCCCCCGTGGCTGAAGGAGGCCTGGATCCTGTGGCTCGGTCACGAGGTCATCTGGGAGCTCTACGCCGGCACCGAGGCCCAGGGCGTCACCATCATCAGCGGCGCCGACTGGATGGCCCACAAGGGCACCGTCGGCAAGCCGGCTGAGGGATCGATGAAGATCCTCGATCCCGAGACCCACGAGGAGCTCCCGCCCGGAGAGATCGGCGAGGTGTGGATGCGTCCGCCCCAGACGGCGTCGTATCGCTACATCGGCGCCGACGCCCGCAAGGACGACGACGGGTGGGAGTCGCTCGGCGACATGGGTTCGATGGACGCCGACGGCTATCTGTTCCTGGCCGACCGCCGCACCGACCTCATCCTCGCCGGCGGGGCCAACATCTACCCGGCCGAGGTCGAGGCCGCGCTCGACGAGCACCCGGCCATCCGGTCGTGCGCAGTCATCGGCTTGCCCGACGAGGACTTGGGCCAGCGGGTCCACGCCGTGCTCGAGTTGGCGCCAGGGGCCGAGGTGACCGACGACGAACTGCGCGTCTTCCTCAAGGAGCGACTGGTCAGCTACAAGATCCCCCGCAGTTTCGAGCGCAGCGATGGACATGTCCGTGACGACGCCGGCAAGGTACGCCGCTCGGGCCTCGTGATGGAACGTTCGTAGCACCGACCAACGGAGGTACTGCCGTGCCCAACATCGTCGAGACCAAAGAGGGCTCGCTCCAGGGCGTGGACGACAACGGGGTGGTGACCTTCCGGGGCATCCCGTTTGCTCGCGCCCCGATCGGTGATCTTCGCTTCCGTCCACCTCAACCGGCGGAGCCGTGGTCGGGCACGCGGGTGTGTGACACGTTCGGGTTCGTGGCGCCCCAACCACAGGGCCAGGCGATGGCGGGCCAGGCGACCCCCGAGGAGCAGTCCGAGGACTGCCTCCACCTCAACGTGTGGACACCGGCGTGCGACGACGCCGCTCGTCCGGTGATGGTGTGGATCCACGGCGGGGCCTTCGTCACGGGCTCAGGGTCGGGCGCGTTCTATCGCGGTCACACCCTGGCGGCCCGGGGCGATGTGGTGGTCGTCACGATCAACTACCGCCTCGGCGCCCTCGGCTTCCTGGCTCATCCCGACCTTCGCGACGACGAGTCGGGCGCGGCCGGCAACTGGGGCCTGCTCGACCAGGTTGCGGCGCTCGAGTGGGTGCAGGCCAACATCGCCTCGTTCGGCGGCGATCCGGGCAACGTGACGATCTTCGGCGAGTCGGCCGGTTCGATGAGCGTGAGTTGCCTCGTCGGGTCGCCCCGCACCCAGGGTCTGTTCCACAAGGCCATCGCCGAGAGCGGCGGACCCAACGGCGTAGAGATGTCGGCGGCGATCGTCAACGGCCGAACAACTGTGCGCGGCCGCCGGTGTCGCCGATGTCGGCGCCCTCCGTTCGCTCGACGTGGCCACGCTGCTCGAGGCCCAGATCAAGTTGCAGGCGGCGGCGGCCGAGACGGGTGTCGGCATGGCAATGACACCGACGATCGACGGTGGCCTCCTGCCCGAGCATCCTCTCGCCGCCATCGCCGGGGGCGTGGCCAAGGACAAGGCGCTCTTGGTGGGCACCAACCTCCACGAGATGAAGTTGTGGGTGGTCGGCAACCGCCGGCTCACCGGTGGCGACGAGGGGTTCATCCTCTCCCGTCTCGAGAAGTCGGTGGGCAAGGGTGCCGCCGACGCGCTGGCCGCTTACAAGGCAGCCCGGGCTGACCGGGGCGACGACGTGACGCCGATCGAATTGTGGACGGCCATCGAGAGCGATCGGGTCTTCCGCCTTCCGTCGCTGCGGATGTGCGAGGCGCAGTCCGCCACCGGCACCGACGTCTTCGACTACCTCTTCACCTGGGAGTCGCCGGCCATGGGCGGCCTGCTCGGGGCCTGCCACGCCCTCGAGATCCCTTTCGTCTTCGGCACGCTCACGACGCCGGGGGTGGGTGCATTCACGGGAGACAGCCCGGAGGCGCTGGCGTTGTCGGAGAAGATGCAAGACGCCTGGCTCGCCTTCGCCCGCACCGCCAACCCGTCGACCGACGCCCTCGGCGACTGGCCCACCTACGACGCCGACCGCCGCGCCACCATGATCCTCGGGGCCACCACCTCGGTCGTCGACGGCCCCATGGAACCCGAACGCGCCCACTGGGACACCCCCCTCCCAACCCGTTGATGTGGCCGTTGCGGCCGCCTTCGGCGCCACCGCAACGGGTTTCGGCGACCGCAACGGCCACACCAACGCGGGGTAGGTTGGCGGTGGAATGAAGCGATCGCAGGTCCGTCGTCGGCGAGTGGTGGCGGCGGGAGTGGCGGTGGCGGTCGCGGTCGCTCGGCGTCGCCGTGCTTCTGACCCGAGAGGACGACGTGCCCAAGGAGTCGACCCCGCCGGCGTCGCTCACCCGCACCGGCTCGCAGGTGGCCCCCGGCGTGACCGTTGCCGAGCCAGATGGATCGACGGCACCGTCGTCATATCGCCTCGTCTACCGGGTCGAGGACCGCGGGGCGTCGGTGACCTTCCGGACCGACGTCGTGAGCGTGCGGCGGCCGTGGGAGAGCCGCTTGGAGAGCAAGTCAGGTCCGCCCCCCGGCAAGGCCGCGCTGTCCGAACAGGTGGCGGCATTCGGGAAGCGGGCGAACGAGAACCGGGGGAGCCGCGCTCGGTCTTGGTACTCGGCCCCACCCTGCCTGCGTCCGACCTTCGCTTCGAGCACGTTCTCGCGCCTGCCGTCGCCGCCGGCCGCCTAGAGAAGCGCGAGGTGCGACGCGCTCCTTGGGCGGCCATGTCAGATCTACCGGTCGGGCGACTATCTCAGTGCGAGCGCCATCGCCCCAGCGACCGCCGACGTCTGGGTCGACAGTTGCATCGACGGCGATGGACTCCTCCTCGAGGAGGTCTTGTTCTCACGCGGGGCGGCGATCGCCCGCCGGTCGCGGTGCAAGTCAACGAGACCGTCAAAATCCCCGAGGAGGTGTTCGCCCTCGGGGAGGCCTCGATCCCGGCCTCGAAGGGAGGCGGGTCGATGCGACGACTCAAGGACGGATCCACGCCGCCGGGCCCGTTCTTCGTCGCCGACGCCATCCCGGAGGGGTTCGTGTTGCGGGGGCGGTACAGCGTCATCCCTCCCCAGCCGGAGAACTTCGGAGAGGACCCGGAACGAGAGGACTTCCGGCGGGCGATGGTGTCGGACGTGTACGAGCGGGGCAACGACGTCCTCGTGCTCGAGCAGGGCGCCACGTTCGCGGGGCACCGCCCTTCGAGGCCGACCCCACCAACCCGACGGTCGACCTCGGCCCCTTCGGCATGGGGGAAATCCGCTTCAGCGCCGTGGGAAATCAGGTGCGGGCGGCGCGGGCGGCCGGCCGCTTCGTCCAGGCCACCGGAACGCTGGCGCCGGACGACCTGATCGCCGTGCTCAAGTCGCTACGCGAGGTACCGGGAGGCTCCCTCGACTTCGCCGACGGCTCCTAGCGGAACCGTCGGCGAAGGAGAGGCTCAGTCCTTGGTGTAGAAGTGCTTGTGCTCGTAGTCGGGCGATTTCTCGTTGTCCGGGAACTTCGTCAGGATCTCAGGCGAGCCCTTGGGGTCGAATACCCGAGGATCGGTCGCCGGTTGCGTGCCGGGGAGATAACGCTTGCCGCCATCGACGTAGCGGTACATGCCGGGCGCGGTGTTGCCGACCTCATCGGGCCCGACGGTCGTGCCGTCCCACCAGATCTCCGTCACGTCGTCGTAGGCCATGAGGTCGATCAGCTTCCACGGCTCCTTGTCCCAGATCCCGTGACGGCCCCATGAGATCGTCGGACCGGTAACGCCGCCCTGGCCGGTCACTGGATAGGCGAAGAGGCCCTGGGCGAAGGAATCAGGCGTCAGCTTGGGACCGGCCCCGTTCAAGGCCCGGTGCCGAGGGTGAAGGAGGGGCGTAGAGCACGCCATAGGTGTTCTTGGCATCGGGCACCCGTCCGCGTGCCACACGTGGATCCGATACGCGTCGGTCTGGTCCTGCGGAGCCCGAGGGAGAGGAAGGAGATGCCGAACGCCCGCGACCACTGGTCCTGGTCGTACGTACGGGCGAACAGCGACGTGTCGGTCAGCGCCGAGCCGGTGATGATCCACTCGGGGTGTACTGCTGGTTGGTGGCCTCCTGCGTGAAGGTCGCAGGGGTGATCGGGTCGCCGGCGAAGATCACAGTGACCCTCCGGCCTTGAGCGGCTGATCAGAGAACGGGCCTGCTCCTGGTCGCGGCGAGTCGGTACGGAAACCGAGTGAGACCTTCAGTTTGACGCCGTACTTGGCCCAGCTCCTTCTCGAAGAAGTCGGCGCCGACCTTGTAGAGCCCCGTCGGGGGTGTTGTACCAGAGGAGGCCGAACACCCGCTTTTCGTTGTTCATCGGGACGGCGCGTCGCGGTAGCCGGCCCACTTGGCGTTGCGGCCCTTCGAGGCGCTTGCCGACGTACTCGGCCCGCTGGATGTAGCCCTGGGTCGACGACATGAGCGTCGTCTAGCCGGCGTAGGGGGAGAGCTGCTCGTAGAACTCCTGCGGCAGCGACGTGGTGCAGATGCAGATGATCTTGCTGGCCGCCAACTCATCGACGAACTTGTTGAGTCCTGGCGCCGATCACGGCGAACGGCTTGTCCTCGTTGGCCATGGCGATGCGCGTCGGCACCGGCGGCATCGTCGTCTCGGCGTCGCCGATGCCTTCGACGATCTTCATGTCGACCTTGCGCCCAGAGGTCTGTAGTGCTTGTTGAAGTAATCGATGTAGACCTTGATGGTGTCGACCGTTGGCGGCATCGTTCGGCGGCGCCGGCGGCGGTCAGCGCGGCGGCCGACAGCCGGATCGGCCTTGGCCTCGATACCAGACGAGGTTGATCTTGTCGCCGGTGACGCCCAGGGACGTTGCGCCGCCGTTGTTGCCGGTGAAGGCGCGGCATGCACGGCGGAGCAGACCCGGCGACCTTGCACCCGTCCGGTCGCGGGGTCGCAGTCGGGGCCGACGCCGGCGGCAACCGGACCGGCGTTACGTCGCGCTGGCGGCCGGCCCCGCGCGGCCACCTGCCGGACGCCGTGGCGCCGGCTTGGCCGCGGCCGTGCCGGCGCCTTCGACGCCGGCGCCAGCGGTCCGCTCGGCCGGTCGGTGCCGGTCGACCACGGCGGCGTCGTCGACGCGGCACCCGTCGCCGGCGTCGTGATGACCGCGGTGCCGATTGTCGCCGATCGGCTCGGCTCCGCGCGCCCGGCAGGAAAGCGACGACGAGGATGACCGCCGATCAACAGCAATGAACGGACGATATCGGGCGAGGCCTTGGCCGATCGCCCATCGTCATCTCGCTCCAATTCCCCATGGCGCCTTACCCCTTGGTCGGCCGGAGTCGCTGCTTGCTTTCGCGGGCAGTCGGTGCCGGCTGGCCATTTGCTGGGCCGGTCCGGGGTGCCGGATCGGGCGATGACGTTCGTCGTCGGTGCCGAGGTAGGACGCGACGACTGCGGGTGGTTGAGGACCTCGTGCGGCGGGCCCGTCGGTGACGACGCGGCCGAGGTCGAGGGCGACGAGCCGGTCGGAGATCGCGGTGATCAGCGGCATGTCGTGCTCGATGACGAGCAGGCTGGCGCCGGTCGTGCTCGCGGATGCGCGAGCAGCAGCGGGCCGAGCGCCTCGGTCTCGCGCTGGGCGATGCCCGACGACGGCTCGTCGAGGAGGATCACCGTCGGGCTCGTGGGCGAGCGATGCAGGCGAGGTCGACGATGCGCCGGCTGCCGGTCGACAGCTCGCCGACGAACTTGTCGGCGAAGGCCCGAGCCCCAGCAGCTCGATCAGCTCGTCGACCCGGTGCGGCGACCGCGCGCTCGGAGTCGGCCACGGCGGGCAGGTGCAGCGCGGCGGCCACGGGATCGCGCACGTCGAGCTGGCGCTCGAGCGCGAGCGGCGATCGTCTCGCGCACGGTCAGGGCCGGGAACAGGCGGGCGTCCTGGAAGGAGCGGCCGAGGCCGAGGCGGGCCCGGGCGTCGGGCGCCGGCGTCGGTGACGTCGAGGCCGTCGAGCATCGATGCGCGCCGGCGTCGGGCGCGACGAAGCCCGAGATGAGGTCGAACAGGGTGGTCTTGCCGGCGCCGTTCGGGCCGATGATGCCGAGGATCTCGCCCTGGCCGAGCGTCGAAGCGACACGTCGTCGATACCGCGGTGATGCCGCCGAAGCGCTTGGTCGAGGCTCGCGGCCTCGAGCAGGACGGGCCGTCGGCGGCTCGCCGGCCGAGCGCGCGTCGCGTGCAGCCGACGCGTCGGCGACCGCTCGGCGTCGCCGTGCGGCGGTGCCGTTGGTGCCGTTGGCCGCTCGGCCGTCGCCGGCCGACCGCGCCCGCGCCCTCGAGGAACACCGAGCGCAGGACGTCGGGGCGCTCGAGCAGCTCGGCGGTCGGGCCCTGGAACCGGATCTCGCCCTTCTCCATGAAGTAGGCGGTCTCGGCCACGGTGAGGGCGACGTTGACCGACTGCTCGACGAGGATGATCGTGGTGCCCTGGTCGCGGATGGCCCGCACGATGTCGAGCAGCTGCTCGACGATGACCGGGGCCAGGCCGAGCGACAGCTCGTCGATCATCAGCAGGCGTGGCTTGGCGAGGAACGCCTGGCCGAGCGCGAGCATCTGCTGCTCGCCGCCGGACAGGTTGCCGGCCGGCTGGTCCAGCGCTCGCGCAGGACCGGGAAGATCTCGAGGACCTCGCTCGGTGCGCCTGCGTCGCACGTACGCCTGGTCGCTGCGGTGCAGCCAGCCGGCGAGCCGGAGGTTCTCGGCGACGGTGAGGCCGGGGAACACGCCCTTGCCGCCGGGCACCTGGACGATGCCCGGGCCGCGATCTCCTGCGGCGGCGGCGTGGGTGATGTCGTCGCCGTCGAAGATGACCGCGCCGGCCGTGGCCGGCGACGAGGCCGGAGATCGGCTTGCAGCAGCGTCGACTTGCCGGCGCCGTTGGTGCCGAGCAGGGCGACGATCTCGCCCTCGTCGACCTCGAAGTCGACGCCGAAGAGCACCTGCACCGGGCCGTAGCCGACGTCGAGGCCCTTGACGAGCGAGCAGCTTCGACTGCCGTCGCGCCTGCGGCGCCGAGCGACCTCGGCCTGGGCCATGGCCGACGTGCGCACCTGGGCGATGTCGGCGTCGACGAAGCGGCCGGCCGAGGCGAGGATGAAGCAGCCGACGAGGAAGACCGGGACGAGCGACGAGCGATCGCCGGCGCGGATGCCGATGCGCGTCGGCGACGCCGCCGATGATCCGAGGACGAGCAGGCCGGGGAGCAGCGAGAGCGAGCCGATGGAGAAGCCGAGGGCCGGGCCCGGGGCGGGATGGCGAGCGAGAGGACGGCGAAGATGCCGGGCGCGATGGCGACCGAGCACGGCCGAGCGCAGCGACGTTGAAGGCGATCGGCGAGCGGCAGGTTCGGGGCGAGCGCGAAGCCGACGAGGAACGCGCACGCCGAGCCGACGCCGACGACGGCGAGGAACTTGCACGAGAGCCCGGGTCCCGGCGGACGAGCCGGCGGCGATCGGGATGCCGACGAGCGAGGCCGACGAGCTGGAACGGCTCGGCGACGGCGGCGACGAGGCCGCGGTGGCCTCGTTCGAGGCCGAAGCGTCCTCGTAGTAGATCGAGGTGAGAGCGACGCGAGGCCGATGAGGGCGAGGCCAGGAACGGCAGCGACACCAGATGCGGCGCAGCGGTGCGCGACCTGCGCAGCAGATGCGCCAGGCCTCGGCGAAGCGACGGCGGCGTCTCCTCGGTCGGCGACCTCGTCGGTCGGCGCCCATGGCCTCGCGCGTTCTGGACCGCCGCGCGACGGGCTCGCGCAGCTGCGACGGCGGCGATGACGACGAGGACGATGGTGGGGATGGCGAGGACGAGGAACGGCACCCGCCAGCCGAAGCAGCGTGCGCCGAGCAGCCGGCGACGAGCGGGCCGACGAACTGCCCGACGGCGTTGGCCGCGCGGTGGAACGCCGTAGACGGCCGGGCCGGATCTCGGGCGGGTAGTAGTCGGCGAGCAGCGAGTTGTGGGTCGGGTCGATGACGGCCTGGCCGAGCGCCGTGAACCGACGCGGGCGACGACGAGCAGGCCGACGGTCGGGGCGAAGCCGGTGGCGAGCGAGAAGAAGCCCCAGCCGGCGGCGCCGACGACGGCGATGCGCACCCGGTGGCGCGGTCGGCGAAGTAGCCGACCAGCGACCTGGCAGCCGAGGGCGAGCGACGGCGACGAGGGCGACGACGCCGAGGATGCCCTGGTTGTCGAGGCCGAAGTCGTCGCGGATCTCGGGGAGAGGATGCCGAACGCGGTGCGGTCGAGCTCGTCGACGGCGTTGAGGCCGAAGAGGATGAGCGAGCGGTGACGGCGGCGCCGCCGGTCACCGCTGGGCGAGAGCGGACAGCTGAGCGTCGGACTCGGGTGTTCGCGAGCGGGCTGCTCGGCTCGTCGGCATCGCGATGGTCATGGCTGGCTCGGCGTCGGGTGCGTCGAGCGAGGGCGGCGACGCCGCGAGGTCCGGCGTCATCGTCGGTCGTCGGCGTGATCGAGACCCGAGCGCCTCGATGGCGGTCGGCACCGTGGGTCAGCGCCGCGTCGACGTCGAGGTCGGTGGCGCCGGTCGGCGACAGATCGGGGCGGCCATCGTCCGACCTCGGCGTCGACGTCGGCGCGGTCGGCGACGAGGCTCGGCACGAGGATGCCGCGCCGGGCGGCGACCGCGCGCAGCGCTGCGGTCGCGGAGCGTTGTAGAAGACCTGGCTGAACCCGCCGGGCAGGAAGAGCAGCACGATGAGCAGGCCGACGCCGGTGGTGAAGAAGTCGAGATACGGGCGGACGACCGAGGGAGCGAGGTCGACGGAAGTAGCCGAGCCCCTGGATGAAGACCGCGCCGAGGAGGGCGCCGGGGATGGAGCCGAGGCCGCCGATGACCACCATGATGAAGGCCTGGAGGCTCTGCGTCGACGGCGTAGGCCGAGATGCCGAGGCTCTGCTGGTGGTGCACGAACAGGCCGCCGGCGAAGGCGGCGATGAAGCCGGAGATGGCGAACGCGCGTGAGCTTGGCCGCGGTCACGTTGACGCCGTAGGCCTGCGCGCCGCGCTCGTTCTCCCGGACGCCGATGAGCACCCGCCCGGTGCGGCTCTGGCGCATGCCCGCGCACCGATGGCCACCGAGCGACGAGCAGACAGGCGAGGCAGAGGTAGTAGATAGCGGGCCTCGGTGTCGATGGCGATCCGGCCGAAGAGCGGCGTGCGCTCGATGCGGTCCGGTCGGCAGCCAGCGTGATGTACTCGCGGTTGAGCAGGTACGACGACGTGGCCAGGGCGAAGGCCAGCGTGACCACGGCGAGGAACAGGCCCTGGATGCGCAGCGCCGGCAGGCCGATGACCATCGGCGACGACCGCGCCGACCAGGCCGGCGGCGAGGATGCGCGAGCGACGAGGTCCCAGCCCCAGCGCGGCGGTGAGGCAGCCGCCGACGGCGGCGCCGATGCCGAGGAAGCGCGACCTGGCCGAGGCTCACCTGGCCGGCCCAGCCGGTGAGCACCACCAGCGACACGGCCGACCATGGCGAAGATGACGACGATGGCCGAGCCAGGTTGAGTCGGCTCTCGGACAGCACAGCGGCAGGCGCGACGAGGGCGAGCACGACGCCGGCACGTCGAGGCCCGTGACGCCCCACCGCGACCTCGGGCAGCGCGACGCAGCTCCCGGGGGATCGGCCGGACGTCGCGGGCCGCCTGCCAGGTCGACGTCGTCGTCGCCGCGGGCCGTCTGGCCCCGCGCCGCTGGAGCAGCAGGGCGGCCGAGCACGATGACGAAGAGCAGGACGTCGGATCGACGAGCGCGGCTTGCCGCTCGGTGAAGACGATCGCTGGTCTCGAGGACGCCGAGGGCGACCGAGGCGACGAAGATCGTCGGGCAGCTTCTCCATGCGCCCGATGACCGCGGCGGCCAGGGCCCGCACGAGGATGGCCGGGCCGAGCACGCTGCCGATGGGCAGGCCGACGATGCCGGCCCGCAGGAACATGGCGACGGTGGCGAGCACGGTGGCCACGACCCAGACGATGGTCTGGATGCGCTTCACCGGCACGCCGAGCAGGGCGGCGCGGTCGGCGCTCTCGGCGCTGGCCCGGATGGCGATGCCGATGTTGGTGACGCGGAAGAACGGCGCGAGGGCGGCGATCACGACCGGCACCGACGAGCATGGCCAGGATCGTCGTTGCCGCGGAAGACGACGGTGCCGATCGCGAACGTCGAAGTTGAACGGCGACGGCGAAGTCGCGTGGCTGGCCGGTCGACAGGTCGAACAGCGCGGGGCAGGACCGGTGGCGACGCCGGCGAGGATCTGCGACAGGCCGATGGTGACCACCGTCAGGATCAGGCGGGGCGCCTTGAAGAAGCGCCGGATGAACACGAACTCGACGACGGCGCCGAGGGCGAGGGCGGCGACGAGGCCGATGGGCACGGCGAGGAGGTAGGGGCACGCCGGGCCCGAGGATGCAGCAGCACGCCGAGGCGGCGGGCACGCCGCCGAGGTCGCCCTGGGCGAAGTTGATGATGCGGTTCGACCGGTAGACGAGCGCGATGCCGAAGGCGATGAGCGCGGTGAGGCCGCCGATGACCATGCCCTGCACGAAGACGCCGATCGGCGCCGGCCACAGCCGCTGCGTGACGAAGTAGAAGACGAGAACGCCGGCCATCGCCGTGGCCACCTGCCGTACTCGGGGGTTATCGACCCAACGGCCGAGCGAGCGCGGGTTGCGCGGTGGCCCGGCCGGGTCTTCGCCTTCGCCAGTCACCGTCGAAGCCATGGTGCGCACTCTTGGATTGACCCCCACGAAGCCTGCCAGAGGGCCCCCCAGCGGAGGGCGTTATCGGCGGTCATGGTATCGGACACGGTCCGGTCGCCCACACTCGCGGTGGTAAAGATTGACCCGTGGGAAGCCTCTCGGACATGACGATCGGCGAATTGTTCCGAGGCCTCGGCCGCTATCGACCCGTGGCCGTCACCGTGCTGGCCATCCTGCTGGCTCTCGCCATCCTGCCCAAGCCCGAAGCGCCCGCCGACCTGGCCTCGACGGGCGACGGGTTCCATCGTGACGCCGACGACCGTGGTGGGCGCCGACACGGCGGCGGCCGATGCCTTGCCTCCAGAAGTGACGGTCCCTCCGACGGCGTTCGATTCCTCTCCTTCGTTCTCGAGCACGCCGTCATTCACGCCGACAACGTCAGCGGGTTCGGCCAACACCACAGCGTCGGAGCCGTCGTTCTCGCCCCCGACTACCACACCCGCGGCTTCCGGTCCCTCGACCACGACCACCACGGCGTTGCAGCCGCTGCGGGTGGTTGCGTCGACCTACGCCTCGCAGGCGGCGGGCACTCCCTTGGCCAGCAACGGCGTGCCGCCGGGATCCCTCCCCGTGGGCGTCCGGGTGCAAGACGACAAGCGCTCCTACGTTCGGTTGGCGGGGACGGCGACGGTGCTCGGTCTCACGGAGGACCCGGCCGGCGGTCGGTCGAACAGTGGCCCCGCCGCAGTGCAGGCCTGCCAGATCACGACGTCGAGTTGGAAGGACGGCGAGGCGATCGCGATGGCCGACGCGCCTGCCGTCGACAGCGCCAAGTGCGTCCAGGGCAAGCGGAGCGCCACGGGGGTCTGGTTGTTCGACCTCTCGTCTTTCCCCAGCCGCACCGATGCTCGGGGGTTCGCGCTGGTCCCCGGTGACGGCGCCGGCGTCGACTTCCAGGTCGCCTTCAAGCGCTAGCCCACGTTGGGCAGCACCTCCTCGGCCGAGGAGGTGGACCTGGTCGGTCTCGGTCACGTCGAGCACCTGGAGGTAGATGCGGTCGGCGCCGATCTCGGCGTAGCGAGCCAACTTGTCGAGCACTTCCTGCGGGCTCCCGGCGGCGCCGTTCTGGCGGAGCTCCGACGGCTGGCGTCCGATGCGACCGGCCCGACGCTCGACCTCGGCCTCGGTCGTGCCGCAACACACGACGACGGCGGCGGAGTAGACGAGGTCATCGGGGTCGCGGCCTTGCTTGTCGCACGCGGCTCGCACCCGCTCGAAGGCTGGGCCGTCGCCTCCGGACTCTGGAACGGCAGGTTGTACTCGGCGCCGTAGGTGGCGGCCAGGCGGGGGGTCCGCTTGGGTCCACCGCCGCCGATGACGATGGGCGGATGCGGCTGTTGGACCGGCTTGGGCAGGGCCGGCGAGTCGCGCAGCTGGTAGTGGGCGCCCTCGAAGGTGAACGTGTCGCCCGGCGCCGTCGTCCAGAGGCCGCGGAGAATGGCGAGCTGCTCCTCGAGTCGATCGAAGCGTTCGCCGAGGGCAGGGAACTCGATGCCGTAGGCCGTGTGCTCCTGGGCGAACCAGCCGCTGCCCAGCCCGAGTTCGACCCGTCCGTTGCTCATGGCGTCGACGTTGGCGACCTGGATGGCGAGGACCCCGGGATAGCGGAACGTCATCGAGCTCACCAGCGTGCCGAGCCGGATGGTCGAGGTGTCGCGGGCGAGTCCGGCCAGCGTGGTCCACGCATCGCTCGGGCCCGGCCCCGGATCGCCGGCACCCATGCGCAGGTAGTGGTCGGATCGGAAGAAGGCGTCGAACCCGCTGGCTTCGGCGGCGAGGGCGATCCCCAACAGCTGGTCGTAGGTCGCGCCCTGTTGGGGCTCGGTGAAGATGCGGAGGAGCATCCGGCGAAGCTACGTCACCGGGCCAGCCGCGGACGCGGCCAGCAGGTGGGCGGCGAGGTCGGCGGGCCGGCTGTGGGCATTGAGTCCGCTCGTCGAGGGCATGAGATAGGCGGGCTGCCCGCCGAACCCGGCGTCGATTGGTCCAGGCGCGGCGCGGCGGTCGACGGCCTTGCGATAACCCTCGAGGCCGACGAAACACACTGCACCTGGCCGCAACCAGGCCACCAACCGTTCGACCCGCTCGACGCCGGCGCGGTACTCCACAGTGGAGAGTTCGGCGCTGGCCACCGTGGCCCGCTTGACCAGATCGGTCATGCCGATCTGTCTTCGAACGAGCAGAGCCCGGGCGTCGAGCGCCTCGGCCGGTTCGGCCAGACCCGCAGACACCAAGGCGGGCCAGAACCGGTTGCCGGGGCGGGCAAAGCCCACGCCTCGCTCGGCCGAGTAGCGACTGGGGTTGAGGCCGCAGATCAACACGCGGAGCCCAGCCGCCACGGTGTCGGCCAGGGTGTCGGCCCGGATGGCGATGCCGTGCGCCTCGGTCCGTGTGGGGGATCGGGCTCGGGGCTCGAAGCCGGCGCCGGTCAGGACGTCGTCGAGGCGCTCGGCGGGCATTCGGGCGCCCAGTGCCCGGCGGACGTTGACGATCGGTCCCCACTGCGAGCTCGCCATGCCGGTCGGCCAGCCACAAGGGAAGCTGGTGGTCGTCGACGTCGGGGAGGGTCAGCACCGTTCGCCCCACGTGGTGACCCTACGGTCCGGCGGCCATCGGCGATGTCACGTCGATCGGTGCTCCGAACCCGCTGAGGTCGAAGCGCACGCGTACCCGCGAGCCGTCGATCTCGATGCGGCGGATGCGCCCGGCGGTGTCGACCCAGACTCGGGCCGGGTCGCCGTGGTGCCGGGCCACCAGGGGCTGGCCCGGCAGTGCGCTGGGATCGAACGTCAGGCCCGAGAACAACGATCCCCACTCGGTGCCGGCCGAGGCCAGCGCGGGGCCGCCGCCGTCGACCTCGGACCACGGGCCCTCGCCAACCCGGACCCACACCCGGTCATTGGCCGTGCGAACCTCGGCCGACTGGCCCGATCGGGTGCGCGCCACCGTCGACGGATGCTCCGGACGCGAACGAGAGATCGGCCTCGATGTCGACCTCGGGTCCGTCGGAGGGCAAGATCCGTCCTGCGATATGGACGGTGCCGGCGGCGACGCTCTCGTGGACGGCGAGCGCCACCGGATCGCCGGCCACGCCGCGTCTCTGGTTCGCCTCGGCTCGACAGCAGCGCGATGCCGCCGGCCGCGATCATGCCGCCGGCCGCGATCACGACGATGGTCATGCCCGTCGCCAAACGCTTCGCTCCCATATTGACGCTCCATCTCCAGAAGTGGCAGATCCACTGGCGGGATGTCGGCGGCCGGGGCCGCGAGCGCAACGACCTCGACGATAGCGAGGTCAAAGTCCGAGAGCCACGCCTCCGAGCGAACGGGGTCGGCGGCGCCGGCGAGCGACCCGGCGGGGTCGAGGGCGATCAGGTGGGCGTGGCCGAAGTCGCCACCCCACGACGGCTGGGGAGCAACTCGGTGGCCGCGAGCGGCGAGCGTTGCCGTCCAGCCGTCGGGGGCGTGCGCCTCGACCGCGACCCGCACGTCACCACCGCCTTGCCACACGTCGAAGCCGACCTCGGCGCCGGCCAGAACCCACCGCGGGGCGGCAATGGTGTCCGCCGGATCGGCCCCAGCGCCGTAGCGACGAGCGAGCAACTGGAGGAGGACCTGGGGCTGGGTGTCTCCGCCCATCGTCCCGATGACGCAGTCGAGCGTGCGCCGTCGGGCGTAGGTGACCAGCGCCGGGGCCAGCGTGTGGGGCGGCCGCCGGCCTGGTCCGTACTCGGCGGGGTGGCCGGGCTCGGAGTTAGAACCCCGCCGCCCCGGTTCTGCAGGAAGATCCGGGTGCCGGGCACGACCAGACATCGACCCGAAGCCGGCGTAGTTCGACTGGATCAGGAGACCCCCATGCCCGTCCCGTCGGCGGCGCAGAGGTAGATCGTGCCGCCGACCCTCGACGGGCATGCCGAGGTCGCCGGCGCGGGTCGGGGTCGACGTGCGTCCAGTCGGGGGCCGAGGCGGTCGGGGCCGAGGAGCGCATCGCCGTCGGCGCGCCTCGTGGAGTGACGTCGATGCGGTCGTGTCCCGCCTGCCGGGCGATCTCGACCAGGAGGTGGGCCCACTGCCCGTCGTCGGGATCGTCGGGGAGTCCCTCGACAGGCGGCGGCCATGGCCACGCCGGCCAGGGTGAGGTAGCCCTGGGAGTTGGGCGGCACCGTCCACAGGCGCGCGACCCCACTGGATCTCGACCGACAGACCGTCGACCCAGTCGGCCTGCGTCCGAGCCAGATCGGCTTCGGTGTATTCGCCGGCGCCGATCGCCAGCAGCCCGGCGCCGAACTCGCCCTCGTAGAACGCCGCCTCGTCCGCCGGTGGCGATGGCCGGAGCGTGCGGGCCACGCCGGGTCGACGCATGACTGCGCCGGCGACGAGGTCGGCCCCGGTCGGATAGTCGCCCGTCCCGGGCGAGTCGAGCGCGGCGAGGCGACGGGAGGCCGCGGCCAGCGTCGGCGAGATGGCAAAGCCCTCGGTCGGCAAGTTCGGCGAGCCGGAGCCAGCACTTCGTCCAAGCCGAGTCGACCGAACCGTTCGTGCAGCGTGCACCATCCGTCGACGCAGCCGGGGACCGGGACGGCGCGGATGTCGGCCGAGGCGGGGCATGGCGGTCAGTGCCCTCGGCACGGAGGCGCTCGGGGTCGGCGCCGCAGCCGGCGCGACCCGACGAATTGAGAACCATCGGAGCGTCCATCCCCGGCGTCGTGGATCAAAGCGAACAGGTCACCGCCCATGCCGCACATGTGTTGGGTGGTGACCGCAAGAACGGCGGAGGCGGCGATGGCGGCGTCGACGGCGTTCCCCCCGGCCCGGAGCATGGCGACCCCGGCCGACGAAGCCACGTGATCGACGCTGCTCACCATCCCGTTGGTGGCGTAGCGGGTCGTGAACGGGGCGAGGACGACCACGCCCCGTAGGCTACGTGGGTGGACGGACGCCCCACCGACCGTTTCGCCGACCTGGTGCGGGGGCCCGAGTCGGTGTTGCGAGAGCATCTCGACGAGGTTGCGTTGCTGGTGGCCGCGCACGCCCGACCCGGTCTCGACATCAACGCGTACCGAGCCCGGCTCGACGAAATCGCCGCCCGCTGCGACGAGCCGGTGCTGGCCGAGGTGACCCACCAGGTGTTCGGCGTCGAGGCCCTCCAAGGCAACGACCGCGACTACTACGACCCCCGCAACTCCTATCTCGACGAGGTCCTCGACCGCCGCCTCGGCATCCCGCTCACCCTGTCCATCGTCACCCTCGAGGTCGCTCGACGGGTGGGGATCGAACTCGAGGGTGTTGGTCTCCCCGGCCACTTCTTGGTGCGGTTGCCCGGCGAGTTGCCGGTGTTGCTCGACCCGTTCGCCGGCGGCGTGCTCTTGAGCGAAGCCGAGTGCGTGGCCCGCTTTCGGGCCGTGCAGGGCGCGGCCGCCCCGTTCCACCCGTCGTACCTCGAGCCTGTCCCCGCCTCGGCCATCGTGGCCCGGATGCTCGAGAACCTTCGTACCGTCCACATCCAACGACAAGATCCCGCATCGCTCGACTGGGTGCTGTTGCTGCGGGGCCTCCTGCCCGGGGCCACCGTCGCGCAGCAGGCCGAGCGGTCGGGCGTGTTGGCCGCCCAGGGCCGATTCGACCTCGCCGCCGACCTCCTCGACGACCTCGCCCTCGTGGCCGACGGCGAGCAGGCCGAGGGCCTCCGCTCCAAAGCCCGCGCCCTCCGCGCCCGCCTCAACTAACCCACCTCCCCGCCGCTTTCCGGCAGAAGGTGTCGCTCGGGCGCCCGTTCGCGCCGGAAAGCCGGGACGGGCGTCCGCCGCTTTCCGGCAGAAGGTGTCGGTCGGGCGCCTGTTCGCGCCGGAAAGCGGAGACGGGGGGAGGGGTCAGGGAAGGGCGGCGGCCAGGCGGCGGCGGATGTCGTCGTTGGCCAGGCGGGCGGTGGTGGCGGCGTCGGGCGGCGACGGAAACGGCAGCCCGGCGGGTGGGGTCCATGGCGTTGGGGCCCATCACGGTGATGACGTCGGGCGTGGGCTGGAAGGCGACCACCGGGGTGCGGCGGCGGCGAAGTCCGAGGACCTCGCGGTCGAGTTGGGCCCGGCTCCAGGTGCGGAGGGCGCCGTCGGCTGAGGCGGCGGGAGATCCGCGCCCGGCCCGCGACATCGGCGAGCTGACGATGACGAGGTCGAGTCGCTCGCCGGCCAACAGGTCGAGGTTGGTCGGGGAGTGCACGCCGCCGTCGACGTAGCGCTGGCCGCCGATCTCGACGGGCTCGAAGAAGGCGGGGATGGCACACGACGCTGCGACCGCGTCGCCGACGGCGGCGTCGGGTGCTCCTTCACGGCCGAAGGCCACTCGCCGGCCGTCGTCGAGGCGAACGGCGCAGACCCACAAGGGTCGGGGAGGCCACGAATCGCCGAACAGCGGCTCGACGCCGCCGGTGATCATGTCGGTCGACACCCGTCCGGCGGGAAGCAGGGCGGCGACGACAGCGCCGGGGCGCACGTCCCAGGGATGGGTCGCCATGCGAGCCAGCGACGACAGGCTCGACGGACCGGACCGAGCCGCTCCGGCGACGCGACGCGCCGGTGAGCCCGTGCGCAACGGGAATCCGCCTGGCGGTGGCACGAGCCGCCGCGACACCCGCTCGCCGGCGGCGACAGGCGACGATTCTCGGCCCGCGCCGCGAGATCGGCCGGCGGCAGCCCGGCCCGCAGGACGGCGCCGGTCAACGAACCGGCTGATGTTCCCGACGATGATCTCGGCGGTGCGGGCGTCCCAGCCCGGCGTCGGCCAGGGCGGCGAGCACGCCGGCGTGAAAAGCGCCGCCGGTCGCGCCGCCGGCGCCGAGGACGAGGCCGATGCGGGCCGTCATGCCGCGCTCAGACGAGCTTGGACTGGTGGCCTTCCCAGTACTTGTCGCGCAGGAGGCGCTTGTAGAGCTTGCCGGTCGGATGGCGGGGCAGATCGACCTGGAAGTCGATCGACCGCGGCACCTTGAAACCGGCGAGGTGCTCCTTGCAGAAGGCGAGGAGTTCGCGCTCGAGTTCAGGGCCGGCTTCGTCCATGGACACCGGCTGCACGACGGCCTTGACCTCTTCGCCGAAGTCCTCGTTGGGGATGCCGAACACCGCGACGTCCATCACCTTGGGGTGCATGGTCAAGACGTTCTCGGCTTCTTGGGGATAGATGTTGACCCCGCCCGAGATGATCATGTTGGCCTTGCGGTCGGTGAGGAAGAGGAAGCCGTCGTCGTCGAGGTAGCCGATGTCGCCGAGGGTCGACCAGTCGCTGTGGCCGGGGTGGCGCGAGCCCTTGGTCTTCTCGGGATCGTTGTGGTACTCGAAGTTGGTGGCGCCCTCGAAGAAGATGGTGCCCGACTCGTAGTGGGGCAACTCGGTGCCCTCCTCGTCGCAGATGTGCAGCACACCCGTGAGCGCCTTGCCCACGGTGCCCTTGTGCGCCATCCACTCCTCGGAGTTGCAGGCGACGAAGCCGTTGCCCTCGGTGCCGGCGTAGTACTCGTGGATGACCGGTCCCCACCACTCGATCATCTGCTCCTTGACCGGGATCGGGCACGGTGCCGCGGCGTGGATGACCGTCTGGATCGTCGAGACGTCGAACGACTTGCGCTCGGCCTCGTCGAGCTTGAGCATCCGCACGAACATCGTGGGGACGACCTGGGTGTGGGTCACCTTGTACTTCTCGATGTTGCGCAGGTACTCGATCGGATCGAAGTGCTCCATCACGATGACCGTCGATCCGAGGCGAAGCGCAGACATCACGAATCGGAGCGGGGCGGCATGGTAGAGCGGGGCGGGCGAGAGGTAGACGCTCTCGTTGGTGAACCCGTAGAGGAACTGGGCCAGCACGGCGACCCCTCCACCGGTGCTGCCCATGGCCGCCTTGGCCAGCGGAGACTTGACGCCCTTGGGACGGCCGGTCGTGCCCGAGCTGTAGAGCATGTCGGCGCCTTCGAGTTCTTCTTCGAGCGGCTCGGCCGGATAGCCGGCGACCACGTCCTCGAAGCGCTCGAACCCGTCGATCACGCCGCCGATCATCAACCGGGTGTGGACGTTGGGGATCTTGTCGGACAACTCGGCAGCGAGGTCGCGCTTGTCGTTCGACGTGATGAACGCCTTGGCCTCGCAGTCATTGAGGATGTAGTCGGCCTCGCTGACCGTCAGGCGCGAGCTCACGCAGGTGTAGTAGAGGCCCGAGCGCTGGGCGGCCCAGGTACAGGTGAGGTACTGCACGTTGTTCTCCATGCAGATGGCCACGCTGTCGCCGGGACGAAGTCCGCGGTCGAAAAGCAGCTGGGCGAGCTGGTTGGACCGGTCGTTGAGTTCGGCGAAGGTGACCTGCTCGCCGCTTCCGGCCATGACGTAGGCGACCTTGTCCGGCTGGGTCTTGGCGAGTTCTCCGGGATACATGCCGGGTGACTCTAGTAAGACGGCCGAAGCACCTTCAGGGCCCCCACCAGTCCGGGGTCGGCCACCGCGATCGCCTCGTCCCAGGAGAACCAGGTGACCACCTGGCTCTCACCCTCCGCCGGCGCCGGGTCTTTTTCGGGTGCCTCGAGCAGGAACCTGACGTCGAGGTGGGTATGGCCCTTGGGTCCCGGATGTACGTCGACATGAACAAGCGCGGGTCCGAGATCCGGGTGGCGAACGGCGAGCCCCGTCTCCTCGACCGCCTCTCGGAGCGCACCCTCGGCGGGTGACTCGCCGGCGTCGATGTGCCCGCCGGGCTGGAGCCAGAGTCCGAGGCGCTTGTGCAGGTGGAGAACCACGCCTCGGGCGCCGACCACGATGGCGCTGGCCGTGACGTGGACGGGGTCAGCGTGCTCGTCGTAGGGACGAGTCAGCCGAGCGATGTGCTCGGCGAACAGATCGATGGATCGTGCTTCGCGCTCGTCGACGGGTGTGCGGCTCTGGACGGCGAGCATCAACTCTTCGGGCGTCATGTGCCGGCCATGTTGCGGAGGGCCAGGCGGGGGCCGTAGCGGGGGGCGTGTCCCACGCCCCGTCCCAGAAGCCGCAGCACGCGCCCCCGATGCCCGGCCCAGGGAGCGAGCAATTCGAGCATCCGATCGTCGGTGCCGCGGGGCTCGCCGGCGAGCGCCCACGACACGAGGTTGGGCAGGTGGTAGTCGCCGACGGGAACGGCGTCGGCGTCACCGAGGGCGACGCCGGCCACCTCGGCCGAGGTCCAGGGGCCGATACCGGGAATCGGCTTGGAGCCGGCGATGAGCGGTGGCGAGGTCGACAGTCGAGGTCGCTTCGAGCGAGGGGGCCAGCGCCGCGGCCCGGCGGATGGTGTCGGACCGCTTTCGTTCCACGCCATGGGGATGGAAGGCGTAGTCGGGAAGCCGGGCCAGGGTCGTCGGGTCGGGAGCGACGCGCAGCCCAGCGGGGATGGCACCGACGGGCCCGGAAGCGGGTGAGCCGTAGCGGCGGACGATGCCGGCGTACGACCGGCGGGCCTCCTTGCCGATCACCTTCTGTTCGAGGATGACCGGCAGGAGCATGTCGAACACGGCCCGGGTGCGGGGGATACGGAGCCCGGGAAATCGGTGGGCGAGGCTCCCGACGAGTCCGCTCCCGGGGTCGAACCCTTCGACGTCATCTGACGCGCCCACGGCGTCGCCCAGGTGCTCGAGGAGCCACTCGGCCCCATCGCCCCAGGCCTGTCCCCGCACGGCGGTCTTCGAGGCGGTGAGGCGGATCGTCGCCGTTCCCATCGGCGTGCGAGTCGCTCGCCACACCCCGTCGGGCCGGACGAGAGTCGTGTGGGGTCGAGCGGCACCGCCGAACGTGAGGCGGAGGTCGATCGGCTGACGGGTCGGCAACGTCCGCTCGATCATCTCGTTGGGAGAGGGTAGAGGGAGCTGTCAGGCTATGGCGCATGGGCCTGTTCGAGGAGCTGCAGTGGCGCGGCTTGGTGCACGATTTCACCGATCCGGCGTTGCCGGCCAAGCTCGACGCCGGTGGCCTGACGGCGTACATCGGCTTCGATCCGAGCGCCGACAGCCTGCACATCGGCAACCTGCTCCAGATCTGCAATCTCCGCCGGTTGCAAGAGGCCGGTCACCACGTGATCGCACTCGCGGGAGGCGCCACCGGGATGATCGGCGACCCCGGTGGCAAGAGCGAGGAGCGCAACCTGCTCTCCTCGGACGAACTCGCCGCCAACCTCGCCGGGGTCCGGTCCCAACTCGAGCGCTTCCTGCCCGGGGCGTCGTTCGAGGACAACGCCACCTGGCTGCGGGAGACGAGCGTGCTCGACTTCCTCCGCGACATCGGGAAGCACTTCACCATCAACCAGATGGTGGGCAAGGACATGGTCAAGCGGCGCTTCGACAGCGCCGAGCAGTCGATCAGCTACACCGAGTTCAGCTACATGTTGTTGCAGGCGGCCGACTTCCTCCACCTGCACGACACCCACGGTTGCGACCTTCAGATGGGAGCCAGCGACCAGTGGGGCAACATCGTCATGGGCGTCGAGCTGATCCGCAAGGTCCGCAGCCATACGGCCTACGGGTTGACCACCCCGCTCGTTCTCAAGGCCGACGGCACCAAGTTCGGCAAGAGCGTCTCGGGCGCCGTGTGGCTCGACCCACGACGGACGACTCCGTACGCGATGTACCAGTTCCTCGTGCGCAGCGAGGACGCCGTCGTCGGCGCCTACCTGCGCTACTTCACGTGGCTGACGCGCGACGAGATCGAAGCGCTCGACGCGGCCACGGCCGAGCGACCCGAACGGCGTGAGGCTCAGCGCACGTTGGCGCATTCGGTCACGTCGCTCGTGCACGGCCGGGCCGAAGCCGACCGGGCCGAGCATGCGTCGTCGGTGCTGTTCTCCGAGGAGATCGCGTCGCTCGACGAGGCCACCCTGGTCGACATCTTCGCCGAGGCCCCGTCGACCACTCTCCCGCGACGCCCGGTCGATCTGGTCGACGTACTCGCCTCGTCGGGCCTGGCCAAGTCGAAGTCCGATGCCCGCCGCCACCTCCAAGCTGGCGCGGTCTACGTCAACAATCGCAAGGTGGCCGACGTCGAGGGCGCCCTCGATCCCGGCACCGACACCCTCCACGGGCGCTACGTCGTGCTCCGCCGGGGGAAGGCCGCCCAACACCTCGTTCGCTTCGAGTAACCCCCCACATCACGTTTTGGGCAGGAGGAGAGCGCGATCGCGCTCTCCTCCTGCCCAAAACGGGTGGTTAGGGACGGAGGTGCGCGGTCTCGTTGAGGGTTTCGAGCGATCGGTCGCCGCGGCGCGAGGCGAGCACGCGGTGGATCGACGTGTACTTGGGCTCGAACCACAGGGCGCGGTCGATGCCGAGGATGTGGGCCAGGTAGGCGTTGATGACGCCGCCGTGACAGACGACGGCCACCGACCCGCCGGGGTTGCCGGTGATGATGTGCTCCATCGCCGTCACGACACCGGCGCGGAACTCGGCCGGGTCGACGCCGTTGTCATCGAAATTGCCCTCGACCATGGCTAACCAACGCTCGTCCTTGTTGGCCTTGAGCTCTTCGATGGGGATGTAGCTGGTCGCGTTCGCGATCGAACTCGGCGAGTTCCCGGTCGACGACCACGTCGACGCCGAGGGCCGCGGCCAGCGGCTCGGCTGTTTGTCGTGCCCGCACCATCGGACTCGACCACACGGCGCTGATCGACTCGGCGCCGAGGTAGGCCGCCATTCGCTGGGCTTGGTCCAGCCCGCGCTCGGCAAGGGGCGGATCGGCGGGTCCGTCGGCGTCGACGATCTTCACCGGTTCGGCGTGGCGGACGAGGATGAGCTCCATCCCGACTTCCTAGCCCGTCGCCGCCACCCGCGGCGTAGCGTCGTCCGGTATGAGTCGGATCGTGGTGTGCGGGGCTGGGATGACGGGGCTCACGGTGGCGATGTTGTTGGCCGGCGAGGGCCACGAGGTCGTCGTGCTCGAACGGGATCCGGCGCCGCCGCCCGATCCGGCACAGGCGTGGGACGATTGGGAACGGCGGAGCGTCAACCAGTTCCGGCTGCCGCACCTGATCTTGCCGCCCTACCGCAGGATCATGGAGCGTGAGTTGCCGGCCGTCGTCGACGCGCTCCTTGAGGGCGGTGCGTTGCGATTCAACGTGCTCGGCCCCTTTGCCGATGCCATGGATCCCGACGGCCATCAAGTGGTCTTGACCGGCCGCCGTCCGGTGATCGAGGCGTCGGTGGCCAAGGCAGCGGCGGCGACGCCGGGCGTGACCGTCCGCCGAGGCGTCACCCTGACCGGCGTGGTGGTCGACGGCGCGACGCCGCCCCGGGTGCTCGGGGTCGTGACCGACGCCGGCGAGGAGGTGCGGGGCGACCTCGTGGTCGACGCCGGCGGGCGCCGATCACCGATGGCGGGTTGGCTCACCGCCGCCGGGGCGTCGTCGCCGAACGTGGAGGAGGAGGACTCGGGCCTCGTCTACTACGGACGACACGTGCAACTGCCCGAGGGCGAGACCGGCAACCCGGCGGTCGACTTCTGGGGCTCGATCGGGTTGCTGACCCTCCCCGCCGATCGCGGCACCGTCGGTGTGGCCGTGATCGCCGCCTCCGGCGACGCTGCCTGCCGGCCGCTGCGCGACGAGGGGGCTTGGCGAGCCGTCATGGCTCTCCTCCCGGGAACGGAAGCCGCGCTCGCGGCCGAGCCGGTGAGTCCCCTCGTGGCCATGGCCGGTATCGAAGATCGCTACCGGAGGTTTGTGGTCGACGGCGTTCCGGTAGCCACCGGCGTGGTGTCGGTGGGTGATGCGTGGGCGGCGACCAACCCCACGCTCGGTCGGGGCATCTCGATGGCTGCCCGTCACGCCGTGCTGTTGCGCGACGTGTTGCGAACGGTCGCCGCCGACGACCACGAGGCCGTCACCGTGCAGTTTGACGCCGCCACACAAGCGCATCAGACCCCGTGGTACGAGTCGACGATCTGGCACGACAGGCACCGCCTGGCCGACATGAAGGCGGCAGCCTCCGGCGAGGCGCCGGTCGACGACGTGCTGTGGACTCGCTACGCCCGTTTCAGCGCCACGGCATTCACCAACCTCAACCTCTTGCCGCACTTCTTCGCCACCTTCCAACTCGAACGTCGGCCCGAGGAAGTGATGGCAGATCCCGCCGTGGTCGCCGAACTGGAGAGCGCCGGCGAGGTCGCTGGCTTCGGGACCGTCGAGGCAAGAGGTCCTGGCCGCCATCGCTGCTGCCTAGGTGGCGAGCAGTGCCTCCAGATCGGCGATGGCCTGGTTGGGGTCCTCCACGAGGATGGCCCGGAGCCCGGCGGCGAGCGCTCCGGCGACGTTGCCAGGGGCGTCGTCGAGGAACAGCGCCCGGTGCGGATCGGCCACACCCAGTCGGTCGAGGGCGAGACGGAAGATGGCCGGATCGGGCTTGCGTACCCCCTCGGCGCTGGAGTCGACGACGAGGTCGAACAGCTCGTCGACGGGCAGGAGCGCCCGCCAGCCGGCGGCGGCCTCAGCGATGTTGTTGGTGACGACGGCGGTATGGATGCCGCGTCGACGCACCGAGAGGATGCACTCGACCATGTCGTCGTTGACCGTGATGCGATCGTTGAATCCGCGGAGTTGCGTGAAGTCGAGTTCGACGCCGGCGGCCTTGGCCAGCTCGAGCACTTCGGGAAGGTACTCGGCCAGGCCGATCTCGCCCCGTTCCATGCGATGCCACGGATGGTCGGTGTCGGCGCCGTAGTCGCCGAGCATGACGGCGAGCACCTCGTCTTGGGACAAGCCTCCGCCGGTGCCGACCGACGCCAACGTGGCCCACGGCGACGACGTGATGACGCCGTGGAGATCGAAGAGGACGGCGTCGACGCTCACGCTGCGCCCGACCGGGCGATGGCGGCCGCCGATGTGCCGAGGTAGGCCTCGATGACCCTTGGGTCGGTGCGGACGCGCTCGGGGCTGCCCATGGCGATCGTGCGGCCCGCGCCGAGGCACTGCACCCGGTCGCTGATCGACATGATGAGCGGGATGTCGTGCTCCACGATCACAATCGTGGCCGACAGCTCTTCTCGAAGGCGAAGCAGCAGGGGGCCGAACGCCTCGGTCTCCCGCTGGGCCAACCCGGCGGTGGGCTCGTCGAGGAGGAGCACCGACGGCCTCTGGGCCAGAAGGCAGGCGAGTTCAACGACTCGGCGGGTACCCGTCGACAGTGCCGCCACCGGCGAGTCCGCGTAGCGGCCGAGGCCGAAGTAGGCGATGTGCTCGCCGGCCTCCGCCGCCCGCGTGCGCTCGATCCGGCGAGAGGGCGGGAGCGACAGGAGCGACGGGATCAACTCGCTGCGCTCGGCCGACTCGAGGGCGACGCACAGCACCTCGTGGACGGTGAGGTCGCCGAAGAGACGCGCGTCTTGGAACACGCGACCGAGTCCCCGGCGGGCGCGCTCGTGAGGGCCGAGGTTCGTGACGTCGTCGTCGGCAAGGACGACCCGGCCGGTGGTGGGTCGCACGAACCCGCTCAGGACGCCGAGGAGGGTCGACTTGCCGGCGCCGTTGGCACCGATCAGACCGAGGACCTCGCCCGAGGTCACGGCAAGGTCGACGTGGTCGACGGCCCGGCGTCCCCCGAAGTCGACTGAGATGCCCTCGGCGGCAAGGGCGGGAGGACCGACGACCGCAGCCAGCGCCCGCGCCCGTCGCCGCCGGCGGCGACGGGGTGAGGCCGGTGTCGAGATCGCGGTGGTGCTCGTCGGCGGAGCCGCGCCTTGGCGGGGTCGTCCGCGGCCGACCCGGGCAGCTCCGGGTCCGGGAGTCGGTTCGCAATCGCGGCGAGCAGTGTGTCGTGTGCCGCCCGCACGACGGACGTCAGGCCGCCCGGGAGGTACAGCAGGAGAATGAGGATGCCGAAGCCGGAGGTCAGGAGCACCGAGATCGCCGTGTCGCCGAAAAGTGCGGGAACGCCGAGCAGGTAGACGGCGCCGAGCACGACGCCACCAACCGTGCCCAGCCCCCCGATGATGACCAGGGCCACGATCCGGAACGACTCCTCGACCCGGAACGACTGCGGACCGAACGTGACGATGAGCCCGGCGTAGAGCGCTCCGCCGAGCGCGGCGAGGCCGCCCGACAATGCGAACGCCGTGAGACGGGTGGCGACCGGCGGCACCGACATCGACGATGCTCGGTCCTCGTTCTCCCGTACGGCGATGATCGTGCGCCCGATGCCCGTCGTGCGCAGGCGGGAGATGGCCACGCAACACACCACCAACACCGCCAGGCACACCTCGTAGTAGACGCGACGGTCGGCGAGATCGAGCCCGAGCAGGCGGCCTCGGAGGAGACTCACGTCGCCGGCGCCGCCCACGAATATCGGTCGGGTGAACAGGTACTCGCGAGCAGCCAGCGCAAAGGCCAGCGTCGTCACGGCCAGGAAGAGCCCGCGGACGCGCAGCGCCGGGAGTCCGATGACGAGCGAGGCGAGCACCCCGGCGACGGTGGCCTCGGCCACGGCGGCGGGGAAGGGGACGCCGCGCTGGGTCAGTCCGGCGGCGGTGAAGGCGCCGATCCCGGCGATGGCGAACTGCCCCAGGGACAGTTGCCCGCCCCAGCCGGTTAGCACCACCACCGACAGTCCGATCAGGGCGTAGAGCAGCATGCCCGTGATTCGAAAGGTGGCCCCGGCGCCGAGTGGACCGAGTGGCGCCAGTGCGGCCACGACGACCAGGACGATCCAGGTGGCGGGCCCGAGGCGGCGCGCCCATGCCCGACCTCGGAGTCGCACCGGCAACGGCTTGTCGACCACTGTCGGGATCCCGCCGCCCGAGTCGGCTGCCTCGCGTCCACGGGTCAACACGAGAACGAGCACGACGACGAAGAGCACTGCTTCCACGGCACCGGGAGAAACGCCGTTGAACAACAGGACCGTTTCGAGTACGCCGATGGCCGCCCCTCCTGCGAGCGCCAGAGGCAGCGACGTGAGCCGCCCGACGAGGCCGGCGGCGAGGGCGCGAAGCAACAGCCCCGCACCGAGCGCGCCGGCGTCGAGCGAGCCGACCTGTTCGCCCCGAAGCGGCGCGATGAGGACGGCGGTGAGTGTGGCCAACCCCCCGGCCAGCGCCCAGACGACCATCGACGTGCGGCGGGCCGAGATCCCAGCCAACTCCGCCGTGTCCCGGTTGTCGGCCACGGCCCGGATGGCGATCCCGATCGGCGTGCGGGACAACAGCAGGGCCAAACCGACCACGGCGGCAGGGATGAAGGCGACGGCCAGGAACTGTTCGCTCCGGATCAGCAACGAGCCGAGGCGAAGGGCGCGGTCGAGGGGCGTGGGAAAGGCCGAGACCCGTTCGACGGAGGGGATCAGCGCTTGGGCGACGAGCAGGAGTTGTGACACACCGATGGTAGCGACGAGCACCACCACGCGGGACTGGCTGCGGAGTCGCCTGACGACCCCGGCCTCGACGGCCACGCCGACCAGCGCGCCGACGGCGATCACCACCGGCAGCGCCACGAAGAACGGAACGCCGTTGTCGAGGACGACCTTGGCCAGGATGGCGGCTCCGAAGGCCCCGATCTCGCCGTGGGCGAAGTTGAGGACGCCGCTCGACCGATAGACGAGGATGAGCCCGGCGGCGAGCACGCCGTAGGCCAACCCGGTGAGGACGCCGAGGATCACGGCGGCGGCGGGCAAGGTGACGGCGGCGAGGATCGGGAGGTGGGGCATCACGAACCGCGAAAGCCAGTGGGTCCGAACTGGCCGGCCACCTTCCAGCACGTGCACCCCTGGTCGGCGACGGTCAGGCGGATCTGGTCGGGGGCCCCGAACTTGGCCGGTCCGAAGGACGACGCCGAGAACCCGGCGTTCTCGAATCCCCCGAGTCCTTGCAGCGCCTTGGCGAACGCGGGCCGGGTCGGGTTGGGCCCTGCGCCCGACAACCCGGCAGTGACGACTCGGAGCAGCCCGCACGGAGCCAGGTAGTTGTAGAAGTCCGAGTCGGGTGGCGCCAGCTTTCGTCCCACGAACGACGACGCGAGGTCGGTGCAGGCGACGTCGGCGGGTGCGCTGACCTGGCGATCTCCGATGCGGGTCGACGACACGAGCAATCCTCGACGGAAGAAGCTGGCCGGCATGTCGGTCAGGTAGCTGTCGCCGGCCGAGGCGTAGTCAAAGTCGGAGACCGCGTAGGCGGGCAGGAACTGCTGTCGCTCGGCCTGACTCACGAACTGTTGGGCGTAGAGCGTGTTGGTCATCAGGAATACCTGGGTCACGCCCTCGGACTGGAAGCGGTTGACGGCGACGCTCAACTGTCCGGGGACGGCGCCGATGTTGGACACGCTGATCACGGCGTCGACGACGGGCACGCCGAGCGACGTCGTGTAGTCGATCAATGCGGTCATGTCGGCGTCGAGGTATTCGGCGTAGCGGAGGATGCCGACCTTCTTGCCCTTGAGCTCGCCGAGTTCGTTGAGCTTGCGCGCCATGTCGAGTGACGTGCGTCGCGTCGACGGTTGCACGGTGAAGAGGAGCCCGTTCGACCGTCCGTAGTAGTCGAAGACGGCGCCGTCCCATGCGATGTAGGGCAACTTGTACTGCTCGGTGAAACAGAGGATCGGATCGCCGTACACGCCGAGCACGTGGGTGACGGCGAAGACCTTGTCATCCTCGGCCAACGTGCGACACGCCGCCCGCATCGAGTCCTGACTCAAGATGTCGACCGTCTCGTAGAACGGTTCGATCTTGCGTCCTCCGACGCCACCGGCGTCGTTGATGGCCTTGATGTGATCGCCGAAGTACTTCTTCTGCTCCTCGGGGCCGTTGTCGGACGTGCGGAAGCCGAGGGCGGCCGTGCCGCCGAGGTCGGTGACCAAGACGCCGAGTCGGATGGTGTCGGGGGTGATGCCCTGGTCGGACGAGGTGCGAACGACACCGGACGACGCGGGGGTGGCGCCGCCGGGCGAGGGTCGGGTGGCCGTCGGAGCTGAACCCGTGCTGCCGCTCGAGGTCGACGCCGATCCCGCTTTGGCGCGGGGAGGGCGCGGCAGCCCCACCAGTCCCGGCGCCCGTGGCGGCTGCACCGTCGGCGCCAGGCGTGGGGGGAGCGTCGGTGCCGGAAATTGCCGTGGTGGCGTCGACTCCGTCGCCGCCCGACGTGTTGATCTCGCCGAAGTCGCGGTTGGAGTTCGTCGACAACGTGGTCGTTCGCTCTCCGACGACGAACGGCAGGAGGAGGCCTCCGACCAGCATGGTGGCCACGACCCCCGACAGAAATCCGTACGTCTGTCCGCGGGAGCGGAGGCGAGCGAGGCGATCTTGCACGTTCACGACAGCAGGTCCAATCGCAGGAGGGTCGACAGTGGGAGAGCGCCGGCTCCCGTGGCGGTGAGCGTCGTGACCAGCAACACGACGCCGAGGACGAATCCGATGACGAGGGTGTAGGCCTGTCCTTCGGTGCACCCGAGCAGGCCAGCCAGCCGCTTCACCCTTCGTCGCCTCCGAGGAAGACGGCCCGCAGCAGGTCGTCCCTCCCGGCAAGATCGGCAGCTGGGCCCGTAAACCTGACCCGCCCCGCTCGAGGAACACGGCCCGGTCGGCCACAGCAAGGGCAACGTTGACCGACTGTTCGACGAGCATCATGGTGACCCCTTGGTCGCGCAGACGTCCGACGACGTCGAGCAGTTGGCCGACGGCAACCGGCGCAAGTCCGAGCGAGAGTTCGTCGATGAGGAGGATCTCCGGCTCGGCCAGCATGGCCTTGGCCAGCGCCAGCATCTGTTGCTCGCCGCCCGAGAGGAGGCCGGCAGCCTGGTCGGCGAGGTCGGCCAACTGGGGAAACAGTTCGAGCGACGCCTCGATGCGGGCCCGCACCCGAGGACGGTCCCACGCGAAGCGGTGGCAGCCGGCGAGGAGGTTGTCGGTCACCGACAAGGACGGGAACACGCCTTTGCCCCCCGGCATCTGCACGACGCCGAGGCCGACCCGCTCCGGAGCACCGACGTACGTGATGCTGCGCCCGTTCAACCGGACGACGCCGCGCTCGGCCAGCACGAGCCCGGAGATGGCTCGCAGGACCGTCGACTTGCCGGCGCCATTCGTCCCCAACAGGGCCAGCACCTCGCCTCGTGCAACGTCGAGATCGACACCGAAGAGCACCTGCACCGGGCCGTAGCTCACGTCGAGGTTGCGGACTTGGAGCACGGGGAGGTCGGCGCCCGTCTCGCGGATGCGGCGGCGTTCGTCGCGCTCCTCGACCAACTCCTCGACGACGAGGCTCATGTCGCGACGGACGAACCGGGCGCCATACGAGGCCAGCGCGGCGGCAACGAGGCAGACGGGAGCGGTGACCACGGCCAGGGCGAATCGTGTGCCGTGGGCGTCGCTGAGCAGGCCGGTGATGATCCCGCCCAGGAAACCGCCGAGGAGGAAGATGTAGATGCCGAGCAGGGCAAACCCGAGCGACCGGAGCCGGGCGGGAACGACGGCCGCGACGAAGGCGTAAATGGGCACGGTGGCGGCGTACAGGGCGAAGTTGGCCAGCGAGACGCCGAGCAGCATCGGGATCAACCCGGGGAGGAAGAGGGCGACGGTGAAGAGGAGGCCGTAGACCGCCGTGCCTGCGCCCAGGAACACGATCGCTGCCGGTGGGCTCCGGCGAAGGAGACGGTCGCCGGCGACGCCGCCGACCAGAACGCCGAGGAGCGAGCCGACCTCCGTGACCGAGACCGCCAACCCCCGTCCAAGGGCGTCGAGACCGAAGCGGTCTTCGAGCAGCACGTTGAGGAACGTCGGCACGGCGACGAGCACGAAGCCCAACACGCCGACGCCGAGGAGCAGGAACGAGAGCGTGCGGATCTTGAGAAGTCGCTCGGTGGCGGTGGCGTAACTGATCGGGATGTCGGGAACGTCGTTGGCTGTGGCGGCGCTGCTGTCATCGGTCGACTCGAGGGCCTCGCGCTCCTGCAGACCGTGGGCCGGCTCGGGGAGGAAGCGGGCGGCCACGGCGAAAACGGTCATCGGGACGGCGAGGACGAGGAAGGGGAGGCGCCACCCTTCGGCGCCGCCGGCGATGGCGGCCAATCCGCCGACGAGGACGGGGCCGAGTACGGCGGCGGCGGGAGCAGCGAGGTTGTGGGCGGCGAACACCCGGGCCCGCCCAGCCACCGGGTACCGGTCGGCGAGGAGCGAGTTGTGGACGGGGAGCAGGCTGGCTTTGCCGATGCCGACCCCGAAGCGAGCGAGTGCCAATTGCCAGACGGCGACGACGAGTCCGGTGGCAAGGGTGAACCCGGCGGCGACGGCGGCACAGACGGCGGCGATCGTGGTGCGTCGCCGGCGGTCGGCCAGGTAGCCGAGCGGGAGCGCCGCCAGCACGAAGATGGCGGCCCCGAGGCCGGCTACTGCGCCGAGCGCGGTGTCGGAGAGTCCGAGTCCGGCCTGGATGTCGGGCGAGAGCACGGCGAAGGCCTGGCCTTCGAGGCTGTCGAGCAATCGGAGTCCGACGAGGACGACCAACGTCGACACGCCGCCCCGCCGAACGACCTCACCGAGGCTGATCGCTTCGGCGTTGGCGCCAGGCAGAAGGTCGTCGGGCAGGACCTCGGTTCGCGCCTCGGCCCGGTCGGTGTCGGGGTCGAGCAGCGAGGCGCTCAGGCGCGCGGCATCTCCGGCTGGCGGGGGGGTGGGCATACGACGTCAGGGCGACTACGGAGACGCGGTGGTCTCTGGATGGCCGGGAGACGAGATGGCTGCGGCGATGGCGGCGGCGGTGGCTGCCATTCCGTCTGGGGTGTCGTAGCGCTGGCGGGGCCAGAAGAACCCCCGGAGGCCGTCCTTACGGCGTCGGGGAACGACGTGGACGTGGAGGTGGGGGACGCTCTGGCTCACCGTGTTGTTGATGGCCACGAAGGATCCGTCGGCAGCGAGCGCGCGCAGGACGGCGCCGGCGACTCGTTGGGCGGCGCCGAAGAGCACGGGGACCAAGGGCGCCGGGAGATCGGGGAGCGTCTCGACGTGGGTGCGAGGGACGACGAGCACGTGGCCGGGGAAGACGGGGCGCACATCGAGGAAGGCGACCACTTCGGGCTCGTCGAGCACGACCGCCGCCGGTTGGGTGCCGTCGACGATGGCGCAGAACACGCATGTCGGCTCGGGCACCCATCGACCGTAGGCCATGATCGTGGTCATGCCCGATGCTCCCGTCCAGTTCTCCGGTGGCCTGCCTGAGACCGTCCTCCCCGACCCGCCGGCCGAATTGACCTCCCGTCTGGCCGACGCGTTGGTGGCCCCCATCGAGCAGAGGCGTGACGCGGTGAGCCACGTCGTGGCCGACAACCCGCTCTTCCTCGCCGGCTGGGCCACCCTGGGCGATCTCGCCCGCGACGACGTCGAGGCCTACGCCTGTTACCGGGTCGGATACCACCGTGGCCTGGACGCCCTTCGGGCCAACGGGTGGCGGGGGAGCGGCTACGTCCGGTGGCGCCACGAGAGCAACCGCGGCTTCCTCCGTGCCCTCGATGGACTCCGCCGGGCGGCGGCCGCCATCGGCGAGGGGGCAGAGGAAGAGCGCTGCGACCAGTTCCTGCATCAGTGCGATCCCGACTGGGATCGCCGGGACGCCTGAGGCCCGACGTGCCCGGCGGCGACCTCAGCCGCGTACGTGCGATCTGCATGCGGCTTCCCGAGGTGACCGAGCGGCCGAGCCACGGCGCCCCGACGTTCTTCGTGCGGGGGAAGAAGACGTTCGTCTCGTTCTGGGTCGACGGCCACCACAACAAAGACTTCCCGCACTTGTGGTGCGCGGCCCCGCCCGGCGCCCAAGAAGAGCTGGTGGCGACCGAGCCGGACCGGTTCTTTCGGCCCCCGTACGTGGGCCATCGCGGCTGGATCGGCGTGCGGATGGACGGCGCCGTCGATTGGGACGAGGTCGCCCGCATCTGCGTCGACGCGTACCGCTGCGTGGCCCCCAAGACGCTCGTCGCCCGCCTCGACGACGCCTGACCCCTGATCCCGACCCGCTTTCCGGCAGAAGGTGTCGTTGGGGCGCACGCTCGCGCCGGGAAGCGGCGGGGTTAGAGGAGGTCGCGGCAGAAGGAGCGGACGGCGGAGTTGAACACCGTCGGCGCTTCCCACTGCAGGAAGTGGCCGGCGTCGCGCACCAGAAAGGGCCCGACGTGGTGGGGGAACACCACGGCGGCCATGCGGTCGAAGTCGGGGTAGATCACGTGGTCGCTGGGACCGAAGAGGAGGAGGGCTTCGACGTCGGGGTTCCGCGCCATCAGAGGTGCCTCGGCGCGCGCTGACGGGTCGAAGACGCTCTCGTAGGCACCGAAGGAGGCCCGTAGCTTGGCGCCGTCGCCCCACGGCTCGGTCATGAACCCGACGTCATCCGGCGTGAACGCTCCCGGGTGGGCCCAGAACCGGGACGAGTAGAACGTGGCGATGTAGCGCCGGCGTTGTGCGGGTGTGGCCAGTTCGGCGGCGAGGGCGTCGGCATCGGTGCCCTGGCGGAGGTAGTAATCGGCGGCTTCGCGAGCGGGGCGGGTCTGCATGCCGGCCATGCGCTCGCGGTCATAGGGAAGGGGCGCGTTGAACACCACGAGTCGCTCGATGCTGGCCGGGTGGCGAAGGGCGAGGTCTTGCACCACGGGCCCTCCGAGGTCGCCGCCGACGGCCACGAATCGGTCATGGCCCAGGTGGTCGTGGACGAGGGCGTACAGGTCGCGGCTGTGTGAGGCGACGTCGTGGAAGCCGTCGGGGCCGACGTCCGAGCGTCCGAATCCTCGAAGGTCGGGCGCGATGACTTCGAATCCGGCGCCGGCCAGCGCAGCGATGTTGCGCCACCAGATGCGACTCGTCTCCGGCCACCCGTGGACGAGGAGGAGGGGAACGCCGCCGACGCCGGCGCGGATGAACGCCTGCTCGAAGCCGCGCACCGTCGTGGTCTCGTAGCCGAACTCGTCGGGGTCGGGCGCCATGGGCGGCGATCCTAAGGTGGTCAGACGATGGCCGAGCCGACGCTCTCCGATGCTGAGCGCCTGGACGCAGACGACCCGCTGGCTCCGGTCCGGGACCGTTTCGTCGTGACCGATCCGGACCTGGTCTACGTCGACGGCAACTCTCTCGGACGGCTCCCCAAGGCCACCGTCGACCGGTTGGCTCGCACCGTCGCCCAAGAGTGGGGGACGGGCCTGGTGCGGAGTTGGGAGGCATGGATCGATCTGCCCACCACCATCGGTGATCGCATCGCGGCCGATGTCGTCGGTGCCCGGCCCGGCGAGGTGATCGTGGCCGACTCGACCACCGTCAACCTCTACAAGGTGCTCGTCGCCGCCCTCGATCTTCGCCCCGGACGCAGCGTCATCGTCACCGACGGGGCCAACTTTCCCACCGACAGGTTCGTGATCGAGGGGGTTGCCCGCGCCCGCGGCCTGACGGTGCGGACCGTGGCCGAGGACCCGTCGCCTTCGCTGATCGCCGAGGCCGTCGCCCCGGGTGATGTCGCCGTGGTGGCGCTGTCGCTCGTCGCGTACCGCTCGGGTGCGCGGCTGGATGGCCCCGCCATCACCAGCGTCGCCCACGATGCCGGGGCACTGGCGGTCTGGGATCTCAGCCACGCCGCCGGCGCCATCCCCCTGAGCCTCGAGTCGATGGGCGCCGACTTCGCCGTCGGGTGCACCTACAAGTACCTCAACGGCGGTCCGGGAGCGCCGGCGTGGCTCTACGCCCGCCAAGCCCTCCACGGCGACCTCGTCTCGCCCATCTGGGGATGGTTCGGCGCCGCCGATCCCTTTGCCATGACGGCCGAGCGCTATCGGGCCGCGCCGGGCGTCGCCGGCTTCCTCTCGGGGACGCCGCCGATCCTGGCGCTGGCTGCCGTCGACGAGGGCGTGAGCCTGACGGCCGAGATCGGACTGGGTGCCATCGATGCCAAGCGGCGCCGGCTCATGGACTTCGCCTTCGCCTGCAGCGACGCCGCACTCGCGCCGGTTGGTGTCACGGCGGTCACCCCGTCAGATGCCGACGACAATGGATCGCACGTGTCGCTGGCGCATCCGGCGGCGTGGCCGATCACCCAGTTCCTCATCGCCGAGGCCGGAGTCATACCCGACTTCCGCGAGCCCGACCTGATTCGACTCGGACTCACGCCGTTGTCGACAGCCTTCGTCGACGTCTGGCGGGCCGTCGACGGCGTCCGCCGGGCGGTCGTCGAGGGCGAGCTCGACCGCTATCCCAGCCAGCGGGGACGGGTGACGTAGCGTCGGAGCGTGCCGTCGCCCCTCGACGACGAAGTCACCGCCCTCGCCCGAAGGATCGCGGAGCTGGGCGCGGGCGAGGAGAGTCGCATCTTCCACCTCAGCTGGTGGAGCGAGCGCATGCTCACCTGGGCGATGGCCCACCCCGAGTTCAAGACCCAGCTGTTCCGCTTCGTCGACGTGTTTCCGGCCACCACCGGCGCACCCGACGTGCTGCGCCACATCCACGAATACTTCGAAGGGGCTGACGCGCCCCGCCTGCTCGGCCTCGGCGTCGACCTGGCGGAGAAGGTGCCATTCGGCGGCTCGATCTCAGCGTCGGTGGCGCGGCGCAACATCCTGCGCATGGCCGAGCAGTTCATCGTCGGGTCGGATCCGGCCGAGGCGGTGGAGGGACTCCACCGTCTGTGGCGATCGGGCAGCGCGTTCACCGTCGACCTCTTGGGCGAGAAGACGGTTACCGAGGCCGAGGCCGATCGGTACGCGTCCCGGGTCCACGAACTGCTCTCGACGCTCGTCGATGAGACGGCCGGCTGGGCGCCCGACGACGTGCTCGAGTACGACGATCGGGGGCCGATCCCGCGGGTCAACGTGAGCATCAAGGCGACTGCACTTGCGTCGCACTTGGCACCGCTCACGGCCGACCAGGGACTCGACGAGGCCAAGGGCCGGCTGCGGCCGCTGTTGCAACTGGCGGCCGAGCGAGGCGCGTTCGTCTACTTCGACATGGAGCACTACGACGTCAAGGACCTCACCCTGCGGCTGTTCCGCGAGCTGATGAGCGAGCCCGCCTTCGCCGACCTCGACGCAGGGGTGGTGGTGCAGGCTTACCTCAAGGATTCTCGCGACGACCTGGCTGAGTTGCTCGCGTGGTCGGCGGGCCGCAAGAAGCCCATCGGCGTGCGCCTTGTCAAGGGCGCGTACTGGGACGCCGAGACGATCCACGCCCGCGCCGAGGGGTGGCCCAGCCCAGTCTTCGAGCACAAGGACGAGACCGACGCCAACTACGAGCGCTGCGTGCGGCTGCTCCACGATCATCACGGCACGGTTCGGGCCGCCTTCGCCAGTCACAACCTCCGTTCGCTGGCCTATGCCGTGACCTACGCCCGGTCCAAGGGCATCGCCGACGCCGGCTACGAGATCCAGATGCTCTACGGCATGGCCGAGCCCATTCACGCCGCCATCCGGCGCCTTGGGCTCCGGTTGCGCGTGTACGCCCCGGTCGGCGAGTTGGTCCCCGGCATGGCGTACCTCGTCCGCCGCCTGCTCGAGAACACGTCCAACGAGAGCTTCGTGCGCCACCGCTTCGCCGAGGAGCGCGACCTCGAGGACCTGATCGCGCCGCCTGCTGCCGTCAGCCTTCCCGAGCCCGAGCCGGCCCGCCGGGGTTTGGCGACCGAGGCCACTCGCCCCGGCCGCTACGGCCACGAACCGTTGGGTGAGTTCCGCCGGCCCGACGTGCGGGCGTCCTTCGCGGCCGCGGTCGAGGCCGCCGGCCGCGCCCGTGAATCGAAGTGCCCGCGGTCATCGGGGGTCGTCGGGTGCCGACGTCGGCCACCCTCGTTCTCGGTCGACCCGGCCGAACCCAATCGTGTGGTGGCGAGGGCGGCGTCGTGCAGCCGGGCCGATGCCGATGCCGCGGTCGACTCCGCGCTCGCTGCGCAACCGGCATGGGCCCGTACCCCGGTGGCGGACCGGGCTGCGGTGCTGTTTCGGGCCGCCGACCGCCTGCGAGCGGACCGCGACGAGATCGCCGCCCTCGAGGTGTTCGAAGCGGGCAAACCGTGGGCCGAGGCCGATGGCGACGTTTGCGAAGCAATCGACTTCTGCGAGTACTACGGACGAGAAATGCTCCGCGTGGCTGCCGGTGGCGTCGTCGAGTCGCCGCCGGGTGAACGTAACCGGCTCGGCTACCGGGCCCGGGGCCTCGTGGCCGTCATCTCCCCGTGGAACTTCCCGCTCGCCATCCCCTGCGGCATGGTGGCGGCCGGGCTCGTGACCGGCAACGCCGTGTTGTTCAAACCGGCCGAGCAGACACCCGCCACCGCGTGTACCGGCTCTTCGAGGCGTTCGAGTCGGCCGGGCTTCCGCCTGGGGTGCTCTCGTTCGTGCCCGGCCTCGGTGAAGAGGTGGGTGCTCGGCTCGTCGAGCATCCGGCGGTCGCGGTCATCGCGTTCACGGGTTCGCGCGAGGTGGGCCTCTCGATCGTGGAGACCGCCGCTCGTCACCAGCCGGGCCAGACCCACGTCAAGCGGGTGATCGCCGAGATGGGCGGCAAGAACGCGCTCGTCATCGACGGCGACGCCGACCTCGACCAGGCAATACCGGCGGCGGTGTCATCGGCCTTCGGTTATGCGGGACAGAAGTGCTCGGCCACGTCTCGACTCATCGTGCTCGACGAGGTCTACGACGCCATGCTCGAGCGCCTCGTGGGCGCAACCCGAGGACTTCGCGTCGGCCATCCACGTGATGCCGGGGTCGAGGTGGGCCCACTGATCGACTCCCAGGCCCACGAACGGGTGCGGTGGTACCTCGACACTGCCGCCGGGCGGATCGTGGCCGGCGGTCGACCGATCGACTCGCCCGACGGAGGGTGGTTCATCGAGCCGACGGTGGTGGTCGACGCCCCGCCCTCCTCGCCGGTAGCCACCGAGGAGATCTTCGGCCCGGTCCTCACCGTCCTGCGCGCCGGCGATCTCGACGAAGCCATCGCCCTGGCCAACGCCACGCCCTACGCCCTGACGGCGGGGATCATGTCGCGCTCCCCGGCGGCCATCCGACGAGCGGCGGCGGAGTTGCGGGCCGGCAACGTGTACGTCAACCGGGGCACGACGGGCGCGGTCGTCGGGCGCCAGCCCTTCGGGGGCTACGGCCTGTCGGGGGTCGGGTCCAAGGCGGGGGGCCCGGACTACCTCTTCCAGTTCCTCGATCCTCGGGTGGTCACGGAAAACACGCTGCGATCGGGGTTCGCGCCCGACACCGATCCCACCGATTCCTCCCAGATCCTGGCCGATTAACGGCGAGAATTCGCGCGCCGCGGGCGATTTCAGACACGGCCCGTGGTCTTTTGCCCGGCAGCATGACAGGGTGCCGACGGGCGTCTAGGGTTCCCGCATCCACCGCACACCCGGCGATGCCGTTGCGTCGCCGAATGGCCCTGGAGCCTCCGGGCTGGGTCCGCCACCACGAACTCGGAGCTGTCGCTTTCCTATGCCTTCGTCCTCCTTCGTCACGTCCACGATTCGGTTCCCGCGCGTGCTCGGCGCCGTCGTCGCCGCCGTCTTGGCCCTGGTCCTCGTGGCCGAGCCGGCCATGGCCGACGTGTCGTTCATCAACGGTCGTCGGGCCGCAGCCGGTCTGGCTCCGGTTGCCGATCATGGCGGGCTGGCCTCGCTGGCCCGCTCGCACTCGGCGGAGATGGCCTCGAAGGGGGCGCTCTCCCACACCGGCAATCTCGGTGGCCGTGTCGGCTCGGTGGTCTCGGGTTGGCAGGGAGTGGGCGAGAACGTCGGCGTCGGAGCCAGCGTGGCCGACGTCAACGCCATGTTCATGTCGTCGTCGGCGCACCGGGGCAACATCCTCGGCAACTTCAACCTCGCCGGCGTCGGGGTGGTGCAGGGTGACGACGGGCGGGTCTGGGTGACCCAGGTGTTCGCTCGCGGTCCGGGCGGTGCGGGCGCCGCACCTGCGGTGCCCAAGGCGCCGGCGGTGCCCAAGGCGCCGGCGGTGCCCAAGGCCCCTACGGCCTCGGCGCCAGCCCCTCGATCGGCGCCCAGAGCTGCGGCTCCTTCGACCGAGCCCCGCTCCTCGACCCGTACGTCGCGCTCGTCAGCAGTCCGGTCGGCGGCCCCTGCGGCACCGCCTGCGCCGCTGGCTGCGGTGGCGGCCATGCCCGGCGGCAAGGGCTACCGAGTCGTGGCTGAAGATGGCGGCGTGTTCACCTTTGGTGATGCGGCCTTCGCCGGAAGCGCGGCCGACCTCAACCTCGACGAGCCGATCGTCGGCGGGGCGGCCACGTCAACGGGTGCGGGCTACGTCCTGTTCGGCGCCCGAGGTGGCGTGTTCAGCTTCGGGGACGCCGGCTTCCACGGCAGCGCGGCCGACATCAGCCTCAACGCGCCCGTCGTGGGCGGGACGATGTCGCCCACTGGCAACGGCTACACCCTCTTCTCGGCCGACGGCGGTGCGCTGACCTTCGGCGACGCCGCGTTCGCCGGGAGCGCCGCAGGCCAGGTGCTCAACTCCGGAGTCGTCGGTGGCGTCCGCACCCCCTCCGGTGCCGGGTATTGGCTCGTCGCTTCTGACGGCGGGGTGTTCGCCTACGGCGACGCCGGCTACTACGGCAGCGCAGCCGAACTGGGCAAGCTGTCGTCGCCGGTCGTGTCGATGACCGCCAGCCCCACCGGCCACGGGTACTGGTTGTTGGGCGCCGATGGGGGCGTCTTCTCCTTCGGTGATGCCGGCTTCTTCGGGAGCGCCGGCGACCAGACCGACCCGGCCCCGTTCACGGCCCTCGTCGTGGCGCCGGGTGCACTCGGCTACTGGCTCGTCCGGTCGGATCGTGACGTGATCCCGTTCGGAATCGTCGAGCCGCCCGCCCGGCGGTTCGTCGGGATCCAGTTCTCTCGGATGGCCTGAGGATCGACGACGTGACCGAGGGCCGCCTCGCCGGGAAGGTGGCCGTCGTCGTCGGCGGCGGTCAGACGCCCGGCGCGACATTGGGCAACGGCCGGGCGACGGCCCTGTTGTTCGCTCGCGAGGGGGCCCGGGTTGTCGTCGTCGACCGCCACGAAGGCTCGGCCCGGGAGACGGCTGACCTCATCGACGCCGACGGGGGAGAGGCGAGCGTCCATGTCGCCGACCTCTCGAGCGAGGACTCGTGCGCATCAGTGGCGTCGGCCGCCCAGGCTGCCTTCGGTGGTCGGATCGATGTCCTCCACCACAACGTCGGCATCGGCGCCGGTGATGCCACGCCCACACGGTTGACCGAGGCCACATGGGACTCGATCATGGACGTCAACCTCAAGGCGATGTGGATGACGTGCAAGCACGTCGTGCCAGTGATGCGCACTCAGGGATCGGGATCGATCGTGTGCGTGTCGTCGCTGGCGTCGATCGCCGCCGCCGGCAACCTGACCGCCTACAAGGTGTCCAAGGCGGGCGTCAACGCCCTGGTGCACGCCTTGGCGTCGACCAACGCCCGCCACGGCGTACGGGCCAACGCCATCCTGCCCGGCCTGATCGACACGCCCATGGCCGTCGACGCCGCGGCCCGGGCCAGCGGGCAGCCCCGCGAGGAGTTGGCGGCGGCGCGGGCGTCGCGGGTCCCGATGCGACATCAAGGGACGGCGTGGGACGTGGCCTTTGCCGCGCTCTACCTCGCATCAGACGAGGCTGCATTCGTCACCGGCGTGCTGCTCCCCGTCGACGGCGGTCAATCGACGATGGTCGGGTAGGACGACGACATGAGCCCGGCCAAGACCGATGAACCGGTGGGCCCGTTTCCCGACGGCGCCGATCCGACCGAATACGACAAGCTCCGTCGCCGCGTGCTGTGGACCCTGCCGAGCGGGCTCTATGTGATCGGCAGTCACCACGACGGGCGCCGCAATCTGATGACGGCCAACCTGGTCACCCAGGTGAGCGTGTCGCCGAAATTGCTCGGCGTGTCGATCGAGCACGAGGCCCTCACGCACGAGTTGGTGACCGGCGGCGGCGCGTTCACCCTCAACGTGCTGGCCCGTGACGATCGGGCCATCGTGCGCAAGTTCACCAAGCCCGTCGACGACGGCCCCGAGCCCGGGCAACTCAACGGCTTCGCCGTGCACGCGGCCGCGGTGACCGGGTGCCCCGTCCTCGATCAGGCGCTCGCGTTCGTCGACTGTCGGGTGTGGCAGGCGGTCGACTGCGGCACCTCGACGTTCTTCATCGGCGAGATCGTCGACGCCGGCTTCCGAGGCGCCGAGGACACCGAGGTGCTCCGCATGGAGGACACCCGCATGAACTACGGCGGCTGACCACCCGCTGCCTACTTGACGACGAACTCCTGCCTCATGCCCAGCGTGAAATGCGCAGGCCCCGGGCCGAGGTCGTGGCCGACCGTGCCCTGGGCACGAGCGTGTCAGAGCCAGCCGACGCGGGCGCTGTCGTCGAACACACCGTCGGCCGGAGGTTGTCCCAGGCGCCCGGCACGGACGCCATCGAGGAGACGTTCGAGGGCGTTCATGATGTCGGGCACGGCGGAGACGAGCGCATCGGGGTCGCCGGGAGCCAGATCGGCGGGGTCGACCTCGGCCTCGGCCAACACGGTCGAGACGTCGCGGAGGCGGGACTCGACCCAGGGGAGCGGATCCGAGGAGAGGGCCTCGACGAAGTGGCGCCGGCCCGGTTCCCAACCCCGAAAGCGGGGGTGGTGGTGGGCCCGGTCGAGGGTGCCGGGAGCGTCGACCGACTCGAGGAGGTCGGCCCGCCAGATGGGCCGGGTGACGGCGATGGGCTGCGCCGAATAGATGGAGCCGTTGAGCGGCTGTTTCTCCACGATGCGCAGTTCGAGCCGGACGCCCTGCTCGGGTCCCTCCTCGCCCGGCGTGGGGTGAGGGTTGAGGAAGTAGAGGTCGCCAGTCAGCGCCGCCAGCCGGTCGAAGGCGAAGGCATAGAGCATGGCTCGACGCTACCGCCGAGGGTGCCCGCGTCGACGGGGATCGTGTCATCGGCGACGATGGATGGATGCGCCGGCTCTGGACCGTGGTGGTGGTCTCGCTTCTGCTGGCAGGTTGCGCGGCGCCGCGCACCTCCAGCGGGGCGGGCACCTCGGTCGGGGTCGGTGACGCGACGTCATCGACCGCCGCCGGGTCGGGCCGGCCGTCGGCCGGCGAGGGGTCGGGCACAGGCGCGCCATCGACGCCAACGAAGCCCGGGTCTGCGACAGGGCCGGTGCCAACCACCACGACGGCGCCGGGTGGGTCGGCGGGCCGGCCGACCGGCGCCGCCGACCTCCCCGGCGGTTCGGATCCGGCTACGACCGTCGCGGCGCGAGCCGACGACGGGAGTCAGGGCCCCCCGGGCGCGTTCGCCCGCACGTTGCTTCGACCGACCGCCTCCCGCTCGATCGTGCTCGAGCGGCTGGTTCAGCCAGGGGCCGGTCCTTCGGCCACGACCACGACCTTTCTGGCCGACACCGTGCGCAGGGTGGCGGCCAAGGATGTCAGCACCCCGGTGGCGGCGGGGCTCGGGGCCGGGGCCAAGGACTGGTCGGCCGACGACATCCGCGCGCTCGCCGACCGCGAGGCCAAGGTGGCCCAAGGGGCAGGCGGCCAAGCTGTGGTGCGTCTCCTCTTCTTGCGGGGCTCCTTCGAGGGCGACACCAGCATTCTCGGGGTGACGGTGCGGGGCGACGTCGTCGCCGTGTTCAGCGACGCTATCGACTCGGCCACGACGCCCGTGATCACCGGCGACGACCTCGAAGAAGCGGTCGTCGTGCACGAACTCGGGCACGTGCTCGGCCTTGTCGACCTCGTGCTGTCGACCGGCCGAGCCGACCCCGACCATCCGGGCCACTCCAAGAACACGAGGTCGGTCATGTACTGGGCCGTCGAGTCGAGCCTCGTCAGCCAGGTCCTCACCGGGCCGCCGCCGCGCACCTTCGATGACGCCGATCAAGCCGACCTCGCCGCCATCCGGTCCGGTGCGTAGCGACTTGGTTCGGCCGCGGCTCCGCTAGCTTCCCGCCATGGCCGTCCACGCCCTCGACAACACCAGCTGGGGCTTCGCTTCCAACTGCTTCGTCTGCGAACCCAGCAACGAGGGCGGCCTGCGGGTGCCCTTCTTCCACGACGACGAGGCCGGCACGGTCTACGCCGAGTACACGCTCCCGGAAACGTTCTCTGGAGCTCCGTCCTATGTCCACGGTGGCGTCACCATGGCGTTGCTCGACGAAGCGATGTCGTGGGCGACCATCGCCGAGGCCAAGGCCTTCGCCCTCACGACCCGGACGACGACAGAGTTCAAGTGGCCGATCCGCATCGGTCGCACCTACCGGGTCGAGGCGCGGATCGCGGGCCGCAACGACGCCACGATCGAGGTCACGGCCACGGTGAGCGACGCGCAAGGGCGGCCATGCGCGGTGGCCGAGTCCACGTTTCACGCCATGGACGCCGATCAGGCCAAGTCGGCCATAGGGGTCGAGGTCTCCGGCGACGACGCCGGTTACGTCCAGGGGTGAGCCCGCCGGCAGAAGGCGAACAGCCCGAGGGAGAGTGGATAGACACCGCCGCCGGTCTCGACGACCTCGTCGCCACGCTGGCGGACGAGCCCCGCTACACCATCGACACCGAATTCCATCGCGAGCGCTCGTACTGGCCCCAGCTCGCCCTCGTCCAGGTGGGATGGCCGGGCGGGATTGCCCTCGTCGACCCCCTGTCGGTCGACCTGGCGCCGTTCGCGTCGGTGCTCGAAGGTGAGGGGCTGTGCATCATGCACGCTGCCGACCAGGATCTCGAAGTGCTCGAACGAGCCTGCGGCGTCACTCCCGCCCGCTTGTTCGACACCCAGGTGGCCGCCGCGTTCATCGGCCTGTCCTCGCCGTCGCTGCTCTCACTGGTCGAGCGGTTCGCCGGGGTGCGCCTGACCAAGGGCGACCGCCTCACCGACTGGATGCAGCGTCCGCTCACGGCCAGCCAACGCAGGTACGCAGCCGCCGACGTCGCGTACCTCCTCGAGTTGCACGACGCGCTGATTGCCAAACTTTCCGCCGACGGCGACCGCCTGACCTGGGCCGAGCAGGAGTGCGAACTCCTCCGGATCAAGCCCCATACGCCCCAAGAGCCCGAAACGGCATGGTGGCGGATCAAGGACAGCAGGTCACTTCGGGGCCCGGCCCGTGGCATCGCCCAGGAGGTGGGGGCATGGAGGGAGCGTCGGGCGGCTGCCGCCGACAAGCCGCCCCGAACCGTCCTCGCCGATCTCGCCCTGGTCGGGATCGCCCACCGTGCGCCCACCAGCGCCGGCGAACTGCGCGATATCCGGGGCCTCGACGGCCGCTACCTCAAGGGCGACGCCGCTCCCGAGATCCTCGCGGCAGTGGCCCGGGGCCAGAGCCTCGACCGTGGCGCCATCAGGGTCCCGCCGGTCGACGACACGGATCGAACGTTGCGCCCGGCCGTCACGTTGGCGTCGGCGTGGCTGGCCCAGCTCAGCCAGGACCTCCGGATCGACAACGCCGTGCTCGCCACCCGGGGAGACCTGCTGGCGCTGCTCCGAGGTGACGACGATGCCCGTCTGGCCCAGGGATGGCGTGCCGGGCTCATCGGCGATCGACTTCGTCAGCTGATCGATGGACGGGCTGCCCTCGCTTTCCGACCCGGAAGCGGTGACCTCGTCCTCGTGCCCAACGAGGGACTGTGAGGGCGACGACGGGGCCGGTCAGTCCTCGGGCTTCGGGCGAAGATCGACCCGGAGGGTCAAAATGCCGTCCTCGAGGGTGCCGACCGCGTCGCCGAGCATGGCGTAGTCCTGGAAGTCGAGTTGCATCTGCTCGACGAATCGCTTGCGCTCGGCGCCCTCGATCGGCGGCATGCCCCGGCTCCGGACCGCTTTGGCCCGGGCCTGAAACCGTCCGATCATGGCCTCGATGTCGAAGCCTGCCTGCGCATTGGTGTCCGGAGCCATGGAGCGCGAGGGTAGTGCGGGGGAGCGGATACACTGCTTGCCCGTTCCAACCCTTCTCGAGTCGGGGAGCGAGCCCGTGAAAAAGGGACGTCATCGGCGCTTCGAAGAAGCGCGTGCCCTCAAGCGGACCAATGAGCTGGTCGTCGAACCCTGCCCCGAGTGCGGTGCAGCACCCGAGGCCGAGCACGCATCGTGGTGCCTGGCCACGGAGGATGAAGACGAAGAAGGCGTCGACGCCCCCTAGGCGAACCCACGTGGGCGTGCGCCTCCTCTAACCTGGCGCGCTGTGGGGAACGTGCGGCGGGCGGCGTGGTTGGCCGCCGCCACCGGTCTGCTCCTCACCTCGTGTGGGGCCGGATCCGGACCTGACCGCCTCGTGCGCGAGGTTTCGCCTGTCGCCGAGACCGGCGCCCCAACCCCCCTCGAGGCGGCGGCGGCCGAGCCGACCACCACGTCGACGGTGCCGCCGACCACGACGACCGCGGCACCGACCACGACGGCGCCGCCGCCCCCGACGACAGCCCCTCGGCCCCAGGCGGCCGCCGCCCCCGTGCCCGGCGACCTCACCGCCTTCGCCGGTCTCGGCACCTGGGTCGACGTCTACGACTGGAGTCACTACAAGGAGACGACGCCGACCGTCGGCCCGGACCAGGTCGACCAGATGGCCGATGAAGGGGTGCAGACGCTGTTCTTGCAGACGGCCAAGCACGACACGCCTGACCTCATCGCCGAGCGCGAACTCCTCGAGCCCATCATCGCCCGGGCTCACCAGAGAGGACTCCGCGTGGTGGCCTGGTACCTCCCGACCCTCGAGGACGTCGACAACGACCTCAACCGGCTCGTGGCCAGCGCCAACCTCGACGTCGACGCGGTGGCCGTCGACATCGAGAGCCGCAAGGTCGGCGACGCCGGCGAACGTAGCGCCAGGCTCGTCGACCTCAGCACCCGTCTGCGCGCTGCGCTGCCCGGCCGCACGGTCGGCGCCATCGTCATGCCGCCGGTGCAGATGGAAGTGGTCAATCCCAACTTCTGGCCCGGCTTCCCCTGGCAAGAGGTTGCCCCCCTGTACGACGTGTGGCAGACCATGGGCTATTGGAGCGACCGCAAGGCGTCGTCGGGATATCGCGACCCGTACACCTATACCGACGAGAACCTTCGCCGCCTTCGGGCCAACCTCAACAACCCGACAGCGGCCGTCTCGCCGGTCGGCGGGGTCGGCGCTACGCCGGATCAGGTCGAGAGCTTCCTCCGAGCCGCCGTCGAGCACGGGGCCATCGGCGGCTCGATCTATGACTGGCGGACGACCCGGCCCGAAGCGTGGCCATCGCTGCGGAAGTTCAGAACCGGCTCCTGAACGGGTAAGGAGTCGACGTGCCCCGCGACTCCTGGCGCGCTGACATGACCCGCGCCCGCCGATTTCTCCGCCCCCTCACCCCAGACGAGCCGCAACCTCCGGTGCCACCGCCCGGGCTTCCCCCTGCCCGCATCGTCGAGGTGCCAGGACGAGGCGAGGTGTTCGTCCGGGAGCGGATGGGAGTCGCCGGCCAACCGACGATCTTGTTGCTCCACGGATGGACGGCCTCGGCCGACCTCAACTGGTTCCGGGCCTACGACGCCGTGTCCGTCCTCGGCCGGCTCGTCGCCGTCGACCACCGTGGGCATGGCCGGGGCATGCGCTCGGAGGAGAGGTTCAGCCTCGAAGCCGCAGCCGATGACGCCGCCGGCGTGCTCCGCGAACTCGACGCCGGTCCAGCCGTGGTGGTGGGCTACTCCATGGGCGGGCCGATCGCCCTGTTGTTGTGGCACCGACATCCGGAACTCGTTGCGGGACTCGTGCTCGAGTCCACGGCGATGGAGTGGAAGGCGGCGTGGCGCGAGCGAGTGACGTTCCGCTTCATGGCGCTGGTGGAGTACTTCCTCCGCCTCGGTCGGCCACGGCGGATTGCTCGACCGGACGCTCCGCGCCGCCATCGACGATGCGCCGGAGATCGCGCACTATCGAGATTGGATGCGAGCCGAGTTGCGTCGGGGCGACCCGGGTGCCATCGCCGACGCCGGCCGGGCGCTGGGTGCCTACGACGCCCGCCCGTTCGCGGGGTCGATCGACGTGCCCACCACGGTGGTCGTCACCACCCGCGACCGTCTCGTTCGGCCCCGAAAGCAGCGCCAACTCGCGCGAGCGATTCCAGGGGCCGAGGTGATCGAGCTGGCCCGCGATCATGACGTGCCGCTGGTCGATGGTCCGGGGTTTGCCGCCGCGACGTCGGCCGCCGTGACGTCGGTCGTCGAACGGGGCCGGGTCAGTCGCCGATCGGCTTGAGTGTGACCTCGACCCTCGTCGCCGGGTGGGGCACGTAGGAGCGCCTCGGGCGGCTGTCGAGGTAGTCGACGAGCATGGCGTAGGGCGTGGCGCCGATCATCTCGATGATCTCGTCGCGCATGGTCTGGTACACGGTCGACCCGTCGACGAACGCATCGGGCGACTCGGTGCACCACCAATGGAACTCGAACCCGCCGGCCCCCCAGTGCTTGCGGTCCCATTGGATGAGTCTCGAGGTCACGTGGCCGTCACCGTCGTCGGTGTCCTCGCGGCGCAGCGGGAGTTGCCAGCACACGTGCGGCTTGTGGTCGAGCGGGCGGTCGCCGCGGGCGAGCGCCGCCGAATGCAGGGCGCAGCCCGGCCCCCCGGCGAAGCCGGGCCGGTTGAGGAAGATGCAGGCACCGTCGACTTGGCGGGTCACGAGATCGCCGTCGGAGTTCTCCTTCACCACTCTGAGCTTCCCCGACTTTGTGATGCCCTTGTCGATGAACTGCCAGTGCTCGGCCGTCAGCTCGCGGGCGGCCCGCTCGGTGTTGGCGACGTCGTCGTCGCCGGTGAAATGGGCGCCGTAACTGCAACAGCCCTGCACCAACTCGGGGGCCGGTCCAGTGAGCACGCCCTGGCACCCGCGGCCGAAGATGCACGTCCAGTTGCTGGTGAGAAACGTGATGTCGAAGATCCAGGTCCGTTGCTCGTCGGGATCCTCGAAGGAGACCCACTCGTGGGTGTCACTGGGCGGTGTCGTCATGGGAGAGCGAGTGCGACGGCGAGCTCATGCCAGAGCTCGCCTGCGCACAGGAGTCCTTTCTCGAACTGGTCGACGAGCATCCGCTCGTTGGGGGCATGGAACCGGTCGCCGGCGAGGGCGATCCCGAGGTACAGCACGGGGGCGTCGAGGATGCGCCCAAGGGCTTCCTCGGGTCCGCTGCCGCCCTCGCGAGTGAGGAGTGGTGCCGTGCCCCACACCGTGGTCATGGCCCGGGAGAGGGCGGCGACGGCCGGATGATCCGGCGGCGTGAGGGCGGGGGCGACGGCGCCGAGCGGCGTGAGCGACCAGTCGATGCCAGGCGGGAGTTGCTCGCCGACCCACTCCTCGAAGGCAGATGCGATCGTGTCGGGATCTTGGTCGGCGACGAGCCGGAAGGACACCTTGGCGTTGGCCGTTGCCGGCACGATCGTCTTCATCCCTGCACCGCCATATCCGGTGGTGATTCCGGTCACTTCGCAGGTCGGACGGGTCCAGATTCGCTCGAGCGTCGTCCGCCCGATCTCGCCGTCGAGGCGGCTCACGCCGGCGGTGGCCTTGAAGTCGGCCTCGTCGAACGGCAGGGTTTCGAGGCTCCGCCTCTCGTCGTCGGACAAGGGGCGGACGTCGTCGTAGAAGCCGGGCACCGTGACCCGCCCGTCGACCCCGTGCAGCCGGGCGACGAGATCGGCGACCAGGTGAGCGGCGTTGGGGACGGCACCCCCGAACGAGCCCGAATGCAGGTCGCCGGCCGCGCTCCGGATGACGAGGTCGAAGGCGACGAGGCCCCGCATCCCGACGCAGAACGAGGGCACGTCTGGAGCCCACATCGTGGTGTCGGACACGACGACGACGTCACAGGCGAGTCGGTCGCGCTCGGTGGTGAGGAGCTGCTCGAAGTTCGGGCTCCCGATTTCCTCCTCGCCCTCGAGCAGGAACTTCACGTTGACGGGAAGGCTGCCCTCGGTTCGGAGTAGGCCTCGGACGGCCTCGATCTCATAGAAGCTCTGGCCCTTGTCGTCGACCGCGCCCCGGGCCCGCAATTCGCCCTCGACGATCACGGGCTCGAACGGTGGCGACGTCCAGAGGTCGAGCGGGTCGACCGGCTGCACGTCGTGGTGGCCGTACACCACGGCGGTCGGCGCGTCGGGGCCAGCCCCCATCCATTCGCCGTAGACCGCGGGTAGCCCGGTGTGTTCGCCGTCGCCCGTCTCCAACACCTCGACGCCGGTCAGTCCGGCGTGGCGAAGAAGGTCGGCGGCGAAGTCGGCCGACCGGCGGACGTCGTCGTGGCGTGATGGATCGGCGGAGATCGACGGCACACGGAGCCAGTCGGTGAGGGTGCGGTAGATCCGATCCCGCTCGGCTTCGAGGTACCCGGCCAGACGGGGAGTAGCCACGGATGTGGAGGGTAGCGGGCCTACGCTGGCCCTCCGTGACGACGCCCGAGGTCCGCGCCCCGGCGACTGAAGACGAGTGGCGCGAGTGTCAGCGCATCGGTGCTCGCGGGTTCAACGGACCCCTCACGGCCGAGGCCTCAGACCGCTGGCTGTTGCGGGCACATCGAGACCGATGCTTGGCCGTGTTCGTCGGCGACGAGATGGCGGCGTGGTCGCAGGTGCGGCCGTTCGGTCAGTTTTTCGGCGGCCGATCCGTTCCCATGGGCGGCTACTCGCCGGTCGTGACCGCACCGGAGCACCGGGGTCACGGCTTTGGCTCGGTCGTGACTGCCGCGCATTTTCCCGCCATGCGGGAGCGGGGCGAGGTCATCGCCGGGCTGTATCCGGCCTCGACCCAGCTGTATCGCAACAACGGATTCGAGGTGGCGGGCGTGTGGAGCCAACGATCGTTGCCCAGCCGCAGCCTCCACACGCTCCGCCCCACCGGGGTGGCCGCACGGCGGGCCGGAGCCGACGACGAGGAAGCGATCAAGGCGTGCTACCGCCGGTGCGCCGTGGCCCGCGATGGTTGGCTCGACCGTCCCGAGGTGTGGTGGGCCGACATCCTCGATCCTGAGAAGGCGGCCGAGCGCCACCTCTATGTCGTCGACGGCCCGGATGGCGCCGTGGCCGGCTACGTCCGCTACTCGCACCGGCCAGCCAAGCCCTACGGCTACACCATCCATGTGCACGAACTGGTGGCCGACGCAGTCGACGTCACCGTGGCGCTGTGGCGACTGGTGGGCTCGTCGTCGACGCAGGCCGCTCGGGTCGAACTCGACGGTCCTCCCGAACACGCGCTTCTCTTCCTGCTGAGCGACCAAGACCTCGCCACCGACGCCGAGTTGCGCTGGATGCTCCGGGTCGTCGACGCCCCCGGTGCCATCGCCGCCCGCGGGTACGCGGCAGCGGTGTCGGCGAGCGTCGACCTCGAGGTGTCCGACCGGCAGTGTTCCTGGAACGAAGGACGCTGGCGGCTGACGGTCGAGGCGGGGTCGGCGCGACTCGACAAGGGCGGCGACGGGGATGTTCGCCTCTCGATCAACGCGCTGGCTGCGCTCTACAGCGGGTACGCCTCGGCGCAGAGCCTCGTCCGAGCCGGACTCATCACGTCAGGACCGGCGGCCGCTCTCTCCGATCTCAGCGCCGTCTTTGCCGGACCCACTCCCACCATCGCCGACTTCTACTGAGCCGTGGCCGATCCGACGCTCATCGCCGACCTTCGCGCTGTGCTCGAGCCGCTCAGAGTGCTCGACCAGTCGCTGCCTCTGGCCCTCTACGCCCGCGATGCCTCCGTGATCGAGGGAGCGGCCGCGGCGGTGTGTTTCCCCAGGACCACCGAGGAGGTTCAGGCCGTCGTTCGGGTGGCGCGGATCCACCGGCGGGCGATCGTCCCTCGGGGATCGGGGACGGGGTTGGCCGGCGGTGCAGTGCCGGTGAGCGGCGATCCGGATCGTCCACCGGTGGTGGTGGTGACCACCAAGATGGACCGCGTCCTCGACATCGACGTCGACGACCGTGTCGCGTGGGTCCAGCCTGGCGTGCTCAACCTGGATCTGTCCCGAGCCGTGGCCGAGCACGGCCTGCACTTCGCGCCCGACCCGTCGAGCCAGCAGTCGTGCTCGGTCGGTGGCAACGTGGCCAACAACTCGGGTGGGCCTCACTGCCTCCTCTACGGCGTCACGAGCGCGCACGTGTTGGCCATCGAGGTCGTGCTCCCCAATGGTGAACTCGCGCTGTTGGGCGGCCTCGAGGCCGACCCGTCGGGTTACGACCTTCGGGGAGCGTTCGTCGGCAGCGAGGGGACGATGGGGATCGCCACTCGCATCGCCGTACGCCTGACCCCCAATCCGCCTGCCATTCGAACGCTGCTCGCCGACTTCTCGAGGGTGGAAGACGCGGCCGCGGCCGTGAGCGGCATCATCGCCGCTGGGATCGTGCCCGCCGCGCTCGAGATGATGGACGCCGAGATCACGCGGGCGGTCGAGGACTACGTCCACGCCGGGTTTCCACCGCGACGCGGCCGCCATCCTCTTGGTCGAGGTCGATGGCCTCCCCGCCGGCGTCGAGGCCGCAGCCGCGGCGGTAGCCGAGGTGGCCACCGCCCACGGGGCCCGTTCGGTTCGGGTTGCAGCCGACGAAACCGAACGGCAGTTGCTCTGGAAGGGCCGCAAGTCGGCCTTCGGCGCCATCGCTCGAATCGCCCCCAACTACTACCTCCACGACGCGGTCGTGCCCCGCACGAAGCTGGTCGAGGTGCTGGCCGAGGTCTACGCCATCGGGCGACGTCACGGCCTCCTCATCGTCAACGTGTTCCACGCCGGCGACGGCAACCTCCACCCGCTGATCGTCTTCGACCGTCGCCACGAAGGCGTGATGGAGCGCGTGCTGGCCGCTGGCGGCGAGATCATCCGCGCCTGCGTCGACGCCGGCGGCGTCCTCTCCGGCGAACACGGGATCGGACTCGAAAAGCGTGACTACATGTCGATGATCTTCAGCGAAGACGACCTCGACGCCCAGGCCCGGCTCCGCGACGTGTTCGATCCCGAGCATGCGTGCAATCCGATGAAGGTGCTCCCTGGCGGGTCTCGTTGTGGTGACCTCCAGGCCGTGCCCGACGGCGCGTGGATCTGACCTCGTTCGCCGACGAGGTCGGCGACGCGTCGTGTGGTGCGGTGACCTGCGTTGGCGGGCGCACCCAGTGGGCGCTCGGCGGGCCTCTCCACGACGGCACCCGCGAGGTGGTCGCACCGAGCGGAGTCGTCACCTTCGAGCCGGCCGAGATGGTCGTCCGGGTCGGAGCGGGCACCACGGTGGCAGACCTCGACGCGGCCGTGGCCGCCGGCGGCCAGCAGGTGGTCCTCGACCCTCGCTATCCGGCGACCGCCACCGTCGGCGGCGTGTTGGCGGCGGGGGAGAGTGGACTGCGCCGTCTGCGGTTCGGGCCGGTGCGCGACATCCTGCTCGAGGCTCGCGTCGTCACGGCCGACGGCACCCTGGTCAAGGCTGGTGGTCCCGTGGTCAAGAACGTGAGTGGTTACGACCTGTGCCGCGTCATGGTGGGGTCGCTCGGCACGCTGGGGTTCCTGGCCGAAGTCGTGCTCCGATGCACGCCCCGTCTGCCGGTGTCGACCTGGTTCCGCTCGCCCGAGGGCGCCGACCCGTTCGCCGTGCGGCGCGCGACTGTTCCGGCCCTCGGCCATTCTGTGGGACGGCATGACGACGTGGGTGCTCCTCGAGGGCCACGAGGCCGACGTTCGGGCCGAGCGCGAGGCGCTCGGCTCCGGGTGGGCCGAGGTCGAAGACGGTCCCGACGTCCCTGCCGGCGGCAGGCGCTCGATGCGACCCTCGGAGATCCGGGAGCTGGGCGGCGACTTCCTGGCCGAGGTCGGGGTCGGCACCGTTTATGTGGCCCAAACGCCGGGACGGCCGGCCCCCGAGACGACGACGAGGGCGCTCCATCAGCGGCTGAAGGCAGCGTTCGACCCCACCGGCCGGCTCAATCCGGGGCGCACGCCGTGAAGCTCCGGGTCGACGACGATGAGTTGGCGGCGTGCGTGAGTTGCGGGCTGTGCCTACCCCACTGCCCGACCTATCGGGTGAGCGGCGAGGAGGCGCGATCGCCCCGGGGCCGGATCGCAGCGATGCGCAACGTGCACCATGGAGCCCCGGCCGATGCCGCCTTCGTCACGATGATGGACGAGTGCGTGCAGTGCCTCGGCTGTGAAACCGCCTGCCCCTCGGGCGTGCCGTATGGCCGCTTGATCGAAGGGGCCCGGGAGGCTCTGGCCGACGAGGCGGGCGCATTGGCGTGGTGGAAGCGCCTCGGCTACGCCGCGCTCGGACATCACCGGCTGGTGCTGGCGGGCTCGACCGCTCTCGCCGTGGTGCAACGCGTCGGTCTCGTTCCCCGGCGTCTGTCGCTTCCGCCCCTCCCGCTGCGGCGCAAACCTCTGATCGCTTCCGGCGACGACGTGTGGCTGTTCACCGGCTGCGTCATGGACGCATGGCAGCGCGAAACGCACCGCGCCGTGCAGCGAGTGCTCGAAGCCGCCGGCGCCGGGGTGGCGCTCCCGGGCTCGGGGGCCGACTGTTGCGGCGCCCTCCACGTGCACGCCGGCCTCCGTGGCGACGGAGAGTCGTTGGGCGCACGCGCCCTCGCGGCGATGCCGGGGCGTGCTCCGGTGCTGGTCGACTCAGCCGGGTGCGGGGCTGCCCTCAAGGCGCTCGACACAACCGGGCGGGTGCTCGACGTCCACGAATGGCTGGCGGCGCGCCTCGACCGGCTCCCCCCGGCCCGCGCCGGCTGGATGCGACCGAGCGTCGCCGTCCAGGACCCATGCCACCTTCGCCACGTGCAGAAGGCGCACGGCGCCGTGCGAGCCGTCTTGGCCCCATTCGCCGACGTCGTCGAACTCGACGACGAAGGGCTGTGCTGCGGGGCAGGGGGCGCCTACGCCGCCCAACAGCCCGAGCTCGCCGGCGCCATCCGGCAGCGCAAAGTCGCGGCCATAGAGCGGGCCGGCGGGTCGATGGTCGTCAGCGCCAACCCCGGATGCGCCTACCACCTAGCCGGGGGTGGGGTGGCCGCTCGGCACCCACTCGAGGTGGTCGACGAGGCGATCCACGGACCCAAAGGAGGCCGGCGTGGCCGGTGAGTTCGACGAGATTCGAGGCCGGCTGTTGGCCATCAGCGAAGAGTTGGCCGACCTCGCCATCGCCCGGCTGCGCGAGTCGATCGACGCCGGCGGCGACGAACTCCCCGTCGATGAGCGCCGCCTCACCCAGGCCCGCCGCGCCGTCGAGAAGGCGGCCGGGATCCTGGCCGAGCCGCACGACGACCCCTTCGACTGACTGCGACTGGAGAGGTCGCGGCCGACCTCTTGACGGCAGCGAAGATTGTGAATATCTTCACAAGCAGTCCGTGAGGAGGTCGACCGTGACCGCACGCAAGCCGCCCAATCGCAACTTCTCCGACTGGGTCGACGATCAGATCCGCGACGCCCAGGAGCGGGGAGAGTTCGATGACCTGCCGGGCAAGGGGAAACCGCTCAAGGGCCTCGACGGCACCCATGACGAGCTCTGGTGGGTGAAGCAGTGGCTCGCCCACGAAGGGGTCTCCTACCTGCCCGTGCCCCTCGCGTTGCGACTCGAAGCCGAAAAGCTGCTCGACGGCCTCGACCGGCTGTCGTCGGAGGAGGCGGTGCGGAGCGCCATCGGCGAGCTCAACGTTCGCATCCGGCACGCCAACCGGATGCCGGCCATCGATGGCCCCCCCACCACGCTGATGCCCTTCGAGCCCGACGAGATCGTGGAGCGGTGGCGTAAGGCCCGGGACACGGCAATGGCCGCGCCGTCACTCGTCGCCACGCCCGACCTTGTCGACCAGCCAGCGGCTCCGATCCGAGCTCGCCGGTGGTGGCGACGCCGCTGAGCGGCGGACGTGCGGACGGCCGACGGATCTAGGGTCGCCGGCGTGTCCAGCGACTCCCTGCCGGTGATCGACATCCGATCGTTGGTCGCCAACGCCGACGAGGCGGCCATGAGGGCAACGGCGGAGTCGATCGACGATGCCTGCCGCCGCACCGGGTTCTTCTACGTGGTTGGCCACGGCGTCGACCCCGGGCTCCGGAGCGACCTCGATCGGTTGGCGCGAGAGTTCTTCGCCCAGAGCGACGAGGCCAAGGCCGAGATCGCCATGGCCGGGGCGGGCCGAGCTTGGCGGGGGTGGTTTCCCGTGGGTGGTGAGTTGACCTCCGGTCGGCCCGACCAGAAGGAGGGCATCTACTTCGGGTCCGAACTCCCGGCCGACGACCCTCGGGTCATCGCCGGCCGTCCCTTGCACGGCGCCAACCTCTTTCCGAGTCGCCCGGCTTCGCTCCAGGAAGTGGTGCTCGACTACCTCGAGGCGATGACGGCGGTCGGCCATGCCGTCGCGCGCGGCTTGGGCTTAGCCCTGGGCCTCGGTGCGGAGTGGTTCGAGCGCAATCTCACCGCGGACCCGCTCGTGCTCTTCCGCATCTTCCACTATCCCGCCGGCGTACCCGAGGAGGCATGGGGCGTGGGCGAGCACACCGACTACGGGCTCCTCACCCTGCTCGGACAGGACGACCACGGTGGACTCGAGGTCCGCGGGCCCGACGACTGGATCGATGCACCCCCGTTGGCCGAGTCCTTCGTGTGCAATCTCGGCGACATGTTGGAGCGCATGACCCAGGGCCGCTACCGGTCGACGCCGCACCGGGCGCGTAACCGCGGCGCGGTGGGGCGATTGTCGTTTCCGTTCTTCTTCGATCCGGGATGGGACGTGGTCGTGCCCCACCTCCCCCTCGGCGCCGGCGAACGCACCGAGCCCAACGTTCGGTGGGACGGTGCGAGCCCGCTCGAGTTCTCCGGGACGTATGGCGACTACGTGACGGCCAAGGTGTCGAAAGTGTTCCCCGACCTGCATCGAGCGTCGGTGGAACCTCAGGCGTAGGCGTCGGGTTCTTCCCGATCGTCTTCGTCGTCGCGAGCGCGCACGTCGGGCTCCATCGGCCGGCCGCCGGCGACCACGTCGCGGTCGACCGGTCCGGTGGGCTCCGGTGGCGCGGACGCAAAGTCGTTGACGGCGTCGATGAGCGACCGGAGCCGGCCGTGATGGAAGCGGTCGAATCGGAACGCGAGCCGGGCCATCCCCAGGTGGTCATCGCTCGAGATCTCCGGGGCCAGCGGGGCGGTTTTGTCGATGCCTCCCCGAGTGACGATGTCGGCGAACTCGTCGTTGAGGGCGGCGACCTCGGCATCGGTCGGCTCGGCCCGAAGCCGGAGCACGAGGAGGTCGCCGACGAAACGCCGGGAGTGGTAGTTGCGGTAGAAGCCGGTGATCTCGTTCACCGCAACGTCGGCGTCGTCGGTGATGCGATAGAGGATGCAGTCCTCGTCACTGATGAGGCCCCGGCTCCCGACCTCTCGCCGCACGAAATCCTCCCACTGGTGCCAGTAGGTGCCGCCGTCGACCTCGAGCAACACCACCGGGCTGGGTTCGGCCTTGCCGGTCTGGATGAGCGTGAGCAACTCGAAGGTTTCGTCCAGCGTGCCGAAGCCGCCGGGAAGGACGACGAAGCCGTCGGACTCCTTCATCAACATCAGTTTGCGGGTGAAGAAGTACTTCATCTCGACGAGCTTGGGATCGGCGTGGATGAACTCGTTGGCGCCCTGTTCGAAGGGGAGGCGGATGTTGATGCCGAAGGACATCTCGCGGCCGGCGCCCTCGAGTCCTGCGGCCATGATGCCGGGGCCGCCGCCGGTGATGACCATCCACCCACGTTCGACGAGCGAGGCGGCGACGGACTTCGTCTGCGCGTAGAGCGGGTCGTCGGTATGGGTGCGCGCCGACCCGAAGATCGTCACCTTCGGAACCGATCGATACGGAGCGAAGACCCGATACGCCTCGCGCATCTCGGCCAACGCCGTCGAGGTGATCTTGAGATCGAGGCGATCGGCATCGTCCGACGCCATCGCCGCCACGGTGCCGAGGAGTGAGATGAACTGATCGCGGTTCTCGACCACACCGAGCGCGTCGAGGAACGCGTCGACGTGCGGCGCGATCTCGGGTGGAAGGGCGGTGCGGGAGCGTCGGGTGGGAGCCATGACACACACAGACTTCCAGCTGCGTCGGCCCTACGCTGCCACGGTGCCCGACGACCCTGTGCTCCGCACCTGCTCGTATTGCGGTACCTCGGTCGAAGCACCGGCCGGCGGCATCCCCGAGGGGTGGTCGCTCGTGACCGAACGCAAGCGGGTGGAGTACCAGTGTGTGGCCTGCGTCCGATCCAACATTCGCTCGATCGAAGGCAAGCTCCCCGAGGAGTATTGGGAGTTCTGAGGGGTGCCCGCCGACCGTCGGGCCGAAGCCCATCTCTGGTTGTTGCTCGAAGACGTCCTTCGTTCGGTCCGCCGCGGCCACGTCGAGGCGTGGGAGGGACGACGGGTCTTCGGAGCCACGATCGACGCGCTAGCCGAGGTCGGCGTGCTCCCCCGAGCCGTCGGTGAGGCCCTGGTGGCGGAGTTCGACGATGTCCTGGCCGTCCGGGGCCAACTGCCGGTGTTGGTCCTGACCGCAGCCCGGTGGAACGTCGACCAGCCGGCGGCAAGGGCGGGCGACGCCTCCGTCGCTCCCGACGCCGGGGCGGTGTGGCTCGAGGCCGACATCGAGCGGCATCTCGGCCTTCTGGCCGGCTTCCCATCCGCACAGCGGCCACGTGCGGCGGCCGAGCTGCTCCGCATCGTCGGCGGACCGGCACGAGCGTTTGACGCCGTCGGCCTCCGTGGCGGGCTCGACTTGCTCGACGAGCTCGACGCCAGCCTTCGCGAGGCCGGCCTGACCGAGCCCACGAGCGAGGCCACGGCCCCCGCCCGCCCCGAATGGACGGCATATCTGGCGTCGACGACGAGCCCGTCCGAGGTCGTCGCAGCCTCGCCCGCGGACGTTGCGGTCGTGCGCACCGACCTCGGTGCGTTGGGGGGTTGGACCGTGACGGTGCGGGAGGTGAGGCGCCGCCCCGGCGGCGTCGAGGTCGAGGTCGGGCTACGGCCGCTCGGCGAGTCACCGGGAACCGACGCCGCCCTGTGGCACATCCGCGGACGTGACCCGGAGGGCCATCTCCACCTCGGCGGCCCGGTCGTGCGCGGACACCGCCGCACGCTGTTGTTCGAGCTGACGCCCACCCTTGGTGACGACGTCCGGAGCTTGGACCTCCGGGTGACGCATCGCGGGAGTCGGGTCGAGGGCCGGGTGTCGTGGTGACGCGTGCCCGTGGTGGACCCACATGCCGCCGGTGGAGACCGAGATCGACTGCGGCGGAGCCCGACACCTACTCCGCTGGGAGGAGGGCGCGCTCGTCGCCGTCGACCACGGAGACGACGCCGACGCCGAAGACGCGCTCGCGGCGCTCGGGGGCGAGCGACCGCCCTGTCTCGCGCTTCGGGCTGCGTGGCGCCAGCGGGCGGGCGAGCCCGAGGTGGTGACGCTCGGCCGCCGTCCGGGCGAGCCGTCACTGGGTCTCGAGGTCACCGCCGGAGATGGCCGCTTGCGAGTCGGAGTCGGCGATCGCCGCCACGACCTGGTGGCGCTGTTCTCGCTCCCGGCGCCGTTTCTCGATCGGCTGGCCATCGAAGCAATGGCCAGCGCAGCCAGCCGGTGGTCCGACCCCGAGTTTCGAAACACGCACGGACTCCGTCTCGGCGCCGCCCTCGTCGCACGGGCCCGGCCCGCGCTGACCCGCCTGGCTCAGCGCCTTCCCGATCCTGTCGTCACCCGGCCTGCGTGTGAGCCGGCCGCCACCGGTTCGCCGGCGACGATCCTCGCCGAGCGCGAACCCGGTCGTCGCGACGCCCTCGTCGTCACGGCCACGCTTCCCCTCGACTGGCTGTCGCGGGTGTGGGGGCCCGGCCTCAGCGAGCCGAGCGACCATTTCGTGCTCGAAGTCGAAGGGCTACGACCCGACGGCGCCCTTCGAGTGCAGGTGGCGTCGTGGGTGCCGGCGGGGGAGGGGCGGTGGCAGGTGGTGGGTCAGCCGGCCGAACTCCGCCCGAGGGACGAAGGCGGCTGGCAGGTGGACCCACTCCGTTGACTCAGGCCGAGGCGGCCACCCGGCCGTAGAGCGTGGTGCGCTGTTCGAGGGGACGACCGAGAGGCTCGGCCACGGCACGGAAACCGTCTTCCTCCATCAACTGGCCGTGGCTCGCGCCGGCGGCCCGCGAGATGTTTTCGTCCATCAGGGTGCCGCCCAGGTCGTTGGCGCCGGCCTGCAGGATCTGGCGGGCTCCCTGCGGCGCCGATCTTCACCCACGACACCTGCACGTTGGGGACGAGATCGCCGTAGGCGATGCGCCCTACCGCGTGCATGAGCAAGGTCTCGCGGAAGGTCGGTCCGCGGCGGCTCTTCTTCTGGAGATAGATGGGCGAGGCCATGTGCACGAAGGGCAGCGGGACGAACTCGGTGAAGCCTCCCGTCTCCTCTTGGAGGGCGCGGGTGCGGATGAGGTGTCGGGCCCAGTGGACCGGCGCCTCGACGGCCCCGAACATGATCGTGATGTTCGACCGAAGGCCGACGGAGTGGGCCGTGCGGTGAGCGTCGAGCCACTCCTCGGTGTTGACCTTGTCGGGGCACAAGATGGCGCGGATCTCGTCGTCGAGGATCTCGGCCGCCGTGCCCGGCAACGTCTTCAAGCCTGCGTCCATGAGGCGGCGCAGGTAGCTGGCCAACGGCTCGCCGAGACGCTTGGCGCCCTCGGTGACCTCGAGGGCGGTGAATCCGTGGATGTGGATCGTCTGGCTCGCCTCTCGGACGGCCTTGATCACGTCGATGTAGTAATCGCCGTCGAAGCTCGGATGGATGCCGCCCTGCAGGCACACCTCGGTGGCCCCCAGCGCTTCGGCCTCGGCCACACGTCGAGTGATCTCGTCCACCTCGAGCAGGTAGGGCGTACCCCGGAGGTTGAGTGACAACGGTCCTTTGGAGAAGGCGCAGAACTTGCACTTGAACGTGCAGACGTTGGTGTAGTTGATGTTGCGGTTGCGGACGAACGTGACCGTCTCGCCCGCGATGCGGCGGCGGAGCTCGTCGGCCACTTCGGCCACGGCCGTGACCTCTGGGCCACGGGCCGAGAACAGCGTCACGATCTCGTCGATTCCCGGACGCTGACCGGCGAGAACGCCGGTCAGCACCTCGCCGACTGCGCCGGAGCGGCGACCGGAGCCAGTGGGGGCGGGAAGGAGAACCGGAGGCTCCTCCTCGACGCCCGAATACCACGCCTCACCCGGCTCGCGGGCCAGCGCCTCGGCGTCGCTGTGGTCCATGACCGGGAAGCGCATGGCCGGGTCGAGCCAGCGATCGGGGTCGCGGGCGAACTCGGGGTAGATGGTGAGCCGCGGAGCCAGGCTGAAGCCACGGGCTTCGGTGGCCACCCGCAGGCGATCGAGCGCCGGCCAAGGCCGCTCGGGGTTGACGTGGTCGGGCGTCACCGGCGACACGCCGCCCCAATCGTCGATGCCGGCGTCAAGGAGGCGACCGAAGTCGTCGCTGAGGTTGGGCGGGGCCTGGAGGTGGATCTCGGCGGGCAGCAGTAGTCGTGCCACGGCCACCGACCAGAGGTACTCGTCCTCGGGACACGGCGGTGCCTGGTGCATCGAGGTGCCCGGCTTGGGCAAGAAGTTCTGGACGATGACTTCTTGGATGTGGCCGTGCCGGGCGTGGCTGGCGGCGATGGCCTCGAGTGCATCGATGCGATCGCCACGGCTCTCGCCGATTCCACAGAGGATGCCGGTGGTGAAGGGGATGGCGGCGACTCCGGCCGCCTCGAGGGTCGCCAGCCGGCGCTCCGGGGTCTTGTCGGGCGAGCCGAGATGAGCGGGAAGGTCGGGGTTGAGGCTCTCGACCATCATCCCCTGGCTCGCCGTCACCGGACGGAGCCGGGCCAACTCGTCGGGATGGAGCGCGCCGGCGTTGCCGTGGGGGAGGAGGCCGGTCTCGTCGACCACGAGCTTGGCCATCGCCACCAGATAGCTGACGGTCGAGTCGTACCCGCGGTCGGCCAGCCACTGGGCGGCCACAGGGAATCGCTCCTCGGGGCGCTCGCCCAATGTGAAGAGCGCTTCTGCGCACCCGGCGTCGGCGCCGGCGCCGGCGATGGCCAGCACGTCCTCAGGCGACAGGTACGGCGCCTGGACCCGGGCCGGCGGCTGGGCGAAGGTGCAGTAGCCGCACTTGTCCCGACAGAGGTGGGTCAAGGGGATGAACACCTTGGGCGAGTACGTGATCCGGGTGCCGGTGGTGGCCTTTCGGCGAGCGGCCGCAGCGCGGAGGAGATCGTCGAGGGGGGCGTGCAGCAGCGCCTCGCGATCGGTGTGGTCGAGGCTCACGATGCGGTCTCCCGGGGTCGGTGGGACATTGCGGTCGGACGGCCCTGCAACCCGGACGGGGTGACCGTCTCGTCGCAGGTCCAGCACACGAAGGTCTGGTCGACGGGCTCGCCGCATGCCTTGTGCGCCAACACGATGGGCGGTTGCCCGTCTTCGGCCAGCCAGCGGTCGCCCCAATGCATCAACGCCACGAGGGCGGGGGACAGGTCGCGGCCTTTGGGGCTCAGTCGGTACTCGTAGCGGACCGGTCGGTCCTGATACGGCGCCTTCGACAACACGCCGTGGTCGACGAGTTTCTGGAGCCGGTCGGTGAGGATGTTGCGGGCGATGCCCAGGTCGCGCTGCATCTCCTCGAACCGACGAACGCCCCGAAAGGCGTCGCGGAGGATGAGGAGCGTCCACCGATCGCCGATGACCTCGAGGGTCCGGGCGATCGAGCACGCGGGCTGGGGTTGCACCATCGGCGGGGCACCCTAGCAGGAGAGTTGCAAAATGCAACGGTGTCCTGGCCCGCGAGTTCGGTGCCTGGACAGACGACCTAACCTTCGCCGATGCCCATCGACCCCGACCGCCGGCTCAGCACCCTCAGCCGTTCCATTGACGGTCACGTGGCGCTCGTCACCGGGGCGGGCTCGGGTATGGGAAGGGCCACCGCCTACCTCCTCGCTGACGAAGGCGCGGCGGTGGCCGTGGTCGACCGCGACGGTGCCTCCGCCCGCGCCGTCGCCGAGGCGATCACCGCGGCGGGAGGCACGGCGGCTGCGTGGGAACTCGACGTTGCCGATGCCGACGCTGTGCGTGCCGTCGTCGACGACATCGCCGACCGATTCGGGTCGTTGCGGATTGTCGTCAACAATGCCGGGATCAGCCAACTCGCGGCGATCGGCGACGACGATCGCTACCCCGAGGCGTGGGCTCGGAACCTGGCCGTGAACCTGACCGGTGAGCTCAACGTGATCCGGGCTGCACTCGGACATCTGCGGGCCGCCGGCGACGGTCGGATCGTCAACATCGCGTCGACTGAAGGGCTGGGAGCGACCGCCTCCAACAGTCCCTACGTCGTGGCGAAGCACGGCGTCGTCGGTCTCACCCGCGGCCTCGCCGTCGAACTCGGCCGCGAGGGCATCACCGTCAACGCCGTCTGTCCCGGTCCGATCAACACGGGCATGACGGCGGCCATCCCCGACGAGGCCAAGACCAAGTTCGCTCGCCGCCGAGTGCCGATGCGACGCTATGGCGAACCCGAGGAAGTCGCACACGTCACCCTCTCCTTGGTCCTGCCCTCGGCGTCGTTCATCACCGGAGCGGTGATCCCCGTGGACGGCGGCCTGCTCGTGCAGAACACCTGATCTTGGTCGTCACCGTCCGGCGCCCGCTGTTGCTCATCGCACTCGGCGTGGTGCTCTTCAGCACGGGGCCGGTGGTGGTCGCCAGCGCCACGACGAGCGGACCGGTCCTCTCCTTCTGGCGGTTGTGGATCGGCGCCGCCGTCATGGGCACGCTCTCGCTGGTCCAGATCCGCAGGTCCGGTGTTCGACCTGACGGCGTCGGTTGGCGGTGGGCGGGCCGATGCGGTGTCGCTTTCGGCATCCACCAACTGTTCTTCATGGTCGCCATCCGGCGAACCTCGGTCGTCGACGTCACCCTGATGCAGGTCCTGCAGCCTGTCTTCGTCGGGTTCCTCGCCGCCGCCCTCCTCGGCGAGCGGCCCGGGCGTCGCTTTCGGGCGTGGTCGCTGGTGGCCGTCGCCGGCGCCGCGGTGGTCGTGCTCGCCGGAGCCGGCGGCCCGACGGGTTCGCCAGTAGGCATGGCGTTGGCCGCGCTCAACGTCGCCTTCTTCGCCGTCTACTTCGTGTGGTCGAAGCAGGCGCGAGACCACATCGACACCGTGCCGTTCCTGTTCGGCGTCGTCGTCGCCGCCGGGGTGCTCGTCGGCTTGTTCGACTTGGTCGCCGGCGAGCCCGTCACGTCCATCACGGCTCCCGACCTCGGGCGGGCGTTGTTCATCGCTGTGATCCCCGGGGCCCTTGGACATTTCGTGACGACGTGGCCGCTCCGTCAGGTCGCGGCCAACGTGCCGCCCGTCATGCAGTTGGCCATGCCCTTCCTCGCCGGCGGCCTCGCCTTCGTGTTCCTCGGCCAGCCGATCACGTGGCTTCACGTGGTCGGCGGCGGCATCACCATCGTCGGCGTCGTCGGGTCGTTGCGGTCGCCGTCGGCCGCCGTCCTCGTCGTCGCCGGTCCGGACCCGACGATGGTGCCGGGGGACTGATCCGTCGGCGGCCGTCGCGGTACGCTGCGCGTCGGATGGCCAGTTGGGGGGACTTCGAAAAGGCGGAGCCGGCGTTCGCGGCCCGGGTTCGCTCGCTCTTCGAGGCGGGACGCCACAAGACGATGGCCACGATCCGGGCCGATGGTGCTCCGCGGATCTCAGGCATCGAGTGCGACTTCAGCGACGGCGAGTTGCGCCTCGGCTCGATGAGCGGCGCCCGGAAGGGGGCTGATCTCCGTCGCGACCCGCGGCTCGCTCTCCACGGCCCCACGTTCCACCCTGAGGAGGGCAACGAGAAGGCGTGGCCCGGTGAGGCCAAGGTCGCCGGCGTCGCCGTGCCCGCCGGAGTCGCCGGCCCCGACGGAGACGCCTTCGTCATCGACCTGACCGAAGTCGTCGTGACCGGACTCGACGCCGAGGCGACCATGCTCGTGGTCGAGAGCTGGACGCCGGCGGCCGGCTTCCGCCGGATCGAGCGCCCGTAGCTACTCCGGTGGAGCGGCGAGCGCGGCGCGGACCTCGAGGTGTCGGAGCAGAAAGGCCCGCTCATCGAGGCGCTTGCGTCGCATCCAGCCGGTGACCTCGTCGTTGCACTTGCTGGTGTTGCACGAGCGGCAGGCCGGGACGATGTTGTCCAGCGTGTAGCGGCCACCGCGTGAAAGGGCCAGGACGCAATCGCGTTGGAGGCCCGGCCCGGCGGCTCCGCAATATGCGCAGCCGCCCCACGCGTCTTTGAGTGCCGTCCACTGCTCGGGTGTCAGGTCGTGTTCAACCCGCTCCATCCGCCGCTTCCGGCGCCGAGCGGCCCGCACTCGCCGAGAACCGGCCACTCCTCAGCCCCGAGGAGCGGCGTCGCGATCGACGAGCCACACGATGTGGTCAGCCTCGACCCGCGCCGCCGGCACGTCATCGCCGTCGTACACCGCTTGCATGGCGGCCTGCTTCTCTGCCCCGGTCACCGTGAAGATCACGAGACGGGCTCGCTTGATGCCCGAGAAGGTCAGGGTCATGCGCGGGTGCGGATTAGTGCCCGTGGGGTCCTCGTTGAGACACACCAACAACCCGGGGTCGGCGTCGAGGGCGGGCGAGTTGGGGAACAGCGAAGCCGTGTGCCCGTCGACGCCCAACCCGAGATGGACGACGTCGAACTGGCCGACCTCGCCGACGCGCAACTGGTAGCTCTCAGGCCCGTCGTCGCATCGCATGGGGTACACGACATGGGCGGCACCGACCCGCTCGAGCAGGGCTTCTCGCCCGAGTCGCTCGTTGGACTCCGGGTCCTCCGGTGGCACGCAGCGCTCGTCGCCCCAGTAGATGTCGACCTGCCACCAGTCGATCTGCTCTCCACCGTCGGCGGCCAGGCGCTCGTAGCACTGGCGGGCGGTGTCACCGCCCGAGAGCGCCAGCGAAAAGTCCTCACCCGGGCGGGCGTGGAATGCCTCGATCACGCGCTCGGAGAACTCACCCGGGACGTCGTCCACCACGAGCAGTTCACCGTTCACGCTGCGAACTCTAGGAGAGGGCGCGCTGGAGGGCGCGCTCGTAGACCGAGTCGCGCTCGAGGTGGGCGAGTCCGTCGGCCAGCCCCCATGACGGTGTCGCGTCAGGAAGGGTCACGCTCCGGTCGACTGCCGGCCCCCCGGCGACGTTGGCGGACGCGTCGACCCGCCGATCGTCGCCGCGGGTCACAGCGAAGGTCGCCCGCACCCCCCGCACCCTGGCATCGAGGTGGAGCGACACGTGTTCGGCGTCCTCGGTGCGGACCGCATCGTCGTCCAGGCCGAGCCTGTCGCGTAACCAACCGGCCAACAGGTGGCGGGGACCGGTGCGACCGAAGACGACCGCACGCTCGACGCCGCTGAGGAAGGGGGCGAAGTCGGGTCCTTGAAAGAGCCCGGCCAGCAACTCGCGCCAGGGTCGGAGACGGATCCACGAGAGATCGACTACGGGGTGGCTCGCGAGAGCGCGGCCAGCGTGGCGAGACAGTCCTGGCCCCCGAAGGCCCGGGAGTCGACGATCAGCACGTCGGCCGCCCGCAGAAGCGGGTCGTCGGCCTCGGGCGGGTGCTCGACGAACCACGCGACGACGGGGAGGTCGGGCAACGTGAGCGGTTCGAGCAGCGAGTCGAGGTGTCCCGTCGCGGCCCCGCGAACGACGAGATCGATCTCCTCGAACCAGAGGCTGGCGCCGCCAGCCTCGTCGCCGAGCAGGCGGATCTCCGCGTCGAAGCCGTGGTGGGTGGATGCAGGGTCGAGCACGAAGTGGAGCACACGAGCAGGGTGGCGGCCGGCGAGTTCTCGGACTGCGTCCTGGGCGCGGCCCACCTGGGTCGGATCGGTGCCGACGATGCACAACGTGAGGACGCTCGTGCGGGTGGCGGGCATCGGTTCGGGCTTCCGTAAAGCCTCGATGGCTTCGAGGACGGCGGAAAGCGGCACGTCCTCCTCCGCCCACCGGCTCAGCGTCGTGGAGGTCGTCACGGGGTGCGCCACGCGTGCTCGGGGCCGAGGAGGCCATCGGCGAGTGCCGGACCCCACGTGCCGGCGGCGTAGCCGGCGGGCTCGTCGGCGCCCGGCGCCGACCACGCCGCCAGCACCGGATCCCAGATGCGCCACGCGGCCTGGACCTCGTCGCTACGGATGAACAGCGTCGGGTCGCCGGTCATCGCGTCGAGCAGCAGGCGCTCATACGCCTCGGGCGACTCCTCGACGAAGGCGGCGCCGTAGGAGAAGTCCATGATGACGGTCCGCACGCGGAACTCCTGGCCCGGCACCTTGGCCCCGAAGCGCAGGGTGATGCCTTCGTCGGGCTGGATGCGCAGGACGAGCGTGTTGGGACCGAGTCCGGTGGCGTGCCCGGCGGCGAACGGCAGGTGGGGAACGTCGCGAAAGCGAGGGCGACCTCGGTCACCCGCTTGGGCAGGCGCTTGCCCGTGCGGAGGAAGAAGGGCGACCCCGGCCCACCGCCAGTTGTCGATCCCCAGTCGGGCGGCGACGAACGTCTCGGTCGTGGAGCCGGTGGGCGACGCCCTCTTCGTCGCGGTAGCCGACGCACCTCTTCGCCCTCGACCCATCCGCGTTCGTACTGCGCCGCGCACGACCTGGTTGGCGATCTGTTCCGGGCGCATCGGTGTCGACCGCCTTGCAGCACCTTACCTTCTCGTCCCGGATGGCCTCGGGCGTCGATGGTGGCCGGCGGCTCCATGGCCGTGAGGGCGAGCACCTGCATGACGTGGTTCTGCACGATGTCGCGCAGGGCGCCCGCCGTCTCGTAGAAGCCGCCCCGGTGTCCCGACGCCGACCGACTCGGCCACGGTGATCTGCACGTGAGTCGATGTAGCGACGGTTCCAGATCGGCTCGAAGATCGCGTTGGCGAACCGGAGGGCGAGGACGTTCTGCACCGTCTCCTTCCCGAGGTAGTGGTCGATCCGGTAGACCTGGATCTCGTCGAACGACTGGTGCAGGTCGTCGTCGAGCTTGCGGCGCTCGCGAGGTCGTGGCCGTAGGGCTTCTCGATCACGATCGCGGACGAAGCGCGCCGCTCGCCGCGCGTTGGCCAGACCGTGCTCGCCGAGCTGCTCGGCGACCGGGGCGAACACGCGCGGGATCGTGGCCAGGTAATAGACCCGGTTGCCGCCCGTGCCCCGCGTCTTCGTCGATCTCCTCGAGGACGCGCCGAGCGCGTCGAAGGTCTTCTCGTCGGCGTAGTCGCCGGCCACGTAGCGGAAGCTCGACCAACGACGCTTGCACTCCGGTCCGGCGTCGGGCACCGCCTCGAGCACCGTGCGGAAGTCGTCGTCGGTCCATCTCGGTGCGGGCCACGCCCACGACCGCGAAGCGGCGGCAAGCCGGCGGTGGCGGCCAGAGCGGAGAGCGCGGGCAAGAGCTTGCGGGCCGTGAGGTCGCCGGACGCGCCGAAGACGACGAGAACGCAGGGCGGCGCCTGACGGTCGGTCCCGAGTCCTTCGAGCAGCGGTTGGTGTCGGCGCGGTCAGGCGACGTTGACGTGCCGCCTCGACTCCGAGGTGACGACGCTCGGGCCGTCGCCGCTCGGCGGCCTTGGCCTGCTCGGCGGCCTTGGCCTCGGTGAAGAACTGGTGGCCGCCGAACTGGTTGCGGAGGGCGGCGACCATCCGGGCGGCGAACGAGTTCGTCGTGTCGCGACTGAGAAGCGGGCGAACAGCGACGCGGTGATGACGGGCAGGGGACGCCGCGGTCGATGCCTCCTCGACCGTCCAACGACCCTCGCCCGAGTCCTCGACGTAGCCCCGGATGTGGGCGAACCGTCCTTGTCGGCCAGTGCGAGCTCGGCGAGGTCGAGGAGCCACGAGCGCACGACCGAGCCGTGCTGCCACACGCGCGGCGATCTGGTGGAGGTCGAGGTCGAACTCGGTGGCCGCCTCCATCAGGGCGAAGCCCTCGGCGTAGGCCTGCAGCATTCCGTACTCGATGCCGTTGTGGACCATCTTCACGAAGTGGCCGGCGCCAGCCGGGCCGACGTGGGCGTAGCCGTCCGTCGGGAGCGAGGTCGACGAAGATCGGCTCCATCCGGGCCACCGCCTCGGCCTCGCCACCGACCATCAGGCAGTAGCCGTTCTTGAGGCCCCACACGCCGCCGGAGACGCCGGCGTCGACGAAGTCGACGCCCTTGGCCGCCGAGCTCGGCCGCTGAGCCAGCGAATCGCGCGAAGTTGGAGTTGCCGCCGTCGATGACCGTGTCGCCTGGCTCCAGCACGGCGGCGAGCGCGGTCGATCGTCTCCTTGGTGGGCGCGCCCGACGGGCACCATCACCCAGACGTGCGCGGGGGCCGGTCAGTCTTGTCGCGCAGCTCCTCGAGGCTGGCCGCCCCGACTGCGCCTTCGCTCGACGCTGGCCTTGACCGCGTCAGGGTTCCGGTCGAACACGACGAGCTCGTGGCCGTGCTCGAGCAGCCGCTTGGTCATGTTGGCGCCCATCCGGCCGAGACCGACCATGCCCAGTTGCATTCAGCCCACCTCGCCCAGGTGGTCGGCTCCGACTCGCAGCACACGCCGGCCGTGTTGTTGGAGGCTTTGATGGTCGCCCTCGGCCTGGGCCGCGATCAAGGTGGCAAAGTCGTAGTCGAAGCCAGGGATGGCAAGGGATGCCGTGGGGTGACGGGGAACGATCTGGACGCGATCACCGAGTTTGGTCCGCCTTTGTGGAGTTGGCCGGTGGAGTGGAGGAATCGAGGTCCGTAGCCGGCGGTGACCGGCGCACCCCCGAGTCGGTCGCGTACCTTTCTCCGGAGCGACTCGAGGGCATCGTCTTGGCCGTAGGGGAGATAGGCCTGAATCGACACGTAGTCGCCCACCTCGAACACATCGGCCAGCCATTCGAGCGCACCCGCCGGGTCGCCGAGGTCGACGTCGGGCAGGGGCAAGGCATCGAGGACGCGACCGGTGTTCTCCTTGGACTCGGTCACGTTGGGCTCGTCGAACGGGTCGATGTCGAGGACGTGTCCGGCCACCGCGGTGGCGATCTCCCAGCGGAGGAACTCTTCCCCGAGATCGAGCGCATGGCCGAGGCTCACGGTCACAGGGAACCGGTCGTCGCCGCTCTCGGGTTCGGTGGTCGGGACGGGGATGCACCCCTTGCCCTGCTTGCCGGTGCTCTCGGCAATCAGTTGCTCGACCCACAACCCGAAAGGGGCCGCCGCCGCGGACGTGCGAATCGTGACCTTGTCGCGTCCTTCGAGGGCGGCGTGGCCCATCGCGTCGCCCAGGGCGGCGGCTTCGTCCCAGTCGACGGCGTCGGCACGGTCGAGGAGCGCGCCGACGTCGTAGCCGAGCAGCGCGGCCGGAACCAGACCGAAGAACGAGAGCACCGAATACCGGCCGCCGATGTCAGCGGGATTGCGGAAGACGCGGGCGAAGCCCCGTTCGCCGGCGAGGTCATCGAGGGCGGTGCCGGGGTCGGTGATGGCCGCGTAACGCCCTCCGTCGGGCACCCTGTCCCACACGTGCGCCAGCAACGCTTTGACCTCGAGGGTGCCTCCCGACTTCGACGACACGAGGAAGAAGGCGTCATCGAGTTCGAGGCTGGCCACGGTGCGAGGGTCGGTCGTGTCGAGGACCACGAGGCGGTCGCTACCGGCGAACGCTCGCAGCACCTCGGGTCCGAGTGACGAGCCGCCCATGCCGAGCAGCACGACCGTGGTGTGGTTGATCGTTGACGCCCATGACTGCAGATCGTCGACGTGGGGCCGCATCGTGTCGACGATGTCGATCCAGCCCAGGCGATCGTCGGCCACGTTGCCGGCGGGCCAGAGGCCGGTGTCCTTGGCCCGCAGGCGCTCAGCGACCGAGCTCATGGGCCTTGTCCTGGAGGCTCTGGATCAGTTCGTCGAACGACTTCGCGAACGACGCAACGCCCTCGGTCTCGAGGGTCTCTGCCACGTCGGACATGGAGACGCCGACGGCTTCGATGCGGTCGAGCAGTGCGTGGGCACCGGCGACGTCATCGTCGATGGTCCGGGCGACGGTGCCGTGGTCGACGAAGGCGTCAACCGTCGCGTCGGGCATGGTGTTGACGGTGTCGGGGCCGATCAGCTGATCGACGTAGAGAAGGTCGGGATAGGCCGGGTTCTTGGTCGATGTCGATGCCCAGAGCGGCCGCTGGACCCGGGCGCCCGCGCGCAGCCAGGGCCTCCCACCGGGGCCCGGAGAACCGCTGCTGGAAGAGTTCGTAGGCCACTCGGGCCTGGGCCAGGGCAGCTTGACCCCGGAGGCCCAGCGCTTCGCGGTTGCCGATCGCCTCGAGGCGCCGGTCGACCTCGGTATCGACCCGACTGACGAAGAACGAGGCGACGCTGGCGATGCCCGACAGATCGCCCTCCCGAGACTCGAGGCCGGCGAGGTAGGCCTCGATGACCTGGGCGTAGCGCGGCACGCTGAAGATGAGCGTGATGTTGATGTCGATGCCTTCGCTGATCATGGCCTGGACGGCGGGGATGCCGGCGAGCGTGGCCGGGATCTTGACCATGAGGTTGGGCGCGTCGAGTCGTTGGGCGAACGACCGGGCCGCGTCGACGGTGCCGGCGGTGTCGTGGGCGAGGGCGGGGGCGACCTCGAGACTCACGAACCCATCGCGTCCGTCGGAGGCGTCGAACACCGGCCGCAGCACGCCCAGGGCGGTGGTGATGTCGTCGAGCACGAGTTCCCAGTAGGCCTCGTCGACGCCTCGGGCCCGGAGGAGCTCCCGGAACTGGTCGTCGTAGGCGTTGCTTCCGCTGATCGCCTTCTGGAAGATGGTCGGGTTGCTGGTCACGCCCCGAATGCCGTCATCGACGAGCTGCTGCAGGGCCCCCGACCGGAGTGAGTCGCGGGTCAGGTTGTCGATCCACGGGCTTTGGCCCTGGTCGTCGTAGAGCTCGTGCAGTCGCGTCATGCCCGGACCCTACCCAGCGGCGGGTCGGTGGAGTCAGCGGCTGGCCGATGACCTCACAGCGTCGACGATGGCCGACGCGTCGATGCCTGCGCCGGCCAACAGTTCGTCTGGCTTGCCCGACCCGGGCAACTCGCGAACCGCGAGTTTGGTGAGTCGAAGGGGGAGTCCGGCGCCGGCCAGGGCGTCGAGCACGGCGTCACCGACACCACCCTCAGGAGCGTGGTCTTCGACGGTGATGACTCGTCCGCCGGTCGCTTCGGCCGCGGCGCGCAGCGTGGACTCGTCGACCGGCTTGACCGAGTAGAGGTCGATGACCCGCACGGCGATCCCGTCGGCGGCGAGTGCGTCAGCGGCCTTAAGGGCTTCGGGAACGGTGATGCCCGCGGCCACGATGGTGACCGCATCGCCGTCGGACGACCGAAGCACCTTGGAGCCTCCCACCTCGAAGTGCTCATCCGAGGGATAGATGACCGGTGTGGCCCCGCGGGTGGTCCGGAGGAAGCTGATGCCGTCGAGGTCGGCCATCAGTCCGACGAGGGCGGTCGTCGACGTGGCGTCACACGGATACAACACCGTGGTGCCGTTGATGGCCCGCAGGGAAGCGAGGTCCTCGAGGGCCATCTGGGACGGGCCGTCCTCGCCGATCGACACGCCGGCGTGCGAACCGCAGAGGGCCAGGTTGGCTCGGCTGATGGCGGCCATCCGGACGAAGTCGTAGGCCCGGGACAAGAACGCGGCGAAGGTCGATGCGAACGGGCGGTACCCGCGAACCTGCATCCCCACGGCGGCGGCCACGAGCTGCTGCTCGGCGATGTACATCTCGAAGAATCGGTCGGGGACGACGTCCCTGAAGTCTTCGGCATAGGTCGAGTTCGACGACCTCCCCGTCGAGACAGACGACATCGGCCCGCGACTGGCCCAAGGCGGCCAATGCCTCGCCGTACGCCTTGCGGGTGGCCACCTTTTCGCCCAGTTCCCACGTCGGCGGACGATGCTCGGGACGTCTCGGCCACGAAGGCGGCGAGATCCTCGGGCTCGGCGGTTGCGATCGTGAGGTTGCGCAACCCGCCCAACTCTGCGATGGCAGCCTCGGCGTCGGGCAGCGGCTTGCCGTGGAAGTCCTCCTTGTCCTCGACGGCGGCGACGCCCTTGCCCTTCTTGGTCTTGGCGATGATGACGGTCGGCCGGCCCTCGGTGGTCAAGGCCTCGGTGTAGGCGGCGTCGACGGCGGCGATGTCGTGACCGTCGACTTCGATCGTGTGCCATCCGAACGCGGCCGCCCGAGCTGCGTAGGCGTCGACGTCCCAGCCGTGCATCGTCGGGCCCCGCTGTCCCAGGCGGTTGACGTCGATGATGGCGATCAGATTGTCGAGCCCGTGGAAACCCGCAGCCTCGAATCCCTCCCACATCGACCCTTCGGCCATCTCACTGTCGCCACAGAGCACGAACACCCGGTAGGGCAGGCGGTCGAGCACCTTGGCCGCGAGGGCAACGCCGACGGCGATGGGCAGGCCCTGTCCGAGCGAGCCGGTGGCGACGTCGACCCAGGGCAGCACCGGTGTGGGGTGTCCCTCGATGGGCGAGCCGTATTGACGGAAGGTGAGGAGTTCGTCGTCGCTGATGGCGCCGCACGCCTTGTAGAGCGAATAGAGCAGTGGCGACGCGTGACCTTTGGAGAAGATCAGGTGGTCGTTGTTGGGGAGGTCCGGCCGATCCCAGTCGTAGCGGAGATGGTTGGCGGCCAGCACGGCGATGAGGTCGGCCGCCGACATCGACGACGTGGGGTGGCCGGAGTTGGCCGCCGCCGCCGCGCGGACCGAGTCCACTCGCAGTTGTTGGCCCAGCTCGTGGAGGTCCTCGACGGAAAGCACGAGGGCCAACCTACCCGCCCCCTCCTACCTCCCTGAGCAGCACCACCGACACTCCGGTGGCCAGGGCGAGGGGTCGGCCTCCGACGGCGCCGAAGGGCCCCGCGGTGAACATCCCCGAGGCCGGAAGGCGGCCGAAAAGCTCCTCCACGAGGGCGGCGTCATGGTCGGCGGCCGAGAACAGGGCCCGTCCCCGGCCGGGGCCGGGGAAGACGAGCGCGGTCTCGGCGCGATGACCGCTGAGCGCAGCCCGCAGGTCGTCGTCGGCCGTCTCGGCATCGCCGACGTGGAACTGGACGGTGGTCCCGACGGGGACGGGCGCCGTTACCGCGATCGACGAATCGCCAGGATTGGCGCCGAGCACGTCGTGGATGACGAAGTCGCCGCGGCCGTGTTGGTCGCGTTGCTCGTCGACCACGACGCCGAGGCGCAGTCCGCCGTTGTTGACCATGTCGATCTGGTCAGCCGTGAGTCCGTCGCTGGCCAACTCCCGCAGCCGGTGCATCGCCGCACGTCCGCCGAGGGACCGAACGATCCCACCGTCTGCGGCGGTGACGACGAGCGGCTCGCCGACGGGTTCGAAGCCTTGGGAGACGACGGCGGTGACCTCGAGTCCAGGCCCGAGGAACGCGCCTACGACGCCGCCGGTGAGCACCCGTGCCCCGCTCATGAGCCGGGCCGGTGTCGCAGGGTTCGGCGCCACCGGTCCGCCGGCGAGGGGGAGATCGGGCCACCGCTGATGGACCTGATCGAGCAGGGCGCCGTGGTTGAGCCCGGGGTCGGCGAGCAGCAGCAACCCCGTCGGCGTGAACGGGGGCGCAACCAGGGCCCCGTCGCGAACTTCGGCGGCGTGCACCGGTCCGAAACGGCCCGCCCAGGCGGCGATCGCCGGACCGTCCTCGATCTCTCGGCCGTTGGCCAGGACGGCGGGCGCGCTGGCGCCGACGAGGTGGCCGGGCGACAGCAGCCGACCGAGTGCGTTGACGATGCTCGACGCCACCCGGCCGTGCTTTCCGCTCACGAACACGGCCAACAGGTCAGGGGCAGGCCCGACCGCGTCGAGCAATTCGCCCGCCACCTCGCCGACCGCGGCCGCCGAGTTGGGGTGACGCGAGAGGGCGGCGGCGAAGGCCAAGTCAGGCCGGCGGCAGCAGCGTCAGCGGCACGACGGTCACCGGCCCGCCGTCGACATTGCAGTGGGCCTCGATGGTTCCGTAGTCGGGGTAGGTGAGTTCGGCCTTGACCAGCCGGTAACCGAACTTGCCCGGTTCGACCTGGAACGGCATCACGTTCTTGGCCACGACTTCGCCGGCCTCGTCTTTGAACAGCACCTCGAGGGCTGCGAATCCGGTCTCGCCCTGGCGGCACCGGACGAGCACGATCAAATGGGGCGACACGGTCACCGGTGCAGGCTGGGGTGCGGCCATCGAAAACATGATGCCGGTGAGGTCGATCCTCGTGGAGGGGCCCGGCGCCTGCCGAAGTTCGATGTTCTCGGTGAAGGTCGCCGACACGATGTCCATCCCCCGAAGTTAGGTGTCGGTGTCGTCATCCTCCACGTCGGCGTCATCGACGGTGTCCTCGACATCGTCGGGATGGAGGTCGCGATCGGGCTCAGTTTCGCCATCGAGATCTCGGTTCACGCGATCGAGCACGAGGTCGCGGATCGACTCGAGTTGCGAGGGCGTGAGGCGGTCACCCGGGGTCCAGTCGCCGTGGCGGATGGTGAACCGCTCGTACTCGGCCACGGTGAGCATCTCGCGGGGGTCGTCGTCAGGCGACAACTCGATGCGAACCTCGCGCCGAGATGAACGCCCGGCGCGACCGGGCCGGGGCGGGCGCGGGGGCCGAGGCGGGCGCGGTGGACGGTGGGGCGCTCCGGCGCCCCGGCCACGCTGGCCCATGACGCTCTGGCGGATGGAGTCCGCGGTACGGATTGCCTCGGCGATGCCTCGGAAGTCATCGCCCAGGTCGAACCCGAAACCCGGACGGGAGTCGCCGTCATCGTCGTCGTCACCGTCGGAGTCGGGCGGTGTCGTCAGGTCGACACCATCGGTCTCGGCGGCGACGAGATCGTCGAGGCCGAACCGGCTGAACTCCTTGTCGAGGGCGGCGGCCAGGTCGGGATCGCGGCGCAACATCTCCCGGTGGACCAGGAGGGTGAGCGCGGCGGCGACCGGCCCGCCGTCGGCCGGCGGCCCGCCGTCGGCCACCTTGTGGGCCAGCGCCCGGCGATGCCGGTCGATGGCGTCGCTGAGGGGCAAAAGCTTGCGGGCGTAGGCGTAGCCGCCGCTGCCGGTCTCGTTGCCCCCGCCGCCGATGCCCCCGCCGATGATCGAATCGAGGAAGGCCTGGAAGGCCTTCGACATCCCGCCCTTGCCCCCGACCCCGCGGGCCGACTTCAACAAGTCGAGCTGCTCGTCGGTCACGTACACGGTCACCTTCGCCATCGCACACCTCCGTGCCCAGAGCCCTACACAAGGCCCGACATGTGCACCATACATCGTGTCCGGGGTCATGTGCTCCTCGCGGTCAGTCCCCGGCCAGGAGCACCTCGTCGACGGCGAGATCGGGGGTGAGGACGACGATGTCGGCCCTGGCGCCAGGGGCGAGGCGGCCCAGGTCGTGGCGTCTCAGCAGGTCAGCAGGAGTGGTGCTGGCGGCGGCGACGGCGTCGGCGAGGGGAATGGCTGCCTCGTGCACCATGCGCCGGATTGCTGCATCCATCGTGAGGGCGCTCCCGGCGATCGTCCCGTCGGCCAAGCGGGGTGCACCGTCGACCATCGACGTCCGCACTTCGCCCCGCCACGCAACGGCGTCGGTGACCAGGATCCACCGGCCTCGCCCCTTGGCCCGGGCCGCCAACCGCAGCGCCTCGATACCGACGTGGACGCCATCGGCGATCAGCGATGGGGTGAGACGGTCATCGGCGAGCGCGACACCAAGTAGTCCAGGGTTGCGGTGGTGCAACGGCCCCATCCCGTTGAACAGGTGGGTGACCAGCCGGGCTCCGGCGTCGACGGCGTCGCCGACCTGGCGTGCGTCGGCGGTCGAGTGGCCGAGGCTGACGAGGATGCCTTTGTCGGCCAGCAGGCGGACGGCGTCGACGGCGAGGTCGAGTTCGGGACCAAGTGTGACGACCCGGACGACCGGCGGGAGCCAGGCCAGCCATTCGAGGTCGATGGGCGCGAGGTGTTCACGGCGGTGGGCGCCGGGAGCGCCCCCGAGAAATGGTCCTTCGAGGTGGGCGCCGAGGATCTCGGGCCGGCCCGCAGCCGGTCGGGCCATCGCCGCTCCGATGCGCTCGAGCGGCGACGCGAAATTTTCGAGCGGGGCCGTCACCAGGGTCGGGCACCAGGCGGTGACGCCCTGGGCCAGCAGCAGTCCGTCCATGCGTCGCCAGTCGTCGTCGGCCGCCGTGGCGCAGTTGACGTCGTCGTGTCCGTTGACCTGCAGATCGACGAACCCGGGGGCGAGCACGCGGTCGGGCACGGAGTCGGCACCGGAGACGGGGCCGACGTCGACGATCCTGCCGTCTTCCACCACCACCCTTCCTCGCTCGAGGATGCCGGTCGGAGTGACGACGACGGAGGCGGTGAGGGTGGTGGACACCCCTCGAGTGTTGCCGTTGGACAGGTACCCTTGGCGTCCATGGCGGTGGCCGGAGCGACTTCGACGCGACAGGCGATCCTCGACGAGGCCTTGCACCTCTTCGCCGAGCGAGGGTACGACGGCACCTCGCTGAACGACATCGCGCAACGGGTCGGCATTCGTCGCCCCAGCCTCCTGCACCATTTCCCGTCCAAAGAGGCGCTGTACCGCGAGGTGTTCCAGGGCTACGTCGTCGACTGGTTCCAGCGCGTCGACGACGCCATCGCCGACCCGACCGACGGCTGGGAGCAGATCGACAGGGTCCTCACCGTGACCTTCCGGTTCTTCACCGACAACCCCGAAGTCGTTCGTCTGGCCCGGGCCGAAGCACTCGAGAGCGGCGGCAACCGCATCGGCTTCGACCTCGGCGCCGCGCTGAAGCCCTATCACGACCGAGCGTGCGGCTTCTTCCAGAAAGAGATGGACGCGGGACGCTTCCGCCGCCACGACCCCGAGCAGTTGATCCTCACGGGCTACGCCGCCCTCATCAGCTACTTCAGCGACGTTCCGTTCCTCGAGTCGCTTCTCGGTCATGACCCGCTCTCCAAGGAGGCCTTGGCCTTGCGTCTCGAACACCTCCGCTCGTTCTTCCGCGCTGCGCTCGACCCCAAAGGCTGACGTGGCGCCGACAGACCAGCGGGTGCAGGTACCGCCCAACTGCGACCTCACCCTGGGCATGGTGTGCATCGACAAGTCCGAGCCAGGGCGAAGCGTGTGGCAGATGCTGGCCGACGAGCGATTCGCCAACCCGGTCGGCATCATCCAGGGCGGTTTCGTGGCCGCCTTCGCCGACTCGGCGATGGGAGCGGCCTCGGTCACCTTCGCCCGCGATCGCAAGGTGTTCTCGGCCAACGCCGAGATCAAGGTCAGCTTCTTGAAGCCGGCTCGGGTGGGCTCGCTGCTCACCTGCACCGCATACGTCTTGTCGGGCGGGCGCCGGGCTGCCTTCATCGAGGCCGAAGTGGTCGACGACGAGGGCCGCATGGTGGCCAAAGCGACCTCGACCTACCTCTTGACCGATCGGGCCTCGACCGCCTCGTAGGCTCTCGGGGTCATGCATCGACGGCTGGTCCTTTTGGCCTTGGTGGCCGTCGCCGTCATGGCGGGCACTGTGGCCGTCGCCGGGGCACTCGACACGGGCACGAGCGACAGCCGCGGAGCCAGCGGCGACGCGGCCACGGGCGTGCAGGGTCGGGGCACGGTGCTGGCGACTCCGGTGCTGTCGGCTCGCCGGGCGCCCGAGACCCTCGTGCGTTTGGTCGCTCAGCTGCGACTGACCGCTGACCTCGACGCGGCGACGGCCGGACTCGACCAGACGTGCCTCTCGGTCGAGGACGAGGGTGCGCTCGTCTACGAGCGTCACCCCGAGTTGCGCCTGACCCCCGCCTCGACCCTCAAGGTGTTGACCGGGATGGCTGCCCTGCGTCGCCTCGGTCCCGAGTTCCGCTTCGTGACCCAGGTCCGGGCGTTGACCCCGGCGGGACCCGACGGGGTCATCGAGGGACCGGTCTGGATCGTGGGGGCCGGCGACCCCCTGCTGTCCACGCAGGAGTATGCCGAGAGCTTTCGCAATCAGCCCCAGGTGTACACGCCGATGGAGGCGCTGGCCGACGCCATCGTCGCCAGCGGCGTGCGCGAGATCCGCGGTGGCGTCGCGGGCGACGAGAGCCGTTTCGACACCGTTCGCTACCTGCCCTCGTGGAAGCCCAACTACGTCACCGACAACGAGATCGGGCCCGTCTCGGCCCTGGTGGTCAACGACAACTTTGCCCAGTACCGACCCCGCCGCACGATCCCCACGCAGTCGCCCCCGGTGCACGCCGCCACCGTGTTGAGCGACTTGCTCCGGGCGAGAGGCGTCGTCGTCGGTCAGCCCGGCGCCGGCCAGGTTCCGGCCGAGTCCACGACGATCGGGTCGGTGTCGTCGCCGCCCCTGGCCGAGGTGGTGGGCGAACTCCTCCGCGAGAGCGACAACATGACGGCCGAGGTCCTCACCAAGGAGCTCGGCCGACGTTACGCCGGCGCAGGGAGTTGGTCGGCGGGAACCAAGGCCATACGCGAAACGCTGGCCGAGGCGGGGTTGGCGGCTGAGGAGTACTCGGCGCTCGACGGGTCGGGCCTCGAAGTGAGCGACAAGCTCTCGTGCTCGCTGCTCATGGATGCCCTCGACCTCGCGGGACGGGAGGGCGCGGTGGCGTCCGGGTTCGCGGTGGCCGGCGAGAGCGGCACCCTGTCCGGTCGCTTCACCGGCACCCCGGCCGAGGGCCGGCTCCGGGCCAAGACCGGCTCGCTGAACAACGTGGCCGGACTGGTGGGGTTCGTCGACACCACCGCTGGTCGCGACCTCGAGTTCGCCCTACTGGCCAACGATCTGCCCGACCGCATCACGTCAGGGCGGCTGCTCCAGGAGCGAGTGGGCATCGTGTTGTCGACCTATCCGCGCGCACCGGCGGCCGCCGACGTCGCCCCCCGCCCGGCTGTGGGGCGATGACCCCTCCGTTGCCGATGTTCCCGCTGGGGACAGTGGTCTTTCCTCACGGCGGGCTCCCGCTTCGCATCTTCGAGCCCCGCTATCGCCGCTTGCTGAGCGACTGCCGAGCTGGCGAGGGCCGATTCGGCGTCGTCCTCATCGAGCGAGGCTCGGAGGTCGGGGGTGGCGACCAGCGCAGCGCCATCGGGTGTCGCGTCGCCATCGTCCAGGCTGAGGAACTGGCGGGGGGAGAGTGGGCGGTACTCGCCATCGGTGAGGAGCGCATCGTCGTCACGGCGTGGGCGGTGGATGACCCCTACCCGCAGGCCGAGGTGTCGGAGTCGCCCGATCCTCCGTGGGACGCCGAGGCCGATCGGGCGATGCAAGCGGCCGAGCCCCTCGTTCGCAGGTCACTGGCCTTGGCTGCCGAGCTGGGCGAGCCGGCGGCGCCCTTTGGGATGCCCCTCGCCGTCGACCCGTCGGTGGCCGCCTGGCAGCTGGCGAACGTCGCCCCACTCGGGCCGCTCGATCGTCAGCGGCTCCTCGTCGCCGAGTCTGCGCCCCAGCGCCTGCGATTGCTCGCGACCATGGCCTCCGACGCGTGCGAGATGCTTGCGTTGCGGCTGGCCGGGGGATAGGAAGGTCGATCCCGACAGCCGGGTCACCGTTCGCCGCGTACCGCCCGAGGAGCGACTTGCCGAGTCCCAACCAGCCCAAAGGCTTGCCTACGCTCGCCGTCGAGCTCAAGGACCTCGTCGTCGCGTATGCCAAGCAGGAGACGCTCGAACCGATCAAGGGCCTGGGGCGCTTCGTCGCGTTCGGCGTCGCCGGATCGCTGCTCCTCGCCGTCGGATCGGTGCTGTTGGTGCTGGCCCTGTTCCGCGGCCTGCAGACCGAACTCCCCGAGGTCTTCGACGGCAACTGGTCGTTCGCCCCCTACCTCATCACGCTCCTGGCGTGTGCCGTCGCCATGGGCCTGTCGGCCCGGGCCATCGGCGCCGCCAAGCGCCGGAAGGACACCCGCTCGTGACCCCGCCCCCCGGATCCGACCACCCCATCGACCGCGGCGACATCGAGGCCAAGCTCCGCGAGATCCGTGGCGAGGTCGACAACACGACGTCGTCGGCCAAGCCCCTCCTGCTGGCGGCTGCGGGGGTGGCCGCGGTCGGCGTGCTCGCCGCCGTGTATCTGCTGGGCCGGCGCAAGGGCAAGAAGAAGTCCACGATGGTCGAGATCCGGAGAGTCTGAGTGGGCTTTCTCACCCGGTGGCTCTGGCGGACCTCGGCGCGCAAGGGGTTCTTCGGCGGACAACAGACATGGATGACGGTTTTCGCTGTCGTGGGCGCGGTCCGCCTGTTCCGCCGCCTTGCCGGAAGCACCCCTGATGTCGTCTACCGCGAGCCGTTGGCGCCCGGAGAGTCGCTCGTCATCACCCACCACGCCGACGTTCGCCTCGGCGACGCTCCCTGATGAGGACAGCGGGCCGGTGGCACGGCAGAATCGCAGGGTGAAGGTCAGGCTGCGCAATCCCCGAAGAGACGTCGAGGTCAAGGGCCCCAAGCGGGTCCAGGCGCTCCTCGACGAACTCGGCATCAACCGGGAGAGCGTTCTCGTCATCCGAGATGACACCCTCGTGGTCGGTGACGTGATACTCGACGACGCCGACAACGTCGAGGTCCGTCCCGTGATCTCCGGCGGCGCCGAGTGAAGTGCCGCCGGTGCCGGGCGCCCGAAGTCGTCATCGAATTGCGTCGTCACAACGCTGCGTTCTGCGCTGACTGCTTCCTCCACCACACCCGCGAACAGGTGCGTCGGGCCATCGACGAGTTCGCCATGTTCCCGACCGACGCGAAGGTTCTCGTCGCCGTCTCCGGCGGCAAGGACAGCCTGGCGTTGTGGGACATCCTGCTCGACCTCGGCTACGACGCCGACGGGCTCTACCTCGGTCTCGGCATCGGTGAATACAGCGGGGAATCGGCCGACTACACCCGCGCCTTTGCCGCTCGACGTGAGGCCCATCTCGTCGAGGTCGACCTTCCCACCGACCACGGATTCGACATCCCGACGGCGGCGGCGGTAACCCGCCGGGTGCCGTGTTCGGCGTGTGGACTCTCGAAGCGACATCTGTTCAACGCCGCCGCTCGCGATGGCGGCTACGACGTTGTCGCCACCGGCCACAACCTCGACGACGAGGCGGCGGTGCTGTTCGGCAACGTGCTGCGCTGGGACGCCGACTACCTCGGCCGCCAACAGCCCGTGCTTCCCGCCACCGAGGGCTTCGTCCGCAAGGTCAAACCGCTGGTCCGACTCGGCGAGCGGGAGATGGCGGCCTATTGCGTCGTTCGGGGCATCGACTACCAGGTCGAGGAGTGCCCCAACGCCGTCGGCAACAAGCACCTCGGCTACAAGGCCGCGCTCAACGACATCGAGGAGCAGTCGCCCGGGACCAAGAACGCGTTCTACTTCGGCTTCCTCGCCCGCGGGGCCGATCGCTTCACGGCCGAGTCGGCCGCCACTCGCGAGGACCTGGTGGCGTGCCCTTCGTGCGGATCGCCGACGACGGGCGACGTGTGCGCGTTCTGCAAGCTCGTGAACCGGGTGACCGCGTCATGAGTCGGGTGTTCGGCGCCGGAGATCGAGCGCTGCTCATCGACTCCAAGACCCGGCGCTACCTCGTCACCCTGGCCACGGCCGGCGAGTTCCACACCCATGCGGGCTACGTCCGCCACGACGAACTGATCGGACAACCCGAGGGGGTGACCGTTCGGTCGACGGCCGGCGCCCGCTACCTCGCGGTGCGACCGACGTTGAGCGACTTCGTGCTCAAGATGCCGCGCGGCGCCCAGGTCATCTATCCCAAGGACCTCGGCCCCATCCTGATGCTCGCCGACATCTTCCCCGGCGCTCGGGTGCTCGAGGCCGGCGTGGGTAGCGGCGCGCTCTCGATGACGCTGCTCCGGGCGGGAGCCGACGTGGTCGGCTACGAGTTGCGGGCCGACTTCAAGGCGAAGGCCGAGGCCAACGTCGCCGCCTTCCTCGGTGCCGACGTGCTGAGCCGCTACCGCGTCGAGGAACGCGACGTCTATGACGGCATCGACGAGACCGACCTCGACAGAATCGTGCTCGATCTCCCCGAACCCTGGCGGGTCGTGAAGCTGGCCGAACAAGCGCTGCACCCAGGCGGCATCCTGGTGTCCTACCTGCCCACGATCATCCAGGTCTCCCAGCTGCGCGAGGCGCTGGCCGACAGCCGCTTCGACATGGCCGAGTCGCTCGAGGTCCTCCAACGCACGTGGCACGTCGACGGCCCGTCGGTGCGGCCCGACCATCGCATGGTCGCCCACACAGGCTTCCTCACCGCAGCCCGGCTGGTCGGCACGTAACCCGGCCGGCCGAGGCACAAGGATGAGCTGCGTATGAACGTGATGGACCTCGTCGTCATCATCGGCGTCGTGCTGGCGGCCCTCGGTGGGTTCCGCGTCGGCTTCCTGGCCCGGGTGGCATCGTGGATCGGGCTCGGCGTCGGGTTCTACGTCTCGTTGCGGATCGTGCCCACCGTTCTTTCGAGTTTCTCGCTCCCGACCGCGTCCGGCCGGTTGTTGGTCGCCATCACCGTGCTCGTGGTGGGCACGTTCATCGGCCAAGCCATCGGTCTGATCGTCGGTCACCGGATCCGCGGCGTGCTCCCGCTCGGCGGCGCCCGTACCGCGGACCGCGTCTTCGGGTCGGTGGCCGGCGGGGTGAGCATCCTGCTCGCCCTGTGGCTCTTCGTGCCCGCCCTCGCCGACGTCGCCGGTTGGCCGTCGCGTCAGGCGCGGGGCTCGGTCGTCGCCCAAGCCGTCACCAACGTGTTGCCCGATCCGCCTGATGCCACCCAGTCGGTGCGGCGCCTCATCGACGAACGCGGCTTCCCTCGGGTGTTCGACGCGCTGCAACCGGCGCCCGACGCCGGGTTGCCGCCCGTCGACCCGGGACTTTCTCCCGAGGTCGTTGCCTCGGTTCGGGCGGCGACGGTCAAGGTGATGGGCGAGGCCTGCGCCCGAATCCAGGAGGGGAGCGGCTTCGTCATCAGCGAGAACGTGATCGTCACCAACGCGCACGTCGTGGCCGGCGAGCCCAAGGTCGACATCGTCCGCCCCGACGGCAAACGACTCCGGGCTGCCGTCGCCGTCTTCGACGCCCGAGCGCGACCTAGCTGTCCTCCGAGTCGAACGCTTGGGCATGCCCTCGCTCGGCCGCGCCAAGGCGTCCGCCGGCGCGACGGGAGCCGTGTTCGGGCACCCAGGCGGTCAGGAGGTCGTGCGGGCCGCGCCCGCCCGGATCAGCAGCGAAGTCGAGGCCAAGGGGGCGACATCTACGGCGACGACACTGTCCGCCAGATCTTCATCCTCGCCGCCAACCTTCGCCCCGGCGACTCGGGTGGGCCCTTCGTCGACGAGCAGGGAAGGGTTGTGGGCGTGGCATTTGCCATCGCCCCCGACCGTCCGGGCACGGCCTACGCCCTCACTGGTGCCGAACTCGACGCCGTGCTCGATGCATACAACCGGGCGCCGACCGCAACGGTCGACACCCGGTCGTGTCTCAAGTAGTTCTGATGGAGTCGGGGCTCGCCCGGCTACTCCATTTCGATGAAGATGCACTCCCCGGGACATTCTTCGGCCGACTCGATGGTCGCCTCTTCCATCCCTCCGGCCACGTTGGCCAAGCCATCGGGGCCGCCGGGGTTGAAGACCTTGTCGCCTTCCTTGACGTAGGCGAGGCCGTCGTCGAGCAGCGTGAACACCGAGGGAGCGATCTCCTCGCACAGGCCATCGCCCGTGCACAGATCCTGATCGATCCAGACCTTCATACCCATGGAGAGTTCCTCACGATTTCCGGGGAGTTGTGTAGGTCTGAATATACCCGGCCAGCTCCGTGGAAATGCAATTCGACCCCGAGTCCGTACAAATCGTCGCCCTCCGCTTGCAGCCTTCGGGCCACGTGTAGGGTCGCCCGAGAAGGAGGTGCGCCCATGTCCGAAGCCGAAAACCTGCGGGAGCTCGACGAGCTGCGGGAGCACGCCGTGGTGCTCGAAGAAGAGGTGAGCTCGCTCCGCCGCCGGATCTCCGAGGCGCCCAAGCGGGTGCGCACCCTCGAGGAGAAGCTCCTCGAGACCAAGGGCCAGTTGGCCCAGGCCGTCTCGCAGAACGAGAAGCTCACCTACACGCTGCGAGAAGCGCGCGAGCACATCGCCACCCTGCGCGACGAGGTCGACAAGCTCACCCAGCCGCCCTCGGCGTACGGCACCTATCTCGGGCGCAACGACGACGGCACCGTCGACGTCTTCAGCGGCGGTCGCAAGATGCGCGTCGCCCTCCACCCCGACCTCGAGGATGACGTCCTCCAGAAGGGCCAAGAGGTCGTCCTCAACGAATCGTTCAACGTCGTCCTGGCCCGGGGCCCAGAGCTCACCGGCGAAGCGGTCACCCTCAAAGAGGTCCTCGAAGACGGCAAGCGGGCCATGATCGTCGGCCGGGCCGACGAGGAGCGTGTGGTCGAGCTGTCCGAAGCCCTCAGCGACGGATCGGTGCGCCTCCGTGCCGGCGACACGCTGTTGATGGACTCGCGCACCGGCCTGCTCATCGAGAAGCTGCCCCGGCCCGAGGTCGAAGAACTCGTCCTCGAAGAGGTGCCTGACATTTCTTACGAAGACGTCGGCGGCCTCGACGACCAGATCGAAGCGATCATGGACGCCGTCGAGTTGCCCTTCGTCCACCGCGAGCTCTTCGGCGAATACGAGCTCCCGCCGCCCAAGGGCATCCTCCTCTACGGCCCCCCGGGGTGCGGCAAGACGCTCATCGCCAAGGCCGTGGCCAACTCGCTGGCCAAGAAGGTCAGCCGAGGTGACCGGCAAGGTCGGCGCCAAGTCGTACTTCCTCAACATCAAGGGCCCCGAGCTGCTCAACAAGTACGTCGGCGAGACCGAACGCCAGATCCGCCTCGTCTTCCAGCGGGCGCGGGAGAAGTCGGAAGAAGGTGTCCCCGTCATCGTCTTCTTCGACGAGATGGACTCGCTCTTCCGCACCCGCGGCACCGGCATCAGCTCCGACATGGAATCGACCATCGTGCCGCAGCTGCTGGCTGAGATCGACGGCGTCGAGACCCTCAAGAACGTGATCGTGATCGGCGCCTCCAACCGCGAAGACCTCATCGACCCGGCCATTCTCCGGCCCGGCCGACTCGACGTGAAGATCAAGGTCGAGCGGCCCGACGAGACGCTCGGCGGCCCAGATCTTCAGCCGTTACCTCCGGCCGACCTGCCGCTCGACGCGGGCGAAGTCGAGTCCCTCGGCGGCGGCGACCCGGCCAAGGCGATGCAGAGCCATGATCGAGCAGACCGTCGAGGTCATGTACTCGACCGACGACGAGAACCGCTTCATCGAGGTCACGTACCAAAACGGCGACAAGGAGGTCATGTTCTTCAAGGACTTCTCCTCCGGCGCGATGATCGAGAACATCGTGCGCAGAGCCAAGAAGCTCGCCATCAAGCGCGAGATCGCCGGCGACGGGCGGGGCATCCTGACCCGAGCACCTCCTCGACTCGATCCGCCAGGAGTACAAGGAGCACGAAGACCTCCCCAACTCCACCAACCCCGACGACTGGGCCAAGATCTCGGGCAAGAAGGGCGAGCGCATCGTCTACATGCGCATCCTCCTCAAGGACCGGCGACAAGGCGGGCGAGACCACCGGCGGCCAGGCCATCGAGCGGGTCGGCACCGGCCAGTACCTGTAACGGAGCGCGCTCTGCGGCTTGATGTGGCCGTTGCGGTCGCCATTTGCGCCACCTCGAGGCTCCTGGGCGACCGGATCGGCCACCCCGACGCGGCGGGGCGGGTGTCTCGTCGGAGAGAGCGGCGAGTAGCGTCGTTGCGTGGCGTTGCGCAAGGTGTTCGGCATCGAGACGGAGTACGGCATCCAGCAACGAGGCGCGGGCGAATCCAATCCGATCGCCGCCTCGTCGGTCCTGATCAACGCCTATGTGCAAGAGCTGCAGCGCAAAGTCGATTGGGACTTCGAGGACGAGTCGCCCGGTCGTGACGCCCGCGGGTTCGCCCGCGAGGGCTCGTTGCCTCCCGAGGTGGAGACCCACCTCGTCAACGCCGTGCTGACCAACGGAGCCCGGTACTACGTCGACCACGCCCACCCCGAATACTCCTCGCCCGAGTGCTCCGATGCCCGCCAGATCGTGCTGTGGGACAAGGCAGGCGAGCGCATCCTCGCCGCCTCGATGGAAGCGGCCGGCCGGTCGATGCCCAACGGCCAGGACATCGTCGTCTACAAGAACAACTCCGACGGCAAGGGCAACTCCTACGGCACCCATGAGAACTACCTCATGGACCGCCAGGTGCCTTTCGGCCGCATCGTCCAGCACGTGATGCCGCACTTCGTCACCCGCCAGATCTACACCGGCGCGGGCAAGGTGGGCAGCGAGGCCGCGTCGACGTTCGGCCTCGACGTGCCGTTCCAGTTCACCCCGCGGGCCGACTTCTTCGAAGAGGAGGTCGGGCTCGAGACCACGCTCAAGCGTCCGATCGTCAACACCCGCGACGAGCCCCACGCCGACGCCACCAAGTACCGCCGCCTGCACGTGATCGTCGGTGACGCCAACCTGGCCGAGGTATCGACCTTCCTGAAGGTCGGCGTCACCGCCATCGTGTTGTGCATGATCGAGGACGAGGCCTTCGGCGGTCGGGACTTCTCCCTGGCCGCGCCCGTACAGGCGCTGCGCCAGGTGTCCTACGACCTCTCGCTGCGCCAGCCGCTCGAACTCTCCTCGGGCGCCAAGATGACCGCCCTCGAGATTCAGTGGGAGCTGTTCGATCTTGCCCGCAAGTACGCCGATGATCGGGGCCTCGAGGCGGTGGGTCCCGAGGACGTCGGCCTCGACGTCATGCGTCGGTGGGAGTCGGTGCTCACTGCCCTCGAGTCCGACCCGATGTCGCTGTCGGGCGTGCTCGACTGGGTGGCCAAGTACCGCCTGCTCGATGCGTACCGCGAGCGCCACGACCTGGCTTGGGACGACGCCAGGCTGGCGGCGATGGACCTCCAGTACCACGACCTCCGGCCCGACAAGTCGCTCTTCGAGCGGCTGAAGCTCGAGCGGATCGTCACCGAGGACGAGGTCCAAGAGGCGATCTCCGAGCCGCCCCGCACCACACGTGCCTACTTCCGCGGCCGGTGCCTCCAGCGCTGGGCGCCCTCGATCGCCGCCGCCAACTGGGATTCGTTGGTCTTCGATCTCGGAGCCGAGCCCCTGCGTCGGGTGCCGATGATGGAACCGCTCAGAGGTAGCGCTGACATTGTCGATACGTTGTTGGATGGTTGTTCGAGTCCGGCCGAGCTCATCGCCCGGTTGGACTCCTAGGAGGTCTGCAGGTCACATGGCTGAACGCGAACAGAAGAAGAAGCCGGCGCCCGCTCGCGCCGACGAAGTCGTCGACGAGGAGGTGTCGGCCGGCTCGGGTCAGGGCGAGAAGCTGAAGGCCGAGCTCGACGAGTTGCTCGACGAGATCGACGAAGTGCTCGAAGAGAACGCTGAGGACTTCGTGAGAAGCTACGTCCAGAAGGGCGGCCAGTAATCCTCGGCCGCGACGCCCGCTAGCGTCGGGCGTCCAATGACTCTGCCGCTCTTTCCGCCCAGCGAAGACCCGGGGCCCAGCTTCTCCGCGCTGTTGCGCCGTCTCGACGGGCCGGCGCCGACCCTGCCGTCTCTGGCCGATCGCGACCCCGGCTTCGCCATCACCCACGGCACCACCATCGTCGCCCTTCGGTATGCCGAAGGCGTCGTGATGGCCGGCGACCGCCGGGCGACCGCCGGAAGCTCAATCGCCCATCGGGCCATGGACAAGGTGCATCCAGCCGACCGGTACTCCGGCGTCGCCATCGCCGGCGCCGCCGGCTTCGCCCTCGAGATGGTCAAGCTCGTTCCAGCTCGAGCTCGAGCACTACGAGAAGCTCAGCGGCAACGTCTTGAGCCTCGAGGGCAAAGCCAACATGCTCGCCGGCATGGTGCGCCAGAACCTGCCCATGGCCATGCAGGGCTTGGTCGTCGTGCCGCTCTTCGCCGGCTTCGACACCCGCCGTCGGATCGGACGCATCTTCACCTACGACGCCACCGGCGGACGCTACGAAGAGACCGACTTCCACGCCGACGGGTCGGGCGGACGCGACGCCCGCACCACGGTCAAGCTGGGCTGGACCGAAGGCCTCGACCGCCAATCCGCCATCGAACTCGCCGTGCAGGGCCTCTACGAGGCGGCCGACGAGGACTCCGCCACCGGCGGGCCCGACGCCGTGCGCGGCATCTATCCGACCGTGGCCACGATCACCGGCGAAGGGTACGAGGAGGCCACCGAAGTAGAGGTCGCCGAGCGCTTCGCCGCCCTCATCCAGCGCAAGAGCGACCAGGGGTTGAATCGCTGATGACCATGCCCTTCTACGTGAGCCCCGAGCAGATGATCTCGGACAAGGCCGAGTTCGCCCGCACCAACATCGCCAAGGGTCGAGCGCTCGTGGCCCTCCAGTACGCCGACGGCATCCTGCTCACGGCCGAGAACCCGTGCGCCACCCTGCACAAGATCAGCGAGATCTACGACCGCATCGCCTTCGCCGGCGTGGGCAAGTACAACGAGTTCGACCAGCTTCGCCAAGCCGGCGTCCGCTACGCCGACGTCGAAGGCTTCCGCTTCAGCCGCGAGGACGTCCACGCCAAGTCACTGGCCAACTCCTACGCCCAACTCCTCGGCCAGTCCTTCACCCACGACATGAAGCCCATGGAGGTCGAGATCCTCGTGGCTGAGGTCGGCTACGAGCCCGCGGGTGACGAGCTCTTTCACGTGCTCTACGACGGCGTGATCCTCGACGAGAACCGCTTCACCGTCATCCCCGGCGACGACGAGGCGATCTCGACCCGCCTGGGCGAGGGCTGGCGCGAAGGGCTCACGCTGGCCGAAGCCCTCACCGTGGCCGTCGCCGCGCTGGGCGGCACCGACCGCGCCCTGGTGGCCTCCGACATCGAGGCGGCCGTGCTCGAGCGCGGCGCCCGTCGCCGAGCCTTCCGCCGCCTCGACGAGGCCGAGCTCACGACCCTCCTCGCTTCGAGCTAGAGGGCAAGCACCCGCACCAGCGACGTGGCTACGGCCACGAAGACGATGGTGCCGATCGCCACCCACGGCGGGACCCCGGTCAGACGTCGAGGCGACGGCTCGAACGGGTCGAGGGCATCCTCGACCTCGTCGGCCAACAACAGCTGGCGGGCCAGATCGACGTCGTCGGCGTCGACGAGCACGACCACGTCGCCGAAGGGATACGGCCCGTCGACCGCGCCCCGCAATTCGGTGACGATTCCCTCGGAACCGAGCCGGGCCGAGAGAACTCGGGCCTGGAAGCTGCCACCCAAGGTCACCAACGGCACCATGCGAAGGGAGAGGCACGCCGGCAACGGTACCCGTGGAGCACTGGACCATCTGAAGGGGTCACGTGGATCGACGCATCTTCGGCCTGGAGAACGAGTACGGGGTCACCTGCACGCTGCGGGGCCAGCGGCGGCTGAGCCCCGACGAGGTGGCCCGCTACCTTTTCCGCCGGGTGGTCAGCTGGGGCCGCAGCAGCAACGTCTTCCTCGAGAACGGCGCCCGCCTCTACCTCGACGTCGGCAGCCACCCCGAATACGCCACGCCCGAGTGCGACTCGATCCACGACCTCGTCGTCCACGACAAGGCGGGGGAGCGGCATCCTCGAGGACCTGCTGGTCGCGCGCCGAGCAGCGACTGCGCGAGGAGGGCATCCGTGGCGTCATCTACCTCTTCAAGAACAACACCGACTCGGCCGGCAACTCGCTACGGCTGCCACGAGAACTACCTCACCAGCCGACGCGACGACTTCGGCCACTACGCCGAGGTCCTGATCCCGTTCTTCGTCAGCCGGCAGATCTACGCCGGCGCCGGCAAGGTGCTCGCAACCGCACGGGGCGCGATGTACTGCATCAGCCAGCGGGCCGAGCACATCTGGGAAGGCGTGTCGTCGGCCACCACCCGCAGCCGCCCGATCATCAACACCCGCGACGAACCCCACGCCGACGCCGAGCGCTTCCGCCGGCTCCACGTCATCGTCGGCGACTCCAACATGAGCGAGTACGCGACGTTCCTCAAGGTCGGCGCCACCGTCGATCCTGCTGCGCATGCTCGAAGACCCCAGCGTCGTCCTGCGCGACATGACCCTCGAGAACCCGATCCGGGCCATCCGCGAGATCAGCCATGACCTCACCTGCAAGCGCAAGGTTCGCTTGGCCAACGGCCGCGAAGCTCAGCGCCCTCGACATCCAAGGCGAGTACCTCGACCCGGGCCCTGCGCTACCACGAGACCAAGGGTCTCAGCCCCCTCGAAGAGCAAGCGCTCGGCATGTGGGAGCACTGCCTCACCGGCCTCGAGAAGGACCCGATGAGCCTCGACCGCGAATGCGACTGGGTCATCAAGCACCAACTCATCGAGGGATACCGGGAGAAGAACGACGCTTCCCCTCACCCACCCCAAGGTCGCGCTGCTCGACCTCCAGTACCACGACGTCAACCGCAAACGGGGCCTCTACTACCGCATGCAAGATCGCGGCCTTGTCGAGCGCATCTGCGACGACGACGAAATCGACATCGCCGTCGACACCCCACCCCAGACCACCCGAGCCAAGCTTCGCGGCGAATTCATCAAGAAGGCCAAGGAGAAGCGGCGCGACTACACCGTCGACTGGGTGCACCTCAAGCTCAACGACAACGCGCAGCGCACCGTCCTTGCAAGGACCCGTTCAAGTCCAAGGACGAACGGGTGGAGAAGCTCATCGCGTCACTGTGATGATGGCCTCACGCGGCGGCGCTGACGCGCCTTGCCGCTCGGCGTGGCGCCTGCTCGCTGGCGCTCCCGACGGCGCCGTGTTGATGGCCGACACGATGGCCTCACGCGGCGGCGCTGGCGCGCCTTGCCATTCGGCGTGGCGCCTGCTCGCTGGCGCTCCCGACGGCGCCGTGACGATGCCCTCACGCGGCGGCGCTGACGCGCCTTGCCATTCGGCGTGGCGCCTGCTCGCTGGCGCTCCCGACGGCGCCGTGACGATGGCCTCACGCCGGCGGCGCTGACGCGCCTTGCCATTCGGCGTGGCGCCTGCTCGCTGGCGCTCCCGACGGCGCCGTGACGATGGCCTCCGCGGCGGCGCTGACGCGCCTTGCTGTTCGGGTGGCGCCTGCTCGCTGGCGCTCCCGACGGCGCCGTGACGATGCCCTCGCGGCGGCGCTGGCGCGCCTTGCTGCTCGGGTGGCACCTGTTCGCTGGCGCTCCCGACGGCGCCCTCCTTGCTGGCCGTGGTGATGGGCTCGCCCGGCATGGGGGAGGGGTAGTGCCTTCGTTTCGGGTGGGGGTGGTGGGGGAGATTCTCGAGGAGCGGACGGGGCTGCAGCGGGTGGTGGTCGATGGGGAGCGGGCCTACGTGTTGACCCAGCTCGTCGGGCCGGTGGCGGTCGGGGACCAGGTCGTGATCAACACCACCGCAGTGGAGCTCGGGCTCGGCACCGGCGGATGGCACGTCGTGCACTGGAACCTCGCACGTGATCATTGGAGCGAACCCGGGCCCGGCCACATCATGAAGCTCCGCTACACCAGCCTCCAGGTCGACACCGGCGCCGCTGAGGAAGGCGTCGAGCTGCCCGACCGCATCGACGGGCTGCCGGTCGTGGCCTGCGGGCTGCACAGCCAGGTGCCGTGCGTCGCCGTGGTGATCCGCCACCTCCGACCTGACGTGCGAATCGCGTATGTGATGACCGACGGGGCCGCCCTACCCATGGCGCTCAGTGACACCGTCCACCAGCTGCGGGCCTCCGGCGTGCTCGATCTCACCATCACCGCTGGCCACGCCTTCGGCGGCGATCTCGAAGCCGTCAACGTGCACTCGGCGCTCGCCCTCGCCCGTCACCACGGGGCCGACGTCGTCGTCGCCGGGATCGGTCCGGGCGTCGTCGGCACAGGTACCACGCTTGGTCACACCGGCCTCGATGTCGTCGGCACCCTCGATGCCACCGCTGCGCTCGGAGGGATCCCGATCCTTGCCGTGCGCTACAGCGACGCTGACGAACGGGAACGACACCGTGGCCCGAGCCATCACGCTGTGACGGCGGTCGCGCTGGCTGCGAGCCGCATCACCGTCGCCAGCCCCGACGACGAGGAGGTGCCCGACGTCCCCAACCTCCTCCGCGACGCCGGCCTTCGGGTCACGTCGATGGGCCGTGGGCCCGAAGACGACCCTGCGTTCTACGCCTGGGCTGGCGCCGCAGGCGTCGTTGCGGCCCGGAGCCTGGGCGGGCCCGGGTCGCGGCCGCCGACCGGTATCGTCGGGCCGACGTGATCGACAATCCTGCGACCCCGACGCCCACACCGGGCCGCGTCCCACCAAGGCTGATCGCGCCCTGCGCTCGGCGGCCGAATGGGTTGTGATCGTGGTGGCGGCTCTCGCCGTGGCGTTCCTGGTCAAGACGTTCCTCATCCAGGCGTTCTTCATCCCGTCGGCGTCGATGGAGCCCCAACTGCATGTCGGTGATCGGATCTTCGTCAACAAGCTGAGCTACCGGCTGCACGACATTCACCGGGGCGACATCGTGGTCTTCGCCCGACCGCCGTGCACGCCGGCCGATCCGACGATCAAGGACCTCGTCAAGCGGGTCGTCGGTCTTCCCGGCGACACCGTCGAGGGGCGCAATGGGGGCGTGCTCGTCAACGGCAAACGGTTAACCGAGGCCTACCTGCCCGCTGACCAGACCACTTCGGACTTCGGACCGGTAACGGTGCCGGACGGGCGGCTGTGGATGATGGGCGACAACAGGGAGAACTCGTCGGACAGCCGGGTGCTGTGCGACAACCGCGCCACCTTCATCGACGAGGACCTCGTCGTCGGACGCGCCTTCGTCAAGGTGTATCCGCTGTCCGACCTCGAAGTGCTCTAACGCCCGAAGGCGGCGCGGGCGTCGACCAGTCGGTCGACGTGGTCGCTGAACACGCCATCGAGGCCGAACCCGAGCAGCTGGGTGATGACTCGCTCGAACTGGGCGTCCCACCCGAGACAGAAGCGCTCGAAGCGGTGAAAGAGGGTGGCGAGACCCATGTTCCAATCCGAGTGGTGCAGGTTGACCGCGTCGACGCCGGCGGCGGCGAGGTCCGCGGCCCGGCGTTCGGGTCCCTCGCGCAGCGGCGGAGGCGGGTCGAGTCGACGAGGCGCACGTCGTCGTCGAGTTGTCGCCACGTCCGGACGATCTGCCAGTCGGGATGGCACAGCCACAGCCGCCCGGGCGCAGCGCCACCCCAGCCCGGGCCGCGGCGACGGTGGGCACCGGCGGCGTCGGCATCCTTCACGTCGAGACTCAACTCGAAGTCGGTCCCACACTCGGCGTAGAGCTCCTCGAGTGTCGGGATCCACGACGGGAGCGAGGCTCGGTCACCGTCGAGATCGGACGTCGCCGGAGTCCCGTCCCACGACGCCGTCATGGTCGAGTACGGGAACGCCATCGGCGGTGAGCCACACGTCGCTCTCGAGGCCGTCGGCCCCGAGCTTTCTGGCCAGCCGGAAGGCGTCGAGCGTGTTCTCCGGGGCGTGGGCCCGGCGCCCCGGGTGAGCGAAGGCGATCGGGGGGCGAAGCGAATCCACCCGCGATTCTGTCCCACTCCCGACGGTCAGCCGACCGACGGCGCCACCGGCGGGGCCGTGTCGACCCGACTCGTCCGACACGACGGTCGGGTCGTGGGAAGGGTGAAGGCGAACCGGCTCCCGACACTGAGGCGGCTGTCGCACCAGATGCGCCCGCCCTGCAACTCGACCAACCTCCGGCAGATGTAGAGGCCGACGCCCGTGCCGCCTTTGGCTCGGGTCGAGGTGCCGTCGAGTTGGCGGAACCGTTCGAACAGGTTGGGGATGTCGCCCGAGAAGATCCCAGCGCCGTTGTCATCGACGTGGATCTCGATCTCGCCGTCACCCTCGACCAATGACACGACCACCTCGTCGTCGCTGAACTTGAGAGCATTGTCGATGAGCTGGCCGAGGACCTGGTCGAACTTGGACCGGTCGATCTCCAGGGCGACCCGCCGGCCGGGCGTCTCGATGTGCACCCGCGGCCCCGCGAACTCGTCGAGAACGTCAGCCACGTCGACTCGTTGAAGATCGAGTGCGGGTCGCCGCGTGTCGATCGACGACACGAACAGCAGGTCGTCGATGAGCCGCTCGAGCCGTCCCGTGTTGGTCGTGAGTGCGGTCAGACAGGTGTCGAGCGAGGCGGCGTCGAGCTGGGTGCCCTTCACGTTCAGCATCTGCACGTAGCCCCTGATCACGGTCAGGGGGGTGCGGAGCTCGTGGCCGATGACGGCGACGAAATCGCTCTTGATCTTGTCGGGCTCGCGCTGGCGAGTGACGTCTTCCAATACGAGCACCCGACCCAGACCCGCGCCCGGAGCTGTCGCGCATCCGGCGCACGGTGGCCAAGTGCAAACGGTTGGGCGGGCCGCCGAGCAAGACCTCCATTCGGCCTTCGCCGTCCTCCTCCAGCAGGGCCTCGAGCCCCTCGTGCCCCAGCCGTCCGGTCACGGATTGACCGGCGGCGAAGGCCTCGGGAAGATGGAACAGCTCGGCGGCGGCAGCATTGACGAGGACGAAGCGGTTGTCCTCGTCGAACACGATCACCGGCGTGGGGGCGCTGTGAGCAACAGCAGCGATTCGTTGGTCTTGCTCTCGGCGCAGTTGGTCGAGCCGGACAGCGCGCATGATGCCGGCAACCTGGTTGGCGAAGGCGAGTACGAGGCCCTGGCCGACCGGATCCGGAGGCTCACCCACGAGGAGCACGAGGAAGCCTTGGCGAACGCCGCCTGCGACGAGCGGGACGGAGATGGCGGTCTCGGCGCCTTGCACGAGGCCGGCCACCACAGGATGCGATGGCGGCTCGACCCGCAAATTGGTGCCGGCGACGAAGTCACGGAAGGCAGGGTGGCGTGACGCAAGGCGTAGCGCTGCCGGCGCTGATTCCCCGATGTTGGGCCACCCGCCAGCCATCGCCGTCGGGAAGGACGCAGAACCCGCCCAAGGCTCCGAAGAGTCGGGCGGCGGCGTCGAACATGCGCCCGAGCACCGCAGTCGGATCGAGATCTCGGCCGATCTCGACCAACGCGGTCGAGAAATCGGTCACCGATGCTCGGGTCGCGGTCGGCCGCCGGGCTAGCGCCAGACCGGCGGCGTCGGCGAACAGGGGTAGGGGAGCGGCGTCGAGGGCGACGGGTTGGCCGCCGATGCTCACGGCACCCACGACCCGCTGCCCGACCCGGATCGGCTCGGCGATGGCCCCGGTGCCTGCGGCCGGGTCGCGTCCGCGACAAAGCCTGCCCTCATCCATGCATCGCGCAGCGGTGTCGAGCACGACCCTGGGCGTGGTTCCCGACGCCGAGATGACGGTCGGCGCCCCGTCGACCAGTCCGACGATCATGCCGTGGCGACCCCCAGAAGCGGCAATGGCGCCGCTGAGGGCGTCCTGCAACAGCCGGATCGGGTCGGCGCCCGACGAGAGGCCGCGCAGGACCTGAGCGAGATACTGGACCACCCCTTCTTGCATACGGAGAGTGTCGGAAACTCCCGCCCTGGTCCTGACGTCAATTTGGCGGCGCCAACCGGGCTGGTCAGCTCGAACTAGCCCGGTCGCGGGTGCGAAATGGCCAGGTCGACCTATTTCTCTCACCGTCGCGAAAGGGCAACATCGGTCAAGTACACCGCGACGAGCGGGACCTGCAGCGCGGGAAGCGCTCAACTCGAGGGGAGAAGCGGTCGATGGGGAAGCCGAGGCAACGAAGGGAGACCTTGGTGGCAACCATTCGGGCAAGCTGCCCGACCTGCGGCGACATCGAACTCACGTCACGCGACGTGACCGTGCAGGTCTGTGCGACGAACAACCAAGGCAGCTACGCATTCCGATGCCCCACCTGTGCGGTGGCGGTGTCGAAGATGGCCGAGCAGCGGATCGTGGATCTGTTGGTGTCATCGGGCGTGGCGCTGTCGGTGTGGAGCCTCCCGGCCGAGCTCGATGAGCCCCGCGAGGGTCGCCCCATCGATTATGACGACCTGCTCGAGCTGCACCAGCTCCTGCAGAGTGACGACTGGTTCGAGCGGCTCACCGAGCCGGTGGGGCGCGAGAAGGACTGAACCCTCGGAGCCAGCGACCTACGCTCGCGTCGTGCTCTGGCTGGTGCCTGCCGTCGTCATCCTCCTTGCCGCGCTGCCCTTGGTCGTGTCCGCCCGCCGGGTCCGTTCCGAGGCGGCGGCGTTGCGGCAGGAGATTTCGGCGTTCGTCGCACTGCGAGCGCCCGTCGAGGCCCTCGGCGCCGAGGCCAGGTCATTCCGGGCCTCGGTCCCGGTTGTTGTCGCCAAGGCCCGTCCAAGGGTGAAGTCGGCCCCGTAGACTCCGCGAACTATGGGAAGCCTCGGAGCGCCGGAAATCCTCGTCATCCTCGTCGTCGCGCTCCTCGTGCTCGGCCCCGAGAAGCTGCCCGATGCCGCCCGCCAGGCCGGTCGGGCGCTGGCCGAGATCCGCAAGATGACCTCAGGCTTCCAGGCCGATATTCGTGACGCCATGCAGCTGCCGGAGACCGGACCTGTCCTACCGGCCGAGCAGTCGTCCACGCAGGAGGCGGTCGTCGACACGGCCCCAACGCCGCCCCAGCGCTACCTCTGGAGCGACCTGCCCGGCGCAGAGTCGACGAGCGACTCGACCTCGACCGACCCCGGTTCATGACGCTGGTGACAGGCGCCCCGGAGGGCGGAAACCTCGATCGCCAAGACGCCGACCGCCAAGACCTCGACCGCCAAGACCTCGACCGAATGACGCTCGTCGAGCATTTGGGCGAGCTCCGGAGCCGGCTGGTCAAGTCGGTGCTGGCCTTGGTGATCGGCAGCATCGTCGGGTTCGTGTTGTCCAACCCGGTGCTCGGGTTCCTGGTCGACCCCTACTGCCAGGCCAAGAAGGGCGGCACCTGCCAGTTGGTGGTCATCGACCCGCTCGAGGGTTTCGGCACCCGCATCAAGCTGGCCGTCTTCCTCGGGGCGGTGTTCGCCGCCCCCGTGATCCTCTGGCAGGTGTGGCGGTTCGTAACGCCTGGCCTCCACAGGAACGAGAAGCGCTTTGCCATCCCGTTCATCGTCAGTTCGATCCTGTTGTTCATCGCCGGCGGTGCCATCGCCGTCGTCACCTTCCCCAAGGCGCTCGACTTCCTGATCGGCGTCGGCGGCCCCGATCTGGTACCGCTGTTCAGCCCCTCGAAGTACCTGCGGCTCTACATGCTGGTCGTGCTCGCCTTCGGCGTGTCGTTCGAGTTTCCGATCTTGTTGGTCTTCCTCCAGTTGGCCAAGATCCTCAAGAGCGCGCAACTCCGCAAGTGGCGGCGGGGGGCGATCATCGGCATCGTCGTATTCGCCGCCGTCATCACCCCGAGCCAGGATCCGATCACGATGCTGGCCATGGCTGCCCCGATGTACCTCTTCTACGAGATCAGCATCCTGCTCGGCAAGGCGTTGAAGCGGTAGAACCGTCCTTGTGAATCGCGAGGAGTTCGTCGCCGGCCTCGGCTTCGACCTCGACGACTTCCAACGTCGAGCCATCGACGCGCTCGACGCGGGACGTTCGGTGCTCGTGGCCGCGCCGACGGGGTCGGGGAAGACCGTCGTGGCCGAGTACGCCGTCGCCAAAGCGCTCAGCGACGGGGGAAAGGCGTTCTACACGACACCGCTCAAGGCCCTCTCGAACCAGAAGTATCGAGACCTCGTCGAGCGACACGGGCGGGACGCCGTCGGTCTCCTCACCGGCGACCTCGTCCGCAACGGCGACGCCCCGGTCGTCGTCATGACGACCGAAGTGCTCCGCAACATGATCTACGCCGGGAGCGCCAGCCTCGACGGACTGCGCTACGTGGTGCTCGACGAGGTCCACTACCTGCAGAACGCATACCGAGGACCGGTGTGGGAGGAAGTCATCATCCACCTGCGCCGAGAGGTCGATCTGGTCTGTCTGTCGGCCACAGTGAGCAACGCCGAGGAATTCGCCGACTGGATCGCCACCGTCCGCGGTGCGACCGAGACCGTGATCGAGGAGCGTCGACCCGTGACGCTCCACAACCTCTATCTCGTCGGCGACCGCCGCACCGAGCGACCCCTGTTGCTCCCGACCCTTGTCGACGGGCGGCCCAATCCCGAGGCCGAACAACTCGAGCGTGACGACGCCCGAGTCCAACGTGACCAACCCCGCATGACCCGGGGACCGAGGCGCGGTCGCCTGATGACGCCGCGCCGGGCCGAGGTGGTGGAGGTGCTGGCGGAGCGAGAGCTCCTGCCGGCCATCGTGTTCATCTTCAGCCGAGCGGCCTGCGATGACGCTGTAGGTCAGTGCCTGAGCGGCGGACTCCGGCTCACGACGCCGACGGAGCGGAGCGAGATCCGAGCCATCGCCGAGGCGGCGGTAGCGGGACTGAGCGACAGCGACTTGGCCGTGCTGGGTTACGACCGGTGGGTTCACGGCCTCGAGGCCGGCTTCGCCGCCCATCACGCCGGCATGGTCCCGCCGTTCAAGGAGGCCGTCGAGGCGTGCTTCACGCGGGCGCTGGTCAAGGTCGTCTTCGCCACCGAGACCCTGGCCCTGGGCATCAACATGCCGGCACGGTCGGTCGTGATCGAGAAGCTCACGAAGTTCACGGGGGAGACCCACGAGAAGCTGACGCCGGGCGAGTACACCCAACTCACCGGCCGGGCCGGGCGGCGGGGGATCGACGACGTCGGCTACGGCATCGTGTTGTGGTCACCCTTCGTCCCGTTCGATCAGGTGGCATCCCTGGTCTCGACGCGATCGTACGAACTCACCTCGGCGTTCCGGCCCACCTACAACATGGCCGCCAACCTCGTTCGCCGCTATCAGCCCGATGAGGCCCACCACCTGCTGAACCTCTCCTTCGCCCAATACCGATCCGACCGAGGCGTCGTGCGGGACGAGCGGCGGCTCGAGTCCCTCGACCGGGAGGTGGCCGACCTGGTCAAGGCGGCCGCCTGCGATCTCGGTGACGTCGAGGAGTTCCGACGCCTGCGCGATGACGCCGACCAAGCCCAGCGAGCCAAGCCGGCGGCCAAAGTCGAGATCGAGCGCGCCCTCGATCGCCTGGGCCCGGGCGACGTGCTCGTGGTGCCCGGCCAGGCGTCGGGGGGACGGGTCGCGGTCGTGACCACCGCCCACCGAAAGGGCGGCAAGGTCCTCGGCATCGTGAACCTCTCGGGCAAGCGCACGCAACTCTCGGCCAAGGACTTCACCAGCCCGCCCCGCTCGGTGGGCGCCGTGGATCTGCCGACCCCCTTTCTCCCCAACAACCATTCGTTCACCAACCAGGTCGCCGACCTCCTGCGCTCGGCCCGACTCGAGGCGACGTCGGCCGATCGCGGAGGTCCGATCGATCCGCGAGCCCGCCGGGCGCAGGGCCTGGCCGAAGCCACGGCCGCCCACCCCGTCGCAGCCTGCCCCGAACTCAAGACGCATTTGCGAGCGTTGTGGCGGGCCGACCAGCGCCGACGAGAGCGCGTCGCACTCGAGCGTGGCCTGCGCAACCGGTCCGAGTCGCTGGCCCGGCTCTTCGACCGGGTGCTGCGGGTGCTCGAATCGTGGGGCTACCTCGACGGATGGGCCCTCACCGACGCCGGCGAGCGGCTGCGGCTCCTCTACCACGAGTGCGATCTCCTGGTCGCCGAATGCCTCCGATCGGGCCTCTTCGACGACCTCACAGAACCCGAGGTCGCCGCCCTCGCGTCGGTGTTCACCTATGAGACCCGCGGCCCCGGCGATGCTCCCGCCCCGTGGTTTCCGAGCGGCTCGCTCCGGACCCGCTGGGCCGACCTCGAATACGTGGCTCGCGAACTCCACTTGGCCGAGCAGGACGCCGGCCTGCCCGTCACCCGTCCTCCCGACGCCGGGCTGGTCGGCGTCATCCATGCGTGGGCGACCGGGGCCGACCTCGCGATTGCCTTGGGCGACGAGCAACTCACGGGAGGCGACTTCGTCCGCAACGTCAAGCAACTGATCGACCTGTTGGGCCAGATGGCCAACGCCGCCGCCGAGCCGGCCACGGCCGCGGCCTGCCGGGCGGCGGCCAATTCGCTCTACCGGGGGGTCGTGGCTGCCTCGTCGACGGTCGGGTGACGATCGAGAAGGGCCAGCCGTGGGGGTCGCCGGGGGCGCTCCCACCCGACGGCGTGGTCGTCCGCAGCGACGCAGAGGCTCGCGCCGTACTCGAAGTGGCTCGGTCCGAAGGGCGTCCGTATCCGACGCTCGGGCTGCTCGGTGGCGACCTCGGGCGCACGCTGGCCGCTCCCGGCGACGAAGACCGCTTGTGGTCGTCGGCGGCGATGACCTTTCCGATCGATCTCGGACAGGTGCTCGTCGACGGCCGTCTCCACCTCTTCGTCGCGCACGCCGTGGCCCGGAGCCGCACGTGGACCACCGCCGCAGTGGCGATGAACGCGCAGTGGCTCGGCGACTGGAATCTGGGCCCGCGGGCCCACCCCGACGACGGGCTCCTCGACCTGTTCGAGGCCGACCTGCGGATCCGCGACCTCGCCAAGGTGCGCCGCCGGTTACCAACCGGAACCCACCTTCCGCACCCTCGCATCCGTGGCCGGCGCACGGCGGCTGCCACCGTCACGTTTTCCCGACCCCGGACCATCTGGCTCGACGGCGAGGCGGTCGACCGGGGCCGCGTTCTCGCTTTCCGGATCGAGCCCGATGCCATCGAAGTCGTCGTCTGACTTCCCGCTGACGACGGATGAAGCCGGCTGGGGCCGCCGGTAGGGTCCGGGCCGTGACGGTCATGGAAAGTTGGATTCTCGATGCCTCGCCGGGCGGCTACCGGTTCGGCACCATCGACATCGCCGACCCCGGCCCGGGCGACGTCCGCGTGCGGGTCGTCGCCAGTGCCCTCAACCACATGGATCTGTGGGTTACCCGGGGCCTGCCCAAGCCGCACCTTCCCCACGTCCCCGGCGCCGACGGGGCTGGCGTGGTCGAGTCGGTGGGGGAGGGGGTCGAGTCCGTGGCCCCCGGCGACGAAGTGATCCTCAATCCGGCCGTCTCCTGCCGGCAGTGCCCGGCGTGCTTGGCCGGCCAGGGTCCCCTCTGCCCGACGTTCCAGATCCTCGGCGAGCACCGGTGGGGCGCCCACGGCGGGCTGGTCGTGCTTCCCGCGGCCAACGTGGTGGCCAAGCCGCCCGGCCTGGGATGGGCTGAAGCGGCTGCTTTTCCCCTCGCGTACCTGACGGCGTGGCGCATGCTCCGCCGGGCCCGGCTGGCGGCGGGCGAGACGATGCTGGTCGTCGGGGTGGGCGGCGGCGTCTCGAGCGCCGGACTGGTCCTCGGCAAGGCCATGGGGGCCGTCGTCTACGGCACGTCGCGCGACGAGAACAAGCGCCGGCGGGCCATCGAACTCGGTGCCTCCGGCGCCTTCGACTCGGGCGACGACTTCCCGGTGCGGGCCGATGTGGTGTTCGAGAACGTCGGTGCCGCGACCTGGGACCGGTCGATTCGGGCGCTCGCACCCGGCGGGCGCCTGGTCACCTGCGGAGGCACCGCAGGCTCGAAGGTGGAGTTGAGCCTTCCGCGACTGTTCTTCAAACAACACGAGATCATCGGCTCGACGATGGGGTCCTACGCCGAGTTCGCGGCGGTGTCGACCCTGGTCGGTTCGGGGGCCGTGCCCGTGATCGTCGACAACGTCGTCGATGGACTCGACGGCTTTCCCGCCGCTCTCGAGCGCCTCGAATCGGGTGAGCAGTTGGGAAAGATCGTGATTCGTCACTGATCCGCGAGGCGGAGCCCCGACCGCCCTAACCTCGCCCCGGTGCTCTACACGGCCGAGACCTTTACCCACGATGAGGAGGAGATCCTCCGTCGGTACTTCACGAATCTCGACCAACCCGTGTTTGCGCTCGTCAACCTCCCCGAGGTCGTGAAGGGGGCATTGTTCGCCCGCTACAGCCGTAGCCCGAAGAGCCTCCGGCGCCTCTTCGTCGACGAGTTCGTGGGCGAGTTGGACATCACCGGCGACGCCACCGTCGACGCCACGGTGGGCGTGGCCCGGGCCGAGGAGCTCTACGACAAGGTCTTCCTCGAGTACGGCGACGACTCGATTGCCCAGCTCGCTGGTGTCCACCTGGCCTGCGAACAGGCGTCGAACCTCCTGACCAAGGTCCTCGAGTGGGGTCGGCTCATGGCCTACCTCGAGCAGTCGACCCGCTATATCGCCTACGACGCCCGAACCGAGGGCCGGTACCGCTACTACCGGGATCCGGAGATCCTCGCCGGCGGGCTGGGGCTCCGCTACATCGGCGACATGGACCGCATGTTCGACGCCTACGCCCAGGTCGTCCCCGTGCTCCAGCAGTGGTTCGCGGCGCGGTATCCCAAGGACCCGGGTGACAGCGACTTCGTGTACCGGCAGTCGATCCGAGCCAAGGCCTTCGACGCGGCCCGAGGAATTCTGCCCGCCTCGGCCCAGTCCAACGTGGGCATCTACGGCACCGGCCAGGCCTACGAGCAACTCCTGTTGCGGATGAGGGCCCACCCCCTCCCCGAGAGCCGCGCCTACGCCGACATGATGCTGCACGAGCTACGCAAGGTCATCCCGTCATTCCTCGTCCGGGTCGACCGCGAGGATCGGGGCGGGGCGTGGTCGGCGTATCTGTCGACCAACCGTGAGGCCATGGAGGAGATCGCCGCCCAGGTCCTCGACGGCGACGAGGGCGGATCTGACCCCGAGGTGGGGGAGGGGCCTGTGGTGACGCTGGTCGACTTCGATCCCGACGGCGAGGACAAGGTCGTCGCCGCCATGCTCTACCCGTACTCCCACCGCTCGGAGGAGGCAATCCTGCGGTCGGTCGAGCGGATGTCGGTCGACGACAAGCTCGCGGTGGTCCGGGCCTACGCCGGTGACCGCACCAATCGCCGTCACAAGCCCGGGCGGGCGCTCGAGCGGACGTCGTACCGGTTCGACATCCTCTCTGACTACGGCGCCTTCCGCGACCTGCAGCGCCACCGCATGTTGACCATCGAATGGCAGTCGCTGTCTCCCCGCCACGGCTACTCCCTTCCCGAGGCGGTGGTCGAGGCCGGAGTCGGGCCCGTCTTCGACGAGGCCATGGCCCGTAGCGCCTCGCTCCACGACGCCCTCGACGCCGACTACGGCCCAGCCCAGGCCGGCTACGCCGTCGCCCTTGCCTACCGCATCCGCTACGTGATGGAGATGAACGCCCGCTCGGCCATGCATCTCATCGAGTTGCGGTCCGGCCCCCAGGGCCACCCGGAGTACCGCCGAGTGGCCCAAGAGATGCATCGACTGATCGCCGAGGAGGCCGGCCACCGGGCCGTCGCCGAATTGATGTCGTTCGTCGACTACGGCACCTACGACCTCGAGCGCCTCGACGCCGAGCGGCGGGCCGAGGCCCGCCGCTCGGGCCGCTCCTAACCCCACGACGCTCAAGGTGTCAGGGTTTCCTGGCGATGTTGCAGATGTGATTTCTGTGGCGAATGAGGAATTTGTTGACATCGAGGGAAATGGGGCTAGCCTGAGCGCGGGCGGAGACAGGAGAACCTGCATGAGAAGCGCGCGCCTGCTCACCTTCATCGTCGTCCTCGCCCTCTGCGGCTCGGCGGCTTCGTCGAGCTACACCATCCGGAAGGGCGACACCCTGAGCGGGGTGGCGGCCCGGTTCCGCATCCCGCTGGCCGCCCTCACGGGCGCCAACTCCCACATCGAGGACCCCGATTTCGTGAAGGCCGGGCAGAAAATCGACGTGCCCGACGCCAAGACCGCCGCCGTGGCCGTGGCCCGCCCGATCGCGGCCACCAGCGCAGCGTCGGCCTCCACGGGCCGCAGCTACACCATCGCCGCCGGCGACACCCTCAGCGCCATCGCCCGCCGCTTCGGCACCAGCGTGGCTGCCCTGGTCTCGACCAACCACCTTTCCGGGGCTGAGGCAATCATCCGCGAGGGTCGCGCGATCGACCTCCCGGAGTCGTCGTCAGGGCCGAGCCCCGAGGCGCCGCTCTGTCCGGTCAAGGGTGCCGACAAGTTCGCCTTCTCCAACAGCTTCGGCGCCCCGAGAGAAGGCCACCGCCACCACGCCGGCAACGACATCTTCGCCAAGCGCGGCACCCCCGTCGTGGCCGGGGTGGCCGGCGTCGTTCGGACGGTCAGTGGGGGCCGTGCGGGCAACGGCTATTACCTCGACGGCGACGACGGGGTGACCTACTACGGCGCCCACCTCGATGTGATGCGGGTGGAGAACGGCCAACGTGTCGCCCGGGGCGAGACCATCGGGGCGGTCGGCAGTACCGGCAACGCTGCCGGCACCCCGTCGCACCTGCACTTCGAGGTCAAGCCCGGAAACGGCGCTTCGGTTGACCCCTACGGCCTGCTCCGGGCGTGGTGTCGCTGACGCGTAGCGAGTCAGTTTGTCGCTGTCAAGGGCCGAGCGGCGCAACAAGAAATTCTGCACGCCCCTGACCTGCGCCGACGCGCGACACCGCTGGTCAAGAGCCTTTTTCATGGCCCTGGTGCGGTTGACGAAGCGGGGCGAACGCGGCATAACTATGGGCACCTGAGACGCCCGATCGCCTGGTCGTGGGTCGCCGGTTCTTTCCCCTCGGGGAGGGTCCTGGCGGGGGTGTTCGATGGCAGCGGAGCCCAGGAGTCCTAGTAGAGAACGTCCCAATAACCCCCGAAGCGCCACCGGCGCGACGGCGGGCCACCGGATGGCGCCAACGGACCCTGGGCTCCGACGCGTCATGACCGTGGACCACCTTTGGGCAGGGGAGCGCTACAGTGCGCCCCGCCCGACCCCCTGAAGGACGCTGGACATGGCTGAAGACCCCGAGGACGAACTGCTCGACGAAGACGTCGACGAGCCCGAGGACCTCGACGACGACGACCTCGAGGACCTCGACGACGACGACATCGTCGAGGATGACGACGACGACACCCTCGTCGACGACGATGACGATGATGATGATGACAGCGTCGAAGTGCCGGTCGCGTCGCCGGCGGCGGTCATCGAGGGCGAAGATGACGATGACGACGACGACGACGACGATGAAGACGACGTCGAAGCCAGCCTCGATGAGATCCTCAAAGAGCGGCTCGTCGTCGTAGAGGATGATGACGACGAAGACGAGGAACCGGCTGAGGTCGACGACCGGACGGAGCCCTCGTCCAAGGTCTTGCCCAAGCAGCCCGACGAGTTCGTCTGCCAGTCCTGTTTCCTCGTGAAGCATCCTCGGCAACTGGCCGACCCCAAGCGCCAGTACTGTCGCGACTGCGTCTAGAGAAGGTCGGAGAGCGCCGAGGCCATGCCCGAGGAGCCAATCACCCCCGTCGAGCGTCTCGTCGAATTGACCCTGCTCGCCCCGCTCGGGCTGGCCCTGACTGCCCGCGACCACTTGCCCGAGTTGGTGGCCCGCGGACGCAAGCAGGTCGACGCTCAACTCAGCCTTGCTCGCATGATGGGCCAGTACGCCGTCAAGCAGGGCGAGAAGGATCTGCGGGTCCGCATGGCCGAGGTCACCGAGACCCTCCGCGGCCTCGGCGTGCTCCCCGAGCCTGGGCCGGTCCCATCGACGCACGCCACCCCATCGGCTCCCACGCCGGCGCCGTCGTCGCGGGCGACGACGGCGCCGAGCAACGGCCACGCCGCCGTGCCCGACGCGTCGACCGACGCCCCGCCGGCCACCCGGTCGCAGGCTGAGCTCGCCATTCCGGGCTACGACACCCTGGCCGCATCGCAGGTCGTGCAACGCTTAGCTGGCCTGGCCCCCGACGAGCTCGAGGCCGTACGGGCCTACGAGTCCGGCACCCGGGGCCGCCGCACGATCTTGTCCAAGGTGGCCCAGCTCCAGTCGGACCCGAGCACCTAGTCGTGGAGGCGGCCCGCCTCGCGACGACGACCGACCTCGCCGTTCTGGCTGAGCTGGCCCAGCGGGCCATCGACGAACTCGAGCCAACGCGTGGTGGACCGGTGTTCGTCTTCCGGGAAGGCCGACCCCAACCGGTGGCCGACTCCCTTGCCCGCGACCTGGCCGACCCCGACGTCGTGGTGTTGGCCGGGACCATCGATGACACCGTGATCGGGTACGCCACCGGACGCACCGAAGTGCTCCGCGACGGCAGCCGCCTCGGTCGTATCGACGATCTCTACGTCGAAGAAGGGGCTCGATCGGTCGGTGTCGGCGAGGCGATGATGGGCGAGTTGTTGGCCTGGTTCACGGCGCGAGCGTGCGCCGGCGTCGACGCCACCGCGCTGCCGGGCAACCGAGCGACCAAGAACTTCTTCGAAGAATCGGGGTTCACGGCCCGGCTCCTCGTGATGCATCACCGCCTCGATCGATGACTCCTGAGGTGTGTGTGGGCGCCGTCGTCGTCGACGACGACGATCTGTTGTTGATCCGCCGCGGGCGGGGCGCCGCCCAGGGCGAGTGGTCGGTGCCGGGTGGCCGGGTCTTGGCTGGTGAACTCCTGGCCGAGGCCGTGGTGCGGGAACTGGCCGAAGAGACCGGACTCGAGGGCATCTGCGAGGAGTTCATCGGATGGACCGAGCGCATCGGCGACGACCACCACTACGTGATCCTCGACTTTCGCGTCACCCTCCTCGAACGGCGGCCGCCGACGGCGGGGGACGACGCGGCCGAAGCCGCGTGGGTCCCCCTCGTCGACGTTGCCGAACGTCGCTTGGTCGAGGGACTAGCCGAGTTCCTCCATGACCATGGCATCCTCGCCACGATCACCTAGCGATCACCGAGGACAGAACGGTCAGCGACCCTTCCACTGCGGGGCGCGCTTTTCGATGAAGGCGCGGGGTCCTTCGCCGAAGTCTTCGGACTGAGCCACCTTGGCAAAGGCCGCGTTCGAGAGGTCCCAGAGTTCTTTCTCGCTGTCGGTGCCGAGGGCTTTGAGCACGACGTGACGGCTTTCGCGGACGGCCAACGGGGCGTTGACGCAGATCCGCTCGGCGAGGGCGACGGCGGCGTCGACGGCTGCGCCTTCCTCGACCAGTTCGTTGATCATGCCGAGCTCGTAGGCCCGCTCGGCCGTGATCGGGTCGCCGGTCAGCACCAGCTCGAGGGCGATCTTCGTCGGCAGCGCCTTGGGCAAGCGGAACAGTCCGCCGCCGGCGGCAACGAGGCTGCGCTTGACCTCGGGCAGGCCGAATTGCGCGGCCTTCGACGCAACGATCAGGTCGCAGGCCAACGCGATCTCACACCCGCCAGCCAGGGCGCGTCCGTCGACGGCGGCGATGATGGGCTTGGACCGCTCGCGTCGCACCAACCCGGCGAAGCCACCGCGCTCGGTGTTGAGACCGCCGGCTTGGCCGCTGCTGATGGCCTTGAGGTCGGCGCCGGCGCAGAACACCGAACCCGCACCGGTCAGGACGCCGACCCAGGTGTCGTCGTCTGCCTCGATGCGATCGATGGCCGCCTCGATGCCAGCGGCAACCTCACCGTTGACCGCGTTGCGCGCCTCTGGACGATTGATGGTGAGGACCGCCACGTGTCCTCGCTGCTCGTACTCCACGATTGCCATGGCCGAAACCTAACGACATCCCCCGATCGAGGGCGAGTTGACGATACGGTGACGAGCGGTGGCTGACCGGCAGGGGCACCTGGCGTGCCCGTTCTGCAACTCCTACGACGTGACCCGGCTCTACATCGCGTCCGTCTCGATGGACAGTTGCGAGTGCATCACGTGCGGCGCCCGCTGGGACGAAGACGCGAAGAGCGGGGAGTACCGGGGTCGGGCTGACCGGGCCTCCGTCCTCAACCGTCGCTCGAAGTCCTGACCGCCACGGTCACCGTCGTCTTCGACCTCGACGGCACGCTGCTCGACTCCGATGCTGCCTTGGTCGCGCCGTTCGTTCGCCTCGGTGTCCCACCGGAAGACGTCACCTTCGGCCACGTCGTCGCTGACGAGTGTCGGCGTCTAGGCGTCTCGTTTCCGGACTACGTCGCCGCCTACGACGTGCACGCGGCCGAACCCTTTGCGGGCGTCGAATCTCTGCTGGCCGAGATCGGGCCGTGGTCGGTGTGCTCGAACAAGGTCGGGTCGTGCGGCCGGGCCGAGCTAAACCGGTTGGGCTGGCGACCGGAGGTGACGATGTTCGCCGAGGACTTCGCCGGCCCCAAACGCCTTGGCCCTGTCCTCGAGCGGATCGAGGTCCGAGCCGACCAACCCGTGGTCTTCGTCGGCGACACCGACCATGACCGCATCTGCGCGAACGACGTCGGCGCGCGCTTCGTGCTGGCCGGCTGGAACCCACGCGGCGAGCGCTGGCCCGCGCCGGCGACCACGTGCTCGAGCACCCGGGAGCGCTCATCGACTTGGTTGCTCGGTGGGGCGGGACCGAGCGCTGAGTCAGCCCTCGGAGGACTCGCTCGGCGGCTCGGCGACCACGCTGGCCTGGACAGGAGCCTCGTGGGCGTCGTCGATGGGTGCGGCGGCGGGCGCAGCCGGGGCCACTGGCTCGGTTGCCTGCGGCGGGGTGGGCGCCGGAGCCGGCGGGTCGTCGTGGACGGGGGTCGGCGGGGCCGAGACAGCCTGGGGCACGGGAGCCACGGGCTTGGGTGGGATCCGTCGCACTGGGCCCGGCGGGGGAGGCATCGAGATGCCGAGGAGACCGGTGAGTGCGGGGATGCGCCCGGCCTGCTGGCCGGCGGCCGTGCGGAGGGCATCGGAGGTGACGGTGGGCAACCCGGCCGGCTTCACCGTCGTGCGGACCGGCGACGCAGCCACTGCTTCGAGCAGGGCGGCCCAGCGCTCGGGCGGGGTGTCGGGCGCCATGGCCTCAGACGCGGCCGCTGACAGGGTGCCGGCAACGTCGGCCGGCAACCGGGTGGTCGGATCGGGCGGGCGTGAGGACAACCGCAGGGCCCGTACCAGCCGGCCGTCGGTCATGGCCGAGGAGATCTCGGTCAGCCAGGCGTCCTGTTGCTCCTTGACCCGCCGCTCGAGCGACTCGCGCAACGACGCAGCGAGTGCTCTGGTCTCGTCGTCGCGGGCCGCATCGGCACCGCTGACCACCGAGCGCAGGTCGCGCAAGCCGATCTCGTCGACGATGGCCTGTGCGGCCTCGGCCCGGTCGTGCCACTCGGCCGTCTTGAGTCGAGGCTGGAGCTCCTCCGCCAGAGCGAGGAGCGAGTCGGGCTTGATCTCGGGCTGACCGGCGGCCTTGGCCACCTGGTTCTGGTCGGCGATGGCGCGCCGGACCGCGGGGATACCGCCCCGCAGCAGTTGCTCGGCCACCGGCCGCTGTTCGGGCGGAAGCGTCTCGAGCACGGCGTCACGATGGGTGCTGGCGGGGCTCAGGCGCTTGGGCTTGGGGCGGTTGTCGGGGCGCTCGGAGCGAGTGCCGCCACCGCCGGCGGCCACGTCGCGCACGGGACGATCTCGCCGCTGCCCACGGTCGGGCCGATCGCCGCTGCCTCGGTCGGGGCGATCGCCGCGCTCGGCCGAGCCCCCGCGCCGGGAGTCGCCGCCGCGCTGGGGTCGTCCGCGCTCGCTGCGTCCACGCTCGCTACGGTCGCCGCCGGCCGGTGCTGGCGGGGCCACCCGTGCGCGCCAGTCGGCGGTGGGGCGAGGCCCGCCACGATTGCCGCCGCCGGGACCGCCGGGGCCACCACGGGCACCGCCGCCCCCGCCGGGACGGTCGCCGCGCGGGGTCTTCTCGCCGTAGGGATCCCGGTCGCGACCGCCGCGCTTTTCGTTCCAGTTGGTGATGACGGGCTCGAACTCGTCGCCCGAGCCGGTCAACTCGAGCAGGTCGTTGCGACCGGCCTTGGCCTTGGGCGGGGTGACCGAGAGGATGGTGATGCCGTCGACGTCGAAGTCGGCTTCAGCAGTGACGACGTCGCCGACCTTGGCCCCGCCGTAGAGGACATCGTTGCCGACGACACCCTTGGGTTGGCGGGCGCCGGCGGCGCGCCAGGTCCAAGTGCCATCATCACGGACGCTGGTGAGCTCGACGTCAATCCTGCGGGACATAAGGCCAACAACCTACAGCCTCGTGCTGGCCGCCCCGCCGCCCAATGGATGCAGGCGCATGGCCGCGGCGATCTCTTCGTCAGCGACCTCGGTGTAGATCTGCGTCGTGGCCAGGCTGGCGTGACCCAACGCCACTTGGAGCTGGCGAAGGCTGAAGGCTCCGTCGCGAAGCCCGAGGGTGGCAAAGGTGTGGCGCAGGGCGTGCACGCGGATCTGTGCCTGCCGGGCGCCGAGGCGTCGAAGGAGCCGGTCGACGACGTACGAGACAGTGTCGCGGCTCGACTCCACCGTGGTGCCGACCTGCTCGCCGGCGCGGTTGCGGACCGGCCGGGGACGCGACGAGACGATGACGGTCCGGGCCTCCATGCCCAGCTTGTCGAGGTGCGCCTGCCGGGTGGGGAGGTACAGCGCCAGGGCTTCGGCCACCACCGGCGGCACCCCGAGGCGGCGTTCCTTGTCGCCCTTGCCTCGCACCACGAGCGCGTCGGGGGGCTCTCCGTGCAGTTGGTCGAGGCGGAGGCCGGCGATTTCCTCGAGCCGCAAACCACACGCCATGGCCAGGGCCACGATGAGGGTGTCACGCTCGGGCCAGCGCGAGCCGTCGCCTGACTCGTCCATCGCTCGTGCGGCCAGGTCGGCGTCGAGTGCCTTCGGCATCCGCTTGCGACGCCGGGGCGCCTCGAGCTTGGCGGCGGGGTCGGCCGGGATGCGGTCGGAGGCGTAACACCAGGAGAAGAACGTGCGGATGGCCGCCGTCCGACGGGCCACGGTGGCTGGCGCCCGCTCTTCGGGAGCTCGCTGGGGGTTGGTCGTGAACCGGGGGTCGGGCCGGGTACGGAACTCGGCGATGGCCTCATCGAGGTCATCGAAGCTCACCGTGGTCAGATCGAGGCGATCGAAGGCATCGAGCACGCGGGCGTCGCGTTCGTCGGGCCCCAGCCGGTCGAGGGCGCTGCGGTGGGGGAGCAACCCCTTGGCCGCCGCCACCGTGGTCATCGTGTCGTCGAGATCGCGGCGGTAGGCAGCCAGGGTCCGGCTCGAACGGCCGGCGTTGGCCAGTCGCTGCAACCATCGTTCGAGAAGGACGGCGTACGACGCCGGATCGGCCACCTCGCAAGGTTGCCCGGTCTGCGCGGGCGACCGGTGGACGGTAGAGTTTCGTTTGTGACGAAACCAGCCATCAGTGACGAGGGCGGCAAGTGCCGGTGGTGTAGCCGGCCGCTACCGCCCCCGGCCGCCACCGGCCGTCCTCGACGCTATTGCCGCTCCGTGTGCCGGCAACGGGACTTCGAGGCCCGGCAACGATCGGCCGAGTTGGGCCTGGCCGAGAACGAACTCGTGGTGGCCCGCAGCGAGCTCGAGACGCTCGCCGATCTGCTCTATGTCCTCGAGGCCGCCGTGGAGGACGTCGAACGCGACCTCGACGGGAAACCGACGTCGCAGGATTACGTCGATGCGGTGGCCTGGCTGCTCGAGGCGGCCAGACCCTTGATCCACCATCACGCCGGACTCCCTACAAAACGTTGATTCTGTAGGGAGTCCAGCCGCGATGTGCAAACTGATGCTGATCAGGCGGGGACGGTGATCCCCTTGGCCACCTTGTCGCCCAGGGTCTGCTTCTGGGAGTCGACGAAGGGCAACAGCCAACCGAGGCCACACACGATGCCGTTGATGAAGTAGCGCACCCAGGCCATCCCGAAGCCGAGGGGTTGACCGGTCTCGGCACTGACGGTCTTGATGTTCTGGCTCTTCTTGCCGATCGACTGGCCGGTGGTCCCGACCGTGTAGGGCAGGTAGACCCAGGTGTAGCCGATAATGGCCAGGAATCCGATGAGGCCGAAGATCCCACTTACGCGACCGAGGATGCTGGTGGCGATATTGAGGCCGACGGGAATGGCGACGAGGTCGATGAGGCCCGCGATGACACGCGGACCGATCTCGGCCGTCGAAGCTTGCGGGGTTGCTCCGTAGTCCCCACCCGAGCCGCCGAAGCCGCCGGGGGGAGGAGGGGGAGGGGGAGGCGGCGGTAGATCGCTCACGCCAGGGTCCTTTCGAGTCCGCCAGTAGGGCAACGCGCACCCTAACCGCAACCCTCCCCTCCCCGGCGGATGCTCGGTACCATCGGGGGTATGGCCCAGCTCAGGATTCCGATGCCGCCGACCTTCTCCTCGGTCGAAGAGGAGCGTCAGCACCGCAAGCAGCGCCTCGCCGCCGGTTTCCGGCTGTTCAGTCGTTTCGGGTTCGACGAGGGGGTTGCCGGCCACATCACCGCCCGTGATCCCGAACTCGACGACCACTTCTGGGTCAACCCGTTCGGCATGCACTTCGGCCACATCCGGGCCTCCGATCTGATCCTCGTCAACCACCAAGGCGAGGTCGTGCAGGGCGACCGGGCCGTCAACGGCGCCGCGTTCGCCATCCACTCCCAGGTGCACGCTGCCCGCCCTGACGCCGTGGCCGCCGCCCACTCGCACTCGACCTATGGCCGGGCGTTCTCGACGCTGGGCAAGAGCCTCGACCCGATCACCCAGGACGTGTGCGCCTTCTACGACGACCACGCCGTGTTCGACGACTACACCGGTGTCGTGCTCGACGTCGAAGAGGGCAAGCGCATCGCCCACGCCCTCGGCGACAACAAGGCTGCCATCCTCCGCAACCACGGTCTGCTCACCGTCGGCCATTCGGTGGACGAAGCGGTGTGGTGGTTCATCACGATGGAGCGGTCGTGCCAGGTGCAGTTGCTGGCCGAGGCTGCGGGCTCCCCCGTCCTCATCGACCCCGAGATGGCCAAGCTCACCAGCGGCCAGGTCGGCTCACACATGGCCGGTTGGTTCAGCTTCCAGCCCCTCTACGAGCGCATCGTCCGCGAGCAGCCCGACCTCCTCGAGTAGCGCCACCCCCCGCCCCCCCGCTTTCCGGCAGAACATGTCGTCCCGGCGCATGTTGGCGCCGGGAAGCGATTCGTGCCCGTATGGGCAACGGCCAGTTCGTAGAATCGCGACATGGGACAACCCGCAGCCGTGATCGGCGACATGGTGGTGTGCCCGATGCAGACCCCGACGCCGGGTGGCCCCGTGCCCCACGTGGGCAGCCCACTCATACCCATGGGTCCTCCGCCGCTGGTGCTGGCCATGGGCAAGCCGATCGCCACCATGGGCGGCGTGCAGAACATCTGCGCCGGGCCGGCGCCGATCCCGAATCCGTTCCCGGCGCCGGGCTCACCGATGGTGCTCGTGGGCGGCAAGCCGGCGTTGCGGGTCGGCGATTCGGGCGCTCATCCCGGGAGCACGATCTCGGGTCCCGGTGCCGCCACCGTCCTCATCGGCTGACGCCATCCACTAGGAATCGGGGTCATGGACTGGCCTCTGCGCTTCGGCGTCTTCCTTGCTCCCTTCCACGAGCCGCACCGCAACCCGACGCTCGCGCTCGAGCGTGACCTCGAGTTCATCGAACGGCTCGATGAGTTGGGCTACGACGAGGCGTGGATCGGCGAGCACCACTCGGCCGGCTTCGAGATCATCGCCTCGCCCGAGGTGTTCATCGCTGCCGCCGCCCAACGGACCAAGCACATCCGCCTGGGGACCGGCGTCAGCTCCCTCCCCTACCACCACCCCTTGATGCTGGCCGACCGGATGGTGCTGCTCGACCATCTGACCCGGGGCCGGATCATGCTCGGTTGCGGTCCGGGGGCGTTGCCCTCCGATGCGTTCATGATGGGCATCGATCCCAACCGGCAGCGGGAGATGATGGAGGAGTCGCTCGAGGCCATCCTCGCCCTCCTCGACGGCGAGGGACCCGTCACCCGGGAGACCGACTGGTTCACCTTCCGCGACGCTCGGCTCCAGCTCCGGCCGTACACCCATCCCCGCTTCGAGGTGTGCGTGGCCGCTCAGGTCTCCCCCGCCGGCCCTCGCGCCGCCGGTCGCTTCGGCTGCGGGCTGCTGTCGATCGGCGCCACCAGCAGCGGTGGGTTCGACGTACTCGGCTCGCACTGGTCGGTCATGGAGGCCCGGGCGGCAGAGTTCGGACTCCCCTCCCCCGACCGGCGTTCGTGGCGCCTCGTCGGCCCGATGCACCTGGCCGAGACCGAGGAGCAGGCCCGCAAGGACGTCGCCTTCGGGCTACCCGACTGGATCGGCTACTTCACCAAGGTGGCGGCCCTCCCTCTGGCCCCTGACACGGATGACCCCGACGCCATGGTCGACGCCATGAACGGGTCGGGCCTCGCCGTCATCGGCACGCCCGATCAGGCCGCGGCCCAGATCCAGCGACTCATCGACCAGTCGGGCGGCTACGGCACGTTCTTGTTCATGGCCAACGACTGGGCCGATCGCGAGGCGATGCTCCACTCCTACGAGTTGTTCGCCCGCGAGGTCATGCCCCGATTCCAGGGGTCGACGGCGCCGCTCGTGGCCAGCCGCGATTGGGCCGCCGAGAATCGGCCCACGTTCATCGGGGCCGCCACCGGCGCGGTGATGAAGGCCTTCACCGACGCCCAACCCAAGCCGTCCTGAGCCGACCGGCGAGCGATTACTCCTCGGGCAGACGGGGGCGAGCGTCGAAGGTCGGAATCAGTTGGCGGGCGGCGCGGGCCTCGTCGACCCGGCCCACCGGTGAGGTGCGGGGGGCGGCCCGGCCCGCATCCGCGTTGCCGGCCTCGTCGGCCTCGCTGGCGATGGCTTCGAGGGCCTCGGCCATCGCCTCGAGCGTTTGGAGTGACTCGGTTTCGGTCGGCTCGATCATGAGCGCCTCGTCGACGATGAGCGGGAAGTACACCGTCGGGGCGTGGAAGCCCTCCTCGAGCAATCGCTTGGCGACGTCGAGGGCCTTGAGCCCGGTGCGCTTCTTCAGACCGGTCGTCGACGCCACGAATTCGTGCATGTTCGGACGGTCATAGGGGATGTCGTAGACCCCGCGCAGGCGATGGCGCAGCCAGTTGGCGTTGAGCACCGCGGCCTCGGAGACGCGCCTGAGCCCGTCGCCGCCGTTGACGAGGATGTAGCTGTAGGCGCGGGCCAGCGCGAGGGCGTTGCCGAACCACGCGTGGACCCTCCCGATCGAGCGAGCCGGCGTCATCCACCCATAGGTGCCGTCATCGTTGCGAGCCGGGATGGGACCGGGCAGGAACTCCGCCAGCCGCGCCTTCACGGCCACGGGGCCAGCGCCCGGGCCACCCCCGCCGTGGGGCACGGCGAACGTCTTGTGCAGGTTCATGTGGACAATGTCGAACCCCATGTCGCCGGGGCGCACGACACCCATGATGGCGTTGAGGTTGGCCCCGTCGTAGTAGAGCAACCCTCCGACTTCGTGCACGGCGGCTGCGATCTCGGCGATGTCCTCTTCGAAGAGTCCGAGCGTGTTGGGATTGGTCAACATGATGCCGGCGACATCGTCGTCGAGTCGCTCGCGCAGGGCGGCAACGTCGACGCAACCCCGCTCGTCGGAGGGGACGGTCACGGTCTGGTAGCCGCCGAGTGTGACCGAGGCCGGGTTGGTGCCGTGAGCCGAGTCGGGGATGATGATCTTGGTCCGCTGCCGTCCCTGGGCTTCGTGCCATGCCGCGCATCAACAACAGTCCCGTGAGTTCCCCGGCGGCCCCGGCGGGAGGTTGCAGCGTGATGGCGTCCATACCCGTGACGGCACACAGCCAGATCCCCAACTCGTCGAGGAGCGAAAGCCAGCCCTGGGTCAACGCCGGCGGGGTGGCCGGGTGGATGTTGGCCAGCCCGGGCAGGTTGGCGGTGTCGTCGCACAGCTTCGGGTTGTACTTCATGGTGCACGAGCCCAGTGGATAGGCGCCGAGATCCACGGAGTACTGCCGGTGGGTGAGGCGGGTGACGTGGGCCACCAGGTCGCGCTCGCTGACCTCGGCCAGATCGACGGGGTCATCATTGCGGTGGTCGTCAGGGACGAGATCGGCCGCGTCCCACTCCGGCACTCCGGTCGAGCGAAACGACCAGGCCTTTCGGCCGGGGACGGAGAGCTCGAAGACGGTGGGCTCCTCGTCGCGACCCATGAGGGGCACGCTCGTCGCCTTGCCGGCAGCCTTGGACATCACCGAACCACCTTTTCCATCGCCTCGACGTAGCGATCGATCTCGTCACGCGTTCGTCGTTCGGTCACCGCCACCAACAGCCCCCGGTCGCCGTACTCGGCCACCAGCGGGACGCCGGCCAAGAAGCCCTCGTCAGCCATGCGTTCGACGACGACCTCGGGATCGACCGGAGTGCGAACGGCGAACTCCCGTAACGTCGGCGTGGCGCCGGTCAGCGGCTCGATGCCATCGACGGCGAGCAGGGCTTCACGGGTGTAGCGGGTACCTCGAGCGCAGCGAAGCGCGAGTTCGCGAAGGCCGCCGGTACCGAGCCACGACATCTGGATCGCGCACACCACCGCGATCAGGGTCTGGTTGGTGCAGACGTTGGACGAAGCCTTCTCCCGACGGATGTCCTGCTCACGGGTGCGCAGCGTCGTCACGTACGCCCGCCGCCCCTCGACGTCGACGGTCTCTCCCACGAGACGACCGGGAAGGCGACGAACGTGCTCGGTCCGGCACGCAAAGAGCCCGAGGTAGGGACCGCCAAACGACAGCGGTGTCCCGAACGGCTGGCCCTCGCCCACCACCACGTCGGCACCATACGAGCCGGGATTGCGGAGGATGCCGCCGGCCACCGGGTCGAAGGCGACGAGCAAGAGGGCGCCGAGCTCCTTGGCCAGCGCGGCGGCGCCGGCGATGTCGTCGAGGCACCCGAGGAAGTTGGGGTACTGCAACAGGAGGGCGCCTGGGGCCTCTCCCCCACCCGTCGGCCAGCGGGTGACGCCATCGACGAGGGGGACGTCGACGAGGTCGTGGCCCGTGCCGGCGGCGAACGTCTCCATCGTCGCCCGCCAGTTGGGGTGGACTCCCCGGCTCACCCACACCGTGGATCGCCCGGTGGCGGCCACCGCCAAGTTGACGGCCTCGACGCAGGCCGAGGCGCCGTCGTAGAGCGAGGCGTTGGCGATTTCGACGCCGGTGAGGCGGGCCAGCAAGGTCTGGTATTCGAACAAGGCTTGGAGCACGCCCTGGCTGACCTCGGGTTGGTAGGGCGTGTACGCGGTCACGAACTCGGTCCGGAACGCCAGGCGCTTGGTGGCCGACGCGATGTCGTGGTCGTATGCGCCTGCGCCGGCGAAGCACACCAAGGGCGCGTTGGCGTCGGCCAGCCGGCCCATCTCGTCGAGGGTGTCGAACTCACTGAGGCCGTCGGGAAGGTCGAGGTGCCGGCCGTCCGGTCCGGCGGCGAGTCGCAGCGCCTCGGGGATCGACGAAAACAGGTCGTCGAGCGACGACAGCGCCGACGAAGTCGAGCATCGACGCCAACTCGTCGTCGGTGTGTGGAACGTAGTGGCCCACGGTCAGCCTTTCTGGGGGGCGAGGAAGGGCAGCTTGACGACCTCGGCGGACAACGTGCGCCCGCCTCGAGCCTGGATCTCGACGCCGGCCCCGGGCTCGACGTCGGGCGGGAGGAACGCCATGGCGATGCCGGTCTCGAGCACGGGCGAGAAGTTGCCGCTGGTGACCTCGCCCGCCGGGGCGCCGTCGACGAGCACGGGATAGCCCTCGCGAGGCGGTTGGCGACCCTCGACGACGAGGCCGCGCAACCGACGGGTGATGCCGCGGTCGCGTTCGGCCGCCAGCGGATCGCGTCCCCGAAATCCATTCGGCTTGTCCCAACCCACCACCCAACCGAGGCCGGCCTGGAGCGGCGTGATGTCGGGCCCGAGTTCGTGACCGTGAAGGGGCAATCCTGCCTCGAGTCGCAGCGTGTCGCGCGCGCCGAGGCCGGCGGGGACGGCGCCGGCGGCCACCACCGCATCCCAGAATGCGAGGGCAAGGTCGACGGGCACGGCGCATTCGACGCCGTCCTCGCCCGTGTAGCCGGTGCCTGCGGCTGTGATGAGACCACCGTTCCACTCGAATTGCGTGACGCCGAAGCGGGCCACGGCGGCGGCTTCGGGAGCGACGCCGGCGATCCGTCGTCGGGCCTCGGGTCCCTGCACGGCGATCATGGCCCGGTCGCCAGTCACGTCGTCGCCGCCGATGGCATTGACAACCCGGTCGGTGTTCGAGGCGTTGGGCATGACGTCGGAACTCGTCCTCGTCCACCCACCACACGATGATGTCGTCGACGACGCCGGCCGTGTCGGGGTCGAGCAGGTGGGTGTACTGGGCCCGGCCCGGCCCGATGCGACGTAGGTCGTTGGTGAACGCTTGCTGCAGACGTTCGAGGGCGTCGGGCCCGGCGAGAGCGCACGGTGCCGAGGTGGCTGACGTCGAAGGCCACGGCGTCGCGTCGACAGGCCAGGTGCTCGGCGATGGTCCCGTCGCCGTACGACAGGGGCATCTCCCAGCCGCCGAACGGCACCATCTTGGCGCCTAGGTCGCGATGGGCGGCGTCGAGCGGAGAGCGCTTCACGACGGCGCAGCCTACCGGTGGGTTCAGCGGGACAAATCGAGCGGCGCAGGATCGGCGGGCGCGCTCTCGCCGAGCTGCGAGGGCTCCTCGAGGCCGTACTTGACCAACAGGTTGAGGTAGTCGCGCTGGTAGAAGATCTTCACCGACACGTCGGGATGGAGCTCTTCGAGGCGCCGGACCTTGCGGTTCTTCTTCGTCACCAGCTTCTGGTTGAGCGTCGTGATCTCGATGAAGAGGTCGTGCTCGGGCAGGTAGAAGTCGGGCGAGAACGCCTGGACGGCACGACCGTGTCGGTCCCACTCGAGGTCGAACGTGCGAGGCTCGTACTCCCAAGGAATGCCGTAGAAGTCGAGGAGCTTGGCGAACTGGCGCTCGGAATTGTGAGCGAAGCGCACCCCGGCGTGGGGAGGCACCTCGACGGGCTCGGGAGCCGGCGCAGGCAGCGACTAGCTCCCGCTCGCCGCCCGGCGGCCGGCCACGTCGGCCGGGGCGACGTCGTGCGACGGCGCTGCGGGCTGGTCGAGCTCGTGGATGGCGGCGTCGAGTTCGTCTTTGACGCCAGCGAGGGGGAGGATGTTGAGCACGCCCTGGCCCCCTCGGAGCAGATCGATGATCTCCTCGCCCGAAGTGGCCACGACCGACTCCGCGCCGGTGATCACCAGGTTGGCGGCGGCCACGTCCTCGCCCAGGTTGACCCGCAGGTACTCGAGTGCCTTGCGGGCCGATCGCAGCGAGATGCCGGCATCGAGGAGCCGCTTGATGACCTTGAGCTCGAGGAGGTCGCGGTAGGAGTAGCGACGCTGGGTGCCGCTCCCCTTGGCCTCGGAGATCGAGGGCTTGAGGAGATCGGTGCGGGCCCAATAGTCGAGCTGGCGGTAGGTGATGCCGACGATGTCGCACACCTGGGGGCCTCGGAAGCCGGCTTCGGTCACGGGGAAGTGCCTTTCGCGCTGGGCAGGACGGGAACTGACAACGACGTAACTACGTCGGTGTCAGGAGGGTACGCCGCCGCCGGGCCGGCGTCAACGGGGGCTCAGGAGGCGAAATCTTCGGGCCGGAGGTCTTCGATGAAGCGTTGGAACTTCTCGATGACCTCCTCCCGGTCCTGGGGCTGCTCGTCGTCGCTCTCGTCGTCGTCGTCGTCGTCGAGGTCTTCTTCGAGGACGTATCCCTCCGCATCGAGGAGGGCGTCCTCGACGTGGATGGTGGTCCCGGTGCGCACGGCGAGGGCGATGGCGTCAGAGGGCCGGCTCGACACCACGTAGGGACGGCCGTCTCGGACCATGCGGATCTCGGCGTAGAAGATGGAGTCGACGAGGGCGGTGACCACGATGGCTTCGACGGTGACGTCGAGTTGTGCGAGGAGGTCGCGCAGGAGGTCGTGGGTCAGGGGGCGGGGCGGCTCGATGCCCTGGATGGCGCGAGCGATGCTCGTGGCCTCTTCATGGCCGATGAGGATCGGAAGGGTGCGGCTGCCGGTGCCGGTCGGCTCGGCCTCCTTCAACAAGACCACCGGGAGGTTGTCGGGCATCTGCACTCGGATGGAGGCCAGCGTCATTTCCACCACGCCTCCACGCTACCCCCGATACATGGCTTCTACGTGGGCGTCAGGATCGGCCCGCAGCGCAGCGAGATCGCCGGCCCACACCGACGCCAGGTTTCGGTACCGGCCAGCGAAGTCGAGGCCGTATCCGACCACGAACTCGTCGGCGATCTCGAAGGCGATGTGTTCGACGTCGACGGGCACGATGCGCCGCACGCGCTTGTCGAGCAGCGTGCACACGCGAACGGATCGCGGGTCGCGGCGCCCGAGTTCGCGACGGAGGAAGTTGAGGGTCAGCCCGGTGTCGACGATGTCCTCGACCAGCACGACGTCGCATCCGGCGACGTCGAGATCGAGATCCTTGACGATGCGCACCCGCCCGCTGTCGGGGGCATAGGCCGACAGGGCCAGGAAGTCGAAGCGAGGGCGGATGGTCAGGGCGCGGGCGAGGTCGGCGAGGAACGGCACCGACCCCTTGAGCACGGATACGAACACGGCCTCGTCAGTGACCGCAGCCGACACTTCGGCCGCCACCCGCCGCACGCCGCTCTGGACCTCGTCCCGGTCGTACAGGACCCGGGCCGGCGCCATCAGTTGCCCATGTGATCCTTGAGGGCCAGGCGCAACATGGCCGCCCGGAGCCCCTGGCCCAGCTTGCCCAACTCGACCAGCGTGTCGACGGCCTGGCGGCGCGCCCTCGGATTACGTTGCTTGAGCATCGGCATCACCAACTGCTCGAAGAAGCCTGCCTCGCGCTCGGCCGAGGTCTTGTACATCCGCAGGTGGCGGGCCTCGACGCCGAAGCGCATGAAGCCGGCGGCCAGGTTGGCGACGATGAGCGCCTCTTCGTCGTAATAGACCGTGCCGCCGACGGCCCGCCCACTGACGAGGCCGTACTTCTCCAAGTCGCCGAGGTGGGCGGCGTCGAGTCCCGACGCCGCCGCCAACTCCTCGAGTGTCATGCTCACGCCGGTGTGGACCACCTGCAAGGGGTTCACGTCGTCGGCCACCGGCGACACCGGCTCGGGGACCGATCGGAGGGGCGGCGTGGCTGGCGATGGGGACGCGGCCATCGGCCGGCTCCCCCAGCGCAGTCGCGGCTGGGTCGCCTCGATGGTCGCCGCCGCTGGGCGGTGCGTCGTCGTCGGAGTCGTCGACGCCGAGTCGTCCCTTGATGACCTTCAGGGGAAGGTACTGCTCTCGTTGCTGGCGGAGAATCCAACGCAGCCGGTCGACGTCGGGCTCGTAGAACTTTCTGTAGCCCGACGGGGTGCGCTCGGGGTCGAGCAAGCCCTGGCTCTCGAGGAAGCGGATCTTGGAGATGGTCAGGTCGGAGAATTCGGGGCGCAGCAGCGCCAGCACCTCACCGATCGACAGGTAGGCGCGGTCGGCCACGACTCAGGTCGGGGCGCCGGCGTCGGTGCCAGCCGACAGGAAGACGAGTTTGAACTTCCCGATCTGGACCTCGTCGCCGTTGGCCAGCGGCGCCTCTTCGATGCGGTCCCGGTTGAGGTAGGTGCCGTTGAGCGAACCGGCATCGCGGACCACATAGCCGCTCGGGGTTCGGGAGAACTCGGCGTGGCGGCGAGACACGGTGATGTCGTCGAGGAAGATGTCGGAATCGGGATGGCGACCGGCCAAGACTGTCTCGCGATCGAGAACGTATTTCGACCCCGCGTTGGGCCCTCGTTTGACCCAGAGGATGCCGCCCCCCTCGGGCAGATCGGGCACGACCACCGACTGCTCATCGGCGGGCTCGGATCCGTCGATCGGCTGGAAGGTGATGGTCGTCGGCTCCTCTGCACTGTGCTCGAGCGCACGCCCGCAGGAGGAGCAGAAGTTGGAACCCGCCGGGTTGCGGTGCCCGCAGTTGTTGCAGAAGAGGTCAGCCACGCCCTGCACGGTACACGTCAACCCTCAACCTCAACGGCGGGATGACGGTCGGGCGGTTCGACGGCTCAGTCAGCGATGAGCGCTTGGTACCCGGCCGCGTCGAGGAGCGCGTCGAGGGCGGCCGGATCAGACGGCTCGATCACGCAGATCCATCCCTCGCCATAGGGGTCTTCGTTGAGTCGCTGCGGGGCGTCGGCAAGCTCGGAATTGACCTCGACCACCGTGCCGGCGACCGGTGCGTAGATGTCGGAGACGGACTTGGTCGACTCGACCTCGCTGCAGGCGGCGCCCGCCGCAACGGTGGCGTCGGCATCGGGGAGCTGGACGAACACGACGTCACCCAACGCGTCCTGCGCGTAGTCGGTGATACCGATGCGGATCCGGCCACCCTCGATGCGGACCCACTCGTGATCGGAGGTGTAGCGGAGATCCTCGGGCACGTTGCTCATATGGCCGCTCACCCTACCGCCATCACGTCTTCGGCTTGACCGGTTCGGCGACGTCGAACGACGGTGGCCTGGCCAGTGCGGGCAGGTCGACACGGGCCAGTTTCTCGACCTGCACCCGAACACCTTTGATCGTCGAGATGGCGTCGACCGCGCCGCCAGGGATCTTGAGTCCGCCTTCGAGCGTGGCCGGTTGGCCGACGGCCTGTACCCGGAACGGCGGGCTCAAGGTCTGGCCGTCGACGCTGACCCGCGAGTCTCGCTCGGCGAAGTAGCTGGCCACCCCGATGCGGACGCCGTTGACGGCGACCGCTTCCGCGCCGGCGTCGCGAAGCTCCTGAACGACGTCGATCATCGTGTCGTAGGTGACAAGGGCGTTGGGGTCGGTGATGGTGACGGTGACCCCGGGGCCGGTGACCGCCGTCGTCCCCGCCAAGACCTGCAGGTTGCGCAGCTGTTCGGTCGCCGCCTCGGACGCAGCCGTGTCGTCGAGCGACGACCGCTGCAACTCGCCCAGCTGGACCTTGAGCTCGGCGATCTCGTTCTGGAGAGCATCGGCCTCGCTGTTGAGGTCGGACAAGATCCGAGCCAGGTCGCCTTCGGACTCGGCCGCGAGCGGCGGGCTCTCGCGACGCGGCCCCTGCAGCTGGCCGACGACGAGGAACCCGACGACGGCAGCAGCGACACCGAGGAGCAGCGGGGCGCCAACCCCACGACGAGCGTGGGCGACGACGCCAGGCGGAGATGAGACCGGAGCGGTCACGTCAACCGCCGAACAATCGGCGCCTGAGGGCGGCGAGGTTCTGGAAGATGCGGATCCCGAACACGACGACCACCGCCGTCGTGAGGTCGACCGACAGCTGATCGCCCAGCCACACGAGGCCGGCGCCGAGCGCGGCGTTGGTGACGAAGGCAAGCACGAAGATCCGGTCGTTGAAGGTCTGCTCGACGTAGGCCCGCACGCCGCCGAACGAGGCGTCGACGGCGGCGACCACACCCATGGCGACGTAGCGGGTGAGCTCGGCCGGCACCGTCGGCCGGAGGAGGAGCGCCACCAAGGCACCGAGCAAGAGGCCAACGAACGCGAACACGTCAGCTACTCCGGTGTCGCCGTCGATATGGCGACCCGTCCCGTATAACCCGGAACCTCGATGTCGGGCCGGTCCTTGATCTGGAAGCCGAGACCGAAGAGCACCGTCCACCTCCGGAACCGGCGAGCGATCTCGCTGCCTTCGAAGCTCACTCGGTCGGCGCCGATGGCCGACACCACGAACGGCGGACTGAGCGGTCGGAAGTTGACGACGATGGTCGCGCCTGCGGTGCGGATGGGCGTGGTGGCGACGAGCCGGCTGCCGTTGACAGCCACGGCCTCGGCACCGGCAGACCACAGTGCGTTGACGACGAGCTGCAGGTCAGTGTCGTGGATCTGATAGGCACCGGCTTCTTCGGCCGACGGTGGGGTTCGGTCTGATGGGGCCAGCACCACGTCGATGCCTGGTCCGTGCAGTGCCAATGTTCCGGCCTGCCGGGCAAGGTCGGAGTGGGCCTGGGCGTGCAGACGGTCTTGCGCCGTGAGGCGGCTGGCCCGGAGCTGGGCCTCGGCCAGGTCGGCTCGAAGGGTGGCGACCGCTTGGTCGAGGTCGCCGACCGATGTCCGTCGAGACTCGATGAGCGACACCAACTCGGCTTTGCGGGGCAGCGCCTTTCGTCGCTCGGCCGAGCCCGTGGCCATCGAGGTCACGACCAGGAAGCCGAGGAGCGCGAGCACGGCCCCCAACGTGAGCGACGATCGATCGGGCACCACCTTGATTCTGCCGGACGAACGATTGGTCGCACGCGCGCTTTCAGCGCATCAGGTGACGAATCCGCCGGCAGTATTCCTGCACGAGGGTCCGGGCGTCGGAGTCGGAGTCGCCCTCGGCCCACACGTGGGTCACAGGTGCCTCTGGGTCGGGCAGCACCAGGATCCATCCGTTGTCGCGCAAGATCTTGACGCCGTCGACGAGCACGAGGTCTTCGGTCGACCGTTCGACCAACGTCCGCATGACGAGGCCCTTCTGCTCCCACGGGGTGGGCACGACGTCGTGGGCGATCGAGATGCGGGGGGCGGTGGCGACGATCTTCGACAGCCGAAGGCCGGTCTTGGCCAGCAGGGCCAGGAGATGGACGAAGGTGGCGGTGGCGTCGTAGGCCGGCAAGAAGGCGGGGAAAATGAAGCCCCCCTCCTGGCTCGCCGCCAGGCGCACGCCGCCCTCGGCCGCCACTTCCATGAGGTGGGCGGTGGAGAGCTTGGTCCAGACGATCTCGGCCCCTTGGTCGACGGCGAACCTTTCGATCTCCCGGCTCACGGCGACAGGGATTGCGATCCGGTTCGACGCACCCTCCTCGGCCGTGGCGCACACCAAGTAGACGAGCGCGTAAAGGGCCTCGTCGTCGGTGAGGATGTGCCCGTTGTCGTCGATGAGCGTGAGGTGCTCGCCGTCACGATCGATCACGGCACCGACCTGGGCGCCCGAACTACGGACCAAGTTGCCCAGGTTCCCGGCGTGGGCGCTCCGATCGAACGAGGCCGCGCCAGCTGTGGCGGCGTATGGGTTGACGGCGAGGACGTCGGCGCCCAGCTTGGCCAAAAGGCCCGCCGCCTAGGCTCGCTGGCGTGCCCAGTGAGGTTGCCAGCGACGTACCCTCCTCGCCGCGGCTGACCTTCCGCCGGATGCACGGCGGTGACCTCGACGACATGGCCGGCCTGCTGGGGACCCCGACGTGATGCGCCACTACCCACACCCGTTCTCACGGGACGAGGCGGCGCAGTGGATCTCCCGTCAGGAGGAGAGGTACGCCCGCGACGGCTACGGGCTCTGGATCCTGCACGACCACGACGGAGCCTTCGTCGGCGACTGCGGGCTGACCTGGCAGACCGTCGACGGCCAGAAGAGGACCTCGAGGTCGGCTACCACCTGCTTGGCTCGCACCAGGGTCAGGGGTTGGCCACCGAGGCCGCCGCCGCCTGCCGCGACCACGCGCGGGTACGTGGCATCGACCGTCTCGTCGCGATCGTGGGCGTCGACAACGTGCCCGTCGCGCCGGGTCGCCGAGCGGATCGGGCTCGCGGTCGAGCGCGAGACGACGTACGCCGGGTTGCCGGTGCTGCTCCTCAGCGCGGCGTGGTGAGACCTACCCGACCAACAGGCAGAACGGGTGTCCGGCCGGGTCGGCCAGCACGTACAGCGGCTCCCCGTCCTCGTGCGAACGGTCGTACAGGACACGGGCTCCCAGGGCGACGGCCCGGTCGCGGTGGCGCTCGAGGTCGGCGGCCGTCGGCACCCGGAAGTCCATGTGCATCTGCATGGGCACCTCCTCCGAGGGCCACGTGGGCGCGGTGGTGTCCGCCTTCTCCTGGACGGTGACGACCCGGTTGCCGTCGGCGTCGAGCAGCACCAGCCAGTCGGCGTCGTCCGGGCTGCCGTCGGTCGGCGGCTCCTCGCCGTCGCGGTAGTGCAGCCCGAGCAGCTCGCGGTCAGAGACTCCGCGAGGCCCCGGCAGTCGGCCACGTCGATCGCGGTGTGCAGGAGACGTGGGTAGTCAGCCATCGCGCCACCCTAGGCTCAGCCCTGTGCGCACGCTCGAGGTCCGCCGGCACTCGTGGACTCGCAAGCACCGCCAGGAGGGCGACGCGCACCTGTCACCCGCGGGCGTCCGCCTGGCGCTAGCGAGGTCGGGGCGACGCTGCCGCCGATCGCCTACGTCGCCGTCGGCGACCAGCCGCGCCACCGCGAGACCGCGCTAGGCCATGGGGTGCGCCGTGGACGAGCAGGTCGCGCTGGCCGTCCGGGTACGTCGATCGGCGAGGTCGACCACCACGACCAGTGGGCCGTGGGACGCAGCCGTACGTCCGGTACGCCGGGCTCCTGCGGCCCGGGCACGGGGCTGCGCGGCCGTCGCCGAGGAGCACCTGGCCCACTGGCGTCGGATCCTGGCGCGGGTGCCCGACGGCGGCGCGGCCGCGTCGGTCGTCTCGTCCGGCGGGTCCATCGAGCCGGTGCTGGTCGCGGCGTTCCCGGACGCCGAC
>CAVVPZ010000003.1:0-46296 GCA_963750255.1 uncultured Actinomycetes bacterium | reverse complement strand
TCGGTCGATGGCGACACGAGAACTCGCAAGGGCTGCCCCTGAACCGCGGCCGGCGAGCGGGAACTCGGTCACAGCCCGCTGCTGAATTGCCGGCCACGTGCGGTCGGACACCGCGTCGGAACCCGTAGGCCGTCAGTCGAGCGGGTGGATCACGTCCCGATCAGGGCGGCATCGTCGGTGGTGCGATCGTCCAGTCGGGTTCGAATGACTCCCATGCCTCGTCGAAGGGCGAATTCTTCTCCGTGAGGCGATGCCGTGCGGTGGCGAGATCACGGAGCACTGCCGCGGATGCCTCTTTCGAGATCAGACCTTCGTTGCAAAGTGTGTCGAAGTCGGCCTCGTCTTTCAGATTCTGATGTCCATCGAGATCGACGATGAGGTCGAAGCGCGAGATCGATGGTCCGAGGGTGTTGGGTAGCTGGCGCAGCGGCTCCTGGAAATTCACGTACCACCCCAACCGGGTGCCGTCGGCGGGCCAGGCGCGTTGCGCCGAGTACCAGGCCCCATGTGGAACCAGCCACAGGGACGACATCGGCGCAACGACGTCACGATGGTTCCAATCGACGAAGTGAAGGTTGTCGAGCATCCGTTCGCTAGGCGTCGCTTTGAGAGGCCGGTCCCGGGGGTTCGACGGCCCCTTGAATAGGGTGCCCGCCGGCATCCACAGCGCCGACAGCGCCGTGTCATGGTGGACGACAATGAACGGGCGCGGACACCAGAGGCGACCACGCCACACCTCTTGAACGACTAACGGCGCTCCCACTTCCAACTCGATCACGTTTGCATCACTTTCGGCAGCATGAATTCGATCCAACCCAGCGCACCACATCAGACGGCCGGCGTTCGTCAGGACGGGTCCATGCTCGCCTCTATCGCTTGGGCGGGCGGGGAGCTATCTGGCGGTACGCGGCTCAAGGAGCTCAGCGACCTCGTCCCCCTCGATCAGCTCGGGGTCGAGTCGGATCGCGAGCCAGCCCCGATCACCGTGGTGGGGTGATGGGCTGAAACGACCGTCGTGGCGGAGCGTCTCAAGTTCGTCGGGATCGGCCAAGAAGTGCAACGAGCGGCCCGAGCCGTTCCACCGCGGACGAGGGGGGCGACAACGCACCGTTGAAGAGAGCGAACCTCCGCCGGCCGACGCGATGGGCGGGCGGTCCTGAGTTCCGACTCGTCGGCACCGGGGAAGCCGAAGCAGATCCCGCGAATGTGTCGAAGGGCGACGTCATCATCGGAGTACTCGGTTTCTGCCACCGCCCTCAGTTTTGCGGACGGCGACCGACGACCGCGGCCACCGATCGACGCTCAGCTCCCGTCCGGGTAGCCGCCGCGGTGGGAAACAATTGGATGGTGCGGAAGCGTGAGCGGTCGGGGCCGACGGTGCCGCCAAGTTCCCACAGGCGGCCGGATCGCTTCGGGCGAGGGCCGAACCTTCGACGGTCCCGTCACCGACGAGGGGCTCGAGAAGGGCGTGTAGTCTGCTTGGCCAGCCGGCCTCGACGGCGGCGATCGTCGCATCAGCATCGTCGGCCGCCCGGCGTCCAACGTCGGTCATCGTCACCCCCTTCGATGCGGAGATTGTGACCAGTCCAAGGCGACGGCACTGCCCGGTCATCACGGCGACCGTTTCTTTGGCGCCGCCTATGGCTTCTGGGAGGTTCCGCTCGAGGACCGGCCCCTGGCCAAGAGCCCGCAGCACGTTCGTGGAATGGACCAGCGCTACGGGGCTGGTTGCTTCGACCTCGAGAGTGAACAGGAGCAAGGCCTTGGCAAGGAGGGTGCCCACGTCGAGACTGCCCGCGGGGCGGGGCGCCCGTCGCGGCAACCGACCCACCCATCGTGGCCACCGTTGACGGGAAGGTGGTCGGGGAGCTCGCGGTCGGCTGTGGCGACGGCCCTCTCCAACGCCCCGCTTAACGCTGCCAGCTCGGGCCAACGCTCAACCCAGTGAGCGTCGACCTCAGCGGGCAAGGGTGCCCACGTCCGCCGCGGAGGCCGCCGCCCTGTGTCGGAAATACGGTCCATCCGCGGTCCAGCTTCTTCGACGACGAAGCGCCAGCCACGAGACGCAAGTAGCCCCAACGCACGAGCCCGGGGTTGTTCCCGGAAGGAAACGATCCGCGATCAACGCGTGGTCCGAGAGCTCCCCCACGGTCATGCCCGCTGCCTCAACGTGTTTGAGGCAGTTCGCCCAGAAGGGCATCGAGATGAGCCACGGCCCCGCCATCGGCTCGCCCCGCTTGCGCGATTCAGTCGTGCAGTGCGGCATGCGGAGCTCGAAGAGGTGGTCGGCCTCGATCGTGAACGCCACCAACGCCTGCGACAACAACGTCGACGATGGCATCGACATTGTAGAGGTATAGCCGTGGACCCTGAGTGAAGGCCGAAACAAGGCCAAGCAACCATTCTCGTGCCCGACCCCACGATGACTGCCATGCCTTCCCAGCACCGAGAATGCACTTATGTAGCGACTGCAATAGCGGTAACGGCCACTTGCCGCGGTCGACGAGATCGCCATCGACTGCCCCGAATGCTGGCGCCGGGGTTGGGGCACTCGAGACGCGGACAGCTAGGCGATTGCCTTCGGACTGCCGGGCATCGGAGACACGCTCCAACCCAAATCCACGGCGGGCGCGTTGCTTGTCGTGGCACCGTTTGTGTCTCTGGGGGGGTCCCGATCGTGAATAGTCCACAGGTTCTGTTTGTCTGCCATGACGCTGGCGGCACGATTCCGCCGGTCCTCGCCGTGGCCCGGGCGCTCGTCGAGCTTGGTTCTCGGGTGTCGATCCTCAGCCAACGGTCGGTTCGGCTGCGGGCCAAGCGCTCGGGCTGCGACTTCTACGAGTTCTCGAGCCTCGGCGACTACGAGCGCGGCCAGCCGATCGAGTCCCAGCTGTCACTCTCGATCCCAGCGCTCACCGGTCCCGACGTCGGCGAAGACCTCCTCGCGACCCTTGAGGAGGCGAAGGCCGATGTGGTCGTCGTCGACCCGAACCTGACGGGAGCGCTCGCCGCTGCGCAGTCGGTGAACTGCCCCTCGGTTGTCCTGTTGCACAGCGTGCACCAGACCTTCGTGGACACCTGGTTCGGGGACCTCTGGCCGTTCCTCGCCGACCCGATCAACGTGACCCGCGGTCACTTCGGGGTCGACCCGGCCACGAGTTGGGAGTCGCTGTTCGACGACCATGACTTGATCATCTCGCCAGTACCGCACGTGTTCAACGGTCCGAGCGTCCAGCTGCCGGCGGCGGTGCGTTCCTACGGTTTCCTCGGCCCCCGCTCTTCGGGTCAGCGCGTCGACTTTCCCGCCGGGCAGCGACCCCGCAGTGCTCGTGGGTCTCAGCACCACTCACCAGAACCAGGGCGGCTTGCTCGCCAACATCGTCGAAGCGTTGGGTGGGTTATCCGTGCGCGCCCTGGTCACCACTGCCGGACAGGTCGCCCCCTCCGCCTTGTCGGCCCCGGCGAACGTGAAGGTCGTCGAGTTCGCCGATCACGCGGCGGCGTTAGCCGAGGCTGCGGTCATGGTCACCCACGCTGGGCTCGGCAGCACCGCCGCGGCGCTGATGGCTGGTGTTCCGCTCGTCTGCACGCCAATTGGCCGGGATCAACCCCTGAACGCGCGCCTAGCGGCCGACCTCGGCGCAGCCGTCGTCGTTGAGAGTCCCGCTTCCAACGACATCGCGGAAGCCGTCACCAACGTCATCACAACGCCAGACTTTGCCCACGCAGCACGAGCGATCGCCGTTGCCGCCCAACGCGAGGGAGGCGCACCCGGCGCCGCGACCGACATCTTCAGCCTGCTGCGCTGACCAGAGTCCACCTGTGGACCGCGGTCGCTGCTCGTGCAAATTGCCGGCGATGGTATCGAACGCGTTCGGTACCGTGTCGGCGTCCGGCGAAAAAGGGGGAGTCCCGTGGCAGAGAAGCTGGCTGCAGCCCAAGCGTTGGTCGCCTACGGGCGAGCGTGGTTCGAGTCGACCACGATGGCCGCGTCGAAGCGTTGCGCCGATGCTGCACAGACGACATCGTCTTCGTACAGGGCTCAGAGACCTACCACGGCCTCGACGAGGTCGCCGCGATGATCGGTTCGTTCTCGTCGAGCGCCGCCGCGACTTCGCCGACGATGGAGGGCGACGCATCGAGCAAGGGGCGCGACGGAGGCCGCACAGGGGCGAACGGTGTGCGGGTCGACGTGGTCACCGAGATCGAGGAAATGGGCTCCTTCTTTCGATACAGCTTCGTCTGGACACTGCCCGACGGCACCCGCAGTCCCGGCACGGACTTCTGCGAAGTCGCCGACGATGGCCGGATGAAACTGATCACGGTGTGGCCAGCAAACGACGACTTCCCACTCCCGGACTCCGCGAGACCTAGCTGACATTGGTCTTTGCGGCACCTCGCCGCCTGCTGCCGCGACCGTCCTCGGAGCACGATCTCCTTCACGAACCTCCCGAGATTGCCAGTCGGGCGTGGGGCATTTGGACCGGTTGGCGAAGGCGTGCCTCTTCTTGGCGCGGTGGCGACCACCGTTAGCGCTCGGCGATCGGGCGACCACTGACGACATGCCAGTGGAGGTGCTGCGAATGCTGGAGCTCGCCGGTGTTCGTCGTGATCGTCGTACCTCCGTGCAGAGAGTGAAGTTTTCGACGCGACGTCGCGAACCACCGTCGTCATCTCCGCGAGCAGGTCGTCGGGCGCCTCAACCAGCGAACTCACGTGCTCCTTCGAGATCACGAGCACGTGCGCGCGGTCGTACCGAGGCGTCGGTGCCCAAAAGGCCAAGACGCGACTCGACTCGGTGAGTACTTCGACCGGCAGCAATCCAGAAAGGACCTCATCGCAATACGGATCGAGCGGCTCGGACATGGAGGCACGGTACTGACTTGATGAGAGTGGACTCCGCGGTGGGCGCGATGGCTCGATGGGGCTGTGGATCTGGGAGGACCTTTCGACTGCCCCCGATCGGGTGCACAAGGTCGTCCGCGGTAAGCGCTTCGCTGCGGGGATGCCTCAGGACAACAACGGCTTGGACGTCTGAGTACCGAGCACGGGGACAACTCGCGCCGTCGGGCTGTCCGCCGTTGTCGGAGTTCAGCTTGTCAAGCGCTCGGAGCCCTCGGCGATGGTGTCCTCGGTCGCTTGGCCTACGTCACCGACGTAGGGGTATCGCCTCGAGACCGTGGCGGTAGACGTTCGTCGAGCGCAGTTCGAATCCGAGCGAGCTGTAGAGCCCGTTCGCTGCCTCACGAGATGGGCGCGACGTGAGTTCGACGAAGTTGAGCCCAAGAGTGTTGGCGTGTTTGAGCTTCCCCCGTTCCGACGGACGGGTTGGTTGTGGGGATCATGCCGCGTTGGCGGTTTCGTAGTCGATGGGGCTGAGCATGTCGCAGTAGGAGTGGCGGCGGCGCGGGTTGTACCAGGCTTCGATCCAGTCGAAGATCGCCAGGGCGAGTTGCTGGCGGGTGTGCCCAGCGGTGCTCGTCGAGGAGCTCGAGTTGCAGGGTGCCGAAGAAGCTCTCGGCGACGGAGTTGTCGAAGCAGTCGCCGATGGTGCCCATGGAGCCGAGCAGGCCGGCGCCGCGGAGCCGCCGGCCGAACGCCCATGACGTGTAGTGCGATCCGTGGTCGGAGTGGGCGATGGTCTGGCCTTCGGGTGGCTGGCGTCGCCAGATCGCCATCTGCACGGCGTCGACGACGAGCTCGGAGCGGATGTGATCGGCGATCGACCAGCCGACAACCCGGCGGCTGAACGGCGTCGAGCACGACGCGCGAGATACACCTTGCCTTCGCCGGTCGGGTGTTCGGTGACGTCCATCACCCACAGCCGGTCGGCGCCTCGACCGGGTCGAAGGCGCGGTCGACCAGATCGTCGGATGGGCTCGCTGCCGTCGCGGCGGGTGCAGCCGCGACCGCGTCGCCGGTAGATGCCCGCCACGCCGGCCTGGCGCATCAGCCGCTCGACGCGCTTGCGGCGAGCAGCGAATGTCCTCGCCGAGGCGCAGCTCGGCGTGCACCCGCGGCGACGCCATAGGAGCGGCGACGACATGCGGTGGATGTCGACGATGGTGTTGGTCGAGATCGCGTCGTCGCAGGTCGCGGTCGCTGCACGGCTGGGCCCGCCATGCGTAGAACCCGGAGGTCGACACCTTCATCACCCGGCAGCACGCCGCGACCGGCAGGTCCGAGCAGCGCTCGGCGATGAAGGTGTAGGTCATTTTGGGAGAACGTTCTCCCGAGCGAAGTAGCGCGGCCGCCCGCTTGAGGATCTCGTTCTCCATCTTGGCGACCCGCAACTCACGGCGCAGCTCGACCAGCTCGGCGCGCTCATCGCTCGGACAGGCCCTCGCGGCGGCCCTCGTCGATGTCGGCTTGGCGCATCCAGTCGCGCAGGCAGCGATCGGAGATCCCGAGATCCTCGGCGATCTGCGCGACCGGCTTCTCGCGCGAGCCGAGCCAGCTCAACAGCGCGCTGACGGAACTCCGGCGGGTGTGGACGGGGCATCGTGAACATCCTTCCAGGGGCGACCATCGTCGCCTCAGGCTCGGTGTCCGCCCAACCGGGGGAAGCTCATGTTCGAGCAGCGTGACCATGAGGTGGACTCCGACGTGACTGCCGCGCGCCTTCTCGTCGACTGCGACCTCCTCCACCAGTCCGAACTGGCCCTTCAGGGTCGTGCATACACACAGGAGTGCCATCCCGACGACGAGGTCGGCGAGGCGGGCAACAACGAGGTGCGTCGAAGGCTCCGCCAGAACAGTCTCGACACGCTCTCTGGTAAGGGATGCCGCCGAGTTCGACACCTGCGGAAGGAGGCGAGCGAGGGCGTCGAGGATCGCATCGTCCAGAGCGTCCACGATCGAGGTACTCAAGCCCGACACGTCTGAAGTCTGGCAGCCTGCTGATCTCGTGACCCGGAACCGGTCATGGAGCGCCACCGCTCCGGGCATCGGCGACGGTCCTAGGCGATAAGGGCGTCAGGTGTCAGGGCCACGAATTCCGGTTGCACCGAGGCGACGCAGGTGACCGAGTTTCTCCCAGGAGGAGGTCGCTGGGATCACGAGATGAAGGGCCACGAGGTCACTTCGCTCTGCGAGAGGGAGAACGGTGGGTGCCGCCAAGCCGTGAACGGTCGCTGATAGGGCGGTCAGCTGCCCCGGGGCGATGTGCAGCATGACGTAGCGATTGCGGCGGGCATCGATCACCGCTCCGAGCCTGAGCGGCAACTCGCCAGGGTCGGATCCTTTTCTCGGACGAAGAGCGCCTCGCAGGTCGCGATCTCCCCGAGGACGCGAAATCCGATTCTGGGCAAGGCTGGTGCCGGCCTCGCGGAGGTCGACGATGGCGTCGGCCAGGCCGCGCCGCGTGCAGACGCCTTCGAGGGCGCCTCCTATGGAGACGACCTGAACCTCGATGCCTTGTGCAGCAGCCCACCTCAGGGCGCGGCGGCCGGCCTGTCGGCGAGGAGGCTGCCGAGGTAGGCGGCGGCGTGCTGGTCGGTGGCCGGGAGGGCGTGGGTGTAGATGTTCAGCGTCGTCGCCGTGTCGCGGTGGCCGAGGCGGCTGCTGATGGTGGCGATCGGCATGCCGCCGTCGCCGAGCACCGTGGCCACGAAGTGGCGCAGGTCGTGCAGGCGCACCGCGTCGCAGCCCGAGCGCGATCGCGCAGCCGGCCGAACCGGTTGGTGCACACGTCCGGACGCCACGGCCGGCCCTCGAGGTCGGCGAACACGTAGGCGTCGTCGGCCGAGCGCGCACGCCGAGCGCGAGGGCCCGCTCCCGCATCCGGCGGCGGTGCTCTCGCAGCATCGCCGACCGTCGCCGTCGTCGAGGGCGACCCGCCGGGACTGGTGGGTCTTGGTGCCCTTCTCGTAGGGCTCGCCGTCGGCCATGGCGATCGAGCGGCGGATCGCCAGCTCGCCGCGCTCGAGGTCGATGTCGGTCCACCGCAGCGCGCAGCCCTCGCCTCGCCGGCAGCCGGTGGCGGCCAGCACCCACAGGTAGGTGCCGAACTCGGGATCCTCGCGCTCGGGCCGCGTCGAGCAGCGCCCGCACCTGGTCGACCGTCGGCGGGGTGACCTCCTGGCGGCGCTGCCTCGGCGGCGTGGCGTCGACCGCCGGGCTGCGGGCGATGAGGCCCCACTTGCGGGCCTGCTCGAGCGACTGGCGCATCGACGGTGTGGCAGATCCGCACCGTCCGGGGCGACAGGCCGCGTCGCGTGCAGCGTCGGCGTAGAGCCTGTCGAGGTCGATCGGCCGGAGCGACGCCAGCTTCCGGTCCGCCGAGCGCCGGGCGCAGGTACGTGCGCGGCGACCCACTCGTAGGACTCGAGCGTCGTCGGCTCGACGGCGAGCTTCTTCACGGCCAGCCACCGGTCGAGCAGCTCGCCGAAGCGTCATCGGCGCCGCCGCCGACGTGGCGGCCCTCGTCGACCTCGACGACCAGCCGGGCCAGCTCCCGCTCGGCCTCCCGCTGCGTGCCGCGGACCGTCCGCTCGACGTAGCGCTTGCGTGCCGTCGCGTCGATCGGCCGACGTAGACCTTGATCCGCCAGCTGTCGTCGCCTCGCTGCTGCAGGTGTCCTCGCATGGGCTGCCTCCTCTGGTGCTAGGCCCGTCGGGATTGCCAACGGATTGCCAAGAGGGGTTCTGAGCGAGAGTCCGATCGCTGGTCACGAACCCGTGACCAGGGACTTTCAGCGCGCTCGGAGGGACTCGAACCCCCAACCTTCTGATCCGTAGTCAGATGCTCTATCCAATTGAGCTACGAGCGCGGGTTTGGAACCGGGTCAGTGTAGCCCCGACTCCTCCTCTGCCCTTTCGGCGCCTCGGCTCAGGCGGGGACCGCCATCATCGACTCGTAGGCGTCGGCGAGACCGCGGAGGGCGGCGACGAGGTTTCGGCCAGGCTCGTTCACGATCCTCACGAGCGATCCGGACGACATGGCGACCGTCGTCGCCCCCGTCCGGGTGACCACCGTGACGATTTGAGTGACCTCCAGCGAGTCCATCAGCAATCCATCGAACACGGGGTGACAGGTAGTTCGCGGTAGCAGCAGGTGGCAGGAGGTGCGCTTGCTGACCTGCCGGAACGCGGCGAAGCCGCAGGTCGAGCATCTGACTTCGGACTTCGGTCAGGACCCCCCTCTTGGCAATCCGTTGGCGGCATCAGTGACAGCGAGTCGACCTCGATGGGTCACGCGCAGTAGACACGTGCGACGCGCATCACACGTTGATGTCCTTACGCAGGGGGCAGCTGCAGCCGATGGCCAAGCAAATTCCGTTCGTCGACTATCTCGTTCTCGAGCCTGAGCCCCATCTGATCGCGAACGTGTGCACATCGTGCGGCGCCACCTACTTCGGTCGTCGCAACGCCTGCGCCGCGTGCGAGGGCGACCAGTTCACCAAGCAACCGTTGTCGACCGAGGGCGAACTGAGGGCGTTCACCATCGTCACGTTCGCGGCGCCGGGTGTGCCTGTCCCCTTCGTCGCCGGCATCTTCGACTGTGGCGGCACACAGGTGAAGGGCAACCTCGTCAACGTTGAACCCACACCCGCCCACGTGTCGGTAGGCATGAAGGTGAAGCTCACGACGGTGCCGGTCGGCACTGACAGCGAGGGCACCGAAGCGATCAATTACGGCTTCGAGCCGGTCGGCTGAGCCAACCGGACACGAGAGGGACGGGACGGACAATGGCAACCGACGACATCTGGATCCTCGGCATCCACATGACCAAGTTCGGAAAGCACCCCGACAAGGACATCGTCGACCTTGCCGCCGAGGCGGCTCGGGCCGCGCTGTCCGACGGCGGCGTGACGATGAAGGACATGGGCATCCTCGCCTGCGGCACGCTCATGAACGCCAACGGCGCGGTCGGCCAGCAGTTGCAGAAGCAGATCGGCCAGACCGGCATCCCGGTGTACAACGTGGCCAATGCCTGTGCCACCGGCGCCACGGCACTGCGCACCGCGATCATGGCCATCAAGGCCGGAGAGTGCGAGATGGGATTGGCAGTCGGCGTCGAGAAGTTGGCCGGCGCCGGTCTGCTCGGCGGTGGTGGCGGCGGTCGCAAGGACGCGCAGACCTGGGAGCCGAGCGGACGTCTCGGCGCGGTGGCAGGCATCGACGGCCGCATCGGTACCACCGCCATGCCGGGCGTGTTCGCCCAGGTCGGCATGGAGTACGACCACAAGTACGGCGGCGCCACCTTCGACGTCTTCGCCCGCATCTCGGAGAAGAACCACTCGCACTCGACGCTCAACCCGTTGGCCACGTACTCCAAGCGGTTCTCGCTCGACGAGATCAAGAACGACGTGATGATCGCGTACCCGAACACCCGGCCGATGTGCTCGGCCAACTGCGACGGGGCCGCAGCCGCGGTGGTCGTGTCGGGCGAGCGGTTGAAGTCGCTCTCGACCGAGCAGCAGAAGCGAGCGGTGAAGGTGTCGGCGTCGGTGCTCACCAGCGACCCGTGGCAAGACGGCTGCCAGGTGCTTCCGGACGTGAACACCCTCACCCGCATGGCGGCCAACCAGGCATACGAGAGCGCGGGCGTGTCGCCTGACGACCTCGACCTGGTCGAACTGCACGACTGCTTCGCCACCGCCGAACTCGTGCACTACGACAACCTCATGCTCTGTGGCGAGGGCGAGGCGGTGCCGTTCTTCGAGTCGGGTGCCACTTGGCGCGACGGCCGCCTCCCGGTCAACGTGTCCGGCGGCCTCCAGTCGAAGGGCCACCCGATCGGAGCGACCGGCATCGCCAACATCTGGGAGATCTGCCACCACCTCCGTGGTGAGGCGGGTGACCGCCAGATCGTCGGCGCCAAGGTCGGTCTCGCCCACGTGATCGGTCTCGGGCAGGCCTGCGGGGTGCACATCCTCGAGAAGGCGGCCTGACCGTCTCACATGGCGCGCTCGATAGCGACCAACACCACGGTCGACGGCGAGCACCCTGGCCGGGACGAGTACGGCTCATCCGCACAGACGCCTCTCTCGGTGAGGCGTAGCGTTCTGCCCCATGGCACCGTTGATGACGAAGCCCAGCGTCGAGACGTACGAACGGATCGCGGTTCGCCCGGTCACACCGGTCATCGGCGCCGAGGTCAGTGGCGTCGATCTTGCCAACCTCGACGAAAGCACGTGGGACGAGGTGTCCCGCGCCTTCGCCGAACACCAGGTGCTGTTCTTCCGTGATCAGCACTTCGATCCCCAGGAACAGAAGGCGCTCGGCCAGCGCTTCGGGCCCCTGCACGTGCACCCGGCCGCACCGACCGTCGACGGCCACCCAGAGATCATGATCATCCACGCCGACGAGCGGTCGAAGGTCGTCGCCGGCAACGGCTGGCACACCGACGTGAGCTGCGACGAGGCACCTCCGCTGGCGACCATCCTCTGGCTGACGACCGTTCCACCGACGGGCGGCGACACACTTTTCGCATCCATGTACGCGGCCTACGACGCGCTGTCGGACCGCATGAAGGAGTTCCTCGGAGACCTCGAGGCGGTACACGACGGCGCCCACGTGTACGCGGGGCGCTACGGCACCAAGGAGGAGAACTCCCGCGACGGTGCGTTCCCCCGATCGGTTCACCCGGTGATCCGCACCCACCCGGTCACCGGACGGCGCGCCATCTACGTCAACCGGTCGTTCACCACGCGCATCAAGGGCTTGGCCGCTGGCGAGAGCAAGGCGCTGCTCGACTTCCTCTACAGCCACATCGAGAACCCGCACTATCAGGTCCGCTTCCAGTGGGAAGCGGGATCAGTGGCCATCTGGGACAACCGTTGCGTACAGCACTACGCGATGTGGGACTACTTCCCGAACGTCCGGCACGGCTTCCGGGTCAGCACCGTCGGCGAGCGGCCCGTCTGAAGGTGAGCGCACCTTCGGGGTCCGGCCGTCGACGACGGCCCGACGATCCGTCCCCCGAAGTGCCATACGCCGACGAGGCGGCCACGACCGCTGGTGCCAGGCCGCCGCTGAATTCCAAGGGTCAGGCGGGGACCGGTACTTGATAGTGATCACGCGAGCGCTAGGGCGTTGACCCCTCCTGCGACGCGCGCCCGACGATGATGACGTTCATCGGGTCCTGCGCTGGCGTCTCGAGCAGCGTCACCGACTCGAATCCGGCGTCCGCGACCATCCGCGTCGCCGTTTGCCGGCCCCAGCACGCGCCGAGTCCGGCACCGCCGTCAGCGAGGGACACCTGCATGCAATGGAACAGGCTCGTTGTGAAGAAGTAGGGAGCGATCGGGTTCATCAGGTTCTCCTCGAGGTGCGACGAGACACCAACGTCGACGGCCATGAACAACCCGTCGGGGGTCAAGGCGCGTCGCACTGCGGCGAGCACGTCGGCAGGGCGCGCCTGGTCGTGGATGCAGTCGAAGGCGACGACGACGTCGTAGGGGCCGTCGAGCTCGGCGACATCGGCCACCTCGAACCGCACATTGGTGAGACCCCAGTCGGCCGCCTCGCCGCGGGCGAGCTGGATGGCGTCGGTGGCGATGTCGAGGCCGACGAACGTCGAGGTCGGGAAGGCGCGGGCCAGCAGGTTGGTCGTGTGACCGGTGCCGCAGCCGATGTCGGCAACGAGTGCGCCCTCGGTCAGCAGCTCGGGGAGACCGGGAACGGCGGCGACGTACCCGTCGAGCACGGCGTCGTCGTAGATGCGCCGCATGATCTGGTCCATGCAGGTGGTGAACGCCGGACGATAGGCGTCATAGGGGATCCCGCCGCCGTGGCGGATCGTGTCGGCGACGGCGGGCACGTGGGCCGCGAGCAGGGCGAGGCCCGCCGCCATCGGTGCGATGTTCGATGACGTGTTCCCGGTGAGCACCGCTGCGTGGGCGGCCGGCAGCTCATACGTCGCCGTTGCGGAGTCGTAGGTGAAGACGCCGGCGGTGGTCATGCCGCCGAGCCACTCGCGGACGTGACGCTCGGAGCCGCTGACGCGGTCCGCGAGCTGTGCGCTCGTGAGCGGCCCGGCGCCGGCGGCGGCGTCGAACAGGCCGGCGCGGTGGCCGACGTCGACGAGCAGGGTGATCCCGCCGCCCACGGCGGCGCCGAACACGCGGCCGGCGAACGCGGCGACCGCCTCGGGGTCGATGGTCTCGGTGTCGGTGGTGATGGTCATGGCCGAAGCGTCGGGCACCGCGGTCACGGCGCGGTATCGACGCGGTAACAGTCCCTAATCTCCGGGTTGTGGAGGTTCGCATCCTCGGTCCCGTCGAGGTCGACGGCACGCCGGTTACCGGGCGAGAGGCCACGGTGCTCGCCGCCCTCGCCGTGCGCGCACCGCACGCGGTGACGGCCGGGCAGCTCGTCGACGACGTCTGGGGCGAGGACCCACCGCTCACCGCGCAAAAGGCTCTGCAAAACGCGATCAGCCGGCTGCGGCGGTTGGTTGGCGCGGGCGCCATTGAGACTGTCGGCGGCGCCTATCGCTTGGTCGCGGACGTCGATGTGCGCGAGGTCGAGCGGCTCGCGGCCGCCGGCGATGCGTCGGCGGCGCTCGCGCGCTGGCGCGGTGACCCTGTGGCGGTGCCGGCGGGCGAGCGTGTGCGGCTCGGGTCGCTGCGCGTGTCCCTGGAGGACGACGCCGCCGAGGCGCTGCTTGCCGCCGGTAGCGCTGGCGCCGCTGCCGCCGAGCTCGAACGTCTCGTCGTTGCGGACCCCTATCGCGAGCGCCGGTGGGCGATGCTCGTGCGCGCCCTGGCCGCCGACGGCCGCCAGGGCGAGGCATTGCGCGCCGTCCAGCGCGCCCGCCACGTCCTCGCCGAAGACCTCGGACTCGACCCGGGCCCGGATCTCATCGAGGCCGAGCGCGCCGTGCTCGACGCACCGGCGCGCGCAGCCGCTTCCGCCAGTCGCCGGCGACTGCCTCGCCCGTCCACGTCACTCGTCGGTCGCGAGGAGCTCGTCGCGGTGGTGCGGACCACGTTGCGCGGATCGCGCCTCGTGACGCTCGTCGGTCTGGCGGCGTGGGCAAGACGCGCGTCGCACTCGCGACCGTGGGCGACGCGGCCCACGTCGTGTTCGTCGACCTTGCCGCCGTATCGGCCGAGCGGGTCTGGGAGGCGGTGGCCGCAGCCGCTGGGATCGCGACGCAGCCGGGCCGATCGGTCGTCGACAGCGTGGCGGACGCGCTCGAGGACGGACTGGTGCTGCTCGACAGCTGCGAGCATGTACTCGACGCGGCAGCCGAGGTGGCCGACATCCTCGCCTGTCCGGTGCTGGCCACGAGCCGAGAGCCGCTTGGCCTGCCGGAGGAACGAGTGGTACCGGTCGCAGCGCTGGCGCGCGCCGACGCCGTGCGGTTGTTCGCCGATCGCGCAGGCACGTCCTCGCCCGAGGTCGACACGCTGTGCGAGCGGCTCGACGACCTGCCGCTCGCGATCGAGCTAGCCGCGGCGCGGGCACCGGTGATGACGCCGGGCCAGCTCGTCGCCCGCCTCGACGACCGCTTCGCGCTGCTCGACGATCGCGCCCGCCACGGCCAGCCGCGCCGAGCGCGGCCTTGGCGCGATGGTGGAGTGGAGCTACGAGCTGCTCGAGCCCGACGAACGGCGGGTGTTCGAACGCTTGTCGACGTTTCGCTCCTCCTTCACGCTGGAGGATGCTGAAGCCGTCGCGGCGGACGGCATCGTTCCCCGGTCGGCGGTCGCGCCGGCGCTCACCCGGTTGGTGCGGGCGTCGCTCGTGACCGTCGACGCCGAGCGACGGTTCCGCATGCTCGACACGTTCCGCGCTTACGCCGCGCAGAAGCTCGCCGACCCGGCCACGTGGCGGGCTCGCCACTTCGACTGGGTCGCCGGGTTCGCGGCCGAGGCGGCCACGCAGCTCGTCGGTCCTCACCAAGTCTCTTGGTTCGACCGCGCCGGCGTGATGTTCGACGACGTGCAGGCGGCGTTGGAGTGGTGCGCGGATCAGGGCGACCCGAGCCTCGGCCTGCGCGTCGCCGGGGACCTGTTCCACTTCTGGATCGGCCGGGCGCGCCGGGTCGAAGGGCTGAGATGGGTGCGCGAGCTCGCGGGTCGCGCCGACGCCATGCCCGCACTCGATCGGTGTCGGGCCATCTACGGCGCCGGAATGATCGCGATGATGAACGACCTCGCATCGGTCGACGAGCTCGCCGCTATCGCAGCCAAGGTCGCCAATGATCGCGATTCTGGCGCGGTGGCCGAGGCGCTGGCCGCCATCGTGCCGCTCTGGCGCGGCGACATCGATGCGGCCGAGCAGCTCGCCGCGCGCTGCATGCCGGTGCTCGACGAGCCGCAGCACGAGGGAACGCTCCCACGGGTATGGGACCTGCGTGCCTGGGTTGCGTGCGCGCGCGGTGATCTGAGGGCTGCGCGCCAGTACCACCGGCGCAGGATGGACGAGCTTGCCCAGCTCGAAGACCGACACCTGTACGGCGCATGGGTGAGCATCGACGGCGACATGGCCTACGCGCAGGGCCGACTGGCCGAGGCACGGGACTTGGGCGCCAAGTCGCTCGCGATCGCAGAGTCGGTGCGGTGCAAGTCGTGCCAGTCGTCCGCGCTCACGACTTTGGCGCTGGTCGATGACGCGCCGATGGAACTTCTGCTGCGGTCCTACGCGCTGGTCGACGAGATCGGCGAACAGGTCGGTCGGCACATGACCCTTCCTGTGCTGGCGGCCGCCCACGCCGATGTCGACGACGAGGCCGCGGCCAGACTCGTCGGCGTCCATGCCGCCATGCGCGAACGAGATGGGATCGGTTACGAGATGCCGGGGCGCTGCCGTGTTCGCCGCGCCGCGGTTGGCCGCCGCGCGAACTCGCCTCGGCCACCGCGCTTGGGACGAGCGTGTCGCCGAAGGTCGCGAACTTTCGTGGTACGAGGTCGTCACCCGAGCATGACCAGCTCGGCGACTGCAGACGATGCGCTCCTCGCATGCCCACACGAAACTGCATGATTCGCCGGCCCCGGCACGCTCTGTTCAGGTCTCCCATTCGACAGGATCGTGGGGGTCGTACCGGCAGTTTGTTCCGGTGACCAACGAGGCGTCGAGGTGGTCCGCCAGCTCGGGGGCGCGGTCGGCGAGGCGTCGCAGCGCGTCGCGGATGCGTCCGGTCACTGCTTTTCGGGCGCGTTCGGCGTCGTCGCCGAGCCGCCGGTTGCGGCCGCCGACGCCGGTGGCCGACTTGAGCTCGGCGAGGAGTGCGTCTCGTTCGGCGTCGAGGTGCTGCGCGATTGTGTCGTCGTTGCGGTCCAGGGCCCGGTCGATGTCGTGGTCGAGGGCGGCGAGCCGCGTCCTGTAGGCCTCCTTGGCTTGATCGTCGAGCACGGCGTCGGCGCCGAAGCGCCGTGAAGCGACGACGATCGCACCGCCTTCAGGGTTGAGAAGCTCCAGCGCAGCGATGTCGCGGCCGGGGTTGGCGACGAGGGCGTGCAGGTCGCGCAAGCCCTTTGCGTCGGGAAGCCGCACGACTTGGCCGCCAAGCTCGATGGTCCATACGTCGCCGTCACGGACGAACCGGCCGCGCCGGCGATCTGGCCGCGTCAGGGTGGTGAGGGTTGCGACTGCGCTCTGCATGCCCAGCGCAGTTGCCTCGGCGGTAGCTGCGGCGATGGCGAGGTCGGCGTCGGCTCGGTCGCCGGGACCGTCGCGGGCAAGGAGCGCGCGGGCGAGGCCGAGGCGGGCGTGGACGACCCATGGTCGGGCGCCGAAGCGCTCGGCCGAGGAACGGGCGGACTCGAACCCGGCGACGGCGGCGTCGAGGTCGCCGAGCGCCAGGTCAAGTGCGGCAACCCAGTGGTCGACTGGGCCCCGAACGATGACGCCGCCACCGAGCACGGCCCAGCCGCCGGCATGCACGAGCAGGGCTGCGCGGACCTGCCGGGCCTCGTCGAGATCGTTGCGGAGGATGGCGCTCTCGGCTTGGGTGGTCCACCAGATGGTCCGCGCCCAGCGGGGCCAGATGACGCCAAGGTCGATGACCTGCTGGCGCAGCTGGACCACGCGGACGCTGTCCCGTCGTTCGAGGGCGACTCCGAACTCGACGATGATGATGTGCGGGTCGGCAGCGAACCGCTCGAGCAGTCCATCCAGGGTGGCGAAGTCACCGCGGAGACGGGCGATCTCCCAGGACTGGTCACACAAGACGCCGTCGCGGTCGACCTCGCCGATTCGTTCGCCGAGCGCGTACGCGTCCGCGACGAGCGCGGAGGCCTCGTCGAACCTTCCTTGGATCGTCGCTACGGCGGCGCGTCGGCTGAGCGCCCGGTATCGGCAGCGGGGGAGGTTGAGGTGGCGCTCCAACTCGCCGTAGCGGGCGACGGCGCGGATGGCTTCTGGGTCGCCCAGCTCCATCCGTGCCGCGAACTCGAGCTCGATGGCCTGAAGCTCCATCTCCGGATCGTCGCCAGCCCGGGCCGCCTCGGCCATCTCCGCCGTGAGCGCCAGTCGTTCCGACGCGGTGTCGGGCTCCCAGATGGCGTCGTGGCGGGCGAGCAACGTGAAAGCGATGGTGCGGGCATCGCCACTCCGACGCGCCAACGCGACGGCTTCGGCGCTGAGCTCGTCGAGGCCGGAGCGATCGTGTTCGGTCTGATGGACCCGGTTGCGGACGAGTGCGCCGAGGACGCGAGCGTGCAGCTCGTCACGGGCGGCGGACGCCAGATGCCGATCGGCGAGGAGAAGATCGCGCGCTTCGGTCAGCACGGCGTCGTGGCGAGGGTCGTCGTAGATGAGGGTGCCGAGCGTGTGAAGACCGAGCGCGGCCTGCGCGAAGACTTCAGATGCGCCGAACGTCCTGGCTCCGGCCAGCGCCGCAGCGTACGTAGCCCTGCTCTCCTCCAAGTGCCCGGCTCGTCGCTGTTCGGCAGCGAGGTCGACAGTGATCGCCAGACGGCGGGGGTCGTCCGGCTGGAGGAGGTCTCGAGCCCGACGCAAGTGCCCGGCAGCCTCTTCCGCAGCCAGGCGTGCCGAGGCGCCGGAGGCGGCGGCCAACAACAGCTCGACCGCCTCGCCGGTCGGGATCTCTGGGATGGCGTGGACAGCATGGTGCGCCAGTGCCGGAGCGAGGATGGCTCCACTCGTTGAGGCGACGGCCCTCATGGCGCGCACGGCGGCGGCGTGGCGGCGCCGGCGCTCGGGTTCCGGGGTGGCGTCGATGAGCGCCTCGCGCATGAGGTCATGGACGAATCGCCATCCACCTCCGGGATCCGGGACGACGAGGCCGGCAGCTCGGGCGGCGACGAGGTGGGTCACGATCTCGTCGCGATCGGCGTCCAGGGATGTTGCGAGGACTTCGTGGTCGAAGGACGGGCCGAGGATGCTGGCGGCGGCCAACGTGGCGGCGACGGTGGAGGGCAGCCGGGCCAGGCGGCGTTCGATGACGGCGCCAACACCCGCAGGCGTGAGCGTGGCCGTGCCGCTCGCGTCCCAGAGCTGGGTGAGCTGCTGCAAGAAGAACGGGTTGCCGCCCGTTCGCCGGTGGACCTCGTCGGCGGTCCCGGCGTCGATGCCGGCGCCGGCGAGCAGCACGGCGCAGGCGTCCCTGTCGAGACCGGTCAGAGCGATCGTGGTGGACCGGGCTGCCAAGGAAGCGAGGTGGCGGCGCAGCGGATGGTCGGCGACGGCGACCTCGTCGTCGCGATAGGTCCCGAGCAGAAGGACTCGGCCCAGGCGCGCCGGCGCCACGAGCGCTGCGAGCAAACCAACCGAGGCGGGATCCGCCCAATGAAGATCCTCGACGGCCACCACGACCGGCTGGTCATGCGCCAGCTTGGCGACGAGGGTGGCCACTGCGTCGACCGGCGCGAAGGAGTCGGCGTCCACACTGGCTCCGCGGTCGCCGCCGAGCAGCCGGCCGAGTCCCGCGCCAGCATCGCTCTCGGCCAGCGCCCACGTCGCGTCGTCAACCTCGAGGTGCAGCGCCCGCACGACCTGCATCCAGGGCCAGTAGCCAGGGACGCCCTCGCCGTCCCAGCACGTCCCGACCCCGACGAGTGCGCCCGCGTGGCGGGCATGCGCCAGCGCGGCGGAGACCAGAGACGTCTTCCCGATGCCGGCTTCGCCGACGACCAACACCACGCCGCCCGACCCTGCGACCGCCGCGTCAACCGCATCCACCAACGCCTGATGCTGCTGGTCGCGGCCCACCAGACCCGGCGTCATCACCACACCATCGTGCCGCCATATCCGCTCTGACGACGGCTCGCCACGATCTGGCGCCAACGGGACATGACGACGACCATCCAAGTCTCCGACGCCCACCGGGTTCACGCGCCAGACCCGAGGCCGTGGTGACGGCCGCCCAAGAGCTCGCAGCGCTCGACGGCATCGCGCAGGCCGAGCTCGTGGCCACGCGGAGAGGCGACCGCCGACCGAGCTGGTCGACGCCGCCATCGAGCGCATCGAAGCGCTCAACCCGACGCTCAACGCGGTCGTGCACACCGCCTTCGACGACGCCCGGGCCCGGGCAGCGACCCACCCGTCCGGGCCCTTCGGCGGCGTGCCGTACCTCCTCAAGGACCTCATCATCGAACGCCGGGGCACCCCGTTCGACGAGGGCTCACGGTTCCTGGCCGGATACGTCTCGACCTTCACCAGCGAGCTCGCACTGCGGCTCGAGCGCGCCGGGCTCGTCGTGCTCGGTCGCACCAACACCCCCGAGTTCGGGATGGCCCCGGCGTGCGAACCGGTCCTGCACGGCCCCACCCGCAACCCGTGGGACACCGATCGCTCCACCAGCGGGTCCAGCGGTGGCTCCGCCGCCGCGGTGGCGTCCGGCATGGTGCCGATGGCGCACGGCAACGACCTCGGCGGGTCGATCCGCTACCCGGCCAGCGCCTGTGGCCTGTTCGGGCTCAAGCCCACCCGAGCCCGCGTCCCGCTCGGGCCCGAGTACGGCGACGCCGTCGGCGGGGGGCCGTCGAGCACGCCCTGACGCGCACGGTGCGCGACAGCGCCGCGCTGCTCGACGCCGTGCACGGCCCCATGCCCGGAGACCCCTACCCGGCGCCGCCAGTGGTGCGCCCGTTCCTCGACGAGGTCGGGCGCGATCCGGGTCGGCTGCGCATCGCGTGGTCGACCCGCACCGCCGAAGGCGACCTCGGCCACCCCGATTCCGTCGCAGCGGTCACCGACGCCGCTGCGTTACTCGCGGGGCTCGGCCACGACGTGGAAGAGGTGACGCTCCCCGGGCTCACCCCAGAGGTCGGAGGAGCCATCGGCACGATGATGAACAGCGCGGTGGCTTGGATCCTCGGCTACTGGGTGCGCAAGCTCGGGCGAGAGCCCGGAGCCCGACGACATCGAACCGTTGACCAGGGCCTTCTGGGAGGAGGGCCGACGGATCAGCGCTGGGCAGTACCTGCTCGCGGTCGAGGACCTCCAGCGCTTCGGGCGGATCGTGGCCCGGTTCCTCGCCGGTGGCCCCGCGGGCTACGACGCCTACCTCACCCCGACCATGAGTGCACCACCTGCGCCCATCGGAGAGATCACTTCGACCAAGGACGACCCCTACCGGGCCCTGCGCGCCGGCGGCGAGACCGTGCGCTACGCCGGCGTGGTGGCCAACATCACCGGCAACCCGGCGATGTCGGTCCCCCTCTGGTGGAACGCCGACGGCCTTCCCATTGGCGTGCACTTCCTCGGTCGCTACGGCGACGAAGCAACGCTTTTTCGCCTCGCAGGGCAACTCGAGGCCACGCGGCCATGGGCGGCTCGCTACCCGGCGCGCAAGGCAGCGCCGTCCGACGCACAGGTCGTAGCTTCTCGGTCATGAGCGAACTGTTGGCCTATGAGGAGTCGGGGGCGGGCCCCGTTCTCGTCTTTTTGCACGGGATCACCGCCGATCGGTCCCACTGGTCGCCCGTCGTGCAGCTGCTGGCCGATCGCTTTCGATGCATCAACGTCGACCTGTCCGGTCACGGAGCTTCCCCCGTGCTCGGCGGCGTCGACCTGTTCGCCCAGATCGGCGCCGTCGGTGCACTGCTCCAACATCTACAGCTCGAGGCTCCGGTGCTCGTGGGCCACAGCTACGGCGGGTTCATCGCCACCTTCGCGGCGACGGCGTTGTCGGTGAGGGGTGTCGTGAACGTCGACCAGACCTTCGACACCGAAGCGTTCCAGGCGTTGCTCGTACCGCTGGCCGAGAGATTTCGTGGTGACCCGGCCGCGTTCACCGGAGCGTGGGAGACGTTCTTCGAGACCCTTCGGGCGGACCTCGTTCCCGGCCCGTACCGAGAGGCCATCGACAGCCTCCGACCCACTCCGGAGGTCGTGCTCGGGGTCTGGGAACCGTCTTCGACACCCCTCCCGCCGCGCTGATCGCCCAGGTCGAGGCCACCTTGCCGAGCGTCCTTGCGCCATACCTCGGACTCTTCGGCGCCGAGCTGTCCGACCGTGAACGCCCGTTGCAAGCCCTCATCCCGAACGGCGAGATCGAGGTGTGGGACGGCCTCGGCCACTTCGTCCAGCTCGTCGACCCGCAACGCACCGCCAACCGGATCGCGGAGTTCGCCACCACCATCACCTGACAACCACGCAGATCGATTCGCCCAGACCGGACGACGTGGGCGTGCCCGTCACCTCTAAGGTCGTTCGGTGACCGATCAACTGCTCGTGGAGCGCCGCGACCACGTCGAGGTGCTGACCCTCAATCGACCCGACCGCATGAACACGATCTCGGGTCCGATGCTCCAGGCCCTCTCGAAGGCACTCGTCGCCGCCGATGCCGACCAGGACGTCCGATGCATCGTCATCACCGGCGCCGGTCCCAAGGCGTTCTGCGCCGGCCTCGACCTGCAGGGTGCAGCTGACGGCAACGCGTTCGGCGACCGGCCGACGGACGCCTCGCAGGCCGCGGTCAGGCGAACTCGATCCGCGTACAACGCCACCGACGGTGCTGCACAACGTCGACACGCCCGACGATCTGCCGCAGTGAACGGCGGCGCCGCCGGCTACGGCCTCGACCTCGCCCTCGGGTGCGACATCCGCATCGCCGCGGAGACCGCCAAGCTCGCGCCCGGCTTCGCCAAGCGCGGCATCCTGCCCGAGAGCGGCGGCACGTGGCTGCTGCCGCGCATCGTCGGCTACGCCAAGGCGGCCGAGATCGCGTTCACCGGTCGCACGCTCATCGCCGAGGAGGCGCTCGAGCTCGGCCTGGTCAACCACGTGGTTCCCGAGCCGGCCAGCTCTCGAGGCGCAGCGATCGAGCTGGCGGGCGAGATCGCCGCCAACGCGCCGCTCGCCGTGCGGGCGATCAAGCGGATGATGCGGCTCGCCGAGACCGAGACGTTCGAGCAGAACGTGCACCACGTGTTCCTCCAGCTGCTGCCGCTGTTCCAGAGCAAGGACTTCGGCGAGGGCGTCACCGCGTTCCTCGAAAAGCGGGACCCCGACTTCCAGGGACGCTGAGGCGCCTCAACCGCGACACCGAGGGGTTCCTCGTGAACGAAAGTGACGACGCTTCGAGCGTTGCGTGTCAGTGGCCTCCGGCGTCGAGCAGGGCGAGAAACGCGACCGAGGTGTAGACCGGCAGCGTCTTGTCAAGATCGAGGAGATGGTGGTCACCCGTCACGATCAGTCCTTGGGTCGAGGCGGCGAGGGCGATGAGGTAGTCATCGCCCGGGTCGGTTGAGCGCACTGGCGGCGGATCGAGCGGATCGTCGTGGAGCTCCGCCGCGCCTCGAAGGAGCGCGATCGACGTACGGCACCGCGGTCTAGCCACTGCCGAGTGGCTGTCGGTTAGCGACCACTCACGCGGCAGAGCTGGCGCGGCCCTAGACGGCGCTTCCAGTCAGCCGGCCGATACCGAGCGCGATGAGCAGCGCAAGGGAGCCGCCGATGAGGACCCGGATGGCTGCTCGTCGTTGCGGTGCCCCGCCGAGTCGGGCGGCAAAGGATCCGAGCGCAACGAGTCCGACGAGCGTGACGGCGACGGTGATCGGCATGCGAGATGAGGCCGGCGCAAGGGCGACGATGAGGACGGGCAGCAGGGCGCCGGTGAGGAAGCTCAGTGCGGACACCGCCGATGCCTGGACGGGGTTGGCGAGGGCTTGGGGGTCGATCCCGAGCTCATCCCGGGCGTGGACGGGCAGGCGGTCTTGTTGTGAGAGCTCGGCGGCGACCTGCTGGGCCAGGCCGGGGCTGAGCCCACGTTGCTCATAGATCCGCACGAGTTCGGCTTGTTCCGCCTCTGGCGCGTCGGCGAGCTCGGCACGTTCGCGCTCGAGGTCGGCCCGCTCGCTGTCGAGTTGCGAGCTCACCGACACGTACTCACCGGCTGCCATCGACAGCGCGCCGGCAGTGAGCCCGGCTATGCCAGCGACGAGGATCGTGGATCTGGCGCTGTCCGCCGCCGCCACGCCGACCATGAGGCTCGCGGTGGAAATCAAGCCGTCGTTGGCACCGAGCACGGCAGCGCGCAACCACACGGCCCGGCCGCCGAGGTGACGTTCCGCGGCGAGGTGGTCGGGCAGTAGCCGCGTCATAGTGGCAGGCCTATCACCCTCACGGGTCGTCCCGGTCCGCACTGAATGGGCGAACGGAGTCGCTCGCGGGTCGTCTGGCGATCGTGATGCCCGCGTCCCACCCGGGCGCCCGACCGTCGCCAGGGGGTCTGAGGGTGCCGATGTCGACGCCGCTGCCAGCGAGGAGCCAGGACGTAACCGAGTTCGAGTTCCACATCTCTCCGGCGCGCAGTTCGTCGCGCCCCCACACGGGTGCGGGGATCGACCGAGTGAGCTCGACGAGCCGCTCTGCGACGAGGGGGTCGTTCGACACCAAGACGGGGCTGTCTACGGCGGAAGCGACATCGGGGATGACGCCGTTGCGCCATCGGTGGATCTCGTAACGGAACACGCGGAGCGGTCGTGCCCATCTGGATCCGACTGCACCCTCGGCGACGACGCCTCGGTCATCGTCGCCATGCGCAGGAACCGGTGTCATCTCGATGATGAACCGGTTGTTGCCGGTCACCACCTCAAGGGCCGAGTGGTAGAGGTCGTGGGGAGGGCGGTGCTGGAGTCTGGCGATGATTGCCTCGAACGCCCGGCCGCTGAGCCGAACCACGTACGCGCCCGCTCCCAGCGGCAGCCAGTAGAGGTATACGCCAGCGCCGAGCCGGGGTCGAACCGCACTGCGGATGGCAGCACTGGGTTCTGTCGAACCGGCTCGAGGTGTCCGTGAAGCTCGGCGTCGTTTGGACCAGGGCGTTCCACGTCTGCTGAGCGCGGTTCTCATGGACGGTGGTCGTCGAGGTATTGGTGTTTGTCGACGGTGAGCAGTGGCCGGAACACGCGATAGGCGATCGCCCAGAAGATCCCGGTGGAGACCGTGAACACGGCCACCTGTGCAGGAGACCCGGCCGGGTCGTCGTTGATCACCATCGCGATGGCCATGGCGGTGACCGACGGTGGAACCAGCGCGAACCATCCGATAAGGGCGTACAGACCTTTGGTCGCGGCAGGGGGCGACCGACGTAGACCGACAGCCACGGCGACGGCACCGGGCACGACCAGCCCGAGGTCTAGCGCGAGGATCGACCAGAACATCGCCGGCTCGGTCGAGAACTCCGGTGAGATCGGCTGGTTGGTCCACGCCCCGGCAAGCGCGGGCAGATACCGCAGCAGGACGAACGCGCCGAGTCCCAGCACCACAATCGACCGCCGTTTTGCGAGCCTTTCGGTCTCGGTAGGCAGATCGCGCTCGTCGATCAGCGTCCATGCCTTGATGCCAACGACCACGCTGAGCACGAATAGTGCGAGATGGAACGGCAGCACACGCGGGTAACGCAGATACCCGGGGCCGACGATGTACTGCACGAACATGTACGCGCTGTAGGCGGCAGGGCCGAGAGCAACCACGGCTGCACCACGATGGCCACGTCGAGCGAGCAGACCCGCGGCGAGGCATAGCGGAGCGACCACAAGCAGTGAAACGGCCTCGAGGCCGATGGTCTGATTCCGCAGCGTCTCAGAGAACGGGTAGTGGATAGCGTCCGTGATCCAGGGCCCGAGCACGGTGTTCGCAGCCAACCCCGTTCCTAGAGCTAGCAGCGCCCAACCGAACCAGGCATCAATCTGCTGGGGCCGCGACTGGGGGACGTTGAGTTGAGCGAGGGACCGATCAGTAGCGATGGCCATCGGCGTACTTCGTCGATCTTCAACCACGACAGGACGTTCATTCATGGGAGTACCTTGACCGCTACCGTCCTCCTCCCACAGGGCCGAACGTCACGAGTTGGGCCGCCGTCTAGCGCATGACGACCCGAGGATCGTCATCCTTCGAGACCGTGCCGTGGTGCCGGTGCAACCGAAACGGCTACGCCACGCGGATGGGGGAGGAAAATCCGGCTTCGCCGTTGCCGCCGGGCGTGGCGCCGAGGCCTCCCGCACCACCCTGCCCGACCACGATGGGGGCGAATGCCGCCACGTGGCAGTCGGAGGTCCCGATACAGAAGATGCCGACCGATGGACCTCCGGTGCCACCACCGCCGACACCCCCTTGACCGCCGGCGCCGCCGTCTCCGCCCCGACCGCCGTCGCCGCCGCTGCTCGAGCCAGCCGGTCCACCGGGGCCGCCGACACCGCCGCGGCGGCCCGGGGCACCCAGCCCGCCTCCGCCGCCCGCTCCGCCGTCGCCAGCGGTCAGGGACGAACCGACATCAAGCACATGGACCGTCGATTGCACAACGAAGATGGCGAAGGAGCCGCCGCCGTAACCGCCGCCTCCGCCGTTCAGTCCGCCGCCGCCGCCGCCCCCGCCGGCGCCGCCCCCGCCGCCGGTCGCCGCCGAGCAGAACGACCCCGTGCCGCCCCCGCCGCCACCGCCGCCGTTGCCGCCGCTACCCCGAGCTCCGATCAACCCATCGAGGCCCCGCCCGCCGACCCAGCCGGAGCTCGAGGGTGGTGCCGAGGGGAGGGTGCCGCCGTTCCCGCTGGCACCGCTGGCGCCCGATTGGCCGTTGGCGCCGATCCGCCCGTTGTCGCCGCGTGACCCACCGCAATCGGGCGCCGGCGCGCCCCCCGCCGCAGGGGGCTGCGCGTTTTGGCCACCGATGCCACCGGCCTGGCCCATCTCACCGGGGGCGCCGCCACGTCCGCCTGCCCCCCCGCTGACGCCGAAGCCGCTCGGTCCGGCCGCGCCACCGGAGCCCGGTGATGCCCCTCCCGCCGCACCGGCACCGCCTGGTGCGCCGTCGGGCCCGGCGGGGTTGATGGCCGCCGGCGGGGTCGCTCCAGAACGGGCGTTCGCAGCGAAGACCTTGACCCTTTCGAGCGTCACGTTCGAAGAGTTCACGGCCTGCAGGCCGTAGGTGCTGAGATCGAAGATGGAGGCGTTTCCCCGCAAGGTGACCAGCTGGATGAGCACGTCGCCGTCGCCGTCGGCGAGCACGGCGCGGGGCGCGCCGACGATCTCGGTGACGGCGGTGCCCGACCGGCTCCAGGTGGTGCGTGAGTAACCGCCGGCGATGAGCGTCTGGTTCCGAACGAGGAGGCCTGATCCAACGGCGTAGGAGCCTGAGGCCACGAGGATCGGCTGGGAGCCGAGCGATTGGTCGATGGCAAATTGCACTGTCTGGAGCGGATCGTCCTTGCCGCCGCCGCCTGGAGCGTCGATCCCGTTCGGGGCGACGAACAGCGACTGAGCTGCGTCGCCGTCGATTCCGTCGCAATTGCTGTCGATGAACCCAAGGTCGGGCCGGTCCGGCGCGCCGGGGTTGATGGAGCTGTTGTGGTCGTCGCAGTCGGCGGGCGTGAACGAGCCGTCGCCGTCGGCGTCGGTCGGCGTCGCCGGGGGTGGGCCGGACGAGCCGCCCGCAGCGAGCAGATCCCAAATGCCGCTTGCCGCCGGCGACTGTGGTTCCACCCCCGAACTCGGGGCGATGGCGATGTAGGCCGAGCCGAGCCAGTGCACGGCGTCGAAGGTTGCATAGGCGGTGGCCGCGTTCCACGGCCCCCGCCAGACGAGACCGGTCGGCCCCCGGGCGCCCTCAGGGCCGGCCGCGCCGTCGGCTCCCGCCGGACCCGGGTCGCCATCGGTGCCATCGACGCCGTCGGCCCCGGCGATGCCCTGGTCTCCCTTGGGTCCTTGTGGTCCGGTTTCACCGCGGCCGCCTGTCGCGCCCGGGTCGCCCTTGACGCCCTTCTGATTCCAGCTGATCGCGCGCTCGTTCTTCTTGCAGTCCTCGGGCCCGTTGACGATCCGCAGCTGCCCGTTCCCGCCCCCGTCGTCGCCGCTCTTGACGCAACCGTGGTACACGGTGCTGTCCGCGGGTCCGACGGCACCGGTGGCGAACGCCACGCCCCCCGCCAATACCACCGTCGCCGTCGCTGCGATCGCGGCGGCGCGCAGTCGCCCGCCCATCCGCATCGGCCCAAGCCGTCCGGTCATGTGCTCTCCCGCCTACAGCGCCACCCACCGTGGCGACGATATGCACGCTATCGCCCGATTTGACCGCCGTCCACGTGAACCGGCGTCAGCGCGCCGATGATTAGGTGGCGGGATCCGGCATCCAGAAGGTGAAGACTCGGCGAGGGTTGATTCGCGGCGTACCAGGCTCCATCGCCGTCGAGCATGTCCGCCCAGTCCGGTCCGTACCGTGGGATGTAGATGTCGAGCACTGTCTGGCGAAACTCGGCGTGCTCGGGTGCCATCACGTCGATGAACTCGGCCTCACCGTGCACGGTCACCGCAAGAGATTCGTCCGGGAGATGGGTGGCACTGACTGCGGGACGCTCGGACAGGTGCCGGTACCGAAGCGACGTGCGGGCCGAGCCGAAGTGGAAGCGCCCGCGGTAGAAGATCCCGTCGACGGGCCCGTTCATGGGTCGACCGTCGCGGGTGGAAGTGGCGAGCACGAGGAGCCGCATGCCGGTGAGGTGGTCGGCGAGTTGTGTGGCGCTGAGTCGACGCTCTGACGTCGAGATGTCGAGGAGGTGCGGGCCCGCGGCGGCGAAGCTGGCGTCGATGACGCGCTGGAGATCGGCGAAGTCTTCAGGTCGTTCGTGCACGGGCGCTCGCTTGTCGGGCGGTCGAAAGGTGGGCCGGCGGCGGGTGCTTCATGCTCGTCGTGCTCACCGGATCGGTCGGACGATCTTGTTCATAAGTGTCCAATAGAGCCCGAGGGTCTCCGCAGCCTGGGCGAACTCGATGAAATCGACGGGCTTGGACACGTAGCTGTTCGCCCCGTGTGTGTAGGCGTCGACGACGTCGCGTTCCTCGCTCGAGCTGGTGAGCACGACAATCGGTATGAGCCGAGTTCGCGGATCCTCTCGGAGACGCCGAAGGACGGTGATGCCGTCGATGATCGGCAGCTTCAGGTCGAGCAGGACGACGATGGGGGTGAGTCCGACGCTGCCGTCGTCGGGAAGAAGAAGCGCGAGCGCGGCGGCGCCGTCCTCGGCGACAACGATGTCGTTGTGAACGTTGGCCTTCTTGAACGCACGTTTCGTCAGCACGACGTCGTCGGGGTTGTCCTCGATCAGCAGGATGGGGTCCTCACTCATGGTGCCCTCCAGAATGTGAGTCGCCCGAGCCTGGCCGCATGGTGGACGGTGGGCGGTGCGACGCCTGGGCGCCGAACGTGAACGTGAAGGTCGCCCCCTCGCCGGGCGCGGCTTCGGCGTGGATGTCGCCCCCGTGGCGGTTGAGGATCCGCTTGACGATGGCCAGGCCGACGCCCGAGCCGGGAAACGCAGCCGCCGAGTGGAACCGCTGGAACGGCGAGAACATTCGCGCCGCGTGGTCCGTGTCGAATCCGGCGCCGTTGTCCGCCACCGAGAACCATCCAGGCTCCGATGCCGCGCCGAAGTGGATGCCTGCATACTCCGTCGCTGAGGTGAACTTCCACGCGTTGCCGACCAAGTTGCGGAGCACCACGTCGGCGAGACGGGGATCGGCCTGGGTGACTAGTCCGTCGTCGATCTCCACCTCGGCCCGTCGGTCGGGCTCCGCACTCCGAAGCTCCTCCACGATCGTGGTCACCATCTCGGTGAGGTCGATCCGGTCGATGGTCACGTCGGCCCGCGCCACCCGCGACAAGCTGAGGAGATCGTCGATCAGGGTGCCCATGCGCTGCGCGGCCTTCCGGACGCGCTGAAGGTGCGCCGTGCCCTCGGCATCGAGTACGGAGGCGTAGTCCTCGAGGAGCACTTGGCTGAATCCGTCGATGCTGCGCAGCGGGGTCCGGAGGTCATGCGCGACCGAGTAGGCGAACGCGTCGAGCTCTTGGTTGACCGACTCGAGCTCATGGGAGAGCTGCCTTCGGGCGGTGACGTCGCGGATCGCCGCTGACACCGTCATCCCATCGGCCGTCGGTAGTGGACTGAGGGAGATCTCGACGGGGAACTCGGTGCCGTCCTTGCGTCGTCCGTAGAGCTCGAGGTCAGGGGCCATCTCGCGCGCCGTCGGCGCTGAGAGGTAGCCGAGGCGATGTTGTGAGTGGACGGACCGGAAGCTCTCAGGAACGAGGATCTCGACCGAACAGCCGAGCAGCTCTTCCTTGTCGTACCCGAACAACTTCTCCGCCTGCGCGTTGACGAGTTGTAGCTCGCCGGTCTCGCCGACGATCAACATCGCATCGGGAGCGCCCTCGACCAGGCTGCGGAACCGCGCCTCGCTGGCCGCCAGCTCCCGGACGCGATCTTCGAGCCCCCGGTTCAAGACCAGCACCTCGCCCTCTACGGCATGAAGGTCGACATTCGCCTCCTCGACCTTGCTCCTCTCCTCGATGGTCTCGGCCTGTGCCTGTTTTTGGGCGGTGACGTCGCGGGCGGCGGCGAACACGCCGAGGACGTTGCCTTCGACGTCGCGGTAGACGGACGCGTTGTAGCGGACGTCGGTGAGGGTGCCGTCGGGGCGGCGGATGGTGAGGGGGTAGTCGACGGCCATGCCTTCGGCGAAGACGAGTTGGTAGATCGCTTCGGCTTTGGCGGGTTCGGTGAAGTAGTCGGAGAAGTCGGTCCCGATGAGTTGGTGGCGGGCGACGCCGGTGACTTTGATGAGGGCCTCGTTGACGTCGAGGATCTTGCCTTCGGGGCTGATCGAGACGAGCGAGTCGAGGCTCGACTCGATCATGCTGCGGGCCGACTCGATGGCCTGCTTCTGCGCGGTCCGCTCGCGCGGCGTGATGGCGGTCACGTCCTCGCCGTCACGATCGTGACCACCCCGAACGGTCGTTCAAAGACCATGTGCAAACAGCTCCCGGTGACTACGTGCCGAGGCGTCGAATCTGCAAAGGGCGACAACGTGCGTCGTCCGGCCCAAACCTGGCGTCTCTCGAGATCTGCGGGATCCGTTCCGACACTGAAGGCGGCAACGCGTTCGCAGGATCGAGGTGAACGGTACACCCACCACGCCTCACCCGATCACGCTCCGCGCCAGGCCTTTCACTGTGGGTGCTACCGTTGGTGCCAACCAGACGGGCTCGTCCCACATGTGCACCAGCCAACCGATGACGACCGCCAAGGTCAGCCGGAACCTGCTGGTAGCAAACTGGGCGGCGTCATGACTGGTGTCGGCCAGTCGACGACGAGCGGTGCGGGGGACGAATACGCCGAAGTGAGCGGGCACAGCCGCGAGCGTCTGACGGTGTTGCTCGTCGAGGACTCCCTTGACGACGCGGATCTCATCACCAGAGCGCTGCGGGCCGCGGCGAGCGAGGTCGAGGTGATCATCGTCGATACCGAGACAGCGTTCCTGTCTGCGATTGCAGCCGGCCCCGACGTGATCATCTCGGACCTGTATCTCCCCACCTTCGACGGGAGACGAGCGCTCGCCTTGCGCGCTCAGCTTGCGCCGAAGACTCCCTTCATCGTCCTTTCAGGGGCCGTCACCGACGCCGAGGCGGCTGACGTCCTCGGCCGAGGCGCGACGGACTATCTGCTCAAAGACCGGATCGGGCGGCTGGTATCTGCCGTCGTTCAGAGCGTCGATGCTCGTCAGACCGACGAGGCACTCGGCACGGCCGAGCGGGCGAGCGAAGCCTTTGTCCAGCGTTGGGAGACGTTGATCAGCAACTCGAGCGACATCGTCGCGGTCATCGACGAGGACGCGCTGGCTCATCTATGCCAACCAGGCCCTCGTGCGTCTCCTTGGCCACGAGCTCGACGACGTGCTCGGCCAGAACGTGTTCGACTTCGTGCACCCCGATGAAGCCGATGCGACCGCGGTGGCGGTGGCCGAGGCCCTGTCGAGCGAGGGCATCGGTGCTACCGCGATCGTGCGCCTCGCGACCGCTGCTGGCGACTACCGGTACTTGGAGACCATCGGCAACAACCGGCTCCACGACCCCAACATCAGAGGTCTCGTGGTCAATGGTCGCGACGTCACCGACCGAGTGGTCGCCGAGCAACTCCTGGCCGATGAGGTCCACATCCTCGAACGGATCGCCGCCGACGAGCCACCCGAGGTCATCTTCGAATTGATCGCCGATCTCGTCGACCGAGGACCAACACCTTGCCGCGCGGAGTTCGAGTTCGCCTCTGACCACTTCACCTATCGGTTCGAGCGCCCGCCAACTCCGGGCGCAACGGCGCAACGATTTGCACTGCCGGCGGAGGGCACGGCAGTGGGCCAACTCACGCTGTGGCGACAGGTGGGCGACGTGGCAACGTCGCCGCGCTCGCCACATGTCGCCGCCGCCCGCCACCTCGCGTTGGTCGCAGCTCGCAGCCAGATCTCGCGGGGCCAGCTGCTGCATCAGGCGCTTCACGATCCGCTGACAGGACTTGGGAACAGAACCCTGTTCCTCGAGAATCTCGATGCTTGCGAGTCGGGATCGGAAGCCATGGCAGTCCTCATCATCGATGTCGACCGGCTCAAGTGGATCAACGAGGGCCTTGGTCACCAGTACGGCGACTGCGCGCTGATCGCGTTCGGGCAGCGGTTCTCCGCCTTGCTGACCGAGCCCGACTCCGTCGCTCGCGTTGGCGGGGATGAGTTCGCCGTCCTGACGCGCTCCAAGGACGGACCGAGTTCGCTTCAGCTGGCCGACCGACTCCTGGCGAGCGCTCGTGAACCAATCGACTGTCTCGGTCATCTCTTCTCCGCCTCGATCAGCATCGGGATCGCCCAGCGAACCGCGTCAGAGTCAGGGGCCGAGCTGCTCGCAAACGCCGACGGCGCCGTCGAGGCGGCCAAGCGGGCGGGTCGCGACCGGGCAACACTTGCCAGTCCCTCCAGCCGGGCCGACGTCGAGGAACGCCTCGCCGTGGAGCACGAGCTCAGAGGTGGCATACCTCGCGGCGAGCTCCTTTGCCACTTGCAGCCCTTGGTCAACCTCGCTTCGGGGATGGTTCGCGGCGCGGAAGCATTGGTCCGCTGGCAACACCCGACGCGGGGGTTCCTCGCGCCTGGACAGTTCATGCCGATCGCGGCCGAGAGCAACCTCATCGAAGAAGTCGACCGGTGGATGCTCGAGACGGTCTGCGACAGCCAAGCGGAAGACAACGTTCCGGCGGGCCTCACGATTTCGGTGAACGTGTCCGTTCGCGACCTTGTCTCGCCCGACTATGCCGAGCGGGTTCTCGCTGTCCTCGAGCGTCATCACCTGGCGCCAGGGAGCATCGCGATGGAAGTCTCTGAATCTGACGCCCTGTCCGACTTCCAAGGCGTCCAACGGAACCTTTCCGCGCTCGCGCCGCGCCGGAGTCGAGATCCATCTGGACGACTTCGGAACCGGCTACTCCTCGCTCAGCTACCTGCACAAGCTGCCGATCGATGCGCTCAAGATCGACCAGTCGTTTGTGCGGGAGATGCTGGAGAACTCGGACAGTCGGGCGTTGGTCGAGGCCATCGCCGCCATGGCTCACGCGCTACGGCTCACCACCATCGCCGAGGGCGTCGAAACGCAAGCGCAGGCTGATCTCCTCGCCGAGATGGGCGTCGACTACGCGCAGGGATACTTGTACTGCAAGCCGTGCAGCATCGCGGACTTCCGCCAGTGGACGGCCGACCGACAGTGACTACCGCCAGGTAGTCGTCGCAGCCCCTCCCGTTTTGGGCAGCGTGAGAGCGCGATCGCGCTCTCACGCTGCCCGATACACGTGGGACGACGGCGGGTTGTTCAGTTCTCGGCGGTAGCAGGGTCGATGACGGCAGCCACCGGGTAGATGTTGTCGACGGGGAAGCCCCCGAGGCGGCCGTGCTCGCGGATCAAGTCTTCGTTGGCCGACTGGTAGACGCAAAAGATCTTGTCGCCGGCGACATAGCTGTGGATCCACTCGATGTCCGGGCCGAGCTTGTCGAGCACTCCGACCGACTGCTGGGAAATGCCTTGCAGCGCGGCGCCGTCCATCTCGCCGGCGTTGGGGACGGTCCGTTCGATGACGTATTTGGGCATCAGATCTCCTTCATGGATTTCGGTTGGCGCCACTGACGGTACGGATGCAGACCCTGTCGCACATGGGGTATTCACCCCTCCCGAGAGAGGGTCGCGACCTACAGTCGCCCGCATGTCCGCCGCGGCCTCGTCGGGGGTGCGAATGGCCGATGTCCTGGCGTCGTTCTCCGTGGCGTCCGATCTCGGGTTGGGGCGACCCGTCGACCACACCCAACGATCGACGGCGGTCTCCATCGCTCTGGGCCAAACCCTCGGCCTCGGCCTCGACGTGTGCCAGGTCCTCCACGATGTGGCGCTGTTGACGTATTGCGGTTGCCACGTCTACGGCAACGAGGCGGCCGAGTGGTTCGGTGACGACATTGGCTTCCGCGAGGAAGCGGGGCGCACAGATCTGGTCGGGATGTCGGCGCTTCGTCTCATGGTGCGCTGGGCGGGGAGCGACGGTGGGCCGAGCCGCCGGCTCGGGAGGACGATGGGCTTGCTGGCCACTCGAGGACGCGCCATCACCGAACAGATGGCCGAACACTGCGCCGCCGCCGGCCAACTCGCCGCCCGTCTCGGGCTGGCCGACGAGGTGCGGCGCGGCGTGGAGCAGAGCTATGCGCGGTGGGACGGGAAAGGCGCGCCGTCTGGTCTCGGTGGAGAGGCACTCTCGCTCGAGACACGGATCGCGGACGTCGCGGGCTGTGCCGAGACGATGCTTCGGCTGGGGGGCGTCGACGCGGCGGTGGAAGCCGTGACGGCGCGGCGGGGCACCGACTTCGATCCCGCGGTCGTCGACGCCTTCGTGGCCGACGCCGGCCGGATCCTCGCCACCCTCGACGAACACGCGTCGGGCCCGGTCAATGAACCCGTGCCCCGTGGCGACCTCACCAACGCCGAACTCGACGCCGCCTTGGAAGCGCTGGGTGACTACTGCGACCTGCGGTGCCCGTTCTTCGCCGGTCACGCCAGGGGCACGGCCGAGCTCGCGACGGGCGCGGCCGAAGTCCTGCAGTTGCCGGCCGAGAGCGCCACCGTGCTCCGGCGCGCTGCGCTCGTCCACGACATGGGGCGGGCCGGGGTGTCTGGATCGGTGTGGAACAAGCCCGGTCCGCTCTCGCAATCGGAGATGGAGCGGGTCCGGCTCCACCCCTACCTCGTCGAGCGCATGTTCTCCCGCCCGGCTCCCCTCCAACGCATCGGGGTCCTGGCGGCCACCCATCACGAGCGCATGGACGGGTCGGGCTACCACAAGGGTGTCGCCGGCGCCGCCATTGCCGCCCCGGCCCGGGTGCTCGCGGCTGCCGATGCGTACCACGCCATGACCCAGGCCCGGCCGTACCGCCCGGCCCTCGATCCCGACACAGCGGCCCGGACCCTGCAACACGACGCCAGCCGTGGACTCTTCGATCGCGACCGCGGTCGAAGCCATCCTCGCCGCCGCCGGCCAGCCGCCGAGCCGTCGCCGGGAAGCGAGATCCGGGGCGCTGACGCCACGCGAGCAAGAGGTGCTTGGACTCGCCGCCCGCGGCCTCCCCAACAAGGCGATCGCCCGGTCGCTCGGCATCAGCGCCAAGACGGTGAGCAATCACATCGAGCACGTCTACGAAAAGCTGGGCGTGTCGTCCCGGGCCGCCGCCGCACTCCGGGCCATGGAGTTGGGCCTCGTCCCCTGACCTCCCGCTGCCCAAAACGGTGGGCTGATCGGCCCCTTCGGGCAACGCCGTCCCGGTAGGATCGAAGGGGTTCGGACCGAGGAGATGTGGAGAGCGCGTGTCGGGGCAGGAGCACGACAAGCAGGCAGCCACCAAACCCAAGCTTGACGATCGCCAGGTGGCGCAACAAGACCACCGACTCGCCCAAGTCGGCGATGGTCCTTCGCCTCCAGCGCGCCGCCGGCAACAACGCCGCCTCCCTGCTCGTCCAGCGGTGGAAGAAGGGCGTTGCCGGCGCGCCGCCCCAGCCCCAGCCCGACGCCGGCGCCAAAGGTTGGGCCGTTGACGTCGGCGAACAAGGGGCAAAGTCGTCCGAGTCCGAAGAGGGCGCCAAGGCCGTCGATGGCGGACCGGTCATCGGGCGGGGACGCAGTGGGGCCGTCAGCGGCGACAAGGGCGCGGCACCGAGCTCGCCGTGGGCCAAGACGGCGCCCACGGGGGGCCTGACCAAGAAGGGCCCGCCGGTCGGATCCGCCCGCGATCCGCTGGTGCAGGCCAAGCGCCAACTCGAGGGCGAGGTGTGGGAGGCGCAAGTGGCGGCGGCCGAGGCCCGAGCCGCCGTGCTCTGGGCTCGGGGCCAGGGCGCTGCCGCGGTCAAGCTGCGGGAAGAGGCGGCCACGCAGAAGCTGGCCGTCGCTTCCGAGCTGGCGGCGGCCAAGGGACTCTGGAATGACGAGTCGCCCGGCAAGGGCAAGGAGTCGGCCGAGCGTGCCGAAGCCATCGACCCGCTCGTCGGCAAGGTCGCCGCCGCCGAGCTCGAGGTGAAGAAGACCCTCGACAAGCTCGTTCCGACCCTCTACACCGTCCCGATCACCAAGGCCATCAACAAGATCGCCCTCGTCGCCGACCGACTCACCCGTCTCGAACCGAAGCTCCCCGACGTCGAGGGCGTGAAGGCGGCGGCCGAGGCGGCCCGGCTCCAGATCGACAAGGCCCGCACCAACGTCGAGAACCAGCGCAAGCACACCGACATGGAGCGCAGCCGCACCAAATCCGAGCTGGCCAACATCGGCAACATCCACACCCAGGCCAAGGCCGACCAGACGGCGGCGTGGCGCAACCTCAAGGTCGGGGGCGGATCAGCCGTCATCGTCGGACGGGTCCAACAGCAGCTCAACGCCAAACACGCCAAGGGAAAAGATCGCATCAGCGTGACCGCGTTGTTCAATGCCCTCACCGAAACCCGGTTGCGTGAGTATCAGGGCGGAGGCAGCGGCGTGGCCGACAGCGCCACCATGGCCCGCCTCGACACCGACGCGCCCGCCGTCCGCCAGTCGGGACAGTGGGTGGTGCTCAGCCCCGAGGGCGCCAACTTCTTCGCCGACAGCTTCAAGGGCGACGCCGACGGTTTTGCCGGGTCGGACCGTCCCTGGGTCGTCCCCGCCGGCTTCCATCCGAGCTGGATTCCCCAGAAGCAGTTTGAGGGGCCGGCCGTGGTCGAGGTGCAACAGCGCATCCAGCAGTGGCGGACGACGCTCGGCTGGTGGGACCGGCTCCGCCTGCCGGCGGCGTCGGCCAGCGGCAAGTACGACTCGGCCACGGGCGAGCTGATCAAGTTCTTCCAGAAGCAGCACGGACTCGCCGTTACCGGCGAGGTCAAGCAGAGCGACTGGAAGTCACTCGACGCCTGGGGTGTCGCCACCGAGGGCCAAGCGATCTACAGCGGCACCAACGAGACCGAGGGCCAGGACCGGGGAGGGATCTCGACCTATCGCTGGAAGGTCGAGGGCGACCAGTTGAAGGTCATCGTCAAGATCAACTTCGTGCAGAAGGACCCGGCGACACTCGACATCGTCGATCCTCAGGGCGGGCCGCCGTACGCCCGCGACGCCAACGGCAAGGTGACCGGGGCCGACGCCGCCGCCTTGCGCGGTGCCACCGCGGCGGCGGTCCCTCGCTTCGTCGGCGACATCACCCGCGTGTGGGGCGGGTTCCGGGCCAAGCAGGTCGGGGTGACGCCCGCCCAGCCCGAAGCCGACGTCGTCTTCGTCCCCGAGGTCACCGGCGGCGGCGGCGACGCGACCGTCAACGTGATCCCCGCACCCACGGCCGACAACCCGGGCGGACGGTCCGACTCGGGCAACTGGTGGGCGTCGGACAACGACCCCGCCCTCGCCGGCCACGAGTTCGGCCATCTCATCGGGCTGCCCGACGAGTACGGCGCCCGGGAGCAGAACTTCATCCGCCTCAGCGGCACCGAGGCCAACATCGGCACCGTGTCCCCGCCCAAGTACAAGCGCAAGGACCACGTGTGGCACGCGACCCAGATCGCCAACGCCGTGGCCGCCGCCACTCCGGCCGCCAACGCGGCGGTCGATCCCGCCGACCCCGCGTCGAAGACGGCGATCCAGGCCGCCCGAGGAAAGGCGCAGGCGTTCACCAACGCCGTCGGCGACCTCGGACTGTGGGGCTACCACGTCGGGGCGTTCGCCCGGCAGGTGTCCGAGGCGTTCGCCACCGCCGCCTCCTGCACGCCCGTGTCGGGGGGGCTCGACATACCCAGTTTCGCCGTCAAGTTCGTGCCCAGCGGCATCGACCGATCCCTGCCCAAGGTGCAACAGGCGATCTGGGACGTGCAGGCGGCGTACGAAGACGGCATCCGCCCGTTCTTGTCGTCCAACCAGACGCTGATGTCGACGTCCAACACCGTCACGCCCCGCGGTCAGCAGTTGCCGGTCGGCCACGATCACCCGGTGCAACCCCGCCACGTCCAGCCCTACCTCAAGCATCTCGTCGCCGCTCGGGGCGGACAGTGGGAGGTCTATCGCCCGTGATCGCCTCGTGATCGCCTCGTGATTGCCGCCTACCAGCGCACCGGCCAGGGGCGCCCGTCGGATGACGAGTCGCTCGAGGTCGACGACGACGGATCGTTTCGCCTTCGCCGCACCAACGGTTCGTCGGTAGCCGGATCGTTCGCCGGCACTGTGCCCGACGACCGCCTCGCTGCGCTGCGCGCCGCCGCCAGCGCCGTGACCGACGCGCCGGCCGACGACGCCGAGCCGCCTCCGTCGGGCCGCACCATCGAGTACCTCGCCACCGCCGAACACGGGCTGGCCCTGGCCAGCGGCTCGACCCCGCCGCCCGTGTGGGGCGATCTCGCCACCGTGCTGCGTCACTTGGTGCTCGACCTCGTCGACCAACCCGAAGCCGCCATCGGAGCCGAGCTCGCCGACGGTGGCCGGCGCCTCGTCGTGCGCCAACTCGGACCCGAGGCGATCGAGGCCGACCCCGACAGCGCCTCGATCTCGCTCGAGTCCGTCGACGAGTCCGGCCAACAGCTCGGGGCGTGGGAAGCGCAGCTCGCCGATTTCCTCGACGAGGTTGCCGAACCCCGAGGGCGATGGCGACGACAGCTGGGAGCGCCCCCCCGGGTGGTCGGTCGAAATCGATCTGCCCCACGACCTGCCCGCCGGTCGGGTGCGGGGCACGCTCGTGATGTGGTTCAAGGCCGGCGCCAAGTCGTCGACCGTCGGTCTGCACTTGGAGGTAGCAACCCCGTGACGATCACGCCCGTCGCCGCGCCCACGCGGCGCAAGATGAGCTTCGCTGAGGCCGCCGGCAACCCGTGCCTCACCTGCACCGACTCGCCGTGTTGCACCTACTTGCCACTCGGCACGATCGCCATGGCCACGTTCGCCGATCTCGACCACGCCGCCCACCTGCTCGACTTCCCCGGCATCGAGCTCGGCCTCACCACCGATGGCTCATGGTCGACGTATTGGACGGTGCCGTGCCGTCACCTCGTCGGCGGGCGTTGCTCGCTGCACGGCACGCCCGAGAAGCCGCACATCTGCGTGCAGTACAACCCGTACGCCTGTTGGTATCGCCCCGCCCTCGGTGACGGCGTCGGCGGCGAGGTCGAGTATCTCCGCATCGATCGTGGTCGGATGCAGCGGGTGCTCGAGATGGTCGAGCTCGACGAGCAGCGGGTCATCGTCGCCGTGCCGACGTGGGACGAGCTCGTCGAGGCCTTCGCCGACGTTCCCATCGAGGCGCTCGCCGACCGGCCGGCCCCTCCGCCGCCGGCCGACCACGTCGAGGCGTGGCAGGCCATCGCCCTGGGTGAGGTCCCGCGGCCACCCGTTCCCTCGAAGCGGCTGATCCCGCGCTCACCCGCGACCGACCCGTGCGACGACTGCTCCGCTCCCTGTTGCACGACGCCGATGTTCCCCATCGCCGCGCCCCAGACGGCGAGTTCGCTCGACCACCTCCGCTTCACGCTCGGCTTTCCCGGCACCGAGGTGGTGGTCGCCGACGGGTCGTGGGCGATCGCGCTGCACAGTCGGTGCCGCCACCTCGAGGGCGGGCGTTGCTCGATCTATGGCCAGCCCGAGCGCCCGGTGTCGTGTCAGTACCTCGACGCCTGGGCCTGCAGCCACAAGGCCGTGTTCGAGACCCCTCGCCCCGACCACGCCGTGCGGGTCAGGCTCGAAGAACTCCCCGCCCTCGTGTCGACCTATGCCTTCGACGACCTCGGCGTCGCCGCCACCATCCCCACCGCCGACGAGGTCCGCGCCGCCATCGAAACCTCCTGGGCGAACTGACCCCCTTCTCGTTTTGGGCAGCGTGAGAGCGCGATCGCGCTCTGGTGCTGCCCAGAACGCTCCCACCTGACTAGGTCATTCGGACTAGACGCGGCCCTCGAGACATGCCACTGTACGTGTGGGCGCGGGATCGGTGGGATGGCGCGTCGCATATGCATTAGGCGGGGAGCGTCATGTCCAATCCAGCAGGTCTTCGGTCGCGCCGCATCGTTTCGTGTGCGTTGGTCGCGGTTGTGGTCGTCATGGGATCACTTCTCACGGCCATTGTTTCTCCACTGTCCGTGACGGCGGCCGGACCGTCGTTGCGCGTGAGCACGCTGTCGGGTGGCGGCGAGGCCGACGGCGCCTCGCGGAAGCCGGCGATCAGCGCCGACGGCCGTTACGTGGCGTTCGTCAGCTCGTCGGCGTTGGTCACCCAGGACGGCAACGACCACGACGACGTCTACCGCAAGGACGTCATGATCGGCACGGTCGAGTTGGTCAGCGTTGCCGCAGCCGTCGACCAGGCCGGCAACTTCGAGAGCGGCGGCGAAGAAGTTGCGATCAGCGACGACGGTAACAAGGTCGTCTTCCGCTCCGACGCTTCCGACCTGATCGCGAGCGACACGAACGGCCAGCGTGACCTTTTCGTTCGCGACATGAACACCGGCAGCACCACGAGGGTGAACGTGGCCAACAACGGCGAGACCGGCTTCGGCCCCGACTTCTTCTCGGCGTCGGCCGACGGCAACAAGATCGCCTTCCTGTCCTACAACGGCCTCGACCGGGCCGACCCTCCCGGGGTCCTCGGCGACGTGTACGTCCGCAATGTGGCCGCGGGCACCACCACCCACATCCACATCGCCAACGGTGCCCAGATGGCGATCAGCGGTGACGGGACGAAGGTCGCCTACCAATACAGCAACGTCGGCTACGAGATCTACCTCCACGACGACGCCACGCCAGACACCGACTACTGGCTGAACGGCGGCATCTCCGCAGGTGCGACCGATCCGGCCGGACTGCTCGGTCCCGACGCCATGTCCTACGACGGCAGCGTGATCGCGTTCTGGTCGGACGGCGACGAGTACGACGAGGTGTCGGGGGCGGATCCCCGAGCGGTGTACGTGCACGACCGTGTGACCAGCAGCATCGTGCGCATGTCGGAGACGCCCGACGGCACCGACGGCAACGCCAACAGCGCCCCGGCGTCCAACAACTTCCCCAAGGGCGCAGTGAGCGCCGATGGCCGTTACGTCGCCTTCACCTCATGGGCGACGAACCTCGACCCCAACGCGCCCTCCGGTGGCGCGATGGTGCGCGACCGCGTCGCGAACACGATCGAGGCCGTCAGCGTCGGTACGGATGGCGAGGCCAAGCCGGTGTTCGAGACGACGATGTCGGCCGACGGTCTCACCGTCGCGTTCAGTTCGCCCAGCAGCGCGCTGGTGACCAACGACACGAACGGCCAGCCGGACATCTTCTCGAGCCTCCGTTCGGTGCCGTCGACCGGCCTCGTGATCTTCGAGAGTGAGCGGGCCGGCACTCGAGACGTCTACCTTGCCGACCCCGACGGGACGCTGCTGCGCCGGCTCACCGTCGACGAATTTGGCGAGCCCACCGACGACGGAGATCCGGTCCTCTCGCCCGATCTCACTCGCTACGCCTTCGTGTCGAATCGAACTGGCACCTGGCAGATCTTCGTCGGCACCATCGACGGCTCCGCGGCGCCGCGCAATCTCACGGAGGAGTTCGGCGGCGGCTACAACGCCGACCCCGCGTGGTCGCCCGACGGCAGCAGCATCGCGTACGCCAGCGATCAGTCCGGCAACTTCGACGTCTGGATCCTGGACGTCGCCGGCGGTGTCCGCCCGGTGAACGTCAACAACGACCCTGGCTCGTTCTTCGACGGCTTCCCCTCGTTCTCGCCCGACGGCCGCTTCATCGCCTACCGCTCCGCGCCGCAAGGCGGCGACGAGGACGTGAAGGTCGTCGAGATCGCCACCGGCGAGATCACCCAGCTCACCAACCACTTGGAGACTGGCGGCGAAAACACTCGACCCGACTGGTCGCCTGACGGATCGAAGATCGCCTTCGAGTCGACCCGGAACGGGCTTCGCCAGGTGTTCGTCATGAATGCCGACGGTTCCGGCGCAGCGCCGATAGCCACTGGCGAAGAGTTCCCCCCCGACGAGAGCGCGGTCACGTGGTCTCCTGACGGGTCGCGGCTGCTGTTCCAGCGCGACCCCGGTGGTTCCCCGTACCTCGTTGTGTCCGACGTCGACGGATCCAACCGCAGTCAATTCGAATCGGGCGACCTGAACGACGTCACACCGAGCTCCTCGCCCGACTGGGTGGCGCTCGCGACGGCGAACCCGGCACCCGTCTCTCTCGACTTGAGCGTCTCGCAGTCGACCATCGACGCAAGTCCGACCTCGCTTGCGACCTCGGCTGTCCCGCTCGACCCGGCGGCTCCCGCGGTCAAGGCAGCCGGCATCGGACTACTGAACGTCACCGCATCTCCCATCGGGCTGCTCAACGTCGTGGCCACGCCGATCGGCTTGTTGAACGTGACGGCGACCCCGATCGGGTTGTTGAACGTGACGGCCACGCCCATCGGCCTGTTGAACGTGACGGCCACGCCCATCGGTCTGTTGAACGTGACGGCGACCCCGATCGGGTTGTTGAACGTGACGGCGACCCCGGTGCAGAACGCGGTGCGCCAGATCCGCCTCTCGCAGATCGACCCCGCGCCGAAGACGTGGGAAGGCATCCTCGGCCGGCCGGTCATGCCGCAGGCCGAAACGCTCTACGACGCCCTCGAGGAACTTCGCCAGAAGCACCCGAACGACCTCGGCGGTCTGACCTGGGGAGATCTCCTCGGCGACGGATCGCCCCTCGACCGGTTGAGCGCGCTCGGCATCAGCCTCGGCAATACCACCATTCGTGACACCACTCACGTCCCCGACGCCAACGGAGGGATCGACACCCAGAAGACGGCAGAACTCGAGCAGTTCTGGTGTGAGCGGTTCGCTCTCAACGGCGCAACCGACTGCCAGACCATCCTCGACTCGACCCTCATGGAGCTCGAACTCTCGGGCGTCGACTTCAGTGGCACCGGTGACCGGCTGATCCCGCTCAACGCGATTCCGATCGGCGTGATCGACTTCGCCCCCGAGACCCCGCTGCTCGGCTATCCGCTCACTGCGGCCGATCTGCAGAACTCGGGCCTCGGCGCCATCAAGGTCGCCGACCTGGGGTCGGCCCGCGACGCGGTGCTCTCGTGCGGTACGAACTGTGTCGGAACCCTGGCCTCCAACGTCAACTTCGTTCGCGCCTCGGCGACCTTCGGTGATCTGCGATCGGTGCCAGCCGTGCAGGTGCTCGAGGTCGGCGCGGTAAACGCGGCATTCCTGCCGCTCGAATCGCGACCGTTCGCAGCTGTCGACGTCAACGCGCTCAAGTCGTACTCCGGACCGGGTTCGTCGTCGATGGCCTACACCGTCGAGTACGAGGGCGGGCTCAACGGGACGATAGACATCGATCTGCCCGACCCGTTCGTGGTCGACGCCAAGGGCGTCCGCATCTCCTTCGACGGCAACGACTTCTCGCCCCTCGCCGTGACCGTCGGCGACGGCAACCTCGTCCACGCCCCGCTCGCCGGCGTGGGAGCCGGTCAGGCGACGATCACCGTTCCTGTTCTCCCTGGCCTGACACTGGGCCAGTTCACGTCGAGTGCCGTCGCCACGACGAGCGCCGGCAGCCTTGCGGCGGCCAACGTGGCGCCCGTGACCGTCACCAGTCCTGATGGCAACGACACGCCGGCCACGGCCACGCCTCTGGCTGTCTCGACAACCGGCGGCGGCACCCTTCGGGTGAACCACGTGACCAAGGGCGACATCGACTACTTCCGGATCCCGCAACAGGCGCGAGGGACGAAGGTCGAGATCCAGGTCTCGAACCTGACGGCCGACATCGACGCCGTCCTCTACGAGCAGGCGGGCTCGAGGAAAACGTCCGAGGTCCCGCTTCGCCCCCTCGCGACCGCCAGCGCCATCGTTCCGATCACCGACCGCAACGTCACCTACTCGGGCGAGCCGCTGACGGCAGAGACCCGCGACGACATCTTCGTCGACGACGACCTGCCGGTCATCGGACTGTCCGCCAACCGCGGCACGGCCGACGAGACGATCGTCGCCACCGCCAACGGCACGGGCCCGATGCTGCTTCAACTCGCTGGGTATCTCGGCGCCGGAAGTCCGGAAGCGGCCACCGTCTTGGTGCAGCTGACTCCCTCGGCGCCCACCGGACCCTGCCCCGCTCGGCCGGCCAGCGCCTTCCCCTTCGACACCGACCCCTACGACGACACGACCGCCGAGCGGAACGCGAGTGCGATACCGGCGACGCTGCCCAGCACCACGAAGTCGCTGTTCCTGGTGAACCGTGACCGCATCCACGACGTCTACGGCCAACCCGGCGTCGACCGCGTCGTCAACGCCATCAACGCCGCAAAGGCCGACCCGTCGCTGGCGTCGCTCGGCATCGCCATGATGACGATTGACGGCGACACCGCGGTGCGCTCGGCGTACGAGGCGTGGGATGCGGAGCCCTGCTCGATCGAGCGGGCCAACGACATCGTCAGGGCGATCAACGCTCGCGTCGACGTCGTTCGCGCCGCGTCGAATCTCGCCCTCGAGCACCTCGTGATCGTCGGCGACGACGAGATGATTCCATTTGCCCGCATCTCCGACCTCACCCAGGCGAACAACGAGCGCACCTTTGCCTCGCAGTACAACGCGAGGCTGGGCAAGCGGACTGCGCTCGGCGCCGCCTACGAGGCCGGCATGGTGCCGACCGACAACCCGTACGCCGACCTCCAGCCCGAGCCCTATTTGAATCGGGCGCTCTACATTCCCGACTTGGCCATCGGCCGCCTGGTGGAGACGCCGACGGCCATTGCCGACGCCATCGACCGGTTCCGTGAGAAGAAAGGACAGACCACACCCGTCTCGGCGCTCACCACCGGCTACGACTTCTTCGCCGACATGGCCGACAACATCCACGCCACCGTGGGCAAGCAACTCGGTTCGCCGAAGGCGCTTCTCACCGGCGGGTGGGATGCACAGGCGGCCGTGAACGCACTGGCGTCAAGCCCCGACCTCGCGTCGGTGAACGCCCACGCCGATCCGACGCGCTTCCAGCCTTCGCTGGGCGCACAATTCGTCACCACGGCCAACGTGAACACCGCTGACCGCACCCGGCTCGGCGATCTGCTGAACAGCATCGGCTGTCACTCGGGTACGAACATCCCCGACCTCCTCCTGTCGGGCAGCGACCCGACCGCAGTGGCGGGTGTCTTCGACTGGGCCCAGGCGGTCACCCGTAGCGGCGCCGCCGGCTACCTCGGACAGACCGGCTTCGGTCTCGGCCTCAAGGACGACCTTGCGCTGTCCGAGCAGTTGCTCGCCGACTACGTCGCCTACCTCGACGGCTCGTCCACGGTGGGCGCCGCCCTGACCAGGGCAAAGACCCGGTACCGCGCTGGCGCCGGTCCGCTCGGCGTCTACGACGAGAAGGCCATGCTCGAAGCCAACCTGTACGGCCTTCCGATGTGGACGATCCTCGGCACGAAGCAGGCGACGGCACCGCCGCCGCCTCCGTCCGTTCCGGCGCCGGTGCCTTATCTCGGCGGCATCACGGGATCGACGATCTCGCTCCAGCCGTCGTTCACGACGGTGAATCGACCGGACGGCTCCATCCTTCGGTCGACGTCGCCGAGCGCGGCCAGCCGCCTCGAGGTGATGCCCGACCGCCCCGTGCAGCCGGCACTGGCGATGACGGTTCCGACCGGGGCCCACGATGCCCTCATCACCGGCTACCGGGCCTCCGACCTCACCGGTTTCAACGGGGACTTCGCCAACGTCGGTGTAGCCAGCGGCCCCACCGTCGGGGGCGTCGAGAATGGCGATGTCGTGTTCCCAGCGGCGCCAGCGAGCGTCAACGGCAGTGAGCTCGTCATCGTCACTGGCCAGTTCCGCTCGACCGACCCGCGGGCGGGCACCGGCGTGCAGCGCCGCTACGACCAGATGGACGCCATCGTCCTGTCGTCGAACAGCGCTGATCGCATCCGTCCGGAGTTGCACCGGGTCGAAGGTGTGATCGTCGGTAGCGGCGCCAGCCGCACAGCCAGCTTCACGGTTGAAGCCACCGATCGCACGCCGAGCGGGCCGGGTGAGGTCGTGCAGGTGCTCGTGCTCGTCCAGGGCCCAGATGGCGTCGGCCGCCCGCTGAATCTCGTCAGGCAGGGCACCAGCACGGTCTGGACCGGGGGCATGCCGGTCTCGTCAGACCTCGTGCAGTTCGCCGTGCAGGCCGTCGACGGCGCCGGCAACGTCGGCGTCGCCTGGAACAAGGGCCTGCTCTTCGACGTGTTGCAACTGCCGGCACCGTCGCCCGAGTCTGGCATCACGACCACCGTGGTCGGTCCCCAGAGCTCGTCTGGATCCGAGTGGCGCTCGTCGGCGTCGGTGGTCATCACCGGTCCTGACGGCGTGACCTTCGAGACCCGCCAGACAGGTGAGTCCGACTTCCAGCCCTATCCCGGTGATCCCGGCGGCGTCGCCGTCGTCGGCTCGGATGGCGTACACCTCGTCGACTGGCGGGCTTCGACCGGCGATACGGGCACCGTGGCCGTGCCGATCGACAACGCGGCACCGACAATCATGATCAGCACCCCGGCGATGAACGCTCTCTACCAC
>CAVVPZ010000002.1:0-7845 GCA_963750255.1 uncultured Actinomycetes bacterium | reverse complement strand
CCTCGTCGATCATGCGGTAGAGCGTGCGGGGGACGATGCCGAGCCGCTCGGCGGCCTCGGTCGTGCCCAACCAGCGGGTGGAATCCGTCATCGCCGCCGACGTTACCACTTCCCTCCTTCTCGTGTCATCCGGTATTCTTTCGATGCAGCCTCTCCACCCCCACCCCTCCGCTTTCCGGCAAAAGATGTCGTTCGAGCACGTGGTGTTGCCGGAAAGGGAGTTGGCTCTTTCCTCATTCTCGTGTCATCCGGTATTCTTTCGATGCAGACCGCCGGAGGCGCCGGTGGACGACAATGCTCGTCGGGGCAGGGACGAGCATGTCGCTTGTGGAAGCGAAAGAGCGATATGTCCGATCTCGCGGTGGCCGCCGATCGACCCACAGCCGGCGAAGGCCGGAGCACGGGCGGGCGTCCGCTGCGGCGGCGTTCGGGTCTGCCGACCGGCCGAGCGGTCGTGGGAGGTTTCCTCGTCGCTCTCGCCGCCGTCGGGATCTTCGGCGCATACGCCTCGGTCACGGACGGTCCCCACACGAGCTATGTCGTCGCCCGCGCCGACATTCCCGTCGGCACCCGGCTAAACGCCGGCCACCTCACGACCGTGGCAATGGATCTCGCCCCATCAGTCGCCCGCCTGGCTGCCTTCGACCGCGTGTCCACCCTTGTCGGCACCACCACCATCGGCCCCATCCGCAAAGGCGAGCTCGTCCAGGCGGGCGACGTGGTCAAGAAGCGGTCGGGCGCCGACGAGCTCGAAGTGTCGTTTGCCATCGACTCCTCTCGGGCCGTCGCCGGCAATCTTCGTGCCGGGGAACGCGTCGACGTGTTGGCGACCTTCGGCGCCGGCGCCGAGAGCTACACCGTGACCGTCGTCCGGCAGGCACGAGTGATCGCCGCCGAACGCGACGGCGGTGGTCTCGGCGACGGACGCAACGAGATCATCAGCCTGGCGCTGGTTTCGAGCGACGAGGCGCTGGCGTTGAGTCACGCCGTCAACGCCGGCGAGGTCACCCTCGTCCGCTCGACGGGTGCATCAGTGAGCGGTCCTGTCGGCCAGACCTACACCGCCCCGGCGGCAGGCGCGCCGGGCTGATGGCCGGCCGATTCGTCGTCTTGGGCTTGGCCCAAGCACGCTCGCCTTGGTTCCGCACCGTCGCCCAGTGGGCCAACTCTGCCGCCATTCCGGTCGAGTTCGTCAAATGCATGTCGCCCGTGGAACTGCGAGCGCACTTCCGCAGCGGTCGCGCATTCTCGGCGCTGCTTGTCGACGGGGCGCTGCCCTCCCTCGACCGCGACCTCACCGACGCGGCCCGAGAGCGAGGCTGTGCCGTGATCGTCGTCGACGACCTCCGGGTCACGCGCGATTGGGCCGAGTTCGGCGCCAGCGCCGTCATCAACCCCGTGTTCGATCGCAAGGACCTCCTCGATGTCCTCGCCGACCATGCGATCGAGATCCAACGCGGCGACGTGGCACCCGGCGACGAACCAGCCGACACCCCGTCAGGGTGGCGGGCTCGCGTCGCAATGGTCTGTGGTCCGGGAGGCACCGGCGTCTCGACGGTCGCCATCAGCCTCGCCCAGGGCCTTGGTCACGATGTGGGCTTCGGAGGGATGGTGCTCTTGGCCGACCTCGCCCTGCACGGCGAACAGGCGATGCTGCACGACGCCCGTGACGTCGTGCCCGGCGTGCAGGAGCTGGTCGATGCCCACCGCACCGCCCGGCCAACTATCGACGAGGTGCGCGCACTCACGTTCAACGTGGAGGAACGTCGGTACCAACTGCTCCTCGGACTCCGTCGGCCCCGGAACTGGCCCGCCGTCCGGCCACGCGCCTTCACGGCCGCGTTCGACTCGGTGACTCGGGGATGGAGGGCGGTGGTGTGCGACACCGACGCCGATCTCGAAGGCGAGGACGACGGCGGCTCCATAGACGTCGAAGAACGCAACCTGATGGCACGTTCCGTCGCGAGTGTCGCCGACGTCGCCTTGGTCGTCGGCCTTCCGGGAATGAAGGGCGTCCACGGCCTTGTCCGGGTCATCGGCGAACTCCTCGACCATGACGTCCCAGGCGAGCGAATCGTGCCCGTATTCAACCGCGGACCCAAGTCAGCCCGAGCCCGATCAGAATTGACCGGCGCCGTCTCTGCGCTCCTGGCCGGACGTCCCGACTCCCGCCAACTTCCCTCCCCGATCTTCCTTCCCGAGCGCCGCGTCGACGAACTCCTCCGAGACGGAGTCCGACTGCCCCAAGCGCTCACCGACCCGCTCGTCGGGGCCTTTCAGGCGACCATCGCCCGAACGGGAACGCGTCGAGTCGATACTGAGCCCCAACTTGTGGCGCCAGGCTCACTCGGTCGTTGGAGCGCTGACGCCGACATCGACGCCGAGCCGGCCTGATGGCCATTCGCGACTCCGAGACCTCGCCCCTCCAAGAGGTCGAGCGGGCCGTACAGGAGCGAGCCAAGGCCTCATCGCTCGACATGGCCGACGCCGCTGGCAGGCACTTACTGCGCAACCTCATCGAGGACGAAGTACGTCAATGGGGCGACGACCACAAGCGAGGGCTTCGCTCCTTCGACCTGCCCGACCCGGACTCGGTCATCGAACGCGCCTACCGCAACCTCGCTGGGTACGGGCCACTCCAGCCGCTCCTCGACGACGACAACGTCTGGGAGATCATGATCAACGCGCCCGACGCGATCTTCGTGAAGCGGCACGAGGGGGTGTCCGGATATCACGACGAGTCGTTCCACGACGACGAACACGTCGTGCGGACCTTGACCAAGATCCTTGATGATGCGTCGGGCTCGCACCGCAAACTCGACCCGGCTGAGGGACTCCAGGACGCGCAACTCGACACCGGCGCCCGACTACACATCGTGCACGGCGACGTCGGCCGGGACGGTCATGTGCTCGTCAACATCCGAAAATTCACGGGCGTGTCGTTCAAGACACTCGACCAACTCGTCGAGCGAGACATGCTCGATGCTCCGGTGGCCGAGTTCCTTGCTGCGTGCGTCAAGGCAAGGCTGACCATCCTCTTCGCGGGCGCTCCGGGATCAGGCAAGACGACGCTCATGTCGTGTTGCACGTCCGAGCTGGATCCGACGCTCCGAGTCGTGATCGCGGAAGAGGTGTTCGAGAGCGACGTGCCGTTGCCGAATGTCGCCCACATGCAGACGCGACCGGCACGCGCCGACCGGCGAGAAGTCGACCTTCGCCGGCTGGTGGCGGGATTCCTTCGGATGGCACCTGACATCGCCATCGTCGGCGAGGTGCGCGACCGCGAGGCCCTGCCGCTGCTCCTCACGTTGTCGTCTGGCGTCAAGGGCTACACCACCATCCACGCTGGCTCGGCCCGCCAAGCCCTCACCCGGCTGCGGTTCATCTGCCAGCTCGCCGACACAGCCAACGAGTTGCCCATGTCGGCGTTGAACTCGTTGGTGAGCGAATCGATCGACGTCGTGGTGCACTGCGCACGCCAAGGCGACGTGCCCCGCGTGACCGAGGTCATCGTGGTTGAGGAGCTCCCAGACCGGCCGCGACTCGACCAACTTCACCGTGACCGACCTCTTCCAGCGCGAGCGACTCGATCAGCCGCTGAGGTGGACGGGCAACCTGCCCAGCCGGATCGCCCGACCGCTCGAGCTGGCCGGGTACGACGTCCGATCGCTGCTCGACACCTTCGGCTCCGACCTCCAGCGTTCAGGTCGGACCCTGTTCGGCCTCGGGGGTGGCGACTGATGCTCGGGCTGCTCCTCGCCATCGTGGGCGCATACGGCGTGTTCCTGCTCTACACGGCGGTGGTTTTGCGCTGGCCCGGCATCGGCTTCGGCCCGGCCACGGCCATCTCGCGCTCGACCGCGCCGGCGCGTGTACGCGAGTGGATGGCGCAGGCCGGGCTCGAGGACGTACGCCCCGCCGAGTTCGCGACGGTAATGGTGGCGCTCTTCGTCGTCGGCGCCGGCTTCGCGTTCGTACTCTTCGGAGGGGTCGTACCCGCCGTCGTGGCGGGCGGGTTCGCCGCCACGTTCCCGGTTGCGTCCTACCGATCGCGTCGCGACCGCCGACGTAGCGACGCGCCGCGAAGCGTGGCCACGGATGATCGAGGAGATCCGGCTCCTGACCGGCTCGCTGGGCCGGTCGATCCCCCAAGCGCTGCTCGATGTCGGACGCCGGGGCCCGATCGAATTGCGTCCGGCCTTTGCTGCCGCAGAGCGAGAGTGGCTCATCTCGACGGACTTCTCGAGGACGACCGCCGTGCTCAAGGCAAGGCTGGCGGATCCGACGGCCGACGCCACCTGCGAGACGTTGCTGGTCGCCCACCAGGTCGGCGGCTCAGATATCGATCGCCGCCTGGCCGCCCTCGTCGAAGATCGGATCCAGGACCTTCAGGGTCGGAAGGACGCGCAGGCGAAGCAGGCCGGCGTGAAGTTCGCCCGCCGCTTCGTGCTGATCGTCCCTCTCGGGATGGCGGTGGCTGGACTTTCGATCGGCACGGGTCGAGCGGCTTACCAGACGGTGCTCGGGCAGGTCCTGGTCGCGGCCGGACTGGCCGTGGTCGTCTGTTGTTGGTGGTGGGCGGGTCGCTTGATGCGCCTCCCGGAAGAAGAGCGGGTGTTCACGTGAGACTGGCCGTACTCGCTGGCTTCGGTCTGTGGATCGGAACGACGCTGCTGCTCAGCGAACTGCGTTGGTTCTCCCGGCCTTCGCTGGCCAACCGACTGCGGCCGTATGTACCGGGCGGGCTGGCCGACTCGAACCGCGCCGGACTGTTGTCCCTCGAATCGTTTCGCGAGGTCATCGGGCCGCTGTCTCGGTCACTCGGCGAGAGACTGGCCCGCCTCTTCGGCGTCAGTGAGGAGCTGGCCGTCAAGCTCGACCGGGTCCACTCTCCACTCGACGTCACCGCGTTTCGCGTGCGCCAGGTCGGGTGGATGACGGCGGCGATGGGCGTTGCGACGATGGCGGCGATCGCCATCCAGCCCCCGTTGTTATCCACGGTCCCCTTGTTGCTCGGAGCGCCGGTACTCGCCTTTCTGGTCGTCGAGCAGCAAGTGTCGACGGAGTCCGCACGGCGTCAGCGACGCCTCTTCCTCGAGTTGCCCGTCTTGGCCGAGCAACTGGCCATGCTCCTCTCGGCGGGGTTCTCACTCGGGTCCGCACTCAACCGGCTCGCCTCTCGCGGGTCAGGCGTCGCTGCCCAAGACCTCGAACGAGTGATCGGCCGGGTACGTCAGGGGCTCTCCGAGATCGACGCCCTCCGCGAGTGGGCCGCCGTCGCCAAGGTCGACGCCCTCGACCGCCTGATCCCGGTTCTCGCCCTCAATCGTGAGGCCAGCGACCTCGGCCGTCTCATATCCGAGGAGGCGAGGGGCATCCGCCGCGATGTGCAGCGCGAACTCGTCGAAACGATGGAACGTCGAAGCCAGTCCGTCTGGATTCCGGTGACCGTGGCCACTCTCGTCCCTGGCGTCATCTTCCTCGCCATTCCCTTCATCGAGGCGCTCCGCCTCTTCTCGGGTTCGTGACCCCGTCCTCTGCGAAAGGAACCAAACGTGTACGACAACCTGCTCAGGCTGTACGTGATGCAGCTCAACTTCCGAGCCGATTGGCAGCCACGACTCTCACCACGATTCGGTGGCGACGAGCGCGGCGAAGGTGTCATCTCCGCCGCCATCGCCGTCTTGATCATGGCCTTCCTCGGCGTGCTCGTCTGGGGCGGTTTCAAACTCACGCTGCAATCGACCCAGACCAAGGTCGACGATCAGGTCGAGAAGATCGGCAAGTAGCACACGGCGCCGCGGGCCAGGGATTACTGCCGACATTGGTCGGCGTCCTTGTCTTCCTCCTGTTGCTCCTTCTCGCCGTCCAGGTGATCTACAACCTCTACGCCACCTCGGCCGTCACCGCCGCCGCGTTTGATGGCGCTCGTCTGGCGGCGGGCGCCGACGGGCACGGCGAGACCTCCGCAGGCCAGGAAGCGGCGGCCGCACACGTGCGGGAAGTATTGGGCGAGTACGGGGCCGAGCGGGTTGCCATCCGCTTCACTCCCGACCCTGACGACATCGTATTGACCGTCGAAGCGAACAACCCGAGCTTCCTCCCGGTCGCGTTACGGGCGCCGCTCGGGTTCGATCGCATCGAGCGCACGGTCAGGGTTCGGATCGAGCGCGACCGGTGAGATCCCGTGACGAAAATGGACAGGTCGGAGGCATGGAGGGGCTCTTCTTCGGAGTGGCCGTCTTCGTTCTCGGGACCCTGGTCGTGGCGAACGCTTGGGGAGTGATCGACGCCAAGATGGCCGCGACAGCATCAGCGCGCGAGGCGACCCGCGTGTTCGTCGAATCGACGTCCACCCAAGCCGCGGCCATTGCCGATGCGCGCCTCGCGGCCGCGGAGGCGATTGCCGGCTACGGACGGGACCCGACGCGAATGGTCGTGGTCGCCGAATCGGCCGAACTTCGCCGCTGCGCCCGGGTCACGTTCCGGGTCGAGTATCCCGTGCCACTCATCACCATCCCCGTGCTCGGCCGGTACGGACGCGGGTTCACCGCTGTCGGTCGGCACTCCGAGGTCGTCGATCCCTTCCGCAGCGGATTGCGGGAGCGCAGCGCATGTCCGGCCGAGTTGGCGCCGTGAGTGACCGGATTCGGTCGACAGATCGAGGATCGGTGCTCATGCTCGTCCCGGCAGGGATCCTCGTCCTCTTGATCTTGGCCGCCATCGCGGTCGACTCGTCGATCGTGCTGCTCGCTCAACGAGATCTGGCCAATCGGACCGCGGCGACCGCCAACGATGTCGCCGGCGCGCTCGTCGATGACAGTCGGTTCTATTCGACGGGCGACATCGCCGTCGACGAGCGGCGGGCGAGTCAGTACACCGCCCTCGCATTTCAGCCGGGCCGGCATCCGGCCGGTGTCGAGACCTGGCGGGCGTCGGCCACCGTCGTCGGGCGGCAGGTCACGATCGAGGCGTCGGCCGAAGTCCCGTATCTCTTCGGCCGCGCCGTGCCAGGCCTCCCCCGCACCACAACGGTTCGGGCTCGGTCGACGGCCACGGCCACCGGTGGTCCCCCTTAATTTGTTGTTGCGTTTTCGTGCATTTTCCTACATTCTCATGTGGTGGCCTCCAGCGGCATCGACGAACTCAGGACCACGCTGGCCCCGCCGACACGCCTGACGGCGGGAGGGGGCTCTCGGCGATGGACTCGACCAGCAGCTGCGGTCGCCGCCATCGCCCTCGGCGCCATCCTCGTCGGCGCCTTGCGGCCAACAGCGCAAGTCGCGCCGGTCGCCGATGGCGACCCGTCCGTCGGGTCTGTCACCACGACGAGCATCGAGGCGAGTACCTCGACGCCCGGGACGGAGACCACGGCGATGACCGCCGGACGAGTCTGGCCGGTCGAGACAGCGACGGTGGCCGGTCGGGAGGTGCGAGTCGGTGGCCGCCGCTACCTCGTTGGGGCAGAGGGCGACGTCGTCGCCGTCGGTGACTGGGCCTGTAACCGGCTCCGCACGGCCGCCGTGCTTCGGCCATCGACGGGGGTGCTCCTCGTCTTCGATGGGTGGGCCGACGTCGAGCCGGCCCTCGCTCGACCCGTGGCCGAGATTCCCGACGCCGTGACGATCGCCGCCGGGGCCACCTGCGGGGAGGCGATCGTGACGTCAGCCGATGGCGCCGCCCACACCATCGACGTCAGGAGCCGTTGATGAGTCCGGCGAGGCGACACCGGCTCGGCCTTCTGGCCTGGCTCGGCCTTCTGGGATTGGCGCTTTGGTGCTTGCACAGTCTGGGCCCGGCGATTGCCCCGACCCCGGCGATTGATCCGACATCGTTGTCGGCGTC
>CAVVPZ010000001.1:0-323569 GCA_963750255.1 uncultured Actinomycetes bacterium | reverse complement strand
TGCGCCGCGGGCGACCTGGAAGACCGTTTCGCCGGAGCGCTTCGACGTCCCCTGCCGCAACGATCTGCCACCATCTGGCCATGACCACCGAGAAGCCCCAGCGGGTCGTCGTCGTCGGCCAGGGCTACGTCGGCCTGCCGCTGGCCATGCGGGCGGTCGAGGTCGGCTACGACGTGGTCGGCTTCGACGTCGACGAGCGACCGGGTCAAGCGCCTGGCCGCCGGCGAGTCCTACGTCGAGGACATCCCGCCGACGAGCTCGGCCGCCGCCCTCGCCACCGGGCCGCTACCGCCCGACCACCGACGCCGGCCGATGCCGCCGGCTTCGACGTCGCCGTCATCACCGTGCCCACGCCGCTGCGCGAGGGCGTCCCCGACCTCACCTACATCGAGGCGGCCGGCCGCAGCCCTGGCCGGCCACCTCCGCCCCGGGGCCACCGTCGTCCTCGAGTCGACGACCTACCCCGGCACCACCGAGGAGCTGCGTCGGCCCGATCCTCGAGGCGGGCTCGGGCCTCGCGGCCGGCGCCGACTTCCACCTCGGCTACAGCCCCGAGCGCATCGACCCGGGCAACCCCACCGTGGACGCTTCGAGAACACCCCGAAGGTCGTGTCCGGCATCGACGCCGGCCTCGCTGGCCGCGGTCCAGGGCTTCTACGACCGCTCGTCGAGCACGACCGTGCCGGTCGTCGACCCCGCAAGGAGGCCGAGCTCACCAAGCTGCTCGAGAACACCTTCCGCCACGTCAACATCGCCCTGGTCAACGAGCTGGCCATGTTCGCCGACGACCTCGGCATCGACGTGTGGGAGGCCATCGACGCCGCCTCCACCAAGCCGTTCGGCTACATGCGCTTCACGCCCGGGCCCCGGCGTCGGCGGCCACTGCCTGCCGATCGACCCGTCAGCTACCTGTCGTGGCGGGTGCGGCGGACGCCTCGGCCAGCAGCTTCCGCTTCGTCGAGCTGGCCAACGACGTCAACGACCACATGCCCGACTACGTCGTGCGCCGGCTCATCGTGGCCCTCAACGAGCGAGGAGCTGGCCGTCAACGGGTCAGCCGCATCCTGCTGCTCGGGCTGGCCTACAAGCGCAACACCGGCGACGCCCGCGAGTCGCCCGCCGTCGGTCGTCGCCGAGCTGCTCGTCGGCCTCGGCGCCGACGTGCGGGCCGCCGACCCCCACGTGACGAGGAGCCACATCGACACGGCGTCACCGGGTGCGAGGTCGACCCGACGAGGAGCTGCGCCGGCGCCGACGCCGTCGTCCTCCTCACCGACCACGACGCCTTCGACCTCGACCTGGTCGCGGCCACAGGCCGCGTACGTGCTCGACACCCGGCACCGCCTCGCCGGCGCCAACGTCGAGACGTTGTAACACGAGGTTCGGCCTCCGGAATCGACGATGAGGCGGAGGTTTCCCGAGGGCGGGAGCCTGGACAGGCGGTCGTGCAGGCGGGGCCAGGCGACCGTTCAATGTGGGACCGGGCAGTACGATGCCTGAATGCCTGAAGAGACAGGCGACGAACTCGACCTGCGGGGCTACCTCCGAGTCATCAGTCGCCGCAAGTGGATCATCGTGCTCACCACGTTCATCGTGGCCGCCACCGCCGGTGGGGTGTCGTTGCTCCAGACCCCTGTCTACGAGGGCCGAGCCGACCTGTTGCTCCAGGCTCGCAGCACCGAGACGCTCTTCGACCCCAACACCGGCGCCCGCACCGACCCGGCCCGGGCCCTCGACACCGAGATCCAGGTGCTCAAGAGCCGCCCGGTGCGCGATCTGGTCGTCAACCGCATCGGCGACGTGCCCGACCCCATGGCCAGCGCCGTCGGCCAGACCGACGTGTTTGCCGTCAAGGCCCAGTCGACCGACCCCGAGCGGGCGGCGCTGGTGGCCAACACCTACGCGGCGGCCTACATCGACTTTCGCCGCACGCAGGCGGTCAACGATCTGCTCTCGGCCGCGGCCCAGATCCAGGACAAGATCGACGCCCTGCAAAAGCAGATCGACGCCATCGGGCCTCCCGACACCACCAAGACCGGGAGCACGGTCGCCGACACGGCCATCCAGCAGCGCAACAGCCTGATCCAACAACAGGTGCTCTTCCAGCAGAAACTCGACCAGACCCAGGTCGGGGCCGCCCTCAAGACCGGTGGCGCCCAACTGGTCACGCCGGCGCTGGTGCCCGAGTCGCCGGTGAGCCCCAAGCCGGCCCGCAACGGCGTGCTCGGCGTGCTCGTGGGCTTGATGCTCGGCACCGGCCTCGCCTTCCTCTTCGAGTTCCTCGACGACTCGATCAAGTCCAAGGACGACCTCGAGCGGGCCACTCCCGGCGCTACCGTCGTCGGCCTCATCCCCGCCCAGGGCAACTGGAAAGACACCGGGGCGACGTTCGTTGTATCGGTGTCAGAGTCGAAATCGCCGGCCGCCGAGGCGTACCGAAGTTTGCGCACCTCGGTGCAGTTCATGGGCCTCGACCGCAAGATCCGGGTCATCCAGATCACGAGCCCCAGCCAGGCCGAGGGCAAGTCGACCACCATCGCCAACCTGGCCGTGGCCCTGGCCAGCGCCGGGCAGCGGGTCGTGATCGTCGACGCCGACCTGCGCCGGCCCCGCATCCACCACTTCTTCGGCCTCGACAACACCTTCGGCCTCACCTCGGTGCTCGTGGGTGACGTGTCGCTGGCCGACGCCATGCAGCCGGCGCCCGGCCTGCCCCGGATCCATGTGCTGGCCTCGGGTCCGATCCCGCCCAACCCGTCGGAGTTGCTGGCCGCCAACCGCACGGCCGAATTGTTGAAGACGTTGGCCCAACACGCCGACGTCGTGCTCATCGACTGCCCGCCGGTGCTGCCCGTCACCGACGCCACCGTGCTGGCGCCCCGCTGCGACGCCACCCTCCTCGTGGTGCGGGCCGGGCGCACCCACCAAGGCCAGTTGCGTCGGGCGGCCGAGGTGCTGGCCCACGTGTCGGCCCCCGTGGCTGGGATCGTGCTCAACGGGCTCACCAGCGAGTCGGGCTACGGCTACTCCTACGGCTACGGCTCGGGCTATCGCTACGAGACGCCGGCCGAGCCCAAGCGCAGCGGCCGTCAGCAGCGGCGAGACGGGCGCAAAGAGGGGGCGTCGGCCACGCCGGCCCAGTCAACCGCGGTCGCCGCGCCGGAACCCCGGTCCCGCCCCAAGCGATCCGGACCTCCGGTGGCTGACGGCGTTCCTCCGGAGCGAGCGCCGCGTCGGGACGCGCCGCAGCCCACTTCCGAGCTCGACGATCGGCCCGCCGCCCAGGAGCCGCCGCGCTCTGCGCCCGCACCCGAGCCCGAACCCGAATACCGGGGCGCGGTCTCGGCTCCCGAGCGCCACGCCGAGCCCGAGCCGGAGTATCGGCCGGCGGCTGTGGCCGAGCCCGAGCCTGAACCCGATCCTGAATTCGTGGCCGAGCAGCAGTACGTGGCCGAGCCGGTGGCCGAGTACCGGCCCGAACCGACGCCTGACCTCCAGTACAGGCCTGCACCTGAGCCCGAGCCCGAGCCGTATCGGGAGGCGGAGCCAGCGAGAGCGATCTTCGACATCCGGGCCGAGCCGGTCGACGACGACGAGACGCCGACGGGCGAGGTGCCCGTCGTCGTGGTCGCTGACCACGAGCGCACGCCGGGCGAGCACCAGTGGCGCCACCTGCCCGACGCCTGAGTTCGCCCTAGCCGCAAAGCGGTCCCACCTGTGTACCATTTGGGGCGAGGTGCCCAAGGCGGGCGGATCGGGAGGTCGTCCCCGTGGATCCTCGTGGCGGTGGGGCGTCGAAGCAGCACCAACCGGCGACGCCAAACGTCGCGCCGGTACCTCGGCGCAAGCCAGCGGCGGCGCCCGACCGGGGCCAGGCGTTGGTGGGGGCTGCCACCCGCACGGGCGACTTGCCCCAGACGCTGGCCGGGGCCGATGCCGCCGGTCGGGCGGCTGCGGTCGAGTCGCTCCAGACGACGATCGGCAACGCCCGGGTCCAGCGGGTGCTCGGTCCGCCGTCCGACGCCGACGAAGCCAAGAAGGAGAAGAAGGCGGGGACGGCCAAACTTCCGAGCGGACCGGGCCAAGCCGGCAACGCCTTGCTGCACATCGCCGGCGAACAGCATCTGTTGCCGATCGAGGCCTTCAGTTTCGGCGCCTCGAGTCCGGGACGTGGCGGCGGCGGCGCTCCCACGGGCAAGGCCCAAATGAAGGACGTCGTCATCACCCACCAGGTCGACGACGACTCGCCCCTCCTCATCGAGGCCCTCCACGGCAATCGTTCGCTGGGCGACGCCACGATCGAACTGAGCCGCCGGCCGCCGGGCGACCCGAGCGCGGCCACCTCGTTCACCTACACCCTGACCGGAGCCAGCCTCACCTCGCTCCAACAGAGCGGCGGCGGCGGGGCCCCTGTCGAGATGTTGTCGATCGGGTTCGAGGGATTGGACCTGCCGGCCACGGCGGGCAAGAAGGGTGCCCAGCCCAGTGGCCCCGGCGCGGCGGGCACGCTCAGCCTCACCGGGCTCCCGCTGGCCAAGTCGGCCACCTTCGGCATCGACTCGATGAGTTGGGGTCTGACCCAGCCCGGCGCCGGCGGGAAAGCCACGGGCAAGGCCCAGGTCCAATCGCTCTCCATCACCAAGCCGATGGACGACTACTCCCATCTCCTGCTCCAGGCGTTCACCAACAACCGGGAGTTGAGCGGGACCGTCGCCGTGACCCGTCGTGACGAGCACGGCAAGTTGGTCGGCGGGTCGACCTTGACCATCAAGAAGGCGCGCATCGAGGCCATCGAGCAGTCATCGAGCGGCGACGGCGCGGAGTCGCTGAGCTTCGCCTTCCAGAGCTACTCGCTGTCGACGCCCAAGGGAGCCAAGGCCCAGGCCGCGCCCAACGCCGCCGGCCTGCTGGCGGTGAGAACCAAGGACAACACGAAGATCGACGTGCCCGCACTGAGTTGGAGTTGGGGCGCGATCTCGCCGAGCGACTACGCCACGGGGCAGGCGTCCGGGAAGGCTGAGCTCCAGGACTTCGCCCTCACCCTTCCCTCCGGTCCGGCCACGGTGAAATTCGTCAACGCCATCGCCGCCAACGAGGTCTTCAAGGCGACCACGATCATCCCAAAGTCGGGTCCGGGCTATTCGCTGGCCCAAGCCCGGGTCTCGAGCGTGACCATGTCATCCGCCGGGCCCGAAGACATGACCCAGGTGACGCTCAGCTACGCCGGCATGGTGCATCAGTCGAAACAGACCCAGGCCGGGGTGGGCGGAGGGCCAGAGGGGATGTCGTCGGCCAAGGCCATCGAGAAGTTCAAGTTGACCGACAACGAAGCCGGGCCCGGCGACGCCGGCTTGGTCATGGTCGACCTCGGCGACGGCAAGGTCGGTCTGCCCATCGAGTTGTTCTCGTTCGGGGCCGCGACGCCGGCCGCGCATGGGGCGCAGGGACAGGCGACCGGCAAGACCCACCTCAGCGACTTGTCGTTCACCCGAGTGTCCGACATGGTCTCGCCGCAATTGCTGCACGCGCTCGCCACCAACAAGGCCCTCGACGAGGTCGAGTTGATCTTGGCCAAGGCCCCCGGGGCCAAGGGCGAGCCGCTGCGCTACAAACTCAAGGGCGCTCGGCTTTCCAGCTTGCAGCAGTCGAGCAGCGGCGGTGGCGGTATGGAGTCGGTCAGCCTCGCATTCGCCGAGATCGACCTCGAGGGGGCCAAGCTGCCGGCGAAGGCGGCCGACGCCAAGGCCGCGGGCGGCGATGCGTCGGGGGCGGCCGGCAAGCTCGAGTTGCCCGGCTTGGCCGCGGGCGACCTTCCCCTTCCCATCGAGTCGATGGGCTGGGGCATGTCCTCGCCCACCGACGGCGCCACGGGTCAGGCGACGGGCAAGCCAATGGTGCAGAACGTCAACCTCACCCGGGTCATGGACGATCGGTCGCCGCTCATGCTCGACGCCGTCACGACCCACAAGGCGTTTCCCAACGCCAAGATCATCTCGGCCGTCGCCAACGACGGAGAGCCGCAAGGCACGCTCGACCTCGTCGACGCCGTCGTCATGAGCGTGAGTCAGAGCGGGGGTGGCGCCAGCCAAGTCGAGACGATTTCGCTCGCCTTCGAGAAGTTCTCACTCAGCGAACGGCCGGCGTCGTGGACCAAGGCTTTGACGGGCGCCGGGCGAGTGACCGGCAAGTCGAAGACCTTGGGCGAGGTCGCCTCGCCGATCATGAGCTGGTCGTGGGGCGCATCCCGGCCCGGTGGCAGTGGGGGTGGCGGCGGCGCGAGGGGCCGGGTCGAGTACCAAGACGTGTCCTTCGTGATCCCGACTGGGCCGGCGACGTCGCAACTCATCCAGGCGCTGGAGACCAACGCCCACTTCGAGAACCTGTCGTTGCACGACAATCAGGGCATCGACCACGAGTTGACGGGCGCCCGGGTCACGAGCGTGCTGATGTCGTCGGCCGGAGACCCAGTGACGACGGTGTCCGTCGCCTACACCAAGCTCTCGGAGAAGGCGAAGACCACCGAGGTCGAGGTCGACACCCACGCACCGCACTGAGTCTCCGCCAGCCCGCTGTGCGAGAGTTGGCCGATGGTGGTCGACGTCCGATTCCGGTCCGTGCGAGTGCTGGCCGCGGCGCTGGTCCTGTCGCTGGGGGCCGCCGGGTGCGGCACCGACGCCGACTCGAGCAGCGAGGCCGACCCGCAGGCGTCGTCGGCTGGCGCTGACGAAAGGGCGGCCCGCACCTTCTTCGACGCTGTGGTCGCGGGGGATCGCGACGCGGCGGCTCAGGTTGCGTCGAGCGACGCCCTCGATTTCTTCGAGCCGTGGGCGCCGGCGCCCGACTACACGTTCGACCCGCCCAACGCCGATGGCGTCTTCTTCATCTCGCCTGGGGCAGCCCCGTTCCAGTGCACGGTGCACGATGGCCTGGTCGAGGGCTGCCTCGACGAGCCGACGGGCGAAGGACTCGAATCGGCGGGAGAGGCGGGCTCGATCCGTGACCGGTCGAGGTATGGCGTGTTCGAGCGCCTCGACGTCGAGGCCGGCGGCTACGACGTTGTCCGCGACGGCAACGTCGTGCGGGCCGAGCCCGAGGACGCCTACCTCGTGTTCGCTGCCGGAGGAGCGGGCGAGACCCTCAACATCCGGATCACGTCGCTCGAGTCCAACGCATCGTTCCGCGTCTACGGGCCCAACGACGAGGTGGTGGTCGAGGAGTCGACGAAGACCAGCCTGCAGCTCACCGAGTCGGGCGACTACCTCATCACCGTTGGACCCACGCGGGGCAACACCACCTACAAGCTCAGCGTCGGCGTCGCCGTTCCCGCCGGCTGAGCGCCCGGGCTAGACGGCGGCGGCCACGCGACGGTCGGCGAGCGGGAGGGTGCCGGTGATGGTGGTGCCCTCGCCGATCACGCTGTCGATGCGCAGCGAGCCGTCGAGCGACTCGAGGCGGTCGGCCATGTTCTGGGTGCCGGCGCCCTTCTTGGCCGAGGCGACGTCGAACCCGCAGCCGTTGTCGGTCAACTCGAAGACGAGCTCGTCGCCGATCTCCTCGATCCGCAACGCGACCTCGCAAGCGCCGGCGTATTTCGACACGTTCTGCATCGCTTCGAGACAGCAGAAATACACCGCTGACTCGACGTCTTTGGCGTAGCGGCCGATGTTGTGGGCGGTGACCTCGACGGGCACGGTGACCTTGCGGGCCTGCGATCGCAGCGCCGTCTCGAGACCTTCGGCGGCGAGGAGCGGGGGGAAGATGCCGCGCCCGAGGTCGCGCAGCTCTTCGAGGGCGTCGCCGACCTGGGTCTTGAGTTGGGCCAACACGTCGATGAGTTCGCCCGGCCCCGGGGCCGATCTCGTCGGCCATGTCCTCGGCCAGGGTGAGGTGCACCTTGAGGGCGACGAGGTGTTGTTGGGCGCCGTCGTGGAGGTTGCGCTCGAAGCGGCGGCGCTCCTCGTCCTGGGCCGACACGAGCCGCTGACGAGAGGCCCGGAGCTCGTCGAGGCGGTCGAGCAGCTCGGCCGTGAGTCGCAGGTTGCGCATCACGAGGCCGGCTTGGCCGGCGAGGTTTTCGACCAGCTGTTCCTCGGCTGGACCGAGCTCTTCCGCTCCGGGCATGCGCACGGCGAGGGCGCCGAAGAGCTCGCCCTGGTGGCGTACGGGCACGGCGTCGGTCACGTCGGGCAGTGGCGGGAGCGCGACACCGGCGGGGATGGGTTCGACCTCCGCGGTCGGGGTGCCGTCGGCCGACCACGACGCCGCCCGCCGCAGTTCCTCGCCCACCTTCAACCACACGTCGGCCCGAGCGGCGCGCGTGCCCTCGCCCAGGAGTTGGGCCATGCGCGACAACAACTCGTCGGTCGGCACGCTCTCGGCCACCTGGGCCGAGAACTGCGACAACACCTCATAGGGGCTGGCCCGGGTGCCGTAGACCAAGCGATTGACGAGGCGCTGCACCCGCTCGCGGGCGGGGGCGAAGGAGACGGCGACGACGAACGTGGCCGCGATCGACAACCCGAGATTGGCGTTCTGGCGTTGCCCGATGAGGCTGCCGACGCCGACGACGACGGCGATGTAGACGACCGACACGAAGCCGGCCAGCAGCGAGTAGACGAGCGTGCGGCTGATGAGGCGATCGACGCTCCACAGCCGGTAGCGGAAGATGCCGATCAGCAAGGCCAGCGGCACGAGGAAGAACACGGGCTGGAAGACCCGGAAGAGGGTGACGGGCAGCACGAGCAACTCGCGGCCCTCGAACTGGGTCGGCGCCGGGCCGCCGGCGACGGCGAGTGCGTAGAGGCTGACGAGCATGGCCGGCACGAGGGCCCAGAAGAGGAGCCGCGACTGTTGGCGCTCGATGGCGTGTTGGGGCCGGCTGTAGCGGTAGGCCTGGGCGGTGAGGCCGGCCGCCGGCGTGAGGAACCCGAACAACGAGACCAGGAGCACGGTGCGGTCGCCGCCGCCGATGCGTAGGGCCACGAAGATGACCAGCGGGGTGGCGGCGAGATACAGCGCCGCCAGGGGCCCCTTGCGCCACCGGGGGACCAGTTGGCCGTCGGGGAAGATGAGCAGCGCGAGCACGTAGGCGAGAGCGGCGACGACGTGGAACCCGTCGTGGGTGATGGTCTCGAACGCGTTCGGGTCGAGGGTCTCATAGACGAGGTTCGACTGCAGGTTGAACACGGCGGCCGTGCCCACGAGGCCGAAGGCGAGCAGGGGCGCCGTCCGATCCTGAGGCCGCAGCCAATAGATCACCCCGGCCAGGGACAGGTTGACCAGGCTGAAGCCGAAGTCGAGGGCGAGTTGGTAGTTGGACTCGGTGTGGTGGCTGGCGTCGGCCATGGCCAGCGCGGCCCGACCCCAGATGTCGGTGCGCAGGCCGACGTCATGGAGCCGGTCATGCAGCCCGGGATCGTGGGCCGCCAGCGCCGTCACGGCGCCGGCGGCCAACACGACCACGGCGAAGCCGGCAAAGCCGAGGAAGACCAGCGGCACGAGTCGCCGCCACACCCACCCGGTCCCCGGCTCAGCCTTCATTTGACGACGATCGTGCCAACCATCGTCGGGTGGATCAGGCAGGCGTAGGGATAGGTGCCGGCCTTGGTGAACGTCACGCTGAACTCCGAACCGTCGGGATAGTCGAGGCCGCTCGAGCGGAAGCCCTTGCCGTCCCAAGTGCCCGCGTCGATCTTCACCGGATCCGGTGGGGGCCCGTCATCGTGCAGTCGACGTCGGGCGGTGCCGGCCACCCCGCCGCCTTCTCGGCCTTGTCGTTGAAGGCCACCGTGGCGTCGTCGGCGATGGTGAAGACGGGGAAGTACTTGGGCACGTTGAAGCTGATGGTGTGACCGCTGGTGAAGGTCCACGTCACCTTTTCGCCCACCTTGGCTGTCGCCTGCTTGGGCACGAACTCGTTGATGATCCCGTGGACCAGCTGCTTCTTGTAGAAGAAGGGTGAGGGCATCGCCGATGAGGTGCTTGCCCTTGGTCGCGATCTTCTCTTCGCCGGTCTCGCCCGCCACCACCGGCTTGCCCGCCTTCGCCGCCTTGACGTTCGACACCATGATGGCGGTCGCCGCCTCGGCTTCTTGGCGGGCTTCCTTGGCCACGTCGCGGGCCGACGGGATCGGGGTGTCCTTGGCCACGATCTCGACCTGGCCGAACTGCAGGGGGCCGTGCACGTTGCAGAAATAGCCGTAGGTGCCGGGTTTGGCGTCGGCCGCGATCGGCACCCGGAACGAATTGCCACCGACCCCCTCGAACGGGATGATCCCGCTGCTGTAGACGGCCTCGGTCCCGGTGAACGCCGGCTTCTCGCGCTTGGGGCACGGGGTCTTGTCGTCTCCGGGCCACGAGTCGGCCTCGGCCACGAAGCAGGGCTGGGCTGCGTTCTGGGTCACGCCGGTGTCGCCCAACGCGAACGGGAGGTCGAAGTTCGTGAACTCCTCGGGTTCGCCCTCGGGGATGATGCCCGACTTCGTCACCCGATCGAGGAGGGCGATCACCGGGTTGAGCTTCGGCTCGACGAGACGCCCGAACGTGACGCTGTGGGGCTCGCCCGTCCACGCTTGGTCGAACTCGACGACGTCACCCTGTCGCACGGTGACCTTGCGGGGGTAGTAGGCGAACATCGCCGTCTCGGCTTCGTCGTGTCGGTAGTCGACGAGCACCTTGCGGGTTTGCGACCCGTTGGCGTCGCCGCTGTCGGAGCCGCCGCCCCCGCATGCCCCCAGAGTCGAGGCGACGAGCAATGCCGCCGCCGCCGTGGTCAGTATTCGTTTCATGATCCGCCTTTCGTGATGGTGATCGTTTCGCCCTCGATAGCGGCGTTGACCGTCACCGAGGGAGAGGTGATGCCGGCCACGATCGCGTCGAGTTGTTCGTCGGTGCGACCGGGGTCGTGGTGGAAGAGCAGCAGCCGGGCCGCGCCGGCGGCCTCGGCCAGGCCGACGGCGTACTCGACCGTGCTGTGGCCGTAGTGGGCCCGCGGGCCGAAGTCGACTCGGGTGTATTGCGCGTCGTGGATGAGCAGGTCCACGCCCTCCGCCAGGGACATTGCCGCCTCATGGTATGGCCCCATGCCGTCGGGACCGGGCCCAAGGGAAATGGGCGAGTGGTCGGACAGGTAGGCGATGGTGACGGCGCCATCGCTGATGCGATAGCCGAACGTGCGACCCCCTTTGTGGGGGATCTCCCGGGCGACGCACGTCGAAGCCCTCGACGCGGTGAGCGCCCTCCTCGATGCCGCCGAAGGTCCACCGTCCGCCGAGTTGGTCGGGCGTGATCGGGAAGTGCGGGGGCGACAGCACCGCCGCCAGCACCGTCTCGGGGTCGCCTTGGGCGGGCATCAAAAGCTCGACCTCGGCGTCGGGCCGGCCCCCGGCGGGAAAGAACGGCAGGCCGTGGGTGTGGTCCCAGTGCAGGTGCCCGAGCAGGATCGTGCCCCGGAACCCGGCCTCGCCGAAGAGGCCCGACAGGTTGCGCAGCCCGGTTCCCGCATCGAGGACCAGGCGCGGCACGACGTCGCCGTCGGCCAGTACCCCGAGGGCTGACGTCTGCCCGCCGTAGCGGACGAAGTCGGGCCCCGGTGCCGGCGTCGATCCCCGCACCCCGCCGAGTACAAGACGCACCTACCGAGATTCCTCACGGCGATGCCCGGTCGACAGCTCGGTGAGCTTGGTCGGGTCGATGTCGACCTCGCGGGCCACGGCGACCCGGCATGCGGTCACGGCCCGAAGTGTCGCCGTGCGGGTGCCCCCTTCGATGATGGCCCGCTCGCCGAGCAAGGCGCCGGGGCCGAGCTCGGCCACCCCTTCGCCGTCGACCTCGGCCCGCAGCACGCCGTCGAGGAGGAGGTACAACTCGTCGCCGGCGTCGCCCTGTTCGGTGAGCGTCGCGCCTTCCTTGATCTTGCGGATCTCGGGCTTCTTGCCCGCCATGACCACGGTCGACAGCTCGCGCTCGAGGGCGGTCTCGACCGCGGTCACGAGGGCGGGCGAGTCGACGTCGCCCCACGGGGTGTGCTCGCCGAAGGCGGTGCGCCACCAGTCCTTGAAGTCGATGAGGCCGGTCTTGGCCTCGAGCTTGCCCTCGCTGTTGTAGATCCAGTGGCGGGGAAAGGGGCTGGCGCCGAGCATCTCGTAGTCCGAGGTGCCGTCGGCGTGGATGGTGAGGGCCAGGGTGCTCCACGCCGTCGGAGCCACGAACTGCACGAACGGCTTGCGGTTGACCCGCCTCGGTGCCGGGCACGCCGGTGCGCCCGCCCGCCGTCTGCACGAACCGCACCGACGTCTCGCCCACCTCGGGGTCGCGCTGGATGTCGGGGTAGGGGGCGGCCGGGAAGGTGGCCTGGCGGGAGCCGAGGCGCATCGTGGTCGAGCCGAGAAGCCCGCCGCCGAGGTAGCCGTGGCCGGTGATGCGGCCGTCTTCGACCTCGATGAAAGCCCGGAGGTTGTTGGCGAAGCGGAACCGGTCCGCGTCGCGCAGCGCCTCCAGGTCGTCGATCACGTCGGGCAACGGCTCGTCGTAGTGGGCGATGCCCATCTCGAAGGGCACCTTGGTGCCCAAGCCGCTGATCGCTTCGGACGGGATCCACGAGATCGCCGTCACTGCCGCCTCATGTCGCATGTCGAACTCCCTCGCCTTCTCAGTCGGTGACCCGGAGCACGCCCCGCATGCCGGGCGTGTCGTGGCCGGGAATGGTGCAGACGAACGAGTACTGCCCGGGGCGAGCGTCGAAGGTGACCCGCGACGCCTCGCCGGGGCCGACCTCGAGGTCGACGCCCAACGTGGTGATGGTGAAGGTGTGCGAGACGGCGTCGGTGTTGGCCAGCGACACCGTCACCTGTCCGGACTCGACCCGGATGTCGCGGGTCGAATACGTGAGGTTGCTCACTGCCACCAACACCTCGTGGGTCGACCCCGGCTGGGCACGGCCGCCGAGGACGCCGAATGCCGCGGCCAGCGCCGCCGCCGCCACCACGGCGGCGCCGGCCGCGACGACGAGAACCCGGCGGCCGGCGCCTGTTCGCACCGGTCTGGTTGCTCGTCCGTTGGCCACGATCGCTGCCACCACTCCTCCGCTCATTGGTCTCATCGGTGACGGTACGGCGACGGCGCCGCCGGCAGAAGGGGGCAGACCTGCGTCTCTTGGGGGGTGCTGGCCTCCCCCGCGTCGACGTGGTCGCCTCCTTGAGCGATGCCGGTCGGCCGTGCCACGCTCACCCCATGGCGGACGGGAAGATCACCGTGTTTCTCGCCGATGACAACATCATCGTGCGAGAGGGGGTGCGGGCACTCCTCCAGCGGCAGAAGGACCTCGAGGTGGTGGGAGTCGCCGCCGACTACGACGAGCTCGTGGCCGGCGCCATCGAAACCAACCCCGACGTGGTCGTCACCGACATCCGCATGCCGCCCAACTTTCAACGCGAAGGCATCGACGCGGCCAAGGAGGTGCGCAAACGCCACCCCGGCACCGGTGTCGTGATCCTCTCCCAGTACGACGACCCCGAGTACGCCATTTCCTTGCTGGCCGAGGGAGCGTCGGGCTACTCGTACCTGCTCAAGGACCGCATCGCCGAGGGCAACCAGTTGAGCTTGGCCGTCAAGGTGGTGGCCACGGGCGGCTCGATGATCGATCCGTTCATCACCGGCGCGCTGATGCGCCCTGTCACCACCGACGCGTCCCTCAGTGCCGCCGACGAGGAGCTGCTCAAGTCGGTGGCCGAGGGGCGCACCATCAAGGCCATCGCCGTGTCGCGCCAGACCACGCCGGCGGCGGCGGCCGAAGAGGTCGAGCGTCTCTTCCTCCGCATCGCCCAGTCGGCCAGCGCCGGCGCCGACGGATCGGTGCGCAAGCTGCGCATGCTCCACCAGGCCATCGTCGATCGCGAGGAGCAGGGCGAGTCGCTCAGCCGACTCCTCCCCGGCGGCCTGGCCGAGAAGGTGGCCCGCGAGGGCCAGCGCATCGGCGAGACCGAAGACCTCGATGTGACCGTGTTGATGTCCGACATCCGCGGCTACACGTCGATCGCCGAGCGGGCCGAGCCGGCCAAGCTGGCCCGCCAACTCAACCTGCACCGGGCCGAGATGAACCGGGCCATCCTCGACAACGGCGGCACCGTGATGCAGTTCGTGGGCGACGCGGTGATGGCCGTCTTCGGGGCGCCAATTCCCCAGCAGAACCACCCCGACCATGCGCTGGCGGCGGCGGCGGCCATGCACGCAGCGCCAAGCCGCTTGTCAACGAGGACTGGATCCGCGACGGGCTCCACCCGTTCGGGCTCGGCATCGGCTTGTCGACGGGCCGGGTGGCGGGCGCGTTGTTGGGCTCCGAGGAGCGCCTCGAGTACACGATCGTGGGCGACACCGTGAACCTCACCCAGCGCCTCCAGCAGTTCGCCGCGCCGGGCGAGACGGTGCTGAGCGAGAACACGGTGGCCGGGCTGTCATCGCCCGTCGAGGGCGAGTCGTTGTGCGAATACGTCAAGGGCCGCGAGCAGGTCGTGACCGCCCTCAAGTTGGCGGCTTCGTAGCGCAACCCGGCGGGGAAATGTGCCGGTTGTCCTTTACAACACCATTTGGGGCGTTTAGCTTCAGCGGTGGGAGCGCCGGTAAAGGCGTCAGGTGGGAGGACGATCGGTATGGCGGGAAAGTCCTGGACGGAGTCGCGTCAGTCAGGGCAGTGGGGGCGCCGGAAGGTCGTCGGCGCCGGTGTACTGGTGGCCCTCACGGCGGTGCTGTTCATGCCGTTGATGGCGCGCGCCAGCGCACCCGACGACGACCTGACCGGTGCGGCAGCGCGTCTCGACGAGCTCGCTGATTTCCTCGACGGGCTGAGCGACGCCGACGGGCTCGCCGACAACCTGCCCCTCTCGGGGCTGACGCCCAAGGACGCCCTCGACCTGGCCGACGTGTTCGACGACGAGGGCAACGACGCCGCCGACTCGCTGAAGGAGAAGTTGGCTGGCCTCGGTGACGTCACCGACGTCGAGAGCTTCGAGACCGCCCTCGACGGCCTCGACACCACCGGTCCGGGTGGGGTCGGGATCTCCGTCGGAGGCCCCGAATCCGACGGCGACGACGGGCGGCCCGTGGTCCGCAAGAACGCCGACGGCACCGTCGACATCGCCATCTCCTTCGCCGTGACCAAGGAGGTCGACGTCCCCATCGAGTTCGCCACCAGCTTGGTCGACCTCACCGCCGCCGGCAGCGACGGCACCTTCCCCGTGCTGTTCACATTCGAGAGCAATGACCTGCAGTTGGTGTACGACCGGCCCGCCGATCTCGACCCGTCCACCGCTGCCACCGCACTCTCGATCAAGCGTCAGCCCGCCCTCGACCTGATCCCCGGGGGCACCGCCCCGACGCTGACGATGTCAGCCAAGACCGCTCCCGGCGGCGCCGAACTCGCCGCCTTCGCCACCAACCTCGGTTTCACGGCCATCGACGTGACCGGCTCGCTGTCCTTCGACGTCGGCGTCGGTTTCGAGATCCTCGATCCGGACGCCTCGGGCGGAGGGCCCGGTGACGGCAAGATCTCCATCCTCGAACTGACCTCTACGGCGCTCGACGACCTCGTCGACGTGAGCGTCAACGACGACCCGGCCACGAACGCAGTCGAAGCCACCATCGAGATCGCCAGCGACCTGCTCGACAGTGACGATCCCGGCACCGACCCGACCGATGACGTCGACGTCACCATTTCCTATGTCGACGCTTCCCTCATCGACGCCACCGACGGCGCGACCACACTCGACCCGGCGACGCCATCGATCGGCGACTTCCGCAACTTCACCGCCGCCGATGCGCTCGGCGGCATCATGCGGCTGATCTCCATGCTCGATTCGCTGCAGGCGACGGGCAAGCTCGACGTGAACCTTCCCTTCGTCAGCGGCGGCGAGAACGTGGTGGATCCGTCGGCGGCCGCCCACGGGACGTTCAGCGATGCGCTCCGCGTCGCCGACCGGCTGTACCGGGCGGTGATCGACCCGCCCGGCGACGCCGACGCCACTCCCGAGATCGCGGAGCCGAGCTCGGATCCCGCCAACCCCAATGCCATCGGCGCGCCCACGTTCAGCGATGCCGAGGACCTTGCCGCCAAGCTGGCCGCCGCCCTCGGGCTGCCCGCCGACTCGATCGCCGTCGCCTACGACACGGTGGCGAAGCGACTGGAGTACTCCCTCGATCTCGCCGACGACGCCACCGCCACGTCGACCCTGAACTTCGGCGACGTCGATCTGCTGTCGGCGATCAGGCTCGACACCGATGGCTCCATCTCCCTCGACGCCGGCTACGACCTCGACCTCGACTTCGCTTTCGACCTGTCGACCCAGCCGGTGGAGGGCGCAGGGAGCCCGATCGGCAGCTGCACCGACGGTGTCGACAACGACAACGACGGCCTGACCGACGCCTTCGACCAGAACGGCGTGGAGCAGGACACCGATTGCGCAGGCACCGAGACCCTCGAGCAGCGCGTCTCCTTCGAAGTGGGAACGGATCCGAACGCCGCCCCAGAGTTGGTCGCCAACCTCGGCGTCGTCGCCACCGAGGTCGATGCCTCGGCACGCGTGGGGCTCCTCGAGGCCGGGATCTCGGATGCGTACCTCGTGATCGGCTCGGCCGACGGAGAGGACGGTCCTGGCGGCCTCGGCCCCGAGAGCTGCTCGGACAACATCGACCAGGGCGAGCCGGGCACCGACATGGCCGACCCGGCCTGCCGGGCCCAGATCTCCATCAACTTCACCGACACCGACGACGGATGGATGACCGTCCGTGAGCTGCTGAATGCGCTCGGGGCGGGAGCGGCCCCCAACGTCGAGATCGCCACCAACCTCACCGCCGGCGTGAAGTCGGTGCTGCCGGTGGCGGCCGACCTCTTGCCCGACGTGAACCCGGGGGGCGAACTCGGCGGAGGCGACATCGTCGTCACCGGCTCCTTCGATGGCCCCATCACCGACGCTGGCGCGTTCATCGACAGTCTCGATATCGACGCCAGCGACGTCGAGACCACCGACATCTTCAACTTCAGTCCCTGCTCCAACGACCGTGACGACGACGGCGACGGTGTGGTCAACGATGGCTGCGGTGACCTGCCGGCGGTGGATGAGTCCGAAGACTCCTCGACTGCGCTCTTCGCCCAGATCATCGAGGTCATCCGGCAGGTGAGCGCGCAGCTCGAAGCATCGGGCGTCATTCCCGCCGGCGTGCTCGACGAGCCGCTGCCGCTGGTCGGTACAAGCTTCAACGACCTCGTCTCGATCGTCGATTCGCTCACCGGGAGTGCCGACAGCACCGAGAACGCCGACGAGCTGTCCCTCGGAGCGGCGGCGTGCACGAACAACCTCGACGACGACGCCGACGGCGTCGTCAACGACGGCTGTCCGGTCACCTCCGGCGGTGCCGACACCCAGAACCTCCCCGAGTCGGCATGCGCCGACGCAGTGGACGACGACGGCGACGGCGTCATCAACGATGGCTGCCAGCCCGCCGTGCCGAGCGTGCAGACCGTGGCCGATGCCCTGGCGGCCAGCCTCGAGCGCGTGCTGCTCGCCAGCGCCCCCGGCGTCACCGCTGATGTGACCGGCGTCGTCGGCTACGACGCCGACGAGGAAAACCTCACGTTCACGCTCACCGTCGACTTCGGGTACGAGAAGACCACCAGCCTGACCCTCGGTGCGCTGCCGGGCATCCTGGGCACCCTCATCGCCATCGAACCGCTCGACGCCACGCTTTCGGTGGATGCCGATCTGACCGTCGGGTTCGGCGTCAACCTCGGCGATCTCGAACCGTTCGTTTTGGGCAACACCGCCTTCGGCCTCGACGCGTCGGTTGCGGTCGAGGAGATCAGCTTCGGAGCGGGCGTCGGTTCACTGACGATTGGGGTCGGCCAGGACACCCCCACTCCCGAGGACGCCGCCGATTGCGCCGATACCGAAGACAGCGACGGCGACGGCTTCGTCAATGATGGTTGCGCCCCGGTCTCGAATCCGGAAACGGGAGGTGACTGCACCGGCAGCCAAGCCGGCAAGGACGACGACGGCGATGGCATCGCCGATGACGGCTGCGCCGGCACCACGCCGGCCCAGGTCGGCGCCGATCCCGAGTCCGGCGGCGACTGCACCGACGCCGACAAGCGGGGCAAGGACAACGACGGCGACGGCGTCGCCGACGACGGGTGCAACCAGGCCAACCTCCCGGCCGCCTCCCCGGGCGGCGATCAGGCCAACGACAAGGAGACCGGCGCGCAGTGCGGCCTCACCAACGCCGCCGACGACGACGACGACGGCGTCGTCAACGATGGCTGCCCGGCCAAGGCCGACAAGGGCCGCTTCTTCCTCGGCGCCGGCGCCGACCTCTACGTGGGCGACGAGGGACCGGCCGACGACGACGTCGCCTACAGCCTGGGCGACGTGACCTTCGGAGGCGGCTTCGGCGGCACCGACCAGGCCGGCTGTGCTGGCCTTGCCATCCCCGACGACGGCTTCGACGTGAACGGACCCGTCGCCGCCGATGACGAGAAGTTCGGCTGTGCCGTGCTCCCGCTCTTCTTCGGCGACGACACGCCCATCGGCAGCGGCGCCTCACCGACGTCGCACCACGTCCTGATCGCCATCACCGACTTCGACCCGTCGACCTACGCGTTCCACTACGACACCAGCGAGCTCGACTCGATCCTGAGCAGTCAACTCATCGACCTGTTGCTCATGAACTCCGGCCTCGACCGGCTGCTCGACGTGCTCGAGGGAGTGCTCGAGAGCGACTTGTTGAGCTTCGCCCTCCCGTTGATCGGAGGACAGACGGCCACGGCCGCCTCGATCGTCGATGATCTGCGCGAGAGCATCAAGGCCGCCGTCGAGGACGCGGTGTCCGGCGGCAACCCGCTCGAGTCCGGCGGGCCGACGGCGGGCGACGTGAAGACGATCGTCGACAACCTCGCCTCCACCATCGACGCGGCGATCGACGGCGTCGACGCCCTCGAGGGCGGGACGTTCTCGGCCACCATTCGATGCCGCGAGGACGAAGCGTGCGATCTGGCCAACGATCCCGCGATCGACGTGTCCGACGTCGCCTTCCGGTTCGCCATCGCCGGCGACGTCGACCTGTTCGATCCCGGTGATCCGCTGTCCTTCGACATCGGCATTCCTGGCCTCGGTCTGACCGGCGACCTCGCGCCGCGGGGCACCATCAGCTACAGCTTCGACTTCGGGTTCGGCGTCAGCCGCAACGAGGGCTTCTACTTCCTGACCGACGCCGCCGGGAAGGAGCTCAACCTGACGGCCGAGGTCCTCCTGAGCGACCCGTCGGGCGATCCGGGCGTCCTCACGGGCACCCTGGGCTTCCTCGAGATCAAGGCCGTCGACGGCGACCCCGCCATCGAGTGCGCCTCCAACACCCCCGACGACGTGCCGTGCCGGCGCAACAGCGACGACGTGAGCGCTCGCTCGCACGTGACGGCCTCGTTCTCGGTCGACCTGGTCGACCCTGGAAATGACGGCAGGCTGACGATCTCGGAGATCTCGCAGGCCCCGAGCTTCGGTGACCTGATCGAGTTCGACCTCCAGATCGACGCTGCCGTCAACCTGCACCTCGAGACCGGGTTCCCGGGTGGCGCCGGCCTGCCGAAGATCGTCGGCGACCTGCACATCACGTGGAATTGGCATCCCATCGGCCAGGACAGTCCGCTCCCGGCCTCCTCGGCCCAGGGGCTGTCGATCTCGCTCGACGCCGTCGGCCTCGACGTCGGCACCTACGTGTCGAAGTTCCTGAGGCCGGTTCTCGCCGACGTGAAGCGGTTCACCGACCCGCTCAAGCCGATCATCGACACGGTGACGGCCTGTATCCCGGTGCTGTCCGACCTGTCCGGCAGCTGCCAGAGCCTCCTGACCCTGGCGGAGACGCTGAACAGCGGCACGGGATTCGTGCCCGACTTCGTGTTCGACGTCGTTCGCCTGGTGCAGTTCGTGCAGTCGATCAGCTCGATCTCGAACGTGCCCGGCAACCTGACGATTCCCATCGGCGACGGGACGTTCCAACTCGTCGGTGAGACCCTGAAGAAGGGCAAGCTCGACTCGACCAAGGCGCGCGACGCCTATGCCGCCGGCGAACTCGATCAAGCCAACAGCAGCTCGCTGCTCACGGCGATGAACGACCAGGACTTCGTGAAGGACGCGGGATCGTCCGACCTCAAGGCCTCCGACCTGAGCAAGCCGTCGACCGAGGGCGGCATCGGGCTGACCCTGCCGTTCCTCGAGCAGCCGTCGAAGCTTCATGGGCCTGCTCTTCGGCCAGGACGTCGACCTCGTCCTGTGGGAGCCGCCGCCGCTGCAGCATCGAGCTTCTCGTACAGCCAGAAGTTCGGTCCGATCTGGGCCGTCCCGCCGGTGTTCCTCGAGATCGGAGGTTCGGTCTCAGCGTCACCGGCACGTTCGGCATCGGCTACGACACCGAGGGTTTCCGCAACGTCGCTCTTCAACAAGGAGGGCCCGTCCGGTCTGCTTCGCGGGCCTCTTCCTCGATCGACCGGCATCCCGCTCGAGGGCGGCCCCGACTCAACGAGCTCGAGCTCAAGGGCGAGCTGTTCGCCAACGCCCAGGTGACGGTGCTCATCTTCTCGGCCGGCGCGCAGGGCGTCGTCTTCCTCACCATCGGCATCGACCTCCAAGACCCGAACGGCGACGGCAAGCTCGAAGTTCGCTGAGGCCGCCGACATCATCCGCACCACCGGCAACGTGCTGTGCATCTTCAACCTGAACGGCCAGTTCGGCGTCCGCATCAGCGTGTTCGCCGAGGTCGACCTGTTCTTCTGGTCGCAACGGTGGACCAAGACGCTCGCCGAGATCATCCTCTTCGAGTTCAAGGTCGAATGCAAGCCGCTTCCCGCCCCCGTGCTCGCCCACCCCGACGGCGGCGACCTGATCCTCCATGTCGGGACACGGCGCTTCATGCGCGACCCCGAGGACGCAGGCGGCGGCGGCGGCGACGGCACGCCCGACAACTCGGTCGGTTTCAACGAGACGGCCGAGACGTTCATCATCACCCAGACCGGCCCCGGCGCGGTCAGCATCACCTCGCTCGGCGTGACCCAGGAGTACAGCGGCATCACCGGCAAGATCATCGGCGACGCCTCCGACCCCGACGGTACCGACCTCGACCAGCAGATCGACAAGATCGCCCTGGTCGACGGCAAGGGTGACGGCAACGCCAAGATCCTCTTCGACATCCCGGCCGAACTGGCTGGCGGCGACGGCAACGACGAGCTGTCGGGGTCGATCTCCGACGACAAGCTCATCGGCGGACCCGGCAACGACAAGCTGACCGGCCGCGACGGCATCAACACCATCTACGGCGACAACGAGGACGGCACCGGTACCGGGGAACGACGTGATCGACTCCGGGACCGGCAACGACTTCCTCTACGGCGGTGGCGGCGACGACCGCATCTCCGCCGGTACCGGCGCCGACAAGATCGTCGGTGGCGACGGCAGCGACAACATCGACGGCGGGCGCTACCATCCCCGGCCAACCCGCCGACGGCATCGACACGATCTGGGGTGACAACGAGGACGGCACGGGCACCGGCAACGACACAATCGACGCCGGTGACGGCAATGACGTCGTCCACGCCGGCGCCGGCGCCGATCGCGTCGACGGCGGCAACGGCGACGACACCATCGACGCCAGCGGTGACGACGGACCGGTGTGCTCGGCCAGCGCCATCGACGACGTGCTCGTCGGTGGTCCAGGCTCCGACTCGATCAGCGGCGGCGGCGGCGACGACGTCATCATCGGTGGCTCGGTGCTGGCCGGCACCCCCGACGTCGGCGACACCTCGCTGGCCGGCGGCGGCGGCTGTGACCTCATCTTCGGCGACAACGCGCTCCAGGGCTCCGGCCCACGCGACGTCGTGCCGATCGACCCGACCATCGGCGGTGGCGACACCATCACCGGTGGGGCCGACGCCGACCAGATCCACGGTCAGGCGGGCGGCGACACCATCTCCGGCGATGACGGCAACGACGTCATCGACGGTGACGAGGCGTCCAACGGCGCCTCCAGCGGCGACGACATCGTCCAGGGAGGTTCGGGCAACGACGTCATCCGCGGCCGCAACGGCGACGACGACCTGATCGGAGGCGCCGGCCTCGACGTGATATCCGGCGGATCCGGCCAGGACTTCATCCTCGGCGACGTCGGTTCGGTCACCAGGTCGGGCGTCCGCGACGCCCACGATGCCGTCATCGGCGGCGGCGGCCCCGGCGACAACGACGTCATCAACGGTGACGGCGACCGCGACCACATCTACGGCCAGGGCGGCGCCGACACGCTCTACGGCGACGGCGGCGACGACGACGTGTACGGTGACTCCGACGAGTCGTCTGACGACGGCGACGACGGCGCCGACACCATCTACGGAGGCGTCGGCAACGACTACCTCCTCGGCGGCAACGACGCCGACACCATGTTCGGCGATGCGGGCAACGACCGTATGGTCGGTGGCTATCCAGTCGCCGACGGCGTCGATGCCGGCACCAGCGGGGCTCCGGCCTTCCAGGACCGCATGTTCGGTGGTACCGGCAACGACGTGATGGCCGGCGACAACGCCGTCATCACCGGCGCCGGTGTCACGACGCTGCTCGCCGAGGCCACCAACGGCGAACAGGACCTGATGTGCGGCGAAGCCGGTGACGACGTGCTGTTCGGCGAGAACGGCAACGACGACATCGGTGGCGGCACCGGCGACGACCACGCCGAGGGTGGCGACGACGACGACACCATCAACGGCGACGACGGTCACGACGACCTCATCGGTGGCACCACCGAGCCGTCCGACGCCGCCGCCGGTGTCGGCCAGCAGGGTCACCAGCCCGACGGCAACGACACCATCAACGGTGGATTGGGCGGCGACGTGATCGCCGGCGACAACGCGTCCGATCACCCGCCCCGGCGGCCTCAACGCCGACGGCACCCCGAAGCGTCAGGTCACGCTCTTCGATCTCGACGACGTGTCCGGGCACGTTCAGCGGCACCGACGTGCTCAACGGCAACGAGTCCTACGACGCGCTGTACGGGGGCGCCGAGCACGACGTGCTCCACGGCGAACAGCGAGGACGACCACCTCGAGGGCAACAACGGTGACGACGACCTGTTCGGTCGATGCCGGCCAGGACGACCTCATCGGTGGCACCTCGGCCGAGGTCGATGAGGACCACGATCCGGCGGCGGGCGGCAACCATCCCGACGCCGGCGTCGACGAGATCCGCGGTCGGAGCCGGTCACGACGTGGGCTGCGGTGACAACTGCAGCATCCGTCGCCCGGTCGCAGGTGCGGCCCAACTCGCCGGTGACGACCTCGATCCGGCACGCTCGATCGTCGGCGTGGTGCGCCGTCAGGTCCAGCTCTACGACGTCGGCATGGTCGGCTCGCCGGCCGCAGCCGGTACGTCCGACGACGACGACCTGTTCGGCGAGGGCGGCTACGACATCCTGTACGGCCAGGGCGGCAACGACGACCTCGACGGCGGTGCTTCAGACGACTACCTCGAGGGCAACGCCGGCGTCGACACCATCCACGGCATGGGTGGCCAGGACGACATCATCGGCGGCACCGGGCGCACCACCAGTGACGACCCGGCGACGGCGATCGAACGGTCGCCTCGACGACGTCGACCACCTCTTCGGCGGCGACGGCGCTGGTGGCATCGCGCCGGCGACGACTACGACGTGATCATGGGCGACAACGCCACGGTGCTCCGCGGCGCGCCGGGACAGGCGTGGCACCTCAACACGTTCAACGCCTCGGTCAAGCGCTCGCTGTACCTCTACGACGTCGCCACGACGGCCAACGCCGTCGACCCCGCCACCAATGGCGGCGACGTCATGCGCGGCGAAGCGAACGACGACGTCATGTACGGCCAGGGCGACGCCGACGACATGGCCGGCGGCGGTGGCGACGACTACATGGAGGGCAACGAGGCCAACGACTCGATCCTCGGCGGTCTCGGCAACGACGACCTCATCGGCGGTACCGGCCGGATCAACGACGATCCGGCCGAAGGCACCGACGGGCGGCTCGACGTCGGCGAGACGATCATCGCCGGTGGACCCGGCTTCGACCATCTGGCCGGCGACAACGCCATCATCGAGCGGGTGCTGTCCGAGCCCGGGCGGCGCCTGGCTGGCCAACACCTTCAACGGTGGCGTCCAGCACCACCGGGTCATCCTGCGGGACATCGACTCGCTCAGCCGTGCCGCCGGTCGGCCGGCGTCAGCGGTGCCGACAACATGGAGGGCAACGCCGACGACGACGTCATGCACGGCCAGGGCGGCGACGACCAGATGCTCGGTGACGCTGCCGCTCCGCCGGCGGGCGACGGGCAGGACTACGTCGAGGGCAATGCCGGCTCGGACACCATCCGGGGCGGCCGCGGCCAAGACGACTTGCTCGGCGGCACCGGTCTCCTTCGCCTCGACCCGGCTCAGGGGGTCAGCGGTCGCTTCGACGGCCACGACCAACTCCGGGGCGAGTACGACGAGTCGGAGGGGGCCACGGACGGCGACGGCGGTGACTGGATCTTCGGCGACAACGCCATCGTCGACCGGCCTCTGACCCCGCTGCCCGAGGGCGACTGGAAGCCGCTCCCCGCCAACGGTGTGATCGAGCGTTCGTTCCTGCTGCTCGACATCGAGACGGTCGGCGCGCCGGCCGACTCGAGGGTGCACGGCGACGACACCGCCTATGGCAACGACAACGACGACACCATCTTCGGCCAGGGCGGCAACGACCTGCTCCACGGCAACGCCGGCGACGACTACATCGAAGGCAACCACGCCAACGACACCATTTATGGCGACGGCGACCAGGACGACCTGATTGGCGGCAGTGTGGCCGGCAACCGTCTCGACGGCGTCGACTCCATCTACGGAGGACCCGCCGCCGACTTCGAGGCAGGCGACAATGCCCGCATCCTGCGACCCGTCGACGGCGCTGGCCAGTGGAAACGGTACGTCAACTACAACCCGACGACCATCGTCCGCACCGTCGAACGCTTCGACGTCGGCGGGCCGGCGGGCACCGCTGGTGGTGACTACATCGAAGGCAACGACGGTGACGACTACCAGTGGGGCCAGGACGGCAACGACACCATGCACGGCAACAACGGGAACGACGACATGCTCGGCGAACTCGGTGACGACGTGATGTTCGGTGGCTATGGCGAGGACGCCATGGTCGGCGACCGCGGCCGCATCATCGACACCAAGCTGGCGGACAACTCGAAGAAGGTGTCGATCGACACCAAGGGCCCGGCGTTCATGTCCTACGTCGGACTCGTCGCCGGCCAGCTCGACCGTCGAGTGAGCCTCACCAACGATGGTGACGGTGCGCCGTACCCGATGATGGGTATCGACACCGGCGGCGCCGACCGCATGCGTGGTGGCCCCGGTCACGACTCCATGCACGGCGCCTTCGGCGACGACATCATGAACGGCGACTCCCAGGGCGACTGGCTCTTCGGCGACGACGGGGCCGACGTGATGTGGGGCGGCAAGGGTGCTGATCCCACCACCGACCCGGCCGATCCGGCCGACCCGACCGCCCGGGACCGCGACGGCTTCGCCGGGTACACCGATCCGTTCCAGGACCGCTACGTCGACTACCTCTTCGGTGGCCACGGCGGCCTGCAATCCGACGAGGTCCTCGCCGCCGACATCCTCGACTACCTGCCTCGGACCGCCGACCCGAGCAACGGCTTCGCCGGCGATCCGCAGATCTGGTTCGAGATGACCGACACCCACGATGCTGATCCGACCAACGACCAGTACCACCAAGGCAAGGACTGGATCTACGGCGGCTTCGACCGTGACGTCATGGAGGGCGACCTCGGCAAGAACGGACCGGACGACGGCGACCGGCTCATCGACTGGAACGGGGCGTTCAACCTGTACACCCACTGCAACGCCTCCTACGGCGACGACGACGACATCCGCAGCCACAGCCCGAAGATGCAGGAGTTCCTGCACACGATGGCGTACGGCTCGGGCGCCGGCGACACGCAGGCGGAGGTGACGCAGGCGGGCACGTCGGCGTACCGCGAACTCGCCCTGGTCTACCCGGGCGACAAGGGCAACAGCGGCAAGGCGTTCCCGACGACGCCGGGCCACTTCCAGGAGATCAGCTGCGCACCCGGAGGTCCCCGCCAGAAGTAGCCGGCGACGCGAGGGCGGTGATCGTCACCCTTCGGGGACGACGATCACCGCCTGCATCGTCGGATGGATCTCGCAGCGGACGGCGATCTCGCGGGGTCCGTCGAAGGTCTCTGATGCGGTCGCCCCCGCCCGGACGACGCCCGTCGAGAAGAGGCCGTCGACGGCGCTGAACGTGTGGGCCGTTTCCCCGTCGTTGCGGAACTCGAGACGCTCCCCGGGCAGAACCAGCACCCGAGCAGGGCGGAAGCGGAAGTCGGTGGCCACCAGCGGACCGGGCTTCGCTTCGAAGGCATCGAGAAGATCGGCCCGTTCCCGTGCCCGGGCCCCCGAGTCCGACCTGTCCCCCAGGGCCACCGTCGTGGTGATCCCACCGGCGAGCAGCGCAGCGGCCGATGCAGCCAGCACTGCGCTTCTTCTAGGCCGCCACATTCGCCGGCGGGTCGAAGACGTCAGGGACCTCGTCGGAGAGCGAGACCAAGGTGAGCCGCGACCCGCCGCCGGTGACGGTGACGGGGATGCCGCGTTTGGGGTCCAGGCAGAGTTCGGTGCTCGCCCCGTCGGCGCTGAAGCGGAAGCACCGCACTTCGCGGCCGGCGATCGAGGTGAATCGAGCGGTGACCTCGCCTTCGCTGATCCTGGCTCGGACACCGGCAAGCGGGTCGAGGCTTGCCGTCGACGTGTCGCGGCGGCAAGTCCATGGAACGGAGGGCAGCTGCGTACACCGGACGGTGCCCGATGGCAGGAGCAGGACCCGGGTCTCGGCCGTCTGCGACTTGAGCGCCACGACGCTGTCTTGACGGACTCGCGGCGGGTCCTGCCAGGTTTCAAGGGTCACGGTGGCCTCGGGAGACTTGCCCTCGTATTTCCCGTGGTACGTCTCGTCGTCACGCCGTTCGAGAAGCGTGAGGAGTTCCTTCGCCGTCGCCGACAACGGCCGGGTCGTCGTCGTCGGGCCTGTCGCCGGCTGGTCGCGACCCCCGTCGAGCGTGAGCAGCAACCCTCCCGCAGAACCGACGAGCAGCAGAGACGCGATCGCGATCGCCACCGTCTTCGGCACCGGTCCCACACGGCCTCCAGTCCCCGCTCTCCCGCGTCCGTTTCCCGCCACCCCACGCCTCCCCACGACCGCCAGAGCGTCGCATCGGACGCTACACCGCGCTCAGCCCGGCGAGCGCTGGAAGCCGGGGTCGCCGCCTTGTTCCCACAGCCGGCGGAGGACCCGACCGCTGAGGTCTTCCTTGTGGACGTAGGCGGCCGCCCCGGATGTGCGGACCCCGTCGGGCAGGTCGTCGACCGGGTAGGTCGACACGAGGATGACCATCACCTCGGGATTGGCGTCGGTGATCAGGCGGGCCGCTTCGATGCCGCTGATGCCGCCCATGTTGATGTCCATCAGCACGAGGTCGGGGCGCACCTGCGGGACGAGGGCCGTCGCCTCCTCGCCCGATTCGGCCTCGGCGACAGCTCGAAGCCCGTGACCCGGTCCAACACGGCCCGCGCTGCGTCGCGGAAGGGCGCCTGGTCGTCGACCAGTAACACAGCGACTTCGGGCATGGCTTCATCGTGACCCTCGTTCGGGCCCGCTGCCCAGGGTGCTCGCCGGTGGGCCGAGGGGGGTGCTAGCCCCCCCGCTGGGCGAGGAACAACAGCACCGCCTTGACCCGCCGGTTGACGTCGGGCTCCTCGGTGAGGCCGAGCTTGGAGAAGATCGAGTTGCTGTGCTTCTCGACCGCCCGCTCGGAGAGCACGAGCTCGGCGGCGATGGCGGCGTTGCTGCGGCCCTGGGCCATCGAGGCCAGCACCTCGCCCTCGCGGGGCGTGAGCCGGTCGAGGTCGGCGGCGCCGTTGGACGCGCGACGGGTCACGAGTTCATCGACCACCTTGGCGTCGACGACCGACCCGCCCGAGGCGACCTCGCGAATGGCCCGGGCCAGCTCGCCGGCGTCGGCCAGGCGTTCCTTGAGCAGATAGGCCCGCCGCTCGGAGCCTCGCTCGAACAACGTCAGCGCGTAGGCGGGGCTGGCGAACTGGCTCAGCACCACGACGCCGGCGTCGGGCAGGAGATCCCGGAGTTGCGAGGCGGCCCGGATGCCTTCGTCGGTACCCGTCGGCGGCATCCGGATGTCGGTCACCACCACGTCGGGACGTTCCGAGTCGCACAGCGACATCAGCCCGTCGATGTCCTCGGCCACGCCGACCACGGTCATGTCGTCCTGGGCGTCGATGAGCCGGATGAGCCCCTCGCGGACGAGCACGTGGTCCTCGGCAACCACCACGCGCAGGGCCATGGCTGCAACGTAGCCCCGCCCCCCGCCGCTTTCCGGCGCGCACGTGCGGCAGAACGACATCTTCTGCCGGAAAGCCGGGGTCGTCGTCAGGCGGCGACGATGACGGCGGTGCAGAAGGCGCACCGGCGGGCCTTCGACGGGATCGAGCTCAGGCACTCGGGGCACACCTTGGTCACCGACAACACGTCCATCTCCGTGGCCGACTTCTTCATCAAGTGGTTGACCGGCTTCACGACGCAGAAGAACACCGTGACGGCGATGGTCAGGAACGAGAGCAATTCGTTGATGAACGAGCCGTAGTGAAAGGTCGAGTGCCGCACGGTGAACTCCAGGGCCGAGAAATCCGCTGAGCCGGGGAGCGCGATGAGCGGTGACAGCAGGTCCTTGACCAGCGCGTCGACCACCTTGCCGAAGGCGGCACCGATGACGACACCGACGGCCAAGTCGACCACGTTGCCACGCAGCACGAAGGCCTTGAAGTCCTTGATCACGGCGAGTCTCCCGTCGCACGAATCCGCCGGCGACCCCGGCCGGCCGACAGTAGATCCATCGGCCCCCCGCCGCTTTCCGGCACGAACGTGCGGCAGGGCGACATCTTCTGCCGGAAAGCCGGGGTGGGGGGGGCGGATAGTTCGGTGACCGAACTAGCCTGGCGGGTATGCCGAATGATGATCGTCAGCACGGGTACTTCACGACCAGCGACGAGGTGAAGATCCACTACGTCACCTCGGGGACCGAGGGGTCGTGGGTCGTGCTGATCCACGGGTACACCGGGAGCGCCGAGGGCAACTGGTACGCCAACGGTGTCGCCGCCGCGCTGTCAGACCGTCACCGGGTCGTGGCGCTCGACTGCCGCAACCACGGCAAGAGCGACAAGCCCACGCCGGGCGGTCCCGGTCGGGCCAAGGACGTGATCGAGTTGATGAACCACCTCGGCATCGAGCGGGCCCACGTCCACGGCTACTCGATGGGCGGCATGATCACCGCTCGGCTGTTGGGATTGATCCCCGAGCGGATCATCACGGCCGGATTCGGGGGATCGGGCGTGCGCGAGGTCGACGACGAGTTCGCCGCGCTCGTGCCCGCCGACCCGGAGGGAACCGACCCCGAAGAGGCCGAGGCCAGTCGCAACCTGCGAATCTCGGCGGCGATGAACAACGGCATGACCCGCGAGCAGGCCGAAGCCGCCGCGGCCAAGCCCGCCGCGCCGCGCACGCCGCCCGCCGCCGCGACCGCGGCTGGACCGGCGCAGGGGGCGCCGGCCGAGGTGCAACTCGATCTGCGCAAGGTCGACATCCCCGTGCTCGCCATCAACGGCGAATACGACCGTCCCTACGCCAAGACCCACCGTCTCTGGCGTGAACTGCGCGACTTCACCAGCGTCGTGCTGCCGGGCAAGTCGCACCTCACTGCCATCGTCGCCGCCACCATCCCGCCCGAATACAGCCGGGCGGTCGTGCGCTTCATCGACTCCAACGACGAGTCCTGAGCTCCAGCGTTTGCCGTCCGGGGCCGTCGAGCACAAGTACGCGGTGGATCTCCCGGAAGATGTCGTCGAGCTCATGGGCCGCAAGGCCAGTTGCTTTCTGTCCACCACCATGCCGGACGGGTCGCCGCAGGTCACCCTGACGTGGGTCGACACCGATGGCCGCGACATCCTGATCAACTCCGTCGACACCCACCAGAAGGTCCGCAACATCCGGCGCGACCCGAGGGTGGCGGTGGCGTTGGCCGACCCTGAAAAGCCGAGCCGATACACCTCGGTGCGGGGCGTGGTCGTCGACGTCACCACCGAGGGGGCCAGCGACCACATCGAGGCGTTGGCCCAGCGCTACACGGGGCGGGACTACCCCTGGTACGGCGGGCGAGATGAGGTGCGGGTGCTCATACGCATCCGACCGGAGCACATCCACCAGATGGGATAGCGCGGGCGTGGTCCCGCGTGGTCCCGGAGTGGCAGGCTGCGGGGGATGAAGGTCCGCTTCTGGGGGACTCGTGGTTCCATCCCGACGCCGGGTCCGTCGACCGTGCGCTACGGGGGCAACACGTCGTGCATCGAGGTGCGCTCGGCGTCGGGCACGGTCATCGTCGTCGACGCCGGCACCGGGGCCAGGGTGCTGGGCGAGGCGCTCGTTCAAGAGGCCCGCGACACCGGCGAGGGCGAGGCGGCGTCAGGGGCCATCGTGATCGGCCATACCCACTGGGACCACATCCAAGGGCTGCCGTTCTTCGCGCCGTTGTTCGGCTCGGGGCACTGGTCGATCTTCGGCCCCAAGGGGCTCGGCCGCTCGCTCGGTGACACCTTGGCCGGGCAAATGGAATACACCTACTTCCCGGTCACCCTCGAGCAGTTCGCGGCATCGGTCGACTTCCACGATCTCGTCGAGGGAACGTTTCGCATCGGCGACATCACCGTCGTCACCCGCTACCTCAACCACCCCGCGCTGACCCTTGCGTATCGGTTCGAGGCCGACGGCGAAACGGTGGTCTATGCCTCGGATCACGAACCGCACGACGGCGCGCTGGCGACGGGAGGCGACCTCGCCTCGAGCCGAGCCGATCTCGACCACGCCCAGTTCGCTGCCGGCGCCGATCTCCTGATCCACGACGCCCAGTACCGGGGCGATGAGTACCGGGCCAAGGAGGGATGGGGCCACAGCACCATGGAATACGCACTCGAGGTGGCCCTCGAGGCCGGCGTGGGGCACCTCGTGTTGCACCATCACGATCCGGCTCGTGACGACGCCGCGCTCGACCGACTCGTCGATGATGCGCGTGCGCTCGCCCGCCGGCGCGGGTTTCCCGGCCGGGTCGATGCGGCCGCCGAGGGCGTCACCATCGACCTCGGCCGGCGCCAGGCCTCGGAGCCCGGCCCCGCCATGGTCTCGGGGCCGTCGGCGTTGATGGGCGGCGACGACGGGTCGGACGCCGCCGTCCTCCTCGCCCTCGACGAGCCTGACCTGTTGACGGCGGTGCAATCGGCGGTGTCCGAAGAGCGCCTCGAAGTTGTCGTCTCGCCCTTGCCGTCGACCGTGGCCGGCCGTCGGGTGATCGCCATGGTCGATGTCGACAGCGCAGTGTCCGCGCTTGCCGTGCAGCGGTGGTCGTCGGCGGCCGAGGCGGTGACCATCCTCGGGATCACCCGGCGGGCGACGACGGCCGGACTCAACCCCGACCTCGTCGTCTGGCCCTGCACCGTGGCCCATCTCCGTACCCGGCTGCGGGCCGCGGTCATCCGCAGCGGAGGACGCTGGCAGGCGGCACCCCTCCCCGAGGACGAGGACCGCCGGCTTGCCTCGCTCTACGCGCTCGGGTTGCTCGACACGGATCCCGAGCCCCGCTTCGACCGCTACACGGCGTTGGCGGCCCAGGCGTTGGGTGTCCCCATCGCCCTGGTCACCTTGGTCGATCGCGACCGGCAGTGGTTCAAATCGCGGTGGGGCCTCGACACCGAAGAGACGCCCCGCGACCAGTCGGTGTGCGCCCACGCCATCCTCGGTCGTGACGTCTTCCACGTGCCCGACCTGTTGCTCGACGACCGGTTCGCCGACAACCCGGCCGTGTCGGGAGCAGGCCGGGTCCGGGCGTATGCCGGCGTGCCGCTCATCCTCCCCGACGGGAGCGCGGTGGGCTCGTTCTGCGTTGCCGACCACCGGCCACGCCAGTTCGACGCCACCCAACTCGCCGCCCTCCGCGAGATCGCCGAGTTGGTCCAGGGTGAGTTGATCGGCGAGACGGGGACCTAGGCCGGCGCCGAGGCGAGGTACACCGTGCACGCCGACGGGGTCTCGGCGAAGGGCGTGTCGAAGCGGACGATCTCGGCCTCGCATCGGCCGAACACGCTCTTGACCATGGCGACGAATTCCGCATCGGGCAACCCGTCGGACCAGAGGCCGAACACGCCGCCGGGGTGGAGGCGATCGAGGAGTGGGCGGAGCCCGGCGGGGGAGTAGAAGTCGGCGTTGGCCGAGCCCAGGTGGTGCCTGGGCGTGTGGTCGATGTCGACGAGCACGGCATGCACTCGGTCGGGAGCGGTGCCGAATGGCGACCCCGAGCGCACCAACGAGAAGAAGTCTCCTTGGACGATCTCGCTGCGGGGTTGGTGTGCAGAACGTCGCCGACCGGGAGCAGGCCGCGCCGGTGCCAGTCGATGACGGGGGCGAGGAACTCGACCGTGCACAGCGACCGCACCCGGACGTCGTCGAGCACGGTGACCGAGGTGTAGCCCAGACCGAGGCCGCCGACCACGACATCGATAGCGCCGCTACCCGGCACGGCGGCGAGGCCGAGGCGGGCGAGCGCGATCTCCGACGCGTTGAACCGACTCGTCATGAGGTACTCGTCGTCGAGCTTCACCTCGAAGACGTCGCCGCCGACCTCGGGCATGCTCCGTCGCCGAAGGCTGATCTCGCCGATTGGCGTCGGCTGCGAGTCGAGCTCTTCGAACACCGGCGACGCGGTCAGCGCCGACCGACGATCGATCCCCCGTCACAGGTGATGGTCTCGCCCACGGTGTAGGCGCCGGCGCGCGAGCTGAGGAAGATGGCCAGACCGGCGATGTCCTCCGCCGTGCCGACCCGCCCGCGTGGGTTGCCGCGGCCGACCAGGCCCCAGTCGGTGCCCTCGACGTCGCCGCCGGTGCCGACGCCCGTCGACAACATCCACGTCGGGAACGGGCCCGGGGCGATGGCGTTGACGATGATGTTGCGGCGGACGAGGTGGGCGGCCAGTTGGCGGGTCAGCGCGTGCACCGCCGCCTTGGACGGCCCGTAGGAGAACGTGTCGAACGCCGGCGTCTGGATGCCGTCGATCGAGCCGATGTTGATGACCCGCGACGGGTCGTCGGCCGTGGCGCCCACCTCGAGCAGGGGCAGCAGGCGCTGGGTGAGGAAGAAGACGCCCTTGACGTTGGTGTCCATCACCTTGTCCCACCCTGCCTCGGGGAACTCGGCCAGCGGCGCCCCCCACGAGGCGCCGGCGTTGTTGACGAGGATGTCGAGGCGGTCGGTGCGCTCGGTGAGCGCCGCCGTCAACTGGTCGATGCCCTCGATGGTCGACAGGTCGGCGGGCAAGGAGATGCACTCGGAGCCGTAGGTCTCCGACAACCGCTCGGCGGTGGCGTCGCACACGTCGGCCTTGCGGCTGCTGATGTAGACGGTGGCACCGTTGGCCAGGAAGCCGGCGGCGATCATCTCGCCGATGCCCCGCGAGCCACCGGTCACCAACGCGATCTTGCCGTCGATCGAGAACAGGTCGTCGAGTTTCATCATTTCCCCATGGGTCGTCAGAGCAGGGCGAGCGTAATCGCCCCGCCTCCGGCGTCACTCGGCGTCGGCGGGAACCTGGTCTCGATGGGTGATGCTCAAGAAGATCACGACGGCGAGGATGGTGACGAGGAAGATCGCGCTCGTGCCGGTGGTGCCGAGAGCCGAGGCCGCCGTCCTTGCGGCTCTGCGACATGAGGTCGCCCATCGACGCCCCGAGCGGGCGGGTGAGGATGTAGGCGATCCAGAAGGTCAGCACGGCGCCACCCCGCATCAGCCGGTAGGCGACGGCGGTCACGGCGATGAGTGCGGCGAAGAGGAGGGCCGAGCGGGCGTAGCCGAGGTTGAGGCTCTCGGCGATGAGGTCGCCGGCCGCCGTGCCGAGGGCGAAGGTGAAGAGGATGGCCGACCAGTAGAAGGCCTCACGGCGGGGGGTGCGGATCGAGTGGATCGACAGCGTGTGCTCGACGCGATACCAACCGGCGAACGTCGCCGCCAGCGCCACCACGAACGCCGCCGTGGTGACCTTGAGGCTGATGCCGAAGTCGTCGACCAACTTGTCGGTGAACAAGGTGCCGACCACGCTGATGGCCACCACCGTCACCCAGTAGATGGCCGGCACGTAGCGGCGGGAACGGAACTGCAGCGCCAGCACGACCACGAGGAAGGCGGTCATCACGTAGGTGGTGTTGGTCAGGCCGAGATTGAGGTCGACCGACAGGTAGTCGGCCGCCGTCTCGCCCACCGTGGTGGCGAGCACCTTGATGATCCAGAACCAGATGGTGACCTCGGGGACCTTGTTGAGGAGGTCGAGGCGGTGGTGGGCGGTGGCGTTGGTCGCCGGGGTCGCGGTGTGCACGCTCTGGCACGGTACGGACGGCGTGTCCGCGTTCGGTCACCGCTGGTTCAACGGAAGGTAAATCGCACCATCAGAGGCGTAGCCTGCACCCCGTGACCGCCCTCCGGGTGCTCGTGGTCGAAGACGACCACGCCATCGCCGACGAAGTCCGTGGGGCGCTCGAACTGCACGGCTACGACGTGCGCCGAGCCGGGACCGGGCGCGAGGCGCTGGACTTGTTCGCCGACGAGCGCCCCGATCTCGTCGTCCTCGACCTCGGGTTGCCCGACCTCGACGGGCTGCAGGTGTGTCGCACGCTGCGGGCCAAGGACAGGGCGGTGCCGATCCTCATCGTCACTGCCCGCGACGCCGACATCGACGTCGTCATGGGGCTCGACGCCGGCGGGTCGGACTACGTGACCAAGCCGTTCTCGGTGTCGGTGCTCCTGGCCCGGATCCGCGCGCAACTCCGCAACGAGGACGTGGCCGGCCGGGGCGAGTTCGACGATCTGGTGGTCGACGTGGATGCCCACCGCGTGTTCGTCGGTGGACGCGAAGTCGACTTGCGGCCCAAGGAGTTCGCCCTCTTGGCCGTGCTCACCGAGGCGGCGGGCAAGGTCGTGCGCCGCGACGACTTGCTCCGCGATGTCTGGGACCTCCACTGGGAGACCTCGACCAAGACCCTCGACATGCACGTGCACGCCCTGCGCCGAAAGCTCGGCGATCGGGGCGACGGCCGCAGCCGCATCACGACGGTGCGGACGGTCGGCTATCGCTTCGAGCTGGCGTGAGAGCGAGGATCACCCGATCCATCCTGCTGGTCGTGACCCTGGCCGTCGTCGGCCTCGGCCTCCCCCTGGCCGTCGTCATCCAGCGGTCGTATCAGGACCGGGCCGTCATCGACCTGCAACGTCGGGCGGCGCTGGTGACGGCCGAGCTCGCTCTTCCGTTGACGGCCGAGAGCGTGGCCCGCGCCGCGGCCGAGGGGGATGCGCCGGGAGCGTTCACGGTCTACGACACCACCGGCCGCCGCCTCGACGGCTCGGGTCCGGCCACCGCCGACGCCGCCACCCGTCAGGCGCTCCTCGGACGGCCGGCTTCCGGTCATCACGACGGCGTGCTGGTGGTGGCGACCGCCATCACCGACCGGTCCACGGAGTCCGTCGTCGGTGCCGTTCGCGTCACCCAGGACGACGATGTCGTCGCCGGCCAGGCGCGGCGAGCGTGGCTGGCCATGAGCGCTGTCATCCTCGCTGCCCTTCTGGTGGCGGCCGCTGTGGCTCGCGCCGAGGCCCGGCGTTTGGCGGCGCCCATTGCGCGACTGGCCGAGCAGGCGGCGCGGTTCGGCGAGGGTGCGGTGGCGGCGTCGACACCACCGTCGGGACTGGCCGAGGTCGATCTCGTGGCCGAGACGATGGAACGAAGTTCACTGCAACTCATCGAGGCGTTGGCCCGCGAGCGGGCGTTCAGCGCCGACGTCTCCCACCAACTGCGCACGCCGCTCACCGGCCTCCGACTTCGCCTGGAACGGGCCGTCGACAGTCCTGACCCGGCGGGCGCGGTGGCCGGGGCACTCATCGAACTCAAACGATTGGAGGCCACCGTGGAGCACCTGTTGGCGCTGGCTCGTGATTCGCAGCCGACGTCGGGCGTGCTCGATGTCGAGGGGGTCGTGACCGCGGCCGGCGAACGATGGGCGACGCGCTTCGACGAGTGCGATCGGCGGCTCGTCGTCGAAGCCGCCGACGCACTGACACCGGTGCGGGCGTCGGAGGTCTCGGTCGGCCAAGTCCTCGATGTCCTGCTCGACAACGCCTTGCACCACGGGGCTGGCGAAGTCGGGCTGCTCGTGCGCCGCGCTCCCGGCGGTGTGGTCTTCGAAGTCAGCGACCAAGGCGAGGGTCTCCCCGACGAGTCCCAGCTGTTTCGACGGGGAGCGGGGAGCGGTCGCGGCATCGGACTCGCACTGGCCCGCACGATCACCGAGGCCGAGGGTGGTCGCTTGGTGGCCGTGTCCCAACAGCCGCCCCGGTTCGAGCTCACCCTCCCGGGCATCCGATGACCTGATCGCGGCGGCTGCGTCATCGAAAACGCGGCTCGCGACTGCCACGATGTGGGGGTGATCCACGATCCCATCGTCGGCCTGGCCGCCGTCATCGCCATCGGCGTGGCCTGTCAGCTGGCGGCGGAGCGGCTCAAGGTGCCGTCGATCATCGTCCTCCTCGGCGCCGGGCTGACCGTGGGACCCCTGCTCGGATGGCTCCGGCCCGATGCGTTGTACGGCGATCTGCTCTTTCCGGCCGTGTCGGCCGCCGTCGGCATCCTCCTCTTCGAGGGAGGCCTGGGGCTACGAGGCCGCGACCTCACCGGCGTGCGCGTCGTGGTCGTGCGTCTCCTCACGTTCGGGGTCGCGGTAGCCGCCCTGGTGGGGGCGGTGGCGGCGTGGGCCATCGGTGGCCTCCCGCCGGGGCCGGCCGTGCTCTTCGGCGCCATCATGGTGGTCACCGGCCCGACCGTCGTCATCCCACTCCTGCGCCAAGCCCGGCTGCGGCCCGACGTGGCCAGGATCCTGCGTTGGGAGGGCATCTGCGTCGACCCGATCGGGGCCGTGCTCGCCGTCGTCGTCCTCGAGGTCATCCTCGACGACCACGGATTCTGGGATGCGGTCAGGGCCGTCGGCACCACCGCCGCCGTCGGTTCGGTCATCGGAGTGGTCGCCGGGCTGATCGTGATCCAGGTGTTGCGCCGCGACCTGGTGCCCGACCACCTCGAGAACGCGTTCGTCTTCGCCTCGGTGCTGGCCACCCTGGCCGCCGCCGACCTGTTGGTGCACGAAGCCGGTCTCGTCGCCACGACGGTCCTCGGCGTCGTGCTGGGTAACCAGCGCAAGGTGCGCATCCGCGGCGTGGCCGAGTTCCACGAGAGCATTGCCGTGCTCCTCGTCCCGCTGATGTTCGTGCTCCTCGCCGCCCGGGTCAGTGGTGCCGACATCGTCCGCAACCTCGTACCCGCCGCCGGCGTGACCGTCATCCTGATCGTGGTCTCGCGGCCGCTGTCGGTGTACACCTCCACGATCGGGTCCAACCTCACCGCATCGGCCCGTCGCTACATCTCGGCCATGGCCCCGAGGGGCATCGTCGCCGCCTCGGTGTCGGCGCTCTTCGGTCTCCGTCTCGAGCAGGGCAATGTGCCCGGCGGTGAAGACCTGGCGGCGCTGACGTTCCTCGTGGTGGCCCTCACCGTGGTCGTATACGGCCTGCTCGCCATCCCGATGGCAAGCGGCTGCACGTGTCGGTGCCCGAACCGACGGGCATCGTGCTCGTCGGGGCGCCGTCGTGGGCGGTGGCGCTCGGCGAGATCCTGGCTGACCAGGGGGTCCCCGTCCTCGTCGTGGCGTGCGACGACGACGACGACGCCAACGTCACGAGCCACGGGCTGCTGGTGTACTCGGGCCGGCTCCAGGGCGACGAACTCAACGACGCCGTCGAGCTCGTCGGTGCCCGACTCGCACTGGTGGTCTCTCCCCGCGAGGAGGGGGCGGCCTTTGCCGCCGACCGGCTGGGTCGACTGCTCGGGCAGTCCAACGTCTACGTGGTCCCGGTCGATGCTGACGACCTCGAGGCGCGGTCGTCGCGCCCGAGCGAGCACTGGGGCCGCCTGGCCTTCGGCGGTCAAGCTCACCTTGGCCGACGCGCGCGATCGATTCGCGGAGGGACACACTCGCTCTACCCGATCGACCGGGCGGTGGCCGACGACGAGCAGGGCCTCGTGCAGTTGTCGAGCGACGGAGTGCCGAGCGTCGTCGACGGCGAGGCGGCGCCGGCCAAGGGCACCGTCGTGGTCATCGGTGATCAGCGTCCCCCGGCGCCGCGTCAGCCGGCGTCGGCGCAGCCGGCGCAACCGGAGCACCCGTGACCGTCTCGCGCCCTTGGGTCAACCGGGTTTCGTGATCCGTCGGTCGTGCGGCCACGTCACTCGTTGGTCGCGTTGGTGGCACTGACGGCGGCGTGCAGCAACCGGCCGACCACGGCCCGCGGAGCCGGCGCCTCGGCCGCGCCGACCGTGCTCCGAGTGTTCGCGGCGTCGTCGCTCACCGACGTGTTCGCGACGCTGGTCCCGTCGTTCGAGGCCGCGCATCCGGGGATGAAGGTGGAGCTCAACTTCGCCGGATCGTCGGCCTTGCGGGAACAGCTGCTTGGCGGTGCGCCCGGCGACGTCTTCGCTTCGGCCGCGCCGGCCGACATGGACGCACTCGACAACGCGGGCCTGGTCGATCGGCCGGTGGTGTTCGCCCGGAACCGGCTCGAGATCGCCGTCCACCCGGCCCGCGCCGACGCCGTCACCGGGATTGGCGCCTTCGGTGACGCGTCGCTGTTGCTGGGCCTGTCCGCGCCGAGCGTCCCGTGCGGCCGCCTGGCGCGCGAGGCGCTGGCCAAGGCCGGCGTCGCCGCCCAGGTCGACACCGAGGAGCCTGATGTCAGGTCGCTGTTGACCAAGGTCGAGTCGGGCGACCTCGACGCCGGCATCGTCTATGCCACCGATGTCAAGGCCGCCGGCGCCGCCGTCGTCGGCGTGCCCCTCGACCCGTCGATCAACGTGACCACCGACTATCCCGCAGCCGTCCTCGCCGGCGCCGGCGACCCGACGAGCGCGGCCGCGTTCGTCACCTATCTGCGGTCGTCTGGCGCCAAGCGCATCCTGGCCGGAGCCGGCTTCGAGATCCCGTGAGGGCCCGGCGGCCGGCGTCGGGTGCAGCCTCGGCCGGGCCGGGTTGGCTCGCCGCGCTCGGTGGCGTGACCGCCGTGCTCCTGCTCCTGCCTTTTGTCGCCTTGTTGCAACGAGCGCCGTGGAGCGACCTTCCCCACCTGGCCACCAGTCCGACGGTGACGACCGCGCTTCGGCTGAGCCTGGTGACGGCGGCGGCGGCCACGCTGGCATCGCTTCTGCTCGGGGCGCCGCTGGCCTGGCTCCTCGCCCGGCGAACGTTCCCCGGGCGTTCGGTGCTGCGGGCCTTGGTGACGTTGCCGATGGTGCTCCCGCCGGTGGTGGGCGGTGCCGCGTCTGTTGTTTGCCTTCGGCCGCCGCGGCCTGCTCGGCGGTCCGATTTACGACGCCACCGGCTTCCTCCTCCCCTTCTCGACCTGGGGGGTGGTGGTGGCCAACACCTTCGTGGCGCTGCCCTTTCTCGTGCTCACCGTCGAGGCCGGTCTCCGGAGCGCGGACCGCCGCTACGAAGAGGCGGCAGCCACGCTCGGGGCCGGCCGGTGGACCATCCTGCGGCGGGTGACCCTGCCGTCGGTGGCGCCGTCGCTGGTGGCCGGCGCCGTGCTGGCGTGGGCCCGGGCCCTGGGTGAGTTCGGCGCCACCGTCACCTTCGCCGGCAACCTTCCCGGCCGCACGCAGACGATGCCGTTAGCCGTGTTCCTCGCCCTCGAATCCGATCGTGGCGCGGCCATCGCCATCTCGCTCGTGCTCATGGTCGTGTCGGTGGCGGTGATCGTGCCGTTGCGTGACCGTTGGTGGGCGGGCTGATGCTCGACGCCGACATTCGCCTGCAGGTCGGGGCCCTGCACATCGACGCCCGGTTGCACATCGGCGACGACGAAGTGGTCGCCCTCCTCGGACCCAACGGCGCGGGCAAGACATCGATCCTGCGCGCCATCGCCGGCCTCCTCCCGATCGGCGACGGTCGGATCGTCCTCGATGGCGAGGTGGTCGACGCGCCCGTCGACGGCGCGTTCGTCCCCAGCGAGCACCGCTCCATCGGCGTGGTCTTCCAGGACTACCTGCTCTTTCCCCGGATGTCGGCGCTCGACAACGTGGCGTTCGGTCTTCGGGCCCGGGGGGCGAAGAAGGCAGCGGCGCGGGCTGCGGCCGGCGAATGGCTCGATCGCCTCGGCGTGGGCGACATCGCCGCGTCGGCGCCGTCGGCGCTCTCGGGCGGGCAGGCCCAGCGGGTGGCCCTGGCCCGGGCGCTGGCGACCTCGCCGCGGCTGCTCCTGCTCGACGAGCCGTTGTCGGCCCTCGACGCCGCCGCCCGCCTCCACGTCCGCGCCGAGTTGCGTCGGGTGCTGGCTGGATTCGCCGGTGCCCGTCTCCTCATCACCCACGATCCTCTCGACGCCCTCGTGCTCGCCGATCGGGTGGTGATCCTCGAAGACGGGCGCGTCACCCAGGTGGGCACGCCGGCAGAGGTGACGGCGAAGCCGATGACGGCCTACGTCGCCGAACTCGTCGGCATCAACCTCCTCGTCGGTCGTGCCTCGGGTCCTCACACCGTCGCCCTCGACGGCGGCGGTGAGTTGACGCTGGCCGACCCGCCGCCGGCGACCGAGGTGGCCGTGGCCATTCGGCCGCGGGCCGTGTCACTCCACCGGAGCCGTCCCGAAGGCAGCGCCCGCAACTGCTGGCCCGCCACCGTGGCCGACCTCGAGGCCGATCGCGACCGGGTCCGGGTTCGCCTCGAAGGCCCTGTTCCCCTCGTGGCCGAGGTGACTCCTGCCGCCGTCGCCGAGCTCGACCTCGGCCCGGGTGTGGCCGTCTGGGCCACGGTCAAGGCCGTCGACCTCGTGGCCTACGAACGCTGACCCTTCGTCGCTGTCGCTTGGCTACCGTTCCACCATGCCGAGTGCGGACGCCGCGGAGACGTCGATCGAGGTCGCCGGCCGCGAGGTGGCGATCTCCAGTCCCGACAAGGTGTTCTTCGCCGAGCGGGGCGAGACCAAGCTCGACCTCATCGAGCACTACCTTCGCGTCGGCGAACCGATCATGCGGGCTACGGGCGGGCGACCGACCATGTTGCAGCGGTTCCCCAATGGAGCCGGCGCGTCGTCGTTCTTCCAGAAGCGAGTGCCCAAGAACGCGCCGCCGTGGCTCGAGACCACGGTGGTGTCGACGCCCAACGGCACCACGTCCGACGCGCTGGTACTCGCCGACCTCGCCCACATCGTGTGGGCCGTCAACCTCGGCTGCCTCGGCTTTCACCCTTGGCCGTATCAGGCGTCGGATCCCGAGCACGCCACCGAGTTGCGCATCGACCTCGACCCCCAGCCCGGCCTCGACTTCTCCCACATCCGGGCCGCGGCTCACGCGCTCGCGGGCCCTGCTCGACGAGGTCGGGTTGCGGGGCTATCCCAAGACGACTGGCAATCGCGGCGTCCACGTCTACGTGCACCTCGAACCCCGGTGGGACAGCTACGAGGTGCGGTCGGCGGCCGTCGCCGTGGCTCGCGAACTCGAACGCCGTCATCCCGACTCGATCACCGCGGCGTGGTGGAAGGAGGAGCGCGGCGACCGGGTCTTCGTCGACTTCAACCAGAACGCGCCGCACAAGACGGTGTTCGGCGCCTGGTCGGTGCGGGCTCGCCCCGGGGCCCAGGTCTCGACCCCGTTCGGGTGGGACGAACTCGACGAGATCCACCCTGACGACCTGACGATGGCCACCGTCGGCGCCCGGCTCGATGCCCTCGGCGACCCGTGGGAGCGCTACGCCGACGACCGGCAATCACTGGAACCGCTGCTCGCGTTGCACGAGCGCGATCGGGCCAATGGGCTCCACGACGCACCCTGGCCGCCGGTGTATCCGAAGCAACCGGACGAGCCGCCGCGGGTGGCGCCGAGCCGGGCCAAGAAGGCCTGATCGAGCCTTCGGGGCTTGCAATCGAAGGGAAAGTTAGAGAGGCTAAAGGTATGGCCCTCGAACGAACCCCCCTCAGGACCGGCGCATGACCACGACGCTGGAGCGCGATCTCGAGATGCTCGCCAATGTGGATCCGGTCGTCTACGGGGCGTCGCCGTACGAGCCGATGCACGTCGCCGCCGAGGGCAATCCGCCCCGCGCCGCCGTCGATCCCGACGCCGACAAGAAGTGGATTCGGCGCATGCTCCCGCTGATCGGGGCCCGCAAAGGCCGCTTCGCCCTGGCCATGACCGCCTCGGTCATCGGACTCGTTTCCCAGGTCGCCGTGCCCCGGGTGGTCATGGCCGCCATCGACCAGGGCCTCGCTCGTCGCTCGGCGCCGATCTCGAAGTTCATCGTGATGCTCGTCGTCATCGGCGCTGTGCGGGCCATCTTCACCTTCACCCACCGCAGCCTGTTGTATCGGGTCGCCTACGACCTCGAGTACGACCTCCGGGTCAACATGTACGAGCACTTCTCGCGGCTCTCGTTCTCGTTCTTCGATCGGGTCCAGTCGGGGCAGTTGATCTCGCGGGCCAACTCCGACATCCGCTCGGTGCAGATGTTCCTCACGTTCGCGCCCCTCATCGGTTTGCAGATGATCAGCTTCGGGGTCGCCTTCGCGCTGATGATCGCCATCCACGTGCAGTTGTCGTTGGTGGCGCTGGCGCCGCTCCCGTTCGTCTTCTTCACCGGTCTCCGGATGCGCCGGCTCATGTTCCCCATCTCGTGGATCGTGCAGGAGCGCCAGGCCGGCGTGGCCACCGTGGTGGAGGAGAACGTGGCCGGCGCCCGCGTGGTCAAGTCGTTCGCCGCCGAGCAGCAGCAGGTCGACGTGATGGCCCGCAATGCCCGCCGGCTCGAGTGGGGCCAGAACCGCCAGATCGACGTGCGAGCCCGCTACGCCCCGATCATGGAGAACCTGCCCAGGTTGGGCATGGCCGGCGTGCTTCTCTACGGCGGCATCCTGTCCATCCGAGGCGAGGTCACGATCGGCACCATCGTCGCCTTCAGCATCTACGTCGTCATGCTCCAAGCACCGTTCCGCATGCTCGGCATGTTGATGATGATGGGCCAGCGGGCGGCGGCGTCGGCGGCCCGCATCTACGAGATCCTCGACGAGCATCCCGAGATCGTCGACCGGCCCGGCGCCGTCGACCTCGTGGACCCCGAAGGTCTCATCGAACTCAACGACGTGACCTTCACGTACAAGAACGGGCCCACGGTGTTGCGTGGCCTCGACCTCCGCATCGACCCCGGCGAGACCGTCGCCTTGGTCGGTCGCACCGGCAGCGGCAAGTCGACTGTGGCCCGCCTGCTGACCCGGTTCTACGAGGTCGACTCCGGTGAGGTGCTTGTCGATGGTCACGACGTCCGCGACCTCACCATGCCCAGCCTTCGCCACCACGTCGGCGTCGTGCTCGACGAGCCCTTCCTCTTCTCGAGCAGCGTGCGCGACAACATCGCCTACGGGCGGCCCGACGCCACGATGGACGAGGTGCTGGCGGCAGCCAAGGCGGCCAACGCGCACGAGTTCATCGTCGAGCTGGCCGACGGCTACGACAGCGTCATCGGCGAGCGGGGCTACGACCTCTCGGGCGGACAGCGCCAGCGCATCGCCATCGCCCGCACGCTCTTGGTCAACCCCAAGATCCTCGTGCTCGACGACGCCACCAGCGCCATCGACGTCAAGGTTGAAGACCTCATCCATCAGGCGCTCACCAACCTGTTGCACAGCCGCACCACGCTGGTGATCGCCCACCGGCTCTCGACCATCAGCCTCGCCGATCGGGTCTGTCTTCTCGAAGACGGCAAGGTCGTCGCCACCGGCACCCACGCCCAGTTGATGCGGAGCGAGCCGAGGTATGCCGAGGTGCTGGCCCACATCGCCGAAGAAGAAGAGTTGCTCGAGGCGGTGGCCGCCGACTCCGAACTCGTGGTCCCGACCGAAGGGGAGGTCGACTGATGGCGTGGGGAGGCATGGGAGGCATGGGTGGCAGCGCCTTCGGCGGCGGCGGCAACTCGGCCCGCAACGCGGGGCTGCCCTTCGCAGGGATCCCGTCGGAACTACGTGACGGGGTCGAAAAGATCGTGGCCGACGAGCCCACCTTCGAGGGCGAGCACGTTCCGTTCTCGCACGTCGACTACGACCGTCGCCGCTTGACCCTGGGCCGGTTCCTGGCCCCGCACAAGTGGGCCCTGGTGGGCGGCATGGCCCTCGTCCTCGTCGAGACGGCGGCCATGCAGGCCGGGCCCGTTCTCACCCAGATCGGCATCGACAAGGGCATCAGGGTCGGCAATGTCGGCGTCGTCGTCGCCGCCGCGCTGGCCTACTTCGCCGCCGTGTTGTTCAACGCCGTGGCCAGCGGACTCCGGGTGGCCCAGACCGGCCGGGTCGGCCAGAACCTGATGTACCACCTGCGCCTGCGGATCTTCTCCCACTTCCAGCGCTTGTCGGTCGACTTCTTCACCAAGTCGAAGGCCGGCGTCTTGATGACGAGGATGACGAGCGACCTCGAGTCACTGACGCAGCTGTTCCAGGAAGGCCTGGTGCAGATGGTGGTGCAGGGCCTCACGATGATCTTCGTCGCCGGCATCCTCTTCTATTACAACGCCACGCTGGCGGCCATCACCCTGCTGGCCATCGTCCCCGCCTTGTTGGCCGTCACGATCTGGTTCCGTCGGGCGTCGGACCACGGCTACGACATGGTCCGCGACCGCATCTCGGAGCTGCTCTCGCATCTCCAGGAGAGCCTCTCGGGCATCCGGATCATCGCCGCGTACAACCGGCAGCGTCACAACATCGTCGAGCACCGCAACGTCGCCGCCCGGTACCGATCGGCCAACGACTACACGGCGACGGTCGGTGCGATCTACGGACCGTCGGCCGAGGTCATCGGCTTGGCCGGCCAGATCCTCGTGTTGCTCATCGGTGGCCGGATGGTGCTCGATGGCCGGCTGACGCTCGGCGAGTTGAGCGTGTTCGTCCTCTCGCTCAACACGTTCTTCGCCCCCATCCAGCAACTCGTGCAGCTCTACGACACCTTTCAGAAGGGGCAGGCGTCGCTGCGCAAGCTCGGCGATCTCCTGACCACCGAGCCGACCGTGGCCGAGAAGGTCGACGCCATCGACCTCCCGCCGCTGGTGGGCGAGATCCGTTTGGAGAACGTGTCGTTCGGCTACCAGCCCGGCCGTCCGGTGTTGCGAGATGTCGACCTCGTCATTCGTGAGGGCGAGACGTTCTCCCTCGTCGGCGAGACCGGTGCCGGGAAGTCGACGATCGCCAAGCTCGTCACCCGGTTCCACGATCCCACCGATGGACGGGTCCTCCTCGACGGCCACGACCTCCGCGACGTCACCCTGACCTCGCTCCGCCGTCAGCTGGGCATCGTCCCCCAAGAGCCCTTCCTCTTCAGCGGGTCGATCCGCGACAACATCGCCTTCGCCCGCCCGGATGCCACCGACGACGAAGTGCTCGACGCGTGTCGCGCCGTCGGCATCGAGCGACCTCGTCGAACGACTCCCCGACGGGATCGACACGCCGTGCCACGAGCGGGGCGTGTCACTGTCGTCGGGCGAGCGTCAGCTGCTGGCGCTGGCCCGGGCCTTCCTCTCCCAGCCCCGGGTGCTCGTCCTCGACGAGGCGACGTCCAATCTCGACCTGCGCTCGGAGTCCAAGATCGAGCACGCCCTCGACGTTCTCCTCGAGGGCCGTACCGCGATCATCATCGCCCACCGCCTCCAGACCGCCATGCGGGCCGACCGCATCGCTGTCGTGCACGACGGCGCCATCGTCGAGCTCGGCTCCCACGACGAACTGGTCGAGCGCGGCGGTCGCTACGCCGAGATGTACGCGACCTGGGAAGCCCACGCGTCAGGCGAAAAGGCTGGCCTTTTGGGCGCATGAGTCCACGCTCTGCGTGGACTCATGCGCCCAGAAGCGGCTGTTGGTGCGGGTCAGGGCGAACCCGATGGCCGTCGCTGCGCCGAAGAGGTTGAAGACGAGGTCCCACCCCGCGTTGTCGAGTCCGCCGACATAGGCGTCGGTGAACCGCAGCGCGCTGAGAAATTCGAACACCTCGTTGAGGGCACCGACCCCGACGGCGAGCAGGACAGCCATCGCGGCCATGAGGCTGGGCGGCGTGCGATTGCGGTCGACGACCGAGCCGAGCACGTGCCAGCACACGAGGGCGAGGATGGCCGAGAGCGTGAAGTGGACCAGTTGGTCGTACTTGATCAGCCCCTCGACCAGCCACGTCTCGTAGAGCACCGGGCTGTGGCCGGTCGGCGAGGGGAGCAGGCCACCCGAGAGGTGGAGCACGGCCCCGCCCGCCGCCGCCCATCGCAGCGCAAGCGGGATCGGCGTCAACCGGTGCACGAGCCAGAGCCCGAACGCGGCGACGGCGACCACGGCGAGGTAGGCGACGATGCGCCGGTCGTGGCGGGCGGCGGCGAAGGCCGTGAACCCGACGGTGGCAGCGAACGTGGCTCGAGACGGGTTCACGTGCGTGGTCCCCGTCGGAAGCGGAGAAACGTTCCGAGGACGGCGGCGCCGACGAACAGGCCGAGGAGCGCGGCCAGCGTCACCAGGGCCAGCTGTCGGACTGGGTCGATGCGCCGCTCGATGCGCACGACGTTGCCGCTGGCGATGTCGATGTCGACCCGAAGGTCGACGTTGCTGGCGGCGCTGGTCGACGCGCCGCTGTCGATGTTGACGACCGGTGCATCGCCGATGGGGATCACGATGGTGTCGCCGTTGGCCGCGCGCACCCGCACCCCGTCGGTGCCCGACGCATCGGCGACCGTGTAGCAGCTGACCCCTGACGCGGTGCCATCGCTGCAGGTCGTCGGCTCGGCGTCGGCCACCCGGTCTTCGGGAATCGGCTGCCCGGTGGTCGCCGTCGTAGCTGGCGGCGCGGGCTGGGACGTCGGGGCGCCGCCATCGGCCGGCTGGGATGTGGCGGCGCCCGGAGTGGCCGTGTCGCCGCCGTCCCCGTCGTCCGATCCCGACGACGAGCCACCCGAGGAACTCGACGATGAACTTCCCGAGGACGAGCTGCTCGAGGAGCTGCTCGACCCCTCCGAGGACGAGCTGCTCGACCCGCCTGAGGAGCTGCTCGACCCGCTGGACTGGGCGACGGGAGTGACCGGCGCGCCCACCACCCGTCCCGACGTCACGCCGATGACGATCGCCACTGCGATGACAACGCCCCAACGCGCCCTGCCCGCCATGTGCGGGAGGCTAGACCGCGGAGTGGCCAGGCGCTCGGCCCGACGCCGACGCCCGGCGGGCCGAAGGCGTTCCGCCCTCGCTCCCAGCGTTTTGGGCGCATGAGTCCACCCGCTGGGTGCAGAAATGCGCCCAAAAGGGGGGGTGGGTCAGAGGACGGTGATGCATTGCGGGGCGTCGCCCTCGCGGTGGCCGGTGGGAGTCGCGGCTCGGACCGACCGGTGGAGGATGGCGGAGGCGGGGGTGATGCGGGCCTCGCCGTCGTCGGCCGTGGCGGTGCCGTCGACGAGGAGGCTGTATTCGTCGTCGGCGTGCGGCCAGAACAGGGTGACCGAGGGCCGGGCTGCGATGTTGGTCGCTGTCGTCCGCCCGGCGCCCACGACGAGGTCGTCGTCATCCCAGCGAACCGAGACCGACACGGCGTGGGGAGCGGGTCCGTCGCCGACCGTGATCAAGAACACGTCGGGACGGCACGACGCGATGCGCCGGCGCAACTCGTCGAGGGGCACGCCCACGCTCATCGGGAGGTCACCGCCAAGTCGAAGGACCGGACGGCGCGGGCGAACATGTTGGGCTCGACGTCGGGCTCGGAGACCACCCGCAGGTCGGTGAAACGGGCCGTGAGCGAGGTGAACAGCAAGCGCAACAGCTGCCGGGCCAGGGTGGCGCCGAGGCAGAAGTGGGTGCCGTTGCCGAACGCGAGGTGGGGGTTGGGGTCGCGGGTCACGTCGAAGACGAACGGGTCGGTGAACACGGCCTCGTCTCGGTTGGCCGACGGGTAGAGGAGCAGCACGCGGTCGCCGGCCGCCATCGCTTGTCCGCCGACCTCGGTGTCGGTGGTGACGGTGCGGAACATGTTGTTGAGCGGCGTCACCCAACGCAGCATTTCTTCGACAGCCGACGGGACCATCTCGGGGCGATCGTGGAGCAGTTCCCACTGGTCGGGGTGGTCGACGAAGGCCGCGCAGTCCGTGGGAGATGAGGGTGCGGGTCGTCTCGGCGCCCCCGGAGACGAAGAGGCCGGCCTCGTGGAAGATGGTGTCGACGCCCATCTCCTCGCCGTCGATCTCGGGCGTTGGACCACACCGAGAGCAGGTCGTCCATCGGACATTCACGCCGTCCGGGTACCTCGGCCGCCACTCGTTGGAACAACTCGATCGAGGCGGTCATGAGGCCCTCCATCGAATCGGACGTTCCGCGGTCGTCGATGCGCATGAGGCGCTCGGACCAGCCCTTGATCGTGGGCCACTCTTCTTCGGGCGAGTCCGAGCATGCGGGCCGTCAGGCGCGAGGGCAGTTGGGCGGCGAGGTCCTCGACCACTTCCATGGCGCCGCGGGCGGCGACGGGGGCGAGGAGGTCGTCGATGAGCGACTGCATCTCGTCCTCCCGCGACCGCATGGCCGTGGGGGTGAAGCGGCCGAGCACGAGACGTCGCTGCTTCGAGTGCTGGGGATCGTCGTGGGCGATCATGTTCTTCTCTTCGTGCCCGACGTTGGCCCGGTAACAGCCACGGCTCGAGAAGACCTCGGATGCCCGCTCGGCTTCGAGGACGTCGTGGTGGCGGGTGAGGGCCCAGATGCCGTTCTTCTCGTCCCGGTAGACCGGCTCCTCGTGGCGCAGTTGCGTCCAGAGGTCGTGGGGGTTCGAGCGATACAGCTCAGGGTCGAGCAGGTCGACGGCCAGCTTCGTCACGGTGCCACCTTTGTCGGGTTCGCCGCATCCTGCCGCAAATCGACTTGGCGGCACCGGGCCGCAGCCGATTCCACCAATCTGTTGTCGGGTGGAAGGCTGCGGGCCGTGGCCAGGCCTCCCATACCGCGCTCGCTGGATCGTCGGCACCGTGCTCGTCGCCGCCATCGTCGGCGGCTGCATCAGCGCCGGCTTCTGGCAACTCCGCCGCCTCGACCACCGGCGCACGGTCAACGCCCAGATCCGGGCCCGCTCGGCCGAGACGGTGCCCTTGCCCGCGGGCGGGTTCGCCGGCACCGCCGCCGACGCGCTGATCTTTCGCCGGGTGCGCGTGACGGGCACCTACGAGCCGGCCCACGAGGTGTTGGCCCGCTTCCGGAGCCGCGACGGCATCCCCGGCTACGAGGTCGTCACGCCGCTGCGAGTCACGACCGGAGAAAGCGAGGGCGTCGTCCTCGTCGACCGGGGATGGATCCCGCTGGCCGACGGCGACCGGTGGCCGGTCCCGGCGATGGCCCCGGCCGAGGGACCGGTCGAGGTGACGGGACTGCTGGCCCCGGCCGAGGGCGGTTCGCTCCGACTCGAACGTCGCTCCGGCGGCGCCGTCGTGACGGCGGCCATCGACCCACGTCGGTTGGCCGGCGAACTGGCGATAACCGGCGACCTCTACCCCGTCGCCGTCCTCGCCGACGAGGGTGGCGGCGGCGTCGGCTCGGGGTTCCCGGTACCGGTGGCGCCGCCCGACCTCACCGAGGGCCCGCACTTCTCGTATGCGGTGCAGTGGTTCTTGTTCGCCTCCGTGGGCATCGTCGGGTGGGGCGCCCTCGTCGTTCGTCGTGGCCCGTTCTCGGCTGAGGCGCGAAGATCGGTGGCGAACGAGGAGGCGTGATGCCGGACTTCGATGTGGTGATCCGGGGCGGGACGGTGGTGGACGGGACCGGCGCCCCTCCTCGCACGGCCGACGTCGCCCTGTCCGACGGGTTGGTCGTGGCCGTCGACGACGGTGGCGCGGTGGGTCGTGCAACGAGAGAGATCGATGCCGATGGGCGCGCTGGTCACGCCGGGGTTCGTCGACATCCACACCCACTACGACGGACAGGCCACGTGGGATTCCCAACTCCTGCCCTCGGCCTGGCACGGAGTCACGACGGTCGTCTTCGGCAACTGTGGCGTGGGCTTCGCTCCCGTCCGAGCCGACGACCGGCGAACGCCTCATCGAATTGATGGAGGGCGTCGAAGACATTCCCGGCGCCGCGCTTGCACGAGGGCCTCACCTGGGAGTGGGAGACGTTCGGCGAGTACCTCGATGCCCTCGAACGCCGTCCCCACGACATCGACTTCGCCGCCCAGGTCCCCCACGGCGCGCTCCGGCTCTACGTGATGGGCGAACGAGGCGCCGACCGGGCCGAGGCCACGACCGAGGAGATCTCGGCCATGGGCGACCTCGTCCGCGAGGCCGTTGCCGCCGGCGCCCTCGGGTTCACCACGTCGCGCACGCTCAACCACCAGACGAGCCGCGGAGAGCCGACGCCGACCCTCACCGCGTCCGCGCCCGAGTTGGTGGGCATCGCCGAAGCCATGGGCGCCGGGGGCCGCGGCGTGCTCGCCTGGTGTCCGACTTCCTCGACGTCGACCGCGAGTTCGACATCTTTCCGCGACATGGTGGCGGCCTCGGGTCGGCCGTTGTCGATCTCCATCGCCCAGGCCGACCGCAGCCCCGACCAGTGGCGGCACGTGCTCGATCGCATCGCCGCGGCCAACGCCGAGGGACTCGAAGTGCGTTCCGCAGGTCGCCGCCCGAGCCATCGGCGTGCTGCTCGGCTTGCAGGCGTCGCAGAGCCCGTTCGGTCACCACGACGTGTTCCGACGGCTGGCGGGTCAACCGGTCGAGGCGCAGGTGGCCGAACTCCGCCGGCCCGAGGTCCGCGACGAGGTGCTCCGGGCCGAGGCGGCCGCCGGCGACCGGTGCCGGCGCCCGGTTCGAGAAGCTCTTCCGCCTGGGCGACCCTCCCGACTACGAGCCGAGCCCCGAGCAAGTCGTTGGCCGGTGAGGCCCGCCGCCTGGGTGTCGAGGCCGCGGCATTGGCCTACGACGCCCTCCTCGAGGACGGGGGCCGCAACCTGTTGTACCTCCCCTTCCTCAATTACGCCGAGGGCAACCTCGACGTGGTTCGGGCCATGCACCTCGATCCGCACAGCGTGCCCGGTCTCTCCGACGGCGGCGCCCACGTGGGCATGATCTGCGACGCCAGTTTCCCGACCACGATGCTCACCCACTGGGTTCGCGACCGCACCCGGGGCGAGCGCCTCGACCTCGTCGATGTCGTCCGGCGCCAGACGAGGGAGACGGCGAGGGCGGTGGGCTTGCTCGACCGGGGCACGTCTGACGCCGGGCATGCGGGCCGACGTCAACATCATCGACTTCGACGGACTGCAGTTGGGCAGGCCCGAACTCGTCTTCGATCTCCCGGCGGCCGGCAAGCGGCTCATGCAGCGCGCTCGCGGCTATCGCCACACGTTCGTGGCCGGCGTCGAGGTCTACGACGACGGGGAACACACCGGCGCCCTGCCCGGTCGACTCGTGCGCGGAGCCCAGCCGGCGCCCGGTGGCCTGAACCCCCCGGGTTCATGTACCCCGAGAGTCCCCTGGTACCCTGGCGCCCATCGTCGGTTGCAGCATCGACCGACGGGCCGTTCTGGAGATCCCTCCCGATCCGGCCAACTCCTCCCACGCTGCCTGCGACGCAGCCGAAAGCGGGAGGAGCCGAATTGGGCAGGTCGCATCCCTCCGTCCCGTGCGCGGTTCCGCGCGAACCATCCCCCCATTGGAGCAATTCTCCGTGTCAACCACCATGTCCCCGGCCGCGCCGGAGACCACCCCCACCTTCGGCGAACTCGGCGTGTCCGAGGCCCTCGTCGCTCGTCTCCACGAGCGCGGCATCATCGCCCCCTTCCCCATCCAGGCCGCCACCATCGCCGCCGGCCTCGCCGGTCAGGACGTGTGCGGGCGAGCGCCGACCGGTTCGGGCAAGACCCTCGCCTTCGGCATCCCGCTGGCCGAGCGCATCTCCCGGGCCCGCGTCGGCTCGTCCCCGTGCGCTCGTCCTGGCGCCGACCCGCGAGCTCGCCGCCCAGATCCAGAACGAGTTGGCACCGCTTCTCCAGGTGCGCAAGCGGAGCGTCTCGTCGTTCTACGGCGGCACGAGCTTCACGCCCCAGCTCAAGATCCTGCGACGGGGCGTCGACGTCGCCGTCGGCTGTCCCGGCCGCATCACCGACCTGGTCAATCGGGGCAACATGATCCTCGACGAGGTCGAGTTCGTGGTCATCGACGAGGCCGATCGCATGGCCGACATGGGCTTCCTGCCCGACGTCCGTCGCCTGCTCGACAAGGTGCGCCCCGACCGCCAGACGCTGCTCTTCTCGGCCACCCTCGACGGTGACGTCGACGTGCTCGTCCGCAACTACCAGCGCTCGCCCATCCGCTGCGAGGTCGAGAAGACCGAGGACGAGGTCGACCGCACGTCGCACTACTTCGAGCAGGTCTCTCGTGAGGCCCGCATCGCCCGCACGGCCAAGCTGATCCGCGAGCACGGTCCCACGGTGGTCTTCACCCGCACCAAGCACGGCGCCGACCGCCTGGCCCGCCAGATCGACAAGCTCGGCGTGACCGCGGCCGCCATCCACGGCGACCGCAGCCAGTCCCAGCGTGAGCGGGCGCTCGCATCGTTCGCCGCCGGCCGGGTCGAGGCGCTCGTCGCCACCGACGTCGCCGCTCGCGGCATCCACGTCGACGGCGTGGCCTGCGTCATCCACTTCGACCTCCCCGCCGACGCCAAGGACTACACCCACCGTTCAGGGCGAACGGGTCGCGCCGGCGCCGACGGCGTCGTGATCACCTTCGTGACCGAGACCGACGGCGAGGCGGCCAAGGCCCGCACCCTCCAGCGGGCCCTCGGCGTCGGCGGCGTGGCCGACGAACCCAAGCGCGACCGGCCCCAGCCGTCGGGCCCCCGCCGCCCCCGCGGCAACAACCGCAACCGGGGCCGCGGCGCCCGCCGCACCCCCTAAACCCCAAATTGGGCAGCGTCAGAGCGCGATCGCGCTCTGGTGCTGCCCAAAACGGTGGGGGGAGAGGGTGTCGCACCGGCGTGGTCTACTCGTCGGATGGTTGACGACCTCCGATCCCGGGCCACCGAGCTCCTCCGCCGCTTGACGGGCCGGGCCGACGCCGAGTTTCGCGACGGGCAGCTCGAGGCCATCGAGGCGCTGGTCGGGGCCCGGCGCCGGGCCCTCGTCGTGCAGCGCACGGGGTGGGGCAAGAGCGCGGTGTACTTCGTCGCCACCCGCCTGCTCCGCGACGCGGGCGCGGGGCCGACGGTGCTGATCTCGCCGCTGCTGGCGCTGATGCGCAACCAGATCGCCGCCGCCGAACGAGCCGGGGTGGTGGCGGCCACCATCAACAGCGACAACCTCGACGACTGGGGTGCCATCGAGCGCGACGTGCTCGCCGGCCGGGTCGACCTGTTGTTGATCTCGCCTGAGCGGCTCAACAACGTCGCGCTTCCGGCGCGACGTGCTTCCCGGCCTCCTGGCCCGCATCGGCATGCTGGTGGTCGACGAGGCCCACTGCATCAGCGACTGGGGCCACGACTTCCGCCCCGACTACCGCCGCATCGCCCGCGTGCTCGACGCAGCTCGCCCACGACATCCCGGTGCTGTGCACGACGGCCACGGCGAACGACCGCGTGGTCGTCGACGTCGTGGCGCAGCTCGGCGACGACCTCGAGGTCGATCCGCGGGCCGCTCGATCGCGAGAGCCTCTCGCTGCGGGTGCTCGACCTTGCCCGACCCGGCCGCACCGCTTGGCATGGCTGGCCGAGCATGTGCCCGAAGCTGCCCGGTTCGGGCATCGTCTACTGCCTGACCATCGCACGACGCCGAGCGGGTGGCCGACTGGCTCAACCGCACGGGATCGACGCCGTCGGCCTACAGCGGCGACAGCGAGCGGCGGCGATCGCGCAGCGAGCCGAAGACGCGCTGCTGGCCAACAAGGTGAAGGTCGCTCGTCGCCACCTCGGCGCTGGGATGGGCTTCGACAAGCCCGACCTCGGCCTTCGTCGTCCACTACCAGACCCCGGGCTCGGCCATCGCCTACTACCAGCAGGTCGGACGGGCCGGGCGCGCCCTCGAGCGGGCCGACGGCGTCCTGCTCTGCGGGCGACGAGGACGGCGACATCCAGGACTACTTCATCCGCACGGCGTTCCCGCCCCGGGAGCAGGCCGAGGCGCGTGGTCGGGTTGCTGGAGGCCAGCCGGACGCGGCCCGGTCAAGATCGGCGAGATGGAGGTGGCGGTCAACGCCCGCCGGTTGCCGCATCGACGCCATGCTCAAGGTGCTCGAGGTCGAGGGTGCCATCGAGCGGGCCGACAGGGCTGGCATCGCACGGCGCCAGCCGTGGTCCTACGACGACGACCGTGTCGAGACCGTCACCGCCCTGCGACGGACGAACAGGCGGCGATGGTCGACTACGCCAACACCACCGGTTGCCGCATGACGTTCCTGCGCCGCCAGCTCGACGACCCGGCCGGCGCCGACTGCGGGCGGTGCGACAACTGCACCGGCGGCCCGACGCCGGTGGCGCTCGACCCCGCCGTGGTGAGCGAGGCGGTCCAGTTCCTCCGGGCGTCGCGGCTCGAGATCGAGCCTCGACGCCAGTGGCCCAACGGCATCGACGAGGTCAAGGGCCGCATCCCCAAAGGTGAGCAGCTCTCGCCCGGCCGGAGTCTCGGGCTGCTCGGCGACGGGGATGGGGCAGCGTGGTGCAGTCGCTCATCGCCCGAGCCGACGCCACCGACCCTGGTGAGCGACGAACTCGGCGAGGCGGTTGCTGCCCTGGTTCGGGCCTGGGCACCCATCGGCCCTGGCGCCTTGGTCGACCTGGGTGCCGTCCGTCACGCGTCCTGCGTTGGTGCAAGACCTTGCCCGACGGGTGGCCAGCCGCGCTCGACGCCGAAGCCGTCGAGCTCGTGCGACGGGTGCGCCCGTCGTCGCCTCAAGCCGAGATGGCCAACTCGGCCTCGCAGCTCCGCAACGTGGTGCGGGCCTTCGCCATCGTCGAGCCACCACCCGGCGTCCCGATCTTGTTGGTCGACGATCTGGTCGACTCCCGCTGGACCCTCACGTGCATCGCCGGGCAGTTGCTCCGAGCCGACAGCGGACCCGTGATGCCCTTCACCCTCGCCCAGGGCACGGTCTGAGGGTCACGGTTTGAGGGTCAGCGCAGCGGCCCGCTGGCCGACACCGTGTGCTTGGTGATGGTCGACGACAGCACCTTGGGCGGCGGCGGGAGCGTCGGCCGCCGGCGGTGGGGCCGAGGCCCGCGCCGCACCAATGGCGGCGATGTGGGCGGCCAGGGCCTCTTCGCTCTCCCAACTCTCGAAGAGGATGACCCGGCCGTCGTCGATGGGGTCGGCGGCGAACACGTAGTCGAGGCAGCCGGCCTCGGCCCGCGAGGCCCGCATGGCATCGGCACGTCCCGACGAGGAACGCGTCACGGTCCTCGGGAGCGACCTGGAACGAACCGGAGACGATGAGCATGAGGTCAGTCTCGTCGCTCTGGGTTCAGGGGGCGAGGTCGGCGCCGAGGACCACGCCGCCCTCCGCGGCCAGGGCAAGCTCGTCGACCACGCGGGTTCGCAGCGGGAGCACCAACAGTGCCGTGCCCAGCCCCCCGATGACGATGAGGACCCAGACCCGGTCGAAGGCGGCGAGGGCTCGGGCCGGACCGCCCGACGTGCCCAGGAAGGCGATGGTGAGGGCGACGCCGAAAGTTCCGCCGAACTGGCGTATCGCTTGCAGCGCGGCGCCGCCGATGCCGATCCGGTTCTGGGGTAGCGCTTGGGCCACGACGCTCGAGAGTTGGGGAAAGCAGCACGCCACGCCGAGTCCGCTCAGGATCATCGATGGCAGGTAGTCGACGACGTAGTCGACCTCCGGACCCAGCATCCGCAGTCGATAGACGCCGCTGCAGGCGTAGAGGAGTCCGCCGACGATCAACAACGGGCGCTGACCGATCCGTCCCGCCAGCTTGCCGGCCCGGGGCGCCACCAACGGCCACGAGCGCCGGCCCGGGGGCCACGCCGAATCCCGCCTGCAGGACGGAGAAGTGCCACACCCGGGTGAGAAGAGGATCGACCCGAAGAACAGGGCCGAGAATGCGGTGCCGAACACGAGCATGGCCAGGTTGCCCCACGTGAAGTTGGGGATGCGGAACAGATCGAGGTCGAGCGCAGGGGCGTCGGTCCGGCGCTGGTGGACGACGAACACGGCCAAGGTGACTGCGCCCGGCGCCGAGCACGATCGCGGTACGGCTCGACAGCCAGCCGAACTCGCCCGAGCCGACGACCCCGTAGGAGAGAAGGCCAGCGGCGACGGCGACGAGCACCACGCCTACCGCCGATGGCACCTGCGCGGTGGGATCCGACGACTCGCCGAGGCTGCGCCGGCCGGCCACGACGGTGTAGACGCCGATGGGCAGGTTGATGAAGAAGGCGAAGCGCCAGCCCAAGCCCTCGACGATGGCGGCGCCCAACGTCGGCCCGAGCGCGCCGGCGACGGCCCCTGCCGCGCCCCAGATGGCGACCGCTTGGGGCAGGCGATGGCGAGGGAAGGCGTGCATGACGAGGGCCAGCGACGATGGGATCAGCGAGGCCGCGCCGGCGGCCTGGAGCACGCGGAAGCCGATCAAGGTCTCGGCCGTCGGCGCCACGCCGCACGCCATCGAGGCGGCGGTGAAGGCGGCTGACCCGGCGAGGAACACCCGCCGATGTCCGACCCGGTCGGCGAGCTTGCCCGCGGGGATGAGCAACGCGGCGAAGACGATGGTGTACGCGTTGAGAACCCACGACAGCGTCGACGGGCTCGACGACGAGAAGGTCCGGGTGATGTCGGGAAACGCAACGTAAAGGATGGTCGTGTCGAGGAAGGTGGCCAGCGTGGCCAGCGACGCGATGGCCAGCGTGGTGCGGGAGGTATCGGCCTCGAGTTGCGTCATGCAACGCAGCATGGCAGGTAGAGTTGCGTGACGCAACTGACCTAGGCTGGGAGCGTGCGAAAGGCCTCGTTCACCGACATGCAGTGCTCGATCGCCCAGTCGCTCGAGATCATCGGCGAGTGGTGGACGCTGCTGATCCTGCGAGACGCCTTCCTCGGCGTCCGCCGCTTCGACGACTTCGTCGAGCGGCTCGGCATCTCCCGCAACGTGCTCACGACCCGACTCGACACGCTGGTCGAGGCCGGCGTCTTCGAGCGTCGGCCGTACGACGAGGCGCGCGGGCCGCTACGACTACGTCCTGACCGAGAAGGGCCGAGCGCTGTGGCCGGTGATGACCGCCGCTCCGGCAGTGGGGTGACGAGTGGATCGCTGGGTGCGGGCAACGAGCCGGTGCTGCTCGAACACCGCGACCGTGGCCACCTCACCACCGTCCGCATGACCTGCGACGTGTGCGGCGAAGTTCTCGACGGTCGGTCGGTGCGGGCCGTTGCCGGTCCCGGCGCGACCGCCGCGTCGCCGCTCCCGGCGCCGAGCGAACCCGCAGTCAGTGCGGTCCGCCGCCGGCGAGGTCGGCGCGCCGACTGAGAGCCTCGACGGCGCCGAGCCAAGACTCGACGAACGCCTCACCGTCGACATCCACGACGGCCTTGGCCCGACGGCCGAACACGATGGCGTCCTCGGTGGGGCGAAGGGTTGTCCGAGTGCGACGGCCACGGCCAACGGGTCGTGGTGGAAATTGCAGAGATCGTCGGGCAGCGCCTCATGCGAGCGTGCGAGCGCGCCGAGGTCGTACGTGCGCCCGTGGGCGGCGGTCATCCGGGCCAGCAGTGCACCGAGCGGACCCGCCTGCGCCAGCCGTTCGAGGTGGCCAGTGCGGACGTGGGTGCGAACCGTGGCAGCAATGGTCACCAAGGTGAGGTCACCGACGCCGGCGAACACGGTCTCGGCCGACGTCCGGTCGCAGGCGACGTTGAAGTCGCGGTCCTCGGTCCACGGCGGATAGCCCGGGTTCAGCTCGCGTACCCAGCCCCCCATGGCCACCAGGCGCGGTGTCGGCCAGACGTCCGGGTCGAGCGGCGGCGAGGAGTCCGAGGTTGGTGAGCGGGCCGATGGTGCAGATCGCGGAGCCGAGGCGCACGGAATGGTCGAGGAGGGCGACGGCGGCGGCGGGATCGACGGGGGTCGGCTCGACCGGCGGCCCACCCCAGAACTCGTCGTGGTCGGGGATCTCGCCCATCTCCGCACCCCCGGTGAGCGACCAGCCCGCCCCGGCGGCCACGGGGATCGCTCCCCGGGGCACGCCGGCGATGTCGAGGAGTCGGTGGACGTAGCCGGCTCGCCGCCCGTCGGTGTCGGCCACGGTGGTGATGCCCGTGATCTCGATTGACGGGTCAGCGGCTCGGGCGGCGAGGAGCGACGCGAGCGCGCAGGCGTCGTCAGGGTCGCCGGCGAAGTCGGTGTCGAGGTGGATCCGCACTGCGGTGGGTCCCTACTGCCAGCGGGCGATCTCGGCCCGGCCGACGACCATGTGGTGGACCTCGTCGGGACCGTCGGCCAGACGCAGGGTGCGCTGCGAGGTGTACATGTCGGCGAGCGGCGTCCACTGCGAGACGCCGGTGGCGCCGTGGATCTGGATGGCCTGGTCGATGATCTGGCACACGCGCTCGGGCACCATCGCCTTGACCGCGCTGACCCAGACGCGGGCCTCGGCGTTGCCCATGAGGTCCATGGCCTTGGCCGCCTTCAGCACCATCAGGCGCATGGCCTCGATCTCGATGCGGGCCCGAGACACGATCTCGGTGTTCTTGCCGAGCTGGATGAGCGGCTTGCCGAACGCCTCGCGGCGAGGCCCCGCTGGACCATGAGGTGCGAGGGCCCGTCTCGGCGGCGCCGATCGATCGCATGCAGTGGTGGATGCGTCCGGGCCCGAGTCGGAGCTGGGAGATCTCGAAGCCCGCGGCCCTCGCCGAGCAGCACGTTCTCCTTGGGCACCCGCACGTCGGTGAACCTGATGTGCATGTGGCCGTGGGGGGCGTCGTCCTTGCCGAAGACCGTCATCGGCCCGAGGACCTCGACGCCCGGCGTGTCCATCGGCACCAGGATCTGCGACTGCTGGAGGTGGGACGGCGCGTTGGGCGTCGTCCGCACCATGCGTGATCATGATCTTGCAGCGGGGGTCGCCGGCGCCGGAGATGTAGTACTTCTCGCCGTTGATGATCCACTCCTCGCCGTCGAGCACGGCCGAGCAGGCGATGTTGCGGGCGTCGGACGAGGCCATGTCGGGCTCGGTCATGGCGAAGGCAGAGCGGATCTCGCCCCGCAGCAGCGGCTCGAGCCACTGCTTCTTCTGCTCGGGCGTGCCCACCCGCTCGAGCACCTCCATGTTGCCGGTGTCGGGAGCGGCACAGTTCAGACACTCCGACGCCAGGGGGTTCTTGCCCAGCTCGACGGCGATGTAGGCGTAGTCGAGGTTGCTCAGACCCTCGCCGGTCTCGGCGTTGGGGAGGAAGAAGTTCCACAACCCGTTGGCCTTGGCCTTGGCCTTGACGCTGTCGAGCAGCTCGAGTTGGCCCGGCGCGTACGACCAACGATCGGCCCGATCGGCACCGAGACGGTAGTACTCGGCCGTGATCGGTTCGACCTCCTCGGCGATGAAGGTCTTGACCTTGTCGAGGAGCGGACGGGCCCCCTCGGACATGCCGAGGTTGTAGAGCTCGCCGCCGTAGTCGTCCACGTTGAGGGGGTTGGCAGGCATCCGTCGATCATGGCACCGCACCGCGTCCCCCGCCGTTGGGGTGGCTGATCCGGTCGTCCCAACCCGTTGCGGTGGCCGAAACGGCCGCCGCTTCGGCCACACCAACGCGGGGGAGGAGCCGGAAGGGCCACACCAACGCGGTGGGGTGGGGGGTCAGTCCAGGTCAGAAGGGTCGGCGAGGAGGTTGGCGGCGGCGGCGAGGGCGGTGGCGAGGCCGGCGGCGCGTTCGACGACGGCGCCGAGATAGTGCTGCGCGACGGCGGTCTGGCCCTGGAGGGGCGGATCGCCGAGGGACCGGAGGAGCGCGGTCGGGTCGTGGACGGGCACGATCGGCGCGGGGTCGGGGAGGGGCGGGGCGGCACGCCAGACGTCGAAACCCTTGGACTTCTTCGCCCGACGCCGCTTCTGGTTGGCCTTCTTGCGGGGAGCGGCGTCGCCGCCGGTCGGTGCGGTCATTCGTCGTCCTCGGTCAGCAGGGCGTCGGTGCGCAGGCCGAGGGCGACCCGCAGCTGGTCGGCGTCGAGGTCGGCCAGCGAGCGACGACTTGGGCAGGACCAGGTCGGCGATGTGGCGCTTGCCGGCCACGACCTCCTCGACCCGTTCGTCGACGGTGCCGGGGCACACGAGGCGGTGCGACACGACGGTGCGGGTCTGGCCGATGCGCCAGGCGCGGTCGCGGGCCTGGTCCTCGACGGCGGGGTTCCACCAGCGGTCGTAGAGCACGACGTGGCTGGCGGCGGTGAGGTTGAGCCCGGTGCCGCCGGCCTTGAGCGACAGCACCAGGGCGCCGGCGCCGTCGCTGGGCCTGGAAGTCGGCCGACCAGCCTGTCGCGGGCCCCGCGGGCGAGTCCGCCGTGGTAGCAGTCGATCGGCACGCCGGTCACCTGCGGTCAGGTGGTCGGCCAGCCGCACGGCCCCACTCGGCGAAGTGGGTGAAGATCAGGACCTTCTCGCCGGCGGCGAACACGGTGTCGACGATCTCCTCGAGCCGGGCGAGCTTGCCGGAGCGCCCGGCCAGCGGGCGGTCGTCGTCCTGGTAGGCGGCCGGGTGGTTGCAGATCTGCTTGAGGGCGGTGATGGCGGCGAGGATCGCCCCCTGCTTCGGGCTCGGCCCCGCCTCGGCGGCGTTCGGCGACCAGCCCGTCGAGCACGGCCTGGTAGAGGCCGATCTGCTCGGGCGTCATCGAGCAGTGGTCGAGCTCGTCGATGCGGTCGGGCAGCTCGGCGGCGACCTCGGGCTCGCTCTTGGTGCGGCGGAAGACGAGGATGCCGTTGAGGGCGCGCAGCGCGGCCTCGCCCTCGCCCGACAGCTGGGCGATGAACGCCGGCACGCGGAGCCGACGAGGCCGGGGTTGGTGAAGTCGAGGATGGCCCACAGGTCGCCGAGCCCGTTCTCGATCGGCGTGCCGGTGAGGGCGATGCGGGTGCGGGCCGGGATGCGGCGGAGTTGCTGGGCGGTCTCGTTGGCTGGGTTCTTGATGGCCTGGGCCTCGTCGAGCACCACCCGGTCCCACGTCGATCTTGCGCGAGGGCGTCGACGTCGCGGACGGCGGTGCCGTAGGTGGTGATCACGACGTCGGCGCCGCGGACGGCCGCGGCGAGTCCGGCCTCAGACGCTCGTGAGGCCCCGTGGTGGACGAGGTCTTGAGGCCCCGGCGCGAAGCGTGCCGCCTCGGCCGCCCAGTTGCCGACGACGGCGGGAGGGCGCGATGACGAGGGTCTTGGCCGTCTCGCCCTCGGCGTGCGCCGGGCGAGGTGGGCGAGGACGGTCGGCGTCTTGCCGAGGCCCATGTCGAGGGCGAGGCAGCCACCGAGGCCGACGGCGTCGAGGAACCCGAGCCACGCGACCGCCTCGGCCTGGTAGCTGCGCAGCGTTGCCTGCGAAGCCCTCGGGTTCGGCGACCGGTTCGGCCGAGTACGCGCCCGCCTTGGCCAGCAGGTCGGTGGCCCAGCCCTCGCCTTCGACGAAGAGCCCGCCCGAGAGGCCGTGGCCCTCGAGGCCGACGGCGTGGCGGAGGATCTCGGCGCCCGTGAGGCGGGTCTGCGAGGCGCGCTCGGCGAGAGCGGCGGCGGCCTCCTTGAGGTCGGCGCGGTCGAGTTCGACCCACTTGCCGTGGGAGCGGACGAGGGGCCGCGCCTCGGATGCCAGCCGGGCGACGTCGGCCGCCGACAGCTCGACCTCGCCGAAGACCACCGACCAGCGGACGTCGCTCAGCTGGTGGGCTCCGACCACCGACTCGCCGGTCGGAGCGATGAACATCCGCAGCCCGGGGGCGGGCTTGCGCCGCGACAACTCGGGCACCCGCACCTGGAAGCCTGCGGCCTCGAGGGTGGCGCCCGTCTCGGTCATCAGCTGCCACGCCTCGTCCTGGCTCAGGTACACCTGGCCCCGACGCTGGCCGCCGGGCCGAAGCAGAGGCGGATAGATGCGCTCGAGGCGGAGGAGGTCGTCGGCCACCCGTCGGGTCGACCGGCTGTCGGCGATGGCCAACTCGACGGGGAGGAGGTTGCCGTCGGCGCCGGGTCCGAGCACGGTGAGGAACCACGCGTTGCCTCGGTCGGGCGGTTCGAGTGACGACGACGAGGCGGGTCTTGGCCGGCCCGCTCACGGGCTTGCCCCACCGTTCGAGACGGGTGGTGACCTCGGCGCTCGGTCCCGGAGGGGCCGGGAAGGTCGAGCCGTCGAGGCGGGTGATGAAGGCCTCGGCCACCGCCGCCGTCGTGGGGTCGTCGGCGGGGGCGCCGGGAGTTCGAGTCGGCTGGCGGCCTCAGTGACGATGGCGTGCACGACGGCGCCGACGAGGGCGAGCACGACGGCCCGTCCGTCAGAGGGAGCGAGCGCGACCACCGGCGCGGGCATCGACGCCGCCAGGCGAGCGACCTCGGCGTCGTCGAGCAGGGCGGGGAGCCACTTCACGTTGAGGTCGACGAGGCGGCCCTCGCGCTTGGCGCTCCGCAAGGTCGGCACCACACCCCCGCGGGCGACCACGCGCACGCCGGCGAGGGCGACCCGGCCCAGCCACGTCACGCTGGGTCCGACCCCTTCGCGGACGACCCCGCCTCCGGCCGCCGCCAGCCAGCCGAGGGCCTCGCGCGACCGAGATCGACAGGGCCGCGGCCCGGTGGTTGTCGGGCAGGGAGATGTCGGGATGCAGCGTCCAGCCGACCGGGGGGCCGCCGATGGCCTCGAGTCGATCGGCCAACTCGTCGTTGTCGGCCCCGGGCGCACCCCGACCCGCGGCCCAGACCACGACCTGTCCGTTGGCCCACGATGCGTGGAGGCGGACCTCCTCGGGCTCGAGAGCCAGCGGGGGAGGTGGCGGCGGTGGCTTGACGAAGCGCTCTGGTTCGAGGATGCGCAGGAGGCTCTCGTGTGACCACTCGAGGCGATCCATGAGGCCCTCGAAGTCGGCCACCACCTGGTCGCGCTCGGGACCGGACAATCCGTAGACGACGTCGAGATGCTCGTCGGTCTCGTCGAGGAGCCGTTCGAGGGCGCGACGCCACTTGCCCCGGTCGCCCTCCAGCAGTGCCAGCTGTTCGTCACTGGCCACGCCGTCGGCGACCGCAAGTGCCGCCGTCTCGAATGCGTCGTTGTCGTGATCCATGTGTCGCCGGCGCTCCCTGCGCCGACTCCCCCGTACCCGTGACGGGAGAGGTGTCCGTGTGTGCGGCATCCGAAAGAGCAGGTCGGACTGTCCTGCTCGACCACCCCGAGGGGTGGGACGCCAGCGCCGAGGCTATCCGGTTCGTCGTCCTACGCGCGCATCGGGCCGATCGGTTCGGCCCGCCACGACCACCGGTAGTCGCCCGACCCCACGAGGTAGCGGGGGAGGGTGTCGGGCCCGCAACTGGCCGTGCCGAGACCGCGGTGGGCGACATCGAGGTGCACGGTGGTCGTGGGCCTCGGCGTCAGGTCGGTGTCGTGGTCGGCGGCGGCGAGGTCAGCGGCGGTGAAGTGACTGGCCGACACGTGGAGCGGGGCGGCGAAGGTGAAGACGACCCCACGTCCGTCGGCGTCGGTGGCGGCGAGCGAGTGGACGTCTTCGTGGCCACCGTGTTCCTGGGGCCGGATGTAGGGCACGTACTCGTCGGCCGTCGTCGAGGTCCAGCGCCGGACGGGGGCGCCGAGGCGGCGGTCGGGATAGGTCTCGGTCGGGCCCCGTCCGAACCATTCGAGTTGGTCGAACCCGGATGCGAGGGTGACGACCGAGCCGACGCGGGCGAGGTCGTCGAGGGTGTCAGGGATGTGCACGTGCTCATCGACGGCAACCCCGCCAGCCGGTGTGCCCCGCAGGGTGACCTCGTGGACGATGCCGTGGGGGTAGGTCGTGGTCGTGGTGGTCGCCCCGCCGTCGGAGCGTTCGGTGCGCTCGATGGGCGTCAGATCGTCGAGGCCGAGCGCGGCCCAGCGCGCCGCGGGGGTCGAACCGGCGGGCTGCCCCGCGTGCACACGGTCGTTGTCGATCGGTGCCCGCCACACCGAGACCACCGGCGGGTCGAAGCAGTCGAAGGGCCATCCGGCGAAGTCCGTCGTCAGCGGAGGGCCGGCGGCCGGTTCGCCGTCGCGCAGGATGTCGAGTTGTTGGAAGGCAACGTCGAAGCCGGCCGGTGCCCACGAGGTCGACTCGGCTAAGCGGAGATGGACCAGGAGCGAGTCGGCTTCGGGAGCCAGGTCGAACGGGAGGTCGACGTCGACCCGGCCGCCGGGGTCGACGTCGGGGAGGGGGAGCGGGTGGCTGGCGATTGTGCGCCCGGCGGCCAGCACCTCGGCCGTGGCTGCGAACGCGTCGAGCCCGACGAACCACTGCCGGTTCTCGACGGTCACGCGCTGGCCGGCGACCGACCACGACAGGCGAATGGGCGTCGCCAGTTGGCGGTGCTCCTCGATGGCGGGCTTGGGTCGGCGGTCGGGCCACGCCACGCCGTCGAGGCAGAAGTTGCCGTCGTGGCGACGCTCGCCGAAGTCGCCGCCGTAGGCGTAGCGCCAGCCCGGCTCGTCGCCGATCTCCTGGACGAGGCCGTGGTCCCACCACTCCCAGATGAAGCCGCCCTGCAGCCCCTCGTTGGCCTCGATCGCTTCCCAGTAGTCGGCCAGGCTGCCGTTGGAGTTGCCCATGGCGTGGGAGTACTCGCACATGATGAGCGGCCGCTCGTCGTCGGGTCGGTCGCCGCCTGAACGGGCCCACTCGACGATCCGGTCGATGGTCGGGTACATCGGGCAGACCACGTCGGTCACGCTGCGACCGCGGTCGAGTCCGAGCATCACGGCGCCCTCGTAGTGGAGCGGACGCGAGGGGTCGTAGCGACGGATCCACGCCGCCATCGCTTCGTGGTTGGCGCCGTGGCCGCTCTCGTTGCCGAGCGACCACAAGATGATGCAGGGATGGTTCTTGTCGCGGCGCACCATCCGAGCGCCACGGTCGACCCAAGCTGCGGTGTACCGGGCGTCATTGCAGAGCGTGAACATCGCCGCGTGCGTCTCGATGTTGGCTTCGTCGATGACGTAGAGGCCGTGCTCGTCGCACAGGTCGAGGAAGGTCGGGTCGTTGGGATAGTGCGATGTCCGCACGGCGTTGAACCCAGCTTGCTTGATGGCGACGACGTCGGCTTCGAGGTCGTCCCGGGTGAGCACTCGACCCGTCGTGGGGTGGAAGTCGTGGCGGTTGACGCCGCGCACCAGCACGGGTTGTCCGTTGAGGAGGAGTTGGCGGTCGCGGACCTCAACGGAGCGAAACCCGGTGATGACCGAAACGGTGTCGACTTCCTCGCCGGACGGGCCGCGCAGCGTCACTCGGATTCGATACCGATGGGGCGATTCGGCTGACCACGCGTCGACGCCCGCGACAGCGGTAGCGGCGCGCACCACGTGGCCCGTGAACCCGAACCCGCCAGCGGCGGGAACTGCGCCGCCGAGCGCGGTCGCAGTCGGCACGGCGACGCCGTCGAGGGTTTCGATGGTGGCCTCGACCGTCCACCCCGTCGGAATGGGGCGGTTGGGGGGCGCAGCGACCTCGACCCGGAGGTCGAGCAGGCCGGTCGTCGTCGGCGCGGAGACCGCCGATCGCTTTGACGTCGTCGATGTGGATGGGTGGGACCGATCGCAGCAGCACGGGGCGCGAGATGCCGCCGTGCCACCAATGGTCCTGATCCTCGAGGTGGCTGGCGTCGGACCATTTGACGACCACGAGCGCCAGAACGTTGTCGGCGTCGTGGTCGACCACGTCGGTGAGATCGAACTCGGCGGCGAGGTGCGAGTCCTTCGAGATCCCGACGAGCCGGCCGTTGACGGCGACGGCCAAGGCACTCTCGGCGGCGCCGATCGACAGGATCGTCCGGCGCGCGACTCCATCCGTCGGGAAGCCGGAACGTCACGCGGTAGCAACCGGTGGGGTTGTCGGCCGGGACGTGGGGAGCGGACTCCGAGAACGGCATTTGCACGTTGGTGTATTGGGGCTTGTCGGAGCCGCCCTGCATCGTCCAGAGGCCTGGCACGTCGACGCCGGCCCAGCCGCTGTCGTCGTAGTCCGGGTCGGTCATGCCGGGCGGAACCGCGGTCGGCTGCGGGGCCAGCCAGAACCGCCACCTGTGATCGAGCACGGCTTCCCACCCGTCCGACCTCACCAGCGGGCTGTGCATCGGCAGGCGGTGCAGCGAGGTGAGTTCGGGCGCCTCCCAGAACGACGTCGCGGTGAGGTCGACCGCGGTCAGCTCTCGCTCCAGGTACGGGGTTCGTTGCCGGACAACTGCCGCACGAACTCACGCAAGAACCAACGGCGATAGCGGACGAGGTCGTCGGGCGTGGCCAGCGTCAGCAAGTGCTCGCCGGCCAGGCAGAACCGGTCGGCCTCGTCGAGCAGGTCGTTGAGCTCCTCGCACGCCGGCGCCACGTCGACCGGTACCCGGTAGGTGAGGTCGAGACGTTCGGTTCCGTTCTCGATGGCGGCGTCGAGCTCGGCCCGGGACGCCGACGTGAAGGCGGCGAAGCGGACGTTGAGGTCGTCCATCAACTGGAGAAGGCGGGCGGGAACGTCGGCCGGATCGGTGCCGTCGGTCTGGGCTCGCAGGAGCGTGAACTCCCGCATCAACTCGTCGCTGTGTTCGGACGTGCGAGCGTGCTTTGCCACCGGGATGCCGAGCAGGTGGACTTCGACGAGGACGGGCTCAGCCATCGGCGCCGACCAACTCGAACCAGACGGCCTTGCCGTGACCGGTGGGCTCGATGGCCCAGGCCGCTGCCATCTCCGCCACCATGGCCAGCCCTCGTCCGGTGCCCGACAGCAGTGAATAGTGGCGGACGGCCGGCAGTCGCGGGCTCCCGTCGTGCACCTCGACGCGGAGATGCCCGCCGTCCAACGTGACCCGCACCTGGATGGGCGTGCCGGCGTGCAGGACGGCGTTGGTGACCAACTCGCTCGACAACAACACGGCGTCGTCGGCGAACGAATCGGCGCCCCACGACTCGAGCGTCTGCACCAAGAACAGCCGGCACAGCCGGGCGCTCGCCGGCTCCGGCGGCAGGGTCGTGGTGGCGGTGTGCATCGGCAACCGCGAAGCGTAGACCTGGGTCAGAAGAGCTTGAGTTCTCCGGTGCCGAGGCCCCGCAGCCCGTCGTAGTCGACCTCGACGCACCCGATGCCCCGCGACCGGGCCAACACCGACGCCTGGGGCTTGATGACGCCGGCGACGAGCACGCCGCGGAGCCCGCCGAGTCGGCTGTCGTGGCCCAGTCGCTCGAGGTACCGCGTCAGTTGCTCGACGGCGTTGATCTCACCCACCCGCTTGATCTCGACGGCCACCGCAGCCCCGGACGCGTCACGACACATCAGGTCGACGGGGCCGATGTCGGTGGGGTACTCGCGGCGCACGAGCCGGAGTCCGACCTCGATCGTCTCGGGGTTGGCGGCCAGAAGCTCCTGCAGGTGGGCCTCGACGCCGTCCTTGGAGAGCCCCGGGTCGTGTCCGAGCTCGTAGGTGATGTCTTGATGGACTTCTCCCAACGTGATGATGAGCGACTCACCCTTCGGGTTGCGGACCGTCCATTGTCCGGGCTCCTCGACCAGCGTGCACGGACAGCTCATCCAGTTGAGAGGCTTGTAGGCCCGGTCGTCGGAGTGGATCGACACCGAGCCGTCGGCTTTCACCATCAGCAACCGGGTGGCCTCGGGCAGTTCGGCCCGGAGGCGGCCTTCGTAGCGAACGGAGCAGGTCGCGATCACGAGGCGCACGCCCGCATTCTGCTCAAGCCAGGAGGGCGTCGACCAGATCGCGGTCGTCGGGCAACTGCCCGGCGGCGGGGAGGCGTCGGATCAGCTCTCTCCACCGATCGTCGGCCGCGAACACGGGCACGAGCAGTTCCCGGGCTTCGTCGATCCGACCGGAGCCGGCCAGCGCCACGCCCCGCCAGAAGCGGAGCTCGGGATTGTCGGCCAGCGTTGGTTCGGCGATGTCGCCTACCCGGTACGCCCGGCGGAGGCTGGCCAGACGACGCAGCTCTTTGAGCGGGTCGGGGTGGTCGTCGACGCGGACGTTGCACAGGTTGGCCCACGGTGGCGCCTCGGCGGCGACGACGACCATCGCCGCCGATTGGCGGCCGCGGATGTCGCCCCCTGCCCCTTCGGCGGCGTCGAGGGCGGCGAGCATCCGATCGGCGAGGTCGCCCTGGCCGGCGACGAAGGCCTCGGCCATGGCCTCGGGCACGCCGGGCCGCAGCATCATGTTGGCCTGGACCGACCACCCGTCACCGGTGAGGTGCGAGGCCACGGCGATGCACGAATCACCCGTGTGGGTGGCCACGGCGCCATCGGCGCTCATCACACAGACCTGGCGGGTGGCCTGCCCCGGGTCGTCGGCCCGGAGGCGGTCGAGGGTGGCCTGGGGCGTCTCCCCGGCGGCCAGGCCCTCGAGGGCGAGCGGGCCGTAGGAGAGCTCGGCCATGGCCTGGGTGGCCACCGCCCCGAGCCCGGCGCGCAGCCACGGCACGACCGGACCGACGGCGAGGAAGTGGGATTGGACGGCGACCCCGAGTTCGCCCGTCGACGGATCGCGGGCGACGATCGAGTAGGTCACCCGATGGTCTTAGGAGCCGCTGGGCTTGGCGTCGACCTGCTCGACGTCGCAGCTGCCGACGTTGACGAGGCTGCGGCTCGGCGTGCCCTTGGCCGTGAAGTCGACCGACTTGCCGGCGGCGAGCAGGTTGACCTTGGCATCCGAGCTCGCGGCCGAGGCGCCCTTGTCGTCCTTGAACGCCACCCGCACCGTGTAGTCGAACGGCACCGTCGACTGGTTGGTGATGGTGGCCGTATAGGTGATCGTCTTGTCGGCGTTCTGGACGCAGCTCTTGGGCTCGATGGCGTACTTGACCGCAGGAGCGGCCGCCGTTGTCGTCGTCGCCTTGGCCGTGGTCGTGGTCGCCGGGGCAGTCGTGGAGGTGGCCTTCGCAGTGGTGGTGGCCGCCACCGTCGTCGGCGTCACCGCCGGCGCCGACGTCGTGACCGCAGCGGTCGTGGTCGTCGCGGGTGCGGCGGTGGTCGTCGTGTCATCGGCCGCGAGGTCGGTGGTGTCGTCGCCGGATCGGAACACGAAGACGGCCAGCAGCACCGCCACCACGGCCGCCACTGCTACCGCGGCGATGATGAAGCGGCGGTCAGCGGGCGTGTCCTCGTAGCTGTCGTCGTGGCCGCCGCCACCGCCCTGGTTGCCCCCGCCGCCGCCCTTGCCGGGTGCCGTCTTGGCCGCCTTGGTGGTCTTGGTGGCCGGCGCTTTGGTGGCGCCCGCCTTCTTGGCCGGCGTGGTCTTCTTGGCTCCCGACGCCGCCGCTGCGGTCGTGGCCGCCGCAGCCGCCCCCGCGCCAGCGGCGGCGGCGGGGACGAGGGGTGCCTGTTTCTTGGTCTGGGGTTGGGGGCGGGCCCGCTTGCCCTTCTTGCCCCGCTTGCCGCCGCCGGGCGGGGTGACGGCCGGTCCCTTGGCCGTTTCGCCCTTCGGCGCCGCCGACTTCTGGGGGGCAGACTTCTGGGCCGGTGCCGCCTTCTCGGTGGCGGCGGCCTTGACGGGCTCCTTGGGCGCAGCCTCCTTGGGCGCAGCGGCGGCGACGCCGAGAGCGGCGGCCTCCATGGCGGCGCTGATCTCGTCTTGGTCGTCGTCGGACAGCGAGTCGCTCGGAACGACCCGGGGCTCGGCACCCGCCGACTCGACCAGCAGCGCCTCATGGGCACCGAGGGCGAAGCGATCGCCGTCGGGGCCGGCCGGCAACACCGTCACCTCACCGGTGAAGGCGACGACGACGCGGCGGCCCCCGGCCTCGGCCAGGGCGACGAAGTCCGACGCCCGGGTGGCCTCGACGGTCAATTCGTCCTCGATCTGGACCGTGACCTGACGGGCCGCTTCGGGCACGGGTGACGACACGGCGTCACCGGTTTCGGGTCGGGTCGTGACAACGGGGTCGCCGCCCCCGCCTCGGAGCAAGGAGACGAGCCGCGAGGGGCGAGCGTCCACCCGGAGGTGGGCGCCATCGAGGGTGACCTGCACTTCTGAGCCTTCAGGCATGGCGAACAAACTGCCACAACAGGGCTCCCCGCGTCCCGAATGGCGGCATTTCGGTTTTGGACGCTGCCCGGCGCCCGCGACAATGGCCTGTGCTCGAAGCCCGCTCACTCAGCGTCGAAGTCGGGGGTCGCCTGACCCTCGTCGACGCGTCATTCGCCGTCCGGGCCGGCGACAAGGTCGGCTTGGTCGGCCGCAACGGCGCAGGAAAGACCTCGATGTTGAAGGTCATCGCCGGCGAGTCCCCACCCCACTCGGGCACCGTCACCCACCGGGGCGACTTCGGCTACCTGCTCCAGGAAGCCCGCCCCCGGGGTTCGGGCGTCGAGGCCACCGCCCTCTCGCACATCCTGTCGGGACGGGGCCTCGACGAGGCCGCGCAGCGCATCGAAAAGCTTCGGCTTCGCCTCGAAGAGGACGCGTCCGAGCGCAACGTGGCCCGATACTCGCGGGCCGAGGAGGAGTACCAGGGTGCAGGCGGTTACGCGGCCGAGTCCGACGTTCGCCGCATCTGCGCCGGCCTCGGACTCGCGCCCAACCGCGTCGATCTCCCCGTCGAGGTTCTGTCGGGCGGCGAGCGGCGGCGGGTCGAACTCGCTCGGATCCTCTTCGCCGGGAGCGATGTCCTCCTCCTCGACGAACCCACCAACCACCTCGACACCGACGCCAAGACCTGGCTCATGGGGTTCCTGCGCAACTACCGAGGCGCGCTGTTGGTCGTCAGCCACGACCTCGACCTCCTCGACGAGGCCATCACCCGCGTGCTCCACCTCGACGAAGGTGACCTCGTCGAATACAAGGGCACCTACAGCCAGTACATCGACAGTCGGGCCAAGGATGAAGAACGTCTCGCCCGCCTCGCCGTTCGTCAGGGCGCCGAGATCAAGCGCCTCGAAGACCTCGCCGACTCGATGCGCCACTCCACGGCCAAGCGGGCCCGAATCGCCAAGAGCCTCGACAAGCGGGTCGAACGACTGGCATCGGTCGCCGTCACCGGACCGGCCAAGCGACGATCGCTCAACCTGCGTCTGCCCGAGCCGCCCCACAGCGGCCGCGTCGTGGTCGAGGTCGAGGACTTGGCCAAGAGCTACGGTGGCCCGCCCGTGTTCACCGACGTCTCCTTCGCCCTCGAGCGAGGCGAGCGCCTCCTGGTGATGGGACTCAACGGTGCCGGCAAGACCTCGATGTTGCGCATCCTGGCTGGGGTCAACGACGCCGACCGGGGCGACGTTCGCTTCGGCATCAACGTCTCGACCGGCTACTACGCCCAGGAACACGAAGGCATCGCCAAAGGCACCACCGTGCTCGACCACATGCGGGCCATGGCCACCGTCGAGGACGAACGACTCCGGTCGCTCATCGGCATGTTCGGCCTCACCGGCGACATGGCCTTCCAAGACGCGGGCACGCTGTCGGGCGGCGAGAAGACGCGGCTCTCACTGGCCCAGTTGGTCGCCGGGCGCCACAACCTGCTGCTCCTCGACGAGCCGACCAACAACCTCGACCCGCCCTCGCGTTCGGCCGTGGCCCAGGCGCTGGCGGGCTGGGGTGGCGCCATGATCCTGGTCAGCCACGACCCCGAGTTCGTCGAAGAACTCGCCCCCCAACGGGTGCTCCTCCTCCCCGACGGCACCCTCGACTACTGGACTGACGACTTCCTCGAGCTGGTGTCGATGGCGTGACATTGGCCTCGCTTCGCTCGGCGTGCCGGCTGGTCGCTGGCGCTCCCTTCGCCGGCGGTGCGTCGGGGCGGAGCCGTTGTTGGGGCGGGCTCGTGGGTTTCAGCGTCGGGGGTTAGTGGGGTTGAACCACGATCACTTCGGGAAGTGACCCACGCATGGGATTCATTGCTTTCCTCATCATGGGGCTGATTGCTGGTGCCATTGCTCGTTTCCTGGTGCCGGGCAAAGACCCGATGGGATGGATCGGCACGCTGGTGCTCGGCGTCGTCGGCGCGCTGCTCGGCGGGTTGATCTTCGGCGGGCCCGACAGCGCGGTCGGCTACCTCGGGGCCGTCGTCGGCGCCGTGATCGTGTTGCTCGTCTACAAGTTGGTCGTGCGCAACCGGTCCTGACGGTTGGTCCCGGCGCGAGACTCGGGCCGTGGAGCGGAAAGTCACGACCTACGAAGTGGCCGACGGCGTGGCCGTGGTCACCCTCAATCGACCCGACCGGCTCAACGCATGGACGGCCCGAATGGAATACGAGTACCGGGCGGCTCTGGGTGAGGCCGACAACGACCCCGACGTGCGGGTGGCGGTGGTCACCGGCGCCGGGCGCGGGTTCTGTGCCGGGGCCGACACGGATGCGCTGACCGGCATCGTCGAGACCGGGCGATACGGCTCGGCCCCCGCCGGCACCGACGACCGCCCCGCTCCGCCAGACGCAGGATCGGGAGTTCGCCCCGACTTCGACCACGGCTTCTCGTGGACCTACGGCCTGCGCAAGCCCCTCATCGCCGCCATCAACGGGCCGGCGGCGGGGGTCGGGTTCGTCGTGGCATGTTTCGCCGACATCCGCTTCGCCGCGGCCGGGGCCAAGCTCACCACGTCGTTCGGCCGGCTCGGTCTCCCGGCCGAGCACGGGGTGTCGTGGGTGCTCAACCAGCTCATTGGGCCGGCCCGGGCGGCCGACCTCCTCTTCTCGTCTCGGGTCTTGCTGGCCGAGGAGGCGGTGGGGATGGGTCTCGTCAACGCTGTGCTCCCGCCCGACGAGTTGCTCGACCACACCCTCGGCTACGCCCGTCGGATGGCGGCGGAGATATCGCCGTGGTCGCTCACGACGCTCAAGCGCCAGCTCTACGCCGACCAGCTCCGTTCGCTCGACGAGTCGGCCACCGACGCCGAGAAGCTGATGGCCGAGAGCTTCGGCTCTCCCGACTTCAAAGAAGGCGTCCGGGCCCTCACCGAGAAGCGCGCCCCCAACTTCGGGAGCCGGTCATGAGTCCGCTCATCGGCGCTCACGTCAAGAGCGACGACCCGCTGGCCATGGCGGCCGAGACCGGTGCCGACCTCGTCCAGATCTTCATCGGCGACCCCCAGAGCTGGAAGAAGCCGCCGCCCCGGGAGGACGCCGACGCGCTGCAAGGCGTCCGGGATCCCGGTGTATGTGCACTCGCCGTATCTGGTGAACCTGGCCTCGCCCAACCCCAAGATCCGTATCCCGTCGCGGCAAGATCCTTCAGCAGTGCTGCGACGCGGCGGCGACGGTCGGCGCCCTCGGTGTGATCGTCCACGGCGGTCACGTGTCGTCGCCCGACGAGATGGAGGGTGGGTTCGACGCCTGGGTGAAGGGGCTCGACCAAGTCGAGACCGATATCCCGATCCTGCTGGAGAACACCGCCGGCGGCGACCACGCCATGGCTCGACACTTCGACGTCCTAGCCCGGCTGTGGGAGCGGATCGGCGACCGGCCCGGGCTCGGGTTCTGTCTCGACACCTGCCACGCCCACGCCGCCGGGGAGGATCTGGTGACCGCGGTCGAGCGTATCCGTTCGATCACCGGCCGGATCGATCTCATCCACTGCAACGACTCCAAGGACGCGGCCGGCAGCGGACGCGACCGCCACGAGAACCTGGGCAAGGGCACGATCACCGCTGAGGCGTTGGCCGAGGTGGTCCGACAGGCCGACGTGCCCGTCGTGTGCGAGACCCCGGCCGAGGGCGTGGGCGACGACATCGCCTTCCTCAAGGACGCCCTGGGTTCGTGAGCGACGTCGAGCCGCCCCGGCTACCGCCGGCGCCGGCGTCGCTCACGGCCGATGACCTCCTCGACGAGCCCGACGAGGGCGTGTTCACCGATGCCGTGCTGCGGGGCGTGCGTCTGCCCGGCGCGAAGCTCGTCGACAGTCGCTTTGTCGATTGCCGGTTCGAGGGCTGCGACCTGTCGGGCGTGCAGTTCGCCAGGCTGTCGCTGCGCCGGGTCGAGTTCGTCGACTGCCGGCTCTCGGTTGTCGACCTCGGCGCCGCCCGGCTCGATGACGTTCGCTTCCGGTCGTGCAAGGTCGACGACGCCAACTTCCGCCTGGTGCGGGCCGAGCGGCTGGTTTTCGATGACACCGTGCTCGACGGCACTGACTTCGGGTCGGCGACGTTGGTCGACGCGACGTTCTCGTCGTGCGCCATGGCCGGCACCGACCTCCGCCGGGCCACACTCGCCGGCGCCCGGTTCCCTCACACCGACCTCACGGCACTGGTGGGCATCGACGGCCTCCGGGGCGCGGTCATCGACCGTGGCCAGGCCCTCGCTCTCGCCGATCGCCTGGCCCACGAACTCGGCATCACCGTGGTCGACGACCCCTGACCCACCGCCGCTTCCCGGCGCGAAGTGTGGTCAGGACAACGGTTTCTGCCGGAAAGCAGCGGGTCAGTAGAGCCAGTCGGTGGTGTCGATGCCGAGGCTGGAGCGGACGCGGTCGGCGGCCACCCGAGCGAGCGCGGCGGGCCACTCGCGTTCGTAGCGTTCGAAGAGGGGGCGGCCCCGGGAGACGACCTGGTGGGCTACGGCCATGCCGAAAGCGATGATGTCGTCGCGGGTGGCGGCAACGGGTGGAAGGGCGGCAACGGCCTGCAACTGCTCGTCGGTGAACGACTCGTTCCACCGCTTGCCCGGCGCCGGGCGCCCGGTCTCGGCCAGGAAGACGGTGGTGAGTAGTCCGAGGAGGTGGGGTACGCCGGTCAGGTGCTTCACGTGCTCGTCGCGTTGCACGAGGCTGACGAACGGCCCGGCCATCCCGCGGAGTTGCTCTTCGACGGCGTACTCGAGGGCGTCGGCGATGTCGTCGAAACGTTGTCCGGACAGCGCGCCGACCGCGTATCCAGTCGGCGTGGGGAACACGAGCGGCGCGCCCTTGTAGACGACGACGTCGAACGTGAGGCCGGTGTCGGTGACGGTGTTGATGATGAACGGGGCGATCGGGGTTCGGGCGAAAACGGTGGGTGTGATCTCGGCCAGCCACATCGGCCACTCAGCCAACAGGGTCTCGAACCCGTCCTCGGTAGCCACGATGTGCAGGTCGAGGTCGCTCCACTCGTCGGCCGTGCCGACGGCGATCGATCCACCGGGGCTGACCGACTTCACGCGCGGGTCCGGTTGCAGCACGTCAAGCGCCCGGCGGTACAGGACCTCGAGCTGCGGGTCCACCGCCTCGAATCCGCCCATGTCCGGCCTCCGTCGCTTGTGAATGGATGCACAAGCGTAGATCGACAGTGGGAGTGGCGGGCAAAACCTACAAATTTGCTTGCATGTTTTTGGTGAGATGGGTTACAACTCCCGCATCGAATCGTTCAACGATCTGCGAAGGAGGACCAGCAATGCTGATGCGTACCGACCCGTTCCGTGACCTCGACCGAGTGGCCCAGCAGATTCTGGGCACCCCGGCCCGACCAGCAGCCATGCCCCTCGACGCCTACCGCGACGGCGAACAGTTCGTCGTCCAGTTCGACCTCCCAGGTGCCGACGCCGAGTCGATCGATCTCACGGTGGAGAAGAACGTGCTTACCGTCCACGCCGAGCGTCGGCGGTCCCAGGAGGGCAGCGAGTACTTGGTGGCCGAGCGCCCGCACGGCACCTTCAGCCGGCAACTCTTCCTCGGCGAGACCCTCGACACCGAACGCATCGACGCCGAGTTCACCGACGGCGTGTTGACCCTCCGGGTGCCCATCGCCGAGAAGGCGAAGCCTCGCCGGGTGGCGATCAAGGTCGGCGAGGGATCGGGGAAGTCTGGCGGTCGCTCGTCGGCGGCGATCGACGCCCGCTCCGACGACGCGTCAACGTCGAAAATTCCGCACATGTCTGAGCACAAGGGCGACCGCGTGCCGGTCGGCGCCTGAGGAGGTGACGAGCGGTGCCGCTGGCCTTCGATGACGAGCACGCGGCGCTTTATACCGTCGGGCAGGTGGCTGGCATGCTCGGCGTCCAACCCGCCTTCCTGCGACGCCTCGACGTGGAGCAGGTCGTCCAACCGGCCCGGTCCGGCGGCGGCCAACGCCGCTACACCCGGGCCGAGATCGGGCGGGTCCAGCAAGTGAGCGAGATGGCCGGCGAGGGGATGACCCTCGCCGGCATCCGGCGCATCCTCGCCCTCGAGGCCGAGGTGGCAGCCCTTCAACAAGCGCTGGCCGACTCCCGCCGTCAGGTCGCCGGTCGCCGTCCGGCCAAGGCGTAACCGGCGAGCGCCACGACCCCGATTTCGGCCAGCATCGACCACACGGCGAGGGTCTCGGTCCAGTTGCCGATGTCGTCGGTCGTGCCGGGCAGCCCCGTGGTGCGGGTGAGGATGTAGCCGAACAGGGTGAGGCCGGCCGTCGCCCCGGCCACTCGCCAGCCCCGGTGGTCGCCGACGGCGAGCATGATGATGGCGACCATGGCGCCGGCGATGAGCAGGACGTAGCCGAGGCCGAGGTAGGCGACTTCCTCGGTCTTCGACGACAGCTCGGTGGCATGGATGGCGATGATGGCGGCCAGCCCGGCGATGCCCGCGAGTTCGAGCGTCGGGATGATCCGCGAGTGGTGGGCAGTCGGGCTGGCCTCGACGGAGCGGGGCGCGGTGCGGGTGTCCATGGCGGGCACGGTACGAACGGTCGCTGTGCGCCGGCTGGGTGTCGGCTAGGAACCCGCCCTGCAATCCCCCACACCCCCCTCAGCTTTCCGGCAGAAGATGTCGTCGGGACGACGTTTCGCGCCGGAAAGGTCAGGGGGCGGTGGGGCGGCAGCCGTTGGCAAGGTCTCGTATGGCGCGGACGCGTGCGTCTTCGGGCGTTCCGGACACCGCCGCACGGACCACGGACTCACACGTCGGGGTGGCCAGGTAGCGCTGTCGTTGGACGACGGCGGTGACGGCAAGCATCGAAGACAGCAAGGCCAAGACCAGCGCCACGATTGACCCGATTCGATGGAGACGGGGCGCCGGCGCGTCGGTGGCGAGACGGTTGACAGGGATGGCAGCGAAGACGGCGCCGGCGAACCAGAACCCCATGTACGCGGTCTGGAACAAGGGGCCGATCTCGCGCTCGACGACGAACACGACCGCCGAGAGCGGGAGCCACAACGCCGCCAGCCCGATCCACCACCAGAGGAGTTGGGTCGGCGTGGTGACGCCGAAAGGATCGCGACGCGTCAGCGGTCGGTTGCGGAGCCGGACGACGACGAACAAGGCCACGATCACCAGCGCGAACGTCGCAACCAGGATGGGGAAGATGCGCTGGGCGAACGCGCTGGCTTGGGGGTCAGCGAAGGCGCGGCCGACGAAACAGACTCCGGCGGCGACCCAGCAGGCGATGGCCCGACGGCCCGGGCTGTTGGCGTCGAGCGTCGCGCTCGAGGTGCGCAGCCGGCGATCGAACTCGGCCAGGGTCGTCATTCGACGAGCTCGCCGAACGCGAGGGCCCAGCACAACGCGGTGACCGAGAGGCCGTCGCCGACGTCGCCAGCGGTGAGGGCGGGGCGCAGCGCGGTGACGGGCACCCACTCGATCCGTTCGGACTCCGACCAGTCGGTGGGGTCGCCGACGTGGGTGGCGCCGTCGGCCATGAAGAGGTGGAAGCGGGTGTCGGCCAGACCGTTGTTGGGGTAGTAGCTGCCGAGCGGACGCAGGGCGCCCGGTCGCCAGCCCGTCTCTTCGAACCCCTCACGGGCAGCGGCGTCGGCGACCGGCTCGCCGTCGTCCACGCGCCCGGCCGGTATCTCCCAGCCCCACGTGTCGGTGATGAAGCGATGACGCCACAACAACAGCACCGACCGGCGGTCGTCGGAGGCGATCACGACGCCAGCCGCTGGTTGGGGTGAGCGGACGACGTGGTGTTCGAAGCGCTCGCCGCCGGGGATCTCGACGTCGACGAGACGCAGGTTGACCCACGGACTCTCGTAGAGGGAACGTTCTCCGTGGACGGTCCAGCGCACGACCTGATGTCTAGGCGACGCGCCCGGGGGCGTACTGCGTCTCGTACAACTCCCGGTAGGCGCCGCCCGCAGCCAGCAGGTCCTCGTGGCACCCCTGCTCGACGACTCTGCCGTCGGAGATCACGAGGATTTGGTCGGCCGATCGGATGGTCGAGAGGCGGTGGGCGATCACCATCGACGTCCGGCCCGTGAGCGCCTCGGAGAGTGCGAGTTGGATGAGGGCTTCGGTCTCGGAGTCGAGGTGGGCGGTCGCCTCGTCGAGGATCACGATGGGCGGGTTCTTGAGCAGCACCCGGGCGATGGCGAGGCGCTGTTTCTCGCCGCCCGACATGCGGTAGCCCCGCTCGCCGACCATCGTGTCGTAGCCCGAGGGCAGCGAGGCGATGAGCGAGTGGATCCGTGCCGATGTGCAGGCCTCGATCAGCTCGGCATCGGTGGCGTCGGGCTTGGCGTAGCGCAGGTTGGCCGCGATCGTGTCGTGGAAGAGGTGCGGGTCTTGGGTGACAACGCCGATCGTGTCGACGAGGCTGGCCAGGGTGAGGTCGCGCACGTCGTGGCCGTCGATGCGAACTGCTCCCTCGGTGGCGTCGTAAAGGCGGGGCAACAGCATCGAGGTGGTGGTCTTGCCTGCGCCTGATGGTCCCACGAGGGCGGTCATGGTGCCGGGCTCGGCGGTGAAGCTGACACCTTGGAGCACCCACTCGGTCGGGGCGCTGTCGAGGACGACGCCGTCGCCCTCGAGCGAGGCGATCGACACCTCGACGCCGGCGGGATAGCGAAACCACACGTTGTCGAAGCGGACCTCGCCCTTGGCGTCGGGCAGGGCGTGCGCGTCGGGCGACTCGACGATGGAGTGCGGCGCGTCGAGCACCTCGAAGCACCGCTCGAAAGAGACCAGGGCAGTGAGGAGGTCGACGCGAGCGCCGGCCAGATCGGTGAGGGGGGAGTAGAGGCGGGCGACATACGCCGAGAGGGCGACGAGGCCGCCGATCTTGAGCGAGCCGCCGATCACGGCCCGACTGCCGACCCAATAGACGCCGGCCGTGCCGAGGGCCCCCATGAGGGTGAGGCTGGCGTAGTAGAGGCGCGAGGTCATGGCCAGCTCGATGCCCGCGTCGCGCACGGCCCTCGCCTTGCCCGAGAACTCAGTCACCTCGTGTTGGCGACGTCCGAAGAGCTTGACGAGCATGGCCCCCGACACGTTGAAGCGCTCGGTCATCGTCGCCCCCATGTCGCCGTTGAGCTGCATGCGCTGACGGGAGAGGCCGACCATCTTGGGCGACAGGATGCGGTCGACGGCTACGACACCGGGGACGATCAGGAGGGCGCACAGCGTGACCTGCCAGTTGAGGAACATCATGGCGGTGACGACCGACGTCAACAGGAACAGGTTGGAGGTCACCGACGCCAGCGTCGAAACCGTGCCCTGAGCGCCGACCACGTCGGTGTTGAGCCGGCTCATCAGCTGGCCGGTCTGGGTGCGGGTGAAGAACGCGATCGGCATCCGCTGGACGTGGTCATAGAGGGCCGTGCGCATGTCGAAGATCAGTCCTTCGCCGATGCGGGCCGAGAGGAAGCGGTTGCCGAGGCGCAGCAGGGTCTCGCCGATGGCCAAGCCGACCGCGGCGACGACGAGCAGGTTGATCAGTCGCAGGTCCTTGCTCGGGATGGCGGTGTCGATCAGCCGCTTGAACACGAGCGGCGGACCGATGGCCACCATCGACGTGCCCGCCATCGTCAACAAGAAGAGCAGGATCATGCGTTGGTAGTGCCTGGCGAAGCGCCACGCCCTACGGAGGGTGGCCCGGTCGATACGGGCGCTCTTGGCTTCCTCGGCTGTCAGTTTCGTGGCCCGGCGTCCGCCGCCGCCGTGGGCTCCCATCGGGCCCGCCATCAGCGTTGCGTCCCTTCGAGCACGGTGGTCAGCAATTCGCAGAGCGCCCGTTGATCGTCGTGATCGAGGGCTGCGATCTCAACCGGCGGCACGGCCAGTGCGATGCGCAACCGCTTGGCCATGCGGCGCCCAGTGGCCGTCACGGCGACGGTCTTGGCCCGGCGATCGTGGTCGGCGGTGCGCCGCTCGACCAGTGCCTTGGCCTCGAGGCGATCGACGATCCCGGTCACGTTGGACGGGTCGCACTGGAGGATCTCGGCCAGGTCGGCCATGGCCCGCGGTTGCTCGGACTCGAGTCGGAGGAGCGCTCGCGAGAGCACGGGGGTGAGGTCGTGGCGGGCAACAACGTCGCGGCGATGGATCCGCACCAGGCGGGCCAGACGGTCGAGTTGGTCGGCGAGGGCCACATCGAGGTCGACGACGTGACGGCGGTTCGGTCGGCAGGCATGATGGACCAGTATAACCATTGATTAGCTCAATGGTTCAGTCCCCGAAATGTCGACTATCAGAAGTGACAGGCACGACGACGGCGTCAGCCTCGTCGGCCATCCCGGGGTACAGCGCGGCGATGAGTCCGATGGCCACGGCCAGACCCACCAATTGGGCGGCGATGAATCCAGGCGCAGACGAGGGTGCGATGCCGGCGAAGGTGTCGCTCAGGGTGCGCCCGATGGTGACGGCTGGGTTGGCGAAACTCGTCGACGACGTGAAGAAGTAGGCGCCCCCGATGTAGGCGCCGACGGCGAAGGGGGCGGCCGATGACCGTCCCGAGCGCACGACCCCGAAGATCACGAGGAGCAGTCCGACGGTGGCCACGACCTCCGCCAACAAGAGATGCCCGCCGGCTCGCACCGTCGTCGAGACTTCGACGGCCGGCAGGGCGAACATCACGTTGGCCAACACCGCGCCCGCACAGCCGCCGCCGACCTGGCTGCCGACGTAGGCGGCGGCGTCGACGGTGTCGAGTCCCCTGAACCAGCGGTCGGCCAGCGTCACCGCCGGGTTGAAGTGGGCCCCAGAGACCGGTCCGAGGGCGAGGATCAACGCGATGAGGCCGGCAGCGGTGGCAGCCGCGTTCTCGAACAGCTGGAGGCCGGCATCACCGGGGGAGAGTCGTTGTGCGGCGATGCCTGACCCGACGACGACGGTGACGAGCAGGCCCGTGCCCAACCCCTCGGCCAGGCAGCGGCGCCAGAGCGCGGGCCGGTGGCTCAACACGAGACGGTGCCGAGAACGTCGCGGAGCAGAGCCAGGCGCTCGGGCACCGGCCGGTACCAAGCCCACTTGCCGCGCTTTTCCCGAGTGACCAGGCCGGCGTCGGTGAGCACGCCGAGGTGGTGGCTGATCGTGGGCTGGGCCCGGCCGATGGGCTCGACCAGGTCGCAGGCGCAGGCCTCACCGTCGCCGGCTCCGGCGATGAGCGACAGCAGCCGGAGCCGCACCGGGTCGGCCAGCACCTTGAACGCAGCCGCCAACTCGATGGCCTGGTCTTCGGTCAACGCCGACTCGAGCACGGGTCCACAACACGCCTCGATGGTCTTGATCTCCACGCCCAGCTCCCGGGTTCGAACAAACGTATTGACAGCAGTCTATATGTGCGCCACAGTCATATCTATCATCATCGATATGAGGAGAACCCGATGTCCCGTGTGCAACTGGCCCTCAACGTGAGCGACGTCGACGCTGCCGTCGCGTTCTACTCCCGGCTCTTCGCCGTCGAGCCGGCCAAGCGCCGACCCGGCTACGCCAACTTCGAGGTGGCCGAGCCGCCGCTGAAGCTGGTGCTCATCCAGAGTTCGACCGCCGCCGCCGGGTCGCTCAATCACCTGGGCGTCGAGGTCGAGACGACGGAGGAGGTCGCGTCGGCCGAGCGTCGCCTCCACGACGAGGGCCTCGCCCCCGAAGCCGAGTCGGGCGAGTGCTGCTACGCCCTGCAGGAAAAAGTGTGGGTCAGCGATCCCGACGGCGCGCCCTGGGAGATCTACACCGTGCTGGCCGACGCCGACACCCCACCGTCATCCGGCGTCGACCTCTGCGGTGCGGGGTCGTGCGCCTGCGAGGCATGAGTCGAGGCTGGTGAGGGCAGGGCCACCGGTGATGGCTACGCACGCAGGTCCGCACACGCAACACGACATGCCCGATCACGACATGCCCGATCACGACATGCCGGACCACGACATGCCCGAGGGCGGCGGTGGCCATGCGGCGATGGGGCACGGTGGTGGTCACGGAGATCACGTCGCCATGTTCCGTCGGCGGTTCTGGTGGAGCCTGCTGCTGTCGGTGCCGGTGGTCGTCACCAGTCACATGGTGATGGGGTGGCTGGGCTACGACCTCGACTTCCCGGGTATGGCGCTGGTCGGGCCGGTGCTCGGCACCGTGATCTTCGTGTGGGGCGGCTGGCCCTTCCTCACCGGGGGCTTGGGCGAGATCCGCAGCCGCCAGCCGGGGATGATGCTGCTGATCGCCATGGCCATCACCGTGGCGTACTCGGCGTCGATGGCGACGTCGCTCGGTTGGTTCGATCTCGAGTTCTGGTGGGAACTGGCCGCCCTGATCACGATCATGTTGTTGGGGCACTGGCAGGAGATGAAGGCGCTCGGACAGGCGTCGGACGCCCTCTCGGCGCTCGCCGCCCTGCTCCCCGACGAGGCCGACCGGGTGGGCGACGACGGCGAGATCAGCGTCGTGGCCATCGGTGACTTGCCGCTGGCGACGTCGTGTTGGTCCGGTCCGGAAGCCGGGTGCCGGCCGACGGCGAGATCGTCGACGGCGCCGCCGAAGTCGATGAATCGATGATCACCGGCGAATCCCGCACGGTGGCCAAGTCGGTGGGTGACCGCGTGGTCGGGGGCACCGTCTCGACCGATTCGTCGATCCGGGTGCGGGTCGACGCCCTTGGTGACGACACCGCCCTTGCCGGCATTCAGCGGCTGGTGGCCGAGGCCCAGGGTTCGAAGTCACGGGCTCAGGCGCTGGCCGACCGGGCCGCCGCCCTCCTCTTCTTCGTCGCCGCTTCCGCCGCGATCGTCACGTTCGTGGCGTGGGCGGCCGTGGGCAGGCTGGGGACGGCGGTCTTGCTCACCGTCGGCGTGCTGGTGATCAGTTGCCCCCATGCGCTGGGCCTCGCCATCCCGCTGGTTACGCAGCCTTTCGTCGGCGATTGCGGCCCGCGCCGGGATCCTCATCAAGGACCGCCTCGCCCTCGAACGCATGCGCAGCATCGACACCGTGATGTTCGACAAGACGGGCACCCTCACCAAGGGAGAGCCAGCGCTGCTGGGGACGGTTACAGCCGGCTCGCTCGACGACTCGGCGATCCTCGGTCTGGCCGGCGCCATCGAAGGCGACTCCGAGCATCCCCTGGCCCGAGCCATCGTGCGCGCCGCCGAGGCGGCGGGACCGGTCGAGCGGGCCTCCGACTTCCGTTCCATCACTGGCCGCGGGGTCGAAGCGTCGGTCGACGGCGTGCGCTACGGCATCGGCGGCCCGGCCATGCTCCGCGAACGTGGGCTGACCGAAGCCGAGTCGCTGGCGACGGAGACAAGAGCCTGGAAGGAGCGGGGAGCGGCCGTGCTCTACCTCGTCTCCGACGACGGAATTCAGGGTGCCTTCGGGCTGGCCGATGAGGTGCGGCCCGAGGCCCGCCAAGCGGTCACCGAACTCCAGGCCCAGGGCATCCGCGTGGTGATGATCACGGGCGACGCCCGCCAGGTGGCCGAGGCCGTCGGCCGAGAGCTCGGCATCGACGAGGTGATGTCCGAAGTGCTTCCCGAAGACAAGGACGCCAAGGTGGCTGAGCTCCAGAGCCGAGGCCGCAAGGTGGCGATGGTGGGCGACGGCGTCAACGATGCGCCGGCGCTGGCCCGGGCTGATGTCGGCCTTGCCATCGGCGCCGGCACCGACGTCGCCATCGAGTCGGCCGGGGTGATCCTCGCCTCGAGCGACCCCCGTAGCGTCCTCGGTGTCGTCACCCTGTCCAAGGCCAGCTACCGCAAGATGGTGCAGAACCTTGGCTGGGCGGCGGGCTACAACGTCGTCGCCATCCCGCTGGCCGGTGGGGCGTTGGCGTGGGCAGGATTCACACTTCCTCCCGCCGTCGGCGCGCTCCTCATGAGCGCATCGACCATCGTCGTTGCCCTGAATGCCCAGCTGCTTCGCCGACTCGATCTCCGTCCCACCACCAACCCCTGAAGGATCGTTCGCCATGCCCGCCTTTCGTACTGCCGCCCTGCTCGGATTCGGATGCATCGCCCTGCTCTCGACCGCCTGCGGGAACTCGAGTGACTCGTCCAGCTCGTCGGGCACCCGCACGGTCGACATCGAGATGGTCGACATCGCCTACAAGCCGACCGAGATCGCGGTGGCCAAAGGCGAAGAAGTCCGCTTCGTGTTCGCCAACAAGGGGAGCCTCGTGCATGAAGCCCTGCTGGGCACGCCGGCCGCCCAGGACGATCACGAGCAGGAGATGGCAAAGGGTGCGGCGAGCGGCCACCACGACATGGAGCACATGTCCGGCACTCAACTCGTCACGGTTGCGCCGGGCAAGACGGGCGAGTTCACGACCACGTTCGACAAGGCGGGCTCGTACGTGATCGGCTGTCACGAGCCCGGCCACTACGCCCAAGGCATGAAGATCACCGTCAAGGTGAGCTGACCACCGGAATATTGAAGGAGACCACGAAGATGACCACGACCACATACAAGGTGTCGGGCATGACGTGCGGGCACTGCGAGCAGAGCGTGACCACCGAGCTCACAGGACTCGACGGTGTGACCGGCGTCGACGTCGATCTCGAGTCGGGCAACGTCAAGGTCACCAGCGCCTCGCCCATCGACGAGGCAGCCGTCCGCGCCGCCGTCGAAGAGGCCGGCTTCGAACTCGTCTCGTGACTCGAGGTCGTCGTGGCCACAGCGACGTGCGCCACAACCGGCAGTCGGGCGCTGCTCCTTCTGGGCGTGTTCGGCGACCTATGAGGTCGTCCAAACCACCCAGAACGGGGCTGGCCTGCTGTTTTGCTTGGCGGAGGGGGTGGGATTTGAACCCACGGTGACTTGCGCCACAACGGTTTTCGAGACCGTCCGATTCGGCCGCTCTCGCACCCCTCCCTGGGTGAAGCAGCAGCGCTAGATCGTACTCGCGGCGCTGCGGCGTTCGGCGAAGAACCCGGTGAGCAGGGCGGCCGACTCCTCGGCCCGCACGCCGGCGGTCCAGGCCACCTCGTGGTTGAGCCGGGGGTCGGTGCAGAGGTTGTAGAGCGACCCCACGGCGCCGGCTTTGAGGTCGGCGGCGCCGTAGACCAGGCGGCCGAGGCGCGACGCCACCAGGGCGCCGGCGCACATCGGGCAGGGCTCGAGTGTGACGACCAGGGTGGCTTCGGTGAGTCGCCAGGTGCCGAGGGCGGCGGCAGCGTCAGCCAAGGCCAGGATCTCGGCGTGGGCCGTCGGGTCGGGACGCGACTCGCGCTCGTTGTGGCGCCGGGCGACGATCTCCCCGCCGACGACGACGAGGGCGCCGATGGGCACGTCGCCGTGCGCGGTGGCCAAGGTCGCTTCTTCGAGGGCCATGTCCATGAACTCGGCGTCGGTTCGCACCTCTTGCACCGTAATCACCACCGTCGGGAAGGAACATCTAGGTCGGGCATCGAACTATGGAAACCAGAGGGTCACGTCGGGCGGCGCTGGGGCCGTCCGGCGTCTGCAATGCATACAGGGGTCAAGGGACAGGACGGGCGCGGACGGGTGCGGTATGGAACGAAGTCCTTCGGTGCTGCCCTCGTGGTGGTCATCGTCAGCGTCCTGGCCTGGACCGAGGTCGTCCCCGTCCTGGCCTCCGGGGCTGGTGACGGCAGCGCAGTCGCCGCCACCACGCCCGTCACCCGCCAGGGCGATCCCGCCGCAGCGGCCACCTCGCTGGCAGGGGGGTTCGATGGACTCGGTGTGCGTCTGCGGGTCGCGCCGAGCGCGCTCGCCGTCCCCGACGCTGCGCTGCAACTCGCCGGGCCGCCCCCGTCGACATCGACGTCGACCACTGCCCCCTCACGGGCCGGCGATGTCGTCATCACGCCGCCGTCGTCGTTCAGCGGTCCGGTCACCCGGCAGGCCCCTCCCCGTGAGCTGGCCGCCAGCCAGTACAGCGGCGTCACCCCGACGGGGGGCACCTGGGCCCTGCTCATCGGGATCAACGACTACCCGGGCACCGAGCACGACCTGAAGTCGGCCGTCGCCGACGTCAACGACGTCGACGCCGCCCTCGCCAGTTTCGGGATCACCGCCGACCGGCGGATGGTGCTTCGCGACGGGCAAGCCTCAGCGGGGGTCGTCCGAGCGGCGTTCGACTGGCTCACGTCGCACTCCGGCCCCGACGCCACGATGGTGGTGTTCTACGCCGGCCACGTGCAGAAGCTGGGACGTACGACCGAGGCTCTCGTTGGCAGTGACGGCAACGCCGTCACCGATGGTGAGGTGGCGGCGCTGCTCGACCGCTCGCCGGCCCGTCGGGCGTGGATCACGATCGCGGGTTGCTACGGCGGGGGTTTCGACGAGGTCGTCAAGCCCGGACGCATCCTCACCGCCGCTGCGCCCGCCGATCGCCTCGCGTATGAGAACACCGGGTTCGGTCGGTCGTACCTGGTGGAGTACATGGTGCGACGCGGGATGCTGGGCCGCGGCATCTCCAGCGTGGAGGCGGCCTACGCCTTCGCCACCCAAGAACTCCGTCGGGACTTCCCCGACCGCCTCCCCGTGCAAGACGACCAGCGCGATCTGGTGAGTTCGACCTCCGGGTACCGGGGTCGGCACCGCCGCCGCCCCAGGAGGCTCCGCCGTCGCAACCGCAGCCGTCGTCCCCGCCTCCTTCGACGCCGCCCCCGCCGCCCCAGGACGGGTGCGCCAACCTGACCGTCGGCGTCGTGCGCTGCTCGAAGTAGCGCAACGGCTCCGAACGGCACCAGCCGCCCTTGTCGGGCGGCCGGTGAGCGTGCATCGTGGCGGAGGGAGTGGGATTTGAACCCACGGAGGGTTGCCCCTCATACGACTTCCAATCGTACCGATTCGGCCGCTCTCGCATCCCTCCCGGCCTGCGCACGCGCAGGACGGACCCTACGCAGGTTCAGGACGGACCCACGCAGGTTCAGAACGGACCCACGCAGGTTCAGAACGGACAGGGTATCGTGGTGTCGACGTTGCTTTGTGAGCCGGTGCCGGGTGCGGCGGTCGGGTCCTGCGCAACCGCATCCCGTGAACCGAGTCAGGGCCGGAAGGCAGCAGCTCTCAGCGGAACGTGTGCCGTGTGCCGCAGTTCAGCCTGACCGCCGCACCGGGCACCGGCTCCGTCGCGTTCGCACCGTCCGTAGGATCGCCTCCGTGGCCGACGAGACCTACCAGTCGCTCTACCGGCGCTATCGGCCGGGCCGATTCGCCGAGGTCCTCGGCCAGGACCACGTGACCCAGGCCTTGCGCAACGCCGTGCGCGACCGGCGGGTGGGCCAGGGGTATCTCTTCAGCGGACCCCGGGGGACGGGCAAGACCTCGACCGCCCGCATCCTGGCCAAGGCGCTCAACTGCGAGAAGCTCGACGACGGCGAGCCCTGCGGCGTCTGTGAGAGTTGCGTGTCGGTCGGCACGAGTTCGTCGTTCGCGGTCATCGAGATGGATGCCGCCTCCAACAACGGCGTCGACGCCATGCGCGACCTGGTGTCCAAGGCGTCGCTCGGCACCACCGGGCTGCGCAAGGTGTACATCATCGACGAGGTCCACATGCTCACGCCGGGGGCCTCCAACACGCTGCTGAAGACGCTCGAAGAGCCGCCTTCGCACGTCGTCTTCGTGCTGGCGACCACCGACCCCCAGAAGGTGCTGCCGACCATCATCAGCCGGGTCCAGCACTTCACCTTTCACCTCCTCGGCGCCGAGACGCTGGGCGGCCTCGTGCGAGCGGTCAACGCCGACGCCGGCCTCGGGCTCGACGACTCGTCGCTCGACAAGGTGGTGCGACGGGGAGCGGGATCGGCCCGCGACGCACTGTCCAGTCTCGACCAAGCCGCCGCCCTCGGGGAGGCTGAGGACGAGGTGCCGGTGGCGGCCGAGATCCTCGAAGCGCTCGTCGAACGCGACCCGGCCCGCGCCCTCGCCGCCGTCGCCGAGGGCTGCGCCGCCGGGCGCGACCCGCGTCGGTTGGCCGAGGAGACGCTGGCCTCGTTGCGCGACGCGTTCCTGGCCGGACGCGCGCCCGGCGTTGGTCGACCTGCCGGCGTCCGAAGTCGAACGAGTGGCCGAGGTCGGCCGGCAACTGGGGGCGGCCGCCGTGGTGCGGGCCATGGAGATCGTCGGCGAGGCCAGCACCCAGATGCGCGAGGCGCTCGACCCCCGGGTCACCCTCGAGGTGGCGCTGGTGCGCATCACCGCCCCCGAGGCCGACGCCTCGCCCAGCGCCCTGCTCGAACGGATCGACCGCCTCGAACGTCGCCTCGAGGGAGGCGCGGTCGGGCCCGCCTTTGCTCCGCCTGCAGCGGGGAGTCCGGCGGCCGCGCCGGCGGCTGCTGTCGCTCCGGGTGGTGGGGCACCTGCACCTGCTGCCACGACCGCGCCCACCGGTCCCGACGCCATGAACGCAGCCTTGGCCACCGCTCGCGCCGCCAGTGCCGCGACCGGTGCCACGCCGCGGGCCGGGCGATCGGCATCCTCCCCGGCATCCACCCCGGCGGCGACCTCGGCGACCGGGCGCCGCACGCTGGGGTCGGTGCGCAACGCTCCGGTCGACGCTGCCGCTGCGCACGAGGCGACGGCCCCGGCCCCGGCGGCGTCAGCTGCGCTCCAGCCGACTGCGTCGGTGGCCGAGTCAGGCGAACTCCCCAGCCGCGACGAGTTGGCCAAGGCCTGGGGCGACGAGATCCTGGGGGCACTGCACCCCCGCGTGCGGTCGCGATTCAGCGCCGGCCGTTTCCTCCCCGCCGCCGGTGACGCCGCCGTGTTCGCCCTGCCCGGCGCGGCCCACCGAGACCAGTGCCTGCCCTTCCAAGGTGAGGTCGAGGCCGCGCTGGCGGCGCACTTCGGCCGCCGGGTGCCCCTGCGGCTGGTTGGCGAAGAGGCGGGCGTTGCCGCGGGCGCCGATGACGACGAGTCGATGACGGCCGCCGACCTGCGTGACGCGCCGCGGATGTCCCCCGAGTCGCCGGCCGAGCGAGTCAAGAACGCCTTCCCCGGCGCCCAGGAGGTTGACCAGTGACCGAAGATCTCGTGCCCGTCGATGACGACTTCGATGATGAGGACGGCGCCAACCCGCTCGGTGGTCTCGACCTCGGCAGCCTCCTGGCATCGGCGCAAAACCTCCAACAACAGATGGCCGAAGCCCAAGCCGCAGTTGCGTCCCGAACCGTCGAGGGCAACGCCGGCGGAGGCGTGGTTCGGGTGGCCATGACCGGCGGCTTCGAGTTCACCTCGGTCACCATCGATCCGGGCGCCGTCGACCCTGACGACGTCGAGATGCTCCAAGACCTCGTCCTGGCCGCCATCCGCGATGCCGTCGCCCGGGTCAACGAGTTGAACCAGCAGGCCATGTCGTCGATGGGCGGACTCGGCGGCGCACTCGGAGGGTTGCTGCCATAGCTGCGTACCCGCCCCCGGTGCAGGACCTCATCGACGAGTTCGGTCGATTGCCCGGCATCGGCCCGAAGTCGGCCCAGCGCATCGCCTTCCATCTCCTCAAGCTGCCCACCGAAGACGCCGTCCGACTGGCTCGGTCAGTCATCAGTGTCAAGGAGCGGATGACGTTTTGCCGCCGTTGCTGGAACGTGGCCGACCGCTCGCCCGAGACCCCCGACGAGTCCGAGTGCGAACTCTGCCGTGACCCCCGCCGCGACCAAACCGTCGTCTGCGTCGTCGAAGAACCACGCGACATCGCCGCCATCGAGAAGACCCAGGAGTACAAGGGCCGCTACCACGTGCTGCAGGGGGCCCTCAATCCTCTCGAGGGCGTGCACCCCGACCAACTCCGCATCAAGGAGTTGTTCGCCCGCCTGGGGAGCGAGCCGATCGCCGAGGTCATCCTCTGCACCAACCCCAACCTCGAGGGCGAGGCGACGGCGATGTACCTGGCCCGCCAGCTCCAACCCCTCGGCATCACCGTGACGCGGTTGGCCAGCGGACTGCCGGTGGGTGGCGACCTCGAGTACGCCGACGAATTGACCCTCGGCCGTGCCCTCGAGGGACGCCGCAGCATCGAAGGCTGAGCCTCAGTCCTCGCAGGCGGCGACCGGCGGCACGGTGGCGGCCACCGATCGCACCGCGGGAGCGGGTTGGTCGTGGGCGGCCCATCCGTCGAAGAGATAGGCCCGTTGGTCGCCCGGTCGAAAGGCGGCGGGCGTGGCGAGGCCATCGCAATCCCAGTCGCCGACGACGACCTGATCGCCCGGTTCTCCAACGGCGAAGCGCACGCCTCCACGATCGATCACGTTGCCGACGACGACGAGCGCCTCGGGACAGCCATCGCCGTCGACGTCACCGACCACGACGCCCGGACCCCGCACGACGCTCGGACACACCGCCGCCGGCAGCGGCGTCGCTCGATGCCGGACGGGGGTTGGCGGCGACCCTGGCCGCAGGGCCAACCAGGCGCCGGCGACGAAGAGGACGAATCCCACGATGGCCGCCGGGACCGTCCACGATCGCGCCGGCTGTCCCGGCGCCGGTCGCGGGGGACGAGGACCAAAGGTCCGCGTCGCCCCCTCCCGTTTTGGGCAGGAGGAGAGCGCGATCGCGCTCTGGTCCTGCCCGAAACGGGACGTGAGGGCGGCCAGGAACTCGTCGGCCGAGGCGAACCCCTCGGGAGCCCGCGCTTGTTGCAGGACGGCGCGGAGCGCGTCGTCGGCTGCGTCGGGGGTCGCCGGGGCTTCACCGAGCATCTCGAGGGCCATCGTCGCCAGCGCATACACGTCGGCGGCCGGATCGGGTGGAGCGCCTTGGCGGATGCGGGGGTCGAGATAGCCGTCGGTGCCGCGGATCATCGGGTCGTCACCGTCGCGCCACACGGCGATACCGAAGTCGGCCAGCAACGGTTCGCCGTCGGAGGTGAAGAGCACGTTCGCCGGCTTGACGTCGCGGTGGAGGACCCCATGGCGATGGGCCGAGGCCAGGGCCGACGCCAACTTGGTCGCGACGTCCGCGACCTCAGCGGCAAGAAGCGGGCCGCGGCGGGCCATGCGTTCATCGAGTGATCCCCCGCTGGCCAGTTGCATGGCCACGGCCACGCCGTCCCCGTCGGGCACGACCTCGAACACGCGGACGATGTGCGGGTGGTCGAGGGCCACCAGCACCGCGGCTTCGCCCGGGAGTCCGTCGACGGTCGGCACCCGTTTCACGGCGACGGGCCGTCCGAGCGACGACTTCTGGCGGGCCCGCCATACGGTCGACGACGCGCCGGCGCCCAGGCGATATTCGAGTTCGTATCCGGCCACGGTCGGCCGGCTCACGGTCGGGCCACCTGGAAGACCTCGGGCCGGCCGTCGACGACGAGATAGCCACAGCCCGGGCGGTCCGGCGGTCGGGGCCGGCGAGGGAACACGCTCCCCAACAGATCGCCGTCGTCGACCTCGGGTCGGAGGGCGAGTCCCAATCGGCTTCGACGCAGGTCGCGGGTCCAGTGCCCGTAGGCGGATCGGAGGCCATCGTTGCGAGCGGCGGCGACGACGTGGACGTCGGGTGCGTGGCCGCCGAGGAGTTCGACGAAGAGACCTGTTTGGTCATCGAGATACTCGGCGTCGTCCACGAGCACGAGGATCGGGCCACCGGCGGCCACTCGGTGGTGGACCGCAGCCAGGTCGTCGGTGCACCACGGCTGGTTCCGCAACGGCGACGCAGGCCGGGGGGCGAGGCCGATGACGTCGAGCCCGGACGTCGCCGCGACAGTGGCGGCGACGAGCAGGGACGTGGATCGTCCCGATCGAGCCGGGCCGGTGATGAGGGCGTGGTCGCCGGGGCCGAACGCCAGGCCACCGACCTCGAGCGACCCGCCGCTCACGCCGAGGCCGATCGAGCACCCCTCAGGTCGCGCCCAGCCGACGACGTCGTCGATGGGGACGACGGCGGGCAGGACACCGATTGCCGGGGCCCGGCGGGGGCCGGCGAGAGGGGCCAACGTTGCCGCCGTCGCCACCTGCACCTCGAGTCCGGTGGCGACGTCGACGGCCCGTCCCGGCACGGCGGCCGGCACCAGGTCGCCGTCGAGCCCGAGGCTGCGGTAATCGTGGATGTCGGCCAGTCGAAAGGCGAGCTTCGACGGGACGAGGTTGGCGATGCCAAGAGGGATGGCGCCGGCATGGTCGGCGGTGATGACCGTCCAGATCCCGACCGACGGTCCATCGGCAACGAGGCGGCCGACGTCGTCTCGCAGCACGACGTCGGGATGTTCCTCGTCGAAGGCGGCGGCCATCGCCGACCAGTTGTCGATGACCACGACGATGTCTGGTCCCGTCACCGCCGAGGATCGCCGGCGGTTCAGTTCGGCGCGGAGGTGGTCGAGCAGGCGCCGCTGGCGCTCGGGTTCGCCCGCCCCCACCACGGCCCCGGTGTGGGGGAGCGCGACCAGGCGGCGGAGATCGCCCGGACCGAAGTCGAAGGCGTAGACGTGCAACCCGTCAGGTCCGTGCGTGTGGGCCAACGCCGTCACCAGCGTTGTGAGGAGCAGGCTCGGCCCCGAGCCCGGGAGGCCGTAGGCGAGCAGACAGCCCGCTCCTCGGTCCCACCCGAAGGCGACGTGCCGCTGGCCGGCGGGGTCGTCGGCCAGACCGACGACGACGCCAGGACCCAGGGGAAGGTCGGCCAGGTCGAGGTCGGCCGGGAGCGGGTCGGTCCAGGGGCGCCGGGGCGGGGCGAGGCCGAGCCGGCGATGGGCGCGGCCGATGGCGTCGACGAGGCGGACGAGGTCGCTCGGCCCGTCGCTGGCCGTCACCGGGGCTGGCCGCTCGGGGCCGAAGCGCAGGGGCCGGGCCCCGACGGCGCGATGGTTGCCGCTCGCAACCCGGGTCGCGTGCGAAACGAGAGCGGTCTGGAATGCGACGACCTCGCCGGGACCGAGTCGGACGTAGCCCCGTCCGGCTTGCCGTCGCCCGACCGCGGCGGCCACCGGCGAGTCGACCACGTCGTTGGAGTCGGCCGTGTCTTGCATTCGCAGCGCAACGCGCAGGTTGGTGTTGGCTCGGATGTTGTCGTTGACGGCGCCGGCGGGACGTTGGGTGGCAAGCACGAGGTGGACCCCGAGGGAACGTCCCCGTTGGGCGATGCCGACGAGCGCGTCGATGAAGTCGGGGAGCTCGGCGGCCATGGTGGCGAACTCGTCGATGACCACGACCAGCCGAGGAAGTGTCGGACCGGTATCGACCCGGCGAAGGTGGGTCAGGTCGGTGGCGCCAGCAGTCCGCAGCACGGTTTCACGGTGACGAAGCTCGGCCTCGAGGCAGCGAAGGGCCCGGCGCCCGAGGTGCTCGTCGAGATCGGTGACGAGTCCGACGGTGTGGGGCAGGCGGGCGCAGGCATCGAACGCGCTGCCGCCCTTGTAGTCGACGAGAACGAAGGTGAGGTCGTCGGGGCTGGCCGAGGCGGCCAGGCCTACGACCAAGGAACGCAACAGCTCGGACTTGCCCGCGCCCGTGGTGCCGCCGATGAGCGCGTGGGGACCGGCGGCGACGAGGTCGATCACGAGCGGTCCATCTGCGGTCATGCCGATCGGCGTGCGGAGGTCGCCGCCCCCGTGCCAGCGCTCGGTGATGTCGGCCTCGTTCGGTTCGACTCCGAGCAGGGACAACAGCGCGACATGGTCGGGCAGTCCGGCGCCAGCCTCGGCCACTTCGGGGTCGTCGATGCCTGCCAACGCCCTCGCCGTCTCGGCCGCAACGGCGGGGCTCATCCCGGCGGCCAGCAGGCCGTCGACTTTCGACCCCGTGGCCGGCTCGACGACGCGCACGACGCCGTCCTCGTCGACGACGGCGATGGTCGTGCAACACGCCGGGAGCCGAGACGGGTGGGCGGCGACGACGATCCCGCTCACCGGCCCGGTCGAGCCCGTGAGCATCGCCCGCACCGGCGCCGGGCGCCCTTCGGTCAGTCCGTCGGCGTCGACGACAAGCATCCGTTCGGGCGTGGGGCCGGCGGGCTCACCGTCGCGGGTCCGCGTCGGCGCCATGGCCGAGAGGGCACCGACCACCGTCGCCGTCTCGGACTCGGTCGCGGCCAGCAGGCGGAGGCCGGCCGCTTCGCCTCCGGCCTCGGTGTGGGGCAACCACTTGGCCCACCCCCAGCCGTCGGCTCTCTCGGTGTCGGTGAGCACGGCGATGCGCACGTCGGCCGGTCCGTGATGGGTGGCCACTTGGACGAGGAGGCTGCGAAGCAGGGACTCGACCGCGTCGCGGGCGCCGACGAGGCCGAGCACGTGACCGGGCGAGAGGTTGAGGATCATCGGAGCGTCGTCGACGCTCTGGTGGCGGGCGAGGACGGCGCTGGCGGAGGCCGACGGCCGGGCAGGTTGGCTCAGCGGCGGCTCCCACGGCACCCGGCCCGTCGCAAGGCGGAGGCGCATCCAGTCGTCGTGTCCGGGCCGTCGCTGCCACAACGAGGTGGCCGGACCAAGGGCTCGGCTGGCGACCTCGGCCACGTCGGGCACGACTGACTCGAGCCACCTCTGGTGCTCGTCGGCGGCCCGGCCCAGTTCGGCTTCGAAGCGCTCGAGGTCTCGACGGGCTTGCGCCGCGCTCTGCCGACCGTCGTGTGCCGACCGACGGCGTTCCTCGAGCCAGGACCCGAGCACGAGGACCGGCGTGAACAAGGCGAACAGCGCCATCCGGGCTCCCCACATGGCGGCCATCACCGCACCCATCGCCAGCGGCACGGCGAGGGCGGCGATGGCGAGGCGCGATCGCGCCGGCGGCGGTGCTGGCTCTTCGGGCACGCGCACGGGGTCGGGGCCTCGGGGCGGCGCCGGGCGGGGCGGACGGTTGAAGGTGACCGGCCCGGGTGGACGCCCTGGTCGAGGGTCGGTGGCCCCGACGGTGAGGTCGATGGCGCCGAGCCGCAACCGGGACCGGCCGAGGACGGCGGTGGGCGCGGTCAAGAACTCGTCTCGGTGTCGGGTGCCGTTGTGCGACTGCAGGTCGGTGGCGGTGATGCCGCCGAGGGCGTCGACGGACAACTCGAGGTGGACCGACGACACCGTCGGGGCCGCAATGGCGACATCGCAGGCGCGGTCTCGTCCGACGATCCATCGACCCGGCGCCAAGGGCTTGGTGAGCCCGCCACCCAACCCGCCCGTCACGGCGAGCTCGGCGACCTCGGGACGGTGCGGGCTCGACGCCGAGGGCGCGGCGCGGCCCGAGTGTGAGGCGGCACCCGGGTCGCAGCCCGATGGCCGACGCCGGACTCGTCGAGGTCGACCGCCCGACCGTCGACCCACAGCGTGGTGGCGTCGGTGAGGTCGCCGCCGGCGAGCGTGGCCACCACGTCGCCGGCGGTGGCGTCGGCGCCGATGGTCAAGTCGAGGTCGAGGTCGGCATCGCCCAAACCCAGAACGACAGGAAGATGCATGAAAGTCATTGTAGACCATCGAAGCCCCGACGCGGTTCTGGGCAGCACCAGAGCGCGATCGCGCACTGACGCTGCCCAGAATGGAGAGGGTGGCTACAGGGTCTTGAGGAGCATGGCGTCGCCCTGGCCGCCGCCGCCGCAGAGGGCGGCGACGCCGGTGCCGCCGCCGCGGCGCTTGAGCTCGTGGAGCAGGGTGAGGGCCAGGCGGGTGCCGGACATGCCGATCGGGTGGCCGAGGGAGATGGCGCCGCCGTTGACGTTGCACGATCTCGTCGGTGATGCCGAGGTCGGCCATCGAGGCGAGGCCGACGGCGGCGAAGGCCTCGTTGAACTCGAACAGGTCGACGTCGCTCACCTTCATGCCGGCCTTCTCGATGCGCCTGGATCGACGAGCGCGAGGGCTGGGTGAGCAGCGACGCGTCGGGGCCGGCCGACCTGGCCGTAGGAGACGATCTCGCCGAGGGGCGTCGACGCCGGCCTGCTCGGCCGCCGCCTTCGACATCACGACCACGGCGGCGCCGCCGTCGGAGATCTGCGAGGCGTTGCCGGCGGTGATGGTGCCGTCGGCGGCGAAGGCGGGACGCAGCTTGGCCAGCGTCTCGCCGGTGGTGCCGGGGCGCACGCCCTCGTCGGTGTCGACGATGATCGGGTCGCCCTTGCGCTGGGGCACCTCGACGTTGACGATCTCGTCGGCGAAGCGCCCTCCTTGATGGCGGCCGAGGCCCGCTCGTGGGAGTTGGCGGCGAACGCGTCCTGCGGTCTCGCGGGTGATGGTGCCGGCGGCGGCGGTGTACTTCTCGGTGCCGGCGCCCATGGCGCACGACGTCGAAGGCGCAGAACAGGCCGTCGAACATCATCGAGTCGACCAGCGTGGCGTCGCCGATCCGGTAGCCCTCGCGGGCGCCCGGCAGCAGGTGGGGCGCCTGGGTCATCGACTCCATGCCGCCGGCGACGACGATGTCGGCTTCGCCGGCGCTGATCATCTGGTCGGCCAGGTAGATCGAGTTGAGGCCCGAAGGCAGACCTTGTTGATGGTGGTGGCGGGCACGGTCATCGGGATGCCGCCCTTGACCGCGGCCTGGCGGGCCGTGATCTGGCCCTGCCGGCCTGGAGCACCTGGCCCATGAACACGTAGTCGACCTGCTCGCCGGCTGATGCCGGCCCGCTCGAGCGCCGCCTTGATGGCGAACCCGCCGAGGTCCATGGCCGGTGAACCCGGCGAGGGCGCCCGAGAGCTTTCCGATCGGGGTACGAGCGCCTGCGACGATGACGGAACCGGGCATTGGTGACCTCCTGAGCGTCCACCTGAACCCGCTTCAGTCTAGGGACCGGCGCGGGGGTACGGTCGCCAGCCGGAGGTCGCTCCGGCTTTGAGCGGGCCGTGGACGGCTGGCCTACCGTGCGGCCATGCCGAGCACCGTGCGCGCCTACAGCATCAAGTCCGAGTCCGTCGCCGCCGAGCGCGAGCGGACCTGCGGGAAAGACCGCCGACATCGACGTGTCGAAGGTCATCACCCTCGACGATCTCGAGCTGGCGAGGTCGGACCGACCGACGTCCGCATGAAGATCCTCGCCTTCTCGGTCGAGCACAACCTCGACCACGCCGCGACGGCCGACACCATCAACATCGCCGAGGCCCGCGGCGGGCGGATGTATCCCGGCAACAGCGCTGTCGGCGAGGTGCTCGAGGTCGGCGACCAGGTCACCAAGTTCAAGCCCGGCGACGTCGTCATCACCCACTGCAACGGTGCCCCCGACGAGTACGGCTTCCCGCTTCGCATCTGGGCCTACGACCAGCCCGAGTCCGTGGGCTGGTATGCCGAGGAGGCCGTCGTCGGTGAGTGGCAGCTCATCAAGGCGCCGCTCGACTGCGGACTGAACCTGTGGGAGATCGCCGCCCTGCCGCTGCGGGCGCCGACGGCGTATCACATGTGGCGTCGAGCACTCGGCATCTACCGCGTCAAGGTGCCGCGCGAGCAGCAGGCCGTGCTCAACGTCTTGAGCTTCGGCGGCGGCGTCGGCGAACTCTTCCTGCAGCTGGCCAAAGCCGAGGGCCACAACGCGTACTTCTGCGCCGGATCCAAGGAGCGTCGCGATGCCCTCGAGCAGTTCGGCATCATCGGCATCGACCAGAAGAAGTACAACCGCTTCGCCTCCAAGGACGACGTCAACGGCTTCCGCAAGGAGGTGCGCGACCTCACCGGCGGGACCAACATGCACATCGTTTGCGACATGCTCCGCGGTCCGGTCTTCCCCGCCGGTCTCGCCGTGGCCGCCCGCCAGGGCGTGAACGTGTCGGCGGGATGGCAGCTCAGCCAGGTCGTCGAATACAACTCGACGCTCATGTCGGCCAAGCAGGTCACCATCGACCACACGCACTACGAGACGCCCGAGGGCTGCGTTGCCGCCACCGAGCTCTACGGCAAGGTGTTCCGCCCCACCGTCCACTCCGAGATCTACGCCTTCGAGGACGCGGGCCGGGCCTTCCACGAGATGCACGAGAACACCCAGACCGGCATCCCGATCATCCGGGTGGCCGACGACATGCCCGAGTCGGTGCAGGGACTCCTCTGATGTCGGGCGTGGAGCACACCCACGGCGACGTCACCCACAGCCACGCCGCCGACCTCGGGCGTGTTGACCGAGATCGATCACGTCGGATAGCGGTGCGCGACCTCGACGCCACGGTGGCTTGGTACGAGAAGATGTTCGGGGCCGAGGTGGCCCACCAGGAGCGCATCGAGAGCGACGGGGTCGAGGAGGCGCTCATCAAGGTGGCCGACTCCTACATCCAGCTCCTCACGCCCTACACCGACACGTCGCCCGCTGGCCAAGTACATGGAACGCAACGGCGAGGGCATCCACCACGTCGGCTACCGGGTCGCCTCGACCGCGCGATGTGCTCGAACACGTGAAGGCCGAGGGCGCCCGGGTCGTCGACGAGCACCCCCGCACCGGGTCGCGTGGCACGACCGTCGCCTTCCTCCACCCGAAGACGTCGTTCGGCGCCCTGATCGAACTGGTGCAGGAGTAGTCGAGAGCCGAGGACCGTACACTTGCGATCCGTGGGCGTGCCGTTGATGCTCGAGGACGAGGAGCTGGTAGCCGCCGCTCGGCGGGGCGACGATGACGCCTTTCGCCAGCTCGTAGATCGTCATCAGGCCTGGCTCACGGCGCGGTGTCGCCGTCACCTCGGTGGCGACACGCACGCGGCGGAGGACATGGCCCAGGAGTGTCTCGTCGCCCTGCGGCGGATGGTCGTCGATCGCGACACCCCCCTCAGCGTGCGGCCCTGGCTCACCGTTGTCGCCCGCAACCGCTGCATCGACGAGACACGCAAGCGACGGGCCGTCCCCGCCGCCGATGTCCCCGACCAACCTGTGTTCGACCCCGATCCGCACACCGAAGACCCGCACCTCCTCCGCGCCTGGCGAGCCTTGCCGGATCGTCACCGCAAGGTGCTCGAGCTCCGTGAGGTCGGCGGGCTCAGCTACAACGAGATCGCAGCCGCGCTGGCGCTGACGTCGGGCGCCGTCGAGGCCTTGTTGTTCCGGGCGAGGGCGTCGCTCCGACGCGAATACACGCCGCGCCGGTGGGCAGATCGCCGCGCTGGCGCCGCTCGACGAGGCCGTGCGCCGCGCCGCTGGTTCGCGTGGGGTGATGAGCCGAGCCGTCGAACAGGGCTTCGCTCTCGCCCGGGGACCACTCGCCGGCGCCGAACCCGGTGCGGCGATCGGAACGAGTCGCGGTCCCGGTTCGGGCGGACTGGCCTCGGCCCTGCAACAACTTCCGGTCCGCTTGTGGTCGCTGCCCGGCGCTGAGCCAGCGCTCGTCGGCGACGCCGGTTCGGGTCGCATGCGGTCGGCGCTCGCCGCGCTCGTGCTGTTGCTCGGCGGCGCCGGCGGTCTCGCCGGCCTCACGCTTCCCGACCCGCCCCCGGTTCCGCCCGAGGCGACGACGACGGCCGACAATGTCTCGAGCGGACCCGCGCCGGCACCGACGCCGCCACCCCCGGCGGCGGCGACGCCTGAGGCCCCGGAGTCTCCCGACACGGCGGCGCCGACCCCTCCGGCGGCGCCGGACCCTCCGGCGAGGCAGGCTCCGGCAGTCCCGCTGGCTGACTCCGCCGCTCCTGCGGTGTCGGTGGTAAGCGAACTCGTCGACCGGGCCGCCGGCGTGGTCGTCGAGGTCATCGATGCAGTCGACGCCACCGGCACCGACGCAAGCGACGCAGTCGACGCGACCGGCACCGTGGTCCTGGGCCTGTTGTCGGGCGGTCGCTGAAATTTCTCGACCCCGACCACAAGAAGTCGAGGGGCTGCACCGTTCCCTTGATGTCCGGTCGGCGACCCCGTCGACCCCCGGGGGGCACCGTGACCCGGACGGCAGGGGTGGCGGGTGACGGTGACCCCAGAGCCGTCACCCGACCGCCCGGCCTTCGTGGATCACCACGTCCATCTCCTGCGCGTGTGCACGACCGCGCCTGCCGGCAGCCTGAGGTCGTCGGGCACGATTGGCGACTATCACCGCCGGGTGGCGGCGGCGGGCTCGAGCCCCATGGACGACCCGGGTGGCGCCACCCTCGTCGGCGACGTCGTCGGTGCGCTTCGCCGCGGCCTGAGCGATGCCGCCGCTCTGGGCCTCACCGGCATCACCGAGACGGGCCTGTTCGAGTGGGACATCTGGGACGGGCTCGTCGAGCTCCGCGCCCGCGATGGCGAACTCCCCGTCAAGGTCCGCATCCTGTTGGCCAGCGGCGCCGCCGACCTCGCCCGGATGGCGGCCGCCCGAGACGACGCTGACGACGACCTCGCCGTCGCCGGGGTGAAGTTCTACGCCGACGGTTGGCTCGGCCCCCGCACGTGCGCGTGCAGTCTCCCGTTCGCCGATGTCGATCCCGCTGACCACGGCATCCTCTTCCAGGACGCCGACCGACTGGCGACGCGGGCCGGTCCGTACGCCGAGGCCGGATGGGGGCTGGCCACCCACGCCATCGGCGACCGGGCCATCGAGACCTGCCTCGACGCCTACGAACGGATCTACGGGGGAGCGGCGGGCGTCCGCCGCGGCTGCGCCTCGGATCGAGCATGCGCAGGTGCTGCGGCCCGACCTCATCGATCGGATGGCCGACCTCGGCGTCGTGGCCTGCATCCAGCCGTGCTTCGCCGCCTCCGACGCGGCATCGATCGACGTTGCGCTGGCGGGTCGCTACCCCGACGCGTACCGGTGGGATCGACTTCTCGGCGCCGGCGTGCCGCGTGATCGCCGGATCGGATTATCCGATCGAGACCCTCGACCCGAGCATCGGCCTCGACCACCTCCAGGCCGGTCCCCACGGCCTGGATCCCGATGTAGCCCTGGCGCTGATGACGACCCCCCTCGACGCCATCTGGCCCCGCTGACCGACAGTGCGTCCACCTCGCACCCGAGGAAAGCCCCAGGTCAGGGGCGATGGTCACCGACCCCCGGCGGGCCTGCCATCATCGACGCTCCTCATGGCTCGCACCGTCACCCTCCGGCCCTGGCAAAAGCGGGCGCTCGAACGACTCGACGCGTCGGCCTCGCCCGACTTCCTGGCCGTGGCCACCCCCGGCGCGGGAAAGACGACCTTCGCCCTGACGGCGGCCCGTCGATCGCTGGCCAGCGGAGAGTGCCGACGACTGGTCATCGTGGTGCCGACCGCCCACCTCAAGTTGCAGTGGGCCAAGGCGGCCGCCGCCTTCGATCTCCACGTGGATCCGCAATGGGCGGCCGCCGACGGCGCGCTCCCCTCGGACATGCACGGCATCGTCACCACCTACCAGCAGGTCAACAGTTGTGCCGGTCTCCTGCGGGCGCTGGCCACGGAGGCGTTCGTCATCTTCGACGAGTTGCACCACGCCGCCGACGACCGGGCCTGGGGCGACGCCGTCCGGACGGCATTCGAGCCGGCGGCGCGCCGCTTGGCGCTGTCGGGCACTCCATTCCGAAGTGACACCCACGCCATACCGTTCGTGCGCTACCGCCTCGACGAAGCCGAGGCCGACTACGAGTACGGCTACGGCGACGCCCTCGCCGACGGCGGCGTCGTACGCCCCGTCTATTTCCCGCGGATCGACGGGATGATGGAGTGGAGCGCTCCCGACGGGTCGGTGCACGCCCACTCCTTCGACGACAACCTCGACGCGGCCAAGGCCAGTCAGCGCCTTCGCACGGCGTACTCCCTCGATGGCGAGTGGCTGCCCCACGTCCTGCGTCAGGCCCACGAGCAGTTGCTCGCCATCCGGGCCACCCAACCCGACGCCGGCGGACTCGTCATCGCCACCGACCAAGATCACGCCCGGGGGATCGCGCCTGTGCTCCGCGACCGGTTCAAGGTCAAGGCGGTCGTGGCGACGTCCGACGACCCCGACGCGTCGACCCACATCTCGAGGTTCGCGTCGTCGGCCGATCCGTGGATCGTGGCCGTGCGGATGGTGTCGGAGGGCGTCGACATTCCGCGACTGCGAGTCGGAGTCTTTGCGACGACGACGACGACCGAGCTGTTCTTCCGCCAGGCCGTTGGTCGCCTCGTTCGCTGGACGCGAGGCACCAAGGGCCAGAAGTCGTTCCTCTACATCCCCGACGAACCGCGACTCCGAGCTCGGGCCTTTGCCATCGCCGAGCAGCGGCGCCACTCCTTGCGCCACGAGGACCGAGTCTTCGGCGCGCCCGTCGATCCCGCTGCGTTCGACGACGAACCCGAGGACCTGTTCTCGCAGTTCGCACCCATCTCGGCCGTGCCCTTGGGCGCCGGGTCGGAGCCCGACTGGGTGCTCGACGACGACGCCTTGTACGACCCACCCGCTGACGGCGAAGACCTCACGATTCCCCTTCCGCCGTTGCCGACCGGCGGCCGCGACGGTGCCGCGCTCGGCGCCCGAGGGCCGGACGCTGCGCGAGCACAAGGAGCACCTCCGCGAGGCCAACGCCAACAAGAGCCGCTTGATTGCCCGCCACACCGGCCAGACTCACGCCGCCGTCAACGCCGAACTCAACCGGGTCAGCGGCGTGACGAAGGTCAGCGAGGCCACCGTCGCCCAGCTCGAGAAGCGCCTCGAGAAGGCCGACGGGTGGCTCCGGCAGGCCTCGGCCCGCCGCGTCGCCGGCTGACCAACGGGAGATGTGCGAGGGTGGGGCATCCATCAGCGGGAGTAGCGGCATGAAGGCACATCTCGTCGACGGGACATACGAGTTGTTCCGCCACCACTTCGGCTTGCCCGAGGAGGCGCGCTCGAAGCCCGGTACCAACGGTGCCGCCCGCGGGGTCCTGTGGACGGTGTACTACCTCCTCGAAGAGGGGGCCACCCACGTCGGCGTGGCCACCGACAAGGTCATCGAGTCGTTCCGCAACGACCTCTGGCCGGGCTACAAGACGGGAGAAGGCATCGACCCGGTCCTGTTGGCCCAGTTCCCGGTGCTCGACGAGGGACTCGCCGCCATGGGCGTGAAGGTGTGGCCGATGGTCGAACTCGAGGCCGACGACGCCCTTGGCAGCGCGGCAGCCGTGCTCGACGACGATCCGGCCTTCGAGCAGATCATCATCCTCACGCCGGACAAGGACCTCGGCCAGTGCGTTCGCGGCAACGCGCGTCGTGCAATACGACCGACGGAAGCAGGCCATCATCGACGAGGCCGGCGTGGTCGAGAAGTTCGGCGTCTCCCCGGCGTCGATCCCCGACTACCTGGCGCTGGTGGGCGACAGTGCCGACGGCTTTCCGGGCCTCCCGGGCTGGGGGGCGAAGTCGGCCGCCGCCGTGCTGGCCCGTTACCTGCACCTCGAGGACATCCCCGACCAGCCCGGTCAGTGGGACGTGACCGTGCGGGGCGGGGCCAAGTTGGCGACGACGCTGGCCGCCGCCCGTGAGGCAGCCGCGCTGTTCAAGGAACTCGCCACCTTGCGCATCGACCGATCGCTGCTGGCCTCGACCGACGACCTTCGTTGGACCGGACCTGACGATCCCCGCGCCTTCCACGACTTCTGCGAACGGATCGACGGCGGCCAACTCTTCGAGAAGGTGGCGACGCTGGCGCTGGCCAGACGCGCCGACGGCGACCCGTAGGCCGCCGTCGACGCTGTTCGTCCTTTTGGGGTTCGGTCTTGTCCGGGGTCAGCGGGGCGGATCGAAGGGGCTGCGTGCGGGCCGGGCCGGGGGCGGCGCTGGCGCCGTGGTCTCCGGCGTCGACGGGGCTGCGGCCACCGCCGGGGCGGCGGGGTCGACACCCTCGACTACCGCAGGGGGTGCGACGGGCGGAGCGCTCGTCGAACCACCGCTGAAGGGCTTGAGGACCATGAACACGAGCACGAGGAGGAACACGACCCCGAGCACGGCCACCATCATCTGCTGCTTCTTCTGGTCGGTACCGCCCTTGACGGGGCTGGGGCTGATGTCGCTCATGAGACGCTCGCTGTGGTCGGGGCCGCCGCCGGGACAGCGACCGACGGGGCGATGAACATGCGGCCACTGATGGAGGCGGTCATGCCGCCGCCTTCCCCACCCTTGGCCAAGGAGAAGTTCTCGACGGTGACGAGGCGCTCGCCGTCGCGGAGCTGCTCCAGGAACCGCAGGATGGCGAAGTAGTCACCCGTCACCTGCATCTGGAGGCCGATGGGGGTCGGACCCGCAGCGGCCGCTCCGGGAGCCGGCGCCGCGACGCCGGGCTGCTGCGGGGCGATCGAGACGAAGGCGACCCCGGCCTTGGCCGCCCGATCGTTCACCTGGAGGATGAAGTCGTCGAGCTCGTCCGCCGTCGGGATGGCGGTGGCCAGCATCGCCCGGTCACGCTCCAGCACGTCGGCGTTGGCCTGGAGCTTCTCCAGCCGGGTCAGCCGAGCCGAGAGCTCAGACGCCCGCTGTTCGGCGGCCGCTTGTTCGGTCTTCGCGTCCGAGAGCTTCTTCGACTGGGGTGACCAGAGGGCGAAGAACCAGACGGCGGTGATGAGCACAGCTGCGCCCACCCCGATGAGGATCAGCTTCGGTTTCACAGCTCGCCTGCCTTGAAGAGATCGGCTCGATTGGACTTGGCCATCGACGTGATGTTGGCGTTGCTCGAGAAGGTGACCCGGTCGCCGCCCTTCGACGACGACGGCACCCAGAGGTCCGACAGGATCCCGAGCTGACGCAGCTGGGTGATCCAGTGCGCCGTCGAGTCGTGGGAGAGGCCTTCGCCCGACACCGTGATGGTGCCGATCGGCGCCTCGGAACCGGGCGCCGCCGGAGCGGCAACCCCGGGAGCGGCCAGGGTGAACGTGAACGACGTGAGGCCGACGTCGGTGGGCATGGCGCCGGTGATGCGGTCCATGAACACCGGGAGATCGACGTCGTTGGTCAGCGCCGACTCCGCCGCCGTCCGCATGGCGGTGATCTGGTTGGCGGCCGTCTCGAACGGGACGAGCTTTTGCACCTGCTGGTCGATCTCGGCGGCCCGGGCATCGGCCTGAGCGGCCTGATCTCGGGCTGTGGCGACTTCGGTGGCCCGAACGGTGTACGCACCGGCGAGCATGGCGGCCAGTGCACCGACGGCGACGCCAGTGAGGACCCGGGCCCGACGCTCGCTGCCCGGCCCTGGCGTACTCGGCCGGGAAGAGCGTGGTGAGGCGGGTGGCGGGCGAGGCCAGCGGCGCCATGGCCAGACCCACGGGGCCGCCATCACGGCGGCGGCGGCGGTGAGCTGCTCGTCGGTGAGGCCGGTCTTGCCGAGCTTGAGGTACTCGAGCGGCGAGGCCATCTCCACCGGGCACGCGGAGCTCGGTGGCCAGGCGGGCCCGGAGGCCGGCCATCTTGGCGCCGGCACCGGTGAGCAGCACCCGGCGCAGTTCGACGTCGTCGTTCTGGGCCGTGAAGTAGTCGAGCGAGCCCTGGATCTCCTGGACGAGCGGGTTGAGCTCGTTGGCGATCACGTCGGCGGCCTGCACGGTCTGCGGATCGGCGAGGGCGACGGCGGCACCGCGCTTGAGGGCCTCGGCCCGTTCGGGGTCCACGCCGAGCGCTCGGGTGAGGTTCTCGGTCACGACCGCGCCAGCTCGGGGCGTCATGCGCACCAAGCGAGGGGTGCCACCGGTGTGGACGACGACGTTCGTGAGGCCGGCACCGATCGAGACGATCGACTCCGACACCCCCGGAGCGCTCGCCGGGGCCAAGGCTCGGACGAGGGCGAAGGGCGTGAGGTCGACGTTCGACGGCGTCAGGCCGGCCTTGCGAACGGTCTCGAGGGTCATCGACACCATCTGGCGCTGGGCGGCCACCACGAGGATGCGAAGGAAGTCGCCGCCCTCCGGTCCCGTGTAGCGATCCTGGACGACGAAGTCGACGATGGCGTCCTCTTCGGCGAAGGGGATGACCTCCTGGGCCTCGTAGCGCAGCGAGGTGCGAACTTCCTCGGGGGAGAGCGCCGGCACCTCGGCCTGGCGGACCTTGACCCACCGGTTGGCGATGCCGACCGAGACCTTCTTCGACTTGAAGTCGCTTCGGGCCCACAGAGCCTTGAGCGCCTCGGTCACGGCCATCGAGTCGACGATCTCGCCGTCGACGACCGCACCAGGCGGCAGGGTCAGCTGGCCGAACCGATGGAGGGTCCACGACCCCGGCTCACCCGAGATCTCCGCGGCGCGGACCGCGAACGAACCGATGTCGAGGCCGACATAGTGCTCAGCCATGTCCGGCCTGTCCTCGTGCTGGTCATGCACAGAACATCGGCACGACGATCCCCCGACTTAGGGGCGATTTCTGTTATTGGCTGCTGTGACCGCCGGCCAGTGGCGGATGCGTCCGAGTTGCGCAGCGTGGGGGTCGGGCGGCGGAGGGCGTCGGCGAGTCGGGCGAGGTACTCCGTCCGAGGGATCTCGACGACGCCCAGCGATGGCGAGGTGGTCGGTGCGCCATTGCACGTCGAGGAGGGCATCGTCGGGCAGCAGTTCGACCAGCCCGACGAGCGCAACCTTCGACGCATCGGTCCGGCGGTGGAACATCGACTCGCCGGCGAAGAGGCCCCCGACGGCGATGCCGTAGAGCCCGCCGGCCAAGGTCCCGTCGTCGAGCGTCCAGGCCTCGACGCTGTGGACCCAGCCGAGGCGATGGAGCTCGAGGTAGGCGGCCCGGATCTCGGGCGTGATCCATCGGCCCGTGCGGGTCGGGTCGCCGCATGCGTCGATGACCGCCCTCGAAGTCGGCGTTCGATCCGCATCTCGAAGCGGGCGCACGACTTGCGCAGGCTGCGGCTCACCCGGAGCCCGTCGAGCGGGCAGGATCCGCCCGGGGGTCGGGCGACCACCACCCGAGGTTGCGGTCGTCGACGTTCATGGGGAACAGCCCACTCCGGTAGGCGGCGAGGAGCGTGCCCGGCTCGAGGTCGGCGCCCACGGCGATCAGGTCGCCGTCGTCCGGCGCCGGCACCGGCAGCGACCAGCGTGAGGCCGGCAGCTCGACCGCCGGCGTTCTGGGCGCATCGGTCCACCCAGGGGGTGGAGCAATGCGCCCAGAACGGGGAGGTGATCAGTGGAGATGGCGCCGGTGACGTCGAGCCACCGTTCGTGGAGTGGGCGTAGACGCCACCGGCGCGGACGAGCGCCGGCGTGCGGGCCGATGCTCGACGAGCCGGCCGTGGTCCAGGACGAGCACGAGGTCGGCCCGCTCGGCCGTGGACAGGCGGTGGGCGATGGCGATGGTCGTGCGGCCCGCGGTGAGCTGTCGACGGCGCGGGCCAGCGTGACCTCGGTGGCGGGGTCGACGGCCGACGTCGCCTCGTCGAGGATCAGGCAGCTCGGATCCGCGACCGAGGCCCGGGCCAACGAGACGAGTTGGCGTTCGCCGACCGAGAGCTGCTCGCCGCGTTCGCCGACGCGGGTGGCGAGCCCGCTGGGCAGGCCGGCGAACCACCCGTCGAGTCCGAGCTCGGGTGAAGGCCGCGACGAGTTCGTCGTCGGTTGCCCCGGGCTTGCCGAAGCGGACGTTGTCGCCGATGGTCGAGTCGAAGAGGAACCCCTCCTGGGGGACCATCACCAGCGATCGACGCAGCGAGCTGGCCTCGACCTGGCGCAGGTCGATGCCGGCCGACCGACACCGAACCGGCCGTCGGATCGGCCAGCCGGGCCAGCAGCTTGGCCAGCGTGGTCTTGCCCGATCCCGTCGCCCCGACCAACGCCACCGTCGAACCGGCGGCGATCTCGACATCGATGTCGTCGAGCACGAGCACGCCGGTGTCGGCGTAGCGGAATGACACATGCTCGGCCCGCAACGCCGGCGGGCCGGCCGGGAGCGGCAACGCCCGGCACCGGGTCGGGCAGATCGACGGGGGTGTCGAGCAGGTCGAGGATCCGCCGCCAGCCCGCCACCGCCGTCTGGGTCTGGTCGACGATGTCGGTGAACTCGGCGACGGGCTGGAGGAACAAGTTGACGAGGAAGATGAACGCGACGAGTTCGCCGCGCCGACAGGCCGCGGGCGGGTCCGAGAGCGATGCCGACGACGAGCACGGCCGAGACGGTGATGACCGAGAAGAGCTCGCCCGAGGGGAACAGGGCGGCCGACATGATGCCGGCCCGCACCTGGGCCTCGCGCTGGGCGGCCGATGGCGTCGAGCGTGCGACGGCGGGTGACCTCTTCGGCCTCGTAGGCACGGATGACCGGGAGCGCCCATGACCGTCTCGGAGACCGCGGTCAGCAGGTCGGCCATCCGCTGGCGAACGATGTCGTAGCGGGCGGCCATCCGGTGTTGCACCGCGTTGAGGACGGCAACCATCGGGGCCACGGCGACGATCGTGACGAGCGCGAGGCGCCAGTCGTAGACGGCCATGATCCCGGCGACGGTGACGAGGATGGCCGTGTTGACGAGCCAGGCCACGCCACCCCACGACAGGAACTGGCTCAGCTGCTCCACGTCGCTGGTGACTCGGGCGACCAGCGCGCCGCGCCGCTCGTCGGTCTGGGTGGCCAGGCTCAGCCGGTGGATGTGGCGAAAGGCCCGGGTGCGGAGTCGGCAGAGCGCCGTCTCACCCGCTTGCACCAGGCGGCGCCGGGTCAGCCACCCCGCGCCAGTCGTGGCCAGCACGACGAGTAGCAGGCCGACGACGCCGAGCAGCGTCAGCGCGCGTGGTTGCATCTTCCCGTCGACCAGACCGCGGTCGAGAATCTGTTGCATCGAGGATCGGGATGCGCCGACTGGCCGGCGGCGCCGAGCAAGGCCAGCGCGATCGTGACGCAGCGCGCCGTTGCGCAGATCGGGGCTCGCGGCCCACCCGCGGCGCAGCACGGACAGGGTCGACGTCGTCGCCCCGGCTGATGCCGGGGCTCACAGCGGCTCGTCCGATGCCGTTCATGCGCGCTGCGGGGGCCCTCGGGCACGAGGCGGCGGAACGGTCGGGCACCAGGGCCCCCGTCCGCTCCCGTTCGTAGGCCTCGACGAGATCGGCGTATCCGGGCGACGAACGCAGGAGTTCGGCGTGGGTGCCGTAGGCCTCGAGGCGACCGTCGGCCAGGAACAGCACGATGTCGGCCAGCGCGATCGTCGACGGGCGGTTGGCGACCACCAGCGTGGTGGTGCCCGCGAAGGCGCCGGCGAGGCCGGTGAGGATGGCGGCCTCGGTGGCGGGGTCGACGCCGAGGTGGCGTCGTCGAGCAACAACAGCGCCGGCCGCCGGGCGAGGGCGCGGGCGAGGGCCAGACGCTGACGCTGGCCCCCGGACAGCGTCGCCCCCCGCTCGCCGATGACCGACTCGTATCCCTCGGGCAGCTTGGCGATGAACTCGTCGGCTTGGGCGACCTCGGCCGCGGCGCGCACGGTGTCGTCGTCGACGTCGGCGCCCAACGTGATGTTGGAATGGGCCGAGTCGGCGAACACGAAGGGCTCCTGAAACGCGAGCGCGATGGGTCCGAGCGGCCGAGACGTCGCCGGTGGTCGGTTCGAGGAGGCCGGACAGCACCTGCAACAACGTCGACTTGCCGCCGCCCGTCGGCCCGACGAGCGCGGCGGTGATCCCCGGCCTAGGTCGAACGTCACGTCGGCGAGCACCTCCGTGGCCATCTTCGTAGGTCAACCCGAGGCCGGCGCCGCGAGCGCCGTCCCGCAGCGGGGTGGGCGTCGCGGTGCGCCGACGCCGGTGGCCGCGGCTGGTCGAGCACGCCCTTGACCCGCTCCCAGCCGGCCACGGTGCGGGGCATCGAGCCCGAGCACCCAACCGACGAGATGGAGGGGCCACGTGACGAGTCGGATGAGGTTGAGGAATCCGACGAACGTGCCCGTCGTGATCAGGCCGCGGTCGACCCGCCACGCGCCGACGACGAGGAGAGCAGGATGCCGACGCCGGCAGCAGATCGAGCAACTGGTAGAGCGCGGCCTGCCGGACGCCGAGCAGGATGCGCCGGTCGCGGAGCGCCTCGGCCCGGGCTTCGAAGCGGTCGCCCTCGCGCTCCTCGGCGCCGAGCGTCTTGACCACCATGGCGCCGTCGACCGACTCGTAGGCGACGCTCGACAAGTCGCCGTAGGCCTCCTGGGCCTCGTAGGGCCGGCTCCTCGAGGCGGACCTGGAACCACACGTTGAGGATCAGCGCCGAGGGCAACAGCACCAGACCGATGAGGCCGAGGAACAGGTCGGTCACCAGCAGCCAACGCCGACGCGACGGCGAGGAGCACGAGGACGCCCGTCGCCCAGGGCAGCGGCGCCAAGATGTCGGTGGCGGCCTCGGCGTCGCCGCCGGCGTGAGCCAACAACTCGCCCGTCGGCTTCGAGCGGTGGTAGCTCAGTGGCAGGTCGATGAACTGGTCGACCACCCGGGAACGCAACGTCTCCTGCACCCGGGCCTGGGTGATCGTCGCGTTGATCCTGCGGAACACGATGCCGGCCGACTTCAAGACGCCGACACCGAAAATGGCCAGGGCGCCGGCGATCACCGCCCCGTCGCGACCTGACCGTCGGCGAAGCGCGGCGTGATCACCTTGTCGACCACCTGGCCGATGACCACCGATGACGCACCGTCGCCAAGGCGTAGGTCAGCGATCCGATGACGGCGAAGGAGAAGGGCGGGGGTGGAGCTTGACCTCGATCCTCATCACGGCCAACCCGCGGCGGACGACGCCGACCGAGGGCGCGACGGTATCGACAGGTTCGGCCATGGCGCGGTCAGGCTACCGCTGGGGTCATTTCAGTCCGCCGGCGATTTCCTCGCCTCGCTCGTCTGGACTGCTTCCCCGGGTCGAGAACTAGCCTGAACCTCGATGTCCGACCACCCGATGACCGAACGCCTGGACGAGCTGGCCAAGAAGAAGGAGCAGGCCCTCCACGCCGGCTCCGAAGCCGCCGTGAGCCGCCAGCACGACCGGGGCAAGATGACCGCCCGGGAGCGGATCGAGTACCTGCTCGACGACGGCTCCTTCCAGGAGCTCGACATGCTGGCCCGCCACCGGGCGGGCGAGAGCCTCCAGGACCGGCCCTACACCGACGGCGTCGTCACCGGCTTCGGCACGGTCGACGGTCGCAAGGTCTGCATCTTCAGCCAGGACTTCACCGTCTTCGGCGGTGCGCTCGGCGAGGTGTTCGCCGAGAAGATCCACAAGGTCATGGACCTCTGCGCTCGAGCCTCGGTGATCCCGATCATCGGCCTCAACGACGGCGCCGGCGCCCGCATCCAGGAGGGCGTCGTCTCCCTCGCCATGTACGGCGGCATCTTCCACCGCAACGTGCAGGCCAGCGGCGTCGTCCCCCAGATCAGCGTGATCATGGGCCCCTGCGCCGGCGGCGCCGTCTACAGCCCGGCCCTCACCGACTTCGTCTTCATGGTGCAGGAGACGAGCTACATGTTCATCACCGGCCCCGACGTCGTGAAGTCGGTCACCGGTGAGGTCGTGACCCAGGAGCAGCTCGGCGGGGCCATGACCCACGCCACCAAGTCCGGCGTCTGCCAGTTCGTGGCCCGCGACGACAAGGCCTGCCTCGACGAGGTCCGGTACCTGCTCTCGCTTCCTTCCCGGCCAACAACCTCGAGCTGCCGCCGCTGGTGGAGAGCGACGGACGACCCGCTACCGCGAGACGCCCGAGCTGCGCGATCTGATCCCCGCCAGCAGCCGGATGCCCTACGACATGAAGAAGGTCATCACGGCGATCGTCGATGACGGTGACTACGTCGAGTACGCCTCGCACTACGCGCAGAACATCACGTGCGGCTTCGCCCGCCTCAACGGCACCGTCGTCGGCATCGTCGGCAACCAGCCCCAGATCCTCGCCGGCGTGCTGAACATCGACGCCTCCGAGAAGGCGGCGCGGTTCGTCCGCACCTGCGACGCCTTCAACATCCCGCTCGTCACCCTGGTCGACGTCCCCGGCTTCCAGCCCGGCACCGACCAGGAGTACGGCGGCATCATCCGCCACGGCGCCAAGCTGCTCTACGCCTACTGCGAGGCGACTGTCCCGCGGATCCAGCTCATCACCCGCAAGGCCTATGGCGGCGCCTACGTCGTCATGAACTCCAAGTCGATCGGCTGCGACCTCGCCTACGCCTGGCCGTCGGCCGAGCTCGCCGTGATGGGCGCGGAGCAGGCCATCAACGTGCTGCACAAGCGCGAGCTAGTCCGAGCACGACGAGCCCGAGGCCCGGCGCGCCGAGCTCATCGACGACTACAACGAGCGCCACGCCAACCCCTACGAGGCCGCCGAGCGCGGCTACGTCGACGATGTGATCGACCCGGCCGAGACCCGCAAGGTGCTCATCCGCTCGCTCGAGCTGCTGAGACCAAGCGCGAAGACCTTCCCCGCAGGAAGCATGCCAACGTCCCCCTCTAGACGCGATCCCTCACCCGAGGAACTGGTCGCCATCGTGGCCGCGGTCGAGATGGCCTGGCCGCCGGCCGGTGGTGGTCGTGGACGACGAGAACCAGGCCTCGCCCTGGCGCTTCTCGAACCGGTGGTGGACACCGCGCCGGTCGCCGGCCAGCGCGAGGGTCCGGCCCTAGCGGTGGACGAGGCCGAGCCGGAGGTCACCACCGTCGGCGACGACTTCGCCGTCGTCTTCCGGGGCGGCGACCCGACACGACCTGCGCTCGACTGGAGGCCTACGAGCTCGGCCCCGACCCGATACACCTACGACGGCGTCTCGTTCACGACGCTGGCCCGTCCGGGCGGCGAACGCTCTCGCCACCGTGGCCACGGTCAACGACGTCCACTTCGGCGAGACGGTCTGCGGCTACGAGTCGAACATGCCCGACGCCGGTCCGACGTTCGCGAGCCGGCCGGGCGAGCCGCCGTATCCGGAGACCATGAACTCGGCCGCCGTCGAGGAGATCGCCGCCGTCGATCCGGACGTGGTGCTCGTCAAGGGCGACCTCACCGACGACGGCACCGACGAGGAGTACCAGGACTTCCTCCGCTGCTACGAGGGCGCCTTCGGCGATCGGATGCGCCACATCCGCGGCAACCACGACGCCTACAGCGGCCAGACCGACGCCCCCTCCGGGCCCTTCGCCGTGGAGGTGCCGGCGCCGTGCTGGCGATGCTCGACACCACCGTGCCCTTTGCGCCGAACGGCGGCGTCGACGACGGCCAGCTCGAGTGGCTCGACGAGCTGGCGGCGGGCCACCTCGGCGCCGGTCCTCGCTCTTCGGGCACCACCACCCGTGGGCACCCGGCTCCAAGCACCGCAGCGACACCTACTTCGGGATCAATCCGGACGACTCGGAGAAGTCGATCGCCGTCGCCGCCCGGCGACCCGCCATCGCCGGCTACTTCTGCGGGCACACCCACCGCAACCGGGTCCGGCGCTTCGCCGCCACCGGGGCGATCGCCGTGGGTCGAGGTCGCCTGCGTGAAGGACTTCCCCGGGGCTGTGGGCCGAGTACCGGATCTTCGAGGGCGGGATCCTCCAGCTCGTCCACCGCATCCGTCGGGCCGACGCCCTCGCCTGGACGGAGCGGACCCGGGGCATGTTCGGCGGCCTGTACCCCGGCTACGCCTTCGGCTCGATCGACGATCGGTGCTTCGAGGTGCCGCCCCGGGCTTAGCGGCCTTGCGTCACCAACAGGGTTGTCCACAGGGTCTCAGCAGCCCGTTCCCGTAGCCGGACCGGAAGTTATCCCCCGCCTGTGACCAAGGCTGGGGAAAACTGAACGATCCTCAGGCAGCCCGGAGGGCGGCGCCGCAGAGCGAGGCCGAGAACATCGCGGCGTCGGGAGCGCCAGCGAGCAGCCGCCGCCGAGCGGCAAGGCTTCGGCCCGGAGGGCGGCGCCGCAGAGCGAGGCCGAGAACTACGTGAGGTCGACGCCGGCGACCTCGACGACGCCGAGGCTGTGGCCGGCGTCGGTGGCTGCGGCGCGGTTGAGGGCGCCAGCGCCGGGCCAGCACCTCGCCGGCGGCGAGGCCGTGGGTCGGGTAGCTGGCGACCCCGGCCGACAGGCCCTGGGCGCCGACGACGTCGCTGGGCGAGCGCGATCTGGATGCGCTCGGCCGCCCAGACCCCGCCGGCCTCGTTCGTGTCCTCCAACACCAGGGCGAACGTGCGGGGGGCGATGCGGCAGGCGACGTCGGCTTCCCGGAGGGTCGAACGGAGCAGGGTCGTGAACACGCCGAGGCTCTGGCCGAGCCGGTGCTCCGGGTGGGGGGTGAACTCGAGGAGCACGACCGTGACGGGCCAGAGGTGGCGGCGGGCGGCGCTGATGCGGGTGTCGAGGGCGACCTCGAAGAAGCGGACGTCGGGCAGGCCGGTCTCGGGATCGAGCACGGTGCGCTCGAGCAGCGGGCCCGACCTGCTCGATCTCCCGGAGGGTGGCCAGCTCGGCCACGGCGATGGCGGCGCGCTGCTCGGCCAGGCGGGCCCGCTCCAGCAGGGCCAGCGACGAGGCGCCGGCCAGCAGGGCGCAGGCCGCGGCGACGACGGTGAGCGAGGGCGAGGGAAGGATGGCCCCGGCCACCGCGAACGTGCAGCCGGCCAGGCCGCCGAAGAGGCCCGGGAGGGCGCGCCGATCCATGCGCAGCACCATCGGCCTCCGGAGGCGCCGAGTCAAGCCCTAGTTGGCCCGGTGGGCCGAGGCGAGCTCGGCCATGTCCCCCATGATCTGGGCCAGTTCGTAATCCTTGGGCGTGTAGCAGGCCGCCACGCCGGCCTCCTTGAGGCGGATCTGATCCTCGGACGGGATGATGCCGCCGACCACGATCGGTGCGTCGACGCCGGCCGCCCGGACCAGCCGGACGACCTCGGGGACCAGCTCGAGGTGGCTGCCGGAGAGGATCGACAGGCCGATGATGTCCACGTCCTCGTCGCGAGCCGCGGCCGCGATCTGGCCCGGCGTCAGGCGGATGCCCTGGTAGACGACCTCGAACCCGGCGTCGCGGGCGGCCACGGCCACCTGCTCGGCGCCGTTCGAGTGACCGTCGAGACCGGGCTTGGCCACGAGCATTCGGGGCGGCCCGCCGACCATGGCCCCCGTCCGCTCGCGCACCTCGTCCATGCTCACGCCCCGCCCGCCGACGGCGCCGGCCACGCCGGTCGGGGCCCGGAACTCGCCGAACACCTCCCGCAGCGCATTGGCCCACTCGCCGGTCGTGCCGCCGGCGTGGGCCAGGGCGATCGTCGCCGGCATGATGTTCTCGTCGCTCGAGGCGACCCGCCGGAGCTCGTCGACGGCCTTGTCCACCGCGTCGGCTGTCGCGCTTCGACCGCCACTCCTCGACGTCGGTCCGCATGCCTCCGCTCGGCCGCCTCGTCGGGCCGTCTGGATCGGCCCTTCGCCCTCGAGCGGGGACGGCTCGCTCTCGGTGAACGAGTTGACCCCGATGACCTTGAGCTCGCCCGCCTCGATCAGTCGCCGGCGCTCGGCCTGGCTCTGGACGAGACGGCACTTCATCACGTCGATGGCCTCGAAGGCGCCGCCCAGTCGAGGCATCTTCGTCGAGCTCGGCCTCGGCCGCCTCGAGCAGCTCTTGCGTCTTGGCTCTCGATCACCTTGCTGCCGGCGAAGATGTCGCCGTACTCGAGCAGGTCGGTCTCGAAGGCCAGCACCTGCTGCATCCGCAAGCGCCCACTGCTGGTCCCAGGGTCGGGGCAGGCCGAGCGCCTCGTTCCACGCCGGCACGGCCAGTCGAACGGGTGCGGGCGCCCTTCGAGAGCGTCACGCCCAGCATCTCGAGGACCATCCGCTGGACGTTGTTCTCGGGCTGGGCCTCGGTCAGGCCGACGCTGTTGACCTGCACGGCGTAGCGGAACCGGCGCAGCCTCGGGTCTTGCACGCCGTAGCGCTCGAGGCAGATCCAGTCCCACCAGCGGGTGAAGACCCGCATCTTGCACGTCTCCTCGACGAAGCGGATGCCAGCGTTGACGAAGAAGGAGATGCGGCCGACGACTTCGGGGAAGTCGTCGGGGGCGACCTGCCCGCTGTCGCGCACGGCGTCGAGGATGCCGATGGCGGTGGCCATGGTGAAGGCCAGCTCTTGTACCGGCGTCGCCCCCGCCTCCTGCAGGTGGTAGCTGCAGACGTTGATCGGGTTCCACCGGGGGACGTGGCGCACGGTGTAGGCGACCATGTCGACGATCAGCCGGCGGCTCGGCACGGGCGGGAAGATGAACGTGCCCCGGCTCAGGTACTCCTTGACGATGTCGTTCTGGGTCGTGCCGGTGAGGAGGTGCGGCTCGACGCCGTGGTCCTCGGCGTTGGCGATGTAGAGGCGCGAGCACCCACGCCGCCGTGGCGTTGATCGTCATCGAGGTCGAGATCTGGTCGACGGGGATGCCGTCGAGCAGTTCACTCATGTGGCCGAGGTGGGCGACCGGCACCCCGACCTTGCCCACCTCGCCCTTGGCCTCGGGAGAGGTCGGGGTCGTAGCCGATCTGGGTCGGCAGGTCGAAGGCGATGGACAGGCCGGTCTGTCCCTTGGCCAAGTTGGTTCGGTACAACACGTTCGACGCCTTCGCCGAGCTGTGGCCCGAGTATGTGCGCATGATCCACGGGCGGTCGGGCTCGTGGTTGACGGGGGTGCTTCGTCGGCCATGACCATGATTCTCCCCCCAGCGTCGGCGTGGTGTCACGTCCGGGCAATTGGTTGACGGCCCGCCATGCCACGCAAACCGAGGGACGAGCCCGACTTCCGTCCCGCCCCCATGCAGGGGATCCTGGCCGGCCCGGTCGATGGGCCCGGTCGAGTGGCGGCGGCCCACCCGAGCGTCGACGCCGTCGCCGGGCTCGCCGTCACCCACCGTGCCTCGGGGTTCAGCGGGACCGTGTTGCGATTCGAGGCCGGTGACGCACTCGTCGTGCGCGGGCCCCTGGGGTCCGAACGCCTCTTTCCCCTCATCCCCGGGGCGTTTGCCGTCGAAGGCCGGCCGGTGACCCTGGTTCGCCCCCGGCCAGCGGCGCCGGCGTCGGGGCCGGCGGCCACGGCAAGCGGTTCGGTGGTGGTGCCGGGCCGAAAGGCCCAGGTGGCACGCGCCGGGCGCATCCTGGTCGAGGGGGTCCACGACGCAGAACTGGTCGAGAAGGTATGGGGTGATGACCTCCGCGGCGTGGGCGTGGTCGTCGAGCGTCTCGACGGGCTCGACCATCTGCCTCGGTTCGTCGACGGCTTCCGCCCCGGCCGCGACGCCCGCTTGGGCGTCCTCGCCGACCACCTTGTGTCGGGGTCGAAGGAGGCCCGGTTGGCGGCGTCGATCCGCGACCCGCACGTCTTGGTCACAGGTACGCCGTTCGTCGATGTCTGGCAAGCGGTGCGGCCGCGGGTCGCGGGGATCGCGGCGTGGCCCGACGTGCCTCGGGGACAGCCATGGAAGGAAGGGGTGCTCCGCGCCCTCGGCGAACCGGACCCGAACGAGACGGGGGCGTTCTGGCGGCGTCTCCTGGCCCGGGTGTCGTCCTACGCCGACCTCGAACCCTCCCTCGTCGGGGCCGTCGAACAACTCATCGACTTCGTGACCGAAGGCGACCTCGCTTCAGGCTGACGGCGGGGTGCGGCGGCGGGTACGGCGCCGGGGTGGGGCGGGAGCTTCGCCGCGGACTCCGGAGCGATTGATGGCGGCCTCGTTGTTGCCGAGGTACGACTCGACCACCCTGGGGTGTTCGAGTACCTCGGTGGGCGTGCCCTCGGCGATGACGCCGCCGAGTTCGAGGGCGTACATGCGATCGCAGATCGACGAGAGCAGTGGCATGTCGTGTTCGATCACGAGGATGGAACAGCCGGTGAACTGCTGGACTCGCTGCAGGAGAGGACCGAGCGCTTCGGTCTCGCGCTGTGCCACCCCTCCCGATGGCTCGTCGAGGAGAAGGACAGTGGGGTCCTGGGCGAGGATGCAGGCCAGCTCGACGATCCGCCGGGTGCCCGTCGAGAGCTCTCCGACCAGCTTCTCGCGGAAGGCATCGAGGCCCATCAACGCGACGAGCTCCTCGACCCTGCGCGGCCACGACCAGCTCGGACTCGTACGAGGCTGGGAGGCGGAGTGCGGCGGCCGTGATGTCCTTGGACTCGAGGTGGCGTTCGAGCGCGACGGCAACGGTCTCCTGCACCGTCAGCGACGGGAAGAGACGGGCCTCCTGGAACGAACGGCCGAGGGTACCCCTGGCCCGCTCGTGCGGCTCCCACTCGGTGACGTCTGTGCCGTGCAACAGGATGCGCCCGCCGTCGACGTCGAGGAAGCCCGAGATGCAGTCGAACAAGGTGGTCTTGCCGGCGCCGTTCTGTCCGATCAGACCGAGGATCTCACCCTTGCGCAATTGAAGGTCGACGTTGTCGACGGCGGTGATGCCGCCGAAGCGCTTGAGCAACGACGACGTCGACAACACGATCGGAGCGTCGACGCCCGGCGCCGCCCGGGGGGCGGCCCCGACGGCGAGCGCGTTCGCGGTGCCTGACGTGGCGTCGGCGCCGCCGCGGGCTCCCCCGATGCCCCGGCGATGAAGACGGAGCGCAGGATGTCGGGCCGCTCCAGCAGCTCTTGGGTCGGACCGGAGAATCGGACCTCGCCCTTCTCCATGAACACGGCCCGCTGGGCGAGGGTGAGGGCCACGTTGACGGACTGCTCCACGACGATGATCGTCGTGCCGCTGGCGTGGATCTGTTTGACGACGTCGATGAGCATCCCGACGATGGCCGGAGCGAGACCGAGCGACAACTCGTCGATCATGAGCAGCGTCGGGTCGTTGAGGAGCGATTGGCCGAGGGTGAGCATCTGTTGCTCGCCTCCGGACAGGTTGCCCGCCTGCTGGCGGTAGCGCTCCTTGAGGATCGGGAACAGCTCGAAGACCCGATCGAGGGCGGCGGCTGAATCGGTCGCTGTCCTCGCGGACGAGCCAGCCGGCGAGGCGCAGGTTGTCCTCGACGGTCAGGGTCGGAAACATGCCCTTGCCGCCCGGCATCTGCACGAGCCCAAGCGCCGCGGTCTTGTTGGCGGCCAGGCCGGTGATGTCGCGGCCGTCGAACTCGACCGTGCCGGCCATGGGTTTCACCAACCCCGAGATCGCCTTGAGGATCGTTGACTTCCCGGCGCCGTTGGTGCCGAGGAGGGCGACGATCTCCCCCTTGGCGATTTCGAGGTCGACCCCGAAGAGCACCTGTACGGGCCCGTAGGCGACGTCGACTCGCTGGCACCGGAGCAGTGGCGGAGCCGCTGTCGAATCGTCAGTCTGCGACCGGTTGGCGGTCGCCGTCATCGGCCGACCCCCACGAGGTGTTCGTCGTCGAGGGCGCCAGCGAGCACAGCCGTCTCGTCCTCGGGGTGGTCGCTGGCACTCTCGGTGTCCCGCTTGTCGGCCAGCAACGACGGCACGACGATGCCGCGACGGTCGGCGACCACGCGGAGAAGGCGATCGCGGGCGGCGACGACGGCCTGTCCGAGCCCGCCGGGCAGGACGAGCAACACGAACAGCAGCCCCGCTCCGGAGATGATCAGGCGGAGTTCGCCGCTCAGCACTCGGGCGAGGAAGCGGAACGTGAAGACGCCGAGCAAGGAGCCACCGATCGAGCCGAGTCCACCGATGACGGCCATCGAGAACACTTCAAGCGAGAGCGTGGGTTGGAACGAGCCCGTACCGACCGCTCGCACGACAAACACGTAGAGCCCGCCGGCGATGCCCGCGATCACGCCCGAGAACAGAAAGGCAGTGAGTTTGACGGACGTGATGGGAACCGCCGCCGCCGACGCCGCCCGTTCGTTGTCCTTGGTGGCCAGCAGCACGCGCCCTGTCCGCGAGCGCCGCACCCCCATGGCGGCGAGGATGGTGAAGATGAGGAAGGCGAGGCACAGGTAGTACATCGTCAACTGGTTTTCGAGGTCGAATCGACGCCACAGCACCGGCCGCGTGATCCCTCCCGGAACGAAGCCAGGCAGGTTGTTGGGATTGAGGAAGTAGCTGTCGAGGGCGACGGCGAAGGCAAGCGTCGACACGGCCAGGAAGAGCCCCTTGATGCGCAAGGCGGGAAGGCCGACGAGCAGGGCGATGACCGCGCCCGAGACCCCGGAGATGAGGAGGATGACGAACAGGTCGAGGCTCCAGCGGGTGGCGATGTTGCCGGCCACCAGGGCGCCGACGCCGACGATGGCGAACTGTCCGAGGCTGATGTTGCCGCCCCAGCCGGTGAGCACCACGAGAGAGATGGCGACCATGCCCCACACGGCGGCCACGGACAACAGGATCTGGTCCGACGGTTCGAAGCCGCGGGGCAAGATCACGGCCGCCACGCAGGGCGATCGCCGGCAGGCCGATTCGGGCCGCCCGCACCTCGGGCAGGGCGCGCAACTCCGAAGGGATCGGTCGAAGGACGCCGGCGAGCGACCAGTTGCCGGCGCCGCTGGCCGCGGCACGCGAGATCGAGACCTTCTGGACGAGGAGGGCGACGATGATCACGACGAGGAAGGCAACGTCGATGGTCGAGGCTTTCCCGGTGTTCCAGAACACCACCTGTTCGAGCACGCCCAGGCCGATCCCGGCGGCAAACGCCCGGGGCAGCGACTCCATCTTGGCCACCACGGCGGCGGCGAGCGCGGGCAGCAGGAGCGTCGGCCCGCCCAACGCCGTCGACACCGAACCGGCGAAGGGCGCCTTCATGATGGCGGTGAAGGCGGCCAGACCACCAGAGATGATCCACACCAAGGTCGAGAGCCGCTGGATGGGGATGCCCAACAGCAAGGCTCGCTCGCGGTTCTCGGCTGCGGCCCGCACGGCGGCGCCCGAGTCGGTCCGGAGGAGGAACCACGCCAGCGCGGCGATGACCGGTGGCACGGAGGCCACGATCAGGAGGTGGTCGCCGGTGAAGCGCACCGGCTCGATGTTGAAGCCGAAGGTGAACGGCGTCCGGAAGCCGCCGACCAGTCCGGCCGAGCCGAACAGGCGGGGGATGATCAACTCGATGCCGCCCAGGACCTGCGCCAATCCGATGGTGGCCACGGTGAGCACCAAGCGAGACGAATCGGCAAAGCGACGGATGACCAGCACCTCCACCAGTCCGCCGACCGCGAGCCCGACGGCGAGACCGATCGCAGCAGCCACGAGGTACGGAAGGTGGGCCTCGAGGTAGAGGTTCACGGCGAGCACGGCGCCCACGCCACCCATGGAGCCGTAGGCGAAGTTGACGATCGAGTCGCTGCGGTAGATGAGGATCAGCCCCATCGCGAGCAGCGCGGTGACGGTGCCGAAGACCGCGCCCTGCAGCACGACGCCGAGCGGCGCGCCGTCGGGGAGCACGAGGTTGGACACGGGCCACAGCACGAGGATCCGGCGACGGCGCCGACAGCGGTGGCCAGCCGGCGGTCGATCACCAGGCCACGGACCCGGATGGTGTCGGCGCTCATCGACCGAAGACCTTGGGGTCCTCTGCCGGGAGTTGACCGAGCTTGAAACGCTTGCCGCCGTAGGACTCGACGTAGCTTCCCTGCTTCCCGTTCTGTCCGGAGGTTCGAGACGGATCCCACCAGATCACCCGGTAGTCCTGGGTCGGCGTGTAGCTGTCGGAGTCGAAGCCCCACGTGCCGAACGGGCCCGTGCCGCCGGGGTAGGCGAACATCCCCTGCTCGTAGGTCTGCGGGCGTCAGGTCCGGCCCGGCCATGCTGGATGCCGAGGGCGAGCATGTACATCTGGGCGTAGATGGCCTCGACGGCGAACGCCGGCTCGTCGTTGCGCACGGTCTTGTAGGCGGCGTACCCGAGCCCGGCCCGCAGCGGCAGGGTCGGCCCGAGGTACGAGATGCCGAAGGCACGCTTCCACTGCTCCTGGTCGTAGAGCTGGCCGACGAGGTCGATGTCGGTGGCCGCCGTCCGCCACGACGATCCACTCCGGGTTGTAGCCCTGCTCCTGGGCCTTCGACGTGAGGAAGACCGGGAAGATCGGGTCGCAGCCGCACGTCACCGTGGTGATGCCCTCGCTCTTGAGCTTGGCGATGACGCTGGCGGCCTGGTTCGACATCGAGTTGATGTCGAGCTTGTAGGCGATGCTCTGCGGCTCGGGCTGGCCGGCCTTGGTGACGATCTTCTTGGCCGCGGCGACGCACTCCTGGTACCACGGGTTCTCGGGGGCGAGGATGGCGAACTTGCGGGGCTGGCCCTTGCAGACCGGGACCGGCGAAGTCGGCGTTCTTCGAGCCGAGTTGCTTGACCGAGAACTCCGATCCCGACTCGCTGATGATCGAGCAGTCGGTGGCCGTCGACCAGTTGTAGGGACGGCGCTTGATCATCCACTCCCGCGAGAGATACGGGGCGCCGAAGGCGATCACCTTGCGGCGGGCGAGGGCGTCACTGAAGGGAGGGGTGCCGCCGTTGATCTCGGCGAAGGCCTTGATCTGCTCCGAGGACGTGACGGCATCGGCCTCCGCCTCGGCCTGGCCGCCGCCGAGGAGCTCGTTGGTGCTCGATCCCTTGCCGTTGTAGAAGACGATCTTGATCTGGCGCCCGTAGAACTGCATGCGCTTGTTGAGGTACTCAGCCAGCGCGCGAGATCGTGCGCTTGACGTCCTCAGGCTTGTCGGTGATCTCGGCGCCGGCCAGCGCCGCCAGCGTCTGCTGGAAGCCCTTCTCATCGAGGATGCGGGCCGACACGACGATCTCCTTGTCGGTCACGCCCTTCGCCGTCGCCCCACCGTTGTCGCCCTTGAAGACCAAGCACGGCGGTGAGTAGGGATCGCCGGGGATCTGCTTGTCGCGGTCGCTGCACTTCAACACCCCGGCGGCCGTGGGTTGCCCAGCGCCCTTCGTGCCCGACCCGGTCGTGGCCGGCGCGCCGGGCTTGGTGCCGCCCTGGGTCGACGTCACCGTTCCGCCGGCGGCCGGCGCCGACGGCGTCGCGCCGGTGTCGGTGGTGTCGGTCGTCTCGGTCGCGCCGTTCTGGTCGCCGGCAGAGAAGTCGGGGATCGTCGCCGTGGTGCCTGTCCCCCCGGCCGACACCGACTCCTCACGGTCGACGGTGGGCACGAAGGCAGCCATCAGCGCGAAGAGGAGAGCGAAGACGACCAGCGGTCCGTAGCCCTTGAAGACGCGGCGGGCAGCCGAGGCACGGGGAATGGCCGGGGAACGTGGGGCGGGGGAAGGCACGTTGGGCTCCGTGTTGGGGGGTCAGGAGACGACGATGGTTCGGCGGGTGCTGCGGATGCGGCGGTAGTCGGCATAGGCCACACCCAGCGCAGCGAGCAGGCCGAACATGCCGATCCAGAAGGCGATCCCGCCGCGGTGGCCGGCGACGGTCCGAGTGGAGGCGACAGGTGCGGCGGTCCCACCGGCGCCCGCGTCGGCGGCGGGAGCAGGGAGGGGCGCGGCTTGGGTCGGCGCGTCCAGCGGCGTCGAGGGCACGGCATCGGGCACGAAGGTGTCGGACGATGGGACGGTGGCGGAGGGCAAATCGAATGAGGTGCCGCCGCTCTCCGGCGGGGTGAACGTGCCCAGGCTGAAGGCACCGAACGGGTTGTCGAACCGTTCCCCCTCGGTGTAAGCGCTGGCGCCGCCGAACTCGATGTCGTTGCGACCGGCGCCCGAGAACACGCCGACGGCGACGTCAGCCAACAGCACGGCGGTCGAGAACTCGGCGTTGGCGTTGATCAGGGCGCCGGTGATGGGATCGCGGATCGGCTGAACGGCGGCCAGCACGGGGCCGAGGGCGGCCCGCCCCACCTGGGAGTCGGCCATCTGGACTGAGAGCGGCCCGACGCGGGCCAAGCCGCCCTCGGTGCTGGTCGAGGGCAGGACGACCTGGAGCCCGCTCGGGGCGAGCGCGGTGTTGATCGGCCCGAGGACGGCGGCCAGGTTCTGGCCGCCGTCGGGGACGGTGAGCTTCTGGGCCAGCGGTCCCGCCCCGATGGTGACCCCGTCGATCCGGAAGGTCGCGCTCGTTCCCGCGCCGGCTCCCGTGCGTTGGACGGCCTCCCACGTGAGCCCGGTGAGCGAGACGACGCCACCGCCCAGGCTGATGTTCGAGATCTTGGTGGTGCCCACGGCCTCGCGGGTCTTCCCGGCGACGATGCCGGCTCGTGCCGTGGCCGTACTGCCGCCGACCTCGAAGACGCCGGGGAGGCGGTAGGCACCGAAGGTGTAGGTGCTCGAGCCCGTCGGTTCCTTGGTTGCGGTGGCCGTCTGTTCGGAGCCGCCGACGTAGATCGGCGATGAGGAGGGGGAGGAGGCGAAGCCGGCGGACTTCGTGGTGCCGGCATCGTCGTCGGTCGACTCGGCTCGAACGGTCGGCAACTGGCTGCGGAAGCTGTCGGGCACGCTCCCGTCGAGGGCGGCGTAGTCGGCCGTGCGTGACTCACCCCGGCCGAGGGTGCCGACGTAGTCGGCGAGGGTGAGTCCGATGGTCGGGGCGAACGAGAGCCGGCCCGCCGACGGCCCCATGCGGAGGATCTTGGCGTCGGCTCGTCCGCTGCCGGCGATGAACGGGTCCTCGGCGCGGACAGGCGAGCCCACGGCCGCGACACCGATCAGGCAGAGCGCGGCGGTACTTGCGATGAGGGCTCGACGAAGAGTTCGTGACTCGTGCACGGGGTTCGACTCCTACGGCGGTGGTGTGACGGTCGCCACTCAGTTTCCTTACCCATGGGTAACGAAACAAGTCACCCCTTTTCCTACGTCTTGCGGCCGGATTGTTCAGCTGAGGTAGAAGTCTCGGGCGTAGTAGGAGTACATGAGTCCGAGGAGCCCGGCGCTGGTAGTGAGGGCCACGATCGCCCAACGGGGCCGCGGCCCGAGCACCGCCGCGGCCGCCAGGGGGACCGGAAATGCGGCCAGGGCGTAGCGCCCCATCCCGAGCAAGTCGCCGCTCAGGCAGAAGGGGACGATGAGCACGGAGGCGGTCAATGTGGCATAGGCCGGGCCGAAGCGACGCCACATCGTCACCAACAGTCCACAGCCGACGAACACCAGTGCGGCTCCCAGGGTGAGGGCGAGGATCGGGATCGCGTCTCCGGCCGCCACGAAGCGGAAGTAGTCGACCTTCAGAAGCGTGTGCAGCGTCAGGCCTTTCTCCCATCCCGGGGCACCTTCGACCAGGGCGAAGGCGAACGGTTCCTGAAAGCGCCACTGCAGGTAGGCGAGGTAGGTGAGGAATCCCGCTCCAGTCGCAGCCGCCGCCGCGAGGGGGCGCAGGCGCCCTCGCAACTCGGAGCGGCTCGGCAGATGGGGAGCGCGGTCGTTCGTGACGACCAACACCATCAAGGCGAGGGTGAGCGCAGGACCGACCGGGCGGGCGGCGGTGGCGACGGCACCGACGGCGAGTCCGAGCCACAGCCGGCGCTGTTCGAAGAGGACGAAGGACCACACGGCGGCGGCCACGAACACCGCATCGGCGTAGACCACCCCGAAGAAATAGAACGAGAACGGCGCCAGCGCAAAGAGGGCGACGGCCAGACCGGCGTGTTCGGGCACGTGCCGGCGGGCCAGTTGCTGCACGCCGAGCACGGCAGTGACACCAGCGGCGTACGAGATGCACACCCCGGCGGTCAGGGCGTCGCCGACGACGTATCCCCCGAGGCGCATGAGGGCCGGATAGGCGGGGAAGAAGGCGACCGACGCCTGCCGGCTCGGCCCCCAGTACGTGTATCCCTCGGTGGCGATCGTGTTGTACCAGCCTGCGTCCCAATTCGCCCACGGCCAGAACGCGAGGCGACCCGCAGGCCCGGAGGGATAGGGGCCGGCCGACAAGAAGCGATGCGACAGGGCCGCGATCACCAGCAGCACCGCCGCCAGTGCCACGTAGCCGAGCAGGAGCGCCCGCCGTGACCGGCCCAGGGCCTCGATCACGCGCGCCTCCGACCGAGGTGCAAGAAATGAGGATGCAGGTAGCCGCGATCGAGGCGGCGGCCGTCGTAGGACAATCCGGCCGCGGTCATCCACGAGCGAACGGCGTCGGGGGTCGGTGGGGCGATTGCTGCTCCTGACGTCCAGCGCAGCGTTCGCACCGCAAGTCGCTCCTGGGCCAGGTTCCACCGGGCCTTCCAGCGGGGCCGACCGGCCATCTCTTTCACCGCCAACACGCCGCCCGGGGCCAGCATCTGCGCCCACTCCGCCACCGCGCCGGCCTGCTGATCGGGGGGAAAGAGGTACAGGACATCGACGACGACGATGGCATCCCAGGGGCCGACGGACGCGTCGGGCCCGGCAAGGTCGATCGTGAGGTCACCGCCGGCGCGTCGGACGTTGGCGACGATGGCCGCCGCGCCCGCCACCTTCGCTGAATCGATGTCGACGCCGACTACGTGCCGGCGCGAGTCGGCGGCGGCGAGCATGGCGGCGACCAACCCGTACCCGCAGCCGACCTCGAGCACCCGGGTGCTGCCCGCAACGGCATCGACGACGGTGTCGAGGGGACACGTGGCCGACCGTACGGCGGCGTGCGCCCGCACCGAACGCGGCGCTCCCGCCGTGAGTCGGCGGCTCCCACCCGCGGCCCGGTAGGCCGTCCTCAACGGGATACCAGGTCTCGGAACCCTCCCAAGACCAGTCCGAGGTCGGTGGCCATGCGCCGCAGGCTCGGATCGCACACGGCGTCGAGTTCGGATCCCCAGTGGTAGTCCCAGTCGTACCGGTGGCGGTCGGGGTCGACTGCTTCGCCTGGATGGCAGGCGATCTCGACGACGTCGAGGTCGGAAGTCGCCGCCTCGATGATGGCCCGCTTGAAGATGGCGAGGGTCATGCCTCCGGCCTCGGCGAGTCCGGCGAGGTAGCCGGGCGCCGTGAGGCCTGCGGCAACGACCTCGGCCCGCAGCCGGCGGGCGAGCAGGTTGACGGGAGCACCGACGACCGGTGCGTGCTCGGGGATCCGAATGGCCGAGACGCCGTTATCGAGGGCGAGCGCGACGACGATCGGCGAGATCGTGGGCCACAGGTGCACGTGCTGGTGGGCATTGAGATGGCTGATCGCCAGCCCCTCGGCTTGCACCGCCTCGATCTGTGCTGCGAACTCTCGGCGGATGTCGTCAGGGTCGATCTGGCCCCGCGCCAGCGCGCCGACGAGCGACTTCCAGTGCAGGCGGAAGCGCCCGTTGCGGACGAGCGTGGGGATCTCGTGGGCGCTCAACACCGGCGGGTCCTCGCCGACGATCGCCAGATGGACTCCCACGTCCAACGTGGGCGTGTCGCGGAGAAGGCAGACCCCATTGGCAAAGGCAGGTGCGTTGGCCAGGATCGAGGTGCTGGTGATGATGCCCTCGCGATGACCGCGCACGATGCCCGCGTTGACTGCCCTCGTCAGGCCGAAGTCGTCGGCGTTGACCACGACCAGCGGGCGCGAGCCATTCGGGTTCGTCCGTGTGCGTCGGTACGAGCGGCGCGCCCGAAGGAGATCGCCGGTCATCGAGGAGATGACGCTGGCTGACGAGAGCGTCGAGGTTCCACGACCCCGCGCCGAGTAGTCGAGGCCGAACTGGCGCACCTCGAGCCCGCAGCGGACGACCTCGGCCACCAACTCGGCGTCGATGAACGACCCTTCGGCCGTGAGGACGAGGCGCTCGTATGCGCTGCGACGCAAGAGCTTGAAGGCGAAGTTGATGTCGCGGACATCGACGCGCAGCACCGTCCGAGCGAGGAGGTTCCATCCGCGTGAATAGACGCTGCGACGCCAATCTTCGCCGCCCCGACTGGTGCGGTAACCGGCGACGAGACCGATCTTTGGTGCGCCGATGAGTTCCATGGCGGTGGGGAGCGCAGTGATCAGGTCGCAGGGAAGGTCCGCGTCGGTGTAGAGCAGGAGCTCGCCGGTGGCGGCCGCCAGTCCCGTCCGGACGGCGCCACCGAGGCCCCGGTTGGCGCGGTGGTAGGCGGGCCGCACCCGGGGGTCGGACGCAGCGACGTGGCGCAGGATGCCAGCGGTCCCGTCGCTGGATCCGTCGTCGACGGGCACGACCTCGAAACTCTCGATGTATCCGGCGGCGATCAGGGATTCCCCAGCCGCGATTCCGGCCGCGATCGACTCGCGGGCGAGTTCTTCCTCGTTGAACATCGGCACCACGAGAGACAGGCCGATTCGGTTGGTGAGACTCACAGGCTGTCGATTCGGCTGCAGGGGGGCGCGCTCAGGTCGGGAGCGAATGTACCCCGCTACCCAGGGGTCCTAGTCCTGGGCGACGATGGAGAACCAGCGTCAGCGCTTGGCGTAGTCGTAGAAGCCCTTGCCCGACTTCCGACCGAGTTGCTCGGCGGCAACCATGCGCCGGAGGAGGGGCCGGGCGGCGTAGTTGGGGTCCTTGAACTCGGCGTAGAGGGCGTCGAGGATGCTCAGGCTCGTGTCGAGGCCCACGAGGTCGAGGAGTGCGAAGGGGCCCATGGGGAAGTTGCACCCGCCCTTCATGGCTTCGTCGATGTCTTCCTTGGTCGCGACGCCGGCTTCGTAGAGGCGCACGGCGTTGTTGAGGTAGGGGAAGAGCAAGTTGTTGACGATGAAGCCGGCCTGGTCGCCGACGAGCACTGCGGTCTTGCCGCACTTTTCGACGAAGGCGCGGGCGTCGGCCACGGTGTCCTCGCTGGCGGTGAGGGGCTGCACGATCTCGACGAGGCTCATCATGGGCGCTGGGTTGAAGAAGTGGATGCCGAGCACGCGGTCGGCGCGGCCGGTCTGCATCGCCATCTCGACCACGGCGAGGGTCGACGTGTTGGTGGCCAGGATGGCGCCGTCCTTGACGATGCGGTCGAGCTCGTTGAAGAGCTCCTTTTTCACGGCGAGGTCTTCGACGACCGACTCGATGACGAGATCGCAGTCCTTGAGGTCGTCGAGGCTGCTCGTGGCGCTGACCCGGGCGAGGACGTCGGCTGACTCGGACTCGGAGAGCTTGCCCCGCTCGACCTGCTTGGCCAGTGACTTCTCGAGGCTTGCCACCATGGCGTCGGCCGACTCCTGCTTGCGGGAGCGGAGTACCACCTCGTGGCCGGTCTTGGCCGCCACCTCGGCGATGCCCGATCCCATGATCCCCGAACCGACGATGCCCACACGCTTGATTGCCATGGCCGGTGAGGCTACCGAGGCGCGCCGCCCTCGCTCCAATGGAAGGGGCACCGGGCACCACTAGCGTGGCGATCGTCGTGCCCTCCTTCCGTGACGAACCCTCCCTCCGTGAGCATCGCGTGCATGCCGCGTTCTACGACCCCGTGATGGGGCTCGTCGACCGCGCCGGGATGAGCGGTCGGCGGCGCCGGCTCGTGGCTGAAGCATCCGGCGTCGTGGTCGAGGTCGGAGGCGGGACGGGTCGCAACTTGCCGCTCTATCGCGAGGTCGAGCGGGTCGTTGTCCTCGAGCCCGACGGCGCCATGCGGCGCCGACTCCTCGATCGTGTCGCCGCCGCAGCCGTGCCCATCGAGGTGCACGAGACGGGTATCGAACACTCCGGGCTGCCCGACGACTTCGCCGACACCGTCGTCGTCTGTCTCGTGCTGTGCACGGTCGACGACCCCGCCACCGCGCTGCGGGAGATCAAGCGACTCCTCAAGCCCGACGGGCGGGTGCTCTTTCTCGAACACGTCGCCACGCCCGGGCTCGTCGGCCGCCTGCAGGCCGTCGCCTCGCCGGTGTGGAGCCGCACGTGCGGCGCTGGTTGCCGTCTCGATCGCCACACCCTCGACGAGTTCCGGTCCGCCGGGTTCGCCATCACCGACTGTCAACGCTCAGGAGCGCTCGTGCAAGGCATCGCCGTCCCGTCCAAGAGAGTCACCTCATGAGCGGACCGCTCGCACTGGTGGGCGGCATGGAGTGGCGCGACGGCTGCACTTTCGACCGCGAGCTTCTCGCCGCGTCGGGGGGCGACGAGGTGCTCGTGTTGCCGACGGCGGCGGCGTACGAACACCCCCAACGGGCGGTCGACACCGCCTCAGCGTGGTTCTCCACCATCGGCGGCAAGGTGCGGGGGCTGATGGTGCTGGCCCGACCCGACGCCGAGGACCCGGCCAACGTGGAGGCCGTCCGCGCCGCCCGGTTCATCTACCTCGGTGGTGGGTCGCCGCTCCACCTCCGTTCGGTGCTCAAGGACTCGGCGCTCTGGGCCGCCCTGGTCGAGGCGTGGGATGGCGGCGCCGTCCTGGCCGGGTCGTCGGCCGGCGCGATGGTCCTGTGCGATCCGATGGTCGACCCGCGCGGCGGGGCGTTCACCCTCGGCCTGGGCTTGGTCAACGGGCTCACCGTGATCCCGCACGCCAACACCTGGTCACACGAGAAGGCCCGGCGCACGTTCGAACTCGCCCCGGCGGGCTGCGCCGTCGTCGGCATCGACGAGCAGACCGCCCTCATCCGTCCCGCCGACGGCGACGGGCCGTGGGAGGCTGGCGGCTCCGGCCACGTTGCCGCCTGGCTGGCAGGCAAGTCGATCCCCCTCGACCAACTCCCCTGACCCATCGCCTTTTGGGCGCATTTCTCCACCCTCCGGGTGGAGAAATGCGCCCAAAAGGCGGAGGGGAGGATTCGTGTCGCACCTCGTCGCGACGCTCGGGCATGCACGAATTACCCCGCCGGCTCTCCGTCATTGCCGCCGGACAACGCAACCTGGTGACCCGCCCACAGTTGGCGGCCATCGGGTGGACCGATCGCCGTACCGAACGGGCGCTGGCCGATGGCTGGCTCCAGCGATTGCACCCGGGGGTGTTCGTCGTCGGTGCAGCGCCGCCGGACTGGCACCAGCGTCTCCTGGCTGCGGTTCGTGCCGCAGGTGACGGGGCCGAGGCGTCGCACCGGTCGGCCCTCCACCTGCACGGCCTGCTCGCCGGGACGCCGTCGATCGTCGAGGTCTCGGCGCCCCACAACGGAAACCCCCGTCCGATGGGCACCGTCCTGCATCGCACGCGACGGGTCGAGCCGATCGCGATCGCGGGGGGCATCGAGTGCTCCTCCGTCGAGCGTGCCCTGCTCGAGACCAGCGCGTTGGCGCCCCAGGTGGTGATCGAGAAGGCGTTCTCGGCTGCGTGGCGCCGTGGCCTGACGTCACCGGAGAAGTGCGATCGCTACCTCGAGCACCACGGCGGCAAGGGGCGGCGGGGCGTCACCCGGTTCCGTGCAGTGGTCGAGCTCTACCTGGGCACTGGGCGGGCTCCCGGCAGCGACGGCGAGGTCGCCTTCCTCCGTTGCCTTCGCAATGCCGGCATCGAAGAGCCGACCCGGCAATTCGCCGTGGTGCTGCCCGATGGCTCCAAGATCGTCGTCGACTTCGCGTGGATCGAGCGACGAAAGCTCATCGAGTTCGTGGGCCTCGAGGTGCACGCCGACAGTCGGGCTCACGCCGCCGACACCCTGCGGGAGGACGACCTCGTCACGACCACCGGGTTCCAGCTCCGGCGGTTCGCGCCCGAGACGCTGCGCACCAACCCGGAGGAGGTTGCCCGCCGGGTCCTCCGCTTTCTGGGCGCATGAGTCCACGCAGGGCGTGGACTCATGCGCCCAAAACGGGAGAGGGGGTTAGTCGGCTTCGGTGATTTCGATGCTGTTGATGGTGAGGTCCTTGAGGGGCTTGTCGGACCGGTCGGTCTCGACGCGCTCCATCTCGGCGACGACCTCGAGGCCCTTCACGACCTTGCCGAAGAGGGAGTAGCTGGGCGGGAGGCCGACGCCCGAGGGACCGCTGACGATGAAGAACTGCGAGCCGTTGGTGTTGGGGCCGGCGTTGGCCATGGCCAACGAACCGATCTCGTACTGGCGGGGCTTGGGCAGTTCGTCGGCGAACTTGTAGCCGGGTCCGCCTCGACCGGTACCGGTCGGGTCGCCGCCCTGGCACATGAATCCGCTGATGATCCGGTGGAAGATCACGCCGTCGTAGTAGCCCTCGCGGGCCAGGAAGACGAAGTTGTTGACCGTCTTCGGGGCTTGGATTGCGTCGAGCGCGATCACGAGGTCACCCATCGACGTCGACATCGTGGCCGTGTAGCGCTTGGCCGTGTCGATGACCATCTCGGGCGGGGAGTTCCACTGCTTGGAAGCCATGAGGGCTATCCCTTCTTCTCGTTGATCGTCACCTTGACGATCTTGTGGATGACCTTGGGAGTGCCGCTGAGGTCGCCGTCGGCCTCGATCTTCTTGATGATGTCGAAGCCCTCGTTGACGGTGCCGAACAGCGAGTACTTGGCCTCGCCACCGACGGCGTCGACGAGCGTCTTGGCGCCGGCGGCACTGGTCACGACGAAGAACTGCGAGCCGTTGGTGTCGGGACCGCTGTTGGCCATGGCCACCGAACCGGCCTTGTAGTCGCCCGGATCAGGGAGTTCGTCGCCGAACTTGTAGCCGGCATCGCCGCCGCCGTTCTTGCAGGGCGACGTCGCCGCCCTGGACGACGAAGTCGGGGATCACCCGGTGGAAGGGAACGCCGTCGTAGGCGTGGTAGCGGGCCAGGAAGACGAAGTTGTTGACCGTGTTCGGCGCCTTGTCGCGGGCCAAGTCGATGGTGAAGGTGCCGGCGTCGGTCTCGACGTCCGCGGAGTACGTCGCCCCCTTGGTCAAGCAGTTCTTGGGCGGGCCGTCGAAGGTCGTCTGCTTCTCCGACGAACCGTCGGCCGCGGGGCAGGCCGCGCTGACCGACCGCTTGATCGGATGCGGTCGTCGACGTCGACTCCGAACCGGCGCCGCCCTTGTCGTCCTTGCCCGTCAGGTTGATCAGCAGTCCGATGCCCACGACAACGGCCACCAGCGCAGCGATGCTGATGATCTGGCGCCGTCGCTGGGCACGTCGCTGGGCGGCTTTGGCCTCAGCGCGCCGCACTTCGCGGCCGGCGCGCTGGCGCTCCCTCTTCTCGGTGGGCATGGCCGCAGAACCTACCCGGCACCTCGTCAGGAGCGGAATCGGGGCGACGATGCGTCGACGGCAAAACGCCGATTGGGGGACCGCACCCGCCCGTACACTGGACCCCACCATGTCCCTCGTCGTGCAGAAGTACGGCGGCACGTCCGTTGCCGATCCAGAGCGCATTCGTCAGGTCGCCGACCACATCGCCCGCACCCACCGCCAGGGCAGCGATGTCGTGGCCGTCGTCAGCGCCATGGGCAAGGAGACCGACGAGTTGATTCGCCTGGCCGGCGAGGTGAGCAGCGTGCGCCCCGGACGGGAGATGGACATGCTCATCACCGCCGGCGAGCGCAAGACCACCGCCCTGTTGGTCATGGCGCTGCTCGAGATCGGTGTCGACGCCGCCAGCTACACGGGCAGCCAGGCCGGGATCATGACCGACAGCGTCCACACCAAGGCCAAGATCACCGAGATCCGTAGTGACCGCCTGCGGGAGGCGTTGTCCCAGGGAAAGGTCCCGGTCGTCGGCGGCGCGCAAGGCATGAGCACCGATACCCGCGACGTCACCTTCCTCGGACGGGGCGGCAGCGACACCACCGCCGTGGCGCTGGCCCACGCCCTCGGGGCCGACGCCTGCGAGTTGTACACCGACGTGTCGGGCGTCTTCACCGCCGACCCCCGCATCGTGCCGACGGCGCGCCGCATCAACCTCGTGTCGTTCGAGGAAATGCTCGAGATGTGCGCCAGCGGTTGCCCCAAGCCCGAGATGCGCTCGGTCGAGTTCGCCCGCACCTGGAAGGTGCCGCTGCACGTTCGCTCGAGCTTCTCCTGGGAGCCCGGTACCTGGATCCGCGAAGAGGACCCCACCATGGAACAGCCCATCATCTCGTCCGTGATCTCCGAGTCGTCGGAGGCCAAGATCACCGTGACCGGGGTGGCCGACAAGCCGGGCATCGCCGCCCGGCTGTTCCGCGCGCTTGGCCGACGCCCACGTCAACGTCGACATGATCGTGCAGAACGTGTCGATCGCCGGCGTGACCGACATCTCCTTCACGGTGCCCAAGGCCGACGTCGAGACCAGCCTCGAGGTGGCTGGTGATCTCCAGGCCGAGATCGGCGCCACCGGCGTGCTGGCCGACAACGACGTCGCCCGGGTGTCGCCTCATCGGCGCGGGCATGAAGACCCACCCCGGGGTGGCGGCGCTCATGTTCGAGACGCTGGCCAACGAAGGCGTCAACATCGACATGATCTCGACGTCGCCCATTCGCATCTCGCTGCGTCGTCCGCGACGAGCAGGTCGAACAAGCCGTGTCGGTGCTCCACGCCGCATTCGAGTTGGAGCGTTAGACGATGGGTGTTCGCCTCGGACTCTTCGGCGCCACCGGCCAGGTCGGCACCGTGATGCGGGTGCTGCTGGCCGAGCGGTCGTTCCCCGTCGACTCGATCCGCTACTTCGCTTCTCCCCGCAGTGTCGGGAGGCGCCTGCCGTGGCTCGATGGTGACGTCGAAGTCGAGGACGCTTGGGGCGGCGACTACGCCGGCATCGACATCGCCTTGTTCTCCGTCGGGGCCGATGCCAGCAAGGAACTCGCCCCACGGGTGGCAGCGGCCGGAGCGACGGTCGTCGACAACTCCAAGGCATGGCGGATGGACCCCGACGTGCCCCTCGTGGTGCCCGAGGTCAACGCCCACGCGCTGGCCCACATCGCCAAGGGGATCGTGGCCAACCCCAACTGCACGACGATGGCGGCCATGCCGGTGCTGGCACCGTTGCACGCCGAAGCCGGCCTCACCCGGGTCATCTACTCGACGTACCAGGCGGTGTCGGGCGCAGGCACCGCAGGTCCGCCCGAGTTGCTCGACCAGGTTCTCGCCGCCGGCGACAAGGCGGCCGAGTTGGCCTTCGACGGTTCGGCCATCGACTTCCCGGTCCCGTCGCAGTTCGCCGAGACGATCGCGTACAACGTGTTGCCGTTGGCCGGCGGCCTGATAGGCGACCGGTTCACCGAGACGAGCGAAGAGGTCAAGCTGCGCGACGAATCGCGCAAGATCCTCGAGATCGCCGACCTCCGGGTGTCGTCGACCTGTGTGCGCGTGCCGGTCTTCACCGGGCACTCGCTGAGCATCAACGCCGAGTTCGCCCGGCCCCTCACCCCCGAGCGGGCCGACGAGATCTTGCGGGCGGCCGACGGGGTGGAAGTCGTCGACGTTCCGACCCCTCTGAAGGCGGCCGGCGCCGACCCGTCCTACGTCGGGCGCATCCGGCGAGACGAGGGCGCCGAGCACGGACTGGCCCTGTTCGTCAGCAACGACAACCTCCGCAAGGGCGCCGCGCTCAACGCTGTGCAGATCGCCGAAGCACTCGTCGCCCGAAACGGCTAGAACGTCGCCCCATGGGCGGAATGCGTACTTCAGGCGACCAACTCGTACAGCTGGCTGCCGTCCCCTTGTTCGCCGGCGTGTCCAAGAAGGGCATGCGCCAGATCTGTGAGATGGCCAAGGAGTTGACCTTCGATGAAGGCGACGAGGTCACCGTCGAGGCGACGCGCGGTGGGCGCTTCCATCTGATCCTCGACGGCAAGGCCTCGGTCATCACCGGTGGACGCCGGGTGGCGACGCTCGGTCCCGGCGACACCATCGGCGAGATGGCCTTGCTCGACGGCGAGCCCCGCAGCGCGACGGTGTGCGCGCTCGAACCCCTGCGCACACTGAGCCTCACGTCGTGGAACTTTCGCACCCTGTTGCGCAAGGAGCCCACGATCATGGAGAAGGTGTTGCTCCAGTTGGTGACCCGGGTCCGGGCCGCCGACAAGCTCGCCGTCGGCTGAGGCGGTCAAGGGGTTGGGGTCAGCAGGTGCAAGGCGTGGCGGCGCACTTGGGACAGCCGTTGGCGTAGCGGGCCACGGCCTCCTCCATCGAGAGCCCGAGCTGGTTGGCGATCGACGCTGCCCAGGCCAGCACGTCGCCGAGCTCCTCGAGTTGTTGGGCCGGGGTTCCCTTGCGGATCGCCCTAGCCAGTTCGCCGACCTCTTCGGCCAACCAGGCCACCGACGTCGGCAGCCCCCGCTCGCGGTCGCGCTCGCCGAAGATCTCCTCCATCAGACGTTGAAGGTCGGTCAGTGCCAGGCTCACGAGCGCGGCGTGCGGAGAAAGGCGAACAACTCGGCGAAGCCGCCCTCGCCGAGGTCCTTGACGTTGCCGGCATCGGGTATGGCGACCGTGACGGCCCGTCCGTAGTCGAACGCCTCGAAGGTGGTGATCACCGTCACCGACTTGGCCGCGTCGAGGGCCGGGGTCTTCAGGGTGATCTCCGTGCGCTGCTTACGGACCCGTCCCTTGGCATCGAGCCAGACGTCGACGGGCAACCCGTCGCCCAACTGCTCGAGAACGCCGGCTTGATCGGGCGTCGTGGTCGGAGCCCGATCCTTGACGGCTCGGGCGAGGTCGATCGTCGCCCGATAGTGGGTCGTCGGCTCCCTGCGAACGTCCTCGTCGCCGATGACCTTGACCGAGCCCGCTTGGGAGAGTTGCTCGATGGCGGTGAGGGGATCGGTCACGCCCGAGGTGTCCCCGACGCTGACCGGGGCCGGCTGGCGGGCGTGGAGCCACCCCTTGCCCTCGGTCAGACCCCGATATTCGGCCGGAACCTCGAGGTAGAGGTCGCGGTCGGCGAGGACGATGGAGATCGGGGCCATGACGCCGGGCACGGCCTCGGTCCGCATGCTCGCGACCTTGGCCACGGTGTCGACCTCGCCCGTCACTGTGGTCTTGGAGTGGATGTCGCCGATCGTGAACTCGGTGGTCGTCTCGGTGGCGAACGAGCGGGCCGACTCGACGGCGGCGGGAGCCGCAGCCAACCGCTGGGCGGGGGAGGGCGCGTCGTCGTGCGCGAGAGCGGCGACGATGCCCCCCACCAACAGGAGGACCACCAGGATGGAGAGCGGGGCCAGCGCCCGCCGAGCGCGGTCGGGCGCGGGGGGATCGAGTTCAGCGACGGCCAGGGGTTGGGTCACACCACCAGGGTTGCACAGCGGGCGCGAAGGAGGCCGGCCTCTACGAAGAGACCGGCCTCGAGTCGGGGTGCCGGGATTTGAACCCGGGGCCTCTGCGTCCCGAACGCAGCGCGCTACCAAACTGCGCCACACCCCGGTGCGGCCAGCCTGCGGCCGCAACGAAGGGCCAACTCTAGATCAGGGGGGCGGCAGCCGATTCTGCTGGACGGTACGACGGGTCCTCGAAGGTCCCGCCCCCCAGGATGGCGGTGATGGCCCGTCGCAGCCGGATCGGATCGAGGGGCTTGACCAGGAACCCGTCGGCCTCCGAGCGCCGGGCCAGGAACACGTCGGGCCGGCGGTCGACGAGGAGCAGCACCGGGACGTGGTCGAGCCGGCCCCCGCTCTCTTCGAGCCGCAACTCGAGGGTGATGGCCATGCCGCCCATGCTCCCGATCTGGAAATCGCACACGAGCAGGTCGGGGGTGCGTTCTTTGACGGCGGCGACCACCAGCGGGCCCGTCGTGACCTCTCGAACGGTGTACTCCCGGGCGCCGAGGACCGAGCGCACTTCGTTGCGGACATCGACCGAGTCGGCGGCGATGAGGATGTCGGCAGGGGTCTGGTCCATGGAGGTTCGAAGGCTACCCAGCCTGGGGTACTACCATCCAAACGCTGCGGCATCGGCGGCGATTCGCCCCGATGGGGTCGATTGTCTCGCGGCCCCACCAGGAGGAAATGTGCTCGACATCCAGCTCGAGAACGGCGACGGCCACGTGATCTGCAGGCCGGTCGGCGAACTCGACGCCTTCACCGTGAGCCAGTTCCGTCAGGCACTGGCAGAACTGGCCACCAACCCCCGGATCCTCATCGACATGTCGGGCGTGCCCTTCGTCGACTCGGCCGGGTTGGGTGCGCTCATCGGCGGCATCCGCCGGGCCCGCGAACTCGGAGGCGACGTCGCCGTGGCCTGCAACCGGCCCACGCTGACCCGGCTCCTCCACACGACCGGCTTCGACCGGATCGTGACGGTGGCCGAGACCGTGGAAGAGGCGGCCGCCGCCCTCCACGAGCACCAGCCCGAATCCAGCTGACCCGCCAGCCAGCTAGCCCGCGAAGAGGTGCTCGCCGACCTCGGCCAGGCCGGCGAGATCGTGGACATCGCCGGCCAGGAACGGCACCCGAGCCACGGGCGCGGGCTCGATTCGACCCACGAGAGCCTCGACGTGATGAGCCTCGCGCTCGGCGATGGCCCGGAAGTCGGCCAGGTTGGCGGCCAGGTCGCCCAGACCGGCATCGGGGACGTCGGCGGTGCCGAATGACGGGTGGACCCTGTTGACGACGAGGCCGTCGACGTCGATGTCGGCTTCGGCCAGCTTGAGGGCGAAGTAGCCCGCCTCCTCGACGGCGTCGCGGCGGGGCGAGGTGACGAGGACGAACGCCGTCGTGTCGGCCTTGAGCATGGCCAGCACGGCATCGGCCCGGTCGCGGAAGCCCTGCTCCATCCCCTCGAACGCCTGGAAGAAGGCGACGGCGTCGGCCACCACCTCGCCGCCGACCACCTTGGAGATGGTCCGGAGGAAGGTCTGGGTGGCGAAGTTGACCGCCTTCAGATAGGCCCGGGTGGGCATCATCAGGAGCTTGAAGATCCGGTTGTCGAGGAATCGGGTCAGCCGTCTCGGGGCGTCGAGGAAGTCGAGCGCGTTGCGGGTCGGCGGGGTGTCGATGACGATGAGGTCGTAGTCCTCGCCCGAGGCCAACTCGTAGAGCTTCTCCATGGCCATGTACTCCTGCGTGCCCGACAGGGCGCCGGCCATGTTGCGGTACAGCCGGTTGGCCAAGATCGCCTCGGCCTGCTCGGGCGAGGCGGCGTAGCGGGCGACGAGGGCGTCGAAGGTCGACTTGGTGTCGAGCATCAACGCGTGAGTGTGCCGGGCCAGTCCCCGTCGATCCGCCCCGGGGTGTTGGAGAGCGCCTCGAGGCCGAGGGCGTCGGCGAGACGCTTGGCCGGGTCGATGGTGACGACGCACGCCCGCCGACCCCGCCGGGCCGCCTCGAGGGCCAGCGTGGCGGCGGTGGTGGTCTTGCCCACGCCGCCAGAGCCGCAACAGACCACGATCGATCGGTCGCCGACGATGGCGCCGAGTCCGAAGGTGTCGCTCACAAGCCCTCGATCGACGAGGCCAGTGCGTCGGCCAGCGTGTCGAGCTCGCCTGGTCCGATGTCGGAGGTGAACAGAAAGGGCAGCTGGAGCTGGGGCAGCGGCAGCGCTTCGTCGAGGCGGGCGATCTGCGTCGGCCTGGAGCGCCTGGCGCTGGCGGCGGAAGCGCGGCCGCGTCGGCAAGGCGCGGCGCGTCGCTCGGCGTCGAGCGCCACGCCCGTGCGTTTGCCGGCGGCACCAGGATCCTCGTCCAGGCTCCAGCGGGGGTAGAGGCCGTTGACGACGACCGGAGCCGAGCGACACCCGACCCGGTCCTCCAGGGCGATAGGCGGTCTCGACGACCTCGTTGACCGGTGTCTCCTCCGGCAGGGTGACGAGGAGGACCTGGCAACGGGACGGGTCGGCCAGCAGGTCGACCACGTCCTGGGCCTGGGCCCGGATCGGGCCGACCGGGACCGCGTCGAGGAGTCCCTGGGCGGAGGTGAGGAAGGTGACGGCGTGGCCGGCGGCGGGAGCGTCGAGGACGATCGAGGTCGACCGCGCTGGCCCGCTCGAGTTGCTTGACCTTGCCCAGGACGAGGATGTCCTTGATGCCGGGGACCGCGGTCGACACGACGTCGATGGCGCCGGTGTTGGCCAGCCGCTTCGAGAGCCGCTTCATGCCGTGGTCCTGCGAGGTACTCGACGAGGGCGTCGTCGGGGGTGATCGTGCGGGCCAGCACGTCGGCCGCCCCTCGGCCGCCGCCAGGCGAGTACGACCTCCTCGTAGCTCAGCGGTCGTCGCTGGCCGAACATCGCGCCGATGCCGCTCTTGCCCTCGACCTCGACGATGAGGGTCGTCAGCCCGGCTTTCGCGGCCATGCGGGCGATGGCGGCGGTGACCGTCGTCTTGCCCACCCCGCCCTTCCCGGCGACGATGAGCAACCGGGTCGCCGAGCAGAACTGAGAGACGTCCATTCCTCGCCGCAGGCTAGTCAGCACCGTTGCCGTCCTCGTCGCCGCCTTGGCGGCGCTCATCGGCGCGTCGCCCGCCGCCACCGCTGTGCCCGGTGACAGCGCGGCGGCTCCGACCGTCGTCGACGTGATCGAGGTCAGCGGCCTGCTCGACCCGCTCAACGTCGACTTCATGACCCGTGCACTGGCCGAGGCCAACCGCACGGGCGCGGCCGCATTGGTCATTCGCCTCGACAGCCCCGGCGGGGTAGCGCCGGTCGCCGATCTGGCCCGGCTGGTGGCGCGGGTCGCCGCCAGCCCCGTCCCCGTGGCCATCTGGGTCGGGCCGGGCAAGGAGGCCCAGGCCCGAGGGGCGGCCTTCGACCTGTTCGAGGCGGCCAAGGTCCGTGGTGTGGCCCCCCGGGCGCGCGTCGGCGCCCAGTCCGCCGAAGCCGCCCTCGAATCGGAGGTGGCCACCGTGTCCGCGGCCACTCTCGGCGACTTCATCATCGCCCTCGGCGACGAGGGCGTGCCCGTTCCGACCAAGGTCGTCGAGCGCGATGGCCGGCCCCCGCAGCGCGAGTTGGCCGACGGCGCTCGTGTCCGCTTCGACGAGCCGTCGTTGCTGGCCCAATTGCTCCACGCCGTCGCGACCCCGTCGGCCGCCTACCTGCTGTTGGTCATCGGGTTGTTGCTCGTGGTGTTCGAGTTCTTCACCGCCGGCGTCGGCGTGGCCGGCGGGGTCGGCGCCGCCGGCATCGTCCTCGGTGGCTACGGCCTGGGTGTCCTTCCCACCCGCCCGTGGGCGCTCGCCGTGGTCGCGCTCGGCATCCTCGGCGGCGCCATCGACGTGCAGGCCGGCGCGCCCCGGGCCTGGACGGTCATCGGGTCGATCGCCTTCACCGCTGGCAGCTTCTTCCTCTTCGACGGGACTCCGATCCCGCTGCTCGTCGTCGCCCTCATGATCGCCGCCGTCGAACTCTTCCTCGTCGCAGCCATGCCAGCCATGATCCGAACCCGGTTCTCCACCCCCACCATCGGGCGAGAATCCATGCTCGGCGAACTCGGCGCCGCGCTCTCCGACGTGGCTCCCGACGGCGTCGTCACCGTCCGCGACGCCCCCTGGCGGGCCCGCACCAACCGGGCCACGCCCATCGTGGCCGGCGAGGCCATCCGGGTGGCGGCCATCGACGGCCTCGTCCTCGAGGTCGAACCCCTCGAAGGCGCCGCCAAAGACGCCGGCCACTGACGTTGGGGTGGCTGAGGTGGCGGTTCCGGGGCGTTGGTGTGGCTGTTGTGGCGGCCGATTCGGCCACGGCAACGGGTTGGGACGACCGCTTCGGCCACATCAACGCGACGTCGGTGTGGGGGCTGAAAGCGCAGGTCAGGGGCGCGCTCGCGAAAGTTCACCCTTGCCCTGGGGCTTTCTGGGGGTTTAGGGTCCGCGACGAAACAGGGGGGTGCCGTGAGCGCACAAACGACCGAGGAGCTGTGGCAGATCAAGGCTGCCTGCCGCGGCCCGCAAGCCGCCGTCTTCTTTCCGCCTGCGTCCTTCGAGCGCAAGGACGAGAAGGAAGAGCGGGAACTCCGGGCCAAGGCCATCTGTGCCATTTGTCCGGTCCGCAAGGCCTGCCTCGAATACAGCCTTCGCATCCGTGAACCGCACGGGATCTGGGGTGGCAAGAACGAAGCCGAGCGAAAGCTGCTGCTGGCCCAGCACGTGTAACCGCTGATTGGTGTTCGCCGGCGCTCTATCGTGGTGCTTGCGATGGCAAGCGCCCACGAAACCCCGGTCGACCATCTGGTCTGGAGCGCAACCGAGGTCGATGGTCGCAAAGCGCTCTTCGGGGTGGCGGGCACGGGGGTGCCGCTGGTCTTCGTCCACGGCTGGGGCCTCGGACAACACGCCTACAAGCGGGCGCTCAAGCGTCTCGTGCACCTTGGCTGTCGGGTCTACGCCCCGGCGCTGCCCGGCTTCGGCGGCTCCGACGACCTACCCGGCGACGAGTTCAGCCTCGAGGGGTATGGAGCCTGGTTGGCCAAGTTCGTCGATGCCGTCGGCATCGACGAGCCGTTCTTCCTGGTCGGACACTCCTTCGGCGGGGCCGTCAGCATCAAGTTCACCCACGACAACCAGGGCCGGGTCCGCACGCTCGTCCTCATCAACTCCGTCGGTGGGTCGGCGTGGTCCGAAGCCGGACCGGGCGGCGCGGTGAAGTCGATGGCCCAGCGCCCGCTGTGGGACTGGGGTCTTCACTTCCCCGGCGACATCCTCCCGATCCCGCACCTCACCCGTGTCCTTCCCGTGATCCTCGAGGACGCCCTGCCCAACCTGCTCCGCAACCCACGGGCGATGTGGAAGGTGGCCCAGTTGGCCCGCTCGGCCGACCTCACCCACGAACTCGAAGAACTCAAGCGCCGCGACCTCCCCGTCGTGGTGCTGTGGGGCGAGCAGGACAAGATCATCCCCCGCGCCTCGTTCGACGCGATGTGCACCGCCATCGGCTCCCAGGGCGAAGTCGTGAGCGGCAACCACTCGTGGCTCCTCGCCGATCCCGAGGCCTTTGGTGAAGTGATGACGAACATCGTGGCCGTCGCCGACGTGGCCCGCGAGAGCGAGGCGGTCAAACCGGCCAAGCGATCGCGCCGGCCCCGCAGCGCGGAGACCCTGGCCAAGCGCTCGAATTGAGCCCGTCGACCTGATCAGTCGGCCGCGGGAAGGCGGGGTCCGGCGATGCGAATGTCTCCCCGCCGCCGAGTCACCCCTTCGGCGTCGAGGTGATTGAGGAGCGGGAGGGCGAACTTGCGACTCGTCCCCAGCGCGGTCCTGAGTTCGCCCGCGGTGGCCCCCTCGGGTTGGCCGGCGAGGACGCGGGCCACGATCCGGGCCGCGTCGTTGATCGCGGAACGAGCGAAGAACACGCCGTCGCGCTCGACCACATGACCGGTGCGGAGGAGATGGCGGACTTCGGAGCGGGCGACGCCGGCTTCTTCCGGGGTGGGCGGCTTGAACGGCGACTCGGTCAGCGCGTCGACATAGGGGTGGGAGGACGGGTCGTCGCCCGTCGCCCCTGACCGCAACCAGCCGCCCTCGATCCGCACGCCGTCGAGACCCGCCACCAACGCCCGCTGTCGGTCATCGAGCGAGGCGAGATCGAGGCCGGTGGGCCCGGCGTCGACCACGGCGTCGATGAGCGCGCTCGTCGCAGCGGCCAGCGCATCGTCATCGACCACCCACCGACCGACATTGGGCGCGACCCGCTCGCCGGTCATCTTTTCGAGGTCGCCGGCGTCGACCCACCCCCGCTCCTGCACCACGCGTGCGACCCGACGGTCGGGACGGGCTCGAGATGCGGGGAGCACGGGAGCGATGTCGAGCACCTCGCCACCCCCGACGGTCTCGGCCCGGCCGTGGTCGCGCAACACGAACCGGTCACCGGGCACGAGCGGCAGCGACGTCGCGAGGTGGATGCGTACCGGACCGGATTCTCCGGGAGCGAGGGCGGCGGGCCCCAGGATGCGGAGCTTCACCGTGTGTTCGCCCGACCCGGCATAGAGGGCATAGGCGCCGCGCCGGGACACGTCGTGGTCGAGGGCGGCGAGCACATCGAGTCGGGCATCGAAGCGTCGGGTGGGGAGCCACTGCGACCCGCGCACGAGCGCGTGGCCCCGCTCGACGTCGGCGTGACCGACGCCGACGAGGTTTACAGCCAACCGGCGCCCGGGGGTCGCGCGGCTGATCGAGGCAGCGTGGCTCTGGAGGCTCCGCACGCGCACCGACGTCGCCGCCGGGAGGAGCGTGAGCTCGTCGCCCACGGCGAGCGCACCCCCCGTGAGCGTGCCGGTGACGACGGTGCCCGCGCCACTGGCGGCAAACGACCGGTCGATCCACAACCGGGGGCGATCGAGGTCGAGCGCGGCGGGGGTGCGGTCGAGCAGTCGTCCGAGGGCGAGACGAAGGTCGGCCAGGCCCCGTCCGGTGAGGGCGTCGACCGCGACCACCTCGGCGCCGGCCAAGAACGTGCCTGCCATCCGATCGGCGACGTCGAGCACGGCGAGTTCGAGGTCGTCGTCATCGACCAGACCGGCTTTGGTCACGACGACGACGCCGCGTTGGAGGCCGAGCACTTGGAGGATGCGGAGGTGTTCCTCGGACTGCGGTTTCCAGCCCTCGGTGGCGGCGACGACGAACATGCATGCGTCGACGGCTCCGACTCCGGCCAGCATGTTCTTGAGGAAGCGGACGTGGCCGGGCACGTCGACGAAGGCCACGTCCTGTCCGGTGCCGAGGGTCGTCGACGCGAAGCCGAGGTCGATGGTCAGACCCCGCTTCTTCTCCTCCGCCCACCGGTCAGGGTCGGTGCCCGTAAGCGCGTGCACGAGCGTGGACTTGCCGTGGTCGACGTGGCCGGCGGTGGCGAGCACGCGCATGCGGACCTCGGCGCTCAGAGCCGGGCGAGAACGGCGGCCAGATGGCCGTCGTCGCCCGGGTCGACGGTACGCAGGTCGACGACGGTGCGGCCCTCGGTGACGCGCGCCACCACCGGGGGGTCGGCCGCCAGGAGCGCCAGCGTGTGGTCGCCGTCGAAGGCCACGCCGGCCGATGGAATCGTCATTCCCGGCACCGACCCTCCTCCCGGCACTGACGCGGATTCGACCACGGAGCCCGAAGCGAGCGCGGTGGCCCGGCGGCGAAGCGCGTCGACGGCGACGGTGGCCATGCGCCAGAACGGGATGGCCTGGCCGTCGCGACGGAGGTAGGCGAGGGCCACCTCCTGGAGGGCGCCGAGCACGAGGCCGCCGGGTCGGAGGGCGCGGGCGAGGGGGTGGAGGCGGCAGCGTTCGACGAGCGCAGCCGAGCCCGCGATGACCCCGGCCTGCGGCCCACCGAGGAGTTTGTCCCCCGAGAAGGTCACGAGCGCCGCCCCCTGCTCGAGCGTCTGGCGGACGGCCGGTTCGCCCCGCAGCCACGACGGTGGCGGACCGTCGAGCCATGGGGTGGCCGCATCGAGCAGCCCGGAGCCCGCGTCGACCACCACAGGATGTCCGAGGCCGCAGAGATCGGCAGTCTCAACGGCGGCGGTGAAGCCGACGATGCGGTAATTCGACGAGTGCACCTTGAGCACGACGCCTCGTCCCGGATCGGTGCCGTCCAGCGCTCGCTCGTAGTCGACGAGTCGCGTGCGATTCGTGGTGCCGACCTCGACCATGCGCGCCCCGGACTGGGCCAGGACCTCTGGAATGCGAAAGCCCCCGCCGATCTCGACCAGCTCGCCGCGGCTGACCGCAACCGGTGCCCCGTCACCGGCCAGGACGGCCAGCACGAGGAGGATGGCGGCGGCTCCGTTGTTGACCACGAGCGCGTCCTCGGCGCCGGTGGCTCGGGCCAGCAGGGCCGCCGCATGACCGTGGCGCGAGCCTCGTTGGCCGGTGGTCAGGTCGAACTCGACGTTGGCGTAGCCCACCATCGGGGTCGGACCGAGGGGCGCGTGCCCAGGTTGGTGTGGAGGAGCACGCCGGTAGCGTTGACGACCGGTCGCAGGAACGCCGCTGCGGTCGCCTCGGCCCGGGTGCGAGCCGAATCGGGGTCGCCGGCGTCGATGGCCGCCCGAGCCGCGTCGACGAGCAGCGGGTGGGGGAGGCCAGTGTCGGCCAGGGCGCGGGCCAGCCGGTCGACGGAGGGAGGGTGCACGCGCAGACAGACTACGAGGCGTGCCCGAGTACGTCGTGTGTCGCGTCGATCAGCTGATCGAGGGACGGGGGCGCCCGGCACGCGCCGGCGACCGGTACCTCGCGGTGTTCCTCGAGCGGGGGCAGGTGCACGTGCTCGACAACCTCTGTCTTCATGTCGGCTCACCGATCGACGGCGGGCCGGTGCGCGACGGCATTGTCTTTTGTCCCTGGCACGGTTGGGCCTATCGGCTGGCCGACGGCTCGCTGCTCACGTCGTTCGGCGACCACGACGGACTTCGCCGCTACCCGGCTGAGGTCACTTCCGCCGGCGAGGTGCGGGTGACGATCGAGGATCCCGTGGGAGACTGACGCCGCCCATGCGCGCTCTCTTCCGGTTCGCCTTCCGGACCATCGCCATCGTCGTCATCTGCTCGCTGGCTGTTCCCGCCACCGTGATGGTCGTGGTGCTGTCGGCGTTCATCTTCTTGCCGCTCCCGGCCAACCTGCCCGACGCCAAGCCGATCGAGGCCGGAATGGTCACCCGGGTCTACGACCAGAACGGCACCGAGATCGGCCAGTTCCGCGAGTTCGAGCAGTCGATCCCGGTGCAGCCCGCCGACATCCCGTTGATCGTCAAGCAGGCCGTGATCTCGTCGGAGGATCGCAGCTTCTACCAACACGGCGGCGTCGACATCCGAGGATCGTTCCGAGCCCTCTACGCCGACCTGCGGGGCGGCGGTATCGCCCAGGGAGGCTCGACGATCACGCAGCAGTACGTGAAGAACACCTACGTCGGCAAAGATCGCACGCTCACCCGAAAGGTCCGAGAAGCCGTCGTCGCCAGCCAACTCGACCGCCAGCTCGACAAAGAGGAGATCCTCTTCAAGTACCTCGACACGGTGTCGCTGGGCGAGGGTGCCTATGGCGTGGGCGCCGCGTCCGAGACCTACTTCCGCAAGCCGGTCAGCGCTCTGAGCCTCTCCGAAGCCGCCACCCTGGCCGGCATGATCCCGGCCCCGACCCGATACTCGGCCCGCGACTATCCCGAGGCCGCCGAGGGCAAGCGCAAGATCGTGCTGGCCAACATGTTGCGCGAGGGCTACATCTCCCAGGCCCAGCATGACGAGGCGGTGCGCCCAGGCCATCGTCGTCGAGGGCAGTCCTATCCCCGAGGGGCCGCACACGCTCGTCTACCAGGCCCAGTCCCCGCCCTCGGCCTACCCGTACTTCATGGATTACGTCGAGAAATACCTCAAGGGAAAGTACGGGGCCAAGAAGGTCGACACCGGCGGCCTCCGGGTGCAGACGACCATCGACCCCAAGGTGCAGGCGGCGGCCGAAGCCTCGGTGGCCGCCGCGCTCAAGAACGCACCCACAGCCAAGATCACGGCAGGCAAACACGCCGGCCAGCCCACGCCGCTCGAGATGGGACTCGTGGCCATCGAGCCGCAGACGGCTTCGTGAAGGGGTTCGTCGGGCGGACGCGACTTCAACTCGCCCGACCCGGGGTCCAAGGTCAACCTGGGCCTCGGTGGTTGTTACCGTCCGCCCGACGACGTACCCGTCGAGGTCGAGGCCACGTGTTGGCCCCTCGACGCCGAGGGCATCTATCCAAAGAGCGGTGGCACCGGTCGCCAGCCCGGCTCGTCGTTCAAACCGTTCGTGCTCGCCACTGCCTTCGAACAGGGCGTGCAACCGACCAAGGTGTATCCGGCGCCGAATACCTATCGGATCCCCGACTGCAAGCCCACGCCGAAGTTCGACTGCACGATCGGCAATTACGAGGGCAGCGTCGTACGGCAGCGCTGATTTGCGCACGGCCACCCAGAAATCGATCAACACCGTCTACGCCCAGTTGGTGCGAGACGTCGGCTGCAAGCAGACGGCCGAGATGGCCCGCAAACTCGGCGTGACCTCAGCCTGGTATTCGCCCAGGATCCACACGTGCTCGGGCAGCTTCGCGCTCGGCACTCTCGACGTCTCTCCGCTCGAGATGGCCTCCGCGTACGCGACGTTCGCCAATCGGGGTCTGCATCAGGAACCGACGCCGGTGGTGCGGGTCGAGGATCGCGACGGCAACGTGTTCGAAGACAACCCGACGTCGGGAGGCGACCCGCGTCATCGACGAGGTGGTCGCCGACAACGTGACCGACGTGCTCCGTGGCGTGATCACCGGTGGCACCGGTCGCAACGCCGACATCGGGCGTCCGGCGGCGGGCAAGACCGGCACCTCCCAGGCCAGTCGCAACTCCTGGTTCGTCGGCTACACACCGACCCTGTCGACCGCAATCTGGGTCGGGTTCCGCGACGAGCCGATCCCGATGCGCTCAGCCCAGGGTTGTCGGCCGATGACCGGCGGGTGCTTGCCGGCCAAGACGTGGAAGGCGTTCATGGGCCCGGCACTCAAGGACGTGCCCGTCACCGACTTCAACGAGCCTGCACCGATCAAGGTCATCGCCGACCAACTCTCGAAGAAGGCTCGCACCGGCATCGATCCGGGCGACCCGCGCCGCCCCTCCGGCACGGGCATCGGCGGCCCGTACATCGTCGGCCCCGACAAGCCGACGGCCGAGGCTCCGCCGACGACGACTACGACGACGCCGGCCGACGAGCGCCGGCGGCGGGTCGGAGGGTCCGGCGCCGGGTCGACGACGACAAGTCGACCGCCGGCGACCACGACGACCACCCAACAGGGTGGGTTACTCCAGCCGTAGCAGCGCTAGGGCTTGGCGCCGGCGGAGGGATCGCCGTTGTCGGGGCACTTCAGGACCTTCTCGCACGTGGTGCGGATGGGGACGCCGAAGAACACGGCATCGGTGGCGAAGCCGAGCGGGCGCGTAGGCCCGGGAGGAGACGCCGAGCACCTTGCCCTCGCTGTTGACCAGCGGGCCTCCTTGGAAGGCGGGGCCGATGGCAGCGTCGTGCTGGATGCCGGCCGAGGACACGTCAGCGACGAAGCCCTGGCTGACGGCGCCGCCGGCGGCACCGAGGCCCGAGACGGCGAACACCCGCTCGCCGGTCTTGAGAGCGGGCTGGCTGGCGGCGAATTCGAGCTTGGGGACGCTGCCCTTCTTGATGATGATCAGCGCGAGGTCTTTGTCCTCCTGCCACGTCCACAACTGGGCCGTGAACTCTTGGTCGCCCTTGCGCACTTTGACCGGCGGTCCCGGCGACCGAGTCGCCGCCCGAATGGTGTTGTACGAGGTGATCATCAACGTCTGGTCCTTGTCGGAGGCGACGACGAAGGCAGACCCGACCGATGGTTGCCCGGCTTCGTCGAGGGTCGAGACGAACCACACCGAACCCTGGACCTTCTTGACCAGAGCGGCGAGGGTCTCGCCCTCGGCGCGGATCTTCTTGATCGGTTCGAGCTCGGCCCGCACTTCGCTCTTGGCCGCCTCGCGCTCGGCGGCGATGGTGTCGAGGGCCGTCTGGAAGCGCTGGTCGAAGGTGCCGGTGAAGCTCTCGATCCGGTTCTCGTTGCTCGACAGGCGGTAGTCGTAATAGGCGTAGAGGATCGTGCCGCTGAAGGCCGACCCCACCGCCGTCGCGAGGATCAGCATGCAGATGCCGAGCACGGTCTTCGGGACCAGGCGTTCCCGCCAGGGCGGCGGGCGGTGATCCTGATCGAAGACGGGCGGGGTCGTGTCCGCCCTTCTGGTGCGCAGCGCCATCGCGCTGAGGCTAGCCGTGGCCTCCCGCTGGTCAGCTTCATGGGACGCACCGGTAGGCTCGCCGGGTGTTCGCGGTCTTGGCGCTTCTCTTCTTGGTGGTGCCCTTCGTCGAACTGTTCGTGCTCATCCAGGTCGGCCACGCCATCGGCGCCCTACCCACCGTCGGGCTGCTGCTCGTCGTCGCCGTGGTCGGAGCCTGGCTGGTGAAGCGAGAAGGCATCGGGGTCGTCCGTCGTGCCCGAGACCTGCTCGCCGCAGGCGAGATGCCCGGACGCGAGCTCGTCGACGGGCTCCTCATCCTGTTCGCGGGTGCGCTGATGGTCACACCCGGCTTCTTCACCGACATATTGGGTCTCGCCTTGCTCATTCCCCCGGTGCGGGCGGCGTTGCGGTCGGTGGCGGCGTCCCGGCTGGCTCGCCGGACCCAAGCTCATCTCGGAGGTGGATGGTGAGCGATCCCGTCGACGTCAGGTCGATCCAGCTGCGCGACGCGGCCACGGTGATGCTGGTCCGCGATGGCGACGACGGCCTCGAGGTCTTCATGCTGCGTCGCAACCTCAACTCGCGACTTCGTGGGCGGCGCCTACGTGTTCCCCGGTGGCGCCGTCGACGAGGCCGACCGCCACGCCGACCTCGAGCGGATCTGCGAGGGCCGCACCGACGCCGCCGCCAGCGCCCAGCTCGATATCGACGAGCGGGGCCTCGCCTTCTGGGTGGCGGCCGTCCGCGAGTGCTTCGAGGAGGCGGGCGTGCTCTTGGCCGTCACCGACGGAGACGACGTCGTGATCTCCTTCGCCGACCCGGCCATCGCCGATCGCTTCGTCGGTCACCGCGCGACCGTCGACAGCGGCGAGCGCCGCCTCATCGAGGTCTGCGACGACGAGGGACTCCGACTCGACGTCGACCGCATCCATTACTTCGCCCACTGGATCACCCCCGAGGGTCCCCCCCGTCGGTATGACACGCGCTTCTTCGTCGCCGCGGCACCACCTGAGCAGGTGCCGCTCCACGACGACCGAGAGACCATCGCCAACCTCTGGGTACGTCCGGCCGATGCCCTCGACCGCCACCGGAGCAGGCGAACTCGATCTGATCCTCCCGACGATCAAGAACCTCGAGGCCATCGGCCGCTTCGAGCGCAGCGCCGACCTGTTGGCCCACGCCCAACACATCGGCGAGGTGCCGGCGATCCAGCCCCGCATCGTCAACGATGGCGGCGGCACCCGCATCCTGTTGCCCACCGACCCGGGGTACGACGAAGCGCTCGTTGCCCTTGCCCCCGATGCTCCGCTGCCCGGCCGCCCCGGCGGGCCAGCGACCGGGTCCGCCGGTGCCTGACATCACTCCCGGTGTGCCGGTGGCGCTCAGTCGGATGGTGCGCCGGCTGACCTGCCCCAATCCAGGCGTGATGACCGGACCAGGCACCAACACCTATCTCGTGGGGATCGACGAGATCGTGGTGATCGATCCGGGCCCCGACCATCCCGAACACCTCGACGCGATCGTGGCCGCCGGCGGTGACCGCATTCGGTGGATCGTCGTGACCCACACCCATCCCGATCATTCGCCCGGGGTCGAACCCCTCCGGTCTCGCCTCGACCCGTCGGTGGTCGTGCTCGGATACGAGGCCCGCGACGGGTTCGTGCCCGACGAAGCCATCGGCGATGGACACGTGATCGACGCCACCGAGTTCCGCCTCCGCGCCGTGCACACCCCCGGTCACGCCGGCAACCACCTCTGCTATCGGCTCGAAGAGGAACGGCTGTTGTTCTCCGGTGACCACATCATGAACGGCTCGACCGTCGTCATCGGGCCGCCCGACGGCGACATGGTCGCCTACCTCGACTCGCTCGCCCTGGTCCGGTCGATGGGGTTGCGGGCCATCGCTCCAGGACACGGCGACCTCATCGACGACCCGGTGGCAAAGGTCGACGAGTACGTCGCCCACCGGCTCGCCCACGAGGCAAAGGTGGTGTCGGCATTGGCGTCGATGTCGGTGCCGTCCACCATCGACGACCTGGTTCCGCTGGTCTACGACGACGTCGACGCGGCCCGATATCCCATCGCCCGCCGGTCGCTCTGGGCCCACCTGCGCAAGTTGGCGACGGATGGCACCGCCCACTCGCCCGATCCCGACGACGTCGACGCGACGTGGGAGACCCGGAACCCCAGTTGAGCATCCGACTCTCGGTCGTCGTTCCGGCCTACAACGAAGCAACGCGGATCCGCACGACCGTCGCGGCGTTGAAGGACGCACTCGGCGACCTGCCAGGAGGCGCCGAGGTCATCGTGGTCGATGACGGTTCTGGCGATCTCACCGCCACCGCCGCCGAAGACGCCGGCGCCGATCGGGTCGTGCGCCATGGCATCAACCGGGGCAAGGGGGCGGCCGTGCGCGCTGGTGTGGCTGTCGCCGCCGGTGCGACCGTGGCCTACACCGACGCCGACCTGTCGTATCCGCCCGACCAGGTGCTGGCCCTGCTCACCGCGGTCGAGGCCGGTTCGCCGTTCGTGGCCGGTAGCCGCAAACACGTTGACACGGTCACGCTCATCGGTGCTCGCCGCCTCCGCGAAATCAGTGGTCGGGTGTTCAACCTCCTCTCCCGCCTCGTGGTGCTCGGGCGCTACCGAGACACCCAGTGCGGGTGCAAGGCCTTTGAGGCCGACGCCGCCCGTCAACTGTTCTCCCGGGCGCTGGTCGACGGGTTCGCCTTCGACGTCGAGTTGTTCTTCTTGGCCGAACGCCTCGGCATTCCCATCGTGGAGGTGCCCGTCACCGTGGCCAACACGGTGTCGTCGACGGTCGACGTCGGCCGTGACTCGCGCCAGATGCTCCGCGACCTGGGCCGTATCCGGCGGTGGGCTGCCGACGGGGTCTACGACCTCAACTGAACGCCGTCATCGCCATTGGGGGATCAGCACCGAGAACTCCGTACCAGGGTCTTTCCTCGTCGCCGACAGCGTTCCGCCGAGGGCATCGACAAGCTGGCTGACGATGAACAAGCCCAGGCCCACGCCGGCGAAGCGACGGGTGTTGTGACTCTCGGCTTGCACGAAGGGGTGGAGCAGGGGAGTGATGTCGCCGTCGATTCCGATGCCGTGATCGCGGACGTCGATGCGCACCCTCGGCGCACCGGTCGGTTCGTGGATCGCCGTGCGGGCGCGCACCACGACCGGGCCGCCTTCGGGCGAGTACTTGATGGCGTTTTCGAGGAGGTGGCCGAGGATGGTGTCGAGCACCTGGCGGTCGGCGGCCACCAGTGGGAGCCCACCGCCCGGGATGTCGGCCGTGACGGTGTGCTCGGGTGAAGCCGCGTCGAAGCCGGCCACGATGTCGTTGATGACCGGGATGACGTCGACCGGGGCTGGGTCGATGCTGAAGGCTTCGGCCTGCACGCGCGAGCCGACCAAGATGCGCTCGATGAGCTGGTCGAGGTTGCCGGCCCGACGCTCGATCGTGGCCAGCGACTCGACGCGGTGCTGGTCGGTCATCCGCTCCCAGTGTGTGAGCAGGGTCGACGCCAGACCCTTGATGACGGTCAGTGGGGTCTTGAGCTCGTGGCTCGTCGTGGCGAAGAAGAGGTCTTTGGCTCGTTCGAGGTCGCGCTGCTCCGTGAGGTCGTGGATGAGATAGACGGCACCACCCCGGGGGAGCTCCGACCGCACGGCTTCGACGAATCGCGGCCGCCCGTCCATGGCTGTGACTTCGAGCCCATCGGCGGCGGCGTCGAGGTCGATGGGGCATGGTCGACCGAGGACGGTCTCGGCCGAGTGCCCGGTCAGCATGGCGGCGGCATCGTTCCAGGCCGTGATGACGCCGTCCTCGACCACGGCGAGACCGGCTGCTACCGCCTGGACCAGGGTCTGGAACCGGACCCGCTCGGCGGCGACCTGTTTGTAGGTCTCGGCGTTCTGGAGCGCGACCACGGCGTAGTCGGCCAGCAGCTGTAGGACCTCGACTTCTTCGGCGTCGAATCGACGGACGGGCTCGAAGGAGTGCACCGAGAGCACACCGATGGTGCGGTGGTGATGCACGAGCGGCACTGCCGCCCCGGCGTGAAAGCTTCGGCCGCGGAAGGCATCGACAGCCCCGTCCCACGTGTCGTAGTCGCCCACGATCACCGGCGCTCCCACATCGAGCACGCGTCCGTGGAGTCCCTCTCCGGGGACGATGCGGTGCCCGCTCAGGTCGTCGGGAATGTTGACGTTGGCGACCCGGAAGAACTGGTCGTCGGCCTCGGACAGCGAGAGCACCCCGCCGTCGGCATCGAGCACGTCAACCGCCACGTGGACGATCGACTCGACGACCGCGGCCAACTCGAGGTCTCGGACGAGGATCTGCACCAAGTCGGCCAGGCGACGAACCCGTGACAGCTGCCGAGCCCGGGGGTCGTCGGTCGGTGCGCTTCGGCCGGCCGAGCGGCACTCGGCCACGGTGCCGATGCGGTGACCGTCGGCGTCGCGCAGCGGGGCGATCTGAAGGATGACCGCGAGTCGATGACCGTCTCGGTGGAGCCGGTCGGTCGCCACCTCGATCGTCTCGCCGGCCGAGACCCGGTCGATCCAATGGCGGCGTACCGTCCGCGCATCGTCGGGCACGTTGGGTGGGAGGTGTCCGAGGACCTCGTCGGCCGTCCAACCGAAGAGCTCCTCGGCGGCGCGGTTCCAGTAGATTACGCGGTCGGCGAGGTCGACGGCCATGAAGGCCGACGGCAGGCTGGTCATGAGGTCCTCGACCGCCGCGATCACCGCTCACCATCCTCCCACGGGAGGTAGGGGTCGGGTTGTCCGGCGTCGAAGTACTTGCCTGCATGCCTGCCGTCGGTCCGAGTCCGCTCAACCTGCTGTCGGCCGCCGAGGTGGCGGCGGCGCTCGGCGTGACCGAGTCGACCGTCGTCGGCCTCTCGGCCGCTGGCTTCCTCGTCCCCGCCGACCCCGGTGGGCTCGACAGCCGATACGCGCACAGCGACGTCAAGGCGTTCCTGGCCCGCAACGCCGACAACGGGTCGGGCAACCTCTACGCCGGCCTCCCGCCCGACGTCGAAGCCGACGACCTGCTCCACGCCCTCGATGGTCGAAGCGGGGAGATGGCGAACAAGGCCTACGAGATCTTCGCCTCGGTCTTTCCCGACACCGGGTCGTGGACGGCCGACGAGCGGCGCCGCTTCGTCCAGCAGTCGAAGGCTCGCTTCGAGGCCATCCTCGCCGTCACCGAGCCAGGGAGCGAGGTCGACGAGGCGCTGGTCGCCGACCTGCAGGAGGTCGGCGCCGCGGCCGCCCTGGTCGGGCTCGCCCCTGCCGCAGCTGCTCGTCGTCCTGCGCATCTCCCGGGACCTCGTCGTGCAGACGGCGGTCGAGCTGGCCGAGGAGCGCGGGCGGCCACTGGGGCCTCGCCCTCTCGCTGCTCCTCACCCGGGTCCTCCCGGCCATGGACCGCCTCACCGACGCGCATCGCCCAGGGCTACTGGGCCGTCGATCGTCGGGCGCGAGGAGGAGCAGCGGGCCCGCTACGAGCACGTCGTCGAGCACTCCTCCGACGGCGTCTACGAGGTCGACCTCGACGGCGTGCATCCAGCTACGCCAACCCGTCGCTCGGGCGTCATCCTCGGCCGCCGGCTCGATCGACATCGAGGGCGCGCTACCTCGGCGACGTGCTCGTCCCGGCCGACCCGGCCACTCGGTCGAGCCCTGCTCGCCGAGCCGCCCAGGTGCGGCCCGCCGGCTCGAGCTGGTCGTGGTCCGGCCCGACGGCGTGCGCCGGGTGCTCGACGTGCGCACGCAGGCCCGCCGCAGCGACGGCGAGGTGGTCGGCTTCCAGGGCGTCGTCCGGGACGTCACCGCCGCCCCCGACCTCGAGGCCGACAAGAACGAGTTCCTCGCGCTCGTCACCTACGACCTGCGCCAGCCCGCTCACGACCGATCCTCGGCCTGGGCGCCACCCTCGAGTCGCCACGCCGACGAGCTGCCCGCCGAGCGGATCCGGCGCATGGGCGCCGGCATCCGCCACCAGGCCGAGCGCATCGCCCGGCTGGCCGACGACCTCTACGACGTCAGCCGGCTCGAGGCGCAGTCGCTGCTCCTCAGCCCCCGGGCCGTCGACCTCGGCGCAGGTCGTCGAGGCCGCGCTCGCCACGGTCGACGACACCGCGAGCCGTGGTCGTCGACGTGCCCGAGCGACCTCGAGGTGCATGGCCGACCCCCGCCGCCTCGAGCAGGTCGTCGCCAACCTCGTCGAGAACGCCCTCGTCGCACGGCGCGGCGCCGGTCGGGTGCGGGCCACGGTGGCCGGACGCGACGGCTCGGTCGAGGTCGCCGTGATCGACAGCGGCCCGGGCGTGCCCGACGCCGCTCGTACCCACGCCTGTTCTCCGGCCTCCGCACCGCTGTGCGCCGCGACCCGCGACCGCTCCCGGGGCACCGGCCTCGGGCTGTCGCTGGTGCAAGGGCCTGGTCGAGGCCATGGGCGGGCGGGTCTGGTACGAGCAGGTCACCGGGGGCGGCGCCGACTTCCGCCTCACGCTGCCGAGCCCCCAGACGACCCGAACGTGACATCCGTCATAGTTCCCGGCTCGTCGACGCAACCGTCAAGTACGGTTCCCCGCCGTGACCGCGCTCGCTGATGCATCTGTGAGCTCTGGGGCGGGCACGGCAACACCGCTGCTTTCGGCAACCGGGGTCCGGAAGGTGTATCGCACTGGCGCTGAGTCGGTCGATGCCCTCCGCGGCGTCGATCTGCACGTCGGCTCAGGCGAGTTCGTTGCCGTGATGGGTGCCTCAGGCTCTGGGAAGACGACCTTGCTGAATTGCCTCTCGGGGCTCGACGACATCGACGAGGGGTCGGTGGTGATCAGCGGCGACGACATCCACAAGATGTCCGACGCCAAGCGCACCAAGCACCGCGCCTCGACGATGGGATTCATCTTCCAGGCCTTCAACCTCATCCCCGTCTTCACCTCGACAGAGAACGTCGAGTTGCCGCTCCTGTTGGCCGGCGTGTCGGTCAAAGAAGCGCGGCGAGCGGCGGTTGAGACGCTCGAGCGGGTCAACCTCGGACACCGGCTCAACCACCGTCCCACTGAGCTCTCGGGCGGGGAGCAGCAGCGAGTGACCATCGCACGCGCCCTCGCCGGCCGGCCCTCGATCGTGTGGGCCGACGAGCCGACGGGCAACCTCGACTCGGAGACGGCCGCATCGGTGATGGGGCTCCTCAACGAGCTGCACGCCGACGGGCTCACGCTCATCCTCGTCACCCACGATGAGGGCATCGGCGCATCGGCCGAGCGGCGCATCGCCATGCGCGACGGCTCGATCGTGCTCGACGAACGACTTCGTTGATGGGCGGCGACCGCGCCGTCCGGATCTTGGGCTGGGCGGCGGGCCTGCTCTTGTTCGTCGGTCTGCTGGTGATCGGCTTCCTGCCCGTGCCGGTGGTCGTGCTCTCGATCCCGTTCCTCGTGATCGCCGCCCGCAAGCCGGTGCTCCGGCGGCTGGCCGTCCGCAACGCTTCTCGTCGTCCTCGGGAGACGGCGCTCATCCTGCTCGGCGCGTTGCTCGGTACCGCCATCATCACCGGGTCGGCCACCGTCGGCGACACCTTGGGCAACTCGATCCGTCAGGGCGCGTCGACCAAGCTCGGTCCCGTCGACGAGATCGTTCGCGGTACCGACGCCGCCCAGCAACAGGCCATTCTCACGACGCTCGAGGCGGCGCCCTCGCCCGACATCGACGGGATCCTGCCGATCGTCACCGTCAACGCCAGCGTCGCCACCGCTGGCTCACCCTCGGAGCGCAAGGCCGAGCCGCGAGCCGCGCTCGTCGAGATCGATTTCGCAGACGCGCGGGCGTTCGGCAGCGACCCTGGCATCACTGGGATCAGCGGCGCGACACCGGCCGCCGGCCGCGCCGTGATCGGCGCCGACTTGGCCAAGGTGCTCGATGCCGGCCCGGGCGACTCCGTGCAGGCGTTTGTCTACGGCGCCACGGCCACCTTCACCGTCGACCGGGTCCTCCCGCGCAAGGGCATCGCGGGGTTCAGCCTGGGCTTCGGCGGTGAGTCGCCCAACTTGTTCGTGACTCCCGGCACCATCAGCACCTTGGCCGCCGGCCGGCCGGGCGCCGGCTCGCCACCGGCCAGCCTCGTCGCCATCTCCAACCGTGGCGGGGTCTTCGACGCCGCCGACCTGTCCGACTCGGTCTCCGATGGGGTGTTGCAGCCGGCCCTCGACGCCGCTGGCATCAACGCGACCGTCGACAAGGCCAAGAGCGGGCTCCTCGACGCCGCCGAGCGCCAAGGCTCGTCGTTCACGCAACTCTTCACCGCGTTGGGAACCTTCAGCGCCTTGGCCGGGATCTTGTTGTTGATCTCGATCTTCATCATGCTGGCCGAGGAACGGAAGACCGAGCTCGGCATGCTGCGTGCCGTCGGCCTCAAGCGGGCCGGGCTCATCGGCACGTTCTCCCTCGAGGGGTGGATGTACTCGCTCGGGTCGTCGGCCCTCGGCACCATTGCGGGCATCGGCGTCGGCCGAGCCATCGTGCTCGTGACGTCGGGCATCTTCGCCGCCGGCGGAGGACCGGGCGGCGGCGGCGAGCGGGGCGGCCTCCAACTCCAGTTCACGGCCACGCAAGCCAGCATCCAGCGGGGCTTCCTCGTCGGGTTCATCTTCTCGCTCCTGACCGTCCTCGCCACGTCGGTGTGGGTGTCGCGGCTCAACGTGATCCGAGCCATCCGCGATCTCCCTGACCCGACGGTCGCCCACCGCCGGCTCGGCGCACTGTTCGGCGGGGTCTTCCTTGCGTTGGCCGGCTTGGCCATGACACGACGCGGGTTCGCCGCCAGCGCACCCGCGCCGCTCCTCGCCGGTCCGGCCGTTGCCGCGCTCGGATTGGCGATGGTGCTCCGACGCTGGGTCAACACCCGGGTCATCGACACCGTGGCCGCGCTCGCCGGTCTCTTCTGGGCCACGTTCTGTTTCGACATCGCCAAGGACGTCTTCAACGGTCCCGACATCTCGCTGTTCGTGCTCGACGGCGTCATCCTCAGTGTGGCCGGTGTGATGCTCGTCAGCCGCCACCAACGGATCATCGGCGGAGTCGTCCGGCGGGCCGGCGGTGGCAACAAGAACATGTCGCTCCGGCTCGGACTCGCCTATCCATTGGCCAAGGCGTTCCGCACCTCGTTGATCCTGTCGACCTTCACACTCGTCATGTTCACGCTGATCTCGATCACGCTCTTCAGCGGCGTGTTCGGCCAGCAGATCGACACCTTCACTTCCGACATCAGCGGCGGGTTCGACGGCCAGGTCAGCTCCAACGGCAGCAACCCGGTGAGCGTCGACGCCGTCCGCAACGTCGACGGGGTGGCGCTGGTCGCTCCCCTGGCCACCGTCGGCACGCAGTTCGACGTCGCCGCGCTTCGCGACGAGCCCGCCACGCCCAAGTTCGAGTTTTGGCCCCTCGGGGGCTACGACGGATCGTTCGTCGAGGGCGGCCCGCCGTCGCTGCAGAAGTTCTTGCCCAAGTTCGGGTCCGAAGCTGGGGCGTGGCGGGCGCTGCTCACCGACCCGTCGCTCATCATCGTCGACGAGTTCTTCCTCCAACGGGGCGGAGGTCCGCCGTCGTCGGTGATCAAGGTCGGCGACCCGGTCACCGTCCGGGACCCGGTCAGCGGCACCACCCGACAACTCACCGTTGCCGCTCTCGCCAACTCGGGCTTCGGGCAGGCCCCGGCGTACCAGGGCGTTGACGCCGTCCGCAGCCTCGTGGGCGACCGCGCCGTCACCAACCTGTTGCGTTACCGCGCCGCCCCCGGCGCCGATCCGCAGGTCGTGGCCGAGCGCATAAACGGCCAGTTCGTCGAGAACGGCGTGTCCGCGACCTCGTTCCGCAAGATGGTCGGCACCGGTCTCGCCACCCAACAGCAGTTCTTCAGATTGATGCAGGGCTACCTGTCGCTCGGCCTGGTTGTCAGCGTCGCCGGAATCGGCGTGGTGATGGTGCGGGCCGTCCGCGAACGTCGCCGCGAGGTCGGCGTGCTCCGGTCGCTCGGCTTCGAGACGAAGCAGGTGCGGCGAGCGTTCCTGGCCGAGTCGACCTTCGTCGCTCTCGAGGGCATCTTCCTCGGTACCGGCCTCGCCCTCATCTCCACCTGGCGGTTGCTCACCAGTGGCGCCTTCGGCGACGGGTTGACCTTCTCCGTCCCCATCGGACAACTCGCCGTCATCATCGGCCTCGCCTTCGTCGCCACCCTTGCGGCCACCGCCAGTCCGGCCCAACAAGCGTCGAAGATCCGTCCCGCCGTCGCCCTTCGAATCGCCGACTGACGCGAGGGCGACGGCATGACCGAGGCGCAGTGGGACAAACCAGGTCCCGGCAGCTGGGACCTCGACCGCTCCCACTGCAGCGCCGCCCCCGGTCCCATCCAGCGCGCCCTCTACCGCGAATGCATTCCGCGCGGCATGGAGGATGGGCTGTCGGCCTTCGGGTCGCCGTTGCGGACCATGGACATGTCCTGGGTGAACGGGAAGTTCTACCGTCGCCTGGTCCCGCTCGTCGGGGGCCGACGCGACCTGCCCGATCCCCCAGCCGCCTTGCTCTGGCTCGCGACCCGGATCCACCCGGCATTTCGCCGGGCCGAGCGACGGGCCGGCGAGAGCTTTGCCTCCAAGCGATGGTGCACCGAGCTACGCCAGTGGGATGAGGAGTGGCGGCCACTCCTCATCGAGCGGGCGCTCGCCTTTCACGACGTCAACGTCGAGGACGCGGGCACCATCGACGACCGATCGTTGGCCCGGCATCTCGGGGAGGTCCACGACCACTTGCGTTGGTCGACGGCGTTGCACTTCCGTCTCCACGTCTCCGACATGGGTCCGTTGGGCAACTTGATGGTGCTGCTCGAAGACCTCGGCTTGCACCGCGACGACACGTTTCGTGCGATGGCGGCGGCGTCGCCTGCAACTCGCGGTCCGGCCGATCTTCTGCGGGCCTTGGCCGAGTCGCTGCGTGCCGCCGGCGTCGACCCGGCGGCCGTCGACGATCTCGACAGTGTCAGAGCGGCAAGTGACGACTGCGCCGAGCGGCTGGACACCTATCTGCGCTTCCACGGCTGGCGGTTGACCACGGGCTACGACCTCGAGGATCGCTGTTTGGCCGAGTTGCCAGGTGTCGTGGTGCAGTCCATCCGCGCCGCGGCCCGCCCCGAGCCCGAGCGCGCGGACGATCCCCTGATCGCGCTCCGCGCCGAGATTCCCCAGGCGGCGCGGGCGAGTTTCGACGACGCGGTGACTGACGCTCGTGCGTCCTATGGCCTTCGCGACGAGAACGGTCCGCTTACCTACGAGTGGCCGGCCGGGCTCCTCCGCCGGGCGCTGCTCGAGGCCGGGCGGCGGCTCGACCTCGGCTCGTCGGTGTTCGAGTTGACGATCGAAGAGGTGACTGCGGCCCTCCAGGGCGGGGCGCTCGTACCTGCCGACGAGATCGAACGGCGCGCCGCCGAACGGCGTTGGTGGGCGACGCTCGAGGCGCCCGCCCATCTCGGCCGGAAGTCGGCCCTCCCGCCGGTGGCCGTGATGCCCGAACACCTCGGTCGCATCACCCGCATCGTGTTGACCGTCGTGGATTCGCTCGAGGCCGACCCCGCCCACGCTTCTCTGCAGGGCACCGGGGTGGGGTCGCGGTCCTACGTCGGCGTGGCTCGGGTCGTCCGCGACGCGACCGAGGCGTTGGATTCGGTCCAGCCCGGCGACGTCGTCGTCACCCCGTACACCGCCCCGACCTACAACGCCGTGCTCGCGCTGGCGGGCGGCCTCGTCACCGAGGAGGGCGGCCTCCTGTGTCACGCCGCGGTGATCGCCCGTGAGCTCGACCTGCCGGCGGTTATCGGGACGGCAGAGGCGATGGCCCAGATCCCCGACGGCGCCACCATCGAGGTCGACCCGGTGGCTGGCCGGGTGCGCGTGCTCGGTTAGCGCTTGGGACCGAGGGCGGCTTCGACGGAGTCGAGGAGCCGGGCGGTGCAGTCGGTCATCGTGACCATCGGGATGGCCTCGGTCACGATGCGCTCGGCCAGGTCGGCGATGGCCGCTTCGAGGCGTTCGCCGTTGGGGTCGAGCGGAAGCGAGGCGAGAAGGGGCACGCCGATGTCCTCGGCCAACCGTTGGCCCCCGCCTTCGCCGAAGAGCGCGTAGGTCTCGCCGTGGTCGCAGGTGAACGAGGCCATGTTCTCGACCACCCCGGCGACCCGGAGATGGCCCTTGGCCGCCATGTCGGCGGCCCGGGCCGCGACCTTCTGGGCGCCGATGGCGGGCGTGGTGACGACGACGACCTCGGTGCGGGGCAGCATCCGAGCCAGGCCCATCTGGATGTCGCTGGTTCCCGGCGGCATGTCGATGAGCAGGTAGTCGACCTCGCCCCAGCGCACATCTTCGAGGAAGTGCTGGACGGCCCGGTTGAGCATGAGGCCGCGCAACATGATGGCTTGGTCCTCTTCGGCGCCAGCGATCGAGCCCATCGACACCACTTTGAGCCCGCCCCCGGCGTCGCCGACGGGAAGGGCGAGGGGAGCGATGCGGACCTTGCCCGAGGACTCGTCGCGTTCGGCGTCGACGCGGGCGGTGAGGCCGAGCAAGCGAGGGATCGAGAACCCGCCGATGTCGGCGTCGAGTACGCCGACGGTGAGGCCGCGACGGGCGAGTGCCATGGCCAATCCGGCGGTGACCGACGACTTGCCGACGCCGCCCTTGCCCGAGGAGATGGCGACGACGCGAGCCGTCGCCGGGATGTCGATGTCGACTTCGTCGCGCTCGGTCGCCTTCCACCGGGCGCGGTCCATCAGCGACTTCTTCTGCTCGGCTGTCATCTCGCCGAACGTCGACTTTGACCTTCTCGGCACCACCGACGGCGGGGATGGCTCCGACGTGGGCTCGGACGTCCTTCATCAACTGGGCCCGCAACGGGCAACCGGCGGTGGTGAGCGAGATGCGGACTTCGAAGCGGCCGTCGGGAAGGGCGCCGTATCCGGCCACCATCCCGAGATCGACCACGTTGTCGCCGAGTTCGGGGTCGATGACACCGCGCAGGGCATTGACGACCGCGTCGTCGGTGATGGGCACAAGATGAATTTTACCGGTTTCCATGGGTAAAATCGCCGGGTGGATCGGTTGGCCGTTTTCAAGGCGCTGGGGGACAACACCCGGTACGCGATCTACCTGGAGTTGGCCCGGTCGGTTTCGCCCAAGTCGACGGCCGAGGTGGCCGATGTGCTCGACCTGCATCCCAACACCGTGCGTCCCCACCTCGAGCGCATGCGCGACATCGGTTTGCTCGACGTATGGGTCGATGCCAAGGGCCATGTCGGCCGTCCCCAGCACCGGTATTCGCTGGCCGCCGACGCCCCGTCCCTCGGTCTCGAGCCGTCGGCGTGGCCCGTCCTGGCCCGGATGCTGGCCGACGTGGCCGCCTTCATGGCTCCGGACACCGACGATGTCGCCGCGCTCGGCGAAGAGCAGGGGCGCGCCGCCGCCGACCGCCGCCGGGGCCGGCCCTGTGTCGCTGCGCTCGGTGATGCCTTGGCCGAGTTGGGGTTCGACCCGGCCACTGCTGCAGAGGGCAAGGCGGCGACCATCGCCTTCACCCACTGCCCTTTCCGAGAACTGGCCGAGCAGTACCCCGACCTCGTGTGCAACCTCCATCGCGGGCTCATCGAGGGATTCGTCGACGAACTGGGCGGCGCCGAGGTCACGGGGTTTGCCACCCTCGCCGACCGCGACCCCTGTCACGTCGACCTCGCCGTCACCTGAGCCGCTTTCCGGCGCGAATTGGGGCCCTGGCAACACCTTCTGCCGGAAAGCGCCGGTGGTGACTTGCGGCTTTCCGGCGCGAATCGTGGCCCTGGCAACACCTTCTGCCGGAAAGCGCCGGGGGTCAGTCGATGGAGCGGAGTTGGTCCTCGATGATCTCGCGCTCGTCGGGGTCGTCGATGCCGGCGAGGGCGGCCTCGGCCAGCGCGGCGTAACGGTCGCGTTCGGCGTGCTCGCCGGCCGATGCGTGGGCCCGGGCCATGCCTTCGAGGGCCGACGCCCTGAGCCAAGGAGGGGCGTCCATCGACTCGACGCGGGAGAAGGCCCGCTGGGAGAACCGCAGGGCGAGGGCGGCCAGGCCGAGGTTGGCCGAGACGTGGCCGATGAACCAGTCGCCGACGGCGAGTTGCTCGTCCTCACCGCCGGCCTGTGCCCAGTGGTAGCGAGATGCGAAGGCCAAGGTCAGGACCTCGTCGTCCTGGGCCGAGGTGCGATCTGGGGAATCCAAGAGGTCCCACGCGTGGTTGTAGGTGGTTACAGCCAGGCCGCGGTGGTCCGTCATGGCCGGCACGGTAGTACCCTGGACAACACGACGTTCCGCCGAGGAGGCATCCGCGTGAGCATCACCGAGACGACCGACACGATCTCCCTGACCGATAGCGCCATCACCAAGGTCGCTGATCTGATCGCCCAGGAAGGCCAGGACGACCTGGCGTTGCGGGTGGCTGTCCGACCGGGCGGCTGCTCGGGCTTCAGCTATGAGATGTTCTTCGATTCCGAGGTGGCTGGCGACGACGTCCAGCTGACGTTCGGCGAGGCCACCAAGGTCAAGGTCCTCGTCGACCCGGCCAGCTCCAAGCTGCTGTCCGGGGCCACGCTCGACTTCAAGGACGGGCTCCAGGGGGCCGGCTTCGCCATCAACAACCCCAACGCCCAGCGCACGTGCGGCTGCGGCCAGTCCTTCTCCTAACTCCGACCGCTCACGGCCCGGCGCTCCTCGAGGCAGCCGGGCCGTGACGCGTCCGGACGCACGACCGGCCAATCCCCGTGACCGGTTCGTCACGGTGTTCGGGCGCAAGCCCGTCCTCGAGGCGCTGGCTGATCAACGCCTGACCATCGACAAGGTGATGGTCGCCGACAACGCCGGTGGCCCCCAGATCGACACCCTGGTGCGCGAGGCGGCCCGTCGCGGCGTCGAGGTTCTCCGGGTGCCGGCCGCGCGCGTCACCAAGGTGAGCCGCAACGGCCGCCAGGACCAAGGCGTGGTGGCCGACATCGTTGCCCCCGCGCTGCGCCGACTCGATGCGGAGGTGGCGGCCGGTCTCGACGGGGCCGTGCTCGTTCTCGATGGCGTGACCAATCCCCAGAACGTGGGGATGATCCTGCGGGCTGCCACCGCTGCCGGACTCGTGGGCATCGTCGTGCCCAAGGTCGGCGTGCCCGACATCGGCCCGCTGGTGGTCAAAGCGTCGGCTGGCGTCGCCCTCGAGGCTCCCGTACTCCGAGCCGACGATCCCGCCTCGGCCGTCGAGGTGCTCCGCGGCGCGGGCTTCGCCGTTTTCGGTCTCGACGGGGCCGCCGAGCGCAGTGTCTGGGACCCGCGACCCTTCCCCGTGCGCAGCGCCTTCGTTCTGGGCAGCGAGTCGGGTGGTGTGCGGGTGGCCGTCGACGAGCGTCTCCGCATCCCGATGGCCGGGCGGGTGGAGTCGCTCAACGTTGCCGTCGCTGCCGGCGTGCTGTGCTTCGAACTGACCCGTCGATCCTTAGGCTGAGCCGGGCATGCAATTCACGCTGAACGGCGCCCAAGTCGACGTCGATGATGCCGGCGCCACCCTTCTCGACGTGCTGCGGGAACACTTCGGCGTGCATTCGGCCAAGGACGGGTGCTCACCTCAGGGCCAGTGCGGCTGCTGCACGGTCCTGGTCGACGGTGCCCCGCGGGTCTCGTGCGTGACCCCGGCTCGGCGGGTTGCAGGCCGGACGGTCACCACGATAGAAGGCCTCGACGGCGACCTCGCCGAGGCGTGGGCAGATGCGCTCGTGTCCACCGGCGGCAGCCAGTGCGGCTTCTGCACGCCCGGCATCGTGGCCCGGCTGGCCTCGCTCGGTCACCCCGGCGAGATCGATGACGCCAAGGCCGAGACCGCGCTGCTGGCTCACTTGTGTCGCTGTACCGGCTGGCAGACGATCATCGAGGCGGCTTGCACGCCGGGCGGCGGTCCACAGTCTGTCGATCCGGCGTGCAGCACCGAACGGGCGACCATCGAGGGTCGAGTCGTCCCAGCGGGTCGGCCGCGACGTGGCTCTCGGCGGAGGCGGCTTCGCCGACGACACCGCCCCGATCGACGCCCTGGTGGCCGTGCCCGACGGTGCCGGTGGATGGACGGTCGGCGAGTCCTTGGCCGACGCCCGCCGACGGGCGGGCAAGGTGCAGGGTCGGCGCACGACGCTGGCGCCGCGACATCCCCTCGAGGTTCCCGCCGGCGCGTGGGATCTGACCCTGCAGACCACCTGGGTCGAGCCCGCCTACCTCGAGCCCGATGCGAGTTGGTGCTCTCCTGGTGGCGCCCCGGCCTCGCCGCTGGCCAACGGTGGCGCGTTCGGCGCCAAGGCCGATTCGCCGGTGGGCGAGGTGGCCCGACGTCTGGCCGACGAACACGGCCGTCCCGTGCGCGTCGTGCTCAGCCGAGAGGACACCGTGCAACTCGGGCCCAAACGGCCGCCGCTCGCCGCCGGACTCCGTCACGACGGCACAGGACTCATCCACGTCGCCCGCACGCCGGGCATCGCCGCTCGCATCCAGGCCGTGCTCCCCGGGGTCGACGTCGTCGAGTTCGATCTTGCCGGGCCCCCGACGAGCACCGCCGTCCGGGGCGCGGGGTGGGCCGAAGCGTGGGTGCTGCGGGCGGCGCTGGCGGGACGGGCTCGGGTCGATGGCCCCGACGGGGGCTGGGCCGAAGCCGGGGTCGACGAACGGGGCGACATCTCCATCCGGGTCTCGGCCGGCCGGGTGCTCGACGCCACCGTGCTGCGGTCCTACGTCATCGGCGCTGCTCACCAAGCGCTGGGCTGGGTGACGTCAGAAGGGTTGGCCGTCGACGACGAGGGCTGCGTACACGACCTCACCATCCGGTCCTTCGGCATCCTTCGAGCCAAGGACATGCCCACCGTCGAGGTGGCCATCGAAGACGACGATGGGCCGGCGGTCAACGGCTCCGACGCCGTCTTTGCCGCCGTGGCGGCCGCAGTCTGGATGCAACGGGGCTGTCCGCCCCAATGGCCCACAGAGAGAGGATCTCGCGCATGACCGATCCCACCCCGGCTCCGGCCGGCCCTTACAGCCCCATCGTCGCCGCCGGCGATTGGCTCGTCACCGCCGGGCAACTCGGTGTCGACCCGACCGGTGAGATGGTCGACGGCGTCGAGGCCCAGACGGCCCAGTGCATGGCCAACATCCGGACACTCCTCGAGTCGAAGGGGGCGACCATGGCCCAGATCGTGAAGACCACGGTCTTTCTCGCTGACATCGCCGACTGGCCGAAGATGAACGGCCCCTACGAGGCCGCGCTGGAAGGCAACAAGCCGGCTCGCTCGGCCTTCCAGGTCGGCGCCCTCCCCCGCAACGCGCTGGTGGAGATTGAGGCGTGGGCGTTCGTTGGGGAAGGATGACGGCGTGCTCGGTGCCGTCATCATCCTCGTGGTCCTCGTGGTCGCACTTCCCGTCTCGTTCCTGATGACGGGTGGCGTGCTCTCGGCCTTCGTCGGGTGGGCCCTCAAGTCAAACGGCGAGGACACCCACCCGAACAGTGAGCTGACCGACCTCTACTACTAGCCGGCCGACCCGTCGCGAAGCATGCGACGGAGGATCTTGCCCGACGCCGACTTGGGGATCTCGTCGACGAAGACGACTTGGCGCACCTGCTTGTACGACGCGACCTTGTCCTTGACGAACGCCTGGATGTCTTCGGCGCTGACCGCGGTGTCGGGCTTGCGGACGATGAAGGCCTTGGGCAGCTCGCCGGCCTCGTCGTCGGGCACGCCGATGACGGCGACATCGGCCACGTCGGGATGGGTGAGGAGCAGCGCCTCGAGCTCGGCCGGCGGCACCTGGAAGCCCTTGTACTTGATGAGCTCCTTGACGCGGTCGACGATGTAGAGGTGGCCGTCGCTGTCGAAGCGGCCGACGTCGCCGGTGTGCAGCCAGCCTTCGCCGTCGATGGTGGCGGCGGTGGCGCCCTCGTTTCCGAAGTAGCCCTTCATGACCTGGGGGCCCTTGACCCACAACTCGCCTTCGCCTGCGACGTCTTGATCCTTGCCGTCGGCGTCGACGATGCGGCACTCGGTGTTGGAGATCGTGATGCCGACCGAGCCGGGCTTGCCCTGGCCCGGGGGCGTCGCATGCGAAACCGGTGACAGCTCGGTCATCCCGTAGCCCTGGGTGACCTCGCAGCCGATACGGGTGGCCGCCTCCTGGGCCAACTCGGCGCCGAGGGGTGCCGCACCCGAGAACACGAGCTTGAGCGAGGACAGGTCGTAGTTGTCGATGATCGGGTGCTTGGCCAGCGCCAGCACCATGGGAGGCACGGCGAAGAACTGGGTGACCTTGCGGTCCTGGATCAACCCGAGCGCGGCGGGCAGGTCGAAGCGGGCCATGGTGATGACGGTGCAGCCGTTGGCCAACAACCCGTTCATCAACACCTGCATCCCGTAGATGTGGAAGAACGGCAGGGCGGCGATGGCCACCTCGTTGTCGCCGTACTCGAGCACGTGGGTCATCTGGGCCAGGTTGGCCACCAGATTGCGGTGGGTGAGCATGACGCCCTTGGAGAGCCCGGTGGTGCCCGACGAATAGGGCATGACCACCACATGGGTGGCGGGGTCGACCTCGACCTGGTCGATCGGATCGCCGAACAGGCCCGAGATGGGCGAAGCGCCGTCGGCGGGGTCGATGGAGAACACCTCGGTGACGGCGGTGCCCTCGACCGCGGCCTGGGCGACGGGGAGCACGGCCGAAACCGTGACCATGATGCTGGCCTTGGAGTCGTTGAGTTGGTGGCGGATCTCGTCGGCGGTGTAGGTGGGATTGAGGGTGGTGACGGTGCCACCGGCGAGCGCCACGCCGTGGAAGACGACGGCGTACTCGGGGATGTTGGGCGCCATGAGCGCGAGCGTGTCGCCGGGCCCGAAGCCCCGGGCTTCGAGGCCGCCGGCGAAGCTGCGGATGGCGGCTCGCAATTCGGCGAAGGTGAGCGTGCGCCCCGACGCGCCGTCGACCAGCGCCGCCCGGTCGGCCATCTCGTCGACGCGGGCCAGCACGTACTCGGTGATCGTCGAGGTGGGGATCTCGACGTCGGGCAGCGGGCTGGTGTAGATCACGATGCGGGATACCTCCGGGGTGGGGACGGACGGGGCCACCGCCACGGCAACCCCCGCCCATCTTGTCCGACCGAGGCGTCGCCCGTCAGGTGGACAGCCGCGAATCGCCCACCTCGGTCAGAGGCTCCAGCGGGGTTGGCCGAACTTGTAGCCCACCGAACGCACCGTCGAGATCAGGTTGGCGTGCTCCTCACCCAGCTTGGCTCGGAGCCGCCGGATGTGGACGTCGACGGTGCGGGCGCCGCCGTAGTACTCATAGCCCCACACCCGGGAGAGGAGAATCTCGCGCGTGAACACCTTGCCCGGGTTGGTGGCCAGGAACTTGAGGAGCTCGTACTCCATGTAGGTCAGGTCGAGAGGCTTGGTCTCGATGGCAGCCTGATACGTCTCGAGGTTGAGCACGAGAGGCCCGTACTCGACCAACTCGGGCCGGGTGCCGCTGCCCGTGCGCCAGAAGAGGTGCTTGAGGCGGGCCTCGAGCTCACGGGGGTGGAAGGGCGACAGGCAGAAGTCGTCGAAGAGGTCGTCGCGCAACTCGAGGTCGCTGAGTTGCGCGCCCGAGACCAACAACAGCACCGGTTCGAGCGGGATGTCACGGCGACGCAGCGTGCGACAGAAGGTGAAGGCGCCGTCGCTGTCGGCATCGGCGACCACGATCGCTCCCGCCCACCCGTCGGCCGGCTCGATGGCGCCGGCGGCCTCCACCGAAGCGGCCGCCTTCCACGGGTAGCCGCCCAGATCGAGGGCCTGGGCCAGCTCCGGCGGCGCCGGGTCCGGGTAGAGGAGGAGGGGTTCCATCGGTGAACTAGAGCGTCGGGAGGTAGCGGTCGAGCTCGAACTGGGAGACCTGGGTCTTGTAGGCCGTCCACTCGTCTCGCTTGTTTCGGATGAACCACTCGAACACGTGGGCCCCCAGGACCTCGGCCATGAGCTCGGAGCCTTCCATGAGATCAACGGCCTCGGCCAGGCTTCCGGGCAGCGACTTGATCCCGGACACCTTGCGCTGTTCGTCGGTCAGTTCATAGAGATTGCCCGACGACACGTCCTGGAGCTCGTAGCCCCGCTCGATTCCGGCCAGACCCGCGGCCAGGATCACCGCGAACGTGAGGTACGGGTTGCACGACGGATCGGGGGCCCGGTACTCGATGCGGGTGGCCTCGACCCGACCCTTCTTCGGGTGCGGCACGTTGACGATGGCCGTGCGGTTGTTGCGGGCCCAACCCACGTGGATGGGCGCCTCGTACCCCGTGACCAGCCTCTTGTAGGAGTTGACCCATTGGTTGGTGACGGCGGTCATCTCCCGGGCGTGCGTCAACACGCCGGCGATGAACCCCTTGCCGACCTTGGAGAGCCCGTGCTCGTCGCTCTCGTCGGAGAACGCGTTGTCGTCGCCCTCGAAGAGCGAGAAGTGCGTGTGCATCCCCGAGCCCTGGACGCCGGCGAGGGGCTTGGGCATGAACGTCGCGTGCACGCCGCGATCCTGGGCCACCTCCTTGACGATCAGCCGGGCCGTCATCACGGTGTCGGCCATCGACAGCGCGTCGGTGTGGCGCAGGTCGATCTCGTGCTGGCTCGGCGCGTCCTCGTGCTGGGAGTACTCGACCGGGATGCCCATGTCCTCGAGGAGGAGCACGGTCTTGCGCCGCAGTTCGCTGCCGAGGTCGTTGACCGACATCTCGAAATACGAGCCCCGGTCGAGCGGGACGAGGGGCTGGTGGGGATCGCCGCCACCGAAGTAGAAGTACTCGAGTTCGGGCGCGGCGTAGAACGTGAATCCGAGTTCGCGGGCCCGCTCGAGTTGCCGGCGGAGCACTTGGCGAGGGTCGCCGGCGAAGGGCTCGCCGTCGTGGTTGACCACATCGCAGAACATCCGGGCCACCGGGACGTCGTCGGTGCGCCACGGAAGGATCTGGAACGTGCGGGCGTCGGGCATGGCCAACACGTCGGACTCCTGCACACGGCTGAACCCGTCGACGGCCGACCCGTCGAAGGTCATGCCGTCCTCGAGGGCGTTCTCCAGTTCGGCCGGCGTGATGCTGAAACCCCGGCGGATGCCGAGTACGTCGGTGAACCAGAGCTGGATGTATCGGATCCCGCGCTCCTCGACGGAGCGGAGGACGTAGTCCTGATGGCGCTGCATGGGTGGAGTGTGGCATCCCGATCCGGCCCGTCGGCCCGTGTAACAGAGCGTTCACACAACGGGAACTGATGCGAAACTTGCGGCTCGCTACCGTCTGGTCCATGGCATACAAGGCTGAATACATCTGGATCGACGGGACCGAGCCGACGCCCCTTCTCCGTTCGAAGACGAAGATCATCGAAGACGACGAGACGCCCCCGATCTGGGGCTTCGACGGTTCGAGCACGAACCAGGCGCCCGGCAAGGCGAGCGACTGCGTCCTCAACCCCGTGGCGTCGTTCGCCGACCCGATCCGCGGCGGCAACGACAAGCTGATCATGTGTGAGGTCCTCCTCACCGACATGACGCCGCACCCGACCAACACCCGCGCCGCGCTGGCCGAGGTGGCGGGGAAGTTCGCCAGCCAGGAGCCGATCTTCGGCATCGAGCAGGAGTACACCCTCTTCAAGGGCAGCCGACCCCTCGGCTTCCCCGAGTCGGGCGGCTATCCCGGAGCGCAGGGTCCCTACTACTGCGGCGTCGGCCAAGACGACGTCTATGGCCGTCCGATGGTCGAAGCCCACCTCGACGCCTGCCTCAGGGCCGGCATCTCGCTCTCGGGCATCAACGCCGAGGTCATGCCCGGTCAGTGGGAGTTCCAGGTCGGACCCCTGCCGCCCCTCGAAGTGTCCGACCAGATGTGGGTGGCCCGCTGGCTCCTGCACCGCCTCGGCGAAGAGTTCGGCGTATCCGTGACGCTCGATCCCAAGCCCGTGCGCGGTGACTGGAACGGCGCTGGCGCCCACACCAACTTCTCCACCGCCGCCATGCGCGAGAACTACGACGCCGTCGTGGCTGCCTGTGAGGCGCTGGGCAAGAACGCCGAGGAGCACGTCCACCATTACGGCTTCGGCATCGAGCACCGCCTCACCGGCCTGCACGAGACCGCCCCGTGGAACGAGTTCTCCTACGGCGTCTCCGACCGCGGCGCCTCGGTGCGGATCCCCTGGCAGGTCGAGAAGGACGGCAAGGGCTACCTCGAGGATCGGCGTCCCAACGCCAACTGCGATCCGTACACCGTCACCCGCCTGATCACCAACACCTGCTGCACGGCCCTGGCCAAGTAGCCACTCGTCGCGACGAACGAACGGGTCGGAACCGGGTATCCACGGTTCCGGCCCGTTTTGCCGTCACACTGGCGAAGTTCCGACCAAGGAGAAACACAACACCATGAACCGTCGCGAGCTCGTCAATGCCGTCGCCACCCACACCGGCATGGAGCCCAAGCAGGTCGACGCCGCCTTGAAGGGCGTCACCGATGTGCTGACCGCAGCCGTCTCCAAGGGAGAGGTCGTGTCGATCAGCGGATTCGCCAAGTTCGCCAAGGTGTCGCGGCCGGCCCGCATGGGCCGCAACCCAGCCACCGGCGAGGCCATCAAGATCAAGGCCAGCACCAAGCCCCGCGTCACGATGCTCAAGGCGTTCAAGGACGCAGTGATGACGCCGAGCCTGGCGCCGAAGGTCGCCCCCGGCGTCCTCGGTGGCACGGCCAAGAAGGCGGCTCCGGCCAAGAAGGCGGCTACGCCGGCCTCCAAGGCTCCGGCCAAGAAGGCTGCGACCCCGGCCAAGAAGGCGCCGGCGGCGAAGAAGGCCCCGGCGGCCAAGAAGCGCTGAGACCCACCGTTTCGTCGACCAGCGGTCGCCGCGCCCCCCTTCGAGGAGGGATGCGGCGGCCGTTCGTCGCGTCGGAGCACTCCTAGGCTGAAGAGCGTGGACCCCTCCCCGACGTGGATCGTCCGGCTCGAACCCGGTGCAGGCGGTGGCCCTCGCCTCGCGGTGAAGGACGCCATCGATGTCGCGGGGGTCCCGACGACGGTGGGGTGCAAAGCGATTGCCGATGTCGCCGAACCGGCCCCTGCCGACGCCGCCTGTGTCGCCACCGCCCGGGCGGCCGGCGCCCGCATCGTGGGCAAGACCAACCTGCACGAGTTGTGCTTCGGCACCCACGGCGCCAACCCGTGGTACGGCGCCCCGGTCAACCCCCTCGACCCCGATCGCCTCGTGGGCGGGTCGTCGAGCGGGTCGGCGGTGGCGGTGGCGACCGACGAGGCCGACATCGCCCTCGGTACCGACACCGGCGGATCGGTCCGCCTCCCGGCGGCCTGCTGCGGCATCGTGGGGCTCAAGACCACCTTCGGGCGCGTGTCGACCGCCGGGGTGTGGCCGCTCTCGCCCAGCCTCGACACCGTGGGTCCTCTGGCTCGCGACGTGGCCGGCGTGGTCGAGGGCATGGCCCTGCTCGATCCGGCCTTCAGCGTCGAGGGCGCGCAACCGGCGGCCGTGGTCGGGCGGTTCCGAATCGACGGGGTCGATCCCTCGCTGGACGCCGCCGTCGACCGGGCGCTGGAGGCGGCTGGATTCGAGGTCGTCGAGGTCGACCTTCCCGGGTGGAACGGGGCGGGCATGCCCTTCGGCGTCCTCATCCTCGGCGAAGCCTGGACCGCCGACCGCGAGGTCTACGAACGAGACCCGTCCGGTATCAGCGACGAGAGCCGCGCCCGCCTCGAGTTGGGCCGCGGGATCGACCCTGCCCAGGTTCCTTTGGCCAAGGCGGCGCAGAAGACGTGGGCCGACGAGGTCGCCGCTGCCTTCGAACGCGTCGACGTCATTGCCATGCCGACGATGTTCGGCCCGCCGCCACCCGTCGGCGACGACGGCGTCGTCAACAGCCTCGTCTATCCCTGGAACGTGTCGGGCAACCCGGCGCTGGCCCTGCCCGTCCCGGTCGAGGGGTGGTCGCTCCCCGGCAGCCTCCAGCTCATCGGCCCGCTCGGGAGCGAGGAGCGGTTGTGCGCCACCGGCCTCGTGGTGGAGCAGGCCGTAGCCTGACGGCATGGGCCGACTCCGCATCGCCGCCTGCCAGATCAACACCAAGGTCGGCGACCTGGACGGCAACGCCCAGCGCATCCTCGACGCGCTCGAGACCGCCGAGGCGGCGGGCGCCGATGTCGCCCTCTTCCCCGAGCTCGCCATCACCGGCTACCCGCCCGAAGACCTGCTCCTGAAGCCCGGCTTCGTCGAGGACAACGCCGAGATCCTCGAGCGGATCGCCGGTCGCACCGGTCGCTGCGCGGCCGTCGTCGGGTTCGCCGACGCCGGACTCGACCTCTACAACGCGGCGGCGGTGTGCGCCGGCGGCGAGGTGCGGGGCGTCTACCGCAAGCGGCTGCTCCCCAACTACGCCGTGTTCGACGAGCAGCGCTACTTCACGCCCGGCTCGGAGCCGCTGCAGCTCTACCTGATCGGCGGGGTCCGCGTCGGCTTGTCGATCTGCGAGGACATCTGGAGCCCAACGGGCCCGATGTCGGCCGAGGCGGCGGGCGGCGCCGAGTTGATCCTCAACCTCAACGCCTCGCCGTTCTACGCCGGCCGGGTCGAGGAGCGCCACCGAATGCTGGCGACGAGGGCGGCGGATTCGTCGTGCGGTCTCGTCTACGTCAACCAGGTCGGCGGGCAGGACGAGCTCGTCTTCGACGGCGCCTCGGTGGTCTTCGACAGCAACGGCGCGTTGGTGGCCGAGGCCCCGCAGTTCGAAGAGCACGTGATGGTCTTCGACCTCGACGTGCAGCCCGTCTTCCGCAAGCGGCTGCTCGACCCCCGAGGGCGGGGTCCGGCCGGGGCGCTCCCGGTGGTCGTCGTCAGCGCCTCGGCCCAAGAGCAGGCCGAGCCGCGCATCCCGGCTCGCGCGCCCAGCCTCCCGGCCGACGAGGAGATCTACCAGGCCCTCGTTCTCGGCACCCGCGACTACGTCGGCAAGAACGGCTTCACCGACGTCGTGCTCGGCCTCTCGGGCGGCATCGACTCGTCGCTCGTGACCGCCATCGCCGCCGACGCCGTCGGCCCCGACCGGGTGCACGCCGTCGCCCTCCCATCGCGCTATTCGAGCGAGGGCTCGATCAGCGATTCCGAGAAGCTGGCCGCCAACCTCGGTATCGACCTGCGCACCATCCCGATCGAGTCGGCGTTCGCGGCGATGCTCGTCGAGCTCGAGCCGTCCTTCGAGGGGTTCGACCCCGACGTCACCGAGGAGAACCTGCAGGGACGCATCCGGGCGGCCTACCTGATGGCGCTGGCCAACAAGTTCCGCTCGTGGCTGGTGCTGATCTGTGGCAACAAGAGCGAACTCGCCGTCGGCTACACCACGATCTACGGCGTCGACATGGCGGGGGGCTTCGCCGTGATCAAGGACGTGATGAAGACCTCGGTCTACGACCTGTGCCGGGCGCGTAACGAGATGGCCGGCTACGACCTGATCCCCGAGTCGGTCCTGACCAAGCCGCCGTCGGCCGAGTTGCGTCCCGGACAGCGCGACGATCAGTCGCTGCCGACCTACGACATCCTCGATCCCATCGTCAAGGGCTACGTCGAGGGCGACCTGACCGTCGACGAACTCGTCGAGGCTGGCCATGACGAGGCCCTCGTGCGCCGCATTGCCCGGATGATCGACGCCGCCGAGTGGAAGCGCCGCCAGGCGCCCGTCGGCGTCCGCGTCACCCCCAAGGCCTTCGGTCGCGACCGCCGCATGCCCATCACCAACGGCTACCACGGCTGACCCCGATCCCTCATCGGGGTGGCCGAAACGGTCGCCGTTTCGGCCACATTGACGGTTTGGAGCGACCGGAACGGCCACACCAACGCGGGATGTGACCGATGTCCCGTGGACAACCAGGATGCCATCCGGTTTGCTATCGGCGATAACTTATCGTCGATAGCTTGAGGTGGTCGGGATGCTCGAACGGATGGCGAACGTGGTGGTCCGGCGACGGCGGCGGGTGCTGGTGGCCGCCCTCGTCGTCTTCGCGGTGTGCGGCGCGGTGGGCGGCGGCGTCGCCGAACACCTGTCCTCGGGTGGCTTCGAAGACCCCCGGGCCGAGTCGACACGGGCCCAGCGGATCGTCGACCAACGCTTCGGCGCGGGCTCACCCAACCTCGTCTTGTTGGTGACGGCCAAGGGTGGCGACGTCGACTCGCCCGAGGCGGAGGCGGCCGGTGCGGCGTTGACGGCCGAGGTCGCGGCCCTTCCCGGCATCGACCAAGCCGTGTCGTATTGGACGCTCGGGAACGCACCGCCGCTGCGATCGGCCAAGGGCAATCAGGCGCTGGTCCTCGCCCGCATCGCCGGCGACGAAGACCAAGTCGACGCCCGGGTGGCCGAACTGTCGCCCCAGTTGACCGGCGAACGGGGCGCGTTGACGGTCGGCGTGGGCGGGTTCGCCGAAGTCTTCCGCCAGGTCGGGACCACCATCGAGGGCGACCTCGCCAAAGCCGAGGGCGTGGCCCTGCCCATCACGTTGCTCTTGCTCGTCTTGGTGTTCGGGAGCGTCGTCGCCGCCGGCCTCCCGGTGGCCATCGGCGTGCTCAGCATCGTGGGGACGTTCTTCGTCCTTTTCGTGGTGAGCCGCTTCACCCAGGTGTCGATCTTCGCCCTCAACCTGACGACCGCCATGGGACTGGGCTTGGCCATCGATTACAGCCTCTTCGTCGTCAGTCGCTTCCGTGAGGAACTGGCCCGAGGGATGACCAGTGACGCGGCCGTCGTCCGCGCGGTGGCCACCGCGGGTCGGACCGTTGTCTTCAGCGCGTTGACGGTGGCCGCCTCGCTCGCCGCTCTGCTCGTCTTCCCCCTCGCCTTCCTCCGCAGCTTCGCCTACGCCGGCATCGCCGTGGTCGGCGTCGCCGCTGTCGCATCGGTCGTCGTGCTGCCTGCCGTGCTCGCCGCGCTCGGACCCCGGGTCGACCGGTTCTCGATCCGCCGTCGTCGGCCCGAACCGACGACGACGGCCGTCGGCTTCTGGCACGACCAGGCGGTGCGGGTGATGGCCCGCCCGTGGCGCTACGCCGTCGGGGTGACGGCGGTGTTGTTGTTCCTCGGCGCCCCGTTCCTCCACATCCGCTTCGGTCTCCCCGACGACCGGGTGTTGCCGGCCGAGGCCACCAGCCGGGTCGTGCAAGACCAGATTCGTGCCGGGTTCTCGAGCCAAGAGGCCGGAGCGGCCGCCGTCGTCGCCCTCGGGGTCGATGCCATGGCCCGGGCCAGCGACGTCGACGCGTTCGCAACCCGGCTCTCGACCCTCGACGGGGTCAGCCGGGTCGACGCCGCCACCGGCTACTACGCCGCCGGGGCCAGGATCTTGCCCGCCAACGACCTGTCGAGCCGCTTCGTCAAGCCGGCGGGGACTTACTTCAACGTCGTCCCGTCGGTCGAACCCGTGTCGGGCGAGGGCGAGCGCCTCGTCGCGCGAGATCCGAACCCTCGACGCCCCCTTCCCCGTGCAGGTGGCGGGTACCTCGGCTCGGCTCGTCGATGCCAAGGCGGCCATCCTGGCCAAGGTCCCGCTCGCCGCCGGCCTCATCGCCCTTGTGACCTTCACGGTGCTCTTCTTGATGTTCGGGAGCGTGCTGGTGCCGATCAAGGCGGTGGTCCTCAACCTGTTGAGCCTCGACCGCGACCTTCGGGGCCATGGTGTGGATCTTCCAGGAGGGGCACCTCCGCGGTGTCCTCGGGTTCACGCCCACCGGCACCATCGACACCACGACACCGATCCTGATGTTCTGCATCGCCTTCGGACTCTCGATGGACTACGAGGTCTTCCTGTTGTCGCGCATCAAGGAGGAGCACGACCGCACCGGCGACAACGAGCGGGCCGTGGCCGTTGGCCTCGAACGAACCGGGCGGATCGTCACCGCCGCCGCTGCCCTGCTCGCCATCGTGTTCATGGCCATGGCGACCTCGGGCGTGTCGTTCATCAAGCTCTTCGGTGTCGGGCTCACCATGGCCGTGTTGATGGACGCCACGCTGATCAGGGCCACGCTCGTCCCCGCGTTCATGCGACTCGCCGGAGAGGCCAACTGGTGGGCGCCGGCCCCGATGCGCCGGGTCTACGAACGATGGGGTTTCAGCGAGGGCGAGACGCCGCTGACGCCGGAAGACTCGCTGGGTCGCTACCGTCGCAACGTGATCGAGACGGCGGCCGTCCTGCGGGACGAGGAACTCGACGAGCTGTTGCGACACGAGGGCCTCACCGTCGACGACCTCGCCGCCTGGCGCGCCGAGGTGTCGGAATAACGGCGCCGAGGCGGGCGCGGTCGGCCCGGGGCGAGGGCGATCGGTTGCGGGGGGAGATCCTCGACGCCGCCGAAGGCCTTCTGATCGACGCCGCCTCGGCCGAGGCGGTGTCGATACGCGCCGTGGCCGCCGCGGTCGGGGTCACCCCGCCGTCGATCTACCTACACTTCGCCGACAAGGACGAACTCATCTTCGCGGTGTGCCAGATGCAGTTCGCCCGGCTCGAAGCCCTGGTCGAGCAAGGCTCGGCTGGCATCGACGACCCGCTGGCCCGGCTCAAACGGATGGGCGAGATCTACGTCCGCTTCGGGGTCGAGCACCCCGAGCAGTACCGCATCCTGTTGATGAACAAGGACGGGCTGTCCGTCGAGGACTTCGAGGACGGGTCGATGCCGGGGGTGTCGACGTTCCGCTTGCTCATGTCAGCCATCGAGGCGTGCATGGATGCGGGGGTCTTCCGCCGACAGGACGTCTTCCTCGTCGCCACCGGGATCTGGACGCTGGTGCACGGCCTGACCTCGATGCGCATCACGATCCCGGAGTTCCCGTTCGTGGGAGCCCAACTCCTGCTCGACCACGTGCTCGACACCTACGCCGCCGGTTTGGCTACCCCGGCGACGCCGGGGTAGCCAACAGCGGAAACTCGTTAGCGGCCGATCGACCGAGACGTGTCGGCCGAGGACGACGTGGCGTTGCAGAGGTCACCGGGGTGCAGACCGGGCGTGGGTCCGGGGGCCGGCGGCGGGTTGACGCCGCCGAGGATGGGCTGGCAGACCTCGCCGCCGCGACCGACGATGGCGACGACGACAGCGAGGGTGCGGTCAACCGCTCCGACGGTGACGCCGTCCGCGATGCCGTTGACGGCGTCGGTGGCAATGCCGACGGCGTCGCAGGGACGAACGCCGGGGGTCGGCCCGGGCAGGGGAGGGGGGTTCACGCCGCCGAGGATGGGCTGACAGACGTCGCCGCCGCCGCCGATCCTTCCGACGTAGCCGGCCGCCGTGCGCTCGGTGTCGGCGATGGTGCGGTTGAGCAGCCCCACGGCGCCGGGTTGCTGGTCTCCGGTCGTGGTGATGCACACCCCGGCCGGCGCGCACACCGTGCCGGCCGAGGCCGGATGGGTGACGACGCCGATGGCGCCGATCGAGGCCGCCGCTACCGCCGTGGCCAATACCCGTCGCAAAACGTTCTTCATGAAGCTCTCCCGCCTAAGGAATGGGGCCACCTCCGCCGGTGACTAGGCACATCGAACCATGGACGGGTGGTCCGAGGCAACAAGACATCGGTCACAGGATCGATGTCAGGCTCGGACAACACCGAGCTCGGCAGCCCTCCACGCGGCGCGATCCCGTGCCCCCGACGCCCTGGTCGGGTCGCCTCGGGCCTCGGCCACGGCGGCGGTGGCGGTGTCGGCGACGATGGCTTCCAAGGGCAGCCCGCCCTCGGCGATGGCACCCACCGCCCGTGCGAGGGCCTCCTCGGCGGCGGCGAATGATCCGGCCCGCGCCAGCGCGACGGCATGGGCGGCCCCGGCCCGGGCCACGCCGCGGCGGTCGCCGTCGGTCTCAAACGTCGCCCTCGCCCGTGCCGCCTCCACGACGGCCTCGTCGATCCGCTCGGCCGCGACCAGGGCCGACGACAGGTGGGCCCGGCCGAGCGCCTCGTCGGCGGACAAGCCGATGGCCGCTCGGCGCTTCACGCTCTCGCGCAACAACTCGATGGCGTCATCGACGTCGCCGCGGTCGAGGGCCAACAAACCGGCGATTTCGATCCCGTCGGCCTCGGCTCTGGCGTCGCCGATCTGGCGGGCGAGCGCCAGACCTTCGTCGACGAGATCGACGGCATCGGTCGCTCCGCGAAGTGCGGCCACGTCGGCCAGGTTGAGCAACGTGCGGGCCAGGCCGGCCTGGTTGCCCAGCCGTCGGTCGATCACCAGTGCAGACGTGTACTGGCTCTGTGCACTGGCGAGGTCGCCTCGGAGCCGGGCCACGCCGCCGAGGGTGCGGAGGCAATCGGCGGCGAGGTGGTCGGCCGACGCGTCCTCGGCGGCGCGAAGGGCGGCAGCCATCGTCGCTTCGGCCTCGGGGCCGGGACGGCGGGCGAACGCGGCCAGGCCAGCGGCGAACGCAGCCGACGCCGCGATCAGGCTTCCCGGTGTCGACGCGGCGACAGCGCTTGCCGCCAGCGCCGCGGCGAGGTCGAGGTCGCCCGAGAGGCGTGCGACCTCGGAGCGCCGGGTCACGGTGCGCACCCATTGGTCCTCGAAGGCTGGGAGAAGATCTGAACCCGCCGCACGAAGCTCGCCCAGGATCTCTTCGAGGAGTGCTTGGGAGCGGGCCAGGTGCGAATCGGCGGCGTCGAGGTCGCCTTGGGCCTCGGCCAAGGCGCCGGCGCTCCGGAGGACTTCGGCCCGGTGGCTCCGGTAGCCGGCACCGCCGTCAAGGATGGCTTCGAGCCTCCGGCGTCCGTCGGCGAACGCGCCCCGCGTGATCCAGAACTCCTCCAGGGCGCCGGCCAACTCGACCTGGGCCGACGTCCACGGTTCGTCCATCGGCCGTTCGAGGGCGGCGAGCAGGTCGTCAGAGACGAGTCGCAGCCCGTCGAGGCGCAGCCGGTCGTCGGTCTCGCTCCGGCTCTCGACCGTTCCGGCCACGGCCCACGCCAGGTGCCGGTGGCACAGATCGGTCCACTCGCCGGCGGCGCGGGCGAGTCCGCCGGCATGCGCCCGAACCACAGCCAGTTGGCGGTAACCGCCGCCATCGGCCAGGTAGACGAGCGAGCGTTCGACCGTGGCGCTGACGAGGTCGAGCACGTCCTCGACGGCGACGGAGCCGCCCTCGTCGGGGACCACGGCCTCGGCGGCGTCGAGGGTGAACGTGCCGGCGAACACGCCGAGGCGCCGGTAACACGCCCGCTCGTCGTCGTCGAGGAGGTCGTGCGACCAGGCCAGCGTGGCGTCGAGCACGGTCCGGCCCGCCTCCTCCGCCAACGCGGCGACGATCCCTGCCTCGACGGTGGCGGTGCCGAGCGACTCGGCGCGGGCGGCGGCGACCTCGACGGCAAGCGGGATGCCCTCGAGCCGGTCGCAGAGGCGTTCGACGTCTTCCCCCAACACGACGGCCGGCGCCCGGTCGGCGAACAGCGAGACGGCCTCGCTGACGGGGAGCCCCGGCATGGGCCGAACGCGTTCGCCCTCCAGGCCGAGCGCCTCTCGTGACGTCGCCAGCAGTCGGACCGACGGCGTCTGGAGGAGCAGCGCGGCCAGGGCGCGGGCCGCAGTCGACCACGTGCTCGCAGTTGTCGAGCACGACGAGGGCGGCGTCGTCGCCGAGTGCGTCGACCACCGACTCGCTCAACGGTCGACCTGGCTGCTCGCGTACGCCGACCGCGGCTGGCCAAAGCGACGATGGCGGCCTCGTGGCCGACCGCCGGCGTGAGGTCGACGAACCACGTTCCATCGCGGACGCCGTCGTCGACGCGACCCCATGCCACTTCGAGGGCCAGCCGGGTCTTGCCGACGCCCCCTGTACCAGTCAGCGTCACGATCCGTTCGTGTTCGAGGGCCTTGGCCACCTCGCGGCGGTCGCGGGAACGCCCCACGAATCGACCGCGGCGCTGGGGCAGGTTGTGCCGCTCGGCGTCGGGCGATCGGAGCGGAGGGAAATCGGTGGTGAGGTCGGGGTGGCGGAGTTCGAAGACCCGCTCGGGGACGGCGAGGTCCTTGAGCCGGTGGAGCCCGAGGTCGACGAGCGCGGCGCGCGGCGGGAGGTTGCCGTGCACGGCGCCGGCAGTCGCCCCGGAGGCGATCGTCTGCGCCCCGTGGGCCAGCGAACGCAGCCGGACGCACCGGTTCGCGACCGAGCCGTAGTAGGTCCCGCCCCTGATCTCGACGACGCCGGTGTGGAGCGCGGCCCGGGTGCGAATGCGGAGATCGGTCGGCCAAGGGTGGGCGGTCATCTCGCGCTGGAGATCGATGGCGGCGGCGAGGGCGGACGTCGCGTCAGCGAAGACGGCGAAGCTGCTGTCGCCCTCCGCCCTCGAGCGTTGGAGTACGCCACCCCGGCCCTCGACGGCCGCGGCGACGATCACGTCGTGGGCGGCGAGCAGCCGCAGCATCCGCTCGCCGTGCAGTTCCCACAACCGCGTCGACCCCTCGACGTCGGTGAAGAGCAGGGTGACGACGCCATCCGGTAACTCCTCGTTCACCTCGCCTCCCCGGCGCGCTGGGCCAGGTAGGAAACAATCAGCGGCAGGGGTCCGTCGGGCTCGTGCCAGCCAGCGTCGACCCATCGGGCGTCACCGGGGCTCGCATCGATGAGATCGTCGCGGGCGTCGCTCTCGAGCGCGTCCCACCCCCAGTCGAGGGCGGCGCGGACAGAGGTGTGCCGAGCCGGCTCGGCCCGACGATCTCCGCCCAGCACGGCGAGCGGGTCGCGTTCCAAGCGATCGACCAAGGCGTCGGGATCCATCGACCCCAGCCGCCGGGCCAACAGACCGATGGCGAGCGGGAGACCGCAGGTGACCTCGGGAGTCGGGCCCGGCGCCTCGCCGGCCAACTCGACCAGGAGCCGGGTGGCGTCGAGGTCGTCGAGGGGCGCCAGCCGGACGACCGTGTCCTCGCGGCCGGTCGGCTCCCGGCTCGTCGCCAACCACCGCCCGGCTGGCCACGGACCGGTGAACCGGTCGGCGTCGTCGACCACGACGAGATCGTCGTCGCCAACCCTGGCTCCCGTCGCCGTCACCGGCCACACGACGACCTCGCCGTCGTGGGTCGAGAACCACGCCGCCGCCGCTTCGAGCGCCAAACGCGACTTCCCGACGCCTGGCGCGCCCGTGATCGTGACTCGCTCGACGCGGTCGACGGCGTCGAGCACTCGAGCGAGATCGTCTGCTCGGCCCACGAGCGGCGTCGGCGGCAGGCGGAGGCCGTGCTGGCGGACGAGCGAAGCGGGGGGAGGGTGGTCGTCGACGAGGCCGGGTCCGAGGAGTTGGAAGACCTCGGTTGGGGCGTCGAGGTCTTTGAGGCGATGCCGGCCAAGGCTGCGCAAGCCGAGTCCGCCGGACAGGCGAGCCTCCGAGGCTGCGGCGACGTCGGCCGAGACGAGTATCTGTCGGGGGTTGGCGGCGGCGCGGAGGCGAGCGCATCGGTTGACGGTGGTGCCGTACCAGTCGCCATCTCGGAACTCCGCCGGGCCCACGTGCAGGGCGGCCCGTACGGGGAGGACGGGTTCGTCGGCGACGGCGACGACCAGGGCACCAGCGCAGGTGAGGGCGTCGACTGGGTCATCGAACACCAGGAAATGGCTGTCACCCTCGCCCCGAGGTTTGACCAGTGTGCCGCGGTGGGCCTCGACCAATGTCGTCACGAGACGGTCGAGGCGCCCGGTGGCGTCCACCATCACCCCTTCGTCTCGCTCCCACGAGGCCACGCTCCCGGCCACCTCGGTGAGCAAGAACGTGACGGCGCCCGCGCCCCCCATGTCCGAATCGTCCCACAGCCGGGATCAATGGGCCTTGACCCGCGGGTCGGGATGGACAGATAATGGACGTTATGGCCGACCCCAAGAAGCCCCGCGCCCCATTCGCCCCCTGGGATCGAAGGGAGCTGCCGGGGTCGTTCTCCGTCGAGGAGACCGCCCGCAAGGTCGGCAACTACAAGTGGATCGAGATGCGGCTCTTCGAAGTTCTCGGCGGGTGGGTCGCCACCGTGCCCGAGCTCGACGTCAAGATGCGCCTCGGCACCTATTGCTACAAGCACGCCTGGCATGCCGAGCTCTGGCACAAGCGCCTGCCGGAGCTGCGGGAGATGAATCCCGAGCGGCTCACCCAGCCGCCCAACGACGAGATGGTCGCCTTCGTCGACGCCATGACCGAGCCCGAAGCGCCCGAGCAGACCATCGAGAAGCTCGTCGGCGTGTTCCGGGTGCTCATCCCGCACAAGATCGCGGCGTACACGTACCACCTCAACTCGACGTCGACCATCACCGACGCGCCCACCCAGCGGAGCCTCCGGTTCGCGCTGGCCGACGAGTTCGAGGATTGGCGCGACGGTGAGATGCTCATCCAGTCCCTCCTCGAGACCGAGGAAGAAGTCCAGCGGGCCGCCGCCCACCAGGCCAAGCTCGAAACGCTCATGATCAAGGCCGGCGGCATCGCCGGTCCCGGAAGCATCGGCCCCGTCGCCGCCCAACTCGAAGAGGTGTCCGCATGAAGAAGCAGATGACCGCAGACGAGCTCGCTCGTGACTCCCGCTTCAAGCGAGTCAATCTCATGGATCAGATGAACGATCCCCGTAACGCCGCGGCCATGGCCGCTGCGGCCGGCGGCGACGACAAGGCCCGCAACCGCAACAGTCGCGCGCTCGGGTCGATGAAGCCCGAACTCGAGGACACCCCCGACCGCGCTCGCGCCCTGATGCACGGCATCTTCGTGGGCGAGATCCAGGCCCTCGAGGGCGCCGGCCGCACGTGCTGGGACTTCGAGGTCGGCAAGGGTCCCGAAGACGTGCCCTTCGAGCTCAAGCTCGACATGGCCCGTCAGTGCTGGGACGAGAGCCGCCACTGCGAGATCTCCATCAAGCTCAGTGACTGGATGGGCACCGAGATCGGCGAGTACGCCGAGTCGGCCTTCCTCTTCCAGGCTGCCTGCAACCCCGACCCGGTCCTGCGCCTCACCGGCGTCAACCGGGGCCTCGAGGGCTTGGCCATCGACGTGTTCAACACGATGAAGGACTTGGGCGACAAGACCGGCGACCCCGTGCTCGAGTTCTGCGAGGACTGGATGTTGGCCGACGAGGTCACCCACGTGAAGATGGGCTCGGACTGGCTTCGCAAGATCACCGCCGACGACCCCGAGCGCCGCTCGCGCGCCCTCGAGTTCCAGAAGATCGTCGACAAGCTCTTCAGCTTCGGTGGCGGTCGCGGTGAGGACGATGACAGCTCGATCCATCTCGCTCGTCGCTTCCGCGAGCTGGCCGGGTTCACGACCGAGGAGATCGACGAGATCCGCGACATCTCGATCGAGGCCCGCGATGAGATGGCGGCCCGGATGGCCGGCTCGTCCGCCAACTAGTGGCCGACGTCCGGGTCACGCCCGACACGTTCACCATGGTGAAGTTCGAGGCAGCTCGCATCGCCGAGCTGACCTCGGACTTCGCCGACCTGGTCGGGCTGCCCGCCGACACCGTCATCGAGATCGACGTCGACGAGGCGTCGCTCGGTGGCCGAGCCCGGATCGAGTCGCTCGACCCGATCCACATCCGCGTCCAGGGCGGCGCCCTCGAGGACTCGACCGCGCCCGCGAGCTCAGCGACCGCATGGTGGCCGACGTGATCGGCCGTCTGCTCCTTCGAGCCGCCGACCGGTTGTCGCCCGCCTTCGCCGACGCTCCGCCGGACGACCAACTCGACCTCGCTCACCAGACGGCGTGGGACAGCTACGCCCTCGGCCGCCTCGAGCGGCTCGGTTACGACGTGCGTCGCCCCCGCCGGCTCTATCACTTCCGCAATCGCCACGGTTTCACTGATGTCGCCGATCAAGCGTTCGACCGCTTCTGGTCGGGAGACGGCGTCACCTGGGCCGAACTCGATGCGCTCTGCCAGGAGACGGCCGCCGCCAACGTGCCGGCCTGATCCTGACCGGCCAGTTCCGCGTTCAGCCGGCGACGTGACCGGGCTTGTCGACCCGCTCGACGGGGTGGCTGCGCTCCGTTGGCCGGGCTCCGGCTTCGTCGCCGCAGCCTCGCCGTCGGGGCGTCTCGCCGTGCTGTTGGCCCTCGGCCTCGGTGCCCGCTCGGGCCATGACTATCTCGGCTGCGAACACCTCGTCGCCGGCGCCATCCGGGCCGGCGGACTCCCCGATCGCGCCGCGGCCACGACGGCCGACCTCCGCCGGGTCGCGGTCGTCGCCGTTGCCGCCTCGCAACGACTGGCGCAGATGACGGCCGCCGCCGTCGAGGCCTGGTTCGACACCGAGGTGGCGGGCGACCCGTCGGCGGTGCTGGCCTCGATCCGCTTCCTGCCGACGCTCACGCCGAGGGCCTCGGCCGCGCTCGACCGGGCCAGAGGTCAGGCGGCGGCAGGCGCCGCCCTCGGTGGTCCCGGCGCCGTCCATGTCCTCAGTGGCGTGCTGGCCGACCCCGGGATCGTCGCGCCCGCCGCTGTCGGAGAGGGCGTGGACCTCGTCGCCGCCCGCGGCCTCGCCGAGCGTCGCGCCGGTTGGGGAGCGCTCGCCGATCTGGTGGTCGAGTCGGTCAGTTGAGGTCGTGGGCCGAGAGGCCCTCGAGGAGATCGATCTCGGGAGGTTCCCGCAGGATGTCGACGACGGCTTGGGCCATCTCGACCATGCGCGGCGAGTTGAAATGGGCCTGTTGGGCCTCGGGACTCTCCCACTTCTGGATGACGACGAAGCGCCCGGGATTGGCCACCGACCCGGTGAGGTCGATGTTGCGACACCCGTCCTCTTGGCGGCTCAACACGACGTACTTCGACAGCACGCCGATCAGCTTCTCGGGCTCGTCGGTCTCGAATCGCAGGGTGACCAGGGTGATTTCGGCATCGTCCACGCCCGGACGCTAATCGGCGGCGGGCGTCGAGATCACGGAGCTCGTAGGGCCGGGGGGTTGACCGGGTGGGTATGGTCTCCTCAGGGCCGGTGGGTCGCTTTTCGACTTGCCGGCACGGTTCACCCAGAGAGCACGGCAACGAGAAGGGTGGCGGCCAGTGGCCAAGGAGCGTGTCGGTCGCGACGAGGAAGACCTCGTGCGGCTCTACCTGACCGACATCGGCCAGTACGCCCTGTTGACGAAGGACGACGAGGTCCGTTTGGCCCAAGCCATCGAGGCCGGAGTCGAGGCCCGAGTCGCGCTCGATGCAGGTACCGACCTCAGCGCCGCCCGCAAGCGGGAGTTGCGCAAGTTGCGCCACGCCGGCGAGGACGCCGAGCGGGCCTTCGTGCAGTCCAACCTCCGCCTCGTCGTGTCCATCGCCAAGAAGTACCAGGCGTCGGGGCTCCCGCTCCTCGACCTCATCCAAGAGGGCAACCTCGGGCTGATGCACGCGGTGGAGAAGTTCGACTGGCGGAAAGGCTTCAAGTTCTCGACGTACGCGACGTGGTGGATTCGCCAAGCCATCACCCGGGGGATCGCCAACACCGGCCGCACCATCCGCCTCCCGGTGCACGCGGGCGACACCTTGGCCCGAGTGCAAAAAGCGCGGGCCCGGCTCGAGCTCAAGTTCGGCCGCCCCGCCACCCACGCCGAGTTGTCGGCCGAGCTCGAGATGCCGGAGGACAAGGTGAGCGAGGCCCTTCGCTTCGCCTCCGAACCGATCTCGCTGTCCGAGCCACTGCGCGAAGACGGTGACGCCGAGCTCGGCGATGTGGTCGAAGACCGCGGGGCCGACTCGCCGTTTGAGGTGGCGGCCAACTCGTTGTTGCCCGAGGAGATCGCGCGCCTGCTCCTGCCGCTCGAAGAGCGCGAGCGCGAGATCCTGCGTCTGCGGTTCGGCCTCGACCGTGGCGAGCCGCGCACGCTCGAGGAGGTCGGCGAGCACTTCCACCTCACCCGGGAGCGGATCCGCCAGATCGAGGCCCGAGCCATGTCGAAGCTGCGCCACCCGTCCTCCGACACCGGCGCCCGCGACCTTCTCACCGTGTGAACTTGACGCAGCTAGAAGGCGAGCCAGAGCATCCAACCGAGCCCGCACACGAGCCCGATGGGCACGAGCAACGCGCCGACGGCGGCGGCGACGCCCGTCCATCCCCAAAAGGCCGGCGAGGCGACGGCGACGATCGATGACGCCGGGCCGAGGTAGTCGGTGACCTCGGTGATCGTCGAGCGGATCGTGCGGACGGCGCCGACGATGCCACCGTCGCGCAGCGCTTCGAGGTCGGCCCGGTTGCGCACCGGGATGCGGGGGACGTCGGTGGCCGAGGCGAGCCAATCGGGGAGGTCGGCCACCTCGGCCAGCACCTTGCCGGCCTGTCGGAGCCACCACCCCGGAGCGCCGAGGATGACGGCCGCGATCACCGTGACGACGAGGCCGGCGAGCGTGCGGCCCACGGCGCCGAGCCCGATGGTGGCTGCGGTGGTCGACCCGCCGGCGAGGGCGGCGATGGCCAACAGCCGGCAGGCTCGGCCGACGGCAGCGGCCGGCCCCACCACCCGGCGGGCGGCGGTGATCACGGACTCGGGAACCTGGGCCATGGCTCCCTCCTACCCGGCCGGCCGGTGGGTGTGGCGGAGGTGGACGGGAATCGAACCCGCCGGACAGGGATCACCTGTCCCACCCGCTTTGAAGGCGGGGGCGCCCACCAGGTACGCGGACACCTCCGCCCCGGAACCTAGCTGGCGCCCGAAAGGAGGTGCAGCCCTAGTCTGCGGAGATGAAGAAGCTCGTGCTCCTCGCCATCCTCATCAGTCTCAGCGTCGTCGCGGCCAAGAAGCTGCGCATCGACTGAAGGCCGAAGCGCCGAGAGGGCGGGTCGGGTTCGTGGCGGAGCTTCCACCACACGATGGCACCGACGACGGCACCGATGGCCCCGGCGCCCACGCCGAGCACCGCCGGCGGCGGCGCCGGCGGGATGGGTGGGCGGAATCGGTCGCGCAGGCGAACCGGGCGCACGAACTGGCGCACCTCCCAGCCCTTGTCGTCGGCCCACCGGGCCAGGGCGCGGTCGGGGTTGACGACGACCGGATGTCCGACGGCCTCGAGCATCGGGATGTCGGTGGCCGAGTCGGAGTAGGCGTAGCTCTCGGCGAGATCGATACCGGCCCGCTCGGCGAGTTCACGCATCGCCTCGGCCTTGTAGGGGCCGTAGGCGTAGAAGGCCATCTCGCCCGAGTAGCGACCCTCGTCGTCGACCTCGGCTTCGCTGGCGATCACGCGGTCGACGTCGAGATAACGACCGAGGGGCTCGACGATCTCAGACGGTGAGGCCGACACGATGACGACCATCCGGCCCGCGGCCCGGTGCTCTTCGATGAGGTCGGCGGCCTCTGCATAGATGATGGGTTCGATCACGGCCTCGAGGGTTTCGGCCACGATCGAGCGGATGCGGGCCTGATCCCATCCCTTCGTGAGTGCCAGCACCGACTCGCGCATCCGGGCCAGCTTCTCTTCGCTGGCGCCGAGGTGCATGTACACCAGCTGTCCCCAGAGGCCCCGCAACACGAGCGCCCGCGAGATCAGTCCCTCTCGATAGAAGGTGCGGCCGAAGGCGATCATCGAGGCCTTGGCGATGACGGTCTTGTCGAGATCGAAGAACGCGGCCTGGTTTCGACCGGTCCCGGCGCCGTCGCTCACCTCGTTGAAGTTAGCGGCGCGAGCTAGCGGCGCTGCGCGTCCTTGAGGAGGCGCTCGAACTCGCGCGCCACCAACAGTTCAGCTTGATCGGGTGAGGCGTGTCGGGCCCTCGCCGTCGAGAGGATCAACGACTGGGGCGAGAGGACCCGCTTTTCGGCGAGGTCGGACAGCACCAACAACAGGCAGGGGATGGCGAGGGCGACGGGAAGGGTCAACACGAGGAGCCAGGCCGGCATGCGTCGGGCTGTACCCGGTCGAAGGGTCTCGAAACTTCCCCTTGTCGACCGGTGGCCGCGGCGTTAGGTTCGATCCACCTTCCCCCATTCGTCGAACGACCCGGGCGCCGCAGGCGCGCCGGGTCACTCCGAACGGGGACTCCATTGCTCGTCACCTGTTGGTCGGTCAAGGGCGGAAGTGGCACCACCGTCGTCGCTTCGGCGCTGGCCGTGCTGCTGGCCCGTAGCGTCGAGGACGGCGCGCTGCTCGTCGACGCCGGCGGCGACGTGCCCGCGTGTCTCGGCCTGGCGGCGCCGTCGGGGCCGGGCCTGGCCGACTGGTTGCGGAGCGTCGACGAGGTCGACGACGACTCCTTGCCCCGCTTGGGCGTCGATGCCAGCGCCGGATTGCGGATCGTGCCCCGAGGCGACGGCGAGCTCGCCGCTCGACCCGAGCGGGTGCTCGGCGCCCTCGCCGGCCGCGCCGCCGTGGTGATCGATGCCGGCCCGCCGTCCGACCTCGCCTACGGCTTGGCCGCCGGGGCCGGCGTGTCGTTGCTCGTGCTGCGCCCTTGCTACCTCGCATTGCGGCGGGCGCTGGCCGCTCCCATCCGCCCATCGGGTGTGGTCGTGATCGAAGAACCACGCCGGTCGCTCGACGCCGGTGATGTCGAAGACACCCTCGGAGTCCCCGTCGCCGCCGTGATCCCCTGGGACCACTCGATCGCCCGGTGCGTCGACGCCGGCTTGCTGGCGGCCCGCATGCCAAGAGCGCTCTCCTCCGCGCTCCGGGCGGCGGCGTGATCGCCGCGGCCGCCGCCGTCGCCGAGCGGGTTCGGTGCCGGGTGCTCGACCTCCCGCCTGGGACGTTGGTCGACGCCGAACGGGTTTCCGCGCTGGTCATGGACGAGGCGCCGCTGCTTCCGCGTCGAGCGCTCGCCGACACGGTCGCCGAGGTGCTCGCCGCCGTCCACGGGCTGGGTCGCCTCGAACCCGTCCTGGCCGACGAGTCGGTCTCAGACGTCCTCGTCAACGGTGACGGCTGGGTCTGGGTCGAGCGGTCGGGGGTGCTCGCCCGCACCGGAATCCGGCTCACGGCGGCCGAGACCGGCCGGGCCATCGAGCGCATCGTGGCGCCTCTCGGCCTGCGAGTCGATCGCTCCTCGCCGCTCGTCGACGCTCGCTTGCCCGACGGTTCGCGGTTCCATGCAGTGGTTCCCCCGCTGGCCGTCGACGGGCCGTGCCTCGCCATTCGGCGATTCGCGGCCCGCGCCATTCCGCTGCGGGAGCTCGCCCCACCCGACGTGGCGGCGTTGTTGGCCGACGCGGTGGCAGGGGGCGCCAACGTCGTTGTCGCCGGCGGCACGGGCGCGGGCAAGACCACGCTTCTCAACGCGCTGGCGGCCGAGATCCCCTCGGGCGCCCGCATCATCACGGTCGAGGACGCGGCCGAGCTCCGGCTTCCGCAGGACCACGTCGTTCGATTGGAGAGCCGGCCGGCCAACGCCGAAGGGGCGGGCTCGGTCTCGGTGCGCGAGCTGGTGCGCAACGCGCTGCGCATGCGGCCCGATCGGATCATCGTCGGCGAGTGCCGGGGCGCGGAGGCGCTCGACATGCTCCAGGCGATGAACACGGGCCACGAAGGCTCGATGACGACGTGCCACGCCAACGGTCCCGCCGATGCGCTCCGGCGGCTCGAGACGATGGTGCTCATCGCCGACGTTGGGTTGCCCCTCGCTGCCGTGCGCGACCAACTCGCCTCGGCCGTCGACGTTGTCGTGCAGATGGGACGCACCGGCGCCGGCGGCCGAGGCGTGGTCGAGGTGGCCGAGGTGTCGCCGCCAAGTGCTCCCCGAGCCGAGGGTCGGGTGCGGACGCTGTGGCGCACGGGCGACGTTTTCCCCGTCGACAGTCGACGCCGGCGCCGGTGGCACCCGTGATCCCGTCGACCCAGCTCGCGCTGGGACGACGCCTCGACGCCTTACGTGTCGACGCCGTTGGCGGCTCACTCCGGCCGTGGGACGGAGTGCTCGCCCGGCTCGATCTACCGCTCTCGGACCGACGGCTGGTGTTGGTCGCCGCCGCCGGGGTGCTCGTCGCACTGGTCGTCATCGGTCCGCTCGGACTCGCCGTGGCGCCCGCGGCCGCTGGAGCCTTGGTGCTCCGGTATCGAGGGGCGGCCGACCGCCATGCCCGAGCGGGCGACCTCGCTCTGCCCGACGCCCTCGAATCGGTGGCCCGGCGGGTGCGCGCCGGAGGCTCGCTGGCCCAGGCCATCGTCGATGTCGAGCCCGACGCCGGCGATCTCGCAGCGTCCTGGGCCGGGCTCCGGTCGACGGTGAAAACCGCCGGCGTCGGGGCGGCCCTCACTCGGTGGGGCGGGGGCGCTCGTCCCGCGGTGTCGCTCGCCGCCGCCGCCCTTTCGGTCGCCGCCACCACCGGCGGCTCGCCCGCTCGGGCCATCGACGGGGTGGCGGCCACGCTGCGGGTCGCGCCAAGCGGTGCTCGACGAGGCGCGGGCCCAGACCGTGCAGGCCCGCGCCTCCGCATTGGTCATCGCGGTTGCGCCGCTGGCGTTCGCGCTCCTCACCACCGGGCTCGACCGCGACACCGCCGCGTTCTTCGCCTCACCCGCCGGGCTCGTGACGGGGGGGATCGGACTCGGTCTCGACGCGCTCGGGGCGTGGTGGATGGTCCGAATCTGCCGACCGGTTCGCGATCCCGAGGCCGCCGTCCCCGACCTCATCGACCTCGTCGCCGTCGCGGTGGCCGCCGGCCTCAACGTGCGCCTGGCCGTCGAGGCTGTGGTCGACAAGGCCGCCGCCAGCCCGGCCCGTGAGGTGCTGGCGACCGCCTTGCGACGCGTCGATGCCGGCGAGCGCCTCGCCGACGCACTCGACGCGGCCCTGGCTTCGGCGGCCGAGACGGCATCGGCGGCCGAGACCGCGGCGGCGTTGCGCCCGCTCGTCGCCGTGCTCGTCGACGCCGAGCGCTACGGCTCGGCGCTCGGGCCCTCGCTCGTCCGCGCCGGCGACGAGGCCCGCCGGCTGCGGCAGCGCCGGGCCGAGATCGAGGCCCGCCGGCTGCCGATCAAGCTCCTCTTCCCCTTGGTCCTGTGCGTCCTTCCCGCCTTCGGGTTGTTGACGATGACCCCCCTGATCGCCGGTGGCCTGCGCGCTCTCCGGCCGTGAACCGCTCCGTCAATGCCTGAACCGCCGTCAAAAAGGACTCACGCCCATGTTGCTCGCCATGTACCTCGTAGTCGGATCCCGCTTGGGGTCATTCATCGCCCATCGTCGCCGGGGCGACGATGGCCAGGCGACGGCCGAGTACGCCCTGGTGCTGCTCGGCGCCGCTGCCGTTGCGCTCCTTCTCGTGGCCTGGGCCACCCGCACCAACCTCATCGGGCGGCTGCTCGATGTCGTCTTCGGTTCGATCGTGTCGAAGTCGGGACGGTGAGGTCAGGGGCGCAGGACGAGGGTCAGGCCACCGTGGAACTGGCCCTCGTCCTGCCCCTGGTCGCAATGCTCTTCCTGGTGCTCGTGCAGGTGACCTCGGTGGCCCGGACCCAGGTCGTCGTGGTGCACGCAGCGCGGGCCGGCGCCCGCGAAGCCGGCCGGGTGGGCGCGGGCACCGAGTACGCGGGCGCGGGCGACGGTCATCGACAGCGCCGCCGCCGCCGGACTCGACCCCAGCAGGCTCGACGTGCGGATCCAACGTCTTGCCGGGACGCAGCGTCTGGTCTCCGTCGAGGTCGTGTACGTCACTCCCACCGACGTGCCGTTGGTGGGGAGCGCCATCGGCGATGTCCCAATTCGGGCAAAAGCCGTGATCTATCAGGAATCGACTTGAGGGCGGGCCGATTTCTTGCAGATTTCCCGACTGGGGCAGGAACCGGCCGATCCCGGGGCGAATGAGCCGAACACGGTCGAGAGTTGCTTCACCCTGCAACCCAGTTGGCCGATTGGTAGTATCGCCGAGGTCCTGCCCTGGGGGGACCCTGATGATGAGGAGCAACATGCGTTCGATTCGACGGGTAGGTGGCGTGGCGATTGCCGGTCTCCTGCTTTCCGCCATGGTTGCGGGCTCGGCCTCCGCCGACACGCCAGCCAACTATGCCGGTTCCGCCTCTGGCTATGCCCTCAAGCTCGCCGGCCTCGGTCAGTCCCTGACCGCAGGGTCATCTGACTCCAAGGCCGCCTCCGACGGCACCGGCAAGGCCACCGGCACCGGCGCCTCGGTCGTGGCCTCCACGGCCGTGACGGCCACCAACCCCCCGGGTGAGACCAAGCCCGAGACCTGTGGCACGCCGGCCGTCCCCGCCCCGCTCAACGCCGTGCTCCTCGCCGGTCTGGCCTGTGGTTCCGCTTCCGCCACCGGTTCGGGCCTGACCTCGACGGCTACGTCGACGGGCAAGGTCGCTGGCGTTGACCTCAACGTCCAGACCGTGCTCGGCTCGGTCCCGACCGGCACGGTGATCACCCCCGTGTCGGGCGCACTCGCCAGCATCTGCGCCGCCCTGCCGGCCCAACTGGCCCAGCTCTGCGCGGTGACCAGCACGGTCCAAGAGCTGCTCCAGAGCGTCACGTCGACCCAGACGCTGTCGGCCGAGATCGGGTCCTCGACCTCGTCGGTCAAGGTGACGGGCACCAGCGTGACGTCCGACTCGACCAGCCAGGCCGCAATCATCAAGATCCTGCCGCTGCCCACCCTCAACGGGGTTGCGCTCGGTGAGCCGTTCGCCACCATCACGATCTCGCGGGCCAACGCCAAGACGGTGTGCGACCTGAGCAACGGCAATGCGGTCCCGAGCTTCGATCCGGCCATCGTCCGGGTCAAGGTCGCCGGCCCGCTGGTGCCGCTGCTGTCGACGGTCAACCTGCCCGACCCGCTGCCGCTGGTTTCGATCCCCGGCAACCCGCTGATCAACGGCCAGCTCGACCCGGTCCTCAACTTCCAGAACGGTGAGTTCACCGTCACCCCGGGCAGCACCGTGGTTCTGTTCCCCGGTCTCCCCATCGAGACCGAGATCACCGTCGGCGCCGGTACGGCCAAGGTCAACGCTGACCGCACCGCTTCGGCCTCGGCCGAGGGCGTGAAGATCCACGCCGTGCGCAAGGTCGGCGCTCCGATCGCTGACGGCTTGCTGCTCAACCTGGCCCACGCCGAGGCCGCCGGTGGCTGCGTTGCGGCCACGGTGACGCCGCCGACGCCGGCCACGCCGACCGCCGCACCCGAGATCCCCCGTGAGCTGCCCCGCACCGGCGGCACCCCGTGGCTTCCCCTGGGCGGCGCCGCCTTCCTGGCGCTGGCCGTGCTGACCCGGCGCACGCTGGTCCGCACCCGCTGACCGTCTGATTCTGTTTCTCCGTGTGGGCGAAGGCCCCGGGGCCAATGGCTCCGGGGCCTTCGCTACGCTCGACCACCGCGAGGTGATGCAGTCGTGGATGCCGTAGTCCGGTTCCTTCGAGCCAACCCCTGGGCCCGCCGTGGCCTGTCGGCCCTGTCCGGAATCCTGTTGCTGACCGCCATCGGCGTGCTCGGCTACCCCGTGTACACCAACCTGTACCGCGATCGTGTGCAGAGTCGGCTCGACCGCGAGATCGCCAGTCCCGCCATCGCTCAGGCCTACAAGCAGGGCAGATTGGGCGACGGCGACGCGCTCACCCGCATCAAGATTCCCTCGATCGGTGTCGACACCGTGGTGGTGGAAGGCACCTCGGCCAGCGCCCTTCGAGCCGGCGCCGGTCACTACCCGGCGTCGCCGCTTCCCTGCGAGCAGGGCAATGTGGCCATCGCCGGGCACCGCACCACGTACGGCAAGCCCTTCAACCAACTCGACAAGCTCAAGAACGGCGACGTGGTCATCCTCGAGACCCCCATCGGTTCGTGTACGTACGAGATCTCGGTCGAGCCCCGCGTCATCCTCCCCACCGACCTCAGCGTCGTGACCAACCGACCTGACGCCACCATGCTCACGCTGACCACCTGTCACCCGAAGGGCTCGGCGGCCCGACGTCTCTACGTCCAGGCCAAGCTGACCAAGGGGCCCGGCGCTCCCGCATGATCCGAGTCGTTCGCGCCGTCGCGGCTTCGGTCGTGATCGTCGCCGTCGTCGTCGCGTTCGGGCCGGGAGCGGCCCCGGCAGGCGCCGCGGCTCCGTGCGCCGCGGCCCAGGTCGAGGACCAGCTCTCTGTCAAGGTCTGCGGGGTCACGCCCTCGCCGCTCACGGTGGCCCAGCCCTCGATCAGCATCGAGGTGACCAATCTCGCCGCCCGGCAGATCACCAATGAGCGCTACGCCGTCACCCGCATCGATGCCGCCGTCGTGGCCGACGCCGGCCAAGACCTCCCCGTGCCGGCCAAGGCGGCCAAGACGGGATCGGCGGTGACGCTGAGCATCGACTCGTTCGCTCCCGCCTTCGCCTGGAACGGACCGTTCCACCTCGAGATCCACGCCGTCGGCGACCGTCCGGGGGGCCAGCAGGCCACGGTGCGGACCTCGTTCGGCCTCGAGGTCGACCCGGCGCCGCCGGTGATGAACAAGACCAAGGTGGCTGACTCCGGCGCTGTCACCCTGTCGTGGCAACCGGGCGGCGAACCCGACCTCACCGGGTTCCTCGTCAAGCGGGCGGCCCAAGGCACCAACACGTGGCAGAACTTCGCCGGCAACTCCGTCGGCCCGGCCGTGACGTCGATCAAGGACGACCCGCCCGACGGGGCGTGGAAGTACCAGGTGTATTCCTTCCGGGTCAACGGCCCGGGCGACGGATCGATCCAGTCGCCCTCGCCGTCCAATACGTCCACCGCCGAGGTTGCCCGCCCGACCCCGACGACCGTGGCGGCGAGCGGTGGCTCCGGCGACGGCACCGGCTCGGGCGGAGCGGGAGGGTCGGGTTCGACCGGGTCGACGATTGCGTCGGGCCGGCCCGGCTCGCCGACGACCACGTCGCCTGACATCTCGACGGGCACCCGCAACACCGTCGACCTTTCCCGGTTCGCGTCGGGGCTACGGAGCACGCCCACGACCCGTCGTGTCGAGCCGCCCGACCCCGGCTTCCAGGAGACGCTGCCCTTCGACGTCAACGCCACCCCCGAAGCCGACCAACCCGTCGGCGAAGCGTTGGGTGATGAGCAGGCAGCGGGCGACCAGTTGATCGACGACGCTTCCAACGAGCGGCGCACATCGCTCGGTTTCGTGGCCGGCGGTCTCCTGCTCTTCGTGCTGGGCATGACGGGGCTGTTCTTGAAGTCGGAGGTGCGCCGAGCCGACGAACTCGAACCTCTGACCGACGAGTCGGACGTCGAGGATGCGGCGATCGACGACGATGCCGCGCTCGAAGCCACGCCCGTTGTCGACGAACCGCCCGTCGTCGACGAAGCGCCGGCCGTCGAAGCGCCAGCCTTGGTCGACGACGACGTCGCGCCCGAGGTGGCGCCCGAGGTGGCGCCGGTCGTCGAGCGGCGCTCACTGCGGCGGCAGCGGGCTGCGGCGCGAGCCGAGCGAGCGGCGGAGGTGGCCGAGTGGTACGACGACGCCGAGGCCGAGAGTCGCTTGTCGATCGACCTCGGCATCGACGACGACGGCGAGTCGATGACGCCCGAAGGCCCCACCCACGGCCGGGTTCGGCGTACGGTGGCACCGGTCGACGACCCGACCCTCGACGTGTTGGCCCTGCCAACGAGGAAGTCCAGCCATGCCCGAAGAACTCCGACTCGCCTTCCATCGAGATCTCCAGACCATTGATGAAAAGGTCGTCCACCTGTTTGCGCTCGTGGCCGAAGGACTGGCCAAGGCGACCGACGCCTTTCTCTCCGGCGATCGCGACGCGGCCCGCGAAGTCGTCGCCAAGGACAAGCTGATCGATTCGCTGTACCACGACGTCGAAGACCTCGTGCAGCACCAGTTCGCCCTGCAAGGTCCGATGGCCCGCGACCTCCGCTTCCTCCTCACGGTGTTGCGCATCGTTCCCGAACTCGAGCGCAGCCACGACCTGGCCGAGCACATCGCCAAGGCGGCCGCCCGAGGACTTCCCCGCGAACTCCCGCCCCGCATCCGGGGGCTCATCGAGGAGATGGGCAGAGTCGGCGTGGAGATGTGGCGGGCCGCGGCGCAGGCCTGGATCGACCAGGACGCCGACGTCGCCGAAACCCTCGACGATGACGACGACGAACTCGACGACCTCCACGTGAGCCTCACCGCCGAACTCGTCTCGGGCCAGCTCAGCGTGCCGGTCGCCACCGAGATGACGTTGGTGGCCCGCTACTACGAGCGCCTTGGTGACCACGCCGTCAACGTGGCCAAGCGCGTGCGCTACCTGGTGCGGGGCGCAGCCACGCCGCACTGACGCCTCGATCTTCCGGGGAACCGAATCGGTCGTCGGGGTCGTCCTAGACCCAGACACCAACGATCGGAGCGGGCGAATGGGACAGCAGCGGGCACGGATGTCGACGCAGAGGTGGCTGATCCTCGGCGGGGCGGTGGTCGTGGTGGTGGCGCTCATCGCGGTTTCGTCACGGTCGGGCGGCGCCGGGGGCGACTCGGGCGATGCCGCCTACGTTCGGAGCGGGGCCAGCGCGGCAGCACCCGCCGGCGCCGGTGGGGAGTCGGTCAACGCAGCGGCCGACGTGGCGGCCAAGGGCGCGGGCTCGGTCGGACGCGTCCGGTCAGCCCCGCGTCGTCCGCACCGCGTCGCTCCAAGTCGAAGTCACGAGCGAAGGATTCGACGCCGCCTTCGATCGGGTGGGGGCCGTGGCGGCCGCCGCCGGGGGGTTCGTGGCGTCGTCGACCAGCCAGGGAGCGGGCGACGACAACCGGTCGGCCTCGGTTGTGGTGCGGGTGCCGGCAGCGGCCTTCGAGTCGACGCGTTCGGCGCTGGCCAGGCTCGGGACCGTCCGCTCCCGAGAGTTGCGGGGCGAAGACGTGTCGTCGCAACTGGTCGACCTCGAGGCTCGGCTCCGCAACCTCCGGAGCACCGAAGAGGCCCTGCGTCTGTTGATGACCAAGGCGACCTCGGTGGGCGAGACGATCGAGGTCCAGCGCCAGCTCAGCGATGTCCGGGGCCAGATCGAGCAACTCGCCGCCCAACAAGCCCACCTCGCTGACGCCGCGGCGATGTCGACGATCTCCGTTGGTCTGGTGGAGCCGGGAGCGGTGGGTCCATCCGAGCCCTCGCCGCTGGCCGAGGCCGTCGCCCGTGCGGTGGCGGGCACCCAGTGGGTGGTGGTCGCCATCGTGGTCGCGGCCGGCTACCTCTTCCCACTGGTCTTGCTGGCCGGGCTGGTAGCCCTGGCTCTGAGGGCCGGACGCCGCCGTCGGGTCGCCCCGGCCGCCGTTCCGACGTCGGCTTAGTCGTCGAGGGGGCCCAGCACCGCCCGCAAGAGCGCGACGGCGCCGGCCTTGTCGAGCGGCTCGTTGAGGTTGCCGCACTTGGGCGACTGCACGCACGACGGGCAGCCGTCGCGGCAGGGGCAGCGCGGCGATGACCTCGAGGGTGGCCGCGCAGGTGGCGGTCGGCCGGCGCGAAGCCCAGCTCGGCGATGCCGGCGCCGCCGGGGTAGCCGTCGTAGATGACGATCGTGGGCCGGCCGGTGTCGGCTCGGCCAGCGGGGTGGACACGCCGCCGACGTCCCAGCGGTCGCAGATCGTGAACAGCGGGAGGATGCCGATGGCGGCGTGCTCGGCGGCGTGGAGGGTGCCGCGGCACGCGGCGCTCGGCACGCACGCCGGCGTCGCCAGCACGCCGGTCGGGATCGACGTACCAGAACGCCCGGGTGACGAGCTCGACGGGCGGCAGGTCGAGCGTCCTCGGTGCCGAGGACCTCGCCGGTGAGCACGTCGCGGCGCTGGTAGCCGGTGACCTGGCTGGTGACCTCGACGGCGCCGAGGCTGACGGCGAGCTCGGCCCACGGCCGGTCGGCGTCGCTCGTCGAGGATCCGCAGCGTCGGTCGTCGATGCGGGCCTGGGTGTACTCGCCGCCGTCGACGGCGCTCGACGATGGCGCGCACCGTCGTCGAGGTCGAGCGACTCGACCCGGCAGGGCCGGCCCTGGTGGAGGTAGATGGCGCCCGGGTGGACGAGGTCGCAGGCCCGGCTGCGGTCGACGGTGCCGACCAGCGTGCCGTCGGCGACGGCGATGCGGACCTCGCCGGACGAGCCGCTGCGCAGGCCCGACGCCGTTGGGCCGGACGGCTCGCGGCCGGCCGCACACAGCCCGCGGCCCGTCCGGCGAGGGCGCAGCGGAGCTGGTCGTCGACCACGAGGCGGCGCACGCCGTCGTCGAGGTCGTCGCCCCACCAGCGCTCGTCGTCGGGTGCGAGCGGCAGCTCGTAGGCCGCGCAGGCCAGGTGGGGGTCGAGCACGAACGGGTTGGCCGGGTTGACGACCGCCGGCTCGGGCGAGCGGGCTGAACACCTCGTCGGGGTGGTCGATGAAGTACTGGTCGAGCTGGTCGTCGCCGGCCACCAGCACGGCCAGCGACGTGCTGGGCCCGCCCGGCCCGGCCGGCCTGCTGCCACATCGAGGCGATGGTGCCGGGGAAGCCGTTGAGGACGCAGGCGTCGAGCCCGCCGACGTCGACGCCGAGCTCGAGGGCGGTGGTGGCCGACCACCCCGCGGAGCGTGCCCGCTGAACAGCTGCGCCTCGATCTCGCGGCGTTCGGCGCCGAGGTAGCCGCCACCGGTACGGCCGCACGGCGTCGGCGAGGTCGGTCGGCAGGCGGCGCGCGACCTCGGCGGCCACCACCTCGGTGCCCGTCCGGCTGCGGCAGAAGGCGATGGTGCGGTGGCCGCGGCGCACCAGGTCGGCGACCAGCAGCGCCGCGGTGACGGTTGCCGCGACCGCCTCGGCCCCGCCGGGCGCTGCACGACGGTCGGGTTCCACAGCGCGACCAGCCGCTCGCCGCGGGGCGAGCCGTCGTCGGTGACCGCCTCGACGCGCAGCGCCGCACAGCGCCGCGGCCAGCCGGGCCGGGTCGCCGATGGTGGCCGAGGTGAACACGAACGTGGGGTCGGACGCCGTAGTGGCGCACAGATCCGGCGCAGGCGGCGCAGCAGGTGGGCCGACGTGGGTGCCGAAGACGCCCCGCAGCATGTGCAGCTCGTCGATCACGACGTAGCGGAGGCGCATGAGGAAGGTGGCCCACCGGGCGTGGTGGGGGAGCAGCCGGCGTGGAGCATCTCGGGGTTGGTGAGGATCACGTTGGCGTGGCGGCGGGCCCAGGTGCGCTGGTCTCGGCGTCGGCGTCGCCGTCGTAGGTGGCCGGCACCAGCCCGGGCACGGACAGCTGGCCGAGCGCCCGGAGCTGGTCCTGGGCCAGCGCCTTGGTGGGTAGACCAGAGCGCCAGGGCGGTGCCGGCTGGATGGGGTCGAGCGACGGCCTCGGCGATGGGGAGCTGGTAGCAGAGCGACTTGCCCGAGCGCCGTGCCGGTGGCGACTGCCACGGACCGTCCGGCCCGGGCCAGGTCGATGGCCTCGGCCTGGTGGGACCACAGCCGGTCGGGACCCGCTCGGCCAGCCAGCGGAGTGGAGCCGGCGGGTGGTGTCGTGGTGATCGGCCCGGCCGAGGAGCGAGGTGCTCGAGTGCACCAGGCCTGACCACGGTCGGCGAGGCTCGGTCGAGCACGTCTTCGAATCGGAGATCGCGACCGCCATGGGTATGACAGTACGGCGCAGGCGTTCGCGGTACTACGTGTTGCCGACCGCAGTAGGTGGTGGACGCCCGACGCACGGGTGCGCGCACCGCACCCTCCCCAAGCGAGGTGCACACCGATGGAGCAGCATGGATCTCGACTCGACGTGAGGAACGAGACGGCTGGCCGTGCTCGCGGTGCGGGGAGGTCGACGTGGCCACCGCGCCCCGCCTGCGCGAGCAGCTGATCGAGCTCGTCAAGGCCGGGCAAGCACCAGATCGTGGTCGACCTCGAAGGCGTCGACTTCCTCGACTCCACCGGCCTCGGCGTGCTGATCGGCGGCCTCAAGCGGGTCCGCAGCCACGACGGTGACCTCAGCCTGGTGTGCACCGAGCCGCGCATCCTCAAGGTGTTCGAGATCACCGGGCTGACCAAGGTCTTCGCGATCCACGACACCGTCGACGCCGCCGTCGCCGGCTGAGCGCCGTCTACCGATCGGCGTGGACGGCGAGCGTCATCGAACTCGAGATCCCGGCGCGGCCCGAGTTCGTGGCCCTCGCCCGCCTCGTTGTCGCCGTCGCTGGCGTCGTCGCGCCGCGATCCTCGACCGACGAGCGGGTCGACGATCTGCGGTCGCCGTCTCCGAGGCCTGCACCAACGCCATCGAGGCGCACGCGGGCAGCGTCGAGCGACGACGCGGCGTCGTCATCCGTTGCCTCGAGCACGACGACCACCTCGCCGTCGAGGTCGTCGACCGGGGCGCCGGGTTCGACCCTGAGTCGCTGCCCGAGCACCCGCCTGTCACCGACCCCGAGCGGCTTGAACTTCGAGCGCGGCCTCGGCATCCCGCTCATCCGCACGCTGGTCGACGAGCTGAGCATCGAGTCGTCGGGGGCGGGCACCACCGTCGTCATGGAGGTGAGGTGCGGGCCGGCCGGGCCGGAGCACGACGACGACGACGGCGATCTCGACTTGGACTCGTGGGACTCCGATGGCACTGAAGAAATTCCTTCATAAGCTCACCACCCCCGTCGAGGTCCTCGACGAGGAACAGTTGCGCGAGTTCTGTTCCAACCAGCCCGGCGTGGTGCCGATCGGCGAGGTCGTCGCCCGCCAACCCGTGACGGTGGTGGGCGAGATCGCCAGCGTCCGGATCGTCCCCAAGTCGGGGGCTCCTTGGCTCGAGGCGACGGTCACCGACGGCACGGGCAAGCTCGTCGCCATGTGGACCGGTCGACGTCGGATCGCCGGGGTCAAGCCGGGCCAGCGTCTCGTACTCACCGGCCGCCCGTCGACCGCCGGCCAGGGCGGCCGCCTGCAGATCTACAACCCGCTCTACGAGCTGTTGTAGCGAACTGAAAGAGGTCAGTCCTCGCCGATGAGGATGGTCTTGACGGCGCCCTCGGAGTCGGGCGTGGTGAGGGCGAGGACCTCGTCTCCGCCTTGCAGCACCGTGTCGCCCCGGGGCACGACAACGTGACCGCTGGCGGATCACGGCGACGATCGAGGCGTCGCGGGGCACGCCGAGCTCCTTGATGGTTCGCTCGTTGGCCGGCGAGTCCTCGGCGAGGGTGACCTCGATGAGGCTGGCCTCGCCGCCCTCGAACTCGAGGAGACGAACGAGGGAGCCGACCGAGACGGCCTCCTCGATCAGCGCCGTCAACAGGTGCGGGGTCGAGACGGCCACGTCGACGCCCCAGGTCTCGTTGAAGAGCCACTTGTTTCGGGGTTCGTTGACCCGGGCGACGACGCGGGGAATGGCGAACTCCTGCTTGGCCAGCAGCGAGATCACGAGGTTGACCTGATCCTCACCGGTGGCGGCCACCATGACGTCGGCGTCGGCGATGCCGGCCTCGCGCAGGTTGGCCACCTCGCAGGCGTCGCCGACGTACCAGGCGACGTCGACCGACGGCTGCAGCCGGGCGGCGAGGTCGGCGCTCTTCTCGATGAGGAGGACCTCGTGGTTGGCCTCCTTGAGGTCGTTGGCCACGAACGTGCCCACGGCTCCCGCCCCGGCGATGGCGACCTTCATTCGTGGGCTCCTTCGGCGAATGCCCGCTCGAGGGCTTCGTTGCCCTCGCTGCGGACGAACAGGTGCAGCAGGTCGCCTTCTTGGCCGACCATGCCTGGACCGGCCATGCGGGCCTCGCCGGCCCGGGTCACGACGGTCAGGCGGTAGAGGTCACTGCCCGAGAGCAGGGGATCGAGTTTCTTGCCCGCCCACGGCGCCGGCAGATCGCGCTCGATGAGGCGCAGGTTGCCCGACGAGTGCACCCAGTCGGTCACCGTTTCGTCGCGGAAGAGGCGGCGGACGACCTGGTCGGTGGTCCAGGTGACGGTGGCCACCGTCGGGATCCCGAGCCGCTGGTAGATCTCGGCTCGCTGGGGGTCCTTGATGCGGGCCACCACCGATTCGATCTCGTAGGTCTCCCGGGCGATGCGGGCGGCGACGATGTTGGAGTTGTCGCCCGAGGTCACCGCGGCCACGGCGTCGGCCTCCTCGATGCCGGCCTGCTCGAGGACGGTGCGGTCGATCACGTTGCCGAGCACGGCCCGACCGGTGAAGCGCTCGGGGAGGCGTCGGAACGAGTCCTTGTCGCGATCGACGATGGCCACGGTGTGGCTGCTCTCGTCGAGGAGGGAGGCCGAGCCGCGATCCGATTCGACCGCAGCCCAGCACGATGATGCGCATCCCGGCAGTTTGTCTGCTCACGGCGCCGTCAGCGAAAACGGTGCCGCCGGCCGAGGGTACGGTGCTGCGGGTGTTCACGATGGTGAAGCGACTTCTGGTCGGGCGCCCCTTGTCGACGGCGGAGCAGGAGCATCAGCGGCTGTCCAAGCCGATCGCCCTGGCCACCTTCTCATCCGACGCCGATCTCTTCGACGGCCTACGCCACCGAGGAGATCCTCTTCGTGATCGCCGCCGGGTCGTCGAGCCTGGCTCTCGGCCTCACGAAGCTGATCCCGATCGTCGATCGCCGTCGCCATTCTGCTCAGCCATCGTGGTGACCTCGTACCGCCAGACGATCCACGCCTACCCCTGGGCGGCGGCTCCTACGTCGTCAGCCGCGAGAACCTCGGCAAGATGCCGTCGCTCGTCGCCGGCGCCTCGCTGATGGTCGACTACATCCTGACCGTGGCCGTGTCGATCTCGGCCGGCGTCGCCGCCATCTTCTCGATGCCGGCGTTCCAGCGCGTCTGAGCGACCATCGGGTGCTGATCTGCCTCGGCTTCGATCGTCGCTGCATCACGCTCGGCCAACCTGCGTGGCCTGAAGGAGTCGGGCACGCTCTTCGCCCTCCCGACCTATGTGTACATCGTCGATCCTCACGCTGCTGGTCGGCTACGGGCTCTACCGGGTGTTCTTCGGCACCATCGAGCCGTCCCCTTCGACCCGGAGCGGGCCGAGGGCATCGCCCAGGTCGGTGGCTCGCTCGCGCTCTTCATCATCCTGCAGCGGCTTCTCGTCCGGCGCCGTCGCCCTCTCCGGCGTCGAGGCCATCTCGCAACGGCGTGCCCGCCTTCCGCAAGCCCGAGGCCAAGAACGCCGCCTCGACGCTGACGATCATGGCCATCGATCCTCGGGACGCTGTTCTTCGGCGTGTCGCTCCTCGCCCACCGCCTCCACCCGTACCCGAGCCACGAGGAGACGGTCATCTCCCAGATGGGGCGGGTCGTCTTCGGCGAAGGTCTGCTCCACGTGATCCTGCAGTTCGCCACCGCCGCCATCCTGGTGCTGGCGGCCAACACGGCCTACGCCGACTTCCCCCGACTGTCGTCGATCATCGCCCGCGACGGCTTCCTGCCCCGCCAGTTCGCCAATCGGGGCGACCGCCTCGTCTTCTCCAACGGCGTCCTCTTCCTGGCCGTGTTCGCCAGCCTGCTGCTGATCGGATTCGGCGGGATCACCACGTCGCTCATCCCGCTCTACGCCGTCGGGGTGTTCACCTCGTTCACGCTCAGCCAGAGTGGGATGGTCGTGCGCCACCGCCGCCGCAAGGACCCGGGGTGGAAGCGCAACATGGTCCTCAACTCCGTCGGCGCCACAGCGACCTTTGTCGTGTTGATGATCGTGGCCATCACCAAGTTCGCCGTCGGCGCTTGGCTGCCGATCGTCGTCGTGCCCTGCATCATCACGGTCTTCCTCATGATCGGCCGGCACTACGAGCGCCTCGAAGAGACCCTCGCCATCACACCGGCCGAGGTCCGCCCCAGCGCCGGCAACAACACGGTCGTCATCCTCGTCGGACGGGTCCACCGCGGCGTCGTCAAAGCCATCCAGTACGGCCGCTCCTTGCGCCCCAACCACATCACCGCGCTCTACGTCGCCTACGACGACGAGGCCCGAGACCGTCTCGAGGCACAGTGGGTCGAGTTCGGTTTCGACGTGCCCCTCGAGGTCGTGCACTCGCCCTATCGCGAGCTCCCGCCCGCGGTCGAGCGGTTCCTCGACGAACTCGACGAGCGATGGGATGACGACACGATCACGGTGATCATCCCCGAGTTCGTGACTGGGCGACTGTTCTCCCCCACGCAGCTGCTGCACAACCAGAGCGCAGGGGCGCTCAAGGTGGCCCTGCTCTTCCGTGAGAACACGATCGTGACGTCGGTGCCCTACCACGTCGACTCCGGCTCGGGAGAGCCCGCCGTCGCCCCCTAGACTGGCCGTCGGAGAGCCGGGAAGCCTGGTCGGCGCCTCTTCGCCGACCCTGGAGATCGATGTCCAACCGCGCTGCACCCCCGCTTTCAGATCCGATGCCCTCGGCCCGCATGCCTCGGGTCGTCCGCGAGTTCTTCGAGACCGAGGCCGCCGGCGGAATCGTGCTGCTCGTGGCCGCCGCTGTCGCCCTGGTGTGGGCGAACTCACCGTTGCGCGACAGCTACGACGGCTTCTGGCACACCGAGTTGTCGCTCGAAGTCGGCCGCTTCGCCATCGCCGAAGACCTCCGCCACTGGGTCAACGACGGCGCTGATGGCGATCTTCTTCTTCGTCGTCGGCCTCGAGATCAAGCGCGAGCTCGTCGCCGGCGAGCTGCGGACGTGGCGTCGGGCCGCCCTGCCCGCCGTCGCCGCCCTCGGCGGGATGGTCGTGCCCGCGCTCGTCTTCGTCGCTGTTCAACGTCGGTGGCGCCGGGGAGCCGGGGGTGGGGCATCCCGATGGCGACCGACATCGCCTTCGCCGTCGGCGTCCTCGGCGCTGCTCGGGCCGACGCGTGCCAGCCGGCGCTCAAGCTCTTCCTGCTGACCCTGGCCATCGTCGACGACATCGGCGCCATCGTCGTGATCGCCGTCTTCTACCTCCGACGTCGAACCGCTGGCGCTGCTCGTGGCCGCTGGCGGCTGCTCGCGTGTCATGGGGCTGCTTCGGTCCTTCAGGTCGTACTGGATGCCGGCGTACGTCGTCCTCGGTTCGCGGTGTGGCTGGCCGTGTCTACGAGTCCGGCATCCACGCCACCATCGCCGGCGTGGTCCTCGGCCTGCTGGCCCCCGCCCGGCCCCTCACGCCCGGGGCTGTCGACGCGGAGTGGGCGACGGCGCTGAGCGACGAGCCCAGCGCCGAGGAAGCGCGGCTGATGACCCGCCTGGCCCGCACGTCGAGTTCGGTGGCCGAGCGTCTCCAGCACAGCCTCCACCCGTTCTCCAGCCTTCTCATCGTGCCGCTGTTCGCCTTGGCCAACGCGGGTGTCGTCCTGGAAGCGAGTTCGCTGACCTCGGGCGGCGCCGGCCGCGTCGCCATCGGCGTCGTGTTCGGACTCGTGGTCGGCAAGCTGGTCGGTGTGTCCGCGGGCGCCTATCTCGCCGTGCGGCTCCGCATCGGCGATCTCCCCATCGACGTGGGATGGAGCCATGTCTTCGGTGCCGCTGCGCTGGCTGGCATCGGCTTCACCGTTTCGCTGTTCATCACAGATCTCGCCTTCGAAGACGCGTCGCTCCAAGCCGCCTCGAAGATCGGCATCCTCGCCGCCTCCTTGGCCGCCTCGATCATCGGAGCGGTCATCCTGGCCCGGGCTCGTCCCCGCCGGGCGCCGAACGCGTGACCTCCACGGGATCGGTGCCGGGCTCGTACTCGAGCGGCGGCTCCGGATCGTTGCGCCACGCGGCGACGACGGGCTCGACGATCCGCCACAACTCCTCGGCTTCATCGGCCCGGATGGCAAAGGTCGGATCGCCTTCGAAGGCGTGCACGAGCACGTTGGCGTAGGCGGATCGCTCGGACGGGGCCAAGTCGCCCTCCAAGTCGAGCGGGTGCAGGCCGAACAGGTCGCCGTCGGCGTTGCCCGACAACTCGAGCGACAAGCGGTCGGGAGACATCGCCAACCGGAGCACGTTGGGCGTGGGGGTGACGTCGGCCCCGAAGGCGAGGTGGGGCACGGGCCGGAAGTGGACGGCGACCTCGTGGCGGTCTGCGGGCAGCGCCTTGCCCGATCGCAAGACGAACGGCACGCCGGCCCACCGCCAGCTGTCGACCCACATCGTCACGGCCGCGAACGTCTCGGTGTTTCGGTCGGGTTCGACGCCGTCTTCGGTGGTGTAGCCGCGGTATCGGGCCCGTACCGAGTGGTCGAGGTCGGCCCGGACCGACCGGAGGACCGACACCTTTCGGGTCGCGGAAGTCGTCGCCGTCCATCGAGCCAGGGGCGTCCATCGCCACCAAGCACAACAGCTGGAGCAGATGGTTCTGGATCATGTCGACGAGGGCACCGGCTTTGTCGTAGTAGCCGGCCCGGCCCTCGACGCCGAGGGTCTCGTCGAAGGTGATCTCGACTCGTGCGATGTGCTCGTTGGACCAGACCGGCTCGAAGATGCGGTTGGCGAAGCGGATGCCGAGGACGTTCTGGGCCGTCTGCTTGTTCAGGAAGTGGTCGACGCGGAAGATCGACGACTCGTCGGCGTGCTCGTGAAGGAGTTCGTTGAGGGCCCGGGCTGAGGCCAACGAATCACCGAAGGGCTTTTCGATCACGAATCGGCTGCCGGCGGGGAAACCGGCCGAGCGCAGGCCCTCGATTGCTTCGTCGAACATCGTGGGTGGGAGGGCCAGGTAGGCGAGAACGGGCCCGCGGCCCGGCAATGTCTCGAGCAGCCCGGCCACTGACGCCGGATCGGTCAGGTCGGCGCTCCGATACGCCACGAGGTCGGCGACGAACTCCTTCGAGGCCACGGAGACGTCGGTGGCGAACTCCTCGAGCCCGGCGACGACCTGGGCCCGGAACTCGTCATCGGCGAGCGGCGAGCGTCCGGTGGCCAGCACTGCGAGGTCGGCCGGGAGGAGGCCGTCGTCGTGCAGGGCGGCCAGGGCCGGGAAGAGGGAGCGGGAGGCGAGATCGCCACTCCCGCCGAAGAGGAGCAGGCGCGTCGGCCAGTCGGACATGCCTTCGTCGTACCCAGCCGGGGGGTGGATCACCGGGTTGACGTTTTGGCTGACCAAAAACTATCTTCTGGCCCCAGCGAATTATGGAACAGGCCCTCTCGAAGTCCGAGCGCGAGACGCTGAAGGCGATCTATCGCCAGACGGCTTCGACCTCCCCCGACGGCGTTCTCGGGGCCGAGGCCCACACCGGCGACCTCGCCGACAAACTCGGCGTCAGCCCGGGCACGGTCACGGCCACCATCAAGCGCTTGGCCGACCGCGGGCTGGCCGACCACAAGCCCTACAAGGGCGTCGTGTTGACCCCGGTGGGCCGGCAGGCGGCCGTGGCCACCATCCGCCGGCACCGGATCGTCGAGCGGTTCTTGTCGGACATGTTGGGATATCCGTGGAACGAGGCCGACCGCCTGGCGGGCTCGTTCGAACACGAGCTGCCCCAAGAGGTCGAGGACCGCCTGTTCGTGGCCCTCCACCGCCCAGGGACCTGCCCGCACGGCTTCCCCATACCTGCCTCGGAGTCGGCCGACCTCGCCGAGTTGCCGCCGCTGTACGCCCTCGAACCCGGCGACGTCGCCGAAGTGGCCGTGCCCGGTTCGACCGACCCCGAGATCGTGGCCTTCCTCGACACGCTCGGACTACGGCCCGGCGTACGGGTCGAGGTCGTCGAGAAGCACCCCTTCGACGGGCCGCTCGTCCTCCGGGTCGACGGCCGCGATCGCACCCTGGGCAGCAACGTCGCCCACCAAGTCTTCGTCACCACCCCTGACCGTTCCGAAGAAAAGAGAAAGGAAGCACCATGAACCACCTCCTGCTCGCCTCCGAAGGGGGGTACCAGGCCTTCACGCTGAAGGGCGGAGAGTTCCTCGTCCTCGGGCTCTCGGGGGCATCGGCCATCCTGGCCCTGCTCGTCGGACTCGTGCTGATGCGCGGCGTTCTCGCCGCCGAACAAGGCACGCCGAAGATGATCGAGATCGCCACCGCCATCCAGGAAGGCGCCACCGCCTATCTGCGTCGGCAGTTCAAGACCATCGGCGTGATCCTGGTACCGCTGGCCATCGTGGTGTTCCTCACCTCGACGGCCGTTCCCAAGCCTGACGGCAGCGTCGCCCTGACGTTCTTCCAGTCGGGCCTGTACCGCACCCTCGCCTTCGTGGCCGGCGCCCTGCTGTCGGGGCTCACCGGCTTCATCGGCATGGGCCTCGCCGTGCGCGGCAACGTGCGCACCGCGGCTGCGGCCCGGTCGGGCTCGCTGCCGGCTGCGCTCAAGGTCGCCTTCCGCACCGGTGGTGTGGCCGGCATGTTCACGGTGGGCCTCGGCCTGCTCGGCGCCACCATCATCATCGTGATCTTCCAGAACACCAGCTCGGCCATCCTGGTCGGCTTCGGTTTCGGTGGCTCGCTCCTCGCCCTCTTCCTGCGGGTCGGCGGCGGCATCTTCACCAAGGCCGCCGACGTCGGCGCTGACCTGGTGGGCAAGGTCGAAGCCGGCATCCCCGAGGACGACCCCCGCAACCCGGCCACCATCGCCGACAACGTCGGCGACAACGTCGGCGACTGCGCCGGCATGGCCTCGGACCTGTTCGAGTCCTACGAGGTCACGCTGGTCGCCTCCATCATCTTGGGCGTCCCCGCCTTCGCCGCTGTCGGCGCCAACCCGGCCCTCGGCCTGGTCTTCCCGCTGGCCGCCCGCGCTGTCGGCGTCATCGCCTCGATCTTCGGCGTCTACGCCGTGCGGGCCAAGGAGGGCGAGACGAATGCTCTCAAGCCCATCAACCGCGGCTTCCTCACCGCCGGCATCATCACCGTCATCGGCACGCTGGCTCTCGGCCTGTTCTACGTCGGCAACGACGCGCAGGGACTCTCCAATGTCGGCCTTCGCTGCTTCGGCGCCGTCGTCGTCGGTCTGGTGCTCGCCCAGCTGGTCAGCCGCCTGACCGAGTACTTCACGGGCACCGAGTACGGCCCCGTCCGTGAGATCGCCGAAGCCGCTCGCACCGGTCCGGCCACCACGGTGCTCTCGGGCACCGCTTCGGGCCTCGAGTCGTCGGTCTACGCCATCATCGCCATCGCCATCGCCTTGGGCGTGTCGCTGGCCCTGGGCGGCGGCAACCTGCAATTCGCCCTCTACCTCGTGGCTCTCACCGGTATGGGCATGCTCGCCACCACCGGTGTGATCGTGTCCGAGGACACGTTCGGCCCCGTCTCCGACAACGCCGCCGGTATCGCCGAGATGTCGGGCGAGTTCAGCGGTGAGCCCGAGCGCATCATGGTCAGCCTCGACGCAGTGGGCAACACCACCAAGGCCGTCACCAAGGGCTTCGCCATCGGTTCGGCCGTCATCGCCTCGGTCGCCATCTTCGCCTCGTTCATCGAGTCGGCAGCCAACGACACGCTGTCCGCCGACGTGGTGGAGAAGGCCAACCAGACGGCCCGAGGCGTGTTCGACCTGGTGCCGATCAACGTCGCCGACCCCAAGGTCTTCATCGGCCTGTTGATCGGCGGCGCCGTGCCCTTCCTGTTCTCCGCGCTCGCCATCCGCGCCGTGGGCCGGACCGCCGGGGTCGTCGTCCAAGAGGTGCGCCGTCAGTTCGCCGACGGCCTCATCATGAAGGGCGAGAAGCGCCCCGACTACGGGCCCGTCATCGACATCTGCACCACGGCTTCGCTGCGAGAGCTGGCGACGCCGGCCCTGCTGGCCGTGCTGACGCCGGTGATCATCGGCTTCGGTATCAACTTCCTGGCGCTCGGTGCCTTCCTGGCCGCAGTCATCCTGGTGGGCCAGCTCATGGCCAACTACCTGTCGAACTCAGGCGGGGCGTGGGACAACGCCAAGAAGTACATCGAAGACGGTCACGAGGGCGGTAAGGGCTCCGACGCCCACAAGGCCGCCGTCATCGGCGACACCGTCGGTGACCCGTTCAAGGACACCGCCGGCCCGGCGCTCAACCCCCTGATCAAGGTGATGAACCTGGTCTCGCTGTTGATCCTTCCGGCCGTCATCAACCTGCAGGACAACGACGTCGCCCGGTTCTCCATTGCCGGCGTGGCCACCCTGGTCCTGATCGGTGCCGTCGCCTTCTCCAAGCGGAAGACCGACGCCATGGGCGCCTCGGAGGACCTGTCGACGGCCGAGTCCCGTGCCGCTGCGGGCCTCGAGGAGGAGCGTGGCGTGTCCGACGACGACGCCCCCGAGACGCTGGCTCTCAAGGCCCTCGATCGCTGGATCGTCGACCTCGGCGACGAGGACGCCTCGCTGCGGCGCCAGCTTCGCACTGCCAAGCGGCGCCTCAAGGAACCGAGTAGCTGACCCATCGCCACACCCTGCGTCACGCGTGCGAAGCGCCCCCATCGGGGGCGCTTCGTCGCGTCGGGAACCAGACGATGATGGCGAGATCCCAGAGCAGGTGACTGACGATGGGCGCCACCAACGTGTCGCGCCACACGAAGAGGCTTCCCCAGAACGCACCGCCCATGAGCGCAGCCACGAGCAGGATGGGCTTGCGCTCCCACACGTGAACCAGTGCGTACGCGATCAATGCCACCACGATGCCCGCACGCGACTGCACCAGGCCCCGCCAGAACAGTTCCTCCGCCGGGCCTATCACGGCCAGTACCAACGGCATCCGAGCCGTGGTCGTCTCACCCCGGACGGCGTAGAGGTCATCCACCTCGGCGCTCATGGCCGGGAGGATCCGGGAGACCAAACGATCACCGACCCAGAACGCCGCCCAGAGCACGGCGGCGCTGATGGCCCCGATGACGAACTCGATCGGATCGGGACGCAGCCAACGCCTCAGGTCGTGGCGCAGCGCGACCAGGGCGTAGGCACCGATGGCCGCGCCCGCCGCGGCAGCTCTCGGCCAGAATCCTCGACGACCGAGCGCGAAGAGCAGGCCCCAGGCCACGGCGGCGACCGCCAGCCCCCCGATGACGACCGGGTCGGTCAACGGAGCCCGCCGGGGGTAGAGCACGCAGCATGCACATCTTGGTAACGGGGGCGACCGGCTTCGTGGGCTCGCATCTCGTCCCCCGTCTGGTCGACGAGGGCCACGACGTCGTCGCTGCCACCCGCCGTACCGCCGACTATCGCGGGCCGGTCCGTGCGGTCCATCTCGACCTCGATGAGCCCGCCACGATCCCGCCCGCGCTCGACGGCATCGACACCGCCTACTACCTCGTGCACGGCATGGAGTCGTCGGCCTTCGCCGAGCGCGACGCCGCCGCAGCCCGGGCCTTCGGCGACGCTGCGGCCGACGCCGAGACGAGGGTGGTCTATCTCGGCGGACTGGGCAACGACGACAGCGAGCACCTCGCGAGTAGACACGAAGTCGGCCGCCTACTTCGCGAACGCTGCGATGCGGTCGAGTTGCGGGCCGCCGTCGTCATCGGCGCCGGCAGCGCCAGTTTCGAGATCCTCCGCCAACTCGTCGACCGCCTGCCGGCCATGGTCTGCCCTCGTTGGGTAGACACCCGTTGCCAACCGATCGCCCTCGACGACGTGCTCGTCTACCTGGCCGCCGCCCCCACCCTCGAGGCCGGCTGCTACGAGATCGGCGGGGCCGACGTCCTGACCTACCGCCAGATGCTCCTCTCGTACGCCAAGGTGGCCGGCAAGCGCCGGTTCATCGTCAGCGTGCCCGTGTTGACGCCGCACCTCTCCTCGCTCTGGCTTGGTCTGGTCACCGACCAACCGCCCTCGATCGCCCGGCCGCTGGTCGAGGGACTCAGCGTCGAGGTCGTGGTCGGCGACGACCGCATCCGACATCTCGTCGACCACGAGCCGCTGGGCTTCGAGGAAGCCGTCCGCCGAGCTCTGGCCTGATCGCTTCTCACACCCCCTCCCGAAACCCGCTTCCCGGCGCGAGCGGGGGGCCTGACCCCGGTTTCTGCCGGAAAGCGATCAGGCGGCGCGGCGGTCAGGCTCTTCGGGCGGCCAGGCGGGCGCGCGCCACCTCGAAGACGATGGGGAGGATCGAGAGGCCGACGATGCCGAGGATGGCGATCTCGAGGTTCTTCTGCACCCAGGTGATCTCGCCCAGGAAGTAGCCGAGCATCGTCACGCCAACGGCCCAGAGGAACCCGCCCAGGATGTTGTAGGTCAGGAACACGCGGTACCGCATCGATCCGACCCCGGCCACGATGGGAGCGAAGGTGCGGACGACGGGCACGAAACGGGCCAACACGATGGTCTTCGACCCGTACTTCTCGAAGTAGCCCTGGGCCTTCTCGACGTACTCCTGTTTGAAGAAGCGGGAGTCGGGCCGACGGAACAGGGCGGGTCCGACCCGGTTGCCGAAGGCGTAGCCGACTTGGTCGCCGGCGACGGCGGCGAGGAAGCATCCAACGAGGATGACCGGCAGGCTGAGCTTGCCCTGCGAGGCGAACAATCCGGCGGTGAACAGCAGCGAATCACCGGGCAGGAAGAATCCGAAGAGCAAGCCCGACTCGGCGAACACGACGGCGATCAACCCGATGGTGCCGACGGCGATGAGCAGCTTCTCGGGGTCGAGGAAGTCGAGCGCGGCGACGAGCGCGGCGAGGGGGAGCAACGGCACGGGCGGTCACGCTACCGGCCCCGGAACGACGCCTCGGATCGGCCCTCCGGTTGACATTTGGGCCCGCGGCTGCCAAACGTGGAAAAAGCATGCCCAGATCCCTCGTCATCGTCGAGTCCCCCAACAAGGTCAAGAGCATCAGCGGCTACCTCGGTGAGGACTACGTCGTCATGGCCTCCGTCGGCCACGTCCGCGACCTCGAGCCCAAGGGCCTCGCCGTCGACGTCGACAACCACTTCAAGCCGACCTACGCCGTCTACGACAACAAGAAGAAGGTCATCGCCGAGCTCCGGGCCGCACTCAAGGACGCCGATGAACTCCTGCTCGCCACCGACGAGGACCGCGAGGGCGAGGCCATTTCGTGGCACCTCGTCGAGATCCTCAAGCCGCGTGTCCCGGTGCGGCGCATGGTCTTCCACGAGATCACCCGGCCCGCCATCGAGCGGGCCGTGGCCGAGTCGCGCGACATCGACTACCGACTTGTCGACGCCCAAGAGAGCCGCCGCATCGTCGACCGACTCTTCGGCTACCCGGTCTCGGAGGTCGTCTGGCGCAAGATCCGGCCCCGTCTCTCGGCCGGCCGGGTGCAGAGCCCGGCGGTACGGCTCGTGGTCGAGCGAGAGCGGGAGCGGATGAAGTTCGTCCCCTCCTCGTACTGGTCGATGGAGGCCGCATTCCCGACCGACCCCGGCTTCAGCGCCCGGCTCGGCACGGTCGACGGCCGCCGGGTGGCGGCGGGCAAGGACGACTTCGACGCCCTCGGCGCTCCGGCCAAGGCCGACACGCTCGTGCTCGACGAGGAGGCCGCCGCCGGCCTCCAGTCCCGATTGGGCGATGCCGACTTCTCGGTCACGTCGATCGAAACGTCGCCGTATCGCTCGCGTCCCAAGCCGCCGTTCATCACCTCGACCCTGCAACAGGTCGGCGGCAGCCGACTGCGGATGAGTGCCCAGCAAGTCATGCGGGTCGCCCAGGGCCTCTACGAGCGGGGCTTCATCACCTACATGCGGACCGACTCGACCACGCTGTCGGGCACGGCCGTGGCCGCGGCTCGGGCCTCGATCGAGTCGCGCTTCGGCGCCGACTACCTCACCGACGCGCCCCGGACCTACCCGTCGAAGTCCAAGAACGCGCAGGAAGCCCACGAGGCCATCCGGCCAGCCGGCGAGACCTTCCGGGCCCCCGACGAGGTCGGCGGTGAGTTGCGGGGATCCGATCTCGAGCTCTATCGGCTGATCTGGCAGCGCACGTTGGCGTCGCAGATGCCCGACGCCACCGGCCACACGGTCCGCGTGCGCATCGCAGCCACGTCGTCGGCGGGCGAAGCCACCGAATGGACCACGTCGGGCCGCACCATCACCTTCACCGGCCACCTGGCCGTCTACGGGTTCGCCGGCGACGATGCCGAAGCGGGCGACGACGACGACAGCCGCCGGCTCCCGGCTTTCGAGGAGGGGCAGGCACTGCCGAGGCCGGATCTGTCGGCCGACGGCCACACCACCCAGCCGCCGGCCCGCTACACCGAAGCCCAGCTGGTCAAGGCCCTCGAGGAAAAGGGCATCGGTCGTCCCTCGACCTACGCCTCGATCATGGAGACGATCCAGAACCGGGGCTACGTCCGCAAGAAGGGCCAAGCCCTGATCCCGACCGCCGACGCGTTCGCCGTCGTCAACCTGCTCGAGGGCCACTTCACCAAGCTCGTCGACTACGACTTCACCGCCCGCATGGAGAGTGATCTCGACGAGATCGCCGCCGGCCGGGCCGAGCGCGAGCCGTGGCTCAACCAGTTCTGGTTCGGCAACGGCACGCCGGGGCTGAGGGGTCTGTGCGACAACGCGCTGGCCGAAGCCGACCCGGCGCTGGTCAACGCCATTCCCATTGGCCTCGACCCCGACGGCGAGCCGATCGTGGTCCGCAACGGCAAGTACGGCGCCTACGTCAAGCGGGGTGACGACACGGCGACGCTGCCCGAGGACCTGGCCCTCGACGAGCTGACCCCGGCCGCCGCCCTCGAGCTCCTGGCCGCGCCCAAGGGCGACACGCCGATCGGCGACGATCCCGAGTCCGGCCTGCCGGTCTACGTGAAGTCGGGCCGCTACGGCCCCTACGTGCAGCTCGGCGACGTCGACACGCTGCCCGACAAGCAGAAGCCCAAGATGGCGTCGCTCTTCAAGGACATGGAGCCCGCGGCGGTCACGGTCGACGACGCCCTGCGCCTGTTGTCGCTGCCCCGGGTGGTCGGCGCCGACCCCGAGTCCGGCGAGGAGATCACGGCCCAGAACGGCCGCTACGGCCCGTACCTCAAGAAGGGGGCCGACAGCCGCTCGCTGGACCGGAGGAGCAGTTGTTCTCGGTCACCCTCGAGGAGGCTCTGGCCGTCTACGCCCAACCCAAGACCTTCGGCCGGGCCCGGGCCGCGGCCAAGCCGCCCCTGCGTGACCTCGGCGTCGACCCGGCGGTCGACAAACCAGTCGTGATCAAGGAGGGCCGCTTCGGCGCCTACATCACCGACGGCGAATACAACGCCACCGTGCCCCGCAGCGAGAGCGTCGAGGAGATCACCGCCGAGCGGGCGTTCGAACTCTTGGCCGACAAGCGGGCCGCCGGTCCGGCCAAGAAGGCGGGCGGCCGCAAGAAGGCGGCGGCGAAGAAGACGCCGGCCAAGAAGGCGGCAGCGAAGAAGACTGCGGCCACGAAGGCGGCAGCGAAGAAGACTGCGGTCACGAAGACCGCGGCCAAGAAGATTGCGGCGAAGAAGACCGCGGCCAAGAAGGCCTCCGAGTGACCGCGACCTGGAGCGTGGCACGCTCGGGACGGGTCACCGCCTAGCCTGGCGCCGGTGGCCGGGGCCTACTTGTCGGACGACGAGCGCGCAGGGGCGACGGGCGACGAACCGCCCACCGTGCCGTACCTCGGCACCGGTGACGAGGTCGTCGCCACCCACGAAGGGTTCAGTACGGCCCGACTGTTCGGGTCGCCTTCGTTCTTCCGGCTCTGGCTGGCCCAGGTTGCCTCGTCGCTGGGTGACTGGATCGGGTTCGTCGCCATCACCGCCCTTGCCGCGAGGATCGGTGGGGGAGGCTCGCCGGAAGCGGCCGTCGGTGTCGTGCTCTCGGCCCGCCTCGTTCCCGGCTTCTTTCTGGCTCCGGTGGCGGGCGTCCTCGTCGATCGCCTCGACCGCAAGAAGGTCATGGTGTTCTGTGACATCGGTCGCGGTCTGGTGCTGGCCACGCTGCCGTGGGTCGACACAATCGTCGGCCTCGTGTTCGCCTCTTTGCTGCTCGAGATCCTGACCCTCCTCTGGTCGCCTTCCAAAGAAGCGTCGGTGCCTCGGCTGGTGCCCAAGCACTACCTGCCCACGGCCAACTCGCTGTCGCTGATCGCGGCCTACGGCACGTTCCCCATCGGGTCAGCCCTGTTCGCCGGCTTGGCCGGAGTTGCCAAGGTGCTCGGCGGATTCGACGCCCTCGCCGGACTCAAGGTCGACCAGGAGTTCGTGGCCATCTACTTCGACGTCTTCACGTTCTTCATCTCGTCGCTGCTGATCTCCACGCTCGTCCTCCCGCACATCCGACGGGTCGGTGCGACGGCGGGCAAACGGGTCGACCTCGGGCAGGCGTGGCGGGACGTCCGTGAAGGCCTCTCGGTCATCGGTCACTCCCGGCTCATCCGCTCCGTGATGGTGGCCATTGCCACGGGTCTTATCGGCGGCGGGATGCTCGTGCCGCTGGGACCGCGCTTCGCCAAGGAGACCCTCCACGGCGGATCGGCTGCGTTCGGACTGTTGCTCACCGCCCTGGGCGGCGGGATGGCGGCCGGCATCATCGCCCTGTCGATCCTCCAGACCCGACTCCACCATCAGAAGATCTTCGTGGTGTCGGTGCTCGGGGCCGGCTTCTCGATCCTCGCCGGTGCATCCGTGTCGCAGTTGCCGACCGCGCTGTTCTTCGTGACCTTGCTCGGGATGTTCGCCGGTGCGATCTACGTGCTCGGCTTCACGATCCTGCAGTCCAACGTGCCCGACGAGTTGCGGGGACGAGTGTTCGCCACGCTGTACACGCTCGTGCGCTTCTGCTTGTTGCTCGCCTTCGCCATCGCCCCGTTCCTGTCGTCGCTGCTCGACTCGTTGTCGCACCGCTTCGTCGACCGTCACGTCGACCTGCTCGGCGTCGGGATCTCGGTGCCCGGAACTCGCCTCACGCTGTGGCTGGGCGGCCTGATCATCCTCACCGCCGGCCTCCTGGCCCTGTTGGCCGTGCGGGAACCGAACCCCGACCAGCCCGCCGAGGCCGGGGCCTGAGGTGGGGGCGGTCTGGATTGCTTTCGAGGGTGGCGAGGGCTGCGGCAAGTCGACCCAGGCCGCTCGGCTGGCGGCGCGTCTCGACGCCGTCCTCACGCGCGAGCCGGGCGGGACGCCCGTGGGCGAACGTATCCGCGCCGTCCTCCTCGACCCTGAGGTCGCCGGGCTCGACCCCCGGGCCGAGGCCCTGTTGATGGCCGCCGACCGGGCCCACCACGTGGCCACCCGCGTCGCTCCTGCTCTCGCCGACGGCCGCCACGTGGTGAGCGATCGATCGGCCTACTCGTCGCTCGCCTACCAGGGTTACGGGCGGGGTCTCGGCGTCGACGCCATCCGCGAGCTGTGCGACTGGGCGACCGACGGCAGGTGGCCCGATGTCGTCGTCCTCCTCGAGGTTCCGGCCGACGCAGCGATCGGCCCGAATGACCGGTCCGCTCGATCGCATGGAGTCCGCCGGCGTCGCCTTCCACGAGGCCGTGGCCGAGGGATTCCGCGCCCTGGCCGCGACCGACGGCGAGCGGTGGCTCGTGGTCGACGGCGCGGGTCCGGTCGACGACGTCACTCGTCGGGTCGACCTCGCCTTCGACGCCTGGGCCGGAGCCCGTCGGTGAGCGACATGGCCGTCGACCTGTACGCCGGACTGGTAGGTCAGGAGCGGGCCGTGGCCAACCTGCGGGCCGCGGCGCGTTCGCCGGTGCACGCATACCTGTTCGTCGGGCCGGCCGGCGTCGGGGTCGGTGACGCCGCCCTGGCGTTTGCCGCCGACGTGCTCTGCGCCAACGGCGGGTGCGGCATCTGCGCCTCGTGTCGCAACGCCCTCGCCGGCCGTCATCCCGATCTCAGCGTCGTCGCCCGGTCGGGTGCCTCGATCCGGGCCGAGGAGATCGACGAAGTCATCCGCCTGTCGGCGCGACCGCCGAGCGAGGGCCGGTACAAGGTCATCGTCTTGGTCGACTTCCATCTCGTCGACCAGCTCTACGCCCGCATCCTCAAGACCCTCGAGGAGCCGCCGCCCTCCACGGTCTTCGTCGTGCTGGCCGAGCGACGTGCCGGCCGAACTCGTCACGATCGCGTCTCGCTGCGTCCAAGTCGACTTCGCCACCGCTCCAGCGTCGGCCATCGAAGCCGCGCTCGTCGCCGAAGGCGTCGGCGTCGATCTCGCGGCACAAGCCGCGGTCGCGCTCGGGCGGGCGGATCGATCGGGCCCGGCTGCTGGCCGGCGACCCCGGGGTGGCTGATCGCCAAGCGTTGTGGCGGTCGGTGCCCACCCGCCTCGACGGGAGTGGCTACGCCATCGCCACGCTTGCCGATGAGCTCTTGGCCACCGCCGATGCCGTCGTCGAGCCTCTCACCGCCCGCCATGCCGCCGAGGTGGCCGAAGTCGACGCCCGCGCCGAGGCCTATGGCCAACGCAAGTCGGGCCGTAAGGAGATCGACGACCGCCACAAGCGCGAGGTCCGCCGGGCCCGTACCGACGAGCTCCGATTCGGGCTGGCCACGCTGGCCGGTGCGTATCGCGATCTCCTGGTGGAGGGCGCTTCGCCTGGGTTCAACGCCAGGACCTGCCTGGGCGCCATCACCGCCATCGACGCCGCCGGCGAGGCCCTGATCCGCAACCCGAACGAAACCCTTCTGCTGCAGGGATTGTTGGCCACCCTGGTCGAGCTGTCGGGATAACCTGACCCCTCCCGCCCGGGTAGCTCAGACGGCAGAGCAACGCACTCGTAATGCGTAGGTCAGGGGTTCGATTCCCCTCTCGGGCTCCACGCAGGCGTGTGACGAAGAACTAGTCCAAAAGTCCTAGTTATTCGGTCACCGAACCGCTACGCTCCGCGGCGACCAGCAATTCGGGTCCCAGCGTGTCCAGGCGGGCATCTACGACCTCGTCGTGGTGGGGCCTCTCCTTCGGAGGGTGGAAATTCCATGCGCAGAGCAGTGTTCCTTGTTGTTTCCCTGGTCGCGGGCCTCGCCGCAGCAGTTGTGCCATCGCCGGTTCAGGCGGCTGGCGCCGTTGATCTCGGAGCGGCCGTCACGTCGTCACCAGCAGCGCGTTTCACCGGCCGGCGCCGCCGTGATCTACACCATCGACTTCACCAACCAGGGCGCCGTCGCTGTCGAGGGCACGTTCACCGACGCGACGTCCAACGGCACGCTGCTCCGGGCCGAAGCGCCGGGATGTGCGGTGCCGGCGGCGGGCACGACCAACCCGACGATTTCGTGCACGGCCACGCTCGCTCCAGGAGCATCGAAGCGGATCCGGGTCGTCATCCAGACCCCGACCACCGCGCCGGCCACGGTCACCAACACGGCCACGGCGGCGGTCAACCCCGGACCGCTCCAACTCGTCGACCTCAATACGACCAATGACTCGTCCACGGCATCGACCCCGGTCAGTGACAGCACCGGCGTCGGGAGTGCTGGCTTCGTCCAGCAGGGCGGGACCCTCTCCTACAAGCGCCACGTGCTGACCGTCCGCCAAGCCGACCTCGGGGTCGTGGCCTACCTCAACGATGTCCCGGCGGCCCAGGCAGCCGACTGCGGAGGCACGCCGTGTGAGGAAGGGCTCCGCGCCGACTTCGACCAGGATCCGGCGTTCGTCGGCATCGTGGCGATCGACGTCGCGTTCGGCAAGAGCGATCCGTGCCGCGGTTTGGGCAATCCGACCTGCCATCCCCTGTTCTTCCGGAAGTCGCCAACCTCGCCGACCTCCCCGGTCGCGAGTTGCGGGTCGCAGGGGACCAACGACCCCTGCCTCGAGCGGGTCTACAAGAACGACGGCTTCCACTACGTCGTCGTGATGGGCACCGACGACCCAGACCTCCTGTCGCCCACGAAGAGCCTGATCTCCAACCAGGGCGGCTGACGGCGTCGAGCCGTCGTTGCTCGCCTCAGCACCCCCCATTCACGAAGTACCTCAGCGGAGGACTCCACCATGCGTAAGGCACTGCTGTTTCTCGTTGTGCTCTCGGCCGCGCTCAGCGGCGCCATCCTTCCCGCGGTTGCGCCGGCTGGCGCCGTGGGGGTTGTCGACCTCGGGGCCGCCGTGACCTCGTCGCCGGCGACCGTCTCTCCGGCCGGCGGGGCCGTGATCTACACCGCCGACTACACCAATGAGGGACTCGTCGCCGTCGAGGGCACCTTCACGGATGCGACCAACAACGGCAGCCTCATCCGAGCCGAAGCGCCGGGGTGCAGCGTTCCCGCCGTCGGCACGACCAACCCGACCATCACGTGCGTCGCCACCCTCCAACCGGGCACCTCCATGCGGATCCGTGTTGTGATCCAGACGCCGACGACGGCGCCGGCAACCGTCACCAACACGGCATCGGCGTCGGTCAACCCAGCGCCGTTGCAGCCGGCCGACCTCAACTCCGTCAACGACTCGGCCACCGTCACGACCCAGGTCACCGACAGCACCGGTGTCGGGAGCGCGGGATTCGTGCAGGAGGGCGGGACGCTGCGGTACAAGTCGCACGTGCTCACCGTCCGCGATGCCGACCTCGGCGTCGTCGCCTACCTCAACGACGTCCCCGCGCCCGAGACCGCGATGTGTGGGCCGGTCACGTGCAAGGAGGGACTGCGGGCTGACTACGACCAGGATCCCGCCTTCGCCGGTGTGGTGGCGATCGAGGTCGTGTTCGGCAAGACGACAAGCAAGCAGTGCAAGGGCATGAGCAGCTCGGAGTGCAACAAGCTCTACTTCCGCAAGAGCGCCACCGGCGCCGTGTCGCCCGTGCTTCCTTGCGGCTCCCAGGGCCCGAACGACCCCTGCCAGGAGTCGTTCCACCGGTGCCACGACGTGAACCACTACGTCGTCGTGATGGGCACTGACGATCCCGACCTCCTGTCGCCCACGAAGAGTCTCATCTCCAACCAGGGCGGCTGATCAGACGCCGGCGACTGGCCCGGCCTGGGTCGCTACGACGCCCAGGCCGGCCAGGAGCCGGTCGCGTTGGAGGCGGGCCTCATCGGCCTCGGCGGCGGACCGACCGCCGGTGCGGGCCAGGTCGGCGAGGGCTTCGAGACCCAGGGCCTCGTCGTAGACGGCCCCCCGCCGTCGGGCGAGATCGAGGCTGGCGTCGAGTTCTGCCCAGGCGTCCTCGAGGCGCCCGGCTCGACAGGCGAGCGCCGAGCGGACCCGGTGGAGAGCGGGTCCCCACTCGGTGCCGCCCAGCGACTGCTCGAGGGTCATCGCCGAGTCAGCGACGGAGGCTGCCTTCGCTTCGTCGCCGAGTTGGAGCAGGCACTCGGCCCGCCATACGTCGACTTCGTGCACGTTTCCGATGAGCCCGTGGCCTTCGAACACGGAGCGGGCCGCGTCGAAGGCCTCGAGGGCAGCGGCCGGGTCGCCCCGGCGGAGGTGGACCCGGGCCAGGTAGCGCGTGGCGCGGGCTGTGCCGAGCGGAAACGACAGGGCGCGCCATCGGGCGATGACCTCGACGAGGAGGCGCTCGGCGTCGTCGAGGTGGCCCTGGTCGGCGAAGATCTCGGCCATGTTCGAGCTGCCCATGGCGGCGTCGACGAGATTGCCGACCCGCTCGAAGTTCGCACGGGCTTCCTCGTAGAGCCGGACGGCGTCGCTCCACCGACCCTCGTAATACGCGAGAGCGCCCAAGTTGTTGAGCAACTGGGCGGCGCTGTCTCGCTTGCGCAGCTGGCGATAGAGGCGTAGTGCGCGTTCGCCGTAGACCGCCTGATCGAGACGGCCGAGGCCGATGTAGGCGGCATCGAGCACGGCGTAGGCCTCGGCCATGGCCGACGGCTCCTCCGAACGTTCGGCGGCGTCGACAGCGGCTTGAGCCCAGCGCAACGCGTCCTTGGGATAGCCGAGCTGGTTGCGCAGCGAGGACCTTCGGATGAGCAGATGAGCACGTTCGGCATCGGCCTGTGGACCGTCGACGCCTTCGAGGGCCCGGAGTCCTCGTCCGATCCATCGCGCCCACGAGGTCGCTCGTCCCTGGCGCTCTGCGATCTCGCTGTGGCGATAGGCCATCCGGGCCTGGTGGATCGGGTCGTCGCGCCGGGCCTGCCTGACTTCGGTGTAGGCCTCGTTGGCGGCGTCGAAATCACCGAGCAGCTGGCGGACGTTGCCGAGTCGGGTCCACAGTTCCTGCCAGCGACGAGGCGCCACCGGATGGTCGGCCCGCCGCCCAGCCGTGATGGCGCGCTCGTAGAGCTCGCGGGCTTCGACGAGGGCGAACTTCCGCCGGGCCCGATCGGCCGCCACTCCCGCGAGCCGGCTGGCGTCGTCGTAGCGACGAGCGTGCAGGTAGTGCAGCGACAAGACCTCGGCCCGATCGTTGGGGTCGTCGACGCCTGCGGTGATGGCGTCGGCAGCGCGGGCGTGGAGTTCTTGTCGCCGACGATGGGGGAGCAGGCCGTAGGCCACGTCGCGGAGCAGGCGGTGCCGGAACCGGAGCCGTCCGTCGGCCTGCAGGATCAAGTGGGCGCCGAGCGGTGACGACGCCCAGCCCTCGCCGACGTTCGCCCCGGAGATCTCTGCGAACAGGCCCGCCTCGAAGCTCGAACCGAGCACGGCGGCGACCCGGACCAGCCGTCCATCGTCCGGCGCCAGACGATCCAGGTCGGCGGCCACGACCGCTTCGAGCGAGTCGGGGAGGTCGTCGCCCTCGGTGGCCACGGCGAGCAGTTCTTCGAGGAAGAGCGGGTTGCCGCCCGCCCGAGCGAGCAGGGCCTGCTGGCGCTCGGGCCGGAGTGGCCGCTCGGTAGTGGCGCCAGTGATCAGAGCGGCGGCGGCGTCGTCGCTGAGTGGGTCGAGGAGGATCTGGCGTTCGCGCCACTCAGCCGGAGCGGGCACATCGGTGCGGCGAGTCGTCAGCACCAACCAGGCGAGGCTGGTCGCATCGTCAGCGAGGACAGCGAGTGCGGCGGCGGATGCGTCGTCGATCCACTGCACGTCGTCGAAGGCGAGCACGGCGGGACCGGGGATGGCGGCAGCCAAGACATCGGCGACGGCACGATTGGTCAACTCGCGGCGAAACCGCGGATCGAGGTCGCGGGTGCGTTCGTTCTCGGGTTGGGGGTCGCCGACGACGTCGCCGATGAGTGGGAGCCACTCGAGCAGTTCGGGGGCGAGAGCTTCGAGGCGACCGGCGAGGTCATCGGTCCCGCCCAGGGCGGCGGCGACGAGGAGTCGGATGGCGAAGAACGGCGTCGATGCTTCGTACTGCTCGCACTGAATGAGACGAACCTGGCCGCCGTCGGCCACGGCTCGGGTGCGGGTCTCCTCGACGAGCCGGCTGCGGCCAACGCCGGCCTCGCCGACGATCTCGACGGCGCGTCCTGCGCCGCCGCGGGCGTCGTCCCACGCCGCTGTCAGAGCTGCCATCTCCGTCTCGCGACCGACCAACGGGAGTTGGGCCGACCGACGGGTGGCCTGGGTGCCCAGCGCAGCCCCGACGGCAAAGGCCTGAACGGCTTTGACCTTGCCCTTGACGAAGAAGGGTTCGAGAGCGGTCAACTCGAAGGCCGTGCGTGAGCGATCGAGCACACCGGCCGACGCCAGGATCTGCCCTCGCTCGGCCTTGGCCATCAGCCGGGCTGCGAGGTTGACGGCGTCGCCCATCACCGTGAACGTGCGGCGGTACGGCGGTCCGACCTCGCCGGCGAACACCGGGCCTCGGTTGACGCCGATGCGGACGGGGACGGCTCGCTCGACGGAGGCGATCTCGCGGACAGCCCGCAGGAGTCGACCCTCGTCGTCGCCCAGTGAGCGGGGCACGCCGGCAACCAGGATGATCTTGCCGCCGTCGTGGTCGAGGTCGGTGCCGAGGAACGTGACGCCGTGCGCTTCGGCCGCGCGCTGCGCGTCGACGATGAGCACTTCGAGCGCGTCGGCCAGCCAGGCCGGACCGCGTTCGGCGAGGAGGCCGTCGGTCCCGTCGAAGTGGATGAAGGCGATCGACGCGTGGCGGTGCTCGCTCTCTCCGCCGCCCGAGAGGAGGTGCTCTCGCAGGACAACCGGCACCGACTCGGCGATGGCGCCGCCGGCCAGACGGGCGGGATACGGCCGACCTTCGGGCATCGGCACCGTGCGCCGCCGCAGCAGCATGCCCGGTCCTTTTGTTTCGCCGAGGAGTCGAGGGTCGATCTGGGCGGCGGTGGCGGGCGAGACGACGATCTCCCCCGCGACGGCGGTGCCCTCCATGTCGACGACCGTCGACGGTCCGGGACCGGCCAGCAGCAGCTCACGGTGGGACCGGCCGACGCGGAATGCGTGCACGTCGCCGGTGTGCACGCCCAGCGACATCCGGAGTCGGACGTTGCCGACGGACGTGGTCAGTCGCCCGACGGATCGCATGACGCTCTGCATGGCCATCGCCGATCGCACACCTCGCTCGGCGTGACCGTCGCCCTCGAAGAGCAGGAGCAGCGCGTCACCACCGAACTTGAGAAGACTGCCGCCCTCGGCGTAGGCGACGGCCAGGAGATCGGCGAAGCACCGGCCGAGCACGTCGGTGAGTTCCTCGGCGCCGACTTGGCCCCGCTTGGCCAAGCGTTCCGACAGGGCGGTGAACCCCGAGATGTCGGCGAACACCAACGTCCCGTCGATGACGCGCCACGGCCGATCGGGGCCGGTGGTCGCCCACTCCGACGACAAGCGTGGCACCTGGGGGCCGAGCGCCGTCTCGACCGAATCGCCGGTTGCCGCCTCCGAATTCGGGAACTCTGCTCCCGCCATCGCCCGCCCTCGCCTTGCTCACCCCGCCGGAGAATTGTACCAAGCGTGCTACAACGGTCGATTCGTCCGTTGTCTCTGTGGGGAGATCACCTACCCGTGCGCCTTCGCTTGTTGATCCTGCTGGTCGCCGCCCTCATGGTGCCGGTCGGCATTGCTGTGCGCCCCTCGGCGCCGGCTCGGGCTGAAGGTCGCTCGCCGTCGGCCACCAGCGACCGCTGGGCGCTGGTGGTCGGGATCTCCGACTACGCGGGCCGGACCTCGTCGACTGCCGCCGGTGCCGACGATGCTCACGACTTCCGCGAGATGTTGCTTCGCAACGGGTTTCCGTCGAACCGGATCCTGATGATGACCGAGGGCTCGGCCACGGCCAGCAACATTCGCGCCGGCTTCAAGTGGCTCATCGACAACAGCTCCCCCAACGCATTCTCGGTGTTTCACTATTCGGGACACGTGAAGCAGATCAGCGGGGATCGGGATCGCGATGGCGAGAAGGTCGACGAGTACCTCTGGTCGCACGACAACGTCTTCCTGTCCGACAGCGAAGTCGCCAACGTCTCCCGCAGCCTGCGCGGCCTCGCCTGGATCGACATCGCCGGCTGCGAGGCGGCCGGCTTCAACGACGGCATCGCCAGCCCGACGCGACTTTTCACTTCGTCGTCCCAGGAGACCGAGAAGTCCTATGAAGTTCCCGAGTGGCACAACTCGGTGTTCACCGGTATCGAGATCGACCAGGCCTTCCTCCAGGGCAAGGGCGACCGCGACGGCAACGGCAAAGTGTCGATCCAGGAGGCCTTCGCCAACGCCCACGAACAGGCGCCCCGACTCACCGCCCGGCAGAAGGCTGGCGCCCAACATCCGTTCAGTGCCGGGGGAGACGGGTCGGAGTGGTTCCTCGATGGCCCGCCCCCGCCGCCTCCGCCTCCGCCTCCCCCGCCCAAGCGCAACGAATCGCCCCCGCCCAGGGCCGATGAGTCGTCGCCCCCGCCGCGTGGCTGCGGCTTCTTGATCTGCATCGGCTGATCGAGAGTCGATTCGGCGCCTGCGGGTAGGGTCGCCGGGGTCGGGTCAGAGGGAGAATCATGTCGGAGCAGGCGACGGGCGACACCGCCCGTCAGGAGCAGTTCACCGAGCAGGCGATGGAGCACATGCCGTCGCTGTATTCGGCCGCCTTGCGCATGACCCGCAACCCGGCCGACGCCGAAGACCTGGTGCAAGAGACCTATCTCAAGGCCTACCGGTCGTGGCACTCCTACCAACAGGGCACCAACCTCAAGGCCTGGCTGTACCGAATCCTCACCAACACGTTCATCAACAGCTACCGGTCGAAGAAGCGCCGCCCGGAACAGACCGAGCTCGACGAGATCGAAGACCTCTACCTGTATCGGCGCCTCGGCGGACTCGAGGCCGCCGCCGCCGGGCGCAGTGCCGAGGACGAGGCCATGGACCTCTTCACCGACGGCGACGTCAAGACGGCGATCGAGAACCTGTCCGAGCAGTTCCGCATGGCGGTGCTGCTCGCTGACGTCGAGGGTTTCTCCTACAAGGAGATCGCCGAGATCCTCGACATCCCCATCGGGACCGTCATGTCCCGGCTGCACCGCGGAAGAAAGGCGCTGCAGAAGGCGTTGGTCGACGTCGGGATGCAGCGAGGGCTCGTAGGGAACCGAGATGGCTGACGCAAACGACCAAACCACGGGCAGCGAGAGCGACGGCGACGTCGACTGTGGCGCCGTCGTGAAGGAGCTCTACACCTTCCTCGACGGCGAGCTGACCGATGGGCGGCGGGTGCAGATCGAGCGGCACTTCACCGGCTGCGTCGACTGCCACGAAGTCGTCGAGTTCCACGCCTCCCTGAAGATGACGATCGCCGAGAAGTGCCGCGACGACGTCCCTGGAGAGTTGGTGCGTCGTATAGAGGACGCAATCCGACGCGTCGAGCAGGCCTCGGCGGAATAGCAGAGACTCAGCGAGGTTTAGTATGAATATGAACGATCACCTCGCCGGCACGTCCATCAACGGTGCGGACCGGCCATCCAAAGCCTTCACCAAAGACCGTGAATGCCGGGAGTCGGGCTGCGAGACCCGTCTCTCGATCTACAACAACGGCAAGTACTGCTACCTCCACGAGCCGATGGCAGTGCCGCGAACCCGGGGCAAGAAGATCGCCTGAGGGCCGTTGTCTCGGGCCGATTGTTCGCCTGTCGGTGGGCCGCCCTACAGTTCCGGCCCATGGCTGCAACGGTCGTCGCTGTCGCATTGCTGGTCGCCAAGGTCTGGCACTACTGGCTGTCCATCGCCCTCTTGGCCCCCATCGTCTTGACGATCATCGCCATGGGCCTCCTCTACCTGGTCCGGGTAAAGGCGACCAAGTATCCGCGCCAGTAAGCGGCGCGGCAACCAGTAGCCGCCCTCGCCGTCTACGGTCGATCGCATGACCGACCCCGTCGCCTGGGACACCGCCGAGCGAGTTGCGGTACGGGTGGCGGGCCGGGAACCGCTGGCCCAGTCATACCTGGCCGATTCCCTCGAGCGTGATTTCGCCGCCTTCACCGAGCAGGCCGAGGCCCTCGTCGCCGACGTCACCGGCCTGCGGAGCCTGGCCGGCCCCGCCCGCTCCCGCGTCACCGACCGCGAAGGATGGATCCGGGCCAACGTGGCCTCGTTCCGTCGTTTGCTCCGACCGGTGCTCGATCGGGTCGGACCCCGCCTGGCGGAAAGCCCGGTGGCACCGATCGGGCGACAGCTGGCCGGCGCCCAGCTGGGCACCATGCTCGGCTGGATGTCGACGCGCGTGCTCGGGCAGTACGACCTGCTCCTCGTCGAGGACGAACGGCCCGAGGAGCAAGACCTCGTCTATTACGTAGGGCCCAACATCCTCGCCATCGAGAAGCGCTTCGCCTTTCCTCCCGCTGAGTTCCGCCTCTGGTTGGCGCTCCATGAGGTCACACACCGGGCACAGTTCACCGGCGTGCCGTGGATGCGGGGTCACTTTCTCGGATTGGTCGAGCGGAGTCTCGGCTCGATCGACCCCGACCCGAAGCGATTCCTCGAGGCGCTGAAACGGGCCGTGGGTCAGATGCGCGAGGGCCACAATCCCCTCGACGACGGCGGGTTGGTCGCCTTGATCGCCGGGCCCGAGCAGCACGCCGTCCTCCAACAGGTTCAGGGCCTGATGAGTCTGCTGGAGGGTCACGGTGACGTCACGATGAACCGGGCCGGCGCCGGGCTCGTGCCCTCGAGCGAACGGTTCCACCGAACGCTGCACGACCGGCGCTCGGATCAGGCAGGCCCCGCCAAGCTGTTGCAGAAGGTGATCGGCCTCGACGCGAAGATGAAGCAGTACGCCCAGGGAGAGCGCTTCATCGAGCACGTCGAGTCCGAGGGTGGCACCGCGCTGCTCGACCTGGTGTGGCAGAGCCCCGACCAGCTGCCCGATCTCAAGGAGATCCGCGACCCGTCGTCGTGGATCCGACGAGTGCGGCCGGCCGCCTCGGTCGCTCGGTAGCCTCGACCGAGATGAGCACCGTGTTGGTGGTCGATGACGAAGCCGACATTCGCGAGTTGTTGCGCATCAACCTCGAGTTCGATGGCCACGAAGTGCTCTTCGCCTCCGATGGCAACGAGGCGATGGCCATCGTGGCCGACCGGCGTCCCGACTGCGTCGTCCTCGACGTGATGATGCCGGGTAAGGACGGTTGGCAGGTCCTCACCGAGATGAAGTCCTCGGCCGACGGCGACGTGGCCTCGACGCCGGTGATCATGCTGACGGCCCGAGTCGATGATCTCGACCGCATCCGGGGCTCGATCGAAGGGGCCATCAGGTACCTGAAGAAGCCGTTCTCGGCCGACGAATTGCGTCGAGAGGTCCGCGAGGCGCTGACCGGCGAACCCGAGCCGGCCAAGCGTCGGCGGGTCCAGCAGGGCGCACTCGAAGAATTTGCCCGCATCGAGGGCGGCCGACCGAGCCCCGACGTGCGCGCCCCGCGCCCCCACCTCACTCGGCTCGAACGCCCCCCCGCTCCCGATCGCACCGGGCCCACCACCTTCTCTGCCGACCAGATGGCGACCCTCTCCGACAAACAGCGACAACTCCTCCACGCCGTCGCCACCACGGTCACGGTCAGCGAGGCGGCGTCGGTGCTCTCGGTCAGCCGGTCCAACGTCTACGCCAGCCTTCGCCGGATCGCCCGAAAGCTCGGGGAGCGAGACGTGCGGGCGCTGATTCTGGCCGCACGGTCCGGCGCCGTTCCTCTCGCCGACTGATCGGGGTGGACCCGTCTGACCTCCTTGGGCGCTGTGGGTTCCCTGCCCCTGGCACTGAGGTCGACTGCGCGGTGTCGGGCGGCGCCGACTCGATGGCCCTGTTGGTGTTGGCCGCTGCTGCGGGCTGTCGGGTGACGGCCATCCACGTCGACCACGGGGCCCGGCCCGCCGCCGCCGACGATGAGGCCGCCGTCGTCGCCGCCGCCGCCGAGCGTTTCGGCGCCCGATTCGACCGGCGGGCGCTCACGATCGATCCCTCGCCCGGCAACCTCGAGGAGCGGTGGCGCGACGCCCGGCGGGCCGCGCTGCCGGCCGGGGCCCTCACCGGCCACACCGCCGACGACGTCGCCGAGACCGTGCTGTTGCACGCCATGCGAGGCGCGGCCCTCGACGGCTGGGCCGGCATTCGGCCGGGGCCGACCAAGCCGATCCTCAGGCTCAGGCGGATGGAGACGGTCGGATTGTGTCGTTCGTTGGGCCTCGAGCCGGTGTGCGATCCGACCAACGCTGACCCGGCATTTGCCCGGAACCGAGTGCGCCACGAGGTGCTCCCCCTACTCGACGACGTCGCCAAACGCGACGTCGCTGCCGCGCTGGCTCGGCAGGCGAGCGTGTTGGGTGACGAAGCCGACTTCCTCGAGTCGTTGGCCGCCGGCACTCGATCCGACCGACGCACGGGCCGTGGCCGCAGCGCCGCCGGCGCTGGCCCGCCGGGCCGTGCGGCGGTGGCTCCACGACGGGCGCCACCCTCCTGACGCCGCCTCCGTCGAGCGAGTTCTGGCTGTCGCTCGCGGCGAGATCCTCGCCTGCGAGGTCGTCGGCGGGCGGCGGGTGGCGCGCTCCGGTATGCGTCTGCGCTTCGCCAGCACCTAAGTTCGCCGGAGCATGGCCATGGGAGACGACCAAGACCCGAACCTCGGCGAGATCGTCGTCGCCGGGGCTGAGCTCGAGCGCCGCATCACCGAACTCGGCCGGGAGATCACCAAGGACTACCAGGGCCGACCGCCGCTGCTCGTCGGCGTGCTCAAGGGCGCCTTCGTGTTCATGAGCGACCTGGCCCGCGCCATCGACCTGCCCGTCGAGTTCGACTTCATGGCCATCTCGTCCTACGGCAGTGCCACCAAGACCAGCGGCGTCGTCCGCATCGTCAAGGACCTCGACCTCGACCTCGCCGGGCGCGACGTGCTCGTCGTCGAGGACATCATCGATTCCGGCCTCACCCTCAACTATCTGCGGCGCAACCTGCTCGCTCGCAACCCGGCCAGTCTCGAGATCTGCGCCCTACTCGTTCGCGAGGATCAGCAGAAGGCCGACCTCGATCTCCGGTATGTCGGCTTCACCATTCCGCCGGCGTTCGTCATCGGGTACGGCCTCGACGTGGCCGAGCGCTACCGCAACCTCCCCGACGTCCGCGTGTACGTAGGGCCGACGCCCTAAGTAGCCTGGGATCACCGTGAAGAAGCCCCCTGGCAGTCGCGTCCTGTTGTTCGTCGCCGTCGGATCTAGTCGCGCTCGTGGCCTTCAACAGCTTCTTCGGGGACAAGACGAAGCCCGAGGTCTTGTCGCTGGCCGAGTACCAACGGCAACTGACCGCCGGCACCGTCACCGACGCAGAGATCTTCTACACCGACTCGGGCGGCACGGTGAAGGGCAAGCTGGCCGACGGTCGCCAGTACGCGGTCGAGTTCCCGACCTTCTACGGCGAGAAGATCACCGATCAGGTGTTGTCGTCGATCGGCGAGAAGGGCGACGTCAAGACGAGCCGGCAGAAGGACAACCTCTGGCTGTCGATCCTCCTCAACTTCCTGCCCATCATCCTGATCGTCGGGATCATGTTGTTCATCCTCAATCAGATGCAGGGTGGCGGCAATCGGGTCATGCAGTTCGGCAAAGCCAAGGCGAAGCAGGTCAACAAGGACGCAGCCCAAGGTCACCTTCGCCGACGTCGCCGGGGCCGACGAAGCCGTGCGAGGAGTTGCACGAGATCAAGGAGTTCCTCGAGTCGCCGGCCAAGTTCCAGGCCATCGGGGCCAAGATCCCCAAGGGCGTGCTCCTCTTCGGGCCGCCGGGAACCGGCAAGACCTTGTTGGCCCGTGCCGTCGCCGGTGAGGCCGGGGTGCCGTTCTTCTCGATCTCGGGCTCGGACTTCGTCGAGATGTTCGTCGGCGTCGGGGCCAGCCGGGTGCGCGACCTCTTCGAGCAGGCCAAGGCCAGCGCGCCGGCCATCATCTTCATGGACGAGATCGATGCCGTCGGTCGCCACCGCGGCGCCGGCATGGGCGGCGGGCACGACGAGCGGGAGCAGACCCTCAACCAGCTGCTCGTCGAGATGGATGGCTTCGACGTGAAGACCGGCGTCATCCTCATTGCCGCCACCAACCGCCCTGACATCCTCGACCCCGCGCTCCTGCGGCCGGGCCGCTTCGACCGCCAGATCGTCGTCGACCGTCCCGATCTCGAGGGTCGTAAGAAGATCCTCGGCGTCCACGCCGCCGACAAGCCGCTGGGCGCCGACATCAACCTCGACGTGCTGGCCCGCCGCACCCCCGGCTTCACCGGCGCCGACCTCGCCAACATGCTCAACGAGGCCGCCCTCCTCGCCGCTCGCAACGGCGACGAACGCATCCACATGTTCGAGATGGAAGACGCCATCGACCGCGTCATCGGCGGACCCGAGCGCAAGACACCGGGTGATGTCCGACCGAGAGAAGAAGGTCATCGCCTACCACGAGGGCGGCCACGCGCTCGTCGGCCACGTGCTCCCCAACGCCGACCCCGTCCACAAGGTGTCGATCGTCGCCCGCGGCCGAGCCCTGGGCTGGACCTTGGCCCTGCCCACCGAGGACAAGTACCTCGTCACCCGGTCCGAGCTCCGGGCCGAGCTGGCGATGTTGCTGGGCGGTCGGACGGCCGAAGAGCTGATCTTCGCCGATCCCACGACGGGCGCCCAGAACGACATCGAGAAGTGCCACCCAGATCGCACGGTCGATGGTCACCGAATACGGCATGAGCGAGCTGCTCGGGCCCCAACAGCTGGGCCAGAAGCAGGGCGAAGTGTTCCTCGGCCGCGACGACGGGCACCAGGCCAACTACTCAGACGAGGTCGCCTCGCGCATCGACGCCGAGATCCGCGTGTTGATCGACGAGGCCCACGAGGAAGCCACTGCCATCCTCACCGCCCACCGCGAGGTGCTCGACCTGCTCGCTGCTGCATTGGTCGAGAAGGAAACGCTCGACACTCCCGAGTTGGCCGAGATCCTCGGCCACCTCGCCCCCTGGCACGGCAAGGCCGCCCACGAGGCCGGCGGCGGCTCGCCCCGACCGGCTCGCACCCGGGCCAGGGCCGCGATCGAGGAGCGTGCGGCAGCGGCCACGCCGGCCAAGGAGAAGCCGGCCCGCCGTCGACGGGCGCCGAGCACCAAGCCCGTCTTCGGCACCTGACGATGCCCGTCGACGCCGTCCGCATCGAGGCGGCCGTACGGGAGATCCTCGAGGCCATCGGCGAGGACCCCGATCGCGACGGTCTGCGGGACACGCCCGCCCGCGTGGCCAGGATGTACGCCGAGATCTACGCCGGTATCGGCACCGAGCCCAAGGACGTCCTGCGGGTCACCTTCGAGGCTGATCACGACGAAATGGTGTTGGTGCGCGACATCCCCTTCCACTCCCAGTGCGAGCACCACCTGGTGCCGTTCGTGGGCAAGGCGCACGTGGCGTACATCCCCAACGCCGACGGTCGGATCACGGGGCTGTCCAAGCTGGCCCGTCTCGTCGAGGGCTACGCCAAGCGTCTCCAGGTGCAGGAACGGATCACCTCGCAAGTCGCCGATGCCCTGGTCAGCGCGCTCGAGCCCCGCGGCGTCCTCGTCGTCTTCGAGGCCGAACACCTCTGCATGTCGATGCGGGGCGTCAACAAGCCGGGCGCCGTTACCGTGACCTCGGCGGTCCGCGGACTCTTCCGCGACGACGCTCGGACCCGGGCCGAGGCGATGGCGTTCATCCAGCACCGCTAGCGGTCAGGCGCGGGGAGGCCACCCAGCCCCGGTATCCTGCGCCACGGTATGACACTGGTCATGGGGGTGGTGAACGTCACCCCCGATTCCTTCTCCGACGGCGGGCGCTGGTTCGGGACCGACGCCGCCGTCGCGCACGGTCGCTCCCTGTTCGCCGCCGGGGCCGACGTGGTCGACGTGGGGGGTGAGTCGACCCGGCCCGGTGCCGATCCGGTACCCGAGGACGAGGAGCTCAGACGCACGATCCCCGTGGTCGAGGCCCTCGCGCCCCTGGGGCGGGTTTCGATCGACACCCGCCACGCCGCCGTCGCCGAGGCCGCGGTCGCCGCCGGCGCCACCCTGGTCAACGACGTGTCGGCCAGCCCGCAACTCTGGGCCGTGGCCGCCCGAGCCGGCGTCGGCTACTGCGCCATGCACATGCAGGGCACGCCCCAGACGATGCAGGCCGCGCCCACCTACGACGACGTGGTCACCGAGGTTCGCGACCTGCTGGTCGACCGAGCGACGAGGGCCAGGGCCGACGGCGTCGACGAGGTCTGGATCGATCCCGGGTTCGGATTCGGCAAGACGACGGCCCACAACCTCCGGCTGCTGGCCCAGCTGGGTCGGCTGGTCGACACCGGCTTCCCGGTGCTGGTCGGCGCCTCCCGCAAACGCTTCGTGCAGACGATCACCGGTGCCGACGGGCCGCACGACGCTTTGGCGGGCAGCCTGGCCGCGGCGGTGACGGCGATGGCCGCGGGTGTGGGCATGGTGCGAGTGCACGACGTGGTCGAGACCGTGCAGGCCGCCCGCCTGGTCGGTGCCCCGTGAGAGGCAAGTGGGAGCGGGGCATCGAGCCCCGCAACTTCGCCTGGGTCATCAAGGACGAGTTGGCCGTGAGCGAACGCCCGGGTGGCTACGCCCGCAACCACCGCAAGGTGCGCCGCCAAGAGGAGATCCTCTGGCTGCGCAACCAGGGCTTCGCCCGCATCGTGTCGCTGCTCCCGTCGCCGCACAACTTGACCGCCTACGACGACCTGGGCATGCCGTTCACCCATCTGCCGTTCGCCCCCACCCTCGACCAGCGCGCCTTTCTCGTCGAGGTGTACTCGGCCCTCCGCACCTATCACCAGGCGGGTGAGAAGGTGCTCGTGCACTACGAAGAGGTCGGCGACCGGCTGATGGGATTGGTCGCCGGGTATCTCCTCGCCACCGGTCTGATCGACACCGGCCCCCACGTCATCACGGTCGTCGAGCAGTTGCTGCACCGCCAGATGGGACCGCCAGGCCGTGAGCTGGTGGCCCTGGCCGGCAGTCTGTAGGGGCCGTGGACGAGATCGTGCTCCGTGGCCTTCGGGTCGTCGGCACCCACGGCGTCCTGCCCGAGGAGCGGCAGCGGAGCCAACCTTTCGAAGTCGACCTGGTCCTCCACGTCGATCTGGCCGCCGCTGGCGCCAGCGACGATCTGGCCGAAACCGTCGACTACGGCGCCGTGGCCGATGCCGTCGACGCCGTCGTTCGCGGCCGCCAGTTCGGGCTGCTCGAGGCGCTCGCATCGACGATCGCCGACACCGTGCTCGCCCTCGACGTCCGCGTGGCCGCCGTCGACGTCGCGGTCACCAAACTGCGACCACCAGTGCCCGTCGACCTCGCTACCGCCGGCGTGCGGATGCGACGGACTCGTCCGTGAGTCGCGCGTTCCTCGGCTTGGGGTCGAATCAGGGCGACCGCTGGCGTTTCTTCCGCGAGGCAGTGGCCTCGCTGCCCGACGTCGTGGCCGTCTCACCCGTGTACGAGACCGATCCCGTCGGCGGTCCGGGTGGCCAGGGCGCCTACCTCAACTGCGTCGTCGAGTTGGACACCGACGCTCACGCCCCGCCGGCTCCTGGGCATCTGCCACCGGCTCGAAACGGCGGCCGAACGGGTCCGTGCCGAACGGTGGGGACCACGCACCCTCGACATCGACATCCTCTGGATGGACGGCGCCGAGATGGACGCCCCCGACCTCCAGATCCCCCACCCCCGCCTCCGTGAGCGTCGCTTCGTGCTCGAGCCGCTCCGCGACCTCGCCCCGGACCTGGTGCCCGAGGACCTCGACCGGCTTGGCAGAGGGGTACGGGCCGCAGGTACGATCTGAGACGTACGAACGGCACCCCGCCAGGGGGCCGGAACGTCGAAACGAGATCGTCTGTGCCTTCCAAGGCAGTACGCGTCATCGGCCCGGGTCGCGCCGGCCGCTCCATGGCCCGAGGCCTCGACAAGGCTGGGTGGTCTGTGGTCGACATCCTCGGCCGCGACGACGACCTCACCTCGGCGGCGTCGGGCGTGGACCTCGTCGTCATCGCCGTTCCCGATCGAGCCATCGCCGAGGTGGCGGCCGCCGTCGAGGCGGTGTCGTCGACCGTCGTGGCGCACCTCTCCGGCGCCCACGGGCCCGACATCCTCGGCCGCCACCCTCGGCGAGCGGCCATCCACCCGCTGCGCAGCCTGGCCACCCCGTCGACCGATCTGAGCGGCGCCTGGTTCGCGGTGGCGGGGGACCCGATGGCCGCCGATGTCGTGGCCGACCTCGACGGGCGACTCATCGAGCTCGCAGAGGGGGCACGACCCGCCTACCACGCCGCCGCGACCGTGGCCGCCAACCATCTGGTCGCCCTCCTCGGCTCGGTCGAGCGCATCGCCGCCAGCGCCGGGGTGCCCCTCGAGGCCTTTGTCGATCTTGTCCGCGGCACGCTCGACAACGTCGAGCTCCTGGGGCCGGCGGCAGCGTTGACCGGACCCGTGGCCCGAGGCGACTGGGAGACCGTGGCCGCCCACGTGGCCGCCATCCCCGACGGCGAGCGCCGGGCCTACGCAGCGATGGCCGATCTGGCCGCTCGCCTCGTCCCCACCGACGCGGTCGCCGGCGAGCGGGTGCAGGTTCACGAGACGATCGACGGCTTTCGCCGGGCCCTCGACGCCGAGCGAGCCGCCGGTCGCACCGTCGGCCTCGTCCCCACCATGGGCTACCTCCACGACGGGCACGCCTCGCTCATGCGGCGAGCGGCCGACGAATGTGATGTCGTCGCCGCAACGATCTTCGTCAACCCGTTGCAGTTCGCGGTCCACGAAGACCTCTCGACCTATCCCCGCGATCTCGACGGCGATCTGCGGCTGGCGGCGGCCAGTGGCGTCACCCATGTCTTCGCTCCCAGCGAGGCCGAGATGTACCCCGGGGGGCGTGACGGCGTCTTGACCACCGTCCACGTGGCCGGACCGAGCGAGGGCCTCGAGGGCGCCTCGCGGCCCACCCATTTCGATGGCGTGGCCACGGTCGTCGCCAAGCTGTTCGCCATCGCCGGAGCGTGCCGCGCCTACTTCGGCGAGAAGGACTGGCAACAGCTCCAGGTCGTGCGTCAGCTCGTGTGCGACTTGTCGCTGCCGGTCGAGATCGTCGGTTGCCCGATCGTGCGCGAGGCCGACGGCCTGGCCATGAGCAGCCGCAACGTCTACCTGAGTGCCGAGCAGCGACGAGTCGCCACCGTGTTGCGCCGGGCTCTCGACGCCGGCCTCGCCCGACCCGACGACCCTGAGAGCGCCATGCGCGAGGTCGTCGCCGCCGAGCCGTTGGCCGACCTCGACTACGTCGCCGTCCGCGCCGGCCGGTTGCTGGTCGCCGTCCGTTTCGGACCCACCCGCCTCATCGACAACTGCGATTTCCCGACCTCGATCTCCTTGGAGGAGTCCTTCTGATGCGCCGCCGAATGATGAAGTCGAAGATCCACCGGGCCACGGTGACCGACGCCAACCTCAATTACGTCGGCTCGATCACGATCGACACCGATCTCATGGCCGCCGCCAATCTCCTCGAGTGGGAGCAGGTGGCGATCGTCGACATCGACAACGGCAATCGCTTCGAGACCTATGTCATCCCGGGCGCCGCGGGGTCGGGGGCGATGTGCCTCAACGGGGCGGCCGCTCGTCTCGTGCAACCCGGCGACCGGATCATCGTCATCAGCTATGGCGACTACGACGACGCCGAGCTCGCCGACTTCGCCCCCGACGTCGTGCACGTCGATCGTGACAACCGTCAGATCACCGAGGAACTCGCCCACATCCAGGCCCGGGTGGACGCCTGAGCCGTCACCGACCACGATGGACGGGTGCAGGGCAGAACTGTGGCGCGCGCCCTGGGCGTCGCCCTTCTCGTGACAACCATCGCGGTGGCCTCCCAAGTGTTGGTCGCAGGCTCCGGCTCCAACCGGCGGAGCCGCACCACGACCACCGCGATCGTCGCGCCAACGGCGCCACGAGCCGCTGACCCTGAAGACACCACCACGACCGTGGCACCGACCACCACGTCGACGTTTCCGCCGCCTCCCCTCGACGGGCCGATTCGCTTGACCACTGCCACCCGCGTCGACGGGCACGGCCTGGGCCCGGTCGAGGCGGGCATGACGGCAGCAAAGGCCGAACAGATCGCCGGGCGCCGGTTTCGATTCATCGGGTACGCCGACGCCACGACTGCGTGCTACCGGGCCGAAGTCGACGGGCTCCCCGGGCTCCGGTTCGCGGTCAAAGGGCCGGTGGCCGACCCACGCGACGGCAGCATCGTCCGCACGGAGGTGACCGGCGGCGAGCTTGCGACCGTCTCGGGCATCCGGGTCGGTGCATCCGTCGACGATGTCCGCTCGACCTACGGCGGCCGGGCTCGAGAGGCCAAATCCACGGGCGGGGGGAGCGTCTTCACCGTGCCCGTGCCCGATGGCAACGTCCGCTTCGGGGTGGCCATGGTCGCCTCGAGCCGCGGGGTCGTCACCGGTATCTTCTCGGGCACCGAAGGCGCGTTGTCCGAACTCACCGGCTGCGGCTGAGCGACGGAGGGTTCCCGCTTCGTGGAGGCCAGGGAGCGTCCGATAGCGTCCGGAGCCATGTCCGACCCAGGACCCCGACCTCGACCTGCTGGTCCTGGGCAGCGGCGTCGCCGGCCTCTCGGCCGCGGTGCGCGCCGCCGCACGGCGACGGCCTCCGCGTCGGGGTGCTGACCAAGGGCGAGCTGGAGCAGTCGGCCACCCGATGGGCCCAGGGCGGCGTCGCCGCCGTCCTCGGCGGCGACGACGACTCCACCGACCTCCACCTCGCCGACACGCTCGGCGCCGGCGCCGGGCTGTGCGACGTCGACGCCGTGCGCGTGCTCGTCGACGAGGGCCCGGCACGGGTCAACGAGCTCATCGCGCTCGGCGCGGTGTTCGACCGCGACCGCGACGGCGACCTGCTCGGCCCGCGAGGGCGGCCACTCCCACGCCCGGGTCGTGCACGCCGGCGGGGCCGCCACCGGCGCCGAGATCGAGCGGGCGCTCGTCGATGCCGCCAAAGCGACGGCCGCGGCGGTGTTCGAGCACTCGTTCGCCCTCGATCTCCTCGTCGAGGGCGGCCGGTGCGGGGCGTCACCGCCCTCGGCCGCGACGGCGTCGGGCGCGAGGTCCGGCCGACGCACACGCTCGTCGCCACCGGCGGGGCCGGACAGCTCTTCGCCGTCACCACCAACCCGGCCCAGTCCACGGGCGACGGCATCGCCATGGCCCTGCGGGCCGGCGTGGCGGTGGCCGACGTCGAGTTCATGCAGTTCCACCCGACGGCGCTGCACCACCCCGCGATGCCCCGGCCGCTGCTGTCCGAGGCGCTCCGCGGACACGGCGCCCTGATCCGCGACGCCAACGGCGAGCGGTTCGTGGACGAGCTCCTGCCCCGCGACGTCGTCGCGCGGGCCATGCACGGCGCGCATGCTCGAGCTGGGCACCGACCACTGCTGGCTCGACGCCACCGGCCTCGAGCACTTCGCCGAGCGCTTCCCCACCATCGCCGCGTCGCTCCGTGCCGTCGGGCTCGACCCGGCCACGCGACTGGCTGCCGATCGCCCCCGCCGCGCACTACCTCTCAGGCGGCGTCGTCACCGACCTCGACGGCGCCACCGCGCTGCCCGGCCTGTGGGCCGCGGGCGAGGCCGCGTGCACCGGCGTCCACGGCGCCAACCGCCTCGCCTCCAACTCGCTGCTCGAGGGCATGGTCTTCGCGCCCCGCGTCGTCGAGGCCATCGCCGCCGGCAAGGACGGCCCTTCGGCGACCGGCGCCATGCGCTCCGTCCTCACCGACCCCCCCACCCCTTCTCGCGCGGTTCTGTGGCTCGCGCCCACACGAACGCGCCCAAGACGGGAGGAGGGCGCGAGGCGCTCCAGAGGGCGATGACCGAGGGTGCGGGCGTGCTCCGCAGCGCGGCGTCGCTCGAGGCGACGGCGGCCATCGTGGGCGCCATCGACCCGGGGGATGATCGTGAACTGGCCAATCTGGTCACCGTCGGGCTCGGGTTGTTGGCGTCGGCCACCGCCCGAGAGGAGAGCCGGGGTGCGCACACACGGACTGATTTCCCGGAGAGACGTCGTCGAGTTCGAACGCAGACTGGTGATCGCATGATTGAGCCCCACCCCCCGCTGCCGGCCGTCCGCGAGGCCGTCGCCCGCGCCCTGGCCGAGGATCTCGCCCCTCTCGGTGACATGACCGCCGGCCTGCTGCCCGTTGATCGGCAGGGTGCCGCGCTGTTCGTGAGCCGCGATGAGGGCGTCATGGCCGGCCGCCTGTGCGCCACCGAGACCTACGGGCAGCTCGACCCGTCACTGGTGCTCGAGTGGCACCTCGACGACGGGTCGTCGCTCGAGCCGGGAACCGTGCTCGGCCGGGTCGAGGGTCCGTTGGCGTCGATCCTCACGGGCGAGCGAACGGCGCTCAACTTCCTCCGCCACCTTTCGGGTGTCGCGACCTCCACCCGCCGCTTCGTCAGGGCCACCCACGGCGAGGCCACCATCCTCGACACCCGAAAGACCACGCCCGGTCTTCGTTCCTTGGAGAAGGCGGCCGTCCGGGCCGGGGGTGGTACCAACCACCGCGGTTCGCTGTCCGACGGCGTGATGATCAAGGACAACCACCTCGGCGGTCTCGACATCACCGAGGCCGTGCGGCGGGCTCGCCTCCGGTGGCCGGGCCGGCTCGTCGAGGTCGAGTGCGACCGGATCGAACAGATCGAGGTCGCGATCTCGGCCGGGGCGACGATGGTGATGCTCGACAACATGTCGACGTCCGAGGTGCGCGAGGCCGTCGAGGTCGTGGCCGGACGGGTGCCGGTCGAGGTCAGCGGCCGGATGAGCCTCGAGGTCGTCGGTGACTACGCCCAGATTCCGGGGGTCGACTTCATCAGCGTCGGCGCGCTCACCCACTCGGCCCCTGTCCTCGACCTCGGCCTCGACCTCGAGGAGGACTGAGTGCTCCTCGCTGTCGACGTCGGCAACACCCAGATCCTGATCGCGCTCTACGAGGACGCCTCCGACACCGACATCGCCGACCACTGGCGCCTGGCGACGAGCGCGGAGCGCACCAGCGACGAGTACGCCGTGCTCGTGCGCCAACTCCTCGGAGAGGTCTCGCCCGAGGGCATCGCCATCTCGTCGGTGGTTCCCCGAGCCACGGCGGCGTTGCGCAACATGAGCACCAAGTACTTCAAGATCGAACCGGTTGTCGTCGAGCCCGGCACTCGCACCGGCATGCCGATCCTGATCGACAACCCACGTGAGGTCGGGGCCGACCGCATCGTCAACGCCATCGGCGCCTACGACCTGTACGGCGGACCTGCGGTGGTCGTCGACTTCGGGACCGCCACCACGCTCGACGCCGTGTCGGCCAAGGGCGAGTACCTCGGCGGCGCCATTCTTCCCGGCATCGACATCTCGATGGACGCGTTGTTCTCCCGCGCCGATCGGCTGGCCCGGGTCGAACTCGTCGAGCCCCGCAGTGTGATCGGCAAGTCGACGGCCGAAGCCCTGCAGTCGGGCGCCATCTATGGCTTCGCCGCCCAAGTCGACGGCATCGCCCGACGCATGGAGGACGAACTCGGTGAGTGCACGGTGATCGCCACCGGTGGACTGTCCGGGCTCATCAGCCGGTTCTCGACGACGATCCAACACGTCGATCCGTGGTTGACGCTCCACGGTCTCCGTCTCGTCTACTTGAGGAATGTGTGAGGCCGCGATGACTGTCCCCCCGTATCGCTTCGAGCGCGACCGAGACGCGGCGTCGCTGCACGCACAGTTCGACACCCTCGATCCCGGTGAGGAGACGGGCGTGGTCGTGTCCGTGGCGGGCCGGATCATGTTGCACCGGCCGACCGGCAAGCTCTGCTTCTCGTCACTGTTCGACTCGTCGGCGTCGATCCAGCTGTTCTCGGGCTCGGCGTGGACCGACGAGTTCGAACACCTGGTCAAGTGCGGACTCGGCGACTGGCTCGGCGCCACCGGCGAGGTCGTCAAGACGCGTACGGGCGAGCTGAGCATCAAGGTGCAGAGCTGGGTGGTGCTGGCCGAGGTGGCCGAGGGTCGAAGCTTCGGCGACAAGTGGAAGGGCGTCTCCGACGTCGATCTCCGCTTTCGCCAGCGCTACGTCGACCTATGGGCCAACGCCGAGTCGCGCCGCGTCCTGCAGCTGCGGAGTCGGGCTGTCAGCCTCATCCGTCGATGGCTCGAAGACCGCGGCTTCATGGAGGTCGAGACGCCGCTCCTGCAGGCCATTCCGGGCGGTGGTCACGCCAAGCCGTTCGCCACGCACCACAACGCGCTCGACGTCGATCTGTTCCTCCGCATCGCTCCCGAGCTCTACCTCAAGCGGCTCGTGGTGGGCGGCTTCGAGAAGGTGTTCGAACTCGGACGCACGTTTCGCAACGAGGGCCTCTCTCCCCGCCACAACCCCGAATTCACGATGCTCGAGCTGTACGAGGCCTACGCCGACTACGGCGACATGATGCGCATCGTCGAAGAACTCGTCTCGCACCTGGCCATCGAGTTGCGGGGCACGACCAAGCTCACCTACGACGGACGTGACCTCGACCTCGCCGCGCCCTGGCGTCGGGCGACGATGACCGATCTGATCGAGGAGACGACCGGTCAGCGCCTCGACGTCCGCATGGACCTCGACGAACTCCGGGCCATTGCACGCGAGCACGGCGTCAAGATCGAGGACGCCTGGGGCCAGGGCAAGCTCATCCTCGAGATCTACGAGAAGACCACCGAGTCCGCGCTCTGGGGACCGGTCTTCGTGCTCGACTACCCCAAAGAGGTCTCGCCCCTCGCTCGCGATCACCGGGAGATGCCCGGACTCGTCGAGCGCTTCGAGGGCATCGTGGCCGGCCGCGAGTTGTGCAACGCGTTCAGCGAACTGATCGACCCGGTGGAGCAGCGGGCAAGGTTCGAGGACCAGGCTCGGGCCAAGGCCGCCGGCGACGACGAAGCGATGGCCATCGACGAGGACTACGTCCGTGCCCTCGAATACGGGCTCCCGCCGACCGGAGGCCTGGGCATCGGCATCGACCGCCTGGTCATGCTCCTCGCCGACGTCCAGACCATCCGCGACGTCATCCTCTTTCCCACGCTTCGGCCCGAGCAGTAACCCGCCGTGGGGCGTGGGCGTCCTCACTCGAACCGCTCGCCCACGACGTCGACGAGCCGCCGTCCCGCCTCGACCGGCGAGGTATCCGCCCGCTCCATGGCGATCCCGGCCGCCAGCAACGCGGTGCCGCCCGCGGCCAACCATGCCCAGGTCGGGACACCGGCCAGCGCATGGAGCGATTCGGTGATGGTGACCGTGACCACCAGGCCGGTGCCGAGAAACAACGGGCCGGCCAAGCGCTGCCAGCCCCCGACGGCAACGGCGGCAATGCCCACGGCGCCGGCGATGAGGGCGTGCCACGAAGGGCCGCCAGCCATCCGCTCGCCGAGGGCACTGATCCCGACAAGGCCGATCGAGGGGCCATACGCCACCCAACTCGAGGTGTCCGGTGCCGACCGCCGAACCTGCCAACCGAGTAGCGCCAGTTGGGCCGCCACCGGTGCGAGGTAGGCCTCGCTGAAGTGGATGCCGCTGAGGTCGAGGTGCACGGCCAACCCGCCGAGGGCGACCGGGCCCCCCAGGTGAGCGACCAGGTTGCGGCGTAGGACGATCCCGACCCCGGCGATGGCCATGCCAGCGACGACCAGCGACTGGGCGAAGCGGATCGGCGACTCCGTGGCCAGGAGCAGTCCGGCACCGGCACAGCAGGCCGCTCCGGCCAGCACCGGCACCTGCCACCTTCGCTCGGTCAGCCCCGCCAACCCCACGAAGACGGCGGCCATCACGACCATCGTGAGGCCGCGCTCGGCGACGTCGAGCCCACCGACCTCGCCGGCGACGAACACGATCGGCGCGGAAAGGCCGGCGGCAACCACGGCCAGGTCTGGCTCGTCGCGGCGGACGGCGTCGACGGCCAAGAGCACGGCGGCGGCGACGAGCACGGGAACGGCGTCGGCGGCCGAACCCGACAGACCGCCGACCGCCAACAGCGCGAGCGGGATGCGGGCCGCCCACCCGGCGGCGGGCGCAGCCTCGTCAGCCGCCACCGCCACCGCCCAACACCCGAAGACGCCGAAGAGCAGTCCGGCGGTCAGGCCATACCGATCCGAGGCGTGGATGGCGGCCCCGTCCACCATGGCGGCGGCAGCCAGGGTGAGTGCGGTGGCGGGGAGGCTGCCGAGGCCGCGTCCGCCAGCGAAGCGCGCCGACCGTGAGGAGCGCGGCGCCGGCGCCGGCGGCCGGCTGCACCCCCACCTCGTGGTGGGCGCTGAGCACGATTGGGGCCCAGCCGGCCAGCGCGACGGCGCCCGTGGTGGCCAGCCCGCTCCCGCCAGCGACGAGGCCAGCGGCGAGCACGAGCAATCCAACGGCGATGATGCCCGTGTCGGCCGAACCGACGACGAGGGCGGCGGCCGCGCACGAGGCGACGAACACGACGGTGCGGTTGCCGGTGGCGGCGACGACTGCGGCCTCGAAGAGATCGCGGCCCGGCGTCGTCCGACGCCAACCGGCGACGACCCAGCCGATGGCGGCGAGCGACCACGCCAAGGCCGCTCCGGGCTGGGGCTGCCACGGCGGCGCGTCGGAGAAGAAGCCCAGGCCGTCCTCGACGATCGGGGCCGCCAGCACCAAGACGGCGGCGAGCGGCGTGGCCACTGCCGCCAGCGCTTCGGCGCCGAGCGCCAACCCCGCCGCCGGGCGTCGCCAGAAGTGATCACGGGTGGCGACCAGCGCGACCGCTTCGATCACGAGGAACGCGGCGGGAAGGCCGATCATGATCTGCTCCACGTCGGGGCGGGCGGCCACGACGGCCGTCGCCATCCCCGAGAGAAGGCTGACCACCGCCAAGGCGGCCTGAGCGAGATCGCGGCGCCTCCCGGCCTCCCGGGCCAGCACGCCGGCACTCAAAAGCCCGGACAGCCCAGCGAGTAACCCAGCCGACGCACCGGCCAGCCCGAGGTCGGCGAGGGTGCCGAGGCCGAGGTCTCGTCCCGAGGCCAGCGTGAGTGTGGTGGCCGTGGCCTGGGCCGCGACCGGGGCCAACCCGGCGATCGCCGCCCAGTACGACGCGAGCCGGTGCCGTCTGAGGGCGGCGGCGCCGACGGCTGCGATGGCCAGCACCAATGGGGCCGGGACTGGCGTCAGGGCGGCAACCCCGAGACAAAGGACTGCAGCCGAACTTGCCGCCGTCCAGGCCAGGACCACGGACCCCGTGCCCGCAGCAAGGGCGCCGAGGCCAGCCACGCCGAGGACTCCTTCGGCCAGCACCAATGGGCGCCACCCGACCGAGAGGCGCAGTCCGAGGCCGGCGAGGTCGATCGGCAACAGGAAGGCTCCGAGGTGGAAGAGGACATCACCGGTCGACGGAAGCGTCCGTCGCACGCCCCGCCCGCCGAGAAGGAATGCGGCGGTCAACGCGGCGACCACGCCGATCCGGGCCGCCTCGGTGAGGGTGTCCCAGCGGACGGCGACGAAGACGGCGGCGGCGGCGACGAGGAGGAATGCGCCGGTCGCCGCCACCCACGTCGCACCCGCTCGGCGTCCGTCCGCCGGAAGCGAAGGGAGGGTTTGGTCGGGAGGGGTCGTCTGCTGGTGATCCGTCATGGATCCACCATCGGGCCGAACTGATGCCCCCGCTATCCGGGTCAGCCCCCAAGATCCCTTGGGGGGTCAGTCGATGCCGTGGTCGAGCGCATAGCGGATGAGTTCTTGCTTGCGGCTCAGGTGGAGCTTGTTGAGGATGTTCCGGACGTGGTTCTCGACCGTCTTCTCGGCGATGAACAGCTCGGCGCCGATGGCCTTGTAGGTGTGGCCTCGGGCGACGAGCTGGAGGACCTCGCGCTCACGCTCGGAGAGCGGGTTGGCGCCAGTCGCTGACTTCGAAAGTCGGCGGAACTCGCCCAGCACGAGGGCGGCGAGTTCGGGCGAGAACACCGGCTCGCCGGCGGCGACCCGGAGAAGGGAGGACCTCAGCTCGGCTGGGGCGGTCGACTTCACGAGGTAGCCGCAGGCGCCGGCGGCCACGGCGTCGAGGAGGTCGCGCTCCTGCTCGGACACGGTGAGCATCACGATCCGGGCCTTGTCGCCGCACGCTCGCACCACTTTGATGCCGCCTCCGTTGGGCATGTGGAGGTCGCATACGACGACATCGGGCTTCGTGGCCTCGATCACGGCGATGGCCTCATCCGCGTCACCGGCCTCGCCGACGACCCAAAATCCATCCGAGAGATCGCTCCGCAGGCCGTCTCGCCAGATCGGGTGGTCGTCGACGAGAACGACGCGAATGAGGCCGGCCACCCAGCCACGGTAGCGACGAGGACGATGACCACGCTCGTCATGGTCCGTTCGGGTCATTCGTGGAATGCCCCGGCCGCCCGCTTTCCCTGAGGCGCGTTCAGCGGGGACAATCAAGGTGATGGAGGTGGTCGAGGAGGAGGAGCGGCAGACGAGCTCACCGACGGCGCGTGCACCCGGCAAGCGACTCGCCGACTTCCTGGCCACCGTCTCCGCTGCGGCTGATGTTGGAGCCGTGCTCGACCTCGGAGCGCAGGCCGCGCTCGATGCCTTCGCCGCCGATCACGCGATCGTCACCGCCACCCCGGATGGGTCCGCGCCGCCGTGCTACCGAGCGGAGTCGACCATCGTGGTCGACCTCGACGGCGAGGGTCGTGGCCAGTTGCGGGTTACGCGCCTCGCTCCTGCCTTCGACGACGACGATCGCGAGTTGCTCCGGGCCATGGGGCGGGTTTTGGCCATGACGGTCAACCTCCTCGAGAACCGCGACAAGGAGCACGCGCTTCTGCGGTCGCTGCGGGAGCGTCAGGACCTCCTCGACCGTCTGGCCCGCATCCAGCGCTCGATCTACCAACGGGCCCCCCTCGCCGAGGTCCTCGACACCATCTGCCTCGCCGCCGCCGAACTCCTGGGCGACGACGTCGCTGGCCTTCGTCTTCTCGATGAATCCGACCCGGGGATGTTGGTGATGGTGGCGTCGGTCGGGGTGCGTCCGGTCGACACCGATCAGCGCAACTGGTCGACGCCCGTCGGCGTCGGGGCGGGTGGACGGGCCGTCGCCGAGCGACGGCTCGTGGTGGTCGAGGAGTATGCAGCGGCGTCGTGTCGCCTCCCGGTCTTCGTCCATTCGGGCGTCGAGGCAGCGATGGCCTCGCCGGTGTTCGAATCGGGCCGCGTGGTCGGCAGTCTGACCGTCGCCAGCCGCCGCCCCGGGCGCCGTTACAGCGAAGCTGAACAAGACGTCCTGCGCACCTTCGCCGAACACGCCAGCTTGGCGCTCAACGACGCGCGAACCGCCGACGCCCTCCGTCGGACGCTCGGCGAACCGGAGTTCAACGCCCACGACGGGCTGACCGGACTGGCCACGCGAGCCGGCGTCCTCGACCACCTGGGCCTCGCATTGGGCGTCGGCGGTCCCGCCGGCCTCGCCGTCCTCTACGTCGACCTCGACCGGTTCAAGATGGTCAACGACTCCCTGGGCCACGACCTCGGCGATGCCGTGTTGCGCGAGGTGGCGCGCCGGATCCGGCGTTGCGCGCGACCCGGCGACCTCGTCGGGCGGGTGGCCGGCGACGAGTTCGTCGTGGTCGGCGCCGGCCTCAACGGGGAGATCGACGCCCTCGGGCTCGCCGATCGCATCTGTCGCGACATCGCCGCGCCGATGTCGATCGGAGGCCGCGAGCTGGTGGTGACCGCCAGCGTCGGTGTCACCCGTGCCGGCCCCGCCTCGAGCGCCGACCAGTTGGTGCGCGACGCCGACGTCGCCATGTTCCGGGCCAAGGAGCGCGGTCGCGATCGGATCGAGCTGTACGGCAAGGACCTTCGCGACCGACTTCTCGTTCGCGTCGAGACCGAGTCCGACCTTCGCCGTGCCATCCACTCCGGCGAGTTCCTCCTGCATTATCAACCCACGGTCGACCTCGGGACCGGTCGTCCGTTGCTCGTCGAGGCCTTGTTGCGGTGGAAGCACCCGGTGCGGGGAATGGTCCCGCCCGGCGAGTTCATCGCCGTGGCCGAGGACACGAACCTGATCGTGCCCATCGGCACCTGGGCCCTGCGTCAGGCGTGTTCCGATCTCGCATCGTGGAGGCGGAGCGTGCCGGCGCTGGCCGACATGCAGGTCTCGGTCAACCTGTCCGCCTGCCAGTTCGGCGACGAGGATGTCGTGCGTGTCGTGGCCGACGCACTGGCCGATTCAGGACTCGAGCCGTCGGCGCTGTGGCTCGAGATCACCGAAACGGTTCTGATGGACGAAGCTGACACCACCACCCAGAAGCTTCGTTCACTCAAGGCGCTCGGCGTCCAACTCTCCATCGACGACTTCGGCACGGGGTATTCGTCGCTGACCTACCTCAAGCGCTTCCCGGTCGACGTGTTGAAGATCGACCGCTCCTTCGTTGCCGGATTCGGCGTCGACCCCGAGGACGAAGCCATCGTCACCGCCGTCGTCACCCTGGCCCACGTACTGGGCAAGAGCGTGGTGGCCGAGGGCATCGAGCACGATCGCCAACTCTCCGGACTTCGTGCGCTCGGCTGCAACGCCGGTCAGGGGTTCCTGTTCTCCCCGGGACTCTCGGCGGCCCAAGTGGTGCCGTGGCTCGAGGCCCGTCTGTCGGTCTGAGCCGGGGAAATCAGCGAGGAAACCACACCCGCACCTCGGTGCCCTCCCCGGGTTGTGTGGCCACCTCGACCCGTCCGCCGACCGCCTCGACCCGCCCCCGAATCGACTGCTGGATGCCGATTCCCTCGGGTGTCGACCGGGGTTCGAAGCCTGGTCCGTCGTCCTTGACCGACGCGAAGAGTCCGTCGTCGTCCTCATCGACGAACACCACCACTTGGCCTGCGGGGCCGTGTTTGCCGGCGTTGGTGAGGGCTTCGCCGAGTGCGCCGACGAGCGCCTCGACCCTGGCGTCGGTTTGGCCCTCGAGGTCATCGCCGACGATGACGCGCACCCGGCCGCCGTAGTTCGTCTCGTAACGTCCGGCCGCGGCGCGGAGGCTGGCGCCGAGGTCGGTCGGCGGCGCCTGGCGATCGCCGAACAGGTAGGCGCGCAGGTCGCGCTCTTGTTCTCGGGCCAATCGGGCGAGCGCGGGATCGGTCGCTCGCCGCTCCACCAGCGCCAACGTCTGGAGAACGCCGTCGTGGAGGGTGCGGGCCACCTCCTCGCGGGCACGCGCGGCCGCAACTTCTTCGCGGGCCCGATTCAAGAGGACGACCACGGCCCCGAACACGCCGCCCGCCATGGCATAGAAGACGGTCGTGTTGGCGAGGCTCAGCCCGCGGCCGTCTCCGTAATGCGTGACCCGGTTGAGGACGGTGGACGCGTAGCGGCCGGCGCCGAGCACGATGCCCGCCACCGCGCCGATCGCGGGGCCGAACACGACGCCGGCGCTGATGATTCCGGTGAGCGGCCAGACGCTGCCGAGCGACTGGCCAGTGGAGAACACCGTGCCCGGAGGTCGCACGAGACCGTCGCAGACCAAGAGCGCGGCCCCGATGGCCAACTCGACCATGACGGTCGCCGGGTGGACGAGGAGGTCGGGCCGTCGCCGCCACCACAAGGTGCACGTCGCCGTGAATGCGAAGGCGGCGGCTACGAGTCCGAGCGCCAACCAGGGACGCACCAGCCGCCCGGGCGGCGACGACGAGCACGAAGGCCATCCACGTCCACGCCGCCCAACGGAAGGCGGCCATGCCTTGCAACACCGGCGAGGTCGAGAACTCGGCCAGCGATGCGCTGCGGCGGGCCATCTACCCGAGCAGCAGGCGGCCGGCATCGGCCAGCGAGCGGGCCGCGGGCGACTCACCCAGCGGACCGAGGGCGTCGGCGGCCGCGTCGGCGTACCGTCGAGCGACGGCGAGGGCCTCTTCGATGGCGCCGCTGGCCCGGACGATGGCGCGCGCCTTGTCCATCTCCGGCCCGTCGAGGGGCCCGCCGAGGAGGGGGCGGAGTTCGCCGCCGACGTCGGGCCTGGCCAGCGCGCGGAGCACGGGAAGCGAGTACGTCCCCTCAACCAAGTCCTGCCCGGCGGGCTTGCCGAGCTCGTCGTCGGTCGCGGTGAGGTCGAGGCAGTCGTCGCGGATCTGAAAGACCATGCCGAACGCCTCACCGAAGGCCGTCAGCGCGTCGACCTGGACGCGCGGCAATCCGGCCACCAGGGCGCCGATGCGGGCGGCGGCGGCGGTGAGCGAGGCGGTCTTGCCCGCGATCGACTCGAGATAGGCGGCTTCGGACCGGCTCGGGTCGAAGGCGGTGCGCAACTCGCCGACCTGCCCCTCGCACAGACGGCCGATCGTCCGAGCGAGGAGCGCGGCGACCTCGGTGCCGAGCGAGGCCGCGATCTCCGACGCCTTGGCCAGGAGGAAGTCGCCGGCGAGGATGGCAGTGAGGTTGCCCCATCGGGCGTTGACCGACTCGACCCCTCGGCGACTGTCTGCTTCGTCCATCACATCGTCGTGGTAGAGGCTCCCGATGTGGACGAGCTCGACCGAGATGCCGCCGGCGATGACCTCGTCGGTGATCAAGCCACCCCCGGCGACGGCGGCAGCCGCCGTGAGGGCGGGTCGGATGCGCTTGCCGCCGGCGTTGGCCAGGTGACCCGCAACTTCGGACAGGAACGGGTCCATCGACCTCGTCGAGGCCCGCAGAGCGCTTTCGATGCGGCCCATTTCACCGGCCAGGGCCGGTGTGCCCAGCAGCACGGCGACGTCCACCTGCTGCACGCTACGCGACGCTCGGCGGCTACTTCGAAACCGGCTCGCCGTTGGTGGAACAGACTCGCCGCCCCGTACGTTGTCCCAAGGCCCCGGTAGACTGCCATCAGTCGACCAAACCGTCCTTCACCGCCAACCCATAGAGAGGCGGACCCTTTGTTCGAACGCTTCACCGACCGAGCCCGACGAGTTCTTGTTCTCGCCCAGGAAGAGGCGCGGCTCCTCAACCACAACTTCCTCGGGACCGAGCACATCCTGCTCGGCCTCATCCACGAAGGTGACGGGGTCGCAGCCAAGGCCCTCGAGTCCCTCGGGATCTCCCTCGAAGGGGTGCGAGAGAAAGTGGAGGAGACGATCGGCCCAGCCGGTACCTCCGCCAGCGGCGCTCCGCCGTTCACGCCCCGAGCCAAAAAGGTGCTCGAGCTGTCGCTGCGCGAGGCGTTGCAACTCGGCCACAACTACATCGGCACCGAGCACCTTCTCCTCGGCCTCATCCGTGAGGGCGAAGGCGTCGCGGCACAGGTGCTCGTGTCGCTCGGCGCCGATCTGTCCCGGGTCCGCCAGCAGGTCATCCAACTGCTGTCGGGCTACGGCGGATCCAAAGAGGGCGCACCTTCCGGCACCGGCCCCCAGGGCGCAGCCCAAGGCGAGACGCCTTCGGGTTCGCTGGTCCTCGACCAGTTCGGTCGCAACCTGACCCAGCAGGCCCGGGAGAAGAAGCTCGATCCCGTCATCGGTCGACACAACGAGATCCTGCGGGTCATGCAGGTGCTCAGCCGTCGCACCAAGAACAACCCGGTGCTCATCGGCGAGCCCGGCGTCGGCAAGACAGCCATCGTCGAGGGCCTCGCGCAGCGCATCGTGGCCAACGACGTGCCCGAGACGCTCAAGGGAAAGCAGCTCTACACCCTCGATCTCGGCGCGCTCGTGGCCGGTTCCCGCTACCGGGGCGACTTCGAGGAGCGGCTCAAGAAGGTGCTCAAGGAGATCCGCACTCGCGGCGACATCATCTTGTTCATCGACGAGCTCCACACCCTCGTGGGTGCCGGTGCCGCCGAGGGCGCCATCGATGCGGCCTCGATCCTCAAGCCGATGCTGGCCCGCGGCGAGCTGCAGACCGTCGGCGCCACCACCCTTGACGAGTACCGCAAGCACCTCGAAAAGGACGCCGCGCTCGAGCGCCGATTCGCCCCCATCAAGGTCGACGAGCCCACCGTGGCCCACACGATCGAGATCCTCAAGGGGCTGCGCGACCGGTACGAGTCGCACCACTCGGTCACGATCACCGACCAAGCCCTCGTGGCCGCGGCCAACATGGCCGACCGCTACATCGCCGACCGGTTCCTTCCTGACAAGGCCATCGACCTCATCGACGAGGCCGGCTCCAAGCTGCGCATCCGGCGGATGGACACTCCGGCCGAGTACAAGGCCATCGAGGAGCAGATCGTCAAGGTCCGCCGCGACAAGGAGTCGGCTCTCGACCGTTCTGCGTTCGACGAAGCCGAGCGGCTGCGGGGCAAGGAGAAGCAGCTCCTCGAGCAGAAGGCGGCCAAGGAGACCGAGTTCCGGGCTTCGGGTGCCGACCTGTTCGACGTTGTCGACGAAGAGGTCATCGCTGAGGTGCTGGCCATGTGGACGGGTATCCCCGTCTACCGCCTCACCGAGGAGGAGACGGCCAAGCTGCTGCGCATGGAGGACGAGCTCCACAAGCGGGTCATCGGCCAGCACGACGCCATCAAGGCGGTCAGCCAGGCCGTGCGGCGCACCCGTGCCGGCCTCAAGGACCCGAAGCGTCCGGGCGGTTCGTTCATCTTCCTGGGCCCGTCGGGCGTGGGCAAGACCGAGCTGGCCAAGACGTTGGCCGAGTTCCTCTTCACCGACGAGTCGTCGATGATCACCCTCGACATGAGCGAGTACATGGAGAAGCACACCGTGTCCCGCCTCGTCGGGTCGCCTCCCGGCTATGTCGGCTACGAGGAGGGCGGCCAGCTCACCGAGGCCGTTCGCCGCAAGCCGTTCTCGATCGTGCTCTTCGACGAGATCGAAAAGGCCCATCCCGACGTGTTCAACACGCTCCTCCAGATCCTCGAGGACGGGCGGCTCACCGACAGCCAGGGCCGGTCGGTCGACTTCAAGAACACCGTCTTGGTCATGACCTCCAACCTGGGCACCGCCGGCCTCCGTAAGGCGTCCGTCGGCTTCGCCCGGGCCGATTCCGACGTCACGTACGAGCGGATGAAGGAAAAGGTCAACGAGGCGCTCAAGGGCCACTTCCGGCCCGAGTTCTTGAACCGCATCGACGAGGTCGTGGTCTTTCACGAGCTGACCAAGGACGAGATCACCCTCATCGTCGACATCCAGATCAAGCGGGTCCGCGAACAACTCCAAGCCCAGGGCTACGGCCTCGAGCTCACCCAGGAATCCAAGTACTTCCTGGCTGATCAGGGTTACGACCCCGAGTACGGCGCCCGTCCGCTGCGTCGGGCCATCCAGCGCCTGATCGAGGATCCGCTTTCCGAGCGCATCCTCTACAAGGAGTTCAACGTCGGCGACACCATCATCGTCGACGTCGAGGATGACGAGGACGGCAAGCGGGGCGTCACGTTCCGCGTCCTCGCCGGCCCGGTCGAGCCTGCTCCCATGGAGCTGGCCGGCACCGGCCCGGCCGAATAATCGGCAACGACCGTCGCCGCCCCGCCCACCGGCTCCTCGCCGGTGCGGTGGTGGCGGCGATCGTCGCGTGTACGGGGGCGTGTCGCGTCGATGCGAGCGTCGCCGTCGACGTGGGCCGCGATGCCACGGGGACGGTCCGGGTCACGGCCCGCCTCGACGCCGACGCCGTCCGTGAGTTGGTGGCACCCGCCGACGGCCCCGACGGCGACCCCGCCACCCGGCTCCGCTTCGACGATCTCCGTGACGCGGGTTGGTCGGTGCGAGGACCGGTGCTTCAACCCGACGGCGGGGCCGAAGTCGAGGCCCGCCACCCCTTCGCCGATCCCGCCGAGGCTGGCCGCCTCCTGTCCCAGGTCGCCGGCTCGGGGGTGATCACGCCGGCGAGACTGCGTCAGAAGCGCGGGTTCTTCCGCACGACGACAGAGTTCGACGCCACCGTCGACCTGCGAGCGGGCGTTGGCGCGCTGGCCGACGACGAACTCCGCACTGCCTTGGGGGCGGGTCCCGGCGCCCCGCTCGGCGTCGACGCCGCCGCGCTGGCGGCGCGCTTCGGCGCCCCGGTCGAGCAACTTCTCGGACTCCAGGTGGCCGTCGACCTGCCCGGCCGGGTCCGATCCAACGCTCCGACCGAGGCGACCGATGCCGCAGTGTGGCCCGCGCCGCTCGGGTCGCGCACCGCCGTCCAGGCCACCTCGACAAGCCTCAACGTCGTCAACATCCTCGCCCTCGGCACCGCCGTGCTCGCCCTCCTCGCCATCGCCGCGTTGGTCGTTGCCCGACGGCGCGTTGTCGTGGCCCTTCCGGTCGTCGAATGACGTTGATGTGGCCGAAAGGGTGGCCGTTCCGGCCACATCAACGGGTTGGAGCGACCGTTTCGGCCACTCCAACGAGAGGGAGGGGTTGACGTGTTACCCCGGGTAACCTTATGGTGAAGGCATGGGGCGACCGGAACCAACCGAGGAGGAGCGCGAAGCGCGACGCGACGCGCTCCTCGATGCGGCCGTGGGCGCCATCCGCAAACACGGCCCAGACGTCTCGATGGAGGACTTGGCCCGCGCTGCCGGGGTGACCAAGCCCATCCTCTACCGCAACTTCGGCCACCGCGATGGCATGACCACGGCGCTGGCCACCCGGTTCGCCACCGGACTGGCGTCGACGCTCGAATCGGCCATGGTGGCGGGCAACGCCCCTCGAGAGACGCTCGAGAAGACGATCGACGCCTACCTGGAGTTCGTCGAACGCGATCCTGAGGTCTACCGCTTCCTGGTCCGTCGCCTGCTCGACCACGAGAAGACGGCCGATGAATTGTCGGTGGGCAACTTCCTCCGCCAGGTGTCGGCGCAGGTAGCGCTGGTGCTCGGCGAACAGTTGCGGGCCGCCAACCTCGACTCGGGTGGGGCCGAACCCCTGGCGCACGGCATCGTCGGCATGGTCCACGCCGCCGGAGACTGGTGGCTCGAGCGACGCACCATGCCGCGGGCCCGATTGGTCGAGTACCTCGTCGGGTTGTTGTGGAGTGGATTCGAAGGTGCCGGTCTCGGCGCCGCTGACGAAGGGTCGACCCCGTGAACCCCACGGCCTTGCTTGGTGCCATCGACGGAAGCGGCAGCGAATTGGCCAGTTGGGCTCCGCTCGTGACGCTGCTCGTGATCTTCGGGGTGATCCTCGTGGCCCTCGGAGCGTTCGGGCGCAGCGGCGACACGTCGTCTCGTGCGGCGGCCTTCTTCTTGCGGACCCCCGATGCCCTGCAGCGCCTGACCGGGATCCCCGGTTGGGCGGTGGCGACCGTCGGGCTGTCGCTCTACGGCCTCCTGGTCGCGGGTGAGGGCTTCTACAGCGACGTGGCCTGGCACATCACCCTCGGACGCGACGACTCGCTCTTCACCGCCCCGCACACGAGCATCGTCTTGGGCCTGGGCTTCATCTTCCTCGCCGCGCTCGTCGGCATCGGTTACGCCAGCCTCCAGCAGGTCGATACGGCGTTGCGGTGGCGCGCCGTTCGCATCCCGTGGTCGACCTTGCCCCTCCTCGCCCTCGGCGGGGCGGCCCTGACCGGTTTCCCGCTCGACGAGCTGTGGCACCGCACCTACGGCGTGGACGTCACGATGTGGAGCCCCACCCACATGTTGATGATCCTCGGCGCTTCGTTCAGCGGACTGGCCAGCTGGTTGGTGTTGGCCGAGGCCGGCGTGCGCCCCGGGCAGTCGCGATGGGGTCGGGGCATGCTCGTCGTCGCCTCATGGCTGACGTTGCAGGGATTGAGCGCGCCCCTCGGGGAGTTCAGCTTCGGCGTTCCCCAGTTCCAACAGATCTTCCATCCGATCATCCTCTGCATCGCCGGCGGGTTCGCACTCGTCGCCATTCGACTCGTCCACGGCCGGTTCTGGGCGCTCGGCATCACGGTCGTCAACTTCTTGTTGATGGGCTCGAACCTCCTCGGTGGGGGACAGGGCGAGAGTGGGCCGGTCCACACCCGAAACGCCGGGCTGTTCGTGGCCTCGGCGCTGGCTGTCGAACTCGTCGCCCTCGTGTTCGGCACCCGCAAGACGCTGCGCTTCGCCGCCCTCTCCGGGTTGGGCGTCGGGACGCTCGGCTTGGCCGGTGAGTGGTGGTGGAACCAGCGGGCGTACCAGCCGTGGTCTGTCCACCTGCTGCCCGACGCCGTCATCATGGGCACCATCGCCGCCATCGGCGCCGCCGTCGTAGGCGTGGCATTCGCACGCGCTGCCGGCGGCGAGGTGGTCGAAGGACGCACGGTGGCGCTCCCGACCAAACTGGTCGCCGGCGCTGGCGCGCTCGTCGTCCTCATGCTCGTGTTGCCCTTGCCCCGGGGCGTCGGCGACGTGGGCGCCGAGGTCACCATCGAGCCGGTCGCAGCTCAGGGCCGCACGCCGCTCGCCGACCCCTACGACCAAGCCATCGTGGATGTGGTGGTGAGCCCGCCGGACGCAGCCGACGACGCCCGTTGGTTCCAGGTGTCGGCGTGGCAAGGAGGCGGCCTCGTCCTCGCCGATCTCGATGAGGTCGAACCCGGGCACTTCCGCACCGACCGTCCCGTGCCCGTCGACGGCAAGTGGAAGACGATCATCCGCCTGCACCGCGGCGGGGAACTCATGGCCGTCCCCGTGTTTTTGCCCGCCGACCCGGCGATCGGCGCACCCGAGATCTCCGCCATCGACCGCACGGCCCGCTTCGAGCCCGAGACCCGCTACCTGCTCCGCGAGACGCGCGACAACGTCATGATCGTGGCCTGGGTCGTCTACGTCCTGCTTCTCGTGGCCATGGGCGCATGGATCGCCGCCTTCACCCTCGCCGCCACCCGACTCGTTCCCCAACCCGCCATCCCCCCGACCAGGAGCAATCGTGTCCGATCTCACTGAGCCCACCGCCGGCAGCCGCCTGCTCGTCGACACCGAGGCCATCACCACCTTCACCTGGGACTACGTCCAGGGTCGACCGCAGCTCAGCCGGCTCTACGAGAAGGGCAAGACGAGTCAGTGGAACGCGACCACCGACATCGACTGGACGCCCGAGGTCAATTTCGGGGAGGTCGGCCCGACCGACGGTGACATGGGCGCGGGCATCTTCGGCGCCATGGAACTTGGCCCGCTCGAGAAGATCGGCGAGGCCGGCCGCCAGCAATTCCGGTGGGAGTTCCAGAGCTGGATGGTCAGCCAGTTCATGCACGGCGAACAGGGCGCACTCGTGGCCACCGCCCGACTGGTCGAGACGGTTCCCGACATCGATTCGAAGTTCTACGCCGCCAACCAGGTGGCCGACGAGGCTCGCCATGTCGAGGCCTACGCCAAGTACCTGACGGAGAAGCTGCAACACAGCTACCCGATTTCCAAGCCCCTCGAGTCGCTCCTCATCGACATCATGAGCGAGAAGCGCTGGGACATCACGTTCCTGGGGATGCAGATCCTCGTCGAAGGCTTGGCGCTGGCCGCCTTCGGTCTCGGCAACGCCATGTTCCAAGACCCGATCATCAAGCAGATCACCGACTACGTCATGCGAGACGAGGCCCGCCATGTGGCCTTCGGCGTGCTCTCGCTCCAAGGGATGTATCCGCAGATGACCTCGGCCGAGTTGGCCGACCGCGAGGAGTTTCTCCTCGAAGCGACCCAGCTGATGTACGACCGCTTCCTCCTCGAACAGGTCTGGGAGCGGATGGAGGTCGACGTCGAGGAGGGTAAGGCCTTCGCCAACAACAACCCGTTGATGGCGGTCTTCCGGCAGATGCTCTTCGCCAAGATCGTTCCCAACCTCAACAAGTTGGGTCTCCTCACGCCCAAGGTGCGCGAGCTCTACGGCTCGCTCAACCTCCTCCAATTCGAGCACGCGCCCGACTCCGCATCCGAGGAGCTGGCAGCGACCTCCTGAGGGCGCCCACCGAGAAACTTTGCCGAATGTGGTCCGAGAGGACTGGACACTCCGTAGGAGGGGGTAGCACGAGATCGTGCATCAACGCGCCGCGACGTGAGCGGCAGGACCTGGAGGACGGATTGCATGGATCATTCCAACGAGGGGCGCCGACCGGCGCAGAAATCCAAAACGAGAGCCGCCGTGCTGGTGGCGGCGGCGGCATTGCTCGCCGGGCTCCTGGCCTTTGTGCCGGGAGTCTCTCCGGCGGCCGCTGAAGGCAAGGTGTCCCAGCAGGGCACCTTGGGAGACGGCTACTACTTCGTGGCCACTGACGGTGGCATCTTCAACTACGGCGACTCCGACTTCAAGGGCTCGACCGGCGACATCAAGCTCAACAAGCCCATCGTGGGCACCGAGTCCACACCCACCGGCGAGGGCTACTGGCTGGTGGCGAGCGACGGCGGCATCTTCACGTTCGGTGACGCCAAGTTCCTCGGTTCGACGGGCGACATCAAGTTGAACAAGCCGATCGTCGCCATGGTCGCAACTCCGACGGGCAACGGCTACTGGCTGTTCGCTACCGACGGCGGCGTGTTCACCTTCGGTGACGCGAAGTTCTTCGGGTCGACTGGCGCCGTCAAGCTCAACCAACCGATCGTCGGCGCCGATCGCACCCCGTCGGGCCAGGGCTACTTCCTCGTCGCCGCCGACGGCGGCATCTTCACCTTCGGCGATGCCGAGTTCTTCGGGTCGGCCGGGGCCATCAAGCTCAACAAGCCCATCGTGGGCATGACGGTGCTCCGCGACGGCAAGGGCTACTACCTCGTCGCCACCGACGGCGGCATCTTCAGCTACGGCAAGACCAAGGACGACGCCAAGTTCTACGGCTCGGCCGGTGCCATCAAGCTCAACCAGCCGATCGTTGGCATGGACATCACGGCGGGCGGCCAGGGCTACTACCTCGTCGCCTCTGACGGCGGCATCTTCACCTACGGCGACGCCAAGTTCCTCGGATCTGCGGGCGCCATCAAGTTGAACAAGCCGATCGTCGGTATGCGCGTCACCCCCAACAGCCCCGTCGAGGCCCCCGACTTCACCGTCGACCTCCGTGGCTCGAAGGAAGTGCCCGGCCCCGGTGACGCAGACGGCAACGGGTTCGCCCTGCTCGACTTCACGGACACCGAGCTCTGCTACAACCTCAAGGTCAACAGCATCGCCAAGGCAACGGCGGCCCACATCCACCGTGGTGCTGCCGGCGTGGCCGGTCCCGTCGTGATCACGTTGACCGCACCTGACGCGAAACGGCACCTCTGCGGCCTGCCAAGACGTGGACAAGGCGCTCGCCGCCGAGATCCGGGCCAACCCGCAGGGCTTCTACGTCAACGTGCACAACGCTGAATTCACCGGCGGAGCCGTGCGCGGCCAGCTCAAGGGCCACACCGCCGTCGGCATCACCACGACGACCGGGACCAAGGCCAACATCGTGCTGATCGACACCGAGCGACCGGAAGCAGCCTCGGTCCTCCGCTCGTTCGAGACGCAGGGTGCCCAGATCGTCGGGGCCGACTTCCGCCCCGGCACCACGGATGCCTACCTGCTCCTGATCGTCGGCACCGTCCCCACGTCGAACGTCGATCCGACGCCGACAGCGCTCGTGATGCAACTCGTCAAGTCGACGGTTGCCGGCGAGACGACCAACATCGGGACGCCGTTCCAGATGCGCCTCGCATCGGCGTTCGGGTTCGACTTCAACCCGACGGTCGACCGCATTCGGGTCATCTCCGATTCGGGCGAGAACCTTCGCCTCAACCAGACGGTGGCCGCCGGCGTGACGCCGGTGGTCGACAGCGACCCGGCGACGCCGGGCGAGCAGCGTGACGGCGACATCCCGGCTGGCTTCGCCGGTGCGGCGTACACGAACAACGTGTCCGGGGCCACCACCACCGTCCTGTACGACATCAACTACGGGAACGACAGCCTCGCCATCCAGGCGACGCCGAACACCCCGACCATCACTCCGGTGGGTCCGCTCGGGGTCGCACTGTCGAAGGACTTCGGCTTCGACATCGCTCCGGGCGCCACCGGGACGGCGCTGATCGTCGGTCAGCTCACCGGCAGTCCGCACAGCGTGCTGTTGGCGATCGACCTCGCCACCGGCAAGGCGACGAACGTCGGCCGCGTCGGCACTGATGCGACCAACGCCATCGTGGGATTCTCGATCCTTTCCTAGGTCGAGCCCGAACGTCACGACAGCGGGGGCCCTCGGGCCCCCGCTGTCGCGCCCGCCCTCGGGCGTTGGGGTGGCCGAAGTGGTCGTTCCAGGCCGTTGCGGTGGCCCGAAGGGCCGCCGGAACGGCCACCGCAACGGGTTGGGGCGACCGGATCGGCCACAGCAACGAGGCGGTGTCGCACCGCCTCCGTAGGGTGTGGTCATGGCCAAGGTCCGCTCCATCCACCGCTGCAGCGACTGCGGAGCCAGCGCGCCGCAGTGGTCAGGGCGATGCGGGTCGTGCGGCGAGTGGAACACGCTGGTCGAAGAGCGGGACGAGCCTCGTCCCGGTCTCGCCCGCAACGGTCCGGTCGAGCGAGCCATCCCCCTCGTCGACGTCGACGTCGCCGAGCACTCGGCCCGCACGACCGGCATCCCCGAACTCGACCGGGTACTGGGCGGCGGCTTGGTCCCGGGGTCGGTGACGCTGGTCGGCGGCGAGCCGGGCATCGGCAAGTCGACGTTGTTGCTCCAGGCCCTCGGGGCGGTGGCGGCGGGCGGCCGTCGGGCGCTGCTCGTGTCGGCGGAGGAGAGCCCCCAACAGGTCAAGCTGCGAGCCGAGCGGCTCGGCGTGCTCCACCCCGGCCTCCTCGTACTCGGTGCGACCGCGCTTCCCGACGTTCTTGGCGCCGTCGACGAGGTACGGCCCGATGTCATGGTGGTCGACTCGATCCAGACCGTCTACGACCCCGACCTCAGCTCGGCGCCCGGGTCGGTCGGTCAGGTCCGAGAGTGCGCCCACCAACTCGTCCACGTGGCCAAACAGCGCGCCGTCAGCATCGCCCTCGTGGGTCACGTGACCAAGGAGGGCGCGCTCGCCGGACCACGCGTGCTCGAGCACGTCGTCGATACCGTGTTGGCCTTCGAAGGCGACCGACACCATGCTCTGCGCCTGTTGCGGGCGGTCAAGCACCGCTTTGGTTCCACGGGCGAGCTCGGCCTGTTCGAGATGGGCGAGGCCGGGTTGATCGGCGTTCCCGACCCGAGCGGACTGTTTCTCGGCGACCGTTCGACGGGGGTGCCGGGCTCGGTGGTCGTGCCCGCCGTCGAGGGTCACCGCCCGCTGCTCGTCGAGATCCAGGCGCTGGTGGCCAAGTCCAACCTCCCGATGCCCCGCCGCTCGGCGCAGGGGCTCGACCAGAGTCGTGTCTCGCTGATGCTGGCCGTGCTCGAGCGACGGGTGGGCCTCGACTTCAGCGGCGCCGACGTCTACGCCTCCGCCGTCGGCGGGGTGCGCATCACCGAGCCAGCCGGAGATCTGGCCATCGCGTTGGCCGTCGCGTCGGCGGTGTCGGGCCGGGCCCTACCGGCCGGACTCGTCGCCTGCGGCGAGGTTGGTCTGGCTGGTGAGTTGCGCCAAGTGGGCCAGACGGCGCGGCGCTTGACCGAAGCGGCCCGCCTCGGCTTCACCCAGGCCATCGTCGCCTCGTCGTGCCCGCCTGGCGACTTCGGCCTCGAAGTTCGCCGAGCGTCATCGCTGGTCGAGGCGATCTCCGGCGCCGGCGTGCTGCCCGAGTGAGGGAGCCAGCTCGGTACGATGCGGCCGTGGAGTCCCAGCGCAGCCCCTCGCTGATCGAGGCGCTGGCGGCGGTCGCTCCCGGGCGGCCGCTACGGGAGGGTCTCGACCGGATCCTCCAATCCAACATGGGTGCGCTCGTTGTCGTGGGCGACGGGCCCGACGTGCTCGAGATCTGCTCGGGCGGCTTCTTGATGGATGCCGAGTTCACGCCCCAGCGGCTGAGCGAGCTGGCCAAGATGGATGGCGCCATCATTCTCGCTCCCGACGCCTCTCGCATCGCACGGGCCAACGTCCACCTCGTGCCCAATCCCGGCGTGGCCACGAGCGAGACAGGCACCCGACACCGCACGGCCGAGCGGGTGGCCCGCAGCATCGACGTGCCCGTCATCTCGGTCAGCGAGGAGATGGGCCTCATCGCCGTCTACCGAGGCGAACGCAAGCACGTGCTCGATCCGATTCCCCGTCTGCTCGCACGGGCCAACCAGGGTCTGCAGACCCTCGAGCGGTACAAGTCGCGTCTCGACGCCGTGAGCGGGAGCCTGAGCGCGCTCGAAGTCGAAGACCTCGTGACCGTGCGCGACGTCGTGACCGTGCTGCAGCGGGCCGAGATGGTGCGGCGCATCGCCGAAGAGCTCGACGACTACATCGTCGAGCTCGGGGTCGACGGCCGGCTCGTACTGCTCCAACTCGAAGAGCTGATGGGTGGGGTCGACGACGACCGCCGCTTCGTGGTCAAGGACTACTTCCGCGATCCTCCCGACCTCCTCGACGAGGCCATGGATCGCCTCGCCTGTCTCACCACCGAAGACCTGCTCGACCTCAAGACGGTGGCGGCCGTGCTCCACCTGCCGACCGGTGCCAGTGAGCTCGACTCGAGTCTGGCGCCCCGCGGCTACCGGTTGCTGGCCAAGATCCCCCGGCTGCCCGACGCCGTGGTCGAGCGCATCGTCTCCCACTTCGCCAACCTGCAGAAGATCCTCCGAGCCAGCACCGACGCCCTCGACGATGTCGAGGGAGTCGGCGACACCCGAGCCCGAGCCATCAAGGACGGCCTGGCCCGTCTGGCCGAGACCTCCATCCTCGATAGGTACTCCTGATGCGCATCGACCTGCCTTCGGGCACCGCCGCCGAACTCGCCCTGCCCGGTGACGGCGTCGCAACCACCGGCCTCGTGATCGCGCCCGACGTCATGGGTCTGCGTCCGCTCTTCGACGATCTGGCCGAGCGTCTGGCCGACGAGCACGGATGGGCGGTGGTGGCCGTCGAGCCGTTCCCCGGCCCCTTGGGCGACCTGCCACTCGAAGAGCGGCTGGCCCACCGGATCGACGCCGAGCGGTTGACGGGCGACCTGCTGCTGGGCGCCGACGTCGTCCAAGAACGAAGCGGCGCAACGCGCGTTGGCGTGCTCGGGTTCTGCATGGGCGGCATGAACGTCTTTCGAGCCGCTGGCACGGGCCGGTTCCACGCCGCCGTCGCCTTCTACGGGATGATCCGCCCACCCGAGGCGTGGTCGGTGCCGGGCGACGACCCACTCGACACACTTGGTCGCGCCGAATGTGCGCCGACGCTGGCCATCCTGGGCGGCACCGACACCTACACACCCCCGGAGGACATCGCCGCCCTTCGTCGGGTCGGCGCCCACGTCAGCGTACGGGTGTACGACGAGGCCGGCCACGGCTTCGTGCACGACCCGAGCCGCCCCGCCCATCGCGCCGACGACGCCGCCGACGCGTGGCGGTGGGCCATCGAGTTCTTGGCCTGAGCGAACGGCAGGGCTCAGCGGGCCCGACGGCTCAATTGCTCACGATCGGTGATCCGATAGCGCCGCTCGTTCTGTTCGAGCCACCCGAGGCGAATGAACGCCGACAGCGCTTTGTTGACCCGCTCCCGAGAGGCGCCGACCATGCCGGCGAGCTCTTCTTGGGTGACGGGGAGCACGAACTCGGTGGCGTCGCCTGCCAGCTCGAGGAGCCGCTTGGCCGTGCGCCCTGTGACGTCGAGGAAGACCGAGTCGGCGAGGGCGGCGTCGGTCGTGCGGAGGCGCTGGGCCAACAGCCGGACCACGCCCCACAACAGCTCGGGCCGGTCGGCGAGGAGCTTCTCGACGGGGGCGTACGGCACGGCGACCAACTCGGAGGGTTCGAGGGCCCGGGCGCCCGCCGAGCGCTGGCCCCCGTCGAGCAGGGGCATCTCGCCGAAGAGGTCGCCCGGCTCCATCAGCGCCATCACCGACTCGCGCCCGTCGACGGAGGTGTTGGCGATGGCGATGCGGCCGCTGCGCACCACGTAGAGCTCCAGCGGGGGGTCGTCTTCGGCGAACACGAGGTCGTTGCGGCGGAGGTCTCGCAGCTCCGAGACGGCGGCCACGGCTCGAAGGGCGTCCTCGTCGAAGCCCTGGAACAGGTCCGACGCCGCCAACAGCTCCACGATCTCCACGCCCGGAGCGTATCGGTCCGGCCCCGGGCGCCCACGAGACGATTGGCCAATGTGCAAGGCGACCCGTACCCTGAGAGCGGGGGCTTCGTCGGGCCCCTGCTCTGTCTCGTCCCTGGGAGTGCAATGACGTTTGACGTCGGTGACAAGGTCGTCTACCCCCATCATGGCGCTGCCGTGATCGAACGCAAGGAGAAGAAGGAGGCGTTCGGCGAGACGAACGAGTACCTCGTCCTGCGCCTTGCCTACGGCGACCTGACCCTGATGGTGCCGACCGACAAGTGCGACGAGGTCGGGCTGCGCGAGGTCATCAACGACGAAGAGGTCGAAGAAGTGTTCGCCGTGCTGCGCAAGAAGGAAGCGCGGATGCCGACGAACTGGTCTCGTCGCTACAAGAACCACGTCGAAAAGCTGAAGTCGGGCGACATTTATCAGGTGGCCGAGGTGGTCCGGAACCTGTCGATCCGCGACAAGGACAAGGGATTGTCGGCCGGCGAGAAGCGCATGCTCTCCAAGGCTCGTCAGATCCTGGTTTCGGAGTTGACCTTCGCCATCGGCGTCTCCGAGGAAGAAGCCGAGCAAAAGCTCAACGAAGCGCTGCCGTAAGGGGCCGGTGAGGACGAAGCGCTGCCGTACGTCGAAGTCGTACGGTTCGCGGCATTTCTCCGGTGAACTCGGAGGCCGTTTCGGCCGATAGATCTCTACCGTGTTCGTTGAGATCATCCGCCTGCTCATCGTGTTCCTGGCCACCGCCGCCGGGTACACGCTCGGTCGGGGCGGCGCGCCCGCGGCCGCGTTGAGCGGCAACGGAGCGATCATCGGTGCCACCCTCGGCGCCTGCGTCGGATACGTGAGTGGCGGCATCTTCGGGCGGTTGCTGCGGGCGGCGATGGGATTGGTCGAGGAGCGGGTCGACGACCTCCATCCTGGAAAGCTGCTGGCCGGCGTCGTCGGCGCCACCTGCGGCGCTGGGCTCTCGTCGCTGTTGGCCCTTCCGGCGGTGGTCCTCATCCCCGGCCTGTGGGGTTGGCCGGTCTTCGGGGTGGTCGTCTGGTCCGGCGCGTACCTGAGTTGGCGGATCGGCGCCCGAAAGTACGAGCACCTGCTCGCCATCGCCGGACTCTCGACCCGGCCGCTCGTGCGGGCGACCCCGTACGGTCCCGAGAGCGAGGCCCACCTGGTCGACACCAGCGCCATCATCGACGGCCGGTTGTTGGCCGTGGCCCGGTCAGGCTTCCTCCGGGGTCCGTTGCTCGTCCCCCGTTTCGTCCTCGACGAGGTCCAGACGATCGCCGACGCCCAGGATCCGCTCCGGCGCCGGAAGGGTCGGCGGGGACTCGACCTGTTGGAGGCGCTGCGCGGCCTGCGCGGCCTCGAGGTCCACGTGCTCGATGACGAGGTCGTCGAGCACGAGGAGGTCGATGCCAAACTCGTCGCCCTCGCCCGGCGACTCAAGGTCGACCTCATCACCGTCGACGTCGCCCTCCAACGGGTGGCCGAGTTGCAAGGCGTGTCGTGCCTCAGCCTCCATCGACTCTCTGACGGGCTGCGACCCGCCCACGTGCCCGGCGAGGTCGTCCGCTTCCCGATCACCCGGCCGGGCAAGGAGTCCGGACAGGGCGTCGGCTTCCTCGATGACGGCACCATGGTTGTGGTCGCCGACGGCGAGGCACTCGTCGGACGCGAGATCGAGGCCCGGGTCACCGGCAACGCAAAGACCGCCGTCGGAACCATGCTGTTCGCGTCGCTCTGCGAGTCGGAGGACCTCCACCGGTAATCTCGGTCGGTGACCGTCTGGACGATCGTCGTCGCCGCAGGCAGCGGCAGCCGTTTCGGACGAGCCAAACAGTACGAACGGCTGGGCGACCGCCGCGTCCTCGACTGGGCCGTGGCCCAAGCCCGTGCTGTCAGCGATGGCGTCGTGCTCGTCGTCCCGCCCGAGTCGGCGGGGCGGAGAGAACCGGGCGTGGATGCGGTTGTTCCCGGTGGCGCCACTCGCAGCGAGTCGGTCCGCGCCGGGCTGGCTGCTGTCCCCGGCGAAGCCGACGTGGTGCTCGTCCACGACGGCGCCCGCCCCATGGCGTCGGCCGCCCTGTTCGCTTCGGTGGTCGCGGCCGTCGAGGCCGGCGCCGACTGTGCTGTGCCCGGGCTGCCCGTGGCCAACACCGTCAAGCGGGTCGTGGGCGACAAGGTGGTGGCCACCGTCGACCGGTCCGACCTCGTGGAGGTGCAGACGCCCCAGGGTTTTGCCGCGGGCGCCCTTCGGCGGGCCCATGCCGACCAACCCGAGGCCACCGATGACGCCGCGTTGATCGAAGCCGGTGGCGGCACCGTGGTGGTGGTGCCCGGCGAGGCGACCAACTTCAAGCTCACCCACGCCGAGGACCTGGCCGTCGCCCGCGCCCTGGTCGCCGATCGGAGGCCCGGGTGATCCGGGTCGGACTCGGCTTCGACGTCCATCCTTTCAGCGACGACCCCGGGCGGCGGTTGGTGCTGGGTGGCGTCGTACTCGAAGGCGAGCGCGGCCTCGTCGGCCACAGCGACGCCGATGTCATTGCGCACGCGGTCGCCGACGCGCTCCTCGGCGCCGCTGGCCTCGGTGACCTCGGAGGTCGGTTCCCGGCCAGCGACGACGAGTGGAAGGACGCCGACTCGATCGCCCTCCTGCATGCCGTGCGCGACGACGTCGTCGCCGCCGGGTGGACGCCGGTCAACGTCGACTGCGCCGTCGTCCTCGAAGCGCCGAAGCTCGCGCCCCACCGGGCCGCCATGGAGGCCCGCCTGCGGGCGGCGGCGGGCGCCGACGTGTCGGTGAAGCCCAAGCGGGCCGAGGGGCTCGGGAGCATCGGTCGGGGAGAGGGCGTGGCCTGTTGGGCCGTGGCGCTGGTGGAGCGAAGCGGATGAGTCCCGCACCCCGCGACCCCCGGGCCGGTGGCCGCGGCCGGCGACCTGCGCCCCAGTCCGGCGCCCGCAGGGCCGGGGCCGGCGACGGCCGTACGAGGGGACGCGACGGGGAGCGTGAAGGCGGAGCCCGCACCAAGAGCACCGGCCTGGGTGGCGAGCAGATCGAGGGCCGCCGAGCCGTTCGTGAAGTGCTCGCCGCCCGCCGCCGCCGGGTCCGGGCCGTATGGATCTCCGAGACCGCGGATCCGGCTCATCCGGTCGTGGCCGAGATCCTGGCCCTGGCCGACGCCCAGCGGGTGCCGGTACGCCAGGTGTCGCGTGGCCGCCTCGACGCCGAGGCCCGCAGCGAGGCCCCACAAGGGGTGCTGGCGCAGGCTGACCCGCTGCCCGAGGCCGACCTGGCCCGACTGGTGCAGCGGCGGCCTGACGCCGCTCCGCCCTTTCTGATCGTCCTCGACGGCGTGACCGACCCGCAGAACCTCGGCGCCATCCTTCGCACGGCCGACAGCGCCGGGGCCACCGGAGTCGTCCTGGGTCGCCACCGGTCGGTCCATGTCACGCCCACGGTGGCCAAGGCAGCGGCTGGCGCCATCGAGCACGTGCCGCTCGCTCTCGTTGCCGGCATCCCGGCGGCCCTGCAAACTCTGGCTGCCGCTGGCGTGTGGAGCGTTGGACTCGACGGCGATGCTGATCAGTCGCTGTTCGACCTCGAACTGGCCACCGAACCGGTGGCGTTGGTGCTCGGGGCCGAGGGCAGCGGGCTCTCGCGTCTGGTCCGCGACCGGTGCGACGTGCGGGCCGCCATCCCCCAACTGGGGGCACTGGCCTCGCTCAACGTCGGTGCCGCCGCCGCCGTGGCCTGCTTCGAGGTGGCTCGTCGCCGCCTTTCGGCGTTCTGACCCGCTGATCGGGGCCTGAACGACGTTCACGGGCGCGCGCCCAGCAGTCCGTTCTGCCCGCTTTGGGGGGGATGAAACGGGCGAGGAGCGAATTTCTTACGGGTGAACCCGAGGTGACCATTGACACCGCGCGAGTGGCCTAGCTACAAAGGACTAGTCCGATCGGACTACCGCAGCTTCGTCCACCGCCCCCTCGCCGCCGCCAGGAGATGCGATTTCATGGCTCTTCGCACCGAAGTGCTCCCCCTCTCGGAGCGATCTGACGATGATCTCGTCGAGCGCTTCCAGGGTGGTGACGACTTGGCGGTTCAGGTACTCCTCGACCGCTACCGCCGCTTCGCCCGGGCCAAGGCCCGGGGCTACTTCCTCATCGGGGCCGACTCCGACGACATCGAGCAGGAGGGCCTGATCGGCCTCTACAAGGCGGTCCGCGACTACCGCCCCGACCGCCAGGCCACCTTCCGGGCCTTCGCCGAGCTGTGCATCACCCGCCAGATCATCACCGCCATCAAGACGGCCACCCGGCAGAAGCACCAGCCCCTCAACCAGTACGTCTCGATCTCCGGCGTCCGGGGTGGCGACGACGCCGCCGAGCGCTCGGTCGAGGAGCTCCTCGAGGACCACTACATCGCCGACCCGGCCGACACCGTCGTGTCCAACGAGCGCATGGACGTCGATGCGCCAGTCGATGGCCGAGATGCTCTCGGGCCTCGAGGTCGACGTGCTCCGCCTCTACGTCGAGGGCAAGACGCTACCAGGAGATCGGCGAGCACCTCGGCCGTCACGTCAAGTCGATCGACAACGCCCTCCAGCGCATCAAGCGCAAGCTCGAGGCCCACCTCGACGAGCGCGACGAGGCTGACACCGCCGACGAGTCCAACGAGCTCCTGATCGCCTCCTGATCGCTCGAGGCATGCCGGCCGGGACTTCTACACTTCCCGTTGGAGCCCGCCGGGTTAGCTCAGTTGGCAGAGCACCTCTCTTGTAAAGAGGATGTCGTCGGTTCGATCCCGACACCCGGCTCGACGGGGACGGGCGGGATACACCGCATCGTCACCGGTGGCTGACAGGATGGAGGCAATGGCACTCTCCGATCGCGACCGGGCCATCCTCGACTTCGAGTGCGGCTGGTGGCTCGAGGACGGACCAAAGGAGGCGGCGATCCGTTCGCACCTCGGCCTCTCGGCGTCGCGCTACCGCGAACTCCTGCACCGCCTCATCGACGAGCCCGAGGCGCTTGCCTTCGATCCGCTGCTCGTCCGCCGTCTGCGCCGCCTTCGCGAGGAGCGGCGCCGTACTCGGTTCGAGGGCCGTTCGGCCGGGGAGCCTCCGCGCCGATGAAGCCTGGTCGCTACGCCGCCGAGGATGGTTCTTTCGCCCGTTCGGCCGGCGGGGCCGGGGCCCGCGGCCTGGGGCTGCTCGCCCTGGCCCTCTTGATCGGGATCGTGTTGCTCAACGCCACCGACGGTGAGCCGCCGGGGTCGTCGGTGCAGGCGACCGGCACGGGCGCGGCGCATTCGTCGGCCAACCCGGCGAAGAGCAACGACAAGACGCCGGGCACGACGACGACGGCGCCGACCACGACGCTGCCCGCCCGCGCGCCCAAGGACGTGAAGGTCATCGTGGCCAACGCTTCATCGGTCAAAGGAGCGGCCGGCAACGCCAAGGCGGCGCTCGACCCCGCCGGCTTCAACGTGCTCGCACCAGCCAACGCCACCACCGTCGCCGAGTCGAGCGTCTATTTCACGCCCGGCTACGACCGCGACGCCGCCGCCATCGCCGCCACGCTCGGACTTCCGGCCACCGTGGTGAAGCCGATGCCGGCGCCGGCACCGCTCGACGTGAAGGGTGCCAACGTCGCCGTTGTGCTCGGCACCGACCAGGCATCGAAGTTCGCCGCACCTCCGGCGAAGTCGACCGCCAGTACGACGACGACGGCCGCGAGTGCGGCCACCACGACCACCAAGCGCTGAGCGCTACGCGGCCGCTCGACGCATCTGGGCCACGCTGCGTAGAACGCGGCGTGACACCTCGCTCGGCGGCAGGTCGAGTCGCATGGCAATCTCGGTCTCGGTCATGCGGTCGCGTACCCGCAACACGATGACGCTGCGGCTGACCGGATCGAGGAAGTCGACCGCTCCGGCCAGAGATGTCTCGGGGTCGACCCGCAGCACCGGACCGCGGTCGTCGCGATTCTCGACGGGGACCGTCTCGATGGCGTCGAGGGCGGCGACGACTTCTTCCTCGGACGAGAGCAGTCGGATGGCGACCTCGACCACGGTGGGCGACCGATGCAGATCACGGGAGAGGGCATCGATGGCGTCGACGACGGAGGCCGCGAAGGCGGCGTCGCGGCGGGGCGTGCCGCCCGAGGTGCGATCTCGATCGCCCACGCCGACTCCGGAGACGTGGACGGGTGTCCTCTTGCATGACCGTCACGTCGCTTGGCACACCCTCCGAGTTTATCGTCGACCAAAGGCCGCCATTCCCAGAATGCCCTCCCGGCAAACCTGGACCGATACCGTCGGCGGACATGACGGACAACTTCCTCGAAGTGCTCCGCTCCGCAGGGAAAAGAGCCGCGGTGGTGACCGACTTCGATGGAACGCTGTCGTCGATCGTCGACGATCCGGCGGCCGCGGGCCCCGTCGATGGCGTCGTCGACGCACTCCACGAGTTGGCAAATCGATATGGCATGGTGGCGGTGGTCAGTGGGCGGCCAGTGACGTTTCTGCGGGATCGCCTCGAGATCGAGCACCGGCCGCCGTCCTCGCTCGTGCTCTCGGGCCTGTACGGACTCGAGTGGTCCGACCGCACGGGGGAGCGCACCGAACCCGAGGCCCTGCCATACCGTGACGTTGTCGCCGGAGTAGCCGAACGGGCCGAAGCCGAGGCGCCCGAGGGTGTCGGCGTGGAGCGTAAGGGGTTGTCGGTCACGCTGCACGTGCGCACGGCCCGCCAGGCCGATGACTGGGCCCGGCGCTGGGCCGAAGAGGCGGCGGCGTCGACCGGACTGGCGCTCCACGCCGGCCGGATGTCCTACGAGCTGCGTCCCCCGGTTCGCTTCGACAAGGGCACCGTCGTCGATTCGCTCATCGCATCGGCTGATGCCGCCTGCTTTCTGGGCGACGACCTCGGCGACTTGCCCGCCTTTGATGCGCTCGACCGTCTTCGCGACCGATCGGGCGCAGCGACGCTTCGTATCGGGGTTCGAAGCGCCGAGGCGCCCGCCGAACTCCTCGATCGAGCCGACCTGGTCGTCGACGGCCCCGAGGGCTCGCTCGCACTCCTCCGCTCGCTCTGTTGATCCCCGTTGCGGTGGCCATCGCGGCGGCCGCTTCGGCCAGATCAACGGGTTTGAACGACCGCTTCGGCCACCGCAACGACCCGTCGGCGCCGGGTCAGCCTCCGGCGTGGAGTTGATCGGCCAGCCAGTCGTGAGGCGAGCGCGACCGGACCGCCGCCCGCATGCCGTCGGCACGGCGGGCCCGCTCATCGGTCGACATGCACAGCGCCGTGTGGAGTGCAGTCGCCGTGGCGCCCACGTCGAAGGGATTGCACTCGATGGCCCAGGAGCCGAGTTCGTCGTGCACGCCGCTCTCGCGGCTGAGCACGAGGACGCCGTTGCGGTCGTTGACCACCGCTCCTTCCTTGGCCACGAGGTTGAGGCCGTCGCGCACGGGGTTGACGACCAATACGTCGTAGCGCTTGAGGACCGCGACCGAGGCGGGGAAGTTGTCGTCGGCGTCGACGAGAATCGGGGTCCAGCTCTCGGTGGCCCACTTGTCGTTGATCGCTTGGATCACCGCGTGGACCTCCCTGGTGTATTCGAGGTAGTCGGCCAACCCTTGCCGCGACGGGTACACGCTGGCGCCGAACACGACCTTGCCCCGCCACTCGGGCCGCGTGTCGAGCAACTCATCGAAGGCGAGGAACCCGCGAACCAGATTCTTCGAGAGCTCGATGCGATCGACGCGAGCGATGAAGAGGCGGTCGCCGACGAGGGCCTCGATCTCGGCGAGGTGCTCGGCGCAGGCCCGCGAGTCGGCGACCGCCTCGACGTCGGCGAGGTCGGGGGCCGCCGGGGCGACGAAGGTTTCGGGACGTCGGCCGAGCACCGACTCGGCCGAGTCTGCGAAGTTCTCCGCCCACCGCTCGGTGTGGAACCCGCACGATGCGAAGCCGGTCAGGCCAGCCATCAACTCGACGGCGACATCGTCGGGGAGCACCCGAAGCTCCTCCGCGGTGCAGAACGGCGTGTGGTTGAAGTGGACCAGATGGAGATCGGGCCGGGCCGCGGCCAGGCTCGCCCCCACGAGGGATAGGTGGTAGTCGTGGACCACGACCGTCGCCCCCTCGGGCGCCGCCGCCGCGGCCGCGGCCGAGAACTGCTCGTTGACCCGCCGGAACCGATCCCACGATGCCCGCCACGCCTGGTCGAACAGCGGACGACGGGGCAGGTCGAACATGCCGTGGTGCAGGTACCAGAGGGTCGAGTTGGCGATGTCGTCGTAGTAGGCGCGGTAGTCGTCCTCGGCGATCGCCAGGAGCCGGACATCGATCCCGTCGCTCTGGATCGGGCCACCTTCGGCCGCCCTGCGGTCGGCGTCGCCGATGGCGCCCGCCACCCAGATCGCGTCGCGATCGGTGAGGGCGGGCACGAGCGTGTTCACCAGGCCGCCGGCCGCCTTCTTGGTGACGAGACGACCGTCGTCGAGGGCGAAGTTGAGCGGCCCTCGGTTGGAGACCACGACGAGCGCCGGGCCGCCGGTGGTCACGGAGGTCGGCACGGTGGGGCACCATACCCGGCGTGCCCAAGGTCGTCGCCGCCCCCGACAAGTTCCGCGGCACGGCGTCCGCGGGCGACGTCGCTGGTGCCATCGCTAGCTCGGCCAAGGCCGCGGGTTGGGTGGTCGACGAGGCTCCCGTGGCTGACGGCGGCGAGGGGATCCTCGAGGCACTCGGAGGCAGCCCCCGGTCGAGTCGGGTGCAAGGCCCCCTCGGCGAGGTGGTCGACGCCGAATGGCGCATGCAGGACGGCCGGACGCCGACCGCCGTGCTCGAGATGGCTCGTGCCGCCGGACTCGAGCTCGTCGGCGGCGCCGAGTGGAACGATCCGCTCCGGGCGTCCACCGGCGGCGTCGGGCAGCTGATCATGGCCGCGGTGGCGGCCGGCGCTCGCCGGATCATCGTCGGGGTCGGCGGCTCGGCGACGACAGACGGCGGACAGGGGTGTCTCGAAGCAATGGAGCCGCGGGCTCGGCTTGCGGGGGTCGACCTCGTCGTCGCCTGCGACGTCACGACCAGGTTCCTCGACGCCGCTCGAGTCTTCGCTGGCCAGAAGGGCGCCACCGACAACCAAACCGAGTTGCTCTCCCGACGGCTCGAGGCCCTGGCCGACCGCTACGTGGAGCAGTTCGGCGTCGATGTCCGTGACCTCCCGGGCAGCGGGGCCGCAGGCGGACTGGCGGGCGGGCTCGCAGCTGTCGGTGCCCGCCTCGTGCCCGGGTTCGAACTCGTGGCCGACGCCATCGACCTCGCCGGCCGAGTGGAGGTGGCCGATTTGGTCGTCACCGGCGAGGGCTTCCTCGATGACCAGTCGTTTGCCGGCAAGGCGGTCGGCGGGGTGCTGGAACTGGCCGACGAGTTCGACCGGCCCGCGCTCGTCGTCGTCGGTCAGATCCTCGACGGACTTCCGCCCCTTTCGGATCGGGTGACCGTGGTGTCGCTCGTCGAGCGATTCGGCCGGGAGCGGGCGATCGACGAGACACTGGCATGCGTGCGCGAGGTCGTCGAGGAGCACCTCGCCGACTTCGGCCGGTAGCGTCGAATCGTGCACGAGCGGATCCGTCGGGCGGGCCGGCTGGCGTGGGCACTAGTCGGCCTGGCCGCCGTGGTGGCCATCCTGGCCTCGGTCCTGTGGACGTTCCGGATCGTCTTTCCACCGCTCGTGATGGCCGGAGCCATCGTCTTCATCCTCAACCCCGTCGTCACCCGCCTGCAGGCACGCGGCGTTCCGCGGGCCGCTGGCGCCTCGATCGCCTATGTCGGGGTGCTGGCCGTGATCGGCGCCGCCGGGCTCGGGCTGTTCCCGATCGCGGCCAGCCAGTTCGATCAACTCGAACAGGATCTGCCCGCCATCCAGACCCGACTCAACCGGTGGGTCGATGATCGTGCCGCCCAGTCGGTGGGGACGTTCTACGAGTTCACCCGCACCGACCTCGAGAACGCCCTGTCGAACAACGGGGCCACGTTCGACGAGCAGTTGCAATCGCTGCGGCGGATCGGCGGCCAGATCCTCCACGTGTTGTTGATCCTCATCCTCGGACCGATCATCGCCTTCTACCTGTTGGTCGATGTCCCCCATGTGCGTCGGGTGTCGGAGTCGCTCATCCCTCCAGGCATTCGCGACGAGGTCGACGTGGTGGCTGCGCGGCTCAACAGCGCCATCGGGGGCTTCTTCCGTGGCCAGTTGGCGGTGGCCGCCATCGTCGGCGTCCTCTGCTCGATCGGACTCGGGGTCATAGGCCTCAAGTTCTGGTTCCTCATCGGGATGATCGCCGGCCTCTTCAACATCATCCCGCTCATCGGACCGTGGGTCGGCGGCATCCCGGGCGTCACGATCGCCCTCACCACAGGCTCACCACTCCAAGCGCTTCTGGTGGTGGCGATCATGGTCGGGGTCCAACAGGTCGACAACCACTTCATCACCCCGCAGGTGATGCAGCGCACCGTCCACCTCCACCCTGCGGTGGTGATTCTGGCCCTCGTGGCCGGCGGGAATCTGGCCGGCTTCTTCGGCCTTCTCCTGGCCGTGCCCGTGGCCGCGGTCGGCAAGATCCTCATCAGCCATCTGTGGCACGTGTACGTCCTCGACGAACCCATCGACGAGCTCTTGACCGAGGAACCGCTGGCCGAGGATCAGGCCGAGCGGCGCACGTAGCCCGGGACCTCGCCGAGCGGAGGGCACTCTGCAGGCCGGGGCAGCCGAACGCCGGCCCGGGCCAGCGCCACCTCGAGCACGGCCGTCGCCTGCGGTCGCAGCTCCTCGAGGCTGCGGTTGCGGTGCGAACGGGGGCTGAGGTCGACTTCGATCACCGACGACGGTCCGAACCGACTGGCGATGTCGATCGCCAACCCGAGGTCGACGCCGTAGCCGTGCACGAACGGCACCCGTTCGAGCACGTCGCGCCAGGCGGCGTACTCGCCGCCGAGGGGCTGCGCCAGCCGGCCCAAGGCGGGGTGGAGGAGGTCGATGGACGGTCGGGCCACGAGCTCGTTGACCCTGCCCCCGGTGCCAGCCCGGCGGTACCGACCCTTGACCAACGCCGCTTCGGGCGTACGGACGAGCGCGCTGGCGAGGGCAGGGATGTAGTCGGCGTCGAACGGGTCGAGGTCGCCGTCGCAGAAGACCACGAGGTCGCCGATCGCCTCGGCCAGACCCCGCCACATGGCCTGGCCCTTGCCCGGTCCGCGTCCGTGGGCGCCGAAAGGTCCGTCGCCGCGGACGACGCGAGCGCCGGCCGCCTCGGCCACCTCGGGGGTGCCGTCGATCGATCCGTCGTCGACCACTACGACTTCAGCGACCTGGTCGTGGCCCAACGCCAAGGCGCCGGCAACGACGCCGGCGATGGTGGTGGCTTCGTTGCGGGCCGGCACGACCACGCTGACAACCGGGTGGAGCATCGCTCCATTCTCTCGTACCATGGAGGAAGTTCATCCAGAGCAGTCGAGGGACCGGGCCCGTAGACGCTGCGACAACCAGTCAGACGCCTTCCGGCGGTGACCAGGTGCCAAAGCCCGGAACGATGAGGAGAGGATCACCGATCATGGGAACCAGTGCGCCGTTCGTCGACTCCCTGCGCTGTCGGGAGTGTGCTCGGACCTACCCGGTCGAAGCGTTGCACGTGTGCGAGTTCTGCTTCGGGCCGCTCGAGGTCGCCTACGACTACGAGCGCATCCGGGCCGCTGTCAGCCGGGAGCGGATCGCCGCCGGCCCCAACAACATCTGGCGGTACGCCGACCTGCTCCCGGCCTCGTCCGAGAACCCGGTCAACCTCGGCGCCGGTTTCACCCCGCTCGTGCGGGCCGACCGGCTGGCCGCCGAACTCGGACTCGGCGAGCTCTGGATCAAGAACGACACGCTCAACCCGACGGGGTCCTTCAAGGACCGGGTCGTGTCGGTCGCGCTGACCAAGGCCCGCGAGCTCGGCTTCAAGGTCGCCGCCTGCGCGTCGACGGGCAACCTGGCCAACTCCGTGGCCGCGCACGCCGCCCGCGCCGGCATGGAGTCGATCGTCTTCATCCCCCACGACCTCGAGCAGGCCAAGGTCATCACCACCGCGGTCTACGGCGGCACGCTCGTGGCCGTCGAGGGGTCCTACGACGACGTCAACCGGCTGTGCGCCGAGCTGACGAGCGAGCACCCGTCGTGGGCCTTCGTCAACGTCAACGTGCGCACGTACTACGCCGAGGGCTCCAAGACGCTCGCCTTCGAAGTGGCCGAGCAACTCGGCTGGCAGACCCCCGACCACGTGGTGGTCCCCATCGCGTCGGGCTCGCAGCTGACCAAGATCCACAAGGGCTTCCAGGAGCTCCACGAGGTCGGGCTCCTCGATGGCGCCGACGCTCCGCATGTCCGGGTGTCGGGTGCCCAAGCCACCGGATGTTCGCCGGTGGCCACGGCCTTCGCCGAGGGCACCGACGTGATCCGCCCCCAGCGGCCGGCGACGATCGCGAAGTCGTTGGCCATCGGCAACCCGGCCGACGGCTTCTACGCCCTCGATGTCGTCCGCAAGACGGGGGGCGCTGTCGGCTCGGTGAGCGACGACGAGATCGTCGAAGGCATCCGCCTCCTTGCCCGCACCGAGGGCATCTTCGCCGAGACCGCCGGCGGCGTGACCATCGCCACGCTGGCTCAGTTGGCCGCCTCGGGCGTCGTCCGCAAGGACGAGCGGGTGGTTGCGTATGTCACCGGCAACGGGCTCAAGACCATCGACGCCGTCTCGCCCCACGTGGGACCGACGGCCACGATCGCTCCTACGCTGGCGGCGTTCAACGACGCCGTCACCTTCGAGGACTAGGACCACCCCGCTCATGCCCATCCTCCGCATCCCCACCCAGCTGCGCACGCTCACCGGCGGCGCCGGCGAGGTCACCGTCGACGCCTCGACGGTCGGCGAGGCCCTCAAAGCGCTCGACGCCGCCCACCCCGGCTTCGGCGAGCGCCTCTTCGACGGCGACGGCAAGCTTCGCCGGTTCGTCAACGTGTTCGTGGCCGACGAGGACATCCGCTTCCTCGACGGCACCGATACCCCGGTCGACGACTCGACCACCGTGTCGATCATCCCGGCCGTCGCCGGCGGCTGAGCTGCCGGGGCGCCGAACTAGTCCCAGCAGGGGTCTGTGAATAGTCCTCACTTTTCGGCCGCTCTACGCCGATAGACCTCCATGGCTGAGGTGCTCGTCGTCGACGATGATCCGGACATCCGGATGTTGGTGTCCTTCGCCCTGGAGGACTCGGGTCACAGTGTCCGCCAGGCAGGAGACGGCGAGGCCGCCCTGGGCGCCTTGGAGGTCAAGCCTCCCGAGGTCATGGTGCTCGACGTGATGATGCCGGGCACCGATGGATTCGGAGTACTCCGCGGCATGCGGAACCGTCACCTCGGCCCCGAGACCAAGGTCTTGATCCTCACCTGCAAGACGGAGGAGCGCGATCACCTCCGAGGCTGGGAACTGGGGGCCGACGAGTACCTCACCAAGCCGTTCGACCCCGAGGAGCTCGTCGCCCGGGTCAAGTGGCTGTGTCAGTCGAGCAAGGAAGCCCTGGCCGCCCGACGACGGGCCGAGCTCGAGAAGGCCGAACTCCTCGACCGCCTCGAAGTGGCCTTCAACAAGAAGCGTTCTGAGCTCGTCCAGCGTTGATCTCCGGCGGCGACGGCTAGCACTCACTTGCGGAGACTGCTAACGAGTGCAATCCTGTTAGCAGTCACGACACCCGAGTGCTAACCGCATTCAACGCAAGGAGACAACACCCCTATGGCCAAGCTGATTTCGTTCGACGAGACGGCACGGCGTTCGCTCGAAGCTGGGATGAACCAGCTCGCGGACGCCGTACGAGTCACTCTCGGCCCGAAGGGCCGCAACGTCGTCCTGGAGAAGAAGTGGGGTGCGCCCACCATCACCAAGGACGGCGTATCCGTGGCCAAGGACATCGAGCTCGAGGATCCCTACGAGCGCATCGGTGCCGAACTGGTCAAGGAAGTAGCCAAGAAGACCGACGATGTCGCCGGCGACGGCACCACCACCGCCACCGTGCTGGCCTGGGCCATGGTCCGCGAGGGCCTCAAGAACGTGGCCGCCGGCGCCAACCCGATGTCGCTCAAGAAGGGCATCGAGGCCGCCGTCGAGGCCGCCGTCGAGAGCCTGCGCCAGCTGTCGGTCGAGGTCGACTCCAAGGAGCAGATCGCTTCCGTCGCCTCCATCTCGGCCAACAACGACACCGAGATCGGTGAGCTCATCGCCGAGGCCATGGACAAGGTCGGCAAGGACGGCGTCATCACCGTCGAGGAGTCCAACACCTTCGGGATGGACATCGAACTCGTCGAGGGTATGCGCTTCGACAAGGGCTACATCTCGCCCTACTTCGTCACCGACCCCGAGCGCATGGAAGCCGTCATCGAGGACCCGTACCTCCTGCTCGTCGGCTCCAAGATCAGTGCCGTCCGCGACCTGCTGCCCCTCCTCGAGAAGGTCATGCAGGGCGGCAAGCCCCTCGTCATCCTCGCTGAAGACGTCGACGGCGAAGCCCTGGCCACGCTGGTCGTCAACAAGATCCGCGGCACCTTCAAGTCGGTCGCGGTCAAGGCCCCCGGCTTCGGCGAGCGCCGCAAGGCGATGCTCCAGGACATGGCCATCCTCACCGGCGGCCAGGTCGTCACCGAGGAAGTCGGTCTCAAGCTCGAGAACGTCACCCTCGACCTCCTCGGCACCGCCCGCAAGATCGTCGTCACCAAGGACGAGACCACCATCGTCGAGGGTGGCGGCGCCGAGGACGAGATCAAGGGCCGCATCAACCAGATCAAGGCCGAGATCGACAACACCGACAGCGACTACGACCGGGAGAAGCTCCAAGAGCGCCTGGCCAAGCTGTCCGGAGGCGTCGCCGTCCTCAAGGTCGGTGCTGCCACCGAGGTCGAGCTCAAGGAGGTCAAGCACCGCATCGAGGATGCCGTGTCGACCGCCAAGGCCGCCGTCGAGGAGGGTGTCGTGCCCGGCGGCGGCGTCGCCCTGCTCCGTTCGCAGGCCGCCATCCTCGACCGCATCCAGAAGCTCGAAGGTGACGAGGCAACCGGTGCCCGCATCGTGGCCAAGGCCGTCGAGGAGCCCCTCCGTCAGATCGCGGTCAACGCCGGTCTCGAAGGCGGCGTCATCGTGGAGAAGGTCAAGGAGCTGTCGGGTGGCTTCGGCTACAACGCCGCCACCGGCGTCTACGAGGACCTCACCTCCAAGGTGCCCGACGCGGCCAAGGTCACCCGGTCGGCCCTGCAGAACGCAGCCTCGATCGCGGCGCTGTTCCTCACCACCGAAGCCGTCATTGTCGACAAGCCGGAAGAGGCTCCTGCTGGCGGCGGCATGGGCGGTATGGAGGACTACTAGATCGGTTCGCTACGCCGGTGAAGCTGGCTCCACTCACGTGGCGGCTGCTCGCTGGCGCTCCCGACGCCGCGCTGCGGTGCTGAACGAGGCCCGTCCCCGAGAGGGGGCGGGCCTCTTCGCGTACGTTTTGACCCATGATCTCCCCTTGGCGGCCCTTCGCGGCCCGCCCCGACGACTGGTACTCGGCCGAGGAGATGGCCAAGGCCGACGAATACGGCATCCGGCTTCGTCGGGTACTGGCGGTGAGCGGTGCGGTCGGTTTCGCCGTGAGCGTGGCCGTCGTCGTCCTTCACGTGGCCCCGCGGCTCATCGATGGTCTGGGGGTGACCAACTGGGTGCTCGGTCTCGTTGTCAGCATCGCCGTCGTCCATGTCTCGGCCACCATCGCCGGACTGCCCGTCTCCGTCTGGCGCGAGCTGTTCTACGACCGCCGGTGGGGGTTCTCGAAACAGACGGCCAAGGGATTCGTGCTCGACGAGGTCAAGGCCGTGCCGGTCGTGCTCGGGCTCTATCTCGTGCTCTTCGGGCCGCTGTTCGCCGTCATCCGCGCCACCGACCAGTGGTGGCTGGTCGGAGGTGCCGTCTTCGCACTCTTCCAGGTGACGATCGGCATCCTCTTCCCCATCGTGGTCTTCCCGCTCTTCAACAAGTACACCCCGCTCGACGAAGGGGAGTTGCGCGACGAGATCCTCGCCGCCGCCACCAAGGCCGGCGCCGACATCTCCGAGGTTCTCGTCGAGGACAGTTCCAAGCGCGACACCCGCCCCAACGCCTACGTAGCCGGCATCGGCTCGGTTCGCCGCGTCGTCCTCTACGACAACATGCTCCGCTATCCCGCCCCCGCAGTCGTGAGCGTCATCGCCCACGAGATCGGCCACTGGAAGCTCCGCCACATCGTGAGAACTGTGCCCGTGGCCATCATCACCACGTTCGCGACCTTCGCCGTACTCGGCGTGGCGATGGGCAATGCGACCGTGCTCGATCTTGCCGGTGTCGACGGGGCCGGCGACCCGGGTGCGCTGCCGCTGTTCCTCCTCCTGTTCACCGCCCTCGGCAAGGTCACCGGACTCGCGTCGGCCTGGCTGTCGCGGGCCCATGAGCGGCAAGCAGATCTCTTCGCTTTCGACCTGTTGGGTTCGCCCACCGAGCTCAAGGGCTTCTTCCACGACGTCTCCGTCGAGAACCTCATGGACCTGCGTCCGACGACGTGGCGCCGGCTCCGGGCCAGTCATCCTCCGATGGCCGAGCGCATGGCGATGGCCGAGGCGTGGGGTGCTGGCGTCAGCTAACCCTGGCGACGGGTGATGTGAGGTTGGAGGAGCACGACGACCGCTCCCACGAGGGCCAGCAACGCCCACGCGGCGACGATCGTCCACTCCTCGGAGGCTGACGACCGTCGCCCCCCAGCCGCCGAACTTGTGGGAGGGGTCGGGCGAACGCGGTCAGCGCGTCCCGCCACCTCGCTTCGGGCGACGGCGGCGGCCTCGTCGGGCGGCGCCTGGGCCAGGGGCGCTTCGGCTGGTGGAGGAGGCGGAGCCGCCCCGGTGTCGATGCGGACGTCGAAGAGGGTCGACCTGAGGCCGAGGGCGGCGTCGAAAGTGATCCCCGTGACTGACTTGGCGCCGCGATCGCCGTCGAGCACGACCTCGAGCGCCCGGCCACTCGGTCCTCGGCGCTCGACGCGGACGTCGGTGATGGTGCCGGCGTAGCCGAGACGGGCGGCCACGTCGCTCAAGGCGACGATCGACGTCCACGGACCTGGGTCCCTTGTCGGGTAGGGCGCCGCCCGAAGGTAGGGCGCGTCCGGACCGTCTGCGACGCCGAACCCCTCTTCGCGGTTGGCGGAGTAGCCACCGCCGTTGGCCGAATACACGGCTGAGATCAACGAGCGTCCATAGGCCAGCACCTGTTCACGCGAGTCGTCGACCGCTTTGTTCATGGCCGCGTACTCGGCTTGGGCACCCAGGTAGACCTGGCAGCGCTGCGTGTCGCAGATCTCGCCGCCTGCGGCCATGGCTCGCAGCGCGTACGTGCGGGCGGCGATGGCCTGGGCCCGGAGTGCGGCTTGGGGCCACGACGGGTCGCGCACCTCGCCCATGCCCTTGAGGTACGCCTCGACGTCGACGGTATTGACGAATCGAAGGGTGCCCGAAGCCGCGGTCGCCTCGACCGTGCCACGGTACTGACGCTGCCGGTCGGGAAGGAGCACGGTCGCGCCATCGGGAACGATCGTGATCAGTGATCGTGACGAGGTCCGCGCTGCTGGCGGGCTCGAGGTCGGAGGCGGGCTGGTCGTGGTCGGCGCCGTGGTGGTCGACGAAGGAGGGGTGCTCGTCGTGGTCGGCAACGGGGCCACCGTCGTCGTCGTCGACGTGGCTGGTGTGCTCGTCGATGGTGCCGGCGACGTCGTCGTCGTCGATGCGTCGGGAATCGTAGGGACCTGATATCTCGCGTCGGCGGGCCGAGCGGCGAGCGGGTCGGCGGTCAGGCTGTCGATCGACGCGGACGTTCCGGGGGCCGACGCGGCGAGAACGCCGCCCAACGGCTCGGCTCGGTACCGGCCGTTCTCGAAGACGATTCGGACCTGGCCGCCGGGAGCGAACCGCACGGGAAACCCCGCGCTGGACGGCGCCGACCCGGTCTCGCGCACCTCGCCGCCAGCGGGGAACGCGAGGAGCGCCGACGTCGGCGACGTCCCTGCGTCGAGAACCGGGATCCGCACCGAGCCCCGACCCTTCCCGATACCGGCCCCGGGGTAGAACTGGCCCAAGATCTGCGCCGTCGAAGCGCCGGCCACGCCCATCCAATACGCGCCCTCCTGGGCCATCCCGACGCCGTGGCCGAATCCCTTGCCGTCGACCACGACGACCGGCACCACGGCCGGCTCGGACACCTGTCCTTCGGCGCCCGCCATTGCGCCGATCGGCACGGCGAGGGCGGCGACCGTGGCCACCAGCGCGGGAACAGGCGACGCATGGCGCTTCGAGTTTGGAGCACGGCGGGCGGTGTCCACGAATCGCCGAGAGAAAAGGTCTTGCCTCTCGGGTGGCCCGAGACCCCATGATTCGAGAATGACCGGCGAGCTCATCACGATCGGGAGGTTCTCGTTGTTGACGGGATTGTCGATCACCACGCTTCGCCACTACGACGACATCGGTCTGCTCATGCCAGCCGATGTCGATCCCACGACCGGATACCGGCGCTACCGGATCGACCAGGCTGACCGGGCGCACCGCATCCGGATGCTGCGGTCGGTCGAGCTGTCGCCGGACGACATCGCCGCCGTGCTCGAGGGCGAAACGGCGGCGGCCCGCCAAGTCATGGAGCGCCATCGGGCGTCACTGCACCAGCGGGGCCGCCACATCGACGAGCTGGTCAGCCAGCTCGATACCTATATCGAGGAGGGACTCGTCATGCAAGGAGTCAAGGACATTCGTATCGCCGCCATCAACATCGGCGTGCCGTCGGAGGATGCGCTCGAGACGGCCCGCACCTTCTGGGGTGCGGTGCTGGGCGCCAAGCTCGAGAACTGGGGCGGCCCGAGTTGGCAGATCCGCCTCGGCCCCGACGACGGGTTCTGCTTCCTCAACATCCGCGTCCGCTCGTCCGACGAAGCCCACCACGGCCACACCGCCGCGTTCGGACTGTCAGTGCCCGATCTCGAATCGACGCACGCCCGTGCCCTCGCCGCCGGCGCCCAAGAGCTCTACGGACCCGTCGATGGCCAGAACCAGCCGCGACACTCGCTCTTCGAGGACCCCGTCGGCAACCGCTGCGTGTTGTGGCAGTCGTGACGCGGTAGCGGGTTCGCGACCGAGGGTCCGTAGAATCGGCTCGTGACCGAGCCGCTGACCCCCACCGTCGGGTGGAATGTCCTCCACCTCTTCTGCAAGCTGACGGCGACGAGCGACGGCCAAGCCGTGATCTCGGCCGTCAAGGAGGCGGCCGACGGCGACCACTCGGTCGTGAGCTTCGCTGTGCTCGGCCACAAGGCCGACCTCGGGTTCTTGGCCCTCGGCCCCGACGTGTGGCACCTCCGGCGATTCCAATCGGCCCTGCAGCGTGCCGGCCTGGAGATCACCGCGTCCTACGTCAGCCTCACCGAGGTGAGCGAGTACGCCGCCGGGATGCCCCAGGAGATGCTCGACGCCCGCCTTTATCCGGTGCTCCCGCCGGCCGACAAGCGGGCCATCTGCTTCTATCCGATGTCCAAGCGGCGCGGGACCCCCGACCAGAACTGGTTCACCACCTCCTTCGACGATCGCAAGGAGATGATGTACGAGCACGGTGCCAGCGGCAGGAAGTTCACCGGGCGCATCCTGCAGTTGGTCACCGGGTCGACCGGCCTCGACGACTACGAGTGGGGCGTCACCTTGTTCGGCCAGCATCCCGACGACCTCAAGGCCACCGTCTACACGATGCGCTACGACCGGGCCTCGGCCATCTACGCCGACTTCGGGCCCTTCTATGCCGGCGTGGTCGGTGACATCGAAGAAGTGGTGGCCCAGGTCGGACTCGACTGAAGCCGGCGTAGGGGCGGATCTCGAGTCAGTCTTCGCCGAGATAGGCCTTGCGGACTTCGTCGTTGGTCAGCAACTCGCGCCCGGTGCCGGACAGGACGATGCGCCCGGTCTCGATGACGTAGGCCGAGTCGGCCAGCGACAAGGCGACTTGGGCGTTCTGCTCGACGAGAAGGATGGTCGTGCCCTGCTCTTTGAGGTCGCGGACGGTCGAGAAGATGACCTGCATCATGATCGGCGACAGCCCCATCGACGGCTCGTCGAGCATGAGGAGACGCGGCCGGCTCATCAGTGCTCGGCCCATCGCCAGCATCTGCTGTTCGCCGCCGCTCAACGTGCCGGCCGCTTGCGACGACCGCTCGGAGAGCACGGGGAACAACTCGTAGATCCGCTTCTGGTCGGCGGCCACGGCGGCCGTGTCGCGGCGGATGAAGGCGCCCAACTCGAGGTTCTCCCGCACCGTCAGTCGGGGAAAGATGCGCCGACCCTCGGGGGAGTGGGCGATGCCGCGGGCGACGATGTCGTGGGCGGCCGTCGACGTGATGTCGTCGCCCTCGAAGCGGACCGTGCCCGCCGTTGCACGCAGCAGCCCTGACAGCGTCCGCAGCGTCGTCGTCTTGCCGGCGCCGTTGCCGCCGATCAACGTGACGACCTGGCCGGCCTCGACGGCGAACGAGATGCCCTTGACGGCTTCGATCTTTCCGTACGCGACTCGGAGGTTCTCGACCTCGAGCAGCGGGGTCACGCCTCGGCCTCGAATGGCGTGCCGAGGTAGGCGTCGACGACCCGAGAGTCAGATTGGACCTCGGCCGGCGAACCCTCGACCAACTTCTCGCCTTGGACGAGCACGGCGACTCGGTCGCAGAGGTTGAAGATGAATTTCATGTCGTGTTCGATGACGACGACGGCGAGCCCAGACGATCGGATCTCCCGGACCAGGGTCATGGCCTCGGCCGTCTCCTGGGGATTCATGCCTGCGGTCGGTTCGTCGAGGAGGAGCACGCCCGGCTCGGTGGCGAGCGCGCGGGCGATTTCCAGCCGGCGCTGGTCGCCGTAGGGGAGGTTGCGAGCGAGATCGTCCTCGGCCGCCGTCAACCCGACGACGGCCAACAGCTCGCGGGCCTTGGCCGCCGACTCGCGCTCTTCGCGACGGAAGCCCGGTCCCCGGCCGATGGCCGACAACAAGCCCTCTTTGGTGCGGCAGTGGCGGCCGACGAGCACATTCTCGAGGGCCGTCATGTTGGGGAAGAGGCGGATGTTCTGAAACGTCCGAGCCACCCCCGTGGCCGTCACCTGATGGGGCTTGCCCGAGAGCGGCGATCCTCGGAAGAGGACCTTGCCCCGAGTTGGAACCTCCATGCCGGTGAGGCAGTTGAAGAAGGTCGTCTTGCCTGCGCCGTTGGGGCCGATCAGGCCGACGATCTCGCCTTCGTCGACGTGCAGGTCGACCTTGTTGACGGCGGTGAGGCCCCCGAAGAGCTTGGTCACCCCACGGGCCTCGAGGACGGCGTCGCTCATGCCGAGACCCCCGCGCCGGGCGGCGCCGAGAGGGCGTCGGCTTCGTCGTGGCCGTCGTCGAACTCTGCCTTTCGGCGCTTGCCCGCCACCATGCCTTCGGGTCGGAAGCGCATCATCAGCACGAGCGCCAGGCCGAAGAGCAGCAGCCGCTTGTCCTGGAAGGCACGCAGCTTCTCCGGGATGATGAAGAGCGCCGAAGAGCCGAGCAGCGCCCCGGTCACCGTGCCCATCCCGCCGAGCACCACGGCGGCCAACAGGAGGATTGACTCGAGGAACGTGAAGGAGTCGGGAGCAGCGGATGCCGCAACGTGTGCGTTGACCGTGCCTGCCGCTCCGGCCAGGAACGCTCCCATGGCGAAGGCCAGCAGCTTCATCCGAACGGTGTTGATACCCATGGCGGCGGCGGCGGTCTCGTCTTCGCGGATGGCGACCCACGCCCGCCCGATGCGGCTGTGGTCGAGGCGGGTGAAGATGACGATGACGACGGCGACCAGCAGAAGTTCGACGAAGTAGTAGTTGGCGAACCCCGGGAGCGTGAAGCCGAGCACCTCGTGGGTCTCGCCGAAGTCGAAGCTCCCAAGGGCGAGGTCGGGCACCCCGGCGATGCCGTTGGGCCCTCGCGTGAGCCAGTCGAGGTTGAACGCCGCGATGCGAAAGATCTCCCCGAAGCCCAGGGTCACGATGGCGAGGTAGTCACCGCGTAGCCGAAGCGTTGGAGCGCCGATGACCACCCCGAAGACGGCGGCGACCGTGGCGCCGATGAGGACGACGAGGAGGAAGGGCCAGTGGGCGTCGTACGTCGTGCGGGCCGCCGACCCGAGGAGCGCACCGACGTAGGCGCCCACACCGAAGAATGCGATGTAGCCGAGGTCGAGGAGACCGGCGAGTCCGACGACGATGTTGAGGCCGATGGCCGCGGCGGCGAACACCCCGATCGAGGCGAAGACCCGCAGCCAATATGACGATCCCTCCTGGGTGAAGGGAAAGGCAATGGCGGTGATGGCGGCGGCGGCAAGGGTGATGCGCCGGTGGCGAACGAAGAGTGACTCGAGAAAGGCGAAGGCACCCAATCGCTGAAGGGCGGAGGCGGCGACACCCACGAAGGCGACGAATGAGACGAAGCGACTCGACTCCTCGATCTTCAACCCGACCACGACGGCCAACAGCAGCACGGCCAGCGACAGGGCCACGATCACGAGTTCGACGGCGGCGGGGAAGCGCCGGAACCGGGCTGGGACCTCTCGACCGTCGTCGAGCGCGTGGAAGGCGAGCGACATCACAAGGGTGCCGACCATCGCCAGCCAGGCTCCGTAGGCGACCGCGCCGAGGCCGCCGCCATCCTTGGCGATGGCGAGGACGTTGCCGGCCACGATGAGCGCGGCGCCGAGCGAACCGATGAGGCCCGCTCTCCGCCGCCCGGGAATGTCGACGAGTGCGAGCACGGCGAGGAACGCAAGCACGAAGGGATAGAGGCGAGACCCACCGGGGAACCCGGCCAGCGTGACCTTGCCGGGGAACCCGAAGAAGAACGTGGCCCAGGGAGTGAGGGACCCGACCAGGGTCAGCACGCCGCCGGCGAGGGCCAGCGGCAGGAAGAAGGGTCGAACCCGAGCTCGGGCGGCGGCGAGGAGGTCGGTCATGCCCGGGTGGCGACCTGTTCGCCGAGGAGGCCCGACGGTCGGAACACCAAGACGGCGATGAGGACCAGGAAGGCCCACACGTCCTTCCACTGCGACCCGTCGGGGATGTACTGCGTGGCCAGCACCTCGACGATGCCGAGCACGAACCCGCCGAGCATGGCGCCGGTGATGTTGCCGATACCGCCCAACACCGCAGCGGTGAAGGCCTTGAGACCGGCGATGAAGCCGATACGGAAGTCGATCTGCACGAAGCGCATGCCCTGCATCACGCCGGCGACGGCGGCGAGCGCCGCCCCGATGGCGAAGGTGACCACGATGATTCGATCGGTGTTGATGCCCATCAGCCTGGCGGTATCGGGGTCTTGCGCGGTCGCCCGCATCGCCTTGCCGGTACGGGTCGTCTTGACGAACGCTTGCAAGCCAAGCATCAACACCACGGCCACAACCACGACGAAGATCGACACGCGGGCGATGAGGATCGGACCGACCTCGAGGTTGGGGCCCTCGATCAGTCGGGGAAACGGAAGGGGTGACTTGGCGCCCAGACGGCCGTCGTCGAGGGGATAGAAGAGTCGGACGACCTCTTGCAGGGCGATCGACACACCGATCGCCGTGATGAGGGGGGCCAATCGCGACGCCCGTCGCAGGGGCCGGTAGGCGAGGCGCTCGACCAGGAGCGCAGTGGCGACGGCGACGATCACGGCCACGACCATGACGATGGGGAGGGCGAGGAACACGTTGCTCTGCACCGCGTCGGGCATCCGAGCGAAGGTGTAGAGGCCGGCGAAGGCGCCCACCATGAAGATCTCGCCGTGGGCGAAGTTGATCAACTGGATGATGCCGTAGACCATCGTGTAGCCCAACGCGATCAGGCCGTACGTGGCCCCCAGCACCACGCCGTTGACCATCTGTTGGAGGAACTGCGTCAACCAGGTCTCCTCGGGAACGAAGGAGGGGCGGGGCCGAAATCGGCCCCGCCCCCCGGCTACGTCATCTATGGATGCAGCGGTCTTTCAGACCTACTTGAATTCGTCGGTCTTGACGGCGGTCCAGGTCTGGTTGGAGACCCGGTAGACCGTCAGCACCTTGGTCGTCGTGTCACCGAACTCGTCGAAGGCGACCTTGCCGGTGACCCCCTCGAAGCTGGTGGCCTGCACGGCCGTGATGATCTTCTCGCGAAGGTCGGGCGTGAGCTTCGTCTGGCCCTTGAGCGTCTTGGCCAGCCCGTTGATGATCACGTTGGCGGCGTCGTAGGCGTAGGCGCCGTAGGCCGAATACGAGTCCGCGTATCCGGCGGCCTTGTAGGCCGTGACGAAGTCGGCTGGCCGAGTCGAGGTCATCGGTGGGAGCGCCGACCGAGGTGCAGAGGTCGCCTTCGGCGGCCTGGCCGGCGGTCTTGATGAACGTCGGGTCGTAGATGCCGTCGCCGCCCATGAGAGGAGCCTTGATGCCCTGGGCGTCCATCTGGCTCGAGAGCAACTGTGCCTCGGGGTACTCGCCGCCGTAGTAGATGAGGTCGGCGTTGAGCGGCTTGATCTTCGTCAGCACGGCGCTGAAGTCCTGATCGCCAGGGTTGATCGTTTCGGCAGCCACGATCTTGCCGCCGTTCTTGGTGAACTGCTGCGAGAACGCGGCGACGAGTCCCTGGCCGTAGGTCTTCTTGTCGTGGATGGTCACGACGGCCTTCGCGTTGAGGTCGTTGGTGGCGTAGTTGGCCGCGAACGGACCCTGCACGTCGTCCGTGGTCGACACGCGGAAGTAGCTTTCGAACTGACGCTTGGGAGAGGCGGCGTCGGTACCGCGGGTCAGCTCTACGCCGGTGTTGGCGGGCGAGACCATGACGATCTTGGCCCGGTCGAGAATGGGCTGGACCTGGGTGGCGACGCTCGAGTTGAGGGTGCCGACCACGCCGGCGACGGCATCGTCCGAAGCGAGCTTCGACGCGACCTGGGCGCCGACATCGGCCTTGGCGGTGTCGTCCTCGGCGGCCAGTTCGACCGTCCAACCGGGGACCTTGTTGTCGTCATTGGCCTGCTTGATGGCCAGTTCGACGGAGTTCTTGATGCCTTGGCCCAGGGCCGAAAGGCTCCCGGATAGGGGAGCGACCACGCCGATCTTGACGACGTTCTTCTTCACGGTCGTGCTCGTGCCCGAGCCCGACTCGTCTTTGTTGCTGCCGCACGCGGCAAACACCATGGCGGCGACAACCAACAAGATCGAAGTTCGCCAGAACCGGCTGCGATGCATGAGCCGTACTCCCTCTGTCATAGGAACGTAACGCGGGCAGTGTAGGCCGAGACGTGTGTCGTCCGTCGGCTGGCGCGGCAACAATGGGGACGTGGCGACCGAGTTGCTCTACTTGTCCGATTCCTATGTTCGGGAGTTCGTCGCGTCTGTCGTCGCCGTCGACGGACCCCGCGTCGCGCTGGATCGCACTGCGTTCTATCCCACCGGTGGCGGCCAGCCGCACGACACCGGCCGCCTCGGCGATGCGCCCGTCACCGACGTGCGCAAGACGGGCGACCTCGTATGGCACGAGATCGACGGAAGCCACACCTTCGCGGTCGGCGAGGTCGTGCACGGTTCCGTTGACTGGGACCGACGGCACCGCCTGATGCGGACGCACACCGCGTTGCACGTGCTCTGCGGCGTCATCTGGAACGAGTACGCGACCCCGGTGACCGGCGGCAACATGGAGCCCCTCGCCGCCCGAATGGACTTCGAGTTCGACCCGCTCCCCGAAGGCTTCGGCGAGACCATCGAGCGGCGGGTCAACGAGGAACTGGCCGCCGACCGGCCGATCGTCGTGTCGTTCCTGCCCCGCGAGATCGCGGTCGTCGACGCCGACCTGATCCGCACCAAGGTCAACCTGATCCCCGACACGGTGTCGGAGATTCGAGTCGTCGACATCGTCGGTCTGGACAAGCAGGCCGACGGTGGCACGCACGTTGCCTCGACGGCCGAGGTGGGCCGGGTCGAGGTGCGCAAGACCGAGTCCAAGGGCAAAGGCAACAAGCGCATCCGCATCGAGGTCGTCGATGCCTGACCAGCTGTTGCTCGATGTGCTGCGAGCGCGATTGCTCGAACTCGACCGGGTCGTCGTCGCCTTCAGCGGCGGTGCTGACTCAGCCTTCCTGGCTTGGGTGGCCCACGACACGCTCGGTCCCGATCGCGCCCAATCCGTCACGGCGGTTTCCCCGTCGCTCGCTCCCGAAGAGGAAGTCGAGTGCGGCGAGTTGGCGAGAGAGTGGGGGTTGCGGTGGACCCCCGTGCTGACCGACGAATTGGCGAACCCGGCGTACGAGGCCAACAACGGTGACCGTTGCTTCCATTGCAAGACGGCATTGCTCGACGTGACCGAGCCCATCGCCCGCGCCGCCGGGGCGACGATCGTCCTCGGCGTCAACCTCGACGACCTCGGCGACCATCGACCCGGCCAGCAGGCGGCGGCTGAGCGGGGCAGCGCGTTTCCCCTCGTTGACGCCGGTTTCACCAAAGCCGACGTGCGGGCCTGGTCAAAAGCACTGGGACTGCGCACCTGGGACAAGCCGGCCGCCGCCTGCCTTTCGTCGCGGGTGCCCTACGGCACGCCCGTGACCGTGACCGTGCTCAGTCGGGTGGGACGAGCGGAGTCGGCCCTCCGTGCGCTCGGATTCCGGCAGCTACGCGTGCGCCACTACGACGACACCGCCCGCATCGAGGTCGAGCCCGGCGATCTCGTCCGCGTCGTCGAGCAGCGCGACGCCGTCGTCGCCGCGGTTCGAGCCGCGGGCTACCGCTACGTCACTCTCGACCTCGAGGGCTTTCGATCCGGCAACCTGAACGGAGCACTGATTCCATGAGCAACGGCACGGCCCGGGTGCGTCTCACCTTCCCCGAACATCTCATCAAGCAGCCGATCATCGCCCGCTTGGTGCGCGAGTTCGATGTGATGCCCAACATTCGACAAGCGAAGATCGAGGAGCACGTCGGGTGGGTGGTGTGCGAACTCGGCGGCGAAGCGGAGTCGATCGAACGCGCCGTCGATTGGCTTCGCGACTTCGGCGTCGGTGTCGACCGCCTGGGTGACGTCCTCGAGTCCTGACCTCCGCCCTGCCGCTTTCCGGCGCGAACCGGCGCCCGAACGACACCTTCTGCCGGGAAGCGGGGCTGTCAGTGGCCGAGTTGACGGGGCGGGGGTCCCGCATCGAGCTCGTCGTCGTCGTCGCCCCCGCGCCCGATGGGCCTGGTGTAGGTCGCCGTGGCGTGGGCGGCGAGGCCGACGCCCCAGCCGAGTGCAGGGAACAAGAACCAGGGGAAGCCGGCCCCGGTGACCAACCAGATCACGAAGAGCAACGCGTTGACGGCGAACCACACCGAGGCATGCACTTGGAAGGCCCGCTGCGCCGCGCTCATGGTTTGGTCGCTCATCGCCCGATGGTAGGTCCCGCCTCGCCGCCTGCGTCGGTCCACGTCGGGAACCGAACGTGGAGGACGCCCATCCGCTCTTCGAGGCGTCGCCGCCTCTTGAGCTCGTGCAGACAGGCCCTGACCGTGGACTCGTCCGCGACCATCCGGGCCCAATCGGCCACGGTGACGAGAAGGGGCCCGGCGTCGAGGTCGCCCTCCTGGGTGCGTGCGTCGACCTCGAGTGTGGGCCGGCACGGGCTGGCGGTGTCGATGGCGACGCAGTGGTAGACGACTCCTTCGAAGACCGACAGGGCCCGTATCTTCATGGCGGTGTCTCCTCCTGATCCTGCCGACGACCTGCTGGCCGAGCATGCCACCGCCTTGGCCGACGCGGTGGCCGACGCTCTGCCGGGGTGGGTCCAGCGCTGCGTGCGCGAGCGGATGGGCACCGTGCCGCCCGAGGTCGAACGCGAAGCCCAGGCCGCTGGCATCCGCGCCCAACGCGAGGTCGCCCCGGCGGTCCGCGCCCTCTTGTCCGCAGACGTCGACGAGCAGCGGGCCAACCCGCTGGCCCTGCTTCGTGACGCCGTGCGCTATCCGACCGAGGTCCTGACCCAGGCGGGCGTTGCCCCGTCCGAACGCGACGACTTTTCCCGTGACAGGTTTCCAGACGACGTCTACGACCTCACGCCGGCATCGTGGCGCGACATCGACGCGTCGTTGGCCGGGCCCGGCATCGCCTGGGGGGCGGCGAAGGCGTTCGTGCACCGGCGCCGTCACGCTCGACCCGCTCTGGGAGACTGACGCCGTGCCCCGCGTCGCCGCCTACACCCCCGACCTCATGGACCGATCGAAGATCTCGGCCGCCGTTGATGACTGCCGGTTCGTGTCAAGCCCCGAGGCTCTCGTCGGGTTGGCCAGCATCGACACTGTGCTCGTCGACCTCTCCAAACGGGGGGTGCTCGAGGCGCTCGCTGGCATCGTCTCCGGCGGGATCCGAGTGATCGCGTACGGCAGTCATGTCGACAAGGCCGTGCTGGCTCAGGCGGAGGCTGCAGGAGCCCACGAGGTCTTGCCCCGAAGCGCCTTCTTCAGTCGCCTCGCCGGCGGCGACCTCTTCGGGCGGGCCTGATCAGCGGTCGGGCTGATCCGACTCGCCCACGGTCCAGCCCGCGCCTGACACTGTGCGGCCCTCCCAGAAGAGGCAGCCCTCGGGGCAGCGGAACGGCTCGTCGAGGTTGACGTCGAGGCGGCAACGTTGCACGCGCTCGTTGCCCGTGGTCGATCGACCGATGTAGTGGCGGCAGTCGGTGCGGACCAGCGGGTCGGCCATGTTCCATGGTCGCGCGAGCCGCGGGTCAGCGCGAAGCGCGGATCCAGTCGACGGTTGCACGCAAACCCTCGGCGAAGGGCGTCGGCTCGGCGTCGGGGAACAGGGCTCGCAGCCGCGTCTGGTCGGCCATCGAATCCCGGACATCGCCTGCCCGCGGTTCGGTGTGGTCGCGGGGCAGTGATCGGCCGAGCACCGACTCGAGCTCGGCTGCCACCTCGAGGAGGCTGATGCGGGTCCCGAATGCGAGGTTGACCGGTCGCTGTGAAGTCGTGCGCTCCTCTGCGGCCCGAGCCAGCAATGCGACCAGTGAGCCGACGAACGTGAAGTCGCGGGTCTGGTTGCCGTCGCCGTGCACGGGCAGCGGACGGTCGCTGAGGGCGGCGTCGACGAAGGCAGGGATCACCGCCGCGTACGCATGTCCCGCCGCCTGTCCCGGGCCGTAGACGTTGAAGAACCGGAAGGCGAGTGCCGGGAGCCCGAAACACCATTGGTACGACATCGCGTACGACTCGGTCGCCAGCTTCGAGACGGCATATGGGCTCACCGGCATCGGCAACAGGCCCTCGTGCTTGGGGAGCTCGGTGTTGGCGCCGTAGATCGATGACGACGAAGCCACGATCACGTGGGCGTTGTCGGCTCGCCGGGCGGCTTCGAGGACGGCCACCGTGCCGTCGACGTTGATCCGGTTGGAGAGCGCTGGGTCGGCCAGGCTCCGGGGAACCGAAGGGCGAGCCGCGAGGTGGATCACGGTGTCGCACCGTCCGCCGATGGACTCGTCGAGTGCGTCGACATCGAGGATCGAGCCCTCGACCAAGCGGGTGTCGATGCCCTCGAGGTTGTCCTTGGTCCCGGTCGAGAGATCGTCGAGCGCAGTCACTTCATGACCCCGTCCGACGAGTCGCCGACAAAGGTTGCTCCCGATGAACCCTGCCCCTCCGGTGACCACGATGCGCACGACGGACCACGGTAGCCCGGGACGATGGAGGTGGAGCCTCACGCCGATTAACCGAGCCGAAACATTCGGGTCACGGCAACGAAACCTTCTTTCGCAAGGCTGACGCCCCATGGAGATCGACAGCGGGAATACCGCCTGGGTGCTCGTCTCGGCCGCCCTGGTTCTGTTCATGACGCCAGGACTGGCCCTGTTCTACGGGGGGATGGTGCGAGCCAAGAACGTGCTCGGGATGCTCATGCAGAACTTCTTCTCGATGGGCCTCATCAGCATCATCTGGTCGGTGATCGGGTTCAGCCTCGCGTTCGGCGCCGGGGGCAAGTACCTCGGCAACCTCGACTTCCTCGGACTCAAGGGTCTGAGCAGCCTCGAGACCGTGCTGCCCGGCTACGCCGGCGATCTGGCGTTGACGATCCCGCCGCTCGCGTTCTTCGCCTTCCAGATGATGTTCGCCATCATCGCCCCGCGCTCTTCACCGGGGCGACCGCCGACCGCCTCAAGTTCAGCGCCTACGTGGTGTTCCTCGGCGCTTGGTCGATCCTCGTCTACTCGCCGGTCGCCCACTGGGTGTTCAGCCCCGAAGGCTGGCTCTTCCAGCTCGGCGCCCTCGACTTCGCCGGTGGTGCCGTCATCCACATCAACGCCGGCGTGGCCGCGCTCGTCCTTGCCCTCATGCTCGGGAAGCGCCGAGGCTGGCCCGGCGAGCCGATGCCGCCCCACAACCTGCCGCTCACTCTGCTCGGCACCGGCATCCTGTGGTTCGGCTGGTTCGGATTCAATGCCGGCTCCGCGCTCGGCGCCAACGGCATCGCCGCCCAGGCACTCGTCAACACCAACCTCGCCGCCGCCGCCGCCATGATCGGCTGGCTCGTCATCGAAAAGATCAAGGGCGGCCACGCCACCACCCTCGGAGCGGCGTCAGGCGCCGTGGCCGGACTCGTCGCCATCACCCCCTGCGCCGGCTTCGTCGGCGGCATGGCCCCGATCTTCATCGGATTCATCGCCGGAGTCGTGTGCTTCCTCGCCATCTCAGCTGAAGTTCCGGCTCGGCTACGACGACAGCCTCGACGTCGTCGCTGTCCACCTCGTGGGCGGCATCATCGGCTCGATCCTGCTCGGCTTCTTCGGCGACACCAGTGTGAACAGCGGAGGTGCCGACGGCGTGTTCTTCGGCTCCACCGACCTGCTCATGAAGCAACTCGTCGCCGTCGGCGCGACGATCGTGTTCTCCGCCGTGATGTCGTTCCTCATCGCGAAGGCCATCGACATCGTCATCGGCCTTCGCATCACCCCCGACCAGGAGGCCGAAGGTATGGACCAGTCGCTGCACGCCGAAACGGCCTACGCGCTCGGTGGGAGGATCGGCTGATGAAGCTCATCACCGCCATCGTGAAGCCGTTCAAGCTCGACGAAGTCAAAGAGGCGCTCAAGGACGCCGGTGTCCAAGGTATGACCGTCTCCGAGGTCCAGGGCTTCGGACGCCAGCGGGGCCACACCGAGGTCTACCGTGGCGCCGAGTACACGATCGACTTCGTGCCCAAGGTCCGCATCGAAGTGCTGGCCGAAGACGGCGACGTGGATGGCATCCTCGACGCGATGGTCGCCGCCGCCCGCACCGACAAGATCGGCGACGGCAAGGTCTGGGTCACCGATGTCGACCGCATCGTACGCATCCGCACCGGGGAGATGGGCGCCGACGCGGTATAGACGGCCTCGCGCTGCGGCCCTGGGGGCCTTGCTACTCGGCGTGGCGGCTGGTCGCTGGCGCTCCTGGCGCCGTGTAGATGGCCTCGCGCTGCGGCCCTGGGGGTGAGTGGGTGAGTCGGTTCGACCCGTGGCTGTCGGAGTTGTTGGGGGACGAGCGCGACATCGCATTGATCGCGGTGGGGTCCTACGGACGGGGCGACGCTGCGCCCCACTCGGATCTCGACCTCGTCCTGTTGCACCGGGGCCGGCCCGGCGTGGAGGCCGTGGCCGAACGGCTCTGGTACCCGATCTGGGATCGCGGCCTTGCCCTCGATCACTCGGTGCGCACCGTCAACGAGGCGCTCGCCGTCGCCGACGCTGATCTCAAGGCGATGCTCGGCATGCTCGACGCCCGGCTCGTCGCCGGCGACGCCGCCCTCGCCGGCGAGTTGGCCGCCGCTGCTCGCGCCGCTTGGCGAGGTCGAGCCAAACGGTGGCTGCGAGTGCTGCGCGACGCGGTCGAGGAACGCCACGAGAAGTTCGGTGAAGTTGCCTACCTCCTCGAGCCCGAGATCAAGGAAGGGCGGGGCGGACTTCGCGACGTCCACGCCCTCCGAGCCGCGGCGCTGGCCACCCCCGTCCTGCACGGTCGCCTCGGACCGGCGACGAGGCCCACGGTCGACTCGTCGAGATCCGCGCCGCCGCTTCACACCTGTGCCGGCCGCCGGCTCGACCGCCTCCAGCTGCAAGAACAAGACGGCGTCGCCGCCGAACTCGGCCTGGCCGACGCCGACGCGCTGATGGCCAACGTCAGCGCCGCGGCGCGAGCCATCTCCTACGTGTCCGACGACGCCTGGGACCGCATCGACGCGTGGCTCGGCGGGCCGCGGGCTCGGGCCGAGCGGGTCATCCTCCCCCACGATCCGGGCCAGTGGCTGGCCGCGGCCGCGGAAGCCGCCGACACGGGCGTCCCCCTGTCGCCCGCCGCGCTCGCCGCCGTACGCCGAGTCGGCCGCCGTCGGCGTGCCCGCCCGTGTGGCCGCGAGCAATGGCGCGACGACCTGGTCTCCCTCCTCGGCGCCGGCCACGACGCCATCCCGTGCTCGAGTCCCTCGACCAACACGGCCTCCTCGCCCGCCTCCTGCCCGAGTGGGAGGCGGTGCGCCACCAGCCGCAGCGCAACGCCTACCACCGCTTCACCGTCGACCGGCACCTGTGGGAAGCGGCCGCCAACGCTGCCGCCCTCACCCGCACGGTTCGACGACCCGACCTGCTGCTCGTCGGCGCGCTCCTCCACGACATCGGCAAGGGGTACCCGGGAGACCACACCGACGCCGGTATCGAGGTGGTCGGCCCGCGTGGCGTCCACGACTCGGATTCGTCCCCGCCGACGTCGTTGTCCTCCAACAGATGGTGCGCCTCCACCTGCTTCTGCCCGACGCCGCCACCCGACGCGATCTCGACGATCCGGCGACCATCGCCCAGGTGGCCGACCAGGTCGGCGACGTCGACACCCTCGAACTGCTGGCCGCACTGACCGAGGCCGACTCGTTGGCCACTGGGGCCTCGGCGTGGTCCGACTGGAAGGCGGGGCTCGTCGCCGAGTTGGTGGCGCGCGTACGGCGCCGGCTGTCGGCCGGCGGTGGCGCCTCCGACGAAGGTGCTGACGAGCCGACCGAGACGATTGCCACCGACCTGCCGTCTGGACTCCACGGCGACGGCCACCGCTGCACGGTCGTCTACCCCGATCGGCCCTGGCTTGTTCTCGAAGGTCGCCGGCGTGCTCGCGCTCCACGGTCTCGACGTCCGCAGCGCCACTGCCGCCCAGGCCGAGGACGGTCGCGCCGTGGAGATCTTCGACGTCGAGCCGGCCTTCGGCAGCGAGCCCCGGTGGCCCCGGGTCGCGGCTGACCTGGAAGCGGTTCTCGATGGGAGGCTGGCCCTGGCCGACAAGCTCATCGAACGGTCGCGCGAGCTACGCCGGGCGCTACCGACGCACCGCGGCTCGGCCGGCCGATCCCCGAGGTGCTCGATCGACAACGAGGCCTCAGCCCGGGCCACCGTCGTCGAGGTGCGAGCCCCCGACGGCATCGCCGTGCTCCACCGCATCACCGCCGCCCTCGCCAACTGTGGCCTCGACGTCCGCGTCGCCCGCGTGTCGACGTTGGGTCACGAGGTCGTCGATGCCTTCTATGTCGTCGACCGCCAAGGGTCAAAGGTCACCGACGACGAGGCTCTTGCTGCCGTAGAGGCCGCCGTGCTGCGCCAACTGCGCTCGTAGGCCGACGTGCGTGCCTACGTGGCGCGAAGGACGTAGCCGGCGCCCCTCACGGTTTCGATGAGGCGGCCCGATCCACCCAGCTTGCGGCGGAGCGACGAGATGTGGACTTCCACCAGGTTGGCGTCGTAGCCCTCGAAACCCCACACCTGGCCCAGGAGCTCTGGCTTCGAGGCCACCCGTCCCAGCTGGCCGGCGAGCACCGTCAGCAACTCGAATTCGATGCGGGTGAGATCCACGAGGTCGCCATCCACGAACACCCGCCGACCCGAGGTGTCGATCTTGATGCCGTCCACCTCGATGATCTCGTCGCGCGCCTCGGGGCGTCGGCGCAGCACGACTCTCAGTCGTGCCACGAGCTCGGCCAGGACGAAGGGCTTGGCCATGTAGTCCTCGGCGCCCGTCTCGAAGCCGGTCAGCCGGTCTTCGACGTCAGACCTGTCCGTGAGGAAGACGAACGGGAGGTTGCCCTGCTGCCGCAGCCGCCGGGCCAACGTGAAGCCGTCGGGTCCGTCGCCCAGGTGGACGTCGAGGATGGCGATGTCGGGCCCGAACGCCAGCGCCTCGCGTTCACCCTCCAACGCATCGCCGGCTGAGCGAACGTCCCACCCCTCCCGCTCGAGTGACATCACCAGCAGCTCGCGCAGATCGGGGTTGTCCTCGACCACCAACACCCGGGCCACGCGCTCAGCCATCACCACTGATCGACCATCTTCAGCGATTCTTCAGCCTTTCGCCAGGATTCCTTCAGTGGCCATCCGGCACACTTGGTGGCAGGCGGAACCGAGGCGGTTTTCGAAGCGCTCACCCGGCGGGGGTGGGCGCTTCGTCGCGTAGCCTGGCTGGTCGTGCCCCCCGATCTCCCGCCGCCCAAAGACGTGGTCAGCGCCCAGGATCTTCGGCGCTGGGGCGAGGCGCTCGCCGGCATCGCCCGCACCGGACTCGGCTTCACCGAGTCCCTCTACGAACGGGAGCGCTACGAGGAGGTGCTCAAGGTGGCCGCCGACATCGGCGTGGCCGCCGGACGAGAACTCGAGGCCGAAGTGCTCGTCGAGGAGTGGCTCCTCGACGTCGGTCAGGGCGTCGCCGGCTACGTCACGCCCAAGATCGCCATCGGCGCGGTGGTCGGCAACGACCGGGGCGAGATCCTTCTGGTGCAGCGGGCCGACTCGGGCGTGTGGCTCTATCCGACCGGTTGGGCCGACATCGGCTACTCGGCGTCCGAAGTCGCGGTCAAAGAAGTGCTCGAGGAGACCGGCATCGAGGTCGAGCCAGTGCGGCTCGTCGCCGTGCTCGACGGGCTTCGGCTCAACTTCACCCGCATCCCGCTCTATTCACTCGTGTTCCAGTGCCGCGTCATCGGCGGCGAACTTCGGGCCCATCCGCTGGAGTGTCGAGATGTTGGCTGGTTCGCCGAGGATGCGTTGCCGAGCCGCTGGCCGGCGTCGAACGCTGGGGCGTCTCCGCCTTCGCCGCCATCAGGGGCGAACCCATCGACGTCGCCTTCGACCCGCCGCGGCCCGGCGTGTGGCAGGAAGATCCCTGATTTGCGCTCTTGTGCGTGCGCCGCCCGGTGCGTCAGGCAGGCGTGAGGGCGGCAGGGCGACCGAGCAGGTAGCCCTGGCCGAGGTCGACGCCGAGTTCGATCAGCGTCTGGCGTTCTTCTTCCCGCTCGATACCCTCGGCGATGAGGGTGGCCCCGGTCTGGTCGGCGAAGTGTCGGAGTCCGGCGATCATGGCTCGGCGAGCGGGGTCGGCGTCGACGCCGTGGATCCATGATCGGTCGAGCTTGATGAAGTCGGGATCGAGCCGGAGGATGTGTCGGAGTGATGCGAAGCCGGAGCCGGCATCGTCGATCGAGAGGCGAACTCGGTCGCCGACTGCATCGACGGCCGACCTGATGGCGTCGTAGTCGTCGACCGCTTCCTGCTCGGATAGTTCGAGCACGACGTCGCGGTCGCGGCAGGTCGATCACGTCGCGGAGCCGGTGATGGTCGAGACCGAGGAGGAGCCCGGGCGAGACGTTGAGTGCCACCCAGGCGTCGGCGGGCAACAGGGCCGTCACCTCGTCGATGGCAGCGCCGAGCGTGGCCAGTTCGAGTTCGAGGCCCAGCCCGAGGCCGGCCGCCTCGCGGAATCTGACGTCGGGGGCCGATCCGTCGCTGAAGCGGGTGAGGGCCTCGGCTCCCACCACGTTCCCCGACTCCATGCACACGATGGGCTGGAAGTGCGGTCGGAACGCGCGCTCCGCGAAGGACGGCCCGCAGCGCCATGCGGTCCTGCTCGACGCGGTGCTCGTCGATGAGCCGGGGGCGGAGCAGCCCATCGACAGCGGCGGCGAAATCGATGGCGGCGGCCAACGCCCTCGCCGGGTCGATGCTCTCTTCGTGGAGTTCGAGAAGGAGCAGACCCGCCGGTCCGGACGCGTCACCGTTCTCGTTCCCGAACGGGGCGCATGCGACCGTGGGCCCGACGAGGAGATCGGGCACCGGGCGGACGGCGCCGTCGCCGCGCTCGATCCACGGCCCTTCGGCCGATCGGTGGCGGAGATAGTTGCGGGTCGACGCCGCCACCGGGTCGCCGGGAGAACATCCCCACAGCGTCGGGCCGGCGGTGGCCACGGGCACGACCTCGCCGTCGGGCGTGAAACGAGCGACGACCGCACCCCGAACGCCGGCCTGGGCGGCGAGCGCGTGGCACAAGACGGTGGCCGACCCGCTCAGCGTCACCTGCCGGCTGGCGGCCTGAAGGGACAGCGCGAGGAGCGAACGCTGACGGTCGTGGGCGGCCAGCGTGTCGGCCCAGGCGTCCCGGGCTCGTAGGTGGGCCCGTACCCGTGCCACGACTTCGTCGAGCGCGACGGGCTTGGCCAGATAGTCGTCGGCGCCGGCGGCGAGCCCGGACAGCCTGTCGACGAGGGCGTCGGCGGCGGTGACCAGGATGACCGGGAGGGTGGCGGTGCGGGGGTCGGCCCGGAGTCGCGCCAGCACTTGGCGGCCGCTCATCGTGGGCATCTGCCCATCGAGGAGCACGAGGTCGAACCGACGGCGGCGAGCAACTCGAGGGCGGCAGCGCCGTCGCCCGCCTCCACGACCTCGAAACCGGCGTCGTCGAGGCTTACTGCCATGAGCCGGCGAATCAGCGCGGTCGTCGTCGACCACGAGCACGCACCGAGCGCCGCCCAGCGGCGTCGCTGGGGCCTGGAGTGGTGGCGTCATCGAGTGCATAACGAGGTCCTTGCTCGGATACGACGGTGTCACAGTCCCCCCTCGCTTCACCTCCCCCGATCGGGCAGTGACGCTGGCTCTTGATGGGGGATTCTGCCACTACGGGGAAACCAGCGAAAGCAGCAAAACCGGACAGCTGGACAGATACGGGCGCAGGGGGGACAATCGAGGCCGAAGGAGAAAGCACCCAGACCAGCGGACCGACCACGAGGAGTGGCCGTTACCAAAGCGGAGCGGAACCCCCACTCGATGCCGTTGGGAGGTGATCCGCATGATGTCCAAGATCCGTCAGTTCCGCCGCATGGCGATGGCGCTCGCTCCCTTGGTCGGCCTGCTGCTGGCCGGAGGGGCCAACGCAAACTGGAAGTGATCCAAGCACCCGATGGCGAGGGTCCGGCCGCCAGCCGAGCCCCCGCCATCGGCCCGCTCAGTCCGCCCCCGCCCGAACGCGATCGGCCGGCGTTCTTCGTCTGGTTCACCCTGCTCGGCGGCGCGGTTGCGTTCGTGATCGCCGACGGGTTGGGTCGATTTCCGGTCGAGCACCCGGGCTGGATCCAGTTGGTGGCCTGGTGCGTGTTCTGCGCGGCGGCCAACGTGCTGCCCGTACCCGCCATCAGGAACATCTCGCTCTCGATGGGGGCACCCGTCAACCTGGCCATCGCGCTGCTCTTTGCCCCGGGTCTGGCCGCGACGATCGTGGCGGCGGCGTCGACGAGCGAATGGGAACTCAAGCGCGAGACCACGGTCGTGCATGCGCTCTTCAACCGCATGCAACTCGCCGGCAGCACCGCCCTTGCCGCCTTCGTGCTCAGCGGTCACCGAGCCAGTGTTCCGCCCGTTCCCGTCCTGGTCGCGGCGGTCGTCGTCTACCAGACCTCGAATTGGCTCTTCGTGGCCCTCGCGGAGTGGACGGCGCGTGGCGTCCCGTTGCGGCGCGTGCTGGCGGGCCTCATTCCGGCCGGTCCGATGGCCGCCGCCATCTACCTGTTCCTGGGGTTCATGGGCTCGGTCCTCGCGCTCACGTCCATCCGCATCGGCGTCTGGGCGGTGGCCCTGCTCATGTTCCCGTTGCTGGGCGCTCGGCACGCCGTCATCGTCTCTCGACGGCTCGAACAGGCTGAGCGAGAGCAGCGGCGCCTCGCCGATCGCTTGATCGACGAGCGGGAGCGGGAGCGAATGCGGATCGCCAGCGACCTCCACGACGTGGTGCTCCAACAACTCGCCGCCCTCCAGCTGAGTGCCGACAGCGTGGGCGCCGCGCTCGCTCACGACCGTCCCGACGTCGCTGTGCGGGTCGCAGGGCAGATGCGGGCCGGGGTCGATCAGACGATCGCCGACCTTCGCCGGACGCTGGCCGATCTGCAGCGGGCGTCGGCCCACGGAGGTCTCACCGTGGCCATCGAGCGCTCGTGCCGAGCGTTCTCGGCCAGCACGGGTATCGACGTCTCCGTGACCGCCAACGATCTCGACGACGTTCCCCTTCCCGCGGCCCTGTTGGTCGTCGAGTGCTGCCAGGAAGCTCTGACGAACGTGGCCGCACACGCCGAGGGCTCGACGGTGGTCGAGGTCGACGTCGCCCGGACGGGTCGGCTCGTCGAACTCCGGGTCGTCGATGACGGCGCCGGGTTCGAACCCGACGCGACGGGCCTTGGCCAGGACCTCGCCACCGGTGTTCGTTCGGGTCTCGCGCTGAGCCGGGAGAAGGTGGTGTTGTCGGGTGGCTTGCTCTTCGTTTCGAGCCGGCCCGGGTATGGAACCACGGTCACCGTCCGGGTGCCGATCGGGGAGCGGTCATGACCACAGCCGTGCCCGCCGGTGGGGACTCAGCCCCACGGTCCATTCGCCTCGCCATCGCCGAGGATCACCGCGTGGTGGCCGACGCCATGGCGACCATGCTCGGCTTCGGCGACGGGATCGAGGTCGTCGGTGTGCTGCCGCCGGCGGTGACATCGTCGACTTCGACGCCGAGCACCAACCCGACGTGATCCTGATGGACGTCACCCTCGAGGGGCTCAACGGGATCGAAGCGACCCGGCAGATCCTGGCTCGACGTCCCGAGGCCCGGATCGTGGTGTTGACCATGCACGACGACCCCGAGACGGTGACCAGCGCGCTGGCCGCTGGCGCGCTCGGGTTCCTGCCCAAGAACGCGAGCCCGGATCGAGCTCCTCGACGCCGTCCGCTCCGTCCACGCCGGGGATGCCTACCTGCATCGCAGCGTGACCCGCTCGTTCCTCGGGCGGGTGGGCCCGTTGGCTGACCAGTCGCTCGCCGCCGAGCGGCTCACTGACCGGGAGCTTGAGGTGCTCGAACTACTGGCGAACGGTCGCTCGACCCGCCTGATCGCCGAGCAGCTCTTCGTCGGCGAGGAGACCGTCAAGACTCATCTCACGCACATTTACCAGAAACTGGGGGTTACCGATCGGGTACAGGCGGTGGCTCTGGCCATTCGCCGCGGCCTCGTACGGTGAATCGTCGGCTTCGTTGATGATCCGCAGGCCGGTGCCGAGGAGGGGTGAGATGACGATCGAGGCGCCGACCCACACGGCGAGGACCAGAAGCACGGAGGACACCATGGCCTCAGCAAACTCCGTTCACCCCTGCTGACGCATCCCCCAATTCGGGGACAATATTGTCCCGTTCCGTGGTATTCGTCCCACACAGCGCGGTTCCCTGCCTGACTTTCCTGCACGAAGTGTCGCTGTAGCGCCGGTTCGCGCCGGAAAGCGGCGGGGCGGGGGTCCGGCGGGCGGGCACGGTGTCGGGTCGGTACCGTGAGCGGGTGCGCACACTCCTGGCCGCCATCGCCCTCTTCGTCGGGGCCTCGAGCGCCGGCCCGCTCCTCGATCAGGCGGCGACGGCCCTTCGTCAGGACCCGGTGTACGTCCACCCTGGTGCTGAGCGATCGATCTCAAACGCGGAAGCCGAACAGATCCGCACCATCATTCGAGACGGCGACCGCGCTGTCTACGTCGCCGTCCTCCCCACTGCGGCCGAGTCCGAGGCCCCCGGCGGGCTGAACGGGCTCCCGGCCGCCCTCGGCAGCGACGTCGGGCTCACCGGCACCTACGCCGTCGTCACCGGCACCGGCTTCCGGGCCGAGCCAGCGACGCACTGCCCGACCGGCGCGGCGGCGCAGATGGCCACCAACGCGTTCAACGACCACAAGAACGAGGGCGTGGGCGCCGTGCTCTCGGCCTTCGCGCAGCGATGTGCAGGCCTCTCGCGGAACGGTTCGTCGCCCGTGTCGTCATCCAACGAGTCGAGTGGTGGCGGCGGGTCGGCGGTGGCGGTCGTCCTTGTCGCCCTGGTGCTCGGCGGGGTGTTCCTCCTCTTCCGCAGCGGGGCCAAGCGGCGCAAGCAAGAGGCTCGCGTGCTGGCCGGCGACAAGGCTGACCTCCAGGCCGAACTCAGCGTGCTCGCCGACGACGTGATGCGCCTCGAGCCCGAGGTCAGCCTCCACCCCGAGGCGCGGGACGACTACGAGGCGGGGGTGGCGCGGTACAAGTGGGCGCTGGCCGCTGTCGACTCCATCGACTCGATCGACGACCCGCCACGGGTGCGACGGGGCATGGCCGAGGCCACGTATGCGATGGCACGTGCCGCGGGCGTTGGTCAAGGGATACCCGCCGCCCGACCCTCCCGCCGAACTGCAGCGGCCCGGGGGCTACGGCGAGCCGGCGGTCGAACTCGACGAGCGCGCGCCAGCCCCGGTATTCGGGCAACGACCGCGGTGGCTGGGGTGGCGGCGGCTTCTTCGGTGGCAACGACATCTTCACCGGCATTCTCCTCGGTCGCTCGCTCGGTGGTGGCCGCCAGGGTGGCTGGAGCGGCGGCTTCGGAGGGAGCCGCAACAACTCCGACAACGACTCCGGCGGCGGCGGCTTTTTCGGCAGCAGCGGCGGCGGCGACTGGGGTGGCGGCGGGGGTGGCGGCGGAGGCGGCGGAGGAAGCGTCGGCGGAGGCGACTGGTAGGAGCCGCCCCTCGGCCTCAGGCGCCGTCGCTCGGGAGGCGGTGATCTGCGAACCGGCTCGCGAAGCGTCTTCTTGGAGAACTTGCCCACCGAGGTCTTGGGTACCTCGTCGATGAACACGACGTCGTCGGGCAGCCACCACTTGGCCACCCGATCGGAGAGAAAGGCGAGCAAGGTCGTCGGCGGTCAGTTCGCGCCCGGGGCGGACGACCACGCAGGCCAAGCGGCCGCTCGGACCACTTCGCGTGGGCACGCCGATCACGGCGGCTTCGGCCACATCGGGGTGGGCCATGATCTCGTTCTCGAGCTCGACCGAGGAGATCCACTCGCCGCCCGACTTGATGACGTCCTTGGTACGGTCGACGAGGCGGACGTAGCCCTCGGCCGTCGATGGCGGCGACGTCGCCGGTGCGCAGCCAGCCGTCGGCGGTGAACGACTCCGGCGAGCGGGGGTCGTCGTAGTAGCTCCCGGGCGATCCACGGGCCCCGCGCCTGCAGCTCGCCCGTCGCCTCGCCGTCCCAGGGCAGCTCTTCGAGGGTGTCTTGGGTCGACGATGCGCAGCTCGACCCGCGGCGCGGGCAGCCCTGCGGGGCGCGGAGATCGGCCATCTCGTCGTCGGTCAACGTGTCGGCCAGGCCGGACTTGATGTGACCGATCGTGGCGATCGGCGCGTTTCGGTCATGCCCCACGCCTGGAGGATCGGGAGCCCGATCGCGTCGCGGAAGCCCTCGCTCAGCGCTCTGGGCACGGCGCTCCCGCCGCACGGGATGGCTCGCAGTGCGAGACGTCGCGTCCCTCGAGTGCGGGCAGCACGCCCATCCAGATCGTCGGTACCCCAGCCGCAACGGTGACCTTCTCCTGCTCGATCAGGTCGACGAGCTCCGGCGGGCGAGAGATCGGCGCCCGGCAACACCAGCTTGGCTCCGGCGGTCACGGCGGCGTGGGCGAGGCCCCACGCGTTGGCGTGGAACATCGGCACCACCGGGAGGATGACGTCGCGCTCGCTCACGGCGAGCGCATTGGCCGTCATGCACGCGAGCGTGTGGAGCACCGTCGAGCGGTGGCTGTACACCACGCCCTTGGGGTTGCCGGTCGTGTCGGACCGTTCCATCGCGGTGGCTCTGGACGTCACGTCGCGCACCCAGATCGCCTCGGCCGTCGCGGCCGCCCACGACGCATTCGGGGCATCGACGTCCTGGTAAACAACGCCGGCTACGGCTACATGTCGGCGATCGAGGAGGGCGACGACGCCGAGGTGCGGGCGCTGTTCGACACCAACTACTTCGGCGTCGTCGACTGCATCAAGGCAGTGCTCCCGCAGATGCGCGCGCGTCGCAGCGGGCACGTCATCAACATCTCCTCGATGGCAGGGTTGGTGGCCAATCCGCCCAACGCGTACTACTCGGCGACCAAGTTCGCGATGGAGTCCCTCACTGAAGCCCTCGCCAAGGAAGTCGCGTCTCTGGGCATCAAGGTGAGCGCGATCGAACCAGGTGCGTTCAACACCGACTGGGCTGCGCGTTCCATGAAGGAGTCGGACGCACCCATCGAGGACTACGCCGCTGACGTCGGGGCGCGCAAGGAGCTCATCAAGGCCTTCGCCCAGCACCTGCCGGGCGACGCCCGCAAGGTCGCCGATGCCTGCGTGATGCTGACGACCCTCGAGGAGCCGCCGCTGCGGCTGCTCCTCGGTCACGACGTGCTGAAGGCGGCGCGGGAGAAGCTCACGGCCATGCTGGCTTCGATCGACGAGTGGGAAGCGGTGACGAAGGATGTCGGCTATTGACGCAACCAATCGGTTGCACTAGAAATGAAGCAACCAAACGGTTGCGACTCTAGGAGAACGACATGCCGATCCCGAACACCATCACCCGCACCCTCGAGCTGCCCCACCCGCAGGAGAAGGTCTGGGCCGCCCTGACGACCAACGACGGTCTGGCGAGCTGGTTCGGCAACGCCGTCAAGGGCACGGTCGCGCCGGGCGAGGACGTCGTCATGTCCTTCGGACGAGGAGCACGTGGCCCACCTCGGCATCAAGGTCGTCGACCCGATGTCGGTCTTCGCCTACTGCTGGCACGGTACGGAGTGCCGCAGGAGGACCCGCGCCGCACCTACGTCGAGTTCCAGCTCACGCCGACCGGCAGCGGCACGACGCTGACCGTCACCGAGAGCGGCTTCGCGCAGATGCCCGACGAGTGGCTGTCAGCTACGAGGGCAACATCGGCGGCTGGAAGTCCGAGCTCGACGAGCTGGCTGCCTTCCTTGCGGCCTGATCCCGAGGAGGTCTCGGTCAGCGTCTTCGCGGCGCTGGCCGACCCCAACCGGCGCGCCATCCTCGCGTCGCTCGCCGAGCACGGGCCCTCGACCCGCGACCGACCTGGCGGGTCGGCTCGACATCACCCGCCAGGGCATCGCCAAGCACCTGGGGCTGCTGTCGGAGGCGGGCCTGGTGACGAGCGACGCAGGCGAGGGACGGCGGGTGCTCTACCGGCACCGCTCGGAGCCGATCAAGGTGGCGCAGTCCTACCTCGCGGCGCTCGCGGCCGATTGGGACGGGCCGCTCGACCGGCTGTCGTCCTTTCTCAAGGCGACCTAGGACTGGGTCTTGCGGTGACCTCCGAGTCGGCGGAGCATGGCCGCGAGGAGGCAGCCATGACGGATGTGGCGCTGCTGCACAGGCAGGCACTGGACGCGACGCGGACCTGGGTCGAGGGGGTGCGGCAGGACCAGCTCGGACTGCCGACGCGGAACGACGGCTGGGACGTCAGGGAGCTGCTGAACCACGTCGTGTCCGGCAACCTCTGGGCAGCCGAGCTCGCCCGGGGCCGGACGATCGAGGACGTCGGCACGCGTCTCGACGGCGACGTGCTCGGTGACGACCCGGTGAAGGCCTACGACGTGTCGGCGGCCGCGTCGGCCGAGGCCTTCGAGGCACCCGGCGCGCTCGAGGCGCCCTGCGCGGTGTCCTACGGACCCGTCCCGGGAGAGGTGTACGCCGGGCACCGGTTCATCGACGTGCTCGTGCACGGCTGGGACCTGGCGGTCGCCACGTCCCAGGACGACCGCATGCCGGCCGACCTGGTCGAGGGCTGCTTCGCAGTCATCGAGCCGCAGATCGACATGCTCGCGGCGAGCGGTGCGTTCGCCGAGAAGATCGACCCACCGTCGGGTGCCGACCGGCAGACGCAGCTGCTGGCCCTGCTCGGCAGGAGCCGATCGACCTAGGGGTGAGGGGACAGCCATGTTCGTCCAGGTGATCAAGGGGAAGACGAGCCAGGGGGAGCAGCTCCTGCAGCGGGGGGCTGTGTGGGCAGACACCGTGAGGCCAGGTGCCACGGGGTTCCTCGGGAGCACGATGGGTCTTGCGGAGGACGGCACCTTCCTGGTGCTCGCGAGGTTCGCTGACGAGGGGGCGGCACGGGCGAACTCCGACCGCCCGGAGCAGGGAGCGTGGTGGGAGGGGACGGCGTCGCTCTTCGACGGCGAGCCGACCTTCCGCGAGTCCAGTGACGTCGCCACCCTGTTCGACGGCGGCTCGGACCAGGCCGGCTTCGTGCAGGTGATGGAGGGCGTGGTGCCGGACCGCGTCAAGGCCGAGGAGCTCGAGACGCCGGAGCTGCTCGCCGAGCTGCGCACCGCGCGCCCCGACCTCCTCGGATCGGTACGGGCCTGGCTGCCCGGCAACGCCTACGTCGAGGTCGCGTACTTCACGAGCGAAGCGGACGCGCGCACCGGCGAGGCGGCGCCTGAGTTCTCGTCGGCGGCTGCGGACTACTCGGCGCTGTTCGGGGAGATGGAGTTCCTCGACCTGCGCGAGGTGCGCTTCACAGGACCCCGCGACGGCTGAGTCCCTGGGGCGAGCGTTTCCTCACCCGAGGGTGCTGGTGCCTTCTCAACGCGCTTCGTAGGGTCTGTGCGAACTGGCTCAGGGGGACGCGTGCGCGCAGGTCGAGGGTGGATGGCGGTGGTGGGGCTCGCGCTCCTGGCTGGCTGCGCGGGCGGGTCGAGCACGGCGAAGCCGTCGCCCTCCGCGACGGTTGACCCCTCCGCGACGGTGGACCTGAGCGGCGACGTCGACACGACCGTCACGGCGAACGGCAAGCCCATGCACGTGATCTGCTCCGGCAAGGGCCCGGCCACGGTCGTGCTCGTCTCGGGGTACGGCGAGTCGACGATCGGCTTCCGTGCCCTCAGCGACGACCTGGAGAAGCAGACCCGCGTCTGCTCCTACGACCGGCCGGGCAACGGCTTGAGCAACGCGCCGTCGACGGACCAGACGTTCCGCAGCGAGGCCGTCGACCTCAGCGCGCTGCTCGCGAAGGTGGCGCCGCGTCCGCCCTACGTCGTGGTCGCGCACTCGCTCGGCGGCGGCGTGGGCGTCGAGCTCGCCGCGGCCCACCCCGACCAGGTGAAGGGGCTGCTGCTGCTCGACGCCACGCCGCTGGGCTGGCTCGAGGCGACGCACGCGGTGCCGGCGAGCGCGCCAGGGCGGCGAGGAGCTCGCTCGGGACTACGCGCGTTCACCGAGCCGAGCACGAACCAGGAGCGCTTCGACGGGCTCACCTCCTTCCGCGAGCTGGCGGAGGTCACCTCGCTGGGCGCGCTGCCGCTGGTCGTCGACAACGCCGTGCACGCCCGCGAGGGCTCGGGCCTGACCGGCGCCCCGCCAAGGCGGCTGCCGCGGCCTGGGACGCCGGGCAGAAGAGGTACGCGCGACTGTCGTCGGCGGGGGTCTACCGCGAGGTCCCGGGCGGCCACTTCGTGCACCAGGACCAACCGGACCTCGTGCTCGGCCAGGTCCGAGAGCTCCTCGCGAAGGCGGGCTAGCCTGCGCACGTGCGCCTCGTCCTTGCCCGCTGCTCCGTCGACTACGTCGGCCGCCTCACCGCCCACCTGCCGGAGGCGGTACGGCTGCTGATGATCAAGGCCGACGGATCGGTGCTCGTGCACTCGGACGCGGGTGGCTACAAGCCGCTCATGTGGATGACGCCGCCGTGCTCGCTGCTGGTGCAGGACGAGATCTGGACCGTCACGAACAAGGGCGGCGAGGAGCTGGTCATCAGCGTCTTCGAGGTGCTGAGCGACGTCGGCCACGAGCTCGGCACCGACCCGGGGCTCATCAAGGACGGCGTGGAGAAGCAGCTGCAGGCCCTGCTCGCCGATCAGTGCCACGTGCTCGGGGACGGCTTCACCCTGGTCCAGCGGGAGTACTTCACCGACATCGGCCCCGTCGACCTGCTCTGCAAGGACGGCGCCGGCGCGCACGTGCTCGTGGAGATCAAGCGGATCGCCGAGATCGACTCGGTCGAGCAGCTCGACGCGCTACCTGCAGCGCGTCGCGACGGTGCTCGGGGACGTGCAGGGCGTGCTCGCCGCGCAGTCGTTCAAGCCGCAGGCGAAGGTGCTGGCGGCAGACCGCGGGATCACGTGCGTCCAGGTCGACTACGAGGCCCTCAAGGGCATGGAGTCGAACGTCCCCACCCTGTTCTGAGCCGCGGCCCGGGCTGCTGGGCGACGTCCGGCGCAAGGGAGCGAGTCACACGGAGCGCGTTCGTGAGCGTGGGGCGACCTCTGCGTGGGACGGATCGGGCTGCTTCCCTTGTCCGGGACGTCAGCTGAGCCGGCTGGCGCCGGAGGTCCGTTGAGCTGGCTGGTGCGCACGTCGTGAAGCCCGATCGCACACGCGCGCCCGGAGCGCCCCGAGGCGTGCAAGGCCGACGTCCGGGGCAAGGGAGCGCGTCACACGGGAGGCCCTCCTGAGCGTGGGTTGACCTCGCGTTGGGACGGGTGGGGCTGCCTCCCTTGCGCCGGACGTCGGCTGAGCTGGCCGGTCCGCACATCGGCCGAACCGCAGCACACGGACCGGCCCGACGGAGGCGCGTTTCGTACCGGTCGGTAACCTGTGGGCAACCAACTTCAGGAGTAGCTGTGGCGTTCAGCAAGATCGGTGTCGTCGGTCTCGGCACGATGGGTGCGGGCATCGCGGAGGTGCTCGCCCGCTCCGGCCTCGAGGTCATCGGCGTCGAGGTCGACGACGCCGGCGCTCGAGCGCGCGCAAGGGCCACCTCGACGCACTCCACCGGCCGCGCCGTCGCCCGCGGCAAGCTCACCCAGGAGGAGCCGACGCGCTCCTCGGACGCATCGCCCTCGGCACCGACCTCGACGCCCTCAAGGACTGCGAGCTCGTCATCGAGGCCATCCCGGAGCGGCATGGAGCTCAAGCGCGAGCTCTTCGCCGACGCTCGACGGCCTGCTCGCCCCCGAGCGCGATCCTCGCCACGAACACCTCCGCGCTGAGCGTCACCGAGCTCGCCACCGGAACGGGCCGGCCGTCGCAAGGTCGTCGGTCTGCACTGGTTCAACCCGGCGCCGGTCATGGGGCTGGTCGAGGTCGTGCAGACCGTCGTCACCGACCCGTCGTCGTCGACGGCGGTGCGAGGAGCTCGTCGCGCAGGTCGGCAAGCAGAAGGCGCACCGCCGGCGACCGCGCGGGCTTCATCGCCAACGCGCTGCTGTTCGGCTACCTCAACAACGCCGTCAAGATGTACGAGTCCAAGTACGCCAGCCGCGAGGACATCGACGCCGCCATGCGCTTCGGCTGCGGCCACCCGATGGGCCCGCTCGCCCTGCTCGACCTCATCGGCCTCGACAGCGCCTACGAGATCCTCGAGACGATGTACGCGCCAGTCGCGCGACCACCGGCACGCGCCTGCGCCGCTGCTCAAGCAGTACGTCACCGCCGGGCTGCTCGGCCGCAAGAGCGGCCGGGGCTCTACACCTACGCCGCCCCTGACTCCTCCGAGGTCGTTGCCGACGCCGACACCCCTTCGGCGCACGCGACGGCACCGCGCGCAGCCGTCACGAAGATCGGTGTCATCGGCACCGGCACCATGGCCACCGGGATCATCGAGGTCTGCGCCAAGAGCGGCTACGACGTCGTCTACCGCGCCCGCGGCGAGGACAAGGTCGCGGCCGTCGCGAAGAAGATCGAGGGCTCGCTCGACAAGGCCGTGCAGAAGGGCAAGCTGACCGAGGAGGCCAAGGCCGAGACCCTCGCGAAGATCACCGGCACGACGGCTCTCGAGGACCTCGCCGACTGCGACCTCGTCATCGAGGCCGTCGCCGAGGACCTGTCGATCAAGAAGGCGATCTTCGCCGCTCTCGACGACGTCATGAAGCCCGGCGCGATCCTCGCCACGACCACCTGCAGCCTGCCCGGTCATCGAGTGCGCCACCGCGACGAGCCGCCCCGGTGACGTCGTCGGCATGCACTGGTTCAACCCGGCCACCGTGATGAAGCTCGTCGAGGTCGTCCCGACGGTCACGACCGCGCCCGACGTCATCGCGACGATCCTCGAGGTCTGCAAGAAGACCAAGAAGCACGCCGTGCTCTGCGGCGACCGCGCCGGCTTCATCGTCAACGCGCTGCTGTTCCCCTACCTCAACGACGGCGTCAAGATGCTCGAGGCGCACTACGCCGACATCGACGACATCGACTTCGCGATGACCGCCGGCTGCGGCCACCCGATGGGGCCGTTCGCGCTGATGGACGTCGTCGGCCTCGACGTCACGCTCGCCATCCAGCAGACGCTCTACAACGAGTTCCGCGAGCCGGGCGACTGCCCGGCGCCGATGCTCGAGCACCTCGTGAAGGCCGGCTACCTCGGCCGCAAGACCGGCCGCGGCTTCCGCGACTACGCCCGCAAGTAGCGGGCAGCGCCGCGGCGAGGGGCCGGCGGGCGCACCGCTGAGGCCCTGGCCGCGCTGCGCAAGGACGACGACCCGGTACTCCGCGCCCCCGGCGGCGAGCGGATCGAGGACGGCTACGTCGTCCGCTCGGTCGGCGTCACCGACAAGGTGTTCCGCTGCCCCGGGTGCGACCACGAGGTCGCGGGAGTCCCCGCACGTCGTCGCCTGGCCGGAGCACGACGTGGAGCAGCGCCGGCACTGGCACACGCCGTGCTGGAGCGCCCGGTCCCGGCGTACCCGTCGCGCCGCTAGGGTCGCGCGCGTGCCGGACATCCGCGCCAACACCGTGCTGCCCGGCCGACCGGCGGCCGGTCACCCTGCAGACCGCCGACGGCCTCGACGCTGGTCGGCGAGCTCGCCCTTCCGGTGGGCAGCGACCCCGGTGGCCACGCTGGTCTGCCTGCACCCGCTGCCCAGCGGCGGCGGGATGATGGACAGCCACGTGCTGCAAGAAGATGGCCAAGCGACTGCCCGCGCTGGCCGACCTCGCCGTGCTGCGCTTCAACACCCGGGGCACGACCAGCGACGCCGGGCACCAGCGAGGGCGAGTTCGGCGAGGCGGTCGCCGAGCAGTACGACGTCGCGGCCGCCCTCGACCTCGTGGAGTCCCTGGACCTGCCTCGCCATCTGGCTGCGTCGGCTGGAGCTTCGGCACCGACCTCGCGCTGATGCACGGCCTGCGACCCGAGCGTGGTCGGGGCGATCCTGCTCAGCCCTCCGCTGCGCTTCTCCGGTCCCGAGCACCTGCTGGCCTGGGCGCAGACCGGCAAGCCGCTGTTCGCGTTCGTGCCGGAGCACGACGACTACCTGCGGCCGGCCGAGGCGCAGGAGCGCTTCGCCGGTCGTGCCGCAGGCCGAGGTCGTCGGCCGTCGCCGGCGCCAAGCACCTGTGGGTCGGCCGGGCCGAGGAGGTGCTCGACCAGATCGTGCAGACCATCAACCCGGCGGCCTACCCCCTGCCGACCCTACGAGGAGACCGCATGACGCTTCGACCTCACCGGACGCACCGCCCTCGTCACCGGCGCCTCCCGCGGGATCGGCCGTGCGCTCGCCCTCGGCCTCGCCGAGGCCGGCGCCGACGTCGCCCTGTCGCGCGCGCGACGCCGGCGCTGCTGCAGCAGGTCGCGGCCGAGGTCGAGGCCCTGGGACGCAAGGCCTTCGTGCTGCCCGCCGACGTCACCGACCGCGGCGCCTGCCACGCCCTGGTCGCCGACGCGATCGCCGGCGCTCGGCCACGTGGACGTGCTGGTGAACAACGCCGGCGGGTCGTCGTTCTATGGGGCCGTTCACCGACCTGCGCTTCTCGCGGCTGGGAGAAGACGATGCGGCTAACGTCGACTCGATCGTGCACCTGTGCCAGGCGGTCGGGCGGCACATGGTCGAGCGCGGGACCGGCAGCGTCATCAACGTCGCCAGCGTCGCCGGCCTGGCGGGCACGCCGCTGCTGGCGGCCTACGGCGCCTCGAAGGCAGCGGTCATCTCGCTGACGCAGACCCTGGCGCACGAGTGGGGCCCGAGCGGCGTGCGCGTGAACGCCCTCTGCCCGGGCTGGACGATGACCGACCTCAACCGCGACCTCTGGGCCGACGGCGGCGCGGACTTCGTCAGGGACCAGGCCGCTGAAGCGCTGGGCGACGGTCGAGGAGATGGTCGGGCCGACGGTGTTCCTCGCGAGCGACGCGGCGTCTACGTCACGGGGCAGTGCCCTCGTCGTCGACGGCGGCCAGACCCCTGAGCTAGGTCGGCGTCCTGCCGGGGCACGACGACCTCGACCAGGATGAGCTGGATCGCGGCAGCGATGGGGATCGCCAGCAGCGCGCCGACGACGCCGAGCAGGCTGGCCCCGACCAGCACAGCCACGATGGTCACGGCGGGGGAGACGTCGACCGAGCGCTTCATGATGCGCGGGTAGAGCAGGTAGTTCTCGACCTGCTGGTAGATCAGGTAGAAGACCGCGACGATGATGCCGTCCGGACGTCCTGGGCGAACGCCACGGACGCTGACGACCACGGCGCCGATGGTGGCGCCGATGACGGGCACGAGGTCGGTGGGCGCGACCACCAGCGCCAGCGCGACTGGGCAGGGGACGTCCAGGACCATCAGCAGGACGAAGCTGGAGACGCCGGCGCAGCAGGCCGCGGGCGAGCGGCCGACGAGCGCCAACCGCTGCTCGCAGGCTGCCGCTCGCGCCGAGCAGGCCCTGGAGGCCCTCGACGGCGGCTGCGACGTCTACGCCCTCGCCTGTGCGGCGTTCCACTGCATGGCGGGGCAGCGACGACATAACCAGAGCGCCCAGCCCTGACGGTCGCCTCGGCTCACGTACACCCGGTGCACCGACCTGCTGCCGCCGCCCGGAGATCCCGCCCCCGGACAGTGGTGGCGGCAAGCGACGGCCAGACCCAGACGCGTCCTCCGCCGGCGCCTTCGCAGGTGGCCCGCCGGTCCTGACCGGCCGGCGACGACGCGTCCTGCGCGTGGAGGCGAGGACCCGTACTCGGCGCGGTCTCGATGAACTGCGCCGTCTGCGTCGATGATCGGCGGGACGATCGCGAACATGCTGCCGGCGGCGGTCGAGCGAGACGCCGCACGGCACCACGCCGACGGCGTCGTGAGCGCACGAGCCCACGCCGACTCGAGCGCGGTCACGGCCGGCCCGCGCCCGACCGCGAGGAAGCCGCTGACGAGCAGCAGGATCAGCACCGAGCGGACGACGGCGAGGGTGCTGCACCGCGCCCCAGGCGGCCAGCAGCCCGAGCCCACCGACTCAACCGACCGGTACGGCGCGAAGTACGCGCGGACGGCGAGTGCAGCCAGCACGAGCTGGTCACCAGCACGCGGGCGGCGAGCCGTCCGCCCGCCGCGTCCACGCCAGGCGCGGTCGCCGCTCTACACCCGCTCGAAGCTCGGCGTTCGAGTCCTCGTGGTCCTCGGCCGGGACCCGGGCGCTCTCGGCTCGTCGCGCGCCTGCTCGGCTCTGGCTCCTGCGCCTGCCGGCGTCGCCCGCGCGTCCTCGGCCCGTTCGACCACTCGTCGAGTGTCCGCTGTCGCCGTCCTGCTTCGCCAGCGTCAGCCGGCCGGGGCTGCGGGTGCAGCGGCTGCACGGGGCGGTGAGGGTCTCGCGCAGCTCTGCAGCTGCGCGGCGATGGTGTCGCGCTGCGCGCGCGAGCTCCTCGACCTGCGCGCTCGGCGTCGGCGACGACCTCCTGCCGTGCCGCGCGGGCGTCCTCGTGGAGGATCTTGACGTCCTCCTCGGCGGTACGTCGCTTGCGTCTCGGTCTGCTCGTGCGCGTCGGCGATCAGCTGCTTCGCCTCGGCCTGCGCCGCGCGACGGTCTCGGCGGCCTGGCGGCTGCGCTTCGGCGCGTGGCCGTGGCGGCCTCCTGCTGCGCGCGCGCGCGGACGGCTTCGGCGTCGCGCTGGGCCTCGAGCGCGGGTCTGGTCAGCGCGGCCTCGCCGCGCGTGCACGGCCTCCTCGCGGCGGTCGAGCTCGGCGGTCCGCTCGGTCGTGCTGCGGCCGCCCGCTCCTGGGCCTGGGCGACGATCTGCTCGGCCTCCTCCTCGGCGAGGCGCAGCATCTCGCGTCATGCGCGCGCCGAGGTGGCTGACGCGGGCTCCGGCAGGCCCTGCGCCGCGGCGCTCGGCCTCGGCCAGCCGGGCTGCAGCGCGGTGAGCTCGCCCTCGAGCGCCAGCGAGCCGCTCGCCGTCCTCGGCGTGCAGCCGGTCGGCGTCGGCGAGGGCCAGCCTCGACGCGCTCGACGTAGTCCTCGACCTGCCGCCGGTCGTAGCCGCGCAGCACGACGTCGAAGCCGCCGCCGTCCGACTCGTCGGCCAGGGGGAGCAGGTCGTCGTCGGTCATGCCCCTGGTCTTACCAGCCCCGGGCGCCGTCACACGGTGCGCACAGGCTCAGACGTTGCGGAAGCGGTTGATCGCCGTCGAGGTGCTTGGCGCGGAACTCCTGGCCTCGGGCCGACGCCCGAGGCCCTCCTCGGGCGCGAGGCACGAGCACGCCGACCTTGCCCTGGTGAGGTTCTTGTGCACGTCGAGCGCGGCCTGGCCGGTGTCGTCGAGGGCGTAGGTCTTGGACAGCGTCGGGTGGATGAGGCCCTTCGCGATGAGGCGGTTGGCCTCCCACGACTCGCGGTAGTTGGCGAAGTGCGAGCCGATGATGCGCTTGAGGTTCATCCAGAAGTAGCGGTTGTCGTACTGGTGCATGTAGCCGGAGGTCGAGGCGCACGTGGTGATTGTGCCGCCGCTTCTGGTCACGTAGACCGAGGCGCCGAAGGTCTCGCGGCCCGGGTGCTCGAAGACGATGTCGATGTCCTCGCCGCCGGTGAGCTCGCGGATCTTCTTGCCGAAGCGCTGCCACTCCTTCGGGTCCTGGTTGTGCTCGTCCTTCCAGAACTTGTAGCCCTCGGCGCGTGCGGTCGATGACGCAGCTCGGCGCCCATGGACGCGCACGATCGTCGGCCTTCTCGGGCGAGGAGACGACGCAGACCGGGATCGCGCCGCCGTTGAGCGCGTACTGCGTCGCGTAGGAGCCGAGGCCGCCGGAGGCGCCCCAGATCAGGACGGTGTCGCCCTGCTTCATCTGCGCCGCCGTTGTGCGGACGAGCTGCCGGTAGGCGGTGGAGTTGACGAGGCCGGGGCGAGGCGGCCTCTTCCCAGGTCAGGTGCTCGGGCTTCGGCATCAGCTGGTTGGCCTTGACCAGCGCGAGCTCGGCGAGGCCGCCGAAGTTGGTCTCGAAGCCCCAGATCCGCTGCTGCGGGTCCATCATCGTGTCGTCGTGGCCCGCCGCGTCCTCGAGCTCGACGGACAGGCAGTGCGCGACGACGCGGTCGCCGGCCTTCCACTTGCTGACGCCCGGGCCGACCGCGAGCACGACGCCGGCGAGGTCGGAGCCGACCACGTGGTACGGCAGGTCGTGCCGCTTGGTCAGCTCGTTGAGCTTGCCGTAGCGCTCGAGGAAGCCGAACGTCGAGACGGGCTCGAAGATCGAGGTCCAGACGGTGTTGAAGTTGATGCTCGAGGCCATGACCGCGACGATCGCCTCGCCCGGGCCGAGCTCCGGGGTCGCGACCTCGTCGAGGTGCAGGCTCTTGCGGGGGTCCTTGTCGCGAGACGCGACCCCCTCGAACATCGTCCTCCTCGTCCTTGCGGACGACCATGGCCTTGTACGACTCCGGGACAGCGATCCCCTGCGGGGACTCGCCGGCCAGGACGGCTTCGAGGACTTCCTTCAACTCCGTGCACCTCTTCCTAGGTTTGCGGAGAGGTTACCGAGCGGTATTCGGATCGGGAACGACGGGTCAGTGTGATGAACGCCTCTGTCGGACCGCGACCGCCGCCCCGGCCAGGAGCAGAACGGCCAGCCCCGCGGTGTACGGGGACGACCCGGTGGCCGGCAGGCCGCCCGACGCGGCGCCCGGCGGGACGGCTGTCGCCTCACCGGACACGACCTGGTTCGCCTTCAGGATCGGCATCGGGGCGAACACCTCCGGGATGTGCACGCCGATCGCGTGGGCGTAGGCGCCGGACTGCGCACGCAGCGGGCTGGACACGCTCCCGGCGGAGATCCAGTAGTCGACGCCGTCGGCGGTGACGGCGTTGCTCGGGATGATCGCGCTGTAGGTCCCCGGGTTGCTGCCCTTGGTCATCGCGACCGCGTAGTAGCCGCCCTGGCCGTGACGCCGGTAGTGCAGGACCACGGGGGTGCTGCCGGCGCCGACGACGACCGCGGTGACCGGGGTGTTGAGGTGGGACTCGCGGTCACGGATGGCCGAGTGGAAGATGACCGGCTTGCTGCTCGACAGCGGGGCAGCGGTCTTGACGCCGAAGAAGCCCATGACGCTCTTGAGCAGGCCGACGGTCGAGTCCGACTTCGCGTCCTGCGACAGGCTGTAGCCGAGCGCGATGCTCTTGAAGCCCTTGTGCTTCGCGTCGCCCGTGACGGAGATGCCGAGGCTCGGCGTCTCGTTCGCCGGCTGGACGGCGGGGAACAGCGACACCGGGAAGACCATGGCCGGAGCGGCCGTGCCGAAGGGCTTGTTCGTCTTGCCGTTGGGAGCCACGCCGGTGCTCGACAGGCCGGCGAGCTGGACGACGCCGCGTCCCGCCGCGAGCTGCACCTGCGACGAGTAGCCCGACAGCACGCCGGTGCCCTTCGCCGTGAACTGCTCCGACTGGACGACGTTGTACGAGCCGCTGGTGAACCGCGCCCCGAAGTAGTTGCCCAGGAAGGCCACGGCTGCGTCGGTCGCCGTCGGGTTCGTGCGCGAGGGCGCCGAGCCCAGCGCGTCGAACAGGCGGTTGCCGGCGAGCAGGAGCTTCCCGCCACCCGGCGAGGTAGCCGGCGATCGCGGCCTGGTCCTCGTTGTCGACCTGGCCGAGGTAGCGCTCGATCCCGGCCTGCCAGATGACGGCGGAGTACTGCTTCATGACGGCAGTGGTCGGGTGCTTCTCGGCGATCGCGTACGGAACGCCGAGGGCAGCGAGCGCGCCCCCGACGGACTGCTCGCCACCGATGGCACCGTCGTCGTCGACCACGAGCACCTTGGGTGCAGCCGGCGTGACGTCGAGCAGCGAGGACTGGGCGTTGTTGGTCTCGCTCGCCTCAGCGAGCTTCTTGCCCTCATCGACGACGGCGACCAGGCGCACGGGTCCGAAGGCCTTGGGGGTGTACGAGAAGGCGACCTCCTTGCGGGCGTACCCGGCCAGGCTGACCGCCTGGGTGGCGACGACCGGCCCGGTGGCGCTGCCCTCGTGGACGGTCACGACGGTGCTCGCGGCCTTGCTGCCGTTGGAGAACACCGGCACCGACATGGCGTTGGCCTTGCCGGCGACGACCGGTCCACGGCCGCCCTTCGGCAGCAGCGCGCCACCGGCGAAGCCGGGGGAGACGTCGACCTTGCCGGTCAGCTGGAGCACGTCGAGCGTGACCTTCTCGAGGCCGGCGTTGCCGCCCTCGACGGCGGAGTCCGTGCCCTCGGCGTCGTTCGGCCCGACGTTCGTGAACGCCCAGCCGGTCGGCTTCTTGGACCAGGTCGACCAGGTGTCAGCAGCGCCGGAGGTGGCGAAGCCGGCGCTGGAGCCGCCCTCGAACGACACCGTGCCGCTCCACGTGCCGCAGGCCGCGAAGTCACCGACGGTGGCGGTCCACTTGCCGGCGACCGGCCGCACCACGGACAGGCTCTCCGCGCCGCCCACGCTGCCCGAGTCCACCGGGCCGTACTTCTTGCCCTTCGGGTCGACCAGGGTGAGCGTGCATACGGATGTCGATGACGGGCAGGATCGCCGCCTCGGCGGGCTGACGCTGACCGCCTACAAGCTGCCGCGCGGCACGATCGCGTCCTATTATCCCGAGTGCAACGTGCTGGTCCCGATCGGCCATCACGACCAATTGTCCAAGACGCCGGCGTCCAAATCGGTGCCGGTGCGCGTCGAGGCGGGCACTTGACGGCTGGTCGGGCTGCGCGGTCGGGCGAAGGTAGTGGCCGCCGAGGGCGCGCGTAATCATGCCGCTGTTCCCGCATTGGCTCCACGCGACCGCGATCGTTTCGCTGGCGGTCGCGCTCGTTTGCGCGGTGGTCATCGCGCTCGACGAGGTGCGCCGCCCGCAGAAGATGGGGGTGATGTACGCGGTGTGGCCGCTGACCGCGCTGTTCGGAAGCGTGTTATGGCTCGCGGCGTATTTTCGCTGGGGCAGGGGTCCCGCCGATGGCGATTTCGACAGCTTACCCGAACCGCCCTTCGGTGCGATGGTATTGAAGGGCACCAGCCATTGCGGCGCGGGCTGCACGCTGGGCGATATCCTTGCCGAGTGGACGGTGTTCGCGATCCCCGCCGTCGCGACCTGGTTCGGCTATGGCAGTCTGTTTGCCGAAAAGACGTTCGCCGTCTGGATACCCGATTTCCTCCTCGCCTTCCTGATCGGCATCGTGTTCCAGTATTTCGCGATCAAGCCGATGCGCGAACTGTCGCTCGGGCGGGGATCTATCAGGCCGCCAAGGTCGATATCGCCTCTATCAGCGCCTGGCAGGTCGGCATGTACGGGGTGATGGCGATCCTTCAGTTTCTCCTCTTCCGCCCAGTGTTCGGCGGTATCGCGGCAGTGGATACGCCTGAGTTTTGGTTCGCGATGCAGATCGCCATGATCGCCGGCTTCTGCACGTCCTATCCGGTCAACTGGCTGCTGATCCGCACCGGCGTGAAGGAAAAGATGTGATGCCTCTCCTGCCGAACGCGGCCGGCACGAAGAGCCCGCGAAGAACAGCCGCATGGGTACGGCGCTTTGCCTGCGCGGCGACCCCCATGCTGCTAGCCGGGTGTGACGTGCTGAAGCTCGGTGTCGTCAATCACGCCGGCCCGGTCGCTGAGAGCCAATGGCATCTCTATCTCATCGTCGGCGCGGTGCTGGTATTCGTGGCCGGGCCCGTGCTCCTGCTGACGCCGCTCATGGCGTGGCATTACCGCCTGTCGCAACAAGAACAGTGCCTTCAAGCCCGAATGGATCTTTTCCTGGCCGATCGAGGGGCTGATCTGGCTTCCGCCGATCGGCATCGTCATCGGCCTTGGTTTCGTGCTGTGGAACTACACGCACGCGCTCGACCCGTATCGACCGATCGCATCGGCGCAGCCGCCGTTCGAAATCCAGGCGGTGGCGCTCGACTGGAAATGGCTGTTTATCTACCCGGACGAACGCATCGCGCGGTGAACGAACTCGACATTCCCGTCGGTCGGCCGGTGCACATCACGCTGACCAGCGGCACCGTCATGCAGTCGCTGATGGTGCCGCAGCTCGCCGGGCAGATCTACGCGATGGCGGGAATGAAGACGCAGCTGAACTTCGCCGCGAGCCGGACGGGCGTGTATCCGCGGCGAGAACACGCAGTTCAACGGCATCGGCTTTCCAGGACCAGAAGTTCGACGTCGTGGCGCGAACCCCCGCCGACTATCGGCGATGGCTGGCTCGTGTGCGCGCATGGCCGGCCGCTCGACGCCGCGGGATATGCCCGCTGTTCGCCACGTCGGTGCCGCGCAGCCGGTCTTCTCTTCCGCTGCCCGCCCGATCTCTTCCCGCATCCTGCACGCGGACCTCGCGTGGAGACCGAAACGATGACCAACGGCATCTGGCCAGCCGTGCTCGGGCGCTTCGCCTGGGACGCGCTGCCGTTCGTGCGGGCGTGGGAGAACCCCACGTCAACGAGATCATCGGCGCGGGCGCCGCGTCGATCGTGCTGATCGGCGCGCGCCTGGTCTTCGTGCTGATCACCGTGATGGGCAAATGGGGCTATCTGTGGCGCGAATGGCTCACCAGCCTCGACCACAAGAAGATCGGCATCATGTACGTCGTCCTCGCCTTCGTGATGCTTTCGCGCGCGTTGGTCGAGGCGGTGCTGATGCGAGATGCAGCAGGCGGCGGCGATCAACGCGCCCGGCTTCGTCGAGCCCGATCATTTCGCGCAACTGTTCAGCACGCACGGCAGCATCATGATCTTCTTCATGGCGATGCCGTTCCTGACCGGCATCATCAACTACGTGATGCCGCTGCAGATCGGCGCGCGCGACGTCGCCTTCCCGCTGCTCAATTCGATCAGCCTGTGGCTGACCGGCGGCGCGGCCGGGCTGATGATGGTGTCGCTCGTGATCGGCCGCTTCTCGACCGGCGGCTGGAGCGGCTATCCGCCCTATACCGAGCTCGCGTTCAGCCCCGATGTCGGCCCGGATTACTGGATCTGGGCGGTGACGCTCGGCTCGATCGCCTCGACGCTTGTCGGGGATCAATTTCGCCGTGACGATCTACAAGATGCGCTGCCCGGGCATGACGCTGATGCGCATGCCGCTGTTCTGCTGGACGACGCTGTGCACCAGCATCCTGATGATCTTCGCGATGCCGCCGCTGACCGTCGCCACCGCGCTGCTCGCGCTCGATCGCTACCTCGGCTTCCATTTCTTCACCAATGACCTTGGTGGCAACATGATGAACTATGCCAACCTGTTCTGGCTGTTCGGTCATCCCGAGGTCTACATCCTGATCCTGCCCGCGTTCGGCGTCTATTCGGAGGTGGTCTCGACCTTCTCGTCGAAGGAGCTGTACGGCTACACTTCGCTGGTGCTGGCGACGATGGCGATCGCGGTGCTGTCGTTCACGGTCTGGGTCCACCACTTCTTCACGATGGGGCAGAGCGCCAACCTGAACGCGGTGTTCGGGATCGCG